>CAWBBM010000030.1:0-74407 GCA_963787015.1 uncultured Bacillaceae bacterium
TAGATGCTTTTTTTACCACTTATCCGGAACTAAGGGCATGGGAAGAAATAGAGATTGTTCACGATGGTACTGGTCTTGATGCAGTTGCATTCAAGCATAGTGATACAGGGGAAGTTGTTTTTGCATTTAGGGGTACGCAGGAATTCTTTGGCGGGGATTACTATAAAGGGGACATTTACGCAGATTTAGAGTTAACTCTTGATTCGCCGGAAGTAAACCAATTTAAATCCGCAGAAGAATGGATAAAGGCGACGATGGAGGAACACGACATTTCTGAAGGAGATGTCACCTTTACTGGACATTCACTTGGCGGTGCGATAGCACAATATGTCACAACGATCTATGAGGACGCTTCTGGAGTGACATTCAACGCACCGGGTCTAATGCATAAACTTTATTATAATGCGGTTCATAATGATTTTAATGTAGCAGATTTATTCAAGGCATTGACCGGCAAGTTTGACATCACTAATTATGTAGATGAAGACGATTGGCTTGTAGGTGGATTTGGTGACCATATCGGACAAACAATTAAGTTGGAAGGTTCTTTCGAGGTGCCTGAATTCGAACTTGAACACGATCTATCTCATTACGTGAATAACTGGGATTACTTGGGTCTTCTTGCAGACCTTACTGTCGAAGGGGCAGACTGGTCATGGGACTTGATTAAAGAGTTCATCATCGGTTCGCATGGAATTGACCGGTTTTATGACCAATTCAATGAAGCGGGATCCGCACCTCCACCTCCAAAAGATCCGATTATATTGGATATTGACGGAGAAGGGTTGGATACTATCAGTAAAGAAGCTGGTGCTAACTTTGATCATGATGGTGATGACTACGCAGAGGAGACCGGTTGGGTTGGTGATGGAGACGGCTTGTTGGTCTATGATCGCGACGGGGATGGGAAGTTTACAGACGGCTCCGAGCTGTTCGGTGATCAGACCCCTTTGCAAAACGGCGGATTAGCCGCAACCGGGTTCGAGGCGCTGGAGGAATTTGACACGAACAAAGATGGGAAAGTGGATTTTCACGATGACCATTTTGCAGATTTGAGAGTATGGATTGATAAAGACCGGGATGGTACTGCTGAAGAAGGAGAGACGTTTACTCTTGACGAGCTTGGCATCCGGTCTCTTGATACCTCTTATGAGAACGTAAGTGTCGAAGATGGCTACGGGAATACTCAAATTCAACTTGGTCAATATGAAAAAGAAGATGGCAGTGTGCATGATATGGGTGATTATTTAGTGGATGTTAACCCGGAGGATTCCATTCCCATTAATCATGTCGAAGTACCTCTTGATATTAGACTATTACCGGATGTATTTGTGGGTGGTGTCGTCCACTCCTTGTCCCAGACCATGGCTATGGATGAAGGCGGGGAGTTAAAGCAATTAGTTGAATCATTCGTCAACGAATCGACGTTAGCCGGGAGGAATTCACTTTTAGAGGAAATCATCATTGAATGGGCCGGAGTGCAGAACGTCGAGGAAGGATCAAGAGGGGAATTCATTGATGCAAAAAAAATTGCTGCCCTTGAAAAATTTACTGGCAGGGATTTTGTCGGTCAGGATGGGACTTCTACTCCTAACGATAATGCGGCAGCGTTGTTGGAACAATCGTACGCTGAGCTTTCTGAATTCATTTATGCGCGGATGATGTCCCAATCTCATTTTGCGGAGATTTCAGAATCCTTCAATATTGTATTCAATGAAGAAGAGAATACGATTGAAGTCGATTCGGCAAATCTTTTGGAACTTATTCAGGATAAGATTGTTGAAAATAGAGAATCGGGAGAAGAATTCCTGATTGATTTTACCAGATTGATAAAATCCTTCGACTTACAAAGCGTGCAGGATTATGAATATTTGAGAAATGAACTGATAGAATCGGATCCATCCCTTGCATGGCTTATGGATTCAGCGGGCGAACGTACTACTGAAGGTGCCGGGGATAATGATTATATCGACGGATGGATGAAGGACGATGCCATTCGCGGAGGATATTCCAATGACAACCTTGATGGGAATCAGGGGAACGACTTCTTATATGGAGAAGGTGATGATGATTATATCACCGGGGGCACAGGAAATGACTTTCTCGACGGGGGCACAGGTCATGATGATCTTTATGGAAATGACGGTGACGACGTGCTTATCGGGAGAGAGGGCGATGACTTTCTGAAGGGCGGAAAAGGGAATGACAAATATGTCTTCTCCCTCGGTTTCGGCAGTGATGTAATCGATGATTTGAGTTACGGAGAAGACATCGATACGGTCGTTTTCAGTGATATTGAATCCAGCAGGGTTTCATTAAGTAAACAAGGAGAAGACCTGGTATTGACTGTTGGGGAATCAGGGGATCAATTAGTGATAGAAAATTATTTCAGCTCAGCAAACTACCGTGTTGAAAAGATTGAATTTTCCGATGGAGTAGTTTGGAACTATGATTCTATCTATAATCAGCCGATTACACTTCACGGGAATGAAAGTGATAATACGCTGAACGGAAAAGGTCTTGATGATACGTTGATTGCTTATGAAGGGGACGATGAATTAAACGGCAATGAGGGGAATGATCTTCTTTATGGTGGTCAAGGAAATGATGAATTGAATGGGCATCAAGGAGATGATGAATTATTCGGCGGATCCGGCAGCGACAAACTATATGGGGATGAAGGGAATGATGAATTATCCGGTAATGAGGGGGACGATACCCTGTATGCGGATGAGGGAGACGATCTCCTGCAGGGGAACGAAGGAAATGACTATTTGAATGGTGACGATGGGAGTTACACGTATCTATATAGTAAAGGCGACGGTCACGATACGATTTATGATTGGTCAAGCCAAGGAACGGATACATTGTCATTGATTGATATTCTCCCTGAAGAGGTCACGATATCCAGGGAAGGCACCGATTTGCATTTGTTATTTAAAGATGCCGATGACAGCATCACGATTACTGATTATTTCCAATCAAGCTCATATAGGATCGAATCCATTGAGTTTAAAGATGGAACAGCCTGGGACTATGACATGGTTTCGTCCATGCCGGCATTGATTGAGGGTACAGAAGGAAATGACACCATTTTCTCTGGTATCGGTGATGATCGTGCGGATGGTGATGAAGGGGATGATATTCTTTACGGTGAAGAAGGACAAGATGATTTGAATGGAGACAGCGGGGACGACGTACTTCATGGCGGAGCAGACCACGATGAACTGAATGGTGGAGACGGCCATGATCAATTGTATGGAGAAGACGGGAATGACTCCATAGATGGTGATGAAGGAAATGATGTTCTAATTGGCGGTCAAGGAGGCGACTTCCTTGATGGAGGGAAAGGTCAGGACACGTATCTATACAGGATGCCAATCAAGTGATAATGCCGATATAGAAGTGAAAATGAAGAGTAATGAAGAATTGAAAGAAATTGCGGATTCTTACACTTACGAGGATTATAAAAGGGTTCTTGAAGGAGCTGTCGCTGAAGCAAATGAGCTTGAGAAAGATGGAAAATTAAATAAGTGGATAATAAGGATTTTAGCCCAAGAAAAATTAAACTATGAAACCGATTTAACGGATGAACAAGTTGTTAAATTAGCAGAAAAAGCTATGGAAGAAGACAAGGTGTGGAAGTCAGTTGCAGAAGATAAATACGGCATTACTGTTTCTGAAGCTGAAGTAGACAGGTATATCAAGGAAGGTCCTGATACTTTTGATTTACCCCAAATGCAAGCATATGCTGATGCTTTAGGCTTATCTCTAGAAGAACTTAACCATAATTTTGACAAGAACATTTATGAAAAGAATGTTATTTGGTTAAAACTCAAACCAGAGTTAGAAAAGAAATACGGCATTACAGATAATAATAAACAAGTTGAAAAATATGAAGAGGAAGTTGAAAAACAACTTTAATGTCCTTCGTTCCGCAAAAAGGGGGTTTATCGAGAATAGGGATAAGCTTCTTTTTCTTCTTTTGAGTTTTTCTTGAGTATGCTGCTCAATTTTGAAATAATTGGTTATAAATAAGGTCTTATTCTATTTGGAGGTCAGAAATGGATGGAGAAGCCTAATAAAAAAATATTCAAAATTCAAAATAAGTATAGACAAAAAATCAGAAGAAAAAGAAAAAATAACAATAAATTTGAAGTAATAATTATAACTATCATTTTTTTAACAATAATAATAGTAAAATGGCTTGACTAAATCATTGTAGAATTCATTAAGGAAAACGAAGATAATCCAATTCATCTGTCTTGTTCTACTAAAGGGCAGGTTAATTGAAGAGAAATGAGGTGGGGTAAAATTAAAAGGTTAGCATTAGGTCTGTCAATCCTTATGTTGATATTCAGCGGGTGTTCAAATACTGAACAAGTTAAAGAGATAGAGAGTAAAGATAAAGCGGATTCATTATTTATTCAAAAAGTAGAAAACGATACATCTTATGAAGAGTTGACTAAGGTAGTGAATGATAAACAACAAATAGAACAGGTATTGGCTATGATAGAAGGTCTTGAAGTCAAAAAAATCAGCTCGGAAGAAACAATGGAAAAGATGAAAGCATCTAACACGTATATGTTTGGTTTTTCAGAAGGAAAGGAATTCGAATCGGGTAAAAAATTACCTTTCGCTTTTTATGCCTTGGAAAATGGAACCTTTATTTTTCCATACAGTGATTTCAATTCCCCACAAGAACCCCTTATTACAGTCGAAGGGCAGGAGGAATTATTAGATGATATAAAGCAGTTGTTTGAGCTTACATTTTAGAATGTTATTAAACAAACGAGGGCGTTAATCCAATAACACCAAAACCTCAAAGAACCCAAATATACAAAATTTTATTCAAAAACTGTATAATGGGCTCTTTGTGATCTGTTTTAAAATAGGACTTTGTTTGCGAGAAGTCTTGTCTTTTTAGCTGCACTTCAATCTAATACAGGAAGATAATTTCCAGAAATGTGTGTCATTTAAATGGTCAGATACTGTTTCATTTTATCTGGCGGTCACAATATGTGGGCCAGATCACAAGAAGGTGGTGTATATCATATGAATATCAAAATTCTCTTTTTGTATTTTTTATCGTTTATTGGGTTCTATGTAGGCTTTATTTTGTTGAGTTCCCTTGCAAATATGTACAATCTCTCATTTTTGTACGTTGTACATGTAAAAGAGGACGGGGTAGAGATTTTCCCAACGATAAATCCTTTTATCATAATGTTCTTCTATATAGTAGGTTCTCAAAAATTGATTTCTAGATTGAAAGAAAAAGGTTAATAATCTTTGTGAAATATGTAGAAAACTACAGTTAAATTAACGGGAACGCTGATTCTTTCTTCCACTAGTCATTAAGCAAGTCCCCTTTCCAATTTAACGCAGCACATTAGAGTGTCAAAGAGCGAGTGTTTATGGATCAACATCTTGGTTTCTGCACCTCATTATGAAAACCTGTAATATCGGTATGCAGGAATATAAGTGAAGACCTCACTCTTGAGAAGGAATGGAAACGATTCTTTTCGTCAATAAGAAAAGAATTCTTATTTGTAAAGATTCGTATTGTAATATGCTCATCATTTTGAAATAATTGGTATATGATAAATAAACTGAATTATAGAATAAATAAGCAGGGAGGGAGGGAAAGAATATGTTGTGGTTGATTATTGCGCTAGCCGTGGTATCTGGAGTCATAAGTGCATTCTTGAGGAGGAAAAGTAGCTTTGATGTCAGCAATGAGCATGAAAGACAAATTCAAGAAGAAGACCGTGTTAAGGCAAGTAGCTGGTTTGACGGTGGGGGTCAGTAAGCTTTCCTTAATGGGATAAATAGCTTGAAGGGAATCCGATACCATCTGGAGTCCCTTTCTTTATGGAATTGAGGGGGAAAGCATTGAAGGTTTTGAGTAGAGTAAACCTTATAATTGGTTTGGTGGCAATTGCCATGGCATTCTACCATTTTTTTGTAGAAAACATCGATTTCTCACTGGATCGCATCCTCTTGTTTTTAGCTTTTATGTATGCGTTGTTTGGACTTGAAGGTGTTAAAAGTGATGAGAAAGATAAGGTTCTTGCTTATATGTATCTGTTGGTTGCAGTAGTTATTTTTTCAGGATTGATTATAGAGTTATTTTAAAGTTCCGATTGAAAAATGTGCTTGAGGAGGTTATGTGTGTTGAAGACAGAAGACTTTTATTGTGATGAAGTGTTAAGTGGAAAAACAGAAGTGAATAAAGTGTTGGATACAGAGAATGTATTAGCCTATCATCATACAAGGCCGTTTTATCCTGTACATATTGTGGCAATTCCTAAGAAACATATCTCATCCTTACTTCATCTGGAAGAAAGTGATGATGGAATATTACTAGAGCTCCTCCGGGTCATTAGGGAAGTAGCTGCTATGGTGACAGAAGAAAACGGGGCTTGCAAGGTGATTACCAATATAGGTGATTATCAGGACTCCAAACATCTCCACTTTCACATCGTCTCCGGCAAGCCGTTGAGGTAATGGATTCACGAATGGATCTTTAATACAGGAGGATAGTTTTATGCAAATGGTGTTTGATTTATTAGTTGGTGTAGGTGTTGCTATCCTAGTGTTGATTTCATTTTTGGTTTTTACAATATTGAAAAATAGAAAGTAGGTGGAGAAGATGATTCAATACCACAAGAATAATTGTACGGTTTTTCAAAGCTCTTTATACATGACCACTTCGGCCGTAATCGAAACAGATGAGGCTGTTATTATGACAGATCCGAATTGGTTGCCTGTTGAAGTCGAAGCAATCAAGAAATATGTAAATGAGATTTTGTGTGACAGGCAGCTCTATATTATCTATACACATAGCGACTTTGACCATATCATTGGTTCAGGGGCATTTCCGTATGCAAAGGTAATCGCTACATCTAAACTAAAAAATAACCACTATAAAGAAGAAATTATCCGGGAAATACATCAGTTTGATCAGAAGTACTATTTGAAGAGAAATTATGAGCCAGAATATCCGTCTGTTGATATTGAGGTTTCACATGACGGACAGAAATTGGAGATAGGTTCTGTCACGTTGAGGTTTTTTCAAGCACCGGGGCATACCGAAGATAGCCTGTTCACGGTTATTGAACCATATGGAATCTTTCTTTCAGGCGATTACCTCTCTGATGTGGAATTTCCATTCATCTTTGGCACATACAAAGATTATGTAACAACGATTTCTAAAGTTGAAACCATTTTGAAAAACCACCGTATCACTCTCCTTGTGCCAGGACACGGCAATACTACAGATAATCAGGGAGAGATCAGAAGAAGAGTAGACTTATCAGCATATTATTTAAGAGAACTTCCTGAAGAGAATAAAGATCTAGATGGTTTTTTGCAAAAGGAGTATCCTTTTTATGAAGGGATGAAAAGCAATCACGATGAAAATAGAAAGGTAGCTCTCCGGGAGTGGAGAAGACAGGCTGATCAAAAAACGAATTCGGAAGATTAAGCAGAAAATCTTCTTCATGAGTGCCTTTCATTGAAGGAAAGTGAGGTTCAGAAAGAAATGTCCTTGGCTCAAATGGCAAAAAACATACTATCCTCCTATCAAACTCACAAAGGGAAAAATCGTCCTTATATCATCGGAATTGATGGGCTGGGCGGAGCGGGCAAGACCACCTTTGCGAAGGACTTGAAACATGAGTTGGAGCAAAAGGGTTCTCATGTAACCATCCTGCATATAGATGATTACATTGTGGAATCCAAGAAACGGTACGGAACGGGGTTTGAAGAGTGGAAGGAATACTATTTTTTTCAATGGGACATTGGGTTGATCCAGTCGCAGCTATTTGAGAAGATGCATCAGTATAAGAGCGAGCTGATGTTACCATTCTATGATCATTCAACGGATAAAGTAGTAACGAAACAAGTAGATATCGCTTCTGCGTCGATTCTTTTGATTGAAGGAGTCTTTCTACAAAGGAAAGAATGGAAACCTTTTTATGATTTTACGATTTTTATAGACTGTTCCCGGGAAGTAAGAATGGAGAGAGTATTGGACCGTGATGTGTATCTTGGTGAGCACGTGGCCAGGGTGAAGAAGTATGAAAGGAGATACTGGCCGGCCGAGGCCAATTACATGGAGATTGAAGAGCCTGATGAAAAAGCGGATATTCTATATCGCTTGTAAGTGTAGGCTCATACATACCGAGAGACTTCAGACTCCGCATATCCCCTTTGAATGTGCTAATGGATAAAGAAATCCATTGAAATTTCCTGAATACAACCGATAGGTATAATATATAAAGAGGTTGTATTTACGAAATTAAGGGGAAAAGGTGATCATATAATGAATCGTTCAACGATTTATAAAAGCACTCAAGTTCTAGATCCAATATCGATATTGGCATCACTTGAAAAAAACTTGGCAATGATAGAATTCGATACAAATCGAAAAGTGATTTGGGTAAATGATAATTTTTCACAAGCGATTGGGTACAATGGGAGTGAAGTCATAGGGATGGATCATCAGGAATTCTGTACTCCGGATTTTAGGAATAGCGAGAAATACACCGAATTATGGAATAATCTTCGTGGGGGTAAAAAGTTTCAAGAAAAAATCGAAAGGGTGAACAAGCAAGGTCAACGAATTTGGCTAGAAGCTACCTATATTCCCATTTTGAATGAGGATCGTAAAGTTCACGCCGTTTTGAAGATAGCTACAAATATTACAGAGCGTGAAAATGTCACGTTGGGACTGATCGATCAATTGAAACGTATGCCTAAGGAATTGGTAAATGTGGTGATAGAGAATTCTTCTGAAAAAAAGAAAGCGATTCATTCACTCGAAAATCAAATCAATTTAATTGATGAAACCTCTAAATTGATCAAAAACATCTCCGCCCAGACCAATTTATTAGCATTGAACGCCGCCATTGAAGCTGCGAGAGCAGGAGAGCATGGCAGAGGATTCAATGTTGTGGCGCAGGAAGTTCGTAAATTATCAGGCAATGCAGACGAGGCAATAAAAGAAGTGAATTCAAATATTGAACATATAACCAAGGAGCTTTCTAACGTACATAGAATAACCGAAGATCTCCAAAAGATGGTCTCGGAAACGAAGCTTACATTTGATAAGACGATAGCAGAATTCGAGAAGCTACAATAATCGTTTGGATTCGAAAACGAACACAACAAAGAATAGAACGGTCCATTCCCTTCTGAAAAATAATTAAATTCAAGAGAAGCTTATCTTAAATGAGGTAAGCTTCTTTTTTTGAAGGGTCTTATCGCAAAGAATGTTGGTTTCTAGCATAGGAGCTGTCAAAGTTAATTACTGAGTGAGTGCGATAGATGGTGAGGGATATCGTGACAGAGCTTACTAGTGAAGAAAAATAGCCCACTGCACCCGTTAAAATTGTTGTTTTCTACTCTTTTAAATAATTTGAGAGAAACAACTTAGTTGATTGTAGCGGAAGGTGCTCGACTCCTGCGGGAAAAGCGGGAAAGTTGAGACCCCACAGGGCTTTAGCCCGAGGAGGCTAAGGCTCACGCCCCGCGGAAAGCGAGCACCTGCAGCGGAAATCACCACACACTATCAAAAAGCAACAAAGTTTACGAAAACATCCTTTTTGAATAAAGCATTGAGTAAATGATTGAATTTTGAAATAATTGGTAGTGGGCATTCTTTTAAGATGTTGAGTAATGGAGAAGAAGTTAGGAAGATCATGACTTATGATTAGAATTATTTTAGCGAAAAGGGGAGCTATCTTTGGCGACTTGGATGGTACATTTTAGAATTGCAGAGAACCTATTGAAAAAGGGCTTATTAGCATCTGAAAAGGAGTTTGTAGTAGGGAATATCGGGCCGGATTGTGGATTGCCAGATAAAGAGACAGGAGAATTTTATCCGGGGAAAGAAGTAACCCACTTTAAAGAAGGAAATAAAATCAGTCCTCGATTGTTTTTAGATCAGTACATGAAGCAAGAGACATTTGATTTTACTGACCCACGATTATCCTTCTATTTAGGGTGTTATCTACACCTCGTAACAGATGTGGAATGGAGTCAACTGCATCAGAAAAAGAAAAAAGAACCTATTTATCAAGAAATACTTGGTACTCCGGAATATACAAGAATGATTAAAAGAGACTGGTATGGTGCTGATTTTGTCTATCTCAAGGAGCATAGTGATACGATCTTTGAAAATGTCTTTCAGCATATCACGAGTTTCCCGGATTATCTGGATATATTTCCTGCAAATCAGATTTCAAAACAGATCAAGCGGATCACTGATTTTTACAATGGGAATGCGTATGAAATGGCACTGGATCCGGACTATCGGTTTGACTATTTAACCCCTGATGAAGTGTCTCAGTTTGTGAACGGGACGACCGAGAAATTGGTACATCTCCTGAATGCCACATTTGGTGAGAACGTGGTTTGGGATAAACATAATATGTTCACACAATAAAATGCCTGGAGGTAGAGAAGATGGATGTGAAAGAAGTCTTTCGTATGCAATTGGATGCCTGTCACACGGAGAATAGCTGGTTTGTCTCTTTGATCAACTCGATTGAAGGACTTTGGGGTGAAAGGGTAATGACTCATAAACGTACCAAGAAATAAGCTGAAGACTCCACCTGTCCTATGTGTTCTGATTCAGGACAGTTTTACATTTTCATACCTTGTTCATCAAGCATGGCACATTTCTTGCGAGATGAAATAGAGAATTCACAAAATGGGAGGTCATAGCATGAAAAGCAATGAAACGGTTGCCATTGTAACAGGTGGGGCGTCAGGATTAGGGGAAGCGACAGTAAGGCAGATGATTAAGCGTGGTGGAAAGGCAGCTATCCTCGATCTATCAGAGGAAAGGGGGCAATCGCTTGCAGAAGAACTAGGGGAAAGCACGATTTTCGTCAGAACGGATGTAACGAATGAGGAAGGGGTCTCAAGTGCCATTTCTAAAGCAGTCGAGTCATTTGGTTCAATCAATACGGTCGTCAATTGTGCAGGAATCGGGATTGCGTCGAAGCTTCTGTCCAGGAAAGGAGTCCATTCTTTGGACATGTTTTCGAAAGTCATTTCCATTAACTTGATCGGCACGTTCAACGTAATCCGACTCGCAAGTGAACAGATGGCCAAGAACGAACCGAATGAGCTCGGTGAAAGAGGTGTCATCATTAATACGGCCTCGGTAGCGGCATTTGAAGGTCAGATCGGACAAGCGGCCTACAGTGCTTCGAAAGGGGGAGTGGTTGGAATGACACTACCAATTGCAAGGGAGCTTGCCACTTACGGTATCAGGGTGATGACGATTGCGCCAGGGTTGTTTCATACGCCTATGTTTGAATCGTTGCCAGAAGAGGCGATTGACTCCCTTGGGAAAATGGTGCCATTCCCCCAGCGGCTCGGACACCCGGGTGAATATGCCCAGCTGGTAGAAAGCATCATCACAAACCCGATGCTAAACGGTGAGACTATCCGTTTGGACGGGGGGATACGAATGCAGTCAAAATAAATGAAGAACAGAGCTTCTTTTTCATAAAAAGAGGCTTTTCTTCTGTTCGATCCCACCCGGGAATTATGCTAAAATGACAGGAGAAAGTGTATGAAATGCTTGCGAACTGCGAACAATTCAACAAAAGGAAGTGAAGAATGTGATTACATATACATCCCTCCATCATGTAAGCCTGACTGTGACCGACTTAGATCAAGCAAAAGCGTTTTACGGGGACATCTTATGTTTAAATGAAATACCCCGTCCAGATTTTGATTTTCCAGGTGCGTGGTACGAAATAGAAAAACAGCAGCTCCATTTGATAGTCGATCCTTCATCACAAACCATTCGAGAGGATAAACATTTATCAAGCAGAGAAGGTCACTTTGCCCTCCGTGTCGAGAACTACACTGATGCTTTAACATGGCTGAAAGAGAAAGAAGTGGAAGTTCTAGAAAAACCACATTCAAAAAGTGGATTCGCTCAAATCTTCTGTGCCGACCCTGATGGGAATTTGATTGAACTGAATGTGGAACAAAAAAATCTATAAATTAAAACGAGAAAACAGAGGCTTCGTTGCCTCTGTTTTTTTGTGATCACGACGTTTCTATCGTCAATTCTGTAGAAGAGAGGACCCGAAACAGACAGTGACCTTTCATAAAGAAAGCTTTATAATAAAACTATCAGTTTGAATTTTCTGATTTTTATATACAAGTCATCAGAAGACGAAAACCATCTCAAGATTTTTCGGATAAGAAGGAGCATTCACAGGGGTGAATCGAAGGGGAAAAGGAGGAAACGGCGATCTTGCTAATGGCCGGACGCTGTTTCTCGATGAAATTGGCGATATGTCGAGTGTGCTTTTAGGCAGAATTATTTTTTATAGAGGAGAGGGAAGGATGAGACACCTTTATTTAACAGATGACCACGAAATCTTTCGACGGTCATTACGGAAGTTTCTAGATAAAGAAGCGTACCCTTACTATGATCAGTGGGAAGAGGAGAGGATGATTCCACGCTCCTTCTGGAAGAAGCTCGGGGAGCAGGGCTATCTTTGCCCGGATATTGATGAACAGTACGGCGGAAGCGGGGTCGACTGGGGATTCTCGGTCATCATTAACGAAGAGATCGAGCGGGTGGGCTCTGGCCTTGTGGGCGTCGGCCTTCATAATGATATCGTGGTTCCTTATATTACTGCGTTTGGGACCGATGAGCAGAAACAGCGTTGGCTCCCGAAATGTGCAACGGGAGAAATCATTACCGCCATTGCCATGACAGAGCCGGGAACAGGATCGGATCTCGCCAATATCAAGACCACCGCCGTCCTGGACGGTGATCACTACATCGTCAATGGTGCCAAAACGTTCATCACCAACGGTATTCACTCGGATCTCGTTGTAGTTGCCTGTAAAACCGATCCGAAAGCGAATCCGAAGCATAAAGGTGTCAGTCTTCTTGTGATTGAGCGGGACGCTCCTGGGTTTTCACGGGGGAGGAAGCTGAACAAGGTCGGGCTGCACTCTCAGGATACAGCAGAACTCATTTTTGAAGACTGCGTGGTGCCGAAGGGAAACCTCCTTGGAGATGAGGGGAAAGGATTCCTTTACCTGATGGAAAAGCTTCAGCAGGAACGGCTCTTGGTTGCGATTGCTGCACAAACCGCATCAGAGGTGATGCTTCAGCAGACCATCGACTATGTGAAAAGCAGGGAAGCCTTTGGGAAATCGGTGAGCAAATTCCAGAACACGCAATTTAAGATTGCCGAGATGGCGACAGAAATTGAAATGGGCAGAAGTTTTCTTGATCAATTGATTGCTGAACACATTGACGGACAGGATATCGTGACCAAGGTGTCCATGGCCAAGTGGAAGCTGACCGACAGCGCCAAGAAGATCGCCGCTGAATGCATGCAGCTCCATGGTGGGTACGGATACATGGAAGAATACGAGATTGCGAGGAGATTCCGGGATATTCCCGTTGCGAGCATTTATGCAGGGACAAATGAAATCATGAAGACGATCATTGCAAAAAACTTAGGCTTATAGGGTACGAGATTTTTTATGCAGAAAGGAAGAGGGCAGATGCGTGAAGTTGTGATTGTGGAAGGGGTAAGGACACCGGTTGGAAGAAGGAAGGGGCTATTGAAGGATATCCGTCCCGATGACCTTGCAGGACAGGTATTACAGGAGGTTGTGAAACGTGCCGGGATTGATGCAGGGCTCATTGAAGACGTCATACTAGGCTGCGTGACCCAGGCAGGGGAACAAGCAGGGGACGTTGCTAGAGTGGCTGCCTTGATTGCCGGCTTTCCGATTGAGGTACCTGGAACGACGATTGATCGCCAGTGCGGGTCGAGTCAGCAGGCGGTCCATTTTGCTGCACAGGCGATTTTGGCAGGGGACATGGATGTAGTGATTGCCGGTGGTGTGGAGAATATGTCCAGGGTTCCGATGGGATCAAACTATCTGGATGCGGTTCCGTTCAGTCCTAAATTGAAGGAGCGGTATGAAATCATCCATCAGGGCTTATCGGCAGAACGAATCGCCGAGAAATATGGATTTACCCGGGCCGAGCTTGACGAATTCGCGGCAGAAAGTCACCGGCGAGCGTTGAAGGCACAGGCTGAAGGTCATTTCAAAAGGGAGATCATGCCCCTTGAAGTAACCAATGAAAATGGTGAAACCACCTTCGTAACCGAGGACTCTGGTCCAAGAGACGGGACGACAACGGACGTGCTGGCCGGTTTGAAAACGGTCTTTAAGGAAGACGGGGTCATCCATGCAGGAAATTCGAGCCAAATCAGTGACGGTGCTGCCGTACTTCTATTGATGAGCCGTGAAAAGGCGGAAGAGCTCGGCCTTAAACCACGTTTTAAGGTCCATACAAGAGTGGTGGTGGGTTCAGATCCTACCTTGATGCTCACAGGGCCGATTCCGGCGACAGAAAAAGTATTGAAAAAGTCCGGATTGAAGCTCGATGATATTGATGTGTTCGAGGTCAACGAAGCCTTTGCACCTGTTACGATGGCGTGGCTCAAGGAAACGGGCGCAGATCCGGCAAAATGCAATCCGAATGGCGGCGCAATCGCCCTTGGTCATCCCCTCGGTGCCAGTGGGGCACGCTTGATGATCACAATGATGCACGAGCTTGAGAGAACCGGTGGCCGCTATGGATTGCAGACGATGTGTGAAGGGCACGGAATGGCGAATGCGACCATTATCGAGCGACTCGAATGAACAGGAAGAGAAAAGGTGAAGTTTCACTAGGTTGGATGGCATTCAGGTGATCGACTTTACCAATTATATCCCCCGACATTTACTGCCCTCAGAATTCCAAAACGATGTGCGGATATCATCATGGTGAAAGCACACTGAAGGAGTTCCTGCAAGACATAGTGGTGAAGAATACGTCATTATAATCGCCGGCCAGATAGAAATAGGCCGGTTTTTTTTATGTGATGTATTTCATCTTTTCTGATAAAAAAGCAAATAAATGGAAAGATAAAAGAACCATTACATACTTGAGGATGAACTCTGATTGGATAATTATACAAATGATAACACGGCTAGAAGGTACAAGGCTCACGTTAGTATTCTTGGTACGACCCAAATTCATTTAAGAAACCCTTATATTATCGCCTGGTGGTCAGTATCGTTCCCAGGCTTTGGTCATTTGCTTCTGTCTAAGTATATAAGGGGATTCCTGTTATTCGCATGGGAAGTCGTGATCAATTTAAAAGCGCATGTAAACCTGGCGATGATTTATTCGTTTCAGGGAAATATCCCGATGGCGAAAGAGGTATTAAATACACAGTGGCTTTTGATTTACATTCCCGTCTACATCTTTGCTATTTGGGATAGTTATAGGACAACGGTTGATTTAAATAATATATACATATTGAGTGAACGGGAAGACCATCAAATCAATTCCTTCAGTATGGGGGCATTGGAGATCAATTATTTGGATAAAAGGAACCCGCTCTTAGCAGCTTTATGGTCATTTTTCATGCCTGGCCTGGGACAATTGTACATTCACAGGATCGTGACCGCTTTTGTCGTGATCGTTTGGAGTGTGGTGTTTTTTTATTACTCTCATATGCTTGAGGGAGTATCTCTCCTGTTTCTTGGAGAAGTAAAGAAGGCGACGGATGTCTTGAAACCTGAGTGGCTGCTGATGTTTCCTTCGTTATATGGGTTCGCTATATTCGATGCATATATGAATACGGTCGAAAATAACAAGCTTTACGAAAAAGAACAGAGACGTTATCTTAAGAATCACTATCAAGCCAAGTCATTCCGAATTCTGAAAGGAAAAAAGCTAATATGACGATGCAGATCTTTTCTACTTTTGAAAATCACGTCTTTTTAGAAATCGCCATTGCCGGTTTAGAGAAGGTCGGGATCCAAAAGGAAGATATATTCGCGGTTCCCCTCGATAATCGGAAGGAAAGCAGGAAACTATTCGATACACTGCATCGGTCAGACGGAATATCACTGATTGATATGGCCATGCCTTTGGCAACAGCATGTGCGGTCATTACAGCAAGCATCGGATTTGAACTTAAGTTGGGTCCTATTTATTGGGGATTGATCGGTGCGTTAGGTGGGTTTGTATTAGGGCTTGCTATCCGACTCATTCTTGCCTTCAAATCCAAACAGAAACAACATCGATTAAAGGGAAAGCAATCGGAAGTGATCCTGATTGTAGAGTGTGACGAGTCAAAGGGAGAACAAGTTGAGAAAATCCTTTGGGAACATTATGCATTGGGTTTAGCGAAGATAGTGAAGTAAAAGGAATGGAAAACGGGGGTCCAGTTGGATTCATGCCGGTTTTACTATTGGAATCAACATCATTTCTGTCTTGGGTCAGGAAAAAGGAAACATTTGGGAGGTTGCTATGAATCAGTGTCTTGAAGAGACTGAAGCGTATATTTTTAACAGGAAGAGCCTGGGCGGGGTACCAGGCTCTTTTTAGTCATTTTGAACGAAGGATGAGGGCAGGATTCTTCATTGAATTTGGTTGTATAATCTGGAATAATTGGAAATAAGAGATGCATTGGAGAGAATATCCTACAAGGAGAAGGATCAAACTTGATAAAACGCATACTTGAAAAAACGATATACAGTGTCTTCACATTATTTATATTTATCATTTTATTTAAAGTAATGGCAGTGCTCTGGGATGCTTTTGTACCATGGAATTATAAAACGGACATAGTCGGGCTATTTGTAGTCATACCTATCCTGATCGCTATTTCGTTTCTTTTATCGAGCTTATCTTTTGAGTATATTAAGAATTCAAAGGAATGAAAATGACAATGGGCCTTTTATTTGGTAACGTTCATGTTTTTGTTTATTGACCTAACAATCAGTCGTCCAAGGACCACTGATTGTTAGGTGTTATTTCGTTTCTGAATGCTTAGTTCGTTCCATTCATGATCAGAGTCGGCGACAATTCCCCATTTCCACCTCCATAAAATTCAACTTGGTTTGCAGCAAAGCCTGCAATTGTCGTAGCTTTCAATCTGAATTGAGTTGTTCCATTTTTGTTCAGTTGCGCGAGAGCACTTGAGGGGATTGCTACATCCACGTATCCAGAAGGTACTGCCGGTTGAAAGTTGACAATGTTACTTAAAGTAGGGGTGGCAGAATAATCACTTTGCTCGATAGCTGAAGTACCAAAGGTTCCGTTTCTGATGTCCATCTTTATAGAAGAGATCATACCAGTAAGGGACTTGGTGTAAAGGCGGAGGGTGGCAGACCCGACCGTCATTTGCCCAAGTGAACGGGTGTCGAAGGACAAGATCCCTCTATAGGTGTCGATATTATACATTCCCTTATCCCCAACTTTGATATCTCCGTTTCCTTTGCCGTCTGCTGTAAGTTGACCGGAAAAGCCATCTTCTTCGGGTAAGGAAGTAAGGGTTATATGGTCACCGGGAGCGTCTTCAGTAATGACATATACTTCCTGCTTGATGGATTCTTTGTTATCTGACAAATCCTGACTAAAAAATTTGAGTGATGTATTTTCTGTTATTTGAATGGGACCGGTATATAATGCGGATTGGAAAGTGGGATCTGAACCGTCTATGGTGTAATAGGTGTCAGCTTCTTCATTCGTTATCAGCTCAACTTGAATGGGTTGATTATAAGTTCCTCCCTTCGGAGTGGCAGATGTGACGGGTGCCACTTCGTCATCTCCACCAGTGGCGGGAGTCATCGAATCAAAGAAATCCCACATCATCCTGCTTGCATCTGGCCCTTTGGGGTCTGTATAACTTCCTTGAGAACTTCCTCCAGACCAGGCGTGACCCATGCCTTGCACCTTGACCTTCTTCATCCATACCTTACCGTCACCGCCTTCATAATCGCTGACTGTATAACTTTTTCCACCTGATATTGTTCCACTTTGAGAGTGTTCAGGCTGATCATCCATCCACCCATCTTCCGTGCCGTTATGTGCCAAGTCGTTTGTGACGGACCATTGAGAGATGACTTGATCCCCGTTCACCGGATAAACCGTATAATCGGAAGTGCCGTGGAAGACAATGACCGGTAAAAGGGCTGCGCGACTTCCCATTGCCTGATATGCGGTCCTACCTTGGCTGCGAGGATCGGGACCACCACCGGACATGGCTGAATATGCCCCAGTTGTACTAGTGGCTGCCTTATATTCAAGCCCCGAACCTACACCGATTCCAGAGAATAGCTCCGGATACGTTGCCCCCATGATCACACTCATGGCTGCTCCTGCTGAGAGTCCGGCCACATATACTTTTTCACCATGAATCGAGTAACCACCTTTAACGGTATTCACCATCCCTGCAATGATAGCGGGTTCACCGCTTCCCCGCGACTGATGGGCTGCATCGAACCAGTTCCAGCACTTACTTGAATTCGAACTGCTCGGTTGTTCCGGATAAAGGACCAAGAAGCCTTTTTCATCAGCAAGTGTATTCATCTTCGTACCTGTTGCGAATTGACTGGCGTCCTGAGTACATCCATGAAGCATGACAAATAAAGGATAGGACTTACTTGAATCGTATTGGGCAGGAACATATAATTTGTACGGCTTCCCACTATAAGTACCATTGAGAAATTGACCTGCGGCAGAAGACGAACCTGGAAACAGCGTAAACGCACCTATCAACATCAAAGAAACAGTCACAATCCATGCATTTTTTTTACTCATAGAAAATACTTCAACCCCTTTCATTAGGTGATTTCAGTGTAAGGAAATGTAGTTACAAATGAGTTACATTCGGGGAAATGGGAAGTTGTTTAATGGAATAAAAAGGATAAAGTGTGTAGATTGGCGAAGATAGTTGAGAGCTCTACTCGGAAAAGACCCAACCAGATTCAAGACTTATGGGAATTAAGCTAAAGCGAAGGAGAATGTTTGCATGAATGAAGTCAGGACATTGCCTGAACCTCATCGTTATGCGGTTTGTTCGGATGTAGGTATGCCGATAAAAGAGTTTTATAAAAATGTGTTTGAAGAAGTCTATATTTTTTATCACCCGTTTATTAAGCCCGTAAGATTAGACTATGAGTTGTTTTATCCAGATACTTACCCGGGAAAGAGAGAAATCGTGGAGCATTGTGAAAAGGTTTCGTGGCAGGAATTCATGGGGATTTCGGGGCTATCGAATGTAAAGGAAGTAGATATCGCACTACGGACCATCATTTTGGGACTGAATAAGAAATATGAAAGAAAAGATTGGGCTAAAGTAATGATGGATGTATGCGATGAGAAAAAGATTGTATTTCCTTCGGAAGGGGTCTTCCCAGATCTGCTCATGGACGATTTATTAGGCTCCATTAAAAAAGAAGGATATGACTGGATATGGTGCGGGGATGAATTTTGCAGAGAAAGGAAGCTTGAGTACATAGACGATTGTTGTAAAGATGATGGAACGATTCTTCACAGGGAATGCCGGAATCTGTTTACCCATAATCAAAAAATCCTCGTGACGACACATTGGGACAGTCACTTTTCGATGATCTGTTCAGACAAGGAGACGCTGAATAGAATAGTTGAAGCGTCTAAATTGGAAGGGTTCTATTGCGATGAAGAAACTGAGATCTATTGGAGTGTTAAGAAAGAATAGAGTAAAGCATGAATTCATATCGTTCCTGACAAATAAGACCATGACTAGGAGGAGCTTATGAGTAAACACCATATCGAAAAACAAAAGAAGGTACAAGAAATCTATCGGAAGAAAAGGCGTGGGCTCCGTTCGAATACAAAGGGAGATATGCGTTGGACTGTGATATTGATCCTTTGCTTGCTTCCTGTACTCCTACTTCTTGTGACAAGCGCTTTATTTGATCTGGGCTTCGAATTACCGGGGATATTCGGAAGATAATACAGCAGACGGTCCATCAAGTAAGAGCTAGAAGAGGGGGTTCTTCAGCTCTCCTGATTCATCCTTCCATTTCCAAGTCGAAGGGATATTCCAAGTGAAATGCTTGCGAGTGTAACAATCATCCACACGACTCCAGCCCAGTCGAAATGGTGATAAAAAGAGCCGCTTACGGTTCCTCCGATACTTGAACCCGCATAATAAGCGGACAAGTAAAGGGCTGAGGCCTGTGCTTTATCATGGATGGCAAGTCGACCTACCCAGCTGCTGGCAATGGAATGACCTGCAAAGAAACCATAAGTGAAAACGGCGATTCCGATGATTTTCACCCAGATGTTCGGGTGGAGTGTAGTGAACACCCCGATTAACAAGATAAATAACGACAGTGGAAGAATCTTGTTCTTACCATATTGATCCGCAAGCATCCCCATCCAGGTCGAGCTGAAGGTACCCACTATGTAGACGATAAAAATAAAACCGACGACGGTTTGGCTAAATGAGTAGGGTGGGGCGATCAGTTCGAATCCGATGTAATTGTATAGGGACACAAATCCCCCCATAAGAAGAAAGCCAATGATAAATAAACTCAGCAACCCCGGGACTTTGAATTGACTGATCAATGAACCTGTCAACGGTTTAAGCTTAAATGCCTGGGGGACGAAATGGGTCGATGGGGGAAGCAACAATAGGAAGAAGATACTTGAAAGTAAGCTGATGATTCCGATGCCCATTAACGCGAGATGCCAATTGTAATAGTCGGTCAGAACACCGCTGATGATCCGTCCCGACATTCCACCGATGGAGTTCCCGCTTATGTACAACCCCATTGCCATACCCAGGCTTTTCGCCTCGATTTCCTCACCCAGATACGCCATCGCAACAGCTGGAAGTCCAGCAAGCGTAATCCCCTGAAGAATCCGCCCTGCGACCAACAGATGAAAGCTCGATGCAAATCCTGTGCATATGGCAAGGGTGGAAGAGGCGAGTAACGAGAAGGTCATCACAGACTTCCTGCCATAAACATCTGATAAGGATCCTGCGATTAATAGACTAATTGCCAAAGCAATGGTCGTCGAGGACTGGCTTAGACTGGAGGCAGCAGGTGAAAGATTGAATTCATGTGCAATCTCAGGAAGCAAGGGCTGCGTCCCCCATAGAATGGCAAACGTGCTGAATCCACCTGCAAAAAGGGCAAGGTTGGCATGCTTGAAAGCCGACTGTTCCCCGCTTGATGTATTCCATAGTACAAGACTCCTTTATTCTACTCAGTTTCATCAAAAATGGTTGAGAGCTTAATGGGTCACTGGAATGCACTCTTTCTCATCCCTCCATCAAGACTTTCAAGAGGGTGAGCGGAATAAATACCCCGAAGGCAGTCTAGTAACGCGGCCGACTCCAACAGTACAAAAAAATCCGATTAACACGAATAACGAAAAACGGATGATTTCCGGATTTTCAAAATGAGGCTGGGACAAAAGGGTTTTAGCCAAAGGAAAATCCGAACGATTATTCGATATTCTTTCATGAAAATCGAAAACGTTCGGTTTTTTTATTCTTATTGTAAAAGTATATACAGTGTATTTAACGGTTCTAGCTGTTGATTGGAGTGCAAGACGAAGACTCCTGCGGGAAAAGCGGAATAGGTGAGACCCTGCAGGAGCGTAGCGAGAGGAGGCTCACCTTCCGCCCGAGGAAAGCGAAGTCTTGCACGGAAATCGGGCAGCGGTGTTACAAGAAATCCTAACATGGTCTTTTATACTGATTGTTCGTCTTTAGATTATATTGATTTCGTTATGTCCCACCCTCATTTTGAATTGAATCTATAAACCAGTAGAAGCGATAAACAATCAAGAGGTGGTCTTTAAACCCGGTAATACACGTTTCAATATGTTTAGAGCAGAAGGCAAGTCATGATAGGTTTCCTCCTGATCATTCTGGATGATGACGAATGAATTTAATTCCTTGGAGTACGAAACCAACAATACCTCAGAATCATGTTCAGAAAATGAATGGGTGATGTCACATTCAGAATACGTTTGAAGGGTCTGTAAGATGGTAAACAACTCACGATTTTCTGACATTCGCTTTATCTCCTTTCAAAAAAGGGGCGGAATTTGTCTGATTTTGGCTAATTTTAACATAAAAGAAGGATGCTTGTAAGGGAGGAAAGTCACGTTTAGAGTGAATTGCTTAGTAGTAAGAGAGAAGCAAAGATCAGTTGAGTGTAAAAATATGCTAGTATCCTTCTACTTTGAACATATAATTCGGTGAAGGGTTCCATTTTAAGGGGGCCTTACTTAAGGAGAGCGTCAAATCGTTGAAATATGCCAATTTTCGCTGATAAGTGGAACGGAATAGAATTTTATATGCGCGATTTCTAAGTGGCATCCTATTAATTGACTGCTAGCAGTATGAATAGGAGATTCACTTCTTGTTTTTATTCATAGAAGAGGGACGGACCTTCTGTCTGAGCAAAAGGTCCGTCCCTCTATTCGTCACAAAATATACACATGGGGGTATATTGATTTTTTGTCTGAGAGTCATATAATAAAAGTGTAAGATACTTTGTGAAACACTTAACAAACCATGTATCAGGAAGAGGGGAAAGCAGATGAAGAAGAAAATCGTGATTGTTGGCGGGGTTGCCGGGGGAGCAACTGCTGCAGCTAGGTTGCGCCGTTTAAGCGAGGAAGATGAGATTGTCATGATTGAAAAGGGTGAATACATTTCCTTCGCCAATTGCGGACTTCCCTATTATATTGGTGAGGTGATCACGAATAGAGAGGCATTGTTGGTTCAGACTGTGGAAGGGATGTCAAAGAAGTTCAATCTTGATATCCGGAACTTGAGTGAGGTGGTGGATATACATCGTGACAGGAAAACCGTATCCATTATGAAAGTGGAAACGGGAGAGGTGTATGAAGAAAGCTACGATAAACTGATCCTTTCACCCGGTGCCCGTCCAATCGTGCCTCCACTTGATGGTCTATCTGAAGCAACGAATGTATTTACATTGCGAAATGTCCCGGACACGGATCGAATCAAAGCATGGGTGGATGAAACGAAACCACAAGAAGCGGTGATCATAGGCGGAGGTTTTATCGGCCTGGAAATGGCAGAAAATCTACATCATCGGGGTGTACGTGTGACGGTGGTTGAATTGGGGAATCAAGTGATGGCCCCGATCGATTATGAAATGGCAGCGATTATCCGTCGTGAACTGCAAAATGTAGGAGTTCAATTATATTTAAACGATGGAGTGAAAGAATTTAAGCAGAAAGGAAGTACGGTGGTCCTTCAAAGCGGCAAGGAATTAGCCAGTGATTTGACGGTTCTATCCATCGGGGTCAGACCTGAAAATGAACTGGCACTTAAAGCAAAATTGACCGTCGGCGAACGGGGAGGAATCGTCGTCAATCAGCATCTTCAAACAGATGATCCAGCCATATATGCGATCGGGGATGCCATCGAAGTTAAAGACTATATCCAGGGAACCCCGGCGATGATCCCGCTTGCTTGGCCTGCAAATCGTCAGGGACGGCTGGCGGCTGACCATATAAACGGGAAAGATGCCGAGTATAAAGGAAGTCTGGGTACGTCCGTCGCAAAGGTATTTGACTTGACCGTCGCAGCAACAGGAAACAATGAAAAGGTGCTGAAACGTCTTAATAAGGCGTATGAAGCGGTCCATATCCATCCACAATCCAATGCATCCTACTACCCAGGGGGAACCCAGCTTTCTTTGAAACTATTGTTTGAGCCAGAAACAGGTGAGATTTTCGGAGCGCAGGCCGTTGGATACAAAGGAGTCGAGAAACGGATCGATGTTATTGCAACAGCCATCAAAGGAAATTTGAAGGTATGGGACCTTGCCGATCTTGAATTGGCTTATGCGCCTCCTTATTCTTCTGCAAAGGATCCTGTGAACATGGCGGGGTATGTGGCTGGAAATGTCGTGGATGGTGAGCTGACTCTTGTGCATCATCATGAAATAGATGAAATTGTTAGAAAGGGCGGCTACCTTATAGATGTAAGAGAACCTGAAGAAATGGAAGTAGGGTTTATTACGGGAGCCAAAAATATTCCATTGGGAGAACTGAGAGGTCGGTTGCAGGAACTTCCTGACAACCAGCATATATATGTGAATTGTCAGGTCGGATTGAGGGGCTACTTAGCAACGAAAATCTTAACGAATCATGGCTATAAAGCGAGTAATGTAAGCGGTGGCTATAAAACGTATGCACTAGGAAAATGAAGGCTTTCAGCTATTCTCCTAGCTAGGTTAAAGTCTGGTGTTGATATTGAAGCTGAAAAAAGAGGGAACCCCGTTATAGGTTCCCTTAGTTATTCCATAATCGCTCCCTTTACCTTAAGTAAACAATTCAATAGTTAAAGGATAAATGGGAATAACCCAAGCACTTTTAAACTGACGGAATGCTTCATAAACCAAAAGTAGAATAGAAAGGACCACAATAAGGAAGGCTCACTATTCTCTATTTCTAGAATATGAATGGATTGAATGTAAGCTTGGACTAAACCATGAAGGAATCGATTATCCTGCATCCATTGAAAAAACGATGGCTAATCAGCATCCACTTGATTCGCATAGCCTCCTGCTAGACCAACTACTTTAGTCTTGAATGGTGGAGATGCATGGCGTTTCACAACGTGAATATGTTGAAATCCACCTTATATAAAAGGTGAATAATAGAGAAGCTTATCCAGAACAGGGTAAGCTCATTTTTGTGAAAATTTCTCTTGAGTATGGTACCCGATTTTGAAATAATTGGTAGTATGGGAACGGACAGGTTTGGAAGGAGTGGTGTTCGGTAATGAATATTGAGATTAAAAGACCTCGAATAGAGGACAGCCAAGAGCTAAATCAATTTTTCAGGACAGTGATTATGGATACCTTTGCTAAAGAAGGTTTATCGGAAATGGTTGATGAGATAGAAAATGAGTTGGAAAGTAAGAAGCAAAACTTGAAATGTGATTTTGATAGTAATGGAATGAATCGGTGTTTTTTCACAGCTTCAGAAAAAAGAGGCAATAAAATGATTGGTACAATTGAATATGGACCTGCTAGCGAGCTGATTAACAACTGTACTGATGGCGCATTGAGTGATTTGTATGAGATAGGAACGGTATTTGTACATCCAGACTATCAAAATCGCGGGATAGGGAGATTGCTTCTAAACGTAATGTTTCTTACTTTCATCAATAAGGGAATAAAGGAATTTTGTTTGGATAGTGGATATGCCAATGCACAGAAGGTATGGACGAAAACATTCGGTGAGCCTGATTATTTACTGAGGGATTATTGGGGCAAAGGATCTGACCATATGATTTGGAGGAGAGATACAAAAGATATGCCCATCGTATTTAATAGGTGATGACTCTTCACTTTGACAGCATCTCATCCATATCAGCTGACTTAGGTTCTTTCTCAGCGTGTGAATTTCAAGAAAGGGGGGAGTTGGTGAAAATCTACAAGGTGATTTCGGAAGTCGAAACAAGAGTTTCCTTTGGTTAACAGTATGGATAGTGACTTCTGAAATCCTGTGATGTGATACATAATTAAAGCGGGCAATTACCGTTTACAAAAATCTGACTTATTTGTAATGAGGGGTTTACGTGAAAAAACAAATTAGTATCATTGCCGTCATATCCTTTCTATTCATTGCGTTGCTGTTTTATATAGGGCCATTCGAACAAGCATTATGGTTACAGTTTGTGTTTTTATTCTTTACTACTGTCCTGGCTCATTCTACTTACAAAAATGGATCGACCATTTCATTTACCACCTTATCCATTTGTGCCCTGGTTTCTTTCAGTTCAATCATGATGATATTGCTTTGTTAGAAAAAACATCCTGTCTACAGATAGCGGTTAAAAGAAGCTTATCCCCACCAAGATAAGCTTCTTTTAATGTGAATGGTAGTTTAGAAGAAAAGGTTGGAATATTAGTCAACTATAAAATTTCTGAACAATCGAACACCCCAGCTTACTCATTGTTTCGATAATAGGCGAATGGCTTATCATTATGATTCTTTTTTTCACCCCAATCAAGAGCTACCTTTTTAAGCTGTTATTCATACTCCACATTATTTGCCTCACACCATCCAATCGCAAACTCTCTGTAACCCTCTTTTCTGAATGAAAACCAATCGTCCTTTCTTCCTACTGCATCGAGTTGATCTTTGAACCTCCTAAAGGCACCTTGACCTTGTATGGCGGTAAGTAACCTTTCTCTCGTATGTTCATCTTCCAAGGAATAACAGAAGCTTTCCATTATCCTGTATTCATTGAATTCCTCTCTGTCAGGGAGTTCAAGGTAAGAAGTGGGATTGAGAAGAATATCCTGAGCTGCGGCGTATTCGATCTCTTCCCAATCTTCTAGTTCTTCGATAGGCTCTTCGTCTTCTGCTTTTATGAGGATTTCATTTGAAATCATGACGACCGAACCCGATTTCAGGTGAAGGAAATAGGTCCATTCTTGGAATTGTGACTCCATTTCTCTAATAAGCGTATCAAGATTTACTTTGTGTAACATGAATGTGCCTCCGTTTAGAATGAATGATGAGAACGATATAAGTATATTATACCTAATTGTTTGATTTTTTAAAAAAGTGTTGCAAAGTGACATTAGTGTCGATATAATGAAAGTAAGAAAACGACACTAATGTCTTTTTAAAAAAGGGGAGAGTTAGGATGGAATCTTCATTACGAAAGAATAAACCGTTTATTACCTTGATGACGGCACAGGCGATTTCGGGCTTGGGAGATTGGTTGAGTATTATAGCAATTATTACGTTGGTTGGGTTAAAATGGGAAGCAACGCCGATGCAGATGTCGTTGATCATCCTGAGCCTGGCGCTGCCGATGGCTCTATTAGGACCAATTACAGGAACACTTGCAGACAGAATGGAACGGAAATGGTTGATGGTGTTTTCAGATATGGTAAGGGGAGTCCTGATTCTGCTTCTGACCTTGGCAACGAATGTTTGGATGGTGTACGGATGTTTGTTTCTTGTCGGGATGTTCTCCTCGGTCTTTATCCCGGCGAAGAATGGGAAATTGAAAGAGCTTGTCCCTGATGAACACATTAAAGCGGCCATGTCCATATCTTCTACTATCGATTCAAGCACGAAGATCATTGGACCGCTTGTAAGCGGGATTCTCGTTACCTTGATGGGAACGTATAATGTTTTCTATCTTGATTCGGCTACGTTTTTCCTTTCGGCAGTCTTGATTTTCATTCTGCCTAAAGCTCTGAAGGATTCGGACGTTTCGGCGGGAGAGGAGAAGAAGGATACTCCGTCTTTCAAAGAGGATATTAAAGTAGGTCTTGCATTTATTAAGAAAAGCAATTTCTTACTGTACGGATTGTTTTTGCTTGGTGTCAGTTTGTTGATTCTCCAATTATCCGATTCTCAATTCATTATCCTCCTTCGCCAGCTAACGGACGTCTCTCCGAATTTACTCGGGTATTTGGTGACGAGCGCAGGCGCGGGAATGTTACTGACAGGGATTTACCTTTCCAAGAAAACCGATTACAATGCTTTCGTCTATATGTGCGCGGGGGTGCTTGGAATAGGGGTGGGATTTGGTACAATGGGAATCCTGACGTATTATGATTTGAGTCTGTCGATGCTTTGGGTTCCGATCCTTGGTTTCCTGGCAGGGGCAGCTGCAGGACTCGTGTTCATCCCGTTTCAGGCAGCGACCCAGGAGAAAACACCTGTTCATATGACAGGCAGGGTCTTTGGGGTCGTCAACAGCATCACGACGACAGCCACAATCATCGGTCCGTTGGCAGGAGGAGCACTTGCAACGTTTATTGGGATCATCCCATCCTTCATCGTGACGGGTTCATTATTGATTATTCTATTTATCGTGTCCATAGCAGTACGAAAGAAAGTAGTAGAGGAGGAGACAGATGTCACCGAAAGTGAGTCAACAACACAAGGAGCAACGCCGCTCTAACTTAGTAGAAGCAGCCAGGGGCGTATTCATCGAGCATGGTTATGAAAAGACCACCATGAAGCATGTGATGGACAAAGCCGGTGTCAGCAGGGGCGGATTGTATCAATACTTCGATAACAAAGAGGATCTTTTTGAAGCCTTGATTGAAGAAAAGCAGATGGAGGACATCGAAGGTTCACTCCAAGCAATGCTGAACCAACAGGGTTCTTACTGGGATATTCTATTGATGACCTTTTTAGGAAATGAAAAAAAGGCCACGAATGAGATGGATCCCTTAGCACCGTCAAAACTTGAATACTTCATTACGGGACGAAATGATAAAAGAAGGCAGGAGCATGCCAGGGAGCGTTTCTTTCAAGCCTATAAAGTGACCATCAATATCATCGAAGAAGGAGTCAAAGCGGGGGAATTCTCACCACGATTTGAACCTGCTGTGATTGCAAGGTCAATCATTTCTCATATCGATGGAATGGCGCTGGATCATGCAATCCTGGACTCTGAGACGATCCAGTTGAAGGAGCAGATAGAGTGGTTGATAGGGTATTTAGAGTGGGGATTGGGTGTTGAGAAGAGAAATCGCCGATAAATTTCATATACCGCCGATAAAATCAGATTTTCGCCGATATATTGGAAAAATCGCCGATAAGTTATAGATGATTCAAAATGAAGGGACCGAATGTAGGCGATTCGGTCCTTTTTTTGATGCATCATGAAAGTGACCTCAAGTATTTCCTGAATGTATCATGAGTAAATGAGGAATAATAACTCCTACCAGTAAATAGGAGGTTGTAAGATGATAAACACTTTTGAAGCGATCTCATCCATCATTAAGAATTTTGTAGATGAAGCACCTAAACCGCCACTACATGTCGGAGAAGTGATGGACCTTTGGACAGCATTCACTGCTTTTCATGAAGCCCATGCCCTTTATCAAGTAGGACTTAATACCACAACGGATCAAGATATGCTCCATGTATTACAAAGCGCATTGAAAGGGAGCATGGCAGATACGAAAAAAATAGAGGAATTCCTTTTAAAAGAAGGAGTGCCATTGCCTTTGGTGAATCCAAGAAAACCGGTATCAGAGCAGAGTGCCGTGCCGGAAGGGGTTAAGCTGAAGGATGATGAGATCGCAAATCTCATATCTGCCAAAGTCGCAGCTTCCATCACCTTTTGTGCTCAGGCGATGTCAAAGACTGTGAGAACCGATGTGGGATTAATGTTTTTCTCGATTCAAATCAACTTAATGAAATTCGCTGCACCGTTAAAAAACGTAATGATATCAAGAGGATGGCTAAGGATTCCACCGAAATATAATCCTCCTGGTTCTCCGGATAGGGAGTAGTTACGTCTCGAAAATAGCCCAAGCAGTATATAGTTTAAAAAACCAAATTAGTGTCCTGTGGTTATTTATAGAAGTTTGTCCGGATTAAGTGGATGAGCTTCTTTTTTTTTGTGAAAATAATGATTAAGTGTTTCTGAGATTAAAGCTAGTAACTCTATGTTAGTCCAGTGGTTATTGGTTCTCGCCCTTCTCTTTTTTTGCCCTCCTCACAAATGGTTTGATTAGGATCAATGGAACTGCATTTACTCAGTAGGTTGATCGTAACCAGTCATAGTTTATTCTGTAGTATAAGAATTAGGCATGTGATTTATTCAGTCGTCCAATCCGATAAAACGGGAAAGAGTATGGGAGAAAATGGATTGATTCGGATACCCCTCTAGTCGGCTTCGCTTCCTTCATTTATAATAATGGTAGAGTAGATAAGGGGGATCAGTTTGTGGATAGTATCCAGGACTTTTTGATTAACTTATTAGTCATTTTTATTTCGATTCTTTTCATGCAATTTTGGATGAATAAACGTAATGTAAACAACCGGAACAATGAGTATGTGATGTTCTTTTCATTAGGTTTTTCCATCCTGTTATGCATGCTCTTTCCGTTTAAAATAAGTGACGGTCTCATTTTTGATCTGCGTTTTACTTCTTTTGTGCTGGCGTGCTTTTATGCACATCCTGTGACGGCGGGAGCTTTAGGATTACTGATTGCTGTCATAAGGATAATCATTGGTGGAGAAGGAGTGTGGATCCCTCTCATTACACTTCCCATCCTATTCATGGTGTGCATGTGGCTGCGTCCGATTTATAACCGAAAAAAGTTGGGTTTCCGTTTACTGATAACCTCAGGTCTGATCCTGATTACGTGTGCCGTGATATTATCCTGCATACATCTTTTATTTCAGGGGAGTCCTTCACTATCTTTCGACATTTCGTATACCATCATTCACGTGCTGGGAATGCTGTTATCGGTCTATTTAGTGGAATACTTCCGGACGCAGAAATTGATTCTCACCAAGCTCATACGGATGGAAAAGGTTGAGGTAGTCAGCCATCTGGCTGCAAGCATTTCCCATGAAATCAGGAATCCGCTTACGTCTTCAAGAGGGTTTGTGCAAATAGTACAAGAATCCGCTGAAATCACAGAGAAAGAAAAGGAATACTTAAGCATCGCCCTCCAAGAAATGGACAGAGCAACAGAAATCATTCATGACTATCTGACATTTGCAAAGCCTGCTCCGGAGAAAATCGAGATGCTGTCTGCTAAGGAACTGATCGACAAAGCCATACATATCATTCAGCCGCTTGCCAATATGAACAACGTCAGGATCCATTCCCAATTATCCGGCGATCTAGTTCAGTGCAATTCAGGTTTATGCTTGCAGGCACTTGTTAATATCTTTAAAAATAGCATCGAAGCGATGCCTCATGGAGGAGAGATTCGGTTGTTCTCGAGAGCAGACAATCATATGGTGCAGATCCATATCCAGGATGATGGAATCGGGATGACTCCGCTCCAAATCACGCGCCTTGGAGAACCTTATTTCTCTACGAAAGAAGGCAAAGGGACGGGTCTTGGCATGATGGTCGTCTTCAGAGTAATTGAAGCGATGAATGGAGATATCAAGATCAGTAGCGAGGTAGGAAAAGGCACCAAGACCATGATATGTCTTCCAGCAGGATAGGGAAGGGTAGGTTCCACCTGTCTCCTACCCATTTTCATAACCAAATTCCACAGGGACGGGTACGATGGACGAATTGATCCGCGATACTTGTCCTTTTTTGTTTACCAAATATTAAATTCGGCAACCCTTAGGACATATGTCCTTTCAGAATCCAGCTCCCTCCTGTTTAATAGAACGAAGAATAGGAGGATGAACGATGAAAGGTGCTTTATTTGCGCTGCTTGGGGGACTTTGTATCACCATGCAGGGGATTTTTAATGCAAGAATGAGTGACGCGATCGGCGGGTGGCATACGACTTCCATGGTTCACCTTGTGGCCTTTACGATTGCGATGACGATTTACATGAAAGTACGAGACGGAAAAGGGAAAAGCTTCAAGCAGGTACCATTCCTGTATTTAATCGGAGGTACGTTTGGTGTGATCGTTGTGTTCTCTGAACTGACGGCAATTCACATGATCGGTCCGGCATCGGCGATTGCGATTCTCCTCGTTGCCCAGATTGGGACGGCATTCCTTATTGAGTCCCGGGGATGGTTCGGAGAGAAGCGGATCCCTGTGACGGCGAGACAAGCTGTGGGACTCGCGATGATGCTTGCAGGCGTCATCTTGTTCCAAGTGTAGAAGAAGGAGTTAAAGAATGAAAGAAATACAAGGGGCAGATCCTGCTCACTATATCAAACAATTCGAGCTGGATACGTTATTTCCAGCTGATTTCAGAAAATATATGAACATGTATACCTTTGAAAAGGGGGATGTCTTATTCTCCACGGGGGAAGAGCTTGACGAACTGTACTTCCTTATGGAGGGGAAAATCAAGATCTTCACCCATACGCCGGAAGGAAAACTGTTGATCAACCGGTTCAAGCGTCCACTTGCCCTGATCGGGGATGTGGAATATGCGAAGGGTACGCCGGTCCTTAATTCCGTAGAAGCCGTCACGGATGGGGTATTCCTAGCGGTTCCTTTCACAGATTTGGCAAGACTTGAGAAGGAGCATCCGGCGATCATGCGCTTTCTATTTGATACAGTGGCCCACAAGTTCTACACCGAATCCCATATCACGAGCATGCATATGCTGTATCCCGTTGAAGTAAGGCTGGCGAGCTACTTGCTATCCATTTCAGAAGCTGGTGTTGGGACCATGTTCCATCAGGAAATGCATACGGCCAATCTCATGGAGCTTGCAGAATGGATCGGAACGAGCTACCGCCACCTGAACCGGGTACTGAAGAAGATGGCAACGGACGACCTGATCGAACGGGTCAACGGTTCCATCACCATTAAAGACCTAAAAAAACTCAGCATCCTGGCGAAAGGAAACATCTATGAATAAGGAGGGTCTCATATGATCGGAATAGGATTAGCGATTATAGCAGGGATATTGATCAGCCTGCAAAATGTATTCAATGCACGAGTCAGTGAAAAAACTGGCCCCTGGGCAACGACGAGCCTTGTCCTTGGCCTTGGTCTCGTATGTTCACTCCCGGTTTTCTATACAATGGAAGATAAGAGTTTACTCGATTTTAGCGGTGTCAATCCGATATTCCTGTTTAGCGGAGTGTTCGGAGTCGGGATCGTGTTCTTCCTGATGAGGGGCGTTACCTTGATTGGTCCTGCTTATGCGATATCGATCGCGCTTATTTCTCAAATCACGATTGCGTTTGTCGTCAATACAGGAGGCTGGTTCGGATTTGAACCTTCTGCTTTATCCTGGGAGAAGCTGCTCGGGATTGGGTTGTTGATTGGCGGGGTGTTGGTTTATAAGTTGGAGAAGCGGACGAAAAGTGAAGAACATGATGTGGTTCGTGAGAAAGTCGGGGCTTAAGTATATAATCTATTGCATCGGCTTTGAAAGCTTGTGCAGGAATCTATATGATGGTAAGCGATAAAAGCTTGAAAGGTGTTCTAGCTTGATGTTTTACCGCAGCATCTAGTAGAAGATACAGGACTCTTCGAAATATATGATCCGGTTTTCGTGATGTATGAGCTGGAATAAAAATATATGAGCCGCTTTCAATCACTTATGAGCCGGAATTTTGATTTATGAGCCACAAATGAAATATATGGTCCGTTTGTCGAAAAATCCTTACATGCCACATCAAAAAAACACGCCTTATCCAACCGGATAAGGCGTGTTTCTTTTATACTCTCAAATCAAACCGATCTGCATCCATCACCTTCACCCAAGCGGAAACAAAGTCACGGACAAATTTCTCTTTATTGTCATCTTGCGCATACACTTCTGCAAGAGCGCGAAGGACGGAGTTGGAACCGAACACAAGGTCAAAGCGTGAAGCGGTGCGCACCACTTCTCCTGTCTTCCGGTCATGGCCTTTGTACTCGTTGAAGCCTGTCGGTTTCCATTCAATGCCCATATCTAACAGGTTCACGAAGAAGTCGTTGTTCAACGTGCCGACACGGTCGGTGAATACACCGTGTTTTGCGTCGCTGTGGTTGGCGCCTAAGGCACGCATACCTCCTAGTAGGACGGTCATTTCAGGAGCAGTCAGTCCTAACAACTGGGCTTTGTCGACGAGCATTTCTTCCGGACTTACAGCGTATTCCTGCTTCTGGTAGTTACGGAAACCGTCAGATACAGGCTCTAAAACACCGAAGTTTTCAGAGTCAGTCTGCTCAGCAGTCGCATCACCGCGTCCAGGGGAGAAGGGAACCGTTACCTCGAAGCCGGCGTCTTTTGCGGCCTTTTCGATGGCTGCATTTCCGCCGAGTACGATGAGGTCAGCGAGGCTGACTTTCTTATCCAGCTTGCTTTGAAGGTCTTCGAAGACTCCAAGGACTTTCTCAAGCTGTTGTGGTTCATTCGCTTCCCAGTCTTTCTGCGGAGCGAGGCGAATGCGTGCACCGTTCGCACCTCCGCGCATATCAGAGCCCCGGTATGTGCTGGCTGAAGCCCAAGCGGTTTTCACGAGTTCGCTTACAGTTAAGCCTGTGTCCAGAATCTTTTCTTTCAAAGAGGCAACTTCTCCATCAGATAGATCATAATCCACAGCAGGAACTGGATCTTGCCAGATCAGTTCTTCATCGGGAACCTCTGGACCCCAGTATCTTGCTTTCGGCCCCATGTCGCGGTGAAGCAGTTTGAACCAAGCACGTGAGAACGCATCGGCGAACTCTTCCGGATTCTCGTGGAAGCGACGGGAAATTTTTTCATAGTCTGGATCCATGCGCAACGCCATATCGGCAGTCGTCATCATCGTTTTCACTTTGATGGATGGATCTTCCGCATCCGGAGCCATATGTTCTTCGGTCATGCCAACCGGTGTCCATTGGGAAGCTCCTGCAGCACTCTTCGTTTTCTCCCACTCGTATCCGAATAGAAGGTCGAAGTAGCCGTTATCCCACTTTGTTGGATTCGTCGTCCAGGCACCATCGACACCACTTGAAATCGTGTCCCGTCCTTTTCCACTTCCATATGAGCTCTTCCAGCCCAATCCTTGATTTTCAATGTCTGCCGCTTCAGGATCATCGCCTACTAGAGAAGCGTCACCAGCACCATGGGCTTTCCCGAATGTATGACCGCCAGCGACAAGTGCCACGGTTTCTTCATCATTCATTCCCATACGTCCGAAGGTATCGCGGATATCACGGGCACTTCCAAGTGGATCCGGCTCTCCGTTTGGTCCTTCGGGGTTCACATAGATGAGACCCATCTGAACGGCAGCGAGAGGATTCTCTAACTCGCGGTCGCCGGAATAACGGTTGTCAGCCAGCCATTCCTTCTCGTTACCCCAATACACATCTTCCTCAGGATGCCAAATGTCTTCACGTCCTGCTCCGAATCCGAATGTCTTCAAGCCCATGGACTCAAGGGCTATGTTACCTGTTAACACAAGCAAATCGGCCCAGGAAATCTTATTTCCATACTTCTGTTTGATCGGCCATAACAGGCGGCGGGCTTTGTCAAGATTGACGTTATCCGGCCAGCTATTCAACGGGGCAAAGCGCTGAGAGCCTGACGAACCGCCTCCGCGTCCATCGGTTTCACGGTATGTACCTGCTGCGTGCCAAGACATCCGGATAAAGAAGGGACCATAATGACCGTAGTCTGCTGGCCACCAGTCCTGACTGTCTGTCATCAGATTGTGAAGGTCTTGCTTTAATGCATCGTAATCAAGCTTCGAGAATTCTTCTTTGTAATTGAAATCTTCTCCCATAGGATTCGATTTCTTGTCGTGCTGGCGAAGCATGCTGAGATTCAACATATTCGGCCACCAGTGTTGATTCGTCGTCCCACCGGGAGCAGTCGTCGTCGTGATGGCACTATCCTTGTGATGAGTGACAGGACATTGTCCTGCAGCTGTGTGATCCTTTTGATCAGGGCGATTATTGTTTTCCATTTTCCCATTCACCTTCCTGTTTCCTTAAATTGTGTTGCAACCATTATCATAAAAGTTGAAAATAGTTAGATAATTATAATGATTATTATTTATCATTATAATAGATTAGAATATTTATTGAAAGTATGAAGTATCCATGAAGGTTGAAATTTTACACAGGATTCATAAATCAAACAGTCATCACGTGAGGTAAGTGTCTTTTTATTTGAATGTTTTCTGAATCGTTTTTGGAAAATGCTTCTATTCTGTTAAAATGATTCTATAATTTTACAATAAGATTATTTAAAAATTGGAGGTGGTCAGATGGATAACGGTGCATTTATTGCCATTTTTTCAAGCTTTATAGGGGCATTTGTATGCATAATGGTTGCTGTGAAAGGTAGAAAGAAGAAAAAGGATAGGTAGATGGGTTAATGGGTTAATCTCTACTTGAGCACAATGAGCTAGGCGGGAATAAGCCTTATGAATGCACCTTCTATTATAAAAAAACCCCCTCACAAAATCTGTGAGGAGGTTCCTATCACATTAGTTCCCGAACCACGCTTTATGAGCTTCAATTTCGTTATCGTGGTCCTGGTCCCAATAGTCTACTTGATATGAATAGTCATAGTTCATAATGCACTCGATGCCGCTTCCTTGTGCATCGTGGCTTAATCCATAGTTATGGGAAAATTCGTGTTGTGCTGCGTGCCATGTATTCTGTGCTCCCTGATCCAGGTTCACGCTGATCGCACTTCCGTTTGGTGAAGATGGATATACATACGCAATCCCACCTGAGTTGAAGTTCATATCACGTGTGAATCCAACCACGAAATCATATCCGTTCCCATTCCAGTCACGGTCTAGGTCCTGTAGGATCTCAGTGGCATTGTTTCCATTTGAATCCCATTGTGCAAATGCTTTTATTTCAAAATCAATCCCATGATCGCGAGTGAAGCCGTCATCCGCTTTCTCTACAATATCGGTCGTCAGTGTCTGCCAATCCGGGTGTGCGGAACGATATTCTTCGTCCACGGCTACAAATACGGTAACGGTGCTGTTGGCCGTTGCTTGAGGTTCTGTCGTTCCCGTACCAGATCCAGACCCTCCGCCTCCGAATAGTCCAAATAATTCTTCAGCATCATTCTTTTTGTTTTTCGGCTTTTTGTCTTTTGACTTTTCGATGGATTTTTCGTCGATTTTCTTTCCTTTTTCGTTAAATACATCTGCTACTGTGCTTCGTTCTACTTGAGAAGGCGTGTCGAATTTCTGCTTTCCTTTGAATTTCGCTTGAGGTAATGCATGTCCCATGTCTACTGTGTTCCCTTGTGAATCGATAGTTGCAGAAACCGTTTCTGCACTTGACATCGCCGGTAATAATGTTAGAGATAAAGCGAATGATAATGAAAGTAGTCCTGTTTTCTTCACGTGATGTTCCTCCTAAATATGTAGTAGCCTTTCCTGGGCAACTACTAATCTATCACAGAATCTCGCTTTATTCGGGAGGGATTTTGTAAAGATTTCGATCAAGAATAAGCAGAAAGAATATTTTTGGTAAAGTAGTGTTAAATGAATGTTAAACTTGCGCAGGATATCAAAGAGTAGAAGGGGAAGAGGGCGAAGATAGTCACTTATCAAGTAGCATGATGATCGAACAAGGAATTTCAAGATCAAGGGAGAATAGATATAGTATGATGGTGAATAACCTTTAAAAGGGACGTGTGAAAATGAAAATAGAGACGGTTATGCAAGAACTCGAAGCACTCGGTAAGGAACGAAGCAAGAAAATGTACATATCCAATGGTGCCCATGAGCCGGTTTTTGGCGTGGCAACAGGTGCCATGAAACCAATCGCGAAAAAAATCAAAAAGGATCAGGCTTTGGCTGAGGACCTGTATGCCACTGGGAACTACGACGCCATGTACTTTGCGGGTATCATTGCCGATCCAAAAGCGATGACGGAGCAGGACTTTGATCGTTGGATTGAGGGGGCATACTTTTATATGATATCCGATTATGTAGTGGCGGTTACATTGGCGGAAGCCGATATCGCGCAAGAGGTTGCGGATAAGTGGATTGCAAGTGGAGAAGAGCTGAAAATGTCAGCCGGGTGGAGCTGTTATTGCTGGCTGCTCGGGAATCGGAAGGACGAAGAGTTTTCAGAAAGCAAGCTTGCAGGAATGCTTGATGTAGTGAAAGAGACTATCCACGATGCACCGGAACGGACGAAATCGGCGATGAATAATTTCGTCACGACTGTTGGTGTCTCCTATGTCTCCCTTCATGAACGCGCCCTTGAGACGGCAAGAGAGATCGGCCCGGTTGAAATGACACGGGAAGGGAAAAAGAACAGTGTTCTGAAGGCTGCCGATGACATTCAGAAGCAAGTGGAAAAGGGAAGGATTGGGTTTAAAAGGAAGTATGTGAGGTGTTAGGGTCTGTGTGTGTATGCTTGTACGCTAAAAGGAAAGGGAGCCAAAGATTTGTGGCTCCCTTTCCTTTTATATCATGACGGGGAATTTTTTAGTTTATGGCCCAAACTTCTCTTTAAATAACAATCTGTTGGATCATTAAGTTTATATAAAGCCAAAGTGTGCAGCCTTCAGAGTGAGGTGTACAAAGGAAATCGGCCCATGGCACACCACACAGCCCATCCCCCTATTTTTTACGTCTTCGGAAATGTAAACCCTTCCCCAAATACATCTCTCACATCATGCACGACCACAAAGGCTTTCTCATCAATATGTTGAATCGTCTTCTTCAAGAGGAATAGCTCCTGCTTATTGATGACCACATACAAAATATCCTTTGATTCTTTCGAATAATGGCCTCTTGCATTAATGAGAGTAACACCTCGGTCCATTTCTTCGCTCACTTTTTCAGCAATGGAAACGGTATGTTGAGAAATGATGGTGACAGCTTTCCGTGTATCGAAACCATCAATCAAGTAATCTAATATCTTTGTACTGATATAGATAGAGATTCCGGTATACATCGTATTCTCGATTCCGATAACGAATGATGAAGCGAGCACCACAAGAATATCGAACACAAACATCGAGGTGCTGACACCCCAGCCGAATTGCTGGTTGAGCATGCGGGCAACAATCGTGGATCCTCCCGTCGTCCCACCTGAACGCAGCACAAGACCAAGCCCTATTCCGATGAACACACCGGCGAAGACCGTTCCAAGCATGATGTCGACGGAATTCCCCATACCTTCAGTCAATTGAATGAAGAGGGAGGTAAAGAAGATCGCAAGCATGGTATACCAGGTCACCCGTTTGTTCAGCACTTTATACCCGATGGCTAAGAGGACAGCGTTCATCACGAAGTTCGTGATACCCGGCGACCAGTCGATGAGATAATATAGGGTCATGGAGATACCCGTCACGCCGCCTTCACCAAGTTCGTTCGGGATCGCAAATAAATTGACCCCTAGGGCGAAGAATAAGGAGCCGATAATAATCAGTGTTATTTCTTTCGCTGTTGAATTCATATCATCACTCCGTTCTAGTTGAATACTAGGATACTATAGCACAGGGGGAAATCTTATGGTGGAAAAAATCTTGAAACATCGGACGATTTATATAAATTAAAATCACTTTTTTAAAACAAAATTACTCGAGCATATTTTAGTACATGTTTGTATTGGTCTTGAGCCTTACAAAGTTACGTTCTAAGGAGACGTACATATACATTTTTCGACAAACGGCTCATATATGATAATTTCGGATCATATATAAATATTTTGGATCATATGTCAGAATTCCAGACCATATATCTCAAAACCGGCTCATAAGGTGTCCAAACCGGATCAAATAAGGGCTGAGAGGAGGATCAGCAAATCTATGAATCTTTAAAAAGACCTAGCTAAGTCGTTTAACACTTAAAAAGTGGTAAAGTTTTATAGATTTTATCATTCATAAAGATGTAATATTCTAATACTGCCCCTGAATAAAGGTCTGTGATCATGTTAGACCACAAACATCCTTCCGTGTCTCACCCAAAATAAAAAACAACCGGCGCCAGCCGGTTGTCCTCTCTCATTCTAGCTTTTCTGAGCATTCATCGCTTCCCATTCTTCCTTACTCGGACCATATACGCCAGGAACCTTCAAATCTGCTTGTCTCATTAGAACAGTCAATTGTCCACGGTGATGAGCCTGATGCTGAATCAGCAGGCGCAATACAGCTTGAACCGACATCTCCATCCCGAATACATTCATCATTTCGTTCATTTTTTCATCTGAAACCTGTTCAGAAACAGCTTTTTCTAAACCTTGACTTACCGTTTTATACGTTTCGCTGATTTCTGCTGCAGATGATGGTGCATCTTTGCGAAGGTCAGGTACTTCAAAGGTGATACCGAGCTGAGCAGGGAAGTAGTAAGCGGCTCCCGTGATATGCCAGGCTACGCTTCCAATGCTGTACAAATCAGGTGTTACCTCTTGCTTCAACGACTCATCCGTCAAGGCATCCAGTACCTTTTGGGTGATCGCTGCTTCTTGTTTCCATTCTTGTAGGAAATCATTTTTTGATGTGAACATAGTAATTACCTCCTTTTGTAATATGAGACTATCTGTTTCATTGTATCATGGAGGATATGTATATCGCTTCTTCTATGTCTGAACATTTCAGCATGTCCCCATCGTCATTGTAAACATTCACTCCAAGTATACCGCCTTGTCTGTTAAAATTTAGATAAGTTGATCCTAAACGCATGAGGAGCGTTAATCGTGAAATTTTATAAAATGGTAGTAGTATCTATTTTTCTATCTATTGTATTGCCTATCGTATTCGTTTTAATCGGTTCTATTTTTCATTCTAGTTCAGAACCCATTCCACCTTATTCTATTATAGGTGGAAGCATATATGCCTTAATCTATCTATCTCCCATCCTTGTTGTCCTGTTCCTCACCACTTCTATAGCTTTTGTATTATTGAGGAAAAAAGACTTCTTTTCCCTAAGATGGAGGAGAGTGATCAGTTTCTTTATAGGAGCCGGGGTGACCAGTCTCCTTTTGTTCGTTTTCGCTTACCTATCTCAACCAGAAGAGACGAACCACCTGTATCTTATTCCAGAGGGGTATACAGGAGACGTATACGTTTTTTATCATATTAAAGGTGCACCAAAAGTGAAAATGGAAGGGGATTATGTCATTCATCCTATTAATGACAATGGATACTTTGTTACGTCGACGGAAGAAATGAATACCGGTTTGGTCACAGATCAGTATTTCTACGTGGACGACGAAGGAAACAGAACCAGGATCGATGAGACATGTACAAATCTATTGGGTTCAGGAGGATCTACAAGGTCAACAGATGATGGAGAAGAAATTAATTTCGAATGGACAGGATTCAAACTAACCGATACCTGTAGGGAAGACTTCCGGACAGAGAACCACCATGCTCATCCAGAACAGTTCGATGAGATCGTATACGAGATTTTGAACAAGTACTATGGGTATGATCGTGGTTGGTGAAGGGGCATGCATATAGTGTAGCTGTGGAATAAGATCTAAGGGGAATCACGGGGATTTTGCCATCTTGGTACCCCTAATGTTCTTTGAACTTATGATGTTATTCTTTTCTCAGAAGTCGATACAATCAGGTGCCATTTTTATAACCAAAAAAATGATCACCGTTCTATGTTCTCCGTTTAATATTGTAAAGCCACTTGTAAAAGAGCAAATGATTTATCAAAGGCGTTTTGGCAGAACTCTTTAGAATACGGGTTAGCAAAGCCATGTGGAGCATTAAATAGATGGATAGAAATGAACTGATTTTCTTTCTCCCTGAGTTCCTCTAATAGGGGGGTTACATCAAATGATTTTTCATTGCTTGAAAAGAATAATAGAGTTGGGCAGGTTGGATTCATTTGAACATAATTTCTTATCCTTGAACCATAGAAACAGGCAAACCCAGAAACAGATATATGATCACTGCATAACCAAGCAACCGTGGCTCCAACACTAAATCCCACTAAATAGATGTTCTTATATTTCGACCTGTTTTCCTCAACCAATTCCCCGATTGTTATTGCCGCTTTTTGAAATCCAACATGCTTAAAGAAGCTGTTATATGCATCTTCTTCACGTTCTCCTACTAAAACATCTGACGGATATAAGTTGGGGCAGATGACATCCATTTCTAAACGATCTATTAACGAAGAAATAGATCTCATATGAGAATTAACTCCGTGTATTTCGTGAATGAGTATGACGAGATTCTCGCATTTCCGTTTCTTGTGGGCAAGCATTTGGTTAACTACGGACGGTTCCGACTCTACTTTAATAAAAAGGAACCGTGTGGCCAAACCTTCTGATTCTTTTTACATTAGGCTGTTTTTCGTAAACTTTGTTGCTTTTTGATTGTGCGTGGTGATTTCCTTAAATTATTTTAAAGAGTAAAAAAACAACACTTTTTAACGTGTGTAGTGGGCTATTTTTAATTCACTAGTAAGCTCTGTCACCATCTATCGCACACACTCATAGACAGAGCCTATACAACCCCTATGTTAGAAAACAACAATTTTTGCGAAAAGAGCCATACCTTAAGAGAAACCAGCAGATGATCCCTACCCATGCTGTCAAGTTTTCAACTTAGCAGATTTCCCCCTATAAGGCGATATACTTTCGTTTTATTATGCGCAATGAGATAATTTGTGAAACGACAAACTTGAGGAGGAGTTAGGAATGAAGAAGGTCATGAATGAACCAGAAGATTTGATCCTGGAAATGTGCAATGGGATGGCCATGGCTCATCCGGAGCTTGAGTTTATGAAAAAGTATAAGGTTATGAAGAAAAAGGATTTAAATGAAAATAAAGTAACATTGATCAGCGGCGGGGGAAGCGGACATGAGCCTGCACATGCGGGTCTTGTGGGGAAAGGGATGTTAGATGCTGCCGTGTGCGGTGACGTGTTTGCATCGCCTTCGCAGATTCAGGTATATCAGGCGATTAAAGCGACGGCCGGTAAGAAGGGTGCCTTGCTCGTCATTAAGAATTACAGCGGGGATATCATGAATTTTAAAAATGCGGCTCACTTAGCTTCAGAAGATGGTATCCCGGTAGAATACGTCAAAGTTGATGATGATATTGCGGTGGAAGACAGTCTGTATACAGTGGGACGCCGTGGTGTAGCCGGAACCGTATTGGTACATAAAATTGCCGGAGCAGCAGCTGAAGAAGGCAGGGACTTGATGGAAGTCAAAGCCGTGGCCGAGAAGGCTGCTGAAAATGTCCGGAGCATTGGCTTCGCACTGACTTCTTGCACCGTCCCAGCAAGTGGATCTCCGACTTTTGAATTGGGTGAGGACGAAATCGAATATGGTGTCGGGATTCATGGAGAGCCTGGGATTAGACGGGAGAAAGGCGCGTCTGCTGACGAATTGGCAGAGCGTATGGCGAACGACCTTCTGAAGGATCTGAAAATGGAAGATGGTGAAACGTCTGAGATCGCGATCCTTGTGAACGGCTTTGGAGGCACGCCATTACAAGAACTCTACCTTTTCAACAATGCCGTTACGCGGATCTTGACGGACAAAAAGATTACGATTAACCGTGCCTTTGTCGGCAATTACATGACCAGCATCGATATGGCAGGTGTTTCCCTGACCGTGATGAAGCTTGACGAAGAGCTGAAAACGTTGTTGTCAAGTGTGAGTACTGCGCCTGCGTTCAGAGTGGACGGACCGGTGCCGGGTGTTGAGTACATCGACCCCGAGGATGATGATGAAACGAAGCCAGTATCATTTGAGGTTGAAACACCGGAAGAGGACGCTGTGATCAAGAATCACACAGTAACACTCGAGAACATCGTATACCTTGTGGATAAAATGAGCGACATCATCATTAAGAACGAAGTGCCTTTCTGTGAATTGGATTCACATGCCGGAGACGGGGATTTCGGGATGAGCATATCCAAAGGCTTCAAGCAATTGAAGCGGGAGTGGAAGGACATCCTTAGTCAAGAGAATCTCACAATCGGCAGCTTTTTAGATGCAAGTTCCATGGTCATCATGGAATATTGCGGCGGTGCTTCCGGTCCAATATGGGGTTCTGCATTCAGGGCTGCAGGTAAAGCGGCAGAAGATCGAATGGAGCTAACCGTTGAAGAATTCGCTGACATGCTGCAGGCTGCGGCTAAGGGAATTCAGGATACAGGCGAGAGATCCTTTGGCAGAGGAGCAGAGGTTGGCGACAAAACCCTCGTGGATGCGCTCGTACCTTGTGCGGATTCCTGGTCAGCTAGTGCCGCAGACGGTGATGATTTCAAGACAGCTTTTGAAAAAGGAGCAGTGGCCGCAGTAGAAGGAGCAGAGAAAACCAAGGATATCGTTGCCCGTATGGGACGTGCCGGTACAGTAGGAGAAAGAAGCCTCGGTCATCCCGATGCTGGTGCCTATGCACTGGGGGTTATCTTTACAGAGCTTTCGGAGAGTTTGAAATGAATTTGCTGAAGAAATCCCTTTTTATGAATGTGAAAACTAGCAAATTTTCCCTTATATAATCAAGGGAAAAACTAGATTTTATGGTAGTACTTTAGTAGAATGTGAATAGATGTGTTTTACATATTCATATAAAAAGCGCTATTTTTCTACAATTCATGCAATTTAGTGATTGGTAGGATTTTATTATTGAAAAGGAGTGAAGGCGAATGTCCATTTCATTACAAAAAGGGCAAAGAATTGATTTAACAAAAGGGAATGCCGGATTATCCAAACTGATGGTTGGTCTTGGCTGGGATCCTGTTCAAGTCAAGAAAAGCTTTTTCGGATTAGGCGGGGGAGCTCCGGATATTGATTGTGATGCATCTGTCCTGATGTTGGAGAATGATCGATTCACTGAGAAGCAAAACTTGATCTATTTCGGTAACTTGAATAGCAACTGTGGAAGTATTAAGCACACAGGCGATAACCTGACAGGTGCCGGAGACGGGGACGATGAGCAAATCCTTGTTGATCTTCAGAAAGTTCCTCAACATATTACGAAGCTTGTGTTTGTTGTAAATATCTATGATTGCAAAAGACGTAAACAAGACTTTGGAATGATTGAAAATGCATTTATCCGAGTAGTGAATATGAATGACAAACAAGAACTGATCAAGTTCAATTTGACAGAAAACTACTCAGGCAAGACAAGCTTGATTGTGGCAGAAATCTACAGACACGGGAACGAGTGGAAGTTTGCTGCAGTCGGAACCGGGACCAATGACGGCAAGGTAGGAGACCTTGTTCAAAGGTTTGCCTAAGAACCATCCTGTAACAAAGAAAAATCTATTAAAAGATAGGGGAGAACGATATTGGCAATTTCATTATCAAAAGGACAAAAAGTAGATTTAACAAAAACAAACCCTGGTCTTTCCAAAGTGATGGTTGGACTTGGCTGGGATACTAATAAGTATGATGGTGGAAATGACTTCGATTTGGATGCGAGTATTTTCTTGCTCGATTCAAACGGGAAATGTTCCACAGAAAAAGACTTTGTTTTTTACAATCAGCTGATTGGTGGAAACGGCTCTGTTGAGCACACAGGTGATAACCTCACTGGTGAAGGTGCCGGGGACGACGAGCAAGTAAAAGTCAACCTGAGTTCTGTTCCTGCATCGGTTGAAAAAATTTCATTCGTCATCACCATCCATGATGCAGAGGCTCGCAATCAGAATTTCGGTCAAGTGTCCAATGCGTTTGTAAGAATCGTGAATGAAGATAGCAACGAGGAAATCATCCGCTATGATCTGGGAGAAGATTTCTCTATTGAAACGGCTATAATTGTTGGGGAATTATATCGTCATAACGGAGAATGGAAGTTCTCTGCAATCGGGTCCGGCTACCAGGGCGGATTAGCAAGAATCGCTACAGACTATGGTCTTTCAATTTAATAAAGATATAGGATTAATCTACTCTATGAATCGTGATTGGAGAGATCAAAATGGCAATTCAGTTATCAAAAGGTCAACGAATCGATTTGACCAAAACGAATCCCGGATTGATAAGAGCAGTCATCGGTCTGGGATGGGATACGAATAAATACCAAGGCGGAAATGATTTCGACTTGGATGCTTCGGCTTTCCTGGTGGATGCTGATGATAAATGTGTAAACGACCAGGATTTCATCTTCTATAACAATTTATCGCACCCTTCAGAATCTGTTATACATACAGGTGATAACCTGACAGGAGAGGGTGAGGGGGACGATGAGCAGCTAATCGTGGATTTCTCCAAGATTCCTTCTTATGTACACAAGATTGGAATCACGGTAACCATCCATGATGCCGACACGCGCCGGCAAAACTTTGGACAAGTGTCGAATGCATTCGTTCGGTTGGTGGACGATGCTTCCGATAACGAGTTACTTCGTTTTGATTTAGGCGAAGATTTCTCGATTGAAACAGCCGTGGTCGTTTGTGAACTGTACAGACACGGGAATGAATGGAAGTTCAGTGCCATTGGCAGTGGGTTTTCTGGTGGATTAGCAGACTTGTGCCGGAATTATGGTTTACAGGTTTAAAGCAAGCTGAAACATGTTGTTCAGCTTTAGGAGGATCATTAATTGGAAATTATACAACAAATACTTTCAACGTATGCAATGTTTTTTGACCTTGAAATGTGGGGGGAAGTATTAACCGACCCTGTAGCTTGGGGATTGATCGGTTCACTAGTCGTCATCGAGGGATTGCTTTCTGCCGATAATGCCTTAGTATTGGCAATATTAGTGAAACACTTGCCTGAAAAACAAAGAAAAAAAGCATTGATGTACGGATTGTTCGGAGCCTATTTCTTCCGTTTCTTATTTATCGGAGTAGGTGTTTACTTAGTTAAATTTACATTTGTTAAAGTGATAGGTGCTGCATACTTGGCCTGGATCGTCATTGACTTCTTCCGCAAAAAGAATAGCGGGGATGATGAGGATGAAGCGAAGGAATTCAATAAAAGCGGCTGGTTGGTCCGTACGATCGGTGTTTTCTGGGCAACGGTCTTTACCGTTGAGATGGTAGATATCACGTTCAGTGTGGACTCGATCCTTGCAGCATTTGCCATTTCGGATCAGGTCTGGGTGTTACTGATCGGTGGGATGATCGGAATTCTTATGATGCGTACCGTTGCCGGTGTTTTCTTGAAATTGATCGATAAGTTTCCAGAGTTTGAAACCACAGCCTTCATTCTGATCGGGTTGATTTCGGCGAAAATGTTTGCCAGTATTTTTGGATTCCATCTGGATCATGTAGTGTTCTTTGCTATATTGATAGTGGCATTTCTTGCGACTTTCGTCGTTCATTATATCAACAAGTCCAGAATGGTTGCCAGAGAGCAAACAGCAGCTTCAAAAGAAGAATAATGAAAAGAAGGAGACCGGTCTCCTTCTTTTTTCTAAATATGAGGTGTGATTTATGAAGCATTTTAGTTATTTATCCGCTCTGCAAACTGCAGGGATTTTTTATGTTAAACCTACGACCATTTCAAAAACGTCACCTAAAGAACTCCTGGAATACAGCTTGGGAGCTACTTTATATATGCCGGCAACAAGGGCAGACATCTCAGACTTTGTCATTGAGGGGAAATACCCGGAATTATGTTCAATGGTCCTTTGTCTTGAGGATGCCATCGGTGATAGTGAAGTGGAGCTCGCAGAAAGAATGGTTACACATCATCTCCAATCGATTTATGAGTCTTTACAAAATGGAAGACTGTCTACATCAGATCTCCCCTTGATATTTCTTCGTGTAAGATCACCTGAGCAAATCTCCACTCTTTGTAGTGAGCTGGGAGAGGCAATCGACTGTTTGACCGGGTTCGTGTTTCCAAAGTTTTCACTGGGGAACGCCTCTGCCTATTTGAATCACACGATTCAAGCCGGAAAGGATAAAGGGGTTCAATTATACGGGATGCCGATCTTTGAAACGCCTGACCTCCTGGAAAAAGAGACCCGGTACAGCCACTTATCAGAAATAAAGAAACTCCTTCACCAATACAAGGAGTACATATTGAATATTCGAATCGGTGCAACCGATCTTTGCGGACTCTACGGAGTTCGGCGCAACTGTCATACGACCATCTATGATATCGCGCTTGTTAAGGATTTTATTATCGATGTCATCAACTATTTCGGCAGGGACTACACGATTTCGGGACCTGTATGGGAGTATTTTGAGCATTCTTCTTCAAGAATCTTGAAGCCGGAGCTGCGCCAGACTCCATTTAAAGAGTCATATGGTGAAGATGGATTACGTTTCAGGTCGCAGTTATTGAGTGAATACAATGATGGATTAATTAAGGAAACGTTGTTGGATTTGGCAAATGGACTGAATGGAAAGACGGTCATTCATCCGAATCACATTAAAATTGTCGAAAGCCTGAATGCGGTTTCCAAAGAAGATTATTTGGATGCATTGTCCATTACTGAAAGTATAAATGGGAGCGTTGGAGTAATGAAAAGTGAATATTCCAACAAGATGAATGAAATAAAACCCCATTATTTATGGGCTCAGAAGGTTTTGAAAAAATCAATGATTTATGGGGTGTACAATGAAAACCACAACTATATCGACTTACTGTCAGACGCAACACAGACTTCAACTATTACCTAACATGGCAATTGATATAGAGTTATCGGAGAATCCTTTGAACCTCTCGATTGATGACCTGTTCATCATGGCAGCAAGGGTGAATAAGAAGAGAGGGTTTCTTTTTGTTAGCAAGCTTTTAGGGAAACATTTACCGCTGCTCCCGTTACAGTCATTGCTTACATCGGGGTTGCTTGCTATCGAGTACTTCGAACAAATAACAGGCGAAAGCGTGAAGGAGAAAGACACAATCATCAAGGGATGCTTCTCTGAAGATCCTTTGGAAATTCAGGAAGCATACGACTTGCTCACCGGTTTAAAGCTCGACTTAAAAAACGCCCCCCTGATCATAGGTTTTGCTGAAACCGCCACTTCGCTTGGACATGCCTTCTTTGATTGTGTGGAGCATGGTGCTTATATCCATACAACAAGGGAAGAAATGTTGGGCCATGACCCTGTGTTGAATTTCAAAGAGGAACATTCACATGCGGTAAACCAATTTTGCTATATTGATGAGCACTATATCAATAATAAAAAACCGATCGTACTGGTCGATGATGAAATGACCACGGGGAAGACGTCTTTGAATATCATCAGGAATATTCATTCCAGATTTCCTCGTGAACATTATTCTGTCGTATCCATCTTAGATTGGCGCTCGAATGAAGATAGACAGCAGTTCCTTCAGATGGAAAGAGAATTAGGAATCAAGATCCATACGGTTTCTCTCATGTCAGGCAACATCCTTTTCTCTGGAGAGACCATCGAGGAAGCAGAGTATGATTATCAGCCGAAACATCGAGGGACTGAGCTTCTCGTCGAAACGTTCAACCTCGCACCTATCTTTACCCCGACTCAATATGTAAATGGAAAAGATGACATTCCGTACATCAAGGAAACAGGAAGATTCGGCCTATCCAGTGACCATAAAGGTGACGTGGACGCTTCTTGTGGGGAAGCAGCCGACTATCTGAAACGAAACCGGAAAGGCAACAAGACCCTTTGTCTCGGGACAGGTGAATTGATGTATCTTCCGATGAAGATCGCTTCTCAGATGGGTGAGGGTGTTCTGTATCACTCTACAACGAGAAGCCCGATCCTCCCAAAGCAGGTGCCGGATTATGCGATTCAGAACGGTTTTTCCTTCTTGAATCCTGAAGACGATGCTGTCCTTCATTATGTCTACAATATTCCTCGGGATGTGTATGATGAAATGTTCATTTTCTTTGAAAAAGACGTTTCAGAGGAGTCGCTGAAAGAAATCAAACAATTGGCGAAGGACAGGGGCATCGGGAAATTGAATATTGTCATGTTTTCCAAAGTGGAAAGGAGTGATGATGGTGTATAAAACAATTGATGATCTAGGCAGTTACCCGAAGGATGACGTTACATTCTTGCTGAAGGATTTATCAGGGGCGGATATTGAAAAGGATACGCTGGAACGGGAAAAGGCGATCCAGAACGGGACCCACTATTCGGAAATGCTGCCAATCGAATATAAGCCATCCAATGAATATATCAAGCTGTTTCATGATTCATTGGAAAAAACGAAGGGCGACATCGCCTTATATGTGGCCCTTGCCGCTGAACAAATCGTGCATTCACGGGGATTTGACATCGTCCTTTGCAGTCTTGCGAGGGCCGGAACTCCTATAGGTGTTCTGATGAAAAGATACATTGAATTCAAATATGGAGTGACGGTTCCCCATTACAGTATTTCCATTGTCAGAGGACGGGGGATTGATGAAAATGCCCTTAGATTCATCCTCGACCGCCACCCAGGACAAAACATGGTATTTGTGGACGGATGGACAGGAAAGGGAGCCATCACGAAAGAGCTTACCGCATCCATCAGCCGCTTTAACGAAACGTATAACCATGATCTTTCCCCTGAACTGGCGGTTCTTGCAGATCCCGGTCATTGTTCGAATCTTTATGGGACAAGAGAGGATTTCCTAATACCCAGTGCTTGCCTGAATTCAACGGTTTCAGGACTTGTGAGCCGTACGGTATTGAATAGCTCACTGATCGGTCCGGATGATTTCCACGGGGCTAAATACTATAAGGAATTATTGACAGAGGATTTGTCTACTTTCTATGTGGACACCGTTTCCTCTGAATTCAAGGGCATATCCCCTGGAGTGGAAGAAGAGTTGGCAAGGCTTCAGGAAAGCCATACAGACATGAATTGGGAAGGCTTGAGGTCAGTCAGCAGAATCCAGGAAGAATTCCATATTGATGACATCAATCATATTAAGCCCGGTGTCGGGGAAACGACACGCGTGCTATTAAGAAGGGTGCCGTGGAAGATTCTGATCAATACCGAGAAGGAGCACTATCTTGAACATATCCTCATGCTTGCAAGGGACAGAGGGGTTCCGGTTGAAGAGTACAATGATATGTCGTATAGCTGCTGCGGCCTGATCAAACAAATGGACAATGAGAAATGAACGGGTTTGCCAGTGACCTGGACCGCACTCTGATCTTCTCGAAAAGGATGCTTGAAGCATATGAATCGGATGGCAACGAGGAATGTATTGAAGTCCTGGAGGGGAAACCCGTTTCATATATTTCATCGAAAACGAAATCGATCCTCAAGCAGATCAATGAGGACATGTTCTTTATACCCGTGACAACGAGAACCATCGAACAATATAAGAGGATACAGCTGTTTCAAGATGAAATCGTGCCCCAGTATGCGATAACCAGCAATGGGGGGACGATTTTGAAAGAGGGCACTGTCCTGAAGGAATGGACGCTTTATGTAGAGCAACTGCTCAAGAAATCCACTCCCCTTGAAGAAGTGATGAAGAAAGTCACAGCCTCAGACGATTCTAAATGGATCAAGAAAATCAGACCGGGAGACGATATGTTTTTTTATATCATCCTTCATACAGAGCATTTCTCTACTAGCAGGTTCATAGAGTTAAGGGCGCTGACAGACAATCTTGGATGGCAATTGTCGCTTCAGGGAAGAAAACTCTATTTTATTCCCCGGTCACTTAATAAGTGGACAGCTGTTCATTATTTACGTGACGCATTGGCGTTGAATGAAATCAGTACGGCCGGTGATTCTATCTTGGATTATGAACTGATCACGAACGGGACGTATGGGATTGCCCCCATGCATGGAGAAGTAGTAGACTATTCCCATACGCTCAATAAGACCGGGCAAGCGGGTATCAGAGCTTCCGAAGAAATTGTCGAAGCCGTACAGAGCCGCTATAGGAACATACATGTCTAGAGGCAGGGCGGATTAAGAAAGCAATCCATGTAAGGTCACCGGCTGGTACGAAGTAGATGACCTTTTGAAAAAAGTTAGCAGGGGGTGACATCATGAGTGATTATTCCAGTATCAACATGACACAAGCAGAGATTGACTCAGATAAGTGGAAACAAATTTTATATAAAAATTTAAATGAACGGACTCCTTATGAGAAACATGAACAATTGACATTTTCCCAGGTCTCAGGAAGGATCGTGGGGATTGGATATGACGAAACCGATTATTACATGTCCCTCCATGAACTGTATGCTTCCGGTAGGGTTCACGTTTTAAGTGAGGAATTGAATAAAGAAATCCCCCAGGAAATGTTTCAGCGTGTTCAGAAGATCATCATGATCAACCAAAAAGAAAATGGGCTGTCGGTCAACAGGATTGTCGCGTTTATGGAAGGGGAGCGATTAATTCCCGGCCACCCTATTCAGCCGCTAAACAGACGACTGAGAGAATCACTTATGTCGGTGTTGGACATGTTCCAGAAACATCATAAAGGCGGTTTAAACAGCCCCGATTTCCGGAGAGTGTTAGTGGATCTCGTTAAATGGTCGTGGAATCACCTGGACGCTTGGCTGAAAGATGTCGACCCCGAAGTTGAAATGCCACGGGTCATTTGGTACGGAGATGCAACAAAGAGTCAGTTATACTTCCTTTACTACTTGATGACCATCGGGTGTGATGTGCTCATCTTCCATCCAGGGGGAGACGACCAGTTTGCTGACCTGGATCCTGATCAGGCCATTTCCAAGGTCGTACATAACCCAACCAAGGGAGAATTGGAACCGTTTCCGACTGAGAAACCCGACCGTCAGTCGACTGTGGCCTACCGTGCCACCCAGGAAATGAATGATGTGTTATTTCATGACGGGTCGCAACTGTATAAACCATGGCAATTCCGCAACAGTCTGCCGACCTCGGTCACACTGAAAACAACGTATGATGAACTGTTTCTCATCAGTAAAGAGAAAGCATTCGTCCGGCCTAACTTCAAAGCCACAAGGCAGGAAGTGGAGATTCCGGCCATCTTCGCCAAAATTATGGGGGTTTCAGAGAATCACAAGGAATATTGGAGCCGTTTACATAGTTTGGTAGAAGACAAGAATGCGGTGTTGATTCAGCGTTTTCCGTTCACAACGGAAGTGAAAGCCAATCATACCTTTCATTATCAGCATTCCATGGGGCAGGACGGAACCCTTGATGTGGAGAAAATGATGACCGGCAATTGGTGGCAATATAAGCATCTTCCAGAAGGAGTACAGCGGGCAATCGCCCATGTAATCTCGAATATGTGCGAAAGTCCACGGCTTCTCCCGTTGAATCATGAACGAACGGAGGACGTTCAACTGTATCTATTCACTCAAGCGACAGATCTTTCAATGGAAGATTTGAAACTGATACAGAAGTTTGATTATTCACAGGATGTTCCGAAACTCGTTCTCTTCAATAATGAAATGAATGGCATGCTGTCCCGCTCGGATGCAGCAAGGCTCCTCTTCTTTAACGAACTGGGAGCCGATATCGCGGTGTATAATCCGCCGGGGCATAATTGCATCGAGCAATTTATCGAGTCCAATGTCTTTGATACCCACTGGCTGGAGGAAATGTCATTTGAGCTTGAGTTTAAAGAACCTTCGTTTGTAAGAAGGATTTTCAACACAATCAAATCCCATAAATAGGAGTGAAGAAACATGGTAAACGAAACAGGAGTCGCAACACTTGAAACCAATGAAGTGATCACAGAAAAAAAGGCGGAGGACATCCGAAAAGAACTTCGCCAGGATCCCGAAGTCATCCGACTGTCCCAGCAAGTGGATACGAAGAACCAAATGGAACTCCTGGAGTTCGGGAAAGAGCCCGCTGTGCAGATCTCCCAATTCTCAGATCGAATCCTTTCCATGATGCGGACAACGGAAGTAACAGACTCAGGGACCATGCTGAAGCAGCTCGGCAAGATCATGGATCGCTTTGATAAGAAAGATTTCGAAGAGAAAAAAAGTGGCCTCTTAGGTAAACTGTTCAACCGGGGCAACGACATGATCGAAAAGATCTTCGGCAAATACCAGACACTGGGCGGCGAAATCGAGAAAGTCCACGTAGAAATCTCGAAGTACAAAGATGAAATGACAAAATCCACGATGACGCTTGAAGACATGTATGAAAACAACATCCAATATTATATGGAGTTGGAAAAATACGTCGTCGCCGGCCAAATCAAATTGGACGAACTGAAGGAAATGCTTCCGGGTTATGAACAAAAAGCGATGAACGGGGACCAGATGGCCCAATTACAACTCGATACGTTAAAGAGTGCCATCCAAACCCTTGAAGAACGGGTGTATGACCTGGACTTGGCCCGCATGGTCGCCCTGCAGACGGCTCCACAAATTCGTCTTCTGCAGCGAGGGAATACGAAATTAATCGGGAAGATCAACTCTGCGTTTATCATCACGATCCCAATCTTCAAAAATGGCATCATCCAGGCGGTCACGGCCAAGCGTCAAAAGCTTGTTGCTGATTCCATGAACGAGCTGGATCGCCGTACCAATGAAATGCTGAAACGGAATGCCCAAAACATTGCGAATCAAAGTACCGAGATTGCCAAATTAGCAGGAAGACCAAGCGTTCAGATTGAAACGATCGAAGAGTCCTGGAATACGATCGTAAAAGGATTGCAGGAAACGAAATCGATTGAAGAAGAGAACAAACGTCTTCGTGAAGAGGGTACGAACCGGATTCTGGAACTTCAGGATAATATGAAGAAAGTGACTCAACAGCAATAATAGAGTCATGATGGCCAACAATATAGGCATAAAGAAAGACCAGAATTGTGGCGGCCACTGAAAAAGTCCCTAATTTACTAAACAGCGTATCTTTCTTCGAGAAATCGAAGAAAGATACGCTGTTTTCTTGTAAAATGGAGGTACTACATAAAAGTGAGGGATTGGATGCTTGATCATCAGTTATCAATGAATGTAAGCCAATTTGAAGGATTATATGACATTGTTGTACCCAAAGATCATCTTCTACGAAAGATCAATAAACTTGTGGATTTTACCTTTGTCTATGATGAATTAAAGGATAAATATTGTCATACGAATGGTCGAAATGCCATCCATCCCATTCGCATATTTAAATATCTTCTTCTAAAAACCATCTACACCTTATCCGATGTTGACCTAATTGAAAGAACCAAGGTGGATATGTCATTTAAGTTCTTCTTAGAAATGGCACCTGAAGATGATGTGATTGACCCAAGTTTGTTGGCCTACTTTCGACGAAAACGCCTGAAGGATCAAGACTTATTAGACTTATTGATTACGAAAACCGTTCAAATCGCCCTTGAAAAAGGAGTAATCCAATCCAAGTCTGTTATCTTGGACGCTACTCACACGAAAGCTCGATATAATCAAACCTCTCCTCAGGAAGTGTTGCGGAATCAGTCAAAAAAAGTACGGAAAATGATCTATTCGATTGATGAAACGATGAAAGAAAAGTTCCCTGCTAAACCAACGGAGAATACGATTGAAGCCGAGTTGGATTACACTCAAAAACTTGTGGGAATCATTGAGAAAGAGCCCAAATTAACCGAAATTCCAAAAGTAAAAGAACCATTAAATCTACTCAAAGAGACGGTTGAAGATGATTTGGTTTACCTTCAAGAATCGGCAGATCCAGACGCTCGAGTCGGTCATAAAACAGCTGATTCCTCCTTTTTCGGATACAAGACACACTTAGCCATGGTCCAAGAACGAATCATTACCGCCGCAACCATTACAACGGGTGAAAAGACAGACGGAAAAGAGTTACCAACGTTAGTAGAAAAAAGCAAAGAAGCTGGCATTGATGTGAAAGAAGTCATTGGTGATGCGGCTTATTCGGAGAAGAAAAATCTTAGGTACGCGACAGAAAATGAGTTTGAATTAATCGCAAAGCTGAATCCTTCTGTATCTCATGGATTTCGAAAAAAAGAAGATGAGTTTGAGTACAATAAAGAAGCAGGTATGTACGTTTGTCCTGCGGGGCATATGGCCATAAGAAAAGCTCGACAAGGGAAGAAAAACCTACCTCAGAATCAAGTGGATGCGTATTATTTCGATGTAGAAAAATGCAAGCGATGTCCGTTTCAAGAAGGGTGTTATAAGCCTGGAGCCAAAACAAAATCGTACTCGGTAAGTATAAAGTCAGAAGAACACACAAAACAAATCGAATTTCAAAATAGTGAACGATTTAAGGAGAGGGCAAAAGAACGATACAAAATCGAAGCGAAAAATAGTGAACTGAAGCATAGACACGGATATGAGGTCGCCTCATCTTCGGGTCTCGAAGGCATGCGCATACAAGGAGCCATGGCCATATTCACCGCAAATCTAAAACGAATTCTTAAATTAATGGAACAATAGAAGGGGGAAACCTCCTTTTTCACTTAAAAAAACGGCTCGTTTGGAAAAATATCATCCCAAACGAGCCGTTTTTTATTGAACTCTCTTTGAGAGGCGATAGTTCTTCAGTGGCCTCGAATTGTGTCTGGTCTTTTTTTATGGCCATAATCCACAAATTCCGCTAAAAGTATGAGAAAAGAATGGACGATCGACCTTGAATGATACACGTTTACTTAAAAATTCTTTTAGGAATTTAAATGATTTACGAAAGAACTTTGTTAATCTATATTGAAGAATACTTTTGCTATTAGTAGGTGAGGATGATTGAAGATTATAGGTTAATTCGTAGAATCAAAGCCGGTGATCCCGAAGCCTGGGAGGATCTGGTGAATAAATACTACAATCAAATTTTTTCATTTTGTGTACGAAGATGTTTAGGCAATCGGACGTTAGCCGCGGACTTAACTCAGGATATCTTTCTGAAAGTCATTGAAAATCTAGAAAACTATACATTTAGCGGGAAGTTTTTTAATTATTTATTTACGATAACAGTGAATGTATGTAACAACTACTATACGAAAAAACAACTTACTTCGTATGAATTGGAAGAAGAAGTAATCAATGTCGGGCCTGAAATCATTGTGACAAATCTTATTAGACAAGAAAATAAAAATCAAATACAACTTGCCCTTAATGCCCTGCCTGCTATTCAAAGAGAAGCCCTAATTTTAAAGTATTATCACGACTTTAAAGTGAAAACCATCGCGAAAATCACGAAAACGAGCGTTTCCACTTCTCAATCCAGGATTTATCAAGGTCTGCAGAAACTGAAGGAATTGGTAGATAGAGAGGAGTTCAAGAATGACTAATAATACGATAAAGAACATGAAGACGTACGAAGTGGAAGGTGATGAGCTTCAGAAACAACACGTCATTCACATAGGTAAGCAACAAATCATGCTACAACAACAGAACAAACATTCTTTATTGGATCTTCTTCTTTCGTCTATTCAATTTACACGATTACATACATGGTGTTTTCAAGTTGCTCTTCTCCTTTTGACCACTATTTTGATTACCGGGGTTATTCATGAGGAGTCATCCGTGTTCATCATCCAAACGTTAACCGTTATCGTCAACTTCTCTGTTATTTTCTTTATTGATGAGGTAGTTCGTAGTTTCACATCTGGAATGTGGGAATTAGAGCAAACCCTTAAATATGATTTGCGTCAACATACGATCATCAAGTTATTGATTTTTGGATTAGCCGATTTACTGTTAATCGTATGTCTGGCTTATATTTCACAAGGTGTACTGGCCATTTCCTTCTTGAAGATCATTTTGTATTTACTGGTTCCTTTTAATATTTCTTGCATCGTCCTATTTTCTCTTTTTACAGTATGGAGAAATACACGTTCTTCCGTTGTTTTCTGGGTTAGTTCAGGTATTGTTCTTGTGGGCTTCCTATTTATAACCAACCTTTTTAATGTTTATGAGTTGAATTTGAACTATTGGATAGCAGGATATATTTTATCCATACCATTTTTACTGTTTTTCATAATGGAAAATCTTAAAGTTAAGAAATGGGAGGCGTTTATGAATGCTGCTTGAGTTAAACCATATTACCAAAAAGTATGATGATACGACTGTTCTTCATGATGTTTCCTTTGCGTTAAAACCAGGTGTATACGGCCTTTTAGGTTCTAACGGATCGGGTAAAACCACTTTATTTAGAATTATCTGTGGGGTGATGAAACAAAGTTCAGGATCCGTCAAATATAATCATGATGATGTACAAATGAATCCAGATGCTTTTCGCTCAGTTTTAGGCTATTTACCACAAGATTTCAGCTATTATCCTGACTTCACTGGGATGAAATTTATGTTATACATCGCGGCTCTTAAAGGGATTAATAAAAACTTTGCTAAAAATAGAAGTCTTGAATTATTAAAGCTTGTCGGATTGGAAGATGTGGCGAAGAAGAAGATAAAAAAATATTCTGGTGGAATGAAACAACGATTAGGGATCGCGCAAGCAATGATCAATGACCCAGAAGTATTAATTTTAGACGAACCTACAGTTGGTTTAGATCCAAAAGAGCGTGTTCGTTTTAGGAATTTGATTAGTTCTTTTTCTGAGAATAAAATTGTTATTCTATCTACGCATATCGTTTCCGACATTGAGTATATTGCAGATGAAATTCTTGTATTAAACCAAGGGAAACTTGAAAACAGAGGTGTCTCCTCCGAATTAGTCAGCACGATTAATGGAGATGTTTGGGAGTCAGTGGTGGAGGCAAGTAAACTGAAAGAGATGTTAGCCAATCATGTGATTAGCAACCAGAAACATAGTGAGAATGGTACGGTTTTAAGAATTATTTCAAAGGAAAAGCCTACCCATGATGCCCAACAAGTTCAACCGACATTGGAAGATTTGTATCTTTACTATTTCCGAGAGGACACTAAAAAATGATGAATATGATGAAGTGTGAGATTGATAAGATTATACAAAGTAAATCTTTCATCGGTGGACTTATGGTGTCATTGATTGTTCTGGCAGGAATATTATTCATTGGTTTTTATTATTCACAACTCAACATTAGTGGTGAAAAAGTAGGCGAAGGAACTGAACTTTATCATGAGGTTGTGAAAGAAAGTAAAGGCGATTTTACAGATCAAAAAGTTAAAAGCATTCTAGCAAATTACATAGATCGATACCAAAGTACTTATGTAGAAAGTAAAACCTTTGATTTGTTTTCTTGGCAAATTGGAGAAGTATTCTTTCCGAACGATGAAGATATTTATTTAAAGATGAATGAAGCAATAGCCCAAGATGAAAAAGTGATGATTGATGAAATAAAGCTTAAAACGATAAACGAAATAGGTTTTTCTGAATTTGAAAACCCTTTGAAAATTGGAAGTTACGTGACATGGTACGATCTTTATAAGGTCACAAACCAATTATTTCTTCTTACAAGCGTGATTATCATTTTAATATGTTCACTTGTTTTCTCCGGGGATACATCGAGAAATATGAATCAATTATTACTTTCTACAAAGTTTGGTAGAAGCAAATTGACAATTTCTAAAATTATGGCTTCAACTCTGCTATCAAGTATTCTATTTCTGGTTATTCATATCCTGTCACTGCTATCTTTCTATGTTTATAATAGTGGTTTCGAAGGCTGGGATAGTAGTATTCAAACAAATTTCTCGTTAAAACTATTTAGTTTCCCAGTTGAATTCAATCATTTACAGGTGTTTTTATTCGTTATAGCCTTACATTTTATTAGCATGCTGTCGATAATAGGGATAACTTTATATGTTTCATCTCTCACCCGTTCACCGTTCAGTTCTTTAGTCATTTCAATAGGCTTATTTTTATTGCCAAAGGCATTAACAGAATTTTTCAAAAGGGGAGTCGTGTATAAATCATTAAACTTGCTTCCAATCAATAATTATAGAGTTGAGGATTTCTTATCTTTATTGAGTTCAAAATATGATTTTCTTCTGAACCATTTTGTGCAAAATTTAGTGTTTGTCATGATTGTCCTGTTGGTGATTAAAATTACTTTAGATATCCTCGTGTATGTGCGAATGAAAAAATATCAAGTTACATAATGTTTTGAGGATGGATAGGTGAACGTTACAAAACAGATTTAAAGGGAGGTCATTCATTTGAATAAGAAGGATGTTTTAGGAACAATATCAATAGTAACCGTACTAATTAGTATCATTTTTTTCTTGATCATTCGAGGACCGAATGCAAATTTAACTTTAGGGATAAGCGTGTTTACGATACTTTCCGTTCTTGGAATCATTTTTGCCATAGCATCTAAAAAACTATGGTTTATAATAACAGGCATAATCGGTAATGGTGCAGTGTTAGTGTTCGCTTATTTTCTTTTGCTTGCAGTGGGAATTAGTAAGCCATAAACGTTATATACCAACAAAAAGTAGCTAGCTGATTCATTTGCGAATCAGCTAGCTTTTTTTATTGTTTTTTTCTGTTCAGTATAAAAATTCTTCATTGAATTACGAGAATATCTGATAAATAAGCAATTTTTGTATTACAATTAATATACAAATCTGTTAAAAATGTAGCGGTCAGTCAGAGGGTTTTGAACGAAAAAATATAATGAGGTGCTGAAATGAAAGGATTACGTATTATCTTGGTTGCCATTGCCATCATTTTTACCTTGCTCATGGCGATTATAACACCTGTAGCTTGGGTTGGATTAGTGGTAGTGGCGTTCGGTTTATACCAAACTTCTCCAAAGAGAAAAGGCAGAAGGGCGTTCTCAAGAAAACCCTGTTCGTTTATTACAATCGGGATTCTGGTTGCCATCGTCGGGGGCTGTGCAGCTCCAACAGATCAGGTGGATAATGAAAAGAAGTAGCCACTGCGCAGTCTGAGAAAGAAGCCGATCAGCAGGAGAAGGCAGAGAAAGAAAAGCAAGCGGCAGAAGAGAAGAAAGCCAAGGAAGAAGAAGAAAAGAAACTGGCTGAAGAAAAGGCGGCAAAGGAAAAAGCGGAAGCGGAGAAAGAGCAGCAGGAGCTTGCCGACTCATTCGGATTGGAAGAAGTGTTGGTTTCCCGCGTGGTAGACGGCGATACAGTCGAATTGAAGGATGGAAGAAAAGTACGATTCATCGGCGTCAACACCCCTGAGTCCACAACGAGAACAGAAGAATACGGAAAAGAAGCAAGTAACTACACGACCGAAAAGCTGGAAGGCAAAACGGTCTGGCTCCAAAAAGATGTGTCCGAAACAGACCGCTATAATCGTTCCTTACGGCTTATCTGGCTTGAAATCCCTAAGGATGACATGGACGAAGAAGAAATCCGGACCAAGATGTTCAATGCGGACCTTGTATTAAACGGATATGCAGAGCCGTCCACCTACAACCCGGATGTGAAATACAGCGACTACTTCGTGAAATTTGCCAGGGAAGCAAGAGAGAATGAAACAGGCCTCTGGGCTTACGGTGAAAATGGCACGACGAAGGGGGACCTGGATCCCAAAAAAGAAAAGAAAACAACGACAGCAGCCACAACACCTAAATCCAGCTCCAGTGCAACAACGGAAGAACCGGCGGCTACTCAACAACAGGAGTTTTATCAAAACTGTACCGAACTGAGAAAAGTCTATCCGGATGGAGTCCCTTCCGATCATCCGGCTTATGCATCCAAACATGACCGGGATAAAGATGACTGGGCGTGTGAGAGATAAAATCAAAAGCCATTCCTTTTAGGGGAAGTTGGTGTAGATTCTGATCATCCAGCTTATGCATCGAAACATGTAAAAACATTAAGGGCCATTCCTTTACTATTTATTAGTGGATGGCTTTTGTTAATTTTTCAGGGGTTTTAGGGAATCAGCTGGCTAATAGGCAATATCATGGAATAATTCTGGAACTTAACTCCATCTCAATCGTAAATAAAGTAATGACTTATAAGTGGGAGGCAGTATCATGAGACAGCTATATATAAAACAAAAGGTTTTCAGTCTCAGCGAGAAATTCACTGTAAAGGACCAAAATGAGAAGGACACCTATTATGTAGAAGGAAGCTTTATGAAGGTCCCGAAGACGTTCTCCATCATGAATACAAGCAGAGATGAAGTAGCGCTCATTACGAAAAAGGTATTCAGCTTTTTACCGAAGTTTTTTGTTGAGGTGAACGGTCAGGAGATATTGACGATCAAGAAGGAATTTTCCTTTCTGAAAGCCCGCTATTCCATTGATGCGGCAGGCATTGACGTGCAGGGAAACTGGATGGATATGAATTTTCAGGTTTTACACCAGGGTAGAGTCGTAGGCGAAGTGGGCAAGGAATGGTTCAGTTGGGGCGACAGCTACAGGGTTCAAATACTAGATGAAGAGATGGAAACGATTATGATTGCCCTCGTGATTGCCATTGATTGTGTGAAGGCTGATGAGTCGGCGGCTTCGTCTAATGCTTCGTTTTAAGTGAAAGAGTTAAATGGGTGGAAGCACGGGGACGTATCGTGCTTTTTTTTGTATGAAATGGAGGCGATCTTTGCCTCTTGATTAAGGTAAAAATAAACAATATTACAAAAATAGACCTATTTAATAAAACAAAATCTCTAATAAATGGTAAGATATTTTTGAATCGATTCAGTGCATTCCTTGTTCTCATACCTACGATCATAGGCATAATGAAAAATGCCCTTGCAGGAATACGTATCAATTTACGTATCAGACATCTGCTGTTTATTCTGGAAGCAACTCGGTTGATTGGATTAAGACAACTTGGGAGGCGTGTGCTTCGTTACGAAACAGTGCATCCATGTCGATTGGTATTTCGGCTGACGGTGTATCTGCCGGTTCAAGCAGTTCATGGCAAAACGTTTGTCAAAGTGCTTATTGGCAGAACTCGAACGGTGCAAAAGGGGCTTATTCTGAAACAAGAAATGCGGTCATTAAGCCTAAAGCAGATTATAGAAGCGGCACGGTTTCCATCCAAAACGAAGCAAAAGTGAAGATCAAAGGCGATGCGCGTTCTTGGTCTGTGAACGCTTCTGTATAATAGATAAGGCAAGGGGTCCTTTCAACGATTGTTAAAGGGACTAGGGATAAAAAAGAATGAGAACGAAGTAAGGAGTATAGTTTGTAATGGTTGGTATGTGGGAGTGCTCATACCATGCATGCTAACTCCTTCTTTTTATGGAGATGATGACATGAGAATGCTTATATTTCTAGGATTTAGTCTACTCTTATTCATGAGCGGTTGCGGCGATCAGCAAGCCGGCGTGAAATCCGAAGCCCTGGGCTGTTCGGGTGGAGACTGCAAGCTTGTGTATGATGGGGTTCAGTATCTTACATATGATGAAAAATTAAAATCAAGCACCGGAAAAATTGATTCATCGGAAAACGAGTTTCAGTACAGACTTCCAGGAAATGATCAATACGTGACGAGTGGCAATTCCATGACGAATGAGTTTACGATATTGAAGAAGGAAAACAACCGTCTTGAAACCGTTTATGTGCATGACAATAATAAAGAAGCGATCTTCCCGGTGGCTGTAGTGGATAAGAAGTATATCTTTTCAGTCATGGAGTATTCGGACGATCAGCAGGTGTTCAAGGGGCTATTCAAGCTGACGGATAAAAACAAGCTTGAAAAGCTGAAAACTGAGGAGAGTGAAATGACCAAAAAGATCTTTGGCGTCGGCATTTCATCCAATGATCAACTCTTCGTGCTGCTGAACGAAAAAGGAAAGCAAAATGTGTATCATACCGACCTTTCTCTGTCTTCATTTGAGCTGGTGGCAGAAGATGTGTCCCAAAACCTGAGTGCCCATGAAGGGAACGTCTGTTATGCAAAAGAAGGGACATTCTACTGCGGCAATCAGAAGATCAAGACATTAGCGGACGGAACGGTATTTGTCTGGGCATTGGATGACTATATTCTTGAAGTGAATGATTCAGGGAAGTATGAAGTAAGCGACTTCAAGGATCAGAAGCTTGTTCAATCCGGTACTCAGTTCATCGGTTTTGATGAGAGCTCATCCAAGCTGGTCATTTACAGTGACGGCGACGTGACGGAGTTGGCGAAATGACAACGATCCTTGAGCTAGAGAAGATCAATAAGAGTTATCGACACAGAATTCTATCAAACTTGGATTACACGTTCCGTGATAAAGGATTCTACGCCATCTACGGTGCGAGCGGCAGTGGTAAATCTACTTTGTTGAATATCATCGCCGGTTTTGAGACCCCTGATAGTGGATCCGTCCACAAGCGGTTCGACACTCTTGAGTATGTCATGCAGGAACATATGCTTCTAACGAATATTTCTGTGAAGGAAAATTTATATCTGAAGCTGAATATCACGGGTCACCCTGTTGACCACTACGATGACATCATTCTGAACACTTGTAAAAAACTCAGCATTGACGGTCTCATTGATGAGAAGGTTTCGTTTCTTTCAGGAGGAGAAAAACAGCGGGTATCCATCGCCAGGGCTTTGTTAAGTGCACCTGAGATCATCTTATTGGATGAACCGACTGCGAGTATTGATTATGAAGTCAAGGAAGATCTATTAACCTTGCTCCTGGATCTCTCCAAAGAGAGATTGATCATCGTCTCGACACATGATCCTGTCGTGAAGGAATACGCGGGTACGACGCTTTCATTAGAAAGAGGGACATTTCAATGAACACTAAATTTGTGGTGAAAATGCTAAGGAAGAAAACCCATCATTTCCTTGCGATTTCCATACTCATCATGGTCATTTCCCTGACTATGCTAAATTTCATGGTCTCGTATATTTCGAATCAGTATCAGATGATCAATAAAGACTTCATGAACAACAATAATGTGAAGGTCATCCAAGTGACGGGTAAGGGGAATGGGGAGGCAACCACCCAGATCTCACTCCAAGATGCAGAGGAGATCAACACGCTGTTGAAAGATAAGGACATGGCCGACAAAGCCAAAGCCTATCCGGTTTACACGCTGCCTACCGTCTATCGTGATTCAATGGCCACTGCGTATTCGATGATTGGGATCAGTGAGGAACTGGCATCCCTTGTAAGTGAAGGGTGCACCTTGAAAGAGGGTCGTATCTGTGTCGGGGATGCTAATGACGGGAAGATTACACTCAACGTCCCCATCATAGAAGAGAAAGACGGCGGTTTCTCTTCGACCGAAACCGTTGACCTTGAAATGACAGCGGAAAAAGGGGCCACCAATGAGAATGCCATCTTCATTCATTCTATCCCGAAGAACAACCAGGCCTATGTGAACGAGAAAGTGGCCGAGAAGCTGACCAAGATCATGTACGAGAAATCACAGAACAGCTCTGAATACATCCAGGAATCACAATTAAGCAACCTGGTTGTGTATATAAAGGACATTAAAGATGTCGACACCGTCGGCCAACTGTTAAAAGACAATAACTATTTTACCAGCTATACCTTTAACAGCTTTGAAAACTTCTCGATCAATATCAGCACCAATCAGATGATCCTCATTATTCTGTGCGTGTTCCTGGTTGTGACATCCATCGTGACGGCAATCCTGCTGATGATCAATTTCCTCAGAATTCAGAAGAAGGAAATCGCGATCCTTAAACTGATCGGGTACAAGAGTAAAATGATCGTTACCATCTATACGAGACTTCTTACCATCCTGTTTCGTAACATCTTCCTTTATACACTGGGTATCTACCTATCTAACTATTTCTTGAAGCTCATTCCGGTAAGTCTTCCGTTTCTAGGTATGATTGTACTCCTGGATTTCATGATCCTGTTGATTACACTGGCGTTGGTTTATTTCATTGGGATTAAGAAGATTTGTCGAATGGAGACGATTGAATTGTTGAAGAAGGGGAAGGAATTTGAATAGAAGCAAGGGAACGGGTCTCTTGCTTCATTTTTTTGTGCGCTGGGAGCAAAAGAGCCATCCCCTCGCTTCCCTTGGTATCGTATCCGTAAAGATAAATCGTGGACGCCTGCTCTTGGATGCCTTCGTTCTCGAGAATGACAAAGGCGTCATGGAAGGCAATATCATTTGAAACAGGTTCCTCCCTCGTGGATGATAAATGTAAAGTATTTCCTTGCGATTTCAGTTTAAAGGGTCACCTTCATGAACTTTCGCTAATGGGAAGGTTCTATTTTTTTGAAAAAGGCGAATGTATCATTGTGTTGAAAAATTGGTATAATGGCGTAATATACATTTTTAACCAAGGGGGCACACATATGCGTCAAGAAGCAGCCGTAGAAATAGTACTCGAAAGCCTAAAAAAGACCCAAGCGTCCGGAGCGTATTTCTCAAGGGATCCATGGGGCGGAAAGAACAGGATGAACACTCCGATATCAACCTGTACTGTTTAGTGGAGGAAGTGGAAGAAAAGGAATTCCTGACCCACCGCCTTGATCACTTGAAGGCGTACAAGGACCTCTTCTTTCACGATGACATCTTCATCATTGCGCCGCAGATCATCGCCATCTATGAAGACTGGTTGCACATCGATCTGTTCACGGTGACGGAGAAGATCATAAAGGAGAAGGATTTCTTTACCGTGTTATACGACCATGAAAATCTGGTGGGAAAATATGAATCTACCCAAAACCTCACCGTTTCAAAAGAACAGTTCGAAGATAACGTTCTCGACGCTGCCTGGTTTCTGTTTCAGCATCAGAAAGCGGCGGCGAGAGGGAATGATACTTGGGCTGTGGAAATGCTGTGGCACTCTATGAGGAATGTGACGACCATTCTACTAGCGAGGTATGCAAAGGAGAGGGCGGTAATTGGGTTGAAGACGATTCACTGGGACCTCCCAAAAGAACGACAAGATCCGGTGGTGGAAATTTATGAGAAGATGACGCCGTCTTATCATGGGGAGGCAGCGCGGAAGATTGCGAGTCTGTTAAAAAGTGAGTTTGATTGGATGTGGGGAGAGCTTGGTGAGGGTGAGATTGCTTTGTTTATGGGAATGATGATTAGGAAGGTTAAATAGAGACCTTCCAACTCTACCTTAATAAAGTAAACGTCCAGAGTGAATCGAGGCTCCAAAAAGCACGGGAACAGTTCCCGTGCTTTTATACTCTGGGGAAGTATCAAATCCTTCCAGGTGCTACTATACTGTGAGTCAAGGGACCTGTCCCTAATGCTTACAAGGAAGTAAAGGGCACTGCGGAATAGTTGCACAGGAAGATGTAGTGAAATATCAATAGAAACATAAACTTCCGGAGTTCCCTTTTCCGGAAGTTTATATTTTTTTATGTACCTTAAAATCATAATGATAGCAATTTAAAGAATACTAGGTGAAGAAACAAGCCATTTATTGATCCAAACATAAACTAGTGAGAGAACACATGAATATGGAAGGGAGGTTAGATGAAAATTGTCATGCAATTGTTCAGGAAGTTGCTGCTGCCCGGATATTAACGGAGATGAATCGGTTTGTGACTGCTGTGTCGGGCCGATGCAGGATGTGTTGACGCAATTAATAGGGGCTGTGGTTCGGATCGGGACTATCGATAACTCAAGTGGGTCTTTCCCGTCTGCTACTATCATAGATGTCAATGATTTCATAGTCGTCATTCGACAAGGCGCGAATACGTATGCTCTGCCAATCTGCCTTGTCTCAGGGGTGGAAGGGGGGACCCGGGTAAGGGATCTGGTATTGATATCGCCAACCGGAGATGAAGGAGGAGGGGAATGCTTTTGTTGCGAGCGGCCGGTACGCGAATTTTTTGACAGCATCCTTTCCTCAGATCAGGTGGATATGCTTGGTCCGGCATTTAATAATATTAACAATGTGACTGTAATCGAGACTGGGCTCGGGATTGTAAAGCTTAGAAGAACGATGGGGGGATCTCAAAATTACTATGCTCTCTCCACATGCAAGGTTGCGAGCATCCGGAATTTTGTTTTGAAGCCATAAATTACAATACAAATTGAAAAAGAGTGGAAGCAGAAATGGGGGATAAAAGCCTGTTTCTAAAAACTTGTTTAATTAAGTAGCCTTCTAATGCGATTCACATAAGATAAAGCATACGTTTCTAAAGAAAGGAGGTTACCTGGATGATTGATCCCAAGTGGTTTAAGGAAGTATGCTTTCCCCCCCTTCCCCCACAAGGCTGCCCTTCGATTTTTCCTCCTCATCCACCCCATCCCGTGGGAAAAAGAGAGATTGTAACAGCCGAAATCTGCGGAGGTATCAACCAGCCGTGCAATGGAGGTTATGTTCAATATTGGAAGACTGTAGGAATGGACGCCTTTCCCATGGCGACCATTTCCGTTCTCAATAAGAGTGGCTGCGTCATGACTGTGCGGGCAGACACCAATGGGGATGGATTCCCGAACGTCACTCTTTTTCAAATCAGTGAAAGGAATCAGACAAAGTCGGTAACAATCGGAAATATTACGGCGCTTGAAGTGAGCTGTACTGGCGGAACGAACCCTGAAGCCCTCTGTACCGGTACTTATTGTATTACTCTTCATTATGAAAAGGAGCTGGGCTAAACCAGAATCTCAATAAGAATGGTGAGAGTAGAGTTTCAAGAAAATGAATATGCCCTCAGTGGTGTATTATGTTTATGGGGAGTAATTTGTTTACATGAGTATAGTGGATATAGGCTTATGTCTCTCGGTCTGCTATGCATCAATGTGCATCATTACTTATTCGTCTGACGGCATCAGAGAAAGGGGAGTGCAGGTGAAGACAATTGGATCTATGATCCGACAAACAGTTAAAAAGCATAGAATAACCAATTAAGAGCCGTATCCGCGGTTCTTTTTAATTGCGTTTATAGGGCAATTTCTCATATAGAAAAAGATAGTTTTTTTGTCTAACACGAAATACCCTTTGTCCACATTAAATAATGGTAAGGAGGTGAGAAATATGGGATGTAATGCATGTTGCCCGGATGATAGTCCGTTGCAGTTTGGTGACTTGGTTACGGATGAATTTTGTGGGAATTTTGATTTGGAATGTGGGGAACAATTAGTGCCCATTTGGGACTTGGATCAAACTTTTTTTGATGCGGGAGCACAGACGGCAGGCACTGTAAGTGTCTATTTCGAAGGAGGATGCCTTGATTTTGTCACAGTCACAGTGTCACGAAGAAATCTGCCTGATACAACATTTACTGTTCCACCAAAAAATACGAGATCCATTTCCGCACTGGATCTTACGGCAGTAAGAATATCTTGTCCAGATAAAGAAGCGACAGGGAGATGCAGAGGGAAATACTGCCTTAATCTTCATTATGATGTACTAGTCTCAACTGGCGTATAATTAATCAATTGTTTTACTTTGGTGACTGCAATGTTAAGTAAAGAAGGAATCCAAAGAAAACCTCCCTATCAATAGGTGGAATTCTCATAGAGGCAAGGACGCTTCTTAAAGGGGTCAATCGGAAGTTTTGCGCGTAAAAAGGCTCAACTAAGTGGATATTTCAGCTATATATTTTCACTTTATATTTGTATTGGTCATGCACGCGAAATTTTTGATTGCCCAGAAGAAGAAAGTCGCGGTCCCAGGATTCGGGAAATAAATTAAGCTTCAATGTTCATAAAATGTTCAATAATTACAAAAGAATATCATGTAATGTAACGAAATATGGAAATTCAATCTTTTCGCTCTTTTCTTGCTTTTTTTCGATCATCCCTCCTCAATTTTCCTCTAAATAATCCTAAATATATTCGGGGAATATTTTTTGCCATCGCTTTAGTGATTTCGTTCATCCGACTCTACTTTTATAAAGAACTTGCACAGAATTTCGGTTTCCAACTCTGCCTTAATAAAGGAAACGTCCAGAGTGAATCGAGGCACCAAAGAGCACGAGAATAGAACCCGAGGAAGCAAGGGGTTCTCTTGCTTCTTTTTTTCTGAAGAAGCAGCAGAACCGGCCCTGTTCTTCCCGGTAAGTCTTCCGTTTCTAGGGATGATCGTGCTCCTGGATTTCATGATCCTGTTGATTACACTGGCGTTCGTTTATTTCTTTGGGATTAAGAAGATATGTCGAAGGGGGACGATTGAATTGTTGAAGAAGGGGAAAGAATTTGAATAGTCGATTGTGGCACGGGAGGAGATCTCGTGCTTTTTTTATTGGAAGCCAGGGAGTTTCATATGTTAAATGCCTTATATTCTACTAGTCTCAATATCTTTCTTTACCCTTTTATTTGGTTACAGACATGTAAAGGGATTGATGTCGCCACGGTCATGGCACCTTCTTTTGGTAGAAAATGAAACCTTTTAAAGAGATGAACGTATGTATAGAGAAGGTACAGGAAGGGGTTACAAAGGTGAAAGTGGGTAGAAAGATGATGACGAAGATCTAGCTTTTCTACGTTCGATTTCAAGAATTGATGATGATTGTCTTTATCATTGGAGCGGTTGATTTGGTTCTTTACTACGATTTATTGGTGATGTCCATTACATTTGTTGAATTTTCATTTCCTAACAGTTTGATTTAAGTGGTGATCCTCTTCTTGGAAGTCCACTATTCAGGTCACGTATACTCACTCATGAAATCAAGAGAAGTATTACATTGGAGGGAATCTATCATTCAAGAAAGACTATACGCCATCTGCCGTCAAATACTATTTAACGTATCCAAATGGTGAGGGAAGTGGTACAGAAAGGGGAAAATAACAAATCAAGATCCCTCAAAGCGGGGGACCAGGGCGGCTATGAACCTAGTATCGAAAGCTTTTCGGAGGATATAACGTTAGCAATCGAGTGGGAGAATGAAGAGGGAGATCGACTGAAAGAAGAAGTCCCTCTGGATTAAAAATAGAGAGCAGCTAAGGTAGTGATTCAGTTTTTGATAATCTTGGAAGCATGGGAACGGATCTCATGCTACTTTTTTATTCGGAAGAAGCACCAGAACCGTCACCAAGCTTCACCCATGCTTCATCTAACTCATACTTCTGCCGCAGATGATGTCGGAAATGCATTCCAACGAGATCAAACCATTCTTGCGCATTCAACCATCCAAAGCCTCCGTGCTCCTGTTTGTAATTTGGGTTGATTTCTTCTACTTTCATTTTCAATTCTTTCATTCGTTTCATTAGTTGATCGAGCTCCCGTCTAATAGCCTCTTTCGATTTTGTATTGTCCGGGGAAGCATTAAGTTCGGGCGGTAATTGAATTTTAATTGGCGGGAATCCACCAATGTTAAATAAATAGTCTCCAAATTCTGTTTTCCCCTGCATTTGCTCTCCACCAGTCAGCGCACAAGCTTCAACACTGTCCAGATACTCATGAGCTACGACAATTAGGTGGTCATACATTTGACCGATAGACCAGACCCCTTGCTCAGGTACATACCATAGTTGCTCCTGAGAATATGCTTCTAAAAAACTTTTGTATGTTTCAATCAATTTAAGGTTATTCATGCAATACCCCCTTTCGATTTAAATTCTTTGATCCCTAGGTGATATCCTTTTATGCTAGCTCACTTATCATTCTTAAAGAAATGAACAGGACGAATCTCGATGCGCCACCCAAACTCTTCTCCTATATTTAATTGAGTGGTCGGATGAATAGAGGCAAGCTCGATTGCCTCATCCATGTCCTCTGCTTCAAAAATGAATACGCTGCCAATCATCTCTTTCGATTCTGTAAACGGACCATCTGTTACCATGACCTTTCCATCCACACGGCGCAAGTTTTTGATCTCTGACTCCAACCCTGCATCAAGCAGCACCTTACCACTTTGATAAAAGTTCTCCGTGTGCGGCTGGCATTCATCCATCACAGCCTCAATCTCCGCACTTGGACGTGCATCCATTTTTTTTGGGTTGAAATAGCCCATACATAAAAATATCATCATCATCTCTCCTGGATCATTCAAATTTTTGTACCCATCTAAATAATTTGAAAAAATCTGATAATATCATCTTATCATAGTTTCTCAAGCGGGGACGATTCTGATAAGGACGGTGACGGTTCTCGTGCTATTTTTCTTTTTTTAAGAAAGCAGTATAAACGTTAAAAAGCCCGTTCAAAGAGTCGCAACTGGACCTTTGAACGGGCTTCATTTTTAAGAGAACTTACTCCGGAAGTAACACTTCGTCAATCACATGAATGACACCGTTAGATGCCTGGATATCAGCTTGCACGACATTGGCATTGTTGACACGGACAGGGTCCAGTTTGATATCCACTGTCTTGTTGGCCAGTGTCTCCGCCTTTTGACCGTCTTTCAGATCGGTAGACATCACTTTACCTGAAAGGACATGGTATAAGAGGATCTGCTTTAGATCTTCTCTTGCCAGTAGTTCTTCCGCCGTGATACCTAGTTTCTTCAACAACTTCTCAAACGCAGCGTCTGTCGGCGCGAATACCGTGTACGGTCCCTCACCTTTCAATGTTTCCACAAGACCTGCCTTTTCTAAAGCAGCCGCAAGGGTCTTGAACTGACCGGCTTCCACAGCCGTGTCAACGATATCCTTCGTTGCCGGTGTTCCACCTTCAGCGGCCGATACGCCGCTTGAAAGGGTAAGGAACGCCATGAATACAGCCAACATTAATGCAAATGTTTTGTTTTTCATTACTCTACCTCCTGCTATTTTTTTATGTAAACATGTGCTTACTCAGAAGGTAGTATGTGCTTGTTTAGAAGGATTATCCATTTCTTTTTTTCAATCAAAAGTCTTAGACAAAGGTCGAACGAATACCGGAGCCAATTTCCTTTGGGGAATAATAAGATAGAGAAAAAAGGAGGAACCAACATGATTAAAGGATTATACGAAGCGCATTTACCAGTAAGTGATATGAAGCAGTCTATCGATTTCTATCAGAAGCTCGGTTTGGAGCTGGCGTATGAGAGCAAGAGGGTTTCCTTTGTCTGGATTGAGAAAGGGAAGAGCTGGCTTGGGTTGTGGGAGGCGGATGAGGTAAACCTCACGTATCATGCTTCCATCAGGCATATCGCCTTTCAGGTCGAAGCGGAGGATATCATAAAGGCGAAGGATTGGTTAAACGAAAGGGGAGTCAAGGTGAGGGAAGCGTTTGGGTTTTCACCGGAACGGCAGCCCATCGTCCTTCCCAACCATCCACAGGCCCATGCTTGTCTATATTTTGATGATCCCGACGGAAATTCACTGGAATTCATTGCTCCATTGAGATTGGATCATGAGGAAGAGTTTAAGATGATGACGCTTGAGGAGTGGGTTGAGCGGGAGAAGTGAAGGATGATGGTAAGGTTAGTAGGATCTCAAGAGACAGTTATTCTTCAATGTTTATGTCCTGTATCTGGAATCCCCCTATTTTCAATATGAAAAAGTTGGTATAATGGCGTAATATCCATTTTTACATAGGAGGAAACAGACATGAAACAAGAAACGGCCGTTGAAAAAATACTGGAGAGTCTACGAAAAGATCCCAGTGTCAGAAGCGTATTCCTAAAAGGATCCATGGGACGGAAGGAACACGATGAACATTCGGATATCGACATGTACTGTTTGGTTGAAGATGGCGAGGAGAAAGACTTTCTGACCCGACGCCTCGATCATTTGAAGGCGTACAAGGACCTGATCTTTCACGATGACATCTTCATCATCGCACCGCAGATCATCGCCATCTATGAAGACTGGCTGCACATCGATTTGTTCACGGTGACGGAGAAGACGTTTCTGGAGAAGGATTTCTTTACAGTGTTATATGATCCTGAGCATCTTATGGGAAAATACGAATCTAGTCAAAACCTAATGATTTCAAAAGAACAGTTCAAGGATAATGTGCTCGACGCCGCCTGGTTTCTATTTCAATATCAGAAAGCAGCGGCGAGAGGGAATGATACGTGGGCGGTGGAAATGCTTCGTCATTCTATGAGGAACGTGACGACCATTCTGCTTTCGAGATATGCAAAGGAGCGGGCGGTTCTTGGGTTGAAGACGATTCACAGGGATTTGCCGCAGGATTTGCAAGATCGGGTGGTGGAGATTTATGAGAAGATGACGCCGTCGGGACATGGGGAGGCTGTAAGAAAAATTGCAAGTCTATTAGAAAATGAAACTGATTGGATTCGGGAAGTGCTTGGTGAAGGTGAGGTTGCTTCGTTTCTGGGGTTGATGATTGGGAAAGTGTTGGTGAAATGAAAAAGTGAGGAAGTGATGCGGTCTGCAGAAATTCCTTTAAATGGAAATGAAATTATGCTAGGAAGGGGAATTCATGAAATGTGGGACATGAGCAAATAAAGTGCCAAATAAAAACAGAGCGGTCTTCAACCAGCTCGCAATAGCCCAATATTCTCCGTTTAAGAGATCCCCACCTTCAAGTTCACACATACCATTATTGACATTACAACATACATGCCGACTGTGTATTTCATGGCAGACATGTGCTGATCGGGTTGATGAACTTCTATTACTCCGAAGAGGCAGTGCATTTCCTGAAGATCCAGGTCCTGACCCTTAACAGTCGATAAATTCCGGGGTGTCACTGTGACTGTCTTAGATACACGATTTAGTCTTTATCCTAGTGGTTTAATTCATTATCGGTCTGCTCGATAAATTCAGAAATATGAATTCATGGCCTTCCCCTGTGCAATTACAATACAGGCGTGTAACTATTTTCCATGAAATTAATTAAAGAGACTAGTCATTCTTGAAATCATTGAATAAAGTAGTAAAAAAAGGGTGATATTTATGTCTCATAATAAACGAAGGAAACCTGTAGGATATTTGCCACTACGAAAGAAGTCTCAAAAAAAAGACCTCAAGATCGATTGCGATACCTCGAATCTTATTCACCCACAAAGTTGCGATTTTTACCCATTTAAGTGTGATTGTCCACCAGGACCACAGGGACCAGAGGGGCCACAGGGACCAGAGGGGCCACAAGGACAAGTGGGACCACAGGGACCAGAGGGACCACAAGGACAAGAGGGACCACAGGGACCAGAGGGACAAGAGGGACCACCAGGAACTTTTTCTCCCGTATATGGCAACATATACGACAATGGAGCACAGCATTTAGTAAGAGATACTGATGAGATAGTTCGATTTAACCAAGCAAATCAACCGGGTTCCGTCCTTGTAGGAGGGGTAACGGCTACTCAGAACTCGATCACAGTTCCAGTAGCAGGGGATTATTCTATTTATTGGGAGACGGTCTTTCTGCCGGAAGAAGGATCTCAACATGCGGCTTTTGGAATTTTTATAAATGGAGTTCTCCATGAGTCAACCACTTCTGGTGTTGCGATACAAGCAGGAAATCAAATCGGTGTGTCGGCTTCCTCATCAATACTGAGCCTGAACGCAAATGATACACTGACACTGCGAATTTTGATTCCGGATACAAGTACTCAAAATACCATTAATTTAACTAATCTTGTGCAATATCCCCCTTTTGGAGGGGTAGCTGATGTCCCAATTGATAGTGCCTCGCTGAAAATATTTAAGCTTGGACCTTCTTTTGTGATATAAGATTTTAATTCGACAAGGGACCTTGTGCTTGGATAACTTGTTTTATTGGTAAAAGAAGCACTGGGACGGTTCG
>CAWBBM010000031.1:0-3262 GCA_963787015.1 uncultured Bacillaceae bacterium
TATTGGTGCCAATCGGCTATTGGTAAGGAGGGGTACGGCCATTATTAGGTATTAATAAAGAGGTAGTATATTTTAACTGAAATGTATAATATTGTTGATTACCATTCCTTTTAATAGGATAATAAAATTTCTATTTAGACGATTCCTTTTTGCAAGAGCTTTAACTGAAATAGAGTCATAATGGGACATCGTTTCGATGATAAGAAAAACGCAGAGATACCTGCTACAGAATCATAAGGGCTTTATTTTTCAGAACTATGTGTTACTGGAGAAAACGTGTTGATAGAAAGTAATTACCAAACAGAAGGGGCACCTGCTTGTGGTGAATTTGCCATTACCCTTCAAAAAGAAATCGCAACGACAAACGAAGTGAAACTTGAATTATTTTACTACTCAGCAAAAGATGGTTCGAAAATGGATTCGCTGGAGATTCTAATTTCAACACATTAGATGATGGGAGTGGCTTGAAATCTTCTGGAGGTAGATATGAACGAATACGAAGTAAAGCAAATCGGTGATCTGTTTAGTATTGATATGAAACCTTTAATACAGCAAAGGTGAGGGTTTTCGTTTTGTAGAAAGATTGGTAAAGGAATACGAAAATGGGACGAATACTTTTAACGATTTCGGAGAGTTTTTATTTGGTGTTTTAAATGAAAAAGGAGAAATCGTTGCCATTGGTGGTCTAAATATAGATCCATTTTCAAATGAATCCTATATTGGTAGGCTGAGAAGGTTTTATGTAAGCAATCAGTATAGGAGAACCGGTGTTGGGAGCTTGTTATTAAAGTGGATCATGAACGAAGGAAAAGAGTATTATAAAGTGCTGGTGCTTCATACAGATACTGAACAGGCTGCTGATTTCTATACTTCTTTTGGTTTTTTAAATGGAAGTCTTTATCCAAATTCAACTCACTATATGGAGTTGAAAGGAACGTGATCGTAAGCGAAGAGCCTTTCATTCGTTCAGTTAATAAAGAGTCACAAACCCTGACCCATTAGGTACTGGGTGTTTCATTGTTGAAATGCATTGCTCTCATGAGGATTTTCTTTATTCTTCGGTAAGCGACAGGACGAGTAAAGGAAAAACCATCCAACAGTCAATCCTGCCTTTTATTTATGTTCTCATAGGACATAGTATGAGAAAGGAGAGATCTATAGTGGAAAACGTAACGTATAGAGATTCGTGGTTCGGGAATATAAAGGGCGATCTGTTATCGGGATTAGTGGTTGCACTGGCTCTAATCCCAGAAGCCATCGCCTTTTCAATTATTGCTGGTGTGGATCCTATGGTTGGATTGTATGCTTCGTTCACCATGGCCGTAACGATTTCATTTGTAGGCGGAAGGCCAGGGATGATTTCAGCTGCGACGGGAGCCATGGCGTTGGTCCTCATTGATTTGGTTGCAGAGCATGGACTTCAATACTTACTGGCTGCAACAATATTAACGGGTATTATTCAAATCCTTTTTGGTCTTTTTAAATTAGCTAGGTATATGAAGTTCATCCCGAGGTCTGTTATGGTTGGTTTCGTGAATGCATTGGCCATATTGATTTTCACCTCCCAGTTACAACATTTTAAAGGGGAAGGATGGATGATTTATGTGTTGGTAGGCTTGACGCTTGCCATCATTTACTTGTTTCCCTATGTAACTAGGGTGGTTCCTTCTACTTTGGTAGCCATAGTGGCGATTACTGCTTTCGTCCTCTTTATGGATGTTGGCGTTCGCAGGGTAGGGGATATGGGGGGGATCACTCAATCCTTACCAGACGTCCTCCTTCCCAACATTCCCTTCTCGTTAGAAACACTCTTGATTATTCTTCCTTATTCCTTGGCATTAGCGGTTGTGGGATTACTGGAATCATTATTAACCGCAACCATCGTAGATGATATGACGGTTTCTGTCAGTAATAAAAACATGGAAAGTACGGGACAAGGGATCGCGAATATCGTTACAGGATTCTTTGGAGGAATGGCAGGGTGTGCGATGATTGGCCAATCGGTCATCAATGTGAAGTCCGGCGGGAGAGGTCGATTATCCTCTTTGGTTGCCGGTGTATTTTTGATGTTTTTAATCGTTGTCTTGGGAGAAATTGTGGTCCAGATCCCGATGGCCGCTTTAGCGGGTGTCATGATCATGGTTTCTGTCAGCACATTTGATTGGAACTCATTAAGAACCCTTCATCTGGTTCCAAGAAGTGATGCAGTTGTCATGGTTATCACGATTTTGACGGTCGTTCTGACTCATAATTTAGCGATCGGAGTGTTAACCGGCATTCTATTAAGCGCGATCTTCTTTGTTTCTAAAATCTCTAAAGTCGTGGTAGAGAGTGAATTGATAGGAACGAAAAGGATATACCGAATGAATGGAGAACTGTTCTTTGCATCCGTTACAGATTTATTAAAGGAGTTCGATTATCAAGAAGAGATAGAATTCGTTGAATTAGATCTCAGCAGGGCTCACATTTGGGATGATTCCGCAGTAGCCGCCGTTGATAAAATGGTGTACAAGTTTGAAGAAAATGATATTAAGGTAAAGGTTAAAGGGTTAAACGAAGATAGTACAGAATTAGTTAATAAGCTAACGAATAAGCTAGGTTCGCATTAAGGAGGGGAAAAGATGTATAAAAAAATCTTGTTGGCATCGGATGGTTCCGAGCATTCCAAACGTGCTGCTGAAAATGCCATCCACATCGCCAAATGCAGTGAAGGTTCTACAGTAGAAGTCGTATACGTCGTGGATCATGACAGAGTAAAATCAGACGTCTTGAAGAATTGGAATTCAGCTGACTTGGGAGATGCTCGTGTTGACCGTATGAGAACGGTTGAGAACATTGCAAAAGAAGCCGGCGTATCGTATAAGCTGACAATATTACATGGAGAACCGGGTCCGGTCATGGTGGATTATATTAATAAAAATGAATTTGATATCGTGATTATCGGCAGTAGAGGGTTAAGCGGTCTTCAAGAATTTGTTTTGGGAAGCGTCAGTCATAAGGTGGCAAAACGCGCAACATGCCCTGTATTAATCGTGAAATAAACAAGAGAGGCTGCACCGATTGTGGTGCAGCCTCTCTTCAAGGAGAAGTCCTCCAATTACCCCCACTTTAATTCTTCTGGGCATTCATCGCTTCAAATTCTTCCTTACTCGGACCATAAACGCAAGGAACCTTCAAACCAGCTGCATCAGAACCGTCAATTGACCACGGTGATGGATCTGATGCTGAATCAGCAGGCGCATTACCGACTGAGAGTCGCAAC
>CAWBBM010000032.1:0-34805 GCA_963787015.1 uncultured Bacillaceae bacterium
CGTCGAAATCGACCCGACCCTCGATATCAGGGATATGACGAGCAGAGTGGCAAGTCTACTCCTTTTATCTACATTAAATAATGATTGAATGAATTGTGAAATTAGAAGAGGCTGGGACAAAAGGGTTTCAGCCAAATGAAAATCCGAACGATCATTCGAAATTCTTTGATGAGAATCGAATTCGTTCGGATTTTTATTGTTTTTTTAAAGCATATAATGTGTATGTTGCAGGTTCTAGCTGTTGATTGGAGTGCAAGACGAAGACTCCTGCGGGAAAAGCGGAATAGGTGAGACCTAAGCAGAAGCGTAAGCGACGAGGAAAGCGAAGTCTTGCACAGAAATCAACAGCGGTGTATAAAGATCCCCAAACGACATAAATACAGATTGTTCGCCTTAAGATTGGATTTATTTAGTTATGTCCAAGCCTCTTCTAATTTTCTTGAATGTGCAAATTTGGATCAGTCTAGTAAATAAAAATATAATAAATTCCGACAAAAATAGTCAAATTAAAATTATCCTATCAAAGTATATTTATGCACTTAACTTAAGATTCATATGTTTCCCACTCTGTATATTAATATCCTAAAATAAGTTTTATTAGATAATTCTCCCTGTTTAATGGACCTTTAGACTCCTATTAATGCCAAATTTCAACAATAAAATCAATCAAATTACCGATAATAAATATACAAACTATCAAAATTGTGGTAGATTTCTAAATATTAAGATTTATTTTTGCGATCTTAATAGTACTAACCAAACAGGAGGGAATAGAGTGGCGAAAAAGAGTTTTGCAATACTATTAATTTTATTGCTGACCCTATCAAACGTGGCATTTCGGGGCAATTGGTCCAAAGCAGCAAAAACCTAGTACTTCAGGTCCTAAACCGATCTCAGAACAAGGATTGGACTATGACGCTAAAGATAAAGTGCGTGTCATAGTGGAATTGGATGGGGAATCAGGTATCGAGTATGCTAACAAAAAGCAAACAAGATACAAAGATTTAGAGGAATCCACTAAATCTAAACTTCAAAGTAAAGCGTTAGAAGATCAAGATACAATCAAAGGCCAAATGAATAAAGCCAAGGTAGACGCTAAATACTTAAATAGCTTTACAACCGTTATTAATGGATTTAGTGCAGAAGTAGAGTTTGGCAAGATTAAACTCATTGAAAAATTATCAGATGTTCAAAGCGTACATATTGTAAACGAATATAAACGTCCAACTGAACAGCCTGAAATGATTTACAGTAAAGAACTTGTTCAAGCACAGGAAGCTTGGAGAGATTACGGATTTAAAGGACAAGGAATGGTTGTTGGTGTCATTGACACAGGAATTGATTCCAGTCACCGTGATATGGTTCTTTCAGACGATACTGAAGTGAAACTGACTGAGGATGATGTGAAAGCTTCAGTTACTGAAAATGATCTGCCAGGTAAGTTTTATACAGAAAAGGTTCCGTATGGTTACAACTATATGGATCAAAATGCTGAAATCCGTGACCTTGGTGCAGGAGCATCCATGCACGGTATGCACGTTTCCGGTACAGTCGGAGCCAATGGTGATGAAGAGAATGGCGGGATCAAAGGGGTAGCTCCTGAGGCGCAACTCCTTGCACTGAAGGTATTCGGTAATGACCCGGAAATGCCATCTACATGGAGTGATATCTATGTGAAAGCCATTGATGATGCAATCCTTTTAGGTGCTGATGTTCTGAACATGAGTTTAGGCTCAACGGCATCTTTCGTATTACCGGATGATCCGGAGCAAAAAGCAGTCTCCCGTGCGGTTGAAAATGGAGTCTTGATGTCCATTTCTGCTGGTAACTCTGCTCATTTTGGAAATGGATACTATAATCCGATGGCATCTAATCCTGATATCGGGGTAGCCGGTTCACCTGGAATTTCCAGCGAGTCATTACAAGTAGCTTCATTAGAAAACTCGAAAATCAATGTTGAGGGAATGAAGGTTTACTTCGATGACGAGCTTTTCGGAACAGTAGGATATCAAAAGCAGGAAACACCAAACTTCTTAGACTTATTTAAAGATGAGAAAAAAGAAGTTGTATATGTAGGTACTGGTGAAGACTCCTTCTATGAAGGAAAAGATGTAGAAGGGAAAATCGTGTTTGTAGTAAGAACAGGAGGTTTCTTCTACGCTAAAATCGAAGAAGCAGCCATCAGACACGGTGCAGCGGGAGTCATTGTAAGGGGAGCAACAGGTCATGGAGACTATGTCAATATGGCTCTTGAAGCAAAAACGATCCCGATGATTTCTTTAAGCGTATCTTCTGGAAATGAACTAGAAGCACAAGTAAAAGCAGGCAAGAAAATGGAAGTAGTGTTTGATGGTTCTAAAGTAGCGGCCCTAAACCCTGCTGCGGACACAATGTCAACATTCACTTCATGGGGTGTAACACCTAACCTTGATTTCAAACCGGAAATCACAGCCCCAGGTGGTAAGATCTATTCAACACTGAACGATGACCAATATGGAATGATGAGTGGAACGTCCATGGCTGCTCCTCACGTGGCCGGTGGTGCTGCGTTGGTTCTGCAACGTGTGGATGAAGAGTTTAAACTAACGGGTGCAGCTCGTGTCAATATGGCAAAGAATATAATGATGAATACTTCTGAGCCGGTAATGGATAAGGGATATGTAAACAATATCCTTGGTTGGAGCAATCCATATTCACCACGCCGTCAGGGTGCCGGTGTTATGCAGCTTCATTCTGCTTTAGCTACACCGATCGTGGTGACAGATTCCGAAAGTGGAATTGCTAAAGTGTCTCTTAAAGAAGTGGATAACGATGTAAAATTCACTGTTGATGTACAAAATTTCAGTGACGAAGCAGTATCTTATGATGTTTCTGCAAATGTACAAACAGACTTTGCAAACAGCGGTTTCTTAGGTTTTGCTCCTGATGAACTTGAAGCACAAGAAATTCAAGACGCAAAAGTAACCATTTCTTCAAAAGAAGGAGAGATCGATACCCTTGAAATACCGGCTAATTCAACGGTTAAAGTAAATGTAGCCATCGACCTTTCTGAAGCAAAGGTATATGACGATGCAGTTGAAGAACTTGTCGACATCAACTCAGTCTTCAAAAACGGTTACTTCGTAGAAGGCTTCCTAACCCTATCAAGCGAAGGGGAACATGCAGCATCAATCCCTTACGTAGGATTTAATGGAGATTGGACTCAAGCTCCGATCCTGGATGCACCTCTTACAGATGTAGCGAATACATTCTACGGAATGACAGGACTTGCAGCTAATCTTCCAGGAGGATTAGACTTCCTTGGGTTCGACCAATTTGCTGGTGAAGAAGGAGAGTATAGTCAAGATCTAGTAGCATTTTCTCCAAACGGTGACGGAGTGGCAGATTCAACAATGCCGATTCTATCATTCCTGAGAAACGCGAAAAAAGTAGAATACAATATTTTAGACAGTGACAAAAACAAATTACGTACAATCCGTACGGAAAACCATGTACGCAAAAATTACTACGATGGAACACCAAATACACAATACACTATTAAATCAGCTAGCAGCTGGGATGGTAAAGTGAAGGATGCTTTAGCAGCAGAAGGCGTCTACTACTACGAAGTAAAAGCTCTACTTGACTTCCCTGGTGCTGAATGGAAATCATATACGTTCCCTGTAAAAGTGGACGTAACAGCTCCAACTTTCAAAGTGGACTATAACAAAGCAACAAATGCTCTATCATTCTCAGACATTAAAGATAAAGGTGTCGGAGTCGCTTACCTTGATGTAAAGGTGAACGGTGAGTCTAAGAAGGCTCTTGCCGGTGACTCAACGTCATATTCTTTCACAACTGCAGCCAAAGACATCGATTTCGTTGATGTAGTGGCAGTGGATTATGCTGGTAACATGACAACGATCCGTGTTCCTGGAGTAGGGGATTCGACTATCCCTGATATTCACTGGATGACTCCTGAAGCACTTGGAGTGGTCGATACACTTGAGCCTGTCGTGACAGGATATGTGACGGATAAAACAGGTATCAAGGAATTGATGATTGACGGTAAGAAAGTTGAAGTAACATGGAATGAAGAAAAGAAACGCTTTGAATTTGAAACAAAACTATCGTTTGATTCAGACGGAGTCAAGATGGTAGACGTATCTGTAGTGGATGGTAATGACAATAAAATCGAATTCCAACGCAGATTCTTCGTGGATTCATCTGCACCAACCCTTGAAGTATCAAACGTACCGGCTTCTGTTGGAAGTTCAACAAATGAAGTCAATGTAAAAGTGAAAGTGAAAGATAATTTTGATGAAATCCGTCTATATCAAGACGGAAGTGAAGTGTTCTACAATGAAATGGTAGAACCATATGAAATGACAGGCTACGAAAAAACTGTCGACCTTAAGCTTGATTTAGTTGAAGGTGATAACAAATTCACGTTTAAAGCAACGGATCTAGCAGGTCATGAAGTGACAAAACAAATCACAATCAAGAAACAGGGTACAGTTATCACAGATCCACAATTGCCTACTGATCCACCACCAAGTGGAGATGAGAATACAGTAGACAATAGCGTAGTCACAGAAGCGATCAAAAAAGCAGGTTCAAAAGTAGAGCTTAAACTTGAGCAAGGTTCTGCTGAAAAAGTAACGGCTGTCCTAAACAAAGATGCAGTCAAAGCTCTAGCAGACACGAACAAATCGACTGTCCTTAATACGAAAGCCGGAAAAATCGAACTTCCATCCAAAGTGGTAGGAGATCTTTCAAAAGCTTCTAAAGACGGCGTGAAAGTATCTATTAATCAAGTAGATACAAAAGATGTTCCAAAAGAAGATTCAGTGACATTAAAATCTGAAGTGTACGATTTCAATATCTCGGTCTTAGACGGAACAGATGAAATGAATGTGAAAACGTTCGCTGAGCCGGTTACAGTTGAACTATCCGTTAAAGGAAAAACGTTTGATGATAAGCGTAAAGCAGCGGCGTTCTATTTGAATGAAGAGTCGAACAAATGGGAGTATGTCGGAGGTAAAGTGGCTGGAGACAATTTCGTCTTCCAAACAGGTCATTTCTCTACGTACGCTGTAATGGAAAGTGACAAAACGTTTAAAGATATTCAAAAGCACTGGGCACAGGACGAAATCGAAGTTCTTGCTTCCCGTATGATTACGAGTGGTAAGACAGAAGATACGTTTGCGCCTCAGCAGAAGCTGACACGTGCAGAGTTTGCGGTTCTGCTTTCAAGATCGCTAAACCTTCCAATGACGTCATACGAAGGAATCTTTAAAGACGTGAAAGAAAGCAAGTCTTGGGCGTATGCTGGAATTGAAGCGGCATATCGCGCAGGAATTGTAAAAGGAACCCTGGATGGTCAATACAATCCGGATGCAGAAATCAACCGTCAGGAAATGGCGACGATGATTGTCCGCGCTGTGAAGTATCAAGACGAATCACTTGTGAAGGGTCTTGACGCAGGTAGCAAGTTTAAAGATGACAGCAGCATCAGTGCATTTGCTAAAGAATCCGTTTACCAGGCAAATGAACTTGGAATCATTAAGGGCCGTGCTGACCACAGCTTTGATCCTAAGGCTGACACAACACGTGCCGAAACAGCCGTTATGCTATACAGAATGCTTAACGTGTTAGGCGAAATGTAAGAACCAAATGAAAAGCCCGGAACAGAACCACTGTTAACCAGTGGATCTGTTCCGGGTTCTTTTATAAGTATCGAATTGCTTTCCGTGGTACTTTTTCCAAAATGTATATTTACTGAGAAAGTTTTTAAATAGACTGAGGAATACGAATTAAAAGGAGGTATGTCATGAAGCGAATCGTTTTGTTGATCGTCGTGCTACTCGTCCTGGTCAGTTGCAGCCATAACGATGATTTATTTAAATTAATTGCAAGTGAAAAAACCTTACCAGATAACTTTAATCAAGTCGCATTTCAAAGAGAAGAATCCCCTTTCTATCTATATGAGGTAAAAATGGCCGATAATCAAACGAAATACGAAAATGCCTGGAGTCTATACGGCTTAGAGAAGGAAGAGCCGACTGTGAATTTTAAAGAGAAAAGCGTTGTCTTCATTGGGCTTACAGAGTCAGGAAGCTGCGCGCTTGAGATGGATGAAGTGAAACAGGGCTCAGAGAACAATGTCATGGCGATTCAACTACATACTCCACCTGAAATGTGCACCGCGGATGCATCTCCCAGAACGTTGGTAATAGAGATAGATCATGAAATCGCAAAAAAATTAGACACCGTATTTATTGTTGAAGACGAGACCCAAACGGCTGTTCCAATAGAAGAACCAGAAACTTGATCAATTTCTTGAAAGTGAGGAAATTGTCGTATGTCATCTATGTTAGCGAAGCTGGCCGTTTCACCGACGTATATTGTTATAGTTAGTATAAGTCTCATATGGTTGATACTATTTAGAAATAGAAGGGCTTACTAGCCATCTTAGGTAAAATTGGAGTAATGCTCTATATCTTTATTTACATACTATCAGTCATATTTTACTTGAAATAATCCCCGTACTTACCTTCAGAAATTTTGCTGGGGCCATAAGAATCTTAAAAGTCTTTGAACACAAAAAAAGCGCAGGCTCCATAAAGGCCCTACACTTTCATTCCATTAATTCACAGCCAGCTCCAATGAAGAATCATCGATGATCTCCGTGATTCCGATAACGGCCAAGAAATGCTTTAGCTTTTTAAGGCAAGGTTCATTTAATCCACCGACCACCTCGAAGCGATTGATGATGGCAATTTTATTTTCTTTCATACGTGCTCCGTTTTTAAATGAGCGAAGTTCTCCGGATGATTGTTTGGTTTGGTAGGTGGAGACAAAGGCCTCACCGATCTTATTTCTAGATTGCTTAAACTCAAAGTGGAACGAGATCGACAAATCACTATCCTGGAAAATAGGAGTTACTTTCATGCTGATTTCATGTATCAACGTAAAGCCCCCTTTCTGTTATTGTACTTTTATCCTATCAGAAATAGTAAAAGGAGGTATTTCGGTCTATTAAGCAATATGTTCAATATTAGATTAAATTCATGCCGTTTTTTCCTGTTTTCAAGGGTTTATATAACTCTAAGAATATTCCTATAAGAATAAATATTTATGAATAAAAATACAAAAATACCGAGGAATACCTTTACGATAAAGGTAGAAGAAACCCCCGATTTGAGAATCGGGGGTTTCTTCATACGATCGATTATTTATTCAAAAACATGTAAATCGTCTTCGCAGCCTGAGCACGATTTGCTTGTTGCTTAGGAGCAAAAGTACCGTTTTTATAACCGTTCATAAACTCTAATTCCATTGCAGCCAATACGTCATCTTTAAAGGTAGGAGAGATCTTCTTCGCATCTTTATAAGTGTTTTTCACAGATGGTTTAAATTCTTTCCCGGTATTCGTCTTATAGGCACGTACCAGCATCGCAGCCATTTGTTCCCTTGTGATCTGACTGTGTGGAGCGAAAGTAGTGCTGTTGATACCAGTCGTGATACCTGCTTCGTAAGCCGCATTAATGTCTTCTTCCAATACACCGGCCACGTCTTTAAAGTGATTTTCACCTGAAGATTTCAGGTCCAATGTGCGCGCAAGTAAAGAAACGAATTCTCCACGAGTAATATTCCCTTCAGGTTCGAACGTAGAATCGGTCTTCCCGTTCACGATACCCTTATCAACTAAGCTCATAATGTAATCTTTAGCCCAATGATCGGCTTTTACGTCTTTGAAGTTATGCGTCGGTGTGTCGCTTTCTTTAAGCTTAATAGAGTATTTGCCAAAACCACTATCCTGTTTGCCAAGGAATTTATACGTACTAGAGTCTTTAATGTAATCTTGTGCCTTCAAAGAAGTTTCAAAAACAACATTTGCCTTTCCTTTTACAGGGGCAAATGACCAGTTCCCATCCGCTTTAGGATCGATGGTCTTTTTCTCCATAATGTAATCGATGATCACGTTTCGGTTCTCATCTGGTGATTTCACGATGATTTCTGAGTTCTTCACGCCAGGGAATTTACCGCTTGCACGATAGTTATTGGTCGCAACGATAAACTTCTGTTTTGGATCGATTGCTTTGCCATTGAACGTAAGATTCTTGATACGGCTGGAGTTTTCATTCACCAATACACCTTCAGCATCGTATTTGGAAGGCTGAGTCACATCGATTTCATAAGAAACTCCATCAATCACGTCAAAATTGTAAGAACGGTAATCGCCGTTCACAAGGTTTTGTTCTTCTGAATTACCAGGATCAATCTGATTGAATTGTCCTGCAGACATTTCTAACCATTCTTTCACGTCAGCACCCGTCAATAACACGGCTTGAAGTGTGTTTGGATACAGGTATAAGTCAGATACGTTCTTAATCGCGATTTCCCCTGCAGGGATGTCTGTATAGTAATCAGGGTTAGCACGTGTACCCGCTTTAAATGGAGCACCTGCAGATAATACTGGGATGCCGTCATATTCCGTTCCTTTGATGTATTTTTCTACATACCATTTTTGGGCATTTGTCACGATTTGAACGGATGGATCATCACTTACAAGTGCGAAGTAACTATTGATTGGAGCCGTTGTTTCCCCAACAGCACTGCGTACCCATTCAATCGTTGCGTCATGCTCTTCTTTTACAGCGTCAAGGATGGCCTGGTCTGCTTCGACAGCAGGTGTTCCGTCGGCGTTTAAGATGGAGCGAGTGGAAGCTTGTGTATTCGTCACATTCCATTTTCCGTCTTTTAATTCGAGTTCAAGGTCAACAAGACCAAGGTGATCTCCCCATGATCCAGGCATAACAGAAGGTACACCGTTAATCGTTCCTTTTTTCAAATCAACGCCTTCAATTCCTTCATAAGTCGCAGATGGGAATACGCCATGTGAATGACCGAAAAGGATCGCGTTGATGCCATCTACTTTAGAAAGGTCATAAGTAGCATTCTCTTCCATGCCATCTTGTGTCACATTCCCGATACCTGAGTGAGGGATGGCGACGATGACGTCAGCACCTTCAGCCTTCATTTGAGGAACGAATTTGTTAGCGGTTTCGATGATATCTTTCGCAATGACTTTTCCTTCAAGGTTCGCTTTATCCCATTGCATGATCTGTGGAGGAACGAATCCGATGACTCCGACTTTAATCGAATGAGATTCCCCATCTTCATCGACGACTGTGCGATCAAGGATTTCATAAGGTTTGAAGTAGTTTTTGTCATTATCAGGGTTTCCGTCTTTATCGTCTACATAAACATTCGCATTTACGTATGGGAAGTTAGATCCTTTTAATGAAGTACCGAGGAAATCAAGACCATAGTTGAATTCATGGTTCCCGACGTTTCCGGCATCATAGTTTAGTAGATTCATTGCTTTGTAGACAGGATGTGTTTCGCCATCTTGAAGCGGATCTTCCTTTGCTACATAATCACCAAGTGGATTTCCTTGGATTAGATCTCCATTATCAAACAATAAGCTGTTCTTGGACTCAGCGCGGGCCTGCTTGATCAGGGTAGCCGTTTTAGCAAGTCCGTATTTATCTGTCTTGGTATCCTGGTAGTAATCATAGTTTACAAGGTTCACATGGATGTCGGTTGTTTCTAATATGCGAAGCTTTACAATATCTTTGTCCATAACCTCAGCGTATGTAATGGCTGGTGAAACCTGAGGAACAATTAAACCTAAAGCGAGAGCAGCACCTGCTAATGTTTTCTTTTTCAAAAAAAATCTCCCCTTAATTGTGTAGTGTCAAACAGATTAATAGTAGCACAAGATAAGTAAATTAAATAGTAGGAAAATAGTAAAAATTGTTATAAATAAGTAAATAACAAAGAAAAAAGAAGATGATTTAGGTAATTTATAGTGTTTATTATCAAATTTTTGGAACAAAAAAACCCCACCTGTAATAGGTGAGGTCCAGTTCGATTACTTATACTCAATAATACCTTTTTCTTCAGCAAACATGGTTATATCATCCAAGATAGGATAGTAGATATTATAGTCATTTGCATAGTACTTATTTAAATAAGAAGTAATTTGGGATTTTGCATCTGCTGAGGACACATTCAATGTATACTCACTGTAATCTGATTCCCAGAAAGAAACAGCCGTTTGGACAATCTCATTTTTTTCGGTAGCTGATATCTTATTCCAGTGTGAGCCGTCCAAGTAGAAAAGATATTCGTAATTCAATCGAACCTTTAATTCTTCCATGAATTCAGCTAAGTCACGGATTTCTGTCGTTCTGTCAAAGTTGAATAATTTCACAGTTGAGTCATCGATTAATTTAACAGATTCAAGGTTTTCGAGAGTCATCGTATTCATTACAATCACGTTTAATGAATTTACGAAGTACTTATCAGAGTCAATCGTGAAGTTATAGATCCATTTCGCAGCAGCAGCGCGATCTGCTGTTTGAGTCGGCATGAAGTAATTTTGATTTCCTTCAGCGAAGCCGATCGTTTCTGCAAATGCTACATGGGTATAGGCAAAGCTTGAGATTTTCTCTTCATCTTCAAATCCCGACCAAGGGTTTGTTAAATGAGCGAATTCTTCCATTCCCATGGCTCGGACGAACATTACAATCATTTCTTGACGTGAAATCGGATTATCCGCTCCAAAGAAGTCTGGTCGAATCCCTTTAGTGATTTCAGAGTCAACAAGGGCACCTACATAAGGATCTGCCCAATCCTTTACATCTGTGAATTTCTTAGCTGATTCCGGACTTGCGGGCAGCTCTAAAGCAAGTGCCAGCATTTTGGCAAACTGGGCACGTGTGACTTTCTCCTGTGGACGGTAGGTACCATCATTGTACCCAGAGATAATGTTCTTGGCTGACAGTGCTTCAATATATGGCTTCGCATACGTTCCGCCAATATCGGTGAAAGAAGCAGCAAATGCAGTCAAGTTGGTTGTCGTCAGAATCAACAGAGCGACAAATAAAGAAATAAACCCTTTTTTCAATTTCTTATCCTCCGAAAAATAAAATAGTTACTAGGATAATATATAACGAATGTTACAATATTGTAATAGGAATATTACACTGTAATGTTGGTAAATTAATGAAAAAAGACATTTCCTTTGGAGGAAATGTCTTGTGAATGTTTAATTATATGAATATTCAACAAATTTCTGGTAAATTAATATAGAGCAGGTAGCTCAGCAGATGTTGGAGCAACTCCCGCAGCACTTGTAGAACCGACTCCAGCAAAGCTTAGAACAAGGATAGAAGCTGTTAAAAATGCAAGAATACGTCTTTTCATAGGACTTTCCTCCTTTTTCAAAAATGTGAAAATTCGGTATCATATAAGCATACACCTATTGTTAACTATATTAAACCATATTTTCGAAATGATCAAAAAACCATTCAGAGGTCTTTTCACCTATTTAAACCCCATTTTAAAGGCAATTTACATACTTTTCTACTCGAATTATAACTCTAGGAATATTTTTAGGAGTGAAACTATTGGACTTTTCAGCGATCGGAAAAAAAATAAGGGAATTGCGTAAAAATATCGGTCTATCCCAAGAAGATGTGGCAGAGGGGATTTGTACACAGGCTCAGATCAGTAAAATTGAAAAGGGTATTGTGTACCCATATGCATCGACCCTTTATCAAATCTCCCAGAAACTTGGGGTGGATGTAAATTATTTCTTCGATATCGGGATGACGCCTCGATTGGATTATATACAAGAAGTGGAGAACCAATTAAAGGTTTTGCGCAGAAGCCTTCAATATGAAGAGATGATGGACATCATCCGAACAGAGGTAGGGAATCCCCTCTTCTCTCATAATAAGAAAAATCTGCAATTATTACTGTGGCATAAAGGGAATTTATCAGTTTGAGGTCCAAAAGGATCATATTAAAGCTTCTGAAACCATGCAAGAGGCCATTAAACTGACTCAAGTATCCAGTAAAGTGTGGTCTGAGAGAGAACTCGAAATCCTGATGACGATGGGAGCGTTTTATATCAATGATGATAGCCATAAGGCGCTGGAAGTATTTAAAGAAGTGAAAGCTTCATATTGAGGCTTTGCCCCACTTGATTGATTTAACGATCACTACAAGGCTCTATTACCATATTGCCAGAGTCTTACAAGAATTACAGAGGTTGGATGAGTCCATCGAGTACTGTAAGCGGGGAATCAACTGGTGTATTCAGAAGGACAGTATGTTTGCACTGGGGGAACTCCATTACCACATCGGCTACAATTACGAACTTAAAGGGAGAAATCGATTTAACAAAGGATTATTTGAATAAGGCATTAACTGTATTCGAACTTCAAAATGACGATAAATATGCCCAGCTATTACAAAACAAAATCAATGAACTGACCACAAAGGACACAGACTAGTGGGACGGAGGGACAGGTCCCTCGTCGAAGTTGAAGCCCTTATCATTAATGGGACAAGGTACCTGTCCCATGTCCCGGTGTGAAGGGAGGAGTGAGAAAATGGATTATTATGCTATAGGAAAAAAGATTGTCCAGATGCGCAAAGCCCACGGGTTCACTCAAAAAGATTTGGCAAATGGGATATGCACGCAAGCCTTGATAAGCAGAATTGAAAAGGGTGATATATACCCCAATGCCTCAACGCTTTATGAAATAGCAAACAAGCTTGGCGTAAATCTTAATTATTTCCTTGAGGTGGGGTCTACTCCCAGAATCGATTATATTGAAGAGGTAGAGAAGCAGTTAACCCGTTTAAGGAAAAGCATGGAGTATGAAGAAATGATGGAAATCGTCAGGGTGGAAGAAAAGAACCCGCTCTTTCATACCACTCCTTCCCACCTGCAGCTGCTCTACTGGCATAAGGGGATTTATGAAAAGGAAGTCCTAAACCAGACTGAAAAAGCCTATAACACTTTGATATATGCGTTGGAGTTAACAAGAAATGAAAAAAAGGCCCTATCGGAAAGAGAAATGGAAATATACCTTTCCATAGGGGTCATTAAGTTTTCGTTAGAAGAGTATGAAGAAGCGTTAGCCATTTATAGCCGGGTTGAAAATCAATTAAAAACCCACCCACAGTTGAATGATATCCGCATCCAAACGAAACTACTCTATAACATAGCCAGGGTACAAACACGCCTTGGGCTTTATGAAGAGTCCCTTCAAAATTGTCATTCAGGGATCAGGTGGTGCCTGGAACATGAAAGTATGTATTTACTGGGGGAGTTCCATTACCAAAAAGGGTATATATTAGAGCTCCAACATGACATAAAAAAAGCGCTTAGCTATTGTAAGAAGTCAGAACTCATTTTTGAAATGCAGGAAGACCGGAAATACCTCCCTTTAATCTCAAATAAAATCATTGCACTACAAGAGCAACTTGAAGAGGCTGGGACATAACGAAATTAAAATAATCTAAAGACGAACAATCAGGATAAAAGACCATGTTAGGATTTCTTGTGACACCGCTGCCCGATTTCCGTGCAAGACTTCGCTTTCCACGGGGGGAAGGTGAGCCTATTCCACTTTTCCCGCAGGAATCTTCGTCTTGCACTCCAATCAACAGCTAGAACCGGTTAAATACTTTTTATATGCTTTTACAAAAACAATAAAACCCTTTTGTCCCAGCCTCTTTCATTACTACTATATGAGATTCAAAATACGGCAACGCCTTTGACGAACGCGTCTTCCAATTATTGGTCATTTAAAGCGTATAAATAGTGTAATAGAATTGTTACAAAAGATACCCTTTCGAAACAATGGAGGGGTATCTTTTTTTATTGTAAATAGGAGGTAGAGGAAAAAATGAGAAGAATATTCGCTTCACTCGTAACGGTGATGATGGTTGTGGGATTACTTACGCCATTTTCTGCTTTCGCAAAATCATTTTCAGACGTTCCGACTACTCACACATTTTTTGATGAAATTACGTATTTATCGGATCAAGAAATCATTAATGGATTCAATGACGGAACGTTTGCTCCAAGTAAACCCGTAACACGGGCTGCGGCTGCGGCGATGATTGGCAGAGCCCTTGGATTGGACGGGGAACAACGAGTCACTACGTTCCAGGATGTAGGGATCTCTAATTTTGCTTCAGGATATATTCAATCAGCTGTAGAAGCTAAGATTATTTCCGGGTATACGGATGGTACATATAAGCCTGGTAAAGTCGTCACACGTGGGGAAATGGCCATTTTCCTTGCTAGAGCATTTGATTTAACCGTCAAAGCAGAGACCTCTTTTAAAGACGTCTCTAGAAGCATGGCCGCTTCGGATTCTATCCTTGAAATCCTGGCTGAAGGCATAACAGGCGGTTACACAGATGGTACATACAGACCAAACCAAGATGTGACACGGGATCAATTCTCAGCTTTCTTAGCAAGAGCACTTGATGACCGTTTCAAGCAAGATAAACCCAATATGCCTGACCAATTTTCAGCTCACTTTATTGACGTTGGTCAAGGAGACTCGACACTATTAACGCTCACTAACGGGAAAACAGTATTAATCGATGCAGGTCGTCAATCAGCCGGGGAAAAGGTTGTGTCTTACCTTAAAGAAGCCGGGATAGACTCCATAGACTTAGTGGTAGCGACACACCCTGACGCTGACCATATTGGTGGGTTATTAGATGTATTAAACGATATACCAGTGAAAAAAGTACTGGATAGCGGTAAACCTCATACATCTCAAACCTATTTAGACTATCTAAACCTTGTGGATCAAAAGAACATCCCTTTTGAAGTGGCAAAGACAGGTCAATCCATCAATTTAGATCCAAATGTACAGATACAGGTTCTTCATGCAGATGAAAACGCAAGTGATAATAACGATGCTTCCATCGTATTACGAGCAACAAATGGATGTTCGAGTGTCCTGTTGACAGCAGATGCTGGTCATGGGATAGAGAATGAAATGGTCCGAAATGATGATGTACAATCAACTGTACTAAGAACCGGTCACCACGGTAGCAGCACAAGTACATCAGCGGCATTTGTTGAAGCAGTAAACCCATCGGTCGCCATTCTTTCATATGGAGAAAATTCATACGGACATCCTGATTCAGAAGTCGTTTCGAATTTAGAGAATGCCGGTGTGAATATCTATTCAACCTATGAGACAGGCGACATTGTAGCAGACTTCAACGGATGCCATGTAAATGTTGAGGGGAGTCCATATAATGGTGGGGGCAATGGGGGAACAGACCCTGAGCCGGAACCAACAACAGCCCATTTATCCATCACAAATGTGAATCTTGATACAGAAGTAGTGAAAATCAAGAATAATGGGAAGGATAATGTGAACATGACCGGTTGGAAGTTAGTCAGTGTAGAAGGAAATCAAACCTATGACTTCCCAACCAATTTCGTTTTGAAAGCGGGTAGTACGGTTCATGTTATGTCCGGTAAAAATGCAATCAATAACCCGCCCACTTATTTGAAGTGGACAGGAAGCTATATCTGGAACAATGAAGGAGACTCCGCCGCGTTATATAATACTAAGGGTGTGAAAGTAAGTGGCTACTAAAATCTATACATTAGACCGCTTTGAAGGAGAGAATGCCGTCCTTTTACTAAGGTCCAATGAACAAGAAGAAAAAGTAGTAGATAAAGAGGGTGTCATGCCTTCTAATGAAGGCGACCTATTAGAAGTAACTCTCTCTGAAGATGAAGAGGTTGTTTCTTATAAGGTATTGGAAAAAGAAACGGAAGAAGCAAAGAAAAAGGCAAATGACCTTTTGAAAAAACTTCGTAATAAGTAATTTGAAACACTTTCCAAGAGACAGGGAGGGGGTTTGTTTCGAACTCTAAAACAATTCGATGATAGAGAATATAACCTAATACTCACCTTATCCCAATTATTTGTCATCTCAAAGAGATTAATAGTAATATAGAATTATGACAAAGGCACCCACTTATTAGTGCCTTTTCTCGTGGAAACAAATAGAAGGGAGAGAAAGAAATGAAGAGATTAGTAACATCTTTATTAGCAGTTGTAATGGTTGTTGGATTGATAACGCCATTTTCTGTTTCAGCAAAAGCATTTTCAGACGTTCCGACCACTCATACATTCTTTGATGAAATTACATACCTATCCGATCAAGAAATCATTAATGGGTTCAATGACGGTACATTTGCTCCAAGTAAGCCGGTTACACGAGCTGCGGCTGCGGCGATGATTGGCAGAGCGATTGGATTGGATGGGGAACAACGAGCTACTACATTTCGAGGATGTAGGTCAATCAAACTTTGCTTCTGGCTATATTCAATCCGCTATGGAAGCTAAGATTATTTCCGGTTATACGGATGGAACGTTTAAGCCTGGTAAAGTCGTCACCCGTGGGGAAATGGCCATTTTCCTTGCGAGAGCCTTTGATTTAACCGTTAAAGCTGAGACTTCTTTCAAAGACGTATCTCCAAGCATGGCCGCTTCGGATTCTATCCTTGAAATTCTGGCTGAAGGGATAACGGGTGGTTACACGGATGGTACTTACAGACCAAATCAAGATGTGACACGGGATCAATTCTCGGCTTTCTTAGCAAGAGCTCTGGATGACCGTTTTAAGCAAGACCCGGTACCCAATCCTGGAAATTTAACCATTACAAGTGTCAACTTAGATACAGAAGTGGTTAAAATCAAGAACAACGGAAACAATGACGTAAACATGACAGGCTGGAAGTTAGTGAGCGTAGAAGGGAATCAAACCTTTGATTTTCCAGCCGACTTTGTACTAAAAGCAGGTAGCACAGTTCAGGTAACTTCCGGTAATAGTGCAGTCCATAACCCGCCAACTTACTTGAAATGGACAGGTGGATATATCTGGAATAACGAAGGGGACACAGCCCGTTTAGTGGACGCTGAAGGTGTAAACGTAAGTGAATACTAATAGGGAGGAGGGATAGTATTGCCCATCTCCCTATAGGTGAAACTAAGCATTCAAAAAGGGACGGACCTCCACGAGGTCCGTCCCTTTTATCGTATTTATTTATGCTTCAATCGCAAGGTATGAAGCGGTGCCCCCTTATCAGAGTAAGAAGCATACACTTCCATTCCATCCAAGCGGTAAAGTTGAGTCCAGGAATCATCCAGCTGGCTCATTCCTTCCCAGTCGGGAGTCCCGACGATTTCCTTGAAGGCAGCAGCTGTTACGGAGTCGTCTTTATTCTTAAAATCAATGGTCACATTCTTTTTAGTCAGATCCGTATCACTTTCGGAGTAGTACGTGCAGTTACCGAATGTTCTGCCATATCCTCCACCTAAATAGCCTTCTGAGTCAGGTTCTGTACCATAATAATCCATCACATCCTGTGCCGTACTTCCGTTAAGGGACATCGGGCAGCTTGTCATAATTTGATGGGATGCCAGTTCCGTCAGGTAGCCATTGATGGGCTTTTGGTTTTCAGCTGTCTTTGGAATGTACGTGACAGGTATGGTGATTGGGTCTCCAATAAGGCCGGCAGTGATTTCTCCAACACCTAAAGCTCGTGATGCGTAGTATGAACCGTAATCAAATGACCTTAAGACACCGCCATCATACTTAAAGCTTGGGGTATCGTTTTCAGTCGACGTAACGATTTTAATAGGCTGCAGGGGATTCGCATGAATTACCTCACCGTTCAGATGAGAAGTAAGCGTCAGGTTGTCATCTTTATCCACTGCCAGCTTAATTTCAACCGCCTTTACGTCCTCCACTGGCTGCTTAAAGGAATCCTCTACCCCTCTCGCAAGAAAGGCACTAAATTCCCCTCTGGAAATTGTTTTATAAGGGTAGAAGTGATAATCCGAGAATCCTTTCGCAATCCCGTTGCCATAAACGGTTTGAATCGCCTCAAACGAAGCCATGCTCGGAGCCGTATCCTGGAAGACAGCCTCCGTGTCAGTCGTCAAATCAAAGGCACGTGAGATGAAGATCGCCATCTCGCCCCTAGTCACCAATTGATTCGGACGGAAAGTCCCGTCATTATATCCATTAATAATTCCTTCTTCAACGGCTGATGCGATATAGCCTGAAGCGAAGCTCTGCTCAGGTACATCCTCAAACGATGAATCCCTCTTCGTTCCATCCAATCCAAGTGCCCGTCCAATCATTGCGCTGGCTGCAGCGCGTGTAACCCCTTCAGTCGGACGGAATGTATCATCCTCGTACCCAAAGATGATTTCTTCTCCATGAAGGTACATAATCTCTTCATAAAATGAAGTGTAGTCCTTCACGTCTTTAAACGTCGTTTCTTCTGCCAATACGCCGGATGAGAAACCGGTCAGTGCAAGCAGTGTCATAACCAATACAATAAAACTCTTTTTTGGTAGATTGCCCATAAATTCCCTCCTATACTGTGATATTACAAGTATAGTATGTTTTTTGTGGGAATTGGAAATGATAGCCGATTAATACTTGTGGTAAAATTAACCAAACTAAGGAAAAGATCTCTTACCTTTCCCACCAACTTACTCCCTTTTCCTAATCCCCCTCATATTCTTATCCCGTGAACACTCTCGAATATTGTCAATATAGTTCAAATATCACCGTTTACTGGCAAATTTTAATAAAACTATTGACCTATTAATGATCTTTATTTACTATTAAGTTGGTAAAATTTTCTTTTTAATTCAATGAATCAGGGATTGGGGATGTGTATTTTTTGAGGGATTTAAACAAAACAAGGAGGAAAATGAATTTGAAGATGAAAACAGTCAAAAAAATCACAACCATACTTGCGCTAATTTTATTACTAATTTCTACTATCGCGCCAGGTGTGGGGTATGCAAATGAAACAGTGAAGAATATCCAATTGTTCATACCGGAAAACGTAACGGTCTCCTCAATATTTGGGGAAATCACAGATGAGGAGGGTCGCAATTCCCATTCCATCGAATCAGTAGGAGAAAGTTTAGTAATAGATCCGTCGCAAATATCAGCCCAGGAATCCTACATACTTTATCTGCAAATTAACTTACTTGATGAAGAGTCTAAAAATAACCTTTTCATAACGCAAGAAAATATAACAGGTGAAGAACTAATAAAATTAGCAGAATCCCAAGAAAAATGGGATGTGATGAGTGACGCAAAGCCTCTCACCATCCAAAAACCTGATAAACTGTTACACTACTCAAATAATGTGACAATCAATAAATATCAGCAGAATCGCATTATTTCTGAAAATCATCTACTTATCGGAAAGAGTATAAAAGACCTAGAATTTAATGTATCAGGCTATACTGAGGATGAAGAAAACTACTATTTATATAAAAAGGTAGACCTATCTTCTTCCTCAGTCGACTTATCGAAAGAAATGAACGACGCCGTCGAAGTGAAATATGAAAATAAAGACGCTAGTGTAGAAAGATTATCCTTGATGGATAACGATACAAAAGCTTGGTACGGTGCCGAATTCGATTATAAATTGTTTGTAACACCTAAAAAGTATGGAATTTTTCTTGATACGTTCACAACCCTTTCAGGAGAAACGGTAAATGCTTCATGGTCAAAAGAAGGGAACATTACTGGAAACACAATGTTAATCGTTCCTGTTTTACCAAGTGAAATGAAATTTGACCATTTCAATTTCCAAAGTAATAAGATAACTGCAGGCGTCAACATAGCCTCTGAAGGGTATAGACTGAATTCAATCAGTTCAGGTATTATATCAGCAAAATTATCTATTCTTGATGAAAACGACAAAGAAATTGAAAGTGAAATGATGAATGAAGATTTTAACTGGTTCAATTATGAAATACATTCTAACCTTTCTAGTGGGGACTACACCTTTAAATACGCTCTCCTAGATACCACTACCAACAAAGAACTTGCTTCAACCTCCGCTGTGAAGACCATACAGGCGCATTCCAACCAACTCCACGGAGTGGTTATTACAGCCGAGGACTCTGAAGGGAATGCTTTAGAAGGTGCCCGGGTTGAGGTGTATGAACGACAGAACCCGAAAGAGTATACCGTGAAAGACGGCGCATCTTATACAGTCGAACAGGTTTATTCCACTTCCATTAAAAAGGATGGGGACAAAACCGAAGCCTTTATCCCGAATGTATACTTCCTTCAAGGTCGTGAATACGAACTGGTAGTAAACGGTGAAGATGCTGAAGGGACAAAAGTCATCTACCACAAATCCCTAACAGCGAAAGACATGACAACCATTGAATTCACCAAGGAACAACTTTCAAAGGTGAATGTCAAAACAGAAAAAGACCTCACCAATAGTGACATTTCGTTATCACTGGTTGACAAAGACGTACAAAGTATCATCACCTGGCCACAATTCTTCCAAGGTGATTCGGTGTATGTCAGTACAGATCAGGACTTTCTTGTGTCCGCTCAAATCACTGACAAAGCCGAGGATACAGGGTATTTCTATTCGGAAATCGTCCCTTTAACCTCAGAGGAGATTACCTTTAACCTGGATACGTTGGACACCGTAGAAATTCAAGCGCCCAAAGGATATGACCAAAGTGGGATCAACGTATCTACCTATTGGAGTAAGGGTGAGTTTGTTTCCACTTATTATGTATCTAAAAACCTATATGACTTGTACGTGGGGGCAGCCTTAACCCTAGAGGTGAAGGTACAAAAGGGAGAAACTGAATATACATTCTATGAATATAAGGATGAGGTAGAGAATTATACACCGTCCATTGAAGGTAAATATGATGGAGACACTTATTACTATGAGCAAGGGAAGAATCTCCATTTTGATACCTACTTCATCAATCCACAAACAAATGTACAATTAGAATATGTAGGACCTGTTCGTAAGGAAACCACAAATGAAGTGGCATTTAAGACAGTAGACAACGACGGAGAAGTCAAGAAGATGGCTGTTTCCGATCAAGGAGACTTTGAAGAAGACCCTCTGACGACGGAAATGGAATCAAAAGAAAATCTTCTGACTTACCAACTGTATAAGGAAGATCAGCCTGTAGGCCAAGCTGCCAGCACGTCTAACCTTGGGACTGTGGTCATTCCGAAGCCTTCTGAAGAAGGACTTTATACCCTGGCATTAACAGAACAACATTTTCCAACGGATGTAGTAAATGTGAATCTTGAGAAAAATATCCACCTTTCTTCTCAACAAGGCAATCAAAATCTTGAATTATCCTTCAAGATTCATCCACCTGCCTTTGCAGGGAAAACAAAGCTGCCTGAATACTTGGATGTGAAGCTTTACCATAAAGAAACGTATCCAGGTGAAGAAGAGAGCTATGTATATGACTACTATTTTTCATCTAATCAGGGCACTTACTTTACTCAGCAGCCTATTCGATACACGGATAAAGATGAGTTCTATCTGAGTGTCAGTGGACAATTTAATGATGATTTGGGATATAAGTCATTTGTGGACGTGAAAAAACTATCAGTAAATGAACTGAAAGCCTTAAATGAAACAGGCTATACCATATCTGATGATTTACGTTTACTTACCGTTAAAGACGATACGGGAATCGACTTCACTCAAAGCTCAATAGGTCTTGATGTCCTGATGGAAGACGGCATTTCTGTACATCAGACTGTCCCAATCATGGTTAACGGAGCAGTATCATATGTTCCCAACAAGACCATTCACTCCGTCCTGAACGGAATCGGGAATAAAGGAAAAGCCTATCGAATTGATCTCGGGGAAAGTAACATCACAAAGGATAAAGTGATTACCGCTGAAAAAGGGGAATTAATCAAAGTTGATCTTGAGAAAAACGGGGAAGCCATCCCTTTTAAATATACCCTTTCAGCCAATCATAATTATAGGATTTTCGATCATATCGGCTATTGGTTCAATACCCCGGAAGTAGTAAAAGAATTCTATTTCACCCCGGGTTTGAAGGATCTTGCCTTCGGAGTCCAAGACATTGAAGAGAACCAAACACCTTGGTCTTATTTCCTTTGGATGAGAGATTCAAACCTTTCAAAAGATGCGACCCTGGAAGTTGGCACAGACATTACAGGAGAAATTGGCGACATCCAACAGGAGAAATATTCTGGAGGGAAAATCCGTCTAACTTCAAGCATTACTCTGAAGTCAGGTGATTTCACAGTGGAAGAAATTTCTCCCTTAAAAGAACAGAACACAACCAATCGAAACATGAGAATGGCACCTGAAAGCGTTCAGCCGATCAGAGAATATGAGGGTGACTTCACGAACAATTGGAATTCGGTGCCGGCTGTCTACACCATTAAAGATGATGATAACAAAATTGTGTATAAGTTCGAAGGAAACTACTCAATTGACCACATGAATGTTTTGGTAGACCTTGTACCAGGAAAGTACACACTGGACTACCAAATCCCAACAGGACCAAGCAAAGAATTAAAGCTATCGAAAGTATTCACTATTGCAGATGAGAATCAAGCATTTGTCACCATAACGGATCCACAAGATGGACTCCTGACAAACAAGAAGCAAGTGGAAATCAAAGGGGAAACAAACCCTGATCAATCCGTCACCTTGCAGCTGAAAAAGGACGGAAAGGTTGTAAAAGAAACATCCGTGACATCGAATCCTCAAGGTCAGTTCACTGGTACCTTGACAGCAGACAGTGATGGAAGCTATTCGGTTGTAGCCGTGCATAGTGAAGACAAAGAAGTCGAATCTAATGCCGTAACCTTTACCATTGATACAACTGCGCCAAAATCACCTGCCAATCTAACCGTCACGAAAGTCAGTGAAGGATTACAGGTTTCTTGGGATTCAGTTGAGGGAGCGGACACATACGCTGTCGAGTCAGCGGTTAAAGGTGAAAGCTTCTCAACACTCGTAAACAACACGAAAGAAACAAAAGCTCTTCTTAAAGAAGCAGCGCCAGGAAAAACATATGTATTTAAAGTGACAGCAACAGATAAAGCGACCAACACCTCTGATGCAGCCACAACAGAATATAATGTATCTGAATTTGCAGTAACGAAGGTTGAGGCGAAAGCAGATCTTAATTCGTATAACCTTCTTGAGCTTGGTCAAGCGGTAGAAGTGATTCTTGAAGGGGCTTATGATAAGACCTATGAGGCACATGCGAAAGTCTATCTTGTTACAGCCAAGGGTAAAGAAGAAAAAGAACTTACTCTGAAGTATGATGAAGAAAACAAGACCTATCATGCAAGCTTCATGATTGAAGAAGGTACGACGAAGATCACTAAGATTGAAGGATACCTTCATGATACAATCAAAGATCAAAAGACCGATGTGAAATCAACTGAAGTCGATCTAAGCATAGGGGCGAACTTCCTAGGAAAAGTAACAGAGGGAGACAAAGCTTTAACGGAAGCTGCACGTGTCCGTTTAGTAGGAGGAAAGGTCCTTTCCTTTGAAACCAAAACGGATGGAACATTCGAGCTAAAAGGACTTCCGGCAGGAGAATACACAATCGATGTCGTTTACCCACTGGAAAACGGCAAAACCTTCCGCAACATCTTAAACAAGCCTGTCACGATCAAAGCAGGTGAAACACTTGAGCTTGATCAAAGCTTGAATGTACCGGCTTATCGTGACATGAAAATTCAATTCGTCGACAACTCTGAGAACAGAAAGTTGATTACAGACGAATTAAGCGTTCGTATACAAGGTCCAAACAACTACACGCAATATGGGTATATCAATAAAGAGGGATTCTTTGTTACGTACAGCAATAACAAGGAAACCACTCTGAAGAACCTGATGACGGGTAACTATCAGGTAACCGTATATGCTCAAGGTCTTTACAAGAAAACAACCGTGGATATTCCGTTATCCGTGGATAGTCATTATGTGAAAGAGCCTGTAAAGGTTCCTGTTCAATTACTGACAACCGATGTAACAGATGTGGAAATATCGTTCACGAATGAAGACATCAAGAATATCGATTCGATTTCCCTATACAGCTGGGATGTCTATAGTGAATTTGGATATAACAATGTAGGGAACTACTGGATGGATTCTGTGGAAATCAAGGACGGCAAGATCATTGTGCCTAACGTTGCTTATGGAGAACATTATTCTCTATACGTATACGAAGAAGGCTATCGCCAATATTCTTCCGAGGATATTTCCATTAACGATCAATCGAAGACAATCGAAGTGTCCCTCGATAAAGGGGAAACCGTAACAGCAACCGTTAAGGACCAAGATGGAAAAGCAGTGGCGAATGCAGACGTATATGCCTATAGCGACACGAGCTATTCATCAGTCAAGACCAATGAAAAAGGGGAAATGGAATTAAAGGGATTAGCCTCTGATGAAGAGATCACCCTATCCATCACAGCTCCTAATTATATTGAGTACAAAAAAGTAATCGGTAAAGATGAGGAAGGGAAACTGGGAGAGATCACTCTTCACAAATCGTCTACACTGAAAGGAAAAGTCGTCGATGCAAACGAAAAGCCGATCAAGTTTGCTTATGTCAATGTATATGAGCATAAAGAGGGCGAAAGCATCGGGGAGTACAAAAGCTGGGCAAGAACCGGCGAAGATGGCATGTTCTATGCACGGAACCTTCCTTCAGGAACATATGACATCGTCGTAAGTGATTACAGAAATCCAACTCAAAATGTTGATAGTGTCAAAACCGAAGATGACAGCCTGATCGTCATCATGCAGCCGAAAGGAACAGGAAGCTTCACGGGAGAAGGCAATACCTTAACAGCTTCTAAGAAAACAGTCGTTCCAGGCGACACAATCGAATATCGTTTAAATTATCATAACAATGGGAAAGCGATGGCGACAAATGTACCTTTAAGCGTTACATTACCAGAAAGTGTAGACGTTATTCCTGAAACGGCGTTGCTAAATGGAAAGCCTGTCGCATGGAATAATGGAACGGTAACGGTAAGTGAAGTGGATGAGGATCAAACAGGAGCACTTACGTTTGAGGCCAAGGTGAAAACCGACACAGAAGCTACCGTAGTGAATACAACAGCGACGATTAATGACTCAGAAGAGAAGAAAGCTGAAATCATGAATGCAACAACGAATATCTTGTTCGTCACCGTCAATGCACCTAAACAGACGGCAGCGAAGAAAATCAAGGTATACGGAAATGCAAAAACCGGTTCAGAGGTAGAAGTCTATGTAAACAGTGCCTTTGCAACCAAGGTGAAAGTAGAAGGGAAATGGTGGTTTGCAGATGTTACGCTTCCTGTGAAGAATGCAGAAACCGAAGAAGCGTTCAAAATCACCGCTAAAGTGAAAGATGGTGCCGGAAACGTTACCTCTTCACCACAAACGGTCAACTATGTTCCAACCATCCCTCAAATCGATGATCTATCGGTATATGCAGGCTGGAATGGAACCGTACATTTAAACCCATACACGGGTATGGCAACATTTGCTGTTGTGGAGAAAACACCACTCGATACAACCGTCACGTTTAAAGAAGCAGTAGATGAAGCCAAGATCACGTTCTTAGGGAAAACCTATGACATGACGTCTTCAGACAACAAGACTTTTACGTTTGACGGATCTACCTTAGGCGAATGGAGCTCCTATGGAGAAGAAGTTCTTGAAATCACCTTCAAAAAAGGAGATGTAGAGATCACTCTTCCAATCATGGAAATCATCGTACTAATCGACCCTTCAGGTTATGTATTTGAAGGCAGTATGGATACTCCACTAGAAGGAGTAACCGCAACAGTCGAACAAGAAGTGAATGGTAAGTGGGTCAAGTGGGATGCGGCATTCTTCGGCCAAATCAACCCACAAATCACGGATCCAGAAGGCCGATATGGCTGGGATGTCATCAAAGGGAAATGGAGAGTCGTCTTCACGAAGGACGGATATGAACCATATATCTCCCGTGTCATGGACGTTCCTCCGCCAGAAACGGAACTGAATGTCCCGATGGTGAAATCAACAGATCCAATGATTACAAGCGTAACACCAGCCCATTCGGCAAACGATGTAAAAACAGATTCAACATTAAAAGTAACATTCGATCGATTAATGAGTACAGCCAACATGGCCGATATGGTTAAGCTGTATGAGGTAAATGATCAAGATGAAAGAACCGAAGTGAAGGGTATGGTCGAAACGAAAGACGTAGTATCCGGATACGAGGCGAAAACTCTTGGTTCTGAAACGCCTGTAGGCTTCGCTGGAAATGATTCAAAAGATGAAAGTGGATACTTCAAGCCTCTTGAATCGAAGAAACTTTCAAAGACATTCGAATTCAAACCGGAACAAGCGTTAAAGGCAAATACAGAGTATGTATTATATGTAGACGGTGAAATGGCCGATTACGGCAACAAAACGGTAGGAACAAACGCTGAATACAGCTTTACTACTGCAGAGGGTACGGTAACACCACCTCCAACAGGTGGCGGGGGAGGAACATTGCCGCCAGCGCCAGAACCTACGCCTGAACCAGTAGATGGCACTCTCGCACTGAATGATCTTACAGTATCAGAAGGCAACGTAACCATCGATGCAGAGAAAGTAATGAGTGCTCTTGAAAAGGGCAGAGTCAATGTATTAGCTCTTCATACCAAAGGAGATGTCGACACATTCGATATCCCTGCACATGTGGTGAAAGCTTTGCAGGAAAATAAGAATGCAAGAATAGAAGTAAAGGATACCGGAGCCATTTATCGTCTCCCGGTGAGCGAATTGAAGATTGACCAACTTGTTCAAGATCTGAAAGCATCTAAAGCAAGTGATGTAACGATCACAATCACAATGAAATCCTCTAAAGAAGCGGATAAAGCCTTAACGGATAAAGGATTGAAGATACTTGCTCCTGCGGTACAGTTTGAAGTAACGGCATCCTATAACGGAAAGTCAACAGAAGTAAAACGCTTCAGTCAATATGTTGAGCGTGAACTGACACTCGCAGGCAAAGTGAATCCAAACACAACAGCTGCTCTAGTCATTGAAAATGGAAATATAAGAACAGTTCCAGCTTACGTGAACGGTACTCAAGTCGTGATCAGAAGTTTAACCAATAGTGCCTATGCAGTTGTGGAATCTTCTAAGACCTTTAAAGATGTCAATAATGGCAAGAGCTGGGCAGAGGAATATATTGAGGTTCTCTCTTCGAAGATGATCATCAATGGAAAAACGAAAGATTCCTATGCTCCGAATGCCTATATGACACGTGGAGAATTCGCGGCACTGATTTCACGCAGTTTGGGCTTAACGCCATCCAAGCCATATAACGGAGAATTCTCCGATGTAACCGGTAAGGAAGCGGTGAACAAAAACGGTGAGATCATGGCAGCATTTGAAGCGGGTATCATCCAGGGGAAACAGGATGGACGATTTGCTCCGAACGACCACATCACCCGTGCAGAAGCGGCCGTGATGGTGGCACGTGCTATGGAGTATGTTGGCTATGATTCAACCAAGCTGAATCCTTCTAAAGGAATCAAGCAGTTCAAAGACCAAAAGGTAATGGCTGATTGGTCGAAGAATGGAATTGATTTGGTGGCACAAGCCGATATCATGAACGGTATGGGCGGGGGAGTATTCGCTCCGACCGAAGACACCAAGCGTGATCAAATGGCGAAGATGCTGGCTAATTTCTTGCGATTCGTCGGATTCATGAATTAAATGGGACGGAGGGACAGGTCCCTCGTCCCATTCGAAACACCTATAGTAAATGGGGCAAGGGAACTGTCCCCCTTGTCCCAACAAAAGAAAGGACCTGAAACGAGTGTGTTTATTCGTTTCAGGTCCTTTCAAAATGAAGTTTATTGAGAAATAAAATAGTCCTTTAAATATGTGGCCCATAGTTCATGTCCTTTTTCACTTGGAGCATCCCTTGATTCAGTCAAGTACTCCTTTAAAGCTTCATCATCAGTTTCTGGCCACTCGGTCCAATGATCCAAATAGGTGAAAGTGTTCTCTTCAGCAAATAGTTTAAGCTCATCCACCTGCTGAGGGTAGTAGACAGCTCCAAATAAAGGTTGTCCAGGCTGCAGAATAAGCGTTACATCTTCGTTTGCTTCCTGTAAGTCTGAAAGGAAGGCATTCACACTATACGCTGTATCTTCAGGAGAAACACCTACCGTATTATCTTTCAAAGTGAAAGGTTCCCATAGAACAAGGTCCGGCTTGTAAGCAGTCACTTCTTCTGCAGTAGGACTCGTAATAAACTCTGTGGAGGTAGTATCGGCCTCAAAGAGCTTCGCATCGATATGTTCTCCATAAGTGTTGCTAAGCTCAGTCTTAAGCTGTTCACTCCAGCCGCCAGTTGCAGCACCAAGGGAAGGTGATCCGACAATGGCTACCTTGTACGTCTCATTTGAGTTCACAGCCTGGAGAAACTGCTTACGGGCGTTCTCAGGCCATTTGCTTGTCAGTTCTTCATATGCAGGTTCGGCAGTCTTTTCTGCGTCCGGGTCTTTTTGAACAGGCTCGGTTTCTTTCACCTGTGCATCAGCATTACTCCCTGATGAGATGCTCGTTCTTTCCTGCCAATACATATTCCCGAGTATCAGAAAGGCGATCGTAAGGATTGATAATAAAATAAGAAATAAGTTCTTCATAGATTGCTCCTCCGTGTCTATACCCATGGAAGTAATTATTACCAGTTTTGGCATAGGGGTATTCAAATAATTGGTTGTATAGTTTAATAGAGTAAAGCGTTTTTTACAAGTATATTAAAATTATGACAATAAATCACAGAAAAAACAATATGATATGATATAATAATACATATTTTTGCCCTTAGGAGGAAATTATGGAAGAAACGATAAGCTTGCGCGAATTGATGGATACAGTAAAGAAACGTATCACTTTGATTCTATTGATTACCCTGACAGCCATCTTAGTCAGTGGAGGGGTAAGTTATTTTCTATTAACCCCTGTTTACCAATCTTCGACCCAACTGTTGGTCAATCAGTCCAAGTCCGAACAGCCTGCTTACAATCCAGGTGAAATCCAAACGAATTTACAATTAATGAAAACGTATAATGTCATTATTAAAAGTCCTACGATCCTTGAAAAAGTGATAAAGGATCTCGACCTGACGATGACAACAGCACAGCTTAATTCAAAAATCTCAGTCGGCAGTGAAGGCGAATCACAGGTTATCAATCTATCCGTTCAGGATACAGATCCCCAAATAGCGGCAGAAATTGCGAACAAGACAGCATCGGTCTTTCAAAATGAAATTCCGAGCATCATGAATGTGGATAACGTAAGCATTCTGGCGAAAGCAGAAGTGGGCGAACAGACAGTCACCAATCAAGCCTAAGCCTGTTCTAAACATCGCGATTGCTGCGGTTGTGGGTCTGATGCTCGGTGTGGGTCTTGCATTCTTATTGGAATTCCTCGACAACACCATCAAAACAGAACAAGAGGTTGAGAAGCTATTAGGTGTACCGGTTCTCGGTTCCATTACCCGGATAGATGATCAGCATGAGAAGAAGACGAGCCGGATGGACCGGAAATCAAGTGTAAGAGGTGAGACGATTGGCTAAGAATATGAAACAGATGACGAACCAGCGTAAACTGATTACCAAGACACAACCAAAGTCTCCGATTTCTGAGCAGTATAAGACCATTCGTACCAACATTAATTTCTCTTCAGTAGACCAGGAGATTCGCTCCTTAATGGTTTCATCAGCAGGTCCCGGAGAAGGGAAATCCACTACGGCAGCCAATCTTGCAGTGGTTTTTGCCCAGGAAGGCAAGAAGGTCTTGTTGGTTGATGCGGATATGCGTAAACCAACCGCACATTATACATTTGGTTTAAACAATACATTTGGGTTAACCAATGTACTGACCAAACAAAAAGAGTTAATGGATGTGACGAACACGTCGGATGTACCGAACATGGATGTATTAACATGCGGTCCCATCCCTCCGAATCCTGCTGAGCTACTCAGTTCGAGAGCCATGGCACACTTTTTGGAAGAAGCGTATAAGAACTATAGCCTGATCATCTTTGATACCCCACCGGTACTGGCCGTTTCCGATGGTCAGGTATTGGCGAATCAATGCGACGGCACGATCCTTGTCATCAGTTCCGGCACAACCGAAATCGAAGCGGCACAAAAATCCAAAGAGTTATTGAGTACAGCGAAAGCGAAGCTACTGGGTGTCGTTCTAAACAATCGTGAACTGAAAGAAACGAACTATTATTACTATTATGGAAAAAAATAACTGCCATTCGACAAATTACACCCCTTTACAATTATGCCCAATAGCGTAAAATGTAGAATGGAATAAAAATAAGTCGAAATACCCATACAAGGAGGAGTCAACATGATCGATATACACAGCCACATCCTGCCTGGGATCGATGACGGAGCAAAGACGATCCAGGACAGCATCGATATGGCCAAGAAAGCCGTATCAGAAGGCATCCATACGATCATCGCGACTCCTCATCATCGCAATGGAAAATACGACAACTTAAAGTCGGACATCCTTCCACTTGTATGTGATCTGAATGAAACGTTCAAACAAGAGAATATCAATCTCCAAGTCTTACCCGGACAGGAATGCCGGATCTACGGAGAAATTCTCGAAGACTATCAAAAGGGAGACATTCTTCCACTTAATCAGTCATCCCACTATCTATTCATCGAGTTCCCATCAAGCTCCGTTCCGAGATATGCCGAGCGCCTACTCTACGATATTCAAGTAGAAGGACTGACGCCCATCATCGTACATCCCGAACGAAATGCAGAAATCATCGAACGACCGGACAAGCTCTACAAGCTGGTCAAAAACGGAGCCGTTACACAACTAACCGCCTCCAGCCTGGTCGGCTACTTCGGCAAGAACATCCAGAAATTTTCACAGCAACTAATCGAAGCCAACCTGACACACTTCATCGCATCAGACGCGCACAATATACATAACCGCTCATCCAAAATGGAAGAAGCAATGGATCTATATAGAGAAAAAGTACGGAATAGACATGGTCTATTACTTTACAGAAAATGCAGAGATGCTAGTAGATGGAAAAACCATCTATAAAGAAATACCTGAGTTGATCAAGAAGAAGAAGTTCCTCGGAATCTTCTAAAATACATCAAGATACAGGTAATCCTAAGGTACTATTGTCGTTGTCGTCGGTAAGCTAAAGTCATCATACACACACAGACAACAGTAGAATTTTGGGAATGTCTCCTCACCATTATCGATGGAGGCACTCGGTCACGCCGTGGGGAAAGAGAAAGCTTTTCCTTAGACGCTCGTCGTCAGTGGTGGGATGTGAGGAAGGGTTAGATGCCCACATTTATTATTTTATAAAACAAGAGTAAAGAAAAACAATGAAAGCGTTTTATGTAATTCCTTCATCTGTTGGAAAGAACCTGAAGCGAATCAAATTTTTAGTCAGTTATCAATTGGTTGGAAAAGAAAATAATCGAATATAAGAAAAGATAAATCCCTAAGGAAAGGATATAGCAATATATGTTTCCCTTAGGTATTTATTTTGTCGAAAAAGGTTTCATACGGAATTTTATTAAAAAGGAGGAACGTAAATGAGCTATTCAAAAAGAGTGTCACTGCTGATGTTGCTGGATTCCATCATTGTGTTAACCGCTATTTATATTGGATATTATACTCTTAATCCGTACTTCAGCATTTATACTCTACCAACTCTTATTGTGAGCTCTATTGCATTACTGGTTAGTCACCACGTATTTGCTTTCATCTACCGCCTGTATCATAAAGCATGGGAATATGCGAGTGTGGGGGAAATGCTTGCGGTTGTAAGAGCCGTTACCTTTTCCATTATACTGACTGGAGTCATCCAATACGTTGTAAACGGAAATGTGTATGTCCGTGTTCTCGGCATTACTTGGATGCTCCACGTCATCCTGATCGGAGGATCACGCTTCTCCTGGAGAATGTACAGAGACTATTACATAAAAACCAAGCAGGAAAAAAAGCGTGCTCTTATCATCGGCGCCGGGGCAGCGGGCTCTATGCTTGTCCGCCAGTTCATGAAGAATCATGATGCAGAGATTATGCCAGTTGGATTTGTGGATGATGATCCTAAGAAGCAGAGGCTCCAAATCTATGGAGTCACTGTAGTGGGGAGAACGAAAGACATCCCGAAACTCGTGGAAAAACTGAATGTAGAAACCATCATTATCGCGATTCCATCCATGAGCAAATCTGAGATCCAAAAAGTGTACCAGGAATGCAGCAAGACAAAGGCCAAGACACAGATCATGCCGATGTTAGAAGACATCGTTTCAGGTAAGGTTTCCGTCAACCAATTCCGTGATGTACAAGTAGAAGACTTACTGGGGAGAGACCCTGTGGAACTGGATACGAAAACCATTTCGGAAAAATTGACAGGAAAAACGATCCTTGTGACAGGGGCAGGAGGATCAATCGGATCGGAAATCTGCCGTCAGGTGAGTAAGTTCAAACCGAAGAAGCTTGTATTAGTAGGGCACGGGGAGAACTCGATTTATGGGATTGATATGGAGCTAAAGAATAAATACAAAACAGAGTTTGAAATCATTCCGATCATTGCCGATATACAGGACCGATCTCGTATCTTCGAGGTGATGGAGAGTCATATGCCTGACGTCGTGTATCATGCCGCGGCTCATAAGCATGTACCACTCATGGAATATAACCCGAAAGAAGCGGTGAAAAACAACGTCATCGGGACGAAGAATGTAGCGGAAGCAGCAGACACATTTGGTGTGAAAACATTCGTGCTCGTTTCTTCTGATAAAGCCGTAAATCCTACGAACGTAATGGGATCTACGAAGAGAATTGCCGAGATGGTGATTCAGAATCTAAACAAAGATAGCCAAACAAACTTTGTCGCGGTCCGCTTCGGTAACGTACTTGGCAGTCGAGGTAGTGTGATTCCTTTATTTAAGAAACAGATCCAATCAGGTGGTCCGGTTACGGTGACTCATCCTGACATGACTAGATACTTTATGACGATTCCGGAAGCATCGAGACTCGTTATGCAGGCTGGTGCTTTGGCACGTGGTGGAGAGATCTTTGTACTGGATATGGGTGAGCCGGTGAAGATTGTTGATCTTGGCGAAGAATTTGATTAACTTATCGGGTTATACAATAGAAGAAATCGGGATTAAGTATGCGGGGATTCGTCCTGGTGAGAAGATGTATGAGGAATTGTTGGGTGAGAATGAGGTTCATGGGAAGGCTGTGTTTCCGAAGATTTTTATTGGGAAGACGGTTGAGTTTGAATATGAGCGGGTTTGGAACTTGATTGAGAATCATACGGACTTTGAGCCTGAGTATTTAGCTAATTATGTGTTGGATTTAGCGAATAAAAAAGAAAAAGATATTAGTGAAAAATGCAAACTAAGGGGTGGATAGAGATGCAAAAAGTAAGAAAAGCGATTATACCAGCAGCTGGACTTGGGACACGATTCCTTCCAGCGACAAAAGCACAGCCGAAAGAAATGTTACCGATTGTGGACAAGCCTACGATTCAATATATTATCGAGGAAGCAGTCGCTTCTGGGATTGAGGATATTATTATTGTGACGGGTCGTGGGAAGAGAGCGATTGAGGATCATTTTGATAAGTCTTATGAGTTGGAGGAGACTCTTGCGAAGAAGGGTAAGTATGAGCAGCTGGAAGAAGTGCAGGGGATTTCGAAGCTGGCTAATATTCATTATATTCGTCAGAAGGAGCCACTTGGACTAGGGCATGCGATTTCTTGTGCGAGTCGGTTTATTGGGGATGAGCCGTTTGCGGTGTTACTTGGGGATGATATTGTTCATTCGCCGGAGAAGCCTTGTTTGAAGCAGTTGATTGATGTTTATGAGCGGTATAATTCTTCCGTGATTGGGGTTCAGGAAGTTCCGGAGCAGGAAGTATCGAAATATGGTGTTATTTCGATTAATAAGAATGGGATGGATAATGGTGTTTTCCATATTAATGATTTGGTTGAGAAGCCAAAGGTGGAAGATGCGCCATCTAATTATGCGATTATGGGGCGTTATGTGTTGCGTCCGGAGATCTTTGAGATTTTGGAAAACCATACACCAGGAGCAGGGAAGGAGATTCAGTTGACGGATGCGATTAAGAAGTTGAATGAATTGCAGATGGTGGTTGGGTATGAGTTTGAAGGTGATGCGGCATGATGTTGGGGATAAGTTTGGGTTTATTAAGGCTACTGTGGAGTTTGCGTTTGAGAGTGATGATTTGAAGATCAGGTTATGGAGTATTTGGAGAGGTTGGTTGTTGGGGAGAGGGTTGAAGTAGGGTAAGTTTACCTTCTGCCCCTTGCGTGGCAGGTTTTGATTAGTAAAAGTTTTTGCCCCTTCGTGGCAATGGTTGAGTTAGAGTTACTTCTTTGTTAAGACAGCATTGGTGATAGGATCAGTGTTGGGAGTGAATATCAATGAAAAACATTAGGCTTATAAAACCAGAGAGGTTTTACTCTTGTGGAGTTATTAGCGGTCATTGTCATACTGGGGATTGTTTTTTCGATTGCTGTGATTTCTTTGGGGGGTACTAAGGAGAAAGCCGAGGCGGATGTTTGTGCTGCTAATCGGTTGGAGTTGGAGAAGCGGTATAGGGGTCATTTGGCTCTGGAGGATGTGAACATAGTGATGGTATGTTTGATGAATTCTTAATCGGAGTTTGGTTCTGAGTTGTGTCCGGTTGGTGGAGTGATTACTTATGCGGATGGACATGTTGAGTGTAGTGTTCATGGTGAGGAAGTTGATGAGGAAGAGGATTCTGGGATGATGGTGGGGTTCCTTATCTGAGGGACCTTGTCTTTTTGTATTGAATGGTGGTGAGGACTGATTTCATGGTCAGATTGAACGCCAGAAACCTTGCGGGATAAGGGTTTAAGGTGAGAGTTATAGATTGATTGAATGGTTTATATAATAGGAAGAAACTTGGTTTAGGGTGATTGCGAAGGAATATTTATTTCGTATTTGTTAGTTAGATTGAATAGATATTACGAGGT
>CAWBBM010000033.1:0-113534 GCA_963787015.1 uncultured Bacillaceae bacterium
TTCATTATGTAGTCATCATTTTTTCCTAATAAATAATAAGTAGACGCCAATTCCGATAATAACGATCGGCCAGAATTCCCAAGCTGTGCCAACACTTCCTTCAATTAATCCAAACCATCTCACAACCTTATCATAGAAAAGGAGAATGATAGATAAGGTTAAAAAGAGTACACCTTGAAATAATCCTGCCCTCGTTTTTTGGTATTTAAGCAGAAAGCCCAATGCGATGATAAGGATGAAAGTCCCCATATGGTCCGGCCAGATAGCAAGTTTATTTACAACGTGAAAATGGAGGCCGAAACCGACGAGAATTGTACCTGGAAGGATGGCTTCATAATCTCTCCCACCATACCCTTGACCAAGAAATGCGAGTCCGACAATGATGAGTAACGTTGGCCACGTAAAGAACTCCTGAAATAATACGATATTCGCTTGTTGTAAGTAAAAATAAGCTCCGAAGCCGATTAAGATGATTCCTGGGAATATTCTTTGCTGTTTCATGGTCGTCCTCCTTTATCTTTTAAAACGTGGGTTATAAATCCTGTTTATTATGGGAAAATAACACATAATAAGAAAGTAAACCCGTAAGATACGACAAATAGTGTGAAACCTCTCCATTACTTGATTCTTTAAGCTTGTTTTGGTACCCTACATTAGTAGGGTATGTCGAAATATAGAAGATTTCCTAAGAATTGAAAATGCTTTCATGCTTTTTCTTTCTTATCTTAAATGTAATGATGAAATGAATGTTTAGCAAGTCCCAGAAGAAGGATGGGTTCTTGCCCTATAAATGTACCATAATCAGGGTTCAATTTCTGTTCACATTTTAGGGTCAGGCTCTTATTTGGACATGTTATAATAATAGTAATGATTTTACTTGGGGGTGTAGTGCTTAGCATGTATACAATAGTCGTTGGTTTAAATTACAAAACGGCCCCTGTAGAGATTCGCGAACGTTTATCTTTCAATGAAACTGATCTTCCTTTAGCGATGAAGACCTTAAAGGAAAAGAAAAGCATTCTTGAAAATGTGATTGTTTCTACATGTAATCGAACGGAAGTTTATGCGGTAGTAGATCAGCTTCATACAGGTCGTTATTATATTAAAGATTTCTTATCTCAATGGTTTGATATAGATAAAGAGGAGTTCACGCCTTATCTTTTCATTTATGAACAAGAAGGAGCAGTCGAACACCTTTTTAAGGTTGCCTGCGGACTGAACTCAATGGTCTTGGGAGAAACCCAGATCCTTGGTCAAATTCGTTCCAGCTTCCTGAATGCCCAGGAGTCAGGGGCGACCGGAACCGTATTTAATCATCTGTTCAAGCAAGCTGTGACAGTAGCGAAAAAAGGTCACTCTGATACAGAGATCGGTTCTAACGCTGTGTCGGTGAGCTATGCTGCCGTTGAACTTGCAAAAAAAGTATTTGGTAGCTTAGAGAACAAGCATGTTTTAATTCTCGGGGCCGGTAAAATGGGAGAGCTTGCCATTCAAAATCTCCATGGCAGTGGTGCTACTAAGGTGACCGTCATTAATCGTACGTATGAAAAGGCCCAATCTCTGGCTGAGCGTTTCAGTGGCGATGCGAAAACAATGCAGGAGCTCCAATGTGCCCTTGTCGAAGCGGATATTATGATCAGTTCTACAGGTGCAAAGGATTTTGTCATTACGAAAGAAATGATGTCCCATGTGGAAAGCATGAGAAAAGGTCGCCCACTATTTATGGTGGATATTGCTGTGCCAAGGGATTTAGATCCAGCTATCGGACAATTGGAAAGTGTCTTCCTTTATGATATCGATGATTTAGAAGGCATTGTGCAGGCTAACCTGGCTGAGCGCAAAAAAGCAGCTGAGCAAATCGAAATCATGATTGAAGCCGCAATTGTCTCCTTTAAAGAGTGGTTAAATATGCTGGGAGTGGTTCCGGTCATTTCAGCTCTCAGACAAAAAGCATTGTCGATCCAGGCAGATACAATGGAAAGCATCGAACGGAAAATGCCTGACCTGACGGATCGGGAACGTAAAGTATTAAATAAGCACACAAAGAGCATCATCAATCAACTACTAAAGGATCCGATTCTTCAAGCGAAGGAATTTGCAGGGCTTCCAGACTCTGAAGATAAATTGGACTTATTTATCAATATTTTTAACATTGAACAACAAGTGCTAGAGCAAAAACAAGTGAAAGCAGCCAATGAAAAGATTGAGAGCGATCTTAAGTTTACACCACAACCCTCTTTTCAAGCATAAGTGAGGTTATTGTCGATGTTTGAACAAACGATGACTAGGCTGCACGAACTTATGATTGTTCTGTATGCTATTAGTATTCTCTTTTATTTTATAGATTTCTTAAACAAAAACCGGAAGGCGAATCTGTTTGCCTTCTGGTTACTTGCGATTGTTTGGGTCCTTCAAACAATCTTTTTATTTCTATACATGATGAATACAGGGAGGTTTCCGGTCCTCACCATCTTTGAGGGACTTTATTTTTATGCCTGGGTCCTCATCACCCTGTCCCTTGTCATCAACCGATTGTTAAGAGTGGATTTCACTGTGTTCTTCACGAATGTACTCGGATTCATCATCATGGCGATACATACATTCGCACCTGTACAGGTGGAGTCACAGGCGATGGCAGAACAGGTGATATCCGAATTATTATTGATTCATATCACGATGGCGATCCTGTCCTATGGAGCATTCTCACTATCCTTTGTATTTTCCCTACTGTATCTTCTGCAATTTAAATTGTTAAAGGAGAAAAAATGGGGGCAAAGGTTATGGAGAATCAGCGATTTGTCGAAGCTTGAGAAGATATCCTATATCTCGAACTCGATTGGTGTAGCCATGCTCCTCTTGAGCCTGATACTTGGGTTGCAGTGGGCATATATCAAGCTGCCGGAATTTCTTTGGTATGATCCGAAAATAATAGGATCATTCATTCTATTGATTTTATATAGTAGTTACTTATACCTTCGCATTAAAAAGAATGTATTTGGAAAATCGTTAGCGTTTCTTAATGTTGCAGCCTTCTTGATTATATTAATCAACTTCTTCTTAGGAAGTCGGTTGTCTTCATTTCATTTCTGGTATTCATAAGTTTTCAGGAGGTCATTATGAGAAAAATTATTGTTGGATCAAGACGAAGCAAATTAGCTCTTACACAAACCAATTGGGTGATTGATCAGTTGAAAGCACTGGATCCCACCTACGAGTTCGAAGTGAAGGAGATTGTCACAAAAGGGGATCAAATCCTTGATGTTACCTTGTCAAAAGTGGGCGGTAAAGGCTTGTTCGTGAAAGAAATCGAACAGGCGATGCTGAATAAAGAAATCGATATGGCGGTTCACAGTATGAAAGACATGCCGGCAGTGTTACCAGATGGACTAACGATCGGATGTATACCGATTCGCGAGGATCACCGGGACGCATTCATTAGTAAAAACCATGTGGCTCTTAAGGATTTAGCTGGTGGAGCAATTGTGGGAACGAGTAGTTTGCGCAGAGGGGCTCAAATCCTGTCTGTCCGTCCGGATCTTGAAATCAAATGGATCCGTGGCAATATCGATACACGCCTCTCTAAATTGCAGAATGAGGATTACGACGCCATCATCCTGGCAGCAGCTGGATTATCACGAATGGGATGGACATCAGATGTTGTAACTGAATTCCTGGACCCTGATCTTTGCTTACCTGCAGTTGGTCAAGGGGCATTATCGATTGAGTGCAGAGAAGACGATTCAGAGCTTCTTGAACTCCTTAAGAAATTCGCATGCGAAGAAACGACTGCTACCGTTACTGCTGAAAGAGCGTACTTGCATAAAATGGAAGGTGGCTGTCAAGTACCAATCGCCGGGTTTGCCGAGCTTAAGGACAATGGAGACATTGCCTTGACCGGACTTGTTGCTTCTCCAGATGGGGAAACCATTTATAAAGAATACATGGTAGGTCAAGATCCGAAACAAGTTGGGGAAAAAGTGGCCGAAAGTTTAACAAAACAAGGTGCGAAAGCATTGATCGATCAGGTGAAAGAGGAGCTAGATCAATAATGAAGGGTGAGGGGCCTTTAGCGAACGTAAAGGTTTTGATTACTCGTGGCAACGAAGGATCCAGTGAAACGGGAACCCTTATTGAAAACGAGGGAGGGGTTCCCATTCTGGTGCCGCTCCTTCGTTTTCAACCTCATAAAGATGCGTGGGAGAGCACTCCTCGCAACGCCATACATACGTACGAATGGATTATTTTCACCAGTAAAAATGGAGTGAAGTTCTTCTTGCAAGCATTGAAGAAACGTGAGATTCCGGTCACCTCATTTACTGGAAAGTTTGCTGCCGTGGGTAGTAAAACAGAGCAGTACTGTATGAAGTACGGGCTCCAGGTTTCCTTTGTTCCTGAGAATTTCACTGGTGATGACTTTGCCGAAGAATTTATTTCAAAAGTAAAGCCTGCTGGTAATGTCTTGATTCCAAAAGGGAATTTGGCAAGGAATGTGATTGCTATGGAATTAGCAGCGGCTGGGGTAGCCTGTAAGGAGTGGATTGTCTATGAAACGCTCCTTCCCAAGGAGAGCATAGAACAGTTAAAGAATATTATCGAGAAGGAACGAGTGGATATCATCACCTTCACCAGTTCATCGACCGTCCATCATTTTATGAAGGTCATCGAGGAATATTCACTGCATGATCATATCCGGGATATTCCCATCGCATGTATAGGTCCGATTACAAAAAATACTGCTGAACAGTACGGATTACATGTAAAAGTCTGTCCAACCATTTATACTGTAAATGAAATGGTGAATGAGATGATAGACTTCATCTCTTCCCGCTAGTATTAAAAATAATAGGAGGCTTTTAAATATGAAAGACCTGCAATTTAACCGTCACCGCCGCTTGCGTCAATCGGAAACAATGCGTGCGTTAGTAAGAGAAACTCATCTTCGAAAAGAAGATTTAATTTACCCATTGTTTGTTGTGGAAGGGGAAAATATTAAGAATGTTGTTCCGTCCATGCCGGGTGTTTATCATATTTCGCTGGATAATTTAAAAGCTGAAATGGATGAAGTGGTTTCCTTAGGAATCAAATCCATTATTCTTTTCGGTGTTCCTGCTGAAAAAGATGAATTAGGGAAACAAGCGTATCATGACCATGGAATCGTCCAGGAGGCAACACGATTCGTGAAGGAACATTATCCTGAACTGGTTGTCATTGCGGATACTTGCCTATGTCAGTATACAAGTCACGGGCATTGTGGAATCGTCAAAGATGGAAAAGTACTGAATGACCAGACACTTGATCTGTTGGCTAAAACAGCAGTCAGCCAGGCTGAAGCAGGTGCTGACATTATCGCTCCATCCAATATGATGGATGGATTCGTGGCAGCCATACGTCACGGTTTGGACGAAGCAGGCTACCATGATGTACCGATCATGTCCTACGCCGTTAAATATTCTTCAAGCTTTTACGGTCCTTTCCGTGATGCGGCTCATTCTACTCCTCAATTCGGAGACCGGAGAACCTATCAAATGGACCCTGCAAATCGTTTAGAAGCTTTGAGAGAAGCGCAGTCTGATATAGAAGAGGGAGCTGACTTCCTAATTGTGAAGCCTGCCTTATCTTACTTAGATATTATGAGAGAAGTAAAAGACCGTTTTAACGCACCTGTTGTTGCTTATAATGTAAGTGGAGAGTACAGCATGGTGAAAGCTGCAGCACAAAACGGATGGGTAAACGAACAGGAAATCGTAATGGAGAAGCTGACAAGCATGAAGCGTGCAGGAGCAGATTTGATCATTACGTATTTCGCTAAAGATGTAGCCAACTGGTTATCCTGATTGGTTGAAAGTTCCTATAAGGATGACGAAAGATCATTAAAGGAGGAAACCCTATTGCGTTCATATGAGAAATCGAAGCAAGCGTTTAAAGAAGCAGTAAACTTGATGCCTGGCGGAGTGAACAGTCCGGTGCGTGCATTTAAATCCGTAAAGATGGACCCGATTTTCATGGAAAGAGGAAAAGGATCGAAAATTTACGATATTGATGGAAATGAATATATTGACTATGTGCTTTCTTGGGGACCACTGATTCTAGGTCACAGCAATGATCGAGTGGTAGAATCCATTAAAAAAGTAGCAGAAAACGGCACCAGCTTCGGTGCACCGACCGAGATTGAAAATAAACTGGCTAAACTTGTGATTGATAGAGTTCCAAGTATCGAAGTGGTGCGCATGGTCTCTTCTGGTACGGAAGCGACCATGAGTGCCCTCCGTCTTGCTCGAGGGTATACTGGTCGGAATAAAATCATTAAGTTCGAAGGCTGTTATCACGGTCATGGAGATTCTTTATTGATCAAGGCAGGTTCAGGTGTTGCAACCCTTGGGTTACCTGACAGCCCTGGAGTCCCAGAAGGTGTTGCCAAAAATACGATTACAGTTCCTTATAATGATTTAGAAAGCATCCGTTATGCTTTTGAACAATTTGGCGACGATATTGCGGGAATCATCGTTGAGCCTGTTGCGGGTAATATGGGTGTTGTCCCACCACAGCCTGGTTTCTTGGAAGGTCTTCGAGAAATTACGGAAAATCATGGTTCGCTGTTGATCTTTGACGAAGTCATGACCGGATTCCGCGTAGGATACGGATGTGCCCAAGGATATTACAATGTAATCCCTGATTTGACTTGCTTAGGGAAAGTCATTGGAGGTGGACTGCCAGTAGGTGCATATGGTGGGAAAGCTGAAATCATGGAAAGAATCGCGCCAAGCGGTCCGATTTACCAAGCGGGTACCCTATCAGGTAATCCATTAGCTATGACAGCAGGTTATGAAACCCTGAGTCAACTGACACCGGAAACATATGATGAATTTGCACAGAAAGCAGACCAGTTGGAAGAGGGCTTAAAAAAAGCTGCAGAAAAGCATAATATTCCTCATAGAATTAATCGGGCAGGCTCCATGATCGGTATCTTCTTTACGAATGAAGAAGTGACGAATTATGAAGGTGCCAAGTCTTCTGATTTAGAGATGTTTGCTGATTACTACCGTGAGATGGCAAATGAAGGTGTATTCCTGCCACCTTCCCAATTCGAAGGCTTATTCCTGTCGACAGCCCATACTAATGAAGATATTGAGAAAACTCTTCAAGCTGCTGACAAAGCGTTTGAAAAGATCAGTAATAAGTAATTGTCGTAGCCGATCCTTTAGGGGGTCGGTTATTTTTTTATAGACGGAAATTTGCAATAATGCATTCTTAAACTTACTACAACTTTTCGTTTTCCAATCATATTCCTCCTTTTCGTTTCATAAAGTGATAATGGTATTGTTTACTATTTCTTTGTTTGGAACCTGAAAGGAGGAATTTCTTTGTCTCACGAACAACAATCGTGCTTGCGATTTTCTTTGGAAGAATCAATTTGGTTTAAAAAAGGACAGGAAGTTGAAGAATTGCTATCTATCTCCTTAGATCCTCATATAACGATTCAAGAACAAGAGCAGTACGTACTTATTAGAGGAAGCCTTGATCTATCTGGTGAATATTTACCTACTGCATCAAGAGAAGAGGAAGACAATGAATTCGAGGCGGGAGGAAAGTTTGTTCAAACAGTGGAGAAAAGAGAAAAAGGGGAGTATGAATTTGTCCATCGTTTCCCGGTGGATGTGACGATCCCCAAAAACCGGATCGCCAACTTAAGTGATATCGATGTATACGTTGAGTCCTTCGACTATAATGTGCCTGAAAATGCCTGTTTGAAATTGAATGCAGATTTGACGATTACGGGGATATATGGAGAGCAACAGGCCCATACTCCTCTTGAGGCTAACTATGGCAGAGAGGAAGAATATGAGCCGCTTTTCAGATCCAATGCTGTAGCTGAAGTTGAAGAAGAAGTGGAGACGGAGGAAGAAAGAGAAGAAGTGTACGAATATGAAAACTATGATGAAGAGGAAATGCCCACGTATGTAGATGTGTCTGAAGAAGAGGAAGTGGAGGATGAAGAATATCGTCCATTCAGCCTCGAAGGAAAGACACCTCCAGCAGAAGTGGAAGATGAAATTCCTGTTCAGATTCAATACGATGCACATCCGACTCATTCCTTTGAAGAAATTGACTACCGGAAGGAAAATGTATTCGAATTGCCTCAGCATGAGTTAAGTGAGTCTTCTGAGGAGCAGCACGCTGAACCAAATGCTGCCTATTCTCCGACACCTAAATACAAGCCGCAAGAAATGGAAGAAGAAGAGTCTTCCTCATCATCATCGTCTTCATCATCATCATCATCGTCTTCCATAGATGCCGAGATGGAAGAGGACGGAGAAGAGCAGGAAGAAAAGAAAAAGACAAAAGGGAAAAAGAAATATGAATCCATTTCATTAACGGATTTCTTCGCGAGAAAAGAAGAGGAAAAGGGTGCGACATTGCGCGTCTGCATTGTTCAAGAAGGAGAGACCCTGGATTTTATTGCGGAAAAATATGATTTAACCATTCCACAACTATTAAGGGTGAATCAACTCGAAGCCAATCAGGATGTGTATGTAGGGCAGGTTCTTTATATCCCCAACAACGAATTTGTATTCAAGGGATAAAGAGATATCGCAAAGTATTCCAACCGAGGATTAAAGAAGAGAGCAAATGCACTATAGAACAAACGATGGGGCTGACACCAAAATCATTGGAGTTGGTCCGTTTTTTTTAGAAAGGTCTTTTAAACAGAGAGGGAATTCATGATGAATGTGACCTACCGAGAGAACCCGTCTTGGTGTTTGACTGTACGTTTAGAAAAGTAATCTTAGAAGGTGAGAGGAATGGTACAAACGCTAGATGGATTAAAGCCTGTCTTACAACCATATGGTGTCGAACCTCATTTTGTGGAAAGCTACGGTAAGCTTTCTAAAGTTTTCTCCAACAAGGGCACATTGGCAGTTAAGCAGCTACCTGCCCAGAATGGGGTGGATTTTGTACGGAATGTGCAAATGTTGTTTCAACGGGGCTATAACAGAATCGTTCCCATTTACCCGACACTTGATGGTCGCTATGCGGTGTGGAAGGATGGAGATTTATACTATGTGATGCCCTGGCTTTTGAATCAGGAGAGGGAGGACAGCTTTGAAAAACACCAGAAAATGTTTCGGGAATTGGCAAGGCTTCACTCTCTTTCCTCACAAGAAGTGAAGATTGACAAAGAGGAGAGGGAATCTCATTACGAGCAGCTCACATCAAGGTGGGATAAAGAGCAGGAGTTTTTGGATGAATACGTTGAAGCCTGTGAAAAGACCACGTATATGTCACCATTCCAATTGCATTTTTGTATGTATTATAAAGATGCATCTCAAGCACTGAAATTTTCCCGAAAGATGCTTGATGAATGGTACGAAGAAACGAAGGAATTAGAGAAGGTCCGTACCGTGATTACACACGGTAAGGTATCGACGGAGCATTTCTTATTCGATGAAAGAGGCTATGGGATATTTTCATAACTTCGAGAATTCAAGGATGGGTTCGCCGTTTCATGATCTCCTCCCATTTTTATCGAGGACGCTTAAGACCTATCCAAAGTATTATGAGGAATGCATCGAGTGGCTCACCACATATTTTCAGCATTTCACCGTCCGTAATGAAGAGCGGCTCTTGTTCATGAGTTATTTAGCATATCCGAGTTCAGTCATAGCAGTCGTTGAAAAATATTTTCATACACCAAAGGACAAAAGGAATGAACGGAAATACATTAAGAAACTACAAAGGCACTACTGGCTTCTGAAAAACACCGAATACGTAGTCATGCGGCTGGATGAAATGGAAAAGAAGAAACAGGAACAAGATGCCCAGGCGGCTGAGGGGGAATAAAAAAAGGACTGACGAAGTCCCCATTTCGTCGGTCCATTAAATCCAATCGAAATAAATCGCCAGGCCGATACCGATAAACAGAGTTAACAAAAGAACATCAAAAGTGGTAGGGAGCAAAATGGTACGGATCCCCTGAAAAATAGAAAAGGGTATGATGAATTGCTTACATATTAACCTGGCGTTCCCCATCCATTTCTGCATGGTGTATTGATTGATTTTCTTCAAATTGGTCCACTCACTTTCCTGGGTATATTCACTACTTTATCTTATGATTTCAATACATAATGGTGCCTAGAGTAGGCAAAATGAATATTTTTCGTAAAAATTGGTGATAATGATTGACGAAAGTTTATCTTATCCTATACTATAATGAGTAAATAAATAATATCCGAAAAGCAATGAACAGGAAGAGTACATTGATCCTTACTTTCAGAGAGGAAAATCGTTTGCTGAGAGATTTTCTAGGTTAAGACAATGGAAGGTCGCCTGAAGAGCTGTTTCTATGAATGTAAGTAGTAGAAGCCGGTTAAAAGCCGTTATAATTGTCGAGAGTTCAGGAGGTCTATTTCTCCTGAGAAAAAAGGTGGTACCGCGAATGGAATCCTTCGTCCTTTTCATAGGACGGGGGATTTTTTTATTTTTTTTTAGAAAAATGTACTAATTCACACGATGATATAGGAGGAAATCACATGGAAAATCAAGATCAACAACTTTCAATGCCGACGAAATATGATCCGTTAGCGATTGAACAAGGCAGATATAAATGGTGGCTGGAAGGAAAGTACTTTGAAGCGACAAATGATAAGGAGAAGGAACCGTATACCATCGTCATCCCTCCTCCGAACGTAACCGGAAAACTTCACCTTGGCCATGCCTGGGACACAGCACTTCAGGATATCCTGACAAGAATGAAACGGATGCAGGGATACGATGTTCTTTGGCTTCCAGGGATGGACCATGCAGGAATTGCCACACAGGCGAAAGTAGATGAAAAACTTCGCAATCAAGGTATTTCACGCTATGACCTTGGACGTGAAAAGTTTGTAGAAGAAACGTGGAAATGGAAAGAAGAATATGCCGAGCACATTCGTGAGCAATGGGCGAAGGTGGGACTTGGCCTTGATTACAGCCGTGAACGCTTTACGTTGGATGAAGGCTTATCTGATGCGGTTCAGAAGGTATTCATCGACCTTTATAACAAAGGCTTGATTTACCGCGGTGAATACATCATCAACTGGGACCCTGCGACGAAAACGGCCCTATCTGACATTGAAGTGATTCATCAGGATGTACAAGGTGCATTCTATCACATGAGATATCAACTGGCTGATGGAAGCGGTCATATTGAGATTGCAACAACTCGTCCGGAAACGATGCTCGGTGATACGGCTGTTGCGGTACACCCTGAAGATGATCGCTACAAGCACCTAATTGGAAAAACGGTTACCCTTCCAATCGTTGGACGTGAAATCCCGATTGTTGGCGACGATTATGTAGATATGGAATTCGGTTCCGGAGCCGTTAAAATCACACCGGCCCATGACCCGAATGACTTTGAAATCGGAAACCGTCATAATCTGGAACGCATCCTTGTAATGAATGAAGATGGAACGATGAATGAGAAGGCAGACAAGTACAATGGCATGGATCGTTTTGACTGCCGAAAGCAGATTGTGAAAGACCTTCAAGATGCAGGCGTATTGTTCAAGATTGAAGAGCATATGCATTCGGTTGGGCATTCTGAGAGAAGTGGAGCTGTGGTAGAGCCTTACCTTTCTACTCAATGGTTCGTTAAAATGGATCCACTAGCTGAACAAGCTGTTAAACTTCAAGAAGCTGAAAATAAGATCAATTTTGTACCTGATCGTTTTGAGACTTCTTACTTGCGTTGGATGGAAAACACACGTGATTGGTGTATTTCACGTCAGTTGTGGTGGGGACACAGAATCCCTGCATGGTACCACAATGATACAGGTGAAATTTATGTAGGCAAAGATGCACCTGAAGACCTTGAAAACTGGAGACAAGAAGAAGATGTTTTAGATACATGGTTTAGTTCAGCACTTTGGCCATTCTCCACTATGGGCTGGCCTGATACAAACGCAGAAGATTTTAAACGTTATTATCCAACGAACACCCTGGTAACAGGATATGATATTATTGGCTTCTGGGTATCCCGGATGATTTTTCAAGGGTTAGAGTTTACTGGCGAACGTCCATTTAAAGACGTTCTGATACATGGGCTGGTTCGTGATGCTGATGGGCGGAAAATGAGTAAGTCCATAGGAAACGGTGTAGACCCAATGGACGTCATCGAAAAATACGGTTCTGATTCCTTGCGTTATTTCCTGACTACCGGAAGCTCACCAGGACAGGATCTGCGCTTCTCATTTGAAAAAGTGGAGTCTGTTTGGAACTTTGCGAACAAGATTTGGAATGCATCCCGTTTCGCCCTTATGAATATGGAAGGCATGACCTATGACGAAATCGATTTATCAGGTGAAAAATCAGTTGCGGATAAATGGATTCTTACTCGCTTAAATGAAACCATCGAAACTGTGACACGTTTAGCCGATCGCTATGAATTCGGTGAGGTTGGACGCCTACTATACAACTTTATCTGGGACGATTTCTGTGATTGGTATATTGAAATGGCGAAACTGCCTCTATATGGAGAGGATGAAGCAGCGAAGAAAACAACTCGTTCAATTCTTGCCTATGTTCTCGACAACACAATGAGACTTTTACACCCATTCATGCCGTTTATTACCGAGGAAATATGGCAGAACTTGCCGCATCAAGGCGAATCCATTACACTAGCAGCATGGCCAACGGTTCAGGAAGACCACACCGACAAAGAGGCAGCTGAAGAGATGAAACTTCTAGTTGATATCATCCGCGCTGTACGTAATGTTCGTGCTGAGGTGAACACACCGATGAGCAAGCAAATCAACTTAATGTTGAAAGCGAAAGATGCGCGTACGTTAGGGATTATCGAAAAGAACAAAGCGTATATTGAAAAATTCTGCAATCCAGAAAAGCTTGAAATGGGTACAGATTTAGATGCGCCGGAAAAAGCGATGACCGCAGTTGTGACAGGAGTAGACTTATTCCTTCCATTAGAAGGGTTAATCAATATCGAAGAAGAAGTTGCTCGTCTTCAAAAAGAACTGGAGAAATGGACGAAGGAAGTTTCCCGCGTTCAAGGTAAGCTAAACAATGAGAGATTTGTGAGCAAAGCCCCTCAGAAAGTAGTAGACGAGGAAAAAGCAAAAGAAAAGGATTACCTGGAAAAACAAGCAACAGTTAAAGCAAGAATAGAAGAACTTAAATCAGTTTGATTTAAGTGAAAGAATAGAGGGTAAGAAGAGGGCTTTAGTTTCTGGACTTATTGTTATAGGAAAGCATTTTCCTTTTCGGCAATCAGTTCTGATTAAAGTCCTCTTTTTGATGAAAGTGAATGAGGAGTGGTAAAAATGTTAACCTATGACAAAGCGGTGGAATGGATACACTCGCGACTGAGACTGGGAATCAAGCCTGGCCTTCAGCGCATGAATAAACTACTGGAAGAGATGGGGAACCCTCACGAAAAGCTCAAAACGGTCCATATCGGTGGAACGAATGGAAAGGGATCGACGTTAACCTATTTGGGAAATGTGTTACAGGAAGCAGGATTTACGGTAGGAACCTTTACCTCTCCTTATTTTGAACGATTCAATGAAAGAATCAGTATCGATGGGAAGTCAATACCAGATAAGGATTTAACTGGACTGGTTGAAAAAATAATGCCTATTACAGAGACCATGGAACAATCTGAATGGGGAGCCCCATCTGAATTCGAAATCATCACTGCCATGAGCTTTTATTATTTTGCTGAAATGAATCCGGTGGATATCGTCCTCTATGAGGTTGGTCTTGGTGGAAGACTTGATTCCACTAACGTCATTACACCGATGGTTTCCGTTATTACAAGTATCGGACTTGATCATATGCAGTTTCTTGGTAACAAATTAGAAGACATTGCTTATGAGAAAGCAGGTATCATCAAAGCGAAAGTGCCTGTCATATCTGGCGTACACCAAATGGAAGCCAAAAAGGTGATCAGAGAGAAGGCAGCGGAAATGGAAAGTGAGATTTATGAACTTGGAGAGGCTTTTACTGCAGAGCGGACATCCCTCCTTGAAAAGGGCGAGAGATTCCATTACGTATCTCCCCGTCAAGATGAAGTGTATGAATTATCCATGATCGGCACACACCAAATTAATAACGCAGCGATCGCCATAAAGGTAGTGGAGCTTCTGGAGGAAAGGCAGGAAATTCAAACTGAAAAGAAGCACATCAAAATTGGGTTAAAAAAGGCAACCTGGCCGGGACGAATGGAATCTTTATCAGATACACCAGAGATTTATATTGATGGTGCCCATAACCCTGAAGGCGTTGCTGCCTTGGTGAAAACGATTAAGGAACGATTTGGCAGTAAAAAAATAACGGTCCTTTTTTCTGCACTGCATGACAAAGAACTGAAGCCGATGATTCTCAGTATGGAAGAAGTAGTGGACAGCATCGCATTTACGACCTTCGATTTTCCAAGAGTCGCTTCAGTGGAAGAGTTATATGATGTGTCGAACCATTACAATAAAATGAAAGTTCCACATTGGAAAGAATTCTTGGACGAAAAGATTCCGGAAATGAAGAAAGAGGAAGTGCTGCTGGTAACAGGATCTCTGTACTTTTTATCCGAAGTAAAACCATTTCTGTGTAGAATACTAGAAAAATATAGAAAAAATAAGTGACTTTATGATGATGATTTGATAAAATATTCTTAAACTTGTGACTATTTAACTAGTGTTGTAGGATAAGACTATATTAATAAATGGAAGTAAACCTATGGGGGATAGATATGACGTTACCGTTGAAGAAAAAGCTGTACTTATTGCTGGCATGGCTGGCCGTTGTACCGGCTGGTTTGTATATTACCTATCAATACTATCCTCCTGAAAATATTGCAGGAAACGAACTGGAGTTTATTACATTAGTGGCATTTGCTACTTTTATCCCTCTCATGCCCATTGTAATCAACGGTGCCACCATTTTCTTCATTCAGTGGGTGACCCTCGTCGGTTTCATCAAGTATGGTCTATTTATTGAAATCGTCCTCATGCAATTCTCGATCATCCCCTTACTAATAAGGCTTAGGGTGACGAAAAACGATTGGCACAGAATACCCTTGAATTCATTGATGTTTTTTTTGGTTTCATGCGTCAGTGGTTTAATCTACTTTATGCTCGGTGGGGAAGTCGCGGAGAGGGAACTCAGTCAGCTGATTTTCCCGATTCTTTGTTATCAGATTGTATCGATTATGATCAATCAGATTCTGCTCCTTATTTATCATCATTATGTGGCTAACAATGATGTACGATTTTACAGTAAGGATTTTGTGTGGGACTTTATGGCTAATATGATCATGTTCCCTCTTTCACTGTCCCTTTATTATTTGACATTCGAACTCGGTGCCTTCGCCTCTTTACTGATCGGCATCCCGTTCATCAGCCTATCCATTATATTGAAGCTCTATAATTCTTCTGAAAAAATCAATGAATATCTACAAAAAGCTGGGGAAATTGGTCACCAATTAACCGAGAGCCTGAAAGTGAAGGAAGTGCTTGATATTTTCATAGAGAAAATCATCGAGACCCTTCCGGTGGAGTATGCATATATCCTTGATTGCCATGAAGAAGAATTAGTGCTGCTCAGAAGAGTTGAAAATGGAGAAATGAAATCGAATAATCTTCGCCCACTTAGGAAAAACCAGGGAATAAGTGGAGTGGTTTGGCAGACCGGGGAGTCCGTTCTGTATACGTCACGGGCTGAATGGACCGATATCGCAGAAGGGTACATGCCAGAAGGAGTAGAAAGCGTATTATGCGTCCCCATTGTCAGAAGCCAAAAGGTAAGGGGGATCCTTCTTCTCGCTTCTTCCAAAAAGAAAGCCTATGAAAAATTCCAATTAATGATTGTCGACATTTTATGCTCTTATTTCGGAGTAGCGATTGCCAATGCCAGACATCATGAACGGACGAAGATGAATAGTGAAAGATGTGCCCTGACAGGTCTTTACAATTATCGATACTTTGAAGATCTTCTGTCAATGGAATATAACCATCTCGAGATTGGAAAAAGAAAGAACTTGTCCCTCATCATGCTTGATCTCGATCACTTTAAAGTGATAAACGATAATTATGGTCATCAGAGCGGGAACGAAATCCTTATAGAACTTGCAGACCGACTGAGAACCCTAATTGATGCAAAAGGAACGGTTGCAAGATACGGTGGGGAAGAATTTGTCCTCCTTCTCCCTGATACAGAAAGAAAAGAAGCACTTCGCATCGCTGAAGAAGTCAGAAGTACAATAGCTGATCAACCCTTTTCTCTCCATGATAGCCTGGATGAATCCAACAAGCGGGTGATGGTCAGAATTACAGCAAGTATCGGCGTATCTACAGCACCGGAAGATGCAGAAGATACCATGGCCTTGATCCGCCATGCAGACCGTGCTCTTTATACGGGAGCCAAGCAGGCCGGGCGAAATCGGGTGGCTCAGTATGTGAAATAAAGGAAAGGATGTCTAATCTGACGGTGGACATCCTTTTTTTTATAAAATAAAGATTATTGAGTAGTAAGTCCTATTAAAATAGTTTGAAGATTGATATAATGAAAGCATTATAGGATAACCAAAATGAGGGATATTATGAGAATTCAACCAAAAATTCCATTACTATTGTTTTTGTTTCTTGCACTACTATTTCATTCAACCACTACATATGCCGCTGGGAATGCAGATTTAAGTGTTAACTTCAATGTGACTCCATCCCAAGAAGTGATTGTTAAGCCGGTAGAAGGGAATGCAAAGGCATCATTAGACTTCAATATTATGCCGGCAGGAGAAGTAAAAGAAACAACCCGGCCTCCCATCGATGTCGTCTTTGTTTTTGATAAATCCGGTTCCATGAATAATACGAAAGATAAAATGCAGAATGCAAAGAATGGACTAACAAATGCCGTTCAATTCTTTGAGAAGAACAAACAAAAAAATGACCGCTTTTCTCTGATTACGTTCTCTTCTGATATTGAAACGATCCTTCCGTTAAGCAATGACCTCGATGCTATAAAAACTTCAATGTTATATACTACCGCTAATGGAGGAACAAACTACACCGACCCCTTAAGAGCAGCAAAGAATATGCTGAAAGATTCCAAGAATGAAAAGTATATTGTGTTTCTAACAGATGGACAACCAATGATTGCAACGTCCATTGAAAAGGTAAAAAAAGAAGTATGTATTAAACCACTTTGGTTTTTCTGTGGTGAAACAGGCGTGGTCGAGAGTGATCAGCAAGTGACATATGATTATCAATATAAATACAGCTATAATAAATGGTTACACAAAATATCCTCACCAGATAATAGTAAGCTAAAGTCTTTATACACTAAATCATTTTCAATGGATGGTATTTCATTTAATGCAGGCTGGTACAATCCAGGCGAAGTAGAAACGAACAGTCAGCAAATGCAAGCCTTGATCAAACAGAAAGGGCTTGAAGTATCCAAAGAAATCTACAATGACAAAATCACCATGCATACCTTGGGTTATGGAGAAGGGGATTTAGATGATCGGTATCTCGAAATGCTCGCACAGCAGACTTCGGGAAGCTTCATTAAAGCAAGTGAAGGAAGTGTATCCGATGCCTTCGAAAAATTGGCGAATAAATTAAATTCAGTTAAATTAGATGGTGAAATTGTTGTTCAGCTCCCGGCAAATGTGACAGTTGACCGTAATCAATATAAAGTGGTCAACAATACAGTGTATTTACCATTTTCAAGCGTCTATGAAGTAGGTCAAGGAATACCGACCCCGATTACACTCTCTCTGCCGGTAGAGTTTTCGACAAAGGGATCCTATCTATTTAAGGATATGAAAATTCAGTATAAAACGGCTGAAGAAACGACGTGGAGAAATACTGATAAGAAATCTGTCACAATCGAAGTAAAGGATGATGCACCTGCATCCGTGACAGGAAAGCTGGATTTGCAGAAAGTGAATCAAGAATTGTTTAATTTAATTATTGAACAAGGAAAAGAGACGAATAAATTCACAGGAGTGTATCAGTTGAATTTTGGCGGATTAGTGAATCCTAAAGCCAAGGGGAATCTGAGTGATATCACGATACATCAACCATTACCTGATGGAGTGGAAGTGAATGAAAGTCCTGGAATTACAATAGAAAATATCAATGGGCAACGAACTGCAGTGATCAAGTTGAGTCAAAAAATGAGTTTTGATAATGGGGCCTTCTCTCAGTCTACTTTGGACATTCCCGTTACCCTAAAGGCAGTTTGGTCCATAAACAATGTAAAAATGCCTCAAGCGAAGGTCTATTATATTGATTCAAGATACGGTAATAAGGTAAGCAGCAATTTGAATCCAAATCAAAATGAAATCAGTGCCAAAGTAAGGACCAGGCAGTTCCACAATCTAAAAGAATATGCTTATGATGGCTATTCTAACGGGACGATTAAGAAAGTTCGGATCATTGGGTCATCGGAAAACGTTGTAGCCACTCTTGAAGCCGGGATGAATAATGGATTTCCGAATACCGCAGTTAAGTCATTAGTGAGTGCTCCGACACAACTAGCTATTACGTATAAAGATGGAGCGACGTCTGTATTATCATTTGTTCCTGTCTTAACAGTTAAGGATGCAGTAACCAAGAATGTATTGGAGGACAGTGCCTCTATATCAAATGAGGCGGAATATTACCTGTCGAAAGGAGTTCCTGGGAACGGTGTAACCTACGAATATCGAGTTCTGAATGAGGATGAACCGATTGAAGGATGGGCAGGCATTGAGCTACAGGACTTAAAAATCCTCGAAATGTTTGGTAAGAATGAAGTTCAGATAAAAGCCAATGGTGGATTTGCCATCGATGATCATATAATCGGGAAGACGATCTGGATAGAAGGTGACGATTTAATACGGGTTCCTTCCGTCATCGAATTATACGTAGGGGAAACGAAGTCATTTGATATCGATATCTTTCCTTTTGGAAAACCAAATAATAATTATAACGTCAACGTTTTCCAAGGTGATGATAGGTTGATCAACTCTGTATACAATCAAGTCAATTCCACCAAGGAAAATAAAATGACAGGATTATCTCCAGGTGAAGATATAGTTGAAGTCTCAACTAAAAATGGGAAATACAAAAAAAATATCCGCGTCATCGTGAAATCCAGGTTTGTCAATTTGGAAAGCATGGATTTTGATAAAGCGAAATATACGTTGCTTTTAGAGGGTGATGAGTTGGACGTTTATTCAAACTTACTATTTAATCCAACCAATGCAACGAATAAAGACATTAAAAGTGTTACTGACACAGGAAATGGTGTTGTGGAGATTGTAAAAGAAGATGGAAAGTGGAAAGTAGTTCCTGAGAACATTGGAGTTACGACCATCACTGTGACGTCAGATGCAGACCCAGGTATTAAAGCAATAGCGATTTTTGAAGTAGTCTCTGGGGATGATGAGAATTCAGGTACCGAAGAAGGCAGCACCGATGGCAGATGGTAAAATAAAAAGAGGCTAGGACAAAAGGGTTTTAGCCAAATAAAAAATCCGAACGATCATTCGAAATTCTTTACTGAAAATCGAAAACGTTCGGATTTTTTATTGTTATTGCAAAAGCATATAAAGTGTATTTAACTGGTTCTAGCTGTTGATTGGAGTGCAAGACGAAGACTCCTGCGGGAAAAGCGGAATAGGTGAGACCTAAGCAGGAGCGTCAGCGACGAGGAGGCTCAGCCGAACGCCCGAGGAAAGCGAAGTCTTGCACGGAAATCAACAGCGGTTTCACAAGATGTCCCAGCAGCTTTATTTATTCCACAATTATTTCATCACTAATGAGGGAAAGTGACTCCACCCGTGGGAGAGCATCAAGTTTTGATAGGAGTACATCTTTATTATAATGAACGATAAAGCGTGATAATTTTTTTTCCTGATTCGATAACAGGTCATTCTTTATGCTATCCATCTTATCTACATCCCCCCGAACAGCATTTACCGTTAGGTTCCCTTTTGAAAAGACGCCTCCATTCACATAGAAAAGCGAGCCGACCCCATATAGCGTTGCGTCACTATCAGTATATAAGAAAGCCTGAAGTGGTTTGATATTCTCCTTTGGATCAGGTAATAGGTCAGTCTTGTCCTTTTCCGTTTCATCATTATAGTACTGGAATTCATTCATCCTAGTCACCAATAATTCTCCCTTAGAGAGCAAGATGAGCTGACCGGAGCTTGAGGGACTCTTATGCCCTATAATGTTCAAATTAGATATACTTGTCTTTCCTTTTGCATAGATGATCGAATCAAATGCCATTTCATCGTTTTCCCCATCAGGATCATTGGCATCTCCCTGTATCGTCAGGTTTCTGCCTGAGAAGATATTACCATCGATAATAGATGTTGAGTTTTGAGACTGAATTGAAACATGATCGAAACTGACGATATTCTCTTTAAGTGTTATCGGGGCATTCGCTTCGATTGAAACTTTCCCGGCTGCAATGATATTTCCAATGGACATATCACCCGATAGATTGGAGATGGTCACATTACCAGTAGAAATGATGTTTCCTATATTCATAACGGAGTTCGCTAGAATGTTGACATCTCCCTGTACAATCAAATCGACTCCGGTATGACGGAGTCCCTTTACGGTGATGCCTTTGGTTGATTTCACGACACCTTGTACATTTTCATTCAGAATACCGTTTAAGATAGGTGGGAGAAGAAGGTTGTTCGAGAGAAGATTTTGACCTATCGCATTTCTCAGATTAGCTTGAGTTATGCTGTTACCAAGAGAGAGATCTAATGGGTCTAAAACCTTTCTCACTTCTTCCTCATATGTTTGATCGAATGAAATATCTGTAAATTGACTATCTTGTTTAATGCCTGGTGGAGGAATATGCGGGTAGAACTGCTTTCTATCCACCAAGGATTTCATAACGGCATAATTTGATTTATCATAACTGGTATACAAATCGCCAATGATGGATGGGAAAGGTGCGCTGATTGTGTTATCAGACTGATCTGACAGTTGATAGTTTGCTTCCTCACTGATGCCGAGTGAATGTGCATATACGTTACCGACCAAATGGGGTGACCCGTTCAAATTCAGCTGTTCACGGGAACCTAGTGTATATTTCAAGAAGCTCGGGATAGGTGATAAGATGATTCTTTTACGGACGGTTTTTTCAATTTTACCATCTTTGGATTCAGGGTTTTTTGTTTGTACGACTATTTCATAGACACGGGTAAGGTTCGAACTCAAATAATCCAATCCAAATGTGCGGAATTGAATGGAACTTGCTTTCCCGCATTGATCTCCAAGGAGGTTCGAGGCATTTTTACCACTCACATCAACGATGGTAATACATTTGATTGTATCTGATGATTGGTAGGATGGAATAATATCTGATTGAATAAAGTCCGCTACTTTCGAGTTGATATTCAATGGTGTTAACTGATCGATACCCAGCTTTTTTGATGGCTGCAATTGAAAGACAAGCTTGGTAGAGATTTCTTCGACGGCTTTTAAGCCTTCGTATGTAATATCAATGTCCGTCTCTCTGACTTCGGTCCTTTTGGCTCCACCTATTGTTGAACTGATGATGGCCATTCCGATTGTCACCATGACTAGAGAGGTAATAAGGACGGTCAGTAGAGCGTTTCCTCTTTGATTGGAATGCAAGTGTATTCCTCCCTTCTAAAATCCGAAATTGCTTTCTAATTGAAGCGTCTTATTGAAATGGGGATGGGTCACTTCATAGGTCATTTGAATCATCGCATCCTCACAGGGACTGGACACGCAACTAGTGGAAATCGTGGACCCTGTAAAGTCGGAAGGGGTCTCAAGGATGACACCGTTAAAGCTCCATTGACCTTTTTCACCTATTTGAACTAATTGAAGTGTTTGGTCATCCTGTTGAATTGCTTTGTCTTCTACCTCATAGAAGGACTTCCCAGCATAAGGTGCGACCTTTTTTTCACTATTATTAACAAATTTAATACAGTTCGAGCTCGTGGGAGTGCATTCTTCAACACTGTCAAATGGATAAGAATATAAGTTTTTCATTACCATGGCAGATACATAGTCTGCATCCTCTCTTAATTGGGCATCAATCGATACTTTTTCATAGACTTTATACCCAGTTATCATCGCTCCGTATGTAACGGGCAAAAGAATGGACGATATCGTAAGGGTGACTAACAGCTCAATCAAGGTTATTCCTTTATTATCGGATATCTTCGCTTTTAATTTTTCCATCAACCGATGTACTGTATTCCCGGTCATTGATATCCCACCTCACTTTGATTGTAATTGGAATATAGTAATCCATTTCATCAGGATTGGTGACTTCTTCGGAATATATGGCCGTTTCGTATTCCAACCCGTTTATCATAATGTTTTTTTTGTTTGGGCACGAATCGTTTATTTCTGTTTTGGTAGAAGAATTAGAGAAGGTTACATATTGATCATCGCAAATGAATAATTTTAAGAAATTTTCTTTGGAAGGTTCTGTTCCTGCGTTCACGTCATGAAAATAGTTACGGGTCTCCAGGAAGTTTTGCTTTTCCATGAACATCAACACATTCCGGGCGACGTTGACACCCACCGTTTTCTTTTGATTGTTGTTGGTATATGTACTGGATTGCAGAAAGAAATTCATGAAACTAAGAAGGACGATCCCAAGGATGGTGATCGAAACCAAAAGTTCGATTAAAGTGATCCCTCTATTATTTTTTACTATTTTTATATGTTTCACTCCCGCACCCGCTTTCAAAATACCTAACTTTATTATACAATATCTAGTAGTCGAAACTTGTTAAAAAAAGTCTGATTTATATGAAATATATCATAGGAAGGGGTTGAATGTAAGATGATTTACCTATTTTCAATACTGGCACTTGTTCTATTACTACCTATTTTATATTTTATTCCAATAGGCATCAGCGTGAAGGGGAAAATTTTGATTGCTTCTGTAGCATTTGGTTTAACTCTTCTTGGTTTAGTCGCTTCAAGCCAATACCCGATATGGATGATTGGAATCATGTTACTGGTTTTGCTGGGCATTTCTTCTTATATGATTGAACAGCGTTTTAGCGGACTATTGGTCTTGGCCACAGGAACAGAAGTGGAAGAGAAGCAACCGGTGTATGCCTATGAGGAACCCGAGAAGACATTACACTATGAAACCGATGAACATGTAGATGCACCTGAAACTTGGGAGAATGATACAGAAATTCCCGTTTCCATCCAGAAAGAAACGGAAACACTGGAGCTTGAAGAAATTGATGAAATTCTAATTGTGAATACTGAGAACGATCTCCAGGACTCTTCTGAACAGGATGAGCGAGAAATGGACATGGATGAAGGAAGCGTGGACGATGCCAGTACGGCTGAGGAAACAGAATCGCTTCATCTTGAAGAAGACGAAAGTGAATGGTTTATTGAAAATGCAAGTGAAAACGGACTGAATGAAGAAATAGAAAACGTTGAAGAGGAAAGAGATGTAGTAGATAACGAATATGAGTGAAATCGAAAGTATGATAAATGGTTCTGATGAAATAACAGAGGATCGAAATGAAGAGAAAGAAGTAATACAGGAAATATTTGATGATAAAATAGATCAAGATGAAGACTTAGAATCTCTACCAATCATTGAAGAAGAGCTGGAAGAACCTGAATATGAAGGCCCTGAAGTTATCGAAGGGGAACTGGATCTTCATGATGCAAAGGAAGAGGATATGAACTCACCACTTGAGGACATGCCTGAAACCGTTGATCACGATCATAGAGTAGTAGAAGACCTTCCACAACGGACAAGGATCATGAGGGAAGTTATGCAGACAATGATCGAACAGATTTCACTATCACAAAGCCTGTATTCTTCTGATCAAATGGAAAACATGATCAAACATTATCTTCATCCAAGTTTACACGATCAAGATTACTACACATTTGCAAGAATATTAATGGATCATTACATTTCCACTGAGCAATTTGAAGATTTACGAATGTTCATTAAAGGAATCAAAGAAAGATTCAAAGACTACCCATATATTCAAATGGATTTAGAGCAGACAAATGAATATGCGTCTGAAAAACAAAGAGAAATTAAAACGATAGAATAGGTGAGATGACATGAAAAAGAGCGCAGAAATGAAAACATTACCGATTATCAGCATATCCGACGGAAGTGAAATAGGCAGGGTTAAATCCCTTGTAATCAATCCAGAAAAGGGTTCTGTTGATTTCTTGACGATCGAACATGAAGACTGGCAGGTAAGTGTCAAAGCAATCCCTTTTAAAAAGGTTGTCGGGATAGGGGAATATGCCGTAACGGTTGAGAATGAAAATGCTGTAATCGACCTAAATGAAATTCCCATCGCTAACCAGCTTGTGAATAAAAAAATAAAAATCAATGATACCCGTGTCATGACCCGTAAAGGTCAAATGATCGGAAATATTCAGGAGTTTTATGTAGATGATGAAACCGGTGCGATTGTTTCATTGGAGTTAAATGCACAAGACAGTATCTACTTCCTTGGTACTGAGTATGTGTTAACGTTCGGAAAAGACATCATTATTGTAAACGAGGATGCTGCTGAGAACTTCAAAGGTAGCTTCGATCAGACAGCAATTCAGGAACCAGTGGTTGAAGAAGAGCTGAACACATATCAACCACAAACGCAACAACGCCCACAACAAGGCTTAGAGACAATCAAGACAAAACAGACTCAATTACTGGCAGGTAAAAGAGTGACAGAAGACATCTATAATTTAGAGGGACATTTATTGATTGCAAAAGGCTCAGCTTTAACTGAAACAGATATTAAAGCAGCTCAAGAAGCGGGTCCATCTGTGTTTGTTGATTTAACGATGAATATTAAGTAGGAATGAGGAAGGAGCCCAAAATGTGAAAAAAGGTCTGCTTGTAAAACTAATGACCGTTTTATTCTTATCCACGTTTTTTCTATACGGGTTTTCTCATTTAGGCGTTTATGCTTACGAAACGTTCTTTGTTCAGTCACTCAATCTATCAAAACATGCAGCGGTTGCATCTATTAATCTAGGTGGAACAAGCAAAGAAGAAGCAAAAAACCTACTGAATGAAAAAGTAGAAGAATGGAAAGCCAATCAAAACATAACGCTGGATTATAATGGAGAGACCGCGAAAATCGATCCTTCCATCTTCCAATTCCATTTAGAAGAGAGCATAGAAAGACTTGAGAATCATAAAAACACCAGTTTAATTGTAAGTGTAGACCAACCTTCTTTTGATGCATTTCTATCCAATCGGTTTGCAGACTATCATGCTGAGGAATTCAATGTAGCTTCCCTACAGGAATACATTCTTTCCTTAGCTGGAAGTCTGCAAATGGATGAAAGCGTCAATGTATCCGACTACATAACCAGTAATGAGTCTGCACAAGTCATTTTCGAGGCAGTGTCAAATGAATTGGACATTACGCCGACTATTAAAAGCTTCATAAACAATTTTCCCACCATTCCCATTGCACCTAATTCACAGTTTTCCTTTGCGGACTTCTTAGAAACAGAAGGATTTGTTGTGGAATCTCAGGCAGATTTAAGTCCAGTGGCATCGTTACTTTATCAAATCAGTTTACATTCCAATTTCTCTATTATTGAACGGAATATCAGTAAACAACTCCCGGACTATGTGCCATTAGGATTTGAGGCGAAATTCAATCCGATGAATAATCAGGACTTTATCATAACGAATCCTAATTCAACGGGTTATGAGCTGAGCTTGGCGATTGAAGGTAAGCGAATTAAGGCGCAATTGCAAGGAGTTCCTTTTCCCAACACTTATAACGTCCGGTTATCGGATACAGAAACCTTTGCACCTAGGATGATTAAACAGTTTAGTCCTTTTGTTGATAAAGGAAACGTAGATATTCAGCAAGAAGGGAAAGATGGAGTACTGATTCGAGTTTACAAGCAAAAACTGAACTCTTCAGGAGAAATCCTTTCAGAAGAATTAATCAATGAAGATTTTTATGCTCCCCTGCATAAAATAGCCGTCTATCCTTTAGAGGAACTAAATGAGAAATCCAGTGAAACGGATTATGACAATGTTCCAACTGAAGGAGAAGATGGAAGTGGAGGATCGAATGAAGGGGATAATTCAGCACCCTCATCTGATGAAGAGCAGGATAAGGAAAACGGGTCCACAGAAAAGACAAATGGTGATTCAGTAGAAGGGAAATCTTCCAAAAGCTCTAATGATGAAGTGAAACCTGAGAAAAAAGAGTTTAAATAAGTCCTTGAAGCAGGTGATATAGTGACTACGATTAGAAAAAGACTTGGGGATCTGCTCGTTGATGCAGGGATCATTTCTGAATCCCAGTTACAGGATACCTTAAAAGATAAAGCAAAGGGACAAAAGTTAGGGGATGCCCTTCTTCAAAGAGGATATATTACAGAGCAACAGCTGATTGAAGTGCTGGAATTTCAACTGGGCATCCCTCATGTCAGCCTATACAGGTATCCATTTGAAACGAACTTATTCCATTTAATCCCGAAAGAATCGGCAAAGCGCAACCTGATGATCCCATTGAAAAAAGAAGGGGATAAGCTATTCGTAGCCATGAGTGATCCCCTGGATTTTTACGCCATTGAAGATCTCCGCTTAGCCACTGGCTTCCAGATTGAGACTGCGATTGCGACAAAGGATGACATCCTGAAAATCATTAATAAGTTCTATGATTTAGAAGATGGATTTGAAGACCTCTTTCAGGAGAATCGAAATCAAAACCAAGTGGAAGAAGAAACGATTGTGGATTCAGAGTCTCCGATTGTGAGATTAGTGAACGGAATCCTTTCAAATGCAGTGACCCAAAAAGCAAGTGATATCCATATTGATCCGCAGGAAACAAAAGTAGTCATCCGCTACAGGGTGGACGGGATTCTTAGAACCGAAAGAAATCTTCCCAAGCATATGCAAAGTATGCTGATCGCCAGGCTGAAAATCATGGCGAATCTTGATATCACTGAATTCAGGGTGCCTCAGGATGGGCGGATAAAAGTGAATATCGACTTTCATCCGATCGATTTGCGTGTGTCCACGTTGCCAACGGTCTACGGTGAGAAAATCGTATTGAGGATTCTGGATCTTGGATCAAGTCTTAATGACCTCTTGAAATTAGGATTCAATAAAGTGAATCAACAAAGATTCATGAAGATGATTCAGCAGCCGACAGGTATTGTCCTGATAACGGGACCTACTGGATCTGGTAAGTCTTCGACATTGTATGCTGCATTAAATCATCTCAATAGCGAAGAAGTGAACATTATTACGATAGAAGATCCGGTTGAGTATCAGCTTGAGGGCATAAATCAGATCGGTGTGAATCAAAATGTGGGCTTGACGTTTGCAAAAGGTCTCCGTGCTATCTTGCGTCAGGATCCGAATATCATCATGGTCGGTGAAATCCGGGATAGAGAAACGGTGGAAGTATCCATCCGTGCTTCCTTGACTGGACATCTCGTCTTGAGCACGATCCATACCAATGATGCCATCAGTACGGTTACTAGGCTTCTTGATATGGGAGTAGAGCCCTTTTTAGTCGCCTCATCGTTGAGCGGGGTTGTGGCTCAGCGACTTATCAGGAAAGTGTGCCGGGATTGCAAACGAGAAATGGCCGCAACCAAGAGGGAAGTCGAAATATTTGCCAAAAGAGGCATGAAAATCGAAACGATCACCCGTGGGCAAGGCTGTTCTTCCTGTAATATGACAGGGTACAAAGGGCGGATCGCGATTCATGAAGTACTCGTCATGAATGATGAAATGAAAAAGGTCATTTTGAATAATGAGCCTTTTTCAAAGTTAAGGGAGCATGCTGTCCAGAATAAAACCATCTTCTTAATTGATGATGGGCTGTTGAAAGTGAAACAAGGCTTAACCACGACGGAAGAAGTATTAAGAGTAGCGATTTCAGAGTAGGTGAATGAAATGAAAGACAAAGTTGATTATCTACTAAAGTCCGCCTATGAACTGGGGGCATCGGATATCCACCTGACAGTGGGGTCCCCGCCTATTTTCCGGATACATGGGGACTTGAAGAGATTCGGTAAAGAAAATTTACTTCCTGAGAGCACAGCATTAATGGCAAAGGCCATCATCGCTGAAAATATGTATCCAGTTTTTGAAGAAGTGGGGGAGCTGGATTTTTCCTATGGAATCCCGGGGGTTTCCCGGTTCAGGGTCAATGCATTCAAACAGCGTTCCTGCGTATCATTGGCAATCCGGGTGATACCAACCTCCATTCCGACTATGGAAGATCTATTTCTTCCCAATGCATTAAAGATGATTGCAGAAAAACCTCAGGGCTTATTTCTCGTAACTGGTCCTACAGGCAGTGGGAAATCTACGACATTGGCGTCTATTGTTGACTATATGAATCGTAAAATGAGAAAGCATATTATTACACTCGAAGACCCGATCGAGTACCTGCACAAACATGGTGCATCGATCATCGATCAGCGGGAAGTGGGATTTGACACACGTTCCTTCTCGAAAGGATTGAGAAGTGCCCTTAGACAAGACCCGGATATTATCCTGGTTGGAGAGATGAGAGATCTTGAAACGATTCATACAGCCATTACTGCTGCAGAAACGGGTCACCTAGTTCTCGCCACCCTTCATACATCAAGCGCTCCTGCCACCATCGAGCGTATCGTCGATGTCTTCCCGCCTGAGCAGCAATCACAAATCCGTGTTCAGCTTGCATCGGTCCTCGTGGGGATCCTTTCTCAGCGTTTGTTTGCGACGACGGATAAAAAAGGGAGAAGGGCTGCGACAGAGCTGCTTATGAATAATGCGGCGATCGCCAATCTGATCCGTTCTGAAAAAGTCCATCAAATTCAAAACGTCATGCAGACTTCAAAAAATAGCGGCATGCACATCATGAGCGACAGTGTGATGAATCTTTATGAGAGTGGCCTCATTTCAAAGGAAATGGCGTTTCCTTATAGCAGAGAGGAGCTTCCTCAATAAATGGGACGTTTTAAGTATACTGGCCGAAATCAAGTGGGGAAAAAATCAGGGGTCATAACAGCAGCCTCCAAAAAAGATGCCCTCATTCAGTTGAAAAAACAAGAAATCAGGGTCATTGAAATTCTGGAAATTCCGGAAACGTTGATGACGAAGGATATTACGATTGGAAATCCGGTTAAATTGCAGCATCTCGTCATCTTCCTGAGGCAATTTTCCACCCTGCTTCAAGCGGGTGTCACCGTTGTGGAATCGACTCATATCCTAGCCCAACAGACAGAAAGCAAGCCACTTGGCAAAGCGCTGACCGCTATTGAAGCTGAATTAAGAGATGGGAATCCACTGTCTGATTCATTCGCCCGTCATAAGAAGATTTTTGAACCTTTACTCATTAATATGATCAAAGCCGGAGAAGCATCAGGTAGCTTGGATGAGACATTGGAAGGATTGGCCACTCACTATGAAAAGCAACATATCACCAAACAGAAAATAATATCTGCACTGGCTTACCCGATGGTCGTCGGGGTTATCGCGATTGGTGTTGTTATTTTCTTACTTGCAGCGGTTGTACCGACTTTCGTCAAAATGCTCACTGATTTTGGTGGTGAACTTCCAGCCATCACGAAATTCGTTATTGCTTCAAGTGATTTTATGCAAAAATATTGGTATATCATTATTTTGTTTTTTGGATTGGTGGCTTTTACATTAGCCATGGTAAGAAGAAACAAACAATCGAAATATTATCTTGACTATGCCATCCTGAGGATTCCCATCTTCGGAAAGATGCTGCAAAAAGCAGCCCTGGCCAGAATGACGAGAACCTTGAGTTCATTATTTTCAAGCTCGGTGCCAATCTTGCAGGCACTGGCGATTGTCGAGAAAGTGGTCGAAAATGAAGTTATATCCAAAGTCATAGGCGAATCAAGAAGGTCCTTGGAAAAGGGGACATCCCTGACAGAGCCAATGAAGCGACATTGGGCTTTTCCACCATTGGTTACGCAAATGATCGCAATCGGAGAAGAAACAGGTTCCTTGGATGCCATGCTTGCAAAGGTTGCCGATTTTTACGAAAAAGAAGTCGAAAGTTCAACAGATCGTCTAAAATCATTGATTGAACCACTAATGATCGTCATGCTCGCAGGTTTGGTGGGAACAATCGTCACATCGATTCTTGTGCCGATGTTCGAAATCTTCAACAGTGTTCAGAACTATTAGAAAATACCTATCATTTTACAAAAAATATGATTATTTTGTCGGATGAGTGTTGTATACTAGTACTAGATTACTATATTTTAGTAATAGATAAATAAACAGGAGGAATTACCATGTTAAAGAAATTAGGTCAAAGATTGAAAAATGAACGTGGATTGACGCTTATTGAATTACTTGCCGTTGTCGTTATTTTAGGAATTATTGCTGCGATTGCGATTCCTAGTATTGGTGGTTTGATTAATAACTCGAAAAAGGATGCTCATATTGCGAATGCTCAGCAGATGGTGAGTGGGGCTAAGATTGGCCGTAACATCTAACGAGACTAGACTGCATCAGGTACAACAGACAATTATCACATCTAGGATCTTAATTGCCAATGGTGGATATATGAAGACATTGATAATCCTTCAGATGGCGGTACGACTTCAATAATAACTATAAAAGTAAAGTATCGGTTACTAAGAATACAACAGTGGAATTATACTTATTCAAGTTACATTAGATGGTAAGGAAATGGTGGTAAATTATCTTATATCGCAGATCCTGAGTTACTTTAAAACGAGATGACGTAACTTTAGGACGATCAACTGCTCTAACAAGAGCATCAGTGATAATAGCTAAACAAAGTGATTATGATCATTTTAATATTCTCTTACGGTCTCCTCCTAGGCTCCTTCTACAACGTAGTAGGCCTGCGGATACCGCTCAAAAAATCAATCGTCAAACCAAGATCAGCCTGCCCCTACTGCCAGCATACGCTGTCGGCTAGGGAACTGATCCCGGTAGTATCATATATCATACAAGGAGGAAAATGCGCTCAGTGTAAAGGGCGCATTTCTCCTCTCTATCCTTTGATGGAACTGTCTACCGGTCTATTATTTCTACTATCTTATATTATGTTAGGTTTACAACCGGAGCTCATTGTCGCCCTGACACTGGTTTCCTTATTTATGATCATCACGGTCAGTGACATTAAATATATGGTCATTCCTGACAAAGTGCTGATGTTCTTTTCAGTCCTTTTCGTCATCGAACGGATATTCATTCCGTTACATCCCTGGTGGGACGTCTTGGCAGGGGCCATTTCAGGCTTTTGTTTGCTGCTTCTGATTGCGATCATCAGCAAGGGAGGAATGGGCGGTGGTGATATCAAACTATTCGCAGTCATCGGTTTCGTTGTGGGGGTAAAGGTGATGATCTTTTCATTCTTTCTCGCCACACTATTTGGGGCATCGGTCGGTATTCTTGGTCTGATGTCAGGTTATTTCAAAAAGGGAGAACCGATTGCTTTTGGTCCATACATCGTCATCGGTACACTCGTTGCATACTTCTTTCATCAGCCAATCTTGCATTGGTATTTTTCTTTATATAGCTAAAAGGGGTTATCCAAGATGTTATCACGTCTCTTCAATAAAAATAAAAATAAAATCAATATCGTCATCAGTGATCAATGGATTCGATTTGTGGAAATTAAATCATTTTCTCCATTACACATCCAGCATTATGGAGAGAAACGGATAGCAGATGGGGTGATCTCAGATGGTAAAATCATTGAAAAAGAAGCACTTCAGATTGTATTGGAAGAGTGCGTCCTTAATTGGGGAATAAAGAAAAGGGAAGTCCAATTCATCGTGCCGAATACTCAGATGATTGTAAGGAAAATGACGATATCCTCTGATATTGAAGATGATGAGGTGAAGAGTCATTTATTCCTGGAAATCGGAACAAGCATCCACCTGCCTTTTGAAAACCCGATCTTTGATGTGGTGGTCGTTGGAAACAAGGATGGAAAAAAAGAGATTGTCCTGGTTGCTGCTCCTGAAGATATCGTTCTTGACTATCAGCAGATCTTAACAGACTCTCACCTGAAACCTGTCGTGGCGGATATTAGCCCACTTGCATTCTACCGCTATATTCACTCATTGGATTTTACCCATCGTTCACATCATGAAATGCTCCTCTACTTTAACCAGAATAATGTGACGGTTTCCATCTTCCATGATCACCAGCCGGTATTTTTCAGGCCAATCGGCATAGCCGATGACGGGGAAGTAATGGATGATCAGGCGACGAATCGAAACGATTTTCACTCCCGTCGATTTGACGAGACCTTGAAAGAAATAGATAAAGTGATCAGCTTCTATCGTTATACACTGACAAACGATGAGTCTGCCATAAACAAAATCTTTATGGCAGGGGACCATCTCATGGTAGGGCACATCCACAGCCTCCTTTCAGACCGGTTTGAGATCGATGTCATCCAGGTCCCGTCTGTAGCACATGATGCTCACACGAATGAACAACTATCCAGCCAGTTCCTGCTTTCAATTGGTTTAGGATTAAAAGAGGTGATATAGTGCTCGTCGAGATCAATTTATTACCTCAAAATGAAAAAAGAAATCGACAATGGTTGTATGTGATGCTCGGGATTTTATCAATTGGCGTGCTTTCTATTATTCTTTTACTATTCCTTGCTTCAAATGTCGGGAAAGATGTTGATGCCCTTACGAATGAGCTTCAGGGATACAAGCAGCTCCGGGCAGAAAAGGAACAAAGTATTTCAAATTTCGAATCATCCGATGCCTGGGTACAATTAGAGAGTGCCGTCAGCTGGGCAGAAAGTTATCCGATCGATACGGTACCTGTCCTGGATCATCTCGTCGAATTACTTCCGGAGCGGGGATTCATGAAGGAATTCACATACGGGGAGAATGGGAGTGTCGGAGTAGCCATTCAATTTGATACAAGCAGGGAAGCGGCCTATTATTTAACTCATTTGAAGGAATCAGAGTACATACAGGAAGCAAATTTATTAACACTTGAAACTGAATCCATTTCTGATAGCGACAGTCAAAACGTGATCAATACGGAAATCATCTTACCAAGGTACACGGCTCAGTATGAACTCACCTTGGATAAAGAAGCGATAAAGAATAGTGAAAAAGATTCCGAAGAGCAAGGGGGCGATTCGGAATGAGCATACGTTTCTCAAAGAAAGAATGGGGATTGATTGTAACTTCTCTCATTGTCGTTTTCGCTCTGATTTTTGGTGCAGTCTGGTTTTTCTATTTGCCGGTGAAAAATCAAAAAGAGAATGTACAAAATGAAATCAACACGGAGAAAAAGCTGATTGGAGCCCTGGATTCCAAAATCGCTTCCATTAAACAGGATTCTTTTGAAAATTCCAGTTCTCTCCAACAAAAAGTACCAGTCAAACCACTGACACAGCAGTTGCTTATTGATCTGGAAAAAGCGGAAATTGTCTCAGACAGCTTTATCACGTCCATTGGATTTGCTGAAGGAGCAGTCACCCTCCCTTTAACCAATGAGGTCACTCCTCCTGTAGAGGGCGAAGTTGAGGGTAGCGAAACCACTGAGGAGAATCCCACACCAGTTGATGTGCTCCCTCAAGGGATTCAAAAACTGACAGCCACGCTTTCCATAGAAGCAAAGAGCTATTTTGAAATAGAAAAATTCATCAATGAATTAGAAGAACTTCACCGCATCGTAGAGGTCGAACAAATTTCCTTCAGCGGTCCGGCAGAAATCCAGCAATACAAAGAAGAAGTCGAAAATATTAATCTGAATCTAGTCGTTTCGGCATTTTATTTACCCGGTTTAGAAGCTTTGGAAACGGAACTGCCGAAGCTTGATACACCTCTGCCATCGAATAAAAAGAATCCTTTTCAGCAGTTTCCTGAACAAAAATCAGATAATGTAAAGATCAATTAAAGGTTTGATAAATGATGACTGAAAACGAAAAAGGATATACTCTAGTAGAATTGCTTGCAGTTATTGTCATAATGGGGATCATAGCTGTGATTGCCGTTTTAGCCATAAACAACATTATTGAAAAATCCAAGAAACAGGCGTTTGTGGCGAACGCCCTTACGATGAAAAGTTCAGCCCAATACTTTGCAAAAGATGCCATGCTTCAAGAGAAGGTAATCAATAAGATTACATATAAAGAATTGGTAGATGCTCAATTGATCGAACCGATTTTGGATCCTCATTCTAAGACCATCATGGCACCTGATGAAACTTCGTATATTCTGGCTAATGGAGAGAATATGATCTCCATTTGTTTAATGGGTGAAGAATACAATTTATGTACAAATGAAAAAGGAGAGAAAAAAGAAATCCCCTTTTCCGACCTTTCTATTGACTCTTTGCAGAAAAACTGAAAAATTTGACGAAAACCTATTAGGACAAGACGACAAAAGTCTTGTTCTTTTTTTTATTGGATGTGATAGCATGGAAAAAAATAGATGAAGGAGGGTGGCGATGATGGATAAGGAAGGGAAAAACGACAAAAAAATTTCGATTAAAATTAATGGGGAAAAAACACAGTTCGAAGAGGACCTTCTTGTGTATGATTGGAAACTGGGAGAATCAGAGGCAGCTGCTGGTGAAGAGGCGAAGGATGATGGGTTTGATTGGATCCTTCCCGATGAGGAAGCCGAACCTCCAAAGGAATATAAGAAAATCAATTATGTGAATGGTAGTAATAAGAAAAAGCGGAAGTCTTTCAAGAATCCTTTTCAAGATTCTGTCAATCTATTAATGTCATTGATTGGTGCGATTGTGGTGGGTGCTGTCCTCGGTTTCGGCACGCTCAAGGTCATTACGACAACGGATGGTCCGGCTGCACCTGCGTCCACGTTGCAAGACAGTGCCGAAGAGGCAAGTAAAGAGGGCAAGCAGGCGGTGTCAGCTGTCGAATTGCCGGACTTCACTACATCCATTCTGCAAGGCGGTGTGTTTTCCACCGAGGAATCATTGAATGCCATGAAGGATGATCTGGCGGGGAAAGGCTTGGCTAGTGCAAGCGTGGAGAAGGATGGACAATTCTTTTTATTGCTCGGTGTTTCAGGAGATTTAGAAACGGCCAAATCCCTCGGAGGAAAACTGAAGGAACAAGGGGTGGATGTGTACGCGAAAGATTTTGTCCTTGGGTCAAAAGGTGTTAACGCATCAAAAGAGGAAAAAACCTTCTTAGAAAAAGGCAATGCTCTGTACAATATCATTGCACAGGTAAGCAGTTCCGGTGTGATTGGGGAGACTCCTGATGGCTCAACTATCAAGGCCGTTCAATCGGGAGTGAAGGAACTTGAAAGCATCAAAGTAGGGCAAGAGTCGATTGCGTCCATGGGAAAATCCTTAATCAATGCAGGGAATCTGGCGTCCTCGATGAAAACCCCTGAGGATGCACAAAAGATTCAAGGAGAGCTATTATCCTATCTTCACCTCTATAGCGGATTATAAATTCGACTGAATTAGACTATTTTCTAGGAAATAATGCAATGATCAAATAGGGCTGCCCCAAAACGTGTCAGAGTTTTTTAAATGATTCTCTGAGCGAAAGGGATGCGGCTCTGTTTTCTCTTGTTTACAGAGGTGTAATTTGGTAGTATATTCTTGTATCTCCCATTTTCACTCTGAAAGGAATGGTTTGGTGTGTCCAGCCTCATACTTGCTTCACAATCTCCTCGTCGAAAAGAACTTCTCCATCAAATTCAACTCTCTTTTTCCGTCATCAGCTCTACTGTTGATGAAACCTTCTCATCTGATTTAATGCCTCATGAAGTGGTGATGTATCTTGCCCGCAAGAAAGCAAAGGAAATAGCGTTACAACATCCTACTGACTATGTCATCGGTTCAGACACCGTTGTAACCAAGGACGGAAAGATCCTTGGGAAACCGGAATCCAAAGAAGAAGCGAAAGAAATGCTCATGATGCTTTCCGGATCCAACCATGCAGTCTATACAGGTGTTGCGATCCTGCACGGCGAAGTAGAAGAACTCTTTTATGAAAAAACGGACGTTACGTTTTGGGAGTTGACACCAGAAGAGATCGATGACTATATTGCATCTGAAGAACCCTTTGATAAGGCTGGTTCATATGGCATTCAAGGAATTGGAGCGAAATTTGTCAAAGAAATAAAAGGCGATTATTTCTCCGTTGTCGGATTACCGATCTCCCGAGTGAATCGGACCTTAATTAAAATGGGCTATCTTCGACCAGAATGACTCCAACACGTAAGAAAAGGAGGAAAAAATGGTTAAAACAATACCCCGGCATGAAGAGAACAGACTAATGATCCGTGATTTTCCCCAGGACGAAAGACCGAGGGAAAGGCTGGTTCAAAGTGGGGCGTCAAGCTTATCCAATCAGGAGCTGCTCGCCATTCTACTACGGACCGGCACGAAATCCGAGTCCGTTCTTCAACTTTCAAACAGGCTTTTGACTCATTTTGATGGCTTGAATCTATTAAAGGATGCGTCCCTGGAAGAAATTACGAAAACGAAAGGGATTGGTCTTGCCAAGGCGGTTCAAATCATGGCTAGCGTAGAGTTAGGACGTCGAATCAGCAATTTGGCCTTTGATGACAGATATAGCATCCGCTCTCCCGAAGATGGAGCCAATTATGTCATGAATGATATGAGATTTTTAGCTCAAGAGCATTTTGTCTGTCTATACCTCAACACTAAGAATCAAGTTCTCCACAAACAAACCATCTTTATCGGAAGCCTGAACGCCTCTATCGTTCACCCGCGGGAGGTCTTTAAAGAAGCCTTCCGCCGCTCTGCCGCATCCATCATTTGTATCCATAACCATCCATCGGGGGATCCAACCCCAAGCAGGGAAGATATAGAAGTGACAAAAAGATTAGTAGAATGTGGTCGAATCATTGGTATTGATGTACTCGATCATCTTATAATAGGGGAGAAGAAGTTTATCAGTTTAAAGGAAAAAGGGTATTTATGACACTATGATTTTTTTCCTGGTTACGATATAATAAAGCTTATGATTTTTACAAACAATATGGTGATTCTATATAACGCAGCGTACCTGATAAGAGAGAGTCATTCTTCAAAGGAATGAGTCTTTTCGTTATGCATGAACGAACAATTATTGTGACGAAAATTACGAGGATAGAGAGTGCTTGGACAACTCTCCTATGAAAACACATAAAACATTTTAAAAACCAGCCAATTTGTATCAGAAAGGGAGATACCATCCATGTTTGGAACGAAAGATTTAGGGATTGATTTAGGAACAGCTAACACATTGGTGTACGTGAAGGGCAAAGGAATTGTCGTTCGTGAACCTTCTGTAGTTGCACTTCAAACAGATAACAAGCAGATCGTCGCAGTCGGAAATGATGCGAAAAATATGATCGGAAGAACACCGGGAAATGTTGTGGCACTGCGCCCGATGAAAGATGGAGTCATTGCAGACTATGAAACAACAGCGACGATGATGAAGTACTACATAAAACAGGCGACACGCAATAAAGGAGCTTTTTCAAGAAAGCCTTACGTCATGGTTTGTGTACCATCAGGCATAACCGGAGTAGAAGAAAGAGCGGTCATTGACGCTACAAGACAAGCAGGGGCGCGTGACGCTTATACAATCGAGGAGCCTTTTGCAGCGGCGATCGGTGCAAACCTTCCAGTATGGGAACCGACAGGAAGCATGGTCGTTGATATTGGTGGTGGAACGACGGAAGTAGCGATCATCTCATTAGGTGGAATCGTGACCAGCCAGTCAATCCGAGTAGCCGGTGATGAGATGGATGACGCGATCATCAACTATATCCGCAAAACGTACAACTTGATGATCGGTGACCGTACTTCTGAGACGATCAAGATGGAGGTTGGTTCTGCAGGGGATTCAGAAGGAATTGAGGCCATGGAGATACGAGGGCGTGACCTTTTGACCGGTTTACCTAAAACGATTGAAGTAACGGCAGCTGAAATTGCTTCTGCTCTTCGAGACACCGTATACACGATTGTCGATGCCGTTAAGAGCACGTTAGAAAAGACACCGCCTGAACTCGCGGCAGATATCATGGACCGTGGGATTGTCCTGACAGGGGGCGGAGCGCTTCTTCGCAACCTTGACAAAGTGATCAGCGATGAAACGAAAATGCCGGTTCTCATTGCAGAGGAGCCGTTGGATTGCGTGGCAATCGGTACAGGGAAAGCCCTTGACCACATTCACCTCTTTAAAAATCGAGGGAAATAATAATAGAGAAGATAAATAGGGGACGTCTCCTTGAGGAAGCAAACGCTGCCTTAAGGCCGGCCCCATCTTTTTTCGAAGAACCATGAATAGTTTGACGAATGATATCAAAAATGTGCGATTTTTGATATAGTATTTACTAGAATGAGAAAAGGTTGAGGTGTACATCATGCCACAATTCTTCCTGAATAAACGTTTGATCATTCTGCTCGTCAGTGTCATCGTCCTTGTTGGATTGATTGGATTTTCCTTGCGGGAGCGGGATAGCATCAGCTGGCCAGAGCAGTTTGTGAAAGATATGGTAGGATTCGGACAGTCGTTGGTTTCAAAACCTGTTAATTATGTAGCGGGAGTCGCTGATAATATTCAAGATCTTCAACATACATATACAGAAAACGAGAAGCTGAAAACACGTTTAGATGAATTAGTAAAGCTTGAAACAAAGGTGAAAGATCTTAAACAAGATAATGATGAATTAAGGGCAGTACTGGATAAAAAGGATAATCTCCGCTCCTATAATACGATCCAGGCAACGGTCATTGCAAGAAACCCTGATCAATGGCAAGAGCTCATTACGATTGACAAAGGGGAAGTAAATGGGATTCATTCGGATATGGCTGTCATTTCTTCTACAGGATTGATTGGAAAGATAAAAAGCGTCAATGAATTTTCTTCTACTGTTGAATTAATTTCGACAAACAATACAAAAAATCGGATTTCCACTGTGGTCCAAAGCAAAGAGCAGGACATTAACGGATGGATTGAAGGATATGACAGCAAGAAAGAAGAAATTCTAGTGAAGCGGATTTCAAATGATATGAAGGTTGATAAAGGCTCTAAAGTAATGACCTCTGGACTCGGGGGCGTATTCCCTAAGGGGCTTGTCATTGGTGAAGTGAAGGAAGTCAAACCGGATCAATATGGTCTTACCCAGACAGCATATGTCAAGCCGTCTGCCGATTTCTATCATTTAGAACATGTCATGGTCATCGATCGTGAGATTCAGGGCGTGACTGAAAAAGAATCAGATGGTGAGGGGGAAGAGCAATGATCAGCAGGCTCCTCCTCCCTTTCATGACCCTCCTATTCTTCTATAGTGAGAGTCTGTTTGTTCATCTTTTCCCGAGTGAAAAGTGGTTTGATCAAAAAATGATTGTTCCTCATTTCCTGATTATTGTGCTTTTCTATATTTGTGCGTATTTTCAGTATCGAACCGCACTGATCTATGGGTTCATCTTTGGATTCCTCTTTGATATTTATTACACTGAAATCAATGGGATATACTTAGTGTTGTTTCCGTTTGTCATCTTTTTATCTCACCAACTGATGAAAATGTTACATAATAACCTCTTTGTCTTGGGGATCATTTCCATTGTGAATGTATCAGTTCTAGAGTTTTTGGTCTATCAAATCAACTTGATTATCAAACGGACTGATTTGACGTTTATGCAGTTTGTGGATTGGCGTTTATGGCCGACATTGGTCCTGAATGCCGTGTTTTATCTCATTATCGCATTTCCATTTAGAAACTACCTTCAGAAAAAACGGAAAGAGTGGTTGGATGATTAAATTCTATTAGTAATTTTTTCATAAAAAGAGGAAATGACACTGCTTATGTCGAATTTAATAGACGACTGAGGTGAGAATTTACGACATGAATAATAAGAAGCCGAATGTGATGATAAAAGGAACAAAAGAAGGACTGACTCTTCATCTCAACGATCAATGCTCGTTTCATGAGTTAAAGAATGAATTGGACGATAAGCTGTCTGCTCACTACCGTGAAACCGAAGGAGAGCCTCTGCTCACGGTCAATATTCAAACAGGAAATCGGTATTTAGCGGACGATCAAATAGAAGAGTTGAAAGATATTGTAAGGCAAAAACGCAATTTGGTAGTAAATGAAGTGTGGAGTAACGTCATTACGAAGAATGATGCAGAGAAACTTATAGATGAACGAAATATCGAAACCATGACCGGGGTGATCCGTTCGGGACAGGTCGTTGAGATTACTGGAGATATCCTTATTGTAGGTGATGTCAACCCGGGAGGCAAAGTCCTTGCTGGCGGCAATATATACATATTAGGTTCATTAAAGGGAATCGCCCATGCCGGTTGCAATGGAAACCAGGAAGCGGTCATTGTGGCATCGAAAATGGTTCCATCACAGCTCCGGATTGCGGACTCCCTGAACAGGGCTCCCGATCGGGTGGAGGAAGAGGATGATCGGGATATGGAGTGCGCATATGTGGATGATAGTGGTCAAATCGTTGTGGACCGATTACAGGTTTTGAAGCATCTCAGACCAAATATTACTAGTTTTAAAGGAGGAAGCTAATGTGGGTGAAGCCATAGTTGTTACTTCAGGTAAAGGTGGAGTAGGAAAGACGACTACTTCTGCCAATGTTGGTACAGCATTAGCTCTACAAGGCAAAAAGGTTTGTTTAATTGATACGGATATCGGCCTCAGAAACCTGGACGTGGTGATGGGACTGGAAAACAGGATCATTTATGACTTAGTGGACGTTGTAGAAGGCCGTTGTAAAGTACATCAAGCCCTCGTGAAAGACAAGCGTTTCGAAGACAAACTCTTTTTATTGCCAGCTGCACAAACAAGTGATAAATCTGCTGTAAATCCTGAACAAATGAAAAAGCTAGTACTAGACTTAAAGCAAGACTATGATTATATCATTATCGATTGCCCGGCAGGAATCGAGCAAGGGTATAAGAACGCTGTAGCAGGGGCGGATCGGGCGATTGTCGTTACCACTCCTGAGATCTCTGCCGTTCGTGATGCGGACCGGATTATCGGGTTACTGGAGCAAGAGAACATCGAACCTCCGAAACTCGTGATTAACCGTATCAGAAATCACATGATGAAGAATGGTGAAATGCTGGATGTGGATGAAATCACATCCCATTTATCCATAGATCTTCTTGGGATAGTCGCAGATGATGAGAATGTGATTAGATCTTCCAATAAGGGTGAACCGATTGCCCTTGATTCGACGAGTAAAGCATCCATTTCCTACCGGAATATCGCGAGACGCATTTTAGGGGAATCGGTTCCTTTGCAATCGTTAGAAGAAGAAAGATCCGGTATGTTTACGAAAATCAAAAAATTATTTGGTGTGAAAGCGTAAGCAATATCAGAGCCCTGACAGAACGTTTCTGTCAGGGCTTTTTTTATTTCCTCATGAATATTCTCTCTGGACAAGTCATACATTGTAGCAAATCAGGTAGATATGGATCTATGCCCTTATTTCGTCATCATGAGAAGGACTACTATATTCAATCACGCTGGAGTGGGTTGAGGCATCCAGAAGAGAATCGATGAAATATACCTTATAAAAAGGAATGGTGTACATGGGGAACCGAGCGGATGAAATACGCAAGCGAATAGCAAAACGAAAGAAGATGACTTCAGGAACAGGTCAGAATCCTCCTTATTTTCTGCCGACGGATGAGGAGCGCTATGGGATGGAACGCCAGACAAGCTTTGAAGGAGGGCCACCGCCTGAAGGGATGCATCCCCTGTTTAAGAAAGAAACCTTCATGCTGAAAATTCTTGGGGCCGGAATTATGGTTCTAGTGACTGCCATCATGTTCAAAAGTCCTTCACCCGTTTTCAATGACGCAAAATCTGTCGTGATGAAAACCATGGATACAGAATTTCAATTTGCAGCCATTTCCACCTGGTATGAAGATCAGTTTGGAAAACCATTGGCCCTATTACCTACTAGTGATACAGGAAAAGAGCCCACCTCCACGCAAAGTGCTGAATACGCAAGGCCGGCATCCGGTAAGGTTGTCGAAAATTTCAAGACCAATGGACAGGGCATCATGCTTGAAACTGGCTTGGGGGAAGATGTAACCGCCATGAAGGGAGGCTTGATCATTTTTGCAGGGAAGAAGGATGAGCTTGGAAATACGGTGGTCATTCAACATGCTGATCAATCGGAATCCTGGTATGGAAACTTGGAAGCGATCGATGTGAAACAATATGAATCGATCGAGAAGGGGTCTCTGGTGGGGAAGGTCTCCACGAGTAGTCTAAACGACGGATCAGGAGAATTCTATTTCGCTATCAAAATGGGTGATACATTTATCGACCCGATACAGGTGATGTCATTTGACTAATATCATTTCACTTTTGAAAAAATTTTACGTTCATCCTCTCCTTTGGCTCGTCATTGCGATTGCCATTATGACCGCTCACTTTTTTGAACTGATCCTGCTCCTGGTCATCATTACCATTCATGAGTTAGGGCATGGATTAATGGCACAATCTTTCTCTTGGAGAGTAAAGAAAATCGCTTTATTGCCCTTTGGCGGCGTTGCGGAGATGGATGAGCATGGGAATCGTTCATTGCGTGAGGAGTTTTGGGTCGTAGCTGCGGGACCTTTGCAGCATGTATGGCTCATTGCCTTAGGTTGGGGGCTCATGAGGATGGGAATGGTGAGTGCGGATACATTTTCACTTTTTCTTCAATTGAATATGATGGTGTTATTGTTTAACCTTCTTCCCATCTGGCCGCTTGATGGAGGAAAGATGGTTTCCTTACTGCTTGCAACAAAGTTCAATTACTTGAGAGCGTATGAATACACGCTCCTCTTTTCATTTGGATTATTATTGCTGTTTCATCTGATTGTTCTCGCGACCGCCCCACTCCACTTAAACCTGTGGATCGTTCTATCGTTCCTGTACTTCTCTCTGTGGGTGGACTGGAAACAGAGGCGATATGCGTTTATGAAGTTTCTAATGGAGAGGTATTACGGAAAGAGCCACCAATTTGTTGAACTAAGACCGATCCCCGTTGAAAGCGAAGATTCCATCATTACCGTAGTGGAGAGGTTTCAGCGTGGGGTGAAGCACCCCCTCGTTGTATTCGATAAAGGGATTGAAGTGGGGAAGCTTGATGAAAATGAACTTCTCCATGCATTTTTTGCTGAAAAGATGACGTCAGCCAAAACAAAGGATCTTCTCTACCTTTATTGACGAATGGATACGAACTGTATAAAGTAAGGGCATACTGGTGAAAAGGGTTGATTCCAACCCTTTTTTCAGTTTTATTAAGAATGGCGTTGTTTTGTGATGTGGATGTTTACACCCCGTCAACCCATTTAGAAATGAGGGTTCGCTGTGGAAGAAATCATTGTACATAGTAAAGGCAGAGAAAAGCGGTGGGTACACCGTTCAAATAATGAAATTGTTGGTTTATTTACATATCAGCCTGGAGAGGGAAGTTTAACAGGGAATATCTATCTAGGAAGAGTCATCAAGGTGCAAAAGGGGCTCGGTGCGGCATTTGTGGATTTTGGTCAGGGCAAGAATGGTTACCTCCATGAAAAGGACTTTCCTGAAAACGTGGAGGCATACCATGCAGGAAGCAACCCTATCCCAATTGGGAAATGTGTGCACGAAGGACAAAAGATCATCGTTCAGGTTATGAAGGATGAAATGGGAACGAAGGGGGCCAGACTGACAGCGGTAATTGAGCTGAAAGGTGAACACCTTGTGTATATGCCGCGAGGATTCTATGTGGCCGTCTCTAAAAAAGTAGATGATGAAAATAGAAAGGTACTGCGCCGCCTCGGAAATGAGTGGAAGCAGCCCGAAGAAGGCATTGTGATGCGTACCAATGCATCAGGAGTTAGGGAAGGGGTACTACACGATGAGTTAGTCTCCTTGCGTTTCAGATTTGAAAATCTGCAGCGGGTGTCCTTGAGAGCTAAATGTCCCTCCTTGTTATCGCAACAGGATACCTTTAACGAAGATCTCCACGAACAATTGAAAAAAGGAGAAGGAGGAAAAATGGTCTTTGATGACTATGAAAGCCTTCTTCATATGGAGGCAATGAGTGGTGAAGGGATCAAAGAAAAATGGACATTCGAACTCTATCAAGGACAAGAGAATATTTTTCGGCATTTTCACGTTTCCGGCGTTTGGGAGAACATGCTGAAAAAAATCGTTTGGCTTGATAATGGTGCATTTCTCATTATTGAATCCACTGAAGCCATGACCGTTGTGGACGTGAATTCCGGTAAATTCACAGGAAAAGATGATCTTGAACAAACCATCCTGGAAACGAATAAGCTTGCAGCAAAAGAAATGGCGAAACAACTGACTCTACGCAATCTGAGTGGTATGATCTTGATCGATTTTATCGATATGAAGAATGAAACCCACAAAAAAGAGGTCATGGAAGCACTGTCCGGTGCATTGGTATCAGATTCCCAGCGCACGACGATAGTCGGTTTCACTCCTCTTGGCATTCTTGAACTAACCCGAAAAAGAACCCGTCAGCCTCTTCCGACGTATTTGACACGCCCATGCTCAGTATGTCAAGGTACGGGAAGAGAACTGACTCCTGAAACGATGGCATTTAAGCTTGAGAGGGATCTATGGGAAATGGAGGGGATGGAAGGTACCCGAATTGAAGTAGAGGCAACCAGGGACGTCGTGGATGTGTTTGCAGGGAATCAGTCCATTCATCTAAAGAGACTTGAAAAAGTATTAAATAAGAAGATCGATATAAGGGAGATCACCCACGATCATCCTTCTTATCATATAGCAAAGATCATATGAATTTCTTGAATGTTATTGACAGTACATCAATTTATATGATAGGATTCTAATGTTATTGATTGTAGCACCCGTGCTACAACCGCTCATTACAGGTAGAAAAGCTTGGAGTATTCCAACACCTGTCATTGGCGAGTCTGAGTTTATAAGGAGGTGCGATTATGTACGCAATTATTGAAACAGGTGGTAAGCAAATCCGTGTAGAAGCTGGTCAAGCTATCTACATCGAAAAGCTAAACGCAGAGCAAGACGAAACGGTAACATTTGACAAAGTTCTATTCGTTGGTGGCGACGATGTGAAAGTAGGAAGTCCATTAGTGGATGGGGCTACTGTAACAGCGAAAGTTGAAAAACAAGGCCGCGCGAAAAAGCTTGTAGTATTCAAATACAAAGCGAAAAAGAACTACCGTCGTAAGCAAGGTCACCGTCAACCTTACACTAAAGTTGTCATTGACAAAATCAACGCGTAAGGCGTGATGACATGATTAACGTTTACGTAGAGCGTTCACCGGGGAAAAGAATTCGTTCTTTCTCTATGGATGGACATGCTGATTTTGCCGAAAATGGGCAAGACATTGTTTGTGCAGGTGCTTCTGCTGTTTCATTTGGCAGTATTAATGCCATTATGGCGTTAACCGGTGTAGAGCCTTCCATCGAGCAATCCTCTGATGGTGGATATCTTCGCTGCGTCATCCCTGATGATCTACCGGAAGAAACAGAGGGCAAGATTCAGCTGCTACTTAATAGCATGCTTATCAGCCTCCAAACGATTGAAAAAGACTATAGTGATTTTATTAAAATAACCTTCAAAAAGTAGGAGGTGGAACAGATGTTAAGATTAGACCTTCAGTTTTTTGCTTCTAAAAAAGGAGTAGGTTCGACTAAAAATGGTCGTGACTCTATCTCAAAGCGTCTTGGTGCTAAACGTGCAGACGGTCAAATGGTTACTGGTGGATCAATTCTTTACCGTCAACGCGGTACGAAAATTTATCCAGGCCTAAACGTCGGCCGTGGTGGCGACGATACACTTTTCGCTAAGACCGACGGTGTTGTTCGTTTCGAACGCATGGGTCGTGACAAGAAAAAAGTGAGCGTATACCCAGTTGCGAATGAAGCTTAATCGCATATCTTTAACGAAAACTCTAACCGACTTTCGGTTAGAGTTTTATTTTTATTAGAGATATTGGGTTTTTATGAACTTGGTACGTGTTTTTGGGCTATGTTTATGAATGTAGAGCAGAGTAAGGGTGAATTTTAGGAGTTTAGGGCAGGGTTTGAACAAGTACGAACGGGTTTGATGTGGATATTATCGACAATGCCTGATTTATTATCGACCCTAGGGCATATATTATCGAGTTTTCCGGTTTATTATCGACTTTTCAATTATATTATCGACTTCGCCCATTATATTATCGACCCTTAACTTTCAGGTGGATCCACTCCCCAACATCCATCATCTCGTCCCTTATTCATTCACACCGACCAATTTTACAGAAACAATATACGGACCAGTCCCATCTTTGATATACTTACAGGTAAGCACTTAAGTATAGGAGTTAGATTATGAGCGAAAATTGGGGTGTAGTCGAGGCGTTAAGGCATGCTCGTCACGACTGGATGAATGATTTGCAATTAATTAAAGGCAACTTGGATCTTGATCGTGTGGATCGTGCGAAGCAAGTGATTGAGGAAATGGTACTCGTTGCACAAAATGAATCAAAGCTATCGAATTTAAAGCTTCCATTATTGGCAGAATGGATATTAACATATAATTGGTCAAGACATTTGATTAAGCTTGATTTTGAAGTTCTTCAATCAGAGTCATCACACGGACTTGAGGATCGAAGACTTTATAACTGGTGCAAGGAGTTTCTGGAATTCCTTGAATCAAATGTAATGAACAATGCAGAAAATCAATTATCCATCTTACTGAACATTACAAAAGAACATTCCCGTTTTATATTTGATTTCACAGGTATACTAAAGAGTACAAGCAAGGTAGAAGGCTGGATAAAGAATCAACAATCAAACGGAGAAAATATAGAAATAGAACAGCTTCAAGAAGAGGTTCTTGTCATCCAAGTGGTCGTTGAATGATTGCGTTATGCGGACATTCAAGGAGTGCACGGATAAGTTAGGAGTGAAAGTATGTTTATAGATCAGGTCAAGGTTTATACAAAAGGCGGAGACGGCGGTAACGGTATGGTTGCCTTCCGTCGTGAGAAATATGTACCTAAAGGTGGTCCTGCCGGAGGAGATGGCGGACACGGAGCAGACGTGATTTTCGAAGTGGAAGAAGGGCTAAGAACCTTAATGGATTTCCGCTATCAACGTCATTTTAAAGCAACTCGTGGAGAGCACGGGATGAGTAAGAATCAGCACGGACGTAATGCGGAGGATATGGTAGTGAAAGTTCCACCTGGAACCGTCGTGAAGGATGATGATACGGGTGAAACGATTGCAGACTTGACTCAGCACGGTCAGCGTGCCGTCATTACGAAAGGTGGACGTGGTGGTAGAGGGAACTCCCGTTTCGCTACGCCTGCTAATCCTGCACCTGAGCTTTCTGAAAAAGGGGAGCCGGGACAAGAACGCTATATCGTGATGGAATTAAAGCTTCTGGCTGATGTTGGCCTGGTAGGATTCCCGAGCGTTGGGAAATCCACATTGCTTTCAGTTGTTTCAGCAGCGAAGCCAAAGATTGCTGCATACCATTTCACCACGATCGTTCCTAATTTAGGAATGGTGGAAACGGGAGATGGTAGAAGTTTTGTTATGGCTGACTTACCTGGATTAATCCAGGGAGCACATGAAGGCGTTGGACTCGGTCATCAATTCCTTCGTCACATTGAACGTACACGCGTCATTGTTCATGTGATCGATATGAGTGGAATTGAAGGCAGAGACCCGTACGAGGACTATCTGACAATTAATGAAGAGCTTAAGCAATACAATCTTCGTTTAACAGAAAGACCTCAAATCATCGTTGCCAATAAAATGGACATGCCTGATGCAGAAGAGAACCTGAAGATCTTCAAGGAAAAAATTCAGGAAGATTATCCTATCTTCCCGATCTCAGCGGTCACTCAGCAGGGGTTAAGTGAACTTCTATATGCTGTTGCAGATAAAGTGGAAACAACGTCTGAGTTCCCTATTCATGAAGAAGAAGAAACCGGCATTCACCGTGTGCTTTATAAGCATGAAGAAGAGGAAAAAGAATTCGAAATCACACGTGATCCAGATGGAACATTCGTCGTGGGCGGTGCGAAAATCGAGAGACTATTCAAGATGACGGACTTCTCACGTGAAGATTCGGCAAGACGTTTCGCCAGACAGCTTCGTTCGTATGGTGTAGATGATGCGCTTCGTGAACGTGGTGCCAAAAATGGTGATACGATCCGCTTAATAAAATATGAATTCGAATTTGTAGATTAAGTTTCATTCTTCATCTATTTCAGAGAGAAAAGCTGAGTCGTTCTTTGATTGGGCGGCTCTGCTTTACAATAAGAAAGCAAAAGCGGTTTTCATTGGGGCGCAGACTGCCTCAAACCTCTGTAGCTAGACAATTGGAGGAATAGTCATTGGGGAAAAAATTTCAAGAAGGCAAGTTTTTTTTAGTACGTGAAGATGTGCTGCCAGAAGCGATGAAAAAAACCTTGGATGCAAAAGAATTGATTGAAAGAGGCAAGGCGGACTCGGTATGGGAAGCGGTGCATCGGGTCGATTTAAGCCGAAGCGCCTTTTACAAATACCGGGATACTGTTTTTCCTTTTCATACCGTGGTGAAAGAACGGATCATCACGCTTTTCTTTCATTTAGAAGACAGGTCTGGTACGTTATCTCATTTACTAGCTGAAACCGCCAAGCATGGCTGTAATATATTAACGATCCATCAAACGATTCCATTACAGGGAAGGGCAAATGTCACACTATCATTGAATGTGACCGACCTTACAATCGGATTGGAAGATCTACTCTCAAAGCTAAGACGTTTTGAATTTGTAGAAAAAGTAGAAGTGTTAGGCTCTGGAGCCTGACGCTTTTTTTTTATCGTAAAACTCTTCCGCTTTAACCCCATACATGTTAGAATGTTCAATAAATTTGGTGAGAGTGAAAGGAAGAGTAGAGTGAAAATAGCATATTTAGGACCCCAGGCTTCCTTTACAGATTTAGCTGTCAAGAAGGTATTCCCTGAAGAAGAAACCGTATCATATGTCACGATTCCTGATTGCATCGAAGCGGTGATTGAGAATGAAGTGGATTATGCCGTTGTGCCTTTAGAAAATGCCTTGGAAGGTTCCGTACACATCACGGTCGACTATTTGTTCCATGAAGCGGACCTGGCCATCGTGGCGGAATTAACGTCTGCCATTCAGCAGCATCTCATGGTCCATCCTGAAGCGAGCAAAGGTGTGGATCAGGTCCAGAAGATTCTTTCCCATTCCCATGCACTCGCACAGTGTCATAAGTTTTTACATAAGAAATTTAAAGGCATACCTTTGGAACAAACGACGAGCACGGCAGCTGCCGCTAAATTCGTGAGTGAGAATCCTGATACGTTTCTAGGCGCGATTGGGAACGAGCTGGCAGCAGAAAAATACGGGTTGAAGATTCTTCATGAAAACATCCATGACTTTGCCTATAATCATACAAAGTTCATCGTGCTACATAAGAAGGCAGAATCCCTGTCCCTTTCAAGTGAGAAAAGTATGGAGAAGACGACTTTGATGGTTACTCTTCCGAAAGATCGTTCGGGAGCGCTCCATCAGGTATTATCCACCTTTGCCTGGAGACAATTGAACTTGAGTAAAATTGAATCGAGACCGTTAAAAACAGGGCTGGGGGACTATTTCTTTCTAATTGATGTGGCTCATGGAATGGATGATGTTCTTCTGCCGGGAGCAATCAGTGAAATGGAAGCTCTAGGGTGTAAGGTGAAAATGATAGGTACGTATTGTTCTTACTTATTGGACAAGTGAACAGGAAAAAGTCAGATTCCAACGTGGAATCTGACTTTTTCGTCTTAGGAATGCTCGGGTCTCAATGGATTAATTATTCGTTTGGATTAGAAATCCTGCATCTTGAAGGGCTTTTTCGGCTGTTTCCAGAGCTTGTTCCGTATGGGCCATTAAGGTATGCAAATGAACGCCATCAGTTAACTCTGATAGGAAGGAAGCTCCTGTTTCTTCAATCTTCTTCATGAATTGTTCTACTTCTTTGCGGTTTGAGACCATAATCGAAGCGGTCAGATCACCATAAACACCGTGCTCGATCTTTACATCCCTGACAGTGACACCGTGATCGACCAGTAAGAAGAGCTCTTCTTCTGAACGTTCAGGTTGATGTTGGCATGCAACCGTCCGTTCGACCATGGTTTCCTGATTAGAAGCAGGCATGTACAAATAGCCTTGACTCGTTGCAATAATCGGTTCTCCTTTTGCTTTTAGCAGTGTAATGTCACTAACAATCACTTGTCGACTGACATTGGTCTGCTTAGCGAGTTCGCCACCAGTAATAGGGGCAAGTTTTGTCATTAGTTTATCGAGGATCCATTGTCTTCTTTCATCCCCAAGAATTTTCTTCCCTGCCAAAGGTATCTCCTCCGTCCCCAATTGATATAGGAAATCATACCACAACTCGATCTTCAAGTTAAGGAAGTTACATGATCGGCATGTATGGCGGATAATGCGTGCACCAATGAGTCTATATGTTCAACTTTTGTATCCCTGCCAAACGAAATCCGGATGAATTCTTTCCCTCCCCTTTGACTGACCCCCATACTGTTCATCGTTTTAGGCATACTTCCTGCCCCACAAGCACTGCCTGTGGATATGCCGATTCCCCGCCGGTTGCATTCGAGCATGAGCCATTGACCCTCAAGGCCGTGAATTCCAAGTCCTACTACGTGTGGAAGCTGTGCATGTTCCGGCCCTTCATAGACTGTGAAGGAGTCGGGGATTCGCTCTTCCAATTGAGATAAGAAATGGGTTCTTAATCTTTTATAATGTGATGGTTCAATGGTGTCATGACAAATGCTTGCAGCTGACACAAAACCTGCTATTCCTGGCAGATTCACCGTTCCCCCCCTAAATCCGTCCTCGTGGGTCTGTCCGGGGATCATAGGGGAAACATCAAGGGCCGGATTGATGTACAGTGCGCCGACTCCCTTGGGACCATAGATTTTGTGAGATGAAAGGGTGAAGCAGTCTACGATTGATGTGAATTCCCTTATGTCTATCTTTCCGAATGCTTGAATCATGTCACTGTGAAGCAAAATATTATGACTTACCAATAGATTCTTAATGGTGTGCAAAGGCTGGATTGTCCCGATTTCTCCATTAACGTGTCCGATGCTGACGACGGTCGTTTCTTCTGAAATCGATTGTTCTAATATGTGGATGTCAATCATTCCTTGAGACGTGAGAGGGATCTTTGTCACGGTAAAGCCCCATTGTTTAAGAAAGTCGGCAGATGAATGGAGGGATGAATGTTCCGCACCACCAATGATGATGTGTTTCCCTTTTCCCTGTCTACTAAGTGCCAATGTGACGAGTGCTAAATGGTTTCCTTCCGTTCCTCCAGAAGTAAAGTAAAGTCCTTTAGCGGGTACTTCAAGCATTTCTGCTAATCTTACCCTGCATTTAGTTAGGAGCTGCTTAGCTTTTCCTCCAATATCGTGAAGACTGCTTGGATTTCCCCAGAACTCCTCGCTTACTGTTTGATAAACATGTAAACTTTCACGGTCAATAGGGGTCGTAGCGGCGTAATCAAAATAGTTCATCGTGTAACCTGCCTTTTTGAATTAATAGTCTGAATATATGAGTCCAGTAAAAAACTCTTGTCATTAGTTTAAAGATGTGTAAATATATGTGTCAAGACACCTGTAAATAATCAGGAGGATTTTTGATGAAAAAAACCGATATTATCATCATTGGAAGTGGCATTGCCGCTTTACAATTGGCGCGACAACTTCAAGATCAATTTCATGTGATGATTATCACAAAGGAAGAAATCGAAAGCGGTAACTCTTACCTTGCCCAAGGAGGGATTGCCGCTCCGTTGGGATTTAAGGATACGGTTCATGCTCATTCTGAAGATACATTGGAAGCAGGACGCTACCACGGGGATGCAAATCGTGTGACCGAGCTCATATTGGATGGAAAAAGAATCGTAGAATCCCTGGTGAATGAAGGAGCACCCTTTGACCGTGAAAGAGATGGAAGTCTTTCACTTGGTATGGAAGGTGCCCACAGTGCACATCGGATCGTGCATTGCGGTGGGGATCAGACCGGAAAGTATGTCATAAAACATTTACTCGAAACGCTTTCGGAAAAAAATGTCGAATTCATTACAGGCGAGATGGTCTACGAGCTTGTAAAAGACGATTCGGGCTGTTGCTGTGGAGTAAAAACAAAGGATAAGAGCGATGCTATCCGCTACTATTATGCTCCCCATGTTGTTTTGGCGACAGGAGGAATCGGCGGTTTGTACCCGGCTACATCGAATCATCCAGCGGTTACGGGAGATGGGATGGCCCTTGCCTTTCTTGCCGGGGCAAAGCTGTCAGATATGGAATTTATTCAGTTTCATCCAACATTGCTCTGGATGAACGGGAAAACATGCGGTCTTATTTCGGAAGCGGTAAGAGGGCAAGGGGCCTATCTCTTGAACGATAAGGGAGAAAGGATTATGGACGGAGTCGATCCTCTCTTGGAACTCGCCCCCCGGCATATTGTGGCTGAATGCATTTTTAAAGAGAGGCAGAATGGAAGGAACGTGTACTTGGATATTAGCAGAATTGAAGATTTTCAGACAAAGTTCCCTTCGATAACTAGTCTATGCATAAAGCATGGTGTGCAAATGGAAGACGGGATGATCCCTGTTTCCCCGGGATGTCACTTTATCATGGGAGGAGTCTTGACCGATTCTGTCGGGAGAACCAATATTCCCGGCCTATATGCAATTGGAGAGGTTGCGTGCAGTGGCATTCACGGAGCAAACCGGCTGGCAAGTAACTCATTATTAGAAGGGTTAGTATATGGGGACCGGCTTGGGGCATTTCTTAATCAAAAAGGGGATAACCAGGCCTGCCATTTTTCACCTGCGTGCGGTCAGATTAAATATGGAGAACCTCTGCACGTTCCATTTCAGTCTGAAGACCTTAAGGAAAGAATGATTCATCATGTAGGGATTATCCGTGAGGAAGAAGGCATGAGCACACATTTGAAATGGTTAAGACAACAGCCACTAACATTTCAGGAGCATATCGATTTTAACTCTCGTGAAGAGATTCATATCTATTTCTTGTGGATTGTCAGTCTGCTTGTCACAGAGTCCGCTATCGTAAGGACAGAAAGCAGAGGAGGGCATATCCGTGCTGATTTCCCACGGGAAGATAATGATAAATGGCTCAAGCGAAAACTGGTTTTACAAAACAATGAAGGGCGATTGAAGGTGGAATATCATGAACAAAATGAAACTAAAATCTATGCTTGAAGAGTATTATCGTGAGGACCTGGGCGATGGGGATCTATCTTCACAGGTTCTGTTCACGAAAGGTGATGAAGGATCCTTTACATTTCTGATGAAGGAGAGCGGGATTTTTTGTGGGAGAGATGTGATTGAGATCGGCTTTCTTCTCTTCAATCCTTCGATTATCGTTCAGGTGCTTGCAGAAGATGGTGAAGTGGTGGAGAGCGGACAACGAATTGCTGAAATCAGAGGTCCGATGGGAGACCTCCTTCAAGCGGAACGGGTGGTTCTCAATCTGATCCAACGAATGAGCGGTATTGCCACTGAAACGTACCGGGCAGTTGAACAGGTGAAAGGAAGCGGAGTCCGGATATGTGATACCCGGAAAACAACACCTGGCCTAAGGATGCTTGAGAAATATGCTGTAAGGACTGGAGGAGGATTCAACCATAGAAATGGTCTTTATGATGCGGTCATGTTAAAGGACAATCACATTTCATTTACAGGATCGATCACGGAAGCTGTCAAGCAGGTGAAAAGTCAAATCGGTCATATGGTGAAAGTGGAAGTGGAGATTGAAACGAAGGATCAACTAATCGAAGCGATTGAAAGTGGGGCTGATGTCATTATGTTTGATAATTGCAGCCCGCGGACGATTAAGGAGTGGGTTCCTCTTGTCCCTCCTCATATCATGACGGAAGCATCAGGAGGGATCACAAGGGAACATCTGGATGAGTATGCAGGAACAGGGGTCCATTATATTTCCTTAGGATACTTGACACATTCTGTGAAATCACTTGATATTAGCGCGCGGGTAGGAATCGGGAAAGGGGTATGAACATGGGATTACTTGAAGAATTAACGAAAGAAACGGGCATTTTACCATCATCGATCACAAGTCTCTCGACAGAAGAGATGGAAAATAGAGTGAGGGAGATCAAGCTTCAGTTAGGAAAGAAGCTTTTTATCCCTGGGCATCATTATCAAAAAGACGAAGTGATTCAATTCGCTGATGCGGTCGGTGACTCCCTTCAGCTTGCACAAATTTCCGCAGAGAATAAAGAAGCAGATTATATTGTGTTTTGTGGTGTTCATTTTATGGCGGAAACAGCTGATATCTTAACGGATGAAAATCAATCCGTGATCCTCCCCGATATGAGGGCAGGGTGTTCCATGGCCGATATGGCTGATATTTATCAAACAGAAAAGGCATGGACCAAGTTGATGGAAATGTTCGGAGACACGATCATTCCCCTCACCTATGTCAACTCCACTGCCGCTATCAAAAGCTTTGTCGGAATGAATGGGGGAGCCACAGTGACGTCTTCAAATGCCCATAAGATGGTTGAATGGGCATTGGGAGAAAAACCACGTATACTTTTCTTGCCCGATCAACATTTAGGCCGCAACACGGCAGCTGACCTCGGTGTCCCCTTAAATGAAATGGCTGTGTGGGATCCGCTCTTAAATGAGCTGGTCTACGATGGGGATATAGATGAAGTGAAGGTGATTTTGTGGAAAGGGCACTGTTCCGTCCACGAAAATTTCACTGTGAAGAATACAGAAGATATACGTAAGGATCATCCGGACATGGTGATCATTGTCCATCCCGAATGTCGTCGTGAAGTAGTGGAGAAATCTGATCTGAATGGAAGCACGAAATATATTATCGAAACGATCGAACAATCTCCTAAAGGATCGGCTTTTGCAATCGGTACGGAAATGAATCTTGTGAAACGGCTGATCAATCGCCATCCAGATAAAACGATTGTTTCACTGAATCCATATATGTGTCCGTGCTTAACGATGAACCGTATTGATTTGCCCCATCTGTTATGGTCATTGGAAAATATTTTGGAAGGAACCCCAAAGAATATCATTAAAGTAGAAGAAGAAGTTTCAAAGAATGCGATTTTCGCTTTAGAGCGCATGTTAACCCGTGCATAATGCATATAAATAGTAAATTAATCAAGCTGAAATATACCGTCTCGATCCTCGTGACGGTATATTTTTTTTGGCTATCTCATAAGTTTTTATGTAGATGAATAGCAATTTGCCTATCTTGTCATAGGATATATAGACTTATGCCTGAGGAGGGAAAAAGAGTGAAAATCCATATTGTTCAAAAAGGAGATACTCTTTGGAAAATCGCCAAGAAGTATGGCGTGAATTTCGAAGAATTAAAACAGATGAATGCCCAGCTTTCAAACCCGGATATGATTATGCCGGGAATGAAGATCAAAGTGCCGACTACAGGCGGTTCCGTAAAAAAAGAGACACAAATCAAATACGGATCCAAGGAAATGCCTATGAAGGAGATGCCTAAAGCGGAGCATCCATTCAAAGAGCAAAAACCTATGGCCATGCCTGTACAAGAACCAAAGAAAGAAAAGCCGAAAGAAGCACAAAAGCCATTTGCCCCAAAAATGCCTCAACCCGTGGTTCCGGAAATCGATATTAACAACTACTACATGATGAATATGGCGAACATGCAGGTGCAACAGCCGAAACAGCAGGCGAAACCAAAACCAAAACCACAATCGCCGCCTAAACCTACCAATGTACTTCCGAAAGCAAAAGAACAGCCAAAGCCAAAACCGAAACAAGAAGCCGTAAAAGGTGTTCAAGAGGAAGAAAGCTTACAAATGCCACCACAACCACAAGGAGGGAACACCCAGCCTATGTATTATAATCCGAATAATTGTGTACCTGTATCACCAGTCATGCCGGGACCAGGTTTCGGGCCGCAGCATGGAGGAATGAATCCAGGAGCGGGATATGGGATGCCAATGGGTCAAGGAATGCCAATGGGCCCTATGAATCAGGTTCAAGGTGCTCAGTCGATGCCGGGAATGCAGAACATGCCAATGATGCAACAAATGGGATATGATGAAGAATCTTCGTCTGTTATGCCATACATGCCAAATGGGCAGATGCCGATGCAACAGCCGATGCAGATGCCAATGCACATGCAGCAGCCAATGCAACAACCGATGCAGATGCCGATGCACATGCAGCAGCCAATGCAACAACCGATGGGTCAGCCATCTGGCGTAATGGGTGCTTCCGATGAAGATGATTACCCAACTGCTCAAATGCCTCAGCAGCCTATGATGTATCCTCAAAATTGTTATCCGGTCTCGCCTGTCATGCCGGGATCTGGATTCAATTGTGGGATGCCAGGAGGATATCCGATGGGTCCAGGAGGTCAAGTGCAAGGAGCTATGTCAGAAGAGTCTCAGCCTATGATGAACGGATACCAAATGCCGATGGGTCAGCCGTCAAATGTAATGGGAGCACAAATGCCGATGGGTCAACCATCAAATGTAATGGGAGCAAGTGATCAGGGTGACTGTGGATGCGGTGGTCCTCAAGGATATGGCCAGATGATGCACCATCCGATGATGCAACAGCAAATGCCCCAAGGAATGCAGCAACACCCCTATGGCTTTGGACCAGGAATGATGGGCCAAGGAATGCCTGGCCAAGGAATGCAGGTGGGACCTCACGGGCAGGGAATGGGAATGCCGATGGGGCCACAAGGTGGTCAAGGGATGCCAATGGGACCTCAAGGTCAGGGAATGCAAATGGGACCTCAAGGAATGTTCGGTCCAAGAGCATTTGCAATGCCGAATTTCAATGATGACGACTTTGAAGGATAACATGCTTGCACGAGGGGACGATTATTCATATCGTCTCCTTTCTTATTTGCAAATTAAGTTACGGGATCCCGGAGCCTCCTTGAAACGGATTAAAGAAGGGAAGTGGGTGTTGAAAAGCAATGGGAGAAAATGGTTTGTGAAACGATTCCCCAATCAATTGAAATTCATGCTGCAGGAACGTTTGATTTCAACCTTGTTAAGAGAGAATTTCCACCATGTCCTTCCATTTCATCCTATCCATGAAAGGGAAATGTTACTGTTTGAAGGATTTCCGATTGGTATTACTACCTGGCTAGAAACGTCCGGCCCTATAAGCTATGATCAATCAAAAGATCGTAGAGATGCGTTGCATGTATTGAAGAAATTTCATTCTGTCTCCAAGACCATTCATCAATCATGGACTGAAGAGGTCCCCCAGTACAAATGGTTAAAAAAATGGAAAAAACGGATGATGCAGTTTCAATATAACCTTCCCTACTTGCAAGCATTCATTCAACCTTATTATTTGTATACTTATTTAGAATGGGGAAAGTGGGCATTGAAGGAATTAAAGTCGATCGGGATTTTTGATTTTGGAAAATGTATTACCCATGGAGATGTAGCACACCATAATTTTTTAAGGGGACAAAATGGGATCGTGTACATGATTGACTTTGATTTAATGTCTCATTCAACTGAAATGACCGATGATCTCCAATATTGCAACCGCATTTTACCTCATGTGAATTGGTCCCTCTCTAAGATCAAGGATATAGAAGCATTTCATTCTTATGAAGATCAGCTTATCTTTTACCTTGGATTGATGTATCCGACAGATGTGTTCAGGGAATGGAACCGGTTTATTCGTGAAGATCAATACTATAAACAGAGGGTGTGGGGCTATTTAATGAATTTAACGATTCAACAATTTCCAGGTCGCATGCAATTCAATCAAGAGCTTCATGGAGAAGTGAAGCGAATCAATACCCAATTGTAGGGGATGAATCCAAACATTGATTGAATGAAAGGGTGTCTCCTTTCACAACCTAATGGTGAGCAGAGAATATGCTCAAGTATTGGGTTGAAGGAGGAATCACCATTGAATAAACGATTATTCATGGTCCCATTAACAGCCGTCATGACGCTGGGTCTTACAGCATGTAATAGTGGTGAAGAAAAAGCACAAGATCGTTATACAGACTCCTATGAGCCTCTTGGGTACTACTCAAACGAAGGCCATGGTGGAGATAAACGGGATGAAAGGGACGGACCTCTGACTGAAATGTATGATCATTCTGTTGGAAAAGAGGGGCAGGATATCCGAGATAAAAAACGCAAATTCCTTCAAGTCAAGGATGAAAACGGAAATTCTCAAAATCCTTCAAGTCCACTTGCTAGTTATGATGAGAATTTCTTAGCTCAAGATGGTCGGGCAAGTCATGGGGATGCAAATTATCACGGTCATCTGGACGATAATACGCGACAAGCGAGAAGATCCTATTACACAGCTTATGAAGGGGATTTAGCTGAGAAAATAGGAGATGTGACCGGTAAGGTTGAGAACGTCAGTGACGTTCGTGCTGTCGCATATGGTTCTGATGTCCTCATTGCGGTCGAGCTTGATGACCATAGCAAAATAGAGGAAACGAAAGCCCGAGTGAAAAAAGCCGTACAGCCTTACCTCCATGGAAGAACGGTTTCGGTGGTGACAGATGAGGGGACGTTCAGCCGGGTAAGAAACATCGATAATGATTTGCGTGACGGCGGCCCTAGAGAAGGAATTAACTTCGACATACACGATATGTTTAAGTCAGTGAAAAACCGCATCAATCAATAGCGAGAATCGACTACTAATAGAGAGTGATCTCTTTAGTGGTCTTTTTTTCTTCTGAATGTAAGTGCACAACTGATTCACATGCGCATTCATATATTCTCCGAAGAGGTCCGTCCCTAAAAAAATTCGAAGAGTGGATATTCTAAACAGGGTTTGGTAAGACTAGTGGATAGAGTGTTACATAAATTAAGTTCGAGGTGATCACGATGACGATGAAGGTTCGAATCGTGTTTATGGTGATGTTGTTAATCGGTGCTTTTTACTTCACGTTCTTTTATACAGATGAGAAGCAGGCGGCGGATGGAAGCTCTCTTCTTGAGCTGAATGAAACGCCTGCTGAGGTCGCATCCGCTCACACGATCACGGTTATACTTGAGAGAGTGTATCTTGATGGTGAAGTGAGTGAGGAAATCGTACAGGAAACGATTTGGAGCATGGAGGACTTCTTTGCAGCCTATGAACAGTGGCAGTTGATGGATATGACCGAGGATCAAGTTGTGTTCCAAAAACAAGTAGATGATATCTCTCCTCTCTTGAAGACGAATGGATACTTTGGTATATCCGATAATGGTGTCCTCTCCATTTTCAACGGCAAACCGGGGCAGGCAGAGATCATTCAATCTTTCTTCCAAATCGATGTTGAAAAACTTGAAAGTAAACGGCATGATGATTTGGTCAACGGCATCCCGATTAAGTCCAAGCAAGAATATGAAGAGGTTCTCGAACAATATAAAGCTTATTCGGTTCCTAAATAAGAGTGAGAAACCAGTGCGTAAGCTACTGGTTTTTTTATCATGTACGTTCCCTCTCCCAATCCTTTTTGGAATCTGATAAACTTAGAACAAGTGTTTGATTTCGGCCTATCTTTCCCTCCGTTTTAAATAGTGATATGATACAATAGGTTTTATATGACTTTTTAGAGAAGCATGACGGACGTTAGATAAATAGTGATCATGTGAGCACATAGGGAGCGAATGGAATGTATGAATATATAAGAGGGACGGTTAATCAAGTGGGTCCCGAGTATGTTGTTGTGGAGAATAATGGAATCGGGTATCAACTATATACGGCGAACCCGTTTGTTTATTCAAAGTATCAAAATCAAGAGATTCAGATTTTTACATATCAACATGTGAGGGAGGATCTTATTGCCCTTTACGGGTTCCTGGCAATCGAAGAGAAGTTACTCTTTATGAAACTATTAAATGTTTCCGGGATTGGTCCCAAGGGGGCTTTGGCGATTTTGGCGTCTGGAGCCCCCCAGCAGGTAATCACGGCCATTGAAGAAGAGAATGAGAGCTTCTTAACGAAGTTTCCAGGTGTAGGTAAGAAGACGGCCCGTCAGATGATCCTTGATTTAAAAGGGAAGCTGCAGGATGTAGTGCCAGATTATTTTCCGAATTTATTCTCGGACCCTGAGGAAAGAGACGTTTCAGATGGGAAAGACGAGGCATTCGATGAAGCGATTCTGGCCCTTAAAGCGTTGGGGTATTCCGAACGGGAAATTAAGAAGATCACTCCTAAGCTAAAAGGTGAAGGCCATACGTCTGACGAAATCATCAGGAAAGCTCTTCAGCTTCTATTGAAATAAGTGGATTCTTCGAAAGGGGGAGATCTATTTGGAAGAAAGAATCGTATCAGGTGAATCAGAAATAAATGAGGATTCCTTTGAATATTCCTTGCGTCCACAGACAATAAAACAATATATTGGGCAAGATAAAGTGAAGAATAATCTGGAGGTTTTCATTGAAGCAGCAAAGATGCGACAAGAAACCCTCGATCACGTCCTCCTTTACGGTCCACCAGGATTGGGTAAGACGACCCTTGCGGCTGTCATTGCAAATGAGATGGGCGTGAACATGCGCACAACGAGTGGACCAGCCATCGAGAGACCCGGGGATTTAGCTGCAGTACTGACGGCACTCGAGCCTGGTGATGTATTGTTCATCGATGAAATCCACCGTTTGCCAAGAGCCATTGAAGAGGTTCTGTATCCTGCAATGGAAGATTTTTGTTTAGATATTGTCATTGGGAATGGCCCCAGTGCACGTTCTGTTCGTTTAGATCTCCCTCCATTCACATTGGTGGGGGCAACAACCCGTGCAGGTGCACTCTCTGCCCCGCTGCGGGATCGATTTGGTGTTTTATGCCGTTTGGAATATTATAATGAAGAGCAATTAAATGAAATTGTTCAGCGGACGGCTACGATCTTAAACACAACAATCGAAGCGACTGCGTCTGAAGAATTGGCACGACGCTCAAGGGGGACCCCGCGGATTGCCAATCGATTATTACGTAGGGTAAGGGATTTTGCCCAAGTGAAGGGGAATGGTGATATTACCACCACTCTTTCACGGGAAGCACTTGAGCTTCTTCAAGTGGATAAGCTGGGTCTTGACCATATCGATCATAAGCTACTGAAAGGGATCATCGAGCGCTTCCGGGGCGGACCTGTTGGACTCGATACCATTGCAGCAAGCATCGGCGAAGAGTCCCATACGATTGAAGACGTATACGAGCCGTTCCTTTTGCAAATTGGATTCATCCAACGGACACCAAGAGGAAGGATCGTGACTCATCTCGTGTACGAACATTTTCAATTGGAGGTGCCGAACAAGTGACGGGATTGCCTAAATTATTGATGATTATTGGTGGAATCATTCTCATCATTGGTTTCCTTATGCAATTTATCAAAATAGGTAGGCTTCCTCTGGATATCATCGTAAAAAAAGAAAATACAACATTTTATTTTCCACTTATGACTTCTATCCTGTTAAGTGTTATACTTTCGGTTGTCTTTTATATTATCGGACGATTTAAATAGGACTCATTAGTGAGATTTTAATAAGCTAGGTGACATACTGTGAAAGTAGAAGATTTTGATTTTCATTTACCAGAAGAACTGATTGCCCAGACTCCTCTGGAAAATCGCTCTGAAAGTAGATTAATGGTGTTGGATAAAGAAGATGGGTCCATGGACCATCTCCGCTTTAAGAATATCGTTGATTACCTTCAAAAAGGGGATTGCCTCGTACTAAATGACACGAGAGTACTACCTGCACGTCTTTTTGGACAAAAAGAAGATACGGGCGCCAACATCGAGGTGCTACTGTTGAAGCAGGAGGACGGAGACAGGTGGGAGACCCTTGTGAAACCTGCCAAACGGATTCGTGTGGGAACGGAGATTGTGTTCGGTGACGGTCAATTAAAAGCAACCTGTGTAGGTCTAAAAGAACATGGTGGAAGAATCCTTGAATTTCAGTATGAAGGAATCTTCTATGAGGTTCTGGATGATCTGGGTGAAATGCCACTTCCCCCATACATTCGTGAACGGTTGGAAGAACAGGATCGCTATCAAACGGTCTTTGCCCGGGAAAGAGGTTCCGCGGCTGCACCGACAGCTGGCCTTCACTTTACGGAAGAACTGTTGGATGAACTGCGAGCGAAGGGTGTACATATTGCATTTATTACGCTTCATGTAGGGTTGGGGACGTTCCGGCCCGTGTCAGTGGATACGATTGAAGACCATGATATGCATGCAGAGTTCTATCAGGTATCTGAAGGGACGGCCCGCCTTCTAAACGAGGTGAAAGCAAATGGAGGACGGATCATCACAGTCGGCACAACGTCGACCCGAACTCTTGAAACCATTGCTACTAAGCACGGGAGCTTCATAGAGGAGAATGGCTGGACCAATATATTCATTTATCCTGGGTATGAGTTTAAAGGGATCGATGGATTAATTACGAATTTTCATTTACCGAAATCGACCCTGATCATGCTGGTCAGCGCGTTTGCCGGACAGGAAAACGTCATGCATGCCTATGAAACGGCCGTCAAAGAACAATACCGCTTCTTCAGCTTTGGCGACGCGATGTTTATTAAATAGAGATATGTTGAAATTACCTATGTAAACCCCATGTAATTGGAAGGAGAATTCCCACGTTGACTGCAATAAGATATGAATTAATTAAAACATGTAAACAAACCGGGGCAAGACTGGGCCGGGTCCATACACCACATGGTTCATTTGAAACCCCTGCCTTTATGCCTGTTGGAACCATGGCCACTGTGAAAACCATGTCTCCAGAGGACTTGAAATCAATGGATTCAGGGATCATCCTTAGTAATACGTATCATCTATGGCTGCGACCTGGCCATGAGATCATTAGAGAAGCTGGCGGTCTTCATAAATTTATGAACTGGGACAGGGCCATCCTCACTGATTCCGGTGGCTTCCAAGTATTTAGTTTAAGTAAACTCCGCCAGATTGAAGAAGAGGGTGTGCATTTCCGCCATCATCTGAATGGAGATAAGCTATTCCTGAGTCCCGAGAAAGCGATGGATATTCAAAATGCCCTTGGTTCTGATATCATGATGGCCTTTGATGAATGTCCGCCGTATCCTGCGGAATATGAGTATATGAAGAGTTCTGTTGAACGGACGTCACGATGGGCAGAGCGTTGTTTGGAAGCTCATCAGCGACCACAGGATCAGGGGTTATTCGGGATCGTGCAAGGTGGAGAGTATGAAGAGCTGCGGAAACAAAGTGCTCGCGATCTTGTATCGATGGATTTCCCTGGATATGCTGTCGGAGGACTCTCAGTAGGTGAACCGAAGGATGTCATGAACCGCGTACTGGATTTCACAACGCCTTATTTGCCATCGGATAAACCTCGCTACTTAATGGGGGTTGGATCTCCTGACTCACTTATCGACGGTTCTATTCGCGGAATTGACATGTTCGATTGTGTACTGCCGACCCGGATTGCCCGGAACGGTACCCTAATGACAAGTAATGGGCGATTGGTCGTGAAAAAAGCTGAATTTGCAAGGGATTTCAGACCGATCGATGAGAATTGTGATTGCTATACGTGTAAAAATTATAGCCGGGCGTATATTCGCCATTTGATTAAATGTGACGAAACGTTCGGAATTCGTCTTACGACTTATCATAATCTTCATTTTCTGTTAAAATTGATGGAACAAGTCAGACAAGCGATTCGTGAAGATCGTCTAGGAGACTTTAAAGAAGACTTTTTCGAGCAGTACGGCTTTAACCGTCCTGATGCGAAAAACTTCTAAAAGCCAAGATATACATAAACAATTGAAAGGAGGGGAAAAAGAATGGGAAGTTTAGGAACAATACTACCTTTGATATTAATGTTCGTACTGTTTTACTTTTTACTGATCCGTCCTCAGCAAAAGCGTCAAAAATCGATCTCTAAAATGCAAAATGAGCTTGCGAAGGGTGATAGAATCATCACGATCGGTGGTTTACATGGATCGATTGATGCTATCGAAGAAGGTAAAATAGTCATTCTCTGTGGTGACGGCAGCCGTCTTACATATGATCGTAATTCGATCAGAGAAGTTGTTAAAGCTGAACAAGTGTAACAAAGAAAGGGTTCCTCCACAAAGTGCCATGGCACTTTGGGAGGGACCCTCTTTTTTTGATGATAGCGGGCTAATTTTCTCTTGTCCCGCCACTCATGTTCACACCAAGAATACCGCCCATCATGGCTGTGAGGATGTAGCAGGCTTGATAGATGAGCTGTTCCATTGAAAATAGACTATCATACCCCAGATATTGAAATAAGAAAATGACCAGGGTGTAAATAAGGCCTGTCGAGCCTCCGAGCACCCATCCTTTTGTCTTTCCTTTCCCACCTGACATAAATCCCCCGATAAATAAAGAAAGAAATGAAATGATCGTAACAAATAACGTGATCGAGTTTTCCGTAAGATCAGTAAACCGGAGCAGTAAAGAGAATACTAGGCTTGCGACAATCGCTATGACAAATATGGTGGTTGCGCCATAAAGTACGGCACCACCCATTTTTTTTGCTTCGATGGCGGTCCTCCCCCTTCTATCCTAATGAATTTTATTCCGTATTAGTACAAGCATATTCACTCTCTACATGAAAAAGACTAGAAATTTTCTGTAGCCAAGCCTCATAGACTAGTATGAAACTTCCTGGAGAAGGAGGAGTGTGACTATGTCTCCGATGATTGTATTAATCGTGTTCGTTTCTGTATATATCCTTTTGATGACAGAGAAGTGGAATCGGGTGTTGGCTGCCATGACCGGAGGAGTCGCCATGCTATTAATTGGGGCTTTTCCAATTGAGAAGGCCCTGTTTACGTATATTGATTGGAAAACCATCACCCTGTTGTTTTCCATGATGCTCATCGTAACGATAACGAGTAAGACGGGGGTGTTCGAGTATATTGCCATCCTCATCGCTCAGTTGGTGAACGGGAATGGACTGGCTCTCCTGGTCCTTTTTTCCGCTCTTGCGGCCCTTGGGTCTGCGTTTTTGGCAAATGTGACGATCGCTATGCTACTCGTGCCGATTTTGTTCAAACTGACAAGGATCCTTGAACTTCCACCCATTCCCTTTCTAATTATGACGATCCTTTCTTGTAATATAGGGGGGACTGCGACCTTGATTGGCGATCCACCGAATATGATGATCGGCCAGGCAGTCAAGCACTTTACGTTCAATGCCTTTCTTGAAAATTTAGTACCTGTTGTTTTGATGGTATATGTAGTGACGCTTGTAATCATGTGTGTTCTGTATAAGGAAGTGCTACATGTGAAGGAAGACAGGAAGCTACTTCTGAAAGGAATCAATCCTAAAGAGTATTTGCAGAAAAACAGAGGGTTGTTCCAGTCCATGTTTGTTCTTGCATTAGTGTTAGTGGGCTTTTCCGTGTATCCAATCTTTCACCTCGATGTGACCACGGTTTCCCTGGCTGGAGCCGTCTTGCTCATGCTGCTTCTAGAGAAGATTTATCCGCCTGAGAAGATATTAAGAGAGGTGGAATGGGGGACACTGTTTTTCTTTATGGGGTTATTCCTTCTTGTCGGAGGGATTGAAGAGGCTGGATTCATTGATGAGATTGCTCGGGAAATTCTGCGGGCAACCGATGGGGATATGAAGAAAACGGCATTTGTCATCTTGTGGGGAACAGGTATATTGTCAGCAGTTGTCGATAATATCCCCTTTGTTGCAGCTATGATTCCTGTCATACAGGAATTTGGTGAATTCGGTATGGTTAATATGGATCCTTTATGGTGGTCATTGGCTCTCGGTGCCTGCCTGGGTGGGAACGGAACCTTACTTGGATCTTCTTCAAATCTTGTCATTGCAGGGCTTGCCTCTAAGGAAAATGTACATATTAAATTTTATCACTATTTACTTATCGGAGTCCCGGTCACGATCATTTCTCTTGCTGTTTCCACTATTTATGTCTATTTCAAATACATCCGCCCCTTTATGGGTGGATAATTATTCCTCCGATTTATTTTCTCCTTCTGTTGATACTATATATTGACACGTGTACAGGAGGGAAAAGTAGTGGAGGAATCGGTTATTATTATTATTCGCACTCTTTTTCTATACGTTTTAATCATTTTTATCTTCAGGATTATGGGAAAAAGAGAAATCGGGGAATTAAGCATATTGGATTTGGTCGTATTCATGATGATTGCTGAGATGGCGGTCATGGCCATTGAACAACCCAATGACCCCATGATTCATACTGTATTGCCCATGGGGGTCATCGTCCTCATTCAAGTCCTGTTTGCATGGTTTTCCCTGAGATCGAAATCATTCCGGGAGCTATTGGATGGAAAGCCTTCGGTCATTATTCATAATGGGAAAATTGATGATAAGGTGATGAAGAAACAGCGATATAATTATGATGATTTACTACTGCAATTAAGAGAAAAGGATATCTTTAATCTGGCAGATGTTGAATTCGCCATACTAGAGCCCTCAGGCAAACTATCTGTGATTAAAAAAGACAAAGAGACACCACATTCATTGACGCTGCCCTTAGTGTTGGATGGACAGGTTCAAACCACCCATCTGGATATGATCGGAAAAACGGCCTTCTGGTTACGGAAGGAATTAAGGGATCGGGGTTTTAAGGATCTGAAAGAGATCTCGTTCTGCAGCTTTCAAAACGGAGAATTTTATATTGATGAAAAAAATCACTAGTGCATAAAAAACTCCTCAACGCTCGCATTGAGGAGTTTTTCCTGATGTGAAATTATAGAGTGATGAATCGCCGAATGAATGGAATTCGGGCGAGGTCACTTTTTACGATCAGTTTGAATGCTATGGAGAGAGCAACATACACAATCGTGGAAGATGTAACCCCAAATAGCAATCGGAAGATAGAAGGTTCACTTGAAAATAGATAAAGATAAGAGTAGTGGCCCCATACACCCGTTACCAATAGGACAAAGATAGTCTTGGCGTAATCCCAGGCGTAGATTGTCATTGGGATATGTTTAAGAATGGTCAGTAGGTGAAGGAGTGTTACGAGCATAAATCCTGTCACGATTCCTAAGGCTGCACCATTGATACCGAATGACGGCTGAGAAGCAAGGACGAAGATGACCCCAGTCTTCACCACAGCACCGATTAAGCTATTGATCATGGCGGCCCTGGCCAGATTCAAGGCCTGCAGCACCGCTTGCAGCGGCCCCTGATAATAATAAAATAAAAAGAAGGGAGCCATGATCATCAAGAAACTTGCCCCGTTCTCGCTTCCGTACATGACCTGCATGAGGGGTTTGGCATAAATATATAGGATGACGACTGAGATCCCCCCTGTGATCAAGCAGAATCTTAGAGCCTGCTTTAGCCTATGTTCTATCAAAAAGAAATTCTTGTGAGAGTTAGCTTCGCTTATAGCTGGTACAAGTGATTGAGATAATGAAAGGGTAACAAAGGATGGCAAGAATAAAAGAGGGAGGGCGTATCCTGTCAAAGATCCATATTGTTTCGTTGCCATCGATGCAGCCACTCCTGCCAGTGCAAGACTATGAGCCACCACAATCGGTTCGAAAAACCAAGCGATGGAACCGATCATCCGGCTACCGGTTGCCGGTAAGGCCACGCTCATCAGTTCATTAAACGTTTCCCTTCCGTTTCGAATCGACTTGAAGAAATTGCGTCTGACCTTAAATTTTTTCTTTATTTTAAAGCTTGCGAACAGATAGAGAAGAGAAGCGAGTTCACCTAACACGGAAGCCACCATGGCTGCTGCCGCTGCATATTCGATTCCGTACGGAAGGAACGTTTTGGTCAATAAAGCAATCAGGGTAATCCGGACCACTTGCTCGATCACTTGAGAATAGGCGGAAGGCTTCATGTTCTGTCTACCTTGGAAATACCCTCTGATGACAGAAGAAACCGCCACGATCGGTATGATCGGCGCGATGGCAACCAGTGGATAATAGATCCGGTCGTCAGTAAATAATACATCTGTTAAATATGGTGCAAGGAGGATGAGAGCCGGAGTGAAAATGAAGGAAAGACCCATGGTAATGGACAAAGAGACCACCAATATTTTTTTTACTTTTCGGGTATCCCCCTTGGATTCAGCTTCCGCTACATTCTTTGAGATCGCAACAGGCAGGCCGAGTTGAGTGATCGTGATGACGAGTATAAGAGTAGGGAATGCCATCATAAACAGACCGACGCCTTCTTCACCGATAAATCTGGCGACGACGATCCGGTTGACGAACCCTAATATTCTAGTTATAAAGGCTGCCATCATTAAAATCATGGTACCTTTAAGAAATTTTGACATAAAATTCCCTGCCTTCTCAAAATTGGTATTATCGTATACAATGATGTATATGCACAAGGATGGACAAAGCATGACAAGTAGTGAACAATTCCGGCTAAATATAGCCCAGATGGGGTGACCGAGGAATGAAGAATAACCAGCATCCTTATGACCGTTTTTATGAATCGTTAGTACCTGCACTTGTAAGTAAAGTAGAAGAATTTGATATTCTTGGCTATGGAAAAGCAGACGTTGACCGTCTTTGGTCCTACTTAACGAAGAAGAAATGGAAGAAACCGGAAACTGATGTAAAATTCTTTCAGTTAGTGAGTGATGTGTTAACGGTCAAGCCTGGAGAGTATATGAGCTTTGAAACAATGGAAGCATACAGGTCTCCGAATTGGTTTGCAGAGGTGAATGAGGAAGAGTTGAATGAACTTCTCCATCCCAATAAGAATGGAAAATAACCGGAAAAGAAATTGACACTCTTTTCGTTCTCGTAGATAATGAGAATGCCCGAGGTTTTCAGGAATTATATTACTTTTTGAAGCACATAGTTCGTATGGTTTTTAAAACGGCAAGGAGGATCTATACATAATGGTAAAGCGTGGCCGAATAATTGCCTTCTTTATACTTGTGGTATTACTTGCAGGTACTATGGGAGGAACAACGAAGAGTATTATCGATAATATTAAATTAGGATTGGACCTGCAGGGTGGGTTTGAAGTTCTTTATGAAGTTCAGCCGCTCAAAAAAGACGGGGAAGTCACAAAAGAAACAGTTGCCAATACAGCCGATGCATTGGACAAGCGTATTAACGTATTGGGTGTAAGTGAACCTAATATACAAATTGAAGATGGAAACCGGATCCGTGTTCAACTTGCTGGGGTGGAAGACCAGAACCAGGCAAGAGAAATCCTTTCCACTCAAGCAAACCTTACGTTCCGCGACGTGAACGATAAAGTCCGCCTGGACGGGTCGGATCTTGCATCCGGTTCTGCGAAGCAAACGTTTGACAACAAGAACAATCCGATTGTTTCATTGAAATTAAAAGACCGCTCGAAATTTTATGAATTAACGAAAGATATTTATGCTATGGCTCCTCAGAATCAATTGGTGATCTGGTTGGATTTCGAGGAAGGAAAAGATTCATATCAAGCCGAAGCGGGAAAAAAGGACCCGAAATTTTTATCTGACCCAGCGGTTAATAAGCCGATTAATTCAGATGAAGTCATCATTGAAGGGAATTTCACGGTAGAGCGTGCTCAGAATCTGGCATCCCTGTTAAATGCTGGGGCACTCCCAGTCAAACTCGAAGAGAAATATTCAACGTCAGTTGGAGCTCAATTCGGTCAGCAGGCACTGGATAAAACAGTCACAGCGGGAATCATCGGGATTGCCATCATCTTCTTATTCATGATTGCGTACTACCGCTTCCCGGGATTAATCGCAACGATTACCCTATCTGCTTATATTTACTTGATTCTAATGATTTTCGATCTGATGAATGGGGTCCTGACCCTGCCGGGAATCGCTGCTCTTATCCTTGGGGTCGGAATGGCCGTCGATGCGAATATCATTACCTATGAACGGATCAAAGAAGAAATGCGGGTCGGAAAACCGATACGTTCTGCGTTCCAGGCAGGTAATAAATCTTCTTTCTTAACGATACTGGATGCAAACGTGACGACGATGCTTGCAGCTGCAGTTCTATTCTACTATGGAACAAGCTCTGTTAGAGGATTTGCAACGATGCTGATCATCAGCATCCTGACAAGCTTCATCACAGCGGTATGGGGATCGCGCCTATTACTCGGTCTTTGGGTGAATAGCCGCATCTTTAATAAAAAGCCGGGCTGGTTCGGTGTCAAGCAAACAGACATCAAAGATTTGGCGGAGAATTACGATACACTGGATCTGCCGACCCGATTCGACCGCTTTGATTTTGCTGCACAGCGCAAGAAGTTCTTCACGCTTTCAGCTGTACTTATCACAGCGGGGATTATCATTCTAGCCATCTTCAGATTGAATCTGGGGATCGACTTTGTCAGTGGTTCACGTATGGAAATCCTGGCTGATAAGAGTTTGAAAACAGAAGAAATCCAAGATGAACTTAAGGAAATTAAATTATCTTCTGAAGATGTAGTCATTTCAGGAGACAAAGAAAATATTGCCGTGGTGCGGTATACGAATGACTTAAACCAGGACGATATCGCTAAGTTGAAGGATCACTTTAACAAGCTTTATGGCGCAGAACCGAGTGTCAGTACCGTTTCTCCTATGATTGGGAAGGAACTGGCCAAAAACGCCATCATCGCAGTGGCGATCGCTTCGATTGGGATCATTATTTATGTTACGTTCCGGTTTGAATGGCGAATGGCCCTCGGAGCAATTCTTGCTCTCTTGCATGATGCATTCTTTATCATTGCGTTCTTCAGCTTAACAAGGCTGGAAGTTGATATCACCTTCATTGCAGCCGTCTTGACGATTGTCGGTTATTCGATCAATGATACGATCGTCACCTTTGACAGGCTAAGGGAAAACCTGCATAAGAAGCGTCGCTTAAAAACGGATAAAGACATTGAAGATGTTGTGAACCAAAGTATCAGACAAACGATGGGACGTTCGATTAATACGGTATTAACCGTGGTAATCACTGTTATCGCCTTAATGATCTTTGGCAGTGAATCCATTCGCAACTTCTCCATTGCCTTATTAGTCGGATTGATTTCAGGAACTTATTCTTCTGTATTCATTGCCTCTCAAGTGTGGCTGGTGATGAAGAAAAAAGAACTGAAGAAAAATGGAACAATCAAAACTGTAAAAGAAAAGAAAACGTGGTCTGACGAACCGCAAGTATAATCATAAGCGGGTCCGGGGAGGATTTTCTCCCTGGACCTGTCTTTTTGTTTTTTTACGGCATTGGGTTACAATAATAGGTAGAGAAAGGAGGCGCTTTGATTGAATCATGAAGATCGATTTAAAAAAGCAGAGTTTGCAGCCATGATTGGTATAATAGGCAATATTGTACTGGCTATCATTAAGTGGGGAGCAGGCATCTTAGGAAATAGTAGGGCGTTGATTGCAGACGCCGTCCATTCTGCATCGGACGTAGCGGGGTCTCTTGCCGTCTTTATCGGATTACGTGCTGCAAAGCAGCCTCCCGATCAAGACCATCCATATGGGCATGGGAAGGCTGAATCAATTGCCGCCATCATTGTAGCGGTTCTATTATTCTTAGTCGGGATTGAAATTGGAAAATCATCGATTGAATCCTTTTTTCATCCACTGACTCCTCCAACGGCAATTGCGATATATGCCGTCATCTTTTCCATTATTGTAAAAGAAGCGATGTTTCAATATAAATATCGATTGGGTAAAAGAATAAAGAGTGATGCACTGATTGTAAATGCATATGAGCACCGTTCGGATGTGTTTTCATCGATCGCTGCACTATTCGGGATCTCGGCTTCCATCCTTGGAGGGAAATTCGATGTGGGCTGGCTTGTCTACGCGGATCCGGTTGCAGGGATCTTAGTGTCACTCCTGGTCCTCAAGATGGCCTGGCATTTGGGATCTGAATCCATACATACAACCCTTGACCACGTTATGCATGAAGAGGATGTGCTCCCCTTCCGCCAGATTGTGGAGTCGGTGACTGATGTGAAAGAAATTAATGAACTGCATGCAAGGGAGCATGGGCATTATGTCATCATTGATTTAAAGATCAGTGTAGATCCATTCATGTCGGTTGAGGAAGGCCATCGTGTCGGAAAGGAAGTCAAAGAGAAGCTTCTGGAAGAATCCAATGTGAATGATGTGTTTGTTCACATTAATCCATACAATCCTGCTTCTGAAAAAAAGGATGACTCAATAGACTTAACTTAAAGGGAGGGAAATTCTATGAAATTTCAATGGACGCTATTATTAGGTATATTCTTTGCGTTAGTCGTATCGATTTTCGCAGTCATTAATGTCGATCCGGTCACCGTCAATTATTTATTCGGCGAATCTGACTGGCCTCTTATTTTAGTTATCCTCGGATCGGTATTAATGGGTGGCATCATTGTAGGCTCTGTCGGATTGTTTCGACTATTCGTCGTCCAGCGTAAAGTCAAATCCCTTGAAAAAGAAAATCTGCTCTTGAAGGAACAGGCAGAAGGGATGCATAAAGAAAAGGTTGAAGACGTTCCATTAAAAAAACGTGCTTCTGACTCAGTAGGAGAAACCGGAGAATAAACAAGCATGGTGGCTTTTTGTCACCATGCTGTTTTTTTGTTTTTACAACCTCCTTGGGAAAATCGGAACATACCTATTCCGCCTGAAACGGTTATCATCAACTATTTTCTTCTACGAAAGAGCCGTTCAATAAGATTGAAACAACCCGATCCTTTTTGTATAATGAGTAAGGCTGAGGGGTGAACGTATGTTAAACTCGAAAACACGTTGGATATTGACAGAATCAGATGAACATAAAATACAAGAATTAGCAGATGAACTTAAAGTGCCTGCACTTGTGGCGAAATTATTGATTAACCGAGGCTTGGAAGATGTAGATGAAGCTCGGAATTTTTTATTTGATACAGGTGATTCATTTCACGATCCATTTTTATTTGAAGATATGAAAAAAGCAACAGATAGAATCCATAAAGCCATTGAAAACGGAGAAAGAATTCTCGTCTATGGTGACTACGATGCAGATGGTGTCAGCAGTACATCTGTTGTGATGACGGTCCTTAAGGATCTTGGTGCAGAGGTGGAATTCTATATTCCAAACCGGTTCAGTGAAGGATACGGTCCGAATGAAGGCGCATTTCGATGGGCTAACGATGAAGGTTTCACACTCATCATTACAGTCGATACAGGAATATCAGCCGTAAACGAAGCAAGACTTGCGAAAGAGCTTGGGATTGACTTAATCATCACCGATCACCATGAACCTGGCCCGGAGTTACCTGAAACGTATGCGTTGCTCCATCCAAAGGTCGAGGGTACGTCCTATCCATTTGGTGACCTGGCAGGGGTAGGGGTGGCATTTAAACTGGCTCACGCACTTTACGGGGAACTCCCTACCCATTTACTTGATCTTGCGGCAATCGGAACCATTGCGGATCTCGTTCCCTTAAGAGGAGAGAATCGTCTATTGGCTAAGAGGGGGCTTGCAGAGCTCCGTATCACGAACCGGTTAGGCATTAAAGCATTATGCAAAATTGCAAATGCCACCCAGCATGAGATAACCGAAGAAACAGTTGGCTTCATGATTGCCCCCCGCATCAATGCTGTCGGGCGCCTGGGGGATGCAGATCCTGCCGTAGACCTTATGCTCACAGAAGATGGTGAGGAAGCAAAGGCTCTGGCTGAAGAAATAGACGCTTTAAATAAGGAAAGACAAGAGATTGTTTCCCAGATGACTGAGGAAGCGGTTGAAATGGTGGAAAGGGACTTTCCCCTCGAGGATAACAGCGTACTCATAATTGGGAAAGAAGGCTGGAATCCTGGAGTGGTAGGGATTGTCGCATCACGACTCGTTGATAAGTTTTATCGTCCAACCATTGTACTCAGCTTTGATTCAGAAAAAGGGACGGCAAAAGGATCAGCTAGAAGTATCGTAGGTTTTGATTTGTTTAAAAATCTATCAACCTGTAGAGATATCCTTCCCCATTTTGGAGGACATCCAATGGCTGCAGGTATGACTTTACAATTAGATGATGTAGCTCAGTTCAGAAGTCGTTTGAATGAGCTTGCGGAGACGGAATTGACTGAAGAGGATTTCATCCCGGTTACACAGCTTGATGCTCCAGTAACAGTGGGGGAAATCACTGTAGAGTCGATTGAGAAACTTCAGCTCATGGCTCCATTTGGTATGAAGAATCCGAAACCGAAGTGGATCATAGACAATGTTAGCATCGAGCATTACAAAAAAATCGGCTCTTCACAAAATCATTTGAAGCTTGTACTAAAGGACAATGGAGTGCAATTGGATGGTGTAGGTTTTGGACTTGGAGAGTTGGCCGATCATATGACTCCTTTTTCTAATGTATCTGTGATTGGGGAGTTGTCCATAAATGAATGGAATAATCGCAAAAAGCCCCAAGTGTTTTTGCAAGATTTGAAAATTGATCAATGGCAATTATTCGATGTTCGGGGGATCAAGCAATTCAACAAATGGAATGAACTCATCCCGAAAGAAAATAAGAATCTAATTTGTTTTAACCCATCCACTTTAGACAAGCTGAATCTTTCAAAGGAAGAAGTCATTCTCCTTGAGGATAGCTCGAGCCTGGAAGGACTCTCGACAGAAGGAACAAGCCTTGTACTTCTGGATCTGCCGAGCTCCAAACCATTACTTGGAGAGCTTTTGAAGAGAGGGCGTCCGCATCGTATTTATGTTCACTTCTTCCAGGAAGAAGATCATTTCTTCAGTACGATGCCGAAACGGGATCATTTTAAATGGTATTATGGATTTTTAACAAAACGGGGATCATTTGATCTGAATAAGCACGGTGATGACCTGGCCAAATATAAAGGCTGGTCAAAAGAAACAATTGATTTCATGTCACAGGTGTTTTTTGATTTGAAGTTTGTTACAATAGTGAATGGATTTATTTCTCTTAATCCTGAGAAAACCAAGAAAGATCTTTCTGAATCTCGAACATATCAGAAGAAACAACAACAATACGAGCTTGAAAACGAATTGTTATATTCTTCCTATCAAGAGTTGAAGGCTTGGTTTAATGAAAGGATAGAAGAGTCTGTTACAATTGAGGAGGAAGTAAAAGCATGGACTTAAAACAATATATTACAATCGTTGAGGATTGGCCAAAAGAAGGTATTAAGTTTAAAGACATCACAACATTAATGGATAATGGTGATGCTTATAGATATGCTACAGACCAAATCGTAGAATATGCAAATAAGAAACAAATTGACCTTGTTGTAGGACCGGAAGCACGTGGATTCATCATCGGCTGCCCAGTCGCTTATGCATTGGGTGTAGGCTTTGCTCCTGTTCGTAAACCGGGTAAATTACCACGTGAAACGATCCAGAAGGAATATGGTTTGGAGTATGGTAAAGATGCTCTAACGATCCATAAAGATGCAATCAAGCCTGGTCAACGTGTATTGATTACAGATGACTTACTTGCTACTGGTGGAACGATCGAAGCAACAATCAAACTTGTAGAAGAATTGGGTGGGATTGTCGCCGGTACAGCATTCTTAATCGAATTAACGTACCTTGACGGCCGCGACAAGCTTCTGAATTATGATATCATGACATTAATGCAATACTAATTCGTTTACCATTTCTAATAAACGTATATACTTTGTGATATACTGAAATAAGGGACTGACATCTGGTTTTTAGTGTCAGCCCTTATTTTTTATTTTAGTTCTTGGTTATTTGTATAAGCTCTCTTCGCAAAGATTGTTGTTTTCTAAACATAGGAGCTACCAATGCTCTGTCTATGAGTGGGCTGCAGATAGATGGTGAGGTGATATGGTGTACAGAGCTTACTAGAGAAGCTGAAATAGACCATTGCCCACGTTGAAAAATGTTGTTTTCTACTCTTTTAAATCATTTAAGGGAAACATACTTCGTTGATTGTAGCGGAAGGTGCTCGACTCCTGCGGGAATTGCGTGAAAGTTGAGACCCCGCAGGGCATAGCCCGAGGAGGCTAACTCACGCCCCGCGGAAAGCGAGCACCTGCAGCGGAAATCACTACACACTATCAAAAGCAACAAAGTTTACGAAAACAACATTTGTATAAACAAAGCGGTATTTCAATCGTCAACTTTCGACAAAAACAGATGAATTCTCTAGAATTTCCTTCGAAACACTTTACAGAACTACTTTTTTTTTTGATAATAGTAACAATCATTAAAATCGTACACTAGTGAAATATATTAAAATACAAAGGTGATTTTGATCATGGCTAAAGATCAAGTACTAACCCCCGAACAGGTTATTGATAAGACAAGAGCATACTTAAACGAAGAGCATGTAGAAATGGTTCAGAAAGCATATGAGTACGCACGAGATGCCCATAGCGAACAGTACCGTAAATCTGGTGAACCCTACATCATCCACCCCATTCAGGTAGCGGGAATACTTGCGGATTTAGAGATGGATCCGGCAACCGTGGCTGCAGGGTTTCTTCATGATGTAGTGGAAGATACGGGTATTTCGCTTGCTGAAATTTCAGAAGCGTTTAATGCTGAAGTGGCTATGCTCGTTGATGGGGTCACAAAGCTCGGGAAGATTAAATACAAGTCCCATGAAGAACAGCAGGCTGAAAATCACCGGAAAATGTTTGTGGCAATGGCTCAGGATATCCGTGTCATTCTGATAAAATTAGCGGATCGACTTCATAATATGAGAACTTTGAAACATCTGCCACAGGAAAAGCAGCGAAGAATAGCAAATGAAACACTTGAAATCTTTGCTCCCTTGGCGCATCGCCTGGGAATTTCGAAGATTAAGTGGGAATTAGAGGATACTTCGTTACGGTATTTAAATCCTCAACAGTATTATCGTATTGTAAACCTGATGAAGAAGAAACGTGCGGAGCGTGAAGAGTATTTAGATGAAGTTGTCAACGAAGTGAAGGATAAATTAGGCGACGTGAAGATCGTGGCCGAAATTTCTGGACGACCTAAGCATATTTACAGCATTTATCGCAAAATGGCGCTTCAAAACAAGCAGTTTAATGAAATTTACGATCTTTTGGCCGTAAGGGTTGTAGTGGACAGCATCAAGGACTGCTATGCCGTATTAGGAATCGTCCATACATGCTGGAAGCCGATGCCAGGCAGGTTCAAGGATTATATTGCCATGCCGAAGCCCAATATGTATCAGTCCCTTCATACGACAGTCATCGGTCCAAAAGGGGACCCCCTTGAAGTGCAAATCAGGACACTTGAAATGCACCAAATCGCTGAATACGGGGTAGCCGCACACTGGGCATATAAAGAAGGAAAAGAAGCCAGTGAGACGGTTTCCTTCGAGAAGAAACTTTCCTGGTTCAGAGAGATATTGGAATTTCAGAATGAATCTGCCAATGCGGAAGAATTCATGGAGTCTCTTAAAATCGACCTCTTTTCTGATATGGTCTTTGTGTTCACCCCTAAAGGGGACGTATTGGAATTACCTTCTGGATCCGTTCCAATCGACTTTTCCTATCGAATTCACTCGGAAATCGGGAATAAAACGATCGGAGCCAAGGTCAACGGGAAAATGGTCACCCTTGATTATAAGTTGAAAACCGGAGACATCATTGAAATTCTCACGTCGAAACATTCGTATGGACCGAGTCAGGATTGGCTGAAGCTTGCCCAGACCTCCCAGGCGAAAAACAAAATCAAGCAATTCTTCAAAAAGCAGCGCAGAGAAGAAAATATTGAAAAAGGCCGGGATTTGGTCGAGAAGGAAATCAAGAATCAAGATTTCGATGTAAAAGAAATCCTTAACCCTGAAAATATTAAGCGTGTCTCAGAGAAATTTAATTTCTCTAACGAAGATGATATGTATGCAGCCGTCGGCTATAACGGGATCACAGCAGCTCAAATCGCCAACCGCTTAACGGAGCGAGACCGTAAGAAGCGTGAACAGGAAGATAGTCTGGAAGAAACGATGAAAGAACTGAATGCCCAACCGGTTAAGCGTAAAAAAGATGCAGGTGTCCAAGTAGAGGGCATAGACAATCTTCTCATACGGTTATCCCGTTGCTGCAGTCCCGTCCCGGGAGATGAGATTGTCGGCTTTATAACTAAAGGCCGTGGCGTTTCTGTTCACCGTGCCGATTGCACTAATGTAATGGCAGATGAAGTTGAGCAGCGCCTTATTCCTGTATCGTGGGAAAGTGATCGGAATGACCGCAAAGAGTACAATGTGGATATTGAAATTTCAGGTTACGACCGCAGAGGCCTTCTAAATGAAGTGCTTCAGGCTGTAAACGAAACGAAGACGAATATATCTGCGGTGAGTGGAAAGTCCGATCGAAATAAAGTAGCCACCATCAATATGTCCATATCGATTCAAAACATTTCTCATTTGCACAAAGTGGTGGAGAGAATCAAACAGATTTCAGATATATACGCTGTAAGAAGAATCATGAACTAAAGGAGATTTCTTTATGAGAGTTGTACTGCAAAGAAGTAAAGAAGCCTCTGTCACGGTAGATGGAGTGGTAAAGGGAGAGATTACGTCTGGTGCTGTATTGCTTGTGGGAATCACACATGAAGATACGGAAGAAGATGCCCGTTATATTGCAGAGAAGGTTGTGAATCTCCGCATTTTTGAAGATGAGGATGGGAAGATGAATCATTCCTTGCTCGATGTAGAGGGTGAGATTCTGTCCATTTCTCAATTCACTCTTTACGGGGACTGCCGTAAGGGGAGAAGACCCAACTTCATGAATGCTGCTAAGCCTGATCAAGCCGAGTCGATTTATGACTACTTTAATTCCGTATTGAAAGAAAAAAGTGTGAAGGTGGAAACGGGTGTCTTTGGTGCCATGATGGACGTGCAATTAACCAATGATGGCCCTGTCACTCTCATGATTGAAAGTAAATAGTAGTAAAAGGCTGATCCTAATGTCGATTTAGGATCAGCCTTTTTGCTTAAAATAAATAGTGGATCTGGATTTGTTAATTAGTTAGAAAAATAATCACCTAGTCCATGATAGATGGCGGTTGCCGCCAGGTCTTGGAAATACTGTGTGTTCACATTGGCTTCTTCTGTGGGGTTGCTTAGAAAGCCTAATTCCAATAGGACAGCAGGTTGGTTGTTTTCCCTGATGACATGATAATCTCCGATTCGGACACCGCGGTCAGCAGTGGGTAATCGATCTGACAGACTGCCATGGATATCATCAGCCAGCTCTTTCTGTTGGTTCTGATAGTAATAAGTGGTATGCCCTGCGATGGAAGAATCCAGAATGCTGTCAAAATGGATGCTGATAAAAGCGTCGGCTTGATAATAATGAGATAATGATACCCTTGATGGTAAAGATAAATAGTCATCGGTCTTTCTTGTTAGAATAACCTTTGCTCCGGCACTCTTCAATTTTTCAGCGAGAAGTTCTCCCGTTTTCATGGTCAGAAGTTTTTCCAAGGAACCACTAGCTCCAGTTGTTCCACTGTCTCTCCCCCCGTGTCCAGGATCGATCACGATTACTTTGTCTTGCAGTCCACCGTTTCTTTCCCGACGAGGTGTAGTATTTTCACCTGCAGCTGAGCGGATCGATACGACCCATCCCGCCACAAAACCTGCTCGTCCGTCCGCTAATTCAATTTCATACCAATCTCCGTCATTATTCTTGACCGGGAACGAATCTCCGCTTGAAGCCCGTTCGATGACGCTTGATTGGGTATTTGCCTCACTTCGAATATTTGTCCCGTTGTATAGGATTGTGAGGTTTTCGTTCTTAGCAGATGTGTTACTTTCATGTGCGGAAGGGGTCACCGTCTTTTGAACATACCATCCGGCTATCCATCCTTTTTTTCCGTTTGAGAGTTTAATTTGATACCAGTTGTTATCTTCCTTCAACAATGTGTATGTTTCACCTTTGGAGACTTTCCCGACGATTCGTCCGTTTAAAGATGTTTCATCCCGGACGTTTAAGCCGTGAACCGTAATGATGCCGACCAAATCTGTGGATGAGGAGGAGTCATCCTCATCGCCTGTAGAGGTCGATTCTTCTTCGTTTGTCCCCGAAGAGAATTCCACATACCTTTCACTGATCCATGCTTTGTCATTACCGAATCTGATTTCATACCATCCGGAAACGCTGCCGGTCACCTCTACTTGATCACCCTTGTTCAAGACTCCAAGTACCGAGCTTTGAATGGATGGTGATGTTCGGGCATTCAAAGAGTTATCGGTGATGATTCCTTGTTTATTCTCATTCTGTTTCGATGAGGGTGAAAGGACGTTCGCCCCCGCTACGTATTCCCTGTGGACCCATCCACTGATGCTACCTGATTCAATCATCAACCAGTCTCCCGTTTCATCTGTGACTGTAACGGTATCTCCCTGATTTAATACCGTTACAACCATGTCCGACGTACTCGGTCCTTTTCTCACTCTGAGACCATTTGTGTTGACCGTGCCTTCAGTCCTGGAGGATTCAGCGGAAGAAACAGATTCTGCTGAAACGAGCCAATCGGCTACCCAACCTTCTCCACTGTTCGTTTCAACTTTATACCAATCCTTTAGTGTGTCTACAATCTTGTACTTTTCCCCTCTATGTACTTTCGTCAGGATAGGGTAACTCAACCCGGGTCCCGTCCTCACATTCAGATTCGAAACACTAATCGTGACTTTTCCGGTTTCTGCATGTGTGGAATAGTCGGGGTGAAAAGGAAAGATCATGAGCACAATCAATAGTGATGCCATTACCTTCTTAATCATCGTCACCTCCAGTATGTATCATACAACTCCTTTAGTAATATCGGATCTTTTACCTCCAGTGTTGAACACTACCGTAAAATTCTTAGAAGAAAATTGGTGTTACTAACACTTCCGCTAAATAATCCTTAACGTTTTAATACGAGAAAAAAAATAAAATTCCTCTAAAACGAAAATAAAATAGGTATTTGGAAATGATAAGTGTAGGAATGTTTTTTGAAAGGATGATTTAACTTGAGGTCAAGTGAAAAAGAATTTATGAACGCAAATGGTGATAATCAGTTGTTTGGAGTGGACTTTCATCAGTTTTTAGCACGGGAGAAGGATGCGTTGAATGTGGAGCTTGCTTCTGAATTTGGCCTATCCTTAAGAGAAGTAAAGCTGTTAAAAAAGAAAATGGAGAGATCGTAACGAAATTTTCTTTAATCTCTTGACATGGACTTACGGCATCCGTATCATTATAGAAATAAAATAACATTTACAAAAACCGTTGATCGAGCATAGTAACTAACACCCACGTGTAAAGAGAGGAAATGCCTTGGCTGAGAGCATTTCTACAATGTGACTTAGTGAATGAACACTCAGGAGGTTTCTCTCTGAAAGAGTTTCTTTAGTAGGAGATGAACGTACCAGGCGTTAACTGGCTAAGTGGAGGTCTTGATAGACTTCAATTAGGGTGGCACCACGGGAATAACAGCTCTCGTCCCTTGTATGATATACAAGGGACTGAGGGCTTTTTTTATTTACATAAATGTATTCATTTTAGAAGGAGGAATTCAACTTGTCCATTCAGATTCCAAGAGGTACACAGGATATTCTACCGGGTGAAGTAGAAAAATGGCAGTATGTAGAGGATGTGGCTAAGACTCTTTGTCACAACTATCAGTATAAAGAAATCCGCACGCCAATTTTTGAAGCGAGCGAATTATTCACTCGAGGCGTAGGTGATACGACAGATATCGTTCAAAAAGAGATGTATATGTTTGAAGATCGTGGAGGCAGAAGCCTCGCGCTCAGACCTGAAGGAACTGCTTCGGTTGTCAGGTCCTTTGTAGGGAATAAAATGTTCGGTCACCCAAATCAGCCGACGAAGCTCTTCTATTCTGGGCCGATGTTCCGATATGAAAGACCGCAAGCCGGCCGTTATCGTCAATTTGTTCAATTCGGTGTAGAGGCCCTTGGAAGTGAAGATCCTGCGATTGATGCAGAAGTGATCTCACTCGCGATGGGGATATACAAGAAATTAGGACTTACTAAATTAAAGCTTGTAATTAATAGTCTAGGTGATGGCGGAAGTAGAAACGCTCACAGAGAGGCACTAATTGATCACTTCCAGCCAAGAATTGATGAATTCTGTGGGGATTGTCAAAATCGCTTAGAGAAAAACCCACTACGCATATTAGATTGTAAGAAAGACCGAGACCATGAGCTGATGGCTACGGCACCATCCATACTCGATTACTTAAATGAAGAATCAAGAAGCTACTTTGAAAAAGTGCAAACGCACTTATCGGACATGGACATAGAATTCGTAGTCGACCCAACTCTTGTAAGGGGCCTTGATTACTATAATCATACTGCCTTTGAGATCATGAGTGATGCAGAAGGCTTTGGAGCGATCACGACTCTATGCGGGGGAGGACGCTACAACGGTCTGGTCGAGATGATCGGTGGTCCTGAAACGCCTGGAATCGGATTTGCCTTTAGTATTGAAAGACTACTCTCGGCATTAGAAGCAGAAAAGGTTAAGCTTCCTATCGAACAGGGTGTCGAGTGCTTTATCGTTTCCTTAGGGGAAGAAGCAAAGAATTATGCAGTAAAGCTTCTTCATAACCTTAGATCAGCAGGGATCTCCTCAGAGAAAGATTACCTGGAGCGAAAGGTGAAGGGACAATTTAAAGCAGCTGACCGTTATGAAGCAAAGTATGTAGCCGTTATTGGCGACAACGAATTGCAGGAAAATAAAATCAATCTGAAGGATATGTCTACAGGTGAGCAGGAAGAAGTAAACCTTGATCAATTTGTAGCGAATGTCAAAACAAAGCTTGGGAAATAGAGTGCGTGGATTAGACAAGGAGGAGAATATGATGACAAAAAGAACGGCGTATTGCGGAGAGATAACAGAATCGTACATCGGTGAAAAAATTACGATTAAAGGCTGGGTGCAAAAAAGAAGGGACTTAGGAGGATTGATTTTCATCGATCTTCGTGACAGGGAAGGAATCGTCCAAGTCGTCTTTAATCCCGATTTATCAGGAGAGGCTCTTGCCCTTGCGGAGAAAATACGTAATGAGTACGTATTGAGCGTCACAGGAACGGTCGTTGCAAGAGGAGAAGGAACGGTGAATTCCAACCTGAAAACGGGTAAAGTGGAAATTCACGTAGAAGAGGTTCAAATCATCAATGAAGCGAAGACCCCGCCATTCATGATTGATGATCAGATGGAAGTGTCTGAGGATGTCCGCTTGAAATATCGTTATATCGACCTTCGTCGTCCTGCAATGATGGAAACGTTAAAAATGCGACATAATGTAACGACTTCTTTCCGTAATTTCTTGAACGATAACGGATTCCTGGATGTCGAAACACCGATTCTGACCAAGAGCACGCCTGAAGGGGCCCGTGATTATTTGGTACCAAGTCGTGTGCATAAAGGTGAATTCTATGCCCTGCCACAATCGCCGCAGATCTTTAAGCAATTGCTGATGGTGTCTGGATTTGACCGCTATTATCAAATCGCTCGCTGTTTCCGTGATGAAGATCTTCGTGCGGACCGTCAACCTGAATTTACACAGATCGATATGGAAATGAGCTTCATGGATAAAGAACAAATCATCTCACTTGTTGAAGATATGATGAAGAAGCTGATGACCGATGTGAAAGACGTGAGCGTTCAATTACCTATCCCAAGGATGACATATGATGATGCCATGAGCCGTTATGGTTCAGACAAACCGGATACACGCTTCGAAATGGAACTAATCGACGTATCTGAAATTGTGAAGGACTCCGGGTTTAAAGTATTCGCAGGTGCGGTTGCAAACGGCGGGCAAGTGAAATTGATCAATGTAAAAGGCGGGGCATCCCAATACTCCCGAAAAGACATCGATGGACTAACAGAATTCGTATCCCGTTATGGTGCAAAAGGGTTAGCTTGGTTGAAGGTTGAAGAAGAAGGTTTAAAAGGGCCGATCTCGAAGTTTGTGACAGAAGAGGATGCTGGCCAAATTTCTACGGCAGCGGGTGCAGAAGCAGGAGATTTATTACTATTTGTCGCTGATAAAAAATCCGTAGTGGCAGATGCGCTTGGTGCACTTCGCATGAAATTAGGGAAAGAGTTGAAACTGATTGATGAAACAGTCTTCAACTTCCTATGGGTGACGGACTGGCCACTCCTTGAGTTTGATGAAGGAGAAAATCGTTATTATGCTGCTCATCATCCGTTCACGATGCCGGTCAAAGAAGACCTGGATCTTTTTGAATCAGATCCTGCTTCAGTTCGTGCAGAAGCTTATGACCTTGTACTCAACGGATACGAGCTGGGTGGAGGATCACTGCGTATTTACGAGCGCGACATTCAGGAAAAAATGTTTAAGGTACTTGGATTCTCCAAGGAAGAAGCAGAAGAACAATTTGGTTTCTTACTGGAAGCCTTCGAATATGGAACGCCTCCACATGGTGGTATCGCACTTGGACTTGACCGTTTAGTCATGCTCCTTGCAGGGCGCACGAATCTTCGTGATACGATTGCCTTCCCGAAAACGGCCAGTGCAAGCTGCGTATTGACGAATGCTCCTGGTGGAGTAAGTGATGCCCAATTAAAAGAACTGTCATTGTCGTTGGATGTAGAATAATGTAAAAAAATTCCGGTGGTCATTCGTTGAAAAGAGTATCATGATATGGTATTATTTAAACAATCAATAACGAGTCCTGATGTGTGCGACGTTTTTACCTAACAGTTTTGACCGAACACTTCAAACTTCGGGAGCTTGACGTTTCTACTAGGCGTTCATGCCTCATGCCGAGGACTAACAAATAGTGGAATAGAGCACCCACCTGCCGAGAGCGGGTTCAAAACGAAGGAAATGATGGCGACGGCACGATTGGGACTCGTTCAATCATGAATGTTAACGAAGATCTTATAGAATGAAGAGTCAGGCTGATGGTAGCCTGGCTTTTTTGTATTGTTTGTCGGGGGAGCGGTGTTATCTGCCAACATTTTAAATTACCTCCATTTGAGCATATTCGGCGGTCGCACCTAAAGGACATCCTTCCCTTCCGTACCTTTGACTAAGACGCTCCAAAATAGGGTAAACAAAAGAGATGACCAACATTTCATATTGATTTTCGGACCTGTTTCCTTTATTCTAATTCAGTATAAACCTAGTTGAATACTTATAATGGAGTTGATTATTTTGCTACACCAGTTTTCACGAAATGAGCTAGCGATTGGTAAAGAAGGACTAAAAACCCTTACAAATAGTACGGTGGCAGTATTAGGGATCGGGGGAGTGGGATCCTTTGCAGCTGAAGCTTTAGCCAGGTCAGGTGTAGGCCGTCTTGTATTAGTGGATAAAGATGATGTGGATATTACAAACGTAAACCGTCAAGTACATGCATTGCTCTCTACAGTAGGACAGCCTAAGGTTGATCTGATGAGAGACCGCATTATGGATATCAATCCAGATTGTGAAGTCATTGCTTTAAAGATGTTCTACACGGAAGAAACATACGAAGAATTTTTCAATCATGGGTTGGATTATGTCATTGATGCATCGGATACCATTTCCTATAAAATTCATTTAATGAAAGAATGTCTAAAACGGGATATTCCGTTAATTTCAAGCATGGGAGCGGCAAATAAGAACGACCCGACACGCTTCAAAATTGCGGATATTAGTAAAACACATACGGATCCGATTGCGAAGGTGATACGTACACGCTTGAAAAAAGAAGGCATTAAAAAGGGCGTAACGGTTGTCTTCTCCGATGAAAGTCCAATCGTCATTCGTGAAGAAATCCGAAAAGAAGTAGGAAAAGATGATGCCACGATTCGTAAAGCACAGCTTCCTCCTTCTTCTAATGCATTCGTTCCATCGGTTGCCGGTCTGATTGCTGCGAGTCATACGGTAAACCAATTACTAAAGGATATTGACATTAAGAGGGTCAAAGATAAGTAAAGGCTGATTTTCTTAAAGGGACTGGGGCATAACGAAATCAATATAATCTAAAGACGAACAATCAGGATAAAAGACTGACCGTGTTAGGATTTCTGGTGACACCGCTGTTGATTTCCATGCAAGACTTCGCTTTCCTCGGGCGTTCGGATGAGCCTCCTCGTCGCTGACGCTCCTGCTTAGGTCTCACCTATTCCGCTTTTCCCGTAGGAGTCTTCGTCTTGCACTCCAATCAACAGCTAGAAACGGTTAAATACACTCTATATTCTTTTACAGTAACAATAAAAAATCCGAACGAATTCGATTTTCATGAAAGAATTTCGAATGATCGTTCGGATTTTTCTTTGACTAAGACCCTTTTAGCCCACCCTCTTTTTGTATCCAGCTATACTTAATGACGAAGAATTTTTGTTTATCCATCTCTCACACTCCTCTTCCTAATGGCTAAACTCATACATCGTGAAAAATAATTCCATTAATTAGGCGAAAAAAGGATTGACGACACTATGTGTCACAGTGTACTATCTAACTAGAACACTAAAACACGTTTTAAAGGAGTGCATACATGGGTGCTTTTAAAGGTCTTCTATGGAAAGACTTCAAGACTTCTATTATATGGTTTTATGGTTGGGTAGCCATTATTCTACTGATCTTTATCATTGGATTGATGATTGGGAATTACGTAAAGGAACCGGCCGTTTCTCAGATATTCCTCATTATGATTGGTGTGTTTCACTTTGCATTTTTCCCGGGAATCGTTTATTCCATGCTTCGCTTGGAGGGGAAAACGCAATTATGGCTTCATAGTCCACATAGTGGATTTATGCTCATAATTCCGAAACTCCTCATAGCATTTGTATACTCATGTCTCTCCCTTCTATTAGTGGATGGATTAGGGATATTGACCATGGTTATGTTTCAAGGGGACTCCCTTTTCCCTTACTGGCCATTCAGGGAAGGCATTCTCTTTAATCTAGCGGTGACCATCGTCGGTCTTAATTTATCCGGATGGACCATTTTTTTATGGACGCTCTACCACTCACTTTCAAAATATCCGTCGATTAAGAATATTCGCTGGCTCTTCATTGCAGGCTTCATTATCATCTATCAAAGTGTGGTCGCTTTTATTACGAGCATAGACTGGGTGAAAACGGTTTTCTTTGATACCTTTACGGTGAAGGTCAGTACAGGATTCTTCTTCTCAGTGGGTGCCGAAGAGGTGGATGCAGGCTTTAATCCAGAGATGATTCCATTACCACTTATGCCCTTCTTATTTGAAGGAATGGTGATGATTATCGTACTTTTCATTTCCTGCTGGCTATTAGATCGTAAGGTTGAGGTGTAGGCCATGACAGAAGAATATACAGCTTCAAAGCCGATATACGTACAGATAGCAGATCGAATCATCCGAGAAATTGTAAGAAATGAATTATCTCCCGGGGACAAATTGCCTTCTGTCCGTGAAATGGCCGTCCAATCCGGAGTGAACCCGAATACCATTCAACGTACGTACAGTGAATTAGAAAGGATGGACATTGTGGAGACGAGGAGAGGACAAGGAACATTTGTGACGGAAAAGGAAGAGATTCTGACAGTGCTTAATGAAAAGGTCCAAAGGGAAGTGATCGAGTCCTTCATCCGAAACATGAAAGAGCTGGGTCTGACAAAAGAACAAATGATCGAGGGTGTTGAAAAATACCTTGGTCAAAGAGGGGAGGAATAGAGATGGTTGTGAAATTTGATGGTGTCACCAAAAAGTACGGGAACGAAATAGCATTAAAGGATTCCTCCTTTCAATTCCAGAAGGGGAAGATATATGGTCTCCTTGGTCCGAATGGCAGTGGGAAATCGACCACATTAAAGATGATTGCGGGGCTTGTGCTCCCAAACACCGGGACTGTTACCATGAATGGGAAACAGGTCACCCGGAAAATCGCCAGTGAAGTAGCCTATTTGACCGAATTAGATATGTTTTATGATGCCTTCAAAGTTGATGGAATGATCCGCTATTACGCCTCTCAATTCCCTGATTTTAATATAGAGAGGGCCAATGAACTGGTCGAATTCATGGAACTTGATAGCGGAAAGAAGATCAAGCATTTATCTAAAGGGAACCGGGGCAGGCTGAAGCTCGTTTTAGCATTGTCACGGAACACGGAAGTGCTGCTTCTCGATGAACCATTCTCTGGATTGGATCCAATGGTGAGAGATACAATCGTGAAAGGTCTCCTCTCCTATATTGATTTCGGAAATCAGACCGTAATCATTGCTACCCATGAGATAGATGAGATTGAAGCGATTCTGGATGAAGCCTATATTATCTCGGATGGTGAAATAAAAGGCCATTGCCAAGTGGAAGAGCTGAGAGAAGCAGAGGGATTATCCGTCCTGCAGTGGTTGAAGAAGACAACAATATCAGAAGGGAAGATGAAATGATGAAGACGGTTGTGCAATTACAAAGCGTTTCGAAAGTCATCAAAGGCAAGACCATAATCGATAATTTAACGTTTGATGTATATGAAGGAGAAGTGTTTGGCTTTCTTGGACCAAATGGCGCTGGGAAAACGACGACAATCAGGATGATCGTTGGCTTAATGAACATTTCAAAAGGAGACGTTCTGATTTCAGGCAAAAGCATCAAAAAAGACTTTGAAGGCGCCATTAAGGATGTCGGAGCCATTGTTGAAAATCCTGAGCTCTATAAGTTCATGTCGGGATATCAGAATTTAAAGCACTTTGCCCGTATGCAAAAAGGGATTACGGATGACCGAATGAAAGAAGTCATCGAATTAGTCGGCTTGAAAGACCGCATCAACGATAAAGTGAAAACGTATTCCCTTGGTATGAGGCAACGTCTAGGTCTGGCACAGTGCCTGCTCCATAAACCGAAGCTCCTCATTCTCGATGAGCCGACAAATGGTCTGGATCCCGCCGGAATTCGCGAAATCCGTGCGTATATCAGAAAGCTTGCCCAGGAAGAAGGCATGGCTGTCATCGTATCGAGTCACTTATTATCCGAAATGGAAATGATGTGTGATCGAATCGGGATCATTCAATCCGGTAAGCTGATCGATGTCCAACAAGTGCATGATTTCGTGGAAGGTTCTGAACAGGTATACCACCTTGAAGTAAACGATGTAGACAAATTCAAAACGGTGTTACATGCATTCGATGCTGGAATCAAATTCGAAGCTAAGGGATCCGAAATACAAGCAGCATTAACGAAAGAACAAATACCGAATGTCATCCGGGCTCTTGTCGAAGGGGACGTTGAAATTTACAGCGTCATGCCTGTTGCGAAAACATTGGAAGACAGATTCTTAGAAATTACAAACGATAAAGGAGAGGTCGTGCATGCTTAGTCTTGTTAGAAATGAATGGACCAAAATCTTCAAGCGGGTCGGTACATATGTAATGCTCGGACTGCTTATTCTCATTATTGGTGTCACAGCTGCTTTTACTAAGTACGATGACTCGAAAGCAAAGGAAACGGAAAACTGGAAGCAGGAACTAGCGGCCGAGATAGAAGGGAATCAGCAAGCCCTTGCTCAAAATCCGAAAATGGATAAATTCAGTAAAAAAGACCTTGAAAGAAGAATAGCAGTAAGCGAATATCGCATTGAAAACGAAATCCAACCTAAAGTGAAAGAAACAACTTGGTCATATGTTGAAACCAATGCATATTTGGTTATCGTTGTAGCACTGTTCACCATCATTGTGGCAGCTGGGATTGTGGCAAGCGAATTTAGTTGGGGCACCATTAAGCTGCTACTCATCCGTCCGATCTCTAGGACCAAAATTCTTTTATCAAAATATATTTCTGTTCTATTATTCGGCATGAGTATGCTCTTCGTCTTATTTGTTCTATCATACCTATTGGGACTCATCTTGTTCGGCGGGGCAGATCAGTCCGCCCACCTTTCGTATGTGGATGGCAAAGTAGTCGAGCAGAGCATTGTTGTTTTCTTGATCAAAACCTATTTATTAAAATCAATTGATGTCGTCATGATGGCTACAATGGCATTCATGATTTCGGCTGTATTCAGAAGCAGCTCATTGGCAATAGGGATTTCATTATTCCTCTTATTTGTCGGAAGTAATGTAACAGCTTTACTCGCCTTTAAATTTGATTGGGCGAAATACAGCCTGTTCGCGAATACGGACCTGACTCAATATACAGGCTTCACATCACCACTCGTGGATAGTATGACGATGGGCTTCTCCATTACTATGCTCATTATCTATTTCTTCATTTTCCAACTGCTTGCATTCATCGTCTTTAATAAAAGGGATGTAGCTGCTTAAAGAAGAATAGTTGAAACAAAAAGTGACGGGCTCATCAGGGTCCGTCACTTTTTATGCGTATCGGTACAGTTCGGAAAACTTTAACCTAGTCACTTGGTTAAGAAGATAGGCTGACTCCTTGGCATCTTTTTTTCGAAGTGTGTTCAGGGCTTCGATCATTTCGTCATGGGTTTCGATGCCAACCCCGTGACCGAAATACTGATCCTCTTTAATAAATACAGAGTTTTCACCCATCCAGATCGGATCCTCGAAGTCGGGGTTAAAGAAATAGTATACATCTCCCGGAATGTAATCCAGTCCTTTATACGTGACCATTCCAAGAGAGTCGTTATAATTATGGCCCCACACAAGCAGGGGTGAGAACAACTGATTGAAAATGGGGGTCTTGATCGTATCAAGGATCGACTTATAATAGATCAACACGATGCTCGTGACGCATTCGAAGCTGTAGGCGGAGCTGTTTGTGAAGATATCTTCAATGGCGTCCGATGGAAGCTTCGATTCTTTCAGTCTGTAGCCGTAAGGAGTTTTCAACCAAAAAGCGGAGTTGAAGTTCGAATGCTCGAATGCAGAAAATTTCGCATCACTTTCATTTAAATGTATCGCATTCGTAACGATTCTTTCTCTTATTTTCATCTCATATTTGAGCTCGCCTAGGTGACGAAATCGATAATCGGTAGGGCTCTCTTTTAATGCATGAAAGATGGTTTCTTCAACAGGTGTGAGATCCGGTAAAGCAGTAGGGGATATTTCATTCTCTATCACAATCAAACCCATCCACCTCCAAGGCTTTTTACTAATGTATGTATTGGGTGGGGATATGGTATCAACCTGATGAAAAAAATGCAGATGGAGCGGTTGTTCACATATTGGCCCGATAAGCCTCGATTCTGGCCCAATATACGTTCAAAGTGGCCCGATAAATCATGATAGTGGCCCAATTATTGATCAAAGTGGCCCGATAATCTTCAATCCATAAGACAGCTGTCGTTTAAAATGCACGCTCATCAGCTACAATTGACCATGCAAACAAAAAAAGCCTACCGGAGAGGGGGAAATCCCTGTCCAGGAGGCTTTTTTGTTGAAAAATATATCCATTAGCACAATACGTGCAATCTATACCGTCTTACTTCATCTGCTTCTTAATCTTCTCATACACCTGAGCAATTGCCTGTTCGAATTTGCCTGTCGATTTGGGGGTGTAGTATTGTGCATTTTTCAGCTTATCAGGTAGATAGGTTTGAGGCACCCAGCCAGATTCATAACTGTGGGGGTACTTGTATTCGATTCCCCTTCCCAATTCTTTGGCACCCTGATAGTGAGCATCCTTCAGGTGATCCGGAACCTCTCCGCTCTTTCCTTTTCGAATATCCCCAAGGGCAAGATCGATGGCAGTGATCGCAGAGTTTGATTTAGGTGAAAGACAAAGCTCGATGATCGCGTTCGAAAGAGGGATCCTTGCTTCCGGGAATCCGATTTTCTCCGCGGTTTCGACTGCCGCAAGTGTCCTTGGTCCAGCCTGGGGGTTGGCGAGTCCGATATCTTCATAGGCTATCACCAGTAGTCTGCGGGCGATACTTGGAAGGTCTCCCGCTTCAACGAGCCTTCCAAGGTAGTGCAGAGCTGCGTTTACATCACTTCCACGAATCGATTTCTGAAAAGCGCTTACCACATCGTAATGGGCGTCTCCATCTTTATCGTGGGAGAAGCTTTTCTTTTGAAGACACTCTTCTGCGATGGCTACATCAATCTGAATCACACCGCTCTCATCGGGTGAGGTGGATAATACAGCCAGTTCCAATGCATTGAGCGAACTTCTAACATCCCCAAAGCTACTGCTGGCAAAATGTTCAATCGCTTCGTCCGTTACATGGAGGGAATATTCGCCCAATCCCCGTTCTTTATCTTGGATGGCACGGGTTAGGGCAATTTTCATTTCCCCAATCGTAAGGGGCTTTAATTCGAAAATCTGGCATCTGCTTCTGATCGCCGGATTGATCGCATGATAAGGGTTGCTCGTAGTCGCACCTATCAATGTGATCATCCCGTTCTCTAAATAAGGGAGGAGGAAGTCCTGCTTCCCTTTATCCAAACGGTGAACCTCATCCAGTAGAAGAATCACCTTGCCGGACATTTTTGCTTCCTCTGCGACAATCTGTATATCTTTTTTATTATTGGTGACGGCGTTCAAGTTTTTGAATCGGTATTTTGTACTTCCGGCAATGGCGCTTGCGATGGAAGTTTTCCCAATGCCGGGTGGGCCATAAAGAATCATGGATGAAAGCTGTTTCGCCTTTACCATCCGGTCTATGATTTTTCCTTCTCCAACTAAATGTTGCTGCCCGATGATTTCATCAATGGTCCGTGGTCTCATCTTAAAGGCAAGTGGTTTAATGGACATGAAACATCTCTCCAAACTGGCGTTCTAGTTAGCTTCACTTTATCACACGGGTTCCATATAAGGAAATATTGTGGCTGATGGAAAGGAGTACCGTAAGAGAATGAAATCAACCCTTTCACAGTGAGTTAGCGGATATGCTATAATAACAAAGTCAATAATGGAGAAATACACGCTTCGTGCGTTATTAAATATATTAGAGGTGCTGGTTATGAAGATATCTACTAAAGGCCGATACGGTTTAACAATTATGATAGAATTGGCAAAACGCCACGGTGAAGGACCGACATCCCTTAAAACGATCGCTCAGCAACATGAGCTCTCCGAACATTATCTAGAGCAACTGGTTGCGCCCCTTCGTAATGGAGGTCTGGTTAGAAGTATAAGAGGTGCTTACGGGGGATATGTATTAGGACATGAGCCGTCTGAAATCACCGCTGGGGATATTATCCGCATCCTTGAAGGACCGATCAGTCCAGTTGAAGGAATTGAAAATGAAGAACCGGCAAAGCGTGAACTGTGGATCCGAATTCGGGATGCGGTAAAAGAAGTACTCGATAATACGACGATCGAAGATTTAGCCAGTCATTCTGATGACGGTGAATCCGATGCGTATATGTTCTATATTTAGGAGGTTACGATAAATGGAAAGAGTGTATCTGGATCATGCTGCAACGTCCCCTATGCATCCGGATGTGATAGAAGAAATGACATCCGTGATGAAGGAGACCTTTGGTAATCCATCGAGCATTCATGCATTTGGACGTGCATCCCGTCATTTAGTGGACCGTGCACGAACGACCATTGCCCAAAGCATTCATGCTGATTATAATGAAATCATTTTTACAAGCGGTGGAACTGAAGCGGACAATCTTGCTATCATCGGATCAGCACGAGCGAATCATGGAAAAGGAAATCACATCATTACAACTCAAGCAGAGCATCATGCCGTTTTGCATGCCTGTAAATTCCTTGAATCCTCAGGTTTTGATGTGACCTACCTGCCAGTAGATCGCACAGGGAGAATTTCTGTCGAGGAGTTAAGGGCGGAGCTTCGAGACGATACCATTCTCGTGACGGTTATGTTTGGAAATAATGAAGTAGGTACGATTCAGCCGATTAAAGAGATCGGGCAGCTTCTCAAGGATCATCAAGCCTATTTCCACACCGATGCGGTACAGGCATTCGGTTTGACTCATTTAAATGTGCAAGAGCTCGGAGTCGATCTGCTTTCGGTATCAGGTCATAAGATCAATGGACCTAAAGGGATCGGCTTTCTTTATTCAAAAAAAAATGTCGACATTCAGCCTGGTTTATACGGTGGAGAGCAGGAGAGAAAGCGCCGGGCAGGAACAGAGAATGTCCCTGCAATCGCAGGGCTTGGTATAGCGGTGAAATTGTCTCAGAATACTATTGAAGAGAAGAAATCTCAGTACTCCAGGTTCAAGGATTTAATGAAAGAAATCTTAACCGCAGAGGACATAGAATTTGAAGAGAACGGATCCCTTGAGTACGGTCTGCCCCATGTGCTAAACTTAAGCTTTCCTCGCACGGATGTTGAGTCTATGCTGGTGAATTTAGATATGTCTGGTATTGCTGTATCAAGTGGTTCTGCTTGTACAGCTGGATCTATAGAGCCTTCACACGTGCTGGTCGCCATGTATGGCAGTCAGTCCGAGAATGTTCGGAATTCCATTCGGTTCAGCTTCGGTCAAGGCAATACGGAGGAGCAAATCGTCTGGACTGCCCGTGAAGTCGCAAAAATCGTTAAACGATTAACAACTTAACACATTCGTCTGAAAGTGGCGAATGAAGGAATAAGGAGGTGGCGTAAGTGAAAAAAGAACCAAAGGATACGAGAGTCGTCGTTGGGATGTCCGGTGGAGTGGATTCCTCGGTAGCTGCATTACTATTGAAGCAGCAAGGCTATGAAGTCATCGGGATATTCATGAAAAACTGGGATGATACCGATGAAAACGGAGTATGTACAGCAACGGAAGATTACAACGATGTGATTCGAGTATGTAACCAAATTGGTATTCCTTACTACGCTGTGAATTTTGAGAAACAATACTGGGATAAAGTATTTACGTATTTCCTGGACGAATATAAAGCTGGAAGAACGCCAAACCCGGATGTCATGTGTAACAAAGAAATAAAGTTCAAAGCCTTTTTAGAGCATGCACTCAAGCTTGGGGCAGATTACCTTGCAACCGGCCACTATGCCCAAGTCGAGTACCGTGAAGGGGAGTACAAGATGCTCCGCGGTGTCGACAACAATAAGGATCAAACCTATTTCCTTAATCAGTTAGGGCAGGAGCAACTTGAAAGAGTGATGTTCCCGCTTGGCGGCATCGACAAGAAAGAGGTAAGGGAAATTGCAAAAGAAGCAGGCCTTGCCACGGCTACAAAGAAAGATAGTACCGGCATTTGCTTTATCGGAGAACGAAACTTCAAAGATTTCTTAAGCAACTACCTTCCTGCACAACCTGGGAAAATGGAAACATTAGACGGAAAAGTGATGGGAAAACATGATGGATTAATGTACTATACAATTGGTCAACGTCATGGACTCGGTATTGGTGGAGCAGGGGATCCCTGGTTCGCCATCGGTAAAGATCTGGAAAGAAATGTGCTGTACGTCGGACAAAGCTTTGAGCATCCAGCCCTCTATTCAGATTCCATTATCGCAACAGATGTTCACTGGACGTCGAATGCATGTAAATCATCTGAATTTGCATGTACGGCAAAATTCCGTTACCGCCAGGATGATAATAAGGTTACGGTGGTGCCACTTGAAGATGGAAAAGTGAAAGTAATCTTTGATGAATCGATTCGAGCGGTCACACCAGGACAGGCGGTCGTTTTCTACAGCGGTGACGAATGTCTCGGTGGAGGCACGATCGATACCATCTTCAAAGATGAGAAAAAACTGACATACGTCGGCTAAATCAAAATCAATTGGGACTGAGAAAAGGAGGTGTGTCATCTCTTATCTCTCAGTCCTTTTTTTCATCAGGATCGATACTATAGTTGAGTGTCCCTTATGGTATACTAATATCGATAAGCGGGAAGACCATTACTCAACTTGCATACATAAATAATGACAATATAGAGGTGTTTAAAATGGATAAGAATTTAAAAGGAATTGAATTGTTACAAGAAGGAAAAGTGGAAGAGGCGGTTAAATTCTTTACAGAAGCGATTGAAGAAAGTCCAAAGGATCCTGTGGGGTATATTAATTTCGGTAACGTTCTTATGTCGGTAGGGGACAACGAAAAAGCGAAAAGGTTCTTCGAACGGGCGATCTCAATCGACGAGAATGCTGCTGCAGCCTTCTACTCCCTTGGTAACTTATACTTTAACGACAACAATTTTGACGAGGCGAAAGACCAGTTTGAAAAAGCCGTTTCAAAAGGGATGGAAAATGCCGACGTCTATTTCATGCTTGGAGTTAGTTTATTCCAATTAGAGCAGCCACGACTTGCTTTACCGTATTTACAACGGAGTGTTGAACTGAATGCAGAAGATGTTGAGGCGCGCTTTCAATTAGGGCTATGCTTAGCAAAAGTTGAAGCATACGAAGAAGCGATTGCGCAATTATCTCAAGTAGTGGAAACGGACCCTGCACACGCAGATGCTTATTACAATTTAGGTGTAGCGTACGCTGGTCATAAGGATGATGCAGATACGGCACTAATGTATTTCAACAAAGCGATCGACGTTCAGCCTGACCATATGCTAGCAGGGTATGGCATCAAGATGATCGAAAAGCTTAAAAATGAACAAAGTGAATAGTAAGGGGGTTCACTGACTTGAGCCAGCAGGATTCTTTACAGCTGTTTGGGGATGAAGAAATCTATCTTAAAGGAAGGCATCTTGTCACCATTTTTCATAACGAGGAAAATCTGTATTCGGTGGTGCGGATACGGGTGGACGAAACGAATGATTCATATGAAGACAAAGAAGCTGTCGTAACCGGGAATTTCCCTAAAATTCACGAAGATGAGACCTATATATTTTATGGAAGGTTCCAGGAGCATCCGAAGTTTGGCATGCAGTTTCATGCGAAACACTTCAAGAAAGAAATTCCCCAGACGACTCAAGGTGTCGTCCATTATTTATCAAGTGATTTATTCAAAGGAATCGGAAAGAAAACAGCTGAGAAGATTGTGGAACATATCGGGGAAAATGCCATTAGCAAAATCCTCGAAAATCCTAGCCTCTTAGATGAAATTCCGAAACTTCCAAAAGAAAAGGCGAAAAGTATTTATGATACGTTAGCCGAGCATCAAGGCTTGGAGCGGGTCATGATCATGCTGAATGATTTAGGGTTCGGTCCCCAGATTTCCATGAAGGTCTATCAGGCCTATAAAGAGCAGGCACTTGAGATCATTCAAAATAATCCCTATAAGCTTGTCGAGGATATAGAAGGGATCGGTTTTACCCGTGCTGATGAATTAGGCTCTAAAATTGGGCTGACAGGCAGTCACCCTGACAGGATTAAAGCAGGCTGTCTGTATACCCTTGAACAAGTTTGCGTCAAGCAGGGGCATGTATATCTTGAAGCGGAAGAGCTCATTATCACGGTAAAGGAGCTTCTGGAAAAAAGCCAGCCTGAGAAAATCGATTACACGGAAATATCGAGTCAATTAGTTTCCTTGGAGGAAGAAAGTAAAGTCGTTGGGGAAGGGACAAAGGTGTATGTTCCCTCTCTCTATTTCTCTGAAAAAGGAATCGTGACGAATATCGAAATGATCTTATCTCAAACCCAGTATAAAGATCAATTTCCTCAATCCGAATTCCTTCTGTCACTGGGAGCGCTCGAGGACCGGCTGGGGGTTCAATATGCACCGTCTCAAAAGGAAGCGATCGAAACCGCATTGATGTCTCCCATGCTCCTTCTAACCGGAGGACCGGGTACAGGGAAAACAACGGTCATTCAGGGAATCGTTGAGCTGTTTGCTGATTTACATGGCTGTTCATTGGACCCTAAGGATTACAAGGATGAGCCATTCCCGGTATTGTTAACCGCCCCTACTGGTAGAGCAGCGAAACGGATGACTGAATCTACAGGACTTCCTGCCATGACAATCCATCGACTCTTAGGCTGGAATGGTCAGGAAGGGTTCCAAAGTGATGAAGAACGTGCGATAGAAGGAAAGCTATTGATCGTAGATGAAGTATCAATGGTCGATACCTGGCTTGCCCATCAATTGTTAAAAGCTTTGCCTGAGGATATTCAGGTCATATTTGTCGGAGATGAAGATCAATTGCCTTCTGTCGGCCCTGGGCAGGTACTAAAAGACCTGTTGAAGTCGGAAGTTGTGCCGACAGTCAGGTTAACAGACATATATAGACAAGAAGAGGGATCATCCATCATTGAACTCGCTCACTCAATGAAAAAGGGACAGGTTCCTGCAGATTTAACTAAACCGCAGAAAGATCGATCCTTCTTTCCATGCAGGACCAATCAGATATCAGAAGTGGTTCAAAAAATTGTCGAGAACGCCAAGAAAAAAGGATATTCCCCAAAGGATATACAGGTACTTGCTCCCATGTATCGTGGCCCGGCCGGTATTGATCGATTGAATGAACTTGTCCAGGAAATCTTTAATAGCAATGACGGCACCCGGAAAGAGATCGCATTTGGAGATGTGAAATATCGAATTGGGGATAAAGTGCTTCAACTTGTCAATCAACCGGAAAACAATGTCTTCAATGGGGACATCGGTGAAATCGTTTCAATCTTTTATGCAAAGGAAAACACCGAGAAGCAAGACATGATCATCGTGTCATACGAAGGGAACGAGGTCACATATACCCGGCAGGATCTCATGCAAATCACCCACGCGTATTGTTGTTCAATCCATAAGTCACAAGGCAGTGAATTTCCGATTGTGATCTTACCTGTTGTAAAGAGCTATTATCGTATGCTGAGAAGGAATCTGCTATACACGGCCATCACGAGAAGCAAGCAGTTCCTCATTCTTTGTGGTGAGCTGGATGCATTCAGACTTGGTGTTGAGAGGGAAGACGACTTTCTTCGCAAGACAAGCCTGAGTGAAAAGCTGAGAAATTTACTATATGGTGATAGTACCGTGGAAAGAGATTCTTCTGGTGAGGATGTCCCGATAGAGGAATTCTTGCTGAATGAAGATCCAATGATAGGAATGGAAGGCATAAGCCCCTTTGATTTTATGAAAGCATAAGGTTAACGAATGAAGGGTTACTGAACCATTCATTCGTTAACCTTTTTTTGATGGGTTTGATTTGAAGGTTGAATGAAGATGGAATAAGAGGGATTCACAATGAGCTGAACAAGATCAACAGCTATTTCCGTTTAATACATAACAAGTAACGCTGAAATATTCATTGGGTGTCATGGAAAAGGTTACTCCTTATGAAATCTTGAAAATATCCCACACTATATAAGAACGGTGATGACACATCATCGTTTGTGCGTCGATTCCCATTAAATAAGTATAAAACTGGCTACAATTGGACATGATGGTAGGGAATAATCACCATTACTGGTGTAACCTGAGGTGAACGTACCGATGAAGTGTCCAAATTGTCAGAGCAAAGATATAGGGAAGATCGGCATCAACCAATATTACTGTTGGGGTTGTTATATCGAGCTTACCTTGTCAAAAGGAGTCATTCATACTCATCAGGTAGAAGAGGATGGATCGTTAAGCTCCTTAGACGACTTGTTTGATGAGGAAGAGCGCCGACTAAGCTAGAAAGAGGTGTCTTTCTTGAATAAAACATTTGCATCCATCGCGGGCTTCGGAGCAGGTATCGCTGCTTCCATCTATTCACAAAGATCCAATATGATGAGCCAAAGACAAATGAAACGAATTCGTAAACAAGTAAAGAAACTTTTTTAGCAATCAATAAGAAGACTGGCTCATTTATGGGTCAGTCTTCTTTTTATAAAAGGCTCTTTTCGCAAATATTATTGCTATCTAACATGAACATGGTAGCTGCCATGGTTATTCAATGAGTGTGTGCTTTAGATAGCGAGGGGGACGGCAATAAATAATTGGGTGTATTTGTTATTAGACGCATAAAATGAAAATATGACGCAATAACCATTGATTTTGACGCATAAAATAAAAAAATGACGCAATAACTTCCGATTTTGACGCAATAAATACCAGATGGACAAAAATGCCCCTCCACTTTCGCTTCCAACAAGCATAATCCCTTTCATGAATGAGCAGTTGCATTCTGTAACTCACCCTTTTTCACTTGAAACGGACTAAAGAATCGGAATCCCATATTTGATCAGATGAATAAAACCACCTCCTATCTTCGAACAATATAGAGACAAGGAGGTGTCCACAATGGAAAAGAGGCCCTATGCCAAATGGATATACAATCTTTCAATAGCCCTGCTAGCTGCATTATTCCTTTATGTTCTCTATTTATTAAAACCTGTATGGCATCCGGTATTAGTGGTCTTCTTGTTTTCCCTGCTTCCGTTCTTAATAGGAGGATTCATTGCATACCTGCTGCATCCAGTAGTGGAAAAAATACACGAAGCAGGCATTCATAGGGGAATAGCCATCATGCTTATCTATCTTCTATTCTTTGGAGGATTGGGTTATGCAGTCTATAAAGGAACCCCTGCCATCATTCATCAGCTGAAAGATTTATCGGAGAATGCCCCTCTATTTACGGAGCAGTACCAAGGGTGGCTGAAGGTTGTGCAGAGCGAGACGTCCACATGGCCGGACGGGATCCAGTCACAGCTGGATGAAAGAATCGACGGACTGGAAGCGTGGGTGACTGGAATTGTGGCTGTAGTACTGGCAACGGTCATGAAATTCATGAACAGTCTTCTGTTGGTTGCGATCATTCCTTTCGTATCCTTTTATTTATTGAAGGATATGACGAAAGTGAAGGCATTCATGTGGCATCTCACTCCGAGACGTTGGAGGCATAGCGCGATTTCATTTACAAAGGATGTGGATGAATCCCTCGGTGGATACATCCGGGGGCAGTTGTTGGTCTGTTTGATCATCGGCGGTATTTCGGCTGTTGCCCTATGGTTGATCGGTATGAAATATCCCTTGATCCTTGGCTTGATCATAGGTGTGACGAATGTAATCCCGTATTTCGGTCCGATTATCGGGGCCATTCCGGCAGTGCTTGTCGCCAGTACCATCTCCGTCAATATAGTGATGTATGTCGTCATCATGGTGGTGGTCCTTCAGTTTTTAGAAGGGAATATATTATCCCCCCTTATCGTCGGGAAAAGCCTTCACATGCATCCCTTGTTCATCATGGGAGCACTGATTCTGGGCGGAGAGGTCGGAGGGGTGATCGGGATGATCGTGGCAGTGCCTTTTTTGGCAGTGGTAAAGGTAGCCATCTTACATGGACGTACTCATTTTCTTCATGCAATGAAGGAAGATTGATGGAAAAATAAGAATCAACATTGACAAATACAGTGAATATTTCTATAATCCAACTTATACAAGTAATCGTATAGCATGAAAGCTGTGAAGGATCGAGTAGGATGTAGTCCATTTTTCAGAGAGAAATCCCCCAGGCTGAAAGGGAATTCAAATGAAGGATATCCGAATGCTAATCCTGAGTGCAGGTAAAGCCTGCCGTCTAGCCGCGTTAAGGTGTTGTTGAGGGATGAACAATTCGAAAAAGGGTAACAATCCTTTTCATTGTTCATAACCAGGGTGGTACCGCGAGAACAGCTCTCGTCCCTGTTTTGGGATGAGGGCTTTTTTGTATTCTTTTTTAACCATACATATAAAGGAGGAAGCTTCAAATGAACAAATTAACAGGTGCAGAAATTCGTCAGAAGTTTTTAGATTTCTTTCAAGAGAAAGGACATGGTGTGGAACCAAGTGCCTCATTGGTGCCCCATGAAGATCCGTCCCTATTATGGATCAATAGTGGTGTAGCGACATTAAAGAAATATTTTGACGGGCGTGTCATCCCCAAAAATCCAAGAATCGTGAATGCACAAAAGTCGATTCGTACAAATGACATTGAAAACGTTGGGCAAACAGCCCGTCATCATACGTTCTTCGAGATGCTTGGAAACTTTTCGATTGGGGATTATTTTAAAGTAGAAGCGATTGAATGGGCTTGGGAGTTCTTGACCGATGAGAAATGGGTAGGCTTCGATCCTGAAAAGCTTTCTGTCACCATTCACCCGGAAGACCATGAAGCATTTGATATCTGGAATAAAAAAGTGGGTGTCCCTGCTGAGCGCATCATCCGCATTGAAGGAAACTTCTGGGATATCGGGGAAGGTCCAAGTGGTCCGAATACAGAGATCTTCTACGATCGTGGACCTGAATATGGAGACAATCCAGAAGACCCTGAATTATATCCAGGGGGAGAAAATGATCGTTACTTGGAAGTGTGGAATCTTGTGTTCTCAGAATTCAACCATAATCCTGACGGAACATATACTCCGCTTCCTAAGAAGAACATTGATACAGGGATGGGCCTTGAACGGATGGCGTGTGTCGTGCAAGAAGTACCAACAAACTTTGATACAGACCTTTTTATGCCGATCATTTCGGCGACGGAAGAAATATCCGGTAAGACATATGGAAAAGGCAGTGGAAATGATGTAGCGTTCAAAGTCATTGCTGACCATATCAGAACAGTTGCCTTTGCGATCGGTGATGGGGCACTTCCATCCAACGAAGGTCGTGGTTATGTACTAAGAAGACTGCTTCGTCGTGCGGTACGTTTTGCAAAGCAAATTGAAATTAATCGTCCGTTCATGTACGAATTGGTTCCAGTCGTTTCTGAAATCATGGTGGATTTCTATCCAGAAGTGAAACAAAAAGCTGAGTTTATTCAAAAAGTAGTGAAAAATGAAGAAGACCGCTTCCATGAAACATTAAACGAAGGATTGACAATTCTTTCTTCCATCATCAAGGTTCAAAAATCTGCCGGAAGTAACGTGATACCCGGTGAAGATGTCTTCCGTCTGTATGATACGTATGGATTCCCTGTCGAATTAACGGAAGAATATGCAGAAGAAGAAGGGCTAACAGTAGATCATGCAGGCTTTGAAACAGAGATGGAAGGTCAGCGTGAAAGAGCGAGATCGGCTCGTCAGGATGTAGGGAGCATGCAGGTGCAAGGCGGAATTCTTAGCGACATTACGGTTGAAAGTAGTTTCGTAGGATACGACACATTGGAGAGCGCAGCAACGATTCTTGAATTATTAGTCGACAATGAACGCCAGCCTAAAGTGGATAAAGGCCAGAAATGTCAATTCATTCTGGATCAAACACCGTTCTATGCGGAAAGTGGTGGACAAATCGGTGACAAAGGACATATTGAAGCAGATGGTGTGAAAGTGTTTGTGACGAGCGTAAAGAAAGCACCAAATGGACAAAATCTTCATTCTGCCATCGTAGAAGAAGGAACTTTGGAGCAGCATGCACAAGTGCTTGCGAAGGTTTCCCGGGACTCGAGAACGAAAGTGGAGAAAAACCATACAGCGACTCACATCCTTCATCAAGCATTAAAAGATGTTCTTGGAGATCATGTGAACCAGGCAGGCTCCCTAGTAGAACCAGATCGACTGCGTTTTGACTTCTCTCATTTTGGATCTGTTTCCGCTGAAGAGATTGATCGCATTGAAACCATCGTCAACGAAAAGGTGTGGCAGGCTATTTCAGTGAACACGGCCCTTAAATCATTATCAGAGGCAAAAGCGATGGGAGCTATGGCTTTATTCGGAGAGAAATACGGGGATGAAGTAAGGGTTGTATCCATTGGTGAATATAGCCTGGAGCTTTGCGGTGGCTGCCACGTATCAAATACATCCGAAATCGGCTTATTTAAGATCCTATCTGAAAGCGGGATTGGAGCAGGAACGAGAAGGATTGAAGCTGTGACTGCAGAGAATGCATATCAAGTATTAAATGATCAGGTTTCTCAATTGAAGGAAGTTGCGGCTAGACTTAAATCGAATCCTAAAGAAGTTGTCAATCGCGTCGACTCTTTATTACTGGAGATGAAAGAGCTCCAAAGAGAAAATGAATCATTATCAGCAAAGTTGTCTAACATAGAAGCAGGCAGCTTAACGGATCAAGTTAAGGTCATTGACGGTGTGAATGTTCTTTCTGCCAAAGTGGCAGCTGGAGATAGCAACGGATTACGATCCATGATGGACGACCTGAAACAGAAACTGGGCTCAGGTGTAATCGTATTGGCAACAACTGGAGAGGACAAAGTCACAATCATTGCAGGAGTTACTGCTGACTTAGTCGAAAAAGGATATCATGCTGGAAAACTGGTTAAAGAAGTCGCTTCACGATGTGGTGGAGGGGGCGGTGGCCGTCCGGACATGGCTCAAGCTGGTGGTAAACAACCGGAAAAAGTGGAAGAAGCCCTTCATTTTGTAGAAGAATGGGTCAAATCCATTTAACTCCTTGTGAAAGTGGTGTACAATGTAGGTAACGATTAACAATTCGGTTGTCAAAAAGACAAGCCTAAAGAGAGGTGCTAAAAATGAGTTCTTTTGACAAAACGATGCGGTTTGATTTTTCTGAGGAGCCATTCGAACATGATGTAAGGGAAGTACTCTTACAGGTTTATAATGCTTTGCAGGAAAAAGGCTACAATCCGATCAATCAAATCGTAGGGTACTTATTATCTGGAGATCCTGCTTACATTCCAAGACATCAAGATGCCAGAAATATCATCCGCCGTTTAGAGCGTGATGAGATCATCGAAGAATTAGTCAAATCGTATTTGAAACAGCACAAAGAGGGATAATACATGCGTGTAATGGGTTTAGATGTTGGCTCTAAAACAGTGGGAGTCGCAATCAGCGACGAACTTGGCTGGACAGCTCAAGGAATTGAAACGATTAAGATCGACGAAGATCATGGTGTGTTCCGTATGGATCGAATAAAGGAGCTTGCCGATGAGTACCAGGTGGAAACGGTTGTCGTTGGAATGCCTAAAAACATGAACAACACCATCGGTCCACGTGGTGAAGCGTCTATTGCTTATGGAGATTTAATTCTTCAAGAGTTATCCCTTCCCGTTAAATATTGGGATGAAAGATTGACCACGATGGCTGCTGAAAGAGTCCTTTTAGAAGCCGATGTAAGTAGGAAGAAGCGAAAGAAAGTAATTGATAAAATGGCTGCAATGATGATCCTTCAAGGATTTCTTGACAGCCAAAAATGATGAGGTGAATGTTCATGGAACACGGAGAAAAACAAATTACAGTAGTTGACGAACAAGGAAGTGAGCAATTATGCGAGGTCCTTTTCACATTTGAATCAGATAAATTCGGAAAGTCTTATGTTCTTTACTATCCGTTAGGAGCAGATGAGAACGACGAAGAAGAAATCGAAATTCATGCATCAGCATTCATGCCTGGTGACGAAGGTCAAGAAGGCGAATTAAAGCCGATTGAAACAGAAGAAGAGTGGGACATGATCGAAGAGATGTTAAACACTTTCTTAGATGAAGAAGAAGACGCTGAATAAGCAGAACGTATAGCACCATATGAAACAGGGACCGCAAAAAGGGGCGAAAAATTCACCCCTTTTTGCAGGTCCCTGTTTCACTTTGTGAGAAATATTGTATAATAGTGGAGATGATGTCGAAATATGTACAACGGATAGCCCGCTTTTTTGCTCGAAAGGGGGAAATGTAGCTTTGGAAGAAAAGAAAAATATAAAAGAGACATTGATGAAAAAATTGCTGGAAAGACAAGAGGAGGCAAAAGTCATTAGAAAAATAGTAGGCCTTGTCATACTTTGTCTTGTCATTGTCATAGGGGGAACTGCGATAGGGGGATACCTTTATGTGAATTCGGCTCTGAAACCGGTTGACCCTGACAATTCAAAATCAGTAAAAGTGGAAATACCAATAGGTTCCGGGGTGACCAGTATCGGAAATATCCTGGAGGAAAAAGGGATCGTGAAAAACTCAACTGTCTTTAAATATTATGTCAAATTCAACAATGAAGCAGGATTCCAGGCAGGCTCTTATGATTTAACGCCTTCGATGACCTTGAATGAAATTGTCAACAGCTTAAAGACAGGTAAGGTAATGAGAAAAGCGGAATTTAAGATCACCGTTCCAGAGGGACTTCAATTAGATCAAATCGCAGAAATCATTGCTGATAGGTCTCCATATAAACAAGAAGAAATAGAGACGAAATTAAACGATAAGAAATGGCTCGAGCAATTAAAAGAGGAATATCCGGATCTGATTACTGATGAAATTCTAAAAAAAGAAATTAAGCACCCGTTGGAAGGATATCTATATCCTGCCACGTATCCTTTTTATGAGAAAAAGCCTTCTTTAGACACCATTTTAAAGAAAATGATTGCACAGACGAACGAGGTATTGGCTCAGTACCAGGAGGCCATGTCTGCAAATGATTATACACCTCATGAACTTCTCACCCTCTCTTCCCTTATTGAAGAAGAAGCAACCGAAAAAGCGGACAGAGGAAAGATTTCCAGTGTATTCTATAACCGTATGGAGAATGATATGCCTCTTCAAACGGATCCAACCGTGCTTTATGCACTAGGTGAGCATAAAGGGAAAACGGTATACAAAGATCTTGAAGTGGATTCACCTTATAACACGTATCGGGTGAAGGGACTGCCACCAGGTCCGATCGCGAATGCCGGGGTGTCTTCGATTGAAGCAGCCTTGCAACCTGAAGATACAGAGTATTATTATTTCCTGGCCGCTTCTAATGGATCAGTATATTATTCTGAAACGTTGGATGAGCATAACGAGAAAAAAGAGAAGTATATTACAAACAAAGAAGAATAGTCTGATAAGGAGAGGAAAGAAACATTCGCTTTCCTCTTTTTTATGTGATAAAATAGTACAAGTTATTTTTATATTCGGGCGTTCTCTTTATGAAGAGAGCTGAGGAGTAGAAAGCTTATTGTGGCTTTCTTCTTTTCATGTTGTCTAAGAAAGAATCGTCTTATTTAAGACCAAGTACGGTCATGATCGTGAGGCTTATATATGAACGAACAAGTTATTCATTATATAGAAACAATCGTGAAAGAACGACCTGCACTAATTTCTGAGATGGAGCAATATGCACAGGTTCATCATGTTCCCATCATGGAACTGGTCGGTATGGAGGCGCTCTTAGGGATGCTGAGGATCCAACAGCCGAAACGGATTCTGGAAATCGGGACGGCTATCGGGTATTCGGCTCTGCGAATGGCAGGAGCTGTACCTGAAGCGACCATCGTTACCTTGGAGCGTGATGAAGAAAGATTCGATGCAGCCAAAGGGTTTCTCTCTCGTTCTGAAGACGGGAAGCGGATCATCTCGGTATTTGGGGATGCTCTTGACATGGCTGAAGAAGTGGCTGAACACGGTCCCTTTGACGCAATCTTTATCGATGCTGCCAAAGGCCAATACCTGAAATTCTTTGAACTATACTCCAAATTGCTCTCAGATGATGGTGTAGTCTATTCGGATAATGTCCTATTTAAAGGGCTTGTGGCCAAGGAAGAGGTTGAACAGAAGAGAATTCGGAATATGGTTAAGAAGCTGCAGAATTATAATATGTGGCTGATGAATCATGAGGAATTCGACACGAGTATCTTACCCGTTGGCGACGGAATAGCCATTAGTAAAAGGAGAGGTGAGCAATCATGAAAAAGCCGGAATTACTCGTAACCCCTGTCTCAGTGTCTGATATTGAAGCGTTGGCTTCAGCGGGAGCAGATGCATTCATGATTGGTGAACAGCGGTATGGACTAAGGCTTGCCGGAGAGTTCTCAAAAGATGATGTAACGGTTGCGATAGACTTGGCTCATAAACATAACAAGAAAGTATATGTTGCCATGAACGCCCTTTTCCATAATGATAAGATTGCAGAGCTTGATGATTATATTGCATTCCTTTCTCAAGTTGGTGCAGATGGGGTCGTTTTCGGAGACCCTGCTGTATTAATGTCTGCTCGGGAAGTGGCACCTGAGATGAAGTTGCACTGGAATACAGAAACGACTGCCACCAATTGGTACACGTGTAATTATTGGGGCAGAAAAGGTGCCAAGCGTGCCGTGTTGGCCAGAGAATTAAGCATGGACACGATTGTGGAAATGAAAGAAAATGCTGAGGTTGAAATCGAGGTGCAGGTCCACGGTATGACCTGCATGTTCCAGTCAAAGCGCTCTTTGCTTGGAAACTATTTTGAATATAGAGGCAAAGCGCTGGAGATTGAAAACCGTAAAGAACAGAAAAATATGTTCCTCCATGATGAGGAACGTCATAATAAATATCCTATATATGAAGATGAGAATGGGACCCATATTATGAGTCCGAATGATATGTGCATTGTGGACGAGCTAGGTGAAATGATCGAGGCCGGTATCGACTCTTTCAAAATCGATGGAGTGATGAAGTCGTCACACTATATCCTTGAAACAACGAAGCTATATCGTAAAGCCATTGATCTCTTTATAGAAGATGAAGATCAATATGAAGAGCAGAAAGACGACTTTTTAGAGGAAGCGAAAAGTTTGCAACCGGAAAACCGCCCTTTGGATACAGGATTCTTCTTTAAAGAAACCGTGTATTAAGAGCATAATGAAGATAGATTAGAACGGAGGAGTTACGATGACCACGGTTGTGAAAAAACCTATCTCTAAATTGGTAGACGGAAAGCGTGTCATTGTGAAGAAACCCGAGTTACTGGCGCCTGCTGGTAATCTGGAGAAATTGAAGATTGCAGTGAAATATGGGGCAGATGCCGTCTATATTGGCGGACAGGAATATGGCCTGCGATCAAATGCCGGTAATTTCACGTTTGAAGATATGAAAGAAGGCGTGGAGTTTGCAAGTAGCTACGGTGCCAAGATTTACGTAACTACTAATATCTATGCCCATAATGAGAACATGGATGGTCTTGAAGACTACATCCGCGGACTCGGTGAGGCGGGAGTTGCGGGAATCATAGTGGCAGATCCCCTGATCATTGAGACGTGCAGAAGGGTTGCTCCGAATGTCGAGGTGCATTTAAGTACACAGCAGTCCCTTTCAAACTGGAAAGCTGTTCAGTTTTGGAAAGAAGAAGGCCTTGATCGTGTTGTGTTGGCCCGTGAAGCGAGCGGCAGAGAAATCCAAGAAATGAAGGAAAAAGTGGATATTGAGATCGAGACCTTTATTCATGGCGCAATGTGTATTGCCTACTCTGGCCGCTGTACATTAAGTAACCATATGACAGCAAGGGATTCAAATCGAGGTGGCTGCTGTCAGTCATGCCGCTGGGATTATGATTTATATGAAGTGAATGAAGGAGATGAAAATCCTCTATATGATCAAGGGGATGCTCCTTTCGCTATGAGTCCGAAAGACTTAAAACTTGTTGAATCAATCCCGGGTATGATTGAATTAGGCATTGATAGTTTGAAAATCGAGGGCCGAATGAAGTCCATTCACTATGTAGCCACAGTCGTGAGCGTCTACCGCAAAGTGATAGATGAATATTGTAAAGATCCGGACAATTTCAAAATTCAAAAAGAGTGGCTTGATGAGTTGGAAAAATGCGCGAATCGAGATACCGCTCCTGCATTTTTTGAAGGAGTGCCAGGTTTCAAAGAACAAATGTTTGGCGTTCACAACAAGAAAAACACAAATTATGAATTTGTCGGACTTGTTTTAGACTACGACGAAGAAACCCAAATCGTCACACTGCAGCAGCGGAACTACTTTAAGGCAGGACAAGAAGTGGAGTTTTTTGGTCCTGAAATCTCAAACTTCACACAAGTAGTCGGTAAGATGTGGGATGAAAAAGGTAATGAGCTTGAAATAGCCCGTCACCCATTACAAATTGTGAAATTTTACGTTCATCAGAGAGTATATCCTGATAACATGATGCGAAAGGAGAACACGTAATACTTATGAAGCATAAACCCGTTGTGATTGGTGTAGCAGGAGGTTCCGGCTCAGGTAAAACAAGTGTTACCAAAGCCATTTATGAGCAATTTCAAGGTCATTCAATCTTAATGCTGCAACAAGACTATTATTATAAAGATCAATCGAATCTACCTTTTGAGGAACGTTTAAAAACGAATTATGATCATCCATTAGCCTTTGATAATGATCTTTTAATTCAACATTTACATGGTCTTTTGGATCATCAAGCTGTCAATAAACCAGTGTATGATTATAAAATGCACACCCGTTCAGAGGACACAATTCTCGTTGAACCAAAAGATGTTATCATTTTAGAAGGAATTTTAGTATTAGAAGATGAAAGATTGCGTAACTTAATGGATATTAAGCTATATGTAGATACCGATGCTGATCTTCGAATCATTAGAAGAATGCTTCGCGATATTAAAGAACGGGGACGCTCCATTGATTCAGTCATTGATCAATACATCACAGTCGTACGTCCTATGCATAACCAATTCATCGAACCGACGAAGCGATATGCGGATGTGATCATCCCTGAGGGCGGACATAATCACGTGGCGATCGATTTAATGGTAACAAAAATTCAAACAATTCTTGAACAAAAGTCATTTTTGTAATACGATAGCATAGATAAAGACATATAGGCGAGATTACATTTTCCCACATTGTAAAGTAGTAGGGAATGGAGAGAGAAGCGATTCTCCCTCCATTCCCTGCCTTTACATAAGCATCAGTTGAATATTTACATACAGAGCACGGGAAGCTCTTAGAGAGAAAAGGAGTGAAGAGGGTCATGAGTACAGATAAAGTATTTCCTATGACATCAGAAGGTAAAATAAAATTAGAAAAAGAACTGGAAAACCTGAAAACGGTTAAACGTAAAGAAGTAGTAGAGCGTATTAAAATTGCTCGAAGCTTCGGGGATCTATCCGAGAACTCAGAATACGACGCTGCAAAAGATGAACAAGCATTTGTTGAAGGCCGTATTTCTACTCTGGAAAATATGGTTCGCAATGCGAAGATCATTCAAGAAGATGATATGAATTCAGATATAGTTCAATTAGGTAAAAAAGTGACGTTCGTTGAATTACCTGACGGTGACAAAGAAACATACACGATCGTTGGTAGTGCCGAGGCAGATCCATTTGAAGGAAAGATTTCAAATGATTCACCTATCGCGAAAAGTCTTCTAGGCCATAAAGTCGGCGCAAAAGTAAATGTTCAGACTCCAGGTGGAGAAATGAGCGTTAAGATTGTAGAAGTAAGCTGATCACCTTAGAAGGGGCTCAATAAACGAGCCCCTTCTTTTTTCATGCCGAAAAGATTATTTCGTATAAATCTCGTCAACAATGGGGACGAGGTGACAATATGAAACGGAAACGAATCAGGCTACTTAGTATCGTCTTATTACTCGGTCTCTGTGCTCTTTCAGGGAGGTTGATGCAATTGCAATTATTTCAAACTGAATCTTATTCAAAACATAAAATCAATCTTCTTGAAGAAAGTGTTGCGCAACGGACACAACAATTAGTGGTTGATGAAGGGCGGGGAGAATTCCTGGATCGAAACGGAGAGCCCCTTACATTTACGGAGAAAAATATCCTCGTTCTATTTCCATTCCTTAAACAAATGGAGTGGCCGGTGGAAAAGGTTGCCGACATCCTGCATGTTCCTCCTGAAACGATTCAATCAAAGATTGAGGAAGCGAAAGGGCCAATTGTGTTCGGTGGTAAAGAACCGTTCCAACTGACGGAAAAACAGATGAAAGAAATCAATTCTCTCGAAATTCAAGGTGTATTTGCCCTAACCAAGAAGTTCAAAAGCAGCGAAGTATTGGCATCACAGTTGATCGGAGTAACGGGGGAGAATACAGAGGTATTCCACAAACGGTATCCGGACAAAGTGAAGGGAGCCAATCAAAAAATCGGTGTGTCCGGCCTTCAAGAGAGTTTTGATGAGTGGCTGGTAGCAGAAGAGGAAGCAAAGCTGATTTATCATGTGGATGCTATCGGAGGACCTTTATTCGGGGTTGATGTAAAGTACTTGGCACCAGCCAATCCTTTTTATCCTTTAAATGTGAAGACGACGATTGATGCGAATATGCAGCAATCATTGGAAGAAGTGGCTGATACGTATAACATTCAAAAAGGAGGATTGTTGCTCCTCGATATTGAAAAAAGTGAAATCGTAGCCAATGTTTCAAGACCTGTCATGAAAAGCCGGGATCCATTTAGTGGAGGAGCAACGAATTACATGCTGAAAGCGTTGATCCCAGGTTCCGTGTTTAAGACCGTGGTGGCGGCTGCAGCAATGGATGAAGGAATTGTCGATGAAAACAGGCTATTCCCGTGTGATGAAGACATCCGTGGTGAAGTAGCCGAAAAACCACACGGTAACATTAATATTAAGGAAAGCATTGCGGTCAGCTGTAATCGGACATTTGCGGATCTTGCGAAACAGTTGACGGAAAAGGATGATCATCTTCTGGATGAATATGCTGAAAAAATCGGCCTCCTTGGGGATATTGCCTGGAAAGGGGATGTCTTTCATTACGAAAGCTTTCCTCAGCTTCAAGTGAGTGAAGGAAGGATTTTCGCATCAGACGAAGAAAGAAAAGATCCGAATTATGTTTCTCAAACTGGCATTGGACAAAGGGAAGTTCGAGTCACCCCACTAGGAATCGCCAATATGATGGCCACCATTGCGAGGGGTGGGGAAAAGTTTCAGATAAGCGCTGTATCATCCGTCGAATATCAAAATGGGACAAATATGTTTTCGTTTCCAAAACAGAAGCTTGAAGGAGAGACGATCACTCCCTATACCGCCATGAAACTTCAACAGTATTTAAGAGGGGTGGTGAACTCACCAGAGGGAACGGCTTCCTACTTGCAAACGGCAGCCTACGCGATCGCGGGGAAAACAGGAACCGCCCAGACCGGAAGCTTCCGAGGTGAAAAAGAATTATATAATAAATGGTTCGCAGGCTATTTTCCCTTTGAAAACCCCAAGTACGCCCTGGTGGCGGTAAACATGGATGTAGCAATTGACGAAGGGGGAATCTACCCTATTTTCAAAGATAGTGTAGACGCCGTTTATAGGTTTGAAAACCAATAAAATGCATATCCAATGGAACTGTGACCTTTCTCCCTTTATAGCTAAAACACATCAGGTTGGATAATGTTTCGCTTTATTCTTTTCCTCTTATCATGTTAAAATGTTTAGGATAATAGGGAGGGAACACAATGGCGAAATACCAATCTCGATTAGATAAACGATCTAAAAAGAATTCAAATAAGATATTGAACATAATGATCGCAGTCGTACTTCTGTTAATTGTAGTTGTCGGAGGTACAATTGTGCTAGGCGGCGGCGATGAAAAGGCGACTTCTGATGCGCAGAATGAAGAATCAAAGGATGCAAATAAGAAGGATAGTAGCGCAAAAGACAAGGAAAAATCTGTTTCTTTGGACGAAAATAGCGATTCTAAAGACAAATCAAACGCAGATAAAAAAGATGAAGAAAAACAAAATGATGATAAACAAAAAGAAGACGACGAAACTGCTGATGAAGAAAAAGAAAATGTAGCCCTGGATGGGGAAGATGACAGTACAATGAAAGTAGAAGAAAGCGACGAACCTAATGTGGAGAAAACCATGGTGCACCCTGACTGGAAGCCTATCGGTACAGAGCAGACAGGTGAACATGTCTCTTCTTATGATTTAGGTTCTGCCGACTGGCAGGAAAAAGTGAAAGCCACTTCGTATGCAACAGGCATTCCCGAAGAGAACATGACGGTTTGGTTTATCGAAGGGAATGGAGGACCTCAGAAATCCATGGCTACCGTAACGGCGAAAGATACCCAAACGCCTTATAGAGTGTATCTGCAATGGATGGATGGCAAAGGGTGGCAGCCTACAAAGGTTCAGAAATTAAAAGAAAACGATAAAGACTAATGAAGATAGATAAAAAAGAGGCTCAT
>CAWBBM010000034.1:0-12119 GCA_963787015.1 uncultured Bacillaceae bacterium
TTCAACAACACCATCACTTTTAACAACACTAACTATGGTCCCAAAGAAACATTTAACATCCATCCAAAGACTAATCTTTTCAACATACTCCCCATCTAACTTTGCCTTAACTTCAATAGGAAGCTCATCTCTACCATTAATCTGTGCCCAGCCAGTCAATCCAGGTGGAACATCATTAGCACCATACTTATCCCGTTCAGCAATCAGATCATACTGATTCCAAAGTGCTGGTCTAGGCCCAATAATACTCATCTGTCCAACAAAAATATTCCAAATCTGCGGTAGCTCATCAAGTGAGGTTTTTCTCAGAAATTTCCCCATCTTTGTGATATACTGTTCTGGATTATCTAATAAGTGAGTTGGAGTGTCCTTCGGTGTATCTATTCTCATGGTACGGAATTTCAATATGTTGAAATGTGTCTTGTTAATTCCTACACGCTTTTGCTTAAACAGAACCGGGCCTCTTGAATCAATCTTAATAGCAATAATTAAAATTAAAAAAATCGGTGATAAAACAATAAGTCCAATTAAAGAAAGAATGATATCTATCAATCTTTTAACCTTCATATACATCCAGCTACACTCCTTAAAATTTGTTCTTTAGTAGATTAGGACTTAATTGGAAACTCACTTATTCCAACCAACTACTAAACCACTAAAATTGTTATCTACTACTGATAGCCACCTCGTAATATCTATTCAATCTACCAAACAAATACGAAATAGATATTCATTCATAATCACCCTAAACCGAGTTTCTTCCTATTATATATACCATTCAATCAATCTATAAATCTCACTAAAAACGCCTCAAACCCTTATCCCGCAAGGTTTCTAGCGTTCAATCTAACCACGATAGTCAGTTCCCCTTACCATCAATCAAACAAAAAGCAAGGTCCCTACAAATAAGGAACCCCACCATCATCCCCAGAATCCTCTTCCTCATCAACTTCCTCACCATGCACACTACACTCAACATGCCCACCAGTATAAGTAATCACTCCACCAACCGGACACAACTCAGAACCAAACTCCATAAAAAATCGTATAAACATAGCATCACTATGATCACATCCTCCAAAGCCAAATGACCCCCATACTGCTTCCCCAACTCCACCCGATTAGCAGCACAAACATCCATCTCAGCTTTCTCCTTAGTACCACCCAAAGAAATCACAGCAACCGAAAAAACAATTCCCAGAATCACAATCACAGCCAATAATTCCACAAGCGTAAAACCTCTCTGGTCTCTAATAAGGCTAAAGTCCTTCATACAATTCACTCCCAACATTGAACTAATCACCAATGCTGTCTTAACCAAGAAGTAACCTAACTAACCATTGCCACGAAGGGGCAAAAGCATCTCTCTTCAATCCACGCAAGGGCAAACTCTCTAACCCTCAACCCGCTCCCCAACAACCAACCCATCCAAATATTCCATCACCTGAGCTCTTAAATCATCTCTCTCAAGCGCAAAATCCAAAGTAGCCCTAATAAACCCAAACTTATCCCCAACATCATGCCTCACCCATCAAACTCATACCCAACAACCATCTGCAATTCATTCAACTTCTTAATCGCATCCGTCAACTGAATTTCATTCCTGCTCCAGGGTCTGGTTTTCCAGAATATCAAAAATCTCAGGCCGCAACACATAACGCCCCATAATCGCATAATTAGAAGGAGCATCTTCCACCTTAGGCTTCTCCACCAAATCATTAATATGAAAAACACCATTATCCATCCCATTCTCATTAATCGAAATGACCCCATACTTAGAAACTTCCTGCTCCGGAACCTCCTGCACCCCAATCACCGAAGAATTATACCGCTCATAAACATCAATCAACTGCTTCAAACAAGGCTTCTCCGGAGAATGAACAATATCATCACCCAATAACACCGCAAAAGGCTCATCCCCAATAAACCGACTCGCACAAGAAATCGCATGCCCCAGTCCAAGAGGTTCCTTCTGACGAATATAATGAATATTCGCAAGCTTCGAAATCCCCTGCACTTCTTCCAGCTGCTCATACTTACCCTTCTTCGCAAGTGTCTCCTCTAACTCATAAGACTTATCAAAATGATCCTCAATCGCTCTCTTCCCACGACCCGTCACAATAATAATATCCTCAATCCCAGAAGCGACTGCTTCCTCGATAATATATTGAATCGTAGGCTTGTCCACAATCGGTAACATCTCTTTCGGTTGTGCTTTTGTCGCTGGAAGGAATCGTGTCCCAAGTCCAGCTGCTGGTATAATCGCTTTTCTTACTTTTTGCATCGTATCCACCCCTTAGTTGGCACTTTTCACTAATATCTTTTCTTTTTTGTTTGCTAAATCCAACACATAATTAGCTAAATATTCAGGCTCAAAGTCCGTATGATTTTCAATAAGATTCCAAACCCGATCATATTCAAAACCAACCGTCTTCCCAATAAAAATCTTCGGAAACACAGCCTTCCCATGAACCTCATTCTCACCCAACAATTCCTCATACATCTTCTCTCCAGGACGAATCCCCGCATACTTAATCCCGATTTCTTCTATTGTATAACCGGATAGGTTAATCAGATTCTTCGCCAAATCAACGATTTTCACCGGTTCACCCATATCCAGTACAAAGATCTCTCCACCACGTGCCAAAGCACCAGCCTGCATAACGAGTCTCGATGCTTCCGGAATCGTCATAAAGTATCTAGTCATGTCAGGATGAGTCACCGTAACCGGACCACCTGATTGGATCTGTTTCTTAAATAAAGGAATCACACTACCTCGACTGCCAAGTACGTTACCGAAACGGACCGCGACAAAGTTTGTTTGGCTATCTTTGTTTAGATTCTGAATCACCATCTCGGCAATTCTCTTCGTAGATCCCATTACGTTCGTAGGATTTACGGCTTTATCAGAAGAAACGAGCACGAATGTTTTCACACCAAATGTGTCTGCTGCTTCCGCTACATTCTTCGTCCCGATGACGTTGTTTTTCACCGCTTCTTTCGGGTTATATTCCATGAGTGGTACATGCTTATGAGCCGCGGCATGATACACGACGTCAGGCATATGACTCTCCATCACCTCGAAGATACGAGATCGGTCCTGTATATCTGCAATGATCGGAATGATGTCAAACTCTGTTTTGTATTTATTCTTTAGCTCCATATCAATCCCGTAAATCGAGTTCTCCCCGTGCCCTACTAATACAAGCTTCTTCGGTTTGAACTTACTCACCTGACGGCAGATTTCCGATCCGATTGATCCTCCTGCCCCCGTCACAAGAATCGTTTTCCCCGTCAATTTTTCAGAAATGGATTTCGTATCCAGTTCCACAGGATCTCTTCCCAGTAAGTCTTCTACTTGTACATCACGGAATTGGTTGACGGAAACCTTACCTGAAACGATGTCTTCTAACATCGGCATGATCTGTGTCTTGGCCTTTGTCTTGCTGCATTCCTGGTACACGTTTTGGATCTCAGATTTGCTCATGGATGGAATCGCGATAATGATGGTTTCTACATTCAGTTTTTCCACGAGTTTCGGGATGTCTTTCGTTCTCCCCACTACAGTGACTCCATAGATTTGGAGCCTCTGCTTCTTAGGATCATCATCCACAAATCCAACTGGCATAATCTCTGCATCATGATTCTTCATGAACTGGCGGACAAGCATAGAGCCCGCTGCCCCGGCGCCGATGATAAGAGCACGCTTTTTTTCCTGCTTGGTTTTTATGTAATAGTCTCTGTACATTCTCCAGGAGAAGCGTGATCCTCCGATCAGGATGACGTGGAGCATCCAAGTAATGCCGAGAACACGGACATACACATTTCCGTTTACAACGTATTGGATGACTCCAGTCAGTATAATGGAAAAGGTAACGGCTCTTACAACCGAAAGCATTTCCCCCACACTCGCATATTCCCATGCTTTATGATACAGGCGGTAGATGAAAGCAAATACGTGGTGACTAACCAGTAATGCAATAGAGCTCACAATAAGAGTTGGTAGAGTATAAATGCTGAAGTACGGATTAAGAGTATAATATCCAATATAAATAGCGGTTAACACAATGATGGAATCCAGCAACATCAGCAGTGACACTCTTTTTGAATAGCTCATTTACGTTCCTCCTTTTTAATAAAATTCCGTATGAAACCTTTTTCGACAAAATAAATACCTAAGGGAAACATATAATGCTATATCCTTTCCTTAGGGATTTATTTTTTCTTATATTCGATTATTTTCTTTTCCAACCAATTGATAACTGACTAAAAATTTGATTCGCTTCAGGTTCTTTCCAACAGATGAAGGAATTACATAAAACGCTTTCATTGATTTTCTTTACTCTTGTTTTATAAAACAATAAATATGGGCATCTAACCCTTCCTCACATCCCACCAGTGACGACAAGCGTCTAAGGTTAAAGCGTCTACTCTTCACCCACGGCGTGACCGAGTGCCTCCATCGATAATGGTGAGGAGACATTCCCAAAATTCTACTGTTGTCTTCGTGCAGATTTCCATTTCTGATTGACAAACGACAATAGTACCTTAGGAACTTACTATTTAGATTCCGTTAAAAGATCCCCAAGAATTTTCTCTTTTTTACCTTCTCGGGTATTTCTTTATAGATGTTTTTGCCTTCAATTAACAGCTCTGCATTTTCTGTAAAGTAATAGATCATGTCTATTCCATACTTTTTCTCTAGTGTATCCATGGCTTCTTCCATCTTGAAGGAGCGATTATGTATATTGTGTGCGTCTGAAGCGATGAAGTGAGTAAGATTGGCTTCTATCAGTTGCTGTGAAAATTTCTGGATGTTCTTACCGAAGTATCCAGTTAGACTGGATGCGGTTAATTGAGTCGCAGCACCGTTCTTGACCAAATTGTAAAGTCTGTCAGGTCGTTCCACGATTTCTGCGTTTCGTTCCGGGTGTACGATGAGGGGGATCAACCCTTCATTTTGCAACTCGTACAGGAGTCTGTCTGCATATCTCGGTACGGAACTTGAAGGGAATTCAATGAATATGTATGGGGAAACTCGGTTTAATGGTAGTAGTTTTTCATTCTGATAGTCTTCCACCATTTCTCCGTAAATTCTATTTTCCTGACCCGGGAGTACGTGTAAATCTATGTTCTCTTGTTTCAAGTGCTTATTCAGTTCATCGACTCGATGGAGAATGTCCACTCTCTCATTCTCATATTGACCATTCATATGATGAGGAGTCGCGATGATCGTATGGATACCTTCTGACACAGCTAGCTTTGCCATGTTGATGCTGTCTTCCATTGTTCTGGCACCATCGTCAATACCAGGTAAAATGTGACTATGTATATCGATCATCGTCATCCTCCTCACATCAAATAGTTCTTTCGACTTATATCAACACCTATTATTTTACTATACTAGGTATTTTTGTAAACAGGTGAAATTTGTCGAATGGTTATTTATTTATTGTTATTTTTTTCCATAATAATAGTAATAGTTTGTATCTTTCACTTCACGGTTGTTCAAGATCACGCCTAGAAGCTTTCCTTTTCCCGTTTGCAGGAGCTCTTTTCCCTTTTGAGCTGCTTCAATTTCTGTTGTACCTGAGCTTACGACCAGAATCGAACCATGACACTGGTTTGCAAGCACCTGGGCATCGGTCACGGCCAGAACAGGAGGCGTGTCGAAAATCATCATATCGTAATCGGCATACACGTCCACAAGGAATTCTTCCATGGATCGTGAGCTCAGTAATTCCGCCGGATTCGGTGGAACCGGTCCGCACGTCAAGAGGTCCAAGTGATCCACTTCTGTTGTGTTCACTACTTCTCTTAACGTTTTTTGTCTCGTTAGCACCGTCGTTAATCCGTAAGTATTCTGGACATTAAATGTATAATGAGCAGTTGGTTTACGCATATCCGCATCAACGAGGAGAACACTTTTTCCCTGCTGGGCAAACACGACGGCCAAGTTTGCCGCTGTCGTTGACTTCCCTTCTCCCGGGCCAGATGACGTAATCATTATCGATCGCATTTCCCGGTCCACTGATGAGAAGTTGATATTGGTACGAATCGTTTTATATTGCTCGGAAATCGGTGACTTAGGAGCCGTAATCGTGACGAGCTTCCTTTTCGTTTTCATCATAAGCTTCTGTAATTTCTTCGCCTTACCCAACCTTCTCACCTCTTTCACGGGATGATCGTTCAGAACGACTCGATGACTTGTCTTCCTTCTGATCTTCTATTCTTGCAATCGACCCCAGTACAGGCAGTCCTAATACTTTCTCCACTTCTTGTTCCGATTTAATGGTGTTATCAAGGAATTCCAGTAAGAAGGCAAGACCCACACCGATCATGAGACCAACCACTGTCGCGATGGCGATGTTCAGTAGTGGTTTCGGTTTGATAGGCGCCTGTTTCTCCCCTACTTCTGCTTTAGCCAAAATACTCACGTTATCTACGTTCATGATCTTTGTGATTTCAGTTTGAAAAACGTCTGCCGTTTTGTTGGCAATATTCGCTGCCGTTTGTGGGTCAGTATCTGTAACGGAGAGGTTGATTACCTGTGAATCCGCTTCACTACCGACGGTGATTTTTTGATTTAGTTGAGCAGCATCGTATCCATTATTCAAGTCAGATGCTACTTTTTCCAGGATGGCCGGACTTTTGATGATGACATTATACGTATTAATCAGCTGCAGATTCGTCTGGATTTCACCAGGATTGTATGCAGGCTGGTCGGATTTCGCCTGGTTAACCAGCAACTGAGTAGAAGACTGATAAACCGGTGTCAAAAGAAAAAAACTGACCGCTCCACTCACTAAGATGGCTGTCAGGGTAATTAAGATAATCAAACCCATACGCTTCCGTAACGTTTCCATTAACTCGCGTAAACTAATCGTTTCTTCCATAACTTCCTCCTACTATTAGAAAAAATATGTAAAATATTTTCAGTTCCTGTTGTATTTTCGCACAATTGTTGTCATAATTTTAATTAATTTGTAACATTTCCATACTTATCTATTAAACTACAAATTTTGCTAAAAGAAAAGGTAATTTAATAAATTGGAAATGATTTCTTATCCATTTTTTAAGACAAAAGGAGGCTAAATGAATGAAAGCCTTTTCATTGATTATTCTTGCGATCGGCTGTGTCGCCGTGCTCTTTTACGGAAATCAATACTGGAGCGAAAAAACATCGAATCCCGTTTCGAATCCTCCTTCTACAGAGTCCCACGAGACAAGTAAGTCTCCTGATACCGCTGAAACCAGGGATGTTGAATCCCTTATCGCGAACTGGCCAGCAGGTGCCCAGGCTGCCTTCAAAGAGAGTCTTAAAGACGGCGAACCCTATAAGCTTGCACTAGTTGGCTCTCCCGCACTGGGTAAAGAAGAGAACGGGTGGAGTATCCAAGTAAAAGAAGCGATCGAGAATGCCTATGAAGGGAAAATAGACGTATCCATCTTCCAATACGATACGACCTCAATCGCGTTTGTAAACGGGGATAAAATCGATGAAGTGCTCGAGGATGCCCCCCAGCTCGTGTTACTTGAACCCTTCTCACTGAACGATAACTCTAACCGGGTAGGTTCAACCAGTAACCAGGAAAGCATCCAACTCTTTCAGCGTAAATTAACAGAACTAAATGAAGATGCTGTCCTTATCCTTCAACCGACCCACCCGATTGACGGAGCTACTTACTATCCGAAACAAATCGAAGCATTAAAAGAATTTGCAAACGCTCAAGACATCACTTACTTAGACCACTGGTCTGCCTGGCCAGAAGATTCCCTCCGTGATTATCTAGTGGGAACCCAGGAAACACCGAATGAAAAAGGATATTCCTTATGGAGTCAGTTTCTCATCGATTACTTTATCGCAGACTAGCCTAATGGTTAGTCTTTTTTTATTAAATGAAGGAAATTTAATCCTGAACAAAGAATACCTAAAGACTACTTACCCGAGGTGAATTCCATGTCTTATACCCTATTCGTCACCATCGCTCTCATTCTTGCTGTCCTCTTTTCCTTCGCAGCCTGGTACAACACCCAGGTCATCATTAGAGAGCTGACCGAAATGAAGCAGCATTTCAATATGAAGGAAGATGGAAAACCATCATTTTTCGATCATGATCTGGATCAGGAAAAATGACCGTTTACCCGTGAAATTTCTCTATGCTTTTCCCCCGGAATCTGATATGGTAATGATTAGGTTGCAAAAAAGGTGAGGGAACGAAAACATGAGAGTAGATAAGCATAAACGAGGAAAAAAACGCACATGGTTAAAGGTTGTCGGAATCGTCTTTCTGCTGATGCTGATTGGTGGCGGGGTGTATGCGTACAGCATCTATCATTCATTAAACAGCGCAGTCGAAACGATGCATACACCAATCGACCGGGATAAGTCTTCCAAACGTACGAAGGAAGTAACATTCAAGGATAAAGAGCCTTTCTCCGTCCTGTTACTAGGGGTCGATGAGAGGGAAAACGATAAAGGCCGATCCGATTCGATGATTGTTCTGACCGTAAATCCGAATAAAAAATCTGTGAAGATGATCTCGATTCCCCGGGATACGCTGACTGACATCGTCGGACATGGGACAAGGGATAAGATTAATCATGCCTACGCTTTCGGCGGGGTGGAAATGTCCATGGATACAGTTGAAGGATTACTTGATATCCCGATTGACTACTATGTAAAGATCAACATGGAAGGCTTCGAAGATATCGTAAACGCTGTTGGCGGTGTGACGGTGAATAATGACCTGAATTTCAGTTACGATGGATATTCCTTTGAAGAAGGACAGCTTACCCTTAGCGGAAAAGAAGCACTTGCCTTCTCCCGTATGCGACACGATGATCCACGTGGTGACTTCGGACGTCAGCTGAGACAGCGCGAAGTCATTCAAGGCGTCATCCGTGAAGGAGCAAGCGTCTCAAGCCTATGGAATTTCGATAATATCTTCGATGCGTTAGGAAACAACGTGAAGACGAACTTGAAATTTGAAGAAATGGTTGATATCCAGAAGCATTATAAATCCGCTTCGAAGGATATCGAACAGATCCAAATCAAGACTGGTTCCGGCACGAAAATTGACGGGATTTATTATTATGTGATTCCTGATGAAGAATTGAGCGAGATTCAAGGCACTCTACAGGGCCATCTGGAGTTATAAATAGGAAAAGGCTAAGGATGCAATCGCTCCTTAGCCTTTTCTTTATCTCTTCTCCGTCTTTTGTTTGCTAATATAGGCTTCTTCCGCTTTCGGTGATAATAGCCCCGTGGCTTTACCGATCGTTCCTTCCTGAATCCGCCAAATTTTATTATGTTCACTCACGGCTTCCGAGAAATCTCCCTCTTTCCAGCTCGTCAGGATGTCTTTATACGTTTCCTCATGGTCATATTGATTGATCTCTAACTGGCTCAATAGAAAGTCGATTCGCTCATCGGTTATTTTGAAATAAGACCATTTTTCTTTCGCCTGTACCTTTTGATGACTCATCGCATGGATGTACTGCTGCATGACCACCTCACTTAAAGGTGTTTTCACTTTTTCACCGAAAGCATTGCCATCTTTGACTTCTTTCTGGGTATCTCCTTTATCATTCATCTCGACTCCTGCCGTTTGTTCAACGCTGCCATTACCTGAATCCTGTTGGGTTCCGCTGTCACCGGCTAAATTCATATCTAAACTTCCCACTGCTATATATACACCTAAAGCCGTTAACAATAAGACACTCCCTATGATGATCCCGACTGTCTTCTTACTCACGATCCAATCTCCCCCTTGTATGCACAGCTTTTCTGTATGTTCTATTCTTCTAGATTTTAGGGTAATAGTCCTTCTAGTATTCTCAAATAGAATCCTAATCTTACCATATAACGAGATGAATTTACGCGTAGTGTGGATTCATTAATGAAGGGATTTTTCTTCAGTTTTGACGATTGGGTTTATAGCAGCGCTACTTGTGGTTTATTTTTCGTTAACAATATTTGAGGCGTTAAATTTTAGAAGTTGAACGATTTCCGGGGTAGTTCATGGGTATTAAAAGCGGCAGGACATTCTAACCGTTACAGTAGAATCATTATTAGCAGGGATGCTGTGAGTCATTGATAAATCATTGAAGACAAAAAGGAGGATGACAAATGCCACCCCCTTTTTAAATCTATATGCGATAAGAAGAATTAGTTAAAACGTTTATACCCGACAAACTTAGGGTTCCAATACGTATTACTTAACTTGGAGATAGTTACCCCGCTATCTGAAGCGTGGATGAATTCTCCGTTTCCTACGTAGATGCCCATGTGACTGATTCCCGCTTTATACGTATTCTCGAAGAATACAAGATCTCCTGCTTTCGGACTCGAAACAAAGGATGACTTGCTATAGAAGCCCTCTGTGTTCGTACGTGCAATCGATTGACCCGCCTGGTTGAATACATAGTAGATGAAGCCGCTGCAGTCGAAGCCCGATGGTGATGTTCCTCCCCACGCGTATGGAGTTCCCACGTATTTCTTCGCAATGTCTACAACACTTGATGACGGCGTTTCCGATCCTCCGGCAGATCCCTTGATGGATAGTTTCTGACCAACATAAATTGTGTTCGAGCTTAATCCATTCCATGACTTGATGTCTGAAACGTTCACATCATAGCGGACCGCGATGTGGGATAGAGTGTCACCGGATTGTACCGTGTAAGTACTTGATCCTGATGGTGGTGGAGTGCTTGTGCCTCCTGATGAAACGATCAACGTTTGTCCGGGGTGAATGACATCACTCGTTAAATTGTTCCAATCTTTCAGTTCCGCAACATACACATCGAACTTGGCACCGATCTTTGACAGGTAATCACCTGATTGTACGGTGTATGTTTTCGCAGAAGATGGTGCAGATACTTCAAGTACTTGATTCACATAGATTGTATTCGAGCTCAGGTTATTCCAGCTCTTAAGGTTTGAAACCGATGTATCATATTTATATGCAATCACCGAAAGGGAGTCCCCAGATTGAACGCGGTAAGAAGCCGCTTCCGTTGAATTGGCAGCCATAGTCGAAAGTAATGCAGCAGTCGTAAAGGCAATAATCGTTTTTTTCAAAAAAAATGTCTCCTTCATAAATAGTGTCGAATTTTGATGCTTGTCCATTATCTATGAAAGAGACAGAAATTTTAATAGGCTAATATTCTTATATAATGAAAAATCAGGAAGAAACCCCAGTATAATAAGGGTTGGTACTTTATGGTTATAATCCCAACTCTCATTATAATGGTAATTCTATTACGAACGCTGTTCCGGACGATGAACTTTCTTTTCAGTAGAGCTTCCCACTATGAGCTTTTTAAGACGAGTCCCCGACCCCTCACTTTCAGCTTCTTCCCCTCTCCTCTATAGAATCACTTGAAGATAAGCAGTTGCTCGTTTTCCGGAATCCCACTGCCCGTATCTTGAACTTCGATAAACATCCTATCCTCTACTTTATCAAGTCGGACGAATAATCGACCTTCACCATGAAGCAATGTCTATCGTTCGTTGTTTAAAAGATTAATAAGAATTTGCTGAATCCTTAATCTACTTGCTTCTATTTCATCTGAAGGCAGGGATAGAGACAAATCAAACGACTTATCCATCTGAGTCTGTTCCCATTTCCTCGTGATGTCCCTAATGAGTTCATTCATATTGACCCATTCTTCTCGCACAGGTATTGCCCCTGCCGAAAAGGAGTTGATATCAAGCAAGTCACTGATCATCCCTTGCAGCCTATCAACTTCTTCCAACTAAATGTCCAGGAATTCTTTGCTTTATCCCCCCGTCACCACTTCGTCTTTGACCGCTTGTATTAGGCCGCTGATCAATGTCACCGGTGTCTTTAAATCATGGGGGACGCCCGCCAGCAATTCTGAGCAAAGTTGCTTCTGGTTCTGTAGCTTTGTGGCCATCTGCTGAAATGGATCGATGAGTTCATTAATTTTTTGCCTGCTGATGAAGGCTGATGTCATAGTTTCCGTTGCTTACTAGTCTAGCCCCTCGAGCCACTTCTGCAATCGGCACCGATAATTTCCGGGATAGAATGTCAGGATTGGGGAAAAATGAATTATTTAAAAATAAAGGTTCATTCGTCCTAAAATGAAAACGG
>CAWBBM010000035.1:0-9386 GCA_963787015.1 uncultured Bacillaceae bacterium
TGCTCGCCCAATAGCCGTGGTATCCGAAATAAGGCTCCCCCTCTTCCCCTTTTCGCACATCATACTTCACATTCTCCACAACCGGACTGATCCAGATCGTGTTCACGCCGAGCTTATCAAGGTAATCGAGTTTTTCTGTGATCCCTTTAAAATCTCCGCCTTGATAAATGCCGCGTTTGCTTTGATCATAATTAAGATCGTAAGGATAATCGTTTGACGTATCCCCGTTGAAGAATCGGTCTGTCAGCATGAAATAGATGATCGATTCATCCCAATCAAGGTCGGAATCGCCGACAGACTGCCTTGCTTTCACTTCAATTTCAGCGCTTCCTTTATAGACGTTTCCGTAAGAGCCCACTGCGGTTAAAGGAATCGTTTTCGTTCCTGCCGTAATGTCATCATCTACGGAAAGCGTCACTTCATTTAGTGACGGATTGATTTCAAGTTTCTCCGATCCTCCTAATGAAGAAACATCCGCTGTGATGTTTTGAATCTCTAAACCATCTGTCAATCCTTCAATGTCTACATTTAAGACGGCGTTTTCATTGTAGTTCACAGCTGCAGGAGCCACAGAACCCGTCACTGTCAGATCGGCTTTCTGGAAATCAAGAACCGATTTGCCGTCCACCGTATTGTAGGGATCGCTCACTTCCGTCGTCACCCCATCTTTTGTGACTAAAAAAGTGTACTCATTTTTCCCGTTAGGAATGTTGTCGTATGGCAGAACGAAACGCTCATTCTCCGGCTCATACGTCATTTCCTTCGTTTCTCCGTTGTACTTTAACTCAACTTTATCAATCGTATCCATTTGATCGGTCTTGAACAGGTCCTTGTCACGATAGTAGAAGGTCGCATCCCCTTGATCGATGACAGGAGACGAACCATCAGGTACAATGCGAATTTCCTCTACTCCGCTGGTTATGTATACCTTGGTGAGGGTATCGTCCTTGTTTACTTTAATGAAACGGTCGCCGAATTCTTTCTCCGCTGTATTCCAATCTTCGGTACTGCGAAGAACAAATCCGAATTGCTCCGTCTCAGGTGCTACGGCAATATTCGCCACGGCCACACCGTTTTCGTAAGAATCAAAATTGATTTGAGCATCCTTTACGCCTGTGTTCCAGGTCCAGATGTTCCAGTTACCATACGTTTGTTCATCACGGATATACGTAAAACGTACCGTGCGTTCCTTAGCACCGGCTGTGTCAGCCAAAGCATTTCCATCTGCAACAGCAGAAGCTGCCGGTACAAATGGTGACCACAGACTGATCAATATCATCAGTGTCATAAAAACCGAGAATCTACGCATAATCCTAATTCTCATTCATGTTCCCCCTCTTAAATTGAATTAATAGACGAAAAGAAGTGCTCATGATGAAAGTGAAATCGTTTGCGCAGTTGCATTAAAAAATGTGAAAGGAAGGGATGATTATTCCAACTGATGCAAACGTTTGCAATTATCTGTCTATTTTAGTTTACTACACGATCAGTGAGGGGGATATATGACCAATGGCGTATTTTAGGTCAAAAGGTCCGTTCATTTTGTATACAAATAGAGGCAGCAGAAAAAAGCTTTTCCCCACATTATAAAAAACACTAAACATTTCCAGTGAGGTTGAGTATAATTGAGTTTGGAGAGTATTTCAAATATTTCGTTATCACTTTACCTATCTATTGTTTAGCGGAGGATGTTATATGGTTTTTGATGGGATGTTAATCGCGATTATCATTGGGTTCATTCGCGGGGGAAGTTTTAAGAGGTTCGCAGATATTCAATTTAAGCTGGGATGGATATTCCCTTTATTACTTGTTTTACAGCTTGCCATTTTCTATTTTCAAAACAAAGTGGCCTGGGTTGGTGAGATTAGTAATCTATCATTTATGTTTATTTATACGGTCGGACTCGCATTTCTATTGGTGAACCGCCATCACCCCCATTTCATTACGATTTTCATAGGTGTATTACTGAACTTCATTGTCATGGCTATTAATGGAGGAAGAATGCCCGTATCGATGGATGCCGCAGCTGTGATTGATCCCCAGTATCTGGAGGCAACAAAAAATGCTTTATACGCCAAACACACACTTGTGACGGAATCAACCAAATTAGCATATTTGGGGGATATCATCCCTTTGTCTGCTCCTTATCCACGTGAACAGGCGATCAGTATCGGAGATGTCGTGATGAATATCGGCGTTTTTCTATTCATCCAGTCCGTGATGGTAAACAAGAAGGACAAGCTTGTCGCATCTAAGACATCACTGTAAGGAGGTGAGATTAAGATGAAAAATAGAACGAAAAATGCTATCATTAACCTAGTCATCATTGGTTCGGCCGTTGTTGCCTTAACTTCTGGTTGGAAGTTCTGGTAAAAAATGCAGGGCTGACCCAGGATATTACCAGTATTCAGGGTCCGGGGTCAGCCCTAATATGTTAATGTGAGCGTGAATAGTGTGAGTATAAAGCAACCGAAACTAGAAAATATGTATATTGCCTTCATCTCCCTTTTGGGTGTTCAATTATTTGTTCATCATCTGAACCCCAAAGTGGAAGACTTATCAAACTGGGTGCTCATTTATACCCTTGTCGGAGCGATTTTGCTATTAAATCATTTTAATATTATTATTCCTCTTTCCGGCAATACCCTTTCTATGGATTCTTCTATTTACTTAGCAGGTCTTTTTTTGTTTGGACTCAAAATTCCATTATTGGCCCTGTTGATCAGTAGTCTTGTATTTTTACTGATCCGGTTCAAATTAGCATGGTGGAAACATCTCTTTAATTTTGCCAATTACTCACTTATGTTGGTCTGTACTTATTACACCTTCATTTTCACGGGTGGTGCAGTCGGGGATACGGAATTTCCGAACATACTGCCTTATGTCCTATCTCTAAGCGTGTATTTTACGCTAAATGTGATGATTATGTGGTTTTACCTCTATCTGGCTCAGAAGCCATCCCTGAAGACGATCATCCGAACCGCTTTCCAGAAACAAATCCTTCAAGAAGTGTTCACTAGTTATTTATGCACGCTTGTGTTGTCACTCGTGTTAACCATACTCATCAGCGAGCAGCCGATATTCGGCATATTCCTTTTCCTGACCCTTGCGATTATGCTTTCATTTGCCTTCCGAAACTTCTTCAATCTATATAAGGAAGAAGAGTCGAAAGCCAAGAGAGATTTCTTAACGGGCTTATATAACCATGGTTATTTTAAGCTTCGTCTGGATGAAATGCTTTCTGAAAATCTGAATCATTCTTTTTGTGTAGCCTTGATCGATTTGGATGATTTCAAGAAATACAATGATGCCAACGGTCATATTCAAGGGGATGAGCTCCTGAGTTTTTTCGGTTCATTCATGCTCGATAAAACGAACGGGCTTCCCTATGTGGCAGCCCGATATGGCGGTGAGGAATTCGGTCTTATCCTTCCTCGTACTTCTAAGCGAGAAGCCTTCGCATTTCTTAATAAAATTCGGAAAGAAATCAATGATACTTACTTTCCCGGGGTAGAGCATTCTCCCTTGGGCTGTATTTCATTCTCCGCAGGAATCGTAGAATATGAACACGGGACATACAGTTCCTCTGAACTGTTAACCAAAGCAGATAAAGCCCTCTATTTCGCAAAGTCCCAAGGGAAAAATATCATCCAGGAATATAAGGAAGATCAGGTCTACCGAAAGGACTGCCAGTATGCAAAGGAAATCGATGCACTCGAACAGCAACTACAGATATTTCTATCGAAAGATGTATACACCTATCAGCATAGCAAACGGGTATTTGCCTATGCGACAGAATTGAGTGACCGATTGAATCTCAGCAGCGAAGAACGCCGCACACTCATTCTCGGTGCCCTCATCCACGATATCGGGAAGCTGGAGATACCCAGGGATATTATTAACAAGAAAGGAAAGCTTGATCCTCACGAATGGGAAATGATGAAGAAACACGTGATCTACGGAAAGGAAATCATCTCTTCTATTAAAAAGTATGATGAACTCCTCCCTCTGATTGAACTTCACCATGAACGCTTTGACGGAAAAGGATATCCCTATGGACTATCGGGAACCAACACACCAAAGCTTGCCCGCATACTCTGTATCATCGATTCGTTCGATGCCATGACAACCGAGAGACCTTATCAGAAAACGAAAACCTTTAAACAAGGAATCCAGGAGCTCAGGGCGTGCTCAGGGCACCAATTCGATCCTGACTTTGTGAAACCTTTCATTGATATGATAGAGGAGAATTATTTGGGACAGGGGATAAGTGTCCTCCCTACTCTTCCCGAGGAGGACTAAGCATGGATTACTCGGTAATTGGAAAGAAGATAAGGGAATTACGGAAGGTGACAGGACTTACACAGGGGGATTTGGCCGAGGACATCTGCACGCAAGCCTTGATCAGCCGCATCGAAAAAGGTGATATCTATCCAAGTGCTACGGCTCTTTACCAAATATCGAACAAACTTGGGGTGGACGTTAACTATTTCTTTGAGATTGGGACAACCCCAAGACTTGATTATATTCGTGAAGTGGAAAGACAGCTGACAAAACTACGGATCGATCAACGATTTGAGGAGATGATGGAGATCGTCAAGACAGAAGAACGAAATCCATTTTTCCTTAAAGTCGATGAAAAGCTACAACTCCTTTTCTGGCACAAGAGCATCTATTTATTTGAAGTTGAAAAAGATTCAGATGCAGCATTTTCACTGCTACATGAAGCCTATAGTTTGACCTGTCATCAGAAGAAAGCGATGACTGAGAGGGAGATGGAGATCCTCATTACGTTTGGGATATGGGAAACTCAGTTAGGAAACCATGAACAAGCGCTGGATTACTATTATAGGGTAGAAATCGCGATCAATCCTGCTGGGCAGTTGCACGATAAATCAATCAAAACCCGATTATTATACAACATAGCGAGGGTTCTTACACGAATAAAAGACTTCGATTCCTCATCGAAATACTGCATTCAAGCCATTCAGTGGTGTATAGAGGAGGAACTCCTTTGGGGACTGGGGGAATTATACTATCAAATCGGATTTAACTATGAACTAATGGTAGAGTATGAACAAGCGATTTCTTACATGGAGAAAGCGCTACTTATGTTCGGGATTAGGAAAAATATCCCCTACTCTTCATTCATCCAAGAAAAGGTGATAAAGCTAGGTGAGACATTGAATCAAACTTAGCCTTGCCGAATACTATACGAGCTGAACTGAAAAAGCTACCCCTCAGGTAGGGACAGCTTTCTGATATTCATTCACTCCCTGAGATCAGCCCCGTTCTTCTTAATTCCTCCCCCACTGCTCCAGCCAGTGTCCTTGAGTACATTGTAGAAATATGGTGATAGTCCCTATACACCAACACGTTTCCCACAACAGGAGGACAAGCTTCATCTTGACAAAAATACTCCGACAAATCAGCAAAACTCACATTCTCAGGGATCCCTTCTGTGTTCTCCCATGGTACTACTTCAGATAAGACTTGATCTCTTGACATGGAGCATTCCTCTACGCTGTCCTTCTCTTCCACACATTGTGGAGGATCTCCTTCCATCGCCGGGTTGTCCCGGACGGCAAAGACGTCCGTAATGCCTTCAAGCTTTTCCCACTGTCGAATGTACCCTTCAGGCACTTTGTTTTCTTTCCCCACATTCGCTGTTGTGAAAACAAAGTCTGGTGGATTCTCTTTCAACATGTCCAATACTTTTTCATTCCATTTCATGCACGATTCATTCAGCAGCCCGGCAAAATCGTCGTTGGAAAACCGGCAGGCATCTTTATTGTAGATATCGATTTGCAACTTCATCTTCTTAGACAGTTCCTCTAGTGCCGGATACCAGTGACCTGAATGAGAACCACCTACCAACGCAATGGTATAGGCGGGATTTTTCGTTTCACCTAAAGAGCAGCTGGTCACTTTATCACCCTCAATATTAGAGAAGCATTCTGGCCTATCATAAAAGGCAGGAAGATCTTCCTTCACGTTCAGTGCAGTTGGGACCGGTTTCTTATTCGGGGCAGGATTCATGTTGTCCGAAATGGCCCTGGCCCCAGGATAATCATTCAGATTATAATCTTCTTGATTTTGCCCTGTAATATAAAGAGCCCATGCGGTGTTCACAAAGACAAGCGGAAGCAATAGGCTTAGCAAGGCGACCGAAAGCTTCTTTTTAGAATGTTTAATACTGATTTTTCGAACAGGTGCTTCAAGGAACTTTACAGAGAGATAAGAAAGGACAAATCCACTCACTATGATGGTAAGCCCGCCAACAAGAGATACGGTATCGACGTCAAAATAGCTGAAATAAAATACCAGAAGCGGCCAGTGCCACAAGTAAAATCCGTAAGAAATACCTCCGAAAAACATGAAGAGTCGTGAACCAAGCAGTCTGTCTACACCAAATCGAGCAGGATTCTCAGCTGCAACGATAATCAACATCACTCCAGTGGTAGGAAGAAGTGCTGCATATCCAGGGAAAACAGAAGAGACCGGCAAGAGAATACCAGTAAAACAGATGACACCCAAACCTGCCCATCCAATCACCATATTAACTGATTTTTTACACGTCAAATATGGAATGACGAGCGCCAGAATACCGCCCAAGCTAAATTCCCATACCCGTGCAAGCGTATCAAAATACGCCCAGGGCTGGTTCACCGCTGTCTTATAAACGGAATATGCAATCGATAAGGTGAAAAGGGTGATTAAAACAGCTAGTAATGTCTTTCTTACCGGAGTTTTTAGTACTTTATTGGCTAATAGAAAAGAGAACAAAATGACGAATGGCCATGTGAGATAGAATTGACCCTGCAGAGAAAGAGCCCAAAAATGCTGCAATGGACTGGCTTGATTATTCTGCGCCAGATAATCCACTGCGCTCGTAGCCAGCTGCCAATTCTGAACATATACAGCAGAAGTAAAAACTTCAGTGATGATTTGCTTCCATTGAACTTGCGGCATTAACAAAATAGAGAGGCCGACTGTAAACAACAGGACCGTAAAGGCAATCGGGAATAATCTCCGTGCCAACCCCAGCCAATAATCAATTAAGTGTATACGGCCTTCCTTCTCCATTTTTGACAATAATGAGGTGGTGATCAAGTAACCTGACACGATAAAAAAGACGTCCACTCCACCTGATACAGAACCCACCCATATATGGTAAACCGCTACAAGAAAAGCAGCAACTGCTCTTACGCCTTCTAATTCAGGGCGAAACTTTTTTTCCGGTGCTCTTAAGTCCATCCTATCCATCTCCAATGCAAACCTTATAAGATTCTAGTATCCCTGTTACGTACTTTTTTAAGCATTATAGTATTGAAAGTTTAAAAATAGCTTATCTAGTTATAGTGTATTGTAATGGAGGATTGTAAACAGCTTACTTCACTAGCGTTAGAATTATGTAAATTATAAAAAGGGAACGACGGGACCGTTTAGTTCTCTTCCTCTCTTTTTTGTCGAAAAATATTGTTTCCTGACACATTCAAAACCTATTTCCTTTTATTTAACAGATTATTATAATCATATAAGGAATAAAATTCCTATACTTATATTTTCTTGAAGGAGAATGAACATGTTCACGAAAAAAATGCTAACGGCTTCTGTATTAGCCACCACTCTTGTGTTTTCCAGCAGTGCTATCTTACAGTCGGGCCATTCAGTAGAAGCAGCCCAAATCATTAACTATCAAGTGGAGTTAAATCAATTCGCTTCTCATTATGCGAAAATCCTCCGTGCGCTAGAAAGCTATACTGCTAAAATCGATGCGGCAAAATCTGAAAATGAAGAGATAAAGCTGTACGATGAATATATTGCATACTTTGACGCTGCCCTGGAGAAAGATTCTCCAGTCAACCCTTCCAACACGGAGATTGTAGCTATGGATGAATATATTTATAACAGCCTGATAGAAATATATAATTCTGAAATGGATACGATTGATTATTTAAATGGTGACCTCTCAGACCAAGATTACGGAATTGCCATGAATGACATGGAAGTCAATGTAGAAAACCTGGAGAAAAATTTCAAGCAAGTCGCGTTGACTTATAAATCAAAGCGTCATATTACCTTCAGCAATGATATGTATTACCTTTTAGGAGAAAAACCTCCTGTTAAAGTAGAATCTACAGGTACGTATAAAGTAAAAAGCGGTGACACCCTTTCTGCCATCGCCAAGAAATACAAGACGACTGTGACGAATCTAAAGAAAATCAACAACCTAAAAAGCGACCGTATTTATGTCGGACAAGTGTTGAAAATTTCTGGATCAGCAGCAGCTCCTTCCAAGAATGAAACCACGGCACCTTCAAAGTCAGCGACGTATAAGGTGAAAAAAGGTGACAACCTTTCAGCCATCGCAAAGAAATATAAGACAACAGTCAGCAATCTAAAGAAAATCAATAACCTGAAAAACGATCATATTTATGTCGGACAGGTGCTGAAGGTCACAGGATCTGCGACTGCTTCTTCCAAAAATGAGTCTTCTGCAACAAAGTCCTCAAGCTATAAGGTGAAAAGTGGCGACTCTCTTTCTGTCATTGCGAAAAAATATAAAACCACTGTAAGCAACCTAAAAAAAATGAACAATTTAAAAAGCGATAGGATCTATGTAGGACAAATTCTAAAAGTAAATGGTCAAGCATCCACTCCAGGAAAAGATAAGAGCACCGAACCTTCCAAGGCTGTGACCCATAAAGTTAGAAAAGGCGATACGCTTTCTGCCATTGCTAAGAAATATAAGACAACTGTGACGAAACTGAAGAAGGCGAACAAATTGATTAGCGATCGCATATATGTCGGGGAAATATTGAAGATTCAATAGATTGAACCCACAAGGAAGAAGCAAGTGGACCATCACTTGCTTCTTTTCTTTTTTTCTTAATCAAATGCTCCTTATCCTACTACTTTCCTCTAAAAATAAATTCACTTGTTATAATAGCGAATACAAAAACCAAAATAATGAGAAGGAATTCAAATACGGTATATTCTAAATCAAAATATGGAACTAAAAAAGCCAATATATTCATATAAATCACAATCAATGCGATGATGACAGAATACTTAGGCACTTTAATACAAATCTCTTCATTGCCTTCTCCTCATTTAGACGTAAACTCAAATGACCGTAAAATAGAATCGCCGCAATCACCTTCACTTGATCATTCCAATTATTAATCCTTCGGATTCGCTTTCTCCATCACAGAAAGTAACCCTTCCACTCCCTCTGTTATCATTTGATACTAATAACCATCATTGTATACCAATGGATACCTTTTATAATCATAATTATCCACTTCCTACACACTTTTGTTTTATTTGACGTTTGAAACTGATGAACGGACTTAATATGATAATTTCCCTCTCAAAGTTGA
>CAWBBM010000036.1:0-31618 GCA_963787015.1 uncultured Bacillaceae bacterium
GGGTATACATCGATAACCGAGGTATCTTTGTCGAAGAAAATCCCAGGACCGGTCAGAATATTATTCAGACCCATCAACAAACCAGCCGTTACGATCGCCGGCAGGATCGGGATGAAGATATCCGCCAGTACCTTGATCGCACGCTGCAGGGGATTCAAGTTCTGAGAGGCAGCATCCTTTACATCTTGCTTTGATGCCTGTTCAATACCGGTTTCCTCTGCTAAAATCCGATACGCTTTATTCACAAGGCCTTGTCCAATGACAACCTGGAACTGACCGTTGGAAGAGAATGAACCCTTTACCAGATCAATTGCCTCTAATCTTTCTTTATCAACCTTTTTCTCATCATTCAGCACTAGCCGTAGACGAGTGACGCAATGAGTGGCCGTACGGATATTATCCTTGCCGCCAATCGCTTCAATGATTTCCAGAACGTCTTCTCGTTTCACGCTCATGACATTCCCTCCTTTGGAATCGGGAAAGGTGACAGGCACCTCCCGTGAAAAGCCGAAAGCTCCCATGTACCCGCTTTCATTTTCTATTAATGGAATTCCCCTAAATAGTATGTGAAAAACGCTTTAAATCATGCTTTTATCGAAGCGCTCCCATTACGTAGGGGTGTTGTATATACAAGATATAAGTATATTGTATTCATGTATATACAAGTTGTCAATGGAAAAGTGAAGGCGTTTTCAATTTAATGGTTACAGATTAAAAGTGAATGGGCTGTTCGGACTGAGAGAGGTGGATTCTTGGAGTAATAAAAAGATTGATAAAACTTTTTATATCCCGACATTCACCTGACACATTCGCTCATTATGATAACAATTGTAGGGACGAACCATACAAATCATTTGGAGGTGGAAAACATGTTAGAAGTATTATCGCCAAAGTTTATTGTTCGTGCTTTATCTCTTGCGATTGCGGCGCCGACTGCACAGGAAGATACAACCACGACAGAGGAGGTAGAAGCGGAAGTCGCTCCAATGTGAATCAAGCAGATTCTGATCAATCTGTTAAACAACGTGCGGCAATCCCTTTCTGAAGGAAAAGGTAAACTTTTTCTTCGCCTGCTGAAAAAAGAGGATAGAAGCATCATCGAAGTTCAAGATACCGGATGCGGAATCCCGCAAAATGAGCAAGACCTTATCTTCGAATGATTTGATAGAGGTGAGTAGAAAAGATTGAAAGTGAGAGGACTGGGACTGGGTCTCCCGTTTAGCAAAATGCTTATAAATACACAGGGAGGGAATTTGTATTTAAAGGAAAGCTCCACATCCGGTACCACATTTGTGATGGAGATGCCCCACACTATAATTAGACTTGGAAACAGGACCATAAAGTACCAAACCTTATTATACTGGGGTTTCTTCCTGATTTTTCTTCATATAAGAATTTTAGCCTATTAAACTATCAATCTCCTTCATCCATAATGGACAAGCAACAAAATTCGACATTATCAATGAAGGAGACATTTTTTTGAAAAAAACAATTATTGCCTTTACAACTGCTGCACTACTATCGACAATGGCTGCCAATTCAACGGAAGCGGCTTCTTACCGCGTACAATCTGGGGATTCCCTTTCCGTGATTGCTTATAAATATGATACATCTGTTTCAAACCTTAAGAGCTGGAATAACCTGAGCTCGAATACAATCTATGTGAATCAGGTACTTGAAGTATCTGCACCATCTTCTGCGAAAACATACACCGTACAATCAGGTGATTATCTGTCAAAGATCGGTGCCAAGTTCGATGTATATGTTGCTGAACTGAAAGAGTGGAACAACTTAACGAGTGATGTCATTTATCCTGGGCAAACGTTGATCGTTTCATCAGGAGGCACAAGTACTCCACCACCATCAGGATCCAGTACTTACACGGTACAATCCGGTGACACTCTATCCCACATCGCGGTCCGCTATGATGTGAACGTTTCAGACATCAAGTCATGGAATGGATTAAGCTCGAACACGATTTATGTTGGTCAGAAACTATCCATTAAAGGATCTTCCGGCGGTTCGGAAACACCGTCATCAAGTGTCGTAGACATTGCGAAGAAATACGTGGGAACTCCATACGCATGGGGAGGCACATCACCATCCGGCTTCGATTGCAGCGGATTCATCTATTATGTATTCAATCAGGCGGGTCAATCGATTGCCCGTACAAACACAGATGGATACTATAGCAAATCATCCTTCGTTTCGAGCCCGAAAGCAGGTGACCTGGTATTTTTCGAGAATACGTACAAAGCAGGTATCAGCCACATGGGAATCTACCTTGGAAACGGGGAGTTCATCCACGCGTCAGACAGCGGAGTAACGATTTCGAAGCTAAGCAACACGTACTGGAATCCTAAGTTTGTTGGTTATAAGAGATTTAACTAATATGATTTGAGCGTCCTGCCTGTGATGGGTGGGGCGTTTTTGGTCTGTTTGTAAAAAATATTCCCAAGCTTAATCATAAATGCTTCAATGGCACTTCAATAAAACCAGACACTCAAACATTGAATGGCAGTAACGACCACTTCAATGCAAAAGATATACCATATCTAAAGTCTTGTCCTGAATCAAAATGTGCCTGTCTATCCACTCAATTACAAATGCCGGCAGGACAATCACCCTATGAAATAGAAAAAGTAACTACCGGAAAAATAGAACTAGGGGGCAGTTTATGAAAAAGAAAAACCTAGGAATCATTATGTGCAGTGTCCTGATCGTTACAGCTATCGGTGTGTATATAGCAATAGGAAGTTTAGAGCACAATCCCTTTACCAAAGGGGAGAATCACGATAACAACGTATCGACTGCTGGAGTGACAACAGACTCAACCCAAGACATAAGTAAGGATGACAATCCATTTGGTGAAGAAGTAAAAACTCCATTAAGTGAAAGCCTCATCCAACAATACATTCATGCCATGAGTCATCAAAAGGTAAAAGCGAAAGAGAAGTGGTCTTATTTTAAAATTTCAGATGACAGAATTACTTTTTTGTTAACTCAATTAGAAGTAAACAATTATATGCACAAAACTACATACAAAGAAATTCTGACAAGTTGGAAGAATGGAGATTTTTCTGAGGCAGTCAGTGATCACAATACAATTTGGAGAATGCAGGAAGGAACGGTCGGGATAGCAACAGGGTTACTTTCATCTAAACAAGAACAAGAGTATATAGAAAGTAGAAAAAAAGAATCGAGATAAATTTTTAAATGAATTAGGTTTTAAACATATAAAACCGGGAAAAAGTTTACTACATTTTACAAAAAGGAGGGTGAATAAGGTGTCGATGATATATTCGAAAGCACGTGAAATGTTCGAGAAGGATGCTAAGGAAAACAATGAACTTGCAGAGGCAAGAGTGAAAAAGTATCGTAGATTGAAGCCTGTCCCTAGTGCCAAGAAATAATATACAATAAAATGAACTGAACCATTAATTTTAAACCAGACTATGGGACAAAGTAGGCTGGTTTTTTTGTGTGGAGCAAGAGTTTTCTTTTAGTTACATATAGGATAGAATAAACGAATATACACTATAACATCTATTCATCTATTAAACTATACAACACAGTACCAACACAGAGGAGGAAGCCAATTGGCACGATTATACATAGCATTAATCGGATTAAGCCTGATCTGGGGAATGTCTTTCGTCTTTATTAAATGGCTAGTGGATCCTGTAGGCGTGTGGGGGACGGTATTCTTACGGTGCCTGGCAGGAGCGCTTGTGCTTCTGCCGATCTTTTTCATGCAACGGAGAAAGGGGGAGAAGAAGCCCCTTCCTTTTTGGAAGCTGATAGTGGTTGGTCTCGGCAATGCTGCGCTTCCGTGGACGCTTATCGCGTTAAGTGAAACGCAGATCAATAGCAATACTGCATCCATCCTGAACGCGACGACACCGATTTGGACGGGACTAATCGGGTTTCTATTCTTTTCTGTCGTGTTGACTGGATTTCAATGGATCGGGATTCTGGTTGGTTTTGCAGGCATCCTTGTCTTAATGAATTTCGAAGTGAGCGGCATCTTTTCGTCTGATTTTGTTGGAGTCGGAACGATGGTACTGGCGACGATGAGCTATGCATTCGCTTCTCAGTTCACGAAAAAATTCTTGTCAGGAACAAGTGTTGTCGTCATTTCAACCTTCCAGCTGTTGATCGGGGCATTGGCAGGTTTCATAGGGATGATGCTCACGAACCCGATATCAGTCGGGGATTTAGCGTCAGGAGAGGTCATTCTCGGTATTCTGGGCTTGGGCTGCCTTGGATCTGGGGTGGCAACACTTCTCTATTTCTATATCATGACGAATGGAAGTCCTGAATTTGCGTCGACTGTGACGTATTTAATTCCGGGTACTGCGATGATCTGGGGATTCGTTCTGTTAGGTGAGCCGGTGACCCATAATCTTATTTTAGGTCTGATGATTATCTTCATTGGCGTATTCCTTTCCTCAAGAAAATCGAAGAAACTGCTTACCTCCTTGCCTGTTGGGACGAGGTAAGACATCTAAACAAACGTTTGATTAGGACATGGAATCCCTTATGTACCAAAGAGGGAACGTCTTGATCAAACGTTTGTTTAATTTTGGGATGACCATTAATCGTGCCATTTGCTATAATAACGATAACGAGAATGGATGATCCTCAATTATGGTAGTGGTAGAATTGTTTGGAAGTTTTGTGAGGGTTAATTATTGCTTTTTAAAAAAAATCATTCTCAACTCTATCAGAGGAGATTTGCTATGAAGTATAAACGAGATGAATCGTATCGCTTTACGTTTTCCCAACCTGTTCCATGTTCCTTTACCATCATTGGGATCGGGGATAAAACCATTGAGTCCAAAACAGCCAAAGGGGAGATCGTTGACATTAGCCCCCAAGGCTGCAGGCTCCAGTCATTATTGAATATTTCTTTAGAAAAAGAAGTTACCCTACAGGTAGACTTCAAGCTTGATGATGATTTTGCTCAAATCATTGCCGTAGGCGTCATTCAGTGGCAGAAACGAAAGGGCATGTCTCATTATCAGTATGGGATCGAATTTGTGAAGGACGCAGGTTTGAAGAATACGATTACGGAAGAATTAAAGAAATATGTGAAAAAATGATTCGATGAATATTGAGTCATCCAACGGGTCCACTGCTCATGTAAGTGGGCCTTTTTATATTTTTTTGATTAGGACACAGGAACATGCCTGTTGGGGGTTGAATCGTTTGAGTATGTACTCGGTCATGATTTTTCCTCAGAATGTAATGCAAAAGATGCCGTATTCATATAAAATAGATAGGATACATAGCTTAGGATAGACAGGTTATTTCAGTGAATCAAGCCCAAAAAAACAAACAAGGATGGTAATTCTCTATGAAAACGGCAATTGTAACGGATAGTACCGCCTACATCCCGAAAGAATTGCGTGATCAACTAAACATACATATGATTCCTCTCAGCGTCATTTTCGGAGGAGAAACCTATCAAGAAGAAGTTGATATTACAGCAAGTGAATTTTATGAAGAAGTCAGCGTCCAGGAGAAACTTCCAACGACTTCACAGCCTTCTGTCGGACAGTTCGTCGAGTTATTCGAACAGCTTTCGAAGGAATACGACGCCGTCATCTCCATTCACTTATCCAGTGGAATAAGCGGGACGTACCAGGGAGCCGTTCAAGCAGGCGGAATGGTCGAGGGAATTAAGGTGTATCCCTATGACTCTGAAATCAGCTGCATGATCCAGGGATTCTATGCCATCGAAGGAGCAAAGCTCGGCCGCGAAGGAAAAACGGCAGAAGAAATCGTTGTGCTTCTGGATGAAATGAAGCAATCGGTCCGCGCCTACTTCATGGTCGATGATCTCGCTCACCTGCAACGTGGGGGCAGATTATCACAAGCCCAGGCGATCATCGGAAGCCTGTTACAGGTGAAGCCATTACTGCATTTTGTGGATAAGGTGATCGTTCCGTTTGAGAAGATCCGCACGCGAAAAAAAGCGCTGAAGCGGGTAGAAGACCTCCTTGGAGAAGCAGTGAAATCCGGGGAAGCGTTCCAAGCATCGATCATCCACGCGAATCGGGAAGAAGATGCAATCCAGTGGAGAAATGAGCTTCAGGAGAAATATCCGAACGTCGAATTCAATGTGAGTTATTTCGGTCCGGTCATCGGGACTCATTTAGGTGAGGGTTCGATGGGGATGGGCTGGGCTCGGAAGATGAGTCGATAGATTTTTCACTTTCCGGTGCCAGGCACAAAACAACGTTTTTGTGCCTGGCACCGATTTTTATATAGCAGGATTTTCCCGCGCCAACGTAGAATACATGATTATCCAACCTAAGGAGTGATGTATTTGCGTTTTGCTTTACTAAATGAACAACTGATCCCAGAACCCCTTGTGAAAGAAGAAGCCCCCATTCTGCAAAGAGTATCTGAATTCCCTTCATTTCCTCCTCAATCTCTTAACCCATCCTTTCCATTCTCTCCTGATCTTCAATCCTTTCTTAGTGGACGTTCCTTATTACTGGAAGAACTCCCATTTTCAATCGAGACCCTTCACGAGCATTATGCAAATGGCTATGTTTCCTATGAAAAAGGAGTGCATGGAGGTCGGTGTCTCCGGTGTGGTAATGACAAGCCCCATCTATTTGCTTCTTTCCATTGCTCCAGATGCCATCAGTCATGCACCTACTGCCGGAATTGCATCATGATGGGAAGGGTGTCGGAATGCACACCGCTTATCAAATGGAATGGACCGGTACCAATGCCTGACAACTCTCCCGTTTTCAATTGGTCAGGGACCCTTTCAGAAGCACAGAAAGAGGCTTCCGATCAAATGATTTCTACCGTGAAAAATGGTAAGGACCTGCTCGTTTGGGCAGTATGCGGAGCCGGAAAGACCGAGGTCCTATTCGAAGGCATCCACGAAGCCCTTCTGCAGAATAAACGAGTTTGCATCGCAGCTCCACGAACCGATGTCGTCCTAGAACTATCCCCACGGCTTAAAAACGTGTTTCCTGATACACAAGTCACCACCCTCTACGGAGGATCAGAAGACCGAAACACCTATGGTCAACTAGTCCTGTCCACCACCCATCAGCTTTACAGATTCCGTGACGCTTTTAATGTCATGATCGTGGATGAAGTCGATGCCTTCCCGTATTCCTATGATTCATCCCTGCAATGGGCAGTAGAACAAGCCCGTAAGCCTCATTCTTCTATCATTTATCTCACTGCCACTCCTGATCAAAAAACGCAACAACAATGTGTGAAGGGGAAGCGGGCTTTTATTCGAATTCCAGCACGTTTTCATAGACAACCGATCCCTCTCCCTAAATTCGTCTGGTGCGGTCTTTGGAAAAAATCCTTGAAGAAGAATCGAATTCCCCATGCCTTGAAAAAGTGGACCTCATTAAAACTCGAGCAATCCAAACAAGCACTCATCTTCTTCCCGACAGTTGACCTCATGGAAAAAGCCTTGCCTCTTTTCAAAGAAATGAATCCTCTCATCGAATCCGTCCATGCAGAAGATCCTCATCGAAAAGAAAAGGTAATGAAAATGCGAAACGGAGAGATTCCTATCCTATTAACCACCACCATTTTAGAGCGGGGCGTGACCATACCGAATATCGATGTCGCCGTGCTCGGAGCAGAAGAGAAGATTTTCACTGAAAGTGCCCTCGTGCAAATCGCAGGAAGGGTGGGGAGAAGCGCCGACTACCCAAAGGGTGACATCGTCTATTTTCATTACGGCCGCACCCCTGAGATGATCAAAGCCCTTCTTCATATTGATCAGATGAATAAAGAAGCCGGGAAAAGAGGGTTACTTCATGAGAAATAACTGTTTGTATTGTGGGGGAGAGCTGGTTGAGGTGATGACGTGGAAAGGATTGTTTTACAGGGAGCCTCAGTTTCTGTGCAATGAATGTGAAGGGAAACTGGTGAAAATAGAAGGGAAGCGTTGTGGTGGATGTTCCCGGTCGTTAGATTCTTTAGCATCAGATCTTAGGAGAGGTGATGTGTGCTCGGACTGTCAGCGCTGGGAGAATGCTTCCGAATGGAAAGGCATCCTTTATCAAAATCATTCATTCTATCAATATAATGATTTTTTGAAAGAGTATCTGGCGAAATACAAATATCGCGGGGACTATGTGTTGGGAAAAGCTTTCTCCCACATGATTAAATCTTATCTCCAGAAAACACGGTATGACTTTATCATACCGATTCCACTTAGCAATGAACGCCTCTATGAGAGAGGATTCAACCAATCTACGGCTCTACTGGAAGAAGCAGAGGTCCGTCCCTCGAACATGCTCACCCGAACACATTCGGAGAAGCAGTCGAAGAAGACACGGAAGGAACGTCTTCGGCAGGAGCAGGTGTTTCAGCTTGCGGAATCGAATCTCTCGGGTAAATCCATCCTGCTATTTGATGACATTTATACGACAGGGACCACGTTGAGGCAGGCGGCGAAGCGACTGAAGGAAGCGGGGGCTGAACAGGTATCTTCCTTAACTCTCGCCAGGGGTTAAAGCAATCCCCGTTTCTGCCGATATAAAGGGTAAGATAAGCTTCACCGGGAGGAAACAAACATGTCAGAAATCATCAATTGTCCACGCTGCAACGCGATTTTTATGCAAAATAAATTCCGCGATGTATGCGATAAATGTTATAAAGAAGAAGAAGCGATGTACGAAACCGTCTACCAATTTTTAAAGAAGCGGGATAACCGAGCAGCGACGATGACACGGGTCATTGAAGTGACGGGGGTAGACGAGGAACTTCTATATAAATGGGTGAAAAAAGGCCGTATCCAGACGAGACAATTTCCGAATATGGGTTATCCTTGTGATAAATGTGGGAAGATTATAGGGACGGGGAGGATCTGCGAAGTGATTGTTCTTCTGAACTTGCCAGTGACCTAAACAGTTCGAAACCGAGCAGGAATGGAAGGGAAATGCCAAGGAATCCGGTCAGAAGAACCTATTACACAATGAAAAACAGGGAGTGAAATCAGGAGCATTTACCTATCTAAATTCATTTAACAATCTTGACTTTTATCCGATATAATGAATAACAAACATGAACGAGAAGAAAGCGAGGGAAGAAAATGAAGATCAATCCAATTCATAACTCTAGAGTGAATCCATATCAACGGAATGCTGAGAAGGTTAACCAAGTAAAACAAGATCCTAAACCGTTAGATAAAGTAGAAATTTCCTCCCAAGCAAAAAATCTGCAAGAGGTTTCCACCTACACAAAGGACCGTGAAGCGAAAGTGGAGTCACTTAAGCAGCAAGTGGAGAATGGAACATATAAGGTGAATACGAAGGAATTAGCTAATCAATTGTTTAACTATTATAGAAAATAACAGAATTAGACACGGACGTACCATGCTCAAGGACGAGCGTATCGCTAAATGAAGTGTGGAGAGTGAATATCGTGCAAATCAATCCTGAACTGAAAGTCTCTTCCCATATCCCCTCGGATAACAAACCAGTGTTAAAAGAAGGGGATATTTACCATGCGCTCGTTAAGGATAGGTTACCTGAAAATGAAGTCTTACTTCAAATAAAAGGACAAGAAGTCAAAGTGAAGTTTGAAGGTGAGGTTCCTCTTCAAAATAGAATCGCCATTCAAGTGACTGACGCAAAGAAAGCGGTAATAGGAGTAAAGGACGTCCCTCTCCCTGGAGAGCTATTAAATAATAATAAAATCGACCCAAGTTCGATCCTCCGCAACCTCCCCTCCAATGAACAAACAAAGTCTGCAGTTAATCTTCTTCTGCAAAAAGGAGTTCCAGTAGATCGAGAAACAATGAAAGCTGTCAAAACCTTTATGGAAAGCAATAACGGAACTGTAGAACAAAAACTAGAAACGATTTCTATGCTAGTGAAAAAAGATTTGAAAATGACAACAATTCAAATAAAGTCAGTAAACGAAGCTTTACACAGTAAATCCTTTGCACAATCACTTGAGTCATTACTGAAAGAAATCGATCCCGAATTTGGAAAAAAATCTGTACAAGACAAAAGAAGGTCCTACTCCATCAACGAAGAAACGAAGCAGCCCCAACTATTAAAAAAAGCTGCTATCCAACGAGTTCAAGAAACAATCAATATAATAGAGCGAAACATAACGCAGCAACCGAAAAAGCAAGAAGTTTTACAAGCCATTAAAGCCGAATTCACTCAAACTGGAAAAATCGAGTCTGCCATTCAACAGATTAGAGATGCGTTTCCGTCAGAAGTGAAACAGTTGTCAGGAGTTTCGAGTAAGCTTGCGGACGCAGTCAAGTTGCTTCAATTAGTGGAGGTATCTCCAACCTCTTCTAAAAATGCCGAAGTAACAGCTCAACCAAGTGAAATCGAGAAACTTGGTCAGACTTTAGTAGATAGTCAGACGAAGAAAGAGATGAAAAAGCAGTCGGTCTTATCGGAGACTGTAAATAAGGCCATGACAGTCGTAAAAAAGGAAGCAGACTTTGGACAAGTTCTTAAACACATCGCTAGTCTTTCTAACTCGGAAATGAGCTTAAGTACTGAACATAAAAAGCTGATAGAGGCATCTCTCAACCAGGCTGAAACACTTGAGGGAAATGGTAGAGAATTGAAAGCGAGACAGGGATTACTGGATTCTTTAACCCGGATTCATAAGGGAGTTACGCCAAAACCTGAATCTAATCAACTTCCTGAACAAGCTGGAGAAACGTATCAGATGCAGGAAGAATTACTATCTACTCTTCCAATGAACTCAAAAAACGTAATGGTAGAGCGAGTGACTAAAAAGTTATCTCAAGTCTCCATTGATTTTAAAAATGTAAAGAATGATATTTCCAAGAGTCTACAAATGGTTGAACAGCTTATTAATCAACACAAAAGCCGTGCTGCCATTTCAGCAAAACCTTTATTAGAAGCGACTATCAAAAAACTAGATCAGACCATTCTTCGCGGTGATGTTATGCTATATGCCGATATGAAAACAGAGAAGAAATTGTTAACCGCAAGCACGCAATTAGCAGAGGCAAAAAAAAGTTTATCCAAAGGTGATTTTGCTCAAGCGAATAAAATCGTATCATCTGTTAAAACAGTGGTAGACCAATTAATCTTTAAACCTTCAGATGTCCGTGTGAAGCATTACGTATCAGAAGAAATGAGTAAACTGGAACAACTCCCGTTGATGAGACGGGGTTCTCAACATGTAGAAAACTCAATGCAAGCCGTCAAACAAGAACCTACAGCCAGAAATTCCTTTGAATTGCTTCGAACCATGGGTTTAACTCATGAAGCCGAACATGCACATCATTTAGTGAATCGGGATAGGGGACAAGAGCCACTCCCTTCCTCATTGAAGGACATGTTGATGAAGCTTGCACAACATGAGGAAGGACAAACAGCATCAAAAGCAGAGAACCTTCTCTCCAACGTAACCGGTCAACAACTGTTAAGTAAGAATGATTCATCAGGACTGCAAAATCTGATGTTCACATTACCTTATCTACTTCAGGATAAATTAGAGAATATTAAGGTGTTTATTAACTCAAAAAGTGATCAACAAAAGATAGATTGGGAGAATTGCAGCCTTTATTTTTTATTCGAAACGAAAAAGTTAGGGGAAGTGGGGATTGCTCTTACTTCTTCAGAACGAACTCTTTCGATCAAAGTGAAAAATGATTTAGAAGGTTTTAAGGAGAAAATGGAGCCTCTCACCCAGTTGGCGAAAGATAGACTTGAGAAGATTGGATATACCATTGGACATATCCAATTCACTTCCCTTCATAATAATGGAAATCCCCATAACCGTGAGCCTCTAACTGAACGAAAGCAATCCACCATTACGGAGAAAGGATACGATTTTTCTATATGATGTCTTACTATAACCAGATAAAACGACGCCAAACCAATGGTCCATCTGCAGCAGTCATTCGCTATGATGAATCAGAGAATGGTACTCCATCCGTTGTGGCACAAGGAACGGGACTGATGGCAAAACACATCATCGAGCTTGCAAAGCAACACAATATTCAAATGCAGGAAGACGAAAGTCTAGTCCAAAACTTACTCGATATTGATTTAGGTGAAAATGTCCCTCCACAGCTTTATTCAGTCATCGCGGAAATTCTACTTTTAATTGAAGAAATGGAAATAAAAAACTAAAAATCTATCGGCATATGCCGATATTGATTAGGGGAGGTCATATGATGGATTTTCTAACGAAAGAAATTATTTATCAGAAGTCATCACAAGAAATTACATCACTTCTATATGAGGTGCTAATCGATACCACGAATGAAGCAATCGACGATATCAAGGGAAAACAATACATAGATGCAAATGTAAAGTTGAAAAGAGTAAGTGATCTGCTGGAGCGACTGGGAGTAGGCTTGAACTATGAAGCGGGCATCATGGCTGATCAGCTTGATGCACTTTACAACTATATGGCGGATTTAGTGATAAAAGCAAATATAAATAAAGAGATAACCTTACTAGAAGAAGTCGTAACCATTTCGGAAGAATTAGCTACAGCTTGGCGAACAGCTATAAAAAATAAATCGCAACAACCAAATAGACAACTTCTAAAAAAAGCAAATGCCTATGAAAAAAACGTCATGGTGTATGAGAACAACCTATGAGACTAGGAAACGGGGAACGAACCAATGAAAATTAATCATAATATCCAGGCTCTGAATGCTTACAGAAACTTGGCTCAGAACATGAACAATACATCCAAAAGCTTAGAGAAATTATCTTCCGGAATGCGCATTAACCGTGCGGCAGACGATGCAGCCGGTCTTGCGATCTCTGAGAAAATGCGTTCGCAAATTCGTGGTCTTGAAATGGCAGAGAGAAACGGTTTAGACGCAATTTCACTTATTCAAACAGCGGAAGGTGCGTTATCTTCTACTCATGAAATTCTTCAAAGAATGCGTGAACTGTCCGTTCAAGCAGCTAATGGAACTTTAGAAGACGAAGACAGAGAATCCATTCAAAAAGAGATTAATCAACTAACAACAGAAATCAATCGAATTGGAAATTCAACTGAATTTAATGCGAAGAAACTCTTGAATTCACAAATATCCCCTGATGCAAGAGCTGTTGAAATTGATGGTAGCATTCCTTATGACCCAGGCACTACAACAATTGATGGAACTTCGTTTTCATTGAACCCTAAAAGCGATCTAGTAGCAGGGAATTATAATGTGAAAATCGAGGATGTTTATAGTAATAAAGTAACTCCAACCGGTTTACCAGGAGGAGGAGTAGGCACGGTAACGATTGATCCTAAAGACACTAGCCTGACTCAAGGTACATACGGAGTAAAGGTTAAGGAAGAGCAAGTAAAGTCGATTGTAGGAAATCCAGCTTCGACTTCTCCGATAGCTGATTCAGTCATAGTTGCACCTAACTCCACTCTTCCTGATGGAAATGTTAATTTACAAGTGAAAAGAGAAAATACGGTTAACAACTTCCAAGGAAATACTACAGGAATTACGGATGTGAAAATTACGAGTGTTGACCCTGACTTGAGCACTTCTGATGCTTTCACTATTGATGTAGTAAGCAAACCATCCAATATTGCTAATGGTCCAGCGCTTCCATCTACTTATGTTACGGGTTTAACAATCGATTCAAATCAATTCCAGAATGTTGGAAATGACTATCAGTTGAAATATACGGATACGGGTTCAGGGAAATATTCTGTGACTTTAGTCGATTCAGATGGAACAACTGCAATATCGGATCCTGTCATTTTAGATGATAATATTCAAAATTATGAATTTTATAGTGGCGGTTCAAAAATCGGGGTATCGTTCCAAACCGTCGATGACGTGAATACTTCTTTAAATGCTGCTACTGCAGATGGTAAATACAATCAATTCAATATTGATAAAGAATTAGTATTGAATGAAAATGGAAATCGGATCGCTTCAGAAGTAATGACACAAGGTACGCCAGCGGGTACAGTAACATTCTCTGCAGCAGGAATTGATTACGAGGTAACTCATTCAGGTTTCGCAGGAATTGATATTAATGAATCAGCGGATTTTGGAATTGCATCTGCTTATTCATACTCAACAGACGGCTTCTCAACAAGTACAGTGTTCAATCCTGGAGATCAAATTACACTAAACGGTGGTATTTTTGTTGACACGTCGTCAGACGAAGCTCAATACACTACACCAACTTCTAGTATGACAATCGCATTGACAACAAATAATTCCTTTACAGCCGAATTGGTAGATGGTGTAGGCGGTTCTACAGGGGCTATGAAAATGGTTGTCAGCGATAATGGTTCGTATTCATTTGGAAATCCAGCGAACGTGTCATTTACAACTGATACTTTAGCTGATGGAACATTCCAGTTTATCGTGGGTCAGGACACAACTAAGAATGCTGTATTAGAAACAATGGGTGTTGAAATTGAAACACTCGAAGATGTTAATCCAAACTCAACACTTTCCTTCTCCAATGGAGATTTGGAAATGGATGTTGCATCTCTTTCAAATGGAAATGCTACATTTAGTATTTCTGGAGGAACTATCGACCAATCGGTCAGTTTCCAAATTGGAGCAAACGAAGGACAGATGTTAAAGTTTGGTATTGAGGATATGAGATCTGAAGCTGTGGGGATTTCGAGTAAAACAGCAGATGGTACAATGGATATTAAAACGAAAGAAGGAAAGACAGTTACAGTTCACTTCACAAAAATATCCGGAGTGCAAAATGGGACAGAGTCAGAATATGCTATTGATGTGTCAACCGCAGAAAAAGCAGAGGCTGCCATTGCTGCTTACGATCAAGCTATTTCAAAAGTGTCCGAACAAAGAAGTAATATGGGAGCCATTCAAAATCGTCTAGAACACACGATTACAAACTTAACAACAGCAAACGAAAACTTAACTTCTGCAGAATCACGTATAAGAGACGCGGATATGGCGAAGGAAATGACTACTTTCACGAAGAACAATATCTTGAATCAAGCTGGTCAGGCAATGCTTGCACAAGCAAATCAATTACCACAAGGGATTCTTCAGTTATTGAAATAAGCAAGTAATGAGTCAGGGAGAGGGTCAGGCAATGGCTCCTTCCTTTTTTTATGATTTAGAAACGTTTACAATAATCTTATTAACATTACGTAGAGAAGAGGTGTGGAATGTGGATGTTCAAAAGGTAGGTAATGTAGGTTTAAATAAAATAGATAAAAAAGCTCAAGTTGCAACAGAATCCATAAGTTTTACAGAAGTCATGGCAAAAAAACGTGAAAGTGTACTCCATGAGAAATTTGCGAACATGGCCAAGGAAATTGAAGACCAGGGGAAAGTATTATCCGAGTCCAGAACGGTTGAAGACTTAAAAAGATATAAAAAAATGGTGAAATCTTTTTTAGAAGAAGCCATACAAAACGGACTACAGCTTGAAAATCAAAGAGGATTCAATCGACGGGGACGGACAAAGGTTTATAAAATTGTCAAAGAAGTCGATGCAAAGCTTATGGCGTTAACGAATGAAGTGTTGAGAAAAGAGCAAAAGGGTCTCAATATATTGAATCTCGTTGGTGAGGTCCAAGGATTATTGATTAATATTTATACTTAAACATTTATATCATTTGCCGATATTAATAAAAGAGATTCATAGAGGAAAGAAGGGTGAACTATGTCAAATGAAGCCAGAATGCATGAACTGTTAGAGAAAATCATCAAGCTCCAAAAGAGTCTCTATCAGCTCGCTTTAAAGAAAACAGAGATGCTGAAAAATAATGACATAGACGGCCTTGGTCATTTAATCAAAGATGAACTGAGTCACCTTAAAGCGTTAGAAGCTTTACATATAACGAGAGAGCAGCTCCAAGTCGCAATAGGCAGGGAATACGACTGTCCCTTCAAAATAAGTACCATGACAGATCTTTTACAGGTGAATGGGATTAACCAAAAAGACACTCTGGAGAAATTTCAGCAGGAACTCATTCACATTACGGAACAATTGAAGATACAGAACACATTAAATCAGGAACTTCTCAACCAATCCCTTCAATTTGTAAACCTGAATCTAGATTTGTTTTTAGGACAGCAGGATTCAGGGAATTATTCACCGCTTCAATCGGAGGAAGAAGAGGCATCTCGCCCAATCTTTAATTCAAAAGCATAGATACAAGGAGGACCTACCATGTCAACCTTCCAAGGCCTCGAAACGGCAAGACGCGGAATGTATACACAACAAACCGCGCTCCAGGTGACAGGACATAACGTGGCAAACGCCAACACACCAGGATATACAAGACAGCGAATCAATTTTGAACAAACATCACCATTTCCATCACCATCCTTTAACAAACCACAGATTCCAGGCCAAATCGGGACTGGGGTCGAAGCAGGTTCCGTTCAGAGAATAAGAGATTCTTTCTTGGATGTTCAATTCAGGGGAGAGAATAATAAACTAGGCTATTGGGAAACAAAAGCCAACTCCCTCATGAAGATGGAGGAAATAATGAATGAACCATCTGACTCAGGATTGGCTAAAACCATGGACATGTTCTGGCAATCCCTTCAGGACTTAGCCGTGAACCCGAAGAATTCCGGGGCACGCTCCGTTGTTCGACAAAGGGGAATGGCATTGGCTGAAACATTTAATTACTTGTCCAACTCATTAACCACGATACGACAGGATCTTAATAATGAAATCAATGTCACGGAAAAAGAAGTGAATTCCCTTTTAAAACAAGTTCATAACGTAAACCAGCAAATCGGTGACGTGGAACCGCATGGTTTACTGCCGAATGATTTGTATGATGAAAGAGACCGTTTGATTGATAGTCTTTCAAAGCTCGTGAATATTAATGTTACCTATCAGCCTTCGGGGGGAACGCTCCAAGTATAGCCGAAGGAAAAGCGCTTATTTCATTGGTAGATAGTAATAAGTCACCTCTTGCGAATCTCGTAAGCGCGAAAGGCTACCAGGAAATGAAGGTCAATTTTACCCCTCCTGGAACGGAAACCTATGTAACCGGTATTTCTGTTGGAGAGAGAAATCTTGATTTGAGCGAATTCGATTCGGATGGCAAGCTAAAAGGGTTAATCGAATCATTTGGATCGCTTGATGAGAATGGAAAGGTATCCGGTGCCTATCCGGATATGCTTTCTGAGCTTGATAACTTAGCCTACACGTTTGCCGTGGAATTTAATAACATCCATTCTGACGGCATGAGCCCTAACGAAATAAATCATGTGAACGCAGATGGAGAAATAGAACCTGTAAATGAAGAGATTCCTTTCTTCGGTGATAAGGAATTTGGTGCACTTACAGAAGATCATCGTGCTGGGTTTTCGGGCCGTATCGATCTATCGGAAAAAATCAAAGCAAGCCTGGATAATATTGCGAACGCCGATGGAGCGAATCCGGATATAGCAGAAACAGGGGACTCCAGTGTTCTGCTTAAACTTGCAGATTTGATCAATCAAGACTTAGATTATGGTCAAAACTCACAAAAAGCAAGCTTCCGTAACTATTATGAAGTCCTCATTGGAGGAATGGCTGTCGACACACAGAATGCCGTAAGATTAACGGATAATAGCGGGACCCTGCGACAGGCAGTAGATGAAAGAAGAATGTCCACAAGTGCCGTGTCGCTGGATGAAGAAATGACAAACATGATTCAATTTCAGCATGCCTACAATGCTTCGGCAAGAATGATCTCGCTTCAGGACGAATTACTGGATAAAATCATCAACGGTATGGGTACCGGTGGTAGATAGGGTGGTGAAGAATAAATGCGCGTGACACAAAGTATGTTAGCCTCCAATTCCCTGCGAAATTTAAGTAAAAGCTATGAAAAAATGGGTGATTACCAGGATCAACTGGCGACTGGGAAGAAAATTTCCCGTCCGTCACAGGATCCCGTTGTTGCCATGAAGGGGATGTATTATCGCTCAAACTTAAGTGAGAATGAGCAATATCAGCGAAATCTATCCGAAGCGTACCTATGGATGGATAATTCTGAAGCGGGACTCGAACATGCCACTAGTGCTCTGCAACGTGTAAGGGAGTTAGTCGTGCAAGGAAAGAACGATACGTATGGAGAACAAGATCGTCTGGCCATCTCACAGGAAATCGAACAAATCAAACAGGATTTAGTGGAAGTAGCCAATACGAAAGTAGCCGGCCGCTATATTTTCAACGGAACGAGCGTCGATCAGCCTCCCGTTGAAAAGGGTGATCCACCTACCGTTTCTATTAATACTGAGGATTACATGGTGGAAGTGTCTGCAGGTCTGAAAATCAAGACAAATATTGACTCAGAGCAAGTATTCAGTCAGGACCTTTTCACCGGGATAGAAAACATTAAGGTTGGCTTTGGAGGGAACTACAACGCTGACGAAATGGATAACCTTCTAAAAGACCTGGATGAGAAAATCAATACACTTCAAGCAGAACGATCCGAAATGGGGGCACGTTACAATCGTTTGGAAATGATTGATAACCGTTTAGGAAAAACTGAGGTCATGGCCAACAAAATCATCTCGGATAATGAAGATGCCGACATGGAAAGAGTAATCACGGACCTGAAGAATCAGGAAAGCGTTCACCGTGCAGCTCTGAGTGTCGGAGCGAGAATTATTCAGCCGACGCTGATGGACTTTTTAAGATAATAGTTTTAAAGAAGGACTGGACTTTTCATAGAGATCAGTCCTTTCTATATAAGTGAGGTGTAAACTATTGCAAATCCCTCAAATCCGGATGCAATCGACTCCGGCTCAACTGGCGATCCAATCAAGCCCTGCCCGTATTGAAATCGATCAGCCCCAGGCACAGATGGATTTAAGACAGCCCGGGGCGGTCATGACCATGGAGAAAACCATGCCCAGGTTGACGATCGATCAAACCCAAGCCTGGGAAGATATGAATTTGAAAAGTGTCATGAGAAGCATTGAAGAGGCGGCTGGGGAAGGGTATGGAGCGTGGATGCAATACCTGGCGTCAAGCTCACAGGACGGGGACGAACTGATGAGCATCGAACACGGGGGTGGAGCAATTGCCGCTCAAGCCGACCGCAACAGTCAGTCTCCCACGTATGAATTCAACATCGGGTATGTCCCATCACCGTTCAGTGTGAAAATCAACTACCAGCCAGGCGATGTAAGAATCAATGTACAGCCGCAGCCTGTTCAAAACAACACACGAGCCCAGAAACCGATCATCCATTATCAGCCCGGCAATATTACATATAGTATGAAACAGCATAACCACCTTCAAATTGATAGATAAAGGAATGTGAGAAATGACAATTTTAACGAAATATCATGGAAGCATAGATGTGAAAGAGGAAGAGATTCTTTTATTTGAACAAGGCGTACCGGGATTCCTGGAGGAGAAACAATTCATCTTATTACCCCTTCCTGAAAACAATCTGTTCCATATTCTGCAATCGGTGAAAACACCCGAATTGGGATTTGTCGTGACGGATCCGTTTATCTTTTTTAAAGACTATGATTTTACTTTGGAAGATTCCACGGTTGAGTTATTAGGGTCCCCATCAGAAAACGAAATTAAAGTCCTATCCATTGTCACCGTCAAAGAACCATTACATGAGTCGACTGCCAATCTCCAGGCTCCAATCGTCATCAATCTGGCCGGCAATAAAGCGAAGCAACTGATCCTGAATGATCCCAACTACCAGACCAGGCACATGATCTTTGCTCAACCAGAGCATGCTGGGAAGAAGGGGTGAGGGTATGTTAGTACTGACGAGAAAAACCGGGGAAGCCATTCAGATCGGTGATGACATTGAAATCAGCGTGGTGTCAGTAAAAGGGGATCAAGTCAAGCTTGGCATCAATGCCCCGAAGAACGTGGAGATCCATCGGAAAGAGATTTATCTTTCCATTCAAGAGGAAAATGCAGAAGCGTCTAAAGGGATTGACAACTTATTTAATCTTCTGGGAAAAAAAGAATAATATTTTATCTGAAACTATTAAACCTAGGGCAATGTTACCGATAATAGTAGTGTAAGCAATAAGGGAAAGGGCGGCCGACCTTTTTCACTTGTTTGCAAACTACTAAACTTTTATAGTTCACATGGATGTGGGCTTACTTTCAAGGAGGAAATTTTGTAATGAGAATTAATCATAATATTGCGGCTTTGAATACTTATCGTCAGTTGAATAGTGCTTCAACATGCACAAGGTAAATCTATGGAGAAATTATCTTCAGGTCTTCGTATTAATCGTGCTGGAGATGATGCAGCAGGATTGGCAATTTCTGAAAAAATGCGTGGTCAAATTCGTGGATTAGATCAAGCATCTACGAAACGCTCAAGATGGTATTTCAATGATTCAAACTGCTGAAGGTGCATTAAATGAAACACATGCATTCTTCAACGTATGCGTGAATTAGCAGTTCAATCTTCAAATGATACTAACACTGATGATGACCGTGAAGCAATTGGTGATGAATTAGTACAATTACGAAAATGAAATTAACCGAATTAACTGTCAAGTCGAATAAAATACTTCAGAACTGCTATGACAAAGGTAATTATGAGCTGAAATTATCAATTAGCAAGTTGATGTTTAATGCTGAAGTATTGATAAGAATTGATAACTACTACAATATACAATTTCAGATGGTGCAACAATGTTCTTAAGATGTAACTAGGTGTGAACTAATTCGCAGATTGGTGCATTTCTACATTACTGCAACAGAATGTAGGTGCTAATACTGGAATTCAATACAGCTTAGACGTTTAATATTTGCGAGCAATATAGTCAAGGATACTACAGTTACATTGAGGATGGATTTAATAGCTTTAGGAACTGATGCTGCCGAACAGTCAAACTGCAGTCGCAATGATATGATAGCTATTGTATCAGTAGCAGCTATTAATATCAGTATGCAGATGAGCTGCTACTAATCTGGGAGTGCAAAGCAAAATCGTTTAGGAGCATACAATTAATAACTTAAATACTTCGTCTGAAAACTTAACTGCTGCGGAATCTCGTATCCGTGACGTAGATTATGCTTTAGCTGCTTAAGCAGTGACAAGCACAGTCGTCCTGGCTGGTAACGGCTAGAGATCATTATTGGGTGAATTGCTGGAAACCCCTTAAAGCTTTTCTTACCACAACGTAGTTGGAAACGACAAGCGTGATGGTTTGAAAAAAGAAAAGATATGGGCAATCAGCAGCCAAGCTCCTGTCTCGAAAGAGTGGAGAAGGTTCAACGACTAGGATAGACCATCTAAAAGCGTAAGCTATGATGATGAAATCCGTAGGTGAAACAATGGTCATCAGCATTGTGAATCCGAAGTGCCCGACCCCTACTAGATTGATAGAGGGTGAAGAGATAGTCTGGTCATTTATGAAAGTAAATGTTCGCACATGGCGAAAGAAATGATGAACCAAACAAAGAATTCTATTCTTTCTCAAGCTGCTCAAGCAATGCTAGCGCAAGCTAACCAACAACCACAAGGTGTATTACAACTTCTTCGTTAATCAGATAAAAAAATAGTGATAGACTCTGGGATTTCCCAGAGTCTATTTTTTAGAAGAGTTTATAGGTATAAAGTAATAGTCGGAAAAACTCTAGGGAGAACTATATAATGAAAAAGACTTTTAGTGTACTTCTAATATGCCTCTTGTTACTTTCTCAAACGAAAGCTTTTGGAATCGATGAAGTAATTGAGGATCCAACCCCAGACCTCGTAGCCCCATACATTAATGACATAAGTGTATCAAGTAACGAATTATCACCCTTAAATCCTGTTATAGTTGAGGCGGAAATGGTAGATGAATTATCTGGGTTTAATTGTGGTTCAATCACTTTTACCAAACCTTCAAATCAAACATTAACAGTGGCGTTTGTTGAGAACTCTCAATCTGGAAAGCATGAAGCTTTAATATCCGCAAAGGATGTTGATGTAACTGGTGAATGGAAGGTCACTGATATCTTTCTAAAAGATAATAAAGATAATACAGTACATCTATCCAATTTATCTACCCAATCAAATGGAGAGAAAATAGATTTTTCAACATTGACTCTAAATGTATCCGGTGTAACCACACCTCCAGTTTCAACAGATAATGAACCTCCTGTAATTCATACCATTTCAGTAGAATCAAAAGATCTTAATGTTAACGATACTGTAAACATAAGTGCCGAAATTAGTGATAATGATTGGGGTGTATCAAGTGTAATTGCATATTACCAAAAGCCAAGTGGAGCTTTGGAGACTATCTATTTATATAAAAATTCAACTGACACATTTACGGGATCTTACAAAATAGGAAAATATGAAGAAAGTGGAGAGTGGATATTAACCTCTGTATATGTTAGGGACAGAGATGGAAACTCTAGCAATCTTGATTCCTATATCGGTAAAGATAATAATCGGAAAAACTTTAATAATTGTACATTAAATATAGTAGGGACGACGATTGATTCTGAAATACCCAATTTAAAAGAGATCTCTGTTACTTCCAAGGGGGTAAGTCCTAATAAAAAGATAGAGGTTAGGGCCGTAGTGACTGATAATGAATCTGGTGTTTCTTCAGTTAAAGTAAACTATAAAAATTCAAGGGGAAATATTCAATCATTTTATTTATATAGAAAAACAGAAGATGAGTTTGTGGGATCAAGGACCATTAGCCAATTTGAAGAAAGAGGGGAAAGTTCACTAGTATCAGTTTATTTGCGTGATGTCGTTGGAAATGAGACAACAATCACTAACTACACAAATATAAACAATGAATTAAAATCATTTGAACACTGCACTGTTAATGTTGTTGGAACAACCCCAGATTGGGAAGCTCTCGAGTTTACTGGAGGGAAAATAAGCGTTTCTCAAATTTCCCCTCACCAAGCTGCAGTGAAATTTGTTGTTGAAGTTGAGGATAAATTATCGGGGATTAAATACAGCAAACTTTATGGCTCTTATAGAAAACCTAGTGGGAGAATGTATTCTATTAATTTCATCAAGACAGATAATCACTATACAGCAACGATATACATAGATAAGTATGATGAATTGGGTGAGTGGTCATTAGAGAATTCGTCAATACGCGACGCCGTGGGGAATTATGCATCGCCTATCAAAATAGGAAATAGTTCTCTATGAGAGTTCAATATAAATGTAATGGGAAAAATCACAGTAACACCGGGAACGCATAATAATATATTTTTTGAGGCTCCCAAGAACTTAAGTAACGGACAATCTTATCAATTAAATCCTCTACTAAGATCTAGCAATGCAGCCATTCCGGATTTAAATATTACCAATGACTCTTTAGTAGAATATACCTCTACAAACACTGATCTACTTACTGTAAATTCATCTGGTCTACTTACAATTCCAGAAGCAGCAGGTTCTGGAATCGCCATTTTAGAAGTAGCGTATGGGGAAATCTCTAGACAGGTAGAGATAATAATAAACGAAGGAACAATAGAATCATATTTACAGGTGTCCCCCCTTACAACCGTATTGCACACTGGTCAAATGCAACAATTGAAAGTGGTGGAAATCAATGATAGCGCCAGGAAAGATGTTACGCCGTCTTCTAGTGGAGTGATTTATTCGAGCAGTGATACGTCTATTGTGACTGTTAGTAAGGATGGTCTTGTTCAAACAACTAGTAACACAGAGGTCTTCGGAACCGCTGAGATACTCGTGAAATATAATGACATAGAAGTCAAATCAATTATCAAGGTCTCTAAACCAACTGTTAAAAGTTTAACGATGGCTCCTGCAGAAGAAGATCTATCATTGAAAAACAATAAATTACAATTAGTCCTTAAGGCTTTTATGAGTGATGGGACAACTAAAGATGTTTCAAAAGGAATAGATGGAACTAAATACGTTTCCTCAAATCCTGATATAGCTGAGGTTAGTGAGAACGGGTTGATTAATGTACCTTTATCTGCGAAAAGTGGTGAGGTAACAATTACAGCAAAAAATGGTGGAGTATATACTAAAAGCAAAATTATAGTGGATGTTCCTGAACTAGTAGAAATTAATTTAGCCCCTTTAGAAGGCGAAATTTATCCTGGTCAGGAAGTTCAACTTAAATCCTCAGGAATATGGAGCGATGGAGTGATCAAGGACATTACTCTAGCCACTGAAGGAACAAACTACACTAGTTCGTTATCAAGTAGAGGAAAAATAACTGAAGATGGATATCTTTACAATTCCGCCCGACGCCAGTTTCGGCAAAGTGACAATCTATATTCGAAACGGTTCAGTAAGTACAACCCATGTGTTTAACATTGTAAAAGATATGAGCCATGAGCTTACTCAAATAAGAATTGATGCCCCAAAAACAACTCTAACCCGTAAAGAGAATACTCAATTAACAGTTAAAGGTGTATTGGGCAATCAATCAGAAAAGGACCTTACCCAGGGGATGGAAGGAACTACTTATGTGAGTTCAGTACCAAGTCGAGCTACCGTGAATGAAAATGGTTTAGTGACAATATCCAAGGATGCAAGCTATGGGAATGTGACCATAACCATAAGAAATGGAGCTTTATTTGAAAGAGTGGTTTTAACGGTAGAGGAAGATCAGAGTAAGGTGTTAAAAGAATTGAACGCGATAGTGGATAAACAAAACTTATACCGAGAAGAAACGACGAAATTTAATGTGACAGGGATATTGGGAGATGACTCTGAAAGGGACCTTACTCAAGGGACGGAAGGAACAACCTATGTGAGTTCAGTACCAAGTCGAGCTACCGTGAATGAAAATGGTTTAGTGACAATATCCAAGGATGCAAGCTATGGAAATGTGACCATAACCATAAGGAATGGAGCTTTATTAGAAAGAGTAGTTTTAACGGTAGAGGAAGATCAGAGTAAGGTGTTAAAAGAATTGAACGCGATAGTGGATAAACAAAACTTATACCCAGAAGAAACGGCACAACTCAAGGTGATAGGGGTACTGGGAGATCAATCAGAAAAGGATCTTACTCAAGGGACGGAAGGGACAACCTATGTAAGTTCAGTACCAAGTCGAGCTACCGTGAATGAAAATGGTTTAGTGACAATATCCAAGGATGCAAGCTACGGGGATGTGACCATCTCCATAAGGAATGACGCGTTATTAGAAAGAGTAGTTTTAACGGTAGAGGAAGATCAGAGCAAGGTGTTAAAAGAAATGAACGCGATAGTGGATAAACAAAACTTATACCGAGAAGAAACCACCCAATTTAAGGTGACAGGGGTATTGGGCAATCAATCAGAAAAGGACCTTACACAAGGGATGGAAGGGACAACCTATGTGAGTTCAGTACCAAGTCGAGCTACCGTGAATGAAAATGGTTTAGTGACAATACCCAAGGATGCAAGCTACGGGAATGTGACAATTTCTATAAGGAATGGAGCTTTATTAAAAAGAGTAGTTTTAACAGTAGAGGAAGACCAGAGTAAGGTGCTAAAAGAGTTGAACGCGATAGTGGATAAACAAAATCTCTATAGAGAAGAAACTGCTCGATTAACAGTAACTGGCCTCTATGGGGATCAGACGGAAAAGGACCTTTCTCAAGCCGCTAAAGGAACTACTTATATGAGCTCAGTTCCAAGTAGAGCAATTGTTGATCAAGATGGATTAATTACTATTCCCCCAAGTGCAACCAGGGGTAATGTTACGATTACAATTCGCAATGGGAGATTGAGGACAACCTTAATGTTAACAATACAATAACTTTTATTAAGAGATCCCGTTATTATCTGAGGGATCTCTATTTTTGATTGTTGAAGATAAAGAAGGTTTTTCTAAACAATATTTGAGGAACCTTCATTTTATTTTTTAGGCTTAACTTTATCCTGAAACTTCCGATATAACCCATATAACCCACAGGAGGATCCCAAAATGATTGATAAAGTGACAGGAGTTTCACAATCATTTATTGAACCACAGAAACATACTAGCGAAGCAGCAAAGATAAAAGTACAGGAACGATCATCGGAAGAAACCTCACCCAGAGAACCTGTCACCCAAGAAAAACTCCAAAACGTCGTTCAGGGCATGAATGAATTTTTATCAGCTTCGAATACACACCTCAAATTTGAATTCCATGATCGATTGAAAGAATATTATGTGACGATTGTGGATGATGTCACGAAAGAAGTAGTGAGAGAGATACCGGCTAAAAAAATGCTGGATATGTATGCGGCCATGACGGAGTTTGTCGGGCTGATGGTCGATCAAAAGGTTTAAAGGAGTGAGAGGTTTTGAGAATTGGTGGTTTAGCAAGTGGGATGGATATTGATTCCATCGTTGCCGACTTGATGAAGGCGGAGCGTATCCCTTTAGATAAATTAAAGCAAGAGAAGCAGACACTCGAGTGGAAGCGTGATGATTATCGTTCGATGAATACGCTGTTGTTGGATTTCCGTTCTGATCTTACCCAGTATAAATTGACTTCGAAATACAGAGCGAGACAAACGAGTTCATCGGATGAAACGAAGGTGACGGCGACTGCGACAAGCGGGGCGTCACAAGCATCCTATACAATCAATAACGTAACGAAGCTGGCAAGTGCCGCCAATCGTGTTAGTGGGAGCAGCGGGGCGAATGGTGAGAAGCTTTCAAGTGCAGGAACTAAATTTGATCCGAAAGCAGGTCTCTACAATCAAAGTTCGAAATTTGATAACGGTGTGGCTTTTACTTGGTCTGAAGGTGCAGTCGAAACCCAAACGATTAAGGCAGCAAGTGATACGACTACTTCCACTATTAATCTGGCAGGAGCGACACTGAAAGATGTAGATAAGATGAGTGTGAAGGTGAACGGGAAATCCTTAGAGGTGGTCACTTCGATACCGGCAGAAGGGCTAGGGAATAGTCAGGTGTTAGTCGATGCCAGTGGGGCATTAACCTTTGGTGCTACTGTTAAGAAAGATAGCTCAATACAAGTAGATTACACCACAACGGATAAAACCCAAACCATCTCTACTGACGAATGCCGTGAAAGATGTGCAGCTCGCGAAGGGATCAATTCAGAATTTGACCTTAACGGTAGACGGGAAGGATTATACCCTTGGTGCAACGGATACAAATGGCAATACAGAACTGAAAGCAGCAGACAGTTCGGTCATCGGTACCATCAATAAAGAAACAGGGAAAATCAGTTTTACCACCGAGCAGGCGGCAGGATCGACTATCTCGGTGAATTACACGCAAAACTATTCCACTTTTTCATTAACGACTCATGGAAAAGACGGGCAAAAAAACGTAAATTTCTTGGTACAAGGGAATGAATCGTTGAATACAGTCATGAGCAGGGTCAACTCCTCTGACGCCGGGGTATCCATGTTCTATGACTCATTTTCAGACCGTGCTACGATGACCCGGACCGAGACTGGGTAATTTTAATGTGAGTGGAGATGAAATCACAACATCAGGTAATTTTCTTAATAATCTTTTGAAATTTGGTACATCCACTGAAACAGGTGGGACGAACGTAGAGTTTGAGATTAACGGTCTTAAGACAGAACGCTACTCCAATACTTTTGAAATGAACGGAGTCACTTTTTCTATCAAAGATCTATTTGACTCGTCCACATCACCAAATGGAGTAACGACTACGATCTCAAATAATTCCACGGATGTATTTGATAATATCAAAGGCTTTGTGGATAAATACAATGACCTGATCGGCAAAATCAGTAAAAAAACATCCGAAGAATTTTATCGTTCATACAGACCTCTTACGGATGAGCAGCGTGAGGGTCTTTCCGATAAACAGCAGGAACAATGGGAAGAAAAAGCAAAAAGTGGTCTTTTAAAAAGAGACCCAATCTTATCGAATGTGTTATCTTCCATGCGGACGGATTTTTATCAACCGGTTGATAATGCAAATGTGAATCCTTTGTATAAACAGCTATCAAGCATCGGGATCACTACAACAAGCAACTACCTTGAAGGTGGGAAGCTTGTCATCAATGAAGCCGAGCTGAAGAAAGCGATCGAAGAGGATCCTCAATCGGTGGAGAACCTGTTCAGGGGCGGAAGTGATGCCACAAATGAGTCTCAGAAAGGGATCATCCATCGACTCTATGATTCTGTCAACGCCACGATGGACAAGTTGAAAGACAAAGCGGGCGGCGTGAACTCAACGAATCAGCAGTTTGCCCTGGGACGCGAACTGAAGAACGTCGACAGCAGCATCGACCGCTTCGAAGACCGGATGAAACAAGTGGAGGACCGCTACTGGCGCCAATTCACCGCCATGGAAAAAGCAATCCAGCAAGCCAACCAACAATCAGCCTACCTCATGCAGCAATTCAGCGGCATGTAATGCATAAAGGAGTGTCAATATGGCCATAAACAATCCATACAAAACGTATCAAAACAACTCTGTCACAACCGCATCTCCAGGCGAACTTACGTTAATGCTCTACAATGGATGTTTGAAATTTATCGGACTAGCCAAAAAGGGAATCCAGGATAACGATATCGAACTGAAAAACGTGAACATCCAAAAAGCCCAGAACATCGTGAGCGAATTGATGGTCACCTTGAATATGGATATGGACGTATCCAAGAATATGATGTCACTCTATGACTTTATCAATCGACGATTAGTAGATGGGAACATCAAGAACGATTTGGGAGCCATGGAAGAAGCCGAGGGATTAATCGTAGAATTCCGTGATACATGGAAAGAATTAATCCAGCTTAACCGTCAAAAACAGCACGCTGGTCAAGGTGGACAAGCTTAATGACTGTCGTTCAACAATGCTATGACTTAACGAAGAAGTTATATGATCTGGTAGGTCACTCACATAAGATTGAAGATGAGGAAATCAAAACCATTGACCACTTAATAGAACAAAGAGGGGAAATCCTATCCTCAATCCAACCTCCTTATACAGAAGAAGAACAAGCATTAGGACGCCAAATCCTCCAATGGAATACAATCATAGATCGTAAACTGGCAGTGCTTCGAGATGAAATAAAAAGGGAAATGAACGGCATGAACAAAAAGAAAACAACCGCCAAAAAATATTCCAATCCCTATGAAAACATGCAAACTGACGGATATTTTTATGATCAAAAAAAATGAGCCTCGAAATCCTCGAGGCTCATTTCTTTTTCCAAATCCTCTCATGCTATAATAATAGAAAAATGCTGGAGGAAGCCGGTATGAAAACTAGTGTAATAGATGAGATTAGAAGATTCTCACTAAGCTATCCCGAGGTTCATGAACATGTAGACGGATTCGGACACATTTCTTTCCGTGTGAAGGACAAGCCGTTTGTCATTATCGGGGAGACCTTATCGATTAAAACGCTCCCTGCCACTCAGGAAATCCTGCTCGAACAGCCAGGCTATATCAAAGCACCATACATAGGAAGACATGGATGGGTGCTGGTTGAGGTTGAGGAAGTCGGGCTGGCAAGCCATTGAAGGGTTGATTCGTGAGGGTTATTTGATTGCGGCACCCAAGAGACTGGCCAATCACGTTCAGAATGGATAAAGAAACATGATGAATTTAATCACCAATGAACTCATCAAACAAATCTCCCGCCCTCGTATGTGGATTTCCCTGGGTATCATCGTGCTCATCGATACCATAGCGTCTTTTTTTATCTATATGCTGTTTGACGGCATCCAATTTTCATTCTGGGAGTATATGCGGGTCAGCTCTAACCTCCTAATTGTCATTCAAATCTTCTGTCTGATCATTGCAGGGGATATAGTTTCAAGTGAATTTTCGGCTGGCACCATTAAGCTTCTGCTCATTCGACCCAATAACCGTGTAAACTATTTTACTTTCCAAATACTTAACCGTTTTAGTCATTGCGACTGTTTTTACCGCTGCTCATTTCTTATTTTCTGCAGTACTTGGTTCACTCTGGTTTTATGATAGCTTCTTTGATTTGAACGTGAACTTTTTCATTGTGGCAGGTGCTTATGTGCTGAGGTTTTTGGAATTGATTGTGATTTGCTCAATCGCTTTTACCTTTTCTGTCTTGACGAGAAGCAGTTCGTTTGCGATTGGTGCTACCATCTTTCTGACCTTTTCTGCCGGGACGTTTTTGATCCTCATGAACGAGCGGGGCTTGGAGTGGGGGAGATATTTATTGCTGGCGAATACCGATCTGCAGCAGTACTTCTTCGGGACTCCACCGTTTGATGGGATGACGTTTTGGTTTTCGGTTGGGGTGATTGTGGTGTATTTGGTTGGGTTTGGTGGAGTGGCCGGGTGGATTATTTGGTCGGCGGGATGTGGATGTTTAGGGGACCTGTTCTTTATGAGGACAGGTCTTTTTCGTTTGCCTGTTAAATTTACTGGTTTATTTGCCTGTTGATTATTGGAGAGTTTTTAACAGGCAAGCGAAAAGAAAAATTCATCTGTTAAATTTTAGAGTGATTTCAACAGGCAAACTCCTCGATAAGCAGGAATTTGGCATAAATATGTCGAAGAAATGAAAGACCAAAATAGAAAGGGTGTTGACATGGCCAATAAAAGAGAATGGTCTCCTGGGTACATTTATCATATTACCGCAAGAGGAAACCGGAGATATACCATTTTTCGTAACAAAGACGATCGTCTTAAGTATTTAGAGATTGTCGAAAATGCTAAAGAGAAATTCCCCTTTACTCTTCACTCCTATTGCCTCATGACCAACCACGTCCACCTCTTGATAGAAACCATCAATGATCCTCCTGGCAAGATTATTCAATATATCCATTACCGGTATGCGCGATATTTTAATAAGAGAAATGGATTTGAAGGACATCTCTTTCAGGGGCGTTATAAATCGGTGATCATTCGGAATAACAAGCAGCTGATAGACACAAGTTGCTATATTCACTTAAATCCTGTAAGAGCCGGAATTGCAACTGAAGCAGCGAATTATCAATGGTCGAGTTATCGTTCCTTTATTACAAATAGAGCGAATAAACATGTTGAGACAAAAAAGATCCTCTCATTTATGAATGGTGGTTCGAAAAATCATTATAAGTTTTATGTGGAAATTAGGTTAAAGCAATTTAATTAGTGATGATTTGAAATGGCCTGCTGAATTTGAATAGGTTTTCAGCAGGTGTTTTTTTGTATTGATTTACCTGTTGAATACACGCTGGAATTTGCCTGTTAAATAATATTGAAAGTTTGACAGTTGAAATTCTTATTTTATTTAACAGGCAAACTTGTTGCGATAATTAACAGGCAAAAAACGTACCAGATTCAACTGACAAAACTACCACTATTTTTAACAGGCAAACCCCACCGGTAAAACCCCAACCCCCCTTCACAAAACCGCCCCAAACTATACACAAAACCTCCAAATTCCCACCGTTTAATCTCCACAAAAAGTGAGAAAATAATACTATAGAGTGAATGGTTCAACTTACATACCAATCCAAACCAGCTCACTCTACCTATCTCCAATCCCTCACCCACCAACACTTTCGACACCACATCACAACCTTTACGAAAAGATGACAAAAAATTTAGAAAGTTTAAGCAGGGATATTTGAGGGAATAGAGAATATATAAACATAGCTTTATTTTTAAAAGGAGGAGTTTACATGTTGAACTACAACATTCGAGGCGAGAACATTGAGGTAACTCCAGCGATTCGCGAACACGTGGAGAAGAAGATTGGTAAGTTAGATCGTTACTTTAATGAAACTCCTGATGCA
>CAWBBM010000037.1:0-22317 GCA_963787015.1 uncultured Bacillaceae bacterium
TTGTATCCAACATTCGAAACACATCTCTACCCGAATCCGGTCTGAGTTGATACTCCCCTTCGATTTCAACAGTTCCTTCGTAGGTAAGCTCAATCACCTTTTTTTGATCAAAGCGTACCAGCCTCTGAAGCAACTCCTTACAACAACCTGGATCTCCAACGAAAACACCCGACACACCCCACCTATTCAATTGAACAGCACTGATATAAGGACTCTGATTCCGATGGTCTTCCAAAGTAGGCAGCCCCTGGTATAAAGGTCCCCGCTTGTTTTCTTCCCCTGGTATAAACGCATAAACGGGAATACCCAATTCATCATAGAGAGCTTGCTTCTCCAGAAAGTATTCCTTATCCAATCCCGTTTCGGGCTTTGGATAAAAATTATGCCAGGCAATCATATTCTCTGGTTCCAGTCCCATTCCAATCCAATGCTGAAGTTCTTCTTCTCCAACCGTACTCGCATTGATGGCAATCTGAAAGTGATGGGACAATTCCAACATATCATCCGTTGTAAATCCATCATCCAGTCTTAAGGAGGTGACGCCCAATTCTATCAAATCTTCAAAATGATTCAGCCCAAGCATGGCAGGTGTACACTTCGATACATCAGCGAACACCTCAAATCCTTCTATTTTAAAAAGAGATAGTAGTTCCCTTACTCCTTCAGGACTCACCCCTGACTCTTCAGGAATATGAAGCGACGTAAACGCAAGCTTGATGCCCGCTAAAGAAGCCTGAAGAATACTTTCTCCCGCTCCTTCATCAGACAAATAAACGGATATCCCGATCATTCAAACTCACTCGCCATTTCATCCTTGAACCCAAACAGATAGGTCAAGGCAAAGCCTGCAGCATACGCAATCAATAGTCCAAGAGTATAATAGAGAATTTCACCTGCGTTCACCAGGAAAATCAGCGGCAATCCGGATACACCGATCGCAAACGTTGCGACATCGAAGTAAGCCTGGAAAGCCCCACCGAATCCGGCACCTAGACAAGCGGTGAGGAATGGTCTTCCTAACGGCAGGGTCACACCGAAGATCAATGGCTCACCGATCCCAAGCATCCCGGCCGGCAGTGCTCCACCGATCGCTCTCTTCAACTTTTTCTTCTTCGTTTTCATAAAGATGGCAAAAGCCGCCCCAACCTGACCTGCTCCACCCATCGCAAGGATAGGAAGAAGCGGATCGTCCCCAAGCGTGTTGATCAGCTCTAAATGAACAGGGGTCAAGCCTTGATGCAAGCCCGTTACCACAAGGGGTAGGAAGGTCGCTCCGAGCACGAATCCGGCAACGATTCCACCCATATCAATCAGTGAAAGAAGACCGTTTGTAATGATATCTGAAATGAATCCTCCCACCGGCATAAACACGGTATACGTTAATAACCCTGTTACCAGTAATGCAATCGTAGGCGTCACAATGATATCGATTGCCTGAGGAATCACCTTGCGTACATTCTTCTCAACAAAGGCAATGAAAATCGCCGCAATTAAGACCCCGATTAAGCCACCACGGCCTGGCAGCAGATTTTCTCCAAACAGTGTCACGTCCCCAATCGCCGGGTTGATAATCAAGATACCAGCCAAGCCGCCAAGAGCCGCTGAGCCGCCGAACTCCTTCGCCGCATTCATCCCGACAAGGATACCGAGATAACCGAATAGTCCACTACCGATAATGGAGAGCATCATGACAAGCTGGGATTCCCCGTTTAACCAGCCGGCCTGGACGAAGAACTTCGTGAATCCTGTAATCAATCCTGACGCAATCAAAGCAGGAATTAGTGGAATGAATATATTCGCGACACGTCTTAGAAGCAACTTGAATGGTGTTGCATTCTTTTTCTTCAAACCGGCCTTTTTCTCTGCCGCCCGTGCCTTCAAATCAAGCTCGTCTGATGACACCAGCTTGCCAAATTCCTCGGTCACACGATTGACCTTTCCCGGTCCCAATATCACCTGGTAGGTTTCATCCTCCACAAACCCCAATACTCCCTCAGTCTTCTTTATGTCCACTTTCTGCACAAGCTCTTCGTTGTATACTTTCACTCTCAGTCTCGTCATACAGTTTTCATAGCTTGCGATATTGCCAGCACCGCCAAACATTTCTAAAAGTACTCCAGCCAATTCCTTGTTCGTCAATTTCACCTACCCCTTTCTCACTCTCGATTTATGAAAGATCACAAAATCACTCAACTATTTCTCAATGGCTAAACGAACATATCCGTCCGCATCCTCTAACCGGCTTTTCGCTTCCTCGTACTCACAACCAAGGGTGATCATCACAATCGACGTCTTCACCTCATTATTCGCCTTCTTCAACGTTGCGGCTGCCGTTTCCTTATCTGTCCCGGTAATGCTTTCAATGATTCCGATCGCCCGCTGTTCAAGCTTATAGTTGCTAATATTCACATCGACCATCAGGTTTCCATATGCTTTACCCAGCTTAATCATAGCCGCTGTCGAAATCATATTGAGGACCATTTTCTGTGCTGTTCCTGCCTTTAAGCGGGTGGACCCCGTCAATGCTTCCGGTCCTGCATCCACTTCGAGCGCCATCTCCGCTTCAGCAGAGATTTTAGAACCTGTATTACAGGACAGCGCCACTGTCGTCGCCCCTATTTCCTTTGCATAACGTAAGCCCCCGATGACATAGGGAGTACGTCCGCTTGCTGCGATTCCAACCACAGTGTCCCCGCTCGTCAAACCGATTTCCTTCAGATCAGATGCACCCAGCCCTTCGTCATCTTCGGCGCCTTCAACGGCTTTCACGAATGCTTTTTCCCCGCCTGCAATCAAGCCTACGACGACGTCACTGCCCACACTGAAAGTCGGTGGACACTCCACCGCGTCGAGTACCCCGAGCCTTCCACTAGTACCGGCACCCATGTAAATCAATCTCCCACCACTCGAAATGGACTTCACTACTGCATCGACTACTTTCTCCACTTCAGGAATGACATCTTTAACCGCTGATGCTACTTTCTGATCCTCTTTATTCATCATGCGCAGAATCTCGCCACTACTCGCTGTATCGATTTTAAGCGTATTCTGATTCACCTTTTCAGTCGATAATTCAAAAACATTGTCTTTCATCCATCATTCCTCCAAAAATCTGTATGCGTTTTCATTACTTATATACATACCACTTTTAAAATTAAATTTCAATTGTATTTTATAATTTATGAAATATTATTTTAAGATACTCCTTTTCGCAAAGATTGTTGTTTTCTAACATAGGAGCTGCCAAGGCTCTGTCTATGAGTGTGAGAGAGATGGTGAGGGGAACGGCTACGCTTTCCGGCGGACGAACGGTCGAGCCTCCTCAGCTGCGCTTCCGGGGTCTCGGCGCGCCCGTTTTTCCGCAGGAGTCTCCGCCGTTCCCCTCACCATCTAAAGAGATTTTCGTGACAGCGCTAAATAATTTAAAAAATCGAATGAACTAGTATCTTACTATTCAAGCTAAAATCGACCACTGCACAGGTCGAATATTAATATTTTCTAGCCTTGTATGGTAGTAGATTAGCCTCATGCTTAGAAAGTTGATTTACGCTGCAGGTGTAGGGATCCTGAGGGAATTGCGGGAAATTCGAAAAGCTGAGGCGGCTCGTTCGGGGCTGACAAGCATAAGTTAAATGGGCTTAATATGGTGTTTTCTCCTTCTTAGGACCATTTAGCTTATGACCTCGAGGGGCTAGACAGCTGAGACCGCGCAGGGCACCTCCACTCGCTACCTCCAATAGCAACAATGTTGACGAAAAGAGCCTATAAAATAGACCGATGAAGAGAAGTTATAACTTTTTGCAAAAATAGATTCAACGACAAATAGGAGTTGGAACAAGCTTCCTACTCCTGTTTTAGCTATCCTATTTAGAGGTCCGTCCCTCAATGATCGAAGGAAGTATCCTCGCCGAATTCTGTTGAGTCCATGAGTCCGGATTGGAATCCTGGCAGAAAGAGTTCGGTGTCACTTCTGTTGCGTGCTGAAAGGTTCGGAATGGTTGAAAAGTGATTCATGGTGACAGCAGCCCGTTCCCTTTGTTTCGTGAATACTTTCCGAGAGCAATTGATTTCTAACTGCCCCCCATTTTTAAAGTGGACATAGGTTTTTCCTTCTGAAGTTGCGCATGATTCAATATGCTGGCAGAATAACCAGATACAATCATAATCGGTTGGGGCAATAGTGGGTATCGCATAGATGTATTGTTGCGGGCAAACCATAAGAGGTGTTTTTCTAAAGTAGTCGAACGCATGCCGAACGGCTTTAATCCTCCCATCATAGGTGGACCGGTACGTCATGCACGACTCTTCTAAAATATCCATCGGGGCTTTCTTACTGAACATTTTTCTTCCCGATTCGTCATACACGACCGATTGATGAATCCCATCATAAGCAGGCCCGATCGCCATCGTCCTTCGAGTAACCAATAGTTCTAAACCTTTCAATCTAAACACCATCCTTCTCCTCTTTATTATAAGCCCCTATTATCTGAATCTTCTTAAATATGAGACTTAATTACCATTATATACTAATTATGGAAAATATCTATTTTTATTTGCAGATTTTTGGGGAAAAATCTCATAATTCAAGGAAATAGAATATTTCCTTGGGGATAATGTCGAAAACGTATCCGATCAGACGTATCTCTTCAATCTAAAGGGGACACTATTTGGAAAATCATATGGTTAGAATTTATTAAGACACCGCTGTTGATATCCGTGCAAGACTTCGCTTTCCTCGGGCCGCCGGTGATCCTCCTTGCCAATTGCTCCTGTGGGTTTCACTTATTCCGCTTTTCCCGAAGGATTCTTCGCCTTGCACTCCAATCAACCGCTTGAACAAATCAAATAAAAAAATCCGAATGCATTCGATTCTACTAAAAGAATTTCGAATGATCGTTCGGATTTCCCTTCGACTAAAACTCTTTTTTTCAGCCACTTGCAAATAACCCATCAATCTCCTAATAAACCAGTACCAACAACCGCCCCTTTACTTTCGTAACGAATTACTTCTTTAATCACTTCTTCCACAAAAATCGGGGTCTTCACAAAAGCACTTTCAATATGCAGGCGTTCCGTTCGTTTATGTGCGTCCTTCCCAAATGGTCCTACGTTTAAAACAGGGCCCTCTAACTTATGCATTTCCTTAAATGGGATACTATAGGTGGTATCCCAAACCGGGGTATTATCCTCATAAACCTCCCAGCCTTTATTTTCGTCCTTATAGTTCACATAGCTAAGGTCTGAAATTCCATTAAAGTAATGGGCTTGTTCAACAGGCAAATGAAACAGTTCTTCGGCTACCTCTGTTACTTTCTGAATACATCTTGATACTAAAGGATGGTCAGACGTATTTACAGCTGGATAATAAGGGGGTGTAAACATTAATACAATGGCAGGTGAAAGTTCCTGACAGTTGATTAAGAGTGTGTCTGCGATTCGAAATGATTTCTCACGATCATCGCCTTGATTGTTGCCAATATCATGTTTCAATGCTTCTATATATTCTTTACCGAGCTTCTTTTCAGCATAGTCAATTAATTCCGAATAGCGGAGAACCCGAACTTCTCCTACCGAGGGAATCTCCTCTCTTTCACATAGTTGACGGTACCATTCGTTACATTCCTCTGCTGCCGAAACGGCAACTTTTTCAAAAAGATTCATCACATCTGCAGCGGTTCGTTTCATTGTAAACACATTATAAAGTGCGACGGTTCCATAAGGAGTTTGAGCCGAATAATTAAGTCTTAGATCCTCTTGTTGAAGCGTAATCGGAAGAGGAGTATACTCTCCATAATCTGTTTCTCTAAAAAGGGGATTCCACTCCATTTTCCGTGTTAAGAATGAAGCAATAAAGGAAGAAGTCATACCACTCAAAGGTTCACCCACATGTGTTTCTCTACCATAAAAGAGTGCTGACGGCATGATTTTCCCGATTGTTCCTGAGTAAACGTGATATGCCGTATCAGTCGGTTTTTGGGAAAAGACCGGTTCCCCATTCAAAAATAGGGTATATGTGAGATCCTGTTCTGACTTTAGTTTATTTAAAGCAACGACAGCTGCTCTCATTCCAGACGAATTGACCTCTTCATCCGGTACTGTTAATAAGACAAGGTTAACGGGCCACTGTTCATCGGCAGCCTTTTCAATCACCGCCATATGAATCGCTAACCCCGCTTTCATATCCATAATACCCCGTCCCCACAGGTAGTCCTCTGAACGGAGATCATTTTGGGCTTCAGGATGCAATTCACTGATATAATGCTCCATCTCCTTCGTTAAACCCTCCGGATTAAAGGCCAGCGCCTCCAGTTCCCCATATTCTTCCGTGCTCACCGTATCAAAGTGGCTGATCATGACAATCGTACTAGTCGCCTTTTTATGCTTATATAGAGCAGTTACAAACTGTCGACCGTAATCGGCGTCCCCCAGTTGAAGCATATCAGGGTTTGCCTTGAAATATGCCATATCTTGCATTTTCTTAAACAGTTTAACAGGAAATTCAACTTCCCCCTCTGTTAATGTTCGACTATGCCAACTCACCAACTCACACAACAATGCTCGTAAAGACTCAGGTGTCCCCCATCGTCTCATGATATTACCTCCTTTATCTGATGATGATTCAGCCAATACTCTATACGAGTAAGCCCTTTTTCTAATACTTCCATACTATAGGCGAACGAAATACGAATATACCCTTCTCCGAATTGTGTAAATGTACTACCCGGTACGACCGCTACTCCACCTTCCTTCAATAATCGGGTAGCAAATTCCAAAGAGGATAAATTGAATTGTTTAATGGAAGGGAATATATAGAAGGCACCCTTTGGAAGAACCACATCAAAACCCATATCCACCAAACGTTTGTAGACAAAATCTCTTCGCATTTTATAAGCCACATTCATTTCTGCCGGTACATGACGGTTATTCGATAATGCTTCAATCGCAGCATATTGTCCAGGCACAGAAGCACAAACCACATTATAAATATGGACCTTCACCACGTGTTCCATAATAGACTCAGGTCCCAAGACAAATCCGATTCGCCACCCTGTCATTGAATGAGATTTGGATAAACCATGTATAAGAAATAAACGATCCTTCATGCTTGTATAGGAAGCAAAGGAATGATGATTACCTTCAAAGGCATTTTCACTATAAATTTCATCCGAAATAATAAAGACTTTATGCCTTTCTAATACTCTTGCCAGGTCATCCAGTTCTTCCTTACTCAAGGTTACACCTGTGGGATTAGAAGGGTAGTTAAATAGGATGGCTTTTGTTTTATCCGTGATTAAGGCTTCAAGGTGTTCAGGTGATGGCCTAAATTGAGTCATCGAAGTATCTAAATAAACCACCTTCGCACCACACATCGTTATAATGGGCTCGTATCCCGAATAAAGTGGTGCTGGTAAGATGACCTCATCGTCTTCTTCCAATATCGTTCTAAACACAGAATCAATCGCTTCACTTGCTCCATTGGTCACAATCACTTCTGTTTCAGGGTTATAATCTAACCCATACTGATCTCCAAAGAAGTCACTAATCGCCCTGCGCAATTCTAGTAAACCTGCATTGTGTGAATAACCCGTTTGATTTGAGACAATAGCCCTGATTCCCGCCTCCTTTACAGGTTCGGGTGTCGGGAAGTCAGGCTGCCCGATGGTTAAATTGACGGCATCTGGATAAAAAGTCAACTGATTGGAAAACTGACGGATCCCCGGAATGACTAACCCTTGAGCTCGTGCATTTATAGTAATTGACATATGCTTCTACCCCTTTCTTTTACCACTACTTCGTAAACCCTGGTAGCCAGAGAGAAAGTGGTGGGAAAAATGTGATAACAAGTAAGCAAATGAACATAGAAACAAGAAATGGAAGAATCGCCCAAGCAATTTTCTCAAATCGGACCCCACCTACACTGGATGCAACAAATAGATTGACTCCAAGAGGCGGTGTAATAAACCCGATGGCCAGATTAGCTACAAGGATGACACCAAAATGGACGGGGTCAACCCCTACAGCTACCACAATCGGTAAAAGAATGGGTGTCAGGACGACTAAAGCAGATATCGTATCTATGAACATACCCACAATCAAAAGGAGAATATTGATTGCTATCAAGATGATAATGGGGTTCGTAGAAAGCTCTGTTAAGAATGTAGCTATATCATTCGGTATCTGTTCCAGTGTCATAAAATAAGCAAAAGATACTGAAAGACCGATAATGATCATAGTAGTGGCGTTAATGACGACTGCTTCACGGAAGCTCTCAAACACAGACTTCCATGTCAATTCTTTATAAACAAATAGTCCAACAATCAATGAATACACTACTGCAACAACAGCAGCTTCAGTTGGAGAGAAGACTCCTCCATATATCCCTCCCAAAATGATAACCGGGATCAAGAGTGCCCATTTCGCATCATTTGTGGCTTTCAACACATCTTTGAAACGGAAAGCTGCTTGCTCTTCAGGAGCATAATCCCTTTTTTTCGCAATTACATAGGCAGTCAACATAAGCCCAATCCCAATAATAAGTCCAGGGAGGATACCGGCTAAGAACATATTCCCAACAGATACCCCTCCGATTACGCCGTATAGTACAAACGGAATACTTGGGGGGATGATGACGCCGATAGAGCCTGCTGAAGCAGCTACAGCTGATGCATATCCCCCCCCATAGTTACGTGCTTTCATAGCTGGAATCATAAAGCCCCCAATAGCTGCGACAGTGGCAGGTCCTGACCCGGAAATAGCTGCAAAGAACATGCAGGAGACTATGGTTACCATGGAGAGTCCCCCAACCATCCAGCCCACCAACGCAGTTGCCAGATTTAATAGTCTCTGGGAAACCCCGCCTTTCCCCATTAAAATCCCTGCAAGCATAAAGAATGGAATGGCAAGCAAAGGAAAAGAATCCAATGAGGTAAAGGCTTTTTGAGTGATAATATCCAAAGGCAATGTAGAGCCAAAATAAATGGCGACGAGAGCCGAAACTCCTAGTGATATCGCGATTGGAACACCGATTAATAAACACACAGCCAAGGTGCCAAAGAGGAGAGCGATTGTCATACCTTCACCTCCCCATAATCCGTGCGCCATATGATGAAAAATTGTTGTACCAGACGCATGGCCATCCCCGCTCCCCCTATAGGAATCGCTAAGAAAGGAAGCCACATTGGAATTTGCATGGCTGGCGTAATTTGTCCATTATGAAAACTGGCAAGAACAAGCTGTGTCCCAAATATGGCAAGAAAAATTGCCAGTCCAAACCAAACAAGTAAGGAGAATGATTCAAGAATTTTTCTCGGTGTACCTTTAAAGAGATCAATAAATGCTTCAATTCGAATATGCTGTCTCTTTTTCACTGCATAGCTAGCCCCTATCCACACCTGGAAAATATGTATATACCGAGCCATTTCCTCTGTCCAACTGGGAGCAGAAGAAAAGACGTACCGTCCAACTACTTGTGTGAAAATAAGGGCAACCATAAACGCTAAGGTGAGGACAAGAATGAGTTCTTCTAAATACTCGAATTTCTTTTTCATAAATGCTGCTCCTTTCAAAAACGAGGAATCAAGGGGTAAGCCTTGATTCCCATTTTCACCATTATTTATTTGCTTCTAATGCCTTGTTGACTAAATCTTCACCGATTTTCGGTACATATTGATCGTAAACAGATGACGCCGCTTCACGGAATGTATCTCTTTGTTCTTTTGTTAAATCATTCACCTGCATACCGTTCTCTTTTAATTTGTTCAAAAACTCTACATCTTGTTTTTGAGCAAGTTCGCGCTGTTCGTCACGGTATTCTTCCGAAGCTTCATTAACTAACTCTTTTAAATCTTCAGGTAATTCATTGTAGAAATCGTTATTCATGATGAGGGCAGTGGCTGCATAAACATGTCCTGTTAAAGATAGATAGTCCTGAACTTCATAAAACTTGTTCGTATAATAGAGAGAGACAGGACATTCCATGGCATCGTATGTACCCTGTTGTAGAGCAGTGTACAATTCTCCGAATGCGAAGGGAGATGCGTTTGCTCCAAATGCTTTAAACGTGTCGGTATGAAGGGGATTTTCAAGCGTTCTAAACTTCAGACCTTTCACATCTTCAGGACTCTCAATCGGTCCTTCGTTATTTGACATGTGGCGGAATCCATTTTCACCAAACACTAAACCTTTTAGATCATTCTTTTCTAAATCGGCCATCAATTCCTGACCCAGTTCACCATCAAGTGCTTTATAGGCCGCTTCATTGCTATTGAAGAGGAAAGGTAAGTCAAATACTAAGAATTTTTCATTGAAAGAGGCAAGGGGGGCAACGGCAGGAATGGTCATTTCAATATTACCTAATTGTACGGCTTCAATCGCTTCACGATCTGAACCGTATAGTTGTCCATTTGGATAAAGTTCTACTTTAATTCGTCCATCTGATTCCTTTTCCAATTTCTCTTTAAACGTTACAGCTGCAACATGTGAGGATTGTTCCTCCGGTACTAAGTGAGCAATCCGAATCGTATAAGTTTCCTTATCCCCTTCACTTGACGAAGTACTGGGACGTCCACATGCAGAAATCATGAGAATCCCGATGAACAATAATGGAATGAATTTTTTCAATTTGTTTCCTCCTCTTGATAATATCCTTGAATTCGTCGTTCAATGTTTTTCATATGAGTAGACATTTCTTTCTTGGCTATTTCAACATGCTTTAATTGCAGGGATTTAAATATACTGTTATGTTCCTCGTATGCTTCTTTTGCGCTTAACCTCAGAGTGTTCGATAAAACCAGAAATGCTCTATTCACACCGGTGTTTGAAGTATGTATCATATCTCTTAGCTTTGGATTTGGATTTTCTTTAGCTAATAGAAGATGAAATTCTCGATCAAGTTCAATAAACTCTTCATAGCAATCTTCCTTAATGGCTTCCCATTGCGCTGTTAAGTTATCTCTTAATTCACCTAGTAATCTTTCTTGAAGTCTATCTACGATAATCTCAAGATTATACACTTCCAATAATTCGCGAATTTCAAGAAATTGCAATGCGTCTTCTTCTGTAAACGAAGCAACAGTCGCCATCTTAGCATCGGAAATTACAACAAGACCTTCCGCAGTAAGCCTCTTTAAAGCCTCTCGTATCGGTGTTCTACTGATGCCCAACTCCTCAGCAAGCTTTTTCTCTGGAAGTTCTTCATGAGGCGCGAGCTTCCCTGATATAATATCTTTCTTAATTAAATTGAATGCTTGCTCAGCTAACGTCTCTTTCTTGATGATCCTCTGCAAGTCACTCCCTCCTATCGTTTCATTATTTTTTTGTTCATGATGTAAAAGTTCATGGTGGTATACCTCATACTTTCGAAGGTGGTATACCGTATACATACATCATAATTTATGCTAGGCTAATTGTAAATACAAATTTTAGAATATTTTAACTATTAGGATGTGAACGTAGTTGAAAGAAAAATGGATGATTGAACTGCAAGCGTGTATTGGTAAAGAAAAACTTAGTATTAGTGAAGGGAATCGGTTCCGTCACAGCAAAGATGAATCATTTCATTCTCCTATTGAACCTGATATAGTGGTTTTCCCTGAAAGTAAACAAGATATTGTGAATATACTGACGGTAGCTAACAGGTTTGATATTCCGATTACTCCATTTGGGGCTGGATCGGGTTTAGATGGGCAAGCGATTCCCGTCCGCCAGGGCATTTCAATGAATTTCGAACGAATGAAACGAATTATCTCCTTACAACAAGAAGATTTAACGGTTACCGTTCAGCCTGGAATGACTCGATTGGAACTAAATAGAGAAATCAATCGACACGGTCTCTATTTCCCTATCGATCCTGGTGCTGATGCGAGTATTGGTGGGATGACGGCTACGAATGCAAGCGGCACGACAGCTGTTCGATATGGGTCGATGAAGGATCAGGTTCTAAACTTAGAAGTGGTGTTAGCGGATGGAAAGATCATTAAAACCGGAAGCAAAGCAAAAAAATCCTCAAGTGGATACCACCTTAATAGTCTATTTGTAGGTTCAGAAGGGACATTAGGGATCATATCTGAAATCACATTAAAGTTGCACGGAATTCCTGAACACACCATTGCAGCCCGCTGTACATTTAACTCCCCTAAAGCCTGCGCTGAAGCTTCACATGCTGTCTTAATGAGCGGTATTCCCGTTTTGAGAATGGAGATGGTCGATGCAAATAGCATTCAACAAGTGAATACATATGGGGAGTACCAATTCCCTGAACAGCATTCCTTATTCCTTGAATTTGCCGGCACCAGAAATTCGGCAGAGGAAGAAGCTAATGTTGTTCAAGAAATCATGGAAGAAATGGGATGTGAGAACTGGGCACGTGCCAGTGGCTCAAAAGAACGGACAGAGTTATGGAGGGCTAGACACGAACTCGCTTACGCATTTAGACACATCAAGGGAACCGCCGTTTCAGGCTCAGACGTTTGTGTGCCGATTTCAAAACTAGCTGACTTAGTCGTGTTTGCCCGTGATCTAATAGAGAAAAGTGGATTAGTGGGAGGAGTTTTCGGACATGTAGGAGATGGTAACTTCCATACGAGTATTGTCTATGACCCAAGTGATGTAACCGAAGTAAAAAAGACTGATATCGTTAATGAAAAACTCGTTTTGAAAGCGATAGAAGTTGGAGGAACGTGCAGTGGGGAACATGGAGTTGGGCTTGGTAAGATGAAGTATCAGGAACTGGAACATGGCCCTGCGGTTGAGGTGATGAAATCCATTAAATCATTATTAGATCCACAAGGGAGATTAAATCCGGGTAAAATATTTCATTAATCCAATCTTGATTCTAGAAAGCATATGAACTTGATTATCACGTTACTATTTTTAAATTATTGATGGTCATACTGTCAAGAATAATACTACAAAATCGATTGGATCATCCAAACTCCGTGCAGGAAAAAAGTAATAAAGTAGATAATACTGATGATATAAGTGAGTGACGTGACCCATTTAAGACGTGGAATCTTATCATAATAAACTACAAGAATCAGGATGAAGGACAATAGCAGTTTTATACCTAAAAATAGAATAGGGCTCACACTATACACCTCATTCATCAGCGGATTCGCTTCTTCCATGAACGAACCTTTAAGACCGATATAGGAAATAATTCCATCTGCCATATTCAAAAGTGCCAAACATAGGAATAGTTTCTTCATACTTTCACCTCTATCCATTTTTAGGTTTCATAGGAAGGATTTTTCCACCTCCCTGAAAAAAACCAAAAAAGAAAGCCTTGATACACTTCTTATCAAGGCTTTATCCATTCACCATATTCATTCTTCTCCGGTATTGATAGACATAAACCCCGAGTCCGCTAAAAAAGAGTATTCCTCCTATCAGGAGAAGTTTATAAATGAATGTTCCCGTATTCGGAAGTGTCATTCCACCTACCGGAAGAGATTCCCCTATAATACCCTCCGCTTGAAAAGTGAATTTCACTTCTGACATGAGTCCTTGAAATTCATTCCCCAGATGTTCAGGAAACTCGATCTTAAAGGTCATATTTTCTTCCCCTGAACTTGCTAGTTTACGGGCATCAAACCCTTTGAATCCAGAAACCTTCCCCTCATAAAGGACCCCCTTATTATCGGACACCGTCATCATTAGACCGTTATATAATTGATCTGATCCGGATTTTAATTCCGATGACATAGTATATTGAAAATCTTTCAATCCCTGATTTTTGACCTTGATGGTTTTCTTTGTCCAATCACCAGGTTTCATATTATCCACTTGAAAAAATACTCCAGTTGGTGATGTTGCAATATCCACTTCATTCGAGGCATCCCCTTGATCCGCTTGCACCCTCTCCATTGAGAAAACAAAGAATCCAAGCAGGAAAACCACACTTATTGTTAACAGAGTGAACCGTTTATTACCCATAGTCTCCACTTCCTTCTAAACATTCTTTACGATACATTTTTATCAATAGGCTCTGATGTTTTCTTTATCTCTATCTGTGAAAGGGTTTTACCGATGACAAATCCTGAATAGCAAAGGAGTAAAAGGCCTGGGATGATGAAGAGGAAGGCACCGTTTTTGGAATTAGCAAAATTCATTAAGTAACCAATATAAGGGATCGTGGTTCCTGTATACTCCGCCACAACATTTTCAGATAAGACAGGTTCCATATCTGCTGCATCGTTATTGTCCCCTTTGGTTTTATACATGACTCCACCGTTTGTCTTTACCACATTGACAATTCTATGTGTGACCAATACTCCTTCCTCTTTCTTAAAAGTAATAACATCTCCTTCATTAAAACGTGTCAGATCCCCGCCAGGTTTGACAGCTATAATGGATCCGGTTTTAATTCCAGGCTCCATGGATCCGGAAAGAACCGCTTTTATTTCATGACCGAAAATCTGAGGTTCTCCCCCAGAGGCTTTAGAGGAGACCACTACAAATACCAAAATGATTAAAACGGCATATAAAGTGACAGTCACACTCAAACTCACCCATTTTTTCAACCTTTTGAAGTCAATTTTCATTTTCATTTACCTGCCTTTCATCTGACTCTATATTTCCAGACTCATCCTGACTTTTCTCATTGACAGGGGTTTCTTTTTTTTCTACATTTTCAGTTTTCGGTGTACTATTTTCTTTGGTCACTACATCTCCCTTTGTATCGCTTTCTTCTTTTTTCGTTTCGATTGGTTTTTCACTTTCACCAGGCGGATTTTCAGGTTCTGTAATTTGTTCTTTGACGGGTGCCTTTGGTTCTTCTTTCTTTATAGTAGGCTCAGGAGTCGTTGTGGGTTGTTCAATCGATTTCTCTTGTTCTTTTTTATCTGGTTTTGTCTCTTTGCATGTAACTGTAATTGTTTCACTCCATAAATCTTGGCGCTCATCATATTTATTTCCATGACCAGGACGCTGAAAAGCTCTGAATTTATAATTCCCTGTAACATCTGTTTTATATGTCAATGTAGTTGATTGGTTGGATTGAAGTGATTCTATCGTCCCTTCAGCTACTTTTTTTCCATCCTTAGGATTACCTGTTTGACTGAAGTAAACTTCATACTCAGAAGTTCCTTTCATATCGTTTTGTGACCCATTTTTTAGTAAGGAAGAGACTTCTGTTTTTCCACAGCCCTCTACCTTCTGTGAGGATGACTTATTAGTAAAAGTAAGAGAACTTTTATCCCACTCCTCTAACCACTTCCCACTGCTGATGACAATAGTTGATTGTTCTTGATCATTAAAGTAAGCACCCGTTTGAGAAGTCAAATAAGATAATGTAAATAATAATAGATAAATGATACCTACGAGTTCCCACGCTAGCCTAAAATTCTTGTTGTTCTTAAACTTTCTCTGTCTCTTAAATCGAATGGGAATCACATCCTTTTTCCATTGAGTAAACAATGCATTAATCTATGTATCTAGTTTTATTTGAAAGAAAGGGTGGCATACTACTCTCCACCCTCTCATAAAACATTTAGCGTCTTTCGCCATCCTCTTGAATACCTTCAAATGTCCATTGAAGATTTAGGTTTAAATCTTGAAGTTCGTTTTGATTCTCCCCAGAATCTTTGAATTTGAATTTCACATAGAAATTGTCTGTTGAATTAGGGCCAGTTCCGGCTTTAATTCCATCAACCAATGCCCATCTTAATAATCCTAACCTTTCCCATTCTTTAGCTAATTCATCAGGAGTCATATCACGTAATTCTAATAAAGATTTTTTATAGACAACCACCTTATTCGGTAGCCCGGTTTCTCCAGTGTTAATTAAAAACTCAACTTCCAATGCATCTGCATATTGATTTGCTAAAGCGTTGGTAACAGCAGAACCACCATTTTTAGTTACCGTATATGCTGTATGAAGTTTTACTTTTTTAATATCTAACGTTCCTTCATTTTTCAATTCGAACGTTTTATCCGTCCAATCTCCAGGTTTTAAGTTCGCAACCTGTACATTCACTGTCGGATCAACACTTAAATCCAACGTCCCTGATGCAAAAGTATTTGTTTGAACGGCTGTGTCACTAAAATACGCATATGTACCCCCACCAATTAGTGATACACCTAAAACCGCTGAAGCCACACCTAAACCTAATTTTTGTTTAATACCCATCCAAAAATTCCTCCTCGTTTTCAACTATGTAGTTCGCATCAAAGTGTTTGTTCTTTTTAACGAACTTACATTTGAAGTATATGATAGAATACCTAGCTTGAAAATGGTTAAAAATGGTCGTTTTTACATTAAAAAGAACGTTTATTGTTCTTTATCTCGAATTATCTTCCTGTTTCTTATTCTTTTGTTTTTTATCAAGGGAAATAATATCTTTATTAAGAACATTCATTCATGTACTTTCTCAATGTTAAACCTGCGTAAATTCCTACATCCAGCAGAATATCTGACGATGTATTCTGATAAAATAAATCTATGTACATATTGGAGGATGATAGAATGACGAATTCCTTATTATCAAACAATCAAAAACAGGTGACAAAGGCCATCATTCCCGCAGCGGGACTAGGAACACGATTCCTTCCGGCAACGAAAGCGCAGCCGAAGGAAATGCTTCCCATTGTCGATAAGCCTACCATCCAATATATTATTGAAGAGGCAGTTCAATCTGGGATTACGGATATTATCATTATTACAGGACGAGGAAAGCGGAGTATTGAAGATCATTTTGATAAATCCTACGAATTAGAAGCCACATTGGAGAAAAAACAAAAATGGACTGCATTAGAAGAGGTTCAATCGATTGCCAATCTCGCAAACATTCATTATATCAGACAGAAGGAACCACTTGGATTAGGGCATGCCATACTATGTGCACGTGCCTTTATAGGGGAAGATCCTTTCGCCGTTATGTTGGGGGACGATGTCATCGATTCGGATTTACCTTGCCTGAAGCAATTGATTCAAGCATTTGACCATTATAAAGCACCGATTCTTGGTGTACAGGAAGTAAATCCCGATGAAGTATCAAAGTATGGAATTGTAAGTCCAGGTGTAAACGAGGAAGCAGATCAGATAACATCCCCTATTGCAGGACTGGTTGAAAAACCCCATCAAGATGAAGCTCCCTCCCGTTTAGCGATCATGGGAAGATATATCCTGACACCTGATATTTTTTTACATTTAGAACAGTTAAAAGTCGGTGCAGGTGGAGAATACCAACTGACAGATGCCCTCAATCAGTACTGTCAGGAATCCCCTGTTTATGCAAAGGTATTTGATGGAATTCGATATGATATAGGGGATAAACTCGGATTTATTAAAGCCACCATTGAATTTGCTATGAAAAGACCAGAACTTCAACATAACGTAACTCAATATCTTAAAGACCTACTGAATAAGGAGTGAGACAATGAAGATTTCCGTAATCGGTGTTGGGTATGTTGGACTTGTGACAGGCGCTTGTCTTGCAGAAATTGGCCACCACGTGACGTGCCTGGATATTGATCATAAAAAAATAAATCAATTGAAACAAGGAATATCACCAATCTATGAACCTGGACTGGAAGCTATTCTGCAAAACCATCTTACGAAACAAACCATTTCCTTTACTTCATGCTACGAAACTGCATGTAAAGATGCTGAAGTCATCATCATTGCCGTAGGAACCCCATCCAATGCTGATGGCTCTGCCAATCTTTCTGCTATTCGAGAAGTCTCCGAAAATATAGGTTCATTTGTCAAGAATGAGGGTACTATCATTGTCACAAAAAGCACAGTTCCTGTTGGGACAAATAAAAAGATTAAAGCTTGGGTAACAAGCAATTTGAAACAAAATGTGCGCGTCATGATTGCTTCCAATCCAGAATTTCTCCGGGAAGGTTCAGCCATACACGATACGTTCAATGGGGATCGAATCGTTCTCGGAACCGAGGATAACAAGGCCGCATTAAAATTGAAAGAAATGCTTACACCATTTGGGGTTCCTTTTCTCCAGACGTCTATCGAAAGTGCTGAAATGATCAAATACTCCTCCAATGCTTTCTTAGCCACTAAAATCAGTTTTATTAATGAAATAGCGAATCTCTGTGAGAAACTAGGTGCAAATGTAGAAGAAGTAGCGAAGGGAATGGGGATGGACCAGCGGATCGGTCACCAATTTCTCAATGCCGGAATCGGTTATGGAGGATCGTGCTTTCCGAAAGATACCAATGCCCTTGTTCAAATGGCGGGCAATCTTCACCACCAATTCGACTTACTTGAATCGGTCATTCACGTCAATGCAAAGCAACAGGTGAAACTTGTTGAACTCGCCAAAGAACATATAAAAGACATTAAAGGAAAAAAAGCCGGAATACTCGGGCTTTCCTTCAAACCGAATACAGATGATATTCGTGAAGCAGCCTCCATAGAAATCATACATGCCCTGCTGAAAGCTGGAGTTCAAGTCACAGTTTATGACCCGGTTGCTCAAGATAAAGCAAAATGTATATTAGGCGATACCGTTTCCTACGCTGAAGATTGCTTTGCAGCGATTGAAGAGCAAGAAATGCTCTTCATCGCAACCGAGTGGGAAGAATTTAAAGTCTTAAGACTTTCTACCATTGCCAAACTAATGAAAACACCGAATGTGTTCGATGGACGTAACTGTTTTTCTCTCGATGAAGCGAAGACGACAAAAGTGAACTATTATTCGATTGGAAGACCAGCTATCGTAAATCATCGTATCGAAAAGAAAAACGTGTAAAAGAAGCCTTCTCCCACAAGAGAAGGCTTCCTTAAATAGAACTGATTAGATTAGATGACACGATTCATACTCCGCAACGAATGTGGAGTACGCACTTCCCCAACTGGTTTTACCGGAACTCCTGCTACAACCAGGTTGGAAGTGATGTCCTCCGTTACAACGGCATTCGCTCCCAAGCCCAGCAACCACTGCTCCGGTAAAAATCGTCACATTATCTCCAATAATTGGTTGATCTGTCCATTACGTTCTAGATCACTTCCACCTATCGTCACATTTTGAAACACTTCTAAATGTGCTCCCGCATTCACATGAGACCCAATCACCACTCCAACAGAATGAGCAATCCTGAACCCAGGAGCAATCTCGGCTCCTTGAGAAATCTCTGCACCGTAGAAAATAATACCGATCGACCTGATTATGCGAGGCAAAATGGGTACCCTTTTTTTATGAAGGTAATGGGAGATGTGGTAAAGAACCACCATCCAAAACGTAGAAATATTGAACACACTCATGATTAATCCTTTAATCGATAATCCATAGGCTCTGTACTCCACTTAATTAATGTAAACATAAATCTCCCCCTCTACTGGGTTCTTTTCCGTAGTTTACTAGAGGGATGTTAATAGATAAATTCAAGGAGGTTAGGATTTTGTAAATCTTTTATTACAAACATAGAATTCTTAATAAAAGGAAGTGAGGAATCCAAAACTTTGAAGAAATTATTTTATTCAATCTATCTCTTCTGAGACATTTTATGCAATTTAACATTAAAGATATAATTAGTAAATCAGTTCGTATAGTTTGAATTCCAAACGTATTAAACAATCGTATAACAGAACTCACACATATATGAGAAGCCCTTCTCCCTTTAAACAAACGTTTAATTAATAGTTCAGTAAACCACGACATTATGTGACAATGCTAATTCCCCGTATCATTACCTTCCTCCCATTCTATTCCTTACTGATGACCAACAAATACTCCAATAGAAATGGTTATACCTCATTTCTTCATCCTATTAAAGAAAAAGCCTGCGAATTTTGTAATAAAGATACTTAAGATTCCCTATTTATTCAGAGGAGTATCTAGTACAAAATAAGAGTACACATCAAACAGCATTACTGAATATAAATGACAATTCAATAGGGGGTTCGGTATGAAAATCATTCATAAGTTTCTTGCCACTTACTACTTCACTCTTATACAAAGTTGTCTGGATGAAAAAATGACAGAACAGTTTAAACAGAAACTGAAATTTCATGAGTCAAAATTCACAACCTAAAAAAGCCCTCAACGCTATGAGGACTCTGCATCTCTGTTGATTTCATATAACGACTACTGGCTCTCGCCAACCTTCACGAAATACTCCGTCAAATATTCAGCCCAAGTTTCATTCCCTTTATCATTTGGTACATTTTCTTCAGTAAGAAAATCTTTAACCTCTTTCTTACTATAATCTGGCCACGCATTCCAATGATCCAAATAAATATAGTTATGTTCTATAGCGTACAACTCTAAATCGTTCTCTTCATTTGGGTAATATGTGGCTCCATAAATTGGATTCGCAGGCTGAATCAAGATGACCAGGTCCGGATTCGCTTTTTTGAAAGACTTAATAATCGTTGAAATGTTATTCAGCCTTTCGGACATGTTGATTTCTCCATTGTCAAAGAGTAAAAAAGGTTCGAGCAAAAGAATGTCGGGCTTCTTGTTTACCGATTCTTTAAATATATTCTCTTTAACCACTTGTTTAGACGTTTTGTCACCGATTTCCTTAATCGTGACATGGAGTAACGAATCCCCATATGTATCGAGTAATTTCCGTTCCAGTAAGCTTGGCCAAGCTCCGTTCTTATGTGAAGTGGAGGAAGAACCGGTAATCATAAGGTGTACAGGACGCCTCTCATCTATTGCCTTTTGAAAGACAGGCTGCAGTTCTTTTGGTAAGAGATTGACCTTATCAAGCTTTACCAATCTTTCTTTGTCCCCCTCTGTTTCCAACTTCCCATTCTCTATAGAATTTGATTCTGCTACACTGCTTTCATCACTCTTTTCTCCAGTACCACTTACATTTGCCTGAACGGCATTAACCTTTTGATTCCAGTGATACTTCCCTCCTATTATTGTTGAGATGGTCATAATGGCTAAAACGATTAACAGAAATTTCTTCACCTACACTCCCCCCCATAATCTATCATTTAGTAACTCTATGATACAGAAGGGTGATTACATATTTTGTATATATATGTAGATGATACACCAAAAAAATCCGACAAAATAAACGGAAAGTAACCAATGATTCATTATGAATCATTGGTTACTTCCAACATAATTCCTTTCAACAATCGTTCGAAAATGTTTTTCGAATCGCATTTTCAAATTCCGTTTCAGGTACCCGTGACTTAGCATACCTTTTTGTTACATTTATATCCTTATGTCCTGCCAATTTTGACACCACTTCAAGGCTAACACCTTGATCAATAAGATGCTGACAAAATGTATGACGCAACTTTTGGGCATTAATGTGAAACCTCTTAAGCATATATTGTACCGCTCTCTCGGTTAAACGCTCGTTTGTCTTGGACACAAACACTGCTTCCTTTGGTTGAATGGCATCTATATAGTCAGAAAGATAAACGACTAGTTCCTCTGATAAAGGAATGACCCGTCGATCTCCATGAGTATCTAAAACCTTTACCTGATTCGTTCGAAATTCAATGTCTGATATATTCAAGGAGCATAGTTCTGATACCCGAATTCCCGTATGAAGAAGCATATACACAATCGCTATATTTCTTTCATTTTCACTTTCTCGCACTTCAGATAATAAGGATTCACACTCCAGCTTAGAAAGCGTCTCTATATCATCCTTTTTGATTCCTTGTATTATTTTAACATCAAACGTAATATCAGGTTTCCTTAAATATTTAGCAAAGGTTCGGATCACCCCCAGAACCTTATCTGTCGTAGTTGGACTTTTACCATTTCCCTCTAAAAATTGTATATAGTTCTGAACATCCTTCTGAGTAATGTCTACAAGTTCATGATGGTGTTCTTGCAGCCATTTCTCAAATTTTTTTAGTTCTTGTTGGTATGTGGCGATTGTATTTGATGATTTCCCTTCATGTTCAAGCCATGTCAAAAACTGATCAATCGTAGTACTAGAAGAACCTTGCAAGAGTACCACCCTTTCGAATCAAACCTCTATTTACTAATATCGTAGAACTTATAGATGAAGAAGTCAACTTCTCCGAATATGTAATATGGGTTTTTATGTATATATAGTATGATTTATAAATGTTGAGAGTGTTAGGTTTATTTATGAAGAATATAATAAACAAAGCAAAAGAGTAGAATCAGTAGACTACTCTTTTGCTTTGTTTTGTGACCCTACTCTCACAGGGGGAAATCTAGCAATTACCGTCGGGTCTTAAGATCTTAACTTCTGTCTGCGCCATGGGAACACGGGTTATAGAAGCGCTATACCTTTTTTAGTAGATTCATAAGCAAGTTTTGATAGAATTGGCCACTTTTTTCTTTTAATAGAACATTGGCAGGCAATTTTCATTGGAAATCTGTATTGGAAGAAGGAAACTCATAAGAAGGC
>CAWBBM010000038.1:0-105000 GCA_963787015.1 uncultured Bacillaceae bacterium
AGATAATGTAAAAGCGCCATCCACGTGGATGACGCTTTTTTCTTGAAGCAATAAGAAGGCTGATCCCAGAGGAGACCAGCCGTTATGTATGGAAATCATTCTTTCTATAGTCGATTACTTTTTACCTGACGATGTCCCTTCTCTCTAGTTCTCCTTCTAGCATTTCAATGAATTCTTCTTCCAATCCTTCTTCCTGTGCTAGTTGATAGACATTCGCCAATTGCTCTTCTGTTAGCTTTGTTAAAGATGTCATCGCTTACAACTCCTGACTCACCGAGGTATGAATTCTTAATACCCTCATAACCAGATGATAAACCTATTTTTTGAATTAAAAAAATATTCTTTACCTATTTCTATCACTATTTGAACTTTTTAAAAAATTATGTAAAATAGAAAGATAGCGCTTGCTTTTTGGTGTACACTATTTTAAAAATTTTTATTTGAACTTTATGTTTCACCCTTCTATCCTTCGGGAATACCAACTGAGGAATACATAGTGCCCTTCCCGGAACTTACTATGGACAATTTTATATGTATGCATTAGAATGAATAATGTTTCATTTCCCGTACAAATACATCTGAGGTGAATTTATGAATCCGCAACATCGCTTTACATTGACAAGCCATATACGATTTATCATTCCTTCCCTATTGGGAATTTTTCTATTTATGACACCCGTACCAGGAAAAGACGGGATTACCATTCCTATAGCTGTCCTTTCAGGAATGCTGCAGGACTGGATTGGAAGTTATGTCCCGGCAATCATGACTGGATTGATCATTCTTACTGTACTCGGAACGTTCTTCACGAAGCTCGTTCGGCCAGCGTTCATTGAGAAATCATCGTTTTTCACCAGTTTATTTGACGTTAGACCCGTATGGGCTTTCGTACGAGTTATCGGTGCCATATTTGCCGTTATGACGTTATTTAAATTAGGACCTGAATGGGTTTGGTCAGATGCCACGGGTGGTCTCCTGTTGAATCCCGACGGCCTTCTTACGATTTTATTCTCTGTATTTTTATTTGCAGGATTATTTCTTCCATTATTGTTGAATTTTGGTTTACTGGAATTATTCGGTGCCCTTCTAACTAAGATCATGCGTCCAGTATTTGGCCTTCCGGGGCGTTCTTCCATCGATTGTCTGGCTTCATGGTTAGGTGACGGAACAATCGGGGTACTTCTGACAAGCAAGCAATATGAAGATGGGTATTATACGAAGAAGGAAGCTGCCGTAATCGGTACGACCTTCTCTGTTGTGTCCATCACCTTCTGCCTGGTGGTCATTTCACAGGTTAATTTAGGGGAATACTTCATCCCTTTTTATCTTACAGTAGCAATTTCAGGGCTCCTTGCAGCGATTGTATTGCCACGAATCCCGCCTTTATCCCGTAAGCCTGACACTTACTATAATGGACAAGAAGGCAAGAACACGATGGAAGTGATTCCAGATGGGTATAGCCGTGTCGGTTACGGATATGAGCAAGCCCTAGTACAGGCGAAGAATAATAACAGTGCATCCAAGTTCTTCATGGACGGAATGAAGAATGTACTCGACATGTGGATGGGTGTAGCACCTATCGTGATGGCAATCGGTACAACGGCCCTGATTGTTGCGGAGAATACGAAGTTCTTCGAATTCATCGGTATGCCGCTTATTCCGATCCTTGAACTTCTTCAAATCCCTGAAGCAACGGAAGCTTCCCGGTCCATTCTTGTCGGCTTTGCCGATATGTTCCTTCCAGCCATCTTTGGATCTGGAATCGAGAGTGAGCTGACACGCTTCGTGATTGCTTGTTTATCTGTTACACAATTAATTTACATGTCTGAAGTTGGTGGACTGCTACTTGGGTCCAAGATCCCGGTTGATTTCAAAGAGTTAGTCATCATCTTCTTGCAGCGTACATTCTTAACATTACTTGTAATCGTGGCGATTGCACATATGATCTTTTAATAACCAACAAAGAACCCCCCAGGCTCGAATGCGAAGCCTTGGGGGTTCTTTGTTGGTTATCTTGTTACGGCGACGACTTCATAATGAATCAGACCGTACGTTTACCTATTCCATTGGAAAGGTAATTTCCACACGCGTTCCTTCACCTTCCTCTGACTCAATGAGAAGGGACCCTTTATGATCTTCAATGATTTTTTGGCTAATGGTCAAACCGAGTCCCATTCCTTTCTCTTTCAAAGTAAAGAACGGCTCTCCCAGCTTCTCCAATCGGTCGGGAGGAATTCCTACTCCATGGTCCTGAATCGAGATGGTGAGAGTTTTGTTGCGAATGACCCAGTCAACATCAATGGCACCCTCTTCCATAGATTCAATGGCATTCTTCAAAATATTAATGAACACTTGAATGCATTGATTCTTATCCCCGCAGACATGCATTGGGGAGGATGGCATTTGGACGTTTAATGTAATCCCTTTGAGAAGGGCTTCATGACCCATCACCTTGATGACATATCGGAGTACCTCGCTCATATCAAAGGGCTTGTATTCCCTTATTTGAGGCTTGGATAAGATGAGTAATTCTCCGACGATCTGATTGATCCGATCCATCTCAGAGGACATGACAGAAAGGTAATGGTCCGAGACATGCTCATTTTCTTCCAACAGTTGAATAAATCCCTTGATGCTTGTGAGGGGGTTCCTTATTTCATGGGCAATCCCGGCTGCAAGCTCCCCGACAACGGACAGCTTTTCTTTTCTTAATAGCATTTCTTCGGCTATTTTCTGCTGAGAGATATCACGGCCAATGATAACCAGCCCTTTTCTCGAATGGTTTGTGTGAAACAATGGAACTTTAATGACATCAAAGGTCTTATAGTCACCATTAGGAAGGTAGAAACCTTCATCACGTCTCGTCACCTGTCCTGCTTCCCACGACTCTTCATCAGAGTCGATGCAGTGGTCGAAGGCGTCTTGAAAGAAGGGGACAAGCTTCCTTAGATCCCTGTCTGTCTTTCCTACATAATCGATATCCTCCAGATTATACAGCTTTCGGCCGAATTGATTGACCTTCAACCAGCGTCCTTCTCCGTCCTTGAAGCAAACGAAGTCCGGCAAGGCATGTAGAAGGGTGGAAAGCTGGCTTTCTTCTTCCAATAATTTTCTATGACTAACCATAAACGTCTTCCCCTCATTTAACAGAAAAATGAGGACCACTACTCCCGCTGTGACTGAAAGGATGATAGAAATGACGTTCCAGGGTTTTTCAAGCATGAGTACAGCGATGACCTGAAAAATGAATAGAGCCATCAAGACTATTATTTTTTTGAAAAATGCGTGTTTCATTGTCTCCATCATCAGCGTCACCCGTCTCACTCTTTATTCGTTAAAATAGGATACCATCCTATCGGTATACCAATTACTTTTAATTTTTCTCTTACCTGAATCCACCTTAGTGAAACGATGGACTTCTGAATTTTAGCATAATTCAGAAGAGTTTTCACCAATTTTTTCCACATGGTTAGAACACTTCATTATGATTATATCATTTGCATTCGATTCCTGTAAGTATTTGTCACTTCTTGTCCGAATTGCTCATGCCAAATGGGATATTAGCTTCTTTATTAATAGCTCATATAAAAAAAGCTGACAACCTTTATAATAGGCTGTCAGCTTCTCTTCACTTTAAATTATTCACTACTTCGTTTTTAATTTATCCAACATATCAGCTGTCATCTTAGCTAAATCATATTCTGCTTTAAAGCCCCATTCGTTCATGGCTGCACTGGAATCGATCGCGTCGGGCCAGCTTTTTGCAATGCTTTGGCGAACGGGATCCACGTCATAATCAAGCTTAAAGTCAGGTTGGTGAACCCGGATGGCTTTCGCGATATCTTCAGGCGCAACGCTCATAGCAGACACATTAAAGGAATTCCGGTGCTCAAGCTTTGATCCATCCGCTTCCATCAGATCAATGATGGCGTTAAGGGCATCGGGCATATACATCATATCCATGTAAGTGCCGTCACCGATATAGGAAGTATACTGATTGTTCTTGATTGCCTCATAATAGATCTCTACAGCATAATCCGTCGTTCCGCCACCTGGCAGTGTTTCATATGATATCAGCCCAGGAAAACGAAGACCTCTTGTGTCCACTCCAAATTTCGTGAAGTAATAATCAGAAAGAAGCTCGCCTGATACTTTGTTTACTCCGTACATGGTGGTCGGACGCATAATGGTGTCCTGTGGAGTTGAATCCTTAGGCGTTGTTGGGCCAAATGCACCGATTGAACTTGGTGTAAAGAATTGGCACTCTAATTCTCTTGCCGTTTCAAGGGCATTCACTAATCCACCCATATTCAAATTCCATGCAAGCAGGGGTTTTGCTTCGGCAGTGGCCGATAAAAGAGCGGCTAAGTGAATGATGGTATCCACGTTGTTCGTTTTGGCTATATCAAACATCTTCTCGGCATTGGTGACATCGAGCTGTTCAAACGGACCATTCTTTACGACAGGACTATCCGTTTCGCGAATGTCCGTTGCTATTACGTTATCTGTACCATATACTTCACGAAGCTTATTGGTGAGCTCAGAACCGATTTGTCCCAATGCACCCGTTACTAAAATCTTTTTCATCGTCTTTCCTCCTGCATTTACCTTTGGTGATAAATCATATAGCCAGGGCTGACTGCTTAAGCCAGGCCCTGCCCCAAATATGTGTATACGTTGATTAAATAATGTTCATTTCTTTTCCGACTTTTTCATAAGCTGCAATCGCTTGATCCAGCATTTCCTTCGTATGTGCAGCTGAAGGCATATTTCTCACACGCCCTGCTCCTCTTGGTACCGTTGGGAACACGATGGATTTCGCATAGACCCCTTCTTCATAAAGGCGTTTACTGAAGTCCTGTGTCGCTTGCTCTTCACCGATGATAACAGGGGTGATCGGTGTTTCACTGTTTCCGATGTCAAAGCCAAGTCTTGTCAGCTCTTCCTTCAGGTAACGGCTGTTTTCCCACATATTATCTTGAAGCTCTGTAGAGTTCATGATGAGATCAAGTGCTTCCGTACAAGCTGTCACATCTGCCGGAGTCAGGGAAGTTGAGAATAGGAAAGGACGTGAGCGGACCTTTAACCAATCAATCAGGTTTTGCGTTCCAGCCACATAGCCACCGACTACCCCGATAGCTTTCGATAACGTACCCATCTGGAAGTCCACTTTGTCAGAAAGTCCGAAGTGCTTAACTGTTCCTGCTCCTTTTCCCAGGACACCAGAACCGTGAGCGTCATCTACATACGTCATGATATCAAATTCTTCAGCAATCTCAACGATTTCAGGAAGCTTACATACATCCCCGTCCATTGAGAATACTCCATCAGTAATGATCATGATTTTGTTGTACTGACCGGACTCCTTCGCTTCTTTCGCTTTCGCACGAAGATCCTCCATGTCTGAGTGACCAAAACGGATGATCTTCGCCTTTGAAAGACGGCAGCCGTCAATAATGGAGGCATGGTTCAGTTCATCAGATAGGATCGCATCATTTTTGTCCATTACGGCTGAAATGGCAGCCATGTTGCAGTTGAATCCTGATTGATACGCAATCGCTGCCTCTGTGCCTTTAAACTTCGCAAGCTTTTCTTCCAATTTCACATGAAGGTCCAGCGTACCATTGATTGTACGAACCGCTCCAGATCCAACCCCGTATTCTTTCACAGCTTCAATCGCTACCTTCTTCAGGCGTTCATCTGTAGCCAAGCCAAGGTAGTTATTAGAAGAAAGGTTCACAAGTTTTTTTCCGTTCACTGTGATCATCGGTCCGTTGGCACCCTGCAATGGATCGATTTCATTATACATACCGCGTGATTTTAAATCTTCCAGGTTTTCTTGTAAAAAATGATCTAATGTCTTACTTGTCATGTACTCGTCCTCCTGTTATGTAAGCGTTTTAAAAACAAATGTCCACTCCAAAAATACATTATTTATCAGTTGATCCTTTGTGTTTGCTAATGATTATTCTGCTTCTTAGTTTAACATGTTTTTTGGTGATGGACAAAAATTATCTTCAGGTTTTGCATATATGTTAGTGTTCCCTTTATGTATAAAAATCTGCCATTTTTTTATGTATCATGTGTGCCACATAACGATTGCTGCCATAATCGAATGAAAATATGGACCGTTCCTTTCCGCTCCAGGCACTTGCTTTCCGGCGGGGAGGAAGTCGGGCCTCCTCAGGCTGACGCCCTGTGGGGTCTCGACCTTTCCTCTATTCCCGCAGGAGTCAAGTGCCTTCCGCTACAATCCACTCTGTGATTCTATATTTGAATGTGTAAATATGTATAGACAAACATATAAAACTTATGGAACCGGATGTTTATCGCAATTATTGCCTATACCATTTTTCGGTGGTGAAAGTGAAAACGAAATCGACCACCACTCTTGATTAAAAAAACAACGAAAACAACCTTCGAAAGGATCAAAAAAAAGCTGTTTTCGTTGTTTTTTGATAGTGTGTAGTGATTTCCGCTGCAGGTGCTCGCTTTCCGCGGGGCGTGAGTTGAGCACCTTCTGCTACAATCAACTAAGTATGTTTCCCTTAAATCATATAAAAGAGAAGAAAACAACATTTTTCAAAGTGTGTAGTGGTCTATTTTAGCTTCACTAGTAAGCTCTGTCACGATATCTCTTTTAGATGGTGGGGGGAACGGCGTAGACTCCGGCGGGTATCGGGCGTGCCGAGACCCCGGAAGCGCAGCTGAGGAGGCTTGGCCGTTCGTCCGCCGGAAAGCGAAGCCGTTCCCCTCACCATCTATCGCACTCACTCATAGACAGAGCCACGGCAGACCCTATGTTAGATAACAACAATCTTTGCGAAAAGAGAGAAATAAAAAGATGAACAAAAGTCATCACTTCTGTTCATCTTTTTATTATGTTTGTAGAAGTCTTTGCTCGAGTATTGCTTCATGCATCCTTCTTAACGCCTGGTCAACCCGTTCCTTTGGGCAGGCGATGTTCATCCGCACAAAGGGCTGTCCGCTTTCACCGAATTTGAAGCCTTCATCAAATTTCACTCTGGCTTTCTCTAAGAAGAACCTGCAAAGTTCTTCACCCTTCATTCCTAACCCATTGCAGTCGATCCAGATAAGGTGCGTGGCTTGAGGCTGGACGGCTTTCAGTTCTGGAAGGTGCTGTTCTAAATAATTCAGCACGTACTTTTTATTTTCTTCGAGCACCATTAAAAGCTCATTGAGCCATGGTTCACCATCCTCATAGGCCGCAATCGTACCTTCGATTCCAAATACATTGGGTCTCATCAGGCCATAACCTGTGAGCTTATCTTGATACTTTTCTCTTAAGGTTTTATTGGGTATGAGGAGAATGGAGGTTTGAAGACCGGCAATGTTAAACGTTTTACTGGGAGCTGCGCATACTATGCTTCTCTCCGCCAGGCTTGCATCTGCTTTAAAAAGCGGGAGATGTTCATGTCCTCCGTAGACTAAATCTCCGTGCATTTCATCAGAAATGATCCATAGATCATGCCGTTTGGCAATATCACCGAGCTTCACCAATTCTTCCTGCGTCCACACCCGTCCTACAGGGTTATGTGGACTGCAGAGGATAAGCACCTTGGTCCTTGACTGGCTCGCTTTTGCTTCCAAATCGTCAAAATCAATCGTATAAACTCCATTCTCATAGAGCAATGTATTGTTCATGACCGAACAGCCATGGTTTTCGATTGTACTGTAAAAAGGATAATAAACGGGATCTTGAATAATTACACCGTCTCCAGGTTCCGTTAATACGGACAACAATACATTGATCCCCGGAATGATTCCCGGGCTGAAGCTTATCCACTCTTTGTCTATTTCTATATGGAAACGTCTTTCCCACCATGACAGAATGGATTCAAAGTATCGATCGCTAAACGTGGTATAGCCATAAATCCCATGTTGAGCCTTCTTGTTCATTGCTTCAACAATGGCAGATGAAACTTGAAAATCCATGTCTGCTATACACATAGGAATTACATCCCCGTCAGGAAACGACCATTTAACAGAGTGTGTATTCGTTCTCTCGATGCAATCATTCCAATTCATATCCTAATGCCCCTCTCGAATCGATATTCTTTACTTTATACTAGATTATGGTCCTAGTGAATACCCCAATAGTAAATAGGAGTTTCTACTTACCCCTTTGTAAATATGACCGCTTAAAATACTGTGTATCTTACTACTTCTTAACAGCTTTTTTCTCTATGGCTTTTCTATTCACGTGCTTTAATCCTTCTCGTTTACTCAACGGAGCAAGCTGTTCTGATTCGATGAAACGTATGACCGCTTCGGGATTCGTCTTTGAATACTCCCTCAGGGCCCAACCGATTGCCTTCTGAATAAAAAATTCCTTGGATTGATTATGCATGATGATATATCTAAATAAACGGTCCTCTTCCGTCTTTTCCTTATATTTCAATTGATATAAAATAGCGATTCGATTCAGCCACATATTATCTGAATGAATCCATTTTTCTAAGTATGTGTCATCTTCTTCGGTTTGATAGATTTCCCCTACATGATTGGAAGCAATATGATCGATTGTGTCCCACCAGGATTTATGCACGATCATGTCTTCCAAAAGTGGCAGATGCTCTTTCGTTAAATATCTTGACTGTTTATCCAGAAGGGAAAGAGCGATATACTGGCACTCCCTTTGAGGCTCCGACCAGAGGGCACGGACAATGTCTGGACATTCTTCGATCGGCGCCTTACCGTTTTCCTTGAGAAAGTCCCTGAGTAAACTAGTGCGTTCAGGAGTCTTGATACCAAAGAACTGAAATTGGTTTCTCATATAAGCTTCCATCGCTTCTTGATTTTTACTGTTTTGATGATGGTTCAGTAGGGCAATAAGTTTGTCTGAATACTCATGACTCATGCAATGTCTCCTCCTTTTGGTTTTGTTTTTCACATTCAAAGCAACTGCTTTTTCCATTGTCTTTTTGAACACCGTTAAAAAACCCGTTCAAACAATAAAGGGGCTTCTGACAGAGATGACAGTAATCGACCAGTTCTCTCATTTCTCACCGATTCCTTTTCACATAGATAGTAGATTGTAAGGATTTCTGGAACTCTATTCTTACTTCTCCCTTATGGGGTTGAAAACCTTTTTCAAACAAAAAAAGACAACCCCCTAGCTTGCTAAAGAATTGTCTCTTTTGGTCATTTGTCTCATGAGGAAGAAATGTAACAGCTTTTTACTTTGAGGTAATGAAAAGCCAACGATTGACCCTAGTCCTAATGCAATGATGACAGTACCGATTCCAACAGGTCCTCCAAGTAACCAGCCGAAGAAGAACACGAGGACTTCCATTCCATTTCGTACCCACTGAATTTTCCATCCCGTCTTTTCCACAACCAACAGCATCAGGCTGTCCCTTGGTCCTGCTCCGAGATCGGCTGAAACATAGAGACCGATTCCATACCCTATCACGACAATCCCGATAGCAAACACAACGGCTTGTGCCATGAAGGAGTGGGGATCGGGGAGTACAAAATTAAATAAATCTATGAATATTCCAATTAATAACATATTGATGAACGCACCGGCTTTGGGCAATGACTTGGTTCCAATGCCTGTCACAAACAGGATGATAAAGCCCACAATAATGGACCAGGTACCAATGGTCAGGCCGAGCTGCTTGAACAACCCATAATGAAACACATCCCAAGGTCCGATTCCAAGATCTTTTCCTTTAATCGTCAAGCTTATGCCAAACGAAAGCACAAGAAGGCCAACAAAGAAAAATGACCAACGTAAAACCTTTTCTCTATTCATGAAAATCCCTTCCTACACCATAGTCAGTTCATTTATTACCCGGATAACTGTATCACAGAATCCTGAACAAAAAAATTTCATAAATCCTATGGGGTTGGTGGGGTTTCCCTGCAAATGTGTTTATAAAAAACTCTTGTTCCTCAGTTTCTGTTTACTTCGAGTGATCCTCTTCCACCATCTCAATGATTTCACTGTCAGGACCATAGTAAAAGGCTACTTTCCAGCCATTTTCAAGAACAAGCGGTCCTTCCACAGGTATTAATCCCTCCTTCATTAAACGTCCAATCTCCGTTTCAAGGTCAACCACTTCAAAGGCTAAATGAAGAAATACCCGCTTCGATCCTTCATCCTCTCCACTTTCTTCTATAAGCTCCAATCGACAATCCTTCTTTTTCAAAAACAGGATTTCCTCACTGCCCCATCGAAATTTCATTTCTTCCTTAAAACCAAAATACCTTTGATAAAATTCATTGGACCGCTTCAAGCTCTTCACAATCATCCCAACATGATGAAGTCTCATATTCAATCTCCTTACAAAAAGCTATCCTCGTATAGATTGTTGCTTTCGAAAAAATTCCATGGACCGGATTTCCCCCTTGAATACATGGGCTTTTCTATTTGAACAAAGCTGTTTTCGTAAACTTTGTTGCTGTTGAAGGTAGCGAATGGTGGTTGATTTCCGCTGCAGGTGCTCGCTTTCCGCGGGGCGTGAGTCGAGCACCTTCCGCTACAATCAACTTTCAAAGTATGAGGACTAATCTATTAATCTATTACAATACATGTGTAGAAAACATCATTTTTTTACCAATACAGTGGTCGATTTCAACTTAAATAGTAAAATTCTGTTTCATTCGTTTTTTTTCCACTAGTAAGCTCTGTCACGAAATCTCTTATAGATGGTGAGGGGAGCGGCGAAGACTCCTGCGGAAAAACGGGCGTGACGAGACCCCGGAAGCGAAGCTGAGGAGGCTCGGCCGTTCGTCCGCCGGAAAGCGAAGCCGTTCCCCTCACCATCTATCGCACACACTCTTTGACAGAGCCCTGGCAGCTCCTATGTTAGAAAACAATAAACTTTGTAAAAAGATCCTTACAAAATGACGTTCATATCTCCAAACTCATGCCATTTATAGTTTTTCACTAAAGCCTAGTTGATAGGCATTCATTAATTTCTCCTCTGAAATAAACGCCTTTAAAAGATCTAAATGGCTTGCTTCAGGTTCATGCAGACCAGTAATAAGACCGTCTACGATTTGAAGAGGCGTTTCTCCTGATATATATAAATTTGTTACTCCTTCAGAAGGCTGCAGCTGTCCAAATTCTGTCATGACGGTCTCAAGTGCTCGAACAACCGTCGTTCCTACCGCAATGATCCGTTTTCCAGTATTCTTTGCCCTAAGGATTTTCTCCACCGCCCCTAGGCCAACATGATAGGATTCAGGATGGTTTTTCGGTGTTGGCCAACGGTCATCTCCGTAATAGCTTAAGCCTGCATGAAGCTGGATGAACACAATTTCAATTCCTCTCTCTTTTAGGCCTTGTAACATTCTCCACGAAAAAGCTCTTCCGGCAGAGGCCATCTCTACAGACCCAGGCACTGATCCATATACCGTCTGATAATAATCAAGTGGCCACGAGGCATTGATATACTCATAACGGATTGGCTCTCCATGTTTGTAAATAAAATCAAGTAGCTCACTGCCACTTTTATTGAATTCCAACTGTACAAGTGGTCTTTCACTGCCCTTCCCCTTCATGATCGCTGTAACACCTTCTGAAAAAGCAATCGATGAACCCGCTTGGTATAAGTCTCCAAGGATGAGGGAATCCCAACTGCAACCACTTCTTTTTCGGGAAAGCCGAACTTCGACAGGTTGTTTTCCTTGTTTCCCTTTCAGTGAAGCGGGAATGGTCCTGCTGTTATTTAAAACCAGTACGTCCCCCTTATTTAAATAGTCCGGTAACTGTTTAAACCTCGTATGTTCACACTTCCCGTTTTCCCGGTTCAATACCATTAACTTCACTTCTTCTCTCTCAAGTCCCTGAAGTTCAATGGGAGTCGTCGCATTCAGACGGGGAGGTATGTGGAAGGCATTCGCTAACTCATTCATGCTCCCCACCATCCCATTTAGATTTCTGTGCTTCAAATCTCTTTCCGTTTTCACTCAAGGATTCATCAGAAGCCAGGTATAAAAAGACATGAAGATGATCATTCGGATCAGCAAGGGGATAATCACAACCCGGGACCGCCTTGTCGTGCATATCCGTATCCATTTCCCCTGGATCGACCATGTTCACCCGTACACCTGATTCACTTAACTCGTCAGCCCACGTTTGAGTTAAGCCTTCAACCGCAAATTTCGAAATACCGTACGCTCCCCATTCAGCAAACCCTGTTTTACCCGCTTCGGATGTTAAATTAATGATGGACCCACTCCCCCTGCTGATCATACCGGGCAGGACTCTTTTCGTTACTAAAAATGGATTCAACGTATTCATTCTTAGCACCTCAAGGAACTCCTCCTCAGGATAATCTGCCAGTAGACGGGGGCCAGGACCAAACACGGATGCATTATTAAACAACACATCCACACCGCCCCATGCTTCTTCCGTTACCGATACAAAACGATCTACATCCCGGGCATCCGAGACATCGGCCTCCAATGCCACAACTTCCGCCCCCAACGTTTTCAGTTCTTTCTCAACTTCCATCAGCGGCCCATAGTTTCGTGCACAAATTGCAACCTTTGCCCCTTCTTCAGCGAATTTAACTGCTAGTGCCCTACCCAATCCTTTTGAAGCACCTGTTATCATGACTACTTTATTTTTAAACATATCCATTCTCCTTTCATTTCTTTTGTTACTCACAGTTTATGAAATAATCAGAGACGACGAATCGTCCATATGGGGGCGTATAGATAGAAAATTAGATGTAGCATCCTTTCAGCCTTTTGATGTATTTCCAAAAAACACGAACATTAACACTGGAAATTACATTTATATTCGTGTTACAATAAGATTGAAAATAAATAGAGCAGTGACTGGCGAAAATGTGGAATCAACCACAAGGGAGCTGCGATTTTTACGAAATATAAGCCATTAGCCGTTCGCCTGGGCAGAAGGCAAGGGGAAACCCTTGTCTTTTTTTACTATAATCAGGAGGGATTGCAGTGGAACCACTAGTATTAGACGGGAAACTTGTTGCATCTGAGGTAAAAGAAAGTCTAAAGTCGAGAGTCGCTGTATTAAATGACAAGGGAATCACTCCATGTCTTGCTACGGTACTTGTCGGAGATGATCCATCTTCTGCAACGTACGTAAAGATGAAGGGAAATGCCTGTGCGAAGATCGGGATGGAATCAAGAAGAATCCACCTTCCTAAGGAAACGACCACCGCTGAACTTCTTAACGTCATCGGGGAGCTTAACGACGATTCTTCTGTTCACGGAATTCTCTTACAGCACCCCGTTCCTCATCACATTGACGAACGGGCAGCCTTTGAAGCCATCTCCATTGAAAAAGATGTGGATGGTGTCACTAGCCTCGGTTTCGGTCAAAACTCTTTAGGTTTTGGTGAATATCCATCCTGTACGCCGGCTGCGATCATGACGATCATCGATCACTACGAGGTATCACTTGAAGGAAAGCATGCTGTCGTAGTTGGAAGAAGCCCTATTCTTGGAAAACCTGTTTCCATGATGTTGTTAAATCGAAACGCAACGGTGACGACGTGCCATTCTTATACGGAGAATCTGCCTGATATCATAGGTACTGCTGATATTGTAGTAGCCGCTGTCGGCAAACCGAATTTCATTCAAGGGGACTGGTTAAAAGAGGGCGCAGTCGTTCTGGATGCAGGCTATAACAAAGGGAATGTCGGGGACATTGATTATGAGGCATGTTATGAAAAAGCCAGTGCCATTACCCCTGTTCCTGGTGGAGTGGGCCCTGTTACCATTTCCATGCTTTTAAAACAGACCGTTGATTCTGCCGAGAAATCCGGTCCTGTTCTTTAAAATTCATAAACCATTATCCTTTAAGAGACTTACTCGGGTAACCGAGTGGGTCTCTTTTTTTATACCTCACTTATTTTTTCTGTATATCGGGAGAGAATGGTAAGGAATAGAATGCGAAAGGAGCGTACAAATGGACTCACAACAACACAATGCTTTCTCCCAAACACCAGAGCCCTATTGGAAGGAAACAGCTAAACTCCCCCTATTTAAGAAGCTTGATAAAAATAGTAAAGTTGATGTTACTGTGGTCGGGGGCGGGATTGCAGGCATCACCACTGCTTACCTGTTGGCTAAAGGCGGCAAAAAGGTGGCCCTTATTGAGGCTGATCACTTATTGAACGGAACAACGGGACATACAACCGCTAAAATCTCCGCTCAACATGGATTGATTTATGATGAACTCATCCAGCATTTCGGGGAAGAGTTTGCAAAAAAATATTATCTGTCACAATCAAAAGCTCTACAGTTTATTAAAGACACTATTTCCAGCGAAAATATCGATTGTCATTTTTCAGAGGAAGACTCCTATGTTTATGCCACTACGGAACAGTATGAAAAGAAGATCGAAAAGGAATATGAGGCATACCTGAAGTTAGAGATCAATGGAGAGCTCATCAGAGAACTTCCTCTCGATTTAGCCATCAAAAATGCACTCGTAATGAAAAGCCAAGCTCAGTTTCATCCTTTGAAATATCTTAAAGCCTTGATTGAATCATATACAGGACTGGGTGGACAAATCTTTGAAGGCACAGCAGCCAAAACCATCAATGAAGGAAACAGTACCCAGGTGGTGACTGCAGACGGGTACCATCTGGACAGCGAGCACGTAGTCATCTGTTCACACTTTCCTTTTTATGATGGGATGGGCCTTTATTTCACGAAGATGCATGCAGAACGCTCGTACATCTTGGGAGTGAAAGCGAAAAAGGATTATCCTGGCGGAATGTACATAAGTGCGGAAGACCCTATCCGTTCCCTGCGGTATGAAACAGGTGAAAATGGAGAAAAACTCATTTTGATCGGGGGAGACAAACACAAAACGGGACAAGGAAAAGATACGATGGATCACTATAAGGCATTACAGGAATTTGGGGAAGAAGTGGTGGGTGTAGAGGAAGTCCGTTACCGCTGGTCGGCACAGGATTTGATCACGTTGGATAAAGTACCCTACATCGGAAAGCTGACAGAAAAACATCCTTCGATTTTTGTCGCAACTGGATTTAATAAATGGGGGATGACGTCAGGTACGCTTGCAGGACAGATCCTCTCAGATCAGATTTTAGGAAATCATCATATTTATGCTGACCTATATACTCCATCCAGGTTTGTCGCAGACCCAAGCATCAAGCATTTCTTAAAGGAGAATCTAAACGTAGCCGGACAACTCATTAAAGGAAAGCTTCAAATCCCACCAAAGAAGCCCCAGGAGCTTCAAAATGGGGAAGGCGGTGTAGTCAACTTCAATGGACGCCGCTGCGGAGGATATAGGGATGAAACAGGAAAACTCCACATCGTCGATACAACGTGTACCCACCTGGGCTGCGAAACAGAATGGAACCACGGAGACCACACATGGGATTGCCCATGTCACGGCTCCCGCTTCTCTATCGATGGGGACGTCATTGAAGGACCTGCCAAGAAACCACTCACATCCATTGAAGTTAACGAGTGAGGGACGGACCTCTATTTAGTCAGCTGCTTATTTTGTCGAATATAGCCTGGGAAATAAACCGACCAACCAAGATGATTTGACATATTTTGTCGCATGTCACAGAAGAATATTTCCTGTATTAATCCTTACACTATAAATGCTTGAGTTACTAATTGGGGAGGGATTCTGAATGGGACGAACAAAAAAAGGGAACCGCAATGCTCAAAGTAATACGAATGCTAAAAAAGGAAATCGAACGAGTTCTGAATTAGTCGAGTTCACAACCGGGCAAGCGAATACCAAGAAAAACCGACCACAACATTAGGAACACTCAGGTTGAATAAAAAGAATAACCAGAAGCAACTAGGACCCAGACTCCATTGCTTCTGGTTATTCTTATTTACTCCTTCAGTTCCTTTCTACTACAGAAAGAGGAATCCCGTGTCCCACCTCGAATATGTAGAGATGAACAGGATGAGGAGGAATACAAATGAATGAACATATGCTATTTCAACAAATGGATTTTATCCGTATGCGTACGGTGGCTGCACTTGACGCCACAACAGAACAACAAGCAGATGAGATGCCTTCAGGATTCAAAAATTCGATTCGATGGAACTTAGGTCATATCCTATTATCCCAGGAAAATCTGTTATACTCCTTTGTCGATGAAAACGAACATAAATCACTTCCACCAGAGTATGGGGAGTTATTCGGCTTCCATACAAGCCCTGAAACCTGGAATACTCTCACCCCTCCTACGTTGAAGGAACTCCGCGAAAAACTCGAGGCACAACCAAGGCGTATGAAAGAAGCGTTCTCCGGCCGCCTTGACGAAGTCGGCAAGAAACCATTTGTTCTTGGAGGGAACACGACATTCACCACTTTAGGAGAAGTCCTCTCATTCGCTAACTGGCATGAGGGCTTACATCAAGGAACCATTACATCCATTAAAAGGGTACAAGGGATCGAAAACCTTTGGGAGAAGGCAGAAGAGAAAGTAAAACGGTGAACAAATAGACATGGCCGCTTATATTGGCTGCCATGTCTTTTATCTACCATGAAACAGTACTAAAAAGTCCCCATACCCTTCTTCTTCAAGGTCCTCCTTCGGAATAAATCGTAAAGCAGCTGAATTGATACAATATCTGAGACCTTTCGGGCCTGGTCCGTCAGTGAAAACATGCCCGAGATGGGAATCTGCCTCCCTGCTCCTTACTTCTACTCGTGTTGAGCGGTGGGAAAGATCGTATTGTTCTTTGACACTTGCATCCATGACCGCTTTTGTAAAGCTTGGCCAACCACATCCACTATCATATTGGTCTTTCGAAGTGAATAATGGTTCCCCTGATACAATATCCACATAGATCCCTTCTTTGGTGTTATCCCAATACTCATTTTCATAAGGTGGTTCCGTACCATCTTCCTGTGTGACGAAATATTGCATTTTTGTTAGCTGTCCCTTTAAATAAGACCGATCCTTTGGCCAATACTTCTTCAGGAAGTCCTCTCTACTCCGCTTGTAAAGTGCATAACGGAAGGCATTTTTCCTGTGGAAATCCTGATGGTATTCTTCTGCACGATAAAATGGTCGGGCCGGCAGGATTTCCGTCACTATGGGTTGAGTGAATACACCACTACTTTCCAACTCTTCCTTAGATACTTCCGCCAGCCTTCTTTGAGTATCATTGTGATAGAAGATCGCTGTCCGGTAAGAGCTTCCCCGGTCCTTAAACTGTCCTCCCGGATCGGTCGGATCAATTTGCTTCCAATAGAGGTCCAGAAGCTTTTCATAAGGAAATACGACCGGATCGAATGTGATTTGAACCGCTTCACAATGACCACCGTCACCTGATGTCACCTCTTTGTATGTCGGATGTTCTGTGGTCCCTCCAGTGTACCCGGATATTATGCAATCGATCCCGTCTTGCTGCTCAAAAGGTTCCACCATACACCAAAAACAGCCTCCTGCAAATGTAGCGATTTCCATCTCAACACCCTTTCGTTTCACATGAAACATCATGTATTTGTCGCCTGTCTCATATAAACTTACCCCTCAAAATAAAGATGGTAATGGTTTTGACACCCAGGGTTAAAGGATGACTGACAGTATGGACAAACCGATTCGCAATTCATATATTGTAAAATCGTCAACTCACTTTTGCACGTTCCACAAAGGATCGCTTTCGTGTTCCACTCATCCGCCGACCAGAGAATGGGGGCATGATCTGCAACTTCATCATGGCATGCATGACAAGGGAAATACGTATTACAGCATTTAAATTTTATCGCTATGATATCCTTTTTCGTTCGATAATGCTTACATCTTGTTTCAGTATCTACTTCTACACCACATACCGGGGTCACTTTTTCAGTCATGGTCTTCCTCCCTATCTGAGTATACAGTCCGTTTTCGATCGTCATGATTGATTCCCCTGCTTATAGAGAATCTATCATTCTATCTGTACTATACAACGAATAATAAGAGAAAGGGAGGGGAAGATTCTTGAAGTTGTGGACGGGTGAAAGGAAAAAGGGACTGTTACCCCTTCAAGTCGTAACAGTCCCTTTTTCTTTAATTTAGGCTCTTTTCGCAAAGGTTGTTGTTTTCTAACATAGGAGCTGCCAATGCTCTGTCAATGAGTGTGTGCGACAGATGGTGAAAGAGCTTAATAGTGAAATATCAAACGAAATAGTATCTTACTATTCAAGCTAAAATCTACCACTGCAATATAGAAAAATAATGTTTTCTAGACGTGTATGGAAGTAGATTAGTTCTCCATACCTAGAAAGTTGATTGGAGCGGAAGGTGCTCGACTCCGACGGGAATAGCGGGAAAGTTGAGACCCCGCAGGGCAAGCCCGAGGAGGCTCAACTCACGCCCCGCGGAAAGCGAGCACCTGCAGCGGAAATCAACTAGCACTCGCTACCTTCAATAGCAACAGAGTTTACGAAAAGAGCCTTAATTTATATGTTCTATTATGCCACTTAAATCTTTGTAAACAAAATCAGGTTTTACTCCTAATTCATCCATCACTTTATCCTGGCGATTGATCCAGGCTGTGTTAAATCCAAAGTTAGTCGCTCCTGCGATATCCCAGGGGTTGGAAGACATAAACAAAACTTCTTCCCTTTTGACACCCAGTTTTTTTAGGACAAGCTGATACGCCATAGGGGTCGGTTTGAACTGCTTGACCTCATCCACAGTTAACACCTCATCCAACAAGTGACTAAACGAAGACTGTTCCACTAATGGTGAAAGCATATCCAGGGAACCATTTGAAAAAATCGCTGTTTGATAAGGTTCGATCTGTTCTAACACACTCTCTACTTCTTCATAATGAGTGAGTTCCAAATAAGCACCCAGTAAATCCTTCTCTTTTTCATCCGTAAGATCGACGCCAGTTTGCACACAGGCGTAATGAAGGGCCTCCTTCGTGATGGAGAAGAAGGTTGTATAGGTCCCCATCAGCTGACGCAGGAAACTATACTCCAATTGCTTCTGGCGCCACACCTGGCTGATTTCCTCCCCTTTATCAGGGAAAAGTTCGTTGCATTTTTCAATAACGGAATGGACATCGAACAACGTTCCATACGCATCGAACACAAACGCTTTTATATTCAGATTCGACATACATAGCCTCCTCACAGATTCTCCTTATATAATAGACTAATTTTCAAAAATTAAACTTTTACAACCCTATTAGAGAAGCAAGCGGAATCGTTTCATATCTCTCCTATCTGTGGTATATTACCTCGAGTATCAAAGCACATATTGGAGGTGGTCAAAGATGACTGCAGATCAACATGCACAGGCATCTCCTTCACATAGGAAGACGATTCTTTTCCTTAGTTTGACGATTTGGCTGGTAGTCATGAATACGACCATGTTCAATGTAGCCCTGCCAAACGTCTTAAAGGATTTCTCATTGGCACCATCTGAAGGGTCCTGGATTGTATCGGGCTATTCTATCGTCCTTGCCATCTGTACCATTACGTACACCCGACTGGCGGACTATATACCGATCAGGCGCTTACTTATTCTAGGCATTTCCATATTCGGAATCGCTTCATTGACAGGCTTTTTCGCTCATTCCTTTGCCTGGTTATTGCTTTCCCGTTTATTTCAAGCAGCAGGGGCAGCAGCTATCCCGGGCTTATCCATGGTGTTTGCCGGACGCTTCATCCCAATGGCAAGGCGTGGCCGGGCACTCGCGATGATTGCTTCCGCCTCTTCCCTTGGATTTGGATTAGGTCCCGTTGTAGGCGGTGTAATCACGGACTATTTAAATTGGAATTATTTATTTTTGATTACGCTATGTGTCCTTGGAATGATACCGGTTCTATACCGGATTCTGCCGGATGAAACGACTAAAAAAGGGTATTTCGATGTATGGGGCGGTTTACTTACTGGAGTCGGAATTACGTTCTTTCTCCTATTCATTTCTACGTTCCATTGGTATTATTTCGCAGGAGCTGTCATATTTTTCGGTGGATTATGGATCAGGATCCATAAAATCGATATCCCCTTCATTCAGCCAAGTTTGATTCGGGACAAAGGATACCGTCAGATTCTCTATATGAGCTTTCTTGGCTTTGTCACCCACTTCGGGATTTTGATTGTCATGCCCCTTATGCTTCAGCATGTATTCGGCAAAAATCCGACAGCAGTTGGATTTATCATTTTCCCCGGTGCAATGTTATCGGCAGTGGCGGCCATTTACGTAGGTAGATTAATCGACAGGTATGGGAATATCCGAGTAATGTTTCTCGCGCATATTCTTCTCATCCTTTCGACAATCATCTTTTATCTCTTATCGCCACAGAGTGAATACATGATTATGTTAGCGTACATGTTTACAAGTTTCGGATTTTCAAGTCTTTCTTCAAGCTCGACCAACGAAGTGTCCCGTGTCATGAGCAAAGAACTGACTGCATCAGGCATTGGCATGAAGCAGCTTATCCACTACGTGGGAAGTGCGTCAGGTTCTGTCCTCGGTGGTATCATAGTAGAAATGGGCGGAGCAGATTTCCCAGTAAGCTCCTTTCAGAATACCTTCATGGTTCTAATTGGATTGATGGCCCTCTCTCTTTTCCTCCTGTTTCGATATCAGCAGCGAATCAAACATCCATAAACCCAAATCCAGGCAGATTTCTGTCTGGATTTTTTTATTGTTCTTTCCTTTATGTAAGGCTATTATCGTAAACTTTGTTGCTTTTGAAGGTAGCTAGTGGTGGTTGATTTCCGCTGCAGGTGCTCGCTTTCCGCGGGGCTTGGCCGTTCGTCCGCCGGAAAGCGAAGCCGTTCCCCTCACCATCTACCGCACTCACTCATAGACAGAGCCTTTGCAGCTCCTATGTTAGAAAACAACAACATTTGCAAAAAGAGAGTTTTTAAAAAAGGCAAGCGATCTTTTCGCAAGTGGATTCCCACACCGATGTTAAGGGTATAGTAAGAGAAAAACCGTAGAACAGGGGAATTCAATTGAAGACAAAGAAAAAATGGTATAAGAAGAAAAGCTGGTTGACCTTCGGCGTCATCCTCCTGATCCTCACAATCGTCATGATTTATCACAGGGTAAAGCCCTTGCCACCAGGCATTTCCTACGCAGGCAACACATATACCATTCCAGAAAAGGACGTAGAGTTCCTATACGACCTCACCTACCAGAAGGATGGGAAAGAACAACATGACCAATCCATCTTTAACGAAATGTACAAAAGCATTGAAAATGCTGAAGATTTCCTGATTTTGGACTTATTTTTAGTTAACGGCTATACAAAGGGAGATCGGGATTATCCTCAAATCAGTGAAAAATTATCCCGTACAATCAAGGAACAAATGAAAAAGAAACCCGATTTAAAAGTCGTCTTTATTAGTGATGAGGTCAACACCACTTACGGATCACATATTGCCAAGCAAATTGAACCGTTAGAAGACCTCGGGGCAGAAGTCATCTTCACTGACCTTAACCGCCTCAGAGATCCCAATATCCTCTATTCAGGTGTATGGAGAACTTTTTTAGGCTGGTTTGGAACTGACGGTTATGGATGGTTGCCTAACCCGATGGCCCCTTCAGCACCGAAGGTCACGACGAGATCGTATCTGAAGCTTTTGAATATCAAAGCCAATCACCGAAAAGTCGTCATAACGGAAAACGAAGGACTAATTCTTTCTGCCAATCCCCATGATGCCAGTGGCTTTCATTCGAATATCGCGTTCAAGGTGAAAGGAGACATCATTAAGAATATGGTGAAAGCGGAAAAGGCAGTGGCTGCTTTTTCCGATGGAAATCTCGATGCATTTCCTACAGAGAAAGAGTTAAACGACTCCATCAAAACCCTTCCTAAGTCCAAGGCATCGGTTAATGCACAGATCCTTACGGAAAGGGAAATTCAAAAAGGGGTTGTAAAAGCCTTAGATGACGCCAAAAAGGGTGATGAAGCTTGGATTGGAATGTTCTATCTTGCAGATCGGGACATCATCGACGCGATTGAAGATGCGGCTGAACGTGGAGTAGACGTACGCTTAGTACTGGATCCCAATCAAAATGCCTTCGGACAACAGAAGATCGGCCTCCCAAATCTCCCGATTGCAGCTGAACTCCATAAATTAGAAAGCGATCAGATTACTATCAGATGGTATAACACGAATAAAGAACAGTATCATACTAAAATCGTTTATGTAAAGGGCGACAAACAAAGCACCGTAATTGGTGGATCCGGTAATTACACGTCAAGAAACCTGGATGATTACAACTTAGAAGAAAACCTGAAGCTGACAGCACCTACAGACAGTAAGACAATGACCGGGGTAGACGACTATTTCGACCGGATATGGAACAACAAGAACGGAACCTACACGGTTGAATATGAAAAATATCAAGATAAATTACCAGCCGTAAAATATATCATGTACATCCTGCAGAAAATTTTCCAGGTCACAACATATTAGGTTTCGACTTTGTGAAAAAGGGGAAATTAACTTGTAACAACATTTAAAACAATTAATGGAGGTATGAAAAATGGGCATTATCTTATACTTGATAGTTGGTGGAATCATCGGTTGGTTAGCTGGACTGATTCTTGGTAAAGACGTTCCCGGGGGCATCATCGGAAACATCATCGCCGGTATCATCGGTGCGTGGATTGGTGGAGAACTTCTGGGAAGCTTCGGCCCAACCCTTGCAGACATCGCCATTATTCCTGCATTGATAGGTGCAATCATCTTTGTATTCCTATTAAGCCTAATTCTAAGAGGAATGAGAAAAACGTCACATTAAGATTAATGAACCCCCTGAATGGAAGTCCATTCAGGGGGTTTTTATTTGCAAAAAAAAAACAGCCAATCAATGGCTGCTCCTTTAATATGTCATGGATTTTTTATGTCTTCTTTTATTCCGGTACTTCTTATAGATCGGGTAAATAACAGGTCCCCATTTGATCAGTCTTCCGATTAAACGTTTCATGCAGGTAACCTCCTTTGTATAGTCATCTATACCCTGATTATGGATAGGAAAAACATATGCTAGAATAAAGGCAATACGAATGACGGGGTGGTTCACATGCATCTTACAGAAGAATTAGCCTATCCAATAATCTCGAAATTGAAAACCATCGTTAGTTACAATATAAATATTATGAACGGGTCAGGCGTCATTGTGGCCAGCACAGATGCCTCACGAATGAATCAAGTTCATGAAGGGGCTCTGTACGTCCTCCAACAAAAAAAGCCATTAATTATTTTTCAACAGGACATGAGCAAATACCATGGATCAAAAGAAGGGATCAACCTCCCAATCGAGTTCCTGGGTGAAACGATTGGAGTTATCGGGGTGACAGGTTCTCCAGAGGAGCTTGACCAATTTGTGAAAATCGTGAAAGTCACCGTCGAAGTGATGATCCAACAGGTTCATTTCCACAATCAATTGCAGCATCAGAAAACATTGATGGATAATTGGCTGCTGGATTTGGTCCATCCTCATTATTTTGATGAACGAAAAAACGAGTCTTTTGCCCATCATTATTTACATCTTGAAACCAATCAGAACGTCCAAATCATCCTATTGCAATTTGAAGAGTTGTTCTCCCACTCCACCCCTATCTTGCCTCTTTCAGTGGTCAAAGAGGAGCTGCTCAGGAGGATCAAGCTCCAGTTACCTGACGTGTCCTTTCAATCCTTTATTTCGGACTCCCACTGTGTCATTGGAGTTCCTGAGGGAGTGTGTCGTACCAAAAGTGAAGTGATACGTCTTACCCTACGTGTGCAACGCCATTTACAGGAAAAGCAGTACGAGGTAAGTGCAGCGGCAGGTAACGCCTACTCAGGTGTATCAGGATATAGAAAGTCGTATTTAGAAGCAGTGAGCTCCTTGGAATTACAGGAGAGCTTCCCTCAGTTCAGTGATGCGATTCACATACAAGACTGGGGAATCATGGATTTCATTAAGCAAATCCCACTCAACATTCGCAGGGAATTTATGAGTCGTTACAATGATCATACCTTTCAACTAAGTCCAACCTTGCGACTCACACTTCAAACCTTGTTTGACTGCCAATTAAATATGAAAGAAACGGCAAACGCTCTACATATTCACCGTAACACCCTTTTATACAGGCTTGAAAGCGTTGAAGATGTAACCGGTTTAAACCCCCGACGTTTTGATGACGCCATATTACTTCGATTTATCTTGATTATGCTTGAAATTAATAAGTGATTGTAAAAATGATTGTGCATATGCACAATCATTTTTACTTTCGGAACGAAAAGTTTAGGTAAACCCACATTGTAACCGCTTACTTAAATTGATTAAATAGATAAATAGATTATATTTTCTAAAAAAAGGAGCCGCTATGAATATTCTGATTGCACCCGATTCATTTAAAGGAAGTTTACGTTCAATAGAGGTCGGAACCGTTATGGAAAAGGCGTTCCTGGATGAATCCAGAGCCTTCCAAACGACCGTCATTCCCATGGCGGATGGAGGTGAAGGGACTCTTGAAACCTTGATATACGCAACTGGTGGAAAGAAAGTAAAAACGACAGCCACCGGGCCATTAGGGAAGAGAATCCCTACCGAGTACGGTGTATTGGGCGATCAAAAGACAGCCGTCATTGAAATCGCTTCTATATCAGGACTAACGATGGTACCCTCCGATCAACGAAACCCCTATCACACCACTTCATATGGAATTGGAGAGGTAATGAAGGAAGCTATGGAAAACGGCTACCGGAGTTTCATCATTGCGCTTGGGGGAAGTTCGACGAATGATGGTGGGTTCGCCATGCTGCAAGCACTTGGCGTATCTTTTTACGACGAAGAAGGCACATCCGTCGGGCCATTTGGAAAGGAGCTCGGACTCATTTCCAAAGTGGACTGGAGTACTCTTCATCCCCTTGTAAAGGAATGTACATTTCTCATCGCTTCAGATGTAGAAAATCCTTTATGTGGTGAAGAAGGCGCCTCTTCAGTATTCGGTCCCCAAAAAGGAGCAAGAAAGGAACAAGTAAAAGAGCTTGATCAACAACTGCTTACGTTCAGTCAATTGCTGCAAAAGGATAAAGGAGTGGACTTTCAAGATACGCCCGGTTCAGGAGCTGCCGGAGGACTCGGGTTTGCCTTCTTGCATTTAAACGGGCAAATCAAATCCGGGGCGAAGGTGGTGGCTGAAGCAACGAACCTTACAGCTGCCATCCAAAAAGCAGATTGGATTCTCACAGGAGAAGGACAAAGTGATTATCAAACACTGTTTGGTAAACTCCCTTTCTATATTGCTGAATTGGCCAACAAGCATCGGACTCCGGTATCACTGCTTGCCGGCAGTTTAGGAGAGGGTTATCAGGATTTATATAGCCACTTTGCAAGCTGTCATTCCATTGCGGTTGGACCAATGTCTTTGCAAGAAAGCTTCGATCGTGTCGAGGAGCTGCTTTATCACGAAACAAGAAACATCGCTCGAATCTTACATGTAACAAGGGGATAAAAACGAAAAGGGGGAAAAATCATATGTCAGGAATATGGTTATTTACGGTCATTGTATTAGGGGTAGGGTTCATCATTTTCACCACGGCAAAATTAAAGCTTCAGCCTTTTTTGTCATTATTGTTTGCAGCATTTCTAGTCGGGATCTTCTCAGGGCTTCCTTTAAACACTGTAGTGGAAGCAGTGAATGGTGGATTCGGTGGTTTAATGGGGTATATCGGGATCGTGATTGTTGCAGGTACCATTATCGGGACGATTCTAGAAAAGTCAGGGGCCGCTCTAAGGATGGCAGAGGTCGTTCTGCGTTTAGTAGGCGAAAAGAGACCCCAATTGGCTATGTCACTGATCGGGGCCATCGTCAGCATCCCTGTCTTCTGTGACTCTGGTTACATCATTCTATCAAGCTTGAAAAAAGCACTGGCCAAACGGGCAAAGGTGTCGCTTGCTTCCATGTCTGTCGCGTTAGCAACGGGATTATATGCTACTCATACTCTGGTCCCACCTACTCCAGGTCCGATTGCCGCAGCTGGAAACATCGGTGCAAGTGACTACTTGGGCACCATTATTTTAATTGGAATCATTGTAGCTATCCCAACGATTTTAGCAGGATATCTTTGGGCCATTAAGGTCGCAAGCAAAATTGAAATCGAAGGGGAAGACGAACTGGATTTAGATTATGATGAGATCGTCAAATCCTTCGGTGAACTTCCTTCAGCGTTCAAGTCTTTTGCTCCGATTGTCCTTCCCATCCTATTAATTGGTGCAGGATCAGTCGTCAGCTTCTTTCAATGGGAGGGCGGAGCAGCGGATATTCTTTTGTTCGCCGGTTCCCCTGTGGTTGCTTTACTGATCGGTGTTCTGGCAGCGTTTGCCCTCATGCCGCAATGGAATGAAGAAACCTTGAATGGCTGGGTCACTCAAGGTATGAAAGATGCGACCAACATTCTACTCATTACAGGTGCAGGAGGAGCATTCGGTTCGGTTATTAAGGCGACCCCTGTCGCTGAATTGATTCAAGGGATCGCCGATGGAGGATTACTTTCCGGTGCACTCGTTCTCCTCATTCCATTTATTGTAGCGGCATTATTGAAATCGGCTCAAGGATCTTCCACAGCAGCACTTGTGATCACTTCTTCCTTGATTGCTCCACTCCTTCCTCAAATGGGAATTGATGGTGCCGTGCCTCTTGCGTTAGTCGTCATGGCCATCGGTGCAGGTGCGATGACAGTCAGCCATGTGAATGACAGCTATTTCTGGGTTGTCACGCAATTCAGCGGAATGAAAGTGACAGATGCTTACAAGGCTCAAACGGCCGCTACGCTGGTTCAGGGTGTAACGGCTCTTGTTTTCACTTTATTGCTATGGATTATACTCGTTTAATACACAAGGCGGATCAGTTATAACTAACTGGTCCGTTTTTTCATATTATTCTTTTCTCAAGGTTGTTCGTTTCTATCAAATGTCTTCCACTGATGTGTCTACCAGTTTGTGCTGGATAATGATTCCTGCCCGGGAAATAATACGTTCTCCCATACATACTAAAAAGCGACTGAACTTAACATTCAGTCGCTTTCCATTATTTACTGCTCTTAGATTCTGCAATCTTTCCCAAGAAGAAACCGTCGACCTCACTTATTTTCCCCCTCCACATGATTTTGCCTTTAGAAGGGGTCGGTTTGCTGTCGCCACAGTATACCTTCGTGTTCTTCAAGTGTATGAAATGAGCTTCATCGCTTTGATTCCCATCGACAGATTCGCCGGCCTTGGCGAGTTCTTCACTCAACTTCTGAGCCACGTCACTGCCGTCCTCAAAGGTTTCACTCAATGAGTCGAAATATTCCCTTGCTGAAACGAGAGTACCGGTTATAACGGCCCCCTTGATGTTTAACGTGATGTCTAAGGAGAAATCATGCTTATTCGTTGCTTGTACAAAAAATTCTAAGATACTGTCCTTCCCTGATCCTAAACTCATTTTCACATCTCCTTTTCGTTATGCTACTGTGTCGTCCTCACTAGAGAGAGTGGTGTCTTCGTCTTGATCTTTTTCTGTATCTTCTTTTTTAGCCGATTTTTTATTAGTAGCACTTGTCTTGCGGGTTGAACGTTTCTTACCCTTAGTTGCTCCTGACTTACGGTTTGTCTTCTTTTTGCTTGAAGTTTCTTCCTCATCATCGCTATCTTCTTCTTCGTCGTCATCACTTGCATCTTCGTCTTCTTCCTCATCGTCATCCTCTTCATCTGTCGCCGCTTCTTTGGATTTCTTTGAGGTTTTCTTTTTAGAAGAAGTTTCTTCTTCCTCTTCTTCTTCTTCGTCATCGTCATCACTATCATCTTCACGGGCTGCAGCAAGTTGATTCATTTTCTCTTCTAATTGCTCCAGGCGGTTCTGAAGTTCGTCATTCTCTTGTTTAAGAGCTTCATAGTCTTCAGTAGACTCTTCTTCGGCACTGTTCGTTTCCGTTGAATTCACGTCAATCTCTGTGTCCTCAGAAGCCTCTTCATCCTTATCACGCTTAAACAGGTTGGCTGTTGATGATTTCAATGAGACAGCAGCTTTTCTGGATCTTTCTTTTGCTGCTTTTCCGAAGTCCAGGCTTTTGCTTTTAATCTTATCTTGATCGATGCGATCCAATAGTTTTTTACCGTTTTCAGGTGTTGCCAGATATCCGACTGTTGCTCCAAGAAGACTGCCGGCTACTGTTCTTTTAATAGGGCCGCTCCTTCTTGTTGTGTTCTCTTTCGTCGAACTTTTTTCATTTTCCTGATTCTCAACCGTTGTGTTTTGCTTGTTTTGTTCTGCCATTGTTAAAACCTCCAATTAGTTTGTATCCGCCGTATTAAGACGGTTCGTGTCCAGTTTCTTTTCAAGCGATTCCAATCGTTCCTGTAACTTCTTGTTTTCCTCTTCAAGAGCTTTCGTATTGTTATCTGCCGCTTTCGAACTTAAATAGGGGTCATTTTCCCACCAGTCCATGCCGATTTCCTTTGCTTTATCTACAGAGGCGACAATTAAGCGGATTTTGATCGTCAGTAGCTCGACATCGGCAATACCCACCGTAATATCTCCTGCTACGACAACTCCTTTATCTAATATCTTTTCTAATACATCCACAATTGTGTTGGATTGTACCGGATGCTCCATTCCCATCATGTAACCTCCCTAACCGCTATTACATCAAGCTTCCTAAAGGTCCAAGATCGATATTCAAGTCTTCTGCATCAAGACCGAATACCTCTTTTAGCTCTTCCATTTTTTCTTCTAAATTCATAAGGGCTATCCCTAGATTCTCTACTTGTTCATCCGTTAACGTACCGCCTTCGACACGGCGCATGGCATGGCGCTCGACAATTTGCCTTAATAGTTCTACTACGGTCAATACAAGCTGTGCCAAGCCTTGTTCTGCTTTCTCCGGGTCGAAATTAATTCGCCCATTTGTCCCGCTGGCCTGTTGCATGGATCAATCCCTCCCTTTCTTGATCGAACTGATCGGATGTGACTGTTTTACGTGTCCCTTGCTTGTGTTGAACCAATGTTTCAACTGAAGAAATCAGTACGCGCAAATCCAGATACACGAGGTCGACTCCTGCAATGGATATGATCAAATCTCCCTTTATTGCCACACCTTTATCGAGAATGACATCTAATATATCTATAAGGGCAATATCTTTGTTCTCGATCGATTCTCTGACTGTCATATTTCTCATTCCTTGTTAGTTAGTTAAGAAAAACTAGAAAAATGATAAGGTGGCCAAGGTCCGGAGGCTTCAATTTTCCAACCGGCGTCTCCCAATTCTTCTTCGAATTGCTTAATTTCCTCTACAAATTCCTCTACATTGGATACTGGTAGGAGGAACACACTGTTCCATGTCATATGTTCTTGTCTGCCTGTGACATCCTTGCTCCAATTTTTCTTTATGTTTCCTTGAAGAGAATGCTCTTTCAATTTTTCATGAACGTCTTCACAGAGACGATTCTTTTCGTTTTCCAGTTCACGGTCGATCAGCTGATCAATTTTCTTCTTTTCGAAAAACTGCCTGCCTTTTGGTAACTCACTGATTTCCTGTCTTTTGGCTTCAATGGACGGATTGCTCTCACTTACTTGCTTCTTCAGCAGTTTATCATCGCAATAGATCTTCACATTCCACTCTTCGTTACCATCCAGTTGTTTGAAGGTCGTCACAAGCTTATTTCGGTTCCCTTCAATCGTGTTCTGTAGGCTATCCTCATTTTTGTATAATGTGCAAAACTTCAGAGGTATGATCGTATATAACTTTGACACCATCAATACAGTTTCATGATGATGGAATGCCTTTTCCTGAAGCCAGTCCATATCATTATCGACTTTTTCCTTAATGAACTCTTCTGAGTATTCATTGGATGGTAGCCTACACACAATGGCGGTCACGTCTCCGATTTGAATTGTATATAGTTCTCCTTCTCCGTCGAATCCTTTCATGGGGGGAAGGCTTTCTTTATTTGCTTCTTCTGTTGGGATTAAGCCATATAGATAAAGTAAATCGCTCATCTGATCACCCTTATTTCTTTTTCGTTAGTTCTTCCCATTGCTCCATTTCCATCTGTTTCGCCATTTCATATCTTGTGAGTAGCTCATCTTCTTTTTCCTGAAATGCTTCCTCAGGGATTTCACCTAATTCATACATCATTTGAAGCTGAATCAACTTTTGTTGAATGGTAGGAAGGTCGTAAAGTTCTTTGTCCGTTTCTTCTTTAATCTTTTCACCGATTTTAATGACTAAATTAATTGGTGCACTCACCAATTTATGAATCATCAGCCTTCCTCTACCTTTAATCGAATGTTGACAAAATTGTAAGCTGGCCACGGACCGCTGTAATGAAATTCCACCTTATCCTTCCAATTTTCGTGTGCCTCATTGACCTTTTGATCGAACGATTCTTCTTGATCCCGATCGATTAAGAAAGAGGCATTGAGAAGCATAGTTTCACTTGATGGATCATTTGCTTTTGCTGAGACTGCTGTTTCTTCAAGGGGAGCATAGACTTCCTGCTTCACCTCATTTTGTAAGGATGCAAATACCTTCTGAGCCATTCCTCCGAGTTGAATGCGGTCATAATACCCCGCAGATTCCGACTTCCCTTTAACAGCTGATGCCATTTTCTCTACCTGCGGATTGTCTTTCACCATCGCTTCCAGCCATTCCTTTTTACCGACGACCTTTAAGCCTAACTCGATTTTCCCCTTGATTGCCGGAAATAGCGTTTCGAACTGGGGATAAAGGTTTTCCAAAAGGGCTTGTACATCGTCTCTTGATTTAAAGACATTACCGAAGCTGATCGGGATGACTGTATCCTTTTGATCCATCACTTTCGATACCGCTCCCTGATGCATGAGTAAATTCTGCTTCTTAGGATGATAGATCTTCATTGGTACTTCTGCCGCTACCATTGCCGCATCCTTGAATCGAATCGTGAACGTTTCCCGTTCTTCGCCTTCGATTTCAATGGAACCAAATTGATCGTCACTTTCTGTTTGGATAGCACAAAATATATAAATTCCCGTTTCTTCGTTACTCATCTTAAAACTCTCCTTTATTCCTCAGATACCTTCATTTGTTTACATGCATCTATAATTAATTTTTCTGCTTTTTGCTGTGGGTTTTCTCCGTCGATACATCGACTTACACTGTGTGCTGCTATATCAATACATAGACGTTGAAAATCTGAATCCTTACCGTCTATGGGGATGTCTGATTCAATGGCGAGCCTCGCGATCATTAAGGAAGCACGCAAGCTCGGTCCGTTTAATTCGTTCGTACATTGATCACGTAACGTAGAAACAAGTGTGGTAATGGCTCTTGCTTCGCTCATGACCAGATTTGCTTTTTCCGATACAATCATAGCCTCTTGTTCAGATCTCTTGTAATCTACATTCATTGTAATCAACCGATCCAAAAGAGCATCCTGTGTTTGGTAAACCCCTGCATATTCTGCAGGATTACTGGTAAATATGATGGCAAATTCCGGGTGTACGCGAATAAATGGCTCCGTTAACTTCGACCCATATAACGGGATAATCCCTTCTTCTAAAATGGATAAAAAGATATTATTGGTTGTCGGCTGTGATCGTGTAAATTCATCGTATACAAGGGTGTATCCATTCTTTACTGCTTCGAGTAGGCGACCGTCTCTCCAGGTCTCCGTCACGCTTTCGTCCTTTTTATAAACAGATCGCACATATTGATCGACGACCTTTTTGCTTGTATAACCTGTGAAATCACCGATCAAGTCTTTATTATTCAGCTCGTGATTTCCGTGCATGAGCATAACCGGTCTTTTTCTCTTCTTCGCAAGTGCGAGCGCAAGAGAGGTTTTCCCGGCTCCTGATGGACCTGTAAAATGGACAGGATATCCAGATTTAAGATATCGCAATGAGCGCGAAAGCAATTCTTTCGTTTCATCGTCTTGAATTAATGCCCTGCTATCCTTTTTGATCCGTTTTGTTAAGACCGTCACTTCCCATTACCTCCTACTCGCTCATCCACTACATTTCCTGTCCAATGGCACTTCTGTACCTGACATCCCGTCGTTTGAATGACGTGACTTCCTTGTCTTTATTAAGAAGAACATCATAGGTTCCAAGCATTTCGTCTTTCGCATATTTCTTCATATATTCTTTCTCTTCAATCACTTCGACTTGAAGCTTCCAGCCTTCATCTTCAGTCAATTCCACTGACGTAATCTTATGGACCGGGGCTACATGTTCATTGAAGAAATCTGTCACACTATTCATGATCTCTTTAATTACCATAGTCTCCTCCTACTGTTTTGAAAGGGGGGACCCAGAAGGCTTCCCCTTCAAAACACATTCTCATACTCGTTAAAAGCACACTCATGGTCTATTTAAATACTAAACTGTGAGCTTCTTTCATTTTGTTGAGTAGCCAGACCATTTTCTTCGACATCGTCCCTGAGTAGCCCTACCGCTTCTGCATATCGTAACCATGTATCTACGCTTGCGATAACTACCCTTGCCTCTATCGTTAATATTTCAATCCCTACAACAGATACTCTGGCAAATGCATCAATGACAATACCTTTATCCAGGATCCGGTCAATTACTTCAGCTAAACTTGAACTGTTATTACTTTTTTGAATAGCCATGCTTCATTCTCCTTTCGGTGCTTACGAACTGATCGTCTTGATATCTTTTGAAGATTTAATATTCTCTGAACTTTTAATTTCTGTAGAGCTCTTAATAGTGAGGGAGCTTTTAATGTCGCTTGCCCCTTTAAGGCTGCCCACACCTTTAAGTTTCGTTTGATCCTGATTAGAGGAAGAGATTTTCTTTTGAAATTCCTCTCCTGCTTCTTTTGCGTTTCCTAATTTCTCCCGGACAGAGAGCAGAACGTCCTGTACTTTATCCTTCGCTTCTTCTGCTTTGTTATGAACATTTGCAGCATTGTTCTCTTTCGCACTCTCAAGCTTCTCGGAAGCTTCATTTGCCTTTGATTGAATACCATCTTCTACGTTTTCAACAAATTTCTCTTTTGCCTTTTCAGTGATGGTATCCTTCACTTTTTCCTTTACTGGTTCAGGAGTGTGATCCAAGGCTTTTTTTGCAATTTTGCCAACTGTTTTTTTTACCGGCTTACCCATTAGGCTCCTCCTTTTTAAGGCGAAGGTAGACTGTTATTTCTTTGAATCCACAAGGCTGCTAAGCATCTCTTCAATTCGTTCTAAACGTTCATTCAAATTCTTGTTTTCCTCTTTGATTCCTTCTAATTCTTCTGATTGATCAGAAGAATTCTCGCTGCTATCTGCCTTAGCACCAGTGCTTTCCACTGATTCTTCCTTTTTCTTCTTTGGTGCCAACAATCCACCTTCCAGCCTGCTCATATATCCTGTAGCTGATTGCCGTAGGGTGATGATGGCCTGCTCTGTAAGGAATTCCTGTGCCGACCTTCGCAGTTCTTTGCTGGCGGCTCTCATCACGTCTGATTTACCAAAGCTGTCCACTACTTTTTTTCCTGTTCCCGGGTTTGACAGTAATCCGATTCCTGCCCCAACCACTCCGCCGATAATCGCATAATTCATCGATTGTCTGCTTTCGCCCGTTGCCTCATTTGAGGTTTCAGGGTTTGTTTCCTCTACCTGTTGATCGCTTTTAACTTCTGACATATTCATCCTCTTTTCTATTAAATTAGTAAAAATATATACAATTTACTTGTTTAAATGCTGAAGGCTGTTCCTCTTTCGGTATCCTGTTTGGCCAGCCCCTCTTCCTGGACTTCGTCTCTCAAAAGCCCAACGGCCTCTGCATATCGTAGCCATGTATCCACACTTGCAATGACCACTCGTGCTTCTACAGTCAGAATTTCGATTCCTACTAAAGAAACTCTGGCAAATGCATCAATGACGATTCCTTTGTCCAGGATTCGATCAATAACTTCTGCGAGACTTGAGCTATCATTACTTTTTTGAATACTCATCTAATCTCTCCTCTTTAGTGGTGTAGCCAATGACTGAGGTTTCGTTTTTCTATTCTGTTTAAACGGTATTTACCTCGCATTCAGCTCCGTCTAAACCACAAGTTGGGAATTTATTGAAATAATCTGGCATTTTTTATACATGTTTTAATCTGCTGAAGTTGGTTTGTAATATTTCTCCCTATGAGTTATATAGCTTGACACGTCTCGAGTCGAAAATTTAAGGCAAATAAGACAAATTGTTTACAGTTTCCAACTATATTAGGTAGTTGTATAAAGATGAGAAGTATGCTTGTAAGAGAAATGAAGAAGTTCATTCTTTTATTTGGAGCAATAACAAAAGAAGAACCTGAAACATAAGGCTGTGCGCCTTGCTTCAGGTTCTTCTTTATTTATTCATTTGTGCCAGGAAATCTCCTAAAAGATCATCCATGGATTCTTCATTAGGCTCTTGTTCTTCGGTTTCCTCAGGTTTCATGGCACTTTCCCAGTCGAAGTTGTCCAGTTCTTCATCCGTAGAGTACGAACGTTCATCTATTTCTTCTTCCGGGGTTTCATCAATCACTTGATCAATCGACCATTCACGTGAAGAATCATGGCTTGCAGCCGATTCTTCCTGAAGGTAGAGCGCTTCATTGATATCCAACGAATTACTGCTTAAGGAGGCAAGGAGGGACGCGGTACGAACGGGATTTGATAATAATTGATACACGATGCTTCCAAGCAGCGCCTCTGAATGTTCATGCTTCAACCAATCGCGTTGGGATTTTTCCAGTCCCTTCGGAAGGGGGATCGTTATTGCTTCCCGCTGCCTGGAGAGTGCATCATTTACACCATTCAATACAAGTTCTGCTATCTTACTTGAGAAATTGCGTTTTTCCGTTTCCTTAAGCCTTTGTAGATGTTTTAATACGTGATCAGGTGTATCAGAAGGTAGCCGAAACGTAATCGGCTGTCCCCTCGACATCCCTTTTTCCTTCATACCATCACCCTATTTGGTTTTCGCTAATTTTTGTTCTTCTTGCTGAGAAACCTTCTGAGTTTTTCTAGAGAAATCTGCAATCAGCTTATAATAAGCATTGGCCATCATCCAAATACTTTCTTTCTCATCTTCAAAGAAATCGATATTATAACCATCAAGATTGTTATTAAGCGTCTTGATATACTCCTTCAGAACGCTTGCCCCACCACCGATGAAGTAGCAGATTTCCGTTTGGGAATTCTTTTGCCACATATTGCGCAGGTGGCGATATTGCTTCTTGGCAAGCTCAAGCATGATACGATCCACGATATCATGTACGCTCGTCCGACTTCCTTTGACCATAATATGATTACGATCATTTTTCTTCGTGATGATTTCCACCACGTCACGACGACTATCAAGCTCGATGCCGTGTCTTGAGCGGATTTCCTCGCGAATCAATTCAAGGGATTCAGAAACTCCAAGGTTAAATCCTTGAGCTTTATCATCATCTACTTTTCGATCCTTAATGACTGCGATATCGGTTGATAATCCCCCGATGTCTTGAATTAAAATACGTTTATCGATCAGGTCTTTATTGATGATATTTAAGTTATTATCCATAACAAGATTGATGAAAGCGGCAAATCCTTCAGGGTATACCTTCACTTCATCAAATTTAATGTTTACTTTTATGCCTTGATAGCGAGGAGTGACAAGGAACTCAACTTGGTGAACCGATCCGAGTAATCGGGAGCGATATCCTACATCTTTTCCTTCTTTTACTTCTCGTAGAGGAAGACCAGTGCCTAATGTGTAGTTTGCTTCTATTACATTATTATTCTTTTTAAACGCTGAGTCGTTACGTGCTGCATCAAGGGCGATAGACGCAAACAACATGATAAGTGTTTGGTCTTCTTCTGACTTACTGCTACCAGGGTCCAGTTCAGTAGAGTTATTACTCTTCGCTGCAAGGTTACCAACACGGTAAATTGCATTGTTGTCTTTAAGGGTAGGGGAGTGGACACGGATATGTATACCGTCTAGTGGGTCCTGTGTATCCAGCTCTTCGATTCCAATAATAGGGCGATCCTCAATATCCCTGGCAATGACGTTAGGAATATTCACCTCAGCGTCCATTTTTCCAAACATACCTTTAAGAGAATCATTACCAACGTCAATGGCTGCAATTCGTGAATTCGTCATTAAAATCATCCTTTCAATCATGAGTAAGAATTTGTCAAAACATTTCAACTCTTATTCCAAGAGTATACAATTTCTCGTCGTTGGTCAATCCTACTTTTCTATCGAATAATAGAAAGAGAAGAGAGTGATAATGTATACATTTTTGTATCTTTGTATACGTAAATTGTACACATCCTTATATATCAACATGTGTACTGATTTGTACACATGTATACATTTTTGTCTACAATTGTATACTGATTTGTGTACATGTATACATTTTTGTAAACTTTCGTTATTTTACATTTATTTACTTGGATTCGCTCATATTCTACTATGCTTAAAAACTATAAAACTACCATTTAATGAGAAAAAATAACTCGCAAAAGTTTCCACCCTGTTCATCATAAAAAAATGATTACCACCAAAGAGATGAAGTACATTCTGACAGAGCGGAAAAGCACACAATCAAAGCTGTGAATGGTTACTAATAATACGTGCTGAATGAGTTATTGCAAACTGAGCAGCTCACCTCACTTTCTAACGACCACTGATTAAAAAAGAACTTGGCAGATCATGCATGATCAATCACAAAACGGGAAGGTGAATTTCTTGCAAAGAAAGTCGTTATATAGCGAATGAGGGAGAAGATTGTCGACAGTCCAAGAAATGAAGAGGTAAAAAACCTCGACAGGATCACCTGCCGAGGTTTCTTGAATAATACATGAAATGATTTTATTGTGCAGTATATCCGCCGTCGATCACGACTGCTTGACCAGTCACACTCTTCGCTTTGTCACTTGATAAGAACATCGCATAGTCTGCAATTTCACTTACATCCAACAAACGTTTTTGAGGGACTAATGGATAAATGACCTCTTCAAGCACTTTTTCTAACGGAACATCACGAGTTGTGGCAATGTCCTTTAACTGCCCTCTTACAAGCGGTGTATCTACATAACCAGGGCAAATCGAATTCACGGTAATACCGAATGGCGCTGACTCAAGTGCTGCCACCTTTGTTAATCCGATGACACCATGTTTTGCACTGTTGTAAGCCGCTTTTCCAGCGAATCCTACTAAACCGTTGATAGAAGACACATTGATGATCCGGCCAAATTTCTGCTCCTTCATAATCGGAAGGACGTGTTTAATGGCGATGAATGGTGCCGTTAGCATGATTTTAATCATGAGCTCGAACTTGGCTGTTGGAAACTCTTCAATTGGGGAAACATGTTGTAATCCGGCATTGTTTACCAATACATCAATTCGTCCATATTGTTTATATGCCGTATCGATCATGTTCTTGATGTCTTCTTCACTTGTCACATCGGCTTTCAGGCCAATCGCTTCATATCCAAGCCCTCTAAGTTCTTCTGCCGCTGTTTGCACACCTTCAGCATTCAAATCGGTCAGAACCACTTTACTTCCGTTTTCAGCGTAGGATTTCCCTAATTCAAATCCGATACCGCTTGCTGAACCTGTTATGACGACCACTTTATTTTCTACCACTTTAAAACACTCCTTCAAAATAATTATATTAGACCTATACTTGCCATTATGATCCCTGCAATGACTGCAATCGTTGGGATGATAAGACCTACAACAAACACATCTTTATAACAATCTTTATGCGTTACATTTGTTACGGCGAGAAGCGTCAGCAACGCGCCATTATGAGGCAGGATCGATGCCCCGGATGAAATGGAGGCCATACGGTGAAAAGCTTCCGGACTGATACCTGTCGACTGGGACAATTGGAAATAGGTATCCCCGAGAGCCTGCATGGCGATCCCCATCCCACCGGAAGCAGAACCGGTGATCATCGCGAGAATCTGCACGATTAAAGACTCTGAGATTAATGGATTAGACGAAATCCCGAGCAGAATGTCTGTAATCCGGTCAAAGTCAGGAACACTCGTCACCACTGCCCCGAACCCGACTGCCGCACTTGTATTGATGATAGCCATTACAGAGCCCTTTGCCCCTTCATTGATAGAAGGAATGAACTTCTTATATCGTTTAACATTAATAAGAAGAATAAGGATGATTCCTGCTAACAAAGAAGGAATGGCATCCAGTTTGATACCGTTTAATAACAGCACAACCACTAGTAATGGTAATAAAGAGATGATCCAATTCGGCAACGGCTGATCGTCATTTGAGTCGGATCCTGCATGTTTACTTTCTTTAAATGTATCCCCCACAGCAGCCATTTTCCTTTGCCTGCTAACTAGCCAAAGATATCCGCCAACTGCCATGATCAGAGACGCCACTATCCCCATGAATGAACCTGCCATCGGTGTGGTGTGGAACGTCTTCATGGGAATCAGATTCTGTATTTGCGGAGTTCCAGGTACAGCCGTCATGGTGAATGTGAACGCGCCCAGCACGATCGTCGGTGCAATGAGCTTTCTTGAAATATCCGCCTTCCTGAATAAGGCCAGGGAAATCGGATAGATCGCGAACACAACGACAAAGAGACTTACGCCTCCATATGTGAGAACGGCTGAGGCGACCAGCACTCCAAGAATGGCACGTTTTTCACCGATCATTTTGGTGATTTGGTAGGCAACAGATTTCGCTGCCCCCGTATCCTCCATCAGCTTACCGAACACAGCTCCCAATAGGAAAATCGGGAACCATTGCTTGGCGAAATTCACAAATCCGGACATATATGTATTCGTATATGTGTCCATAAGATCCATCCCGCTTAGCAACGCAACAATACCCGCTACAATGGGTGCAATCCATATGATGGACCATCCCAAATAAGCAAAGACCATGAGCAAAACCAGGCCTAGTAAAATACTAAACAATTTCTTTCCACCCTTCTTACGATAAAAACAGAAGAGAGAGTGCGATTACATATTCCGACTACTCTCTTCGAACGTTTAACTAGTAATTTTTTTGAACGTAAGAAAGTTTACTCTTCTCTCATTAATAAGTAAAATGAATTTAAATTATAAGTATTATGCAAAAAAGTAATACATTAAAATGGAGGCTTATAAATGGATATTCGACAACTCACCTACTTTAATGAAGTAGCCAAGTATAAAAGCTTTACCAAAGCATCAAACGTCCTTCACCTGTCCCAGCCAACCCTCAGCAAGATGGTCAAAAGTCTTGAAGATGAATTGGAAATGGAACTGATCGATCGGTCATCCCGGCAAATCGAACTGACGGAAGCAGGAGAAATTGTGTACGAGCAGGGACAGGTCATTTTAGAATCCCTTGATCACCTGTCCACTCATTTATATGACTTGATGAATCTGAAAAGGGGTAAAATCAAGATCGGCATTCCCCCTTTGATCGGCTTTTTATTTTTCCCAAGCATTATTAAAGAATTTAAAAATATGTATCCAGACATTCACATTCAGTTAAACGAATATGGGGCTAATAAAGTGGCAGAAGAAGTGGGAGAGGGTATCCTGGATCTTGGCGTCGTGGTCTTACCGATGGATGAGGATCAGTTTGAGGTCGTCCCATTTGTTTCCGAGAAACATATGTTATTTGTCCACCACTCTCACCAGTTGGCAAAGAAAGACAAGGTGGAAATGAGCGAATTACACAATGAAGACTTCATCCTCTTCAGTGAAGACTTTGCCCTTCATGACAATATCATTGATGAATGCAGAAAAGCTGGGTTTTACCCAAAAGTCGCATACGAGAGCTCACAGTGGGATTTCATAGGAGAAATGATTGGGCAAAACCTGGGTATCTCTATCTTTCCTCAATCGATTTCCAAAAAAGTGGACCAGCGCGACGTGAAATCCATTCCTATCGTGAATCCAACCGTTCCCTGGAACTTAGGCCTTATCACGAAAAAAGGAAGATATGAATCCTTTGCCGTCCGTGAATTTAAGAAAATGTTGGAAAGTAGATGAACTTATAATTTAAATTCATAAGAAGATAAACACTGATATAAATATAGAGGCCAGACAGGAATTGTCAGGCCTCTATTTGATTAGATAAGGCTTATCTAGACTTCTTTCCCCCTTACACTACTATCCCCTTATGAATACTCGTTCCGACGTACTGGATGGCATCCTGAGGCTCCTCAAAGAGTTCACATTGTCAACCACGTGCCGCATCTCACCAAACTCCATAATAGGCAAGTCATTTGCTCATTGGGTTAGTATTTCCATCGTGTTTACTACACGTAACGGATAAGATCCCTCTGTTTCCGCTCTGCTTATATATTTCCAATTTGAGGTTTCCTTTCATCCGGCATATGGCAAATACATGCGATTTCCTATACAATTTATGTAAACAGCAACATAGCGGGGTGACTACATTGTTTAAACTATTACTAATCGAAGATGACACAACCCTATTTAATGAAATCAAGGAGCGACTTTCCCAGTGGTCCTATGACGTTTATGGAATCACTGATTTCAATCACGTGATGCAGGAGTTCGCAGAGGTGAAACCGGATCTTGTGATCATTGATATTCAATTACCTAAATTCGACGGTTTTCATTGGTGCCGAATGATCCGTACCCATTCCAACGTGCCGATCCTGTTCCTGTCCTCCCGTGATCACCCTACTGATATGGTGATGTCCATGCAGCTGGGGGCAGATGATTTCATCCAGAAGCCCTTTCATTTTGATGTTCTTATCGCAAAGGTTCAGGCTACCCTGCGAAGAGTCTATAACTATAACACCGAACAGGTGCGCATCAATTCCTGGTGCGGGGCAACCGTCGATTTTGAGCGTAACACTGTATCCAATGAAAAAGGGTCCATCGAATTGACGAAGAATGAAATGTATATTTTAAAGCTTCTAATCGATCAGAAAAATAAAATCGTAAGCAGGGATAACTTAATGAACAGTCTGTGGGATGACAAACGATTCATCAGCGATAACACGTTGACCGTCAATGTGAATCGCCTCAGGAAGCGGCTCGGGGAAATTGAACTGGGCCGCTTCATTGAGACGAAAGTCGGCCAGGGGTATCTCGCGATTGAAGAGGATTCGCCATGACCCGTACATACTTATGGGAACGAATAAGCTGGCTGTTGTTCTTTATCGTTCTTAACCTGTCATTTATCTTTGTCGCTTATATCGATAGTGCCATCCCCTTACAGCCGATCCTATATATGGTGTTCCTGTCTTTTCTCTTTTTTAGTTGTTTTGTAATCATTCGTTATCATAAAGAAACACGTTTCTATAAACGTTTAAAAGAATGGGATCCCAACCTCAATATCTCAGGGATGGATTCTCCCGATTCCCCATTTGAACAGATCATTTCAGATAGTTTATCGGAACAAGCGAACCTTCTAAGGCAGTCATCGTCTGAAAACCGGATGATGCTTGAACAGGAGAAGGATGATCTCCTATCCTGGATTCATGAGGTGAAAACCCCACTGACATCCATGCATTTGATGATTGAACGTTTAGAGAACGAAGCTTTGAAGGCTCCATTAAAATATGAGTGGCTGCGGATCCACCTTCTTTTGGACCAACAGCTTCACCAGAAACGAATAGCTTTCATGGAGAATGACCTTTATATTGAGAACACCGATCTCGAGGACGTTATTTTTCAGGAAATAAAAACGCTGCAGTCCTGGTGCATCCAAAAAGGAATTGGATTTGATCTGCAACTGGAGATCACGGAGGTGCTGAGCGATGCGAAGTGGCTGGCCTTTATGATCAGGCAGCTTCTAACCAATGGCGTAAAATACAGCACCTCATCGGATATAATCATTAAGAGTGTTAAGCATGACGGGAAAGCGGTCCTCACCATTCAGGATTTCGGAAGGGGCATAGATCGAAGGGACCTTCCAAGAATCTTCGACAAAGGGTTCACATCCACCATCGAGCACAATGATCATGCCTCTACCGGCATGGGATTGTACTTAACAAAAAAAGTGTCTAAGTCTTTACTGATTTCTATAGAGGTCGAGTCTAATCGGGGAGAAGGGACCTTGGTCACCCTCACCTTTCCAGAGAAAAATGATTTCGTCCAACTTACCGGCGTGTGACAAAAATGTCACATGCTTTTCCATTTTGTTCGAACAATAAAAGGAAAAAAGACTTCCTGCTTTTTATAATAAGAGTATCAAATCAAAGGAGTTTTTCACGATGACGATATTAGAAGCTACAAAACTTCATAAAAGCTACGGAAACAAATTCAATAAGCAGGAAGTCTTAAAGGGAATCGACCTATCGATCCAAAAGGGAGAATTCGTCAGTATTATGGGGGCATCTGGTTCCGGGAAAACAACTCTCTTGAACGTCCTTTCCTCCATTGACAAAGTGAGTGAGGGCTCGATTAAGATCGAGAGTAATGAAATGACGATGATGAAAGAAAAGCAACTCGCCGAATTCAGAAAGAATCATCTGGGCTTTATCTTTCAGGATTACAATTTGCTCGACACCTTGACGGTTAAAGAAAATATCCTGTTGCCATTATCCATCACCAAGACTCCGAAAAAGGAAGCAGATCAAAAATTTAACGAACTTGCATCTGAACTCGGGATTCTTGATTTGAAAGATAAATACCCGAACGAAATCTCAGGTGGGCAAAAACAACGTACATCAGCCGCTCGAGCATTTATCCATGAGCCCAGCATCATTTTCGCAGATGAACCGACGGGTGCCCTCGATTCGAAATCTGCCTCTGATCTCTTGAACAAACTGAGTGAACTCAATCAAAAGTTGAAGGCGACGATCGTCATGGTCACACATGATCCCGTTGCGGCAAGCTACTGCAGCCGAGTCGTTTTCATCAAAGACGGTCAAATCTATACACAATTAAATAAAGGGGACCAGGAAAGGCAGCATTTCTTTGGAGACATCATGAAAACTCAAGGAGTGCTTGGCGGGGTGCAGAATGAACATTAATACCCTTATCTTCAGAAATCTGAAGAAGAACCTGAAGAATTATTACCTTTATGTATTTGCCCTGGTCTTTAGTGTCGCCCTTTATTTCGCCTTTGTGACCTTGCAGTATGATCCTTCCATGGATGCAGCGAAGGGTTCCATTAAAGGAGGTGCAGCCGTCCGTGCAGCTTCCGTATTGCTTGTCGTCATCGTCTCGATCTTTCTCCTATATGCCAATACTCTCTTCATAAAAAGAAGAAGTAAAGAAATCGGGCTATTTCAGTTAATCGGCATGACGAAAAATAAAATTTTCCGTATTTTGAGTGTAGAGAACTTCATTCTTTATTTCGGATCTTTGATACTCGGTATCTTGATCGGATTCTCCTTCTCAAAATTGATCATCATGATTTTATTTAAAACAACCGGAGTGGATGCGATAGCCACACTCCACTTCTCAACCAAGGCACTCATCCAGACCATCATCGTTTTCTGTGTGATCTACCTTTTGATCATGCTGATGAACTTTGCATTCATTAAAAGGCAAAGCATATTATCTCTATTCAGAGTCCGGTCATCGACGGAAACGAAAGTGAAAAAGATGTCCAAGTTCGAGATCATCATCGGGATTTTTGGAATTATCCTGGTTGCCTCCGGATATTATGTATCTTCAAAACTGTTTGGCGGTGACTTTACGACTATGCCGCAGTTGTATGGAGCCATGCTCTTTATCCTTGGAGCAGTGATTATCGGGACCTATCTTTTTTATAAGGGTTCTGTCAGCTTCATTTTTAACGTAATACGGCAGAAGAAAGATGGCTATCTGAATATCAACGAAGTACTGTCCCTTTCATCCATTATGTTCCGGATGAAATCAAACGCTCTACTTTTAACGATCATCACGACGGTCTCAGCATTATCAATAGCATTGTTGTCACTGAGCTACATCGGCTACTATTCGGCTGAAAAAACGGCTCAGAATAATGTTCCCACTGATTTTTCATTTACAAATAAACAAGACTTTCAGCACTTTAAAGATGCCCTCCTGAAAAAGGGTATTGAATACAAAAAAGAAGAGATCGAAGTCATTGATGTATTGGTCAACTTAAAAGGCATTACAGACTCTGATTTTGGCGAACTGAACGGGTCATTGGATGCCATGCCGAACTCCGTCATCAGTGAAAAAAGCGTCAAGGGGGTCGATGTAGAGGAAGACGAAACGATCTTTACTGGCTATAGCGACTTACTTCAGAAGGTCATTCCGTTACATGATTCAGGGGTGACGGAGCTGAAAGGGAAAACGGAGGTCACCAAGCTTACGTACTTGGGAATGCGGTCTGAATATCCAATTTCCTGGTATTTTACAGCAGGGGGATCACCTGTCGTAATCGTGGATGACAGCCTTTTTCAACAACTAAAAAACGATTTGGAACCCTCCATCCAGAATGAATCCTCCCTCTATATAGGGGTAACCATCGAGAAAGAAAAAGACCTTATGAAAGCAAACGATCTCTTTCATGAGTTAGGTCTGCAGGAAGGAAGGGCGAACGATTCACAGTATGATATGGAAGCCGAACAGAAACGAAACATTGGACTTATCATGTTCATCGTCGGATTCCTTGGACTCACCTTCCTGATCACATCGGGATGCATCCTGTACTTCAAGCAAATGGACGAAAGTGAAGATGAGAAGCCCAATTATACGATCCTACGAAAACTGGGCTTTACTCAACGGGACTTATTAAAAGGCATTCAAGCCAAGCAGCTCTTCAGCTTCGGAATCCCACTCCTCATCGGTCTTGTGCATAGTTACTTTGCGGTTCAATCGGGATGGTTCCTGTTTGGTGCCGAGGTATGGACTCCGATGATTATTGTAATGGGGTTATACACGATTCTGTATTCAATCTTTGGTATATTGTCGGTATTGTATTATAAAAAAGTGATTAAAGCAGCTTTATAAGTTCAAATGGCCATTCCTTTCATTTGGGGAATGGCTATTTTTCTTTCAAACCAGTTAAGGAATAGGGCCAATTCCGTCTATTACACTTTCACATTATATCGAATTCAAACCCTAACACCATCACCTTTACCAAAAATAAACAAATTGACGAAACCTTTCATTTCTTAAATCGTAAGTAAAGACAGAGGTGAAATAAATGTACATAAACATAACAGAACCAACTGAAACCATATCCAAAAAAGCCACCAAAGTCTGGAGAATATCCAACACGATAGGACATATAACAGTACTTCTCATCACAGGGCTCCTGATTTATTTCAGTGATCGATTCGATTGGTATGACTGGGTTACCATCGTTCTTTACGTTCTCGGCGGGCTGTTCATCGTCTCATCCATTTTCTCCATCTTCATTGAACCCATATATCTGCAAAGAACCTGGCGCTATCAGGTCGATCAGGAATTCGTTCAGCTGAAATTCGGGAAGTGGCAGCAGCAGCATGTTCTGATCCCCATGGAAAAAGTGGAATACGTCCGAACCGAGCAGGGACCTATCATGCGTCGATATGACCTTTATGATCTTGAAATCGGGACCACCACCTCGAATCATAAAATACCCGCCATTCCGGCTAATGTAGCGAAGACATTAAAAGCAGAGATTGCCACCTTTGCCAAGATAAGAGATAAAGATTCTGAGGGAGGAGAAATAGGAGCATGACTCATTCTGCCAAACGATATCACCCAGCATATATCCTCGTTGAATTGATGTCTTCTGCGAAGAATCTCTTTGGATTCTATATCCTCCTCTTCCTCCTCAAGGCGAATTCAACAGCCTGGTGGGTGGTATGGGGACGCTATGCCCTGTTGGTTGCCACCCTTTGTTCTGTACTAGCTATCTTTGCAAAGTGGGTTTTCAACCGCTATGAAGTAGGAAAGAAGACCATCAATTTCAGAGAAGGAATGTTCGTTAGAAAGCAAAAAACGGTCTCCTGGGACCGGATTCATAGCCATAGGTCCACTACGACCTTCATTCACCGCTGGTTCGGATTAACTTCTTTAACCTTAGAAACAGGGACGAATGGAGAAGATGCCTTATTTGAATTCCCCGTCATCACACAGGAAGAGAAAGACCGCATTTTATCCTATCTTGAACACCATCAAGATGGGAATGAGGTGGAAGAACGTACAATGCCTCAACGATCGGTCCACTTTCAAGCAACCAGGAAAGACCTGATCAAAGCATCCTTCACGTCACTCAGCTTCCTGGCGATTTTTCCATTATTAAGTGCCATCTATTTCAATCTGGCCGATTTCTTTACAATCGAAAAATCAGCAGAAGGTGCCTGGCATTACTTACAAAATCATATATGGATTCTAATCATTCTTTTTCTTGCTGCCATGGTCCTGTCTATCTTGATCGGTTTCGTCAAGACGTCCATCAAATATGGAAATTACGTCATAAGTGATGACCCGGATAGGATTTATATACAGAAAGGGATCGGGAATGAAATCAGCTTCTCGATTCCAAAGAATAAAGTACAAGCTGTGAGAGTGGAGCAAACCATTGTAAAAAGGATACTGGGCCTCGTATCAATCAAGTTGATCAGTGCAGGTTCCTCTGCAGGAGATAAAGAAGAAATAAGTTCCTTATATCCGTTTATGGAGAAACATGTTGCTTATAGCATGCTTCACACCATCCTTCCCCACTACCCGATTAAAGAGGAGATGGATCGATTCCCCCTAAAGGTCCTTTGGCTGAAGCTTATCCAACCCTATTATTTGACGATTATTGCTCTAATCGGTCTATGGATATTTAAAATGGAATGGATATGGATTGCTGGAGTTGTCTTCTGCTTATCCCTCTTCCTCCGAATCCTTGATTACTGGTTTACAAGCTACACCCGAAACGGACATACTGTTCAAATTCGAAAAGGGGGCTGGTTGAACGAAACATTCGTCACCCATCTGGACAGGATTCAGCAGGTGACCGTGAAACACTCATGGCTTGAGCGGAAGTTTAAAGTGGCTACCATCACGTTCTCAAATCGGGAAAACCCTACCCACGAAAGTTTGTTGGTGGGGGTGTCGAAAGAGGAAGCTGGATTATTTTATGAATGGTATTATAAAAAATCCGTCTCGGAGTGAGGCGGATTTTTCCTTTTTACGATTCGAAGAAAAGGTATGTTATTTTTCTAGCAAACGATCAATTTATAGAAAATGTGGTCAGATAATCCCCTTCCTGATTTTCTATTGTTCTTTTTCCCCTCCTCAGAAAATATAGTTAGAAAGAAACTAGTCCGCTTATTATAGGAGGGGAAAATGTGAGCCGTTTCGAAAGCCACCTGAAAAAGAACCTGTTGAACGTCCATAAAAATATCTATCTATCAAAAAATGACGAGCAATATTATGAAAAAATCCTTCGATATCACGACCCTACTTCTCCAGAAGCCCATTATCACCTAGGACAAAAGCTGGAACAAAAAGGGGCACTTATAAAGGCATATATTCACTATCAGCAAGCGTCAAACGTGCATTCCCCGTACTATTTCAAAGCAAAAAAAGCGTGTAAGCTTCTTGAAGAACGAATCCATTCAGATAAGCTATCAGACAATGGACAAGCCCCTCAGCCTACAAAGAATTCACTGCCCCCATATGTAAAAATGATCGTGTTTTCCTTACTGTTTATTAATGCCTGTATGTTGATCTTATTCTTTTTATACCCTCCATTCAGTCGTACCATCTCTTCCACTCTGAAGAATTGGAATACAGGTACAGAAGTCGTATATGAAACGGAAGACCTTCCATATGTCATTTACTTTCCGACCGACACTCCAAAGAGTGAAATCGAAAAATTCCTCCACGACAAAGCGATCCAATTAGGAAACGAAGGGAAAAACAAGAGTATTCTCCTATACGGAGTCATGACGACGGACCCGAAACTTTCCTTTCAAGTCCTTCCGTTAAAGAATGGAGCCATTCAAGAGAGCTCCTTCGTAAGGGCAGAATATAACTCCACGTTGAATGAGCCTGTGAAAATACGGTTTCTAAATAAAAGCAATCAGGAAGCAGGTGGAAAGGATCCTTATACCCTACAGTTTATAGGTGCCAATATAGTTCGAACAGCCCTGCAAGCCTATATAAGGGACAAGGGATCCCCACCCAAAAGCCTTAATCAACTGGTATCAGATTATCCCGACAATTACCTTAGCTTCATCCCGAACGAAGCCACTACCGGCTCCAATTCGGTTGCTGTTACTTTCTCGGGACAAGGAGGGTGGGTATACAATCAACAAGCATCACGGGTGGCAGACATGTTTTATCCAAACACCCCTGCTGATACCCAGTATCCCTCCCCGGTACCCTTCAGCCCAGTGCAGGTAGACATTCATAAAGCAACCTTCTCCCTCATTGTCAAAACTCCCCCCTACATCATCTCGTCGAAAAAAATTGGAATCGGAAAAGACGACTCCACTCCCGAAGGTCAGTTCCCCATCTTCCATCGCGTACTAGATCCAGTAGGAGAACACCCCAACATGTTCGGGACAGCGGCACTTGGCATGGGGGACATCGCCATCCACGGTACAAGCGATGAACGGTCCATCGAAAATACGAAATCACATGGATGCATCCGCCTGACCAATCCAGACATAGAGATGATGTTTGATTTTGTTCCTAAAGGGGCCGTTGTGACGATAGACAATAAAGCCCCGCTTAAGAGCCTGAAACATGTGACACAAAGCCTGGAACAACTTGTGCCCGCTAAAGAACCGGGGAACAAACAGTCTACAAAATCGATTTTTTCCTGGGCAGGATAAAAAGAAAGAGGCTGGGACAAAAGTGTTTTAGTCTAAGTAAAACCCGAACAATTCTGTTTCTTAGAAGATAGATTTGTTCGGGTTTATTATTTATTTCGGTACATTTGATTTTAGCTGTTTCCAGCGGTTGATTGGAGTGCAAGACGAAGACTCCTGCGGGAAAAGTAGCTTATGTGAGACCCCGCAGGCTTGCCGAGGAGGCTCACGGGCTACCCGCGGAAAGCGTAGTCTTGCACGGAAATCATTAGCGGCATTAAGAACCTACACTTCTATTGTTCGTCTTTATATCGTGGCATTTTAGTTTTGTCCCAGCCTCTTCTTTTTCAAAAATTATGAGCATTTTTGTAGAGAAATGGAGGGGGAAAATGATTTTATATAAGCTATAGAACAGGGCAAGGTCGAATCTTGCCCTGTTTTGTTTTGAATATTATTGTAAAGGTTACTCCGCAAAAATATTTTATGGTATGATGATTAAATTGTTTGCCCATTTTATCCTTTATATTCATCTTAGAAAAGAGGTACTTATGCAAGATACTGTCTTAACGAAACAACATTGGTTTCTCATCTTCACCCTAACATTATTAACATTTGTTCTCGGGACAAGCGAATTTGTCATTGTCGGGATCTTAACGGAGATTTCCTCAAGTCTCCATATAACAAATGCAAAAGCAGGTACACTTGTTTCTGCCTTTGCGATTACGTTTGCCATCGCCACTCCACTAGTCATGTCCGCAACAAGTCACTTTCCAAAGCGGAAATGGATGTTGTGTTTGATTGGCTCATTCATTGTCCTGAATGCGTTGTGCGTGATTTCAACAAGTTACGTCCTACTCCTGGCACTTCGAATGCTGACGGCCATTGTCACTGGAGTATTGATTTCACTTGCCATGACGATCGCCAGTGAAGCCATTCCAGTCACGAAACGTGGAATTGCCATCTCATTCGTTTTCGGTGGGTTCACCATGGCAAACGTAATCGGAGTACCGATCGGAACGGTCATCGCTGAATGGTATGACTGGCATGCAACATTCCTATTAACGACATTTCTAGGTGTGGTCGCATTTCTCGCATCTTTCATGAATCTGCCCAGCAAGCTCAGTCAATTCCGCAGTTCCATGCGAGATCAATTTTCTTTACTGACACACCCACGAATTCTGATGGCCTTCTTCATTCCATCCCTTGGATTCGGTGCGACTTATGCGGTATTTACGTATCTTGTTCCGATTCTCAACATGATGGAAGCGCCAAGCAACTCAATCAGCTTGATCCTGTTCGGCTACGGATTCATTTCGATCTTCAGCAACATACTCGCAGGGAAGATCGCCAGTCACAATGCCATCGGTCGCCTCAGGTTCGTCTTCCTGGTCCAGGCATTCGTTCTTTTCTGTTTATATTGGACGACCGGCCACTTTATCATCGGCTTGATTAACATTGGCTTGATGTCCTTAATGGCGATCCTTTTAACCACGTCAACCCAGCTTTATTTGATCGACCTTGCCGGTGTCTATCAACCAAAAGCGACAGGACTCGCCGCTTCCTTGATGCCCGTTGCAAGCAATGTCGGTATCGCCCTTGGTTCGGCACTCGGAGGGATCGTATATCATCAAGGACCATTGATGAATGTGACGCTTGTTGGTGGTGTCGTTGCAGTTTGTGCGAGTCTGCTGACTTTCATGAGTTATCGGTTGGACCGGAAGCATGAAACTTTAGCGTAGAGATTACGTGATGAATAAAGAAGGATCAAAGAACGTTGGAATGTTCTTTGATCCTTCTTTTTGTGGTCCGATCCCCCTGATAATGGTTCCTGACCCCAATTTCATCCAGAACGACAAAGGACAGTACTGTAAGCAGTAACGCCCCCCATAATTAATCTCTTTCTTTAGCCAACTGCGTATCCCGAATGTTTTTCTGAATGGTAATGGCCGCAAATAGACTAAGTACAAACGACATACCATAAAATCCTTTTTCGCTTAAAATAATACTTCCGGCGTTATAAAGCCCGATCGCCATCAAGGAAATGGCTACAATCACAGCAAACCAACTGAGCCCATAATAAATGCCCGAAACGGGGATATCCTCTTCCTTGTCCCGTACCGCTTTTTGCAGGGATACAGCTGCATACAGACCGAATACCAATACAGCAAAGTAATACCCCTTCTCATTCAGCTCCATTCCGGCATTGAACAGGCCAATCAGATAAGCGGAAGCTCCAACCACCAATGCTGCCCAACTTGCCCCTTTAAAAGCAGCTGTCGGTTCCCCTTCTTTTCTTTCCACCTTGATCTTTGGTTTCTTGTCATCACTCTTCATTAACGGGTTTTCATTGAACTCGGACATTGACCGCTCCCCTTTACTCATTCTATATGCAGGTGTATACACTGCTACTATAGAACCATTATAGCAATTTTTTACAGTTTTTGAGTGAGTTTTTTATTTTTTTAAGGATGGACTTTTAAGAAGGTCCGTCCCCAGTGTGCCCAACGTTAGCTTACTAACGGATCGATCTTTTTTCCTCTTTTAATTTTTCTTTGATTATCCATTAAATTAAGATGAATCGTTCCCTTGCACTTTTCACCTAATACTATTAAAGTATATACTGGTTGGAATCCAGACTAACTGGGAATGGATAAGACTAAAAGACTTCACTTTTTAATTTCGGGAACATGTTTTCCTTAAGGAAAGGGTTTAAATAGATTATGAAAGATAATTTTTGGCATGAGTTGCCTAAGCCATTTTTTGTTCTGGCACCGATGGAAGCCGTGACCGATGTCGTTTTTCGTCATGTCGTGAGTGAAGCGGCAAGACCTGACGTGTTTTTCACAGAATTTACGAATACGGAAAGCTACTGTCATCCAAAAGGAAAAGACAGCGTACGGGGGCGTCTCACGTTCACAGAAGATGAACAGCCGATCGTCGCCCACATTTGGGGAGACAAACCTGAATACTTCCGTGAAACGAGTATCGGTGTGGCAAAAATGGGCTTTCGAGGAATCGATATCAATATGGGCTGCCCTGTACACAATGTCGCAGCGAACGGGAAAGGATCCGGCCTGATCCGCCGTCCAGATGTCGCAGCAGAAATCATCCAGGCAGCCAAAGCGGGAGGCCTTCCCGTCAGTGTGAAAACCCGTCTCGGTTATACCAAACTGGATGAATGGCACGACTGGCTGAAGCACCTATTAGAACAGGACATCGTCAATCTTTCCATCCATCTCCGGACGAAAAAGGAAATGAGCGATGTCGATGCGCATTGGGAACTGATCCCGGAGATCATGAAACTTCGTGACGAAATTGCCCCTCATACATTATTGACGATCAACGGTGACATTCCTGACCGTCAGAAGGGACTCGAACTCGCAGAGAAATACGGCGTCGACGGCCTTATGATCGGACGTGGGATCTTCCATAACCCGTTCGCATTCGAAAAGGAGAAGAAAGAGCATACCAGTGAAGAGCTGCTTGAACTCCTCAGACTACAACTCGATCTTCATGATAAGTATTCCGAAGAACTTGAGCCCCGTCCATTCAAACCGCTCCGCCGCTTCTTTAAGATTTACGTCCGCGGATTCCGGGGAGCGGGCGAGCTGAGAAATCGTTTGATGGAATCAGAAACCACAGATGAAGTTCGGGCTTTGCTTGATGAGTATACAAAGGAAGATGGAGTGAAGGAAGAGGAAGGGTTTTCTGTGTCATAGGCATTGTGCCTGCCGCTTGACGCCTTCACGTATAAAAAAGGGTCAGACCCCCAGTGAACGTTTGCTGGGGGCTGACCCTTTTTTCTTTATTGGAACTTTTTTGGTTTTATTTGTGATACGGTTCACCCCGATTAATCCGAAACGCCCGATAAATCTGCTCCACCAAAATCAATCTCATCAACTGATGGGGAAATGTCATCTTCGAAAACGAAAGCGTCTCATTCGACCGCTTAATCACATCATCACTCAAGCCGAGAGACCCACCTATCACAAACGCCACTTTACTCTTTCCGTACGTTGCAAGCTTGTCCAGGTTATCAGCGAGCTCCTCTGAAGAACGCATTTTCCCCTGGATGGCCAGTGCAATGACATGGTGATCAGGGGAGATCTTCGCTAGGATCCGTTCCCCTTCTTTGTTCTTCACTTGTTCCATTTCAGAATCGCTCAACACTTCAGGTGCTTTTTCATCAGCAAGCTCAATGATATCCAGCTTTGCATAGGCACCGAGACGCTTCACATATTCATCGATTCCTTGCTTTAAATATTTTTCTTTTAATTTACCAACCGTTACAATGGTGATGTTCACTATCCACACTCACTTTACAAACTATTTACAAACATGTTATCCACAGAAATTATCCACATATCCACAAACCTACTTCCGCATATGGTATGGGAATATTAGTTCGCCACTATATATATTGCGTTATTCCCACAATATTCACAGGTTGTGGATAACTTCTTATCTTCCGAAAGCTCTGTTAGTTGAGGCGCTACCTCATGCTCATCGACGACAATATCCATAGCTAATTCTACATGCTCTAAGCAACAATAAATCATGTCGTTTCCTCCTAACCATTCTTCAAAATGTTGTTTATATACTTATCCACAATCATCATATCATGTAAAGAAAAAGCAGGAAAGGGCACACGGCCTTCCTGCTTTTCGTTTATCCACAACTATAATCGGGATTCATCTGTTAACTTCATGGTAACTTCCTTCTTTTCACCATTTCGATAGATCGTCACTTTCATTTGATCATTCACTTCTTTGGTGTTATAAAGATGCTTTCTTAAATCGATGACATTCTCAATCTTCTCTCCATCGAGTTCTGTGATAACATCAAGCTCTTGAAGTCCAGCCTGTGCTGCAGGAGAATTTGGAACGGTTTGTCTGATCATGACACCATATTTGATTTCTTTCGGAAGTTTTAACGTTTCCTGTTGGTGATAGGCAGAAATCTGATTCACATCTTCTAACGTCACACCCATTGCAGGACGCTTGACCTCACCGTATTGCTCTAGATCTTCAATAATTGGCTGAGCAGAGTTAATCGGAATCGCTAATCCAATACCCTCTACTGCTTCTTGAGCAATTTTCATGGAGTTGATTCCAATTAACTGTCCTGAAATATTGATTAAAGCTCCACCACTATTCCCCGGGTTGATGGCAGCATCTGTTTGCAGTACTTCTGCATTCCAATCTTCTATGCCATCCTGGTTGATGTCGACCGGAATCGTTCTCTCTACACCGGAAACGACCCCTTGTGTAACCGAACCGGAAAATTGCATTCCAAGTGGGTTACCAATGGCTATGACCGGTTCTCCCGCCTTTAGCTTATCCGAATTTCCGAACTCAGCAATATCATCACTCTTGACTTTACTGCCGTCGATCTCGATTACCGCCAAGTCTGTCCAAACGTCAGTACCCTTTAGCTTAGCAGGCACCTTCGTACCGTCTGCAAGGGTGACCTCCAGCTGATCCGCATTTTCGACAACGTGATTATTCGTCACGATATAGACTGTTTTTCCTTCTTTTTTATACATGACCCCTGACCCTGTTCCTGCTTGCTGGTCCTGACTTTGTCCTCCGCCTTGTCCCCAGAAGCTTTGGGACTGGATATTCGTGATTCCGACAACAGAGTCGCCTGTTTTCTCAACAGCTTTCGTCACATCCGTCGTCACATCAACAGATACATTTTGAGTCGCTCCATTGTGATACGCTTGATCCGTCTCTTTCAGATTATCGTCTGGTTGACTTGAGTAAGGTAATATATCAAAGTTCGTCAGCTGAGGAACGGCGACAATGACAAGAATAGCCCCAAGAACTACCCCTAGTAGTCCTGCCAGAAACATTCCTCCCCGATTTCCCTTCTGCCTGCTCCTGCCTTCAGAATTATGATTGTCGTCATAATATCCCATGTATCTTCATCCTTTCTACAAGCTATTCCTTTTGTTATTTTATCTTTACAAGCCTGATTATAATCAGGCTAAATTAAAAAATGATGAAAAAAAGGTAAGAAATTCATAATGTTACCCCAAAAGCGCAGGCGGCTTGCTCAGAGGCGACAAGCATAAGGCGAGAACACCGGAAAGGCGCCTTTGCCTTTTTGGGGTTCTTGACTTATGACCTCGAGCCTCTAGCCGCCGGAGCTAGACGATACCAAAAGCGCAGGCGGCTTGCCCAGAGGCGACAAGCATAAGGCGAGAACACCGGAAAGGCGTCCTTTGCCTTTTTGGGGTTCTTGACTTATGACCTCGAGCCTCTAGCCGCCGGAGCTAGACGATACCAAATGCGCAGGCGGCTCGACCAGAGGCGACAAGCATAAGCCAACCTATGGATATATAAAAAGGTGAAGACAATAGCCTCCACCTTTTCCATACCTTCAAAAGCAAAATCATAAACAATTAAATTGCAACTAAAGACGTCGGCACTTTAGGATCGGTATCAAATAAATCAATTTGTTCTCCTACGAGAATCCCTTTTGATTCGAGCGTTTGCGTCACACTCATTCTTGCCAGGTCTTTCATATTGTTATCAAGGCTCAGATGGGCAAGATAGAAACCTTTAGTGTTATCACCCATCACTTCACTCATGGCAACGGCAGCATCCTCATTGGATACATGACCATAATCACTCAGGATACGACGCTTGATGTTCCACGGATAGCGACACATTCGGAGCATCCCGACATCATGATTACTTTCAAATACATACGCATCTGCATTGGAGATGATCCCTTTCATCCGATCGCTTACATAGCCTGTATCTGTTACTAGAACGAGCTTTTTCTCTCCTTGGTGGAAGACATAAAACATCGGCTCAGCAGCATCATGGGACACACCAAACGATTCGATGCTCAACCCTCCGAAGTGCTTGGCCGTTTCCATATCAAACGAAAATTTCTGCTCTGTATCAATTTTCCCCACTAATCCGTCCATGGCATTCCACGTTTTATCGTTGGCATAGATCGGCAACTTGTACTTCCTCGCAAGCACGCCAATCCCCTTAATATGATCACTATGCTCATGGGTGACGAGGATTCCCGACAAATCCTCTATCTTCCGGCCAATTTGACTGAACAATCCTTCCATCTGTTTTCCGCTCAATCCAGCGTCTACCAGGAAGGAATGCTCTTCCGACTCTACAAATATTGCATTTCCTGTACTGCCACTCGCAAGTACACTAAAATGCATCGTCATATCTCTCACTCCAATGTTTCTTTTTCTGGTTTGGTGACTTCTACAATGTTTCCTTCAACCGCATTGATAAACAAATCTTCTTTTTCATCTCCTGATTCCACGACAAAATGCCACGTGGGAGCAAGGACCTGAGACTCTTCAGCTAAAAAAGTCCAATAACCCAGTTTCGGCTTTTTCACTTCGCTACCGGGGCTGATTTTCTGGCTCGTATAGAGGGCTTGCATGGCTTCGAATGAAGGAATGATCGGTTTGTTTTCCCCGAACTCATTCAGGTCTTCAAGCATGGATTGCTTGTAGGAAACAATTTCATTTTCATTATTTATATTCAGGATGATTTTCCCGTTCGTGTTATTAAATAATTGTCTACCGCGATACGTCTGATAATAAATAATCGATTGTTCGTCCTGATTATATTGCCAGAAGCTATACTTGTCCCCACCTATAAGCTGTGTTTTCATGAAGTCGTTCAAATCGTCTTCTGAAAAATCCTTTTCTAAGGCATAGGGTTCATTTAACGTAGAATGAATGGTATTTTCATTTATAATGTTCGCTTCCTGATTCTTTAATGACTTCAAATCATCATCGGTAAATTTCCTCGATTTCGCCACAATATACTTTTCTTCCATTCGATCCTTGGACAACGTCTTGGGGTAATCGATCTTATCCGCCTTTAATTTATCCTCGAATGTAGCCTGACTGAGCGTCTCCGGATTACTTTCAGAAACTTTATTGATCAAAAGGGACATTAAAAAGATATCTAATATGAGGAAAACAATAATAAAGATGCTTTTTGTTTTACTCCAATCCATCTACATCCCCTCCTTGCCTTCCACCGATAGACGCAACCAATTGCCATCATATTTGTAATACCAAGAGGGTACAAAGATAAGCTTTCTACTTTCATTAGGGTCTCTTGTCATTTTATACCCGATGGTGATATCTTCTATATTTTCGAGGAGTCCTTCTTGATCCAAAGCATAAACAACGGAAGAACCGGATGGTAATCGAACCTCTGTTAAATCATCATCGAATGAGAAATCCAGCGAAAAATAAGGGCGACTATATTTGTTAACACCATTCTCACCCCATGTCTGTGAGATTTCAGCCATCCCATTATCATTAAAAACAGGATGATTCTGAAGGAAAAGGCGATAGACAATTTTATTTTCATATGGACTGATGGAAAAGAATTGATAATCATCCGTCCAACCACCGTGATCATTGACGAACTCCATACTTTTTTGAAGAAGGGTGGATGGTGAAGAACCTTCCTGTTTTTCCTCCGATGGGTTCACAAACGAAAAGGTATTATGCTCCTTATTCACAGTCAACAATGAAGAGACATCCATATAGGTTAACATATCATCACTCGAATTCATGCTTACACTATTTGGATCAATAAAAAGGGCTTGTTTGTACTCTTCCAGAGAGTTTAGATCGGTGTAGTACTGATAACTGAAATACTCCTGTGAAGTCTTTGGAAGAAGAATCGTTTTATTATTACTGATAGGTTGTTCTACAAATTGATCATAGAGATTGTTATAGAGGGCCCTTTGGACAAAATCTCCTGCAAATGAGTCTAAAGTGATTCTGTTGACCCGGCTTTCAAAGACAACCTTCTCATCTTTATCATCAACATATGCAATAAAGTAAATCGTACCTGTATCTGAATTGTCTTGAGTTAAATCAATGACGATTCGATTAAAGGAAGCGGTTGAAACACTTTTCTCTTCCAGATTCAATACTTGATTGTACACTGAGAACGGAACTAAATCAGGAAACACAAGTTCCACTTTGTTTTCCCCGTGTATAAGATTGTTGATAGCCTGCTGACTATATTTATTTGAAACATTTTTTATATCAAACAGAGACCATTTTCCCAGGTTCTCGACTACTTTATTGATTTCAGTTTGATTCGTCGTTCCAACTGTTTTGTCTCTTCCGTGATAAAAAAGCTTAAAGGGTTTGACGAGATGATTATTCAGCTCATTATCCAATAACTTTTCTCCAACTGACACATCGTAGGCACCATCGCTGTTTATCGTGTCATACCCAGGTGAATAGGTCCAAAGGTTAAAGGTAAGGAACACGCTTATGCAAACGAGAAGGGTTAAGACTATCGATTTTATTTTTTCATAATTCATGACCAATCATCCTCTTGTGTGGAGTCATATGGGAGGGTAAATACGATTGTCGTTCCTTTACCTTCTTTACTCTTCGCCCACACATCGCCACCATGTGCTGATATCATTTCTTTCGCAATGGCTAGTCCTAATCCAGTACCACCCATTTGTCTCGTACGGGCTTTGTCCACCCGGTAGAAACGTTCAAAGATCTTCTCCAGATTATCTTTCGGAATCCCTAACCCTTGATCAGATACGCTTATCTCGATGAACCCTTCTTTTTCTTTCACTGTAAAGGTAATGGTGCCACCCTCTGGTGAATACTTCAGTGCATTGGAAATAATATTGTCCAACACCTGGGTGATCTTATCCTGATCAATCTCTACAAACATGGCTTTCTTAGGCAAGAAGCGGTTAAAGGTCACATTAATACCCTTTGTCATTTCAAAACGATCAATGATTTTATCGAAAAATAAAATGAAGTCCACCCAATCTTTATTAAAACGATAGTCTTTGCTATCCATTTTTGATAATTGTAGGAGATCATTAACCAACCGGATCATTCTCTCGGTCTCGTTCTGGGTAACATCTAGGAATTGAGGCGCAATATCCCTATCCTGCCATGCGCCCTCTGCAAGAGCTTCCAGATAGCTTCTCATCGTCGTCAGAGGAGTACGAAGCTCATGTGAAACGTTCGCGACAAATTCCCGTCTCTCTAAATCGATCTTCTCTTGTTCAGTAATATCATGTAAAACGGCAATAAGGCCATTTACGAAACCTGTCTCTTTTTGAATAATAGAGAAATTCGCACGTAATATATAAGGCTTATCCTTTGTACTATAATCCAATATAATCGAGTCCTGTTCATTGGATAAGTCATCAAATGTATATTCCTCATCGAGTCCAAGCAGCGATACGATAGGTTGGGAAACGACTGTTTCACGTGAAACATCCAGCATGTCAGCAGCAGGATCATTGATGAGGATGACGCGACCTTTTCGATCTGTGGCAATGACGCCATCAGTCATATAGGACAATACGGAAGAAAGCTTCCTCCGCTCACCCTCTGTTGTTGCCTGGGCCTCTTGAAGACGCTTCGTCAAATTATTAAAGGTAATGGCCAGCTGACCAATTTCATCATATCCATATACCTTTACTTTCCTAGAGAAATTACCTTTCGCCATCGCCAAGGCCTGTTTTCTCATATCAGATATCGGTCTTGTGACGGTTTGGGCTAATAAAACTCCCAAAATGGCGGTTATGGCTAACGCAATCATGGTCCCGTTCGTAAAGATTTTATTGATTTCATTCATCTGATCATACACCGTTTCAATTTCCCCGGCGATGTAGATAGTCCCTATGACTTCGTTGTTCGACTCAATCGGTTTGGTGTACACCCATATTCGATCCTTGGTTTTCTCATCAAGGTAGATGTCATCGTCACCAAATCCAAGGGCCAGAGCTTTTTTAACTTCTTTCTCTGAACTGATTTGACCGACCAAACCTTGATTATTGGGATCAGAGGTTCCATCAATCCTACTTCTGCTATTAATGACCCTAATTTCCGCAATATCCGATGTCTTACTGCTATCATCCAATATGCGATAAATATCTTCCTGAAGAGTGGGGTCATCTTCACTCCGATCTTTCAACATCGCTTCCTTTACGGTGTATTCCAATAAATTCACTCTGTTAGTAATAGAGGTTTTAAAGTTCTCCACCAGCTTCTGCTCAAGTTCCCTCACGAAATAAACCCCGATGATTTGCATCGCAAGGAGGATGAGCAGAACATAAATCAAAACGAATTTCAAATGAATCGAACGGGTTAAGCCAACTTTCTTCATTACATATTACTCCTGTTCAGGATTTCGTAGGTAATAACCGACTCCTCTACGTGTTACGATCCATGTAGGGTGACTAGGGTTATCTTCAATTTTCTCTCGAAGGCGTCTTACGGTAACATCGACTGTACGCACATCACCGTAGTAATCATAACCCCAAACGGTTTGCAGTAAATGTTCACGGGTCATTACTTGTCCGATATGCTTTGCTAAATAGTGAAGCAGTTCAAATTCGCGGTGTGTCAGTTCGATGGTTTCTCCTCGTTTAGACACAACGTACGCATCCGGGTGAATCGTTAAGGACCCAACCGTGATTTCATTGTTTTCATCTTCGGCATTTTGCTGGGCTCCGTGCTGATGTCTTCGCAAGTTTGCTTTCACACGTGCAATCAATTCCCGTGTACTGAAGGGTTTCGTCACATAATCATCGGCTCCAAGCTCTAGCCCCAGAACCTTATCGATTTCAGAGTCTTTCGCTGTCAACATAATGATCGGCATTTCATACTTCTTCCGAATCTCACGGCAAACTTCCATTCCGTCCCGATTCGGAAGCATGATATCAAGTAGCACAAGATCAGGCTTGATTTCCTCCGCCATCTTAACGGCTTCGTCTCCATCATACGCGCAGTGAACTTCATAGCCCTCTTTCTTTAAATTAAACTGTAGTATATCTGCAATCGGTTTTTCATCGTCAACGACTAATATTTTCTTTTCCATATCCTTTGATCTCCTTTAGAAAAAAGTAATGTATCATCATAAATTGTGATTCGTATAAGGTTCTTCCCTTAAATTTATCACTTTCCCTATATTAATTCATCTTTTACTCTATCATACCCTTTATTTCATTGCTTGTTGGCTATAATCTAAATATAACAAAGGGGACTGACAAATAAAATGATTGTGTCAGTCCCATGTTGATTACCTATATAGAATTACAGTACATCCAATGGATTAATGAGAGATCCATTTTTGTATACTTCGATATGCAGGTGAACTCCAGTAGCTTCACCCGTTTCACCCATGATTCCGAGCTTTTGTCCTCTTTCCACCGTTTGACCGGCAGAAACAGAAATCGAGTTTAAATGAGCATAAATGGTTTTATATCCATTTCCATGATCGATCACTACTTTATTTCCATAGCCACCATCGTCCCAACCGGCTGACACGACTCTTCCATTATCAACGGATTTAATTGTGCGGTCACTTGGACGGGCGATGTCGATTCCCTTATGCACTTTCCCCCAACGAGGTCCTTGTTTAGAGGAAATATAACCGCCATTCGTCGGCCATCCGAAATCACCTGACCCCCTTGACGGAGTTACTTTTGTTCCTTTGATGACAATATATGTCACTGGATCTTTTAACTTCTTTTCTTCTTTTACATTTTTATCGATTTGAGAACCATTTACTTCTGTCGTTTCAAACGTAACCGATTTCTCACCATCTTGACCTTCTTGCTTCACTTTCGTATCGCCTTTATTCATGGAAGAGTCTTCTTCTACTTCTTTTTCATAAGCGATCTTTTCGATTTTATTCGCTTCTTTCTTCACAAGAACATGAACAAGTGGCTCGTATACATTGACGTTTAATTCTGAACCTACTTTTAAGGCAGCATCTTCTGTTAACGTGCTATTTAGTTCAAGTAATTTACCGGTCGTCAATTGATGATCTTCTGCGATCGTACCGAGGACATCACCGTCTTGGACCTTGTATTTTTTCTCTTCTAACGTACCCTTCTTAAGAAGGTCAGACGCTTCTTTCGACGTCATCATCTCTTCCGGCTTCACTTGAGCCTTTTTCATCTCCACCTCTTCTTTAAACGAAACTTCTAATAAACGGGTTTCGTTTTCCTTTAACGGGGGTAAAGGAGTGGATGAAGAATCATTTGTCCGCGCTTCTAATTCGTTTAGCTCTTCTTCCGAAACATAGTTAAGCTTGAAGGCATTTAACGCTTCTTCAGCAGCCTTCTCGTCTTGCACATACGCAACCGGTTTGTCGTTAACCACCAAAGCATACGCATCGGCTTCAACAGACACTGATGTATTTAAACGTTCAATCACGTTTTGATTATTTGTTTTCGCAGCTGTAAACACATTTTCAGGTATGTACGTTACTTCATTATTGAAATCAACCTGATAATCCGTGTACTTCTTTTGCGCTTTCTCAAGCTTCTCATCTAAAACAGCCTCTACTTCATCCCTGCTAGTTACGGCCCCAACATACTCACTACCCATGTACACATGATAGATTGTTTGTAACTCTTCTTCGGACCCTGTATTTGCTGCCGCAGATGAAAACGTTAAAGTGGTAAGAGCAAGGGTTGTGATTCCTACCCTCTTCACAAATTGATTCGATCTATGACGAATATTAAGTTTTTTATATTTTTCTAAAATGGGTGATAACTTCTCTCCAACACTCATCGAGCTGCCTCCTATAAACTAAAGCAAAAATCCCAATTAAAGGTAGTTCATTAAGCCTAATTTAGTAAAATTCTATAAAATTAATACTTTACTAATTTACCATAATTCGACGAAAACCGGGACATAGAAGCAGGATTGTAATATAACTGTATAATTTGGCGGAAGATCATCACCCACCAAATGTATGATGATCGATGTAAAAACCGGGTGTATATAGGTCTAAAGGTGGACTTGGGAGTGAAATATTGTTGGTAGAAATTAGAGGGGAAAGTGGCTGGAATGTTACACGCATGTTACAAAAGCATATAAAAAAAGTACTACGAGAGTCAAAGTCGTCGCAGTACTTTTTGTAAGATGGCTCAGGACGGAATCGAACCGCCGACACATGGATTTTCAGTCCATTGCTCTACCAACTGAGCTACTGAGCCGTATAGTTTTCGGCTTCCGCTAAGCTTCGAATCTCTTCGTCAACTCTTTCGTTCACATCCTCACGTATGTAAAATACGCTCCGGTGTTCACTCCATCGTTTCCTCGACCTTCTCGCTTATCGAAACCCTTTTCCATTTCATGTGAATCACATAAATAAATGGCGGTCCGGACGGGACTCGAACCCGCGACCTCCTGCGTGACAGGCAGGCATTCTAACCAACTGAACTACCGGACCAGAGTTTTTTTGCGCTAGCAAAAATAACTTTCATTATCTTGCCCTAGCAAAATCTAAAACTAACAATCTACTTCCATGAAGCGATATCTCGTAAACTACCAAACTCTCTTCAAGAAAATAAAAATGACCCATACGGGATTCGAACCCGTGTTACCGCCGTGAAAGGGCGGTGTCTTAACCGCTTGACCAATGGGCCGTAAAAAAATGGTGAGCCATGAAGGATTCGAACCTTCGACCCTCTGATTAAAAGTCAGATGCTCTACCAACTGAGCTAATGGCTCTCTAAGTATATATAAACACGAATCAAAAGCTTGATCAAAGCCTCTTTCGTGACAACGAAATTAATATTATCACAGTATGAATGTCGAGGGCAATAGTTTTTTTGGTTTTTTTGTCGAAAGTTATTTCTTGGGGAATAATTAGTGGAAATACTCACGATTTTGGATTAAAGGAGAAGGTGGATACCATCAAATTGAAGAGTATAAATTCGCCCCTTTTTTGCGCCAATTGGCTTTGCATAAGGATATGTGCTTTTCATCAACCTCGTTGCAAGGGAAGGAGAAGTAATTAACAGAAAGTCTCTGAGCTTACTACTTGTTATTTGATTTCCGAATATTAAATAGTAATCTTTTAGCGCCTCTATATGAGCATTCTTCGACTTCCTACTGCAATTTGGGCAACGCCAATAGCCGTATTCCCTCACAGATGGCAAGTAAGTACACTCCTTACATATAACTCCAGGCAAAATATCTTTTTCATTTATTTTATAGGATTGTAGGATAGAATTATTTAGAGGTGTATTTCTTTTATTCATTATCCTGATGATTTTTTTGAGGTCCTTATCTGACGTCACCTTGTTTGGAAAATAATTTTGGAGTTGAGTGATTTTATTGGGGAGTGAAGCAGCGTGGATAACCTTTTTGTTTAATGCTTCGTTGTTCGCACTAATGATTGTTTGTGGGTTACTTATTACGACCAATCCATGAACGGGTATTGAAGGGAATTGATTTTTCTTCAGCCATTCTCTAAATTGGTTTTCTTGTCTGTTAAGCTGAAGGATTGGATCAGGGTAAGCATACTCTACACCGTTTTTAGTCTGAACAAATTGATTGAAAATAGTATCAAAGTTTACAGCACCTGCTACATTTTTCACTTCTACTATTAAAATGAAATACTTAGTCAATATAAGGGTATCCATTTGAAAGTAACGACCGTTCACTTCGAGTCTAACATCGTAGAAAATATAGTAATCTTTTTGGGGAAGGTAACCCAATTGGTAGTCAATTGCTTTTTCACCATTATAGCCCGCTTTCATTTTTGCTAGGTTTTCTTTGATTAAGGGGATTTTAGAATAGTCTTTTGGTAAACGACCCAGTATTGCATCTAATTTCAATAGTGTAAGCGGGATTTGCCGTTCATTAACGTTCATTTCAACACTCCAATCATACATTTATACCTATTTACTTCTTCTTTCATTGAAAAAATCCTGCTTAATCGGTGAAAATTACCTCTTTTTTCTATGTGGGAAAATATATTATCGACTTTGCTTTATATTTTATCGACTTTTTAAATATATTATCGACTCCTCGGCATTTATTATCGACTTTCATGATATATTATCGACTTCTCCACTTTTATTATCGACCTTCACATTCCGGGCAAAAACATGCGAAATTACGAGACAACACATCCCCACCCCCCACAAAAAAAACCCGCCACCAGAGTCCCAAACCCACTCCAGCAACGAATCCAATCCACTATCAATAAGTCAAACTAGCGGCCACAATCAATCCCACTACAATCGCAGCGGAGAATAAGCTGAATCCGATTGCGATGTTACCTTCTTCCACTTTCTTTGCTAAGTTCGTTCGAGGCGTCAACACATATTCGATGATCCAATAGGCGATGACTTGAGTCGCAATTCCGATCAGTCCCCACAGGAAGGCGTCCAGTAAATTAAGGCTGTTTGCCCAGACGGTGTAGATGACGATAGCGAGTCCGATGGCTTTTCCCCAAAGTTTCAGGGCTACGGCCATGTTTCCTTCTTTGATTAAGGCAGCTTCTGAGAATTTCGTTGTAAAGGCGAATACGGTGATTCCAAGGATCATGAGTCCAAGGCCAGTGCCGACGTGGGCTAGAAAGCTTAGTAGGGCTTCACTTGTTATGATTTGCATTTGTTTCTCTCCTTTTTATTTCTCCTGCAATCCTACAGGTAGAAAATATGATTCGTTATCGGTGATGGCGTTTCCGGCTCTGATGCCGATTGAACCGGGGTGTCCGTTGATGATAAAGCTCCCGACCATCAGGCTTGCATCCTTCTGTCCATCATCGGTTGTAATCGATGTAACAGGCAGTGGGGATGAACTGTTGGTAGACGGGAAGGGTCTGTTTATAGGTTTCTTTTTTATCCTCTAAAAGGATTTTTCCTGTCGCTTCAAAGATCTTGACCGTATCTCCTTCACGTCCGAATGCAGGCTTCTGCACGTAGGTTATCCCTCTCTCCTCGAAGTGTTCAGGATCTAGGTAGGTTGGCAGGAAGTACCGGCTGATCCATTCGTGTTCTTCATCGGTATAGAATGTGCTTCCCTCTTCATGAAGCCCCCATATGAGTGCTTGAACCCCTTTGGATTGCAGTAAAAAGGCGGAGGGAGGGTTTAAGACCGCTACTTTTTTATCCACGACCATTTGCATCAGTTCCCGGCCGACGTACTCTTCAGTTAGTGGATCCATGTCATCCACCAGGTGCTCGACAGGATAGGTTTGCCGGTATAATATATCGATTCGTTCCCCTTTTGGAGTGTAGAGTCCATTATGTCTGATTTGCAGTTGATCAAGACTTACATACTCTGACGGAACCCCTGCGAGCTTTTGGATATACTTTGTAGTCTGGTAATCTTCTTCATGATCAGCATGAGAAGTAAAGACAATTTTGGCTTCACCTTCCCTTTGAAGAGACTGCCAGGAGGATAAGAGACCCCGTTTTAATTCCTTCGCCAATTGATCTTCAAATCCCTCATTAGGGTTCGGACAATCGAAATGCTGACAAACCTTTTCATTCACGTGATAAAGCTCTTTGATAAACGTGGGAGTATCGCTATTAAACTCTAATAGCTTGATTGCTCCTTCCCGAACAACAAAATCGAATCGTCCGATCATGCACTCCTGAGGAATGGATTTAAACCTAATATAGGCAAGGGATTCCTTAGGAAATCCAAGCTCGATAAGAGTGTCATCCCCCAACTCGCGAAGAAGATCAGCCGTTTTGTGATAGACGGTATATACACGCTCTGATGCTTCCCGAATGGACGTGATCGTGTCCCTTGATTCCTTTTTTATATCCAGTAATGCGTATTCCATGTCATATAAGTCATGCCAAAAATCGGGGATACTCTGGTAGAAATGATTCCTGTATTCACGGTGAGAGGTTGTCATGTTATCCTCCGAATCCACCTTTAGAGCCGCTTCCGATCCCTGATTTATAGCTCTTGGAGTAGGATTTATAGCTTGAGAAATTCTTCAACTTCGATTTGTTTTTAAACATTCTTCCGGCAAAATAATAGTAGCCGAAATTGGATGATCGGTCGTCATCGCAGTAATAGGTGCCGCTTTCGTCATCCCAATCCCAGTCATCGCAGTCTACGTCGGTCGGTTCCGGGGGAAGGTCCTGATTCCCGCAGCCGGTGACAGATATCGCCATGACGGATGCGGCCACTCCCGCCATCATTTTTTTCGTTTTGTTCATCTTCTTTCCTCCTCTAGCTTATATCCCGTTGCCTTCACATATACGATATATACATAGCGATCTTCATCGATTTCAGCAGAATCCCGCTCCCATTCCGCTCCGTCTATATAATAATAAATAGAACCGATGACGCTTAGAATATCAAGGTGATGATCATGGTGCTCTATTTTTAAAACAGGATTATTGTTTCTAAGGTTTAATTCACGAATTTCAAGGATCAGCCCTTCTGGCGGAAACAATGGATCCTTCAATGGTTCTTCTTCGTACACTTCTACATAAAGAATGAATTGATTCCCTTCTATGGCTGAAGAAAGCTGACGGTAGGTAACTCCTTCTTTCACGAAAAACTCACATTCTCTTCTCGCGAGGATCTGTTCTAATTCAATATTGGGATAGTGGTAAATCGCTTCAAATGTGTCGTTCCCTTTTCTCAGTCGATATTCTAAAATCGGTTCCTTCATATTAAGACTAAAGCCTCCTACGATGATTTCTCTAAACTATACGGACCAATAAGGAAAAGGTTTCATTTCCTAGAAGTTCATTGGTATGATTGAACTATGATTTTTTCTAAGGAGGGTATGTATGATTATTTTCAACAGGCTTTGGAAACAGATTTCGAAGATGGACTTCGGTTTCATTCTTCTATTATCTCTTATTATTATCCTGTTTGGAACCTTTGGCAGCCATTTATTGGAACCTGAGACGTTTCCATCCCTTTTTGATGGGTTCTGGTGGACGATGACGACCTTGACTACCGTCGGATATGGAGATTATTTTCCCATATCGGTTGGGGGGAGGATACTTGGGATCTTCCTATTTATCTTCGGGATTGGCATCATCGGGGTGTTGATTAGTAAAACCGTCGATTCGATTACCACGTTTCAAAAGTTCAAGAGGGAGGGAAAGCTAGTGTATACATATGAAGATCATTATATTTACATCAACTGGTCAAAGAAAACGGAAAGGGCCATTGAAGAAATTCTCGCTCATATGCCCGATGCTGAAATTGTCCTCATCGATATGCTGCCCGTCACACCGATGGAGCATGAACAGGTCCATTTCATCCAGGGAGACCCTTCAGATGAGAATGTTTTACTGAAAGCCAATATCTTCGAGTCGAAACGGGTGGCCATCTTTTCCGATTCGAAAATCGAGGATCCTTCCCTGATGGATGGGAAGACATTATTGATTGCGTCTGCAGTCGAAGGTTTATCGAAAACACATCAGAGGGAAGTCCATACGATCGTGGAAGTGTCCGAAGACCGTCATATCCCTAAATTCCAGCATATCGCCGTTGAGGACTTTATTTTATCCAATGATTCCGTTTCACTCCTCATGGCGAAAGCGACCCTTCATCCTGGAACGACGAACTTATTCCGACAATTACTGAGTAAACGGTACGGAAACAACATTCACGAATTCAAGGTGAAAGAAAATTGGAAGACGATTAAACAAGCATCTGAAGAGCTTCTTGAACAGGGAGCCATACTGCTTGCTGTGAACGATAACATGGATTTTACTGATGCGATGAACCGGGTGCTTCATCAAGATGATGTTCTCTATGTCGTTTGCCATGACCGGGTGTTCGAACAGTTAAATCAATAAAAAATGCTTAGCCTCGTTTAGAAGGCTAAGCATTTTTTCATTTATTAATTCGGGCTCCATACGCTGCGAACAACATTGGTTTGGGAGCGATCTGGACCGACAGAGAAGATGGAAAGAGGGATACCTGTTAATTGGGATACGCGCTCTAAGTAGTGACGAGCGTTTTCAGGTAGATCCGTTAACGTCTTACATCCTGTGATGTCTTCTGTCCAGCCTGGAAGCTCTTCATACACAGGTTCACATTCAGCAAGTATGTTCAGGTTAGCCGGGAATTCTTCCATCACTTCACCTTTGTACTTGTAGGCGACACAGATCTTCAAGTTTTCGATGCCAGTTAATACATCGATTGAGTTCAATGAAAGATCTGTTAATCCACTTACACGACGGGCGTGGCGTACAACTACACTATCGAACCAACCCACGCGGCGAGGACGTCCAGTTGTTGTACCGTATTCCCGACCTACTTCGCGGATTTTATCTCCGATTTCGTTTGTCAGTTCAGTTGGGAAAGGTCCGTCCCCTACGCGGGTTGTGTATGCTTTTGATACGCCAACTACGTGGTTGATTTTCGTTGGGCCTACTCCAGAACCGATTGTTACTCCGCCAGCAACTGGGTTAGAAGAAGTAACAAATGGATATGTACCTTGATCGATATCAAGCATAACCCCTTGGGCTCCTTCGAATAGAACGCGGCGGCCATTATCGATTGCATCGTTTAAGACAACGGATGTATCGACAACGTAGTGCTTGATTTGTTGACCATACTCATAGTATTCATCAAGAATATCGTCAATATTGAATCCTTCTGTTTCATAGAATTTTTCAAAAAGGCGGTTTTTCTCTTCCAGGTTACGTGTGAGCTTCTCTTCGAAAGATTGGCGATCCAGAAGATCTGCGATACGGATTCCGACACGTGCTGCTTTATCCATATAAGCAGGACCAATTCCTTTTTTCGTTGTACCGATTTTGTTGGCACCTTTACGCTCTTCATCGATTTCATCCAACTTTAAGTGATAAGGAAGAATGACGTGTGCACGGTTGCTGATTTTCAGGTTTTCTGTTGTCACATCACGATCGTGAAGATACTTCAACTCTTTTACAAGCGCTTTAGGATCGACAACCATACCATTTCCGATCACGGATGTTTTTTCATTATAGAATATACCTGATGGAATTAAGTGTAATTTATATGTTTCACCGTCAAACTTAATCGTATGACCCGCGTTGTTACCACCTTGGTAACGCGCGATAACCTCTGCATGTTCAGAAAGGAAATCAGTGATCTTTCCTTTTCCTTCGTCTCCCCATTGGGTTCCAACTACTACTACTGAAGACATATCAAGCACCTCCGACGGGAATTAGTATTCCCTCTTTTATCAAACAAACTCATTCTATCAACACTAAAAAGGAAAGTCAATGAAAACACGAACGTTTATATAGGTAATTATATTTATGTTCGTATAAATACGGACTTTTACTTAATAAAACAACTACTTCATGAATTTTACGACAAATAAATACTACTACTGTGTTTATGTTCAAGCTTAGTTCAATGAAGGGATTTGTTTCCTTTCCGCAGTTGGTCTATCAGAAAATATAGCGCAATGTAGAAACTTTTGCTAATCTAAAATAAGCATTTTGAATTTTATATACAATTGAATATCGAGGGGACGATTTGATGATTAAGCGATTCTTCAGCTATTACCGGCCACACCGACGACTTTTTTACCTTGATTTTGCCTGTGCCGTGTTGGTGGGACTATTGGAATTGGGGTTTCCGATGGCCGTATCTTGGTTTATTGACTCATTATTACCTGATGGGAATTGGAGTACCATCTTGGCCGTTTCAGCGGGACTTCTTGTCCTGTATTTACTGAGTTCCAGTATGCAGTTCGTGGTGAACTATTGGGGACATAAGCTCGGGATCAATATTGAAACAGATATGAGGCGGGAACTATTTCACCATGTTCAAAGACAATCCTTCCGCTTCTTTGATAATACGAAAACGGGTCATATCATGAGTCGTGTGACAAATGATTTGATGGACATTGGTGAACTTGCCCACCATGGACCGGAAGATTTGTTTATCGCCGTTATGACCTTTATCGGTGCGTTTTGGATCATGCTTACGATTAATATGGAGCTCGCCTTGGTTGCCATTATCATTGTTCCATTTCTAGTCTGGCTGATTTCGTATTCGAATATTAAAATGAACGCCGCATGGACAAAAATGTATGGAAATATCGCCGATGTCAATAGCCGGGTCGAGGACAGTGTTTCCGGTGCGAGAGTGGTTCAATCTTTCACGAACGAATCCTATGAAATGGATCGATTCAATGAAAACAATCAATTCTTCCGCAAGACCAAACTGAAAGCCTATAACGTGATGAGCGTGAATCTATCCGGTATCTATATCACCACACGTTTAATGACGTTGATCATTCTCGTATATGGAGCTTGGTTAAGCTTTTCAGGTGCCCTTTCTTATGGAGAACTTGTTGCCTTTATCCTTTATATCAATGTCCTGTTTAAACCAATCGACAAAATTTCAGCACTACTTGAGCTGTATCCAAAAGGGATGGCCGGGTTCAAACGGTTCACTGAGCTCATGGACATGGAACCTGATATCAAAAATCGGCCACACGCAATAGAAGTTTCCACTCTAAGAGGAGACATTGCATTTGACGACGTGACCTTTGGTTATGAAGCACACCGGCCGATTCTAAAGGATTTATCTTTCACCATTCAATCAGGTCAGACCGTGGCGTTTGTCGGACCTTCAGGAGCTGGGAAAACAACGATATGTTCTTTGATTCCCCGCTTCTATGATATCGAAGAAGGAGCCATTACCATTGATGGGATTGATATTCGGGAAATGACGAAAGAATCCTTGCGTTCCCACATCGGGATCGTTCAGCAGGATGTGTTTCTGTTTACAGGTACTCTCCGTGAAAATATTGCATATGGAAAGCTCCAAGCCACCCAGGAAGAAATCGAGGAAGCGACAAGACGCGCCCACCTGACCGATCTCATCGCATCCCTTCCAGACGGATATGATACCCAAATCGGGGAAAGGGGTTTGAAGCTATCCGGTGGTCAAAAGCAGCGCTTATCCATTGCCCGCATGTTCCTTAAGAATCCACGCATCTTGATTCTGGATGAAGCCACTTCGGCTCTCGATACGGAAACAGAAGCCATCATTCAAGAAGCTTTAAATGAACTTGCGAAAGATCGAACCACCCTTGTCATTGCTCACCGTCTTGCGACAATCCGCAAAGCGGACCGTATTCTCGTCGTCACCGAAAACGGGATCGCCGAGGACGGAACGCACGAAGAACTGCTTTCTAAGGAAGACGGAATCTTTACAAGGCTTCATGCTCATCAGCACGCGACGATTCTATAACAACAAGAAAATCCAAGCCCACTTGAGCTTGGATTTTCTCTATTAAGCCGGTGCGTCGTCAAATCGCCGCTCCAGATTCACGAATTTATTGTATTCCTTCACAAACGCAAGCGACACGTTCCCAACCGGTCCGTTACGCTGCTTGGCAATGATGATTTCAATAATGTTTTTGTTCTCTGCTTCTTTGTCATAGTAATCTTCACGGTATAAGAAGGCTACGATATCCGCATCCTGCTCGATACTTCCAGATTCACGGATATCGGACATCATTGGACGCTTATCTTGTCTTTGCTCCACTCCACGGGAGAGCTGAGATAAGGCGATGACCGGTACCTCTAGCTCACGGGCCAGTCCTTTTAAGGAACGGGAGATTTCAGAAACTTCCTGCTGACGGTTTTCACCGGATCGACCGTTTCCTTGAATAAGCTGCAAGTAGTCAATAAGAATCATTCCAAGACCATGTTCCTGGGCGAGGCGTCGGCATTTCGAACGGATTTCACCTACTTTAACACCCGGTGTATCATCTATAAAGATCCCTGCATTGGAGAGACTTCCCATCGCCATCGTAAGCTTTCTCCAATCTTCATCCGTTAAATCCCCTGTTCTAAGATTCTGCGCATTAATGTTCCCCTCTGCGCAAAGCATACGCATAACAAGCTGTTCCGCTCCCATCTCCAGGGAAAAGATGGCTACATTTTCTTTCGCTTTAATGGCGACATTCTGAGCGATATTAAGAGCGAATGCTGTCTTACCCATGGAAGGTCTGGCGCCGACGATAATGAGATCATTCCGTTGGAAACCGGCTGTTAAATGATCCAAATCAGCGAATCCAGTTGAGATGCCTGTTACGTCACCTTTTCGATTTGTAAGGGTTTCGATATTGTCATAGGTCCTTACAAGAACATCTTTAATATTATGAAAGGCACCCCCGTTTTTCCTTTGGGCCACTTCCATTATATTTTTTTCGGCTTCTCCCAATAGTGCTTCCACTTCATCCTCGCGGGCATACCCATCTGAAGCGATATCCGTCGCTGTACGGATCAATCGGCGCAACAATGATTTTTCTTCTACAATCTTTGCGTAGTATTCAATGTTCGCTGCAGTTGGAACAGAAGCTGCAAGCTCACTTAAGTAAGCGACTCCGCCAACGTCTTCAAGCTCTTTCGCTGCAGCTAGTTCTTCAGTCACAGTAATTAAGTCGACAGCTTTACCTCCATCGCCCAAATTCAGCATGACATTGTATATTTTCTGATGGGAATGACGATAAAAATCTTCTGGAATCAATATTTCCGATGTAGTCGTTAACGCACTGGGCTCTAGGAAAATAGCACCTAATACCGCTTGTTCCGCCTCGATGTTCTGAGGTGGAACCCGGTCCTGGAACATTTCATTCATCTATGCTCAAACCTCCAATACAATCCGGTAAGGGTCCCCAACGGATCGTGACTTTCTTGATTATCTATACTAAAGAATGTAATCCTATCCGAAAAAATGTGATCAGGATAGAATCCTGATCACATTTACTATCAAGCTATATTCATTTTAACATGTTTTTCTCGAAATGAATTTACCAAATTTCGTATATTTACCTTATAGAGAATCTTACTCTTCTGTAACATGTACCTTTAATGTCGCTGATACATCCGTATGCAGCTTCACAGGAACATTCGTATAGCCCAGGGCACGTATCGCATCGTTCATTTCAATTTTACGTTTATCGATTTTTAACTCATGCTCTTTTTTTAGGGAATCGGCAATTTGCTTGCTTGTGATGGAACCGAATAAACGACCGCCTTCACCAGACTTCGCTTTCATTTCGACGGTGATATCTTCTAACGTCGCTTTTAATCTTTTCGCTTCTTCTAATTCTTCTTGAGCGACTTGCTGTTCTTTCTTCTGTTGTCCCTCAAGTTGGCCCATGTTTGCATTTGTTGCTTCGACCGCTAAGCCCTTTTTCAATAAAAAGTTATGTGCATAGCCGTCTGCTACGTTTTTCACTTCGCCTTTTTTCCCTTTACCTTTAACATCTTTTAAGAAAATAACTTTCATATCTCTTTTCTCCCTTCAAAATAATCATTTAACGCTTCTTTAAGCTGTTCTTCCGCTTCCAAAACAGATACCTGTTTGATTTGAGTAGCAGCGTTTGTTAAATGACCTCCACCGTTTAAATTTTCCATAATGATTTGTACGTTTACATCACCTAAGGAACGGGCACTGATTCCGACCGTGTCCTGATCGCGTTTCGAAATGACGAAGGAGGCAATGACCTCATCCATTGTTAAGAGTGTGTCTGCTGCCTGCGCGATGAGGACAGGATCATAAATGACGTCCTCATCCGCTTTCGCAATCGCTACTCCTTCTCGGAAAAATTTAACCGATTCGATTAACCTGGAACGCTTAATATACGTTTCAACATCCTCTTTAAGAAACTTTTGGACTAACACTGTATCAGCCCCTTGTGCCCTTAAATAGGAGGCCGCATCAAAGGTTCTCGAACCTGTACGTAGCGTGAAGCTCTTCGTATCGACAATGATCCCTGCCAGTAATGAAGTGGCTTCAAGCATGGTGATCTTCTCGTGCTTCGGTTGATATTCCAGTAGCTCCGTCACAAGCTCCGCTGTAGATGATGCATATGGTTCCATATAGACGAGCAATGGGTTTTTAATAAAGTCTTCGCCTCGGCGATGATGGTCGATGACGACAACCTTGTCCATTTTGTTTAAAAGCTTTTCTTCAATGACCATGGAAGGCTTATGAGTATCTACTATGACAAGAAGCGTATCTTCTGTCGCCATCTCAAGTGCTTCTTCAGGTGTGATAAAGCGGGAATCAAGGTCGGAATTCACCTTGATTTCTTTCAATAACCGTTTTACACCATTATCAATTTCATTAAAGTTTAAGACAACGTATCCTTCACGCTGATTCATTTGAGCCACTTTCCGGATTCCGATTGCAGCTCCGATGGCATCCATATCGGGATGTTTGTGTCCCATAATGATGACCTTATCACTTTCAATCATGATTTCCTTTAATGCATGGGAAATCACTCTGGCACGCACTCGTGTACGCTTTTCCATTGGATTGGTTTTTCCACCATAGAATTTAACCTTACCATTGGTTTGTTTAATGGCCACCTGATCGCCGCCTCGTCCTAAGGCAAGATCTAAGCTTGATTGAGCCAGGGTCCCTAATTCAGGAAGGGACGAAACGCCTGTTCCAACACCGATACTCAAGGTGAGGGGAACATTCTGCTTTGTAGTCGTATCCCGGACATCATCCAGAATACCGAACTTTTCCTTCTCCAATACTTGAAGGATTTTCTCATTGATGACAGCAATGAACCTCTCAGAAGATACCCGCTTCAAGAACACTCCGTACTCTTTTGCCCACTTATTCAGAATGGACGTCACGAGGCTATTCAGACTGCTTCTTGTTTGGTCATCCATTCCTTGCGTCAATTCATCATAGTTATCTAGAAAGATGATTCCAATATTCGTGCGTTCATCATGATATTGCTTTTCTATTTCTTTTTGTTCGGTGACATCAAAGAAATAGAGTAGTTTTTCTTTGAGCTTCAATACGACATGATATTTTCTCTCATTAATCGTCACAATTTCCGAATCGACTTCCTGCTTGATTAATGGAACGAGAGATTCTGCCACATCGTAAAGTGATCTTCCAACGACTGTGTCTTCATTGAAACAAGAGGCTAGAAAAGGGTTCGTCCATTCTATGTAATATTCATCATTGATCAGCATGATCCCAATGGGCATCTCCATTAATGCTTCTTCTCCTACACGCTTGACACGATAGGATAAGGTGGAGATATATTCCTCTGTTTCTTCGTGTGACCTTCTCTCAAAATAGAAAGCGATAAAGTACACGATTCCAAAGACAATCAACCCTATTAACGAAATGATCCATTGGTAAAAGGAAACCGATACTAACAATAGAGCTGTTAATATAGCAAGACCGTACAATGGGTAGCGGATCATTCGCTTATTAAAATAAGATGGCATGATTTCAGCTCCTGGATCTTAAATTTCTATGACTTGCGTTGTAGGCGTTGTCTTAGATCAAATCCTAAGTCAATTATACCTAAAATTCGCACGAGATAAAGAAGAGGAATCGAAATGATTGTAATTAATACCAAAATTCCTTTGGACCATCCTTTTAGATGAGCAAAGAAATAGAGGAAAGACAAGCCTTGAACCGCCATTAATGTTTGCAGTACATACAGGACATTAAGTAGAGCTGTATAAATGTATGTCCCTTTCTCCGGCTGCAAGATCATCGATAGCACCAAGGTTATTAAATAGTACCAAAGAATGCTCTTTGGAAGCATCCATTCTCTAAATGGCCTGAAGACCGGTACCTCTCTTCCCAATCGCTTCATGATAGGGAAGTTGATTAAGATAAAGACGAGAGCGAGCGTTACAGCAATCCCTACGAACATCGTTGGGACCAGTGTATGGATGAGCTCAATGGAACTTTCCAAACTGTCGACAAGCTTCTTGTCCGGCTCCTGCCCGATCTTTTCAAATAAAGAATAATAGGTGGCCTTTGATTCCGCCAAGCTATCTTCTATTATATTAACACCGAAGAACAAAATTGAAAAAACATAACCAATCACAATATTGATGAGAAGCGTCAGACTAGATGCCATAAAGAGTCTCATCTTATCTACCTTCGCCTTCACACACCATCCAATGACCACACCGGTCGTAGCGACCATAAATGCAACAGGAAGCGCAATCAGACCTCCAAAAAGGAATGACAACCCCAAAGACCCGATGACTACGTATAAAGAATTGGGTAACGAATACTTAGAACTAAAAAGGATAAAAGGAAGAGGCAATACGAAAAATGCCAACGATCCAAGAAGCGGAACATATAAACTCAATAACATTAAAACAGTAAAAATGGCGAGCATCAGCGCACCTTCCGTTAACACACGGGGATTTTTCAATTAAAACGCTCCTTACGATAAATTCAAAAACATGCAATAGCACTATCATATCAATTTTAAAGATAGATTTCATCTTAATGACTCACACACTAAAGCGAAGGCGGCTTGGGTAGAGGCGACAAGCATAAGATGAACATCTGCTGGAAAAGCCGCTTTTGCGCCTTTATGGGTTTTGTTTCGGAACTTTCACTCCTCTGTTGCGGGACTCTCCCACTCTATTGGGCCACTTTTGAACTTTATTGGGCCACTTTTGGATTTGATTGGGCCACATTTGAACTTTATTGGGCCACTATCGGCAATTATTGCTCCAAATTATGAATACCAATAATCATTATTGTTTACAAACCACACGAACCCATCTCAAATAGCTAAAAAAGCAAACAAAAAAGGGGCCCCTTCACCACCACTTCTTTATCTACTTAGTATGCACTCACTGTAAAACGGAGTATACCTCATAGAGAAAGAATGGCAATGTATCGGGACCACCTTCTAAAAGAGTATTATGAAATATTGAAACGTTCGATAGATGATTGAAGTTCTTGGCTTAAGTCCGTCAATCGTTCAGCTGCTTCTGTAACCGATTGGACAGCTCTTACTTGTTCCTCTGTTGAGGCACTCATTTCCTCGCAGGAAGCGGCTGTTTGTTCAGCTGTTGCAGCCATCAGTTGGATGACATTGACCACTTCGTCTTTCTCAAGATTGATTTGTCCAACTTCTTTATACATATTCTCAATCTCACGTTGCATGGACTTCATTAAGTGTGAAGTTTGATCGAATACATGATTTGTTTTTTGAATGACTTCATTTTGGACCTCGAACGTTTCTTTCGTCTTCACCATTTCGTCAACAGCTTGATGAGAACCCTGTTGAATTTCCACAATCGTTCGTTTTACTTCTTCCGTTGCCTTTACGGATTGATCTGCAAGTTTTCGTACCTCTTCCGCAACGACAGCGAAACCTTTACCATGCTCTCCGGCTCTGGCTGCTTCAATGCTCGCATTGAGTGCAAGCAGGTTCGTTTGAGACGAAATTTCTGTAATCGTACCCATAACAGATTCGATCGTCTTCACTTTCGCTTCCAAGCTGAAGATGACTTTTTCCATAGATGAGATGTATTCACTGGAAGAATGGTAGGCATGCTCTAATTCTTTCACCTGATTTAACCCGGATTGGTTCATGGCATCCGCTTTTCCGGCAAGCTCAGACATTTCTTTTGATTTTTCATATACACCATCAATTCTTGTTCCTAATTGCTCGGTTTGATGATGGGCACGGTCAGAATCAGTTGCAGACTGTGAAGCCCCGGACGCAATTTCAGACACGACCCTTGCCATTTCTTCACTTGAAGCATTCGTTTCCTCCGAAACAGCACTTAGTCCTTCAGCTGATTCCCGCACATTATAAATCGAATTCTGTACGACTTTTATCGTATCTTTCATATTCATGATCATTTTGTTTAAATCCGATGCCAACAACCCTGTTTCGTCCTTTGTATTAATCGATGATTGAATCGATAAGTCACCTGATGAAACATTGGTTACCGTTTTTTGGAGCTCTTTGATTGGTTTTGTCATCATATTTGCAACGATGACGACCAATATCAGCATGACGACCAGAGTAATAAGAGCAGTGATCAAGAGTAAACGTTCAATTTCTTTCGATGATTGAATGAGATCCTCTACATTATACGCTGATCCCACTTTCCAATTTGTCTTCGGAACCGTACTATAGACTAATAATTTTTTATCGCCTTCCAGTTCATAACGAATAGTGTCGGATTTCTTTTCTGATTTAAGCATTTTGTTGATGAAAGGTAATGATGATAGATCCTCACCACGCTTAGTTGGGTGGACGATTGCTGTACCATCAAGACCGATTAAAAATGGATAACCGTTATACCCGATTTCCATTTTTGAGATCCTGTCAGTAAGCTTAGTCAGGTTAATATCGACACCGAGGACGCCTACTACTTTATTATCTGATACAATCGCTCTTGACGCCGTTATGATGTATTCTTCCGTTGCCGTATCCACGTAGGGCTCGCTCCAAACGACGCCAGCTCTCGCTTCCTCAGCATTTTTATACCACTCTCTGCTTGTAGGATCAAAATCGCTTGGCAAAGAGACTGATGGGACAATCTTCAATTTCTTATTCGGTGATGCAAAATAGATCGATGTAGCTTCTTCATATAAACTTAAATAATTATCAAAATCTGACTGAATCGTGGCAAATACCTCAGTATCATCACCACTGGTTTCTGTTTGCAATTGTGACTTCGCATAATTTTTCAACGAGTTTGAGATTGAATACTGATCAATACTCTTTTCGTACTGTCCAAGGAATAGTTGTACTGAATTATTGAGCTCCCCTACAATTCCTTGAGTTTGACTAATAACTTCATTCTCTGTTTTCATTCTCGTCTGCCAGCTTGTGATGGAGATGATGACAGCCAAGGAAACCACAAATAATATAGAAATGATGACGATAAGCTTCATTCTAATCGATGATAAAATGAAACCCTTCTTTTGGTTCTCTTTGTTCTTTCTGCCTTTTTTCACCGGAATTCCCCCTTTTACTACAAATACATCTATGTATATACTTATTCATCGACATTTTTCTACATTTCTTTATACAAGATAGAAAATCCCAATGAATTAAATAGGGGATTAAGGCATAATAAAAAGCAGCAGAGACGAGTCTCTGCTGCTTTCATAATCGATACTATTACTCACCAGTAACGTATGGAAGTAATGCCATTGTACGAGATCGTTTGATCGCACGAGTCAACTTACGTTGATACTTAGCGTTAGTTCCAGTTACACGACGTGGAAGAATCTTTCCACGTTCAGATACGAATTTCTTAAGAAGTTCTACATCTTTGAAATCGATATGTGTAATTCCGTTTGCTGTGAAGTAGCACACCTTACGACGTCTACGTCCACCTCTACGTCCTCCTGCCATTTGTTTCGCCTCCTATCTTTTTTGGATTTCTTATCGTTCGTTTAGAATGGAAGATCATCATCGGAAATGTCGATCGGCTGACCGTCATTTGCAAATGGATCCTCATCTACACGTGTATAGTTGTTGTTATTATTGTTATTGCGTTGTTGATTCTGATTCTGACTATAAGGATTGTTTTGGTCGCGTTGACCTCCACCCGAATAGCCCGGACTTCCTCCACGATCGCCTTGGTTCGCACTACGCGGTTCTAAGAACTGAACGCTTTCTGCTACAACTTCCGTCATAAACACTCGACGTCCATCCTGTCCTTCGAAATTACGTGTTTGAATACGACCGTCAACGCCAGCTAAGCTGCCTTTTTTAAGAAAGTTTGCTACATTCTCTGCAGGGCGACGCCATACAACACAGTTAATAAAATCTGCTTCCCGTTCTCCTGATTGATTCGTAAAACTACGATTGACAGCCAGTGTAAACGAAGCAACAGCTACTCCACTTGGAGTATATTTTAATTCAGGGTCTTTGGTTAAACGCCCTACTAATACAACTCGGTTCATCATCAGAATCAACCCCTTCCTTCTAGTTTACTGTTTCAAAGAAACAGGTGATAGAAGTGTATATCTTTAAAAACCGTACGGATTATTCTTCTTCTTTAACAACGATATGACGGATAATATCATCGCTGATTTTAGCTAAACGATCGAATTCGTTAACTGCATCAGAAGTAGCGCTCATCTTAACTAGTTGATAGAAACCATCACGGAAATCGTTGATTTCATACGCTAAACGACGTTTACCCCAATCTTTTGACTCGATGATTTCCGCGCCGTTAGTTGTTAAAACGTTATCGAAACGCTCAACTACTGCTTTCTTTGACTCATCGTCAATGTTTGGGCGGACAATGTACATAACTTCGTACTTTCTCATCTGAATGTCACCTCCTCGTGGTCTATGCGGTTCTTTCTTTATGAAAGAACAAGGAGCAATGCGTTCATTACTCACGAAATAAAATTATAGCATAGGTTATCTATTATTGCAATATGACGTAAAAAAAAGACTAGAATCGAAACTCTAGTCTTTTTCCCAAAACTTACACATTAAAGCGGAAGTGAATGACATCTCCGTCTTTAACTAGATATTCTTTACCTTCTAAACGAACTTTACCTGCTTCACGTGCAGCACCCATTGTTTCGGCAGCTACGAGGTCTTCATAGGAAACCGTTTCGGCACGGATGAATCCTCTTTCGAAGTCAGTATGAATGACGCCGGCACATTGAGGGGCTTTCATGCCTTCACGGAACGTCCAGGCACGAACCTCTTGAACACCCGCTGTGAAATAAGTGGCGAGTCCTAATAGAGAATACGTTGCACGAATCAGCTGATCCAAACCGGACTCTTCAATTCCTAATTCTTGAAGGAACATGGCCTTTTCTTCATCATCAAGCTCAGCGATTTCCGATTCGATCTTGGCACAGACAACAATGACTTCAGCATTATCGCCTTTCGCAAATTCCCGTACTTTCTGAACATATTCGTTGTCAGAAGGATCCGCAATTTCATCTTCACTTACGTTAGCCACATATAATACTGGCTTGGAGGTCAGAAGGTGAAGTTGTTTCACAAGCTTCATTTGCTCATCGGAGAACTCAACTGTACGGGCTGGCTGTTCTGCTTCTAATGCTTCCTTGATTTTCACAAGTATATCGTGCTCAATTACTGCCTCTTTGTCTTTTTGCTTAGCCATTTTCTGAACTCTCGTAAGACGCTTATCCACTGTCTCAAGATCGGCTAAGATCAATTCCAGGTTGATGACTTCGATATCTGCAATCGGATCAACTTTACCAGAAACGTGTGTGATGTTATCATCTGCGAAACAACGTACTACCTGGCAGATTGCATCCACTTGACGAATGTGAGATAAGAACTTATTTCCTAATCCTTCTCCTTTACTCGCCCCTTTTACAATTCCGGCAATGTCTGTGAATTCAAATGCTGTTGGAACCGTCTTCTTCGGTTCTACAAGCTCTGTTAATTTATCTAAACGGTGGTCAGGAACCTCTACGATTCCTACGTTCGGATCGATTGTACAGAAAGGATAGTTAGCAGATTCTGCACCTGCTTTTGTAATTGCGTTAAATAGGGTGGATTTTCCTACGTTAGGTAATCCAACAATACCAGCTGTTAAAGCCATTTGGGTCACTCCTCATCTATATTCTTATCTATTAAAAAATCCTATAAGATCGAAAAATAAGTAAACGGTCGAACCTTTCACAATTATAGAGATAATAGAGGGAAAAGACAAGTGAAGCTTACTTATTCCTTCAAGGATAAAGGGATAAGTAAGCTTCATAATGAATGAAAAAAAAGAGCAGCCACTCGAATGAAAACGACTGGATGCTCTTTATCCCGATAAATTGAATAAAAGCTTGATTAGGTCAAAAGAATTATGGGTAAAAAAAGAATACTTATTCTTCTTCACCACTGCTAATGACTTTTTTCATTTTTTTCGCAAAGTCTTTTCTTGGGATCATGACACTGTGACCGCATCCTACACACTTAATGCGAATATCCATTCCCATGCGGATTACTTTCCAGCGATTCGTACCACATGGATGAGGCTTTTTCATTTCTACTATGTCATTAAGAGTGAATGTCTTAGGCTCCAAATCTATTCCTCCTTATTCGCTATCAAGTCTTCTTTGCTTTTCTTCACGCTGGTGAATCTCTTCTTCATCCTTACGTGAATACATCACCATACGAGGGAATGGAATCTCAATACCATGTTCATCCAAGCATAGTTTAACCTCTTTTCTTAGCATCCGTGCAATATACCAATGTCTCATCGGAACCGTTTCAGCTATGATCCGGACAACCACATCTGAAGCTCCAAGCGTTTGTACTCCCAACAGCTCAGGTGGATTCACAAGATCCTCGTATTTCTGTGGCAGTGCAAGGAGCAGTTCCTGCATCACTTTCTCTGCTTCCTCTATATTCTCTTCGTATGCAATACTGACATCTACGACGGCAATACTATTGTGTACTGAGAAATTGGTTACCTCGGTGATATTACCATTCGGGAAGATATGCAGTTCCCCGGTCCAGCTTTTAATCTTTGTCGTACGCAGACCGATTTCTTCCACCGTTCCTTCAGCTGAACCGATTCGAACATAGTCACCTACTGAAAATTGATCCTCGAAAATAATGAAGAAACCGGTAATGATATCACGAACCAGATTCTGTGCACCAAAACCGACGGCAAGCCCGACAATTCCGGCACCAGCGATGAGTCCCTTCACATCAATATCAAGAGTCGACAAAATCGTCATTAAACTGATGAAATAGATCACATAGGTCAAGACATTCTCTAATAGTTTGGATAATGTGGTTTCCCTGCGTTCCGTAAACTTGAGAGGGGATCGTGATCGGACCTTGAATACGTTTCGGATCGCTGACCTACCTACCCTTAGGGCGATATAGGTAATTATCATAATGGCAATAATCTTCAAAGCACCTGTCCCCAAGGCAATCCACATGTCATTATCTATAAGTTTTTTTGCTGCTGTACTATTTTTGATATTTTCAATTGTGTCATCTACAGTAGCTTTGGTATCTTTCGCACTCATTTACCGAACCTCCACTTATCATTCAATAAGAAGTATTCCTTATTTTATCAACTTTCCCTCAACTTGTGTAGATATAACCTCATATTAAAAGAGTTTCTAGAAAATTTTTATTTTATGAAAAAACCGGACATATTATGTATGAAAAAAAGAAAGCGTCCGTATACTGAATAATAAGAAAAGCGGAGACAGCTCGGTCAGTCCCGATCAGCCTTCAAAAGGAGTGGAAGCAATGAATCTGAAAAAAGGACTATTCGAACGGAGACCTGAACCCTATAGAATTCTTTACCAGGAAGAGCGTGCGGCACAGGATCTTTCCTTTCAATTGTCGTCGATGCTTCCGACTTACTATCGTACAAGACCCATTGTGTTTGTATGTATCGGTACAGACCGCTCAACAGGAGATTCATTAGGTCCTTTGGTTGGGAGCTTACTAGAGGAACGGGACATTAAACCCTTTCACGTATACGGGACATTGGATGAACCGATCCACGCTGTCAATCTTGAGGAAAAGCTCAGTCAAATAGCCTCTAAACATATCAATCCTTTTATCATCGGTGTGGATGCTTGTCTCGGACGATTAAAAAGCGTTGGTGCCATCCAGTTATGCGATGGTCCGCTAAAGCCAGGTGCCGGAGTAAATAAAGAGTTACCTGAGGTCGGTGAGATTCATCTGACAGGAATCGTGAATGTCAGTGGGTTTATGGAATTCTTTGTTCTGCAAAATACTCGTTTAAACCTTGTGATGAAAATGGCTAAGACGATTGCTGAAGCCATTATGCTTGCAGGCGATTCGGTAGAACATCGAAATGCCGTTAGCATCGAAAAATGGCGGGAAGAATTACAGCAATAAAGAAGGGAGATGACGGTCGTGTCATCTCCCTTCTTTATTCCCATTTTTCACATGTAAATCTGGTATGCGTGTATGATTCCGACGACCATTCCCACCACGATGATGCCGGGAAGTAAATTAGCGACTCTTATTTTCGTTACACCGAGGAGATTGAGTCCAATCGCAAAAATCATGATCCCGCCTGTTGAAGTCATCTCCACTATGTAGGCGTCCATCAGGTCCTTTGGCACCCATTGATGAATCTGGGTAGCGAATAAGGCAATGAATCCTTCATAAAGGACGACAGGTATTGCTGAGAAGATAACGCCGATGCCTAAGGTTGTCGTTAGAATCAGGGAGGTGAATCCATCAATGATGGACTTGGTCAATAAAACATCATGATCTCCCCGGATTCCACTATCCAACGCACCAATAACGGCCATTGCTCCAATCACAAAAATAAGAGTAGCCGTTACAAACCCTTGGGAAATGGACGTTTCTTTTTTACTGCCCAGCTTCTTTTCAAGCCAAGCCCCCAATGAGTTCAACTTGTCCTCAAGATTCATCCACTCTCCCCAAGCCGCGCCAAGGGCCAAGCTAATGATGACAATGAGGAAGTTTTCACTTTTGAACCCCATCTGTAGGCCAAGAACGATCACCGCTAAACCAATCGCCTTCATGACGGTTCCCTTCATATCTTCAGGGATACGGTGAAGAAGCTTGCCTATGAGTGTTCCAATAATAATACAGACTCCATTAACGAGCGTTCCGAAAAGTACCATGACGTTCCCCTTATCTTTCTTTTGATGTTCTCTATTATTTGTTCACTATCTTCATAATGAAAAAAGGAAGAGGACTGACTCCGAAAGGGTATAGACTTCTCATCCCTTTAAAATCAGTCCTTTTGAAAACGAGTCTTCTTTCTCGACTTACTGAAGCAACTCTAAAATGCGGTCCAAGTCTTCCTTTGAGAAGAATTCCAGCTCGATTTTCCCTTTTTTCTTTGATTGCTTAATGGTGACCGTTGTCCCAAAGCGATCGCGCAGAAGCGATTCCTGTTCCTGAATAAAGACATCTTTTCGTTCTGTCTTTTTTGTTTCACGTGGAACATTTTCATTCAGTTCTTGAATGATTTTTTCAAGTTGGCGGACGTTTAATGACTCTTTCAGGATACGATTGACGACTTGTGACAGACTCTTTTTGTTTTTCAATCCCAGGAGTGCACGTCCGTGTCCCATCGATAGCTTACCTTCCGAAATCAGTTCCTGAACGGGTGCAGGAAGGGAAAGTAAGCGAATATGGTTGGCGATATGAGGTCTGCTCTTTCCTAATCTCTTCGCTAACTCCTCTTGGGTGAGCTTTAGCTTATCCATCAGCATTTGATAAGCAGCGCCTTCTTCAATCGGTGTGAGATCTTCCCGTTGAAGGTTTTCTAAAACGGCAAGCTCCATCATTTGTTGCTCATTCAATTCCCGGATCACGACGGGAACCGCTTCTAATTTGGCCGCTTTTGCTGCTCGATAACGTCGTTCCCCTACAACAATCTCATATCCTTTTATCGATTTACGAACGATGATTGGTTGAAGGATTCCATGTTCTAGAATCGATTCTTTTAACTCTTCAATCGCTTGTGGCTCGAAAATTTTACGTGGCTGGTATGGATTCGGTCGTATCTCTTTCAAGCTCACTTCTTGAACCGACTCTTCATTTTGAGTTGTTTGGATATTGGTAAAGAGAGCATTAATGCCCTTTCCTAACCCCTTAGCCATTCGCCACCACTTCCTTTGCTAGTTCTAAATAAACTTCCGCTCCCCTGGATTTAGCATCATAGATAATAATCGGTTCACCATGACTGGGTGCTTCACTTAAACGAACATTACGTGGAATAATCGTGCGATATACTTTATCTTGAAAATATTTTTTAACCTCTTCAATGACTTGGATTCCAAGATTGGTTCTAGCATCAAGCATCGTCAACAACACACCATCGATCATCAGATCATGATTCAGATGTTTCTGTACTAAACGGACTGTGCTAAGTAGCTGACTTAATCCTTCAAGAGCGTAATATTCACACTGGACAGGAATCACGACAGCATCCGAAGCTGTTAACGCATTGATGGTCAGTAGTCCTAATGAAGGAGGACAATCAATAATAATATAATCGAATTCATCTTTTACCTTTTCCAACGCTTTTTTCAGACGCACTTCCCGGGATATGGTCGGGACCAATTCGATTTCTGCACCGGCCAATGAAATGGTCGCAGGTATAACCGACAGATTCTCTACTTTCGATTGTTTAATCGTTTCCCTTACGTCTACATCATCCACTAATACATCGTATATGCATTGTTGGACATCCCCTTTTTCCACACCTACACCACTCGTTGCGTTTCCTTGAGGATCGATATCTACCAGTAAAACTTTTTCCCCTATATAAGCTAAACAAGCCCCCAAATTCACGGATGTCGTGGTCTTTCCCACTCCGCCTTTTTGGTTAGTTACGGCTACTATTCTGCCCAAGGTTGTCACCTACCTTTTGACTTCCTATAATTGACTATATTTTTTCACAGTATTCTTCTATTCTATCAAAATTCCAGAAAAATTGTCTGTCAATTTTTCAAAAAAGAGCGATATCCCCATAAATAGGAAATGACCAATGGTTCATTCCTCAAGGAACGATATGTTCATAGCAAAAAAAGTGAGAAACCATTCCAATATGTTTCTCACTTTTAGTCTACGAATCTATTTTTTTTTAGGGATACGAATGGTGAATTGATAGAATTCCTCGTGCTCTTCTTCTTCAGAGTCCAGATTGATTCCACTATCTGAGACCATGGATAAGGATTGTCGAATGGTATTCACTGCAATTCTCATATCCTTGCTGAATGCTTTACGTTTAGGCTTTGGCTTCTGAGTTGTTCCTTCTTGCATTTTCACAACACGGTCTTCGGTTTGTTTGACATTTAAGCTCTTTTCAATGATTTCTTGAAGAAGCTGAATCTGTTTCTCCGAATTCTTCAGTGGAATCAAAGCCCTGGCGTGACGTTCTGTGATCAGTTTATCTAATAAGGCTGATTGAATTTCTTCTGGAAGCTTTAGGAGACGAAGCTTGTTCGCCACAGTCGATTGTCCTTTTCCTAAGCGTTGAGCAAGGGCTTCTTGAGTTAGATCATGTAATTCCAACAGTTTTCCATATGCGATTGCTTCTTCTATAGGAGAGAGTTCTTCTCTTTGTAAGTTCTCAATTAATGCGACAGAAGCTGTCTCTGTATCATTGAGATTCTTTACAATTGCCGGAACGGTTTCCCAGCCAAGCTTTTGAACAGCTCTGTAACGGCGTTCTCCTGCAATGATTTCAAACTGATCATCATCGTATTGTCTCACCACGATCGGTTGAATAATACCATGAGTATGAATCGTTCTTGATAACTCTTCTATCTTTTCATCATTAAACACAGTTCTTGGTTGAAATCGATTAGGAATGATTTGTGAGACCGGAATCTTCCTCACTTCATCTCGATCTTCTTCCACTACATTTACATTTGACTCTTCAGATTCAACATCTTGCTCCTTTTCACCTAGGCCAAAAAAACGAGAGAAAGGATGCTTCATCTTCCTACACCACCTTTAAGAAACTCCCTTTATTAATATTCTCTAAAATATGACAAGTTCCTGCCTGCTGATCGAACCGTTGATGGAAACCTAAAAAGCAGGAGGGCTCTTCATACTATTCTAATGGTAATTTATTGGGTGTCCCAGGTTTTCTGGGATACTTGTTAGGCGTTTCTTTCACTTTATTGATTTTCACGATATTCCGTTCGCTTTCCTCTTCAGGAAGAACGAAAGAATACATCTTATCTGTTTGTCCACCCAGCATTCCGATGGCTTTTTTCGCGTTTGTCAGCTCTTCATTTACGTTCGACGCCTTCATGGCTACAAAGTATCCGCCCTTTTTCACAAGGGGCAGGCATAATTCACATAATACAGACATTCTTGCAACAGCTCTTGCTGTAACCATATCATATTTTTCACGATGAGCCTTATTTTTTCCAAATGTCTCGGCACGATCATGATAGAAATTCGTGTTTTTGAGGCCTAATTCATCAGATAAATGATTTAGGAACGTAATGCGTTTGTTTAAAGAATCTACGATTGAGATATGTAAGTGCGGGAAGCATATCTTAAGAGGAATACTCGGAAAACCTGCTCCTGCTCCGACATCACATAGGGATTGAACTTGCGTAAAATCAACATAGAAGGCTGCACTGATCGAATCATAAAAATGCTTTAAATACACATCTTCCTTGTCCGTAATGGCCGTCAGGTTCATTTTTTCATTCCATTCAACCAGCAATTCATAATAACGTTCAAACTGATCTAATTGCCCGGAAGAAAGGGAAATCCCCTTCTCCTCAAGCATGGATTGGAACTCGTTTATATTCATGAAATTATCCTTCCTTTACCTCTAATGATCACTTGATACTTTTGCAATTTTCCCTTGCTCGATATAGACAAGTAAAATAGAGATGTCTGCAGGATTCACTCCTGCAATTCGAGAAGCCTGTGCAATAGAAAGAGGTTGGACCTCGATTAATTTCTGTCTTGCTTCAGATGCTATGCCGCTGATCGCGCTATAATCAATGTTTTCAGGAATTCGCTTATTTTCCATCTTCTTCATTTTATCGACCTGCTGAAGAGACTTTTCAATATAGCCTTCATATTTCACTTGGATTTCAACCTGCTCCTCTACGTCGGGATCAAGTTCTGTTTCACTTGGGACGAGTGATTTAATATGACTATAATTCATCTCAGGTCGCTTCAGAAGATCTGCTGCTAGAATACCGTCTTTCAGCTCACTTCCACCGGCCTCGCGGATGACGGCTTGTGTTTCTTCCGTAGGCTTGATACGGGTTCCTTCAAGACGCTTCTTCTCGGTGGAAATCGCTTCTTTCTTGGCCGTAAACCGCTCGAATCTCTCATCGGAAATCAGTCCGATCTTATGACCAGTATCCGTCAATCGAAGATCTGCATTGTCATGGCGCAGCAACAGGCGGTATTCAGCACGGGAAGTCAGAAGACGATATGGTTCGTTCGTCCCTTTCGTCACAAGATCATCAATCAGAACACCGATATATGCATCAGATCGGCTTAAGATAACCTCATCTTTATCTAACGAACGGCACGCAGCGTTAATCCCTGCCATTAACCCTTGTCCTGCCGCTTCTTCATAACCGGATGTTCCGTTGATTTGTCCCGCTGTATACAAGTTTTTAATTTTTTTCGTTTCAAGGGTTGGCCATAATTGAGTCGGAACGATGGAATCATACTCAATGGCATACCCGGCGCGCATCATCTGTACTTTTTCAAGTCCCGGGATGGTCTGAAGGATTTTTTGCTGCACATCTTCAGGCAGACTCGTTGATAACCCTTGCACATACACTTCCTGAGTGTTTCTACCTTCAGGCTCCAAGAAGATCTGATGACGAGGTTTGTCGTGGAAGCGGACGACCTTATCCTCGATAGAAGGACAATAACGTGGTCCAGTTCCTTTGATCATCCCAGAATACATCGGTGACCGATGAAGATTGTCATCGATTAATTGATGAGTCAGTTCATTCGTATACGTCAGCCAGCATGGAAGTTGATCTGTGATATATTTGGTCGTTTCATAACTGAATGCACGTGGAACATCATCACCCGGTTGAATTTCTGTTTTCGAATAATCAATGGTCGAACTATTCACACGAGGTGGCGTCCCTGTTTTAAATCGAACCGTATCAAAGCCCAGTTCATGTAAATGATCAGATAATCTGATGGATGGCTGTTGATTATTGGGACCGCTTGAATATTTCAGGTCTCCTAAAATGATTTCACCACGTAGGAAAGTACCCGTTGTAATAACCACGGTTTTCGCATGATACCGAGCACCGGTCATCGTGACAACACCCTTACATTCATCATCCTCGACGATCAGTTCCTCTACCATCCCTTGAAGCAAGGTCATGTTTGGTTCATTTTCGATGGTACGCTTCATTTCATGCTGATAAAGGAATTTATCCGCCTGTGCCCGTAACGCACGTACAGCAGGACCTTTCCCTGTATTCAACATTCTCATTTGAATATGTGTTTTATCTATATTACGACCCATCTCTCCGCCGAGAGCGTCAATCTCTCTTACAACGATTCCTTTTGCCGGACCACCAACAGATGGATTACACGGCATAAAGGCTACCATATCTAAGTTAATGGTGACCATTAACGTTTTAGCTCCCATTCGTGCCGAAGCAAGTCCCGCTTCCACACCTGCATGGCCAGCACCAATGACAATGACATCATATTGCCCTGCGTCATATTGCATGGTTTGAATTTTCCTCCTTGAAAGAACCTATAGATTAGGATCCAACTTATAATAGTATTTATTTTCCTAAGCAAAATTGAGAAAACAGTTGATCAATCAGACTTTCATGAACACTATCTCCGATGATTTCACCTAATAGCTCCCATGTTCTGGTCAAATCGATTTGTGCGATATCAATCGGTGTTCCCATTTCTACGCTGTCGATCGCTTCATTGATCGCAAGTGATGCTTGATTGAGTAAAGCGATATGACGACTATTGGATACATACGTCATATCCCCCGCTTCAATGGACCCCGCGAAGAATAAAGATGAAATCGCTTCTTCCAGTTCGTCGATTCCCTGTTCTTCCAATAGCGCGGTGGTCACAAGCTGATGATGTTTTGCAAGCTTCGTTACCTTATCTATATCAATTTTCTGCGGCAAGTCCGTTTTGTTCACGATGACAATGACGTCCATCCCTTTCACCGCTTCAAACAATTGCTCATCCTCATGCGTTAATTCATCCGCATTATTGAGTACGAGTAAAATTAAATCCGCTTCTTTCAGCACTTGTCTCGACCGTTCGACGCCGATCCGTTCCACGATATCTTCCGTTTCACGAATCCCCGCTGTATCAACCAGACGTAACGGTACGCCTCGTACGTTGACATATTCCTCAATCACATCGCGAGTCGTACCGGGAATATCAGTTACGATTGCTTTATTTTCATGAACAAGGCTATTTAAGAGGGAGGATTTCCCTACATTTGGCCGGCCGATGATGACCGTTGAAAGGCCTTCCCGCAAAATTTTCCCCTGTTCTGACGTTCGAACCAAATGGTCGATTTCATCCCGGACACGCTTGGATTTTTCCAGCAGTACGTTATGCGTCATTTCTTCCACATCATCATACTCAGGATAATCGATATTCACTTCTACATGAGCAAGTGTTTCAAGGATTTCCTGTCGAAGCTTGCGAATCAAATTGGAAAGTCGGCCTTCCATTTGATTAAGGGCCACATTCATGGCACGATCGGTTTTCGCCCGGATCAAATCCATCACCGCTTCTGCCTGGGATAGGTCAATTCGTCCGTTCAGGAAAGCCCGTTTCGTGAATTCACCTGGTTCTGCAAGTCTGGCACCATTTTTCAATGCAAGCTGCAATACTTTATTCACTGAAACGAGACCACCGTGACAGTTAATCTCAATGATGTCTTCACGGGTAAACGTCTTTGGTCCCCTCATCACAGAAACCATGACCTCTTCCACCACTTGATCGGTGTCTGGATCAATGATATTCCCATAATGAATGGTATGGGAAGCAAATTCCTTCATTGAGATCCCCTTCATTCCCTTAAAGACCTTATCACCAATATCAAAGGCTTCATCCCCGCTTAATCGGACGATCGCAATCGCTCCTTCTCCCATTGGAGTGGAAATTGCCGCTATTGTATCAAACTCCATGTTATTCACCTCTCTTACTAGCTGATATCTATTTATATAAAACGTATAGTAGAAAGCAAAGTTTCCCCAAATTATTAGAATATCATAATCCTATTTAATACTAAAGAAAGGAAACCTTCTATTCATCACCAAATAATGTTATCCACACAGATAACACTTCATCATTACTATTTTAACTTATCCACATGTGAATAACAATAAACCGCAGTGAAAATAAGAATCCACAAGGGGGCATTTGACGAGGGTGGTTTTAAAAAACGAGAGAACTGAATCTGGAGTTTAGTTTGATCTGGATGGATATCTGCCTTGAAAAAAAATTCATATGCCATTTGTTGCCTACGATTCGATAAATCTTCCGTTCTACAAAATCTTACAAATTTCGCGCCACTCAATGCAACCGCCGTACCAAACCAAATAAAAAAACGATCCCCCGGAAAGGAATCGTCTTTCATTATTTTGGCGCGATGACAATATAACGATTTGGTTCTCTACCTTCTGAATGCGTATCGACATTTTTCGAATGGACTAACGCCGAATGAATCACTTTTCGCTCATTGGATGGCATCGGTTCCAAGGAAACTGGACGATTTGTACGTGATGCCTTCTCAGCTAAACGTTCAGCAAGAGTTGATAATGTTTGCTTGCGTCTTTCACGATAGTTCTCTGCATCTAACAGAATGGTGATGAACTGACCGGACACCCGGTTAGCAATCAGCTGGGCCAAATGTTGAAGAGCATTCAACGTTTGACCCCGTTTTCCAATTAAGAGAGCCATTTTTTCACCAGAAATGTTGAATTCAACATCTCTACCATCTCTTTTCACATCAATGGTCGCTTCCACTCCCATTTCACGTGCCACAGATAAAAGAAAATCTTTCGCTTCATTTACCGGATCAATCGCTTTTTTCACGTGAACGATTGCCGATTTTCCACCAAACAAACCCAAAAACTTTTTTTTACCTTGATCAATGACGTCAATTTCTGCTTCATCTTTGGTGATATTCAGTTGAGACAAGGCTGATTCAATGGCTTCTTCCACCGTTTGACCAGTTGCTTCTACTTCTCTCACTTTTTCTTTCCTCCCGAATTCCCATCAGCTTTAGCAGCTTGCGCTTCTTTGATCTCAGGTCCTTTAACGAAGTATGTCTGAGCAATCATAAATAGATTTCCGACTACCCAATAAAGGGATAGAGCTGCAGGGAAGTTAATCGCAAAAATGATGATCATGACCGGCATGATATAGAGCATCATCGCCATTTGCGGATTTTGATTCGCTGTACCAGCCATCATTAATTTTTGTTGGATAAACGTTGTTAAACCTGCTACTAAAGGTAAGATATAAAACGGATCCGGTTGCCCGAGATCGAACCATAAGAAGTTATGTGCTTTGATTTCCTGCGTTCTGACGATTGCATGATAGAAACCAATCAAGATCGGCATTTGAACGATTAATGGAAAACAACCCGCTAATGGATTTACCCCGTGACTTTGGAATAAAGCCATCGTTTCTTGTTGAAGCTTTTGTTGTGTTTGAGCATCTTTCGAACTATATTTTTCACGCATTTTTTTCATTTCAGGTTGTAATGCCTGCATAGCTTTTGAATTTTTCGTTTGTTTAATCATCAATGGCAGAATTGCCGTACGAATAAGCAATGTAACAATCACAATCGCCAAACCATAGGATCCACCCATGAACTCTGCAACCATTGTAATTAATTGTGATAAAGGATAGACAATATATTCATTCCATATTCCACTACTATCAGATGTAATCGGCTTATTGTAATCTGTACAACCTGATAGAATAGCCATTAGCCCAATGATTCCCACCAGGGCTATCATTCTCTTTTTCACCCTTATTTTCCTCCCAACTAATATGTTTCACGTAAAATGATAAGTCTCTTTTCATCATCATTGCTGTTCATTTAGTATCCATGCTTGTGAAAACAGGTGGAAAAGCAACAATCAGGCAGAAAAGAGCCAGTGTAAAACGAGTTTCCCGCACTTTAAAAGTACAATCCCTCGTATTGTATCATCTTTTCCCAGGCTTGTGATGACGAAACCTGTCATTCTCATAAAATGTTATGACTTCTTCCTATCATATTTACCATAAGAAGACCTTTTCAATACTTTTCCTCTTTTTAATACATGAGTGAGGCTCCCTTTCACCTCATGGAAATTCATTTCGGCCGCCGGTTTTCTGGCGATGATAAGATAATCGTACTGATCGTGTACCTCTTCTTGTAGTTCTAAGAAAGCCTGCCTTACATAACGCTTGATTTGATTTCGGCAAACAGCGTTTCCGATCTTCTTACTGACAGAGATGCCGATGCGAAATGGTTGGGGCTCTTCCTTCTTTAATAGATACAAGACGAATTGCCGGTTCGCAAAGGACGTTCCTTTTTTGAATATTTCCTGAAACTCTTTATTCTTTTTCACTCTTTGATCTTTTTTCATGGACCACACCTGATTTTCATTTTTGTCTTAATGTACCATCGGACATTATTGGCTCATTCATATGAAATGATACATCTCTTCTTCTTTAAAAAACATTCAGAACGAGCCGTCCTCTACCTTGCTTTAAAGGAAAAAAAAGACCACTGAGTCAGTTCAGTGGTCTAGGCAGATAGTACTTTTCTTCCTTTGCTACGACGACGAGCTAAAACATTACGTCCGTTTTTAGAGCTCATACGTGCACGGAAACCGTGATTCTTTTTTCTTTTACGATTATTTGGTTGAAACGTTCTTTTCATCTATGACACCTCCCTGAAGGATATCTTTATAAAAGTTAAAGACATTCCTCACTATTATAAAGATGGTACCCATAAAAAGTCAACACTCATATTATTTTTCTTTTTGACTCTTTCTCTTACCTACTGATTTTTAAAAATGATTTTCGCAGTAATTTGTCAGCGTCTGGCTATCTTCAATAATCATAGTGCTTGATTCGAATGGGATTTAATACGGAGTTTTCCCACAGACTCTCGCAAATTTTCTTCCAATCTGTATGAATGATCAAGCAAAAGAACCTTAAACTTTTATTGTAAAAAACCTCTTTCCTCAAATAATTGATTTAAAACAGTAAGAACCTTCCGTTACAATCCAGCACTGCTATCTCTTCTTTTGTGATAGGCTCTTTTCGTAAAGTTTGTTGCTATTGAATGTAGCGAGCGGTGGTTGATTTCCTAAAATTATTTAAAAGAATAGAAAACAACATTTTTAAACGTTTGCAGTGGTCTATTTTAGACTCACTAGTAAGCTCTGTCACGATATCTCTTTTAGATGGTGAGGGGAACGGCGTAGACTCCTGCGGAAAAACGGGCGTGCCGAGACCCCGGAAGCGAAGCTGAGGAGGCTTGGCCGTTCGTCCGCCGGAAAGCGAAGCCGTTCCCATCACCATCTATCGCGCTCACTCATAGACAGAGCCATAGCAGACCATAAGTTAGATAACAACAATCTTTGCGAAAAGAGCGTTGTGATAAAAATTGCCACACTGGATAAACAATTTCCTTTTAACCAATCTCCTTCTACAAATCCTCTTCACGTTCTCTATTCAACCTGCCTGTGGATAGTATTCGACACGGTTTTGGATTATCCACAACACATATTGACAAGTTTTTCACAAGTTCATAGCTTGTGGACAAAATCATTCCACATGCGGCAGGGGTTGTGGATAAAATTTAAAAAGCATTGCACCCCTAAGGATATTTTGATATGATTATTGTGTTTTCACTCTTAATAACTTTATTCACAGATGTGGTTATCCACAAAATGTGGATATCATGTGGGTAACTTATTAAGAGGGGGTGTAGAACGTTGTCCACAAGTGGTGGATATTGTCGAAAAACCATTTTCCTTCCTTATTATATATATTTCCACATTCACTACTTTGTATTTTTATAAAAAACGCGAGAGTTAACGGAAATTATAGAACGTATCTGTTGTACAGAGGTTATACAAACTAAGAAAAGGAGGGATCAGGATTGGAGAATATCGGGGATCTTTGGAGCAAAGCCTTAGAAAATATCGAAAAAAAGATAAGTAAGCCAAGCTTTGATACTTGGTTGAAATCCACTAAGGCCCATTCCATTCAAGGGGACACCCTTGTAATTACTGCTCCAAATGAATTTGCAAGAGATTGGTTAGAAGGTCGTTATTCTCAGCTAATCTCCGGGGTTTTGTATGATATCACGGGCGAAGAATTAGTCGTGAAATTTATCATTCCCCAAAATCAAGAGCCAGAAGAGTTTGATATTCAAATACCACCTAAGAAATCGATGAAAGACGACGATCAGCAGGACATCAATCAAAATATGCTGAACGCTAAATATACATTCGACACCTTTGTTATCGGTTCGGGAAACCGGTTCGCCCATGCTGCTTCTTTAGCTGTGGCGGAAGCGCCAGCTAAAGCCTATAATCCCTTATTTATTTATGGTGGAGTCGGATTGGGAAAGACTCACTTAATGCATGCCATAGGTCATTATGTTCTAGAGCATAACCCGGCTGCTAAAGTGGTTTATCTTTCCTCTGAAAAATTCACAAATGAATTCATTAACTCTATCCGGGACAATAAAGCAGTAGATTTTCGCAATAAATATCGAAGTGTTGATGTTTTATTAATTGATGACATTCAATTTTTAGCAGGGAAAGAACAAACACAAGAGGAATTTTTCCATACTTTTAATACCTTACATGAAGAAAGCAAGCAGATTGTCATTTCCAGTGATCGGCCACCGAAAGAAATTCCGACACTTGAAGACAGACTTCGCTCTCGTTTTGAATGGGGCCTTATAACTGACATCACGCCTCCAGATTTAGAAACGAGGATTGCAATCCTTCGAAAGAAAGCAAAGGCTGAAGGATTAGATATCCCAAATGAAGCCATGTTATATATAGCGAATCAAATCGATTCAAATATTCGTGAATTAGAAGGCGCCTTGATTCGGGTCGTGGCGTACTCTTCACTTATAAATAAAGATATTAATGCTGATTTAGCAGCAGAAGCCTTAAAAGATATCATCCCAAGCTCGAAACCAAGGGTGATCACCATTCAGGAAATTCAGCGTGTCGTTGGCGAGCACTTTAACGTGAAGCTCGAAGACTTTAAAGCGAAGAAGCGGACAAAGTCGATTGCATTCCCAAGGCAGATCGCCATGTATCTATCAAGGGAAATGACCGACTCATCTCTTCCGAAGATCGGCGAAGAATTTGGCGGCCGTGATCATACGACGGTCATTCACGCCCATGAAAAGATCAGTAGATTACTCGGGGCAGATTCACTTCTTCAACAACAATTGAAGGAAATTCGTGAGTCTTTAAAGAACTGATCTTACACACAGTCAAACTGGATAATGTGAATAACTGCTCTAAACTAATACACAGTCTGTCCACATGTGGATAGGCTGTGTTTACGTTCGATTTACTCACTTATCCACATATCAACAGGCCCTACTACTTCTATTACTATTTTTTAAATAAATTATTAGTATATGATTCAGTCCAAAAAATTATGTACAAATTGGAGGAATAAGTCATGAAATTTGTTATTCAAAGGGACCATCTTGTTCAAAGCGTCCAGGATGTCATGAAAGCCGTAACCTCAAGAACAACGATTCCCATTCTGACAGGAATCAAAATCATTGCTACTGAAGAAGGCGTTACCTTAACAGGTAGTGATTCTGATATTTCTATTGAATCCTTCATACCGAATGAAGAAGAAGGTTCAGAAATTGTGGAGATCATGGATACAGGAGGCATTGTTCTTCAAGCCAAGTTCTTCAGTGAAATCGTTAAGAAACTGCCAAAAGATACAGTGGAAATCGAGGTTCAAAATCATTTCCAAACCGTGATTCGTTCCGGACAAGCTGAATTCAATTTAAACGGTCTGGATCCTGAAGAGTATCCTCACCTCCCTCAAATTGAAGAAGGAAACGGGATTAAAGTATCAACCGATCTTCTTAAAACGATGATCAGACAAACCGTATTCGCAGTGTCCACCTCAGAAACACGCCCCATCTTGACAGGTGTAAACTGTCAGATTGATAACGGGGAATTAAGCTGTATTGCAACAGACAGTCACAGATTGGCAATGAGAAAAGCACCGATTGAAACGAATCACGATGCCTCATACAATATTGTCATCCCTGGAAAAAGCTTAAATGAATTAAATAAAATCCTTGATGATACAGATGAGCCTCTTGAAATCGTCATTACTGAAAACCAGGTCCTTTTCAAGGCGAAGCATTTATTATTCTTCTCTCGATTGTTAGAAGGGAACTATCCTGATACAAGTCGATTGATTCCTTCAGATACCAAAACGGAACTGACCCTGAACACGAAAGAATTCTTACAGGCAATCGATCGTGCATCATTACTTGCAAGGGAAGGACGAAACAACGTCGTCAAACTTTCCACTCTCGATAAGGGTGTTATTGAAATTTCATCTAACACACCTGAGATCGGGAAAGTTATCGAGCAGGTACAAAGTCAATCGATCGAAGGAGAAGAGCTGAAAATCTCCTTCAGCGCGAAGTATATGATGGATGCGCTAAAAGCGATCGAAGGAACCGAAATCTATGTGAACTTCACCGGTGCGATGAGACCGTTCGTATTGAAGCCACTTCACGATGATTCGATTCTTCAATTGATTCTGCCAGTTCGAACATATTAATCAATAAAAAAGCCAGCACCTTGAATGATCGGGTGTTGGCTTTTTTGATTTTATAAAAAGAGTCTTTATATTAAATATTCGATCATGAAGATGGAAAATCCCCACACACAAGGGGATAAATGTTTCGCTACATGCATGCCCATTTTTCGTTAGTTGTGACTTGACTCCATTTAGAGTAAAATAAGATATTAGAGACTTTATACGGAAAGTAGGGATTGAAGTGGCGAAAGAAATCACCATAGAGACAGAAATCATCACATTGGGACAATTTCTAAAGCTTGCTGAAGTGATTCAGTCCGGAGGCATGGCAAAATGGTTCTTAAGTGAATATGAAGTGTACATAAACGGTGAACAAGACCAAAGAAGAGGTAGAAAACTCAGGAATGGTGACACAATTGAAATTCCGGAAGTAGGAGTCTTTGTGGTTGCTGGAGAATAATAAAGGGTGTTATTTCCATGTACATTGAACAGTTAGAGTTGAGGAACTATCGAAATTACGAATCGATCGACGTGACTTTCGAAAATAAGGTGAACGTCATTCTTGGGGAGAATGCTCAAGGAAAGACGAATATTATGGAGTCTATCTATGTATTGGCCATGGCTAAGTCTCACAGGACTTCAAATGATAAAGATTTAATCCGTTGGGACGAGGAATATGCTAAAATAAAAGGTAGGATTCAGAAATATAATGGTTCATTACCACTCGAGCTTATCCTTTCAAAAAAAGGGAAAAAAGCGAAGAGTAATCACCTGGAACAGTCCAAGTTGAGCCAATATGTTGGCAATATGAATGTGGTCATGTTTGCGCCTGAGGATCTCCATTTAGTTAAAGGGAGTCCCCAAGTAAGGCGTCGTTTTATTGATATGGAAATCGGTCAGGTATCACCTGTTTATTTACATGATATCAGCCTTTATCAAAAAATATTACAGCAACGGAACCATTATTTAAAACAATTGCAAACGAGAAAACAAAAAGACCAGACGATGCTTGATGTCTTGACGGAACAGTTTATCGAGATGGCGGTGAAGATCACCAAGAAACGGTTTGAATTTGTTCAGCTGTTAGAAAGTTGGGCGAAGCCGATCCACTCAGGGATATCAAGGAACCTCGAAACCTTGGAAATCGTATATAAACCGTCTCTGGATGTATCAGATAATCAAGAATGGTCAAAAATGGTAGATATATATGAGCAGAAATTTGATGATATCCGCGAACGGGAAATTGACCGCGGTGTGACCCTTGTCGGTCCGCATCGGGACGATCTTCAATTTATTGTGAATGGACGAGATGTTCAAACTTTCGGATCACAGGGGCAGCAACGGACGACAGCCCTTTCTGTGAAGCTTGCGGAAATCGAGCTGATTCATTCTGAAATTAAGGAATATCCCATCTTACTTCTTGATGACGTGTTGTCTGAACTAGATGATTATCGTCAGTCCCACTTACTTAATACCATTCAGGGGAAAGTTCAAACCTTTGTTACCACGACCAATGTGGATGGTATTGACCATAAAACCTTAAACGAGGCGACTACGTTCGAAGTGGAAGCCGGATCAATGAAAAGATTGAAATGAGGTGTTACCTTGTACATACATGTTGGAGAAGATGTCATGGTACGTACAGATGAAATCATCGCAATTATTGATCGAGACACCGTTCAATTTTCAGAGGAAATTCAACATTTCCTAAAAACGAAGGATAAAAACCTTTGTAATCTTGCAAAGGGTTCATATAAATCACTTGTAATCACGTCAAATGAGTTGTATCTTTCACCATTGGCATCAAGTACGTTAAAGAAGCGATCAAAGAAATACTCAAACTATGAGAATTTATTATAGAAATTAAAAAGCCCTGTAGGTTAGAAAGTGTAGGTGAATCAGTATGGCTATGGAACAAAAACAAGCGCAAGAAGGTCAGTCCTATGATGAAAATCAGATTCAGGTTTTAGAAGGATTAGAGGCCGTTAGGAAAAGACCTGGTATGTATATTGGGTCAACAAGCGGAAGAGGCTTGCATCACTTGGTGTGGGAAATCGTTGATAACAGTATCGATGAAGCATTAGCCGGTCACTGTAATGAAATCGAAGTCATTATCGAAGAGGATAACAGTATTACTGTTACAGATAATGGACGTGGTATCCCTGTCGGTATTCACGAGAAGATGGGACGGCCTGCCGTTGAGGTAATCATGACTGTCCTTCACGCTGGCGGTAAGTTCGGCGGCGGTGGATATAAAGTATCCGGAGGCCTTCACGGGGTAGGGGCATCGGTTGTTAATGCTCTTTCCACAGAACTTGAAGTCCATGTTCATCGTGATGGAAACATCTATTATCAAAAATTCGAAAAAGGTGCCCCGAGCTTTGACCTTAAGGTGATCGGAGAAACTGATAAAACGGGAACCATCATTCATTTCACTCCAGATCCTGAAATCTTTACTGAAACAACGGAATACGAATATGACATACTTGCAAACCGTATCCGTGAACTGGCTTTCTTAAACAGAGGAATCCAGATCAGCATTGAAGATAAGCGGGGAGAAGGAAAACGAAGAGACTACCATTATGAAGGTGGAATTAAGTCCTACGTTGAACATCTCAATCGTTCGAAAGAAGTAATCCATGAAGAACCAATCTACATTGAAGGCGAGAAAGACGAGATTACGATTGAAATCGCCATCCAATATAACGATGGTTTCGCAAGCAATCTTTACTCTTTTGCCAATAACATCCATACTCATGAAGGAGGAACCCATGAGTCCGGATTTAAAACGGCTTTAACGAGAGTCATTAACGACTATGCGAGAAAGAATAACGTGTTTAAAGAAAGCGATGCGAACCTTTCCGGAGAAGATGTTCGTGAAGGATTGACAGCGATCATTTCGATTAAGCATCCTGATCCCCAGTTCGAGGGTCAAACGAAGACAAAACTCGGGAACTCGGAAGCAAGAACAATTACAGATTCGCTTTTCTCAGAGCATCTGGAAACGTTCTTACTTGAAAATCCTGTTGTCGCACGGAAAGTAGTCGAAAAAGGACTAATGGCTGCACGTGCCCGACTCGCTGCGAAAAAAGCAAGGGAGCTTACCCGTCGTAAGAGTGCCTTGGAAATCTCCAGCTTACCTGGTAAATTAGCAGACTGTTCTTCTAAAGACCCAAGCATTAGTGAGATTTACGTCGTTGAGGGTGACTCAGCCGGCGGATCTGCTAAACAAGGCCGTGATCGTCACTTTCAAGCCATCCTTCCCTTACGTGGTAAAATCATCAACGTAGAAAAGGCCCGCCTGGATAAGATCCTCTCAAATAACGAGGTTCGTGCAATTATTACGGCTCTCGGGACAGGGATCGGAGAAGACTTCAATCTAGCTAAAGCAAGATACCATAAAATCGTGATCATGACCGATGCCGACGTCGATGGCGCCCATATCCGTACGCTACTATTAACGTTCTTCTATCGCTACATGAGAAATATCATTGAAGCTGGCTATATCTACATCGCTCAACCACCTTTGTATAAAGTACAACAAGGGAAGAAAATCGAGTATGCTTACAATGATAAAGAACTGGACCGCATTCTTGGAGAGATTTCCCCAACCCCTAAACCTGGAATCCAGCGTTACAAAGGTCTTGGTGAAATGAATCCGGAACAGCTGTGGGAAACGACAATGGATCCTGAAACAAGAACATTACTGCAAGTAAGCCTTCAAGATGCAATCGAGGCTGACGAAACCTTTGATATCCTCATGGGTGACAAAGTAGAGCCAAGACGTAACTTCATTGAAGAAAACGCAGCGTATGTTAAGAATTTAGATATCTAAGATAAAATAATACAGGATAGACCATGTGCTATCCTGTCTTTTACATAGCGGACAAGGTAAAGAATGAGAAAGGTATAAATCTTTCTTTAAAAGGAGGTCCCTTTTACTATGGCAGAAACACCAAGATCGAATGTTAAAGAGATTAATATAAGTAGTGAAATGCGCTCATCTTTCCTGGATTATGCAATGAGTGTTATCGTTTCCCGTGCATTACCAGATGCCCGTGATGGTCTGAAACCTGTACATCGCCGTATTTTATATGCGATGAACGATTTGGGTATGACGGCTGAAAAGGCATATAAGAAATCAGCCCGTATCGTCGGTGAAGTAATCGGTAAGTATCACCCTCATGGTGACTCTGCCGTGTACGACACGATGGTGCGTATGGCACAGGATTTCAACTATCGCTATATGCTCGTTGACGGTCATGGTAACTTCGGTTCTGTGGATGGAGACGCAGCGGCTGCGATGCGTTATACAGAAGCGCGCATGTCCAAGATCTCTATGGAACTCATTCGTGATATTAATAAAGATACGATTGATTATAAAGATAACTATGACGGTACTGAGAGAGAGCCGGAAGTATTACCTGCCCGTTTCCCTAACCTGTTAGTAAACGGTTCTTCAGGGATTGCTGTAGGGATGGCAACAAACATTCCACCACATAATCTTGGAGAGGTCATTGACGGAATTCTTGCGTTAAGTAAAGATCCTGACATTACGATTCAAGAGCTGATGGAATTCATCTACGGACCTGATTTTCCTACTGCAGGTTTAATTGTAGGAAGAAGCGGGATTCGTCGTGCCTATGAAACAGGAAAAGGTTCGATTACCATGCGTGCCCGTGTGGAAATTGAAGAAAAAAGCAACGGGAAAGAAACGATTATCGTTCATCAAATCCCTTATCAAGTAAATAAAGCGAGACTCATCGAGAAAATCGCGGATCTTGTCCGGGACAAGAAGATCGATGGCATTACTGATTTACGAGATGAATCGGACCGTAATGGGATGCGTATCGTCATTGAAGTAAGAAAAGATGCAAATGCAAACGTCTTACTGAATAATTTGTATAAACAAACTGCACTTCAAACAAGCTTTGGTATCAACCTTCTGGCCCTTGTGAATGGTCAACCAAAGGTATTGAACTTAAAAGAATGTTTATACCACTACCTGCAGCATCAACGGGTAGTCATTCGTCGCAGAACAGAATTTGAGTTACGTAAAGCTGAAGCAAGAGCTCATATATTAGAAGGTTTGCGCATCGCTTTAGATAATATTGATGCAATCATTGCCCTTATTCGTGGATCTCAAACCACAGAACTTGCAAAACAAGGTCTAATGGAGAACTTCTCCCTTTCTGACAAACAAGCACAAGCGATCTTAGATATGCGTCTTCAACGTTTAACAGGCTTAGAGCGGGAAAAGATTGAGGACGAATATCAAGAACTGATGAAACAGATTGCAGAATTGAAAGCGATCCTTGCAGATGACGAAAAAGTTCTTGAAATCATCCGCGAAGAGCTGATTGAAATTAAAGAGCGCTTCAACGATGAAAGAAGATCAGAAATTGTAGCGGGTGGAATTGAGAATATTGAAGATGAAGACTTAATACCGAGAGAAAACATTGTCGTTTCCCTTACCCATAATGGATACATCAAGCGTCTCCCTGTTTCTACCTACCGTAGTCAAAAGCGTGGAGGAAGAGGAATCCAGGGGATGGGTACCAATGATGAAGACTTTGTTGAAAACTTACTGACAACATCAACTCACGATACAATCCTATTCTTTACAAACAAAGGTAAAGCCTACCGTGCGAAAGGATATGAAATTCCTGAGTTCAGTCGGACAGCTAAAGGGCTTCCAATCATTAACCTGTTGGGTGTAGAGAAAGACGAGTGGATCAACGCCATGATTCGCGTAGAAGAATTTGTGGACGATTGGTACCTGTTCTTCACGACAAAGCAAGGAATTTCTAAACGTACACCCGTTTCAGATTTCGCCAATATCCGTACGAACGGTCTGATTGCCATCAACCTGCGAGAAAATGACGAGCTGATTTCCGTCAAACTGACCGATGGTGAAAAAAATATGATCATCGGAACGAAAAACGGAATGCTCATTCGCTTCCCTGAAACAGATGTCCGTTCAATGGGTAGAACGGCTACCGGAGTAAAAGGAATTAACCTTAGCGGTGATGACATCGTTGTCGGCATGGAAATCCTGGAAGAGAAGAGCGATGTGCTTGTTGTCACGGTAAATGGATATGGTAAACGTACTCCTGCCAGTGAATATCGAGTTCAAACACGTGGCGGTAAAGGATTGAAAACATGTAATGTAACCGAGCGTAATGGAGAGCTTGTCTCTGTTAAAGCCGTTACGGGTGAAGAGGATCTAATGATCATCACAGCACATGGTGTCCTGATCCGTATGGATGTAAACGATATTTCGACAACAGGCCGTAACACTCAAGGAGTGAAACTGATTCGCCTTCAAGAAAGCGAATTTGTTTCAACCGTAGCCAAAGTTGAAAAAGAAGATGACGAAGAAACGGAAGAACCGGTAGAGTCTGTTGAGGGAATTGAACAGCCTGCAGGTGAAGACCAACCAACTCCTGAAGATGTAAATGATGATACAGAAGAATAAATAAAGAAGTAAGCTATTTTCAGCAATGAATCGTTCATTCTGGAAATAGCTTATTTTTTTTGAAAAGATTAAC
>CAWBBM010000038.1:110000-150000 GCA_963787015.1 uncultured Bacillaceae bacterium
AGCAATGGGGGGACGCAGGAGGATAGGGTAAGCGCACTGCTGGATATGTGCGTCTAAGCAGTTAGGCTGATGATGAGGCAAATCCCGTCATCCTATAAGGCTGAGCTGTGATAGCGAGCGAATTATAGTAGCGAAGTTCCTGATTCCACACTGCCAAGAAAAGCCTCTAGCGAGGAAAAAGGTGCCCGTACCGCAAACCGACACAGGTAGGCGAGGAGAGAATCCTAAGGTGAGCGAGAGAACTCTCGTTAAGGAACTCGGCAAAATGACCCCGTAACTTCGGGAGAAGGGGTGCTCTGGTAGGGTGCAAGCCCGAGAGAGCCGCAGTGAATAGGCCCAGGCGACTGTTTAGCAAAAACACAGGTCTCTGCGAAGCCGTAAGGCGAAGTATAGGGGCTGACGCCTGCCCGGTGCTGGAAGGTTAAGAGGAGTGCTTAGCGTAAGCGAAGGTGCGAATCGAAGCCCCAGTAAACGGCGGCCGTAACTATAACGGTCCTAAGGTAGCGAAATTCCTTGTCGGGTAAGTTCCGACCCGCACGAAAGGCGTAACGATCTGGGCACTGTCTCAACGAGAGACTCGGTGAAATTATAGTACCTGTGAAGATGCAGGTTACCCGCGACAGGACGGAAAGACCCCGTGGAGCTTTACTGTAGCCTGATATTGAATTTTGGTACAGCTTGTACAGGATAGGTAGGAGCCTTGGAAACCGGAGCGCTAGCTTCGGTGGAGGCAATGGTGGGATACTACCCTGGCTGTATTGAAATTCTAACCCACGCCCCTTATCGGGGTGGGAGACAGTGTCAGGTGGGCAGTTTGACTGGGGCGGTCGCCTCCTAAAGAGTAACGGAGGCGCCCAAAGGTTCCCTCAGAATGGTTGGAAATCATTCGCAGAGTGTAAAGGCACAAGGGAGCTTGACTGCGAGACCTACAAGTCGAGCAGGGACGAAAGTCGGGCTTAGTGATCCGGTGGTTCCGCATGGAAGGGCCATCGCTCAACGGATAAAAGCTACCCCGGGGATAACAGGCTTATCTCCCCCAAGAGTCCACATCGACGGGGAGGTTTGGCACCTCGATGTCGGCTCATCGCATCCTGGGGCTGTAGTCGGTCCCAAGGGTTGGGCTGTTCGCCCATTAAAGCGGTACGCGAGCTGGGTTCAGAACGTCGTGAGACAGTTCGGTCCCTATCCGTCGTGGGCGCAGGAAATTTGAGAGGAGCTGTCCTTAGTACGAGAGGACCGGGATGGACGCACCGCTGGTGTACCAGTTGTCTTGCCAAAGGCATCGCTGGGTAGCTATGTGCGGAAGGGATAAGTGCTGAAAGCATCTAAGCATGAAGCCCCCCTCGAGATGAGATTTCCCATCACGTAAGTGAGTAAGATCCCTAGAAGATGACTAGGTAGATAGGTCAGAGATGGAAGCATGGCGACATGTGGAGTTGACTGATACTAATCGATCGAGGACTTAACCACATGATAAAGCGGAGGCGGCTTGAACAGAGACGACAAGCATTTCTGGGCAATCAGAATTGGGTGCCTTTTACCCTCAGCTGATTGAACTGAAATGACCTCGAGTCTCTAGCCGCCGGAGCTAGATTGCAACAACTGGTCGATACTCGGCTTTCTTGACATCAATTCTTTATCTAGTTTTGAAGGAACAATCCTTCAATTAAATATTCGTCTGGTGATTATGGCGAAGAGGTCACACCCGTTCCCATGCCGAACACGGAAGTTAAGCTCTTCAGCGCCAATGGTAGTTGGGGGATCTCCCCCTGTGAGAGTAGGACGTCGCCAGGCAATATGTGAAAAAGAGTAGCCCGTTGGGGTTACTCTTTTTTTATGTATATTGGGTTTATTAGATCTTGCTAGGGAAGGTGTGGTTTTACTGATGGGGGAGTGACGCATAAAAGTAAAAAACGACGCAAAAACCGTTAGGAATGACGCATAAAATGAAAAATTGACGCAAAAACGGTTGAAAGTGACGCAATAAATTCTAAAACGACGCAAATAGGCTCACAAAACGACGCAATAATTTAAAATTGTCCGTTTCAATCAATGAATATAGCAACCTTTTTATAAATTTCCTTCTTCCAATACAGATTTCCAATGAAAATTACCATGAATTGCTCAATCTAAAGAAAAAAAGTGATTAATTCTATCAAAAATTGCGTATAAATCTACTTAATAAGTTATAGTGCTTCATTAAATTTAAATATGTTCACTTTTTTACAAACGTAGCCGAACGACACCGAAAACAACCGCACCACCCAACTCCAATCCCTTTCCTAATAACTAAATAGTCGTCAAACGACGCAATCATTATCAGGTTGATCGAAATTATTTCCCCATTCATATGATAGTGGGTCCTTCCATAAAGGGATATTCCCCAAATCACTCATGATCGAGTAACACTTCCTCCACTTTTGTCAAAATCTCATAAAATCAAGTTACTATTTTACAATTAACTTAGCACGCTCCTTAGAAGACTATGATGAAGTAGTCGTTTAAGCAATCATACCCAAATGGCATGAGTTTTCTTCATAAAATAAAAATAATAAAAATTTTTTTCGCAATATATTGAAAAAGAAAAAAATTCGATATATAATAAAAAAGACTTAAGGAAGCGTTTTCAATATACATAATATTTTCACAATAGGTTCTTCTTAGAGTCAAAGAATAAGGGGTTTATAGACATTTAAGGGGGAAAATTCATGAAGAAGTTATTATCATTATTATTAGTTGTATTACTTGTCGTATCGCTGGCTGCATGTGGTGGAGAAAAGTCGGGCGGGGATGAAAGCGCTTCAAAAAAGGATGATGGAAAACCGAAAGTAATTCGTGCCGGTATTGGACTTAATGATCAACATCCACAATACAAAGGATTACTGAAATTCAAGGAAATCGTTGAAGAAAAAACAGATGGTGCGATTGAAGTGGAAACGTTCCACAGTGGGCAACTTGGTGATGACCGTACGATGACGGAAGCACTTCAATTAGGTTCTCAAGAGGTAACAATACCTTCAACAGCACCTCTTAGCTAATTTTGTTCCTGAATTTAGCGTGTATGACTTCCCATTCTTATTCCCGAATGAAGAGGTTGCTGATAAAGTTCTTGACGGTGAAGTTGGACAAAAGCTTCTTGAATAAACTTGAAGATCAAAATCTCGGAGGATTAGCTCACTGGGAAAATGGTTTCCGTAATGTAACAAACAGTAAACATGCAGATCAAAACTGTAGAAGATTTCAAGGGACTGAAATTACGTACAATGGAAAATGACCTTCATCTAGAAGCATTCCGTGCATTAGGAGCGAACCCTACTCCAATGGCGTTCACAGAATTATTTACAGCTATGCAACAAGGTACGGTTGACGGTCAAGAAAATCCTTATGCTACGATTTATCTACAAAAATTCTATGAGGTCCAGGATTATGTGTCGAATTCAAATCATGTATACAGCCCGTTTGTATTCTTAATGGGTAAAGAATTCTTTGACGGACTAACAGAAGATCAACAGAAAATCGTGAAGGATGCAGCGGTTGAAGCCGGTCAATATGAGCGTGACTTAAACCGTGAAGCAAATGATAAATATTTAGCTGATCTTCAAAAAGAAGGCGTGACTTATACAGAAATTTCTGATGAAGAGCATGCGAAGATGAAAAAACTTGTTCAACCGGTAATTGATAAATATGCAGATGAAATTGGTAAGGATCTTGAAAATGAAGTATATGATGGTGTAGCTAACTGGCATCCAAAGAGCAACTGCACAATTGAAATAGGCTTTGGGGAGAAGGTTCTCAAAGTCCTCTTTTTTTAGAAAAATATAGTAAGGAAGTAGTAGGAAGGGAACGGGTTATGTAAGAAGATTGATTCTTCATGTACTCGTCCCTTTCTTGACTAACATATTTAGAAGCAGGAAGAGGAGATTCAAATGAAAGTAGTGAAATGGCTGGATGAACATATAGAAGAGTTCTTTCTCACCCTCATTTTTTCTGTCATGGTAGGGGTTATATTTTTACAAGTGATCATGCGGATGTTTGATCATTCCTTATCATGGTCAGAGGAATTGGGACGCTATTGTTTTATTTGGCTTGTATACATTGGTATCAGCTATGGAGTGAAGAAGCAAAGGCATATTAAGGTAGACGTGATACTTTTACTTCTAAAAGGAAAAGCACGGATCTTATTTAGTATTGTGGCGAATCTGATTTTCCTAGTGTTTTGCATTGTGGTTGTCCAATATGGACTTGATATCGCAACCAAGCTGCTTAACTTCGGACAAAAGTCTCCAGCTCTTCATATCCCTATGGGTATCGTCTATTTATCCGCTCCTATTGGAATGGGTCTGGCTGGGATACGAATCATTCAAAATCTTATTCTTCAATTTAAAACACTTAGGGGACGAGGGGATCTTGAAGAAGGATCTGACGTGGGTCGTCTCTGATTGTCTTATATGCCTAAAATAAAAAACTATTATTTGTTTGAATTAGGCGGTTCCACCAATGACTTCAGTGGTGTTTTTCGGTAGTTTTGCTCTATTTTTATTATTGAGAGTTCCAATCGGTATCTCTCTAGGGTTATCTACGATCGTCACGATCATGTACTCAGATTCTCTTCCATTACAGTTGGTCTTTAAAGAGCTTCTTACAGCTGTTGATTCATTCCCTATCATGGCCGTTCCATTTTTCATCCTGGCTGGTGAAATTATGGGGAAGGGTGGGATATCTGACCGCATCTTCAAAGTTGCCAATACACTTGTGGGGAACAAGACGGGTGGATTTGCCATCGCGACAATTGTGACATGCATGTTCTTTGCAGCGATCTCAGGTTCTGGTGCTGCAACAGTGGCTGCGATTGGGGGAATTATGATTCCTGCAATGGTGAAGCAAGGGTATGACAAGAATTTCGCCAAGGCTTGTCGTCGCGGCAGCCGGTTCAATAGGGGTTATTATCCCACCAAGTATTCCTATGGTTATTTACGGAGTAGTTGGAAGTGTATCAATTGGAGATATGTTCATTGCTGGAATTGTACCAGGTGTTTTAGTAGGGATTGGTTTAATGGTATGGACATATATTTATTACCGAAAGAAAGGTTATAAAGGCTTATCAGAAAAGCCGACGTGGACAGATGTGGGTACAGCGTTCTGGAATGCGAAATGGGCGTTGCTCATACCGGTAATCATATTAGGCGGAATTTACGGAGGGATATTCACGCCTACAGAGGCAGCTGTTATCGCCGTAGTTTACGGGTTAATCGCGAGTCTAGTGTTCTATAAGGAATTAAAGGTCAGGGATCTCCCAAAAATACTGGTGGATTCAGCGTTAACAACGGCAACGGTTTTAATTATCGTAGGTACGGCAACGGCATTTGGAAGACTGCTGACAATCGAGCAAATTCCGAATCAAGTTGCAGAAGCGATGTTATCTCTTTCAGATAATAAAATCGTCATCATGTTACTTATTACTGTATTACTGCTAATCGTTGGTTGTTTCATGGATACACTGGCTGCAATCATTATTTTGACGCCCATTTTACTTCCGATTGCTGTTCAAATCGGTATCGATCCCATTCATTTCGGAATTATCATGGTTGTGAATCTGGCGATAGGATTCATTACTCCTCCTCTTGGGGTTAATTTGTTTGTAGGGTCAGGAATCTCAGGGGTTTCCATCGAACAATTGTCTAAAGCCATTCTGCCGTTCTTTGTGGCAATGGTCATTACGTTATTAATGATTACGTTTATACCACAGATTTCATTATTCTTATTGAGCTTTGGTGGTTGATGAAAAGGAGGGGTGCGAGATGAAGGGACGAGAGGTTGTGACCTTCGGGGAGACAATGGTCCTTTTTCAGCCCAATGACATGCTCCCTCTTGAGTATGTTCACGAATTTGAGAAACAAATTGGAGGAGCAGAATCAAACGTTGCCATAGGTTTGCAGCGGTTGGGACATTCAGTAGGGTGGTTCAGTAAACTTGGTAAAGATCTATTTGGTAACTATATACTCAAATGCATTCGCGGCGAGGGGGTGGATGTGTCCGCTTGCCTATATTCAGAGGAGGCACCGACTGGGGTGTTTTTTAAAGAAAAACGTTCTCCTGAAAATGTACATGTCTACTATTATCGTAAAGACTCAGCTGCCAGTCTAATAACTCCCGAGGAGATCAATCGAGAGTATATTGCGAATGCGAAGATTCTACATGTCACCGGTATTACCCCGGCATTAAGTGAGTCATGTAGAGAAGCAGTGTTTGAGGCAATGGACATCGCCAAGCGAAACGGGTTCAGAATCCTGTCTTCCGCTCCAGAACTTGCGTTTAAAGCTCTGGGAAATGGAGAAAGCACAGAAAAACGTTCTGGGATAGGATTGACTATGCTGAACTGGTGATTCCTGGTCTCGACGCACCAGAATTTTTTGCAGGTAAAGAATCTCCTGAAGAGTGTAGTGAAGCGATCATCGGTGATACGGACAAGACTGTGATCATCAAGCTTGGCAGTAGAGGAGCGTATTATCATCGTGACAAGGAGAAAGGGTATGTGAATGGGTTCCACGTTCAGAATGTTGTAGATCCAGTAGGTGCAGGCGATGGATTTGCGGCAGGAATCATCAGTGGATTGCTGAAGAATCTTCCGTTAGAAGAAAATGTGACAAGAGCGAACGCAATCGGAGCGATGGTCGTCTGTGTGAACGGTGATGTGGAAGGTTTGCCAACGAGTGAAGAAATCGAGTCATTCATGAAAACAGATGAGGCTGTCAGAGATGTAAATCGTTAAGAAGATGGGGGAGCGGCAATGGATAAACGAAAGAATATGAACAAACTGATGGAATCAGGATTAGTGGCGGTGATTCGCCGCCCGAAAAAAGAACAAGTTCATTTCATCGCAGAAGCTCTTATCAACGGAGGAGTAGGGGCGTTAGAAATAACCATCGATACTCCTGGAGCGTTTGACATGATTGAAGAATTAAAAGCTTCATATAGTGAGAGAATACTAGTAGGTGCCGGTACTGTACTGGACGCAGAAACAGCCAAAAAAGCGATAGATGCAGGAGCGGACTTTATTTTCTCTCCTACCTTTGATAAGGCAACGATTGAAATGACAAATCGTTATGGGAAGATTTCGATCCCTGGCGTCATGACTCCTACGGAAATGGTACAGGCCTACCAGGCGGGAGCGGATATTTTAAAAGTGTTCCCAGCAGACGCCTTAGGGATCGACTATATTAAAAATGTGCAAGGGCCGCTCGCGCACATTCCGATGATGCCAACGGGAGGAGTTTCGATTGAGAATGTCGGAGCATTTATTATGAATGGTGCTGTGGCAGTAGGGGTAGGAGGTACTCTTGTGGATCGTCAAGCGATTGAGGATGAAAACTACGAGAAGCTGACTCGAAAAGCAAAAGAATTTTCTCAAGCGATTCAAATAGCGAGAAGACAAGAATATCTATACATATGAAGATCACACATTATGAAACGTTTATTGTTCCGCCTCGATGGCTCTTTCTCAAGATTGAGACAGATGAAGGAATTGTCGGTTGGGGTGAACCGGTTATTGAAGGACGTGCGAAAACCGTGCAGGCGGCTGTTGAAGAACTGATGGAGAACTTAATTGGAAAGGATCCCATGCGAATCGAAGACCACTGGCAAATGATGTACCGATCAGGGTTTTACCGGGGCGGCCCGATTTTGATGAGTGCCATTGCAGGGATTGATCAGGCTCTGTGGGATATTAAAGGGAACTATTATCAGGCTCCTGTATATGAGTTAATAGGAGGAGCTTGCCGGGATTCGGTACGGGTTTATTCATGGATTGGCGGAGATCGTCCGAGTGACGTCGGTAAAGCAGCAAAAGAAAAAGCGGAAGCTGGTTTTACTGCCATTAAGATGAACGGTACAGAAGATCTACATTATATCGATTCCTATAAGAAAATTGATGATGTACTGGAACGTTTAGCAGCGATCCGGGAAGCGGTTGGAAATGATTTCGGCATCGGAATAGATTTTCATGGCCGCGTACATAAACCGATGGCGAAAATATTGGCGAAGGAATTAGAGGAATTCCGTCCGATGTTTATTGAAGAACCCGTTCTTCCTGAAAATAATGAAGCGTTACGTGAAGTGGCGCGGGCTACCACCATTCCGATTGCAACAGGGGAGAGAATGTTTTCCCGATTTGACTTTAAACGATTACTGGAAGACGGCTATGTGGACATTATCCAGCCTGATCTGTCTCATGCGGGTGGAATTACAGAATGCAGAAAAATCTTCTCAATGGCAGAAGCGTACGATGTGGCTGTTGCCCCTCATTGTCCACTAGGGCCGATTGCGTTAGCGGCATGTTTGCAGGTGGATGCTGTTTCACATAACGTCTTCATTCAAGAGCAAAGCCTCGGTATTCATTATAATCAAGGGAGTGACTTGCTTGATTACATTACAAATAGGAATGTTTTTGAATACAAGGAAGGGTATGTGGATTTATTGAAAGAACCGGGTCTTGGTGTAACCATCAATGAGGAATACGTTCGAAAACAGGCAGTAGAGGGACATAATTGGCATAACCCCGTTTGGCGTCATAAAGATGGAAGCATTGCAGAGTGGTAAGGAATAGATGAGTATTTTCATAGGGGTAGTTCTCCCTGTTCTGATCATCTTTCTAACAGGGTTTGCTATTCAAAAGTGGAAGAAGATTGATATTAAGTCTGTGTCCACGGTGGCCATCTATATCCTGACTCCCTGCCTAGTGTTTCGAACCTTTTATAAAGCAGAATTGAACCGGGAGTATGTGATGATGGTTGTTTTTTCTATCATGCTCCTATATGCCATATTGTTCATTAATAAAATCTATACCCGTATAAGAAAATATCCTCAATCGGTGGAGAGTGGACTCATTCTTTCGACGGCATATATGAATTCAGGGAATTACGGTGAGCCCATTGTGTTATTTGCTTTTGGAGAAGAGGGTTTCGCCTATTCCGTACGATTCTTGGTTATTCAGGCGATCATAATGAATTTCTATGGGGTGTATTATGCAGCGAGAGGTCAGGCAGGAATGAGGCTTGCCTTTAAATCGGTGATGGAGATGCCGGCAACGTATGCAACGATTATTGCATTGCTCCTTAATCTGATGGAAATTCCTGTTCCAGAAAATATCTTCTCTGCCATCGATTTAGTGGCAGAGGCCACGATCCCTGTCGTTATGCTTATCCTTGGAATGCAGCTTGCTGAAATCCAGCTTAAAGCTTTACAATTTGGAAAAATAAGCTACGGTGTGATCGTACGCCTGATTCTTTCGCCAATTATAGCTTATGGGATTACACTCCTTTTTCCAATGAACCCTCTATTGGAAAAAGTTCTGATTGTGTCTGCAGCTATGCCGTCAGCTGCGACGACCACGATGTATGCCGTTCAATTTGACTCTGAGCCAGAGCTTGTGTCGAGTATCACGATGGTAACGACGCTCATTAGTGTCATTACTGTAACTGTATTACTTTTACTAGTAGGTATGTAGAGAGGCGTGAATAAAATGAACAAACAAAAGATCGTGATAACAGATTTTGAATATGCTTCGTTAGAAGAAGAAAAGTCGGTTTTCGAAGGGATGGATATCGAGTTTTTAGCTGTCCAATGTGTGACAGAGGAAGACGTTATAGCGGCTGCCAAAGATGCAGTGGGCATCATCAATCAATACGCCCCGATTACTCGTCGTGTCATCGAGGAGCTTGAATGTTGCAAGGTCATCTCCAGATACGGGGTGGGTGTCGACACTGTTGATGTAGAAGCGGCAACTGAAAATGGCATCATCGTCGCGAATGTCACTGATTATTGCTGGGATGAGGTCTCTGATCATGCCATGGCATTATTGTTGACTTGTGCCAGGAAAGTCGTCGATCTTAACCGAACAGTCAAAAGCGGACAGTGGGATTACAAGTGTGGAGTGCCGATTTACCGATTACGTGAGCGGGTCCTTGGTTTAGTCGGCTTTGGTAACATACCGCAACTGGTTGCGAAGAAAGCACAAGCATTCGGGCTTGAGGTGATCGCGTATGATCCATTCGTCTCCAAAGAAACTGCCAACCGATTAGGCGTAAAGCTTCTTCCCTTGGAGGAAGTTTGCCAGCTTTCAGATTTCGTGTCCATCCATGCCCCGTTAAACCAGCATACGAAAGGGATGATCAGTTCCTCTCAATTTAAGGAAATGAAAAAGGAAGCGTTTCTGATTAATACGGCACGGGGACCGATTGTCGATGAACATGCTTTGGTTAAGGCATTAACAGAAGGAGAAATTGCTGGAGCGGCACTTGATGTGGTAGAAGATGAACCGATACAGAAGGGGCATCCACTCCTGCAAATGGAGAATGTCATTCTAAACCCTCACGTCTCCTGGTATTCTGAAGAGTCACAATCGGAGTTAAAGAGAAAAACGGCTGAAAATGTGGCGAATGTCCTAAAAGGAAAGCTACCTCATTATATCGTAAATCGAGAAGTGAACGAAAATGAGTTACATTCTAATTGACAAAAATGGAAGTGAAGACATTTAATTAAGATTTTGAACAGGTGACAAAAAGAAACCACCTTGAATGGATCAAGGTGATTTCTTTTTGTCTACCAGTATTCTACATAATAAACAAGCTGAGCAACAGGACTACACTAAATCCGACCAGAGCGATCAGTGTTTCCATTACGGACCAGGATCTGAGCGTGTCCTTTACATCCATTCCTAAATAACGATTCACAAGCCAAAAACCGGAATCGTTCACGTGGGAGAGAATGGTTGACCCTGAGGCGATGGCAATTACAAACAGTCCTAATTGAGGACCTGAATAGCCAAGATCTGAAATGAGTGGAGCAAGCAGGATGTCAGCGGTGATCATGGCAACAGTCGCGGACCCTTGGGCAATACGGACAATAGCTGCGATCAGAAAAGCTAAGAGAAGGGCTGGCAAACTTGAGGCAATCATCAAGCCAGCCAACACATTCCCCACACCTGAATCGATTAATACTTGTTTAAAAACCCCGCCTGCTCCAGTCACAAGAATAATGATGCCTGCAGGTTCTAACGCTTTATTTGCTATAAACTGGACTTCCTGCCTGGAATAACCGAGTCTGACCCCGAGGAAATAAAATGACAGCAAAGTAGCGATAAGTAGCGCAACAAAGGGGTGGCCAATAAACGTTAATAATTGATAAACGGCAAGGTCATGAGGAATCATCAGGCTTGAAAGTGTATTTAATAGAATCAGGAATAGCGGGACTAGTATAATCCCGATAAGAACTTTCAAACTAGGAGAATGTTGATCGTGATCATCCGGATCACTATCTTCACTATTCATATATTCTGGAATGCTGATATGTATTCTGTTACTGATGAATTTCCCGAATAAAGGACCTGCAATGATCATCGCAGGGATCCCGGCTAATGTTCCAAACAGTATCACCCATCCAATGTCTGCATCAATTAATTTTGCAACGGCAACTGGACCAGGAGTAGGGGGAATAAAGCTGTGGGTGACAGCCAAACCAGCCAGTAATGGAATCCCGTAGTAAAGCAAAGAACGCCCAGTCTTCCTTGCCAGTCCATAAATGATTGGAACTAAGATGATAAACCCGACATCAAAAAACACGGGGATAGCAATGAGAAATCCAGTTAGACTTAGAGCTAAGGGAGCTTTCTTTTCACCGTACCGTTTAATCAATGAGGAAGCAATCTTTTCAGCGCCACCTGATACTTCCAACATCTGACCAAACATTGCTCCCAACCCGACGATAACTGCAACAAAGCCTAAGGTGCTGCCCAATCCTATTTGAATGGATATCAGTACATTCTGTAAAGGCATACCTGCAGCGATTCCCACAAGTAAACTTACAAGCAACAAAGCGACAAATGCATGGAGCTTTGTGCGAATAACCAAATATAGTAATAAAAATATTCCAGATAATGCTACAATAATGGGTATAGAAGTGGACACGATGTTCCCCCCTATCGATTTTCGTTTTCTAGTCAAAGATAACCAATAAAGTAATCGCTTACAAGATAAGGAAACGAATAAAAAGATTATCTTTCTTAAGTATATAATGAAAAAAATTTTTTCAATAGACTTTTCTATGTTTTTTATACCTATATTTTATTTGAATTTGATCGCTTAACAGGTAGTATCAGCTAGTTTGTAAGGAATTGAAATATACAGAAAACAACAGTAGAAATATTTTTATATCATAAAAAGTGATATAATTAGAATCATAAAAATGAAACTTCTAAGAGGTGGAAAACATGAATCAACCTCAGCAATGTATATCGAGAGTTCGTATGCAATATCCTGATTTCAGTCAAAAAGAAAAGATGATTGCAGATTATATATTGAATTCTCCAGAAAACTTTATTCATAAAACAATCGATCAAGTTGCAGAAGAACTCGATGTAGCCATTTCGACTGTATTTCGATTTACGAAAACAATTGGGTTCAAGGGCTTCCAAGCAATGAAAATCACATTAGCTTCTGAAATCTCAGAGTCAATGAAAGAGATGGTGGAAGAAAGAATCCTTGAAAATGATAATGAGCAAGCCATAACGGAGAAAATATTCAACAATAATATTCGAATGTTTAAAGAAACAATCGACGTGATGGATTTTTCCTCCATAAAGAAAGCGGTAAATCTAATCATTCAAGCCAATCGAGTAGAGTTCTACGGATCTGAGTCTTCGTCCCTTGTCGCCCAGGATGCCCATCATAAATTCATAGGTTCAGGTATATCAACTTCTGCCTATAGCGATGCGCATATACAGTTAAAAGCTGCCACCCAGCTTACAGAAAATGATGTAGCAATCTTTATTTCCTCTTCTGGATTAAATAAAGAAAGTGAACGGGTCCTGGAAACGGTTAAAGAAAACGGTGCAAAGATCATTTCCATTACCAACAGTGCGAACACAAAGCTTAACAGGTTGTCGGATATCGTGTTAAGAACCGGTTCAGTGAATAATGGAGGCGGAAGCGTTGAAATGGACAGCTTCTCAAGAATCGTTCAACTCAGCCTGATTGATTCCCTTTATATGAACGTAATGGGAGCGAAGAAGAGTGGGAAAGTAAAAAACCCTCTGGGGAAGTTATTTAAGAAATAATAGTGCCACTATAAATAAGCTGAATACCTTTCTTCTTAATAAAAGAGGAAAGGTATTCAGCTTAAGTAGAGAGATTATCATTTTTTGAAGAGGGGATACCTTCAGGATTGACCAAGGGAAAGAATCGTAATGAAGGAGACTTGTGAGAAGGTTACAATGACCTGCCTTCAGTCAATCTGAGTTCGTTTTTCACTCAGAGAATGCGTATCATTTTAGCACGTTCCTACTCTTGTAAGGAAGGAGTTTAAAAGTCGGAGCGATTTATTCAGCGAGCTTTAACTGCCATATTAATAATAATTTCGTAAAATCATTGTAATAAACTACAATTGTATGGTATTCTATTTATCCGGCTTATAAAAGAGGCATGTTCTGAAACAATACGATGCACTGATTATAAGTATGGTGTCCAAATAGAAAAGAATAGTAGAATTGAGTTAGATGACAGTTGGCTTTTAAGATATTGGTTAGAAAGGTTCTATCGATGTCGTTTTACTACTATATCACCATATCATTTTTAGAGAAATACATAAAACATTTGATAATATTTCCGAAAAGAAGTTGACTTCTACGAAGTTAACTGGTAAAGTATTATTTGTTGCCCCAAACGGACAACGAAACACGACAAACTTGATGAAAACTTCTTGTAAAAGGTTGTTGACAGAATGAAGTTTCTCGTGTAATATAGTAAGGGTCGCTTCGAGAGAAGCACTTACACATTGAACCTTGAAAACTGAACAAAACAAGACAATACGTCAACGTAAATTCTAGATTTATTTTTAAAGAGCTATTCAAACTTTTATCGGAGAGTTTGATCCTGGCTCAGGACGAACGCTGGCGGCGTGCCTAATACATGCAAGTCGAGCGGATTGATGGGAGCTTGCTCCCTGATATCAGCGGCGGACGGGTGAGTAACACGTGGGTAACCTGCCTGTAAGACTGGGATAACTCCGGGAAACCGGGGCTAATACCGGATAATTCATTTCCTCGCATGAGGAAATGTTGAAAGGTGGCTTTTAGCTACCACTTACAGATGGACCCGCGGCGCATTAGCTAGTTGGTGAGGTAACGGCTCACCAAGGCCACGATGCGTAGCCGACCTGAGAGGGTGATCGGCCACACTGGGACTGAGACACGGCCCAGACTCCTACGGGAGGCAGCAGTAGGGAATCTTCCGCAATGGACGAAAGTCTGACGGAGCAACGCCGCGTGAGTGATGAAGGTTTTCGGATCGTAAAGCTCTGTTGTTAGGGAAGAACAAGTGCCGTTCGAATAGGGCGGCACCTTGACGGTACCTAACCAGAAAGCCACGGCTAACTACGTGCCAGCAGCCGCGGTAATACGTAGGTGGCAAGCGTTGTCCGGAATTATTGGGCGTAAAGCGCGCGCAGGTGGTTCCTTAAGTCTGATGTGAAAGCCCACGGCTCAACCGTGGAGGGTCATTGGAAACTGGGGAACTTGAGTGCAGAAGAGGAAAGTGGAATTCCAAGTGTAGCGGTGAAATGCGTAGATATTTGGAGGAACACCAGTGGCGAAGGCGACTTTCTGGTCTGTAACTGACACTGAGGCGCGAAAGCGTGGGGAGCAAACAGGATTAGATACCCTGGTAGTCCACGCCGTAAACGATGAGTGCTAAGTGTTAGGGGGTTTCCGCCCCTTAGTGCTGCAGCTAACGCATTAAGCACTCCGCCTGGGGAGTACGGTCGCAAGACTGAAACTCAAAGGAATTGACGGGGGCCCGCACAAGCGGTGGAGCATGTGGTTTAATTCGAAGCAACGCGAAGAACCTTACCAGGTCTTGACATCCTCTGACAACCCTAGAGATAGGGCTTTCCCCTTCGGGGGACAGAGTGACAGGTGGTGCATGGTTGTCGTCAGCTCGTGTCGTGAGATGTTGGGTTAAGTCCCGCAACGAGCGCAACCCTTGATCTTAGTTGCCAGCATTCAGTTGGGCACTCTAGGATGACTGCCGGTGACAAACCGGAGGAAGGTGGGGATGACGTCAAATCATCATGCCCCTTATGACCTGGGCTACACACGTGCTACAATGGACGGTACAAAGGGCAGCAAGACCGCGAGGTTTAGCCAATCCCATAAAACCGTTCTCAGTTCGGATTGTAGGCTGCAACTCGCCTACATGAAGCTGGAATCGCTAGTAATCGCGGATCAGCATGCCGCGGTGAATACGTTCCCGGGCCTTGTACACACCGCCCGTCACACCACGAGAGTTTGTAACACCCGAAGTCGGTGAGGTAACCTTTTGGAGCCAGCCGCCTAAGGTGGGACAGATGATTGGGGTGAAGTCGTAACAAGGTAGCCGTATCGGAAGGTGCGGCTGGATCACCTCCTTTCTAAGGAAGATTTACTAAACGTTTGACGCGTCGAAGTTTTGTTCAGTTTTGATGGTTCAACCATCAAAACATTTTTTATCTCTAACGAGATGAGAAATTGTGTTTGTTCTTTGAAAACTAGATAAAGATAAATTGATAGTCAAGAAATTACCGAGTATCGCCATTTTAGGTTTTAAACCTTAAGTAGTAAGTGATCAAATGTTGATTTAGCAGCCTAGCTGTTGAACAAGATTTAGGTTAAGTTATGAAGGGCGCACGGTGGATGCCTTGGCACTAGGAGCCGACGAAGGACGGGACTAACACCGATATGCTTTGGGGAGCTGTAAGTGAGCTTTGATCCAGAGATTTCCGAATGGGGGAACCCATTGTTCGTAATGGAACAATATCCATATTTGAATACATAGAGTATGGAAGGCAGACCCAGGGAACTGAAACATCTAAGTACCTGGAGGAAGAGAAAGCAATTGCGATTCCCTGAGTAGCGGCGAGCGAAACGGGATATAGCCCAAACCAAGAGGCTTGCCTCTTGGGGTTGTAGGACACTCTATACGGAGTTACAAAGGAATGAAGTAGACGAAGAAGTCTGGAAAGGCTCGTCAAAGAAGGTAACAACCCTGTAGTTGAAACTTCATTCTCTCTTGAGTGGATCCTGAGTACGGCGGGACACGTGAAATCCCGTCGGAAGCTGGGAGGACCATCTCCCAAGGCTAAATACTCCCTAGTGACCGATAGTGAACCAGTACCGTGAGGGAAAGGTGAAAAGCACCCCGGAAGGGGAGTGAAATAGATCCTGAAACCGTGTGCCTACAAGTAGTCAGAGCCCGTTAACGGGTGATGGCGTGCCTTTTGTAGAATGAACCGGCGAGTTACGATCCCATGCAAGGTTAAGTTGATAAGACGGAGCCGTAGCGAAAGCGAGTCTGAATAGGGCGAATAAGTATGTGGTCGTAGACCCGAAACCAGGTGATCTACCCATGTCCAGGATGAAGTTCAGGTAACACTGAATGGAGGTCCGAACCCACGCACGTTGAAAAGTGCGGGGATGAGGTGTGGGTAGCGGAGAAATTCCAATCGAACTTGGAGATAGCTGGTTCTCTCCGAAATAGCTTTAGGGCTAGCCTCATGCGTAAGAGTCTTGGAGGTAGAGCACTGTTTGGACTAGGGGCCCTCATCGGGTTACCGAATTCAGACAAACTCCGAATGCCAAAGACTTATCCATGGGAGTCAGACTGCGAGTGATAAGATCCGTAGTCGAAAGGGAAACAGCCCAGACCACCAGCTAAGGTCCCAAAGTATACGTTAAGTGGAAAAGGATGTGGAGTTGCTTAGACAACCAGGATGTTGGCTTAGAAGCAGCCACCATTTAAAGAGTGCGTAATAGCTCACTGGTCGAGTGACTCTGCGCCGAAAATGTACCGGGGCTAAACGTATCACCGAAGCTGTGGATTGACACCGATTGGTGTCAGTGGTAGGAGAGCGTTCTAAGGACTGCGAAGCTAGACCGTAAGGACTGGTGGAGTGCTTAGAAGTGAGAATGCCGGTATGAGTAGCGAAAGATGGGTGAGAATCCCATCCACCGAATGCCTAAGGTTTCCTGAGGAAGGCTCGTCCGCTCAGGGTTAGTCGGGACCTAAGTCGAGGCCGATAGGCGTAGACGATGGACAACAGGTTGATATTCCTGTACCACCTCTTTTCCGTTTGAGCAATGGGGGGACGCAGGAGGATAGGGTAAGCGCACTGCTGGATATGTGCGTCTAAGCAGTTAGGCTGATGATGAGGCAAATCCCGTCATCCTATAAGGCTGAGCTGTGATAGCGAGCGAATTATAGTAGCGAAGTTCCTGATTCCACACTGCCAAGAAAAGCCTCTAGCGAGGAAAAAGGTGCCCGTACCGCAAACCGACACAGGTAGGCGAGGAGAGAATCCTAAGGTGAGCGAGAGAACTCTCGTTAAGGAACTCGGCAAAATGACCCCGTAACTTCGGGAGAAGGGGTGCTCTGGTAGGGTGCAAGCCCGAGAGAGCCGCAGTGAATAGGCCCAGGCGACTGTTTAGCAAAAACACAGGTCTCTGCGAAGCCGTAAGGCGAAGTATAGGGGCTGACGCCTGCCCGGTGCTGGAAGGTTAAGAGGAGTGCTTAGCGCAAGCGAAGGTGCGAATCGAAGCCCCAGTAAACGGCGGCCGTAACTATAACGGTCCTAAGGTAGCGAAATTCCTTGTCGGGTAAGTTCCGACCCGCACGAAAGGCGTAACGATCTGGGCACTGTCTCAACGAGAGACTCGGTGAAATTATAGTACCTGTGAAGATGCAGGTTACCCGCGACAGGACGGAAAGACCCCGTGGAGCTTTACTGTAGCCTGATATTGAATTTTGGTACAGCTTGTACAGGATAGGTAGGAGCCTTGGAAACCGGAGCGCTAGCTTCGGTGGAGGCAATGGTGGGATACTACCCTGGCTGTATTGAAATTCTAACCCACGCCCCTTATCGGGGTGGGAGACAGTGTCAGGTGGGCAGTTTGACTGGGGCGGTCGCCTCCTAAAGAGTAACGGAGGCGCCCAAAGGTTCCCTCAGAATGGTTGGAAATCATTCGCAGAGTGTAAAGGCACAAGGGAGCTTGACTGCGAGACCTACAAGTCGAGCAGGGACGAAAGTCGGGCTTAGTGATCCGGTGGTTCCGCATGGAAGGGCCATCGCTCAACGGATAAAAGCTACCCCGGGGATAACAGGCTTATCTCCCCCAAGAGTCCACATCGACGGGGAGGTTTGGCACCTCGATGTCGGCTCATCGCATCCTGGGGCTGTAGTCGGTCCCAAGGGTTGGGCTGTTCGCCCATTAAAGCGGTACGCGAGCTGGGTTCAGAACGTCGTGAGACAGTTCGGTCCCTATCCGTCGTGGGCGCAGGAAATTTGAGAGGAGCTGTCCTTAGTACGAGAGGACCGGGATGGACGCACCGCTGGTGTACCAGTTGTCTTGCCAAAGGCATCGCTGGGTAGCTATGTGCGGAAGGGATAAGTGCTGAAAGCATCTAAGCATGAAGCCCCCCTCGAGATGAGATTTCCCATCACGTAAGTGAGTAAGATCCCTAGAAGATGACTAGGTAGATAGGTCAGAGATGGAAGCATGGCGACATGTGGAGTTGACTGATACTAATCGATCGAGGACTTAACCACATGATAAAGCGGAGGCGGCTTGAACAGAGACGACAAGCATTTCTGGGCAATCAGATTGGGTGCCTTTTACCCTCAGCTGATTGAACTGAAATGACCTCGAGTCTCTAGCCGCCGGAGCTAGATTGCAACAACTGGTCGATATTCGGCTTTCTTGACATCAATTCTTTATCTAGTTTTGAAGGAACAATCCTTCAATTAAATAGTCGTCTGGTGATTATGGCGAAGAGGTCACACCCGTTCCCATGCCGAACACGGAAGTTAAGCTCTTCAGCGCCAATGGTAGTTGGGGGATCTCCCCCTGTGAGAGTAGGACGTCGCCAGGCAATATGTGAAAAAGAGTAGCCCGCTTGGGTTACTCTTTTTTTGATGAAATGGTCAGTTTTTGAGTTTGGGATTATGATGAGTATAAATGGGTAAAGACGCATAAGTAGAAAGAACGACGCAAAAACGGTCGGAAATGACGCAATAAATTCTAAAGTGGCGCATAAAATGAAAAACTGACGCAATAACCGGTGAAAATGACGCAAAACATCTCAAAATAATAGTAGTGGGGAAAACCTTTATCCATCCTCCATAGTATTCTATGAGAATAGTTAACTATACCTCCGTCCAAGTTAATTTTCTCATAATTAAAGACACTTTCTAAGAAAATAGAGTCACATTTTTAGTGCTCTCCTTTATAAAAATTTACAATTTAAAGATCAGGTTTGAGTGCAAAGTCAACTAACTCCCCAACCGTATCCCAATCTAACATTCTTTCCAATATCTGATTTAAGACCTCCGATAACCAATCGACGACCAAACAATTTCCACGACACACATCCACACGTTTAAAATTGCTATCCCCCAATCTCCTAAAGTATTATTTAAGTAATAGTACAAATAAGGAGAGAAAAACATGACGACAATATATGATTTTAGTGTAAAGAGATCGAATGGGTCTGTAACGTCCCTCGAGGAGTATAAAGGGAAAGTAATGCTCATTGTGAACACTGCCAGCAAGTGTGGGTTTACACCCCAATTTGAGGAACTGCAGGGCTTGTATGAAGAGTATAGAGAAGAAGGACTCGTGGTACTTGGATTTCCGTGTGATCAGTTCATGAATCAGGAATTCGACAATCAAGATGAAATCATAGAATTTTGTCAGGTGAATTACGGGGTATCTTTTCCCATGTTTGCAAAAGTTGACGTGAAGGGGAAGGAAGCACACCCGTTGTTTACGTTCTTAACGAAAGAGAAAAAAGGAGTACTCCTCTCAAATATTAAGTGGAATTTCACAAAATTCCTTGTCGGGAAAAATGGAGAGGTAGTGGATCGTTATTCACCACAAACCACCCCACGCAAAATAGAGGACGATATAAAAAAGCTTCTTCATGAATAGAAAAAACGGAGAGGAGACAGTCGTCCAAGCCTCCTTCTCCTATATTTTATCTTTAAGTAATTTCACTAAAAGATAAGGTGCTTTGTCTGATGTGATATTGATAAAGGTAGTAATAATGGGATAGTCTTCATTGGTGCGATTCTTTAAAAGTTCCACCCACCATTCGGTTTCGTAACGGGCGATCATACTTAAGTTATAGAGAATGGCATAGTGGATGAGAACTTCAGGAATGCTTGTAGCATCATTTCGGATAGCAGGTAAGGCCAATAGGTTTTTGTTTAAATCCCATCTAACAGGCAGGTTTTCTTGAACATAAGGTACCTGCATGTTGTTACCAGGTAGCCAACTGACCTTCTCCGTTAATTTTTCATTCATATAGTGTTTAAATAAGCTTTCGGACATATGAAAGTGAGATAATAAAGAATCATCGATGGTTAATTCTTGTTGGGGATTGAACCAGAACATGGTCTTCTTTTTGAGCAGCACATGAAAAGCTTCTTCTAGTTCAGGTATTTGAACAAGCAAATCTTCCATCTTGTATTTTTCTCCAACGATATGCCTCACGTGAAACATCAAGCTTGAAAAATGAGAAAACAGTCCGTTTTTTTGAACCTTCACTTCATCTTGCAAAAATTTATAGTGCTGCTTTTTTCTTTTTCTGGAGGTGATTCCATGAGCGAGTACGGTGGTCGTTTCCGGATACAATGGATCTTCTGTTAACACGATTGCTTTAATGAAATGGATAAACCCGTAAAAAAGCAGGATGGGCTTCAGTGATAAGGGAGATTGAATGGCTTGTCTGTAATAAAGCTCCCCTTGCTCCAAGTAGTACATGAATGGATAACAATTGTCATAGCTCTTCATTTCGGCTTGAGAAGACCCCAGTTTTTCGTAGCACTTTTTTAGAAACTTCTGGGAGTATTCTGCCGACTGAAAATAGTGGATGAAGTTCCAGTGTTGATGATTTCTGTTCAAATGATCACCTCCTGATTATTCTGAAAAATTAAATTAATCCTATTCTTCTTGACAGTGTTTTAACCAATTGATAACCTACTAATAATATTTTGGGACTAGGGAGGCCGTAAATATGTGGGATTCTAAATTTGCTAAAGAAGGTTTAACGTTTGATGATGTCTTATTATTACCAGCTAAATCAGAGGTATTACCAAAGGATGTAAATATCTCTGTTGAATTAACAGACTCGATTAAGTTGAATGTTCCTGTGATTAGTGCAGGGATGGATACTGTAACCGAAGCTGAACTGGCGATTGCAATGGCTCGACAAGGTGGACTGGGTGTTATCCACAAGAATATGAGTATTGAACAGCAAGCTGAGCAGGTTGATAAAGTAAAACGTTCCGAAAGTGGAGTTATCTCTGATCCATTCTTTTTAACTCCAGATCATCAAGTCTTCTCTGCAGAGCATTTGATGGGCAAATATAGAATTTCCGGTGTTCCAATTGTGAACAACGAGCAAGAACAGAAGCTGGTTGGGATATTAACGAATCGTGATCTTCGTTTCATCCAGGACTACTCCATCCAGATCTCAGATGTTATGACGAAGGAAGATCTTGTAACAGCTCCAGTTGGCACTACCCTAGAAGAAGCGGAAAAAATTCTTCAGCAGTACAAAATTGAAAAACTGCCTTTGATTGATCAAGAAGGAACACTTAAAGGATTAATTACGATTAAAGATATCGAAAAAGTAATCGAGTTCCCGAACTCTGCTAAAGATGATCAAGGACGTTTACTAGTTGGAGCAGCAGTTGGTATTTCAAAAGATACGTTAACTCGTGTAGAACATTTAGTGAAAGCTCATGTCGATGTCATTGTGATTGATACGGCTCACGGACATTCAGCTGGAGTCCTTTCTATTGTTCGTGAAATACGTGAAGCTTATCCAACGTTAAATATCGTAGCCGGTAATGTGGCGACTGCTGATGCGACCAGAGAACTGATTGAAGCAGGTGCGGATGTTGTCAAAGTTGGAATCGGACCAGGTTCAATCTGTACGACCCGTGTGGTAGCAGGTGTCGGTGTTCCACAAATTACCGCTGTATATGATTGCGCAACAGAGGCAAGAAAACACGGAAAGAGCATCATTGCCGATGGAGGAATCAAGTATTCAGGAGATATCGTGAAAGCATTGGCATCAGGTGGACATGCCGTCATGTTAGGGAGCTTATTGGCAGGAACATCTGAAAGCCCTGGGGAAACGGAAATCTTCCAAGGACGCCGCTTTAAAGTATATCGTGGGATGGGCTCCGTCAGCTCAATGGAAAAAGGATCGAAAGACCGTTATTTCCAAGAAGAAGCGAAAAAATTTGTTCCTGAAGGGATCGAAGGCCGCATTCCTTATAAAGGACCTTTAGCCGATACGTTGTATCAGCTTATCGGCGGATTACGTTCAGGCATGGGTTACTGCGGAACGAAAGATTTATACGAACTGAGAGAAAACGCACAGTTTATCAAAATGACAGGTGCCGGCCTTCGTGAAAGTCATCCTCATGATGTTCAAATTACGAAAGAAGCACCAAACTACTCTTTATAAGAAAATAATCACAAAAGCTGATCAGAAACTTCTGATCAGCTTTTTCTTATTCACTCGGAAATGATTATGAACAGGGTGTGAACGGGTCATTGTGAAAGAGTCGGGTAACAAGCAGTGGAGCTCATTGTAGAATGGGGAGGAATTCTTTATTTCATGCGGTGTGATTGGTCATTTAAAGCATTTACATAAAGGCTGCAAGTCCCTTGACCTATGACAAAACTAGTCCTATTCTCTGTCTATTCTTACCTTTAGAACTATGATAAAATAACGAAGGTGTACATAAAATCTTGGAGGGCTAACAGTGAAAAGAAGTTGGATTCAAAAATCTTTTGTTTGTATGATGGTTTTTATGATGGCAATGAGTATGGTGCAGAAGCCTGCAAATGCTCAAGGTGACTTGGACGTAAACGCAAAAGCTGCGATTTTAGTAGAGGCAAGTACGGGTAAAATTCTGTATGAGAAGAATTCTGATACAGCTCAAGGTATTGCAAGTATGACGAAGATGATGAGTGAATATCTATTACTTGAAGCTGTAGAAGATGGCAAAGTGAAATGGGATCAAAAATATACGGTTCCAGGTAATCTTTCTGAGATGTCCCATAATACTGGTTTAAGTAATGTAAGTCTTCGAGAAGAAGACTCTTATACGATTAAGGAATTGTATGAAGCGATGGCGATCTATTCAGCAAATGCTGCCACTATGGCGATAGCTGAGACGATTGCCGGATCAGAAGCTAATTTTGTTAAAATGATGAATGAAAAAGCTAAAGAATTAGGCTTGAAAGAATACAAATTTGTCAACTCAACCGGCCTTAACAACCGTGATTTACAACCATATGTAGACCAGGTTGTAGGTGGTCCGGAAGAGGAAAATGTCATGTCTGCTAATGATGTTGCCACTCTTGCATATCGTTTGTTACATGATCATCCTGAAGTACTAGAAACTTCAAGCATTCCAAAGAAAGTATTTGCTGAAGGTACTGTTGATGAGACGCATATGGATAACTGGAATTGGATGTTAAAAGGGTTATTACGTGAGTATGAAGGAATGGACGGGTTGAAAACAGGTACAACTGATTTTGCAGGAGCCAATTTCACTGGTACAGCTGAAAGAGATGGTCTAAGATTTATTACTGTAGTAATGAACGTGGATGTACCACCTGGTGAGAACTCTTATGACGCCCGTTTTAGTGAAACAAGAAAAATGCTTGATTACGCATTTAACAACTATAGCATGGAAGAAGTTCTCCCTGCTGACTACAAAGTAAAAGGTCAAAAAACACTTCCAGTTGAAAAAGGAAAAGAAAAAGAAGTACAAATCAAAACCGATGCTCCCTTAAGCATGGTGATCAAGAACGGTGAAGAAGACCAATATAAGCCTAAATTTGTATTGGACAAGAAGAAATTGAATGATGATGGCGAACTGACGGCTCCTGTAAAAGAAGGGGAAAAAGTCGGTTATGTCATGTTGGAAGCGAAAGGCAAGAAGGATTTAGGATATCTTACGGATAAGGGGACAAATGCTTCAAAAGCATCTGTCGTTACAGTTGATAGCGTCGAGAAAGCAAACTGGTTCGTCCTATCCATGAGAGCCGTGGGTGGTTTCTTCGGAGACATATGGAATTCCATCACTTCTACAGTTAAAGGCTGGTTCTAATTATCATGAAACACCAAGACTAAAGCTTTCAAGTCTTGGTGTTTTTTCATAATCGAATGCTTGTAGGGAACTTTACAAAGGGGTATAAGTCATTTCTATAAAATGCTTGTCGGGCCTGACCAAGCCCATCCGCTTTTCGTCTTGACATAAGCTTGTTTTTATTGTTTATTTAGCAGTAGGGTTACATAATCATTCCGATTGTTTTAGTTACGTTTTCTTCCTTTAGTGGGAAGTAATGGGACAGGCATGGGATAAAATATAAGGGGGATATAGATATGAAGACTGGTACAGATCGTGTAAAAAGAGGTATGGCTGAGATGCAAAAAGGCGGCGTCATTATGGACGTTGTCAATGCAGAGCAGGCGAAGATTGCTGAAGCTTCAGGTGCAGTGGCAGTAATGGCTTTAGAACGAGTTCCAGCAGACATCCGTGCTGCAGGTGGAGTAGCAAGAATGGCAGATCCTCGTATTATTGAAGAAGTGATGGGTGCCGTGTCGATCCCAGTAATGGCAAAGGCTCGTATCGGTCATATCGTAGAGGCAAGAGTTCTTGAATCAATGGGTGTTGATTACCTGGATGAAAGTGAAGTATTAACGCCTGCCGATGAAGAGTACCATTTAAATAAACGTGATTTCACCGTTCCATTCGTATGTGGGTGCCGTGATTTAGGTGAAGCTGCCCGCCGTATCGGTGAAGGCGCGTCTATGCTCCGTACAAAGGGTGAGCCTGGAACAGGTAACATCGTTGAAGCGGTTCGTCATATGCGTAAAGTGAACGCTCAAGTTCGCAAGCTTGTGAGCATGAACGAAGATGAAATCATGACAGAAGCGAAGCTGCTTGGAGCTCCTTACGAATTATTGTTAGAAATTAAAGAAAATGGACGTTTACCGGTTGTAAACTTTGCTGCAGGCGGGATTGCAACACCAGCTGATGCGGCTCTTATGATGGAATTGGGAGCGGACGGCGTATTCGTAGGTTCTGGTATCTTTAAATCAGAGAACCCTGAGAAATTCGCAAAAGCCATTGTCGAAGCGACTACTCATTATCAAGATTATAAGTTGATCGCAGAGCTATCAAAAGAGCTTGGTGTAGCAATGAAGGGAGTAGAAATTTCTTCTATTTTACCTGAAAACCGTATGCAAGATCGTGGATGGTAAGGTGTGATTCTATGTTGAACATCGGTGTATTAGGACTTCAAGGTGCCGTCAGGGAGCATGTTCGTTCAATTGAGGCCTCTGGTGCCAATGCAATCGTCATTAAGCGTGTGGAGCAGTTAGAAGAGATTCAAGGGTTAATCATGCCTGGTGGAGAAAGTACCACCATGAGACGGTTGATTGATCGATATGGCTTTTTGGAGCCGTTAAGGCAATTCGCTGCAGATGGGAAACCGATTTTTGGAACTTGTGCAGGATTGATTCTATTAGCGAAGCATATTGTCGGGTACGATCAACCGCATCTTGGGGTGATGGACGTAACGGTGGAACGTAATTCCTTTGGACGTCAGAAAGAAAGCTTTGAAGCGGACCTTTCGATTGCTCATGTTGGAGAAGGATTCAATGCGGTCTTCATCCGTGCCCCTCATATCGTGGAAGCGGGAGAAGATGTTGAAATCCTGGCTAAGCACAATGAACGCATTGTCCTGGCCCGTCACGGACAGTTCCTCGGTTGTTCATTCCATCCTGAGTTAACGGATGATCATCGTCTGACTGCTTTCTTCGTTGACATGGTGAAAGAAAGCATGGAAAAAACAATCGCATAATTCTATTGCAATATGGAAAACATTGTAGTAGATTATGAAATAACCAATTAAATTTAAATCGTTGATAGGAAATAGTAATAAAGAAGGCTTGCTTTTAGAGAGTCGATGGCCGGTGAGAATCGACGCAAGAGCTTTATGAATCCATCCTTGAGTGAAGTACTGAATGAAGTAGGTATTTTCGGTGATTCCGTTACCATCTCTAAGAGGAAGATGCTTTGCGTCTTCAATTAGGGTGGCAACGCGGAAACCTCCGTCCCTTTTACCAGGGATGGGGGTTTTTTATTTTTTTATAAAAAAGGAGAGAATCTCATGTTAGACATTAAGTATTTACGTAACAATCTGGAAGATGTGAAGGCACGTTTACAGCACCGTGGTGAAAATCTGGAGGACTTCGGTAAATTTGAAGAACTTGATAAGAGAAGAAGAGAGCTGCTTGTGGAAAGTGAAGATTTAAAGAGCAAGCGTAATGAAGTATCTCAACAAATTGCTGAGCTGAAAAAAGAGAAAAAAGATGCCCAGGATATGATCGTTGAAATGCGTGAAGTTGGGGCTATGGTTAAAAAACTTGATGATGAATTGAGAGGGATTGAAGAAGAATTAGAGCGTATGCTACTCTCTATTCCAAATATTCCACATGAATCTGTACCGGTTGGTGAAACGGAAGATGATAATGTAGAAGCCCGCAAATGGGGTGAGATTCGTGAGTTTGATTTCGAAGCACAGCCTCACTGGGATATTGCAACCGGCCTTGGGATCCTGGACTTCGAACGTGCCGGCAAAGTAACGGGAAGCCGTTTCGTGTTCTACAAAGGGTTAGGAGCAAGACTTGAAAGAGCCCTCATCAATTTCATGATGGATCTGCACATGGATGAACATGGATATACAGAAATGATCCCTCCATTCCTGGTAAATCGAGCGAGTATGACAGGAACAGGTCAACTTCCAAAGTTTGAAGAAGACGCGTTCAGAATTGAAAGTGAAGACTATTTCCTCGTACCGACAGCAGAAGTACCTGTAACGAATTATCACCGTGATGAGATCTTGAAGGGTGAAGAGTTGCCTGTAAGCTATGTAGCATATAGCGCTAACTTCCGTTCTGAGGCTGGATCTGCAGGCCGTGATACACGTGGATTGATTCGTCAGCATCAGTTCAACAAAGTAGAGCTTGTTCGTTTTGTGAAACCTGAAGATTCTTATGCTGAACTTGAGAAACTGACTGGTCATGCTGAAAAAGTCCTTCAGCTATTGGGCTTACCATACCGCGTACTATCTATGTGTACCGCAGATTTAGGTTTTACAGCTGCCAAGAAATATGACATTGAAGTGTGGATTCCAAGTTACGGAACATACCGTGAAATTTCTTCTTGCAGTAACTTTGAGAGCTTCCAGGCAAGACGTGCGAACATCCGTTTCAGACGAGAAGCGAAAGGGAAACCTGAACATGTCCATACGCTAAATGGATCTGGCTTGGCAATTGGACGTACTGTTGCTGCCATCTTAGAAAACTACCAGCAAGAAGATGGTTCTGTCATCGTTCCGGAAGCTCTTCGTCCATATATGGGTGGAGCAGAAGTCATTAAAGGATAAAGTAACCCAAGGGGTTTCATTCAAAAAAAGGTGGTTGACGTTTTTACGCCAGCTACCTTTTTGATTTTTTTTAGAAATATTCTTGACTCCATTTATACACCATGTTATTATAATTCTTGTCGATACGGAGGAATACCCAAGTTCGGCTGAAGGGATCGGTCTTGAAAACCGACAGGGGTGTAACAGCCCGCGGGGGTTCGAATCCCCCTTCCTCCTCCATTGATTTTTTTATAACCTTAGCGCATAAACATTGGAGATAGAATCCGTTACATTATATGTAACGGATTTTTTTGTTTGAACCTATACCTAAAGACCTGATACCTTTTACTTAAGGTTCTCTATATCTTCTCTTACATGGTTATCGGACGCGCTTTCGAGCACACCAATCTCATTGATATGATGACGTGCCTCTTCATCCCCAAGCATGTAAATCTTCGAATAAATATCCCTCATCGATTGGTCGTAATGATCATCCTCTGGTGAATTATGATATTGGCGAAATGGAACTTGGGCCCTTCTCATCGTCGACATGTCATCATCATAGTTATCGTTAAAGAGCATTTTAAGCTCGTTCACTTCTGTAGGAGTGGCAAATATGCGGAAGCTTGTACTCGCGTTCTGATTCGGATCCTGCAAGATGTCCCCACTGTTTATGTCTACAAAGTACGTTTGTTTCGATTCCATGATTCTTTCATCTCCTTGATTGATTGATTGTTACTACATATACCTCTTTATGAATGGAAATAAACGGATGGATGTCTTTGATAAATATATATAAAAAAAGACTACTCATGCATCAGCACGGAGCAGTCTTTTTTATTTTAACTTTTCAACATTCTCGTTTGTTCAATAAAATAACCGATTCTCTCAACGATTGGTTCGATTGAGTTTTGGTCGTTCAAGAGGTCATATTCGCTGATGTCGAGTCGAAGGACGGGACATGCATTAAAGGAGTTAATCCAGTTTTCGTAACGCCCGTGCATTTCTTCCCAGTAGGTTGCAGGAGTTTGCTGTTCCATTGGGCGTCCTCGTTCACGAATACGATCCACGACATTGTCGATGGATCCTTCAAGATAAATCAGAAGATCAGGGTGAGGGAAATAGGGTGTCATGACCATGGCATCGAATAGGCTTGTATACGTTTCATAGTCGATTTCGCTCATATTTCCTTTTTCATAATGCATGCGTGCGAAAATACCTGTATCTTCATAAATGGAACGATCCTGGATAAAGCCTCCGCCGTATTCAAAGATTTTCTTCTGTTCTTTAAAGCGTTCTGCCAGGAAGTAGACTTGAAGATGGAAGCTCCAACTCTTAAAGTCTTGATAAAATTTATCGAGATAAGGATTGGTATCCACTTTCTCAAATGACGTCCGGAACCCTAAAGCGTTGGCCAAGCCATTTGTCATGGTGGATTTTCCGACACCGACCGTACCGGCAATAGTAATTACCGCATTGCTCGGGATCCTGTATTTAGTGCGAAGGTTCATGATAGTGAACTCCTTTTTTAAGTGTAATTTCTAATTGTGTAATGATATGGTTTAGATCATCTTTGTTTTGAACGAAGTCTACGTGGTCGCCATTATACCGAAGAACTGGGATATCGGGATGTGTTTGTTCAAATGTATTCATATATTCTTCATAGTCCAAAGACAGCTGTTTTAAATAAAGAGGGCTGATTTTCTTTTCGAAATCCCTTCCTCTTTTTTCGATTCGCTTCAGTAGCGTATCTAAGCTGGCGTTCAGGTAAATGACCACATTTGGTCTCGGCATATCCGATGTCAGGATGTCATAGATGTTGAGGTATTTCTTGAATTGCTGTTCATCCTTCAATGTGCGTTTGGCGAAGATGATGTTTTTAAGGATATGATAATCTGCTACGACAGATTTGCTTTGCGATAAGTAATGCTTCTCAATATCTTCTAACTGTTTATATCGATTGCATAAGAAAAACATCTCTGTTTGAAAGCTCCACTCTTCAATATCATCATAGAATTTATCTAAGAACGGGTTTTCATCCACGATTTCTTTAAGTAAGTGAAATTGAAAATGATCGGAAATCGCTTTTGCCAGAGAGGTTTTTCCTATTCCAATCGGGCCTTCTACGGTAATGAAAGGAATGCGCCCCATTAATTGTCCTCCTCATATTACGGCAATCTTTTCTCTTATAATAAAGTAAAATAAAAAATTACGACAGGAATTATTGTAACACAATATATGGATGGTTTGTTCAGGTTATTTCCCAGGCATAGAAATTTTATAGAGAGTGCTATATCGGAGGAAATGTTTCGGAAAACAGAAAGAAGCTGATGGATAGGTGTTTATAGATTTACCTATCCATCAGCTTCTATTAATCATCTTTTTACGACATTGAAATTGTCGGAAATTAACAACCAGTTTTGAGGGAAGGAGAGGCCAAGCTTCCAATAGCTCATCCCTCTCAATTTCAGTTCTTTCATAAGGTCGAATTTAGCCTGGATGCTTCGTGCATCTTCAAACCAGACTTCATGATCTTTCCCGGTGTTTGCATCCCGGTATTTGAAAGATGGTGCCTGTGCTTTTTGATCATACTCGATTTTAACATTGTTATCAGCTGCAATTTTAATCCCCTGTTGAGGACTGATCGCTTTCGCTGTACTTCCTTGTACAAATGGAAGGGTCCAGTCATATCCATATAAGTTCTGTCCCATGAGAATCTTGGATGGTGGCATCTCTGAAACGGCATATTCAAGAACTTCCCGGACGGGCCCGATAGGTGATACCGCCATGGCAGGGCCTCCGCTGTATCCCCACTCGTACGTCATGATGACAACGAAATCGACAATTTCACCGTGGGCTTTATAATCATGTGCTTCATACCATTTTCCTTTTTGATCCGCACTGGTCTTTGGGGCAAGGGCAGTCGAGAGGAGCCATCCTTCCTGATTGAACCGCGCCTTCGCTTTGCGTAAAAATTGGTTGTAAGCTTCTTTGTCCTGTGGTCGCAAGTATTCGAAGTCGAAGTGGATATCTCTGAATCCATATTTCTTCGCCGTTTTGACGACGTTATCCAGAAACTTATTCTGGATGGCCTGGTCTGTTAACAGAATGCGCCCCAATTCATCACTGAAGGTCCCATCCTCCTGATTGGTAATGGCCATCATCATGACATTATTATTGTCTTTTCCTGTTTGAATCAGGTTGCCAAGGGGAGGTTCTTTCAGCGTACCGTCCCGCTTAGCCTGGAAACTGAAAGGAGCGAGATACGTGAGATAAGGAGCCGCTTCCTTGGCGCTTTCTTCAAGGTTCGGAGCTACTTCTTTCCCATATGGCTCTACATAGCCATTAAACTCCGCCTTCCCCTTTGGCTTCTGGGGAATGTATAAACGAAACCCCACCTGTAGAGGCTGATTGGGAGAGATTCCGTTAATGCGGGCCAGTTCCTGATATGGGACTCCTGTCTTCTGACTGATACTCCAAAGGCTATCCCCGGATTGGACGAAATAAAAGCTTCCTATAATCGGAATGACCAGTGACTGACCGATCACTAAATTATCAGGATTCGGAAGTTCATTCGCATCCACTATATCTTTCACTGTTGATCCATACGCTTGGGCGATGCCAAATAAAGATTGGTTTGGCCGGACAACATGTATTTGCATAAACAGACCCTCCTCCATTTCATTCACTATAATCAGCCTATGAAATGGGGGGATATAATATGTTTTGTGTGATAAAAATTATAAAATCACATTGGTTGAATCAATCTTTGCTTTTAAGACGTTTTTCATCATGGTCAAGGCATAGTGATTATCTTCTTCACTGACAGAAGCGATGGCATCCTTGGGTACCATCAAATTAAACTCTCTCATATATGCGTCATTGGCAGTGAAAAGGACGCATATATTCCCTGCAATACCTGAAATAATCAGGTTTTTTACAGAAAGGTGATGAAGGAGAGTGTTTAAAGCCGTGCCATAAAAGGCGGAATGCTTCGGTTTGATAAGGAAGTAATCGTCGTCTCTCGGTTGGAGTGGGGTCATGATCCCATCACTCACTTCGTTATGGCATTTCTTATAAATCTGTTTGTAATCTGCTTTCCAAAGCTCATAATGGTCGTTAATATAGATGGTAGGAAGTCCATGAGCTTTGCCATACTCACGCAGTGAATTAATGGGATCGATAATCTTGGCGGTGTGTTCTGCCAGGGTTTCACCGTGTTTGAAATCAAATGGATTCATAATATCGATGATAAGAAGAGCGGTATCGTTAGGTATCATATGAAAGCCCCTTTCATTTATAGTTTGGTGTGAATGGGGATATTTTATAAAGAATAGATAAATAAATTTATGGGAGTACATAATGGGTATAAGAGAAGAGCAGTTTATGAAAGAAGCATTAATTGAAGCAGAGAAAGCGGCGGCCATTCTGGAAGTTCCGATTGGAGCGGTGATCGTCATGGATGGTGAGATTGTCGCCCGTGCCCATAATCTGAGGGAAACGACACAAAATGCGATTACTCATGCCGAAACCCTGGCGATCCAAGAGGCATGTGAAAAGCTTGGCACCTGGCGACTGGAAGGAGCAGAGCTTTATGTCACACTTGAACCTTGTCCCATGTGCAGCGGGGCCATCATCCTTTCGAGAATCGATAAAGTCATATACGGGGCCAATGACCCCAAAGCGGGCTGTGCGGGTACGTTAATGAATTTACTGGAGGATGACCGGTTCAATCATCAGTGTGACGTTTTACCCGGGGTCCTTGCTGAAGAATGCGGTGGAATCCTTTCCCGTTTCTTCAAGTGCTTGAGGGAACGTAAGAAGAAGGCAAAGAGGGATGGAACTTCGGATCTGTAAATAACTTACAGTATTCCACCGTTGCTTTTTACCGTATATCCTAGTATACTTAATCTTGCGTCGCACTAATGACGCAACTAAATATGGTATCAATTTTGCCGTGCTAGGTGGGGAGGTAGCGGTGCCCTGTACTCGCAATCCGCTCTAGCGAGACCGAATTCCTTTCCGAGGCATGCACTCTGTAGGGTCTGCCTCAAGTAAGTGGTGTTGACGCCTGGGTCCTGCGCAATGGGAATCCATGAACTATGTCAGGTCCGGAAGGAAGCAGCATTAAGTGGAAGCTCCCATGTGCCGCAGGGTTGCCTGGGCCGAGCTAACTGCTTGAGTAACGCCTATGGATGCTCGTCGACGAAAGGTGCACGGCAGTTTAATTTATATACAACAACTCATCCATTATCGGGTGAGTTTTTTGTTTGTATAAGGGTTTTATAATCAAAATCGGTCCTCTTAAAATGATCTCCGGTTTTCTTTGTAAAAGGGATTTGGATTACGTTATAATAGACACTATAGTACATAAACAAAGAGGGGGGAGTATTTTGGCATATCAAGCTTTATATCGTGTGTGGCGTCCTCAGTCATTTATTGATGTAGTTGGACAGCAGCATGTAACGAAAACGTTGCAAAATGCCCTCCTTCATCAGAAGATTTCTCATGCCTATTTATTCTCGGGACCAAGAGGAACAGGAAAGACGAGTGCCGCGAAGATACTAGCGAAAGCCGTGAACTGCGAACGATCTCCTGTCGCGGAACCTTGTAATGAGTGCGATACGTGTAAAGGGATTACCGATGGTTCGATTCCGGATGTCATCGAAATCGATGCTGCCTCCAATAACGGCGTAGAAGAGATTCGTGACATCCGTGATAAAGTAAAGTATTCTCCGAACGTTGCCGAGTATAAAGTCTACATCATAGATGAAGTTCATATGCTTTCTATCGGAGCATTCAACGCTTTACTGAAAACATTAGAGGAACCGCCGAAGCATGTTATTTTCATCCTGGCGACGACGGAACCTCATAAAATTCCTCTTACGATCATTTCACGTTGTCAGCGCTTTGACTTCAAACGCATTACAGCAAAGGATATAGTGGGGAGAATGGGCCACATTGCCACAGAATCAGGTGTGAACTATGAAGAGAATGCCCTTACTATCATTGCAAGGGCTGCTGAGGGTGGGATGCGTGATGCTCTCAGTCTTCTCGATCAGGCCATTTCTTTTAGTCAGGACAAAGTCACCGTAGACGATGCCCTTACCGTAACAGGAGCTGTTTCTCAAGGCTATTTGAACACACTGGCTAAAGCCATTTTGGAAAGAGATGTCACGACCGGATTAGGTGCATTGGAAGAACTGCTCTTTCAAGGGAAGGACCCGGCAAGGTTCGCTGAAGACTTTATCCTATACTTCAGGGATATGCTGTTATATCAAACGGCACCAAATCTTGAAGAATCATTGGAACGGGTCATGCTGGATGATGAATTCAAGGAATTAGCGGGACAAACTCAGGCCGGACAGATTTATCAGTACATTGACGTGTTAAATCAGGCCGGTCAGGAAATGAAGTTTACCAACCATGCCCGGATTTACCTGGAAGTTTCCATCGTAAAGCTTTGTCAGATGGAAACACAGGCTGCGGCATCTTCTCCAGAAGTGAACGAAATGATGAAAAAGATCAAGCTTCTTGAAAAAGAGGTGGAACAGCTGAAGGCGAGTGGAGTCAAGGTTCAAGCAGAATCCGCAGCACAGCCTGCGAAAAAACCGATCAGGGCAAAGAAAGGCTTCAGGGCTCCCACCGGGAAGATTCAGGAAGTACTCCGAACGGCTACGAAAGAAGATCTCAATCTCATAAAGAGCCGCTGGGGTGACATGGTTGAAACATTGAATCAACGTCAGATGCGTTCACAGTCCGCATTGTTAAATGATGCGGAACCTGTAGCAGCTACAAACGGTTCATTTGTGTTAAAATTCAAATATGATATTCATTGTCAGATGGCAATGGAGAATCAAGCTTTCACATCAGCGATTGCTTCCATACTGGAGGAGCTTACGGGAAATAACTATGCAGCGATTGGAATTCCCGAAGATCAGTGGGTGTCCATAAGGGAAGACTTTATCCGACACTCCAAAACGGATGATGGTGAATCATCCGGTGAGGAACAGGATGATGACTCTTTATTGAAAGAAGCTGAGAAGCTTGTCGGTATGGATTTAATAGAATTAAACGATTAAAGTTGGATGTATAAAAAATTAACTGGAGGTAATGGGATTATGCGTGGAAATGGTAATATGCAAAATATGATGAAACAAATGCAAAAGATGCAAAAGAAAATGGCCGATGCTCAAGAGGAACTGGGTGAAAAGCAAATTGAAGGAACTGCTGGCGGCGGAATGGTAACGGTTATCGTTTCTGGTCATAAGCAAGTCCTTGATGTAAAGATCAACGAAGAAGCGGTTGATCCGGAAGATGTAGAAATGCTACAAGATTTAGTCCTTGCAGCGACAAACGATGCACTGAAGAAAGCGGACGAATTAACGAACTCGACTATGGGTCAATTCACTAAAGGAATGAACCTACCGGGAATGTTCTAGGAGGCAATACGATGCACTATCCTGAGCCTATATCGAAGCTGATCGACAGCTTTATGAAATTGCCGGGAATCGGGCCGAAAACTGCGGCCCGACTGGCTTTTTTTGTTCTTAGTATGAAAGAAGATACCGTATTGGACTTTGCGAAAGCACTGGTCAGTGCAAAGCGTAATTTAAGTTACTGCTCCGTCTGCGGTCATATTACGGATCAAGATCCCTGCTATATTTGCGAGGATCAAAGAAGGGATCGCAGCATCCTCTGTGTGGTTCAAGATCCTAAGGATGTCATTGCGATGGAGAAGATGAAAGAATACAACGGGCAATACCATGTGCTGCATGGTGCCATCTCCCCGATGGATGGGATCGGCCCGGAAGACATCAATGTGCCTGATCTCATTAAACGTCTTCAAAGTGATGAAGTCCAGGAGGTCATTCTCGCAACCAACCCTAATATTGAGGGGGAAGCGACAGCTATGTACATCTCCCGGCTCGTCAAACCATCCGGTATCCGAATCACCAGAATTGCCCACGGGCTTCCTGTTGGTGGTGATCTCGAATACGCAGATGAAGTAACGTTATCGAAAGCTCTTGAAGGAAGAAGAGACGTTTAACGAAGGAGAGGATACCTATGTTTTTCAGGAAAAAAGGAAAACTGAAAAAAGAGTATGACCAATCCTTACTTCACGTTTTAGACGAAACCAAGGATCATTGGAATCAGCAACGTTCCATCGATGAGATGAGCGTGGATTACAATTTGAATCTCCATTGTCACTCGAAAATAGCAGAAGCGAAATATTTTTTTCTGTTTAGAGAAGCGAAACATAGAAAGATCGTCATAAAAAGGTAGACAACCTTCATATCCTTTCAATAAGAGACTAAATATGTTCTAAGTTGAGAGGAGAGAAGGGTATGAGCCCAGTTATCGTCATAGCGGTGATCAGTGGCCTGATTGTACTTTTATTAGCTACCGGCACTCCCATCAAGCCGCTTCGGTTCGTTGGACAAGTTGCCATGAAGGTCATGATCGGAGCACTATTTCTGTTCTTCCTGAACGCCTTTGGCAGTCAGTATGGACTTCACGTTCCTATTAATGTAGCAACTTCATCTATTTCAGGGATATTAGGCATTCCGGGAGTAGTGGGACTTACGGTGATTCAGATGTGGATTTTATAACGGTCAGTAGAATAATAATAGGGCAGTCGAGATCTCAGGTAAGGTTTACCTGAATCTTGACTGCCTTTTTTCTTTACTCACTTAGAAACGTTTTTGGCATGACGACAGCTATTACTTCACCACGGGCGCACAGATTCCCATCTGCAAACACTTCTGTTTCCACTTTAAACTTCTTAGGGTGAATCTCATGAACCGTACCTACCGCTTTTAATGGTACGTTGTGAGGAGTCGGTTTCATGAAGTCAACATGCAAGGAAGCCGTCACGAAGCGAGGGGGTGCTTGTCCGTCCCCAATCTCCCCACCATTTTTTTGGTGGAGAGCAATCGCAGCTGAACCAGTACCGTGACAATCGATTAAAGAAGCGATCAACCCGCCATACACATAACCAGGCAAAGCAGTATGTGCCGGTTTTGGGGTGTAGATGGTTACTGTATGATCCTCCTCGACACCTGTGCGGAAATGGTGTCCATCTTTATTTAACCGGCCACACCCATAGCACCATGCGAAATCATCCGGGTAGTGGTCCTGAATGGCATAAACAATTTCATCCATCTGTTTCTCTCCTTTTTAGTTCAACTTACTCCTTAGTACTCTTCTATAAATAGCACTGGATTCCCTTCATTCCTCTATTGGGCTATTTCTCTCCTTTACGAATTGGCTGAATTCAATTACTATTGAGGTAATAAATGATAATGAATATCAATATCGATTTTTATATAAGAGGTGAAACACCATGAATCTAAGCCAAATTCAAAGGAATGAACGTTTTCAGATATCGGACTTAACTGAGCTCCATCCTTTTGTAAAGCGTCGTCTAAAGGATATGGGAGTGAATGAAGGCAGTGAAGTCAAAGTCATCCGTTATTGTCTCTTTGGAGGTCCTTGTCTTCTGGAATGTTCAGGTCAGCGGGTTGGGATTCGGAGAAAAGATACAGGGTGTATTAAAGGGGCGCGAATATAATGGAAACCGCACTTTTAGGAAACCCCAATACCGGTAAAACGTCTCTATTTAATCAAATCACTGGTTCATACGAATATGTTGGCAACTGGAGTGGAGTGACAGTTGATAAAAAGGTCGGTCGGATTAAAAATTCTGTACAGTCGTTAATTGACTTACCGGGTGTATATTCACTAAATCCACTGTCCCATGATGAGCGAGTGGCATCGATGGCTCTTCTGCATGAAGAGGCAGAACAAATCCTTAATATCGTAAATGCCAATCAGCTTGAACGCAGTTTGTATTTAACGATCGAACTACTGGAGACGAATCTTCCGACCGTGATCGTTCTTAATATGATGGACATCGCTGAAAAACGTGGAATCAAGTTGAATGTGAAGCTTCTTGGTAAGTTATTAGGGGTGAAAAGTTATTCTACCATCGCCCGAAAAGGAAGAGGCTGCGAAGAAATCATTCAGCTGTTTCAGGACCGTACTCTTGAGCCTGCTGTTCCTTTTTCTCTTGATTACGGTCCGATAGTGGAGGAAGCTATTTCCAGAATCTTATCTCATATGGGAATGGAAGAAAATCCGAAAAAACGCTGGGTAGCCGTTCAGTATTTAATAGGGAATGAGTTGATCCAGCAGACATTGGATGAATCATATCCTGGTCTGAAGGATATGAAGGAAAAGGCTGAAGCGCTTCTATTAAAAGAAAAAGGTCAGTCTCTGGAAGAATCGATCTACACTAAACGTAAAACATTCATCCATCAAATCGTAGTCCAAGTAACCGAGGAACAAAAGAAACAGGACACTCTCCCTCTTACTGTTTGGCTCGATCATATTGCCACCCATCCAGTCTTTGGAATCCCGTTCTTTCTACTTGTCCTGCTGGTGGTATTCCAATTGACTTTTGGTTGGCTTGGGACACCTATTTCAGATGCCCTCGATGCCTTCTTTGCCGGGCCACTCACAACCGGTGCTCAATATTTATTGAATCAGATGAATGCATTGCCATTCATTAAGGCGGTAATCCTTGAGGGAATCATTGCCGGTGTCGGTGGCGTTCTCGTGTTTGTTCCACAAATATTTATCTTGTTCTTCTTTATTTCCTTATTAGAGGATTCGGGATATATGGCCCGTGTGGCAGTGGTGATGGACAGACTGATGGAATTCATTGGATTAAACGGAAAAGCCTTTATTCCGTTGATCATCGGCTTTGGATGCAATGTACCTTCCATTATGGCAGCGCGTACAATAGAGCAGCCTAAGGAGAGGTTACTGACAATCCTCATTTCACCGTTCATGTCCTGTTCTGCGAGGCTGTCTGTTTATGCCCTATTTGTTGCCGCGTTCTTTAGTGAGCATCAAGCCATCATAGTATTGTCCCTATATGTATTAGGAATTGTAGTAGCTATTATGGTAGCGAAGATTTTTTCATTCTTTTTAAAAAACGAGAAATCGTACTTCGTCATGGAACTGCCCCCATATAATGTTCCGCAGCCATTGCAATTGCTCAGAAGTACATGGGATAAAGGGAAAGGGTTTGTGCGTAAAGCAGGTACCTTTATCTTTGGGGGAACGGTATTCATTTGGCTCTTTTCTTATTTAGGTCCTGCTGGAGCCAATGTGCCAATCGATGAAAGTTTCATGGCCATCGTCAGTGGAGCGTTTGCTCCGATCTTCGCTCCGCTGGGATTTGCATCTTGGCAAGCGGTCTCTGCCCTCTTCACAGGGTTCTTGGCGAAGGAAGTCGTTGTGTCGACCATGAATATTTTATATCATGTACCAGCAGGTGAATCATTAGCGAATTTACTTCCACAGTTCTACACACCACTTGCTGCCTATACGTTCTTAGTATTCATATTATTGTACACACCTTGTTTAGCGACTGTAGCCATCATGAAAAAGGAAACAGGGAGTATGAAATTGACACTGTTATCGATTGTGTATTCTTTTGTCGTCGCATATATAGTGGCCTTTGTCGTATATAAAGTAGGTCAGTTTATTTTTTAGTAGGAGGGTCAGTCATGATTATCAGTATCATTCTAGGACTTCTCATTTTTGGATATGCCACCTGGATGGTCTTTTCATTCTTCAAAAAAAGTCGTCAAGGGAAATGTGGTACATGCGCTCTTAATAAAACGTGTAAGTCCGGATGTGCATCAGTAAGTCGCGACCAACGGCAGAAAGTAATGAAATAAATAGAGAACCAGAAGAAGGATCAACCTGTATATTTGAAGGTTGATCTTTCTTTAATAGTACGAATAAATAATGAAAAGCAGATTGATGCATACCTTTCTGAAGTATTACCTACCTGAAAGAAATGAGAAGCAATACTTTCAGAGTTATGCTTAAAAATTCATCCAGGGTTCATCCCCCCTGCCTGAGATTATATGTTTGGTATAGAGCGGTTGGATAAGAGTGTGGATACTGTTTCTTTCTATATTAGTGTGGTCATCCTTTATCCAAAAAAGGATGAAATGAAAATTCTTCTGAAAAAAATTCAAAAAGATAAGAAATAGTGTTGACTCATTCAAGTAGAAGGTGATATTATATTCCTTGTCGCCAAAACAAGGCGGAAAACAAATTTCAAAAAAAGCTTGACGCTTTATGACGAAAAATGTTATATTTAAGAGGTGCTCAAGAGAGCCCAACATAATATTGAACCTTGAAAACTGAACAAAACAAGACAATACGTCAACGTAAATTCTAGATTTATTTTTAAAGAGCTATTCAAACTTTTATCGGAGAGTTTGATCCTGGCTCAGGACGAACGCTGGCGGCGTGCCTAATACATGCAAGTCGAGCGGATTGATGGGAGCTTGCTCCCTGATATCAGCGGCGGACGGGTGAGTAACACGTGGGTAACCTGCCTGTAAGACTGGGATAACTCCGGGAAACCGGGGC
>CAWBBM010000038.1:152500-211740 GCA_963787015.1 uncultured Bacillaceae bacterium
TGAACCGGCGAGTTACGATCCCATGCAAGGTTAAGTTGATAAGACGGAGCCGTAGCGAAAGCGAGTCTGAATAGGGCGAATAAGTATGTGGTCGTAGACCCGAAACCAGGTGATCTACCCATGTCCAGGATGAAGTTCAGGTAACACTGAATGGAGGTCCGAACCCACGCACGTTGAAAAGTGCGGGGATGAGGTGTGGGTAGCGGAGAAATTCCAATCGAACTTGGAGATAGCTGGTTCTCTCCGAAATAGCTTTAGGGCTAGCCTCATGCGTAAGAGTCTTGGAGGTAGAGCACTGTTTGGACTAGGGGCCCTCATCGGGTTACCGAATTCAGACAAACTCCGAATGCCAAAGACTTATCCATGGGAGTCAGACTGCGAGTGATAAGATCCGTAGTCGAAAGGGAAACAGCCCAGACCACCAGCTAAGGTCCCAAAGTATACGTTAAGTGGAAAAGGATGTGGAGTTGCTTAGACAACCAGGATGTTGGCTTAGAAGCAGCCACCATTTAAAGAGTGCGTAATAGCTCACTGGTCGAGTGACTCTGCGCCGAAAATGTACCGGGGCTAAACGTATCACCGAAGCTGTGGATTGACACCGATTGGTGTCAGTGGTAGGAGAGCGTTCTAAGGACTGCGAAGCTAGACCGTAAGGACTGGTGGAGTGCTTAGAAGTGAGAATGCCGGTATGAGTAGCGAAAGATGGGTGAGAATCCCATCCACCGAATGCCTAAGGTTTCCTGAGGAAGGCTCGTCCGCTCAGGGTTAGTCGGGACCTAAGTCGAGGCCGATAGGCGTAGACGATGGACAACAGGTTGATATTCCTGTACCACCTCTTTTCCGTTTGAGCAATGGGGGGACGCAGGAGGATAGGGTAAGCGCACTGCTGGATATGTGCGTCTAAGCAGTTAGGCTGATGATGAGGCAAATCCCGTCATCCTATAAGGCTGAGCTGTGATAGCGAGCGAATTATAGTAGCGAAGTTCCTGATTCCACACTGCCAAGAAAAGCCTCTAGCGAGGAAAAAGGTGCCCGTACCGCAAACCGACACAGGTAGGCGAGGAGAGAATCCTAAGGTGAGCGAGAGAACTCTCGTTAAGGAACTCGGCAAAATGACCCCGTAACTTCGGGAGAAGGGGTGCTCTGGTAGGGTGCAAGCCCGAGAGAGCCGCAGTGAATAGGCCCAGGCGACTGTTTAGCAAAAACACAGGTCTCTGCGAAGCCGTAAGGCGAAGTATAGGGGCTGACGCCTGCCCGGTGCTGGAAGGTTAAGAGGAGTGCTTAGCGCTAAGCGAAGGTGCGAATCGAAGCCCCAGTAAACGGCGGCCGTAACTATAACGGTCCTAAGGTAGCGAAATTCCTTGTCGGGTAAGTTCCGACCCGCACGAAAGGCGTAACGATCTGGGCACTGTCTCAACGAGAGACTCGGTGAAATTATAGTACCTGTGAAGATGCAGGTTACCCGCGACAGGACGGAAAGACCCCGTGGAGCTTTACTGTAGCCTGATATTGAATTTTGGTACAGCTTGTACAGGATAGGTAGGAGCCTTGGAAACCGGAGCGCTAGCTTCGGTGGAGGCAATGGTGGGATACTACCCTGGCTGTATTGAAATTCTAACCCACGCCCCTTATCGGGGTGGGAGACAGTGTCAGGTGGGCAGTTTGACTGGGGCGGTCGCCTCCTAAAGAGTAACGGAGGCGCCCAAAGGTTCCCTCAGAATGGTTGGAAATCATTCGCAGAGTGTAAAGGCACAAGGGAGCTTGACTGCGAGACCTACAAGTCGAGCAGGGACGAAAGTCGGGCTTAGTGATCCGGTGGTTCCGCATGGAAGGGCCATCGCTCAACGGATAAAAGCTACCCCGGGGATAACAGGCTTATCTCCCCCAAGAGTCCACATCGACGGGGAGGTTTGGCACCTCGATGTCGGCTCATCGCATCCTGGGGCTGTAGTCGGTCCCAAGGGTTGGGCTGTTCGCCCATTAAAGCGGTACGCGAGCTGGGTTCAGAACGTCGTGAGACAGTTCGGTCCCTATCCGTCGTGGGCGCAGGAAATTTGAGAGGAGCTGTCCTTAGTACGAGAGGACCGGGATGGACGCACCGCTGGTGTACCAGTTGTCTTGCCAAAGGCATCGCTGGGTAGCTATGTGCGGAAGGGATAAGTGCTGAAAGCATCTAAGCATGAAGCCCCCCTCGAGATGAGATTTCCCATCACGTAAGTGAGTAAGATCCCTAGAAGATGACTAGGTAGATAGGTCAGAGATGGAAGCATGGCGACATGTGGAGTTGACTGATACTAATCGATCGAGGACTTAACCACATGATAAAGCGGAGGCGGCTTGAACAGAGACGACAAGCATTTCTGGGCAATCAGATTGGGTGCCTTTTACCCTCAGCTGATTGAACTGAAATGACCTCGAGTCTCTAGCCGCCGGAGCTAGATTGCAACAACTGGTCGATATTCGGCTTTCTTGACATCAATTCTTTATCTAGTTTTGAAGGAACAATCCTTCAATTAAATATTCGTCTGGTGATTATGGCGAAGAGGTCACACCCGTTCCCATGCCGAACACGGAAGTTAAGCTCTTCAGCGCCAATGGTAGTTGGGGGATCTCCCCCTGTGAGAGTAGGACGTCGCCAGGCAAATAGTAAAAAAGAGTAACTCTTAGGAGTTACTCTTTTTTTGATTTTAGTTAGATGGAATGTTGGTTCGAAGAACAATTGTTCGTTATCTCTCCTCGACAGCACTGCGAGGGTAGGGAGGAGCAAGAAGGTCGAGGACGCGAAGGAGTGAAGACCGGAGTGTGGTTCCCACACGAGGATCTGAACGAGTGAAGCGGACGAAGAGATTCGCCGCTCATCACTAGCCGCAGCCTTCAGCGCCAATGGTAGTTGGGGCTCCCCCTGTGAGAGTAGGACGTCGCCAGGCAATATGTGAAAAAGAGTAGCCCGCTTGGGTTACTCTTTTTTTGATGAAATGGTCAGCTTTTGAGTTGGGGATTATGATGAGTATAATTGGTAAAAGACGCATAAGTGGAAAAAACGACGCAAAAACGGTCGGAAATGACGCAATAAATTCTAAAGTGACGCATAAAATGAAAACCTGACGCAATAACCGGTGAAAACGACGCATAAACATCTCAAAACGACGCAATCCTCACAGAAACAGTCCAGATTTCAACTCAACCACCCCATCAAATAGTCGATAATAGGAACCATTCACCAATTTCCCAACCAAACTTACTCAAAAACATCCTATTTCCAAGATTCAGATACTCAAAACATCATCCTAACCACCCGCTCCCTCCCCTCACAATCTCCTCATCTCTCAAACGAATACTTTCGTAATCAACCATATCCGATAAGTCAGTATACCAACATCTTTTCACAATCTTTTTTATGGAGACATACACAGACGGGGAAAACGAAACATAAGATAAATTACACTTGATTATTCTGTCAGTTTAAATGTTTAAAATTATGTATACAATTCGTTGTTTTGGGGCAGAATAGATTGTATGGAGGTGGAGAGCACTATGGTAAATCCGGAGCGTAAGGCGGTAGGGGAAGAGTGTATCGTTTGTCACGTTGAAAAAAAGGTCGGTATCCATCTATACACATCGTTTATCTGCACAGAATGTGAAAAAGAAATGGTTCAAACAGAAACAAATGATCCTTTGTACAAAACGTTCATTCAACGATTAAAAAAAGTGAATACTCCTCAAATCTACTCATAACCAGATCGTATACATGGTTATGATTTTTTTTGCTTTATTCAGTTGTGTAACATAAATCAAAACGAAAAAGGTATTCCATTGTATAGGTTAAGATTTTACTAGCATACAGGCAAAGTTTTTGTGCATTCTCTAAAACATGGAATCCCATTGTTATGGTACGATATGAATGGATATTTTTGTTGAGGAGATTAAATGAATGAAACGAGATCATAGGAGAACCCCTATAATAGAGGCGATAGAAAACCACCGATCCGTCAAGCCAATTTCTTTTCATGTGCCCGGCCATAAAAACGGTCTGTTGATGGAGGATCAACGATTTTATCAATATGATCTTACAGAATTGACCGGGCTGGACGATTTACATGATCCCCGTGAGGCGATAAAGGAAGCGGAAGAGTTGCTGAGGGATGTATATGGGTCCTTGAAGAGTTATTTTCTAGTGAACGGAAGCACCGTCGGGAATATGGCTGCAATTCTTGCTTCTTGTTCTCAGGGAGATGTAGTGTTTGTTCAAAGGAATTGTCATAAGTCGGTGTTAAACGGAATCAAGCTTGCAAAGGCTGTTCCGGTCTTCATAGAAACCGAGTGGAATGAAGAGGGAACTGCCCTCGGGATACGGTTCGATGCAGTGAAGGAAGCATTGAAGACCTATCCTCATGTAAAGGCATGTGTTCTCACGTATCCAACTTATTATGGGTTCACTTATACGATTAATCAGATCATAGATGAGTTACATAAATATCATGTAACATGTATCGTTGATGAGGCTCACGGGGCTCATTTTACGTTAGGATCACCTTTTCCCCCTTCCTCTATTGAGTGCGGGGCAGATATTGTCATTCATTCGGCTCATAAGATGCTCCCCGCCATGACGATGGGTTCGTATTTACATATCATAAACCCGGGGATTAGCGAGCGTAAGGTGAGTGAATACTTATCGATGCTTCAATCAAGCAGTCCGTCGTATCCAATTATGGCCTCATTGGATTATGCAAGATCATATATCGGAACGTTCACGAAAGAAGACCTGGATGTAAATTTAATGGAAATTCACGCATTTGTGCAAGCCCTTGGAGTCGTCCATCCTCAACTGAGTGTCAAACGGACTCATGACCCATTAAAACTCATCATTCAGTTGGAGGGAAGGACAGGGTATTATCTTCAAGGACGATTAGAGTCAGAGGGCATATATTCAGAGCTTGCTGACCCATCATATATATTGCTGATTCTACCTTTAGTGAAGAGAGGTCTTTCATTTCCTTATGACGAGGCAATCAGCCGGTTCCAAAAGGCTTTAGAGGATGAGGGGGTGCTGGAAGTGCTCCCTAAGAAAGAGGCGGGTGAATCAAAAAGGGAAAACTATTTTTCTTCTTTGGCTTTAAGCTTCGAGGAGATGGATGGGAAAGAGGAAGTCCTAGTTTCGATTGATTTAGCAGTAGGAAAGATTTCCGCTGGGATGGTTACCCCCTATCCACCAGGTATTCCTCTATTGGTACCCGGTGAACGAATAACGCCTGCTGCGATTGAGCGATTAAAGGAATATGTAGACAATAAGGCAAGCATACAGGGGCATCATCGCTTGGATGAGCGCTGTGTGTATGTGTATCGATAAGCAAGTGGAGGGAAAGACATGACAAAAGGATTATTCATTACAGTTGAAGGGCCGGAGGGAGCAGGTAAATCAACGATATTAACTAAATTATATCAGCAATTACTAGTGGATGACTTTGATGTGATTCAGACGAGGGAGCCTGGGGGCATTTCCATAGCTGAACAGATAAGAGAAGTGATTCTGAATACAGAGAACACAGAGATGGATAAACGGACGGAAGCACTGTTATATGCTGCCGCAAGACGACAGCATTTAGTGGAGAAAGTGATTCCTGCTCTGGAAGCAGGAAAAATGGTGATTTGTGATCGTTTTATCGATAGTTCCCTTGCTTACCAAGGGAATGCTCGTGGGATCGGGATGGAAGAAGTCATGAAAATCAATCAATTTGCGATTGAGGATAAGATGCCGGATCTGACCCTTTATTTTGACATCGACCCTGAGGAAGGCTTGAAGAGGATTGCCAAGCATAGTGGAAGAGAAGTGAACCGCTTGGACCTCGAGTCGCTAGAATTTCATACACGGGTCCGGGGGGGATATCAGGAATTGATTAGTAGGTACCCTGATCGAATCCAAATCATCGATGCCAGTCAGTCTATAGAAGCTGTATTTGCAGAGGCTTATAAAGTCATGACAGATTACTTAAAGAAGAACTGTACAACTTGAAATAAGGAAGAGGCGTACTTCTAAGCAAGAATTGTTGCCAAGAAGTATGCCTCTTTTTTAGATGAAACGTGTATGCAGAGTCTGTTCAATGATATAATAGAAGGAAGTAAATGGTTGTTAAACGGAGGAATTCATTCATGAAGGTAATTATGGCAGTAGTACAAGATAAAGATAGCAATCGTTTGTCTAATGCACTGATGGATCATAATTTTCGTTCGACAAAATTAGCAAGTACAGGCGGATTTTTGAAGTCTGGAAATACCACGTTCATTATTGGTACAGATGATATCCGAGTGGATAAAGCATTACAGGTTATTAAAGAAAACTGTCAGACACGTGATCAAATGGTGGCCCCTGTATCCCCAATGGGCGGTAATGCAGACTCCTATGTGCCATATCCGGTCGAAGTGGCCGTTGGTGGAGCGACCGTATTTGTTCTTCCTGTTGAACAATTTCATCAGTTTTAAAGTGAGGATATAAGCTATGAAAATTAACCAAGACCACCGAGTGTCTTTAGATAATGTATCAAAAGATCAGAGAGCAGCTGGAACTGGACAAGCTAAATTCGGTCAGCTTGTTCAAAAACAAGATCAGAAAATGCAGATGGACCAACTCAATAAGCTACTTGGAACGATAGAAGATGCCGGTAATCGCTTAGCCCAATCGAGAACATTCAAAGATCTTGCCAAGTATAAAACATTGGTCAAAAAGTTTGTCCGGGAAGCTGTAGATTTCGGAATGGACCTGAAGCAATCCCATACATGGAATCAATATGGTGAGGGACGGAAGCTCAATATTGTGGAAACCGTTGACCGAGAGCTTGTCGGATTAACTGAGGATGTATTGGATAAAGAAAAGAAGTCCATTGATATATTAGGGAAAATCGGAGAAATAAAAGGATTACTTATTAATCTTTATATGTAAGAGAGTGATGTTAAGATATGTTGTTTGAGGAGATATATCCATTTCAGCCCGTCGTCCTTCAGATGCTTCAGAATAGCATTTTGAAGAATCGAGTTGCTCATGCTTATTTATTTGAGGGAGAAAAGGGGACACGGAAGAAAGAGATGAGCATCCTGTATGCGAAAGCATTACTATGTGTAAATCGCGTAGAAGGAAAGCCGTGTGAAAGCTGTTTTAACTGCCGTCGGATCAATAACGGGAATCACCCGGATCTGCATATGGTGGAGCCGGAGGGACTTTCCATTAAGAAGGATCAAATTAAAAGGTTACAAGAAGAATTCTCGAAAACAGGCGTAGAATCCAAGAAGAAAATCTACATCATTGTGCATGCAGATAAAATGACGGCAAATGCGGCGAACAGCCTGCTTAAGTTTCTTGAAGAGCCGTTAGCCGATACAACTGCGATCCTTATTACAGAAAATATTCATCGGATCCTGCCTACTATTCTATCCAGGTGCCAGACGATCTCATTTAAGCCTTTGCCGAAAGAACAGCTGGCCAAACAATTACTGGAAGAGGGAATTCCGCCTCATTTAGCCATGTTAGCGGCCAACTTGACGAACCATTATGAGGACGCTGTAGAAATATGTCAAAATGAGTGGTTTGCACAAGCAAGAATAATAGTGTTAAAATTATATGAAGTCCTCCAGAAAAGTCCCTTCCAAGCAATGGTCAAAATACAAGAGGATTTTGTACAGCACTTCAAAGAAAAAGATCAAGTCGATCGAGCATTAGATCTTTTACTTCTAATATATAAAGACTTACTTCATATCCAGTTAGGAAAAGAAGGACAGCTCGTGTACCCGGACCAAAAGGAAAACTGGAAATCCAACGCACTTCAAGTATCAACAAATCGTCTTTCTACTAATATGACGGTGATCCTTGAAGCGAAAAGAAAATTAAACGCCAATATGAATTCGCAGCTGCTAGTAGAACAGCTTATGCTAAAACTGCAGGGGTGATGGTCCTTTGTACGATGTTGTAGGAGTTCGCTTTAAAAAAGCGGGTAAAATCTATTATTTCGATCCCGGGGAAATGGACATTCAGAAAGATTGCTATGTAATCGTTGAAACCGTCCGCGGAGTCGAATTTGGAAAAGTAGTCGTAGAGAGAAAGCAAGTTGGAGAAAACGATGTAGTGCTTCCATTGAAAAAAGTGATACGAATCGCTGATCAAAAAGATCGTTTAATCGTAGATGAGAACAAGTCATCTGCAACGGAAGCGTATAATGTATGTTGTGATAAAATCAATCAGCATCAATTAGATATGAAACTGGTAGATGTAGAGTATACATTTGATCGTAATAAAGTCATATTCTATTTTACTGCTGATGGACGAGTTGATTTCCGAGAGCTGGTGAAAGATCTAGCTTCCATTTTCCGTACGCGCATTGAACTTCGTCAGATTGGCGTTCGAGACGAAGCAAAAATGCTGGGTGGTATTGGTCCATGTGGCCGTATGCTATGTTGTTCGACCTTTTTAGGAGATTTTGAACCGGTATCCATTAAAATGGCGAAGGATCAAAATTTATCCCTTAATCCAACAAAGATTTCAGGTTTATGTGGACGATTAATGTGCTGTCTTAAATATGAGAATGACGAGTATGAAGCAGCCAAAGAAGAATTGCCTGATATCGGGGAAGTGATTAAGACACCTCATGGAAAAGGAAAAGTGGTTGGTCTTAACATTCTGGAACGTATTCTTCAGGTCGAAATCAAAGAAGAAGAACAGGTCCTGGAATTCACATTAGATGAAATCAAGAATGCGGGTGCCGTATCATTCCAAGCCACAGAGTAACGGGGTGTAGTGTCGTGGATAAAAAAGAGTTCTTTGATTCAGTCAGTAACATGGAACAACAAATCGGTGATTTATATCATCAATTAGGTGAGCTCAAACAATGCCTAGCTGAAATGTTAGAAGAGAATAACTCTCTAAAGCTAGAAAATGAACATTTGCGCCGTAGACTGGAACAAACAGAGAACTCACCAAAAAAGGTACAAACAACTAGCGATGCGGGTACGACGAGTGAGTCAGACTTAGAAGATAAAACACTGGATATTGGAGAAGGCTATGACAACCTTGCTCGATTATACCAGGAAGGATTCCATATTTGTAATATACATTTCGGAAGTCCACGGAAGGATGAAGACTGTTTATTCTGCCTTTCTTTCTTAAACAAGAAATAAAGAATATCTGTTATCCGTCATTTTAAAAAAAGAATACAGATTAAAAAGGGCTGATCCAAGAAAAAAGGATTGGTCCTTTTTAATCGAAAAGCGGAGGGGCTTATGACTTCGAGCCCCTAAGCCCTGGAGCTGGACAGATTGAAAAGCGTGACCACATATAATAGAAGGAAAAATGGAGGAAAGGCATGGTTCAGTTAAAAGAAGATGAACGTTTAGATTATTTATTGGCTGAAAATATGAGGATCATTCAAAGTCCCTCTGTTTTCTCATTTTCAACAGATGCGGTTCTTTTAGCTCACTTCAGCTATTTACCGATTCACAAAGGGAAAGTGGTGGATCTATGCTCGGGTAACGGGATCATCCCCTTATTACTAAGTGCAAGAACCAACGTTCCCATTACGGGTGTGGAAATACAAGAGAGACTGCATGATATGGCACAAAGAAGTATTGAGTATAATGATCGTCAACATCAGATATCCATGAAGCTCGGGGACGTGAAGGAGATCGACAGGATACTCCATCATTCACATTATGATGTGGTCACCTGTAACCCACCCTATTTCAATACACCGCCGGGAGATAAGCGAAATGTGAACGAACATTATGCGATTGCCCGTCACGAAATCCTGTGTACCCTTGAGGATACCATCAAAGCTTCAAGCTACCTGTTGAAACAAGGGGGGAAAGCTTCCTTTGTTCATCGACCAGGGCGATTGATGGACATCCTCTCGTTAATGAGGAAGCACCGCCTTGAGCCGAAACGATTGCGCTTTGTCTACCCAAAGCCGGGAAGAGAAGCGAACACCATATTAATAGAAGGAATAAAAGATGGGAAGAAAGACTTGAAGATACTTCCACCCCTCTATGTGTATGATGAACATAACCAATACTCACAGGAAGTACATGACATGCTTTTTGGAAACAATGAAAATGAACAAGCTACAAAAGGAAACTAGGAGGTGAGCTGCGCAATGAATCAACAGAAAAGCTTTCAAGAAAGTGATAAGGGAAGCCTGTATCTTGTCCCTACCCCGATTGGTAATTTAGAGGATATGACATTTCGTGCCATCCGAATGATGAAGGAAGCGTCAGTGATTGCGGCTGAAGATACGAGGAACACAAAAAAACTATGCAACTACTTTGAAATTGATACGCCGATCATCAGTTATCATGAGCATAATAAAGAAACGAGCGGACAGAAACTGATTGAACGGATGGAAAGAGGAGAGCTCGTTGCCCTGGTTAGTGATGCAGGGATGCCATCCATCTCGGACCCGGGATACGAACTAGTGAAGGAAGCAATTGATCATTCCATTGCTGTCATCCCCCTGCCGGGAGCCAATGCTGCTCTTACTGCATTAATTGCATCAGGATTAGCTCCCCAGCCATTTTATTTCTATGGGTTTTTACATAGAGGAAAAAAAGAAAAGCGGGCAGAATTAGAATCACTGAAAAAGATTGAAGATACATTTATCCTCTATGAATCACCGCATCGACTTAAAGAGACGTTAAAAGAGTTATATGGTTCTCTGGGAAATAGACAAATGGTCATCTGCCGTGAGCTTACGAAGAAATTCGAGGAATTTATCCGGGGATCAATTGAGGAAGTAATGGAATGGGCAAACACCGGGGAAGTACGTGGCGAATTCTGCTTATTGATCGAAGGAGCAGGTCCATTGGAAAAAGAAGAAGGAGACGCGTGGTGGAGCAGTTACTCCCTTCCAAGAACATGTCGAGCACTATGTGAATGAAAAAAGCATGTCCTCCAAAGAAGCCATCAAAGAAGTCTCAAAAGAACGTTCCCTCCCAAAACGGGAAGTGTATCAGGCGTATCATGTTGAATAACTGCGGAGATAATTGGCAGTACTACTCGCTCATTAAGAATAGAGCCCCAATAAAAAAAGGTCTGAGTCAATTCGACTCAGACCTTTTATATATAAACAACAAATTATTTTGATTGTAATGAATCTTGGATTTCTTTTAGTAATTGATCTGCACCTTCACGGCTAAGAACCAATTTACCATTAGCAAGCTTGATGTTGTCATCTGAAACTTCTCCAGTGATTTGGCAAGTCATGCTTGGCTTATATTTCTTTAAGATGATTCTTTCGTCATCCACATAAATTTCTAAAGCATCTTTCTCAGCAATACCTAATGTACGACGTAATTCGATTGGAATAACGACACGACCTAATTCATCAACTTTTCTTACAATACCTGTAGATTTCATTTGAAAATCTCCTCCAAATAAATATTATTTATCTCTCTCTAGTTCGTCAATATTCGACAAATTTCTTTTACTGCTACTATCATACCAACGATTGGGAATAACGTCAATAATTAAATCTGTAAATTATTAAGAAAAAATGGATAAATAAACACTGTGTTCATAAGCTTTACGCATTGTTGTAAAAAAATGTATTACCAATTAAATATTATTGCAATAAAAGTAATAGTAAATCATTTTGTCGAATATTCTTTAAAAGGTGACTCTATTCGACTTATTTCGACAAAAACCCAGGCTGATTTCGACAAATTGGATGGATCATATTGTTTAGTTGCAGAAACCCTATATTTTAGGTATATTTTGATGAGATAAGAGGTTAAGATGAAAGGTAAGACGATCCTGCAGACAGACTGGATGTTTATAAAAATAATACCACTAAAGACCATTCGAGAGCTTGTATGGCTTTATGGGGGTAAATGAAAAAGAGGAGGAACAGAAAGTGGAAGAAAAGTTGAACACCTTCTATATTACAACACCGATTTATTATCCAAGTGGAAATTTACATATTGGACATGCTTACACCACGGTTGCTGGTGATGCCATGGCCCGTTATAAGAGAATGCGTGGATTCGATGTCATGTACCTAACCGGCACGGACGAGCATGGCCAGAAAATTCAGCGTAAAGCTCAAGAGGAAGGAATCACTCCACAAGCATACGTAGACGGAATTGTGAGTGGAATTAAAGATTTATGGGGGAAATTAGATATTTCTTATGACGACTTTATTCGTACAACTGAAAAGCGTCATAAGGATATCGTAGAAAAGATTTTCAATCAGCTTGTAGAACAAGGCGATATTTATTTGGATCAATATGAGGGATGGTACTGCACACCGTGTGAGTCCTTCTTTACCGAAAGACAATTAGAAAACGGAAACTGCCCTGATTGCGGAAGACCCGTTGAAAAAGTAAAGGAAGAATCATATTTCTTCAAGATGAGTAAATACGTTGATCGACTTCTTGCTTATTATGAAGAAAACCCTGAGTTCATTCAACCCGAGTCACGCAAGAATGAAATGGTGAATAATTTCATTAAGCCTGGTTTAGAAGATTTGGCTGTTTCCCGTACGACCTTCGATTGGGGAGTGAAGGTGCCTGGAGATCCAAAGCATGTGATTTACGTGTGGATCGATGCGCTTTCTAACTATATTACCGCTTTAGGCTACGGCAGTGACAAAGATGCGAATTACTTGAAATATTGGCCTGCAGATGTTCATTTAGTAGGGAAGGAAATTGTTCGTTTCCATACGATTTACTGGCCGATTATGTTAATGGCTTTAGATCTTCCTCTTCCTAAGAAGGTTTTTGCTCATGGATGGCTTCTGATGAAGGATGGGAAAATGTCGAAATCCAAAGGGAATGTCGTCGATCCTGTTACCTTGATCGATCGTTACGGCCTTGATTCACTTCGTTATTATCTGTTAAGAGAAGTACCATTCGGATCTGATGGCGTTTTTACTCCAGAAGGTTTTGTAGAGAGAATCAATTTTGATCTTGCCAATGATTTAGGGAATCTGTTAAATCGTACAGTGGCAATGATCAATAAATACTTTGACGGAGTCATTCCAACGTATGTTGATTCTAATGGTGAATTTGATCAAGCTTTGCTTGATATGAACAAAGAAACCTTACGGAAATATGAAGATGCCATGGAAAACATGGAGTTTTCAGTTGCGTTATCAAGCCTTTGGCAATTGATCAGCCGAACAAATAAATATATAGATGAAACTCAGCCATGGGCTCTTGCAAAAGACGAAAGTAAAAAGGATGAGCTAGGAAGCGTAATGAGTCATTTGGCTGAATCATTACGCAGAGTCGCTGTGCTATTACAACCGTTTTTAACGAGAACGCCTAAGAAGATTTTTGAACAGCTGAACCTTCATGATGAAATGATGCATACATGGGAAAGCTTGGAGAGTTTCGGAGCGATACCAGCTGGCACTGAAGTCGTCAAAAAAGGGGAACCGATTTTCCCACGTCTTGAACTTCAAGACGAGGTGAACTTCATTAAGGAAAAAATGCAAGGGTCTGCTCCTGTTGTGGAAGAAAAGAAAGAAGAGTCAGTGGAGGCGAATTCCGAAGAAATCGGCATTGATGATTTCATGAAGGTTGAGCTTCGAGTAGCTGAAGTGATAGGAGCGGAGCCGGTTAAAAAAGCGGATAAGCTGTTGAAGCTGCAATTAGATCTTGGATTTGAAAAGCGTCAAGTTGTATCAGGAATTGCTAAGTTCTATCAACCTGACGACCTGGTTGGAAAAAAAGTGATTTGTGTGACTAACTTGAAACCGGTCAAATTACGTGGAGAGCTTTCTCAAGGAATGATTCTTGCCGGAGAAGAAAATGGTACACTTTCTCTTGCATCCATTGATCAGTCTTTACCAAATGGAACGAAAGTGAAATAAATATATTTAGTTGATTTCATCCTTAAAGGGATGTTCCACGTGGAACATCCCTTTATTATATTTGTATAGCATTTTATATCGTTTTATAAATGGTATAATCGTATTTTTGTTATATGGAAATAACGAAAAACGGAAGAGAAACAGATTGTTTTGGATTTCAGGCAAAAATCGATAAAATGAATGGTAACTGTGAGTGGAACACCGTAAATAAAATTTACCCATTAAAACCATAATATGTAATATGAATGTTACATGGCTGTGATGCTTGTCATCCTTTTTTATATTAAACTTATCTTTATTACAAGGAGTGTCTTTACATGCTATTTGATACACATGTTCATTTGAATGCTGAACAATTTGACGAAGATCTGGAGGAGGTAATTTCAAGAGCAAGAGAAGCTGGAGTTGAAAACATGGTGGTAGTTGGTTTTGATCGTCCTACGATTAATCGGGCGATGGAACTCATTGGTCAATATGAATTTTTATATGCCGCAATTGGATGGCACCCAGTGGATGCAATTGATATGAAAGAAGAAGATTTGTCTTGGATAGAAGAGCTTTCCGCTCACCCTAAGGTAGTTGCGATAGGGGAAATGGGTCTTGACTATCATTGGGATAAATCACCGAAAGATGTTCAGAAAGAAGTATTCCGGAAACAGATTCAATTAGCTAAGAAAGTAAAACTTCCGATCGTGATTCACAATCGTGATGCCACACAAGATATCGTGGACATCCTTAGGGAAGAAAGAGCAGAAGAAGTTGGGGGGATCATGCATTGCTTCAGCGGAAGTCCTGAGATCGCTCAAGAATGTGTAGAAATGAATTTCTATATTTCTCTAGGTGGTCCCGTCACCTTTAAAAATGCTAAAAAGCCAAAAGAAGTAGCAAAAGAGATTCCGTTAGAAAAGCTTCTGATTGAAACTGATTGCCCGTATTTAGCGCCACACCCGAATAGAGGAAAGAGAAATGAACCTGCTTATGTCAAGCTTGTGGCTGAACAAATTGCTGAACTGAAAGAAATGTCATTAGAAGAAGTAGCGAACATTACAACAGAAAATGCAAAAAGAGTATTCAACATAAACTGACAGCGGGTTTTGTCGAGAATTGAGAGAGCTTGTCCGAATAGCCAACAGAAACAAAAAGTTCTACATAGGATTCTGGTTTCATAGGATAACCATGTCGACAACTCTCTCTTTTCTTTTTGACTTCTTTTATGCATAATATGTTTTATGTTCCCTGGGTTGCAATATTTTGCTAGATTAGGTTGAAAGAAGTAAGGGTTGACAGTCACTGGATTACTCTATATAATCACTCCGAGAAAAGGAGGCGTTTTTCATGAACTTTAAAACCATGAAAAGCCTGTTTTCCAAGTCTTTGAGTCGAAGGAAATGGATTGTTACAATCGGAACATTGGTAACATCTGCAGCTGTATTTGGAATTCTTTTTTATGAAGGATCAAAGAACACTGTAGCATTGACCTTAGACGGCGAGCAAAAAGAGATTAGGACGCATGCAAACACGATTCAAGATATATTAAAAGAATTAGAGATTTCACCCCGCTCAGAAGACTATTTGTACCCCTCGGGGAATACGAAGGTCTCAAATAACATGAACATTGTTTGGGAACCGGCAAAACAGGTAGGCATCATAGTAGGAGATCAGAAGAAACAGATCTGGACGAATGCTAATACAGTAAAAGAGTTACTCTCTGAAAATGAAATCAAAGTAGGAGAACATGATAAGGTCCAACCCGGCTTATCAGAAAAAGTAACAGGGAACATGAATGTAAAGATTGATACAGCATTTTCACTGAAGTTTTTAAACGGTGGAAAAGAACAAAAAGTATGGTCTACTTCGACTACGGTCGCTGACTTTTTAAAGCAACAAGGAATTACACTGAAAGATTCAGACCGTGTTGAACCAGGTTTAGGCGAAATTGTGAAAGCAAATGATGTCGTAAATGTCGTTCGAGTTGAAAAAGTCACCGATGTAGTGGAAGAGACAAAGAATTTCACCGTCATTTCCAAAAAAGATTCTGATCTTTCGAAAGGGAAAGAGAAGGTTGTCCAAGAAGGGAAACACGGGAAGATTGAAAAGAAGTTTGAAATTGTAAAAGAAAACGGCAAAGAGGTTTCCAGAAAATTAGTGAGTGAAAAGGTAGTCGAAGAAAGCCAGGATAAAATTGTCAATATCGGTACAAAGGTTTTAGTGGCTCAGGTTTCACGTGGAAGCTCATCGTCCAGTTCATCAGCTTCAAGTGATGGAAGGGAATTCTATGTGAGTTCGACAGCTTATACTGCCTCTTGTAATGGATGTTCCGGTCATACAGCTACGGGCATTAATTTAAAATCGAATCCTAATGTAAAAGTAATTGCAGTCGATCCGTCTGTTATTCCTCTAGGCACGAAAGTATACGTAGAGGGCTATGGCTATGCCGTAGCAGCGGATACAGGTGGAGCAATCAAAGGGAATAAGATTGATGTATTCTTCTCGTCTAAATCCGACGCTTATCGTTGGGGAAGAAAAACAATCAAAGTGAAGATATTAAACTAAGTGCAGGGGTATTCTCCTGCTTTTTTTTATTTCTTGATAAAAACCGTTATAATAACTTTAGGTCTTCACTTATTAGACGAAATGGAAATTAAAAATGTTTCAACTTTCTTGGAGGAATTATGAAAATCAAAGAAATTATCGTAGTCGAAGGCAAGGATGATACGGTAGCCATTCAGCGTGCTGTCAATGCAGATACAATTGAAACGAATGGTTCGGCGGTGTCTCCTGCTACTATAGAGAAAATCAAACACGCTCAGGAAAAAAGGGGCGTGATCATATTTACGGACCCGGATTACCCAGGGGAGCGTATTCGCAAGATTGTGAGTGAAGCGGTACCGGGCTGTAAGCATGCCTTTGTTCATAAGAAGGACGCCCTCCCAAAATCGGGGAGAGGGATAGGCGTAGAACATGCCGCGCCCGAGGTCATACGAGAATCTTTAAGCGAGGCTCATGTATTGGATGTGGAGCAGGAAGAGCTCATTTCAAAAGAAGATTTAATTGATGCAGGTTTAATCGGAGGGGCTAAGTCAAAGGACCTGAGAATGGCTCTTGGAGAGAAGCTTAGAATCGGATACACTAATGGAAAACAGCTGCATAAGCGATTACGTATGTTCAATATACAAAAAGAAGAGTTTAGGCAAGCTTTAATGGAAATTATTCAGGAGGAACAAAATGCATAAAGATATTGCTACACCGATACGTACGAAAGAGATATTAGGTAAGTATGGTTTTTCGTTTAAAAAGAGTCTTGGTCAAAACTTTTTAATTGATCCCAATATCCTACGAAACATAACCGAATACGCAGGGTTATCTGAAAAGACAGCCGCAATTGAAATTGGACCAGGTATTGGAGCGTTAACAGAGCATCTCGCCCGTACTTCAGGTAAAGTGGTTGCATTTGAAATTGATCAACGGCTGATTCCGATCCTTGGAGACACGTTATCCCCTTATGATAACGTGAAGATTATTAATGAAGATATCCTGGAAGCGGATGTCGAAGCCATTATTAATGAGGAATTCGAAGGGTTTGAGGACATCATGGTGGTAGCCAATCTCCCTTATTATGTGACAACACCCATTATCCTGAAGCTGCTGATGGAACGACTTCCGATCAGGGGAATATGCGTCATGCTTCAAAAAGAAGTAGGTGACCGTATTTCAGCTCAACCAGGGACAAAGGCGTACGGATCTCTTTCGATTGCGATCCAGTATTACACAGTGGCTGAGATGGTCATGACTGTCCCGAAAACGGTCTTTATGCCACAGCCGAATGTGGACTCAGCCGTCATCCGTTTAACGAAGCGTGAGAAGCCTCCTGTCGAGGTAATCAGTGAAGACTTTTTCTTTACCGTTACCCGCTCGTCTTTTGCCCAGAGAAGAAAGACGATCTTGAACAACCTGACGAGCCAGCTTCCTCAAGGGAAGGAAAAGAAAGAACTGATTCTCGCAGCATTATCCGCGGCCGGCGTTGAACCTGTCCGACGCGGAGAGACACTGAGCATTCAGGAGTTCGGTCGGCTAAGCGATGAGTTATACCCAAATTTCAAATAAAACCTGACTGGATGACTAAACGCTCCTATGTGTTTAGTCATTTTTTTGTTGCGTGACTTAGCAAGTGGCCTCCGCTTTTCATTGTCCAGCTCCAGGGGCTTGGGGCTCGAGGTCATAAGCCAAGTAACCCAAAAAGGCAAAGAGCGCCTTTCCGGGTTACTCGTCTTATGCTTGTCGGGCCTGAGCGAGCCGCCTCCGCTTTTCATTGTCCAGCTCCGGGGCTTAGAGGCTCGAGGTCATAAGCTAAATAGACCAAAAAGGCAAAGAGCGCCTTTCCGGTCTATTCATCTTATGCTTGTCGCCTCTGGGCAAAGCCCCTCCGCTTTTATTGACACCGAATTCTCATGGCTTGCATAGGTTATCACAGGGAATATTTACTTAATTGATGATAAGGGAAGAGTGGAGAAGGGTATGGCGGAAGCTGATCCTCCTCGGATTATTCATTTCCTTTTTTGATTTTTTAACGAATGTTTAGCCAATGGGAGTGACTGATGTGAATATCGAAATCAATGATGTCGTAGGTCGCCTTTCGTATCAATGTGATATCTTATTCAGGGTAATAGATATCCGCATGATAGATGGTCATAAAACGGCAGTACTGTATGGTGAAGATTTTCGATTAATAGCGGATGCTCCTTTTCATGATTTGAAGAAGATGAACCCTAGAGAGCAGAATCGTATTACGGAGGAGTTTCGTTCCAAAGAGGAACAATCTCTTGGCCTATTTCGACAGGATATAGAGTTACTCAAGTATAAGCAAGAGTACAGGGTGACGAATGCTTATCGAGAAGATTATAACTATTTCCAAGTTCCAGGGAAAGTTCTTCATCTTGACGGAGACCCTAGCTATTTAAGAAAGTGCCTAGATCTTTATGAGAAAATTGGTGTACCGGTAAAAGGCGTTCACTGCAGCGAAACAGAAATGCCTCAACAAATCGGACCCCTTATCGATAAATATAGACCGAACATTATCGTATTAACAGGTCACGATGCTTATTCAAAGGCAAAAGGGGCCAAGGGAGATATTAACGCTTATCGGCATTCCAAGTATTTTGTTCAAGCAGTGAGGGAAGCACGGAGTAAATCCCCTCACTTGGACCAGCTTGTGATCTTTGCAGGGGCTTGTCAATCTCATTTTGAATCCCTCATTCATGCCGGTGCTAATTTTGCCAGCTCTCCTTCGAGAGTCAATATCCATGCACTAGATCCGGTGTATATTGTGGCTAAGATTTGTTTTACAGGCTTTAAAGACTCTGTGAATGTGTGGGATGTCATTCGAAATACGCTGACAGGAGACAAAGGATTGGGTGGAATTGAAACGAAGGGTGTCCTTCGTACAGGGATGCCGTATAAAATTTCTGAAGAAGAATAAGGAATGTTCGACAAAAACAAAATGACTTTGCCATATGCAAAATAATGGCAAGGTCTATTTAGTTTTCTTCAGCATACATTGATAAGGTGGTGTTTTTTTGGTACTAGAAAGTCAAAAAAGCCCGTCCGGCGTCCTTATCTTTTACTTGTTGGACCAAAGCAAGCTACCTCCGCTTTTATTGTTTACATAATTTTTCAATATCTGGGGAAAGGTAGGTATGTAGAAAAAACGTATTTTTTGTTGAATAAAATATATTGACAGGTGTTCATGATTCTTGTTAAAATAATAAATTTATTTGACTAAAATTACATAATGTGTTATATTTGATTATAGTGAGGTGGAAGCGAAATGCCAAAAACATTAGCCGACATTAAAAGATCCCTCGATTCTAATCTTGGGAAACGTTTAATGCTTAAAGCAAACGGTGGACGTCGAAAAACAATTGAACGTTCAGGCGTTCTAGCCGAAACGTATCCTTCTGTATTCGTAGTTCAACTGGATCAAGAAGAGAATGCGTTCGAACGAGTTTCTTACAGCTATGCAGATGTTCTCACTGAGACAGTTCAATTAACATTTTATGATGAAGCAACAGGAAATCTCATCTTTAGCCAGCAGTAGACAATCGTTTGCTGCTTTTTTATTTGTCTAAAAATACATGTTTTACATATTATTCTTTCCTCATTTTTTCACCTCTCGTACACATACTAAGCATATGGTACATCTAAAGGAGGTAGGCGATGAGTAGAAGAAGAGGAATTATGTCGGATCAATTAAAAGCGGAAATCGCTCAGGAATTGGGATTCTACGATGTTGTTCAAAAGGATGGCTGGGGCGGGATTACGTCTCGGGATGCTGGGAATATGGTGAAGCGGGCGGTTGAGATCGCAAGCGGACAACTTTCTCAAAATCATCCACACTAACTCTTTTCCTACAAACAAGATTACATCTTTGATCAGTACCATATACAAGGGTCGCCTAAAAAGTGCAGAGCTTTTAGGGCGGCCCTTGTTTCATATGGACAAGACATTCTTTCCTATCACTCAGTTACATGATAAAATAACATACTTGTATGAGTATGTTTAGAAGTTAACACTCTCAATAATAAGTGTATGATACAATATAACAAAGAGTATTGGTAAGAAGGTGATGAGATGAGGTTATTAGTGAAGGCGCCGGCAAAAATTAACCTATCACTTGATGTTTTACATAAACGTTCAGATGGTTACCATGAAGTTGAGATGGTTATGACGACAATTGATTTAGCGGATAGAATTGAACTTACGAATCTTTCTGATGACACGATAAAGATTCTTTCGCATAATCGATTTGTACCGGACGATGGAAGAAATCTTGCCTATCAGGCTGCCCAGCTTTTAAAGACGAGACTGAACATCAAAAAAGGAGTAGCAATCTCCATTGATAAAGTCATTCCAGTCGCAGCAGGTTTAGCAGGTGGAAGTAGTGACGCTGCTGCCACTCTTAAGGGATTGAATCGCTTATGGGATTTAGGCCTTAGTATGGACGAACTGGCTGATTTGGGTGCTGAAATAGGTTCTGACGTATCCTTCTGTGTCTACGGAGGGACTGCATTAGCATCGGGTAGAGGTGAGAAAATCAAACATCTTCCTGCCCCGCCGAATTGTTGGGTAATATTGGCAAAACCTACCATAGGTGTTTCAACAGCAGATGTTTATAAAAATTTGGATCTGAAAAACGTTACCCACCCGAATACAAATGGGATGGTCTCTGCGTTAGAACATGGAAATTATCATGATATATGCTCCAATCTAGGGAATGTACTCGAATCGGTCACCCTGGATATGCATCCCGAAGTGCTACACATCAAAGATCAAATGGAGCGGTTTGGCGCAGACGCTGTGTTAATGAGCGGTAGCGGCCCGACAGTATATGGATTAGTGCAATATGAATCAAGACTTCATCGAATCTATAATGGTTTAAGAGGTTTTTGTGATCAAGTGTTCGCTGTACGAATGCTTGGAGATTAACAACTCTTGCCGAAATCCGTATATTAATGATATATTTACATTATAATATTCGGATTTAGGAGGTTTATTTGGTGAAGTTTAAGCGTAGTGAACGATTAATTGATATGACCCATTATTTATTGGAACGTCCCCACCAACTCGTTCCTTTAACTTTTTTCTCTGAACGGTACGGTTCTGCAAAGTCTTCCATCAGTGAGGATTTAACAATTGTTAAGGAAACATTTGAAGGTCGGGGTGTCGGTACGGTTCAAACGGTCCCTGGCGCAGCAGGTGGTGTGAAATATGTTCCAAAGGTAAATAATCAGGAAGCGAAAGAAATGATCGAAGAGCTTCGAGTTAACTGGGAAAGCTCCGACCGTTTACTTCCCGGTGGTTATTTATATATGACGGACTTACTTGGCAACCCTCAGCTTATGAAGAGTGTCGGGAAGTTACTGGCTTCAGCATTTGCTGAGAAAGATATTGATGTCATCATGACAGTGGCGACAAAAGGGATACCGATTGCGAATGCGGTTGCCTCCTACCTCAATGTACCAGTGGTGATCGTGAGACGGGACAGCCGTGTAACGGAAGGATCGACTGTGAGCATTAATTATGTATCCGGTTCTTCGAAGAGAATTCAGTCCATGGTTCTTTCTAAGAGAAGCTTGAAGGAAGGGTCCAAAGTATTGGTCGTCGATGATTTCATGAAGGCAGGGGGAACCATCAATGGTATGAAAAACCTATTGGATGAGTTCTCAGCTACATTGTCCGGAATCGGTGTACTTGTTGAATCCAATAGTATGGATGGTCGACTGGTGGACGATTATGTGTCGTTGTTAAAACTGTCAAATGTAAATGAAAAAGACAAACAGATTTCATTGACTGAAGGAAATTATTTTCAATCCAATGTAACATTTCTACCATAAGGGGAGGCGTTTACTATGCGTGTAGTTTCTACTAAGCAAGCACCAGCAGCAATTGGTCCTTATTCTCAAGGTATTGTCGTTAATAATCTGTTCTATAGTTCAGGTCAGATTCCATTAACAGCAGAGGGTTCGATGATTGACGGGGATGTTGCAGAACAAACCCATCAAGTGTTTCGTAATTTGCAAGCCGTATTATCGGAAGCAGGCGCATCACTAGAAACGGTTGTAAAAGCAACGGTCTTCATTAAGGATATGAATGACTTTGGTACGATCAATGAAGTGTACGGGGAATATTTCAGTAACCACAAGCCAGCTCGTTCTTGTGTAGAAGTAGCACGTTTACCTAAAGATGCCAAAGTTGAAATCGAAGTAATTGCACTCGTGAAGTAATCTTCACGGGTGTTTTTTTGTATCACAAAGGGAGTATAGTTCAAATGAAATAGAAGGAAAGATGAGAAAAAATAAAATTTTTCAAAAAATTTTACAATTTAAGAAGGAATATGTAAATAATTCGTTGAATACATAGAGTAGATTTCATCTAGGGAAAAAGGTGGTGAACAGAATGGAAGTAACAGACGTAAGATTACGCCGAGTAAGCACCGACGGTCGCATGAGAGCTATCGCATCTATTACGCTGGATAATGAATTTGTTGTTCATGACATTCGCGTTATTGATGGGAACAATGGCTTATTCGTAGCGATGCCAAGTAAGCGGACTCCTGATGGAGAATTCCGTGACATTGCTCACCCAATTAATTCAGGGACTCGCGGTAAGATCCAAGATGCCGTTTTAGCTGAATATCATCGATTAGGTGAGTTAGAAGAAGTTGAGTTAGAAGAAGCTGGGGCTTCCTAATAGAATCTGTCGCATCAAGAGCCTACTTTTGTAAGGCTCTTTTTTTTGTCTATAGAGCCCGATCTTTTTAAGTAGCAGTTCTTACGTCTTTTTGTATACCCCGATTTTAAGTGAGTTGAAACCTTACAATCACAATTATTTCGGACTATTTGGTAAAAAGTCTAGAAATAGTTGTGAGCGTATTTCTTCATCTGCTTGAAAAGCAGAAAATGGAACTGAAACTTGCGTAGATCCACTCGATAATACGCTTATAGAGATCTAGAAAACTCCCTGTTATTTGCCGTTGACGATCAAACTCAATGAAATCACCATCAAAGTCAGTGTTGGACAAGGTGGTAAGCACTTTTTCAGATTGGAAAATAACTTCATTGGGCCATATTTGGACTTAGTCGGGCCACTTTCCCGATTTATTGGGCCACTTTCGGCATTAATCGGGCCACTTTCCCGATTTGTTGCGCCGAAATGTGAACAACAATAACCATTATCGTTAAGCTAAGTACTTTGACCTTAGTGAAGATTAGCTTGTCGGGCCTGACCAAGCCGCCTCCGCTTTTCGAATTGTCCAGCTCCGGCGGCTAGAGGCTCGAGGTCATAAGTCAAACCTGCCAAAAAGGCAAAGGACGCCTTTCCGGCAGGTTCGCCTTATGCTTGTCGCCTCTGAGCAAGCCGCCTCCGCTTTTCTATGTGTCCAGCTCCAGGGGCTTGGGGCTCGAGGTCATAAGACGAGTAACCCAAAAAGGCAAAGTACGCCTTTCCGGGTTACTCGTCTTATGCTTGTCGCCCGGGCGAGCCCCTCCGCTTTTCTATGTGTCCAGCTCCGGCGGCTAGCTCGAGGTCATAAGTCAAACTGCCAAAAAGGCAAAGGACGCCTTTCCGGCAGGTTCGTCTTATGCTTGTCGCCTCTGACCAAGCCGCCTCCGCTTTTCTAATGACAAATATATGTACTTTTATATGAATCCTTGAAATGATAACGTTTTTAGGATATATTCGATATGGATAAAAAGGTTATTGGAGGACCAAAAATGACAAATCGATATGCCGTTATATTAGCTGCCGGACAAGGTACGAGAATGAAGTCTAAGCTTTATAAAGTTCTTCATCCTGTGTGTGGCAAGCCGATGGTGGAACATGTGGTCGACCAAATTTCAACACTACATATAGAGAAGACTGTCACAATCATTGGTCATGGTGCTGAACTTGTAAAGTCGCATTTAGATGGTAAGAGTGATTTCGCTCTTCAGGCTGAGCAATTAGGTACAGCTCATGCTGTCATGCAGTCTGAAGATGTCCTTGGTGACTTGGAAGGGACGACATTAGTGGTATGTGGTGATACGCCACTCATTAAAGGAGAGACGATGGAAGCGTTGGTGAAGCATCATGAAGGCCAAGGTGCCAAAGCGACCATTTTGACAGGTCACACGGAATCTCCTGATGGATACGGACGAATCATCCGTAGTCAAGAAGGATTAGTGGAACGCATTGTTGAGCATAAAGATGCTTCTGAACATGAGCGAAGTGTGAAAGAAATCAATACCGGAACCTATTGTTTTGATAATAAAGCGTTATTTGAAACGTTGAAGAAGGTTTCAAATGATAACGTACAAGGTGAGTACTATTTACCGGATGTGATTGAGATTCTTCAATCGGAAGGTGAAATCGTCAGTGCGTACCAAACAAGTGACTTTGCTGAGACGTTGGGTGTGAATGATCGTGTGGCTCTTTCTCAAGCAGAGATCACGATGAAAAAGCGCATCAATGAATACCATATGCGGAATGGTGTAACGATTAAGGATCCAAACAACACTTATATCGATGCGGGTGTAATGATTGGCAGAGATACGGTGGTCCTTCCAGGAACCGTTCTTAAGGGAAGCACCGTTATCGGCGAAGATTCTATGATCGGACCACATTCTGAAGTGAAAGATTGTCAGATCGGAGACCGAACAGTATTGAAGCAGTCTGTTGCCCATGACAGCTCAATCGGATCGGATGTTCAGATTGGGCCATTTGCTCACATTCGTCCGGCTTCTACCATTGAAGATGAAGTGAAGATTGGTAACTTCGTTGAAATTAAGAAGGCTTCGTTCGGTAAAGCAAGTAAAGCATCCCACTTAAGCTACATTGGAGATGCAGAGGTTGGAAGTGACGTCAACATTGGATGTGGATCGATCACGGTGAACTATGATGGAAAGAATAAGCACCTGACAAAGATTGAAGATGGTGTATTTGTAGGTTGTAATTCAAATCTGGTCGCGCCTGTTAAAGTTGGAAAAGGTGCATACATTGCTGCTGGTTCTACGATTACTGAGGATGTTCCAGGAGAGTCTCTTTCGATTGCGAGAGCTCGCCAGGTAAATAAAGAAAACTATGTTCAAAATCTAAATCATAAGAAATAATTGGAGGTCCACAATGCCAAACTCTTATATTAATTCCAAATTAAAAATTTTCTCCCTTAATTCAAACTACCATCTTGCCAAGGAAATCGCGGATGAAGTAGGAGTTGAGTTAGGGAAATCTTCTGTTAAGCGTTTTAGTGACGGTGAAATTCAGATTAACATTGAAGAAAGTATCCGTGGTTGTGACGTTTTCGTCATTCAGTCTACTTGCCAGCCTGTAAATGAAAACCTTATGGAGCTTTTGATCATGGTGGATGCGTTAAAGCGTGCGTCTGCTAAAACAATAAACATTGTTATGCCTTATTACGGTTATGCCCGTCAGGACCGTAAAGCGAGAGCACGTGAGCCTATCACGGCTAAATTAGTGGCAAACCTGTTGGAAACAGCCGGTGCAACCCGCGTAATCACTCTGGACCTGCATGCTCCTCAAATTCAAGGTTTCTTTGATATCCTAATCGATCACCTGATGGGTGTTCCTATCTTAGCAGATTACTTTGAAGAAAGAGGATTCAATAACGAAGACCTTGTAATCGTATCCCCGGACCACGGAGGAGTGACAAGAGCCCGTAAGCTTGCGGAACGCCTGAAAGCACCTATCGCGATCATCGATAAGCGTCGTCCGAAACCAAACGTGGCAGAGGTTATGAATATCGTTGGTAATATCGATGGGAAGATTGCGATCTTGATCGATGATATCATCGATACTGCCGGTACGATTACCCTTGCAGCCAATGCATTGGTAGAAAACGGAGCGAAAGAAGTCTTTGCTTGCTGTACGCATCCGGTTCTGTCCGGTCCAGCCATTGAGCGCATCGAAAATTCTAAGATTAAAGAACTGGTTGTAACGAACTCGATTCCATTAGGAGAAGAGAAAATGATCGGTAAAGTGAAGTCGCTATCTGTGGCTCCGCTGATTAGTGAAGCGATCATCCGTGTCTATGAACAACAATCGGTGAGCACGCTTTTTGATTAAGAATTAATATTTGTAGTTTGTGCATCAGAAGAAGAGCCTGTCCTTTTAAGTGGGGAGGGCTCTTCTTTTTGTATCCTTTTTTTCTCTAGCTTTGTTGCTTCTCAATATCATACCGTAACTACCTTACAAAGCTTTACTGAGACAACTCCCCTCATTCTGCTTTATCAAGGTGCCTCCTTGTTGAAACCCCATCTACCAACAATCCTAAAGCATGCTTCCCCTCATAAATTGCTTTTTCTATGTTTATTTCAAATGCTAATAGGGTAATTACTATATATAGAACTTGACTAACATAAACGATTAGGGAAGGTGTTGGATTAGACATGGCAACAGAATTAAAAGCAAATACGAGGAAAGATTTTAAGCGATCTTCATTAACACAGCTGAGACACGAAGGGAATATTCCTGGAGTTGTGTACGGCTACAAAGCAGACAATACACCTATTATGGTAGATGCGATTACGTTTATTAAAACGATCCGTGAGGTTGGAAGAAACGGAATCATTTCTTTAAACGTGGAAGGCAATAAACAAAATGTCATTTTAAGTGATTATCAGCAGGACCATTTGAAGGATGCTGTCACTCATGTTGATTTCCTTGCTGTGAATATGTCAGAGGAAATTGATGCAGATGTACGTATCGAGCTTGTGGGCGAAGCCGCAGGAGTGAAAGACGGAGGAGTCCTCCAACAGCCATTGCATGAGGTATCCGTAACAGCTAAACCGAATGATATCCCAGAATCAATCGACGTGGACATTGCTGATCTTCAGGTTGGAGATACGGTAACAATTAGTGATATCCGTGACAAATATAGCGTCACTCTAAATGAAGAGGACGATCGTACAATCGCTTCTATCCTTGCTCCAAGACAAGAAGAAGAGATTGAGAGCGGAGAAGAGCAGGAAGCTGGTACCCCTGAGAATGAAGAAGGAAGAGAATCAGAAGCCAGTGAAGAAAGTGAATCTACGAAAGAATAAAAAATCGATCTTTTTTGGCGTAACCTTTTGCAGGTTGCGCTTTTTACGTTATTCTAGAGTTATAAGGTCAGAAGAGGTGTTAGAAAATGAAGTTAATCGTTGGATTAGGGAACCCGGGATCTCAATATGAAAAAACACGACATAATATCGGATTTGTTATTATAGATGCTTTAGCCGAGAGATTGGGTATTACATTGAACCAGTCTAAGTTTAAAGGGGTTTATGGCACATACTATTATAAGGGTGAAAAAGTTGTTCTTCTAAAGCCACTTACCTATATGAATTTGTCTGGTGAAAGCATTGTCCCGCTTATGAAATATTTCGATATTGAAGATGAGGAACTACTTGTCATCTATGATGATCTTGACTTACCAGTGGGTAAATTACGTTTGCGGCAAAAAGGGAGTGCAGGTGGGCATAATGGAATTAAATCAACCATCTCCCATTTAGGGTCTCAGCACTTTAACCGCCTTCGTGTAGGAATTGATCGCCCAACCAATGGGATGAACGTTCCTGATTACGTTCTTGGAAAGTTTTCAAAAGAAGAACAGGGTGAACTGGATAAAGCCATTTCAAACAGTGTAGAAGCATGTGAGTCATGGTTCGACAAACCTTTTCTCGAAGTCATGAATAAATTTAACTAGCCTTTTCATATACTAAATTTCCAAGAACTATTTATACCTTTAATGAAAGTAGCCATTATCCTAACAGAAGTTGAATAGCTCCCTTCAAACAGGTTCATACTAACTGTATAAATGTGTATGGAGGGAAAGGCATGACAATCCAATATCAGTGCCGACATTGCGGCACAAATGTAGGGACACTTTCAAATGTCACTGTTCATTCGGAACAGCTCGGTCTTCATATGCTAACCGAGGAAGAGCGGTTGCACATGGTCCATTATCAGGATAACGGAGATATACACGTCAAGACGATCTGTGAAGATTGTCAGGAGAGTCTGGAAAGGAACCCGGACTATCATCAATTAGATCATATCATTCAGTAAGAACGCTTTGGTTTGGAGCCAAAGCATTTTTCTGTTTACGTTTATAGAATATATAGAAAGATCCATAGGGGAGGAGCGTACACTTGAAAGGTATTTTAAAACAGGTTCATCAAAGTGAAGAAATTCAGTCCATCATCACAGGTGTGGAGGAACAATTATCAGAACAACTTGTTGCAGGATTGGCAGGTTCATCCCGCACAGCCTACATTGCAGATGTGTACTTACAAACGAATAAGTCTACCATAGTGGTTACCCATAATTTATTTCAAGCACAGAAAATCTACGACGATCTCATTCAGTTTCTATCCGAGGATGAAGTGTATTTATATTCTGCAAATGAGTTAATCGCTGCAGAGTTGAGTGTGGCGAGTCCGGAGCTGAGAGCACAGCGGATTGAAGTGTTGAATAAGCTTTCTCAAAATCACAAGGGAGTCTACATTGTACCCGTTGCAGGATTAAGAAAGATCCTTCCTCCCAAAGCAATGTGGGAAACGAATCAAATCCGTTTTCAATTGGGTGAAGATATCGATTTGGATGAGGTATTGAATCAATTGGTGCAGATGGGGTATCAACGGACAGGCATGGTCAGCACACCTGGCGAATTCAGTCTTCGCGGGGGAATTGTCGATGTCTTCCCTTTAACGTCACAGAACCCAGTCAGAATCGAATTATTTGATACAGAAGTCGATTCGATCCGCCTCTTTTCTGTAGAGGACCAGCGCTCGATCGATAAACTGAATGAAGTAGAAATAGGCCCTGCCACAGAGGTATTATTGAAATATGAGAATATTGAAAGGCTCATACAACAAATTGAGGCGGGACTATCTGCAAGCTTAAAGAAGATCAAGGCAGCAGCCGTAAAGGAGAAGATAACCGAGTACATAGGACATGAAATCGGTCAGCTTCAGAACGGTCAGGTCCCTGAGCAGATTTTCAAGTATCTATCCCTGGCGTACGAGAGTCCTAGTAGTTTACTAGATTATTTACCACATGATGGGGTTCTATTCTTTGATGATTTCAGTCGTGTACAAGAAATGAGTGATTCACTTGAGAAAGAGGAGGCAGAGTGGTATACCTCATTGCTTCAAGAAGGGCAGATTATTCATGACGTGCCCGTTTCCCATATGTTTTCCAGATTGATTAGTGAGACGAAGTTGCCAAAGGTATATTTCTCCCTGTTCCTGCGCCATATACCAAATACCAGTCCCCAGAACATCTTTAATGTGTCTACAAAGCCCATGCAGAATTTCCATGGACAGATGAATGTCTTAAAGGCAGAATTGGACCGTTGGAAAAAAGGGAAGTATACGGTAGTCTTACTGGGGCCGGATGAAGAACGGGTCAAAAAGCTTCAAAGGGTACTGGATGATTATCAAATCGAGATCGCTTTCGTGGAAGATGGAGATCAATTGTTGCCTGGTAGGATCCAGATGATAAGCGGAAGCCTGACGAGCGGGTTTGAGCTCCCCTTACAGAAGCTTGCCGTAATTACAGAAGAGGAACTGTTCAATAAGAAAACGCAAAAGAAACCGAGAAGACAAAAGCTTTCAAACGCAGAGAGAATCAAAAGTTATTCTGAGCTGAAGGTCGGGGACCATGTGGTTCATGTGAATCACGGAATCGGTAAATTCCTTGGAATTGAAACGCTTGAAATCAATGGAGTTCATAAAGACTATCTTCATGTGAAGTATCAAGGAAATGACAAACTCTATGTTCCTGTTGATCAAATTGAGCTTGTCCAAAAATATGTTGCTTCAGAAAACAAAGATCCAAAGCTTTATAAGCTTGGCGGAAGCGAATGGAAAAAGGTGAAGTCGAAGGTACACTCTTCTGTGCAGGATATAGCCGATGATCTTATCAAGCTCTATGCTGAACGGGAAGCGGCTAAAGGGTATGCCTTTTCTCCTGATGGGGACATGCAAAGAGAATTCGAGATTGCGTTCCCGTATGAAGAGACGGATGATCAGCTCCGCTCTGTAAGTGAAATCAAGCTCGATATGGAAAAAGAACGGCCGATGGATCGATTATTATGCGGAGACGTAGGTTATGGAAAGACAGAGGTAGCCATCCGGGCAGCCTTTAAAGCCATTGCAGATGGAAAGCAGGTCGCTATCCTTGTACCAACGACGATCCTTGCCCAACAGCACTACGAAACAATCAAAGAGCGTTTTCAGGACTTTCCAGTGGAAATCGGCTTGTTGAGCCGTTTCAGAACCAGAAAGCAGCAGCAGGAGACAACAAAAGGTCTTAAAAATGGAACGGTCGATATCGTGGTGGGGACTCACCGTCTCCTTTCAAAAGATATTCAGTACAGTGATATAGGGCTATTGATCATCGATGAAGAACAGCGATTCGGTGTTACCCATAAAGAGAAAATTAAGCAATTAAAAACGAATATCGATGTGTTGACACTAACGGCGACACCGATCCCCCGTACACTTCATATGTCGATGCTCGGGGTAAGGGATCTATCGGTTATTGAAACACCACCTGAGAATCGGTTCCCTGTACAGACCTATGTAATGGAATACAACGGCGCTTTGATTAAAGAAGCGATTGAAAGGGAAATGGCCCGAAATGGTCAAGTGTACTTCCTCTATAATCGAGTAGAGGATATTGAAAGAAAAGCGGATGAGATTTCCATGCTTGTACCAGACGCCCGCATAGCCTACGCACACGGTCAAATGAGTGAAAACGAGCTTGAAGCCGTCATCTTAAGCTTCCTTGCAGGAGAATATGATGTATTGGTGACCACGACCATAATTGAAACGGGAGTCGACATCCCTAACGTCAATACGTTAATTGTCTTTGATGCAGATCGAATGGGCTTATCCCAGTTATATCAATTAAGAGGACGGGTAGGACGTTCGAACAGGGTGGCCTACGCCTATTTCACCTATCGTAAAGACAAGGTACTAACGGAAGTGGCAGAAAAACGATTACAGTCGATCAAAGAATTTACAGAGCTTGGATCAGGATTCAAAATTGCCATGCGTGACTTAACGATTCGAGGAGCAGGAAATCTCCTTGGAGCCCAGCAGCACGGGTTCATTGATTCTGTCGGCTTCGATTTGTACTCTCAAATGCTCAAGGAGGCAATTGAGGAACGAAAAGGAGATCTCCACAAGCAGCCGGAGTCGAGCTTCGAAGTCGATATAGAAGTCGATGCCTATATTCCGGATGATTATATTAAAGATGGTCATCAAAAGATTGAAATGTACAAACGATTCCGTTCCCTTTCCTCCCTTCCTGAAATCGAAGAGCTGGAAGAAGAGATCCTGGACCGGTTTGGTGAATACCCGGAAGAAGTCGGCTATCTATTCTTAATCTCAGAGCTGAAAATATACGCTAAAAATACAAAACTTGAATCCATCAAGCAAGATAAGAAAACCGTGAATATCTTTATGTCGCAAGAAGGAACGGCACAGATCGACGGATCGAAAGTATTTAATTTGTGCAACAAACATGGCAGGGCTGTCGGCCTCGGGATGGAAGGATCCAAGCTGAAAATCTCCATTAATACATCCCGATTGGAAGCGTCCAAATGGTTTAACATGGCGTATGACATCATCAAGCATCTGGATGAAGCATTAAAAGTAGAAGAAAATGCGAAATAATTGAAGCTCTTCGGGTAGATAATGTGGCATTTCTTCCCTTCGTTATAATAATGTAACCAAAATGTAAACGCGTGAATTGTTTTACTTTACTATGATAAGGGTATTAGTATTTATGCAGCTGCCAACATTGGAAAAAGATACCTGCATTAGAATTTTAGTGAAATTAAAGAAAAAAAACTTGAATGTGTATAGAACTTCTAAGTTGTAAGATACTAAACTCAACAATGGTAAAGTATTCATTTAAAAGTGGATACATTGCCAAATAAAATCATCTGATGAAAGTGAGGCAACTATAGATGAAAGCAACTGGTATTGTTCGTCGTATTGATGATTTAGGCCGTGTCGTAATTCCAAAGGAAATTCGTAGGACATTAAGGATTCGCGAGGGAGATCCACTGGAAATCTTCGTTGATCGTGATGGAGAAGTCATCTTGAAGAAATACTCCCCAATAAGTGAACTTGGTGACTTTGCTAGGGAATACGGCGAAGCGTTATACGACAGTTTGGGAAGTGCTGTGTTAATTTGTGATCGAGATACAGTCATTGCCATCTCCGGCGCTTCAAAGAAAGAGTATTTGAATAAAAATGTGAGTGAACTGGTTGAGAAAGTGATGGAGGACCGTACGTCTCTCTTACACACTCAACAAGGACAAGCTGAGCTTGTCGATGGGCATGATGAGGATTTAGCTTCCTATACGATTGCTCCGATTGTCGCAAATGGTGATCCGATTGGTGCCGTTGCGATCTTCTCGAAGGAACGTACAGTAGGCGAAGTGGAACAAAAGGCAGTAGAAACGGCAGCTGGCTTTTTAGCAAGACAAATGGAGTCATAACTTGAAGGAGTGGCAATTTAGCCGCTCTTCTTTTTTTTGCCCGTTCACGAGGCGTTTGGAGAAAACAGAGAGTGCTTTATGGTAAAATGACCAGTACATAAATGATTTGTCTTTGTCAGCTGTGAGGGTTCAGGGACATAAAGAAAAGTGTTATAGAAAGGCAGGAAAACTGGTTGAGTAAGAAGTACTCCTCCAACCGATTTTTGAAAGGGGCCATGGTCTTAACGATGGCGGCATTGGTAACGAAAATATTGAGTGCCGTTTACCGGGTTCCGTTTCAAAATATTGTTGGAGATATCGGGTTTTATATTTATCAGCAGGTGTATCCGTTTTACGGGATTGCCATTGCGTTATCTACATATGGGTTTCCTGTCATCATCTCGAAATTAGTAGCAGAGAAATTAAAGGAAGAGGATGAGGAGGGGGCAAAGAATGTGGCCGTCACCTCCTTCCTGTTCCTCTGTATCGTAGGAGTGACCTGGTTTCTTCTCGTCTACTTCGGTGCCGGGGTGATTGCAGGTTGGATGGGAGACCCTCTCCTTACACCATTACTTCAAGTGATATCCTTATCATTCCTACTGTTAGCCCCCCTGTCTGTCATGAGAGGATATTATCAAGGGAAGGAAGATATGGTACCTACCGCTGTGTCACAGGTGACGGAACAGGCAATTAGAGTCGTGACGATTCTCGTATTTTCAACGATCTTGGTGTCTCAAGGATATTCCTTATATATGACGGGAAACGGAGCGTTATTCGGTTCAATAACTGGTGGTCTTGGAGGATTAGTGATTCTTATTATCTTCATTACGATACGCAAGGAGAAGCTGTTTTCACGAAAATATCTTGTGTTACCCATGGATTATTTACACATATGGTCACGACTAGCAAAGAATGGAACGGCGATTTGTGTAAGTGCCATGCTGTTGGTCTTATTACAGTTTGTCGACTCCCTGAATGTATATTCTCTCCTGTTATCATCCGGGATGGAAGAAGAAAGCGCGAAAACGATGAAAGGGATTTATGATCGGGGTCAGCCCTTTGTCCAGCTGGGAACAGTGGTGGCGACATCCATTTCATTAACGATCGTTCCATTGGTGACAAATGCCTATTTAAAGCAAAGAGAAGCGTTGGTGAGGGAGTATAGTCAGCTATCCCTTAAAATCAGCATTACCATAGGGTTTGCTGCTACTTTAGGCATCATTAATATCATGGTCCCGACCAATACAATGTTATTTGAAAATGCCCTCGGTTCAAGGGTCATTGCGGTATTCTGTCTATCGATTTTCTTTAGTTGTCTTATTCTCACCTTTGCAGGCATTTTTCAAGGGATTGGAAAAATATATTATCCGGCCGCCTGCATTATAATCGGCATTATAGTGAAATATGTGGGAAATGCCTGGCTCATTCCTGGCATGGGGATTATGGGGGCATCAGTTGCAACGGTGGCTTCTTTAAGCTTTATGACCATCTTGATGGTGGTAAAGCTAAGAAGGCTGTTTCCAATTCGATTTTTCACCCTATCTTTTTATAAAACTTTGTGTATGAGCGGTCTCGCCATGACGATCGGGTTGCAGGGCTGGTTGCAAATTTATGATACACTTTTAGATAAAGGAATGCCCGAAAGGCAGCTTGCCGTCCTATTTTCCTTAGGCGGAGCGTGTATTGGGGGTCTCATTTTTCTGATTGTCTTTTTAAGAGGAAATGTCCTTTCAAGAGAAGATATCAGTTACTTGCCTTTTGGTAGTAAATGGATATGGTTGATGAATAAACTTCAATCAACGAATAAACAGTAGCGAGGAGAGAAACATGCATACTATAACAATTGTCGGTTTAGGTGCAGGCGATATAAATCAGCTTCCTTTAGGAGTTTATCGAGTCATTAAGAACAGTTCACACCTTTACCTGCGAACGGATAAGCACCCGGTTGTAAAGGATTTAACATCAGAAGGAGTCAAGTTTCAAACGTTTGATTCTGTATATGAAAAACATGATCAATTCGAACATGTATATGACGAAATCGTCCGTGAGCTGGTATCGGAATCTGAAAGACACTCACTTGTTTATGCAGTTCCCGGTCACCCACTAGTGGCTGAAAAGGCAGTTCAAATGCTTCTGGAGCTTCAAGAAGAAGGGAAAGTACAGGTAGAGATCGGAGGAGGACAAAGCTTTATTGATCCTTTATTTGCTTCTGTCGGGGCAGATCCGATCGACGGCTTTCAGTTATTGGATGGGACGAGCTTAAAGCTTCACGATATCCATATGAACCAACAGCTCATCATCGGGCAAGTCTATGATGCTTTTATTGCTTCTGAAGTAAAGCTGACTCTAATGGAGCTTTATCCGTATGATTACGAAGTCATGCTTGTAACAGCTGCTGGCAGCAAGGAAGAAAAGGTAGAACGGCTCCCTCTGGTGGAGCTTGACCGTATAGCCAACTTGAGTAATCTGACCAGTCTTTATGTTCCGGCTGTGAATGAAATGGAGTCCACTTATAAGCAATATGCCACATTAAGAGAAATCATTTCAACGTTGCGGGGACCAAATGGCTGTCCTTGGGATAAAGAGCAAACCCACCAATCCCTCAAGAAGTACTTACTCGAAGAAACATACGAGTTATTAGAGGCCATTGAGGAAGAGGATGTTGATCATATGATTGAAGAGTTGGGAGATGTCCTTCTTCAGGTCATGCTCCACGCTCAAATTGGCGAAGATGAAGGAATGTTCACAATGGAGGAAGTGATAGAAGGCCTTGCTTCCAAAATGGTCCGTAGACATCCTCATGTTTTCGGGACGGTTCAAGTAGAGAACACCGAACAGGTCAAAGCAAATTGGGATGAAATTAAAAAGCAGGAAAAGTCTGAGGGACATGAACCGCTGCTTAAGAACACAGCAAAAGGAATGCCCGCACTCATGAAGGCGTACGAATACCAGAAAAAAGCCTCCAAAGTAGGATTTGATTGGGCAGATCCTAAAGGGGCATGGGAAAAAGTATGGGAAGAAATGAAGGAATTTGAAATCGAAGTCGAGAATTATAGTGAAAACCAAATGAAAAAAGAATTTGGCGATCTATTATTTGCTCTCATCAATGTGGCAAGATTCTACAAGATCCTTCCTGAGGAAGCGTTAGCCATGACGAACACGAAGTTTTATCGCCGCTTTTCCTATGTGGAAGACCAGGTTCTGGCATCCGGCAGAAGCTTTGAGGATTTTTCATTAAAAGAACTGGATCAATTTTGGAATGAAGCGAAAAAGATGAATATTGAATAAGGGGAAATGTATAATGGTTTCGATGAGATTAGATAAATTTTTAAAAGTATCCAGGCTGATCAAAAGACGGACCCTGGCGAAAGAAATTGCCGACCAGGGACGTATATCAGTGAACGGGTTACAAGCAAAAGCGAGTTCTAACGTTAAAGTTGGTGATGAATTAAGCGTAAGGTTTGGTCAAAAGATTATGCGGGTAAAGATAGAAAGGCTTCTTGAAACAACGAAAAAAGAAGAAGCGAGTGGACTTTATTCCGTCCTTTCAGAAGAAAGGGTGCAAGAAGAAACGGAATGAGGTTACAGGATCCGAGACCTCTAATTTAGTTCTATTTTTCTCCCAGACACATAAACATAGTTACAAAGCTTGTACTATGGGAATGTGAGGGATGGATATGAATCAACAATATGAAGGAAACAAAGATAAAACGACTTTTCAAGAACATGACGTCATGATGAGAGGCCGAAAGCTTCTAGACATCACGGGTGTGAAGCAGGTGGAAAGCTTTGATAACGAGGAGTTCCTTCTAGAAACGGTGATGGGATTCCTATCTGTCAGAGGTCAAAATCTTCAAATGAAAAATTTAGACGTGGATAAAGGGATTGTGTCCATTAAAGGAAAGGTGTTTGATCTCGTTTACCTCGATGAGCAAAATGGGGAGAAGGCTAAAGGCTTCTTTAGCAAGCTGTTTCGATGACCCTTTCAACCCAGTTCTATACCATGCTTTCCATGATCGGTATGGGAGCTTTATTTGGTGCGACACTCGACACCTATTCCCGGTTTTTAAACCGGTCTGAGAGAAACAGATGGGTTGTATTCATCAATGACATCCTGTTCTGGGTGTTACAAGCTCTTTCCATTTTTTATATTTTGTTTGTCGTCAATTTTGGTGAAATCCGTTTTTATATTTTCCTTGCTCTGCTTTGCGGATTTGCCGGGTATCAAGCGTTGATCAAGCAGCATTATTTGTCCTTTTTGGAGCGGTTGATATTGTTTTGTATCTCCCTCTATAATTTCGTTGTAAAAATGGTGAAGAATTTGATTTATTCTCCGATAAAATGGATGGTAGTGCTTGTGTTAACACTTGTTCTTTCTATGGGGAAAGGGCTCTTATCCGTCATATTATTCCTTTTAAAGGTCATTCTCAACATTGTTCATTGGGCGGTTAAGCTCGTAATCACTCCAATATGGTGGATATTAAAAGCTATTTGGAATTTATTGCCGAAAAATCTTACAAAAAGAGTCGAGAAGTTATATAATAAAGTAGCAGGGATTTTTAAGGCGTATATCAAAAATGTATATAGAGTGGCAAAAAGGTTCTCAAAGAAACCGAAAGACAAGGAATAGGTCTTAAAGGTTCGCCACTCCATATTGTAAGGAGGTTTGGAAATGAGAAAGAACGTGACACCAATGGAAAATGAATATGTCCGTCATCAGGAGCATATGCATAAATCTTCTTCTAAGAGAAAAAAGCGTTTGGTCCGTCGATTAGCAGTTTTCTTTGTTTTAGTTTTGGCAATTAGTGGATTTTTAATCTCGACCCTCATTTCCAGAGCCCAGGTTTTAGAAGAAAAACATACCGAAAAAGCACAATTAGAAAAAAAATTAATAAACTTAAAAGACAAGCAATCCGCATTGGAAGAAGAGATTGTAAAGCTTAACGATGATGAATATATAGCCAAACTGGCGCGCCGGGATTACTTTTTGTCAAATGAAGGTGAGATTATTTTCAACATACCTGAATCAGATAAAGAGAAAGAAGAAGAGGTGTCTTATTGACACTCTTTTTTTTAATTGGCTATAATATATAATAGGTTTATCTTTTATAATTTTAAGGAGGAGCATTTCTTTTATGTCAATCGAAGTAGGCAGCAAGTTACAGGGTAAGGTAACAGGTATCACAAATTTTGGAGCGTTCGTGGAATTATCGGAAGGTTCAACAGGTTTAGTTCACATTAGTGAGGTTGCAGACAACTACGTTAAGGATATTAATGAACACCTTAAAGTTGGCGACGAAGTAACGGTAAAGGTTATTAATGTTGAGAAAGATGGAAAGATCGGTTTATCCATCCGTAAAGCAAAAGAGCAACCACAACGCCCACAGCGCCCTCAGCGTCCTCAACGCCCGCGTAGTAATAACAAACCGACCGACACACGCACTAAAGAGAGTTTCGAACAAAAGATGGCGCGTTTCTTGAAAGACAGTGAAGATCGCTTATCATCTTTAAAGAAAAACACTGAGTCTCGTCGTGGTGGAAAAGGGGCGAAAAAAGGTTAACTTGCTGTCTATTAACCCATATAGCAGGTTGTGAACAGAAAACAGGCATACTCATGTTGATGAGTGTGCCTGTTTTTTTGGTTTCGATAAGACTGTTCACTAACAAAACAATTAGACAATCCTCACAGGACTTTCTCCTTTCCGGATCGAATATATAAGCATAAATATCTTTGTGGAGGCAGCGAATATGAAAAAAGACCAGATGATTGATCATCATGAATCGTTTAAGGTATGGCTGAATGAATTGAACATGATAAATAAAGATAAATGGTTTCAACCTATGGAGGAGAGTAGATGGTCGATTGCGGCGAATGTCTCTCATATCATCAAATGGGATCAATATTCTTTAAGGGAGATTCTTCCGAGTGCTTCAGAGGGAGCAGAGCTGTCTCCCTTTCCGGATTTTCAGCGCTTTAATGGAGAAGCTGAAGAATATGCCCACCTTGTGGTTAATCAAGAAGAATTGATAGAAGAAGGGATGAAAACCCGGGATCTGATTATTACCTATTTAAAAAACGTATCGGAAGATGAGCTCCATCAATCGTTTAAAGTGGGAGAGCAAAGCTTCACCCTTGAAGAGTTTTTCGAAGACTTCATCGGTCACGACAAACATCATCAAGAGCAGATAGAAGAGGCAGTGTCTCTAGAAGGGGCTTGAGAGAAGAAGCCATACAGATGCAGCGGAAATCGGAAAAGAACAAAGAAAAAAGACTATCGTAATCGATAGTCTTTTTTCTATATGACCCGTACGGGATTCGAACCCGTGTTACCGCCGTGAAAGGGCGGTGTCTTAACCGCTTGACCAACGGGCCTAAAGAATATGGTAGCGGCGGAGGGGATCGAACCCCCGACCTCACGGGTATGAACCGTACGCTCTAGCCAGCTGAGCTACACCGCCATAAATATGAACCTTTTAGGCACAAAAACTATAATACCTAGAAAGAATTATCTTGTCAATATCGTATAGTAAAGATTTTGTCAAAATCCCCTTAAGTCTTTTCACATAAGTGTTTCAATCAAAAAAATAGAGAAAAAGAAAGAAGGGAGAACGGAATATTCTGAATATTTTACCAGAAACAAGAGAAAGCCGTCGAAACTTTCTTTGTCGTCATTCCCTCATTTTGACAAAGTTTTAAACTTGTACCATTTATACTAAACAAAAAAGAAATGGGGAGTGTTTCATACATGGGGAAAGCAGATCAATCGATCATCGAACCTGTCCAGAATGTAGACATTGAACACACTAGGGTGGAACTGTCCAAGGGAATCAAGTCTATTTATTCGAAGCTTGAGTGGCTATTCGTAGAGAAGGGGATTGCCTTATTCGTTATCGGATTTTTACTTGGAAGAGCGTTGATCCTTTCACATTTAACACCATTTGCCTTACCGTTCTTTGCAGCTGTTTACATCATTCGTAGAGAGAAGTCACCCATTGCACTCATCGGTTTGCTTGCAGGGGCGCTTACATTGTCTCTTCCTAGTATCAGTTATACGTTTGTAAGTGCAGTAATATTCCTGTTAGCGTTCCGATTATCACAGAAATATCACAAGAATAATTTGAGAGTCGTGGCATTCTATGTATTCTTCACAGTCATGATCGCAAAGCTTGGATTCGATTATGTCCAGCAGGGACAAGCCTTGACGGTTTATAACGGAGTCATGGCGTTAATTGAGGCAAGCCTTGCCTTTCTCTTAACCTATATTTTTATTCAAAGCGTTCCGCTCGTCACGGTTCAACGAAGAAGAAGGTCGCTGAAAACAGAAGAAGTGGTCAGCCTGATCATTTTATTGGCATCAATCATGACAGGTACAATCGGGTGGTCTGTGTATAACCTGTCGGTGGAGCACGTCCTGTCAAGATACTTGGTGCTGCTATTTTCCTTTATGGCAGGGGCTACAGTTGGTTCAACAGTAGGGGTTGTGACTGGGCTTGTTTTCAGTTTGGCTAACGTTTCAAGCTTTTATCAAATGAGCTTGCTTGCTTTCTCGGGCCTTCTGGGGGGACTCATGAAAGAAGGGAAGAAATTTGGAGCGGCAATCGGTTTGTTAATCGCTACGTTATTAATGGGGATGTACGGAGAGGCAGACATGGTCATAACGAAAACCTTATATGAGTCGGGGGTGGCGATTTTACTCCTATTTTTAACCCCTCAAAGTTTAACATCACAAATTGCAAGGCATATTCCAGGTACAACTGAATATCAGCAGGATCAACAGGGGTATATGCGCAGGGTGAGAGATGTGACCGCCAATCGGGTCACGCAATTCTCGTCAGTATTTCAAGCATTATCCAATAGCTTTCAACAAATAGAAGATCGATTTGAAGAGGAGGAAGATAAGGAGTTTGACTATTTTTTAAGCAACGTGACGGAGAAGACGTGTCAAACCTGCTTTAAGAAAGATCAGTGCTGGTCCCGTAATTTTGATAAGACCTATAACCTGATGAAAGAAGTGATGACCGAGTATGATCAGGGCCGGGTCCCCCTTTCACAGAAACTTGCTAGAGAAGTAGAGAAGCATTGTACGAGAGAGAAAAAATTGAAAGATACGATTTACCAGGAGCTTACCTTTTATCAAGCCAATTTGAAATTGAAGAAACAGGTTCAGGAAAGCAGAAGGTTAGTGGCAGATCAACTGCTCGGAGTATCGGAAGTTATGGGTAATTTTGCGAAAGAAATCCAGAGAGAGAGGGAGAATCATCATATTCAGGAGGAACAAATCCTATCGAGTATCGGCGAGTTTGGAATCGAAATTGAAAACATTGAAATTTATAACCTGGAACAAGGCAATGTGGATATCGATATGACCATGCCTTATTGCGGTGGACACGGACAGGGTGAAAAGCTGATCGCCCCGATGTTATCGGATATATTAGGTGAAAATATCATTGTTCAAAAGGAGGAGTGTGCTCAATTTCCAAACGGGCAATGCCATGTGACCTTCCAATCTGCCAAGAAATATGTCGTGGATACCGGTGCTTCTCATGCCGCTAAAGGGGGAGGACTGGTATCCGGGGACAGCTACTCCATGATTGAACTGGGAAGGGGGAAGTATGCCGTTGCGATCAGTGATGGGATGGGGAACGGTGAACGGGCCCACTATGAAAGCAATGAAACACTTAGACTCCTAAAGAAAATCCTTGAGTCCGGGATTGAGGAACAGGTAGCGATCAAGTCGATCAATTCGATTCTATCCCTCAGAACGAATGATGAAATATTCTCCACACTGGATTTAGCTATGATTGATCTTCAGAATGCATCATCAAGATTTTTGAAAATAGGTTCAACCCCAAGCTTCATTAAGCGGGGAGATAAAATCATCAAGGTGGAAGCGAGCAATTTACCGATGGGGATGCTCCAGCAGGATTTCGATGTGGACGTCGTATCTGAGCAGTTAAAAGCGGGAGATCTTCTCATTATGATGAGCGATGGAGCATTTGAAGGGCCGAAACACGTAGAAAATTATGATCTATGGATGAAGAGGAAGATCAAGGAACTTGAAACCGAAGAACCGCAAGAAGTGGCAGATATTTTAATGGAGGAGGTCATCCGGTCGAGCTCCGGATTAATAGAAGATGATATGACCATCGTGGTTTCGAAAATTAAACATAATATACCGAAATGGTCATCTATCCCGATGCAGAAACCGAAAACAAAGGATAAAAAAAGAATTTCCTAATGTGCAGAATTCCTCTATAAAAATAGTTAACTAGAGTATAAATCCCTCCTAATTCGGCGAAAATGGTATCAACTTTAGAATGAGGAGGGGAGTCTGATGAAGCCAGGTACACTTCGTCAAATTCTTTTAATTACAGATGGTTGTTCGAATCAAGGAGAAGATCCAATTGCGATGGCGGCCCTTGCAAAGGAGCAGGGAATATCGGTCAATGTAATTGGTGTGATGGATAATGATGTCATAGATGATAATGGAATGCAGGAAATTGAAGGGATTGCTCTATCGGGGGGTGGAGTGAGTCAAATTGTATATGCACAACAGCTTTCTCAAACCGTACAGATGGTCACGCGTAAAGCGATGACACAAACCTTACAGGGAGTTGTGAATAAAGAGTTGAAACAAATCCTTGGAAAATCCGCGTCCATGGAAGAGCTTCCTCCTGAACAACGGGGAGAAGTCATGGAGGTTGTGGACGAACTAGGTGAATCCGTAGATATGGAAGTGTTGATTCTTGTCGATACGTCTGCAAGTATGAAGCACAAACTCCCAACGGTTAAGGAAGCTCTATTAGACCTTTCGTTAAGCTTAAATGCACGAATGGGCGATAATAAATTCTCTGTCTTTGTATTTCCCGGGAAACGACAAGATGTCGAAAAATTGTTGGATTGGACCCCAAGACTTGAAACACTGACGAGTATTTTCTCTAAATTGTCTCCAGGTGGAATTACTCCAACCGGTCCTGCGATCTCAGAAGCCATTACACACTTTAAGAAAAAACGTTCATTAAGGGGATTGCTCTCTCGTGGCGATGATGAACAATACTTCGAAGAAACCATTTAGTTTCACCCCTGGAACAGTAATTAGAGGCAAGTGGTATAAACATGTTTATACGATAGTAAAGGAGCTTGGGTACGGTGCCAATGGCATTGTATATCTTGTCCAAGGGTCATCGGGCTATCAGGCATTAAAGATGAGCGACAGCAATGTATCGATCACCTCAGAAGTCAATGTATTAAAAGCTTTCTCAAAGGTCCAAGGCGCACCCCTTGGACCAAAGCTTCTGGATGTGGATGATTGGGAGAATAAAGGACAGAAGATTCACTTTTATGTAATGGAATATATACAAGGAACCGATTTGCTGTCATTTGTTCAATCAAAGGGATTTTCCTGGACAGGTGTACTCGTTGCTCAACTCCTGACAGATCTGGAGCGAATTCATAAGGAAGGATGGGTATTTGGGGATTTGAAACCTGAAAACTTAATCGTGACAGGCCCTCCTTACAGAATTCGCTGTATTGACGTTGGCGGAACGACCATCAATGGGAGGGCCATCAAAGAATTCACGGAGTTTTTCGATAGGGGATATTGGATAGGGGGATCGCGAAGGGCTGAACCATCATATGACCTTTTCGCGGTTGGGATGATTCTTATTAATTTGGCCTATCCATCACGTTTCACGAAGACCGGAAACGGGAATATGCAACAATTAAGGCAGGCGATTGCTGCCAAGTCCCAATTGAAAAAGTTTGAAGGAACGATAGTGGATGCATTGGAAGGGAATTTCCAATCTGCCAATGAAATGAGGGTCAGCCTTTTAAATGGACTTTCCCACTCTCAACAAATGCACCAGCCAAAACCGAAACCAAAAGCCCAAAGATCGGTCCCGCAAAGCTCAACTGTCAGAACGGCTACTCCCAACCCAAGTAGGTATCAAAACCAGCGAAAGCAAAAATCCAGTCACTTTCTGGAGACTGTGCTCGTAGTGATGATTGTATCGTTGCTGTATGTTTTATATATCTATGGGGAGCTTATGTAGCATAACAGTGTAAGAATTCAGGAGAAATTGATACAATGGGGGAAAAGGTTTTAGGAAGAGGACACACTATGTTAGAGCATACTACGAAAGAATTTATTCACGCTCACCAGCTTATTCATAATGGAGACCGTATCGTTGTGGCAGTGTCTGGTGGCCCTGATTCTTTAGCACTTCTCCATTTTCTGGACTCGCACAAAGAGGAGTGGGGCGTGGAGGTCATGGCTGCTCATCTAGATCATATGTTTAGAGGAGACGAGTCCTATCAGGAGCTTTTGTTTGTGAAAGAATTCTGTAATAGCAGGGGCATCCCTTTCTACGGGGAGAGAATGAATGTGTCGTCGGAGATCGAAAGGACAAACGGAAGTCTTCAGGACAAGGCCCGTCAGCTTCGCTATGAATTTTTAATGGGCGTCATGGACGAGGCATCCGCTACCAAGGTAGCTCTTGGCCACCATGGGGATGATCAAATAGAAACCATACTCATGAAAATGACAAGAGGAGCATCAGGGCGGAGCAGAGCCGGAATTCCTTTGACACGTTCCCTAGCAGGTGGAGAAATCATCCGGCCATTCCTCTCCGTTACTAAAGAGGATATTGAAGAATATTGTGAAAGACACACTCTTTCGCCAAGAAGAGATCCCAGCAATCAGAAGGAAGAGTACACAAGGAACCGTTTCAGAAAAAAGGTTCTCCCGTTTTTAAAAGAGGAAAACCCTCATGTTCATCTTCAATTTCAGCGATTCAGTGAAGAATTGGAAGAAGATGAGTCATATTTAGAGGAATTAACAAGAGTCGAGTTGAATAAGGTATGGAATAACACTGGAGATTTCTCGTCTTTACATATCGATGGTTTTCTTACAATGGCTCAGCCTTTACAAAGAAGAGGGATTAATCTAATATTAAACTATCTTTACAAACTTAGACCACCTTCCCTATCGTCTATACATATTTACGATGTATTGGGTATTTTAAAAGGAAAAACGCCAAATATCAGCATAGATTTACCAAAAGGGCTTAAAGTAACAAGGGCGTATCATACATGTTATTTTCACTTTGGAGAGTTAGCTTTAGCCAAGGCACCGTTTTGTTACGAGCTGCCTGTGAATAAAAGGCTTGAAATCCAAGGCGAATATCAGTTTCTTCTTGTTTCCTCCACGTCTTGTGAGGAGCGGTCAGATGATAGAATCTATCTGGATCCAGATGAGGTCACGCTCCCTTTATACGTGCGATCGAGAAGAAATGGAGATCGAATGGCAGTGAAGGGTTTGGAAGGCTCTAAGAAGCTTAAAGCACTCTTTATAGACAACAAAATCCCTGTTCACCTCCGGGAGGGGTGGCCAATTGTAGTGGATGCAGACAACCATATACTCTGGGTGCCGGGAATGAGGAAGTCTATTTACGATTTGGGAGAAGAGCAAGAAAATAGTTTGGTACTACAATTTAAGAGCAATCATCTTCTAGGAGGCAGTTGAACATTGTTAAACCAAGATATTGAGAAAGTGTTAATTTCAGAAGAAGAACTTCAAGAAAAGATTAAAGCATTAGGTGCACAATTAACGGAGGAATATCAAGATCGTTTTCCTTTGGCAATTGGCGTTTTAAAAGGCGCAATGCCGTTTATGGCAGACCTTTGTAAACGCATGGATACGCATATGGAAATGGATTTCATGGACGTATCAAGCTACGGGAACTCTACTGTCTCTTCAGGAGAAGTAAAGATTGTGAAAGATTTAGATACGAAAGTGGAAGGTCGGGATATCCTAATCATTGAAGATATCATCGACAGTGGTTTGACATTAAGCTACTTAGTGGAACTGTTCCGCTATCGTAAAGCGAAATCCATCAGCATTGTCACTCTGCTTGACAAGCCGACAGGCCGTAAAGCAGATATCAAAGCGGACTACGTAGGCTTCATTGTTCCTGATGAGTTCGTTGTCGGATATGGCCTTGATTACGCTGAACGATACCGTAATCTGCCGTATATCGGAGTTTTAAAACCAAGAGTGTATACAACTGGAGAATAAGTATATTCTAAACAGGAATCTTGTGAGTGCAATTTGTTGTAATGCCATGATTTTCTATGATACTATTTTACTTAGTTTGTTTACCCGTGGGAGGAGGTAAGGGATGAACCGGATCTTTCGAAACACCATATTCTATTTACTAGTCTTTTTAGTCATTATAGGTGTGGTGAGTTATTTCAGTAACAACAACGAGCCAACCAAAAATATCGAGTACAGTACGTTTATTAATAACCTTGAAGACGGAGACGTTTCCTCTTTTTCAATTCAGCCTGGTAGAGGCGTTTATGAAGTGAAAGGACAGATGGAAGGGGCTAAAGAAGGAGAGTACTTCTTAACCCATGTCCTTACAACTGATGGGAAGTTAATGGATAAGATCAATGATGCTGCAAACGAGCAAGGCATTGATGTAGAAGTATTACAAGCCAAAGAGACAAGCGGCTGGGTATCTTTCTTCACAACGATCATTCCGTTTGTCATTATCTTTATTCTGTTCTTCTTCTTACTTAACCAAGCTCAAGGCGGTGGAAGCCGTGTTATGAACTTTGGTAAGAGTAAGGCTAAGCTTTACAGTGAAGAGAAGAAAAAGGTTCGCTTCAAAGATGTAGCCGGAGCGGACGAAGAGAAACAAGAGCTTGTAGAGGTAGTGGAATTCTTAAAGGATCCACGTAAATTCGCTGAAGTCGGTGCCCGTATTCCAAAGGGTGTCCTACTAGTTGGACCTCCAGGTACAGGTAAAACCTTACTTGCACGAGCAGCGGCTGGAGAAGCAGGAGTTCCTTTCTTCTCGATCAGTGGTTCCGACTTCGTTGAAATGTTTGTCGGTGTCGGTGCATCTCGTGTACGTGATTTATTCGAAAATGCGAAAAAGAATGCACCTTGTATCATCTTCATCGATGAGATTGATGCAGTCGGTCGTCAACGTGGAGCAGGCTTGGGTGGAGGTCACGATGAGCGTGAACAAACCCTTAACCAGTTACTAGTAGAAATGGACGGTTTCGGAGCGAACGAAGGAATCATTATTGTCGCTGCAACAAACCGACCGGACATTCTAGACCCTGCATTGTTGCGTCCAGGTCGTTTTGACCGTCAGATTACAGTCGATCGTCCTGATCTTAAAGGACGTGAAGCGGTTCTGAAGGTTCATGCTCATAATAAACCGCTTGATGAATCGGTTGATTTAAAGTCGATTGCGATGAGAACACCAGGATTCTCTGGAGCCGATTTAGAAAACCTACTGAACGAAGCAGCTCTTGTGGCAGCTCGTGAGGACAAGAAAAAAATTGATATGCGCGATATCGACGAAGCAACAGACCGAGTCATTGCAGGTCCTGCTAAGAAGAGCAAAGTCATATCTGAAAAAGAACGTAAAATCGTGGCATTCCACGAAGCGGGTCACACCGTTATCGGATTGGTTCTCGATGAAGCGGATATGGTACATAAGGTAACCATCGTTCCTCGTGGGCAAGCTGGCGGATACGCCGTTATGCTTCCGAAAGAAGATCGTTACTTTATGACGAAGCCTGAGCTTCTAGATAAGATTACCGGTTTACTTGGTGGTCGTGTAGCAGAGGAAATCATCTTCGGTGATGTTTCAACTGGTGCGCATAATGACTTCCAACGTGCTACTGGAATTGCCCGTAAGATGGTCACTGAATACGGTATGAGTGATAAGCTCGGACCACTTCAATTTGGTCAATCTCAAGGTGGTCAAGTGTTCTTGGGACGCGACATCAATAGTGAACAAAACTATTCAGATGCCATCGCTTACGAAATTGACAAAGAAATGCAGCGTCTAATTAAAGAAAGCTATGAGAGAGCGAAACGAATTCTTACTGAAAATCGCGACAAGCTTGAACTCATTGCCAAAACTTTATTAGACATCGAAACATTAGATGCAGCGCAAATCAAGCATTTAATGGATCATGGAAAATTACCGGAGCGTACGTATGAATCCGATCAGGAAAACAAAGACGTAAAAGTAAATATCCAAAAGAAAAATGAAGAAAACGTGATCGAAGAAGACACGGCTTCAAAAGAAGACAACTCGGACTCTGATCGCACATAATATAGAAGGATGCATCCATTCATGGGTGCATCCTTTTTGTTTATTATTCCGAAAGGTTTGATGATTTCCATAAGAGGAAGGTTTGCCCCATGCTTGTCGCCTTTGTTCAAAGCCCTTGCGCTTTTATCTCATCCAGCTCCAGGGCTTAGAGGCTCGAGGTCATAAGTCAAATCGGTCAAGAAGGCAAAGAGCGCCTTCTTAGGCCCATTCATCTTATGCTTGTCGGGTCTGACCAAGCCGGTTGCGCTTTTATACCTATTCTAAATAAATTATGGTATGATGTTGGCAGTGTGAAAACAATTGGCTTAGTAGGTGAGGATATTGATTTTTGTAATGGATGTAGGGAATACCAATATTGTGTTTGGTGTGTATGATAATGACCATTTAAAATATCATTGGAGAGCTGAAACGAATCGACATAAAACGGAAGATGAGTTCGGGATGCTCGTAAAAAATCTGTTTGAGCATGTGAATCTGACGTTTAAGGAGATTGACGGAATTATCATTTCCTCCGTTGTCCCTCCAATCATGTTTAGTTTAGAACGCATGTGTGAGAAGTACTTTAATATTACTCCACTCGTCGTTGGACCTGGTATTAAGACAGGCTTAAATATTAAGTATGAAAACCCAAGGGAAGTCGGAGCGGATCGAATCGTAAATGCCATCGCTGGCATTCACGAATACGGAGGTCCACTTATCATCGTTGACTTCGGGACAGCGACGACGTATTGCTATATCAATGAAGAACGACAATATATGGGTGGAGCGATTGCCCCGGGAATCGGCATCTCAACCGAAGCCCTATACTCAAAGGCAGCGAAACTGCCAAGGATTGAAATTGCCCGTCCTGAACAGATCATTGGGAAAAATACCGTCACTGCGATGCAGGCAGGTATTCTCTACGGATATGTTGGACAGGTAGAAGGTATCGTTCATCGAATGAAAGTACAAAGTAAGAAGGAACCAACCGTCATTGCAACGGGAGGACTAGCGACATTGATTTCGAAAGAATCCAATACCATCGACGTAGTAGATCCATTCCTGACATTAAAAGGCTTAAAATTAATCTACAAGAGAAACATGAACTAAAGTGAAAGGAGCTTTAACCATGAGCGACTATTTAGTAAAAGCACTGGCCTATGACGGCCAGGTTCGCGCATATGCAGTAAAAAGCACAGAAACAGTTGGAGAAGCTCAGAGAAGACATGGAACTTGGCCGACTGCCTCAGCGGCGTTGGGTCGAAGCATTAGTGCCGGAGTCATGATGGGGGCAATGCTGAAAGGTGATAATAAATTAACAATTAAAGTGGAGGGTGGAGGACCGATCGGTGCCATCCTTGTGGATACTAATGCAAAAGGTGAGGTCAGGGGATACGTGACCAACCCACAAGTACACTTCGATTTAAACGAGCACGGAAAACTTGATGTCCGTCGTGCAGTTGGTACGACAGGGACATTATCGATTGTGAAAGATATTGGCATGAGAGATTATTTCTCCGGTCAGGTTCCGATTGTTTCAGGAGAACTTGGTGAAGATTTCACCTATTATTTTGTCACTTCTGAACAGGTACCTTCATCTGTAGGTGTAGGTGTGTTGGTGAATCCTGACAACTCCATCCTTGCAGCGGGCGGATTCATCCTTCAACTTATGCCTGGGACGGATGATGAAACGATTACGAAGATCGAGGAACGGTTAGCAAAAATCCCTCCAATTTCGAAATTGATTGAAAAGGGTCTTACACCTGAAGAAGTATTAGAAGAGGTGCTTGGTGAAGGGGAAGTCAAAGTACTTGAAACACTTCCGGTAGCATTTAAATGTCAATGCAATAAAGAACGTTTTTCAAATGCCATTATCAGCTTAGGGGAACAAGAGATACAAGAGATGATTGATGAAGATGGAAGTGCAGAAGCGAGCTGTCATTTCTGTAATGAAATCTATGTGTTTTCTAAAGAAGAATTAGAAGAACTGAAAACGAGCGCAAAGCGGTAATCCAGGGAGAATGGGAGAAATGAGAATTAAGCGGTCTGTACTCATGGTTGTGATTGTGGTCTTACTTGTCACAAACATCATAACACTTGTGTGGCATTGGTCATCTGGCGTAACCGGGAAGCCGGAAGTCGTAGCCACGGTTGGTGGAGAATCTGTTACCCGGGAAGACTGGTTGTACTCACTCGAGCAAAAATATGGTAAAGAAGAGCTAAAAGAATTGATCAACCAACAGGTGATTGCCCATTTAGCAAAGAAATACGATATTTCTGTTTCAGGTAAGGAAGTCGAACAGGAATATTATCTCATCCAGTCGGTTTATAATGCATACGATGAAGAAAATCTTGAGGATGAAGATACCCTGAAGGCTCAAATTAAATCTGAATTGATGTTAGAAGAGCTCATTACAAAGGATGTCCAAGTTCCTGACAAAGAACTGGAGAGCTTCTATAAGCAAAATGAAGATCAGTATTCGATTCCTAAAATGTACAAGCTAAAGCAGCTGAAGGTGACGAATTCATCAGAGGCAGAACAGGCACTCGATGAGCTTGATTCAGGCTCTAACTTCGAAGCGTTAGCTATGGAGCGCTCAACGAATGAAGAAAGCGCTCATTTAGGGGGAGACATGGGGTATGTACCTCTGGATGGAGATCTTCTTTCCAAAGAAGCGAAAACGGAAGTCGAGCCTTTATCACAAGGTGAGTGGACAAAACCGATTCAGCAGGATTCGGGGTATGTTATATATTATGTAGACGATATTTTGAAAGAAAGACATTTTTCTTTCAAAGACGTTAAATCCCAAATTCGCAGGCAGATTGCTCTAGAGCAGGTGGAAACGCCACTCCAACCTGAATCCTTTTGGGATGAGGTGAAAGTGGATTGGTTTTACGGTAAACAGGAGTAAAGAGGAAGCTGGCCAGGATTCGGTCAGCTTCTTTTACATACATCGAAGAGTTTTAACGAAACATAGGATAAGTAATTTGAGCATATATATATAGGTGAGTGATCCGTGCAGGTTAGAAACGAAAACGGTGCCAACTGTTGAATCGTGCTTTCCCCCTAGTGCATTATTATTGACAAATTTATTGAATATTGTTACATTTTTATCAAAACCAACAAATTTACTTGGGATTAGGAGTGATGAAGGAATGGTGAGAGTAGCCAATTCAATTTCGGAATTAATAGGTCAGACTCCGGTGGTTAAACTGAATCGATTAGTAGATGAAAACAGTGCGGATGTTTACTTGAAATTAGAATATATGAACCCGGGCAGCTCTGTAAAAGACCGAATCGCCTTAGCGATGATCGAAGCAGGGGAAGCAGCAGGTACGATTAAACCGGGCGATACGATTGTTGAGCCGACTAGCGGGAACACAGGGATCGGCTTAGCCATGGTGGCTGCTGCAAAAGGGTACCGTTCGTTGCTCGTCATGCCTGACACGATGAGTATGGAGAGACGGAATCTGTTGCGTGCATATGGAGCAGAATTGGTGTTAACCCCAGGTGCTGAAGGAATGGGGGGAGCCATTCGTAAGGCGGAAGAGTTGTCGAAGGAAAAAGGTTACTTCATGCCTCAACAATTTAAAAATGAGGCTAACCCTAAAGTGCATCGGGAAACGACCGGACCTGAAATCGTGGAGCAGATGGGTGATCAACTTGATGCCTTTATTGCAGGGATCGGTACTGGTGGTACGATCACCGGTGCAGGGGAAGTACTGAAGAAGCATTATCCATCGATTGAACTTTACGCAGTAGAGCCATCAGATTCACCTGTGTTATCTGGAGGAAAGCCGGGTCCTCACAAAATTCAAGGGATCGGTGCAGGATTTATTCCTGATATTCTGGATACAGAAGTGTATGACCATATTATTCAGGTTGGAAAAGATTCCGCATTTGACTATGCAAGAAGAGCGGCAAGAGAAGAAGGGATCCTTGGTGGGATTTCTTCAGGGGCAGCCATCTATGCTGCCATTGAAGTAGCGAAGAAATTAGGTAAAGGTAAGAAAGTACTTGCGATCATTCCTAGTAATGGAGAACGTTATTTAAGTACTCCTCTTTACCAATTTGATGAAGAATAATAAAGATATGAGAGATCCTGAAGGTAGTACTCTTCGGGATCTTTTTTTGCTGTGCTAAAGATGAATGGTGACAGTAGACTTCAACATGAACGTTGCTGTATATTTCAAATTTTTAACGATGAAACCATCTTGAAGTTCATGTATCATGAAAGGAGATAAAGATTAGGAGTGTGAGGGGTCAGTGCAGCACCTATATTTTCATAAAAACCAAACAACGAGAGAGAACTTCTTTGCAGCGTATGAACAGCTAAGTCAACAACAGACACATCATATATTGTTAGAAAGTGGCCGGGGTGGACGATATAGCGTTGCTGGACTTGAACCTAAAGTGTTACTACAGAGTGTACCGGACGGCCTTAGAATCCAGGATGCTTCTGGAATGGAAATAATAAATGGAGACCCATTAATTCAGTTGGAAAAGTGGATCGAGCCGCTTCGAACGGAACGAAAGGAGAATTTGCCTGACTTCCAGGGTGGTGTGATCGGATTTCTTAGCTATGATTATGCAAGAAACATTGAGAAGCTACCCTCCGTGAGTCTTGACGACCTTGAAGTTCCGGATCTCTACTTCTACTACCTGGATGAATGGGTGGTCTTCGATCATCAAGAAAACATCGCCTGGACAATGATTCTTTCTGATGAAGAAGCTGATGTGGCTGAGCGTAAGCTTGAGAAGTGGACCTCGTCATGGAACAAAGCCTATTCCTTAACCGGAGAACGGGAGCAAGGTCAATTGCACGGGAAGCCTGAAGATGTTGAGGTGTCGATGGATGAAGGGGAGTTCTCAGAGGCTGTGGGGAAAATTCAGTCCTATATCTCTCAAGGGGACGTCTTTCAGGTGAATTTATCTGTGCGTCAATCCCAGGAGCTTAGAACCGATCCTTACACGGTTTATAAAAAGCTTCGGGACTTAAATCCTTCTCCGTATATGAGTTATATTCATAGTCCTGACTTTCAAATCGTATCCGGCTCACCGGAATTACTTGTAAAGAAACAGGGGACGGAAGTAAGTACAAGACCGATTGCCGGAACCCGCTCACGTGGGAAGGATGCAATAGAGGATGAGAAGCTTGCTCTTGAACTGATTCATAACGAGAAAGAACGGGCTGAACATGTGATGCTTGTAGACCTTGAAAGGAATGACTTAGGAAGGGTGTGCGAGTACGGGACAGTGGAGGTCAATGAATTCATGGTCATCGAAAAATACTCCCACGTCATGCACATTGTTTCCAATGTAAGAGGAACAATAGATGATACCAAATCAGGAGCGGACCTCATACGATCCGTATTTCCAGGTGGAACGATCACAGGTGCGCCCAAGGTGAGGACGATGGAAATCATTGAGGAGCTTGAGCCCGTCAGAAGGGGCATTTACACAGGATCCATAGGCTGGATTGGAGTGAACGGTGATATGGAATTGAATATCGTCATTCGGACCATGCTTGTCAAAGAAGGAAAAGGCCATATTCAAGCTGGGGCCGGAGTCGTGATTGATTCTAATCCAAAGTACGAATACAAAGAATCCCTAAAGAAAGCAAAGGCCCTTTGGGTGGCGAAAGCAAGGGCGGAAGGAGATATTCTATGATTCTCATGATTGATAACTATGATTCATTCACCTATAATCTTGTGCAGTTTCTAGGAGAGCTGGGGGAAGAGTTGATCGTGAAACGAAATGACGACATCAGTCTGGATGAAATTGAGGCGTTGTCTCCTGATTATCTGATGATTTCTCCTGGTCCATGCAGTCCGAACGAAGCAGGTGTGAGTCTGGACGCGATTCTCACCTTTGCAGGCAGGATTCCGATCTTTGGCGTTTGTTTGGGCCATCAATCCATTGCCCAGGTCTTCGGAGGGGAAGTGGTCCGTGCCGAACGGTTGATGCACGGGAAAGTCTCCCCTATCTACCATGACGGGAAAACGATTTTCGAAGGAATGCCCGTTCCTTTTGAAGCAACAAGATACCACTCCTTAATTGTAAAGAGGGAAACACTTCCGGAATGCTTCGACATATCAGCTGAAACAGAGCAAGGGGAAATCATGGCAATCCGACATAAGCAGTTGCCGATAGAAGGGGTTCAATTCCACCCTGAATCCATCATGACGGAGCAAGGGAAACGGCTGCTCCTGAACTTTTTGAACTCATATAAGAAAGTCGAGCTGACATTATAATGTACCTCTACTTTAATGGTGAAATTGTACACGCATCAGAAGCGGCCATTTCTCCATTTGATCACGGCTACCTGTACGGACTGGGAGTATTTGAAACCTTTCGTACCTATCGAGGTCATCCCTTTTTGTTTAAGGATCATTTAAAGAGACTTGAGGGCGGATTAAAGGAATTGAACATTGCAGTTGAACTGGATGAAGGAAAGATTCGTAGTGCCATTAAGGACCTGTTAAATCAAAATGGCTTGAAGGACGCATATTGCCGGTTCAATGTTTCTGGTGGTGCGGGGGAGATAGGACTAAAGACGACCCCTTATGAGGAGCCGACCGTGATTCTTTTTCAAAAGGAATTGCCGCCGTCCATCCCGTTAAAAGAAAAAGAAGGTGTCTTCCTCAACCTCAGAAGAAACACACCGGAAACCGGGGAACGATTGAAATCCCATCATTATCTGAATAATATGGCGGCAAAAAGGGAAATCGGAGCATCCTCTCATCAGGAAGGGATTTTCCTTACGAAAGAAGGATATCTTTGTGAAGGAATCACTTCCAATCTTTTCTGGATCAAGGACGGGTGCTTGTATACCCCTGGAGTGGAAACGGGGCTATTAAACGGGATTACCCGCCAGTTCATCCTTGCACTGGCAGCTCAATTGCATATCCCGGTCAGGATTGGAGAGTTCGAGAAGGAACAATTGCTTGAGGCGGATGAGATCTTTTTTACCAACTCTGTCCAAGAGATCATTCCGGTGAACAGAATTGGTTCTATGAACTTTCCTGGATGCCACGGCGTATATACCGCGCGGCTTCATACTCAGTACACTCAGTATACAGGACACTTATATTCAATCGAGGAATTATAGCAGGGGGAATCATGTCATGAAGTGTGGAAAATACGAGCTGGATTTTTCTAAGAAAACCCTCATTATGGGGATATTGAATATCACTCCAGATTCGTTTTCAGACGGAGGTTCATTCAATGAATTAGATCGTGCAGTAAAGCGAGCGAAAGAAATGGTGGAGATGGGGGCGGACATTATTGATATCGGTGGAGAGTCGACTCGACCGGGCCACCAAGTGATAGCGGCGGAAGAAGAGATTTCACGTGTGGTCCCAATTATTGAAGCCATTGCCCAGGAAGTGAACGTTCCGGTTTCCATCGACACATATAAGGCTGCGACTGCCCAAAAGGCATTGGAAGCGGGAGCAAGCATCATCAACGACGTCTGGGGTGCGAAAAAAGACCCTGAAATGGCGAGTGTCGCTGCAGAAACGGGTGCCCCCATCATTCTTATGCATAACCGGGACAATAAAGAATACATGAATTTTATGCGGGATTCGATCCAAGACTTACAGGAAAGTATTTTCTTAGTGAAGGAAGCCGGCGTAAGGGATGAACAAATCATTCTCGATCCTGGCATCGGTTTTGCCAAAACAGTACAATTAAACCTAGATATGATGAGGCATCTGGATGTCATTGTTTCTCTCGGGTATCCAGTGCTCCTCGGAACGTCCCGGAAGTCTATCATTGGACATGTACTCGATCTGCCAGTAGAGGAACGGATGGAAGGGACAGGTGCGACAGTTTGCTACGGAATACAGAAAGGCTGTCACATCGTACGGGTACATGATGTAAAGGAAATGGCACGAATGGCCAAAATGATGGATGCCCTTGTAGGAAAGGAGAAAATGTATGGATAAGATTCTATTAAACGAGATGGAGTTTTATGGCTATCATGGAGTATTTCCAGAAGAAAACAAGCTTGGTCAACGTTTTCGTGTTAGTGTAGAGTTGCATTTGGATTTAAAGAAGTCCGGCCAAAGTGATCAGCTTGAAGACTCCGTAAACTATGGGGAAATCTATTCGATCACCAAATCTGTGGTCGAGGGAGAGCCGAAGAATTTAGTCGAAGCGGTCGCTGAAGGTATTTCTTCTGAAATCTTAGATACTTATCAAGCCGTGAAGAGCTGTAAAATTACACTAATCAAGCCTGACCCACCTATTCCTGGTCATTACCAATCGGTGGCGGTGGAGATTAATAGGAGTCGATAGGATGAATATTGCCTACATTTCCCTCGGTTCTAACATGGGACACCGTGAGGGTTATTTACAAAAAGCCATAAACACCTTAGCCAGTCATGGTAAGATAGAAGTAACAAAACGGTCCTCTCTGTATGAAACAGACCCTGTAGGATTTACAGAACAAGGTAAATTTTTGAATATGGTCATTGAAATTCGTACCAGTTTAAGTCCAGAAACTCTTTTACATCAATGCTTGCAGGTGGAGATTGACCTTGGAAGGGAAAGGGAGTTCAAATGGGGACCCCGAATAATAGACCTTGATATCTTACTCTATAATCACGAAGATATTCAATCAGAGAATCTTCTGGTGCCCCATCCAAGGATGCAAGAAAGAGCATTTGTTTTAATTCCGTTATTAGAGGTTGCTCCACATATCGAGCATCCGTCCTTTAACGCCCCGTTCGTTGAATTTCTGGACGAAATACCTGACAAAGAAGGAGTTCGGTTATGGAAACAGATAAATGGGGAAGACGCATTCGTGCATTCAGAAAGCTAAAAGGATATACTCAAGAGGGTTTGGCGAAGGAGCTCTCCATCTCCGTTTCGGTCCTTGGAGAAGTGGAGAGAGGGAGTCGTATACCAAAAGAGGAGTTCTTAGTGAACGTGGCAGAAGTGCTGAAGATACCATTGCATGACCTTATCCCTCAGGATGATTATGAACGTAGTGAATAAATGTCAACATAGTCGAGTATTATAGATAGACAGCTGGCGGACAAGCGGGTGCTTTACATGGTCGTAATCCCGTTGAGAAGGTATGAGGATACAGCGGATAGGGGTATCATCATCCGACAAGTGAAGTAATCCGTTATGACCCTGTCCTTTCTAACGGGGAGCTAATGCCACTGTATTTCTTTAAGTAATATGTTATTCTAGACAAGGCTAGAACCAATACGTGACACTGTCACCGAGTTGGATCCGGCCTTTTTTAGATTTTTTCAATATCAATTTACGTTTTTAACCCCCGTTTCTGAAATAACTGATACTTTAGGGGTGTTACAAACATAGATATTGTGTAAAATAGTATGGTATATAATCGTATTAGTCTAGTAAAGCAAGCAGATAGAATAGGAGTGAAACACATGAGTCACGAAGAAATCAATGACCAGCTTCGAGTCAGACGTGAAAAGATGGAAACCATCCGTGAAAAAGGACAGGATCCATTCGGTAAACGTTACGACCGGACACACAGTTCTTCCGAAATCAAAGCGCAATTCGATGCTTTTTCGAAAGAAGAGCTAGAAGAGAAAGATATCACTGTAACCATCGCAGGTCGTATCATGACAAAGCGTGGAAAAGGAAAAGCAGGATTTGCTCATCTTCAAGATTTAGCGGGACAAGTTCAAATCTATGTTCGCAAAGACGCGATCGGTGAAGAGGCTTATGAGTTATTTAACACAGCGGACCTTGGGGATATCGTAGGGATCACTGGTACAGTTTTCAAAACGAAGGTAGGGGAACTTTCTGTAAAAGCAAAGGAATTCCACCTTCTAACAAAAGCACTGCGACCACTACCTGAAAAATTCCATGGTTTAAAAGATGTCGAGCAGCGTTACCGTCAACGTTACCTGGACCTGATCACGAGCCAGGAGAGCAAAGAGACGTTCATCGCCCGCAGTCGTATCATCCAGTCTATGAGAAGATACCTCGACAACAATGGTTACTTAGAAGTTGAAACACCAATGATGCATGCGATCGCCGGTGGAGCATCTGCACGTCCGTTCAACACACATCATAATGCTCTAGATATGCCATTATTCATGCGTATCGCAATCGAACTGCACCTAAAGCGCCTTATTGTCGGTGGCCTTGAAAAAGTATATGAAATCGGTCGAGTGTTCCGTAACGAAGGAGTGTCTACAAGACATAATCCCGAGTTCACAATGATTGAGCTTTACGAAGCATATGCAGATTACCGTGATATCATGGCTCTTACCGAAAATCTTGTCGCTCACATAGCGAAGGAAGTATTCGGTTCAACTACAGTACAGTATGCAGACTACGAAATTAACCTTGAGCCTGAGTGGACACGCCTTCATATGGTGGACGCGGTTAAAGAACAGACTGGTGTGGATTTCTGGAAAGAAATGTCCGATGAAGAAGCACGTGCCCTTGCGAAAGAACACGGCATCGAAATCAAAGACAATATGCAATATGGTCACGTGGTAAATGAATTCTTCGAACAAAAAGTAGAAGATAAGCTGATTCAGCCTACCTTCATCTATGGTCATCCGGTGGAAATTTCTCCACTTGCGAAGAAAAATGATGAAGACGCACGTTTCACTGACCGCTTTGAGCTATTCATCGTAGGCCGTGAACATGCCAATGCCTTCACGGAGCTTAACGACCCGATTGATCAAAGAGAACGCTTTGAAGCGCAATTGAAGGAACGTGAAGAAGGAAACGACGAAGCCCACATGATGGATAATGATTTCATCGAGGCGCTTGAATATGGAATGCCGCCAACAGGTGGTCTTGGAATCGGGATAGACAGACTTGTTATGCTGTTAACCAACTCCCCGTCCATTCGAGACGTGTTACTATTCCCGTTAATGCGTCATCGCGATTAATAACAAGTGAAACAGACAGCAGCGGCTGATTGCCGCTGCTGATTTTTTTTGAATAAGATTTGTTTTAATAGTAGATACTTCATCATTAAAAAAAGAAACGTAACCGCTTTGATAGGTCAAAAGATACTCGGTTCATTCATCTTGATTCCGGTATTAAGAATAGATGAAAGGTCTATTTGCTTGATTTTTAATTAAAATGAAAAAGATTTGAAATATCTATTGCGCCCCTGTTTGTATGGTGGTATAGTATTATCTGTTGCCGCAAAACGCGTCACACAAAACGAAAAACTTTTAAAAAAAGTTATTGACTTGAACGAGTTGATAATGTAACATTGTAAGGGTCGCTT
>CAWBBM010000039.1:0-47500 GCA_963787015.1 uncultured Bacillaceae bacterium
AGCTATTAGAGATTCGTCAATAGTTTTAAGAGATTTATATTACAAACTTTCATTCCCTTCTTCTGATAAGGCAGCAATGCGCTGTTATATTTGACTTCCCTCACTCTTTATCTATTAAAATCAAACCTGCCGAAATCCTCTTTCTTCTATATATAGAACATACACAATAGCTCTTTCAATCAGATTATGCAATGTAGCGAGGGGGGCTGCACACTCAGACGAATTGCTCCACATCCTATCTATCCAACTCAGCTTCTACCAGGCTGTTCCCATGGATTTTTCCACTCACTCAATTAAATCCCCGTTATTCATATGTTTGATTCCTTTGTAAGAATACTTGTGCTTGATCTAGAGTCCTGTATATCCAACCACACATATGGAAGGTTCAAGAACTCACACAACTCGTTCGCCAAGATCCTATGAAATCGTATAAAACTCTTCCATACTTATCATCGTTGACAACATAAACACTCATCCTACTATATTCACCTCTCTATTTTATTAGCTTTTGTTGAGCTCCCGGAATCCCTTTTTACAGTTGAAGACAAAAAAACCGGCTCACTCTCCATTATAAAGAGTGAGCCGGCTTCATATATCAGTCGATCTTAATGATGTTTTCATCGTTACGATTTACATTACCTGACTTCTCGATTGTTACTTGTTGACCTTCTTTCAGGTTCGTGAAGACAATCGGCGTAATGATCGAAGGTGCATTTTCTTTGATGTAGTCAAGATCCACCTCTAGTAATGGTTGACCCGCTTCTACATGGTCTCCCTCTTTTACCAGTGTTTCGAATCCTTTACCTTCCAATTTCACTGTGTCGATTCCAACATGGATCAGTACTTCACGGCCGGCTTTGGACTCTAGTCCGATAGCATGCTTGGTCGGGAAGACGTTTACGACTTTACCAGTGATTGGAGAAACGATTGTTCCTTCTGTCGGTACGATCGCGAAACCGTCACCCATCATTTTCCCTGAGAATACTTGGTCAGGAACTTCTGTGATGTCTTTGATTTCACCGGTCATTGGTGCTACAAACTTTTCGTTCTTTAATTCTGTTTGCAGCGCTTCCGGATTCACTTCTTCAATTTGTTGCTCTACTTCTTCATTTGCATTTGTTTCTACTTTTCGTGGAGCTTTCCCACGGATGATGTCTTGCATCTGTGATTTGATTGTGTCTGATTTCGGTCCGAAGATCGCTTGAATGTTATCTCCCACTTCAAGTACTCCTGAAGCACCTAATTTTTTCAGACGTTTTTTATCTACACTTTTCACATCGTTAACTTGAACACGGAGACGCGTAATACATGCGTCTAAGTGAGCAATGTTCTCTTGTCCGCCCATCGCTTCAAGGATGTTGTAAGGAAGATCACCAGCAGAACTGGCCGGTGCGTCATCTTCGTCTTCATCTACTTCTTCACGACCTGGAGTCATCAGGTTGAACTTACGGATAGCGAAACGGAATCCGAAGTAGTAAATGAAAGCAAACACGATACCTACCGGGATAACGATCCAGGCGTTGGTTTGCGGATTGATCAGTCCGAATAGTACGTAGTCAATTAATCCACCTGAGAATGTCATACCGATCTTTACATCTAATAGATGCATCGTAAGGAATGATAGACCGGCGAAGATTGTGTGGATCCCGAATAATACAGGAGCTACGAATAAGAATGAGAATTCGATTGGTTCCGTAATACCTGTTAAGAATGAAGTCAAGGCAGCAGATGCCATGATTCCACCAACAACTGCTTTACGTTCCGGCTTCGCTTCATGGTAGATCGCTAATGCCGCTGCTGGAAGTCCAAACATCATGAATGGGAATTTACCAGTCATGAACGTACCTGCTGTCAGGTCTTGTACACCATCTTGAATCTGTTTCATAAAGATTGCCTGGTCTCCACGCACAACGTCTCCAGCTGCTGACGTGTAAGAACCGAATTCGAACCAGAATGGCGCATAGAAAATGTGGTGTAATCCGAATGGAATAAGTGAACGTTCAATTACACCGAATACAAACGCTGCCAATGCTCTGTTTTCACCAAGCATAAAGTTTGAGAATGTGTTAAGACCATCTTGGATCGGTGGCCATATTAATAACATCAATAATCCTAATACGACTGAAGATGCTGCTGTTGCAATTGGAACAAATCGCTTACCTGCAAAGAACCCTAAATAGGAAGGAAGTTCAATTTGATAGAAACGATTGTACATATAAGCTGCAAGTATCCCGACGATGATACCGCCGAATACACCTGTTTGTAAGGTTGGGATACCTAGAACCAGTGCATATGCCGGATCCACGCCATCACCTGTAACATCAGGAATACCTAATCCTTCAACGGTACCCATTGTTACGTTCATAATCAGGAAACCAACGATAGCCGCTAAACCAGCTACCCCTTCACCACCAGCTAAACCGATGGCTACACCGACTGCAAAGAGCAGTGCCAAGTTTCCGAAGATAATTCCACCCGCTTGTTCCATAACACTGGCAACGGTTTCAACTCCGCCGTTAGCAAGGAATGGGGCAATGTCTAGAAGCGTTGGATTTTGAAGAGCATTACCGAACGCAAGTAGTAGTCCAGCTGCCGGTAAGATTGCAACAGGAAGCATTAATGCTTTACCGACTTTTTGTAAAACACCGAAAGCCTTTTTAAACATGTGAGTTTCCTCCCTTATTTTTCTATTTTCGACTAATTAGATGATGATTGCGCCAAACAAAAAAGGCATGAGAAAAGAGGATAATGAACGTATATGGATAGACTACCCCAAAATACACGTTTCAATTATCTTCTTCACTCATGCCTGATCGTATCAGTTACACGTAAGAAAGATAAATATTTTAATTCACTTTATTTTGAATCCGTTGAAGATGCATAGTGAGGTAAACCGCCTCAGCATCGTAAACGGGCTTTTGTAATGTTTGCTGCATCATCTTAATCAGCTTCCATGATAAATTATAGCAGACAGGGTATTCTTCTTTCAACAGTTTTGCAATTTTTTCTGGTTCTTCGACTCTTTCCCCTCGCAAAACCCGTTCAATCGTATAGCGAATATGACGGACAAGCCTCATATAGTCTACACTCTCTTTATTGATTTCAACATCGAGCTGCTGTTCGATCATTCCAGTTAAACGGCTGATTAATTGGGAATGCTGATTTACTTCTGATAGATCCTTGTTCATCATGGCACTATGAATATGAAGGGCAATGAATCCCACTTCCCCTTCCGGCAAGTGGACGTCCGTCATTTCATTGATCATGCTGACAACTTCTCTGGCTATTTCATATTCGAAAGGGTATAGCGTTCTCGTTTCCACCAGAAACGGATTGCGGATTTCCATCCCTCTCATCAGTCGGTTAATGGCAAAGAGAATATGGTCTGTCAAGGCGATGTGAATATGTTCGTTAAGAAAAGAGTTGGTTCGTTTTCTGATCAACTCGATGGCAGAAATAATGACGTTCGACATATCCTCATTCAGGAAAGGAAGAAGATTTTTATATTGCTCTTGTTCCTTTTCCCCTTTTAATACAAACATCTTTTCTGCAATGTCGTTTTGGATAGGGTCTCCCTTTTTCCGGTTGAATCCTATTCCTTTCCCGATCAGCACGACTTCCCCGTAATTTTCGTGGACGGCAATTAGTACATTATTATTTAAGGCTTTATTCACATTTAAAGTAGACATCGTCAATTCTCCCTATAATTTCGACCATTTTCGACACTATCCGATTCCATGATTTTAACGAATTCTGACCCTTTTTTCAATTCTTACTTCTTCCAGTAGTACTATCTTCTCTAAATAGGGGTCTGTTTCCTTTATTATCTTTCTCTCTTTTGTCTAGAAACACAAGAAAAAAGCTGATCTTAAGAAAGATCAGCTTTTCACCATGGTGTATGTTACACCAAGAATATAAAGTACAGAACAAAGATCACAAACAAGAAGTACATAATCGGATGGATTTCCTTCACGCGACCTTTCATGATCATCGTGATTGGGTAGAAGATAAATCCGATGGCGATTCCTGTCGCGATGCTGTACGTAAGGGGCATAGCTACAATCGTTAAGAATGCAGGTACTGCCACTTCGAATTTTTTCCAGTCGATCTCACCAAGTGATGAAACCATCAATACACCGACGATGATAAGGGCCGGCGCCGTCACGGCTGACGTGATCACTGCCAGTAACGGGAAGAAGAAAATCGAAAGGAGGAATAAGATGGCCGTTACGACGGATGCGAACCCGGTTCTCGCTCCTGCTGCAACCCCTGCAGAAGATTCGATATAAGAGGTTGTCGTAGACGTTCCTAATATTGCTCCGACTACAGTTGCACATGAATCTGCGAATAGTGCTTTGCCTGCACGTGGTAATTTGTTGTCCTTCATTAATCCCGCCTGGTTCGCTACTGCTACTAGTGTACCGGCTGTATCAAAGAAATCGACGAATAAGAATGTCAGGATGACCACGAGCATTTGAATCGTAAAAATACTGCCTGCGTCATTGAATAAAGGTTCTAATGCTGCTCCGAAAGTCGGTGCAAGACTTGGTGCTGCGTCTACTACTCTTTCTGGTGTATCAATTAATCCTGCGATCATGCCGACGATGGCCGTTACAACCATCCCGATGAAAATACCGCCCTTGACCCCTCTTGTCATGAGGATAACGGTGATTACAATTCCGAATACCGCAAGTAATGTTGTTCCCTTCGTTAAATCTCCAAGACCTACTAATACCGCATCGTTATTGACGATGATGCCTGCATTTTGAAAACCGATGAATGTAATGAATAGTCCGATCCCGGCCCCAACGGCATATTTCAATTCGGCTGGAATCGAGTTAATGATTTTTTCCCGGATGCCTGATAACGTCAGAGCGATGAAAATCAACCCTGAAATCAACACTCCCGTTAAAGCCGATTGCCAAGGCACACCCATTGTTAAGACGACCGTGTAAGCAAAAAAGGCATTCAAACCCATTCCAGGTGCTAATGCAATGGGATATTTGGCGATCAATCCCATGATCAATGAGCCGATGGCAGCTGCTAAAGCCGTAGCGACAAATACTGCACCGTAGTCCATTCTCATACTATCCGGAAGGTCCGGTACGGATTGAAGCGTTAACGTAAGCGGGTTAACGATCAGGATATAAGCCATCGATAGGAATGTAGTCAATCCCCCGATAATCTCCCTTTTATAATTCGTGCCTACTTGCTCAAACTGAAAGAAATTCTTCATTCTTGTACTCCCCCTAATGAGTCGTCGTAAGAGTATACATTTCAATATAAAAAGCCTCGAACTACCAGAGTTCAAGGCTTTGACTGTTAAGATCAAGATAAATAGGCGCCGCAATACAGCCCTATCATCCATCACCTCGTAGTCAAGCCATTTACGGTAGCTTGGTAGAAACGCTCGGGCCCTATTCCCGAAATTATACGACGTAATACTTATATGATGTTTTGTTATGATTACAGTACTATTGTACCAACCGGAACCTTGTCCGTCAACAAAAAATACGAACATTATCTTATATATTTCGTAATAATGTTCGTTTAATGCAAAAAATGACAGGCACTTCCCGTTTTTTGTCGATTCACATCGACTCTTTACGGAAGGCACCAGTCACTTATCTTTTAATGATTATTATTCCCACTCAATCGTTGCAGGTGGCTTACTCGTCACATCATACACTACGCGGTTGATATGATCGACTTCGTTCACGATGCGTGTCGAAATTTTCTCAAGCACGTCCCACGGGATACGTGCCCAGTCGGACGTCATTCCGTCAATGGAAGTCACGGCACGGATACCGATTGTGTAATCATAGGTTCTCGCATCCCCCATCACTCCGACGCTTCGGATATCAGGAAGGACCGTGAAGTATTGCCAGATGTCACGATCGAGGCCGGCCTTTTTGATTTCATCCCGAAGGATATAGTCCGACTCACGAACGATTTCAAGCTTCTGCTCAGAAATTTCACCAAGTACACGAATACCAAGACCTGGTCCCGGGAACGGTTGACGCCATACAATTTCATCCGGAATACCCAGTTCAGAGCCAAGAACCCGCACTTCGTCTTTGAATAATGTGTTAAGTGGCTCAATGAGAGTGAACTGCATGTCTTCAGGTAATCCCCCGACATTATGGTGAGATTTGATCGTTTGTGCAGTCGCGGTTCCACTTTCAATGATGTCTGTATATAACGTACCTTGTGCCAGATACTCAATCCCTTGCAGCTTTGTTGCTTCATCATCAAACACATAAATAAATTCGTTTCCGATAATTTTACGTTTTTGTTCCGGATCGGATACGCCTTTTAATTTATTTAAGAAACGGTCTTGTGCATCGACTTTAATGACGTTCATGTTAAAGCCATCGGAGAATGTCTTCATGACGCTGTCCGCCTCGCCTTTACGAAGAAGGCCGTGATCCACGAAGATACATGTTAGTTGATCTCCGATTGCTTTATGGATCAACACGGCAACAACGGAAGAATCGACTCCGCCACTTAATGCGCAAAGAACTTTTTTGTCGCCTACCGTTTGACGGATCTTGTCCATTTCCATCTCGATGAAGTTCTCCATGGACCAGTCCCCTGTACAACCACACACTTCAAATACGAAGTTTTTCAGCATTTCGTTTCCGTGTTCTGAGTGACGTACCTCAGGGTGGAATTGAACGGCATATAATCCTTTCTCCTCGTTACTCATGGAAGCGATCGGGCAAGAAGGATTCGTAGCATTTACATCAAATCCTGCAGGAGATTCGACTACAAGATCCCCGTGACTCATCCATACGACTTGCTCTTCAGGAAGATTCGAGAATAACTTAGATTGTTTTTCAATATTGATGGCTGCTTTTCCGTACTCACGATGCTTCGCGCGTTCCACTTTCCCGCCGAAGTGCATGGTCATCAGCTGCATCCCATAACAGATTCCCAAGATTGGAATATCAAGGTCAAAGATACGCTCATCACAACGGAACGAGTCTTCACCGTAGACACTGTTCGGTCCACCGGATAAAATAATCCCGGTCGGATTCATTTCCTGAATTTCTTCAAGGGTAACTGTATGCGGGTGGAGCTCACTATAAACACCAAACTCACGAATTCTTCGTGTGATTAATTGATTGTATTGACTTCCAAAGTCCAAAACGACGATCATTTCTTGATTGTGCAATTCTTCTTTACCAAGCATTCAGTTCACCTCATCAGTTTATTTATGGGTCAGGACAGACTCCATCCTTCTAGTACCTGTTGTTGTTAGCATTCCAAAAAAATATAAAAAAACTAGACTTCGCCTTAAAAAAAGGCAGAATTCTAGTTTTTTGCATACACGGATGTCAAAATAGAACACTGCCTTCATAGTCCAGTCATTTAAGGTGACCGGGTAGATACTTTCGAACCGTATTATCGAGGATATACGAAGGATGCTAACGAACACTATTATGAATTTGACATCATTTTATACTTTGTAATCAACCGGGTCAACCTGTTGTCCTTTTAATTAAATTTTCCCACAATTCCCTCATCTTTGTCCAATCTTCTTTCGTCGGGCTCTGACCGTACAATATCCGTTCATAATTATTGGTCAGGCTGGTCATTTCCCGTGTACCAAAGAATGCATCGACGTACCTGGAATAACCTCTTAATGTTTGCCCGTCCTCCATCTTTAATCCATATCTGCCCAATTGCTTCATGAGAGAAAGATAAGCTTCCGAGAAAACGTCATCTGCTGACTTTCTGCGATAATAGAAAATCAACATGTACGGCAACCAGCGCCTTCTTTGCATAAATAGGGCAATACCGATGATGACAAGGAGCATAGTCCCCATCACAATCTTACCCCAGTTTTCTACAAAGAACGATTTGGTGTCATCCCAAAGCTCGGAAAGGGTGAAACCATTTCCTGATGCTGCATCTTCTTCATCAGGTTGCAAAGGCTTCTTCGGTGTTTCTTCCTTTTCGGGAATAGGTACTTCATTGTTCTCAGGATCAGGGACATCCAAGTCATACTGATACGACACGTTGTTACTAAAGCCGACGGTCGGCTCAAAAGGAACCCACCCTACTTCCGGGAAAAACACTTCCACCCAGGAGTGGGCATTGTTGTTCGACACTTCATAAAGCTTATACGTTGAATCCACCTGCCTACTGTATTCCCCTTCTGTATACCCTTTAGCCCATCTTGCCGGGATTCCTAAAGCCCTGACCAGAACGACCATGGATGTGGAGAAATTATCACAGTATCCCCGCTGCGTATCGAACAGGAACTGATCGACGTAATCCTCCCCTTCTTCAGGAACAGGAACGTCAAACTGGTCATACACATAGGCTTTCTTCGAAAAATACTCTTCGATTGCCTTTACTTTGTCATACCAATTGTCCTCCTCCGACGTAATCTCGAAGGCCAGATCCAACACCCGTTGAGGTGTGGTGTCAGGGATTTGCGTATAGCGATCGACGAAATCAGGGACCTGCATGATTTCCTGATTTTCGTTCGCTGCTTTCATTTTTTTCTGTGAGAAGGACGGGGATCGATAGGAAAGCTCGTAGTCCTCAAGCTTTACCGTCTCATCCAGCTCTTTATAGCTTGTCACCTTCTCGTTAATGGGATTAAAGCTGAAATACCCATTTTTATTCCCGTCAATCGTCTCTACCCCGTAAGGATAGACGACATGAGAATACTTCCGTTCCACCATGACCTTTTCACTTTCCAGGTCTCGATCCTCCTCCGATTCAACCGATGGAATGGGAACCAATTCTCCAGGATTAAACGGAAGAGCAGACTGTTGGCCGTCCGGAATGGATTGCTCCCAACCCTTACCCGTGTATAAGTCTTTCGTTTCAATCTTCCAGTAATGCTCCCTTGTCACTTCCGCATTAAACACCACGGTGGGATCACCGACAAACGGACCGCCAAGCTCAGAATCATCGGTATCATAACCGATTTTATTCACCCCACTGCCCCCGGCATCTTCTGAAAAAGATTGAAGATAAGGAACCGGATCCGGCCAGATGGGGTCTGATTTTGGTGCTGCGAATGCAACAACTGAGCTTACTCCCAGCATGACGGTCAAGGGAACGATCCAGCGGTGACGACTCATCTTGGATCCAAATAGGTTCTCTCTTTGAATCAGTCGTTCCAATGCCAGGAGTCCCATGAGGAGAAATCCGAATATGACAACCCGTATAATCGCTTTATCCCCTTCATACACAGTGAAAGTATCGATAAGGCAAACATACGTTACTGTCATCACATAAAAGAGGAGAATCGTTTTTCGCACAGATAACCAATAATAGATTAAATACGTCATCAACCATAGCAAGACAAAAAACAATAAGCTTCTGTATTCAAAAGAAAGGCTTGGCCATTCACGCCCAAGCGTCAATCCGAGATTCTCCCACAGATCACGGCTGAAATCCCTGAACCACGCAACGGCCAAGAAAGAACCTTTATAGTACAAGCCATTCAGGCTATACAAAATAAAAAGAACCTTAATAGGAGCAGAGATGAAGGTATGGATTCTGAAATAAGACAGAATCAGGGACAATGCGATAAATACAACAAAGTACGTCAAACTGCCTGTATCAGTCACAACCTTCAAGGGCTTCAACCATTCCCATAGCAGTAAAAATCCAAACAGGTAAATCATAATCGTGAAGAATTGGTGCTTTGATGATTGATGGCTCATGCTCGTTTCACCTCCAAAAAGGCAGAAGAAAAGTCACCTTCATGGCATACCTTCAATCGAATGCCACGTGACGAAGCGTAGGCCATCAATGATTTCTCCTCCGCTGTGAATACTTGCCCGTTTTGTTTCACAAGAAAGATCACAACAGAGCTATTTCGTTTTGCATATTGATTCACGCTCATAATCATCTTCTTGGAAACAGATGAGGTGACAAATAAGACAGCAGCCGACTGGGAGTAGTTCAAGCCCTCCCCCTGCAATACTTTCCCTAACCCGTAGGGACTGTCTTGCCTCACCTTTGCTAAATGATAGGACAGTTGACTCAGATGTTCCTCACCGCCTCTAATCGGAAACGACACATGATCCTCACCGATCGACACGAGACCTACCTGTGCTCCCTTTTTCACAATGGAGCGGATCATCGAAGCCGTAAACGTGACCATCGCCTCGAACGCAGGAGACGATTCCCTGTCGAGCACAATCAATACATCATGGGATTGCCTCTCTTCAAACTCCTTCGTCATCAGCTCATTGGTCCTTGCAAAGGTTTTCCAGTGAATCCAGGAGAAACGATCCCCCGGTTGATATTCACGTATCCCTGTCGCCATCGTCGTATCCTTTTGAATCTTCACATTTGATGTGGTCATTCCTTGATCATAGCGACTTTCAAGGGGGCGGTACGGCACGTCCACCGTTGACGGATACACAAGGAGCTTACCTTTACACTCAACCGTTGCTTCCTTTTCAAACACACCGAAGAAATCACCGGTCCGGAATCGAACGGCAGAGAACACATGCTCTCCACGAGGGAGCTCCTCTATGACATACGTTAACTTGATTCGTCTTCTGAATCCCGGATGAATCATCGCCTTTGCCTTCTGAAAGCCGGAATGGTGAAACATAGATTCCGTCACTACATCCTCCATCACCATATAAAATAACGGAAACGGGATTCTCCTGGAAAGAGTGACCGTCACCTTCAGCTCATCCCCCGCTTTATACTCATGTGCTTCGAAATTCCTCTCAACATAAAACTCCGACAGCGGATACAGGAAAACGAATACGGAATAAAGGGCGAATGGTATGAAACTATAGAACAAGAACCAACTTACAAACCCACCTTGAAACATCGCAAAGGAAAATGTGATCCCGATCAAGAAAAGGAGCAACAGAAATTTCCCGAGTGGTTTTAAGAATTGTATTGTATGCTTCATCCTATCTCACAAGCCTTTGCACCGGAACCGGGATTCTCGCCATTACTCTCTCCACGACTTCTTCAGGTGTTATCCCCTCATACCTCGCCTCAGATTTCATGATGATCCGGTGGGAGAAAACAAAAGGAGCCAGGTATTGAACATCATCCGGAACAACGTAGTCCCTTCCTCTTAAATAGGCATATGCCTGACAAGCCTTCATCAACGCGATGGACCCCCGGGGGCTTGCGCCAAGGTACACATTTGCATGGATTCTCGTACGGTTTGCGATTTCAACAATGTATTTCTTAATGGTGTCATCCACCAACACTTCTCTCACATCTCCCTGGATGTATCTCAATTCCTCCAGGGTCATCACAGCCTCTAATTCATCAATCGGCGGAGTCCTCTGGGCGCGATGAAGAACCTCCATCTCTTCTTCCGGTTCCGGATAGCCCATTTTCATCTTCAACAAGAAACGGTCTAGCTGCGCTTCCGGAAGCGGATAAGTCCCTTCATACTCAATCGGATTCTGTGTCGCCATCACGAAAAAGGGTTTATCGAGTTTCCTTGTCTCTCCATCAATTGTCACACTGCTCTCTTCCATCCCCTCAAGTAGAGCGGACTGAGTCTTCGGTGACGTACGGTTAATCTCATCCGCCAGAACGATATTCCCCATAATTGGACCCGGCCTGAATGTGAATTCCATTTCCTTCGGGTTATAGATCGACACCCCGATCACATCAGACGGAAGTAAATCCGGCGTAAACTGGATACGTTTAAAGCTCGCTCCCACCGATTTTGCCAAGGCGCGAACCATCATCGTCTTCCCTACACCTGGAACGTCCTCAAGTAATACATGCCCGCCGGCAAGTAGGGAAACGATACTCAACTCCGCTACCTTTCTCTTCCCAATCATGACTTTTTCTATATTATCAATGATACTTTGTAACTTCGGATTCACCATTTCATGTGACATCGTACCCCTCCTGAATGTTTCAATATCTTCTTTAACTATTACTACTTTCGTTTAAAAAGTCGAAAATCCTCTATAATTTGGGAAAAATCTAGAGGGAATTTAGGGAATTGGTAGGAGGTTGGGATTATCCGGCAAGGGGAACAGACGGTTTTTGTCGAATTATTCTACTTTCAACCAAGTAACCAAAACAAAAAAAGCCAATTCTCGAATATTCAAGAATTGGCTTCAACGCTATTTATTTCCAAAAATCATCAAACACCGTAACTGGCAGATGACGTTTATGCTGTGTTTTTAGGTAATGACCTTCAATGGCTTTTTTCGCTTCAGCAGGTACTTCTTTACCTTCCAAGTAATCGTCCAGCTGATCGTACGTGACGCCAAGAGCTTCTTCATCGGGCAGCTGAGGACGATTTTCTTCAAGGTCCGCTGTTGGCTTTTTATTGTACAAGTGCTCCGGACAGCCAAGCTCCATCAAGAGCTTCTTCCCTTGTCGTTTGTTCAGTCGGAAAAGGGGCACGAGGTCTGCCGCTCCATCACCATATTTTGTATAGAAACCAGTAACCGCTTCAGCAGAGTGATCAGTACCGAGAACTACACCATCCTTCATGGCTGCGATGGCAAATTGAACCTTCATCCGTTCACGGGCTTTTTCGTTCCCTTTAACAAAGTCGGAAAGATCAATGCCGTTCTTCTTCAGAGTTTCGACACTGGCATCAACTGCCGGCTGGACATTCACCGTTAACGAAACGTTCGGGTTAATGAATTCCACTGCATCGATGGCATCCTGGGCATCTCCTTGCTCACCATAAGGAAGTCTCACGGCATAGAAAGCATAGTCCGAGGATCCAGTTTCCTTGTTCATTTCATCAATTGCCATCTGTGCAAGTTTCCCGAGTAAGGTGGAATCCTGACCACCTGAAATCCCAAGGACAAGACTTTTCATAAATGAATGCTTCGTAAGGTAAGCCTTCATAAAGTCGACACTGCGACGGATTTCCTCCTGCGGATCGATTTCCGGCGATACCATCATTTCTTCTACAATTTGTTTTTGAAGAGAATCCATGTTTTCACACTCCATGTTAGGTTTTATTACATCACATTATATCTTTTTATCTTACCCAATCACAGGTAAAATTACCAATTCCCGCTATGTTTTTCTTTCACTTCAGCCTTCACTTGCTGGATCAGATTCATCTTGTTGTTCCAGCACTCTTCACTTAAATCCACCGGGTACTCTTCCGGGTTCATCGACCGTTTATACTCATCCCACAACAACTCGAGATTGTCATTCACAAACGATCTCATCTCTTCTAAAGGAGGTGCTTCAAACACGAGCTTTCCATCCTTAAATACATCCACATGGAGCTCTCTCGCTTCGAAATTCGTCACGAATTTACTAATGTAAGTATGAACCGGGTGGAACATTTTCAACCGTTCCTGACTTTCCGGGTGTTCATGGTCGAGGGCAATATACTCGCCCTCTGATTTATGATTAACCGTATTGACGATGCGGTAAACCCTTTTCATCCCGGGAGTTGAAACTTTCTCGGCATTGCTGGAAATTTTAATCGTGTCCTCCATCTCACCCGCTTCGTTCTCAATGGAAACGAGCTTATACACCGCACCTAAAGCCGGCTGATCGTACGCCGTGATCAATTTCGTCCCGACACCCCATACGTCAATCTGCGCCCCTTGCGCCTTCAAGTTCAGGATCGTATACTCGTCCAGGTCATTGGAAGCGATGATCTTTGTCTCCGTAAAGCCGGCGTCATCCAGCATCTTGCGGGCGATCTTTGATTGGTACGCCATGTCCCCGCTGTCAAGACGGATCCCCTTGAAGTTGATCTTATCGCCAAGCTCCTTCGCTACCCGGATCGCTGTCGGCACACCGGACTTCAACGTGTCATACGTATCCACCAAGAACACACAATCCTTATGGCTCTCAGCATACTTATGAAAGGCCTGATACTCATCCCGGTAAGCCTGCACCATCGAATGGGCATGGGTACCGGAGACAGGCATTCCGAATAACTTTCCTGCCCGGACATTACTCGTCGCATCGAAGCCTCCGATATAAGCAGCACGGGTTCCCCAAATGGCTGCATCCAGCTCGTGGGCCCGTCTCGTCCCGAACTCCATTACAACCTCATCCTGCACCACCTGCTTGATCCGGTTCGCCTTTGTGGCAATCAACGTTTGGTAATTCACGATATTTAAAATCGCCGTCTCCAACAACTGAGCTTGAGCTAAGGGCGCCTCCACACGGACAAGGGGAACGTTCCCAAACGCAACCTCCCCTTCCTTCATGGAACGAATCGTCCCTGTGAAACGAAGATCTGCCAAGTATTGAAGGAAATCCTCTTCGTATCCCAACTCCCGTAGATACTCGATATCACTCTCAGAGAAATGAAACTTTTTCACATATTCAATGATCCGTTCAAGCCCGGCAAACACCGCATATCCATTGCCAAAAGGCAGCTTTCGAAAGAACACTTCAAAAACAGCCTTTCGATTATGGAAATCATCATCCCAATACGCCTTCGTCATATTTATCTGATACAAATCTGTATGTAACGCTAAACTATCATCTGCATAGTTTGTCATGTATTTCTCTCCTTTAAGCTGTAGCCAATTGTTGATCATGATTGTGTCTTTTCTATTTTAACCAATATTGGGTGGGATATCGAGGGTTTAGGGTTGGGTGTTCGGGTGTTGGGGTATGGTCTTAGGTTTAAACAAACGTTTGATTAAATTTTTACTGCTCTGCAGTAGACATTCTTACTTATATTATTATTTAGGATATCGCAAATCTTGTTTGTAGCGTGGGAGTTTTCCTCTTCCAATTTCCCTTATGTCGGTTGCAATTATCTCCACTTGTTCATCTACTGGTAAGTGAGCAATTTCTTTTTCTGGAGCAAATTCTTTAATGCTCCTTTTTGTGTCATCTATGTTAGTTGCTAATTCTTTTAAGACTGTCTGATCATATTTTGATAGTTTTTGAACCAGATTAAATCTCTTCATTTCTTTATACATATTCTGAATATCCTTAAACGACTCAATTAATGTTTTGCCCTGTAGATATTGGAGCCTATTAACATGAGACATAGCTTCGATTACCTTTCTCTCTTCTTGTTCGTTTAAGGTGTTGTGAACCAACACATGATTATCGTAGTGCTGAGTATAAGTTTTTATTTTAAATTGTAATTCTATCAATAGGTTTTCTAATTTCCGTATACTTTCTTTACCTTTGCTTAAATAATTATTTTGATGATTCTTCAAATAATAATCTAGGATAGTATAAATATTTTTAAATGACTCAGGGGAAAGATTCATTTTTGTTTTTTCAATTTCAAAAAATTTATTTACATATGCAGTAAATAAAATAAGTTTTTCAAAAGCCTTAATTGCATCCTCTTCAGCGTATTCCCCTTCAGAAATTACTGTGTATCCCTTTAATTTATTTCCCCTTTCGTAAATTACCAAATAATAATCTACATTATTAACCTCATAACTGAATGGGTTGATGAGTACCTTATTTTCTAAGAATTTCTTATGTTTATTCGCCTGTTTCTTTAAGATTTCAAAATTCATTCATTTAACTCCTAACTATTAAGGGGTTTGGAACGCCCCCCTCCTTAATTAACTAAACCGACCTTCTCACGCCTCCTGAACTGAAGGGTTTCGAACTCGTCTTTTGATGAAACCTTCGTCTAAGGCACGATAGAAATCTTTTTCAAAAAGTCTTATCTGTTCTTCAATAAGTTCTTCATGAGACAGAGATTTATTTTTCTCAGCATTTCCAAACTTATTCAAAGACTGGTTAAGATTCATTTCTGATTTAGCTTCTACCAGAACGTTAAATTGATTTATTAATTTCTCTACATCATTGTTTCTATCATTCACTGAAAGTAAGTAATCAATTATTTTCCTAGCAGGGGTCAGTGACTTTTGTTGTTCAGCTACCTGGTTAAACATACAAGCCTGACATTCACCAACAATTCTTCTCAGTTGTTCAAGATGATAAATGCTGAATTCCTTTTTTCTATTGATTTCTTCACAAATTCTCTGATATTTTTGATAATCCCCTCTTACTTTAAGCAAAGAATTCTCTACAAAATCAACAGAAGAAATAAAAGACTCTATATCGTACTGAATGTATTGATGATCTGGATTTTTCAATAAATGAACTTTCATCATATTCCTCATATCATAATAAGGATTCGATCCATTATTGGATGCATACGTATTAAGTTTAGATATTTTATTTTTCAAATATTCTTCTATTAAAATAAAACTATAAAAAATCGATTTAATTTTTTCGTAAGACACATCATACGGAGTAAATAGAAAACTTCCGTATAGACTTGAAGTAAGCCTGTAAAAGTGGGACCTCTCATACTTTAGGTTATCCATGATTAGCGTATACGGAAAGATATCCACCTTCTCCATAAACTTTTTATGTTTCTGGGTTAATTTGTTAATATCATTGCTCTTCATTACTTAGAACCTCCAGTTCTTATGAGAACCAAACCTTGACCAAGACTTCTTAGCTTTGTTCGCAATACTTTTACAAAGATCTTTTTCTGTTTTAATAGTATTGGTGACAGCCTTCGTGAAAGTTCCCCAACTTACACCTCCTGTACTGAAGGGTTTCTAACTCGTCTCTTAATAAAGTTCTCATCTAAAGCTTTATAAAAGTCTTTTTCATTTTTCCTCACAAATTTTTCTTCTAATTCTTGAAATGAAAGGGTAATATTTTCTTTGTAATCACCAAAACCTTTCAAAGAATGGTCTAGTCTATTTTCTGAATCTTCACTGGCCATTAATTTCGTCTTTTTATAAAAGCTTGCAAATTCTCCGGAAAAGAGCTTTCTTTTATCCATGAAATCAATTAATTTTCTTGAAGAATGAATTATTTCCTTTTGCTTCGCTGCCTGCTGAAACTGATAGGTATGTGCTTTTCCATATGACTTTTGGATATCAGTTAATTGGTCTTCAGTGAAAATATTCGTTGTATTAATTTTGTTAGTGATTTCTTTAAAACCCGAATATGTTTCTCTAATATTTGTTAACGCAACTTCAAAATAGTCTATGGCTTTTATCATTTCTTGAATAATTCCATGTGCTTCACTAAAGCTTGAATTCACAAGTATCTTTACGTCCAATTCTTGACGGTAGCCAAAGTAGCTTGCAGAAAAATCAGTTGATGCATAGTTATTTACTTTAGATAATTTATCTTTCAAGTATTCTTCTAATAAAATAAATTTATAAAATACCATTTTCACTTCTTCAAATGACAAATCATATGGAGTATAAACAAAACTCCCATACAACTTTGAAGAGAGTCTATAAAAATGAGCCATTCTATAAACATGCGTTCCCTTATGAAACTCATAAGGGAATATATCAACTTTTTCTAATAGTTTCTTTTGGTTTTGAGCTACGCTAGATATATCTTGGTTGTCCATAAATCAGTCATCCTCCAATTTTAAGAAAACCATCCTTTTACAGTGGATCAGGTCTTTATTGCTTGTAAAAACAGTCACCAATTTTATTATTAATTTTCTCTTTACCGTAAATTGAGTAATAACCATTTCCTAAATCGTTAAATCTGAAATCTGCATAATAAGAAACACCAGTTTGGGCCATTTTGTCTCCAAACCCTAATAATCTTTTAGTCCTCCATCAGATAACCAAACAATCCCCTCTCACCATTTGTACTTTTCACCCATAAGATTAATAAAGATGAAGGTGCATCATTAATTGAGCTTTTGCCCCCATTGCCATCTCCTGATCCCCCTTCAATAGAATTACCCAAGCCAGGAGGCGTAAATGGTGAAACCCCTCCAAATACAAATTTCGATAGCTGAAATAGAGCATTCAGAATAATGAAGGGACCGCTACTTAATGGTGAATTTTCTAAGATCGGTTTTCCCGAATTTAAAAATTGATCTCCATTATATGACTCCCCCGGCTTGATTGCTTGACCTGGTTTGAAGGACTCCTGAGGTGATATATGTACCGGCCATATTCACTACAGGAAATGCATTCTAAAAAATATTGTGTAATAAACACAGTGACGGTTCTAATGCTTCCTTTAAATATTTAAAAGGTCCTAGGTAACTGCCTTTTCTCTTGAGTTAGCAAAAAGCCTGAAGTTAACCTTCAAGCTCCTGTCCCTTCTTTCATCTCAATCTGATGAAGATGATTTTTCCTCATATAAGGTAACGCAATCCCTACAACCACTGCGGTTACAGGCAGGCCACCATCACCCAGCAGCCATTCCAATACCGAGACCGGGACGTATATGACATAGAAGAAAATCATTAGGAATAAATAAAATCTTCTCCATCGTTTTTCTTTTTTGGACACTTAGAAACCCTCTTTTCTTAATGAGCTATAGTTTTGGCTTCCATTCAATCCAAAATCACTTAGAATATTATGGAAATACACTCAATCTTATTTACCACTAGATTCAATTTTGAAACCTTTTAATAGTAAAATTTTGTATTTCAACCTTTATAGGTATTTCTACTTTCCAAATCATAATTTCTAAAGTATTTTCACTGGAAAAATAAAAACCTTGAAAATTATCTTCCAAGGTCTTCTACATATAGTTATTCATATACCTTTTCAAGATATTTCAGTTTAGGTCCATACCCCTTCTGTGGAACTTTCTCTTGAAAAACTTCAATGAGCTTTTTGTCCGCAATACTTTCAAAAGTGGCTGTTGACTTAACTTCAATTCTCCACTCCTCAGTAGATAAAGTAATATCCATATCTTCAGGATTTGCATTGTTGTCAGTCAATATGGATTGAGCTGTATTTCGAATTCTACTATTGAGAGATGGGTCTCAAGAAAAATGCTGAAAATGGGGTCAGTCCCCCGTCACAATAACGCATTAGTATGCAGGGGGACTGACCCCAAATTCTAGCTGATTCAAGAATACTAATTTATATTAGTACTATACTTTTCATTGATTTCTCTTTTTAATTCGTCTATATTCTTATCTCTGCTCATTTTAAGATCTTCTTTTATTTTCTTTTCAGACTCATCAATTAAATCTTTTACATTACCTTTTCTTTCCATAAGTTCTTTCTTTTGTTCAATAGTAATCACATCTTCTAAAGAAAGATCGGAAATGATCCCGTATAAATCGTTATTTTGGATTTGCGCCATTAATGAGTAATCATTTGTATAGCTTAGGATGTCAAAGTTTGCATCTACTTTTTTGGCATCAGCATCATTGAGTGCGTCATCTTTCCAATCTTCCCAACTCTCTAAAACATTCTTTGCACGATCAAATTCTTCTTCTAATTGTTTAGCATTGGTCACTGTTGTATAAACCCCGTTTGTGTTATCAGCAAGAGATTTCAACTGCTTTTGGGCAGCGCCATCCACATTAAATCCAATGACATTGACAATTGGTTTAATGTTAGAGTCCGCAAAGGTCTTACCAAACTCAACAGGATTCCCGTCACAAGTCTCAATTCCATCACTTACAAGATAGATAAGATTCGTATTATCATTTGAATCATATTTACTGAACGCTTCTTTAGAAGCCTTTAATGCCCCTTCTATGGGTGTCCAGCCACTCGGCTCAAAGCTATTTAATGCTTTATCAAATTGCTCTTTATTATACTTATCAAACCCATATACTTGTTCCACACTGGAGCAACTCATTTTTTTGTCTTGATCTGAGCCGGTCCCATTATGGCCATAGACTCTTAGAGATACATTTGCTTCTTCAGGAGCGGTAGACAGGAAATCATTAATGCCTTGTTTTGCAAGATCCATTTGAGTTTTACCTTTTACATCATTTTTCATGCTTCCACTCGAATCCAATATAACTTCAATATTGTAATTGTCTTTAAATTGGTATCTTTCATCGGTAGTATTGGGGGTACCTGACATGCTGTATTCCCACTTTTTCACAAGGTCTTGGGGGTCAAGGAAATCAACCGCAGCTAAAGAATATAGATACTTAAAATATTGATCGTACTCTTCCTCACTTGGATGTTCGCTTAGTGGAGGCGCTTTTTTAACTTCCTTGAAAAGAGTAGGCTCAAATTCTTCACTCCTTATTGGTTCACCTGCGAATTTACCAGGTGACTGGCCAATTAACGTTTCTGCTGAATTTGGCACTTCAGGTATATTACTGTAAAAATCTTCTCGGTCTTCTTCATTTTTCTCCGTTTTCGAAGCGCTTTTATCTCCCTTTTCTGTTTCTTGACTCTTATTTTGTTTTTCTGCTTTTTGCTCACCGCTATTACAACCTGTTAACACTAGAGTCAGCACGAGCAATAAGAAAAGGTATTTTTTCATGTTAATCCCCAATCACATAATTTTTGAGATCCTCTTTCGTTGCGAATCATTCCATCCAATTTAATTGAGCATTTTGTGTAAAGTTCTGTTAGTTTTTAGCATCTAAAGTTTATTGAGTATTAATTTGATATTTATCTTCAAGTGTCTTTTTGGCCTCCAGAAAGTTTTGTTGATTAATATTTTTTAATTCTGAATTGAATTTTTTAATTTCTAAATCTATCCATTCATGATACTTATTGTTTTTCTCTTCCAGATATATACGAGACTCCTTACTCATAAGGCTATATTGCTGAAAAGTATAAACGAGTAGATTAATCTGATCTTTCTCTTTGAGAGACTTAGCCTCTTCCTCTGTAATATAACGAAAAATCTCCAAGCTGTTTTGTACCTCTTTAAGATCTATCGATTGCTCACCTTTTTCCTTCCATTCTTTCCATGAGTTTGCTATATCATTAATTTTATTGAGCTCAGATTTCAGTCCATCTTGATCTTCTACGTTTTGATAGATTCCCTCAGTTGAGTCCGCGATCTCTTTTAGCTGTCTTTGCCCCTCACCATTAACATTAAATCCAATAACATTAATAATTGGACTTAATGTTGGATTTATATAGTTTACTAGCTGCAGATACAGGGTCCTCATCACAGGTCTCAATCCCATCACTTACTAAGTACACAATATTGGTATTACTTTCTCCATCGTATTTCATCAAGTCCTGCTTAGCTTCATTTAAGGCAAAAGATATGGGGGTCCACCCAGTTGGTTGAATATCCTTCAGGACTGATTCGAACTTTGATTCTACAAACGGTTCAATTGGATATAAGATCTCAGAACTGCTGCAGGATAGTGTTTTATCCTTATCAGCATTGCTTCCTTTATGTCCATACACTCTCAATCCTACTTTGGTACCTTCTGGTAACTCTCTTATAAATTCCATTATTTCTTCTTTTGCAGCGTCCATTTTGGTATTGTTTCCTGCATTCTGAGCCATACTTCCTGATGAATCTAGAATTACTTCCACATTTAAATTATCCTTAAATTGGTATCGCGAGTCTTCTATATCAGGGTTTCCAAAAGATTGAAAACGCATTTGTTTAAACAAAGTTTCCGGACCTTTAAAGTCTTTTTGTACTCTCTGAAGCAATTCCTGATAGTAATAGTCTAACTCTTTCTGAGAAGGATTCTCCTTAATGTTCGGCAAATCTTTAAAGAGCTCTATCGCTTGCATCTTTTCTTCATTTGTTGCCGTGGGAATATAACTAGAATCTTTCCCTACAGGTAGATTTTCCAACTCTTTGTAGGTATCGGGTAATGGTGTTATCTTCATACTTTTTTCTTCTTGTTTTCCCTTAGGTTCTACACTACCCTTGTCTGAAGACTCACTATTACTACTAACAGCCTGCTTAATACTTTGTTGCTCTTCTTTCTCTTCGTTGCCACACCCCATAATAAATATAGATACTCCTATTAATATTGGTAGGGTTATTTTAAAATACCTCATGTCATTGCCCCCAAGTGATTATTCTTCAAGCCATTAGAAAATAGTGTATTTTTCATTAATCTTCTATTAAAAAAGCCTGAAGTTAAACTTCAAGCTCCTGTCCCTTCTTTCATATGAATCTGATGAAGATGGTTTTTCCTCATATATGGCAATGCAACCCCTACTACTACGGCGGTAATGGGCAGACCCCCATCACCTAGCAGCCATTCCAATATCGAAACCGGGACGTATATGGCATAGAAGAATATCATCAGGAATAAATAAAATCTTCTCCATCGTTTTTCTTTTTTGGGCATTTTAAAAACCTCCTAAAACGATTAATCAGATGATATTATCCGATTATCAAAATTTATTTTTCCTATAAACGGAATCCGAGGACCTTTTGAAACTTGCTTCACATTCATGGTGAAACTACTTATAAAATTGTCGGCTTCAACCGAGGTGAATTTTCCGGTGCCTTCAATTACAACCCGTTGATCATTATCAAAAAGTTTAACTTTGTAGCTAGTAGAACTAGCATTATTGGAAGAAAGTTTGCTTGATACCCTACTAGGGATTTCATTTGCAGCGTTGTTGACTTCATTCTTTATAGCATCTTTTAACTTGTCGTTACCAGGAACTTCTTCGGTGAGTATCTCATTTACAGATAGTCTCAAGGCCTTGCTTTCAGATATATCCCTTGTCCATAAGTACTCTTCTTTACGATCTTTAATTTTCTTTTCAATGGATTTCCCATCAATTAACCCATCTCCTATACCTATAAGCGACTCATCGTATTTCTTTACACCGATTAGAGTATAGTCATAAATAATATCCGTTGCGGTCACAGCAGCTTGTTGAGAAGCAGTTGACGTTTGTTGTTTAACGGCAAATGCACCCATGATGTTTACCGAGAAAACAATGACTAAACCAGTTAAAACGAGCAACCAAATCATCAGTATACTGATATGCCCTCTATCATTCTTAATTAAATTCACTATCCATCACCCTACTACTAGCAGATTGATTAAATGTAATTGACGAAATACTCTTCCATTTATCAGGAATAAACATGAGGTCAATTGATACGTTAGCACTTACTTCAAAATCACCATCGCTATCTTGAGATGGAATGGACAAACTATTTAACGTTAAGTATGAACTATCCCCTACAATTTTTTGAGCGGCTTCACGCGATTCTGATAATGTATCTCCTTCAGAATATACTTTCGCAGCTTCATTTACTGCTGATTGTGCCGTTATCAAAGCATACCCCAATACAAATCCTTGAAAGACAAGTAGCATAAACAGGAAGAAGAAAGGCAACACTCCTATAAATTCCAGACTGATTGAACCTTTATTATTTTTCAAAAGTCTATTGGGCATAGTTTCATCTCCTGTTACACAGATACTTCACGACTTCGTATCTTTTCCGAATGAAAATCAGCCATGTCGTACCATTTTTTTATATTTACTGAAATAATAATGATTAGCAATGGAAAAATTAATAGATTAATAAGCATATTGCAGATGACAAAAGCTAATGAATTTTGCGTAATAAATGAGATTCCTACATTCACTAAATAACCTATAATCATCTCAATAAAAGAAATCAAAACCAGTAGAATCAGTAATTTAAAGAAATGCTTCTTAGATAATAAGAAGGTAGTTCTCCATCCCTTTCTTATTGGTTGATCCTTTAACACAGTGATATAAGGTAAAGGAAATAAAAACACCATGATTAAGATTCCTGGTAGCACAAAAGCTAGTAGTCCAAAAATGCTTAAGACTGTATATAGGAACGCAAATAAAAATACTGAAAAGCCAAATTTCAAAAAGACACCGAATGATTTTTTTAGCTTACTTTCTTCATCTTCCATCTCACTAAATGCGAAAGCAATGAAAGGAACCTGGCAGATCGTGAATAACATTAATAGAAACAAAATGTTTGTCATGTCGCCAAAGAAAGGATTATCATAGATCTCTGCGATATAGTAACTTACACTTGATATATAATTGTGGAATAATTGTGCTGGTAACAAAACTAAAAAAGAAATCAGCAGAATTGATTCGATATTTTTATAGTAGATTTTTAAAGGTAACTTCAACTCCATTTAAAGTACTCTCCTTAGTTTCTAATATGAGGTACAAGATTGGCTTCAAACATATAATTTGCTTCATCATTTTTTAGTTTTCTGAATTTCTCTATGTCCTCATCTGTAAATGATAGCTCCATTGCATTACCAACCGAATTTTCTAAGACTCCTTCAATGAAATTTTCAAGAACTTTTTTTCTTTTTTCAGTATTTAAGCTTTCTAAAGACTTTTTTAATTTTACAGAATTAGGTTGTTTTTTTACATTTTCTATAATCTTAGGAAGATCAGAAAGATTTTCAAGTTGCATCTTCTTTTCTTTAAACAATAAAACATGCCACTCAGTAAATAAATAAAACAGACGGTTAAAGGAGTCTTCGTCTAATACTTTATTTTGCACCTGTACTCTTTTGGAAATTTGTGCTATTTCTTTGAAAATTGCTTCAAGTTTTCTATGGTTTTCGTAAATTGTTCTGGCCATTTCTTTTAATAACTTTATTTCTTTATATAACGACACACCGGAATTTATAACAGGATAAACTTCTTTAACCTGACCTTCGATTTTCCTCATCATACCTACTGGTCTTTTTAAAGTCTCTTTCATGTGCTTATTTGCAAAGCCTATCATATTGTTGTACCCATTTATTTGAAAAATAACTGGCTTTGCTTCGTCTAAAAGCGGTAGGTTACCGTTCTTCTCAATAACCATCGCTCCTGACACCTTACCAAATAAAGGGTAAAACATAACATAATGGTATAATATACCATTATGTTGTACTAAATAAGGAGAAATTTCTACATTTTCATTCCATGACTTTTTTTCTTTGTATTTTCTTTTTATTTCACGTGGGAGAAATTGCATCTGTTAACCTCCAAAGAAAGTTTTTTTCGCCCAATCCCAAGCTTTTTTCCCTTGCTCTTTTATTGCTTTTACAGGTTTTGAATCTAATACCGCATTTCCAATTTTAGTACCTCTAATAAATTCAGAAATTCTCTTTCGATATTTGTAAGCAGTAGCTCCTAACCACATTGCTCCACCAACCACCGCCATCCCAGCGCCAATAACCTGAGCGCCTGGAATAGGCGTTGCCGCCACTAAAACACTGGCATTCATTAAAGTTTCGCCCATTGCACCAATGGTTTCACCCATCATTTTATTTCTCTCAACATCTGAACTAGCATTTATTGCAGCATTCCATTTAGAGCCGGTGTCAATCCCTGCAGTTATAGTACCAACTGCAGCAACTCCTATATTTAACTTTGATATCGGAGCCCAGTCTACAGGTGTAGGAGTGCGTCCGAAAACACTTTGAACTCTTCCATAAGAGTCTTTGGCGATTTTTATTGCATTATCAGCTGTCGTATAGCTATTTACGCCACTATCATAAACATCGCCAGTCCACTCAATACCAGTTCCCTTAGTGGCCATCTTATAGAGACCAGTAGTCATATTCCATTTAAAACTACCTACCGCTCTCCAACTTTGTCTATTTAGAGCCGCTGTATCTACAGTGTTTGCGGGATTAAGAGCGTCTGAGTAAGAATTACTAATAGCCGTCATGTCTCCTGCAAAATTCACTGTCGTTGCACCAACATCATTAACCGCAAATTTCATAGCATCCTGCCAAGAAACCTTAGGATCGTCATCGGTTATTCCACCAGGCTTGCCTGGCTGATTTCTCACTTCTAACCTACTCATGAGGTCTTGATTATCATTTATGTATAAGGCTAGATCGTTTTTGAAATCAGGGTTATTCTTTAATGGTGTGCTATTTTCAGGTTGGACGGGAGTGAAGGTTCCGTCACCGTTTGGCTTCAGTTTCACTCCATTTGGTAGTTCAATAGGTTTTACCGGGCCTATAGGTGATAATATAGGTGTTTTCCCTATGTTAGACCAAGGGTCTCCCGTTTGACCTACCCTTCCTTCTAAAGAGAAAGGGTCTATTTCTAAGTTGTAGCCTTCTACTTCTAAATTAAAGCCTTCCTGATCCAAGTTGAAGCCCTTAATGTTTAAATTGAAGCCTTCAACTGCGCTTGCAGGTGCGAGAAAGGGGACGAAGTTTAAAGAAAGCAGAAAAACAATGGCTATAAGAGCAAGAATTTTTTTATACCTTCTTTTTAACATTTTTTCCTCCCATTATTATTGATTGGATTTAAACTTTTCATTTATTAATTTATTCGCTTCTTCGTAAGTGGCTTTATTTACCTTGTGGAGTTCATTTGCAATTTCCTTAGAGTATTTTACTATATTCGCTTGTCTTCCATTGGCTTTATCCGATAAGTATTTATGGGCTTCATTTGTTAATTTGCCCTCTGCTTTAAGAAAGAGAATCGCTCCCAAAAGATTGTTATTTTCTTCGATGTGCTTAGAAGACCAATCACCTTTATATTCAAATATTTCACTTGTATTTAGATATTCTTGAAGATCATTTTCATTAAGTGCTTTCTTTTTCCACTTTTCCCACTGCTGGGCAATTTCTTCTGCTCGATTAAATTCTTCGTTCAACTCATCTAAGTCGTACACGTTGGCATATGAACCATAAGCACTTTCCGCTACATCCTGAAGCTGTTTTTGACCTGCAGCATCAACGTCGAACCCAATAATATTTACGATTGGATTTACATTTGAGTCGTTTAAGGACTGGGCTACCTCAACAGGTTTGCCATTGCATGTTTCAATTCCATCACTTACCAAGAAAATGATATTTGTGTTTTGCTCTGAAGGGAACAGAGATAAATCTTTTTGGGCTTCCTTCAATGAAGCTGCAACCGGGGTCCATCCTTTTGCTTCAATTCCATTTAAAGCCTGATTCAACTTACTTTTGTCATAGCTTTGAAAATCATAAACCTTGTCGTTTGCTTTACAGGACAACTCTTTGTCCGCGTCGCTACCTGTTCCCTTATGACCATATACCCTAAGTGCAACTTTAGCTTCTTTTGGAAGTGAAGACGTAAAGGTATCTATGGCTTCTTTAGCCAATTCCATCTTTGTTCTTCCATTGACTTGGGCCTTCATACTGCCGCTCGCATCAAGTATAATTTCCACATTTAGATTATCTTTGAATTGATAACGTGGGTCTTCTATGTCAGGACTTCCAAAGGATTTAACCTTCAGTTTTTCTAATATGATTTGAGGATCTTTATAATCTACAGCGAAGAGTGAAAGTAACTGATTCCAATAAGCTTTGAGGAACTCTTCCTCTGCACCCTCTTCTATTGCAGGAAGTTTGTTCACTTCATCAATGACTTCTTTGTTATCTCCATCAAAATCTGCATTTGCAAATGGTCCTGCTGGATAATCAATTACCTCTTCCAGGGTCTTAGGTGCTTCAGGTGCTGATGCTAACTCAGGATATTCTGAGAGAGGATCTTTCTTTTGTTTCTCCACTTTTGGCTCATCGTTTTTCACTTCTACTTCCTTTTCACCATCAGATTTCTCACTCCCTGATTGACACCCCATAAACATAAGAGAACAACATAAAGCGATTATTATAATAAAATATTTTTTTCTCAAGTACTATGTCTCCTTTATACAGTAATATAAGTAGTTTCCTCGCTGAAATATAGAGTAAGCCCAGAAGTTTTCTGGGCCTGTAATTAGTAACGAGAGAATATGTCCTCAACTGCCAATCATATCTTGGATTTTTTGAAATATAGATCCAACCATACTATCTACACCGTCCCCGTTACTACTAACTGCAGCAGACAATAAAGTTACAATCGTAATAATGACAGCAGCTACCCCAATCCATTCTAAAGCCTGTGAACCTCTTTCATTACCTGTGTAAGCTTGAACCTTTGAATATAATTTTGAGCATAAATTTTTCATGTTTATTCCTCCTAAATGATTTTTAATATATTTACCCATTTGGGTTATTTAACTAAGTCAAAAATATTATTATCCCCGAATAAGAGATTCATCACCATCAATCCCCCTACAAGAAGCATGGCTGTTGGCGCGATGATAAAAGTAGTGATAAGTGTGATTTTAGGCGATGCTTTTGCCGCCTTCTCTTTTACTTGTTCTTTTCTAATTTCCCTCATATCATCTGCCTGTATTTTAAAGGTAGTAGCTATAGGAACTCCAAGCCTTAATCCCTGAATCAACGACTTGATCAAGCTCTGGAATTCTGGGTTACTGTTTCTTTCCATCAACTGACGGTAAGCCTCTTCTCTCGGTACTCCCAAATTGATTTCATGTAAGAACCTTGAAAACTCTTCTCTAAGGGGTCCATCAAAGAATTGAATCACCTCCCGCAATGCCTTATCCAAGTCAATCCCCGCCTGCAAACTCACACTTACAGTATCTAAGAAGTCAGGTAAATCATAACGCAGTTCCTCCTGCCTCTTTTTTGCCTGATTTTTTAATAGAATGATAGGGATGAAGTAACCTACCACTGGGAATAGTGCTACAGCAAATTGAGAGAGTGGAAATTGGATGATAAACAGTATGATCCCAATCACTAGCCCTAAAAATGCAAGATATATTTTTATACCTTGAAACCTCTCAACAGTTAAATCCAGCCTATTTCCAGATTTACGGAGCCAATCTTCGACGTCTTTTTCCTCACTGAAGAAGTTAACCCTTTGGCCAATTGATGAAAAATCATCACCGTATTTTAATACTTTTTTTAAAATCTTTGATGTTAAAGTTTCTTTCTTTCTGAATGATTGCTCAAGGTTTGATACAGACTCATTAAGATGGACTTGCAGTTCTTGCTTTTTTTGCAAATATACATATAAATGCCTCATGCCGAGAAAGAACATAAACCAAAAAAGGATAATACAAACAAGAATTAAGGCATCCATTTTTTCACACCCTTATATTGGAGACTTTGCGTATTAATACAAATGAAAGGACTGTTCCTGCCACAAACATAATCCCCAGAATAGCGCCCGGTATTGTGAATAAATTATCCAGAAAGCCGTCTACCATTTGGTTCATCATTAGTAAGATAAAAACTGGCATAGCAGGGAGGATATAAGATACAAACCTTTGCTCTGCGGTCATGGTCTTGATTGTCTGACCCAATATTTTTCTTTCTTCAAGCGTTTTGGACATCTCATCAAGGACCGCGTGGAGATTACCTCCTGCATTTTTTTGAATAAGGAGAGTAGCTATAAAAAGCTTAAAGTCCCTCGAAACATTACGGTTCTGCATTTCTCTTAAAGCTTGTTCGAAATCTACACCAAGTGCTAATTCATGTGATAATTTCATAAATTCTTCTTTTGCTGGAGAACTGACCTCATGACTTACTAACGCTAAACCTTGCTGAATCGTCATGCCAGCCCGCACGGAATTACCGAGTAGCCTGCACACTTCAGAAAGCTGTTCATTCAGTCTCTCTTGATGTTTATTCTTTCTTAATGCGAACAATAGATAGTAGATACTACCAACCAATATAACTGCTATTACTAAGTTAAAAGGGAATGAAATACCAAATAGATTGTTTGAGAAAACAGCTATTGCCATTCCGCCTACTAATAACATCCCATAAAATTCTGAAGGAGTGAGCGGGACGTTTGCTTCACGCAACTTTATTTTCATTGGCTGAGCAAGCTTTGTTTGATCAAACCGATCCCCTAAAAGCACAATAAAGCTTTTTCTTTTTTCATTACCTTCGAACCATTTTTCGACTTTTTGACTCCATTTTCTCTTTTCAGAACGATAGCCGAGATAACTGTATAACCCAAAAACCCCAACTAAAACAGCCAAGCTATATAAGATTGCTGGAAGCATAGCTCTGCCCCCCTTCAAACAGTGTAGAAGATAAGTCCTGACCAAAGATCTGCAGCCTTTCCAAACACTTAGGTCTATAACCTGTAGCTATGAATTCCCCTAGCACTTTGCCGTCATCATTGAGTCCATATTTTTGGAACTTGAAAATTTCATGAACTTGGATTTTACCGTCTTCATCAACTACTACCTCTGAAATTGAGGTTATTTTCCGAGAGCCATCTGTTAAGCGTTCCCCTTGAACTACAATATCCAATGCCCCGACGATATATTCCCTTACAATGTGAGTAGGCAAGTCCATCCCCGCCATCACAACCATACCTTCAATACGTCTGAGTGCATCAATTGGCGTATTAGCATGAACCGTCGTAATTGAACCTTCATGCCCTGTGTTCATGGCTTGGAGCATGTCAAAGGCTTCCGGCCCCCGGACTTCCCCTACAATGATTCGATCGGGCCTCATCCTCAGAGCATTTTTAACCAATTGTCTTATGGAAACCTCTCCTTTTCCTTCTACGTTTGGTGGCCTGGCTTCCATTCCAACCACATTGGATTTATCCAACTTCAACTCAGCAGAATCTTCTATTGTTATAACCCTTTCTCTTACAGGGATTGAGTTACCTAACACATTAAGTAGTGTTGTTTTACCACTACCAGTCCCCCCAGAAATTAAAATATTTAATTTAGACTTAACAACCGCTTGTAAAAAATCACTCATTGAATCATTTAAGGAGCTAAAGTCTAGCAAATCAAACATTTTAAAGGGGTCTTGACGGAATTTCCTAATGGATATGAGAGTTCCGTTTAAACTTACAGGCGGTATAACTGCGTTCACACGACTTCCATCCGGCAATCTTGCATCAACCATTGGGGAACTTTCATCAATTCTTCTGCCTAACGGTGCAACTACTCTATCAATGATATGCCTAACATGTTTTTCATCTCTAAAAGTAATGTTTGTTAGCTCGAGTGTCCCGCCCCTCTCGATAAAAACCTCTTGACTGCCATTGATTAAAATTTCTGTGATAGACTCATCATTCAGTAACGGCTCTAATGGTCCGTAACCCACGGATTCATCTATCAGTCTAGTTAACAAGAGTTCTTTATCCTGACGAGGAATGACAACCTTCTCTTCTGTCATAAATTGACTGATAAGCTGTTCAATCCTCAGTCTCATTTCTCCCTGAGACAAATTTGTGAGCGCTTCTAAGTTCGCTTCTCTTAATAAGCGAGCTTTGTAGTGACTGACCAATTCATCCACATATGGATTCTCAATGTTGGAGCTACCGTTATTTTCATTTATTTTATGTGTTCGACTGTTTTTGAATAAAGCCATTATTATCACCTATCTTTACTTATCCAAGTTTAGAAATCACCCATTTATGAATGTCTTTAGCAAAAGGCGGCAATTTCTTTTCATTGGCTACCTTCCTTATGATCTCGCCTTTATTCACGTATGATTGAAGAGCCCTGGAATCATTTTTTATCTTAACTTCTATAGGATAATTTGTAAGATTCTTTACATCACCAGGCTGGATTTCATTTTCCTTACTCACTTTATTTACAACCAGTCCCATTCTTTCTTTGGCGTCGATACCTAGCCTATTAAACAGCCGTTCTACCTGTCTTAATACTTGCAAGGACGGTGTGTCCAAATTTAACACGTAGTAAATACGGTCAGATTCTTCTAAAGCACGATACGTCTGCTCGTTAATCTGAACAGGCAGGTCAACTACGACAAAATCATAATTCCTTCTACATGTTCTTAAGAGTGTAGAGATAAATTCTTCAGTCACTCTTTCTCCAACTTCTGCATCTCTTGGACTCAGTAACACTTCAAGTTTTGAATGCTTCTCTTTTTCAGAAACGTTCCTAATATGATTTTCATTTAGCTCATTGATGACTGGGGAAAGGTCTGCTAGTGATCGATTACTCTCAATCGATAAGAAGGTTTCGCTTCCACCATACTGGAGATTTAGGTCAATAAAGATAACCTGTGCTGTTGATTCAAGTTTTAAAGTTTGCGCAAACATTGAGGCAACAAGAGTTCTTCCAGAACCACCCTTACCACTATAAAATGAATAAATGTTCCCTCTTCCCTTTTTAAAAGAGTTTATATTCGTCGCTGCCGCTTCATCATTTGAAGTCTTTTTATCCTTCGCCAGATGATCGATCTTATCCAGCTTACTAGCTAGTGAATTGAGTTCATCTGGAATCACAAAAAAGTCAGCGATTCCAGCTCTTGTAGCAGCTCTTAAGGTTTCAAATTCTGTATTTATAGCCACATAGATTAAGAGATGATCATTATTTATACTTTGCATATATTGAATTAAGTCTATGCCGCTATCTTCTTCACTTTGAATGAGAAAGACGACATCGGATGCTAGCCGGTCAAAGTCAGATTTCACATCATCGTATTTAATTGCCTCTACACTAGTAAAACCGGCAAGCAAACTTTTAAATTGATTTGAAACAGACTCATCATTACTAATAATTAAGTACTTGTTTTCGCTCATTATCTGTGCCTCCACCATTACTGCTGTTTCTTCTTTTCAGCATCTTCTTTCTTTTGTTCTTGTTTTGGCTGTTCTTCTTTTTTAGGCTCCTGCTTAGTTGGTGTTTCATTAGGTTTGGATTCTTCTTGCTTATTTGGTGTTTCTTCAGATGAAGCCTTCCCAACGTTAGCTTTAAGTATCCTTATGCTATCAGCATAGTTTTGCATATGAATCAATTTCGGTGCTTCTTCAGTAGCTATCTCCAAAGCCACACCGGCAAACTTGTCTTCTTTATTCGAAAGGATACTTGCCACTCTTACGTCCTTCATAAAGAGTTCAGTCTTTGGTGTTCCTTCTAATTTTTGAGAAACAACAATATCAACTCGATCCAGATTTTCTAATTTTTCATCAAAATGAATTTTATCCGAACTCACCATGGTCACCAAACGATTGTCTGCGTCGCTAACGTTGGAATATGGTTTAATCATATTTTGGGTGATAATATCTCCCTCATTCAGCGCTACAACTGAAACACTGTTTTTAAGGTCGTCTACTTTTGTAATGTGAGATTCTGTTACAAATTTATTCGGAATGCTCATGGTGGTTACTTGCTGGGGCTCCAACAATGTTCGAGAGTTAATATTTTCAGCTGCTACAAACACCTCTGTCATTCCACCTAATTCGGTATTCAATGCTCTGACTTTTTGTAAAACGAAAAATCCTGCTGTAAGAGCTAACAATATTGATAAAACAATAAAAATAATCGCTTTCCTCTTTGACTCAAGCATTCTATGCGTTCCTTCCTTTCACTTGACAGATGGCAATTAGATCAATTCCATCATAGCTGATGTCATTCTTTTTCTATCTGGTTAGTAATTGCAATCAAGATTCATACCATGTGTTTAAAAGAAGAATACTCCCCCCACTTCTAGTTGTATCTACGAACCAAAAGACAAAACAATGTCACATTTCCCCCAAAATGATTCGTTCGTATGATGTTTGAAGAAAATGGAATTAATTCTATCCTTATTTACCACTAATTTCATGTTTAAAACTTATATTTTGTAAAATCTTGATACTTTTTTTCTATATTATAATTATCACTGGTAGCGGTAAACGTCAATCAGACAAGGATTTTGTCGAATTTTGACTGTTATTTTTGACCTACACAACCTATTTTCCTATAGCTGGAAATAGGTAATTTATAGCATACCAAAAGGTTTACTTCTTATTTTTCAATCGTGGATTCAAAGGCGATGGTGGTAAATATTAGGTGTTTTATTACAAGTGTTAAAATTGGTAGGTAATTGGAATCATTTGTGAATGAAGTGTGAATGAATCCCGGTTTTTTTGTTAGTTGAATGTTCCATTTTTTATAAATTCATCCATAAAATCGAAAGAGCCACCCGGTCTTGCCGGATGGCTCTTTCATTCTACTCTATAGTTGATTTGCCAGAGTTTCGAGAAGTTCTTTCTTACTCATTACGGTTTCTCCTCCACCTTGTACAAACGACTCTTTACCTCCGCCTTTCCCGTTGATTAGTGGGAATACTTTTTGTGCGACTTCTCTTAAATTGACACTGGGTAAGGAGCCTTTTGCTGCTACGAGCTGGAGCTTTTGATCATTTTGTACGACCAGTAGCACGATGACTTCTTCTCTCTTTGAGACAATATGCTGTGCGATTTTTTGAAGCTCCTTGATCGGCCTGTCAGAGTATGTTGCTTGGATTAACACGTAATCTTCTTGAGGGGATCCCTTCCCAAGTAATCCTTCTGCTTCATAGGTTAAAAGAATCTCTTTCAACCCTTCCAATGCTTTCTCTTGTTCTTTTTGCTTTGTCAGCATCCGCTCGACGGTCGGGATCATGGTTTCTTCCGGCGCCTGCAAACGACTGGTCATTTCTCTTAAGAGTTCATGCTTTCGGTGCAGTTGATTGAGTACCCGGTCTCCGCATATAAACTGCAGTCGGATATGTCCCTTATGCTTCTCCCAATCGAGAATCTTAATCGCTCCGACCTCACTCGTTGAACGGGGATGTGTTCCGCCGCATCCGTTGTAATCAAAGTCCGGGATGATGACGAGGCGAATTTGGTCAGTGACGGAGGGCTGCTTTCGCAGTGGATAGTCGGACAACTCCGCTTCCGTAATCCATCTCGTCTCGATCGGACGTGCTTCTTGTATCACTCTGTTAGCCAACCTCTCTGCCTTCATCGCATCTGCTTCTGTCAGGTCACTCACCTGTAAGTCGATGGTCAAGATTTCTTTCCCTAAGTGAAAGCTGATTGTTTCATACTGTAACGCTTCCTCAAAGGCGGCGGATAAAATATGCTGACCTGCGTGCTGCTGCATATGGTCGAATCGGCGATCCCAGTCGATCCTGTCCCTCAAAGATTCCCGAAAAATTTTCAAACGGCTCTTCTATGTAATGGCGGATTTCTCCGTTCACTTCTTCAACTTTGATAACCCTTTTGCTATCTATTATTCCTGTATCATGAGGCTGGCCACCGCCTGTTGGATAAAAGGCCGTTTCCTCCAATAGTATGTACCAGCCAGATTCATCCTGCCCTTGATCCTGTATGGACGTTTGAAAGGTTTTCGTATAGGCGTCTTGATAATAAAGTGTATTCGTCATCGGTAACCCTCTTTCTGAACTGTTCTCCCCCTAACTTTATCATAGAGATTGAAGGAAGAACCATTCAGTCCTGAAAGCATTTCTCTTCTCCGCAAATCGGTACCGTCCCCACCTGTTCCCAAGGGATCTCCCATCTCCGCTCAAACTCCGCTTTTGCAAACTCATCTCCATCAATAATTCTTTCCACTAGTTTTCTTAATCTCATCGTTGTGTAATTCATATTATCACCTGCTGATTTTAATATTGTACTAAACGTCGCATGTAGCATACGTAAAAAGATTCATTTTGGATGTCTCCTATATAATACTTTTTACCTATTTTTACAGGTGATAAACGTTTCAACTCTCTTTTAGTGAAATTTCAATCAAATTATATAAAAAAAGAGGCCACTCCCGAAGGAATGACCTCTTTAATCTGAATTGCTTCAGGGGATGGGGATGATGGATTACATCATGCCGCCCATTCCACCCATGCCGCCCATACCAGACATATCTGGCATACCGCCGCCGCCTTCTTCAGGAATGTCCGCTACTACTGCTTCAGTAGTTAAGAACATTGCTGCTACAGACGCTGCATTTTGAAGTGCAGAACGAGTTACTTTCGTAGGATCTACGATACCTTTTTCGATCATGTTGACCCACTCACCAGTAGCTGCGTTGAATCCGACACCTACCGCTTCCTTCTTCAGACGTTCTACGATGATAGAACCTTCAAGGCCTGCGTTGTGAGCGATTTGACGGATCGGCTCTTCAAGAGCACGTAGCACGATGTTGATACCAGTTGCTACATCTGCATCCGCTTCGATTGATGCTACTTTGTTGTAGACGTTCACAAGTGCCGTACCACCACCGGATACGATACCTTCTTCTACTGCTGCACGAGTAGAGTTCAAGGCGTCTTCGATACGAAGTTTACGCTCTTTAAGCTCAGTTTCAGTTGCAGCTCCAACTTTCACGACTGCTACTCCACCTGCAAGCTTAGCAAGACGCTCTTGTAATTTTTCCTTGTCGAATTCAGAAGTGGACTCTTCTAATTGAGCACGGATTTGATTTACGCGAGCTGCGATTTTTTCTGGTTCTCCAGAGCCTTCTACGACAGTTGTGTTTTCTTTCGTTACAACTACTTTCGCAGCGCGGCCAAGTTGAGTGATGTTTGCAGATTTAAGGTCTAGGCCTAAATCTTCTGTGATCACTTCTCCACCAGTAAGAACCGCTAAGTCTTCAAGCATTGCTTTACGACGGTCACCGAAGCCAGGAGCTTTGACAGCAACAGCGTTGAATGTTCCGCGAAGTTTGTTCACAACAAGCGTTGCAAGAGCTTCACCTTCAACATCTTCAGCTACCATTAATAGTGGCTTACCTTGTTGTACGACTTGCTCAAGTACAGGAAGTACTTCCTGGATGTTCCCGATTTTCTTGTCAGTGATTAAGATGTATGGATTTTCTAGAACTGCTTCCATCTTATCAGAATCAGTAACCATGTATGGAGATGCATATCCACGGTCGAATTGCATACCTTCTACAACATCAAGTTCTGTTGTGAAGCCTTTTGATTCTTCAATTGTAATAACGCCGTCGTTTCCTACGCGCTCCATAGCTTCTGCGATCAGTTGACCTACTTCTTCGTCAGCAGCTGAGATTGCAGCAACTTGAGCGATTGATTCTTTGCCTTCGATTGGCTTAGAGATCACTTTTAATTCTTCGATGGCAGCTTGAACCGCTTTTTCGATTCCTTTACGAACGCCAACAGGGTTCGCACCAGCCGTTACGTTTTTAAGACCTTCACGGATCATCGCTTGAGCAAGGACCGTTGCAGTCGTTGTACCGTCACCGGCGATTTCATTTGTTTTGCTTGCAACTTCAGCAACCAGTTTTGCACCCATGTTTTCGAATGCATCTTCAAGTTCGATTTCTTTTGCAATCGTTACACCATCATTTGTGATAAGTGGTGAACCGAATTTTTTCTCAAGTACCACGTTACGTCCTTTTGGTCCAAGAGTTACTTTTACTGCATTTGCTAATTGATCGACACCTCGAAGCATTGCACGGCGTGCTTCTTCGCTGAATTTAATATCTTTAGCCATTGATAAAGTCCTCCTCTTATTTTAAATTAATTAATTTTTATATACGAAGTTTGATTATTCGCCAACTACAGCCAGAATATCGCTATCGCGAAGGATCAGGTATTCTGTGCCTTGGTATTTCACTTCTGTACCAGCGTATTTAGAGAAAATGATACGATCGCCGACAGCTACCTCAAGAGCAACGCGCTCACCGTTGTCAAGAATGCGACCAGTACCTACAGCCATCACTTTACCTTCTTGTGGCTTTTCCTTAGCGGAATCCGGTAGCACAATACCGCTTGCTGTTTTTTCTTCTGACTCAACTAGCTCGATAACGACGCGATCACCTAGTGGTTTTAACAAGTGAAACAACCTCCTTGAATTATGTAAATAATATTTATTAGCACTCGAACACTGTGAGTGCTAACACAACTATTATATTAATTAATTCGTTTTCATTTTGCAAGAGTCCTGCTTGAAATTTTTTTCGTCAATTTTCTCTCTTTTTCACACATACCAATTCTTTACTGGCTTTCGTGCCTTTATTTTTAATGGTGGGATGAACACCCGCTTTATTGATTTCAGGAGCAACAAGGATATGAGAAGCCCTTAGGAAAAACACCTTGTGACCCCTTAGATTTGAACAGTTCTTCTTTTCTTAGTAGAATTGTACAAGAGTAAGTTCAAGACGAAGCACAGTTATTGTTCATCTTACAGGTGCTAAAGGAGATCAAACGTTGAAAAAACATTTCGGATATATCTTAATTACCTATATTGTCATGCAGCTTTCAAGTATTGTAGGCATCCCCTTATTATTTAAGATTGGTGTAGATGTCCTTGGACAACCCGAAGATACTGTTAAGAGTGTCGTTCCGGGATACTGGCTCGTCATTAGCTTTACGTTAACCCTGCTCGTCGTCTGGGGCATTCTCAGGAAGAGTGAATCAAGCACGCGACTTGAACGGACCTCTCCCATGAATGCAGGAGGCTCGATTCTCTGGGCGATTGTCGGGATCTTTATGGCGTTCCTGGCTCAATCGATCGCCATCCAAGTCGAGTATGCGCTCGGAATCCAGATGGGCTCGGAAAATACGCAAATGATCATCGGAATCATTGAAAAGGTACCATTATCCATGCTCGTCGCTGCAATTATCGGACCTATATTAGAAGAGATCGTATTCAGGAAGATCATTTTCGGTGTTCTTTATGAGAAGATGCACTTCTTCTTCGCCGCTCTTATCAGTTCGGTGATTTTCGCTCTTGCCCACTTCGAACCGGAGCATGTGATCCTGTATTCTGCCATGGGGTTCACCTTCGCTTTTCTTTATGTAAGGACGAAGAGAATTCTGGTACCAATATTTGCTCACGTGACGATGAATACAACGGTCGTTCTAATGCAATCTATTTATAAGGATGAAATTGAAAAAATGATGAACGAAGCTGAAAAAATACAAGGATTTATTGGAGGATTATTTCTATGAGGAGATCACCATTAGTCTCAGGAGTGATCTATCTCCTTCTCGGTGTGCTCTTCACATACTTTGCTGTACAAAACGTACAGAATGATGAAGGTTGGGGATTTTTCACATACATGCTCATCTTTCTGGCAACCTTAGATTTTGGTTCCGGGTTACGGATGGTCATGCTGCATTTCAAAATCAAAAAACAAATAAAGAACAAAAAATAAGGATTGATCATTTGATCAATCCTTATTTATATCCTCGAACTGTTCCATTTCAAGCTTTTGCTCTGCTTCTAACACCTTTTTGTATCCGATCTTAGAGATCCAGATGCTGATCTCATATAATATGAACAACGGTACAGTCACCATTAGATGAGACACAATGTCCGGTGGCGTGATAAGGGCAGCGATAACCAATAAGATAAAGTAGGCTGCTTTCCTCATCTTTGCCATCATCATCGGTGTCACGATACCCAACCGTGTAAGAAAAAGCATGGCTACGGGTAACTGAAAGAGAAAGCCAAAAGGAATGGTGATCTGGAATAAGAAATGGAAATATTCATTTATTCCTATCACTTGTTCTATATTTAGATTCGTAGATAAGCCCATCATAAATTTCACTATATATGGAAACAAGATAAAATAAGAAAAGGACAATCCACCTAAGAAAAGAATTAGGGAAACAGGAATATAACTTAGCGTCACTTTTCTTTCTCTTTCATATAAACCTGGACTGACAAAAGACCAGACTTGAAACAAAATGAGAGGGGATGTCATGATTAAAGCAATGAACATGATCATTTCCATATAGATCTTGAGAGGGTCTGTGATACGAAAGGCGTTCATGGTTAATTCTTTCGCTTCATCGGCATGCTGTAAGTACCTGATTAGCGGCTCTGCAAGAAAGAAGCTTACAACAACTGCTAACAAGAAGAAAACGACTACAAACATGAGTCGTTTTTGCAATTCTCCTATATGTTCATAAACTGTCATATCTCTTTGACTCATGGCGTTCATCCTACTCTACTTAGCACTATTATTTTTTTCGTCTTCATCATCTGCTAAGCCTTTTGTTGCATTTTTAAATTCACGCAATGTATTTCCAGCGGCTTTTCCTAATTCTGGTAGTTTCTTAGGACCAAAAATAAGTAAAGCAACGACTGCTATTAATACGAGGCTACCTGGACCTGGCATAATGAGACACCTCCTCTTTTACCATTCTATCATAACGTAAATATGAAAGATTTTCTATTCAGTTATCATTCCATCTTGTGACATTTCCGTGTCATCTCCTGAATAATGCTTTAAGAAGTAAACAAGTGACTGAAGTTCCACGGCTAAGTCGATATGATGGACGCGGATGTGGTCCGGTACCGTTAATCTTGCAGGAGTGAAGTTCAGGATCCCTTTAATATTCGAAGAAACCAATCGGTCTGTGATATTTTGAGCAGAAGATGCCGGAACCGTCAGAATGGCCACTTCAATATCATGCCCCACAAGACCCTCTTCTAAATCATTCAAATGAAAAACGGGTACATCACTGATTTGAGTCCCGACCTTCTCTTCATCCACTTCAAAGGCCATTTCGATTTTCGTATTATTATTTTTGATGAAATTATAATGAAGAAACGCTGTACCGAGATTCCCTACTCCGATCAGTACAACCTTTGTAAGGGCATCCTGGTCCAATGTCTTACGGAAGAAGGATAGAAGATAATTGACATTATAGCCGTATCCCTTTTTCCCTAGCGCACCGAAATACGAAAAGTCTCTGCGAATCGTTGCAGAATCGACCTTCACCGCTTCACTCAATTCCTTCGATGAGACCCTCTGCTTACCCGATGAGTACAGATTCTTAATAAAGCGATAATATAACGGAAGGCGCTTAGCCGTTGCCTGTGGAATTTTCGTTGTATCCTGGTTCATATTGTATTCCCCCACATCTATTCAAAACCTCTGATACCGCTTCCAAAATAGTAAGCGTACAGAATTTGTCCATTCTCTTACTCATCATACACTATATTTTATCCAAAGTGTACGAAGATTAACAGTCGATTTATTGCCGTTCACCTCCCAAATACGGTACACTAGCACTATGAAATAGAGGTGAAACGTCATGATTCTACTACAAGTGAATCAACTAACGAAAAACTTTGGTGCCGATACTATCCTATCAAATATAAAACTGGAAATACAGACAAGAGATCGTGTCGCCCTCGTCGGACGTAACGGCGCTGGGAAATCGACTCTATTAAAAATAATTGCAGGTCATCTCTCCTATGATTCAGGAGAGATCACGAAACCAAAAGGGGTTACGATCGGATACCTTGCACAAAACACCGGTTTGGAATCAGATCTGTCGATTTGGTCCGAAATGCTGACCGTTTTCCAAGAATTGCAAACCCAGGAAAAACAGTTAAGGAGTCTTGAGAAACAGATGGCGGACCCTTCTGTTTATGAACAAGAAGATCTATATCAACGGGTATTAAAAGAATATGATGAGCTTCAAGTACGCTTCAAGGATTCTGGAGGCTACCAATATGAAGCCGATATTCGTTCGGTCCTCCACGGGTTGAATTTCGCCGACTTCGATTATGAAACAAAGATCTCCACATTAAGCGGTGGGCAGAAAACCCGTCTGGCTCTTGGTAAGCTTCTCTTAACCAAGCCTGATATCCTCATCCTCGATGAGCCTACCAACCATCTCGATATCGAAACCTTATCTTGGCTTGAAACGTACCTTCAAGGCTATGAGGGTGCCGTCCTGATCGTTTCTCATGACCGCTATTTCTTAGATAGTGTCGTCAATCAAGTGTATGAGATTTCCCGGAATCGAAGCAAGAAATACCTTGGGAACTACAGTAAATACCTTGAACAGAAAGCAGCAGACTACGAGAAAGACCTTAAGATGTTTGAGCGTCAGCAACAGGAAGTCGCGAAACTTGAAGACTTCATTCAACGGAATATCGCCCGTGCCTCAACGACCAAAATGGCACAAAGCCGCCGGAAGAAATTAGAGCGTATGGACATGATGGACAGGCCATTGGGTGATGAGAAATCTGCCACCTTCGCATTCCAAATCGATCGTCCAAGCGGGAATGATGTTCTGCACGTACAGGATCTGACCATCGGATATAATCAAAGCGAGATTTCTTCCCATATCGACTTCTCTATGAAAAAGGGGGACAGCATCGCCCTTGTAGGTCCTAATGGAATTGGAAAATCGACGCTATTAAAGACATTGGTGAATAAACTTCTCCCTCTTGATGGAGCGTTTAAATTCGGAGCAAATGTTTCCATCAGTTACTATGATCAAGAACAAGCCGAACTTTCTTCTAATAAGACTGTGTTAAATGAGCTCTGGGATGAGTATCCGATGAGAATGGAGAAGGAAATCCGGACCGTTCTCGGAAACTTCTTATTCTCAGGCGAAGATGTCTTGAAGATTGTTTCAACACTAAGCGGTGGAGAGAAAGCCCGACTCGCTCTATCCAAGCTCATGATGGAAAAGGGGAATGTCCTGATCCTCGATGAGCCAACGAACCATCTGGATTTAGACAGCAAAGAAGTATTGGAGAATGCCCTGATTGACTACCCTGGCACGATTCTCTTCGTTTCACATGATCGTTATTTCATCAATCGCATTGCTACCAAGGTTGTAGAACTATCCAAAAAGGGATCGACTGAATACCTTGGCGATTACGATTACTATGTGGAGAAGTTACAACAGCAGGAAGAACTTGCAGCTCTCGAGCGCATGGAGCAAGGAGAACAAGTAGCAACACAAGGGACGACTCAAAAACAGTCTCACAAGATCGATAAAGAAGCGAAAAAGCTTGAGCGTCAACGAAAACGCAGAGTAGAAGAAATTGAAGACCTCATGGAAACTCTTGAAAGTGACATTCAGGATAAAGAAAATCTTCTCTGTGACCCTGAAATCTTTCAGGACCATGAAAAGGTCCAAGACCTCAATGATTCACTCACTAAAGCAAAAGAAGAACTTGATTCTTTATTGGAAGAATGGACAGAACTTGAAGAACTTCTTCAGGAAGAACAATAATCCACAGGACTGGGGATAACTAACATCCCTGGTCCTTTCTTATTCCACATAATTATCCACAATCAAAATCCCGATCAAACGATATTCACACATGTTTTCCACATAATCCACAATCTGAGCCTTAGTTATCCACAATAAAACCTATAAAACAGGGTGTATATCACAAAGGTTTTTCACATGGTGTACACATCAATTGATAAGTTACTAACAATTTATCCACAGTCTGTTGATAAAACGTATGTTCGTCATTTTTTATCGCAACGTGTCAACACCGGACACTACATTATTCACAAGATATCAACAGAACGGTGGGAACTCAGTCTCCAAACACATAAAAAGCTTAAACGCTCACCACGTTTAAGCTTCCTCTGTTAGAAATTCTCAATATCAAGTCCAGGATTTGCATTCATATCCATTCTTCCTCTTTTTCCTTGTTCGAATAACACCGTCCCGGCGGCTGCAATCATCGCTGCGTTATCGGTACAAAGATCTAATGGAGGAATAATCAATTCCGCGTCCACGCTTTCAAACGCTACCTGAAGAGCAGCACGGAGCCCCTTATTGGCGGCTACTCCTCCAGCCAATAATACTTGCTCGACTCCATATTCATTCACAGCCTTGACGGTTTTGGTCACTAATACATCGATTACACTTGCCTGAAAGCTCGCTGCCAAGTCTTGTGGATGAATGGTTAGTCCCTTTTGCTTCGCATTGTGCAACGTGTTAATAACCGCTGATTTCAATCCACTAAAGCTGAAATCATAGGAACCCTCTTCAAGCCAAGCCCGGGGTAAATCAAGGATTGGTTCTCCCTCTTCGGCAAGGCGATCGATATGGGGGCCGCCTGGGTAAGGCAGACTCAATGTTCTTGCCACCTTATCATAGGCTTCTCCAGCTGCATCGTCCCGCGTTTCCCCAATGACTTGAAACGAGCCGTGCTCTTTCATGAGCACAAGCTCGGTATGTCCTCCTGAAACGACCAATGAAAGGAGAGGGAACCTCATTTCTTCCACTAATCGATTCGCGTAAATATGCCCCGCAATATGATGGACTCCAACCAAAGGTTTGTTGTGAGCAAATGCAAGTGCCTTTGCCGCATTGACACCAATCAACAGGGCCCCCACTAATCCCGGTCCTTCCGTTACGGCAACACAATCAATATCGGCCATGGTCATACGGGCTTGCTCCAGTGCCTCTTCCAGTACAAACGTCACCTGCTCCACATGATGACGGGAAGCAATTTCCGGTACGACTCCACCGAATCTTTTATGACTTTCAATCTGAGACGAAACGATATTCGTCACTATCTCAGTTCCATTTTTTATAATGGCAACTGCCGTTTCATCACAGCTTGTCTCAATTCCCAGTACAAACGTATCTTTTTTCATAAATTCACCCACATTACTAAAGCATCTTCTTGGTTATCCGAATAATAACGCTTACGAATCCCACCATCTTGAAATCCGAGTTTTCGATAGACATGTTGTGCAGCAGCGTTTGACACTCTGACTTCCAGTGTCATCGTACGAGCTCCAAACTCACTCGAGATTCCCATGATCTTTCGCATGAGGCCTTCTCCCAAGCCACGTCCCCGATAATCAGGGAGTACCGCTACATTGGTGATATGAGCCTCATCCACAACAAGCCACACGCCACAATAACCAACAACCTGTTCTTCATCTTCCGCAACCAGATAGGTGGATAAGTGGTTATGTTCGATTTCATTCAAGAAAGCGTCTCGACTCCAAGGGATGCTAAAAGATTGATTTTCAATATTCATTACAGCTTCTAAATCTTCAACTGTCATAAATCGTATGTCCATATTCTAACAATCCTTTATCTCTATTCGGATTTTCTTTGCGACTCAAGCCATTTCACTTCTGCTTCAGCCATTCGTATATAATTAGGAAGTACTTCATGGGCAGAAGTCTCCTCAAGCCCCTGTCCTATAAACGCAAGCTCCGACGGTCGAGGATTATGACTGACAAACGGAGCCAGTCTCACTTTGTCTCCCAGTACATCTTTAATGACGTTTTCGTGAATGCTTATATCGTTTCCTACAAATAAAATATCTTTCCTGTAATCCTTTAACTTCGTGACCCAGTCTTCCAACAGAATGTTACAATCTTCTTCGATACATACTAATTGATCACCCTGGAACTCATATAGCCCAGTATATACCTGTCCACGTCGTGCATCGAACAAAGGAACGATATATCCTGGAAAATATCGTCCCGAAGAAGCGAGTGTCGCAAGACTTGATACGGGAATGAGTGGTATATTCAATGACCAAGCAAGCGTCTTGGCTAACGTAACCCCTATCCGGACCCCTGTGTAAGAACCAGGACCGTTGGCTACAACAATCTTCGTTAAGTCCTTTGGCTCGATCTCGCAATCCTTTAACAACTGTTCGATAGCAGGCATCGCCCTTACAGAGTGGTTCTTCTTCATATAAGTAATATACTCCCCAATCACCTTATCCTCTTCAATAAGGGCAACGCCTAAAGGATAATTAGAAGTATCAATGGATAATATCGTCATGACACAATCTCCTTACACAATTCGCTATATCTTTCTCCATAGGGCTTCAACACAATTCTTCTCGCTGAATCCCCTTCCCGGTAAATCGTTAAGCTTAATAACTCTTCCGGAAGTTGATCCTGAATTAAGTGAGCCCACTCAACAACAGTCACGCCTTCTCCTTCAAAGTATTCATCGAACCCTAAGTCTTCAAAGGAATCACCCAACCGGTACACATCCATATGATAAAGAGGCAAACGACCTCGATATTCTTTAATGATGGTGAAAGTGGGACTATTGACGGTCTTTGAAACACCAAGTCCTTTAGCCAATCCCTTGGTAAACGTCGTCTTCCCCGCTCCAAGATCACCTTCCAATGTTAACACAGCTCCAGGCTTTAAGTGTGCAGCCAATTGTTCTGCAAACTCCCCAGTCTCCTCTGGACTGTTGGTTATAATTTCAAACTGATTCATGGTAATCTCCTCAATTGTCATTTAGAGTATAAAAAACCCTTAGGATCGTTTGTTAGCCTAAGGGAAAATGTATATATGTAGTTTACCCCTTTTCGGGTATGAGAGTAAAGGCTATGGTAAATAGACAATAAAAAAAACGAAACAAAGTTTCGTTTGAATAAACAAATCTGGCGGTCCGGACGGGACTCGAACCCGCGACCTCCTGCGTGACAGGCAGGCATTCTAACCAACTGAACTACCGGACCAAAGTTTTTTTGCGCTAGCAAAAATAACTATCCATGCGTGACTCCTAGAGAACATTACGATATTCTCAGTCAAAAATGGTATTGCGGGGACAGGATTTGAACCTGCGACCTTCGGGTTATGAGCCCGACGAGCTACCGAACTGCTCCACCCCGCGACGATATAAATTGATTAAGTTTCATCTATCCCATGGTGTATTCAATAGAACCACCCCGACTTCAGTTAGCTTATTCAAGCTGCTACTCAGTCGGTGCGCTGATGTGTACGCTCCGAAGATTATTCGGTCGTGCTCCACCCCGCGACGATATAAATGCTACTCTTATAATACTACTATATGCAGCTTCACAAAGATAGTGTTTTTGCAAAAATAAATATTTCGCCTGGCGACGTCCTACTCTCACAGGGGGAGATCCCCCAACTACCATTGGCGCTGAAGAGCTTAACTTCCGTGTTCGGCATGGGAACGGGTGTGACCTCTTCGCCATAATCACCAGACGAATATTCAATTGAAGGATTGTTCCTTCAAAACTAGATAAAGAATTGATGTCAAGAAAGCCGAGTATCGACCAGTTGTTGCAATCTAGCTCCGGCGGCTAGAGACTCGAGGTCATTTCAGTTCAATCAGCTGAGGGTAAAAGGCACCCAATCTGATTGCCCAGAAATGCTTGTCGTCTCTGTTCAAGCCGCCTCCGCTTTATCATGTGGTTAAGTCCTCGATCGATTAGTATCAGTCAACTCCACATGTCGCCATGCTTCCATCTCTGACCTATCTACCTAGTCATCTTCTAGGGATCTTACTCACTTACGTGATGGGAAATCTCATCTCGAGGGGGGCTTCATGCTTAGATGCTTTCAGCACTTATCCCTTCCGCACATAGCTACCCAGCGATGCCTTTGGCAAGACAACTGGTACACCAGCGGTGCGTCCATCCCGGTCCTCTCGTACTAAGGACAGCTCCTCTCAAATTTCCTGCGCCCACGACGGATAGGGACCGAACTGTCTCACGACGTTCTGAACCCAGCTCGCGTACCGCTTTAATGGGCGAACAGCCCAACCCTTGGGACCGACTACAGCCCCAGGATGCGATGAGCCGACATCGAGGTGCCAAACCTCCCCGTCGATGTGGACTCTTGGGGGAGATAAGCCTGTTATCCCCGGGGTAGCTTTTATCCGTTGAGCGATGGCCCTTCCATGCGGAACCACCGGATCACTAAGCCCGACTTTCGTCCCTGCTCGACTTGTAGGTCTCGCAGTCAAGCTCCCTTGTGCCTTTACACTCTGCGAATGATTTCCAACCATTCTGAGGGAACCTTTGGGCGCCTCCGTTACTCTTTAGGAGGCGACCGCCCCAGTCAAACTGCCCACCTGACACTGTCTCCCACCCCGATAAGGGGCGTGGGTTAGAATTTCAATACAGCCAGGGTAGTATCCCACCATTGCCTCCACCGAAGCTAGCGCTCCGGTTTCCAAGGCTCCTACCTATCCTGTACAAGCTGTACCAAAATTCAATATCAGGCTACAGTAAAGCTCCACGGGGTCTTTCCGTCCTGTCGCGGGTAACCTGCATCTTCACAGGTACTATAATTTCACCGAGTCTCTCGTTGAGACAGTGCCCAGATCGTTACGCCTTTCGTGCGGGTCGGAACTTACCCGACAAGGAATTTCGCTACCTTAGGACCGTTATAGTTACGGCCGCCGTTTACTGGGGCTTCGATTCGCACCTTCGCTTGCGCTAAGCACTCCTCTTAACCTTCCAGCACCGGGCAGGCGTCAGCCCCTATACTTCGCCTTACGGCTTCGCAGAGACCTGTGTTTTTGCTAAACAGTCGCCTGGGCCTATTCACTGCGGCTCTCTCGGGCTTGCACCCTACCAGAGCACCCCTTCTCCCGAAGTTACGGGGTCATTTTGCCGAGTTCCTTAACGAGAGTTCTCTCGCTCACCTTAGGATTCTCTCCTCGCCTACCTGTGTCGGTTTGCGGTACGGGCACCTTTTTCCTCGCTAGAGGCTTTTCTTGGCAGTGTGGAATCAGGAACTTCGCTACTATAATTCG
>CAWBBM010000039.1:52500-127500 GCA_963787015.1 uncultured Bacillaceae bacterium
AAATCGAAGTTTCCCTTTGCATCGTCCACACACATATTTCCTAGTATTGATCTTTCTTCTTCTTTTATATTGTAATCCGCACTCAGAGCACGAATAGATGACATATCGTTTTCTTGTATTCCCGAGAGGCAATGAGGAACAATGTCTCGGTCCCCCCACTTTTTTCAGTAGCTCCTTGAACTCTCGATCGCCATGCTTGTACCCCTTGCCTTGAATGTGTAAGTGATAATGGCACAGCTCATGCTTAATGATTCCGATTAATTCATTCATTCCATGCTCGACTAAATATCTGCGATTAATGTCGATGTCATGACTGCCTAACATATATCTTCCTCCGGTCGTTCTTAATCTTGGATTAAAATATGCTTTATGGAGGAAAGGCCTTTGAAAGGATTGAATCGAAATTTCTTCTACTAAGAGTTGTAACTCAGCATTGGTCATCTAAATCCTTCTTTCTTAATTAGAACATGACAACCTATTATAGCATAAACTAGGTATCACCCTTACTGTTTAGACACGATTAACTACTCCAAGGAATGCCATCTCATCGGTTTAGCTGGTACTTTCTTAGTGATAAGGAGGTTTACTCATGCCTAATTGGCTTGTGAATCAATTGAGGAAAGCTTATCTCGAGAAGGATCGTTATCAAATTAAACTACTTAATCAATGCTGGTATTTTTACCGTAAGAAGAATTGCTCATAATGATGATGGACATTTCATATCATTTCCATCTTCTACAACTAAAAAGAGCTGACCCCTGATAGCATTCACTATCAGGAAATCAGCTCTTTTCTATTGAACCATCGTCAGCCCGACTCTTCCTTTCTGGGCATCGACACTATCTACCCAGACCGTCACGACGTCACCTACTGAGACTACATCTAATGGATGCTTGACGAAACCGTTTTTCAATTTCGAGATATGGACAAGTCCATCTTGTTTCACACCAATATCGATGAAGGCACCGAAGTCCACTACATTGCGCACCGTTCCCTGCAACTCCATTCCTTGAGTTAAATCCTCCAGTTTCAGCACGTCCTTCTTAAGTAATGGTTTAGGAAACTCGTCCCTCGGATCCCTTCCAGGTCGAATCAACGCATCGATAATATCTTTCAGCGTCAATTTTCCAATCTCCAACTCTTCGGAAACATCGTGTAAATTCAACTGACTCAAGGCCTGTTTTAATTCATCGGATCCAATTTCCTCCACACTCATTTCCACTTTAGAAAGAAGTTTCTTCACATCCTGATAGTTGTCAGGGTGAATGGAGGTACGATCAAGGATTTCTTTTCCTTCCATTATTCTCAGGAACCCTATACACTGCTCAAATGTTTTGGCTCCAAGTCTAGGTATTTTCTTCAATTGGGACCTGGATTGGAACTTACCTTCTTCTTCTCTCTTTTTCACGATATTATTCGCCACTGTTTTCGATAATCCTGCTACGTGTTGAAGTAAAGAAGAGGAAGCTGTATTAACGTTTACACCTACTTGGTTAACGGCTGTTTCCACAACGAATGTCAATGAATCGTTGAGTTTCTTCTGTGAAACGTCATGTTGATATTGTCCTACACCCACAGATTTAGGGTCTATTTTTACTAATTCAGCTAGAGGATCTTGCAATCTCCTTGCGATGGAGACCGCACTTCTCTCTTCAACCTGGAGATCAGGAAACTCTTCCCTTGCCACCTCTGAAGCTGAATAAACACTCGCCCCTGCTTCATTAACGATTAAGTAGAAAATATTTTCATCCATTTCCTTTAATACATCCACAACAAATTGTTCGGTTTCTCTCGAGGCAGTTCCATTCCCAATGGCAACGACTTCAATCGAATAGTTCGTCATGATTCCTTTTATTATTTCTTCTGCCTTCTCTCGCTGTGATTTAGGCGGATGCGGATAGATGACATTTATATCGAGAGTTTTTCCTGTTTCATCAATGACGGCCAGTTTGCACCCTGTACGGAATGCAGGATCTACGCCAAGAACCATCTTTCCTTTCATCGGGGGTTGCAGCAACAACTTCCTTAAGTTTTCAGAGAAGATATGGATGGCTTGATCCTCCGCTTTCTCGGTTAGCTCATTACGGATTTCCCTTTCTACAGACGGCTGAATGAGCCTCTTATAGCTATCCTCCAGTGCTTCTTGTACCAACGGAACGGAAATGGAGTGCGCATGTTTGATTACCTGCTTTTTCAAGTAGCGTAGGATGCCTTCTACATCAGGCTGAATATTCACCTTTAGAATATCTTCCTTTTCCCCTCTATTCATTGCCAATATACGATGAGGCACCACCTTATGAATCGGTTCCTGGTAGGCGTAATACATTTCGAAGACCTTTTTATCGTCTTCTTCTTCTTTTTTCACCTTTGATTCGATTAATCCTTTTCGGAATGTATAGCTTCTTATGTATTCACGATACGAAGCATCATCGGATATATATTCTGCAATAATATCTCTTGCTCCGTTTAAGGCTTCATCTGTTGTCGTAATTTCTTTTTCTTCAGAGATGTAACGTGATGCTTCTTCTTTCAGGTCACCTGATGAAGGAAAGGTTAGCATCCATTTCGCTAACGGCTCTAGTCCTTTTTCTTTCGCTACCGTGGCCTTGGTTCGTCTCTTCTGTTTATATGGACGATATAGATCCTCTACCTTTTGCAGCTTATCTGCTTGCGTGATAGCTTTGGTCAATTCTTCTGTTAACTTGCCTTGTTCTTCAATCAGACGGATGACTTCTTCTTTTCGTTGTTCTAAATTTTGCAGGTAATTCCATTTATCCATGATATTACGAATCTGGACTTCGTCTAGTGCACCGGTTTGTTCTTTCCGGTAGCGAGCGATGAAAGGAACGGTATTCCCTTCTTCCAGCAGGGAAATAACGTTTTTTACATTTTTTATGGACAGGTTTAAGTCTTTGGATACTTTGTTTAGAAGTGGTTCTTGATTTGATAATATTGCTGTCATTCGTATGACCTCCATTGAAAGGATTCTTGTTTATTTTATCATAACAATGCTGCGTGATTGAAAGTTCGCTACCACTCTTGTTATACAAAATCATGGAAGAGAGCTACAGGATTCTAACTCTATTCAATTGTTTTGTATAACAACCATCTTTTAAAACTATATAAGTAACAAAAAAACTTACCCTAAAACCATTAGAGTAAGTTTCCAATAATATATGTTGTATCATCTGCAGTTCCATCCACTAGGGATTGGATATCTCCAAGCGCCCCATGAAGGGTGGGATACCTTTGAAGGATATTCTTGACTCCCGAAATATTCAAGCCATCTGAGTGAATGAGAAACCTTGAGTTGGTATCATAATTGAATCGTTGCGTCTTATATCGTTGCGGCCTTCCTGATAGATACCCTGTCACCGGTAACGGGTAGGTCATCTTTCCTTCAGGAGCGTACATATAAAAACGGATGTTTCCTACACAGCTATACACAAACTCTTTGGAATGGTAATACACTTTAATGATCGCCACTGCAGCTCCGCGTTTTCCCTGAAGAGCTTTGTTACAAAGGCTCATCAGGTTATCAACATCCTCATGGTGATGCTTTTCCACTATTTCCACGACTACATGAGACGATTCATAAGCAAACTCACCACTACCTAAACCATCGGCCAGAACACAGATAAAGTAATCATTCGTGGAAGTATAGAAATAACTGTCCCCACAAAATGGGTTTCCATTTTTAGAAACTTGTTCTGCATAGAGCTCGATATCATTTTGTTGAAGATAGGCCATTAATAATGACTCTCCGAATCGTTCATCTCTTCTTGAATGGCTTCCCTTAGCTTTTTAATCGCTCTTCTTTGCAGTCGGGAAACATGCATTTGTGAAATACCCAGCTTTTCTCCAGCTTCTTTTTGGCTTAGATTTTCTAAATAAGTGTGCTGTATAATAGCTTTTTCTCTGTCTGAAAGAACATGAAGGACTTTCTCCAGAACGAGTCGCTGATTTACTTTCTCATAACCTTCATCCTGATCTCCCACAATATCAAGAATAGTTACCGTGCTTCCCTCTGAATCAGCCTCAATGGAATGATCCACAGATAACGCCTGATAACTTCTGCCCATTTCCATTGCTTCTAGAACCTCTTCTTCACTCACTTCTAGATATTCTGCAATCTCATGGACTTGAGGAGAACGCTCTAATCGATTGGTTAACTCTTCAACCGTCGATTTGATTTTCGGGCCAAGTTCTTTAATTCTTCGGGGAACATGGACACTCCACGTTTTATCCCTTAAGAACCTCTTGATCTCCCCAATGATGGTTGGAATTGCAAAGGCTTCAAAAGACCTGCCGAAAGATTCATCATACCGTCTGATTGCACCAAGCAGTCCAATCATCCCAACCTGGATTATATCCTCATGAAACGATCTTCCTTTTGAATATTTCCTTGCAATGGACTCAACAAGATTCTGATAGTGCAGGATGAGCTGGCTTTGGGCATCATCATCCTGGGTTTCCTGATAATCCTTAATCCACTTGAGTACTTTTTCTTTTTGCGCCTGCTGGTTAGGTTGAGATAGTTTTTTCATCCCTCTCCACCTGCTCCCCTGATAGGAATTTAGTCATGAAGACTGTCACTCCCTCCTTGTGATGCACTTTTACATCATCCATCAGGCTCTCAATAAGGTAAAGACCTAACCCACCTTCTCTTAAGAACTCAACGGAATGATCGGCATGATAAGGACCAACCGCACTGCGAATTTCTTTGAAATCAAAACTTGCACCGTGATCTGCAACCATCACCTCAAGGCGATCCTCATACAGTGCGAATCCAACAACGACTTCTCCATCATTGTCTTTATACGCGTGCTGAACAGCATTGGTGATGGCTTCACTTGTAGCAATCTTTAAATCCTCAATTGCATCGTAATCAAACCCCATACGACTTGCTATTCCTGAAAGCGTCAAACGAATAACCCCGACATACTCAGGCTTTGCGGGGATCTTCATCTCGATGTAGTCAAAAGCTTGCATCATTCCACGCCACCTTCTACCTTGGAATTAATATTCATAATATCCCCTAAACCTGTAATATCAAACAATCTTTGTAACCGATCAGATAATCCGATAAGATGTAATTCTCCATCTCTTGCTTTTACCGTTTTAAACAGACCGACGAACACACCTAATCCTGTACTATCCATATATGAAACGTCGGAAAGATCCACTGTAATGTCTTTATTATCAGCTTCAGCAGAGGGTTGAAGCGTTTCTTTAAGCTTTGGTGCTGTATATGCATCAATTTCACCAGCTACCTTAACAAGCAGCTCGTTTTCTTTTTCTTTCATATCTATTGATAAATTCATAAAAAGACCACCTTTTGGCTACATTTATAATACGTCTCTATTCATTTACCCTATTCCCGATAAAGATAAACTTCTTTTACGAATTTCTTTTTATGATAATCAAGGTGAAATCGTCCCGAAGCTCAAAGTGTTGCAACTTCTCGAGTTGTTTATAGACATTGTGGACGATTTCTTGAGTAGAAAGATGTGCATACTGGCTAATTAATTGAACCAGGTCCTCCCTCTCAATGAAACCTTCTTCCGTTCGACATTCCGTTACTCCATCAGAGAGGAGAATAATCATGTCGCCTACTTCCACACGTCTTTCATATTGTCTGTACTTCGCCTTCTTATCAACACCTAAAAGAAGGCCTTTGGCATCGAGATCCTCATATTCATTGGTTGAAGCTCTATAAAAAAAGCCGGGTTCATGCCCAGCTGACGAGTATGAAAACAGGTGTTCCTTCGAATTATATACACCGTAGAACATTGTGATGAACATGCTTGCGTCCACGTTTTGTTCTACCACTCTATTTAGGCTCTCTAATACAGCATTCGGTTCATTACGATACTCAGGCAAACTATCCATGGCATATTTAATCATGGACATGCAAAGAGCTGCAGGTATTCCCTTGCCAATTACGTCTGCAATAGCAACGCTTAAGCTGTCGTTTTCATCTTGAACGAAGTGATAATAATCTCCGTTCATTTTCTTTGCAGGTACACTTACAGCCCCAATATCCAATCCTTCCATTTCAGGAATGACGGTCCCAAGCAACGTTTGTTGCATATTGGATGCCACATCTATCTCATTATTTAATTCTTGTTGTTTTGTTCGTAAGCTTTGATGTTCACGATAGGCAAAACCGTAGCCGATCATCACTTCCAATAATATATCGAATGAGTGCAGGACTTGATGTGGTATGTTCGGTTCCATTTCCAAAATCACACTCTTATGGAGACTGATGATTTCTTCTGGTGAAACATGGTGCTCAATCGACTTACGACTGAATTTCTGCCCTAAATAAAGAGCTTTTTCATCTTGCTCGTTTAAATAGTGTTCTATTATCTCTCTATATTTAGAATCCATTAATTCCCTGAAACTCATTTAACTCCCCCTAGCGGAGCCACTTGGTCGCCCTGATATCTGTTCCTTCACCCGGAACAGATTCGACGTTAAATTCGTCCATTAAACGTTTAACCCCTGGCAAACCTGCTCCTAATCCACCTGATGTGGAATATCCATCTTCCATTACTTTTCTAATATCTGCAATACCAGGACCTTCATCTAAGGCGATGATGCGCACTCCTTTTTTCCCGGCATCGAATAATTTCTCTATACAAATCTGACCATAGCCAGCATATAAATAGATGTTCCTTGCTAATTCGCTGATAGCCGTAGTGATACGAGCTTGGTCAACTGTTCCGAATCCGAGCTCTTTCGCTACATTCCTCCCTAACTGGCGGGCAGCAACGATGTCCCATTCATTCGTGATCTTCACGCAGGATTGGCTATCCATACCTAGTCCCCCAGTTCCAATTGTAATTTCTCCAGACCTTTTTCAAGATCAAGAGCGGTTAGAACGTCCTCCAACCTGATCCCAAGCTCGATCAACGTTATCGCTACTGCTGGCTGAATGCCGGTGATGACAACTTTGGCACCCATCAATCTCGACATGTTGATCACATCCCCAAGGACTTTGGCGATAAATGAGTCTATAAAATCAATGGAAGTTATATCAATGACTACTCCCCTTGCACTTGTTTCATGAATCTTCTGAAGAAGATCTTCTTGAAATTGAAGGGCTGTATGATCATCCAGTTCCCATTGAATGGAAATCAACAAACAATCATGCAGCTTTAAAATTGGTATTCTCATTCTAATCCCTCCGCTGAAACTATTTTTCGATTTGTCATTTCAAGAGCCTTTTCGATTCCTTTTCGGAGCGTACTATTAGTACTGAACTGATTTAAATCAATTCCTAAATTCACTATCGTTTGCGCAATTTCAGGTCTGATTCCGACCAGCATGCACTTAGCGCCCACTAAACGTACGGCTTCAGCTGCCTGAATGATGTGATGGGCGACCATGGTGTCGACTACAGGAACTCCTGTAATATCGATCAACACGACTTCCGCCCGATGTTTTACGACACCGTTCAGCAGGTTTTCCATAATTAGTCGGGCTCTCTCTGTATCAATCGTACCGACAAGTGGCATGATCGATATCTTTTCAAATACCGGTATCAGCGGAGCAGATAATTCCTGCAATGCGATTTTTTGAAGAGAGACGGTTCTTTCCCATGATTCTGTATAAGCACTGATTACTTTATGATTCATTGGGGTCAACCATTTATCGAACTTCTCAACCTGAGCTGCATGGTTTTGATCCGTAATGATGCCTTCTTTCATCATACCTTCGTAAACGACTTTTCCGAAAGTACTTAGAGCCGATGTCACAAAAGTAAGGGGCCATCCCAGACGGACAACCTTTTCAGCGAACTCTTCCAAGCGGCTATTGAATTCATGCGAATCCCTTAAGTTAGAAGTGATCATTTCGACAAACTCATGGCTTGTCTTAGTAAAGACCTGATCAGAAACGACATGAAGGAACTTCTCATCCGCTTCATTTCTCATTCGTTCCATCCAAATACTAGTGATCTCTGATTTATTATCCTGAATATAATCCGTGACTTCACTAAACATTTAGTTCTCTCCATTCTATCATATGAAATTTAAACATAGTATTTATGCCGAATGATGTAACCCAATTTTAAAGTAGTTTACAACAATGAACGGAAAAATGACGTAATTGCTTTAATAGTAACAAATAAATATGGAAAAGAAAAAGTCTATGCCTTTTTGGGTATTTTATCGCTTTCTTTCCCATTATAAATTGTTTACATCATTTTGTCATAAAATTGATTATATTTACACTATCCATATTTTTCTCGGGGAAGGAAAGGATCAAAAAAAGCAAACAAAAAGGCTTAATGATCAGCACTTCGTTGATCAGCAAGCCTTCTGGTTTGCAGTTATATTGTCCCTATTGTTAAACGTGATAATGGTTCCACCCGATGAAAAAGATCCGTTAAAATTGAATTAGACCCACGCTGATTTGCAGGGCGTCATCCACCTTCTCCATCATCTCATCATCCAAGTGTGTAATTTTATCGGTCAAACGTTGTTTATCAATCGTTCGAATCTGTTCAAGCAAGATAACGGAATCACGTTCAAAGCCATAACGTTTTGCATCAATTTCAACATGAGTAGGCAGTTTTGCTTTTTGAATTTGTGCGGTAATGGCAGCTACAATAATTGTGGGACTGAACCTGTTCCCAATATCGTTTTGAATAACAAGTACCGGCCGAACTCCGCCTTGTTCTGATCCTACAACAGGAGAAAGGTCTGCAAAATATACGTCACCACGCTTTACAATCAAAGGATTAACCCCCGCTTACTAAGCGTTCGACTGTATGTTCTGCCTCATATTCTGCTTGAATCGCTTCAGAAGCGATTGCGAGATTAATCTTAGCCATTTCCATATAGCCGCGTCTCATAGATTCACGTAATTGTCTCTTCTTACGCTCTCTTAAATACATTTTGGTTGCACGATAAATAAACTCATTGCGATTCACATTTTCTTGATCTGCAAAGCCGTCTAATTCTGTAACGAGCTGTTGCGGTAGACGAATTAAGATTTCTGTTGTTGCGCTGGATTCAGACACAAACTACACCTCCACCAATCACTACATACCGTTTCGTTCATTAACATATTTATCATACCATCAAATCAGGGGAATGAAAAGTTAATTTAACAATCTCTTCTATTATCCACCAGTTTAAATACTAATTATTCATCAAATTGTCCGTTATTTCCCTCTAAGCCTCTGACTCCAGTGGATAAGAGCTTATTCGATACCTCAGTCGGTTCCCCGTTCCGTATATAGATGCGGGGCACCCTGGTGGAAATGATACAAGGGATCTCATAGTTAATAGTATCAAGCTTTCCAGCGATTTCATCCATTGTAATTGCGTCTCCCCCCTGCTTTCCAATCAATGTCACCCGGGTACCGATTTCAAGGAATTCAGGTAGACGAATCATGGACTGATCCATGCAAACCCTTCCAACAATTGGAACCCTCTTGCCATTCACCAACACGACTTGCCCTTGCAACTTACGAAGCCACCCATCAGCATAACCGATCGGAATCGTCCCGATCCACTCGTCTTCCTCCGTTTCATAAGTAGATCCGTAACTTATCTTCTCACCAGGTGAAAGTTCCTTTGTATGAATAAGTCTCGAATGAAGGGAAAAGACCTGCTTCAAAGGAAAAGGCAGTACCGGTTTCATCTCTTCCGATGGAGTCAGCCCGTACATGGCGATCCCCACCCGCACTGAATTGAACAAGGTATTCGTTTTCCTCAAGGTAGCGGCACTATTGGAGGAATGAACATAATCAGGTAAAGATTCCAATTCATCAAGCATCCGCTCAAATCTCGCTAACTGTTCCTCAAGGTATTCGTCGTTCAATTCATCAGCCGTGGCAAAGTGGGTAAAGATCCCTTCAAGCTGAAATGACGGATGGGTTTGGATATACTTCTCGATTACTTTCAGTTCTTCCAAAGACCTGACACCTATTCGTCCCATTCCAGTATCACACTTGATATGGAGGTTCAATTGTTCTCGATCAGACAGCTGCTCTTCAGCTTCGATAAGCCACTCATGGTAGAAGACTGTCAAAGAAATATCCAATCTGGCAGCAATCTGTACGTCTTTCGGCCTTGTAGCGCCTAATACGAGAATAGGAGCAGTTATGCCTGCTCTTCTTAGTGATATCGCTTCATCTAGGAACGCAACGGCCAACCCATGCGCTCCAGCAGCAAGGGCCGTTAGAGAAGTTTGTACATCCCCATGACCATACGCATTCGCCTTTACAACTGCAAACACGTTCACTCCTGCAGGAATATGTTCTTTAATATTTTTTACATTTTCAAATAAATAATCTAAATTAATTTCAGCCCATGTATCACGAAAGAATTGCGTCTGGGTTTCCACTCTATTCACTTCCTCATATCATTACACAAAACATTGTCATTCTATTCAAGAATACCACGGATTATTCATATAATCATTCATTGTGGTATATAGAATTTTCTGGAGAATGTGATATTTTTTATGGCGGGAAGATGTTATTGGGTGGTGAAAATGCCGGAGTGGCTTAGAGGGAATGGAGTTTACTCTGCATAGTTTGGGGTTTTTGTGGTGGGAATTGGAGCCTGAGACTAGTATATTATCGAGTTCGGAGTAAATATTATCGACTTTCTGGGTTTATTATCGACTCCTCCCCATATATTATCGACTTCGCTACTTTTATTATCGACTTACCTTTTTCCACTTTATATTGAAAAGAGGCAGACCCGATAGGCCCGCCCCGATTAGACTTTATTTCACCATGGAACCTTGTACGGATTGTGCTACCATCACCATTTCGGATGGAGTCAGATCATTTGAGGCAAGCATGTAGTCCACCCCGTTATTCGTCCATCTGATGGATTGTTCTGTCATGGCCGCTACCGTGAAACCAAGGTCCACCAATTCACCTTTTAATGAAGTAGACACAGTCATCGTAGGTACAACAGCTGTTTTCTCTTGTACAATCGTGAAGGATTTTTCACCATCGTAAGTTAAGATGACCCGCTTCCCTGTATCGGTCGCCATTTCTTTTTCTTCTATTAATTCAGTGCCGGTGATTTCTGACATTGGATAAAGAACCGTGAATTCATCATCTTCCACACTTGCTGTAACGGGAACCTGAAGCTTGGCACCAGTCATGTTTTTCTTCATGTCGAAATCTTTCTTTTCAAACGCAGCTTTCATGTCCATTTTAGAGAATTCCACTTTGACAAGCGGGTTTTGGTCTGAATCCAACACATTAACCGATGCCGGCGTTAAATCTTTCTTATTAAAGGCAATCTCTTGGGTCGGAAGCATTTGGCTGTTTTGATAACGGGTTTTCGTTGTAAAGACAAAGTAATCCTTTGTTTCTTTGAAAGTGGCTTCTTTGTCTTCTACCACATCCTTGACAAGTGATTCATACAAGTAAGCCTGACTGCTATTTTCCGGCCAGTCACTTTGGAAGCGGAAGCTTTTGTTCAATGCCGGTGTAAGAACGAACACTCCCTCATCATTGCGCAAGATCATTTGGCTCTGATCTTTCGTAGCGTTCTTCAATGCCACCCGGTAATAATTAGGGTCATTATGCCACACTTCCACGTCATATGACTGTGGTTCATCCCCCACCTGCAGGGTCATCTTCGCATCCGCTTTATACCCCTTCATATCCTCTACCTTTGCCTTCAGGTCCTTGGTAACATCCTCTTTCGATTTCTCACCACAAGCTGCGAGCATCAGCACCGCAAGCATCGCCATCACTAGTATCACTAGCTTTTTCTTCATGTTTTCAACCCCTTTTGTCCCAGGATAAACGTAATTGAGAGAGGGAAAGGCTGGCCGTCTAAGAATGGACGATTCTTATCGAATGCCCCGTTCCTTAGTCCAATTGCAATTCACCAAAGAACCGCGATTGTTAAACAACCAGCCTTGTCTCTCCTATTGCACTACTGAATATATGAGACAACCTAAGGGATTATGCTAGTGGAAATGACAAGCTTGAAATAAAATCACTCTTCGACGATTACCTGCGCCGCCGCAAATTCCCGGCTATGAGTGATGGAGAGATGGGCACTTGATCCCTCGGGCTTTGAAAAATATGGCTTTCCAAACTCATCCTTACTGACTTCAATATCCTGAAACGAAAGAGCCGATCCAATCCCTGTTCCATTCGCTTTGGCGTATGCCTCTTTCGCCGCAAAACGTCCCGCCACATATTCTACTTGACGCTGTTTACTCAACGAAAAGAACACCTCCTCTTCCTTCCCTGTCAAAATTCTCTTCATGAACTTTGGCTGACGTTCCAGCATGCTCTGAATACGTCCGAGTTCAACGATGTCCAACCCTATTCCTTTAATCATATGCGATTCTCCTTCTACTCTTGTCCTATCGTGCATATTTCTATAATGACTATACTCGTGATTTTCACCATTTTCTTATACTATAGTAGTGACTGAGTTTTTTTGAAAGTGAGGGAGAGCTGTCGATCCCTTGGCTGGAAATCTTCCGCTACCGTGTTAAAAGAAGAAACGAACCTACTTAGGAGGATATAAAATGTTTGTCAGGACCGAAAGCTTTTCACAATTTTTACGATTCTATCCCATTATCTCCTTGATTGTATTGATTCATATCATCTTGTTTTTAGTAAGCGCTCTCCCTATTTTCCCTCAACTTTGGGTCTATGAGCAACTCGCAGGTGTGAATGTATTTATTAAAGAAGGGGAATGGTGGAGACTTATCACCCCAATCTTTGTTCATATGGGATTTGCTCACCTATTATTCAACTCGTTTTCACTTGTATTGTTCGGACCGCCACTGGAAAAATATTTGGGCAAGGTCAAGTTCGTCAGTCTATATTTAGCATGCGGTGTGTTTGCCAATATCATCACGTATCTCATCAAACCTCTTACCTATAGTCACGTGGGTGCATCGGGAGCCATTTTCGGTTTGTTCGGTTTTTATATCGCCATGATTGTGATGAAGCATCCTTTCATCACAAAGGAAAGCCGTCAAGTCATCTTACCCATCGTGATCATCGGTGTCGTCATGACCTTTATGCAATCCGGCATCAACATTACAGCCCATATCTTCGGATTGATTGCCGGATTTGTGATCAGCTGGATTGCAGGCAGAAAATAGAAAGATTTCACCGGTATCATTACGAAAGGACCCCTAAACAACACGGGTCCTTTCGTTCGTTCTATAAACCATGGGAGAACCAGGAAGCAATGCTTTGGAGATCTTCTTTCTCAAGATCCTTGATTGCACTTGCATAGCCCGTCTCCCCGGATTTGATCGTAGTAGTGAGACTACCCAACTCTTTTCTCGATTGGAACCAACTTTCTTGGCCATCCAATGATTGAATCCGATTTTTCTTTATGTACATTGTATTCTTTAACAGCCCTCGATATTGAAGGGATAATTGTCCGCCATCAATCCTCCATCCACCCGCTCGGTATTGATAATATCCCAAGATGCCAAACGGGATGATCAAGAGCGCAGTCCAAAGACCATATGGCCAGAAGAAATAGCAGGCAGCAGCTGTCGGAACCAACACCCAAATCGACTGCCTGAATACATATCTTCTTAAAGAACGTTTAGGCAGCCTCTTAAATTCCTCTTGAATGATGTAGTCAGGAAAGAGCTCCATTAACAAATCCGGCACCCATTTCTTTTTCACGATCGGGAGTAGTTTGATACTTGTACTGTCCTTTTCTAATACGGATCCTCCCGCATTTTCAATATGAACAGTACAGTACCCCATCAGTTGCCTGACCGGATTCTCCACAATCCGAATCCCCTGAACCCGGTTTAACGGAACGGTCACCTGCTTCTTTTCAAGGAGACCCCTGGTCATGACGATATGATCATCCACAATTCTTATTTTAAAATCACCATAAATGATAAATGTCCAAACAATTGAGAGGAACCAGACTAAAAGCAAGCCTACAAATACCGCCAGAGCAACGATAAACACTCCACTTTTTACAAATACCGCCACTTCTTCATACACTGCCTCATATGGGATGAACTCATTAAATTGAGATAAGAAAAGAAGCACCCCTGAAAGAATGACCCCTACCCCTCCTGAAGTTGCCGCAAGTACCCAGATGTCCCTTGATGCAAGAGAAAAAAATGCTTCTTGTTGTGGCTGTTCTTCAGAAAGACCTTCCGTTACGTCAGGGCTCTTCTTTTCCCTGTAAATCATCTTCTCCAACTCGACTGCTTCCTCTTTTAAAATAGCCGTCAATTCCGCCTCGGATTCCCGGGGGTTTGAAGATCCCGCTGTCTCGATTTTCACCTTCACCAATCCAAAAGGCCGATGTAAAATGCCTTCAGAGAAATTCAAACTCTGAATCCGGTCGATGGGGATATACCGTTTCTTCTTAACGAATAGTCCGTATTCGATCCTTAGCTCACCTTCTTCTACCCGGTATGAGAAGCGCAGCCATTTCACTATCCCAAAAACCAGAACAAACACGAGGACTGCCACCATCGATAAGAGCGGCATATAATCCCAAAAACCACTCTTATCTCCCCGGTTGTTCAGCACAACGAGAAAGACAAACGGTACAATTAATTCCTTAAGTTGTTTCACAAAACTCGCTACTGCAGAAATAGGATGAAGTCGCTTAGGTTCAGACATCATCTTCCGCCACCCTCGCCAATTGCGAAATTGAATTCCTTAATTCATCGGCTTCTTCCATGTTTAATGCAGGAATCTCATGAACCGTTGCCGCAGTTGAAATGGTAATCGTTGATAATCGGTACCTTTTCAATATCGGCCCTTGCACCGTATCTACATGCTGCACCCTCACCATCGGAACCAGGGTTCTCTTCACAACGAATATCCCCCTTTGGAGTTCGATCTCCTGCTCCCTCACTTCATACCGCCATCGCTTCCATTTAATCGTTGGAATGAAAAAGACAAACAAATATGTAAAAAGAATAAAAATGCCTACAGCAGCGGCTATCACCCACTGTGGCCAATCAAATATGACCGTAAGTACAATGGCTCCTGCAGCCAGCACCGCGACTATGAACGATTCAATCACCCCATAAATCCTCCAGACCTTCAAGGCCATTGGTGATATTCTCTTATGCGGTTCTCCTATCATGCCCATCCACCTCATCTCTCTGACTAAATCTTACAATATATATACGATTTGGAACAGGGGTGGTTTCAGATTGTGTGGAATTCAGCTATTTAAAATAAATGAACTCTTATCGACCCATTCGATCCCTTCGACGCCTTGCAAATCCTCTACTAACCGGAACAATGCATCATCCTTCTTTTTCGCTTCGATCATACAATCGATTTCATTTACCGACCCTTTTATTCCATGCAGAAAATCGAGAAACATATTTGGGTCAATGAAATCTGCATGGGCCTTGTATTCTTCACGGGACCGGGGACTGGATATGTGCATTTTCATCGGCAGCGGGGACTGACTCCATGTTCCAACCACTCGTTCCCAATCCAGCAACCAGTCTCTTTCGTTGTAGGCAAGATGGTGATGATAATCAAATACAAGTGGTATCCCCAACTTCTCACATAAATAAAGAGTATCTGCTGCATTGAAAATCGTATCATCATTTTCAAGAATGATCATTTGTTGAAGAGAAACTGGCGTCAAACCCCAATTATGAATAAACTGCTCCAGTGCCTTTTCTTTATCCGCATACGCACCTCCTACATGGAGAACGCACCGATGAGTCGCATCTATCCCCATCCCTTTCAATAATGCTTCATGCATCTTGAGGGTTTTGAGCGTGTTTTTCAACACCTCCACATCACTTGAATTCAGCAGCACAAAATGATCAGGGTGAAAACCCACCCTTATGGGATGAGTGGTTAAGTACTCCTTTATCGCCTGGAGTTCCTCCCTTAAGGGGGAAATGAAATCCCAACCTTTCAAATCGGGATGATTCGCAAGGGGGATCAATTTGGAACTGAATCGGAAGAAGTGAATTTCGTTTAAGACATTATGCTTTAAAAGCCTCAGGCAATTAGTAAGATTCGATTTCGCAATCCGCTCGAGCTTATGGATCGCTGCTTCTCGATCCTTCAGTCCTGAAAACTGCTTATAGGTCATCGTTTGCGAGGGTGAGGCGTTTTGAAGGTTCATGCTCATGGCAACATAGCCAAGTTTTACGAGTGTCATGTTTGGTGGGCTCCTTTTTTGGGTTAGTATGTGCGTTTGGCGGGGGATTATCTCGTTCTCATTGAATAGATAACTGATTTTGTACCTCCATGAGTTTCTAATTGAAGGGATTTCAATATCTTATAGGCAGTGTTTCTGGAATTTAGATGAATAAACTCCCTAAGCTCACTATTAGTTATACGGTCACTTATTAGTAAGAAATATTCCCGAATCGCATCTATGTGAGCATGTTTAGAGTAGGTTCCACATTTCACACAGGACCATGCGGTACTAACTCTAATCATGGGAATGTGATTGCATTTCTCACAACGTACTCCAGTGATAATATCCCTTTTAGAAATGGAGTAAGCTCCCAAGATGTCAGTATCAGATTCTAGATGTTTTTTAAAGATGCTCCTTGTCACTTTTAAAAGTTCTTTATCTGTAACTGCTGTTTTTAAATATTTCTCATTCAATTCTTTAATCTTGTCTACTATATTCTGAGCGTGAATAATATTTCTATAAGGAGAGTCCGGCGGCGTGCTTTGGGTGTAATTCAGAATGGTTGAGGGATGACTAAATACAACGAGGTGTTCAATTGGAGGATGCTTCAGTTTTTGGACACCGAACCATTTTTGGAGTAATAATTTTTGTCTTTGCACTTGAGAAATCGGGTCAGAAAATCCTTCTGTTACTCCTTTAAACGTGCGGGTAAGTTGTTTGATAAATGGATCAATCGTTACGATTCCTGAAATGTTCTTAACTTCGATAAGTAAAATATAGCATGGGGTGAGGATGAGGAAATCGATTTGGAAGTAGTTTGAGAAGAGTGGGAGTCTTACATCGTAAAAAATTTTGTATCTCTTATCTTTTAAAAAGCTGAGATGATAGTAGACTGTTGATTCGCCGTTGTAACCGGCTTTTCTTTTCTTTAAGTCCTTTGCTACAACAGGGACTTTTTGATGATGAAGTGCCAGTCTCCTTAATAAAGCCTGATTTTTTTCAATAATGATGGGGATTTTGAGTTCTTTACAGATCAAATGATCACACTCCTTTAAAGTTATGCTATCTTAGTTCGCCACAGCATTCGATAACCCTTCTTTTCTATAGAAAATTTTAACAGATTCGCACTAATTGCGTCATTTTTGTAGGGGTTTGCGTCATAATCTATATAATTGCGTCATTTCCCACCGTAATTGCGTCATTTTTTTATTTATTGCGTCATTTCACTTGGGAATTGCGTATTTTTGTAAATATTGGAAATTCACGATCGGTATCACCCAACAGCAGTCAAAACCCACCAAAAAAAACACGACAACCCAAAGGTCATCGTGTTCCCAATCAAAATCAAGAATTGTTATAAGATTTACGGTTGCTTGAAGATTGTGGTCTGCTACCGCCGGTACGGTTGCGATCTCCTCCACGGCTTCCGCCTCCACGATTTCCGCCGCCAGTACGTGATGATCCACCACGACTACCGCCTTTACCGCTGCGTGCTCCACCTTTGTATCCACCGCCGCGATTTCCGCCGCCACGGTTTCCACCGCCACCACCTCTTGATGGTAATGGACGCTCTTCAGTAATGTCTACTGGAGTTGTATCCGGTTCTTTTGTCAATACACGGATCGCTGCTGCTACTGCTTGAACAGGATCGTGATCTCCAAGGAACTCTTCAGCTAATTGATAGTAATCTTTAATATCACTTTCTTTTGCTGCTTCGGCTAATTTTTCTAGAGCCAGGCGTTGTTGACCTTCTAGGGCTTCGTTTAAGCTAGGTGGCTTAAGGGCCGTCATTTTCTTCTTCGTTGTTTGTTCAACGATTTTCAGGTAACCCATTTCTCTTGGTGTTACAAACGTGATGGACATACCCTTCTTACCTGCACGACCTGTACGTCCGATACGGTGAACGTAGCTTTCAGGATCTTGAGGAATATCAAAGTTATAAACATGCGTTACACCGGAAATGTCTAATCCACGAGCAGCAACGTCTGTTGCGATCAGGATATCGATACGGCCTTCTTTGAACTTCTTAAGAACCGTCATACGACGAGCTTGAGAAAGATCTCCGTGGATTCCTTCAGCCAGGTAGCCGCGGATGCTAAGAGCTCTAGCAAGTTCATCTACTCTACGCTTTGTACGACCGAACACGATCGCAAGCTCTGGTGATTGAACGTCGATTAAACGGGAAAGAGTATCGAATTTTTCTTTTTCACTTACTTTTGTGAAGAATTGTTCGATGTTTGAAACCGTTACTTCTTTTGATTTCACCTTGATTACTTCCGGCTCTGACATGAAGCGATTTGCAATGCGGCGGATCGGATCCGGCATTGTTGCAGAGAATAGAAGTGTTTGTCTTGTGCTTGGAACTGTCTCAAGAATGCTTTCGATGTCTTCAATGAAGCCCATGTTCAGCATTTCATCTGCTTCGTCAAGTACTAGTGTTTCAACGTTTTCAAGTTTGAGTGTTTTACGTTTGATATGGTCAAGTAGACGACCTGGTGTACCCACGATGATATGAGGATTCTTTTTCATCGCGCGGATTTGACGTTGGATGTCACTTCCTCCATAGACAGATAACACGCGAGCACGCTTGTCGGCGCCGATACGATATAACTCTTCAGAAACTTGGATCGCAAGTTCACGAGTTGGTGCAATGATAAGAGCTTGAACGTTAGGATTTTTTACGTCGATTTTCTCGATCATCGGAATTCCGAATGCTGTTGTTTTACCTGTTCCAGTTTGTGCCTGACCGATAATATCTTTACCTTCTAAACCTACTGGAATCGTACTTGCCTGAATTGGTGTAGCTTCTTCAAAGCCCATACGTTTAATTGATTTCAACGTAGTTGCGCTTAAATTTAAATCTGCAAACTTAGTCAATGTTACATTCTCCTTTAATTTACATCTTTTATAACTAATCAATATCTGATTATATTTTTAGGTCGGAACGAAATCTTACCCACCGAAAGACTTCGGTATCTAATCTAAAACCGTCTATATGAGATGCTTAGTTTTATGTTTGGTACAAAAAAATACACTCTTCAAATTAGAAGAGCTAGCACGTCCAACAAAATAAGAACTATGTTGTAGTAATGTTACCACTTCTAGAAATGAATTTCAATCTAATGTCAAATAGTCAATCTATTCACTTTGCAGGAATTGGAAGATCTTATCAAAAAGTTCGTGATTATCTTCGCTATGACAAATCAAGTGTTTGGCTTTAGAGGAGTAAAACAAATCCTTCTCCTTAGAAGAAATAGTCTCATATATATATTTCGCTGCTTTAGGGGGGACTATTCCATCATTTTCTCCTTGGGCGATAAATGTGGGGGTGTTCACCTTTGTTAGGAGGGGTCGGGCCAACCTAACCACTTTTCTAAATTCATACGTGGACAGAATAGGGGTTTGGGTCACCTTCCATTTGTACCTGTTGTACAGCTCATTTTCAATCAGGTTTCCTTGCATTCCTTCTTTGAACATGTTTCCAATATCTTTCAGTAACTGTTTAACGTTTACATAGTAAGCTGCCGCACTTAATAGGACGAGCTTGTTGATATCATATTTTACGGAAAGATAGGAAGCGATCAACCCACCCATGGAAAAGCCAATTACATAAACCTCTTCGCAAGTATCCAGTAGATCTTTCAGTGCTTCTTCGGCATGCAGAAGCCATTCCATATGTTTAACTCCCCTGAGTTCGAGGGTTTCTCCATGTCCAGGGAGGGTCGGTACAGCGATCTCCCAGTCAGTCCTGCTCCTGAGGAATTCTTCCAGCGGTGCTACTTCATAAGGGCTACCTGTAAATCCGTGGATTAGTAAACAACCAATCATATTATCCCCACTTACGTGAAAAAGTAGGGAGTGAGCCATACTCCCCTATCTCTACAAGCTCATTCTGTGCATTTCTCCAGGAGTTTAAACCATGATGTCACCATCATTTTATTCCTTTTAATCCCTCGATGACTTCTTCTAACTTTATTCCCCTTGATGCTTTAAACAAAACCAGCTCATCTCCTGTAATAAAGGAGGAAAGCGTTGATGTAAGATGTTCTTTATCCATAAACGAGTGAACTCGATGTTCAGGGAAATTCTTTAGTGCTCCCTTCCCAATAAAGCTTCCCAGAGGCCCAAAAGTAAACACATGCTGAATTTTCTCCGGATCAATCAAGCGTCCGATTTCTTCGTGAAACTCTTCTTCCTGCTCGCCAAGTTCCAGCATATCACCGAGTACCAGGACTTTCGTATTAAATCCGTCCAGCTCTGATACAAGTTGGATGGCCGCTTTCATGGAAGTGGGACTTGCGTTGTATGCATCGTTGATGATGCTTTCGCCTTTCTTCCCTTCCACCATTTCCATCCTCATTTGTGTCAGCTTCAACGACTGTAAGCCCTCTTTCATTTCTTCCATGCTGAGGCCGAACTTACGGGCAATCAAAATCCCTGCTAATGCGTTATGAATATTATGCTGACCTAGTACGGGAAGGAAGAATGTTTCCCCATCAGCAATCGAAGTCTCAAAACGACTACCTTGATTATCCATATCGATTTTGGTTGGGTAAATCGTATTAGCTTCACTTCTGCCAAACGTTTCAACTTGCTTCAAATTCAGTTCTTTTACCCCATTCTGTAACAGTGGTTCATCACCATAGTATGCGAATAACCCGTCTGACTTTAAGCCTTTCACGATTTCAAGCTTGGCTTTGGCTATGCCTTCCCGTGAGCCAAGGTCCTGAAGGTGGGATTCCCCAATGTTCGTGATGATGGCAGCATCTGGCTGGGAGATTTCAGATAGTAGCTCAATCTCGCCAAATCCGCTCATCCCCATCTCAAGAACTGCCACTTCTGAATCAAAGGGCAAAGAAAGGATCGTTAATGGAAGACCGATGTGATTATTATAGTTTCCCTGGGTTTTATGAACCCGATATTTCACCGATAGAAGATTAGCTACGATATCCTTCGTTGTCGTTTTTCCATTGCTTCCCGTAATGCCGACTACTTTCAAATCAAGCTCATGACGATATTGATTCGCTAATGACTGGAGAGCAAGCAAAGGATCTTCCACCACAATGACCGGCACATCTTCAGGAGGATTCGGGACACTCATATCCCAGAGGGCAGCTGACGCCCCATTTTCAATTGCATGTCGCACAAACTGGTGACCGTCCACGTTTTCACCTTTAAAAGGAACAAACAGGTTGGCCTCTTCAATCTTTCTTGTATCGATGGATACACCTTTCACCACAACTGAATCGAATGTGGAAAGGTCATTTTTTACGTCAAGCATGGTACAAATCTCTTTTATCGTTTTTTGGAACATTCTTTTACTCCTTTTACTCTTTTTTGATCAAAATAGAGCAGGGACTGCCTTTAGACGTTGAATCCTCTGGTCAGTCCCAAGTTGTTTACATCGTATGTTTGATGGTTTGTTTCTCTTGATAACGTTCTAAGCCAAGCTCTACCAGTTTGCCGATCAGTGTAGGGTAATCGACACCCGTATGCTTCCAAAGAAGCGGGAACATGCTGAATGGCGTGAAGCCAGGCATCGTATTCACTTCATTCATATAAATCTGTCCATCTTCCGTTAAGAAGAAGTCAGCACGTACAAGTCCTGAGCAATCGAGGGCTTTATACGAATCAATCGCAATTTTCTTCATTTCGTTGTAGATGCTTCCTTCTACTTCTGCTGGGATGATGAGGGCCGTATCGCCATCCTCATATTTTGCTTTGTAATCATAGAAATCCTTTTTCGGTACGATTTCACCGGGCACCGAGCATTCAGGCTGATCATTCCCCAGTACGCCAAGTTCGATTTCACGGGCCTTCACGCCTTCTTCAATGATGATCTTACGGTCGAACTGGAATGCTTCAGAGAAGGCGCTCTTCAGTTCTTCACGAGAAGTACATTTGCTAATTCCAACCGAAGACCCCAAGTTCGCAGGCTTTACAAAGCAAGGATAACCGATTTCTTCTTCTACCTGCTTATATGCCGCTTCCTGGTTTCCTTGCCAAGTACTGCGGATGAACCACGTGTAATTGACTTGCGGAATACCTGCTTGTGCAAATAAATTCTTCATGATGACTTTATCCATTCCTGCAGATGAGGCAAGAACACCATTTCCTACATACGGCAGATTCAATAGTTCGAGCATTCCCTGAACGGTTCCGTCTTCCCCATTCGGTCCGTGAAGCAATGGGAAAACCATGTCGTATCCTTCAGAATCTGAAGGGGCGATGGAGGTACTCAATGCATTCGGGGCAATTTCTTCTCCGTCTTGGAACTGTAATGCTTTCACATCTTCAACGGGAGCGGTCAGTTGTGGACCCTTTATCCAACCGCCTTCCAATGAGATGAAAATAGGATGGATTTCATATTTATTTAAGTCCAGGGCACCGATTACGGCCTTGGCTGTTTGCAGGGATACATTGTGTTCAGCAGATTTACCGCCGTACAACAAGCATAACTTCGTTTTCATGAATAAGTTACCTCCAATATTAACAATAGATGTTTCTATTTTATCACTTTCATCAGAAAGGGAAAGAATGATTCATATGGAAAATAAAAATCACCACATTTGTCTTAATCCAAATGGCATTTCAGAAACGCCCAATATATATGTATGCAAGTGAAAACTAGTCTGCGATAGGAAGTTACCATCATTATTCTGAATACACTTAAAATTTCGCCTATTTAAAAAGCTATTAAAAAATTATTCTACAAGGTGTATAATCCTCCTATTAAAAACATTTGTATTTCCAAGGAGGACACCCAGATGAGAAAGCTTGGTTTATTACCTAAAATCATATTAGGAATCGTGTTAGGTATTATCATCGGAGCATTTGCCCCGGAATGGTTCGTGAAAATCTTCGCCACGTTCAATGGATTATTCGGCAACTTCCTCGGATTCGCGATTCCATTAATCATCATCGGATTTATTGCGCCGGGAATAGGATCCATGGGCAAAGGAGCAGGCAAACTGCTTGGTTTAACTACAGCTCTCGCATATGGTTCGACGGTACTCGCCGGCCTACTCGCCTTTACGGTTGCGAAGTCTATTTACCCAACTTTACTCGCAAATCAAACTTCCCAATCATTTGAAAATCCGGAAGAAGCTCTTCTCAAAGGGTTCTTCACCGTGGACATGCCTCCTATCATGGGCGTCATGTCAGCATTGCTAATTGCTTTCACTATTGGACTTGGAATGGCCGCCATTAAAGGGGATACTCTTCAAAAAGGCATGAATGAATTTAGAAACATCGTTGAACTTGTGATTGAGAAAATCATCATTCCTCTCTTACCGGTTCATATCCTTGGTATTTTCGCCAACATGACACAAGGTGGACAAGTAAGTGCCATCATGTCAGTATTCGCTAAAGTATTTGTTATGATCATTCTCTTACATGTAGTCTTTTTAGCCATACAATATACAGCTGCTGGTACATTGAGAAAACAAAATCCCATTGCTATGATGAAAGGCATGCTTCCCGCTTATTTCACAGCCTTAGGCACACAGTCTTCTGCGTCTACGATTCCTGTGACGCTTGAGCGTTCTAAGAAAATCGGTGCCAGAGAACGGATTGCTGACTTCTCCGTCCCGCTCCTTGCAACGATTCATCTATCTGGTAGCACCATCACACTTGTCAGCTGTGCCATGGCGGTCATGTTCATTCAAGGGGAAGCACTTCAGTTCACTCAGCTCTTCCCTTTCATTCTGATGCTTGGCATCACGATGATCGCAGCGCCAGGGGTTCCAGGGGGCGCGGTCATGGCTGCGCTTGGGTTACTCGAAACCATGCTCGGATTCGGACCAACGATGACCTCCCTCATGATTGCTCTATACCTAGCACAGGACAGCTTCGGAACAGCATGTAACGTGACAGGAGACGGAGCGATCACATCAATCGTGGACAAACTGACCCAAGAAAAGAAAGTCCCCGTAACGAAAGTAAAAGCCAGCTAGTCTATAAAGGTCCGTCCCTCAAATTGAGGGACGGACCTCATTTTTGTTGAAGGGCTCTTTCCACTTCTTCTCGCGTGGGCATGCCCCCTTCGGCACCGAATTTGGTGACAGAGATGGATGCGGCACGATTTGCAAAGCCCAGGCTTTCCTTCGTGGTCTTCCCTTCCGAAAGGGCTACTGCAAAGGCTGCGTTAAATGTATCCCCCGCCCCGGTTGTATCTACCACTTGTACGGGATACGTCGGGACACCCACTTCCTGTTCCCCGTCGAAGTAGCGGACACCCCTTTTTCCCTCAGTAATAAAGAGTTTATGAGGATACGCCTTGAGAGCGTCTTTCGCTTCTATTCCTGAAAATAGAATAGACGCTTCATGCTCGTTTGGCGTAAGATATGCTACCGCATCGATGATTTCCTTATCCACTTCACGGGCAGGTGCCGGGTTCAACATGAGTGGTATGCCGTGATGTTGGCAAATCTTACTCACATAGGCCACTGTTTCTTCAGGAATTTCCTGTTGAATCAAGACGAGGGTGGTGTCTGCAATCAAGCCTTCAGCTTTCCTCACGACTTCCAGAGTGAGATGGGCATTCGCCCCTTGAACGACAATAATACTATTGTCTTCTTCAGCCAGCACAATATGAGCTGTACCGCTCTCCCCTTCCACCATTTCCTTTAAGGTTTTCCATAATCTCTGTTCCATAATGGTCGGTTCCGACGCATCCGACCATATACACTTCTGCTCCGAGGCGGGCGGCGGCAACTGCCTGATTCGCACCCTTTCCTCCCGGCACTGTTTTAAAAGTTTCCCCTAATACCGTTTCACCTGCAAGGGGCCGTTTCTCTGAGGTGACCACCAAGTCCATTGAACTGCTTCCGATTACCGTGATGCGTTTCATCCTATCACTCTTTCTGATCATTTTATGAACGTAATCCCACCCCCATTAATGTTATTTTCTGTATAATGGAAATAGTAACATATTAAAGGAGTGCTCATGAATTGAAATTGACTAGTCAACGTGTAACACTAAGAAAAATAGAAGAAAGAGATCTTCCCACTCTTTGGGACTTCATTTATGGGGAACCTTCTCCTGAATGGAAGAATTGGGACGCCCCTTATTTTGAACATAAATGGGTCCCCCGACAAGAGTATATCGAAACCTCTAAAAGAAATAAGAGTCAGAACGATGAATTTCAGCGGATCATTGAAGTAGACGGAACCATCATCGGTACCGTTAGTTTTTATTGGGACTACGAACCCACTAGATGGCTTGAAGCAGGGATTATCATCTATGATCCCGCCTACTGGAACGGTGGATACGGTACTGAAGCGTTAACACTCTGGGTCGACCACCTCTTTGAAACTAAGGACATCGGCCGGGTCGGCATCACGACGTGGTCTGGAAACGAACGGATGATGAAGGCAGCTGAGAAAATCGGGATGCAGCTCGAAGGTCGAATGCGCAAATGCCGGTACTACAACGGCGTCTACTACGACTCGATCCGGATGGGCATGATTCGGGAAGAATGGGAAGAAAAACGCTCTCTCTAAAAGGAGTTTCACGATGAAAACGATCATCTTAGTCGGTGGCGGTCATAGCCACCTGTACTGCTTAAAAAAACACAAACAATATCAGGATGAAAGCGTGAAATGGATTCTCATTTCCCCTTCCCGTCATCAATACTATTCAGGGATGTTTTCCGGTTACACAGAAGGAATGTATTCATTGGAAGAAACCCGGATCGATTTAGAGGACATGTGCGCAGGGTCCGGTTGTGAATTTGTTGAAAGTACTGTTCTTTCGATTGACCCTGATCAACAACATCTTCTCACAGACAAAGGGGACATCTTCACCTACGATTTCGTTTCCTTCGACATCGGATCCCGTAATGATTCATTGGATATTGAAGGCTTACACGAGAACAATCTTCCCATCAAACCAAACTATCTTTTCCCTGAACAAATCGAAAAACTGCATCAGAGTAAGAAAACCGTCTTTATCGGGGGAGGTGCGGCAAGCGTTGAAATGGCTCTATCGTTGAAGGCCTGGAAGGTGGATCATAGGTTTGAGAACCACTCCATCACAGTCGTTCATTCCTCACCCCTTTTAGAGAAAGCCGGCGCGCATTCTTCTAAAAAAATGAAGGACGTTGCTCTTTCAAAAGGAATCACCCTTCATCAAGGACGTGTGGATAAAGTAGATGGTACTCAAGTACATACAGATAAAGGTGAAATCCTTGACTACGACGAAGTGATTTTCCTCGGTGGGCCCAAAGCACCTCCCCTATTCGGGAGCAGCATATTACCGACAGACGATAAAGGCTTTCTCCTGGTCAACAGCTACCTTCAATCCGTCGCATATCCCAACGTATTTGGAACCGGAGACTGTGCCACCTTGAAAGATTTCCCCGAGCTCCCGAAAAACGGGGTGACAGCGGTAAGACAAGGCCCTGTTCTATGGAAGAATCTTCTCGGAGCAGTAGCCAGTGGAAGAATCATTCCCTTTGAACCACAGAAGCGCTATCTTGCGATTATGTCGATCGGAAATAAACAAGGGTTCTTAAACTTCGGATCGTTTTCATTGGTCAGTGGTTGGGCTTGGAGGTTGAAGAATTGGATTGATGTGCGGTTTATTCGAAGGTATGGGGATTGAGGTGGTAGGATTTGTTGTTGGTTATACCGGTTGAGGAGAGATTTATGGAGCGAAGGATTTTATAGGCAATCTTTCTCGATTCCAGGTGGAGAAATGTCCTTACCTGTTTGTTGGTAATTTGGTGAGAGATTAATAGCGAATAGTCCCTGAGGGCTGATAAATGGCCATCTTTTGATTTTCCACCACATTTCTCACATTCCCAGTGAGCATATCTCCTGATCATAGGAAGGTGGCGGCATTCCGCACAATGTACCCCTGATAATATCTCACTTCGGGAAATCCCATATACACCTTCAGGAAAAGCTATATGGGGTGTGTGCTTTTTCACTAATAAGCTGGAGATCTTCTTTACTTGTTTCATAGGAATATGCTCGTTTTGATGACGTGAAAGCAGAGATAGAATCCATGCTTCTACATTTTCCACCCTGATCACATTATTGTATTTCTCATGAGGAGAAGCGGTATCTAGTACTGTGGATCGATTCGTCATGACAACTAACGTTGCGATTGGGATGGAGGGTATCTTCATTTTTCCGAACCAACGGACCAATTGTTTCTTCTGGCGCTCAACCTGGGTAACAGGATGACCGAATGCTTCTTCTTTATCCTCAAGCTTTCGAATGGCTTGGTCGAATTTCGAATCTAATATATAAATTCCAGCTATGTTTTTGACTTCTAAAATGAGGAAGACTTGTGGGGTTAAGATGAGGGTATCGATTTGAAAATAACGACCATCTATTTCGAGGCGAAGATCATGAAGGATGAGTATATTCTTATCTTCAGATATCAACTTCAGGTGATAGTCCAGTTGTAATTCTCCTCTGTAACCGGCTTTTCGTTTGGCTAAATCTGTCTTTACGATTTGCCATATGGCATGAGTTGGCAGCAGTCTTTCTACTAAGGCTTCATTCATTAAGATTCTCCGTGGAATCTCCCTTTTTTTTACGTTCAATTTATCAACTCCTTTGTTTTGATACTTAATCTATTCGACATTTGCTTGAAAAACCCTTTATTTTTCCAAATATAATGTGTCGTTTGTGTTGTTTGGTAGTTTATTGGGCCACTTTCTACGTTTATCGGGCCACTTTTAGCATTTATTGGGCCACTTCCGGGTATCATTGGGCCACTTTCACCATTCATTGGGCCAAATTGTGAACACCATCACCAACACCATCACCACACACCAACACCATCACACCCATCTCACCCCCACACCAAAAAAACGCAACCGCCTCCCAGCAGTCGCGCTCCTTGCAACACCTTACCTAAACAACTCCACATACTTCTTACTAATTACCGGCAGCACGCCATCAAACAGCTTTTCTCTCCAATACAGATCCGCTGTCTGCTGGACGGCAGCTGCGTGATTCGGGTATGGGTAGACCATATTGGAGAGGGCACCGATTTTGCTCCCTTTTTCCATCGCGAATATGACAGGTTGCATCCAGTCACCGGCACCGGAACCAATTGCGTGGGCACCGAGGATTTTGCCGCTTGAATCTGTGATGATTTTCACCATTCCTTCTGTACGGTGATCCGCGACGAAGCGATCGACTTCGTCTAACATCTTCTTATAAACTTTATAATCTAATCCTTGTTCCTGTGCTTCTTCCTCGGTCATTCCGATATGAAAGACTTCCGGTGTCGTATAGGTTGTCCAAGGTAGTTTGTTGTATGACACTTTTCGTTTTAATCCGAATACGGCATTTTGAACGACGAGTTTTCCTTCCATGCCTGCTCCGTGGGTGAACGGGTAGCGGCCATTGACGTCTCCGATGGCGAAAATATGATTATGGTTCGTTCTCAGTTCATCATTGACATTAATGAAGCCCCGGTCGTCCACTTCCACTCCGGCAGCAGACAGGTTTAACGATTCTGTACCAGGCTTGCGACCGGTTGCCAGGAATAATAGGTCTCCCTCGACAGAATGCTCTTCACCTTCTTGCACATAATGAACCACTTTCTGGCCATCATGCTGTGATACCCGCTTGATTTCCGCTCCATACAGGAACTGAATATCCTTTTCCAATAAACCTGTTGCCATTTCCCGGATTTCTTTATCTTCTTTCACGAGGATCTCATCATGCTTTTCAATAACAACGGCTTCTGATCCTAAATGAGAAAATGCTTGCGCAAGCTCTAAACCGATGGGACCGCCACCTATGAAGATGACTCGACGTGGCAGCTCATCTACTTCAAATACCGTTTCATTCGTGTAGTATTCGACGTCTTCTATGCCTTCGATTTCAGGGATGAGGGGACCTGATCCTGTGGCCACGACAATTCTCTTCCCGGAGATCCGGTCCTCTTTTTCCACTAGAATGGTGTGGGAATCCAGAAACTCTGCTCCTCCGAAGTAGATATCGACTCCTAATTGGAGGAAGCGGTCGGGATCATCATGCTCTTGAATATGAGAGATGGCATCTTGTACTCTCTCCCTTACCTTTTTCATATCAACAGAGCCTTTTGTTTCAAAACCATAATCTGTGCTTCTCCGAATCGTTGCCACTTCCCTCGCCGATTCGATAAAGGCTTTGGACGGTACGCAGCCAAAGTGAAGGCAGTCTCCGCCAAGTAAGCCGCTTTTTTCGATGAGTGCCACTTTTGCTCCAAGGGAAGCGGCTCCGGACGCGACGGTCAGTCCGCCGGCTCCGCCTCCTATTACAATCAAATCGTATTGATTCATCTTTATCTCTCCTTATGAAAGTAATCGTTTCGCTTCTAAGAATCGCTGTAAGCCCGTGTACAATTCCACAACAAAAAAGACTAAGGTGGTCCACAGGACGATGGATGGTAGTAGCATCATGACGCTAAATAGAATGAAGCCTTCTGTCCTTTCAGCAAGTCCTGCCTGATAGAAAAAGGATTTCATTCCTTGTTTCTCTGAGACGGCGCCGACCGTCAGGAAGATCGTCATGGAAATGATGATCGAGACACTCAGTAACAGGAGAGCCCACATGATGTCCGGATGTAAGAGGGCAACTCCCAGGATGACACTGATCTCGACAATCCGGTCAAAGGTCACATCCATGACCGTTCCGAATGGAGATGGTTTGGTGAGTCGGGCCATGGTACCATCGACCGCGTCCAAGAAGCCGGATAGCCATAATAAGAGAACAGCTACTATCGGAAACCCAAGGTAGTACACAAGACCAGTCGCCGAACCTACTAGAAATGCGGTCACCGTCACTTGATTGGCTGATAGTCCTCTTTTCAGGAAATGCCTGGCCGTTCCTTCAATACTTGGCTGCACCCACTTACGGGCATGCGTGTCTAACATGTGTTTCCCATCCTTTACTTCTCATCTTTACTCGATAATCCCAACCAGCTTTTCATCTTCTTTTTAAAAATGAATGGGAGGATAATCATACATAAGAAAAATGCGATTGCTATATATAAATTCGTTCGATCTTCTCCTACCAAGCTTGACCCCAGAAAGACATACCCAAACGCTCCCGGTAAAATACCGATGGCAGTGGCGGTAATGAACGGAATGTATCGTACTTTCCCCATTCCCGCAAGATAACTGATGAGATCGAAGTTCAAAAAAGGGACAAGCCGTAATAGGAGGACATAAATGAATCCGTTCTCCTCCATCTTCTTCCGTATCTTCAGCATGCGGGGAGATGGTTTCCTTACCAGTTTCGCTCCCAGAAAGTTTGCTGCATAATAGGCAACCGTTGCGCCTCCCAAGGCTCCGAGAATAATATAAATGAATCCTTCCCATGCACCGAAGGCAAGACCTGCGGCCAAGGACAGGATGGAAGCAGGAAAGAGGATCAATGGACGGATGGTATAGGCAACAACAAAAACAATCGGTGCCCAAATGCCGAATGATACAATCCAATCCCTGATATCATGTGGCTTCACATGAAAGAAATTTCGGCTAAGCCATGTGAGGAGCAGTAAACTAGCAATGAATAGCAAAATCTTACCGATTTCCTTCTTCTTCATCATTCTTCCCTCCTATACCTCTTTCTGAAACGTTTGAATGTTCTCTTCCATCCCATAAAGCCAAATCGTTTCGTTAGATGAGTCCATTTCAAGTGGTAGATTCAGCTTTTGGTTCAGTTCTTCTACCCATACTTCATAGATATTGGTTCCTGCTACGAATAATTTTTGGAGCACGGTTCCCTTCCAATATGGGAAGGGAAGATTTTGACCAGTGGAGCACACGCCGAGATGGGATGCGTGAATGAATTGCTGCTGGTTAAGAACGAGCCCATCACTCATGAAAGAAGCGACAAATGGAGAGCGGGGACGATAATAGATTTCCTCCGGAGGGGCGATTTGAAGGAAGCTTCCTTCATTCAATACCCCTATCTGATCTCCCATCTCATATGCTTCATCCCGGTCATGGGTCACAAATAGCACTGTGGTTTCTTCTTCTTTCAGCATCGTCCGCATCCATTGTCTCAGCTCTTTCCTTAGCTTTAGGTCAAGACTGCTGAAAGGTTCATCTAACAGCAATAGCTTCGGATTCAAGATGAGGGAACGAATGAGGGAAACCCTTTGCTGCTGTCCGCCTGAAAGCTCAGAAGGATAATGATACATGACTCCACCAAGATCGACTCTTTCAATATAGTCCTTTGCCTTCTTCTTATTCTCACCTTTGCTTTTCCTCATCTCTAACCCGTACATGACATTTTCAAGGACATTCATATGAGGGAATAGCAAAGGCTGTTGAAAGACCATCCCAATCGGTCGATTCTGGGGCTTTATGGATGAAATATCCTTCCCATCGATCATCATTTCCCCCGTTGTAGCGGACTCTAGCCCAGCTAGAATGCGAAGAAAGGTGGACTTCCCAGAACCGGAGGCCCCGACTACCGAGAGAATTTCCCCTTTTTTCAGAGAGAAGGTGACGTTCGTTAAAATCTCTTTTTCCTTAAATGTTTTCGATACTTGATTGATTTCGATATATGAACTCAATGCAACTTCCTCCCGCCTAGGTGCTGATAAGGGAGTATGAATTTCAAACACCCTTCCAAGATGATGTATATTATGATGGGAATGAGTGCGAATACGAGGGAGAATGCTGCCATTACCGCTTCATCCGCCGTGTTGGTAAAAGGATAAAAGACCATCGCCAATGTCACGACATTCCCACCGCCGATAATCGCTGTAAGGACATATTGACTCAAGCTGATGACAATGGTGAGAAATAATACACTGCGAATGCTTGGAAGAAGCAACGGCAATTCAATATGATAAAAGCGTTGAAAAGCATTGCCCCCGAGTATGGTGGATTGTTCCATTAATTTTGTCCCGATCCGCTCATATCCTGATTTAAACATTTTGATACTATACGGTATCGTTGGCACCAAATGAACAAGGGCCACTCCAGTCCAGTGATCTGAAAGGCCATATCGTATGAACGTAATATGAAGGCCGATTGCAACAACCAGGACAGGGAGAAATAGCGGGAGCAACAAGAGGGCTTCCATCATTGATTTACCTCTGAAAGATGTAAAGGAAAACACTTTCCCCGCTGTTAGACCAATCAGCAGATTGAAAGCCAGTACGACAATGGCAATCCATATGGATACTCCAATCGAGTCCAGGAACTCCCCTTCCTTCATGAGCAGCTTCCACGCTCGCAAACTCGGTTCTACTGGAGCAGGATTTCCCCAAATCCAAACCCCGAAAAAGCTCTTATATACTAAAAATAAAAGCGGAAAAACAAAGAAGAGAAGGGATATGCTGTAGAATAACGATTTTCTCATATTAACACCTCTAATTCCGAATCCCTTTTGTGATGTGCATTCGTTTTTTGTTTGTGAAATATAGAATGAACCACATGACAAACCCGATTCCTAGACCCACTAGGACCAGGGAGGCAAACGCGAATGGGCGGTCACTCCAACTTCCGCTGTAAAACCAGTCATACGCAAGGATCGCAAGCATCTGTGGTGACGTCACTCCCAATAACTGAGGCACTTCAAAGGCTGTAAAAATGAAGGCAAATAGTATCGCCCCTGTTTCGATCAGGACTGGGAGCAGAAATGGCCACTCCGCTACCCAGAATGCTTTATAGGAACCTGCCCCTAATAAAGAAGCGACTTCTTTATACCTTTTTGAAATCGTCGCGTACACCGGTAATAGCATCAGGGTGACGAAGGGGACTTCCTTCCAGACATAAGTCAATATAATCCCGACTCCATGCCGGTCCTGAACCAGAATCGGAAACTGACTCCGCCCTTCAATCCACCCGGCTCTTCCAAGGATGTTGGAGAAAAAGCCGCTTTGATTAAAGAGTAAATAAACGAGATAAGCCCACACGAAATGTGGCACCACCATTGGAATCCAGACGAGAAGCTTATTTTTATTTTCCTGTAGCAATGGCGCGAATGCCTTAACGATTCCTAAGCCGATAATCAATGCCAGGATGGTTGAAATGATCGTTACGGTAAAGCTGAATAAAACGGATGTGTTAAACCGATTCTGTTCAAACAAATCCAGATAATGCCGGAATGTGATCTCCTCCCCGTCCCTAACACTTTCAAGGACCGCAAGTATGATTCCAAGTCCCGGAATTAGGATGAAAAAGAGGATGGCGGGAAGAAGGAGAAGTGCCTTATTGACTTTCAGCCACTTCACGGTTCCAACTCTCCTTTAACCATTTCACGTAGGCAGCATCAAGCTCTCCAATGAAATTTTCTTCTAGGACAGATGCCTCTAATACACTCTCACCACGGTCGATGCTCATAAACTTCTTTTTCCATTCGTCATCCAGTTTTTCGTAGGAAATAGGTGAACTTTCTCCCCAATAATCAGGCTTTACTTTCTCATACTGGGCTTCAGGGGATAGAAACTCATTGATGGCAACCATAGCTCCTTCTTTATTGGGACTATTGAATGGGATCGAAAGGAAATGAGTGTTGCCGATCGATCCGACATCCTGCAATAGGAACGACTTTGTGCTATCTGGAAACACACCATCTTTGATCAAATGTTCCGCTCTTGCTTCATTGTATCCCATTGTCATCCAAACCTCTTCTTGACTATAGAGCTTATCAAGATCGGTCAATGTGGAAGGATACGTCGCTCCTTCCCTCCACAGGTACGGCTTCAGATCATTTAACTCGGTCCAGACTTCCTTCCCCATTTCCTCTGCTTTTCCTTCATCAAATGTTGATTGAGCTAAATCCGAATCGGTTTTTGCATACAGGAGATGTCTAAGAAAGGCATTCCCGGTGAAATCAGCGGGATTAGGATAGGTGAATTTACCAGGATTCTCTTTGATAAACCCTTTTAAATCTTCGAAGCTCGTTGGAGGATTCTTCACTTTATCCCCATTATAGAAGAAAGTAAATTGAACCTTTCCCCAAGGGGCTTCATAGCCTTCTGTTTCCGTACCGAAATCGTATTGAAATGCCTCACTTTCTGTATCGTAATATTTCGTATAATTCGGAAGCTTTTCAGTAAAGGAACCTGCCAACAAATCATTTTCTTTTGCGTTTTTAAAGTTTTCTCCATTAATCCAGACGATATCAATCGTCCCATCCTCTTTTCCTGCCCGTTTCTCTGTTTGAAGCTTCTGGAGAATTTCTGCGGTGTCTAAAGGGACTCGGTTTAATTCAATATCGTTCTTTTCTTTCAACATGGGAGCAACCACCTCGTCGACATATCGATTGATTCCATCGTCCCCGCCCCACATAAACATGTTCACTTTAGTATCCTTCGCTTTCGATGTGATCTTCTCCCAATCTCCATCAGGGATGCCCTCATTATCAGTTGCATTTGAAGGCCCACAAGCAGATACTACTAATAAGGAAATAATACTTATAATAGCTAACCATTTTTTCATACACATTGCTCCTTTGCTATTTTTATAAGGCTCTTTTCGGAAAGATTGTTGTTTTCTAACATAGGAGCTGCCTAGGCTCTGTCTATGAGTGAGTGCGGTAGATGGTGAGGGGAACGGCTTCGCTTTCCAGCGGACGAACGGCCAAGCCTCCTCGCATTCGCTGCGGGGTCTCGGCACGCCCGATACCCGCAGGAGTCTACGCCGTTCCCCTCACCATCTAAATGAGATATCGTGACAGAGCTTACTAGTTAAAAAAAAGAATGAAATAGTATTTTACTATTCAAGCTAAAATCTACCACTGCATACGTTGAAAAATGATGTTTTCTAGCCGTGTATGGTAGTAGATTAGTCCTCCATGCTTAGAAAGTTGATTTCCGCTGCAGGTGCTCGACTCCTGCGGGAATTGCGGGAAAGTTGAGACCCCGCAGGGCAAAGCCCGAGGAGGCTAAGGCTCACGCCCCGCGGAAAGCGAGCACCTGCAGCGGAAATCAACTAGCACTCGCTACCTAAAATAGCAACAAAGTTTACAAAAAGAGCCTTTTATAAAAAGTCTATTCGTATTCATTGCTGCAATTGAATGGTTAAAAAAGATCTTTCAAATCCGTTAAAGGAACGTTGCTTACACATAAAATGAACTTCATTGTAGCAAAATGGGTGTAAGCAACTATCATTCGTATAATTCAATTGTACTGAACCTTAGGATATAAAAAAGTAATCTGCCTTACATATGTAAATCTATGACTATACCGGGAGGAAAAAAACTCATCCTACACATTGTTATAAGTCATCGTGCCCATATCCGTTAAGGCTTGTAACCTTTTTCTTTGAATTCTGTCTAATATGGTAAGGAGGTGGGATCAACATGTTGCGATTGATCATCGTATGTATCATTTTTATGGTGGGAATAGCGGGCTGTGGGAAGGCTGATGAAAAGGCCGAAGAACAGACCGATGTGGAGAAACAGACAGATGCGTCAGAAGAGGTTTCTGTACAGAAAGGGATTGTTGCAGGCAAAATGGAACCTTCACTAACGAAACAGGACTCAGGCGGGCAGAATATCTATGTATATACAGTGAAAAACCAGACAGAACAGGAGAAGACCTTTGTGTTCTCATCCGGACAGACCATTGATTTCGAACTTCGAAATCAAAAGGGTGAGGTCGTTTATAAGGATTCAAAGAAAAAAATGTATACCCAGGCGATACAGGAAATCACGATCAAACAGGGAGAAGAATTTTCTCAGAAAGTGGTTCTTCCAAAGGTCGAAAGCGGTATGTATACATTGACCGTCTGGTTAACAGCCAAGGGGGAAGAGAACTATAAAGCAGCGACCGAAATACAGGTGGACTAAGTATAAAAAAAGGATTAATCTTCACGCTCCGTGATGATTAATCCTTTTTTGGTGTAAACAGGTAATGATCCAGTTAGGGAGATACGTTCCGGTGTCACCATGCAGCTTCTTCCGAAAAATCGCACACCCTTACTAACCGCATCTTCCATGACACTGGCAAAATGGGGATCGATTTCCGGTGCCGACGTGATCCCGTGCAAATCGGTACGCTGAGCAATGAACATGACAGCCGTTTGATAGCTTCCGTCTACCTGTAAATGGGTCAATTCCTCTACATGCCTAGCTCCTCTTGCCGTGACGGCATCGGGGAATTTACCTATTCCGTCCTCTACCATAGTGACACTTTTCACTTCGAGTAGTAGTTTTTGATCATTTTGTTTATGGGTGAGTAAGAAGTCGAATCGTGAGCGGCCTACCTTAAACTCCGCTCTTTCCAACTGCCATTCGTTCAGTTCCTCAAGCATCGCAAGCTGTAAGGCTTCGTGTACTAAACGGTTTGGATAGTGAGTATTCAGCGAAACGTATATATCGGCTGAGGGGTCATACGTCATGACCGCTGACCATTTTGTTTTCCTTTTGGGATCGGTGGATTCCTGTAGCCAGATTGGACTTCCTGAGACCAATAAATCTTTTAATCTGCCGGGGTCAGGCAAGTGTACCTTTTCTTTCGTCCCTGTTGGAAGTTCACACTCTAACACAAAACGATTCAATCGAGTAAGAAATACAGCCTGAACGAGTGTATCCTGAAACTGTAAATGCACCAACCCGCCACCTATCATCGAAGTAATGCACTCCAGCTTTTCATTTTGCGATCATAGGATAATAATCCGTTGGCAGGGGACTTGCAGATTCGCTTATAATCCTCTGCCATCTCATCCATGTCGTAATAATCCCCGATCACCCATATTGGAATTTCGATTTTCCCTCTGCTTACGATGGCTTTTTCTAAAGAAATGACCATTCCTTCTTTTAATTTATCCTTGAAAGAATGGATGACTTCTTTTCCGATGAAGGGGTAGGCTTTCTCCTTCTTCATGCCAAATAGGCCTTTTCCGCCTTTAACCGTGTTCAACTTTCCTGAGACCGTCGCTCCAAGCATATGATAGAAGTCCTCGAAATCCCGGTAATAGACCTTATTGAACCAACCATCATCATGGGAAAGATAGGCATACCGATTGTTTAACTTTGAATAAAAAGGAGGGTTTAATGGCTGTTTGATGTGGCCCATATAAAGAAGCTCGGCAATTTCCTGACCGTCCAACTCATTGACTCCCACTTCTTCTTCAAAATCGATCCAGCAGAAGTCCCCGTATCCTTGAACCCGGTCATTCAAGATCTCCTTCATTTCATCCTGCTCCACATAATCCATATGGGTATGTATATTGAAAGAGCCGTGCTCATACTGATGCTTAATTAGAAGTAAGTTCTTTAGGGGTTTCCGTGCATTCAATGCAAATTCGCTGAAATTGATTCCATAGGAAACCACATACTGACGATCCGTATTCTTGTGAACATAGATGATATCTTTAACTTGATTATTTGCCTTCAAGGCCATTCCCTCCATCTGATTAACACGGTGCACATTTTCTATTCTCTATTTTAGCAAACAAATGAGGTACATGTTCTTTTCTATTTCATTTCAAAATGATGACAAAAGTCGCAGGTAATTGTCGAAAATAGTCATATTCCGGGACTACAGGCAGTATTTTTTCAGTTTACCGGTTTCCTTCCGCTTGATAAGCGGTTTTCTTGCTTAAAATGAAATGACAAGAAACGATCACAATCATGTAATAAATGGTAAGTCATCTGAGTCCACTCCTATGAAACCCTACTCCAATAAGCTTTCTCTTTAAACCTATTTCAAAAAATGCTAGTTCCAGCCTTCCATTCATCGAGAGATCTTCGGTATTTTCTCTCTCATCAGTAGAAATTTCCCTTCATTTCTATTAGACTAGGTATGTGAAATCTTTAGAAATTCAGGTGAATAGATTATGGAAACTCGCCAGCGATTTGCTGATAAGATCGATTGGGGTCTTCTCTTTTTATTAATGTTGTTCTTTATTGTGAGCGCAATGGGAATAAGTAGTGCCCAAACCTCAGGGCAATACATGACAAACTTTGTGATCAGACAGGCGTTTTGGTATGTGGTGGGTGGAATTATTATCGGAGCCGCGCTCTTCCTGGACTCTGACCAGTATAAGCGTCTTGCTTGGTACATATACGGTGCGGGGATTTTCTTGCTCGTTCTTTTATTAATTTCACCAGAAAGCATCGCACCTCATAGAAATGGCGCTAAAAGCTGGTTCATGCTTGGCCCGCTCGGCTCTATACAGCCTTCAGAGTTCATGAAGACCTTTCTCATCCTTGCCTTGGCACGGGTCATTACGAACCATCATGAACTGAATCCAAGTAAAACCATTCAATCGGACTTTCAGTTATTGATTAAGATCGGCCTTACCACCCTTGTTCCTCTAGCCTTTATTATGCAGCAACCGGATTTAGGGACATCACTTGTCATACTAGCCATTATGACTGGGATTATCCTTGTTTCAGGAATTACGTGGAAGCTCATTGTTCCGATCTATGCTTCCATAGGAGTTCTCGGAGCCGGTATCCTTTCACTGGTGATTTGGGCACCGGATTTATTAGAAAAGTACTTAAACGTGAAACCTTATCAATTTGGTCGTATTTATGCTTGGCTGGACCCATATAACTATGCGAAATTGGAAGGGTTCCATTTGATCAACTCCCTTAACGCCATAGGTTCCGGCCAGATTTTCGGAAAAGGGTATAGTGACCGGGAAGTATATATACCGGAAAACCATACAGACTTTATCTTCAGTGTGATCGGGGAAGAATACGGATTTATTGGAGCAAGCGTCGTCATCAGCTTGTACTTCTTGTTAATCTACCATTTAACCAAAACAGCATTGGACACCAAAGAACCCTTTAATGCCTATGTATGTGCAGGAATTATTAGCATGATTACCTTCCATGTATTTCAGAATATCGGAATGACGATTCAATTATTACCGATTACCGGGATTCCCCTTCCGTTCATTAGCTATGGGGGTAGCTCCCTCATGGGGAATATGCTCGCACTCGGACTTGTGTTCAGTATGAGGTTTCATCATAAAACGTATATGTTTTCTTCAGAAGATTCTTAATTACTGGTTGCATTCATCACCAATATGTGTAAAATAATAGTAATTAGATATGGATGATTCAATGACGAAGAGAGTAATGCTGACGTGAATCAATAGCGAGCCGGGGGGTGGTGGAAGCCTGGTGTGAAGCTCGGGATGAAACGCACTTCTGAGAAGTTTTTCTTGAAAACAGTAGGGAAAAACCGGGTTCTCCCGTTATACAATGAGCGCCCCCTTGGGGGAATAAGAGTGGTACCGCGAGCTAAGCTCGTCTCTATGTGATATAGAGGCGGGCTTTTTTGTTGTTCATATTAATGGAGGTGTAAGGAAATGGATTTGAAATCAATACTAGCCGATGCGTTAAAGTCACAGATCCTGACGGAATGGAATGAGAACGATCTCTATGAGTTGATTGAAACTCCAAAGCATACGCATTTAGGAGACTTGGCCTTCCCGTGTTTCCAGTTGGCCAAAACCCTTAAAAAAGCTCCTACTGTGATTGCCAGTGAATTTGCAGGTGAGCTTTCCTCTCCTTTCTTCACTAAAGTAGAAGCAATTGGGCCCTATGTGAATATTTATTTCGATGGAGGAAAAATCGGGAAAGAAGTTGTTTCAGATATCTTAGTAAAGGGGAAAGAGTATGGTGCTCAACAGTTCGGTGAAAATAAAACCATTGTATTAGACATGTCTTCTCCTAATATTGCAAAGCCCTTCTCCATGGGACACCTTCGCTCAACTGTGATCGGAAATTCCATTGCGACCATCGCTGAAAAATGCGGCTATTCCACAGAAAAAATCAACTATATCGGGGATTGGGGTACCCAATTCGGAAAACTGATCGTCGCTTTCAAAAAGTGGGGAGATCCAGAAAAGGTCAAAGCAAACCCCATAGCAGAACTTTTCGTGCTATATAAGAAATTTCATCAGGAGGCTGAAATCGATTCTTCACTCGAGGAAGATGGAAGAAGAGCCTTCAAGCTTCTGGAAGATGGAGATGAAGAAGTGACGGAGCTTTGGAAATGGTTTAAAGTCGAATCCCTCGAGGCCTTTAAAGCGATTTACTCTTTACTTGGAGTAGAATTCGATTCCTATAATGGGGAAGCATTTTTCAATGACAAGATGGAGGAAATCGTGACTCTTCTCCAGGACGCGGATCTCCTCGAAACCTCCCAAGGCGCTAAGGTGGTTAGAATGGAAGAAGAAAACATACCCCCTTGCCTGATTAAAAAAACAGATGGGGCCACCCTATATGCCACCAGGGACCTGGCAGCTGCCCTGTATCGAAAGCGTCAGTATGACTTTGACGAGGCCCTTTATATTGTGGGCCAGGAACAGACCATCCACTTTAAGCAAGTGATGAACGTTTTGAAAAAGCTTGGATACGACTGGGCAGATGAGATGAAACATATACCGTTCGGCCTTTATTTAAAGGATGGAAAGAAGATGTCCACGCGTAAAGGCAGAGTCATCCTCCTTCAAGAAGTGCTCCAAGAGGCTATAAAAATAGCGGAAGAAAATATTAAGCAGAAAAACCCTAACTTAAAGAATGCAGATGAAGTTGCACAGGATGTTGGAGTTGGAGCGATCATTTTTCATGACCTGAAAAATGACCGTCTTAACGATATTGAGTTCTCTTTAGACCATATGCTCACTTTCGAGGGAGAAACAGGACCCTATATTCAATATACGTATGCCAGAACACAGTCCCTCCTTAGAAAAGCAGGAGATCTTCCTTCTTTGACGTTCGAAGGGCTGGACGATCCTGAAAGTTGGGAAGTAGTAAAGCAGCTGCGATTATTCCCTGAGATTATTGTAAAGGCTTGGCAGAACTATGCTCCATCTGTCGTCGCCAAGTATTTAATCGATACCTCACAAAGCTTTAACCGTTATTACGGTAAAACAAAAATCATTTCCGAGGACTCACACCAATCAAGCCGCCTTGCCCTGGTTCAAGCTGTCGGGATTGTCCTTGCCGAAGGGTTGCGTTTACTTGGTATGAAATCCCCTTCGGAAATGTAGATTTCTGTCACTATTTCCCGAGAAATAGACTATTTTCGTTTAAGGCTTTTTTCGAGTTTCACTATAAGTACCATTCCTATTCCAATGGAGAGAATAACGAAGCCTATCACTCCCCACTTCTTTAAATCCGCTTCACTTTTCATTTCCTGAAGGGTGACTGGTTTAGAAGGGGGAGATCCTTCTCCAAACTTGTTAACGCCTCCTTCGCACCATTTATATCAACTGATCCACTACATGCTCCAACGGTATACTTCCCCTTTTGTTTCTGGGCATAGAAGAGATATGTTTGACCTTCTATAAAGTCAAAGCCGCAAGATGTTTTGTTTGTATATATGTAAACGCTGCTCTCTTTCAATCCTTTCCACGTACGAGTCACTCCCACAGCTGCCACGCCTTTATGATCATCCACTTTCACCACCTCACCCACAAAGACAGCATCGGCTTCCTTGAAATGAACCTCATCGCTTTTCTCTTCACATTTACAAGCAATAGCCCCAATTGGTAGAAATAGTAGAAAACAGATTGCAAAGATGAATATCCTCACCATTTTCACGAATATCCTCCCCTTTGTACATTAGACGAAATTTCCATGAAATGGTTTCACTATAGCAGGATAATTCATGACTCCCCTTATAAAAAGTGATATACTTTCTTATGTTCTATTAAAATCGAAATTTGACGCTTTTTGAATAAAGGAGATTGCTGAACTTATGTCTGAACTACTTCACGCTTTTGAAGCTTGGTTACTGGATTATGGTGTATGGGGGCTCATTATTGTTTCATTCGCCGATTCATCATTTTTCCCCATTCCACCTGATGTACTACTGATACCATTAGCAATAGCCAACCCGGGCAGCGCATTGCTTTATGCCCTCTATACGACCGTTGCGTCTGTTATTGGATCCCTTTTCGGCTGGCTGATCGGTAAAAAGCTTGGACGACCGATTCTTGTACGTTTGTTCTCTGAACCACGAATACAGAAAGTAGAAGAATACTTTACTAAATATGGACCGATGGCTCTTCTCATCGCAGGACTGACGCCTGTCCCTTATAAGATTTTCACGATATTCGCCGGTGTTTCCGGTGTGAGGATCAGGGTATTAGTGATCTGGTCGATTATTGGTAGAGGAATTCGTTTCTTTCTCGAAGGGGCGATTATCCTCACACTAGGAGCAAAGGCTAAACCATTTATTGAGGAAAACTTCACACTCCTTACCCTGGGAGCCGGTGGAGTGTTGGTTGCCGTTTATCTTGTTTACTTAGTGGTTAAAAAGAAAAAACGCACCCCTTGATATAAAAAGAGGATTGGATACGACGTATCCAATCCTCTTTTATTATTCGGAAGCGCCCACTACAAAACGGAGATGCTGCTGTAACACTTGAAGCGACTGCCTTCTTCCTTCATACAGTTCCCCGTCCATATCGAGCTTTTCATTTTGACCAAGTTCAATATGGGCTTCTTTTGCTTGAATATGCATAATATCCTCATATTGTTCGCTGATATTTCCTGTACTCCTGATGACGAGGAATTCCTTTAACAGCGGAAATCCACTTTTTTTGACCACGTAGATATCCATTAAACCATCGTCCATATCAATACTGTTCGGCAGTGGGTTGGAGCCTATTGAACGCCCATTGGCCACCAGAAGCATGACCACTTCTTCTTCCACTACCTCTGTCTCTGTAGTGACCTTCACATTCAGAATAGGTGAATCCTGAATCGATTGAAAAGCACTTATATAATAGCTCAATTTACCGAGGACACTCTTTGAGCCCACATCAATATTATCGCTCGTCTGAGAAATTAAGCCTGTTCCCCAGAAGTTACTGAAATACCTCTCGTCCGTTTTGACGATGTCGATTGCTTTTTCAATAGGACGTTCCGTTATGAGTTGCACAGCTTGTCCAATGTTCATGGGGATATGTAATGAACGGGCAAAATCATTGCATGTCCCTCCTGGAAGAATGCCGACAAGCGGACGATTTTCAAGGGACGATAATCCGTTAATGGCTTCATGGATCGTCCCGTCACCGCCCAAGATCACGACGAGCTCATACCTGTTACCTGTCTCCCTGCAAGTTCTTTCTGCATCGCCCTTCTCTTTCGTCTTATGAATGATTAAATTTGTGCAAATATCCAGCAGGGGAGGCACTGCATCCTTCAATAATACCTCTAACGTTCCCTGACCTGCCTTCCCATTACACACAAGCAGTATATCCGAATACTTTGTCATGAATATCGTCACCTAACTTATAAAGTAATAAAGAACAATTTCAGAAGAAGTTTTTACAGACGTGCCTACGCGCCAAGCCTTCCCTTGATAAACGTGAAGTTCACATCATTCCATTCGAATAAAAAGAGGCTGACCCAAAACGATGAGTTGATTTCACCCTTAATGGACCAGTCCATATACGTTCAGCGCTTATTCTCTATTCCTGTTGATGTCGGGACTCATCATCCCACTAATCTTGGGTCAACCTCTTTTTCTATGCAGTAGTGGAATCTTCCTGAGGGACTTGGAGTACAGATCGATAGGCAATTCCAAGACGCCCCTTAATATAGCTTTGGGGATCATAAGGAATATGTTGATTCTGCATCCGATGAAGTTCCATTTCCGCAAACATGGCAAGAGCACGACACACCTGATCTAACGCCATGCTTACACGATGAGGATCTGTGGGTTGATCGTGGCTCATACAGTAGTATGAAATTTCATCTGCCTTCTTTCTGATTTCCTTTAATGCTTGTAAATCAAACATCATTCTCTCCATATCTACCCCTCCTCTTCACTCTACCTTAGTATATCGGGAGGAAAAGAGAAATATGTCTGTCCAACGTTTCTATATGACTGAATGTTAAGAGTCTTGGGTTAACGTCTTAGGTAATGGTTGATACTGCTTTAGTGAATGAAGAATTTCACGTCTTGACTTCGTTTTAGAAATATTCACACCGACGTTCGACAATTTCGTTATCACTTTTTTAAAGCGATCGTTCTCCTTTACCACGTTATTCACCTCTTTTTATATTATCGTTACCTATTTGTACGTTTGACCGTTAAAAAGGTTTCACTTATTTTAATATGGTTTTCCTTTTCCCTAAAAATGAAACAATAATCCTATTTTTAGACATTTCCAAAGAATAATTTGTTTTAAACTACACAATTTATAAACATGAAAACGAAACGATTCCTCCTCATTGTCCTGTCGTCCTTTGTCTTTAGCCTATTGTCTCTACCTGAAGCAGCTGCTGAAAGTATGTATTTTGTGAAAAAAGGAGATACTCTTTGGAACATTTCCAAACGATTTCAGATTGATTTGTCTGAACTGATTGAAGCGAATCCCCACTTATCAAATCCGGATTTAATCTATCCAAGTCAAAAAATCACCATCCCTTCGTTCACGGAAGCAACATCTATCGAGAACAGGATGATGGAATTAACAAATATAGAAAGGCAAAAGAACGGCCTGCCTCCCGTCAAGCTTGATCCGGATCTTTCAAGGGTTGCCTTCTCTAAGTCCCGAAATATGAGGGATGTTGGATACTTCTCTCACAAAAGTCCGACATACGGGACTCCAACCGATATGATGAACGCCTTTCATATTCAATTCAATGAGGCTGCTGAAAATATTGCGGCCGGTCAAACAAGCCCCGAGCAGGTCGTTCGGGAATGGATGGAGAGTCCGGTTCATCGAAAACATATACTCACCAGGCCCTATACACATATTGGCGTGGGATATGCTCAAGGTGGCGCTTACGAAACATATTGGACTCTCATATTGGTCCGAAGATAAGATACTCTTTTGAGGGACCGATTCTGGACTTTGTTTGGATCGGTTTGACGTTTTATTGGGCCAGTTTTGGACTTTTATGGGCCACTTTCATACTTTTATCGGGCCACTTTAAAGGTTTATTGGGCCACTTTCATCTTTTATCGGGCCACTTTAAAGGTTTATCGGGCCACTTTCTCCTTCTATTGAGCCAAATTGTGAACATTATAATCTCCCTAATGAATAGTGGCCTCCACAAACTGAAGCTAAAAAAAATGGCAATCAAACGTAAGAATAGTTCAAAGGATTTGTCGAATAATAAACGTGTACTGCCAATATGACCAAGGGGGAATTTTGCATGCAAGTACGTGGTATTATGTCGACAAATGTGGAAGTAGCTTCTAACCGGGATTCACTTGAGAGCATCGCTTCAAAGATGAGTTCCATGAATGTTGGTTCCGTTCCGGTTGTTGAAAACGGACAAGTTGTCGGTATGATTACAGACCGTGATATTGCTACTCGTGGACTGAGTCAGGGTGCACAAGGAAATGTCTCTCAAGTCATGTCACAGCAAGTAGTGACCATTTCTCCGGATGCTTCTGTCGAAGAAGCATCCGCCAAGATGTCCCAGCATCAGATACGCCGTTTACCGGTCGTAGAAAACGGACAGCTTGTGGGGATGCTTGCTCTAGGGGATCTGGCAGTACAACAGCAATCTGATCATAGTGCCGGAAGCGCCCTCAGCGGAATCTCTCAAAATCACCTCCGCTAACAAAGGACGCGTGTGCGGACTTCAAAGCTTTCTTACAGCAAATACGAGGCTATCCTTGCGATAGCCTCGTATTTGCCTTTCACTAGTGGTCTGTCCCTCGATTCGACTGTATGTGACGTAGTTAGGTTTATGTCGTCATTTTTTTCATGTTGAGGGAGGATTTTCTATTTGGGTGACGAATATGTGTTAATACAAATAATGTTTGAGGAGGAGGAGGTTTGTATGAGTCGTACTGCACGGTCATACAGAAAGGAAGTTCGTCATTTCAAACGTGAGAACCGCAAAAGAGTCTTCGCCGATAGCATTTTTGATTTCTTATTTATGGTATTTGGTATATCGATGATCACAGGTATTTTATTATTTTTTTTAGGATTTTGGAATTATTATTGAACAAATCGGTCATCATCCACCCGCATTTATCCCTCTATATCGATATTGAAGATCATGATGTTGCCATGGAATCCTGTGGCATTTTTTTGTGAGCAGCTTTCAATAGGTCCCTATCTATTCTTTACTAATGATTCGTACATATAGTAGTGCCTTTTATTGATTTTCACTTGATCAGTGGACTATTTAGCCATGACATGGTGAATATTTGTTATTTCAATAGAACAAAGTAAATTATTTCGAAATAACTTTATTAATCACTCCTTACTACCTCACTCTGCAAAGAAACCCTTTATTACTATGATAAAATAGTTCGACTTTCAAAATAATAACTGGTAAAATTTTAATATTCAGATAATAACTTGACTTTTATTTGAAATTTTCAGATAATGTTAACATAACCGACACAAAATTCACAGGAGGTTAACATGGACATTTTAAATAATTTAGTCAGTGGAGCAAATTCAATATTATGGGGATATGTGTTGATTGGTCTCCTCCTCATTTTAGGTTTATATTTCACAATTGGATCTAAATTTGTTCAAATTCGCCATTTGGGTGAAATGATCAGGCTTTTAGGCGACAAAGATGTGGTCGAGTCTGAAGGCGAGAAATCGATCTCTTCATTGCAAGCTTTCTTTATCGGAGCAGGTACTCGAATTGGTACAGGTAATTTAGCGGGAGTCGCCATTGCCTTAGCAATTGGAGGACCTGGAGCGGTCTTCTGGATGTGGCTTGTAGCCATTCTAGGAGGAGCCAGTGCCTTTGTGGAAAGTACATTGGCCCAAATTTATAAAGAAAAAGATGAGATAGGATTTAAAGGCGGCCCCGGCTACTATATGAAGAAGCAACTGGGGAAACCATGGATGAGTTCGATTTTTGCTGTAACGATCATTCTTTCATTTGGGACAACCTTTAATGCGGTGCAAAGTAACACCATCGCAACTGCTTTTAGTAATTCATTTGGAATTAATACATTTGTAATTGGAATCGTTTTAGCTGGTTTGACTGCCATTATTATATTTGGTGGCGTCAAACGTATAGCCAACTTTTCATCTTTCATCGTACCAATCATGGCCGGATTTTATATTGTATTGGCATTATTTGTAGTCATTACGAATATTACTGAAATGCCCGGTGTCATCGCACTTATTTTCAAAAGTGCCTTTGGCTTTGAACAAGTGGTCGGTGGTGGGATTGGTGCCGCGATTATGAATGGAGTTAAGCGTGGACTATTCTCTAATGAAGCCGGTATGGGTAGTGCACCTAATGCCGCCGCTACCGCTTCAGTTTCCCACCCTGTTAAACAAGGATTCATTCAAGCCCTTGGTGTATTCTTTGATACTTTACTCGTATGTTCTGCAACGGCGTTCATCATTCTGACGTCAGATGCATATGGATCAGGATTGACAGGGATTGAACTATCACAGGCAGCCATGTCCGAACACTTCAATTCATGGGCCGGGATCTTCCTGGCAATTGCAATCTTTACATTCGCCTTTAGCTCCATCATTGGTAGTTATTATTACGGGGAAGCGAACCTTCCATTCATTAACAAGAGCAAGACCGGACTATTAGTCTATCGCTGCATTGCCTTAGGGATGGTCATCTTCGGATCGGTCGCAAGCCTGGATATTGTCTGGAGCTTAGCTGATCTTTCCATGGCACTGATGGCGTTAACGAACCTTATCGCAATTGGTATATTGGCACCGATTGCTTTCAAAGCCTTAAACAATTATATGGAACAGCGCCGCCAAGGGCTGGATCCAGTATTTTTCGCAGACGACATACCTGGTCTAAAAGGAGTCGAAAGCTGGCCGATGCGTGAAAAAGAGAATCTTAAAAAAGCAGTAAATGAATAATTCATCGTATTCTAGCTATATGTTTACGATCATTTAAAAAGAGAAGCTAACCCCCTATCTATTCGGTGGTTAGCTTCTTTGTCATTTTTTTCAATTCGATTCTCAGGTATACTACTTATAGAAAGCTAGCTAAAGGAGTCTTACATACTTATGAGTATTCTATCCACCCTTCTAGGAGTATTGTTTATTCTTAACCTGGCCCTTGCCGCCGTGATCATATTCCTGGAACGGAAAGATGTCGGAGCAACATGGGCATGGCTGATGGTTCTTTTTTTCATACCGTTACTCGGCTTTATCCTTTATTTAGTCTTTGGTCAGAACTTAAGTAGAAAACGATTATTCGACTGGGACGACATGAAGAAGATCGGGATTGAAAATCTGATTCAAAAGCAGATACATTCCCTTAAGGAACACCGCTTCCCGTTTAAAAATGAGATGGCTTCCCGCTATCAGGACCTTATTTATATGCACCTGATGAATAATGATGCTCTATTGACCCAGGACAATGACGTCACCTTGTTTACTCATGGAGAAGATAAGTTCGCTTCCTTATTAGATGACCTTGACGCGGCAACGGACCATATTCACATCCAATACTATATTTTCAAAAAGGATCATTTAGGTAAGAAAATCCTGGAGAAGCTCACCGAGAAAGCAAGGCAAGGTGTAAAGATACGTGTTTTATATGATGAAATGGGATCTCGCCGGACAAGAAGAGGATTCTTTAAGGAACTTCTCGCTGCCGGCGGGGAAGTAGAGGTCTTTTTCCCTTCGAAAATTCCTTTTGTCAACCTTCGCCTTAATTACCGCAACCACCGAAAGTTGGTCATTATTGACGGGAGGATCGGTTATGTGGGGGGCTTTAACATTGGAGATGAATATTTAGGTTTGAATCCTAAGTTCGGTTATTGGCGTGATACACATCTGAGGATCGAGGGCAGTTCTTCCCTTGCCATGCAAACCCGATTCATTCTCGATTGGAATCAGGCAAGCCGGTCTAAGAAAATTGCTTATGACTTGCGGTACTTCCCTATCTCTGCCTTCACTGGACAAGCGGGGGTACAAATTGTAACATGTGGCCCAGACTCTGAATGGGAGCAGATTAAAAACGGCTATATTAAAATGATTTCATCTGCTAAGAAATCCATCTATATACAGACCCCATATTTCATCCCGGATGTCAGTCTGCTTGATTCATTGCGCATCGCTTCCCTTACGGGGGTGGATGTCCGTATTATGATTCCAAATAAGCCTGATCATCTATTTGTTTATTGGGCTACGTATTCCTATATTGGGGAGTTGCTGAAAGCGGGAGTGAAGATCTATATTTATGAGAATGGATTTATACATGCGAAAACCATTGTCGTAGACGAAGAGATTTCTTCTGTCGGCACAGCCAATATTGATGTGCGAAGCTTTCGTCTGAACTTTGAAGTCAACGCCTTCTTATATGATCAGGAGATTTCTATGGAACTGAGCTCGGCGTTTATGGATGACATGGAGAAGAGTAGAGAATTAACGCTGGACGATTATCTGGAAAGACCCGTGATGATTAAAGTGAAGGAATCGATCTCAAGGCTATTGTCACCGATCTTATAGAAGTAATCATTGGACATTGCCATTGGATATCGAGAAAGGCATAATAGAAGAATAATGGGTTAAAGATAGAGAGGATTGAAATCATGAGTGTTCACAAAGAAATTTCCAAGCATTCCAACAAACAAAATCAACTTGTTCAGCAATTTATGGCATTGGATGAGCGAAGAGAAAAAGCGATCGATGAAGCGGTACAGCTTTGTTCGTCTGGAAAGCCGTTTACAACGGATCGCATTAACCACGTCACAACTGAAATCAATACTCTTGCCCGCCAAGGGGTAGTTCCACAAAGAAAGCTGGTCACTCCTGAAATGGTGAGAGAGTATGTAGAGAAATCAAACCAAACAAAATAGGCGTTGCAAGCACCTCCTCTAAAATTGCATACAGTAATAAGGACCCTGAGACGACTCTCCATTTGCATGGTGGGTGTCTCAGGGTCCTATTCTTTGAAGGCGAATAATCAGGCTTTTAATGCGCTATTCCACCCATCATATACGAATACAGGTTGTGTATCATTTTCAGCACGTTCGATTACGACATAATTTTTGTGTGCAACCACGGTTTGATCATCCGGAAGATCGAGCTTCTTAGCAAATTGATTATCCATCTTCACGATGACGGTATTCTCTCTAAGAGTTGTGACCACACCGTTGATGACATGCTTTTTTCTTTTGAACTGGATCGTATCCCCCAGATTGGCATTTTCTTTTGAATAAACGAATGTATTTTCCATTATAAAATCCCCTTTTTTAAATAATGTAGGTTTTATCTTTATTACATTTATAATTGAAAGAATTTTCTAATAATATTATTTTAACTTGTTTAAACAAAAATTTCAATAAGTGACTTACCTTTTTGTACCACAATTTCAGATTGTCCAAACCTTTTCAGATACTTTTTTTGTCGAAGATGTTCTCATCGCCTTTTGGTGTCTTTATTCAGACGCCCGATTGGTTACCATGACTTTAAATACAAACGCTTTGTCTGCTTGCAGGATCCCCCCTGACGGCTTACCTTTATCGTCGAGAGAGACGCTTGAAATTTCACCTTTATTCGTTCCGGCAATCGCGTAAAGGTATACGGGCTGATCGTGTTCTAAAGTGACCTTTTCTGTCTGAAGGCTTCCAAATGTATAGCCGCTAGCTTTGAAATCATCAAACATGGTAAACGTTCCACCTTCACTGCCATGAATAAACTTGATCTCTTCTTTATCTGATTCAAACCCAAAGGATAAAAGGGAATTCTTGAAATGATGCTCCAATTGATTCATTGAAAAAGGCTCATCGCTCACTTTTTTACCATGTTCATATACTTCTATTGTTTTTTGAAGGTCATCATCTTTTCCAAGTTCCCCATCTAGCTCAAAATATTGAATTTCCTGAATCCCTGTAAACTTGATCAGCTCTTTTTCGTGTTTATTTACCTCGTAAGGTTCTATCATCAGCTCTTTCATTCTCAGTTGTTCAGATGTGCAACCAGTCAATAGAAGAAAAATACCTATTAAGAAAAGCCAAGTAAACTTCATCCTGTTATCACCCACTAATTATTTCCTTTTACATAACATTACACATCATACTAACAAAACCCTTCTAAATTTTCAAAATATTGTAACCTTCCCTCCCCAATGATCTAAAAAAAAGCGCCTAAGAGAGAATTTTCTCTTTAGACGCTTTATACTATTTTCCTAATAGGCAAGTGCATTCTTCTTTTCTTCCTTCATCAGAACAAAGCAGAGGAAAACACCTAAAAGGGATAAGATTGCGAAGAATAAGTATACCGTGTAGATGGAGTACGTTTCATAGATAAAACCGCCTACAAAGGTACTGAACCAATTCCCCAACCCGTTTCCGATTGCTGAATAGACGGTAACCGCGGTTGCCGTAATATGGGACGGCGTAATTTCTTTAATATAACGCAAGCCTGCAGGAATGAATAATCCGATGGCAAGACCTTGCATCACTGCAGATGAGTAGACCATCCATAGACTTGGTTCGGTAAAGTAAAAGAGCCAGCGAAGCATAGAAGCCGCTCCTGCTAACGCTGCCACGGACAAGAGACCAAATTTATCAATCCATCCCCCTGCTATCCTCATGAAAGGAACTTCCGATAGAACAGCGATTAAGAAAGCAAGACCGATCCCTGCATACGTGCCACCTGAATCTTCAACAAACAGCCCGAAATATACATTGTTTGCTAAGTTGGGGCCGAATACTAAAAATGTAACGGCCAGAAAGATCAGGAACTTCTTCATTGTGAATAATTCCTTCATCCCAGCTTTTAAATCAAGCTTTGCTGCCGCCCGTTCTTTTGGAAAACGAAACGAGAGGAATCCGGATAACACTAAACAGATAAAGAAAGAGTAAAAAATGATTGTTGGACCGATGAAGCCTTCAGAGAGCCTACCCATGATAAATACAGCAATACCAAATCCCAATGATCCGAATAGGCGGATATTTCCGTAGTTATACCGTACTTTACTTGTATACTTCAGACTAATACTATCTGAAACGGGGATGATCGCACTTTGGAAAATGGCTACCAAAACAGCCACGATAAGTAGACCAAGGTAAAAGTCCATAAACAAATAACCGAGTGCAAAGACCCCAGCTACTAAAGAGGTTAAACCCAGGACCACCGTGGGACGGTTGGTCGTGTCGCTCACCATTCCCCATATGGGCTGGAAGAAGATCATCATAATCGGACCGACAGACATAATCGTTCCAATCTGATAGCCGTTCAAGCCCACACTTTCACTTAAATACACACTGAGTAAAGGATATAAACTACCAACCCCGAAGAAGGTTAATAAATAAAAACCTTGTAACGTAAAAATTTGATTTCGCACATTTCTTTCCACTACCGTATCCCCCAAGATGTTTTTGTCTATCTTATAGTAGACCTTGAAACTGCAATTGTCTATGAGTATTTGCCTGATTATGGATAAAGACCTACCCCGTCATAGTGGATATCAGCGTGGAATAAACAGAAAAATTTTCAGTTTGACTTTTTCGATTAAACCCTTTAAAGTATGGAAGTATATTTTAAATCAACTAAATACGATATTCTTCTTATCCAGAGAGACGGAGGGACTGGCCCTGTGATGTCTCGGCAGCGGACTCCATTGAGAGTGCTGTGCCACATCCAGCAAGCGTAATGCTTGAAAGATAAGAGGAGTGTTTCGTTCAATTGAAACCTCTTCTTATGTCGGAAGAGGTTTTTTTATTTGATTTATTCCAATACTTTCATAAGAACGATCACAAAGGAGTGTTTAGTATGCATCAAGAAAAAGGAAATTTATTGGCATTACTGCCCTTAATCATATTTGTTTCTCTGTTCCTAGGAGCAGGCATTATTTCAGGAGACTTTTATGCATTTCCTGTACTCGTATCCATTATTATTGCAGCGGTTGTAGCTTTAGTGATGAACCGCAAAGAAACGTTAACCGCCAAAATTGAGAGATTTGCTAAAGGAGCCGGGCACCCTGATATTATGATCATGGTTTTCATCTTCTTATTAGCAGGTGCCTTTTCAGGGGTCGCTGAAAAGATGGGGGCCGTTGATGCAACCGTCAACTTTGCTCTGTCGGTGCTGCCTGGTAATCTCGTCATTGTTGGCTTATTCATAATCGCTGCATTCATTTCGTTATCCATGGGAACATCAATGGGGACGATTGCTGCTCTTGCGCCAATTGGGGTGGGAATTAGTTCAGGAACAGATATTGCAATGCCCCTTGCGATGGCGACCGTCATTGGAGGAGCAATGTTCGGGGATAACTTATCATTTATTTCAGATACGACCATTGCAGCCGTTCGTACACAGAAAACGGAGATGAAGGATAAATTTAAAGTGAACTTCTTTATAGTCTTACCTGCTGCCATTGTCACAATGGGGATTCTGTTCGTCCTTACCACGGGGAATCAATCATCTGTCGGAGCGGAAGACTTCAATTGGATTAAAATCCTGCCTTACCTTGGCGTCATTATTGCCGCTCTTGCAGGGTTAAACGTGTTCGCTGTTCTGTTTGGCGGAATTCTTCTGGCCGGGATCATCGGATTCCTTGATGGAAGCTTTACGCCATCCAGTTATTTCGGGAGTGTAGCCGATGGAATGACAGGCATGGCAGAGATCGTGATCCTTTCGATTCTCATCGGTGGTGTCGTTGAACTGATTCGTCATAACGGTGGAATTCAGGCTATCCTATTTCATGCCACACGCAAGATCAAGTCTCCTCAGGGAGCACAGCTTGCTACCGCAGGGCTAGTTAGTTCCACTAATCTCTGTACAGCCAATAATACCATTTCGATTATTATTGCAGGGCCACTTGCCAAAACACTTAGTGATCAGTATGGAGTGGATGCCCGTAAATCTGCGAGTATCCTCGATATTTTCTCTTGCGCCGTCCAAGGGCTAATCCCCTACGGAGCACAGGCACTATTAGTGGCTGAAGTGGCAGGCATATCTCCTGTCAGCATTATTCCATATGCCTTCTACCCTATCCTGATTGCAATCTGCGGCCTGATTGCCATTCAGTTTGCCTTGCCGAAATTCACTCGAAAATCCACAGCTAAGATTGATCCCGTTCAATCTTAATCATGAATGTTAGAGAGACTCTTCCTTTGGGGATTGTCTCTCTTTTTTTGATGTGGTTGCTGTGTGAATGATGAAAAATTGTCATTTTTGCTCTCTTCTTCTTTGCGACTTGAAACGGTTTCAAGTGTGATGGGCCACCTTCACCGTTCACTGTGCCGAATGTGGATATCAATCATCATGATGATTGCTCAAACGGTGTTGCTCACTAAAAAGGCAGATTCCCCTGACAGGAACCTGCTCGCATCTTATAATAAATCATTCACATGATATAGCTTTCCACTTTCGATGTCGCTTTCCGTTACGAGCTTCAATAGGGCATCTGCGACGGTTTCCGTACTACGCAGCATCCCTTCTTCTTTGTAACGCTGGAAGGATTCAACGTCAGCGAAGGCCTCCTTGGATGACGATCGGATTTCACCTTGCATATCCGTATCCATCACCCCGGGACTGAAAGCAATGACCTGATGGCGGCTATGCTTTTTGGAAAGCTCTAGATTAACCGTCTCTGTCAGCATATTCACTCCCGCCTTTGTCGCGCAATAAGTGCTCCAACCATAAACGGGACGGCTTCCCGCTCCTGAACTGATGTTGATCATAATCATTTTTGATTCCGATCCTTGAGCTGCTTTTAACATCTCATTCGTCGCAATCATTGGAGATAGGAGATTCACATTCACACTCGTTTCAAGTGCATGATTTTCCACTTCACCTGATGGATTGATTGGTGTCACCACCCCGGCATTTTGAACAACATATACGTTATCAGGTTCATGTGCAAAGGCCTTTTCCCCTACTTCACGGAAAACCTCTTCCGTTTGTCCGGATTGAGAAAGGTCGCACGGAAAGAATTCATACGGTATATCTTTTTCCTCGGCTAGTTTAATTAACCGTTCATTATCGGATCGGGATATATTCATGACCCCTATGCCCTTTTCTAGATAGAGCTTGGCAATCGATTCGCCTAATCCTCTTGTTGCTCCTGTCACAATTGCATAATCCATTTCGAATCATCTCCTTCTTACCTACTGATTATAATGGAGAGTTTTCTTTTTACAAAAAATTTAGCATCTGTTTAACAGAAGAATTACAAATAAAGAGCTTACTGTGTTCAATTAAGGCATACTCTCATCAATCAGATGATATTCGGGAATAAGATCAGACAGCGGGACAATCGACGCTTTTTTCTCATAGAGAGGCAGAAACTCTTTTAACATGGTCGCTACCTTGATTCCTGTGATCCCCACATGGCCGATGGCGATTGTCGCGTTATCATTGTCTAATTCTCTTGAAAGAAGTCTTGCTTGCTTCCCGATATGCTGAATGGTGTAGACGTCATCAAAGAATAATTCGTTTTCAAGATAGGGAACGCCTAATTCTTTCGATAGCCTTGGGATCACGCTCTTTCCTGTTGTCTTACTATCCAGGTAGAATAATCCTTTCTCTTTGCATGTGTCGAGGACGATCCTCATGACCCGCTCATCTGCCGTAGCCTTCGATCCCATATGATGATTGACTCCTACTGCATACGGTACTTCCTCGATCGCCTGCTCTACCCTCTTTCTGATTTCGGCATTTGACAGTGAGGTGGTAATCGCCCCGGGTCCCAGCCAGCTCGCTTTCCCCGACATCGGTTCCATTGGGAGATGAACAATGACCTCATGACCCTTTTGATGGGCTTTTTCAGCATCTTCACGGGTGGTTGGCAGAAAAGGCATGACTGCTATCGTCAACGTGACAGGAAGGTTCAGAATTTCTTCTGTTCCTTTCATATCATTTCCTAAATCATCGATCACAATGGCGAGCTCATGATGATGGGCGGGGAGAGGAAGGATATTTCTAGCTGATACTGATGACTGAAAAGAACAAACCATAACGATACAAATAAACAGGACTCTCATCTCTCATCACTCCTTTTTTCTTTAGGATGTCCATTTCAGGGAGGATATACGAAAGAGGTCCGTCCCTCTTTTTTCATCAAAAAAGAAAGTCAGGAAGCGAGTTTTCGCTTCCTGACTTGGAAATTCCGAGGTCCGTCCCTAATGATCCCAGGCTTTGGTGGGGCGGTCGCTTGGGTAACCGTGTGTTTGGCGGTGGGTTTTACGTTGTGCGGTGAAGTCCCACCAATTCTTGGTGCTTGTTGGGTGGTTTGCGTGGTGGACGACGCATCTGAGTGAGTCTTCTACGCAGGGATCCATCCAGACGCCGTATTTTTTTTCTAAGAGGATAATGAGTTCTTCTCCCTTTTCTTTCTTTATGTCTTCATAGGTGTAGTACCCAAGATCTTCCACGACGTTATGCGCCATATTCGGTCCGATAGATGGGATTTGTTGAAAGATGGACATACCGACTAAGTAACGTGCTCTTTCTATTGAAATACCCAGTTTATTACTGAGATGTTCGGGTGGGGAATCATGGATATCCCCCAGTTTGATTTTCTGTTTACGAAGTGCTGATCTTTCCTCATCTGTCAGTGGTAATTTAGGGCTCTTTCTTCTCATAATCGCATCTCCTTATCCTTTAAAGGTGTGCTGATGTATTAATTTGAAGTCCTCAACCGCTGGACTGTACGTTTTTCTCTTTACTAATGATTGTTTCTTCTTTATTGGCTTATTGCTTACAAGGACCCCTACTTTTGTTTGTTGTATTTCCTTTACACCTTGAACGATAAGCTGCATGGCAATGATTGCGATCATAAATGCCACTAAAGGGGCAATGACGATCCAATACTTACCTGTCATAAGTGAATCCTTCGTGGAACTGATCAACCCCGACCATTCAAATGTTCCCGATTTCGGAGGATCTGGCAGCAACCCGCCCTTGATAATGGTACCACCCAAAAAGAGGTGAAATAATCCCAGATGGACAAGGACTAGAAGGGTTTGGATAAATTGCTGTCCCCATATAATGAACAATCTTGGAGCCAGATGAGGGAAAAGATGAGTCCAGAGCAGGTGCTTATTACTTCCACCAAGGAGCTTCGCAGAAAGGACGAAATCCTGTTTTCCCAATAGCTTAAGCTCATTTCCGATTAATACTGTCGTTAGTGGAAGTACTAGGATTGTTAAGACGACAGCTTCAAACACTAATCGTTCAAACATGGAATGATCCCATCCAAGAACCGGGAATCCCCATAGTACAGGCCTTAACAGAAGATAAGCAATAAGACTTAAGGGCAGAAAATGAATGGAATCCACCAAGCGGTCAAGCCAGTTCTTCCTTGTTTCTTTCAAGTGAAAATGATACACGATTCCAAGATAGAATCCACCGACTACCCTCATTGACGCCACGACTAAAGCGAACAAAAGGGTATACTTCGCCCCAACGATGAGTTGGTCGAGGATGCTATAACCAAAGAAATCCGACCCCAAGATCATTTCTCCAAAGGGTTTATGCGGAGGTGCACTAATGATTCTCCCCTCATCATTTTTCATGAAATTGATATGTTTAACCGGTTCTTCCTTCACCCATGAATAGAGGAAACTAGTCGCAATCATGATGAAGATCACGCTAAACCCGATGGCAAACTTCCCATTGTGCATATGCTGCCACCATAGCCGTCTAATAGTAGAAAGCCAACCCCAAATTTTCCACTCATTCCACTTTGTTTTATCTTTCTTGTATTTCGAGTGATCCTCGCTACTTTCGTGATTAATCCAAAGGTAAACACCTTGATATACCACGAAAAAAGGCGTGTAGATCATGATTAATGAGATGGCAATCACCATTGGTCGAAAATCATGAACAATATAATACGTGATTCCTTTCATATTAAAAATCGTTTCAATGATAAATAGACTTGATAACATTCCCCATATGATCAACTTCCCATGAGAAAAAAGACTCGGTGAAATATTTTTCATGACATGGGAAAAGAGAATCCTGCCTTTGGACATCCCCTTACTTTGGGCAAATTCAATATGTGGCTTAAGCAACTCTTCCTCCATGATGAACAGCATAATACGGAAAAATGAGATCATCGGGATGATGGATAGAGTGATCATCGGAGCAAGAAATACCTTTTCTTCCCCAAACTCCGTGAAGTTCATGAGTTCTACACCGAAATATTTAAACACGTAGACAATCAGAAGCTGGAGCATGAATGCGACCATTAAATCCGGGACAGCCTCAAAGAGGTTTAACACTTTCTTAAGCACCGAAGTCAGCGGTCGTGGTAAAAACACGGTGAAAATGGTAAGGATAAAGGCAATTCCAAGCCCAATGCCCAAAGCCCCACCTATGATCTGTAGTGAATATAAATAAGGCCCCCAAAGAATGTCCAGAAAATCGACGGTAACCCCCTTGTAAGAGTAGCTCCAACTTTCCCCATCCATAAACACAAAGATAAACTTTATAAACCCTTCTATGTATCCTACGAAATTGTATAAACCCTTTTCCCTGAATACTTCGGGCGCTATACTGACGGCTAAGATCCCAATCAGACCAAGAATATAGTAGAAGATAAACTTGATCGGAAACATGAAAAATTTCATCTATCCTTTCCCCCTATTTTCCCTTTTCCTCAGTTTAATGGAAATGTTAAATTTTTTCAATTTTATTTCAAATCTGACAATTGAATGACAAAAAAGAGTGACTCCTTATGTTTCTGAGTCACTCTTTCCCATTTACGCCAATAACTGACTTGGCCTCCCTAAATAAAAGCCCTGGCCAATGGTAATTCCGATGTCCTTTGCGACTTGCATATCCTGTTTGGTCTCAATTCCTTCTAAGACAATCACGGTATCCTTACCATAAAATTGACTGAAAAAGGAAAGAAATCGTTGTTTCTTTGCATCTTGGGCCAAATTCATCGCAAAATAGCGGTCAAGTTTAATGATTTCAGGTTCATACTCAATGGATTTCTTGATAGAGGACGTTCCTTGCCCGAAATCATCGATGGCATACCACACACCAAATTGTTTGAGCTCTGAAAGGGAGCTTTTTAACAATGGATTTTGCCACAGCTCCTCAGCACTTGATTCATTGATTTCCAATACAAGGCGGCCCACTATTTCAGGATGCTTCTTCATGAGGTTATAGAAATAAGTGTGAAAACTGGGGTGCAGGATCGTCGTAATATAAATATTCAGGAATAACTTACAGTCCTTGAGGCCATTCTCTGAAAAGCTTTCCAGAGCTTTTGATATGGATAAGGTATCAAGCTTATACAGAATATTTGCTTTCATGGCCGATTGAAATACACTTTCTGGATTTTCGTTATACTTGTTTCGTAACAAACCCTCATAAGCATAGAGGGTTCGATGTTCACCCATCTGATATAAAGGCTGAAAATCATGATAGATTAAGTCATTTTGAAAAATAGTAAAGATGTTCATAGGACCCCTATACTCTCTCTTTATTTTTTGACATTTTCTATAAAAAAACCACACAAAAACGCATTATTTGCGTTCGTATGTGGTCGGTTGCGCTACTAGCTCCCCTAAATGTAAGCGCCCATCTATCATTTAGGTTCAAAGCTCCCATTCGAATTGTCATTTTCTGAAGATATTTATCTTATAAGAAAAATATACCACATATCTAGTACTTATGGTGTGTATTTTATCCAACTTATTAGAAAATTCTTAAATAAGAGCTTTATTTCGATACATAAGGGCTATCTTTTATCCAAAATCGCCATGGGTAATCCTTTGCTTCTCCTGTATTATCAATTCCTACCCGTTTTCCTGCTACAATCTTTTCGGGCTTATACCCCTCAGTGATCATTAAGGGTGGCTCTAAGAAGCTTCCCCCATAATCCTCCATGGTAATCCCTAACGCTTTCGTCAATTTCCCAGGGCCGCTTGTCCAATTTTTCATCACATGTCCCTCTCTTCTGTTCGCCATAAGCTCCAACCCTTCAAGAGGCTCAACCGCTCTAATCAGGATGGCTTCTGGTTTCTCCTTCTCTCCACTCACTACGTTCACCAAACAGTGAGTATGCATGACATATGTATAAACCCGCCCCGCTTCATGAAACATCACTTCCGTCCGTTTTGTACGTCTATTTCCATAGCTGTGGGCCGCTCTGTCTTCTGGCCCTAAGTAAGCTTCCGTTTCTACAATAAAACCAGAGGTAACTCCCTCTTCCGTCTCTTTCACCAACACACAGCCTAACAATGCCTTAGCGAGCTCCAATGTAGGCTGCTCGTAAAAGGATGGGGGCATAGGGGTAAGGTTCATGAAATTCACTCCTTTCACATAATGGTTGTTGCTTTTTGATCAATCTCCACCTCTCATGTACGGTATACCCAATCCCAACCAAAATAAATCGATTCCTTTCAGCTTGGAAGGATGGATCCCCTTAAAATGGATTTATTGGAGTCCAATGTTTATGGGAAAGTAAAGTTGTGGACCGGCTCCAACACCACTGGGCCGGTCTTTTTATATTTCCCTCCAGCTGTAACCCCTCGATTCTTTTATTTTCCTTATACCAATCATTCCTATTCCTTCTAAGGCTCTCCGTACTACGCCTCTGGTCTGACTGTAAAATAATCCTATGGCTCATTGCAGAGACCCCTCACCTGAATTACAATAATACTATAAAATGGAAAAAATAAAGTGAGGGATTGAAATGAAAAACGCATTTGCCGTCATCATTGCTCTACTGGCAGTAGGGACGCTCTACTTCATTCTGAATGACAATACGTCTTTATTTGCCAAAGAAAGTCAGTCAGGGGATCGGATCGAAGTGACGAAGAAGATTGACCATATCGATTTAAAAATGGAAAGCAGCGACACGGAAGTTATCCCCACAGACCAAAATGAAGTCAAGGTTGATATGGAAGGAAAGGGAACCCTGACTTTAACGCAACATGGGGGAACAATCGAAGTAGCGGTCAAGCATAAATGGTATGAATGGATCGGATTCAATCGTACATCAAACGTAACCGTGTACATTCCTGAAGAGTATGAACAGAATATGGGAATCGACATTGGATCTGGCAACCTGGTTATGGCGGGAGAATCGATTGCTAAGAGACTGAAGCTTGATAAATTAGAAGTGGAAATGGGTTCCGGGGATATGGAACTTGCAAACCTTGAGACGAATGTATTCGAGCATGAGGGATCTTCAGGTGACATGGTCGTAAATGCCCTCTCAACAAAAGAAGGAAACGTGGAAATCAGTTCCGGAGATGTAAAATTAACCAATTATGAAGGTCCTTTAAAAGGAGACTTATCCTCTGGGGAATTGACGGTCTCCATGTCTGCCCTAAAGGGTGATCTGAACTTTGATGTCAGCTCCGGGGGAGTGAATCTGGATTTACCGGAAGACGCAAGCTTCAAACTGAATGGGAATGCAAGCAGTGGAGACATTTCCTGCAATCTCCCTTTACAGAATCAGAAGATAGACGATGGAGACATATCAGGAGTGGCCGGGTCAGGCAAATATACGATCAATGTTTCCGTTTCCAGTGGGAATGTGGATATTTATTAAGAAATAAGGTGTCAGGCCCTGAAATTAAATAGATGGAAGACAAAAGAAGCTAACTGACCATTAAATAGGTTGTTAGCTTCTTTTATTGCTCGGATAGTGATAGGTTGTCACCTATTTTCCATTTTCGAACCGATTTGGCTCCCACAAAAGCGATATCCGACTTACCCCTGTTTCACCTCAACTCCCATTTCCTCACCAAGTGCCACAATCGATTGATTGATTCTCCATATATAGTAAAAGTGATGGATAAGATCCACCTGTGATTGACGCCAGCTCGGGGCAAGCGTTTCGATTCTTTCCCTCTCCCCGCTCAGGCTCCACATCACCTGATTGCTATCTTTTCCTTTTACCAGCTCCCGTAATGTTTCGATGTTATGGGTGATTTTCTCATCCGTTTCAAGAATCGCATCACGCAGTTCTTCCGAAACCTTCGCCGGGGTCTTCCGATGAGAGGACGCAAGCAAATGTTTCGCATAATAATTAATGGCGGTCACCACCGTGATCCAACGACCGATTCCCGATCTCGTCATAGAGCCGGGTCTTTGCAGAAGTGACTGGGCCTCGTCCTTCATTGCCTGCAGCTTCTGATCTAAATCGAAAGCCTGATCCGTCAGTGGCTTATCTTGTAATACGATAAAGGTACCAATATAAGAAGAAACGTAGCCTTTAAGGTCAGCAAAGAAATCATCAAAGCTATCCGCCACTTTGTCTTTCGTTTTCTTAGGAAACACGAACGCCGAGACCGTCAGTGCAATGACTGCACCCGCAATCGTATCAATGACACGTGCCCCCATTAACTGCATGCTGATGCCACCCAACAGAAGGTCATACATGAATGCAATCAACATTGTAATGAACAAACTCATCAGCGTATAGGAGACAGGAAATAGATAAAAAGCCAGGAACAAAACGACAAATAAAAGGATGACTTCCAGCTGAGAATGGCCGGATACGAGATCAGCAGCACCGAATCCCAGTATCGCTCCGATCACCGTCCCAATTGACCGTTGGAAAGCCTTAATATACGTTCTCCCGACAGTTTCTGTTCCAATTTGGATAATAAAGGTTGTTAATAATACCCAGTAAGGTTGTGCAGGTGCAAGCAACTCTCCAACAATAATCGCCAACGTACCTGCTACCAATGCCTGAATCGCTTTACGGGTAGCGGGTGTTAAGTTCTTGGTTTCTTCCTGAGTATCCTCTTTTTCCTCATCCTCCGACTCGTTCGGGCTCTCTATTTGTATCTCTTTGTATTCTGAAACCTTTAGTGATTCTTGAATCGTGATGGCTGCCTCTAGCACATGATTCGCAATCGACTCGATTCGTCTTAGAAGATAAACCCATCCTTCAGGCTTCTCTTCCTGATTGAGTACTTCTGATAATAGCAAGCGAAGAGCCTGGATTGCGGTTTCCGCTTCTTCAAGGGAACGGGGGTCATAATCCTGTGCCAATACTTCGGCATCTCGAAGGGAACAGAGAACCCAAACTAATAAGCGCCTGAGCTCCTTTACCTCTAACGCTTCCAAATCCTTCAGCCTCTTCAAAGAATCCGTCAACGTCTGAATAAGCATTTCTGTGTCAAAGACATATAGACGCAGCTGGGAAGCCTCGATACCTGGCCAAAGCTTCTTTAAATCACTTTCATTGATATCACCAGCTACACTTCTTGCATACTCATTCAACCTTCTTACATTCCGGTCCAACAGCTTCCTTCGTTTGTTGCTCGTTTCTGGATCTTCAATCATTTTCATCAAGATGGTAAATGTCAGGTTAGATTGAATGTGAAACGAACGCATGCTTCGCCTTAGCATATGGACCGAATCCTTAAAGATAATGAAGTTATAAAGGAACGCATATACCACACCAATGACGATCCCAAGGTAAAACCATTCCAAGTGTGCCACATCAAGCTGTAAAATTGAAGATATATATATGGACATAAACCCTGCCATTCCCATGGAAAAATAGCGGATGGCAAAGCGAGAGAAGTAAAATGCACTAAAAATTACCCCTACAAGTAACCCATTCACTACGAGACTGTAATGAGCAAAGGCAGATCCCAGTGTTATCCCGATTGCTACTGTGACACCAATCAACGGTGTCGTAACCTTCTTTTTAGCGGTAGTATCATCCATGACCACGAAAATCCCAAGCATCCCCACCATACCGGATACAATGGCCGGTGTAATAGAGGGATGATGATAATACTTCAAAAGGAAAAGCATTGTAAACACAGCCGATACTAAACTGATCGTCGCCTTACCTGCCTGCTGAAATCTTTTTCTGCCGGGATCGGAAGCAAGTAGCCTCCCCAGCCATATATGCTGTCTATGTAAATGCTTCATAACTTATCATACCCTTACTTTTACGCCGTATTTCATTCTCTTTTATCGTACCCTTTCCAATAAAAAAGTAACCTGGACTGCCGGAGCAGCAGGTTACTCTTATTCGCTGGTGCACGAAGAGAACTGAATCTATTTGTATGATTATAAGGGTTTTGCTTGTTTGGGTAAAGGAAAGTGCTCGGTCGAATAGGAAATGGATAGAAAAAAACCGGTTAATCCATAGAGGTTTAACCGGTTTTTTTTCATCTATTTAACCCTTACTCAACCGTAACCGACTTCGCCAAGTTACGTGGCTTATCTACATCACAATCGCGGTGCAGAGCAGCATAGTAAGAAATTAATTGTAACGGGATGACAGAGATAAGAGGTGTTAACAATGGGTTAACCTCTGGGATGACGAAGCGATCATCTTCGTCTTCTAAGCCTTTCATGGAAATGATACAAGGGTTTGCTCCACGAGCGACTACCTCTTTCACATTTCCTCTGATGCCTAGGTTTACTTCTTCCTGTGTTGCAAGAGCAACGATCGGTGTACCTTCTTCGATAAGGGCAATTGTACCGTGTTTAAGCTCTCCTCCGGCAAATCCTTCTGCCTGGATGTAAGAGATTTCTTTAAGCTTCAATGCACCTTCCAGACCTACAAAGAAGTCCAGTGAACGGCCGATGAAGAAACAGTTGCGCGTCGTTGATAGATATTCGCGGGCGATATCTTCAAACTCTTCTTTCGTATCACAAAGTGCTTCCATCGCAGTGGCGACGATACCCAGTTCTTGAATGAGATCGAAGTCCTGGTTGGTTCCACACGCTTGCCCTGCAACGTGAGCCAAGATCGCAAGTACAGCCAGCTGAGCCGTGTACGCTTTCGTTGAAGCAACAGCAATTTCGGGTCCTGCATGAAGAAGCAATGTGTAATCCGCTTCACGGGATAGTGTAGATCCTGCTACGTTTGTGATCGTTAATGATTTATGTCCAAGCTCTTTGATTTGAACAAGTACGGCACGACTGTCTGCCGTTTCACCACTTTGAGAAATGAAGATGAACAATGGCTTCTTAGAAAGTAAAGGCATATTGTAGCTGAACTCGCTTGCTACATGAACTTCAACAGGGATCCCTGCACTCTTCTCGATGAATTGCTTACCAACAAGACCAGCGTGGTAGCTCGTTCCACATGCAATAATGTAGACACGATCCGCGTCCTTCATGGCACCGACGATTGGCTCATCGATGTTAAGCTGGTTGTTCTCGTTTTGGTAAGCTTGAATGATTTTACGCACCACTAGTGGCTGCTCGTCAATTTCTTTCAGCATGTAGTGTGGGTATGTTCCTTTTTCAATATCACTGGCATCGATTTCAGCCGTGTAAGGAGCACGTTCCATTACTTCACCGATCAAATTTTGAATTTCTACTTTTTCTTTCGTTACGATAACCATTTCTTTATCCATAAGCTCAACATATTGGTCCGTTACTTGAATCATGGCCATCGCATCACTTGCTACGACATTGAAGTCGTCACCAAGGCCGACAAGCAGTGGACTTTTGTTTTTCGCTACATAGATCGTTTCATCGTTTTCACTATCTAAAAGGGCAATGGCATAAGAGCCTTTAAGAAGCATTAACGTTTGACGGAAAGCTTCTTCTACCGTGTTTCCTTCTTCTACAATCTTTTCAATAAGCTGAACGATGACTTCCGTATCCGTATCACTTTTGAACGTTACGTCTGTTAAATATTCACGCTTAAGCTGAGAGTAATTTTCGATTACTCCATTATGAACGATTGTGAAGCGGCCTGAGTTGCTTTGATGAGGGTGAGCATTCACTTGGCTCGGTACCCCGTGGGTAGCCCAGCGAGTGTGACCGATTCCTGTGTTGCTTGATACGCTCACATCCACGATTCCACGAAGATCGGCAATACGACCCTTTTCTTTGAACACATGGATGCCTTCATCGTTTTGAACGGCAATACCTGCAGAATCATAGCCGCGGTACTCAAGTTTTTCAAGACCTTTCAACAAAATTTCCTTTGTATCTGAACTTCCAATATATCCAACAATTCCACACATAATTAATATATCCTCCCTGAACATGCAAGGGGGCAAGACTCATTTTGGGGCGGCTTGCCCCCTTACCTCTGTTTGTCATTAGTATTTACGTTCGTCACTCTTTTCTTCCCTTTGTGCATTAAGTTGCCTTAACGTTTTAAGGATGAAACTTTCGGTTCGGTGACAGTACGAACCGGGAGGCATCCGCCGAATACTCGATAAACCTCCACCTCGTCAACTAGATGATCCTTTTCGTATCTATCACCTAGTCCTGGCGCTTTATAGGTTGCTTGCTCACAATCCACCTTTCCTTCTTGACTCACATTTCCATTAAATTTCAAAAATGAAAACAAAATCATCATACACCAGCACGTTTCCTTGAGTCAATAAAAATCTGACATCAACAATAAGTTGTTATCACATTGTCATGTTCCCGACACAGAAGGATGTTAAACCCTTTGGTGATTGGGGATTCATTCTTGTTTTTATAAAAACTGTAATTTCTCTACTCTATTTGGTGAATTGGCACGCATACATGGTTCCCTAAACGAGTTGAAAGAGGTTTTTTCAGGTCTATTGCCCTGGTGGACGATCCATCTTAATCTTAACCTTGATTTACGAGCCGTTTTTCACCCTTTTGAGCCACTATTTTAATTTATAAGCCGGCTTTGGGTATTTATGAGCCGGAATTCTGATATATGATCCTCATTTTGATTTTATGAGCCTTTTGTCGGAAAACAATCGTTGATGCCAATCGAATCCTAGCACGGTCCGCTCTCCAACCATGACAACAATCATACAAATAGAGCTTTTTCAAAAAAACTCTACTAATTAAATATGCACAAGGGGCACGTATTGACCCCTTATGCACAAAAATTCAGCTATTCTCTCAGACCCATTTCCTGATCAACGACTTGTACAATTTCATTTACATATCGCTCACAAAGCTCTTCTGTAGGCGCTTCTGCCATAACACGAACCAATGGCTCAGTTCCTGAAGGACGAACAAGGATGCGACCATTTCCGTTCATTTCTTCTTCAACCTTTTGGATCACATGTTTAACGGTTTCATTATCTGTTACATGATGCTTGTCTGTCACCCGTACATTCACAAGCTTCTGCGGGAATTTCTGCATTTCTCCCGCTAGTTCAGATAATGATTTACCTGTCACCTTCATAATGTTGGCAAGCTGGATTCCTGTTAACAATCCGTCACCGGTTGTATTGTACTCCAGGAAGATAATGTGACCGGATTGCTCACCGCCCAATGTATAGCCATGTTTCTTCATTTCTTCTACTACATAGCGATCTCCGACGGCCGTCTGAATACTTTGGATACCGTTCTCTTCAAGTCCTTTGTGGAAGCCAAGGTTACTCATGACAGTAGACACGACTGTCGACTGTTTTAATTGACCTTGTGACTTTAGGTACTTCCCACAGATGTACATGATCTGGTCACCATCGACGATCTCTCCGTGCTCATCAATGGCAATGATCCGATCTCCGTCTCCATCAAAGGCAAGTCCCAGGTCTGCTCCCTTTTCCTTCACCATTTCAGCAAGCGCTTCTGGGTGAGTCGATCCAACGCCTTCATTGATGTTTAATCCGTTTGGTGATGCCCCCATTGTGGAGATGTCTGCATCGAGATCAGCAAACAGATGAGTCGCAAGAGCTGATGTAGCACCGTGTGCACAATCTAACGCAATATGTAAACCATCGAAATCTTCGTCAACTGATTGTTTTAAATACTGCAGATACTTCTGACCGCCTTCGAAATAGTCACTTACCTGACCTAGATCGGCACCGATTGGACGAGGCAACCCGTCAACCGATTGGTCCAATAGATCTTCAATTTCATGTTCCTGGGCATCCGATAATTTAAAGCCATCCGGTCCGAAGAATTTAATACCGTTATCTCCAACCGGATTATGGGAAGCGGAGATCATGACCCCTGCCTGGGCTCCCAACGCCTTTGTTAAATAAGCCACACCTGGGGTTGAGATAACCCCTAATCGCATCACTTCAGCACCAATTGATAGAAGTCCCGCTACTAGCGCGCCTTCGAGCATATGTCCGGAAATTCGAGTATCTCGTCCAATCAATATTTTGGGGCGCGTAGCATCCTTTGTCAGAACATAACCACCGAATCGTCCAAGCTTAAATGCTAATTCCGGTGTTAATTCCGTATTCGCTACACCTCTTACTCCATCAGTTCCAAAATACTTACCCATCGTCATTCTCTCCTTTTTCAGCTCTTATGCTGATGTGTTCTTTTCTTTAATTTCTATTTTTACGGTTTTGTGAGACAAGGTCCATTCTATATTGTCAGGACCATCTGCATCTATTTCCACCTCATGTTCACCAGGCTCAAGCCCTGAAAGGTCGAGTGCCAACGAGAAGTCTTCTTTCGTCACTTTATTCACTTCTTCATTCTGACCTTTCAGTGCTACATCGACTACACCGCCTTCAGGTGTCATGATGGTATATTCATAATCGTCAGCGAGTCCCTCAGGGGTGACTTCAAGTCCTGATAAGTTCTTCTCTTCGGTTGTACTCACATCAACTTTGACCTTCACTGCCTCAGGAGCCACTTTATTCAAGCCTTCTTGAAGGGAAAGGGGTACAGTAATGGTCGAATCTTTCTTTACTTTAGAGAGATCGACTTCTGCCAGCAATTCCTCCACTTTGTCCAATACATCCTGTCTGCCAAATATCGTTGCCTCTTTTGGCTCCACTGAAATTGATTCCAAAGTCGTTCCTTTTGGCAGGCTGCCCTTTTGCTTAATCGTGACAGGTACACTCTTACTCGGGTTTACAACCGAAACGGTCACATCCACCACTTCAGGGTCGATTTGCACATCCAACTTATTGTATTCCCTGTCAAGCACCTGTACCCGGGCTTCCCTTGTTACATTCTCATTGATTTCTTCTTCCAGATCTAGCGTGGCTATTACATACGCAACCCGGTCAACTTCATCTTTTGAACCAGTGACTTTCACTGTTTTCGGATCGACTGCAAGACCTTCTGCTTCATATCCATTCGAAAGAATACTTTCATTGAATTTTGGTTCAATCGTAAATTCTTCAGTGACTTTTTCCCGGACCGATATATTGACGAAATCAGGATCAAGTTTCACATCCAATTTATCAGAGATATTTTGAGTCAGAATTTCGACCTGGTGTTCACCTATCCCGATATCATTTAAGTCCACATACACTTGAAAATCCTTTACTGTCTTGGCTTGTTGCACGATGGCTTTCGACCCTTCCACGGTAACATTCACCGTATCCGGCAAGCCAGACACTTCCAAATTCTCACTATCATAGAACACTTCAAGCGGAACATCCTGGATCGTTTCAATCGCATTTTGCGAGTTACCGTTACTATTGTTGGCCGTCTTCTGTATATCATCAAAGTTAACCGAGAGATAAAGAATAAACGCTAACAAAAGTCCAACAATACGCATGAACCATCGACTTTCCATGAATTTATCCATTTTCTTTCTTCCCCCTAAAGCTCCATTTCGTTGAGGAAGCATTCGTCTTATCGCCAATGAGCTCTAAGGTCATAATTTCTCTGAAGCGCTCCAGAGAGAGGTCGCGATGTAACTCTCCATTTTTCGTAATGGAGATAGCTCCCGTTTCTTCAGATACAACGATCGTGATACTATCTGTTACTTCACTCACGCCAAGCGCCGCTCTATGCCTTGTTCCCAGTTCCTTTGAAATAAAAGGGCTTTCCGACAAAGGAAGGTAGCAGGCTGCAGCAGCAATTTGATTCTTCTGTATAATCACCGCTCCATCATGAAGAGGTGTATTTGGGATGAATATATTAATGAGCAATTGAGACGTGATTTTCGCATTGAGTGGGATACCTGTTTCGATATAATCACTCATACCTGTTTCTCTCTCAAGTGTCAGAAGAGCCCCGATCCGACGCTTTGCCATATAGCTAACTGCTTTTGTCATGGATTCAATCATTTGTTCCTGCTCTTCTTCTTCCTGTAAGCCCGTCCTTGAGAACAGACGCCCCCTGCCGAGCTGTTCGAGGGCTCTGCGGAGTTCTGGTTGGAAGATGATAATAATCGCAAGGAATCCCCAAGTGAGGGCTTGTTCCATCATCCAGCCCAACGTATCGAGTCCAAAGATGCTACTAAGGCCCCTCACAATGATGATGACAAAAATACCTTTTAATAATTGTACTGCTTTCGTTCCTTTTATCAGCATGATCAGTTTATAGATTACAAACCATACCACGAGGATATCTACTATATCTGAGACATAATCCAGCGCGGAGTAATCCGAAAAAATATCGATAAACGGCATATTACATCCTCCAATAGCTTAATCGAAAGCGTAAGCCGCCATGTGTGGCTTCTCCATTTTCGTAACGATCTAATTATAGCACATTTTATCACGTTCAAATGAAAGACACCCACGGCCTCATGATTCTTTCTTTTCTATTCATGAACTCACGTTTTTGCATAAAAAAACTGACACGAAAATCAAAAGTGTCAGCCCTTCAGGGACGGACCTTCTGTTCCATCCCCTCTATTTTATCTTACTTTTCATCAAGTTGCGAATTTCCCCAGTCCAACGTGTCTTTAGCCCCTATTTTAATCTGGTACCAAAGCCACTCAAACGCTTCATCGATCTCATGGATTTCTCCTGTCACACTACCTGCAGAAGCCAAATACTGCTTTCCGTTTATAACCGTTACATTCCCGGTTACTTTTCCTTCTATTTTCACATCGCCGTTCCGGACCATCAGATCCCCATTCACGACTTCACCTTCCGGAACGACCACTGTATGATCCTTTACGACTAATTTTGCATTTTTCGTAAAGGAGAAGTCCTGATCATCATTCCAGGAAGTAAGAAAGCTTCCAGTCATAAAGAATAAAAATAATGCTGCAGCCGTCAGTAACGGGTGATGGCGGAACCATCTTTGGACTCCAACTTTCTTCTTCTCTTTCGGTAATCTCGACATGACTTTATCCGTAAAGTCTGTTGAAGCGCTAATATGAGAAGTGCTCTGTACAAACGCTATCGCTTTTTTCAGCTCATGGAAGTGATGTTGACATTCGCTACACTCCTGCAAATGATGTTTCAGCACTTCCTCGGTTTCTCTATTTAAATCTCCATCTAAATAATCGTGCATATACTCGATGATTTCTTCAGGACAAGGCTTCATATTCACTCACCCTCTCTACAGTGATCGTAATTGTTTTCTGAGAGCTTCCCGCCCTCTATGTACCCGTGTTTTAACCGTTCCCAAAGGTAAGTCCAATATTTCGCTGATATCTTGAAGTGGGAGCTCTTCAATGTATTTTAAAACAATGACCGATCGATATTTCTCCGGTAGTTTTGAAATTTCCAATTGAATGGTTTCCTGCAGTTCCATATTCTCGACCTCATCTTCCGGGAGCTGAACATCAGCAGCCACTTGTGAGTACATGGTTAAGCCTTCTGTCCCGGCAACCTCTGCGTCTAGAAAATAATCCGGCTTCTTCTTCCGTATTCTGTCGATACAAAGATTTGTTGCTATTCGAAATAGCCACGTCGAAAACTTCCGCTTCTGATTAAATGTTTCAATATTCACAAATGCCCTGATGAATGCCTCTTGAGCAATATCCTCTGCCTCATGGCGATTCCCGAGCATCCTGTAGCAAATCTGAAACACTTTATCCTTATAAAGCTCGACTAATTCTGCAAAGGCATTCTGATCACCTTTCAACACTTGTTTTATCCGTTTGTTCACTAATGCTTCCATTTCACAACCTCCGCTCTATGCGGCTATATTTATATACGCAATACCCTATCAAAAGGTTTCAATTTTTTTCATATTATTATCCTAACAAATTTTCAAGGGTGTGTGTTTACATTTATTAGAAAAGGGGTATAAATGGACTAATTATTTCTTTATGCGGGAGGATCTCGAAATGAGGGGAAGAACGAATGATTTATTATTTCAAATTGAAGACTGCCGTCGCCAAATGGTCGAACTCGCTTTAAAATCTTCCTTTGCCGATGAGCAAGTAGTTGATTTGAGTACTCGTCTTGACGATCTGTTAAATCAATACCAAGTGTTCAAGCACCATTGAAGAGATATAGATGAAGGCTGGAAACCTTGAAAGGTTTCCAGCCTTTTTTTGTAGCTGATTATAGTAATTTCTCTCCAAATAGTGATCCCATCAATGCGACAGCAACCGTAGCCGTCTTATTCTTCTCATCAAGGATTGGGTTAACCTCTACAAACTCTGCAGACGTAATCATCCCTGACTCCTCGAGCATCTCCATCGCCAGATGACTCTCACGGTAGCTGATTCCCCCAAGTACGGGAGTTCCGACTCCAGGTGCATCGCTTGGATCTAGCCCATCTAAATCAAGTGATAAATGGACGCCGTCTGTTCTATCCTTCAGATAGTCAATCGACTCTTCCATTACCTTCGTCATGCCGAGGCGATCGATTTCATGCATCGTATATACTTTAATGCCTTTTTCTTTAATTAACTCCCTTTCACCTTCATCCAATGAACGTGCGCCGATGATAACGATATTTTCCGGCTTAATCTTAGGTGTATCTTGTCCAATATTCGTTAATTCCTCATGACCGATGCCTAGGCTTACAGCAAGCGGCATCCCATGGATATTTCCTGAAGGGGAGGTATCTCCCGTATTCAAATCACCATGGGCATCATACCAAATCACCCCTAAGTTCTCATAATGAGGTGAAACGCCAGCCAGCGTCCCAATCGCAATACTGTGGTCCCCGCCAAAGATCAATGGGAAATCCCCGCTTCCGATCACATCATTCACCTTACCTGCCAATCTCTCACTCGCTTCAGCAACCGCTTTCAAATTTCGTAAATTGGTATCAGGATTATTATGTATACGCTCAGCCTGGCCAATTTCGATATCCCCCAGGTCCTTGATATCATATCCCAGGTCTTCAAGACGCTCTACGATACCAGCGTAACGTATTGCGCTAGGACCCATATCTACACCTCTTCGCATTTGCCCTAAATCCATTGGCACACCGATAATTGAAATATTTTTCTTCATTAAAAATTCCCCCTATTCAAAATATATCTACCTCTATTGTATCCATACTATGACCGATGACTCAACCGGACAAGATTGTGTATATATATGCGTTAACAGAAGGCTTTTATGGGTGTGTGTGTAAGATTATGTAGATGGCCCCTACTGGTGGTGTAGTAGGATGACTTTTGATGATGATGGATAATCGTTTTAAAAATAAAATCTGTTTTTTGAAAATAGGTGAGAGTAAAGAATTAGAAAATAAAAGTGGCAAAATTGAAAATATCCTGTTTAAAGGGTATTAAAACTGAGGGTTTCAGGCAACTGCTATAGGAGTGAAGGCATAAAATGATGGAATATCGATTGATTCTTGTATTTTCTTTATCAACCAAAACAAAAAAACCTCAAATCTCCTAAAAGATTCAAGGTTTAATCATGTCGTATGTATGGTTATTTTACTTCGCTGACGCTTCGTAAAATGAAAGATATTTTGCTAAAGCAAAACCAATGAAGTTTATTTTACTTTCGTAAAATGATAGATATTTTGCTAAAGCAAAAATCTTTGGTGGAGCCTAGCGGGATCGAACCGCTGACCTCCTGCGTGCAAAGCAGGCGCTCTCCCAGCTGAGCTAAGGCCCCAAAGAAAAGGGAGTATAAAGAAATTCTCACACCCTGCGATGTGAGAAAATGTGTGATGAGCCATGAAGGATTCGAACCTTCGACCCTCTGATTAAAAGTCAGATGCTCTACCAACTGAGCTAATGGCTCGTAAATGGCTGGGCTAGCTGGATTCGAACCAACGCATGTCGCAGTCAAAGTGCGATGCCTTACCGCTTGGCTATAGCCCAATACTATCTTTAATGGCATAAAAAAGGGACATTTATAGGATGTCCATTTTACACTTGAATATACAAAATGGTGGAGGGGGGCAGATTCGAACTGCCGAACCCGAAGGAGCGGATTTACAGTCCGCCGCGTTTAGCCACTTCGCTACCCCTCCAGCTGAAAAAATGGTGCCGGCAAGAGGACTTGAACCCCCAACCTACTGATTACAAGTCAGTTGCTCTACCAGTTGAGCTACACCGGCATATATGATTTTCAAACAATTTCACCAAAATAATAGAAGTTTATTTTACTTTCGTAAAAAAACATGGTGGAGGATGACGGGATCGAACCGCCGACCCTCTGCTTGTAAGGCAGATGCTCTCCCAGCTGAGCTAATCCTCCAATATGTAAATAGATTATTAATTGCTTTTCGCAAAAAACGTTGGTGACCCATACGGGATTCGAACCCGTGTTACCGCCGTGAAAGGGCGGTGTCTTAACCGCTTGACCAATGGGCCAGTCTTTTTTTAAAAAATATAAAAGCTTCCAACCGGGCTCGAACCGGTGACCTCTTCCTTACCATGGAAGCACTCTACCTGCTGAGCTATGGAAGCAATGGCTCCGCAGGCAAGATTCGAACTTGCGACCGATCGGTTAACAGCCGATAGCTCTACCACTGAGCTACTGCGGAATGATATTGCCTGGCGACGTCCTACTCTCACAGGGGGAGATCCCCCAACTACCATCGGCGCTGAAGAGCTTAACTTCCGTGTTCGGCATGGGAACGGGTGTGACCTCTTCGCCATTATCACCAGACATATTGCTTACAATGACAAATATTATTATATAATATTTTGAACGAATTTCAAGGGGTAAATGAAAATTTATTCCCTGAAAACTAGATAAAGAATTGATGTCAAGAAAGCCGAATATCGACCAGTTGTTGCAATCTAGCTCCGGCGGCTAGAGACTCGAGGTCATTTCAGTTCAATCAGCTGAGGGTAAAAGGCACCCAATCTGATTGCCCAGAAATGCTTGTCGTCTCTGTTCAAGCCGCCTCCGCTTTATCATGTGGTTAAGTCCTCGATCGATTAGTATCAGTCAACTCCACATGTCGCCATGCTTCCATCTCTGACCTATCTACCTAGTCATCTTCTAGGGATCTTACTCACTTACGTGATGGGAAATCTCATCTCGAGGGGGGCTTCATGCTTAGATGCTTTCAGCACTTATCCCTTCCGCACATAGCTACCCAGCGATGCCTTTGGCAAGACAACTGGTACA
>CAWBBM010000039.1:132500-195200 GCA_963787015.1 uncultured Bacillaceae bacterium
GTTCATCCATTGCTCTCTTAACAATATGATCTATTCGAGAATCCTTTAGGTCAAATAGGATTTCATCCATTTCTCTTTTCAGCAAATACTCTATTTCTTGTTTCTCTCTTTCATTCATCATTAACCCCAGCAAGTATGTCACCCCTTAATGTTTGTATTTGTAGTTTTTTCCATTAAAAGAAATTTATAATCATTTTTTTATCATATAGATATTTTTCACGGGGACATGCATATCTTTAATAGAGATAGACGGTTGAACGGAGGGATAGATGGTGAATACGTTTCACACGGTAAATGCGAAGAAGCTGAAGCAAATCAGTTTGATCATTGTAATTTCTTTCTTTACTGCATTGTTCGTTTATAGCAGTAACCTCTCGACTCTTTCTGTTTTTAGTACAAAGGATGGTCCAAAGGCAATTTATAAAGGGGAAAAGGGCGTGGCTGTAACCTTTAATATTGGCTGGGGGGATGAAAAAGCGAAACCGATCCTTGAAGAATTGAAGAAAATGAATGTGGGATCCGCTACCTTTTTCATATCCGGTGCCTGGGCGGAGAGACATCCTGACTTAGTGGAGCAGATTGTGAAGCAGGGCTATGAGATCGGAAACCTCGGCTATGCCTATTCCGACTATACGGAGATGGAACCGAATAAGATAAAACAAGATATCCTGAAAGCCGATACCGTCTTTAAGAAGTTAAATGTGAAAGATGTAAAATTATTACGCGTACCAACCGGTCACTTTGATAAAGAAACATTGAAGGTTGCAGATTCTCTTGGACTAACCGTAGTTCATTGGAGCGTAGACTCGAAAGATTGGACTAATCCCGGTGTAGAAGAGATCCTTCAAAATATAAAGAAGGCCAAAAAAGGGGATATCATCCTTCTTCACGCATCGGATTCAGCTAAACAGACGAAAGATGCTTTGCCAGCCATTGTGAAACAGTTAAAAGGAAAGGGGAATTTCATTACGGTTTCAGACATGATCTCCAATGGAGAAGCCAACTCTTCCCTCATACAATAATAAAAGCCCGCTGATGTTGGAATTCTCATCAGCGGGCTTTTATTGTTCAGCTCTTGGTTGACTGCTTTCGTTGTCTTTCCATTTGAGACTTCTCTATGTACTTAGGAAGGCGCAACAGCTGGAAAGCGTTACACGATAGTAAGGCAAGAAGCATAAGGTATAGCCACTCCACCGAATTCACCAGTAAAACTGGCAACCACTCAAGTGTCGTAACGACAATCATAAAAAACAGGGCAGAAACAAAAGTATTCGTCTGATTGTCTGATTGTCGATTCTTCATATAGGCCACGAGTAATCCAACCACAAAGATCCCGATCCCCAACAGAATATAGGGAGTATACGACTCACCTTCTACTGCGAATGCTCTGAACCTGAAATAAATCAAATCAAACAGGACAAGGACGATCAGTATCAGTTGAACCGGGTTCCATAAGCTTTTAAACATACCCATTCCAAATTGATGGATAGTCAAATAAGCAAAATACCCCATCTGACTGATGACACTGAAGGTGAATCCCACGAAAATGAACCAAAGCAAGCTTGATAATATGCCAATCACGTTGCCGTCTTGAACGTATGGCCCGAACTGATCCCATCGAATGAGAAGGGCTGCCACACCAGTCACAGCTCCACCGATCACTAACGTATGAATAAATAAACGAATCCAATTGCGGATGGTCACTACTATTTTCCTCCAAATAAAAAAATATACACTCCTATGATTGTACCAACGCACGTTTAAAAAATCTAGGTTCCAGTTATCCCTGTGCATATTTTTTTCATTATTTCTCATATTAAAGGTAAGGGAATTTGTATGGAAGGAGCATACCCATGAGAAAATATTCCTTGCTTTTTCTACTGACCATTGTTCTTTTATCCGCTTGTGGCGGTGGTGGGGATACTGGCAGTGGCAAAATGGATTATGAAGAAACCAAGAAAATGGTTGTCGATATATTAAAGACCGATGATGGTAAGAAAGCCATCCAAGACGTCATGTCTGATGAAAAAATGAAATCGGAACTTATTATGGACCAGAGTGTTGTTACCGATACGATTTCCAAAACATTAACGTCCAAAAAAGGGACTGAATTCTGGAAAAAGTCATTTGAGGATCCAAAATTCGCAGAATCCATGGCGAAGAGCATGAAGGATGGAAACGAAAAATTACTCAAAGATCTCATGAAGGACCCTGAGTATCAGGGAATGATGATGGACCTTTTAAAGGATCCTGAATTTAAGAAAGAGCTTACGGAAGTATTAAAAAGCCAAGAATACAAAGAGTATCTGCAAAAAGTCATTACAGAAACATTCGAAAGCCCTCTATTCAAAGCTAAGCTTCAGGATGTTTTAATGAAGGCTGCCGGAGAAATGAAAGACGGCGGCAAAAGTGGCGGTGGAGGCAGCGAATCGTCTGGAGGTACACAGGGGGCTTCAGGTGACTCTGGCACCTCTGGTAGCGGTGGAGGCCAATAGGGCTGTTGCCTAGTCAAGAGTACCGATTACCACGATCACGTTCTCCCCTATTCCATTCAGTCAACACCATCTTCAAAAAAAAGACAAATGCAGGATGATCTGCATTTGTCTTTTTTCGATTGAATTAAGATAGTTTTTCAATCACTTTATGAGCGATTTCGCCATAAATCTGACCTAGACGGTGATCTTCAGCATAGATTGAAGGAGCAAAGTCCTCTTCGTTCCAGTCCGGCTGTTGAAGTGGAAGCTTGCCCAGTAAATCGGTACGTAACTCCTCGGTCAGCTTCTCGCCGCCACCTTGGCCGAATACAAATTCTTTTTCACCGGTCAGTTTACTTTCAAAGTAAGACATGTTCTCTACCACTCCAAGGATGTCATGGTCTGTTTGAAGAGCCATGGCACCTGCACGTGCCGCTACGAATGCAGCTGTAGGATGGGGAGTGGTAACGATGATTTCCTTACAATGCGGAAGCATGGTATGAAGATCCAGAGCGACATCCCCTGTTCCTGGTGGCAAGTCAAGTAGTAAATAATCTAGCTCGCCCCATTCCACTTCCGAGAAGAAGTTATTTAGCATTTTCCCTAGCATCGGCCCTCTCCAAATAACAGGAGCATTATCCTCTACGAAGAACCCCATCGAGATGACTTTCACACCAAAACGTTCTACTGGAATAATTCTTTCTCCACGGACGACTGGTCTCTTCACGATTCCCATCATATCTGGAACGCTAAAGCCATAAATGTCGGCATCCACAAGTCCCACCTTCTTACCTTGACGAGCCAAGGATACAGCCAGGTTTACGGAAACCGTCGATTTCCCAACGCCACCTTTTCCGCTGGCAATCGCGATAAAGGTTGTCTTACTTGCAGGGGATAATAAGTCCGTTCCTTCTCCGCCTGCTCCTCTATGCTTTTCAAGCTCTTCTTCTGGAAGCTCGGTGAACCGGATCCCTACAGATTCCGCTCCGTTATCCTTTAAAACCTGAACGATTTTTTGCTGGAATTGCATTTGCTCTCCCGTACCTGTCTTCGCAATAGCAATCTTTACACTAACATGATTCTTTTCTTCTTTTACTGAAATTTCGACAACACCATTTGTTTCTTCTAATGTTTTATTTAAAAAAGGATCTTTTAGTCCAAATAAAAGTTCGCGTGTTTGTTGTTCTGTTAACATGAATATCCACCCTTTTCTATGTATTCGTTTTCAATCAACTGCCTTCAGTATAACATATTCTTAGTTTAATGAATGCTCAAAAGGTTTTGAATGCTTTTGTTGAATAATAAAGTTTTTCTTTTAAAAATGCCAAAAAAATAAAAGCTGAGAGGTTATTCCTCATCAGCTTTTTCTTTGTCTTTATCCATTGTTAAATAATTGAGTACTCCCTGGTAAACGGAGGCAGCAATCTTTTGCTGGTAGTCTTCTTTAAGGAGGTTTGCCCGCTCACCTGGGTTGGATAAGAAACCGATCTCCACGAGAGCACCTGACTTTTTCGCATGTTTTAGGATGTAGACATTTTGAAGACCTTTTGCTTCCCTTGTCGTGTTTTCTAAATTCCGCGTCAGTTCACCTTGAATGGCTTTCGCTAAGGCTTTGTTTTCTTCATATTTTGGGTTGTAAAAAGTTTGGGCGCCACTCCATTTTGCAGAAGGGATGGAATTCAGGTGGATGCTTAGAAATAGATCGGCTTGAGAATCATTAATCAGGTTTAGTCTTTTCTTTAAATCCTCCACTTTCCTACGGCTGTATCCCCTTGTACCTTCATCTGCGAGATCTTCGTCCTTTTCCCGAGTCAGGATCACAAGAGCCCCTTGTTCCTGGAGATAGTCCCTTATCATCAGAGAAACATTTAAAGCAATATCCTTCTCCAAAGCATCCTGATCTCCGGCCCCACCGTCCGGACCCCCGTGCCCCGGATCTATATAGATGATTTTACCTGATAAGGGGAGATTCCATGAATCCCACGTATCCTTGTCCAGAATCTTATATTGAATAATGAATAATAAAATGGCCAGTGCAGAAATTATGCCGACAATCTTTAGTTTCTGAATCATTCCAGTCCCCCTACTTCCAGTTTCAACACGGATGAAATTTCTCCGCTGTCATTACTAAAAATATGGGACAAGAATCCTTTTTAGAACTGAAATGATTAATTCAAGCGTAGTTTATGACGTTTGATACCCTTCTCATATCCTTCTGACCACCATGTTTCCACAAAGTGCTCACAACAGAAATAAAAGGATTCGTCTACTTGGTTCGATACTCCCATCTCAGACCAATACAGCCAGAAATTATAGAGTGTATCAATAAAATGCTTTAATTCATCATGACACCGCTTTTTCACAACCTCTGGATTTTCACCGGAATAACCAAACTTACTAACCTTCCCACCAAGTAGATAAGCTTCAATCGCTACATCAAAGCATGCCTCATCAAACCCCTCCTGCATAAATACCCCACCTTGAACCTTTATATATCCAAAATGCTTTCGGACACTCTCCTGCAGCATCTTTATCGAAATTTCTTTCAACAACGTTCTTTCCGTCTTAATCTGCTTTTCTCGTCTCTTTGTATTAAAAGTTGTAATAACGTTCAAAGATCATCCACCCCTTTGAACGTATTTTCCTACTTAACACACCACTTCATTCGAGTAACTGTTACCAATTTTTTGAGGGACGGACCTCCAAATACCGCTTTAATAAGTGAGAATTCCCTGCTATGAAAGGATTTACGTACAAGTACTTGATAAAAATGGAGGTCCGTCCCTCTCAACCTTTCCATTAAACAAATTGATCAAGCCATAAGGGTCACTTTGACCTTTCTGGGACACCAAACTACATTAAGGTCCCGCCGAGTCATTAACAAATTATTCTATCCTACGTAGGAAGCAATTACAGAACACGCTCATGCTGAATCACACACGCTTACATTTAATCTTAAAGGTATGTTCCTGATTCTGGAATGAACTCATCGGAGTCTAACAATTGCCACACAAGGATTTTTGAGGCTTTTTATTATTTAAATACAATTTTTAATGAAAAATTTATATTATTTAATGTTTTACTTTAAAAATAGTTTATTGTAAAATAAATCCATGGAAAATATTATAATTTGAGGGGGACGACAGGATCGGCACGCAACGGTTAATTTCATTATTGAGTAAAGCAAAAATTCTATTTTGCATAGTAGGTATATGGACATATATAGACAACCTTCTTCTCAAAGGAAATCCATATAAACTATCAAGTGTCCATCTAATTGGGAAGACCAATATATCCATTCCGACTATATCCAGCTATCAATTTACGATCATCCTAACCATACCTTTGTTCTTCCTAGTTTTAATCGGAATAGATCGTTTTATTTCAGTATTGAAAATGATCTTAGTCAAAGAAACCCCATTTAACTCGGAAATAGCGTTAATATTCCGTAAATTCAGCGCTACCATTCTATATTTTGGTGTTGCAAAAGTCGTTATAAGCATCATCGGCGGCTTCCTTGATTTATACCCTCACAATCTGTACACACAGGAAATTGTGGTCTTAATCTTTCCCATAGAGTTTCTGCTGGGCTCTCTTATCATGATAGGAATTTCCTATATTTTGAAGTTGGGAATATCAATTAAATCTGAAAACGACATGTTTATTTGAGGGTGTTGAAAATATGAAAATAATTGTTCGATTAGACCGTGTTATGGCGGACAGAAAAATGTCATTGAATGAGTTGTCGGATAAGGTCGGTGTGACCAATGTAAACCTATCCATGTTAAAAACGGGAAAAGTAAAAGGGGTCAGATTTAACACTTTAGCAGCGATATGCAAAGCTTTAGACTGCCAGCCGGGAGATATATTGGAGTACTTTGAGGACTGATAAGAATGGATTTATAAAGGGCCTTACTTATCAAACCATTTCCTGCCTGAGCACATGGTCGTTTCAATCTGTAGCACTCATGCTGCATACGTATTATAAAGGTCTGCTCAATCCGTCTCCGGCTACTCGAGCGCAGTGCAGAATACCATCGATTTTACTGAAGTACATGAAATTTCAGCAAGTGGTATTCAATACCATATTCAGACACAAAAATACCCTCCTTGCCCAATAAGAGCAAAGAGGGTATATATTGATATACCAAGTATATTAACGCTTAGAGAATTGTGGCGCGCGACGTGCACCTTTAAGACCGTATTTTTTACGCTCTTTCATACGAGAGTCACGAGTTAATAATCCAGCGCGTTTTAGAGTTCCGCGGTACTCAGGGTCTGCTTGTAGTAAAGCACGAGCGATTCCGTGACGGATCGCACCAGCTTGACCAGAATAGCCTCCACCATTAACGTTTACTAAAACGTCATAGTTACCAAGAGTTTCAGTTGCAACTAGTGGTTGCTTAATTACTTCTCTTAGTGCTGCGAATGGGATATAAACTTCTACTTCACGATCATTGATAACAATGTTTCCGTTACCTGGTACTAAACGTACACGAGCTACTGAGCTCTTACGACGACCAGTTCCGTAATATTGAACTTGAGCCAAGATAATAACCTCCTCTTATTAATTATCCACGAAGTTCGTAAACTTCAGGTTGTTGTGCTTGATGTTTATGCTCTGCTCCGGCATATACATGCAATTTCTTGAACATTTGACGACCTAGAGAACCTTTTGGAAGCATACCTTTGATAGTAAGCTCTAACATTTTCTCTGAGTAATTTGTACGCATTTCTAATGCTGTACGTTGTTTTAAACCACCTGGGTGATTCGTGTGACGGTAGTAAATCTTGTCCGTTAACTTTTTCCCAGTTAATTCAATTTTTGAAGCATTAAGAATGATTACATGATCACCAGTGTCAACATGTGGTGTGAATGTTGGTTTGTGTTTTCCGCGTAGAATTGAAGCAACTTCACTGGATAGACGTCCAAGAGTTTTTCCTTCAGCATCTACAACGAACCATTTACGATCGATTTGATTGGCTTTAGCCATATACGTTGTACGCATGATTTAACCTCCTATTTAATGAATCCGTAGTATTTATTTTCTAATCACAATAAGTTTCCGGGGCTTATCGTGGGGTTAATAACATACCATATGCTATATTATCTTGTTCCCAGACTATTGTCAAGAGAATGTTACACCAGGATTAGTTGTTTTAGTATTTTTTTTAATAACTTATCTATAATCCTATTTCAAAACAGGATCATAATCGACCTTCCACAGATACAGTCCATGGGGAGGTGCAGTCTTTCCTGCACGATTACGGTCCCTGACTTCGAGTATTAAAGGAATCTCTTCTACCAGGGTATTGCCCGCACCTACCTCCAATAATGTCCCCACAAGGATTCTAACCATATTGTACAAAAACCCATTTCCCACAAAGGAAAACATGATTTCTTCCTCAAATTGAGAAATGTCAATACGGTGAATGATTCTTACTTTATCTTCTACTTCCGTCTTAGCTGAGCAGAAACTCGTGAAGTCATGCTCCCCGATGAGATGCCGCGCAGCCCGCTCCATATCCTCAACCGAGAGGGAATAAGGATAGTGAAGGGCAAAGTGGCGATTGAAAGGACTCCGCGACTTACCTGTATACACTCGGTAACGGTACTCCTTTTGCACAACCGAAAATCTTGAGTGGAAGTCAGCCGACACAAACGCAGCTTCCTTAACGGTCACTTCATCCGGTAAGCGTGTATTTAAGACGACCGGCCATTTCTCTTCTGGAATGGACAAGGGTGTATCAAAATGAAACACCTGACCGTTTGCATGGACACCGGAGTCCGTCCGACCAGAGCCGCTGATTCGAATGCGATCACCTTTATGGATCGTAGATAAGACGTCCTCTATGATCCCCTGGACGGTTCGTTGATGAGGTTGAACCTGGTACCCGTGAAAATAGGTTCCATCATATGCGATGGTACATCTAACTCTCTGCATACTTAGACACTCCCGTTATCCTCTGAAAATGATTAATACAACTGTCAGGAGAACGAGTACGATTAAAGCACCCGTATCCTTCTTATGCCAGGATAACAAGCGGTATTTCGTTCTTCCCTCTCCACCTTGATATCCTCTTGCTTCCATGGCTGTTGCCAGGTCCTCTGCCCTTTTAAAGGCACTGACGAAAAGAGGAATCAGTAAAGGGATGATCGCTTTGATCCGATCTTTCATGGGACCGGATGAAAATTCGGCACCCCGTGCAATCTGGGCCTTCATGATTTTATCTGTTTCCTCCATTAAAGTCGGAATGAAACGCAAAGAAATCGACATCATCAGAGCAAGCTCATGAACAGGAAACTTTATTTTCCTTAGTGGGTTCAGGAGTGTCTCAAGGCCGTCTGTAATTGTAATAGGGGAAGTAGTCAACGTTAATAATGATGTGACCAGAATAAGGTAAAAGAAACGTAAAGAAATAAAGACCCCTTGCCTTAATCCCTCCTCATGGACCGATAATATTCCTAAGTTCAGGAGAACTGGTCCTTCCCTGGTAAAGAATACGTGTAAGAAGAACGTAAACAGAATCAACCACAGAATCGGTTTCAGGCCTCCGATGATAAAACGGATGGGAAGATTAGATAGAATAAGTGCGCTAAACGTAAAAAGCCCTAGTAATGCATATGTCACCACATTATTAGCCAGAAAAACTACACATATAAATCCAAATATAAATAAAAGCTTGGCCCTTGGATCCATTTGGTGAAGAATGGATTTCGCAGGTACATAACGTCCAAAGATCATTTTCTCCATCATCGGGCTTCACCTCCACCTTGTATCATACCGATGGCTGAGGCTAATTCCTCTAGAGTTAAACAGGTCTTCGGTAACTTCTTCCCTGTTTTCTGTTCGAATTGATATTGAAAGCGAACGACATCGGGAACATCTAATCCCATCTCAAACAATTCATCAGCCCCGGAAAAGATTTCTTCTGGGGTTCCTTTTCGTTTTAAGCGACCCTTTTGCATAATCACAATCTCTTCTGCATAATGGGCGGCATCTTCCATGCTGTGGGTGACGAGAATGGTGGTCAGTCCTTTTTCCTTATGAAGTTCATAGAACATGTCCATGATTTCCCTCTGTCCTCTTGGATCAAGACCTGCTGTCGGTTCATCGAGTACGATGACTTCAGGGTTCATAGCCAGTACACCTGCAATGGCTACACGCCTCATCTGGCCGCCTGATAAATCAAAAGGAGATTTTTGCAATACTTCTTCAGAGAGTCCGACCTTTACGATCAGCTCTTTCGCCCGGCGTATCGCTTCTTCCTCAGATACCCCGAAATTCATTGGCCCATAACAAATATCCTTAAGCACGGTTTCTTCAAACAGCTGATGCTCGGGAAATTGAAAGACGATCCCCACCTTTTGTCTGACCGGCTTTAAACTTTTCGCCTTTTGCTTTGGCTTGATTTCGTGATCTCCTACTTTTACAAGTCCCTCTGTAGGCTTTAACAGACCATTTAGATGCTGTAACAGCGTAGACTTACCTGACCCCGTGTGACCGATCACAGCCAGAAACTGACCTGTCAAGATCGAAAGATTGATATCTTGAAGGGCAAGCTTTTCGAATGGAGTGTTGAATGAATATCTGTACTCTACTTGTTGAAATGTGATCTGCATAATTCACTCACCAACTCTTCTTCTGTGAAATAGGATTTAGACAGGGGAATCCCTGCTTCTTTAAGAGCTCCAGCAAGCTTGACGGTAAATGGAGAATCAAGTCCCAGCTTCAAGAGTTCGTCTTCTAATAAGAAGATTTCTTCAGGTATTCCTTCTTTAAAGACCATTCCTTGGTTTAAGACTATCATCCGATCAGCTTTAGTCGCCTCTTCCAAATCATGAGTAATGGAGATTACCGTTAAGTTTTCTTCTTCTTTCAGCTTTCGGATGGTCTCTAACACTTCTTTTTTTCCTTTTGGATCAAGCATCGATGTCGCTTCATCCAAGATGATAATCGATGGTTGCAAAGCTACGACACCGGCGATAGCTACTCGCTGCTTTTGCCCCCCGGATAAATGATGCGGCTCTTGATCAAGAAAATCTTCCATATGGACACTTTTTAGAGCGTCATTGACTCTTTGTACCATCGTTTCATAAGGTACCCCATGGTTTTCTAACCCAAAAGCCACATCATCTTCTACTGTAGCACCTACAAATTGATTATCGGGGTTCTGAAATACCATACCTAGCTTCTGACGGATGTCCCAGATAGAGTCTTCTGCAAGATGAATCCCATCCACCGTCACATCTCCCTTCTCCGGGAAATGAAGTCCATTCAACATCTTGGCCAGGGTAGACTTACCGGAACCGTTATGACCGACAATCGCTAACCACTCACCTTGTCTAACACTCAGACTGATGCCTTTAAGGGCATAGCTTAACTGATCCTGGTATCTGAAATGAACATCGTCCACTTTAATGATTTCCTTCAATTCTGTAACCTCCCTACGCTCATACTCAGCTCTGCTAAAAACCTTTGCATATAAAAAAAAGCCTGCACCCCTACCAAAGAAAAGACAGTCTTTTCTTGTTCATCCATTGAACAGCTTCTATCGAAAATAGAAGTTGGAAGGGGTGCACGAGCTAGACGAGTCAGACAGCGCTGCTCATCGTAACGCTCTGCTTTTCATCAACATGCACTTATACAAAAAGGGCAAAGAAGCAGTTAAGGATTAACTGTCCCGCCCTTAATGTTAGAAGTCACGAATTATTAAACTAATTCGATGATTGCCATTGGAGCACCGTCACCACGGCGAGGACCAACCTTCATAATGCGAGTATATCCACCTTGACGCTCTGTGTAACGAGGAGCGATGTCAGAGAATAACTTTTGTAAAGCATCTTGGTTGTTTTCAGCATTTGCAATTTCTTTACGAATGAATGCAGCAGCTTGACGACGCGCATGGATGTCACCACGTTTACCTAATGTGATCATTTTTTCCACAACAGAACGAAGCTCTTTCGCACGAGTTTCAGTTGTTTCGATGCGCTCGTTAATGATTAGGTCTGTAGCTAAATCACGTAGCATTGCTTTACGTTGAGCACTAGTACGTCCTAACTTTCTGTAAGCCATTAAGGGTTCCCTCCTTTGTTGAATCTATATATGAAAGAAGATTATCAGTCGTCTTTACGTAAGCCAAGTCCAAGGTCTTCAAGTTTAACTTTAACCTCTTCAAGTGATTTACGTCCTAAGTTACGAACTTTCATCATATCTTCTTCAGTTTTGTTAGCAAGCTCTTGAACAGTATTGATTCCAGCACGCTTCAGGCAGTTATAAGAACGAACAGAAAGATCTAATTCTTCGATTGTCATCTCAAGAACCTTTTCTTTTTGGTCTTCTTCTTTTTCTACCATGATTTCAGCATTCTGCGCTTCATCTGTAAGGCCAACGAAAATATTTAAGTGTTCTGTTAGAATCTTAGCACCTAAAGAAATGGCTTCTTTTGGTCCAATACTTCCATCAGTCCATACATCAAGAGAAAGTTTATCGTAGTTCGTCATTTGACCAACACGAGTATTTTCTATTTGATAGTTAACGCGTGAAACTGGAGTGTAAATAGAATCGATTGGGATCACGCCAATTGGAAGATCCTCACGTTTGTTTTGGTCTGCTGGTCTATATCCACGACCACGGGATGCACTTAAACGCATACGGAAGTGACCACTCTTAGATAATGTTGCAATGTGTAAATCTGGATTTAACACTTCGACATCAGAATCATGAGTAATATCAGCAGCCGTTACGACTCCTTCACCTTGTACATCAATTTCCAGCGTTTTTTCTTCATCAGAGTAGATCTTTAACGCCAGTTTCTTGATATTCAAAATGATGGATGTTACATCCTCTACGACGCCTTCAATTGTTGAAAACTCATGCAGTACGCCATCTATTTGAATAGATGTGACAGCAGCACCTGGGAGTGACGATAGTAGGATACGACGTAAGGAGTTACCCATAGTTGTACCATATCCACGCTCAAGTGGTTCTACGACGAATTTTCCATATGTGGCATCATCGCTGATCTCAACCGTTTCAATTTTTGGCTTTTCAATTTCGATCATTAATATTTACCCTCCTTCAAAACGTCGAAACTCCGGGCTAAATAATATAAAGTCCGAAATTCCCCATGTTTACGTTCCCTATTGTGCACCAACAACTGGTTACTTTTCTGAATGAACGTATCTTGTATCATATCCCATTATAGACAACGATACAAAATATATACAGAAAGATTAAACGCGGCGACGTTTTGGTGGACGGCATCCATTATGAGGAACTGGAGTAACGTCTCTGATTGCAGTAACTTCTAGACCTGCTGCTTGAAGAGCACGGATAGCTGCTTCACGACCAGCACCAGGACCTTTAACTGTTACTTCAAGAGTTTTTAAACCATGTTCTTGAGAAGCTTTAGCTGCTGTTTCAGCTGCTAATTGCGCTGCGAATGGAGTAGATTTACGAGAACCTCTGAATCCTAGTGAACCTGCACTTGACCATGCAACAGCATTTCCGTGAACATCAGTAATAGTTACGATTGTGTTATTGAATGTAGAACGAATGTGTGCAATACCAGCTTCGATATTCTTTTTCACACGACGTTTACGAGTGTTTGTTTTACGTGCCATACTAAGAAGTAACCTCCTTTACCTATTATTTTTTCTTGTTAGCTACAGTCTTACGAGGACCTTTACGTGTACGAGCATTGTTCTTCGTATGTTGTCCACGAACAGGTAGTCCACGACGGTGACGAAGACCGCGGTATGAACCGATTTCCATAAGACGTTTGATGTTTAGTGATACTTCACGACGAAGATCACCTTCTACTTTTAATTTATCAACGATATCACGAATCTTTCCTAGTTCGTCGTCTGTAAGATCGCGAACGCGAGTATCTTCAGATACACCAGCTTCAGATAAGATTTTCGCAGCAGTATTTTTACCAATACCGTAGATGTATGTTAATGAAATGACCACACGTTTGTCACGTGGAATGTCTACACCAGCAATACGTGCCATAGTGATAGCGCACCTCCTTTAAGATTAGCCTTGTTTTTGTTTGTGTTTAGGGTTTTCACAGATAACCATAACTTTACCTTTTCTACGAATAACTTTACATTTTTCGCAGATTGGTTTAACAGATGGTCTAACTTTCATCTTATTCTAACCTCCTTAATAGTACGGAGTGCAATAGATTATTTATAACGATAAGTGATTCTACCACGAGTTAAGTCATACGGTGATAATTCAACTGTTACTTTGTCACCAGGTAGGATACGAATGAAATGCATACGGATCTTTCCTGAAACATGTGCCAGTACTGTATGACCATTTTCTAATTCTACCTTAAACATCGCATTGGGCAAAGTCTCAGCGACCTTACCTTCAACTTCAATTACATCATCCTTAGCCATCGAACATGTCTCCCTTCTTCTCATCATTTAAAACCTCGTTAACAAACTTTGAAACAGCATAACGCAGTTTACCGTTCGTCACTCTACCTGTTTCCAACATACTGTTTTGAACTTCTGGAGAAACATAGTCACACAAGTGAAGATGAGCAATGTTCTTTCGCTTGGCGCGATCAAACTTCCGTTTATCTCCATCTGCTATAAGTACAAAACGTTCATCCAATTGCTGAACAACGACCGAGTAGCATCCTGTTTCTCTCCCTTTAAGGGTTTGAACAATCTGACCAATCCTCGGAATCGTCGAATCTGACTCGATCAATCCAATCACCTTCACTTAGGCTTTCGTCAATATCTCATAGCCTTCTTCAGTAATTGCAATGGTGTGTTCAAAGTGCGCACACATCTTATCATCAACTGTGACAACTGTCCAGTTATCTGATAACGTCCTAACATATCGACTTCCTGCATTAACCATTGGTTCAATAGCCAGTACCATGCCAGGCTTTAAACGAGGACCTTTGTTGGGTGGTCCATAATGAGGAATTTGAGGGTCCTCATGTAAGTCTTGACCAACTCCGTGTCCTACATACTCTCGAACGATAGAAAAGCCATTAGCCTCAACAAAAGTTTGTATACTATGAGAGATATTCGACAGACGCTCGCCTGGTTTAGCTTCCTTAAGCCCCAGAAATAACGATTCTTCTGTTACATCGAGAAGCTTCTGGGTTTCATCATCTATTGTTCCAACTGGATACGTCCAAGCTGAGTCACCGTGATAGCCGTTATACTTAGCACCGATATCGATACTGATTATATCGCCATCTTTCAGGACACGATCACCTGGAATTCCATGTACCAACTCATTGTTGACTGAAGCACAGATGCTACCACGAAACCCATTATACCCTTTAAAAGATGGAATTGCATCATGTTTGCGAATGAAATTTTCAGCAATTGCATCCAATTCCTTCGTTGATATTCCTGGAGAAATATACTTTTGCAATTCCGCATGAGTCAATGCAACGATCTTACCAGCATGTCGCATGATCTCAATCTCTCGCGGAGTCTTAGAAATGATCATTATGAAAGGCCTCCAAGTAGTTCATCAATGTCATCAAACACTCTATGGATGTCTTGTTGACCGTCAATGTTTTTTAGATAGCCTTTTTCTTCGTAGTAAGCCAATAGTGGTTGGGTTTGTTTGATGTTGACGTCTAAACGGTTTTGAACCGTTTCTTCGTTATCATCTGCGCGTTGATATAACTCGCCGCCGCAGCGATTACAAACACCCTCTTCTGTTGGCGGATTAAAGACAAGATGATAAGTAGCGCCGCACTCTTTACAGATCCTGCGACCTGTCAAGCGCTCCATCAGGATGTCCTTATCTACATTAATATTGATGACATAATGCATTTTTTTACCAAGATCAGCCAGAATGTTTTCAAGTGCTTCTGCTTGAGCAACCGTTCTTGGAAACCCATCCAGTAAGAAGCCTTTTTCACAATCCTCTTTGCTTAAACGTTCACGGACGATACCGATTGTTACTTCATCAGGAACAAGATCACCGTTATCCATGAATGATTTAGCTTTCAAGCCTAGTTCTGTACCTTCTTTAATAGCTGCACGGAACATATCGCCTGTAGAGATATGGGGGATACCATATTTATCTACGATTTTTTCAGCTTGAGTGCCTTTTCCTGCGCCTGGTAAGCCCATAAGAACTATGTTCACTCAGAACTCCCCCTAATTATCTATAAAATGGCTTCAGGAACAAGATGTTCCCGAAAACCCTCTTATTTAATAAATCCTTTGTAGTGACGCTTCACTAACTGTGCCTCTAGTTGCTTCATTGTCTCAAGTGCAACCCCTACTACGATGAGCAAGCTTGTTCCACCAATTTGAGCTGCAGGAGGTAATCCCGCAAAGTTAATGAAGAAAACTGGAAGGACTGCGATAACAGCTAAGAAAATAGCCCCAACAAATGTTAGACGATACAGAACGCGAGTGAGATATTCTTGAGTGGTTTTACCTGGACGGATACCAGGGATATAGCCACCTTGCTTCTTCAAGTTTTCAGCCATTTGTTCTGGGTTCACTTGAATGAAGGCATAGAAATACGTAAAGGCCACGATCAGAGCTACATAGATGATCATACCAACTGGTTTAGTGTAATCAAAGATGTACTGAATCGTACTAGTCACATCATTATCCCCAAAGAAGGATGAAATGGTCTGTGGCGTGATAATGAAAGAAATCGCAAAGATAACTGGAATAACACCCGCAGCATTCACCTTTAAAGGTAGATGTGTTGATTGTCCACCAACCGGACTACGTCCCACTATACGTTTTGCATATTGAATCGGTATTTTACGAAGTGCCTGTTGAATAAAGACGACTCCAACTACGATTGCAATAACTGCTAAAACAAGAAGTGCAAGAACCACAATACGAAGGAAGAGCTGTTCGCCTGCTCCTTCGATTTGCTGAGCATAGATTTGGTTCACAGTGTTAGGGATAGCGGCAACGATACCTGCAAAGATCAGGATCGAGATACCATTCCCAACACCTTTAGCTGTAATTTGTTCACCCAACCACATAAGAAAAGCCGTACCAGCTGTTAGAACTAACGCTATTAGTAGGTACGTACTGACTCCCGGGCTTTGGATAAGCATTCCACCGTAAATTCTATTAAAACCATAGGACATACCTAAAGCTTGGATAAAACCAAGAACGATAGTGAAATAACGTGTGAACTGAGCTAACTTACGACGGCCGACTTCACCTTGCTTTGACCACTCTGTAAACTTCGGAACAACATCCATTTGCAGGAGCTGTACGATGATTGAAGCGGTAATGTAAGGCATGATTCCCATCGCAAAGATGGAGAAGTTCTTTAATGCACCGCCACCAAATGTATTCAGGAATCCGAGAATCCCTGCTTGGTCTTGCATTTTCAATACATTAGCGTCTACGTTCGGTACCGGTATAAAGGTACCAAGACGGAAGACTATTAACATTAGAAGGGTGAAAATAATTTTGTTTCTTATATCACCCACGCGCATAAAATTGGAGACAGTTTGAAACATTAGATCACCTCGGATGTACCGCCAGCAGCTTCGATAGCTTCTTTAGCAGTGGTTGAGAATTTTTGTGCTTTTACTGTAAGCTTTTTCTCGATTGAACCTTTACCAAGAATCTTAATTCCCGCTTTTTCGTTACTCACTACGCCAGTTTCTACAAGTAGAGCTGGAGTAACTTCTGTACCATCTTCGAAGCGATTCAATGCGTCAAGGTTGACGATTGCATATTCTTTACGATTGATGTTCGTGAATCCACGTTTTGGTAGACGTTGGAATAATGGTGTTTGACCACCCTCAAAGCCAGGACGTGTTCCGCCACCTGAACGGGCGTTTTGTCCTTTATGACCTTTACCAGAAGTCTTTCCATTACCTGAACCAATACCACGTCCTACACGATTGCGGACCTTACGTGAACCTTCTGTTGGTTTTAACTCATGTAATTTCATGTCGGCACCTCCTTTTTTTCGAAAGAAATCGATTATTTTTCTGTAACCGTTACAAGATGAGCAACTTTAGTGATCATACCACGGATAGCGGCATTATCTTGTTGTTCAACTGTTTGATGCATTTTGCGAAGTCCTAAAGCTTCAACAGTTTTGCGTTGATCTTGCGGACGACCAATGATACTGCGAGTGAGGGTAATTTCTAGTTTGTTAGCCATCGTTATCCCTCCCTTATCCTAATATCTCTTCTACTGATTTACCACGTAATTTTGCAACGTCTTCAGCAGTCTTTAATTGTTTTAAACCTTCGATTGTAGCGCGAACCATGTTAATTGGAGTGTTAGATCCTAAAGACTTAGATAGGATATCTTGAACACCAGCTAATTCAAGTACGGCACGAACAGGTCCACCAGCAATAATTCCTGTACCCGCAGAAGCAGGTTTAATAAGAATTTGACCAGCACCAAATCGTCCAGTTACTAGGTGAGGTGTTGTACCTTCAACCATAGGAACTTCAATTAGATTTTTCTTCGCATCTTCAATCGCTTTACGGATTGCATCAGGTACCTCTTGTGCTTTACCCGTTCCGAAACCAACGTGACCGTTTTTGTCGCCTACTACTACAAGAGCAGCGAAACGGAAACGACGACCACCTTTTACAACTTTCGCAACACGATTGATTGTAACTACGCGTTCTTCAAATTCTAGTTTACTTGGATCAATACGACGCATCTGGATTGTCCCTCCTTTTTAATTAAAATTCTAAGCCGTTTTCACGAGCTGCTTCAGCTAAAGCTTTAATACGGCCATGGTATAAATATCCTCCACGGTCAAATACTACGGATTTCATTCCTTTTTCTACTGCACGTTTCGCAACTAGTTCTCCAACTTTCGCTGCTGCATCAATAGTAGCTGCTGAGTCTAGATCGAAATCTTTATCTTGAGAAGATGCACTAACAAGAGTAACACCGTTCATATCATCGATAAGTTGAGCGTAGATATTTTTGTTAGAACGGAAAACGTTCAAACGAGGACGAGTTTCAGTTCCAGTAATTTTTGAACGGACACGAGCATGTCTCTTCTTACGTGTTTTGTTCTTATCTGGCTTAGTAATCACCTACGGTCACTCCTTTCTTTTGCCTACGCGGCATTATTTACCTGTTTTACCTTCTTTACGACGAACATATTCACCTTCGTAGCGAATACCTTTTCCTTTGTAAGGCTCAGGAGAGCGTACAGCACGAATGTTAGCAGCTAATGCTCCAACACGTTCTTTGTCGATACCTTTGATAGATATCTTTGTGTTAGCTGGTACTTCGATCTCGATACCTTGTTCTGGTTCAATCTCAACTGGGTGAGAGTAACCAACGTTTAGTACAAGCTTCGTACCTTGCTTTTGAGCACGGTAACCTACACCGACTAGCTCAAGATTTCTTTGGAATCCTTTAGATACACCTTCAACCATGTTCGCGATTAGGGCACGAGTTGTACCGTGTAACGCGCGGTGTTCTTTTGCATCAGAAGGACGAGTAACTGTTGCTACATTTCCTTCCAATTCTACTTTAATATCAGAATTGAATGTACGAGAAAGTTCCCCTTTAGGTCCTTTTACAGTTACAGTGTTATCTTCACCTACTGTTAGAGTAACGTCAGATGGAATTTCGACTGGTAGTTTTCCTACACGTGACATCCTGTTGCACCTCCATTCATATAAAAAATATTACCAAACGTAAGCTAGTACTTCTCCGCCTACTTGTTGAGCACGGGCTTCTTTATCAGTTAAAACACCTGTAGAAGTAGAAACAAGTGCAATACCTAAGCCGTTTAATACTCTAGGTACTTCTGTAGATTTCGCATATACACGTAAACCAGGTTTAGAGATACGCTTTAATCCAGTAATTACACGTTCGTTATTTGCTCCATATTTTAAGAAAATGCGGATAACACCTTGCTTGTTATCTTCTACATATTCAACGTCACGTACGAAACCTTCACGTTTGAGGATTTCAGCAATTTCTTTCTTGATGTTAGAAGCAGGAACTTCTAATCTTTCGTGACGAACCATGTTCGCATTACGGATGCGAGTTAGCAAATCTGCAATTGGATCTGTCATTGTCATAATAATTTACCTCCTTCCCAATATGGGGTATTACCAACTAGCTTTTTTAACGCCTGGAATCTGACCCTTGTATGCAAGTTCACGGAAACAAATACGGCAAAGCTTGAATTTACGGATTACTGAATGAGGACGTCCGCAACGTTCGCAACGAGTGTACGCTTGAACATTATGCTTTGGCGTGCGTTTTTGTTTCGCAATCATAGATTTTTTAGCCACATTTTCGCCTCCCTTATATAGCGATTACTTTTGGAATGGCATTCCGATTTGTGTCAATAATTCACGAGCTTCTTCGTCTGTGTTCGCAGTAGTTACGATTACGATATCCATACCGCGTGCTTTAGACACTTTATCATAATCAATCTCAGGGAAAATCAATTGCTCTTTTACTCCTAATGTATAGTTACCGCGACCGTCGAATGCTTTTTTAGAAACACCGCGGAAGTCACGTACACGTGGAAGTGAAACAGAAATTAATTTATCTAAGAATTGGTACATACGCTCTCCGCGTAGAGTAACTTTTGCACCGATTGGCATACCTTCACGAAGACGGAAGCCTGCGATAGATTTTTTAGCTTTCGTTACGACTGGTTTTTGACCAGTGATTTGAGTTAATTCATCAACAGCTACATCAAGAGCTTTTGAGTTTGAAACAGCATCACCGATACCCATGTTGACAACGATCTTATCAACTTTAGGTACTTCCATTACTGATTTATAATTAAATTTGCTCGCTAGAGCTGGACTGATTTCTTGTTGAAATCTTTCTTTTAGGCGGTTCATTCAGAATACCTCCCTTCTTAATCGTACTATTTATCTAGAACTTCACCTGATTTTTTTGCTACACGTACTTTTTTGCCGTCTTCTGTCTTATAACCTACACGAGTTGGCTCGTTAGATTTTGGATCTAGAAGCATAACATTTGATACATGGATAGATGCTTCTTGGCTGATGATTCCGCCTTGCGGATTCATTTGTGAAGGCTTAGCGTGTTTTTTTACAACGTTGATACCTTCAACTAGCACTCGGTCTTTCTTTGGGAATGAAGCAAGAACAACACCTGTTTTGCCTTTGTCTTTCCCAGTAATGACCATTACTTTATCGCCTTTTTTTACATGCATTTCATCGCACCTCCTTGAATGGCCCAATGCTAATATCTATTAAAGAACTTCTGGAGCTAAAGATACAATTTTCATAAAGTTGCTGTCACGTAGTTCACGGGCAACAGGTCCGAAGATACGAGTTCCACGTGGTCCCTTATCGTCACGGATAATTACACAAGCGTTCTCGTCGAACTTAATGTAAGTACCGTCTTGACGGCGTACACCAGATTTAGTACGTACAACAACTGCTCTGACTACGTCACCTTTTTTAACAACGCCACCTGGTGTTGCTTGTTTTACTGTACAGACGATAACATCACCGATGTTAGCTGTCTTGCGTCCAGAACCACCAAGCACTTTGATAGTTAATACTTCACGAGCACCAGAGTTGTCAGCGACTTTTAAACGTGATTCTTGTTGAATCATGTAGGTAACCTCCCTTCGGAATATAAAATATCCGAACAAATATATTAGATAATAACTGCTTTTTCAACAACTTCTACTAAACGGAAACGTTTTGTAGCAGATAGTGGACGAGTCTCCATGACACGTACGATATCGCCTACTTTTGCTTCGTTGTTCTCATCATGCGTTTTTAACTTCTTAGAGTACTTAACGCGCTTGCCGTATAGAGAATGCTTTTTATAAGTTTCTACCATAACCGTTACTGTTTTATCCATTTTGTCGGAAACAACACGGCCAGTGTATACCTTACGTTGGTTGCGGTCACTCATTTAAGCAAACCTCCTCTCATTTATCGATTGTTAACCCCGATCTCTCTTTCACGGATTACAGTTTTCATACGAGCGATCCCTTTGCGGACTTCACGGATGCGAGCTGTATTTTCTAATTGTCCAGTCGCAAGTTGGAAGCGAAGGTTAAATAACTCTTCTTTCAGAGTCTTTACTTTTTGTTCTATTTCAGCAGTGGTTAGGTCACGAATTTCATTAGTTTTCATTTGATTCACCACCAATTTCCTCACGTTTTACAAACTTCGTTTTGATTGGAAGTTTATGTGATGCTAGACGAAGTGCTTCACGAGCTACCTCTTCAGAAACACCAGCGATTTCAAACATGATTTTTCCAGGCTTAACTACTGCTACCCAACCTTCTGGAGCACCTTTACCTGAACCCATACGTACTTCTAAAGGTTTTGCAGTGTAAGGTTTATGAGGGAAGATTTTAATCCATACTTTACCGCCACGTTTCATGTAACGAGTCATAGCGATACGAGCTGCTTCGATTTGACGGTTTGTGATCCAAGAAGCTTCCACTGCTTGTAAACCGTATTCACCGAACGCTACTTCTTGACCGCCTTTAGCACGTCCACGCATTTTTCCGCGGTGTTCGCGACGATGTTTAACGCGTTTAGGTAATAACATAATTATTTGCCTCCTTCCTCAGATTTCTTTCTTGTAGGAAGAACTTCTCCACGATAGATCCATACTTTAACGCCAAGCTTACCATAAGTTGTGTCAGCTTCTGCATGAGCGTAATCAATGTCAGCGCGTAGAGTATGAAGTGGAACAGTACCTTCACTGTAATGTTCTGCACGAGCGATATCTGCTCCGCCTAGACGACCAGATACTTGTGTTTTGATTCCTTTAGCGCCAGAACGCATAGCACGTTGGATCGATTGCTTTTGAGCACGACGGAAAGAAACACGATTTTCTAATTGGCGAGCAATGTTTTCTGCTACTAGTTTAGCATCAACGTCAGCTCTTTTGATTTCAACGATGTTGATGTGTACGCGTTTTGAAGTAAGTTCGTTTAATGCTTTACGAAGTGCTTCAACTTCTGTACCACCTTTACCGATAACCATACCAGGCTTAGCTGTATGAACAGTAATGTTAATACGATTTGCAGCGCGTTCGATTTCTACTTTAGAAACAGAAGCGTCTACTAAACGTTTTGCAATATATTCACGTACTTTAATGTCTTCGTGTAAAAGATTAGCGTAATCTTTATCTGCGTACCATTTAGATTCCCAATCACGGATTATACCGACACGAAGTCCGACCGGATGTACTTTTTGACCCACAGCTTATCCCTCCTTCTTTTCTGATACGACAAGTGTAATGTGACTTGTACGTTTGTTAATTTGACTTGCACGTCCCATCGCACGAGGACGGAAACGTTTAAGTGTTGGTCCTTCATTTACATAAGCCTCAGTTACCACTAGGCTATTAATATCCATGTCAAAGTTGTGCTCTGCGTTCGCAATAGCAGACTTAAGTACTTTTTCGATTACTGGTGAAGCAGCTTTCGGTGTATGCTTTAAGATAGCTACCGCTTCTCCAACTTGCTTACCTCGGATTAGATCAACGACTAAACGTACTTTACGAGGAGCAATACGTACTGTTCTTGCAACAGCTTTTGCTTGCATTAGGATACCCTCCTCTCAATTAGCGTCTTGTTTTCTTATCATCACTTGCGTGACCTTTGTAAGTACGAGATGGTGCAAATTCACCAAGCTTGTGTCCTACCATGTCTTCAGTGACGTATACAGGTACATGTTTACGACCATCGTAAACTGCGATAGTGTGACCGATGAATGCTGGGAAGATCGTTGAGCGACGAGACCAAGTTTTAACAACTTGTTTGCCTTCAGTTTCGTTCAATTTCTCAACCTTATTCATTAAATGATCATCAACAAAAGGTCCTTTTTTTAAGCTACGACCCATGTTTGAACCTCCCTTCGTGATTGATCTACGGCTCTTTTGAGGAACCGTAGTACAATCCCGTTATTTTTTGCGACGACGCACAATAAATTTATCAGATTTGTTGTTTTTCTTACGTGTCTTGAATCCAAGAGTAGGTTTACCCCATGGAGACATTGGTGATTTACGTCCGATTGGAGCACGTCCTTCACCACCACCGTGTGGGTGATCGTTAGGGTTCATTACAGAACCACGAACTGTTGGGCGTTTACCTAACCAACGAGAACGTCCGGCTTTACCAATGTTGATAAGTTCGTGTTGTTCATTTCCAACTTGACCTACAGTAGCACGACAAGCAGAAAGAATCATACGAGTTTCACCAGAGTTAAGACGTACAAGTACATATTTACCTTCTTTACCAAGTACTTGAGCAGATGTTCCAGCAGAACGAACTAACTGGCCACCCTTACCTGGTTTAAGTTCAATATTGTGTACGATTGTACCAACTGGGATGTTGATAAGTGGTAATGAATTACCTACTTTGATATCTGATTCAGGTCCAGACATTACTTCCATTCCTACAACAAGAGTTTTAGGAGCAAGAATGTAACGTTTTTCCCCATCAGCATAGTTAATTAGTGCAATGTTAGCTGAGCGGTTTGGATCGTATTCGATCGTAGCAACGCGTCCAGGTATACCATCTTTTTCACGTTTGAAATCGATGATACGGTATTGGCGCTTATGGCCGCCACCTTGATGACGAACTGTTAACTTACCTTGGTTGTTACGGCCACCCTTTTTGTGTAGGGGTGCTAAAAGTGACTTTTCCGGAGAATCTGTTGTGATTTCAGCGAAATCAGAACTAGTCATGCCGCGACGACCATTAGAGGTAGGTTTATACTTTTTAATCGCCATGTTTTTCCCTCCTCTTCTTAATTAAAAGATTTTATACTTCAAAGAATTCGATTTCTTTACTATCAGCAGTAAGCTTAACGATAGCTTTACGACGCTTGTTAGTGTAACCAGCGTGTTTACCCATACGTTTGAACTTACCTTTGTAGTTCATGATGTTAACTTTATCTACTTTCACGTCAAAGATTGCTTGAACAGCGTCTTTTACTTGAGTCTTGTTAGCTCTAGTATCAACTTCGAAAGTATACTTTTTTTCAGACATAAGATCAGTTGAAGCCTCTGTAATTACGGGGCGCTTAATGATTTCACGTACATCCATTATGCGAGCACCTCCTCTACTTTTTCAACAGCTGATTTAGTGATCACTAGTTTGTCATGTCCTAATACATCTAGAACGCTAATTCCATCAGCAGGAACAACAGTTACACCAGGGATGTTACGAGCAGAAAGTGCTACATTTTCGTCAAGACCGTCAGTGACAACTAATGTTTTAGAGTTAACTGAAAGACCTTTAAGAACGTTAGCAAATTCTTTTGTTTTAGGAGCATCGAATGATAATGCTTCTAATACTAAAATGTTTTCTTCTACTACTTTAGAAGATAGAGCAGATTTAATCGCTAAGCGACGAACTTTCTTAGGAAGTTTGTAGCTGTAGCTACGTGGAACTGGTCCAAATACAGTACCACCACCGCGCCATTGTGGAGAACGGATTGACCCTTGACGGGCACGACCTGTTCCTTTTTGACGCCAAGGCTTACGCCCACCGCCACGTACTTCAGAACGATTCTTTACTTTGTGATTACCTTGACGTAAAGAAGCTCTTTGCATCAATACTGCTTCAAACAATACATGTTTGTTAGGTTCAATACCAAAAACAGTGTCATTAAGTTCGATATCACCGACTTTAGAACCGCTTTGGTTAAATAATGCTACTTTCGGCATTCTTGTTTCCTCCTTTCTTGAAAAGTTCTATTAGTTTGCTTTAATAGCTGACTTTACTTTGATCAGTTGTTTCTTAGGTCCAGGTACATTACCTTTAACTAAGATAAGGTTACGTTCAGCATCAATCTTTACAATTTCAAGATTTTGAATTGTAATTTGCTCTCCACCCATACGTCCAGGTAGTAATTTACCTTTGAATACACGGTTTGGATCAACAGGACCCATTGAACCAGGACGACGGTGATAACGAGAACCATGGGACATAGGTCCACGTGATTGGTTATGACGCTTGATAGCACCTTGGAATCCTTTACCTTTTGAAACTCCTGTTACATCTACGATTTCGCCTGCCGCGAAAATATCAACTTTGACTTCTTGACCAACTTCGTACTCTTCTACGTTTACACCGCGGATTTCACGGATGAAGCGCTTAGGAGCAGTTTCTGCTTTAGCAACGTGGCCTCTCTCTGGTTTGTTAGAAAGCTTTTCACGTTTGTCTTCAAAACCTACTTGGATAGCTTCGTAGCCATCAACGTCTGTAGATTTCTTTTGAAGTACCACGTTTTGAGCAGCTTCGATAACAGTTACAGGGATAAGATCACCGTTTTCAGCGAAAACTTGAGTCATACCAATCTTTCTTCCTAAGATTCCTTTGGTCATAAGTCACACCTCCTAATAATTATGGTTTTTATGAATTAAAGTTTGATTTCGATATCTACACCTGATGGTAAGTCTAAACGCATAAGCGCATCAACTGTTTGAGGTGTCGGGTTTACAATGTCGATTAAGCGTTTGTGAGTACGCATTTCGAATTGCTCACGAGAATCTTTGTATTTGTGCACAGCACGTAAAATTGTATAAATAGACTTTTCAGTCGGTAGTGGGATCGGTCCTGAAACCGCCGCACCAGAACGTTTTGCTGTTTCAACAATTTTCTCAGCTGATTGATCAAGAATCCTGTGATCATAAGCCTTTAAACGGATACGAATCTTTTGTTTTGCCATTATTTTCCCTCCTTTATCGCCTATTTTTGAATAGACATTCTCCACAGAAATTTCCCACACACTCGCCATGGCAAAGCGGCCGTGTGTGTCAGCAACCTTCTGTTTCATCGCAGTCAAAGACCAACATTGTCTATTATAACTAAAACACCTAGAAGATGCAATAGTTTCTTGCAAAATCTTTATGTTTTGCACACTTTCTCTATTATACAAATGAACAGTGTTATTTTCAAGGTTATATGGTATTTTCACAATATTTAATATAACGATACATACTAGGCGCTATAAGGAAATCGGAAGATGAGTTTATAAATGCTTAATAGGCGAGTGCATGTTGATTTCCACTTCAGGCAGCTCGCTTTCTGCGGGGTGGGTGGTGAGCCTCCTCGGCTTCGCCTGCGGGGTCTCAACCGTCCCACTTTTCCCGCAAGAGTCGAGCTGCCTTCCGTTCCAATCAACAATGGGTTTTAATTCATGCTTACAGTTATGGTAGTAATTCCTCTGTCCTTTATATTAGCAAATTGGTGATAGTAACCTTAATACTCCATAATGAATTTGTACAATACTTTATAATAGAAGGAACTCGCTTATTAACCTCACTCATGGTGGTTCTAGGATCCAAGTCAAAGAACATTAAGTGATTGGAATAAAGGCATCAATTCGAAAAATCGTTCATCCTTTATAATTGACAGCTCAAATATTAAATATCTTAAAACAATAATCTAAATTTTGCAGTCGCTAGCTGTTGATTGGAGTGCAAGACGAAGACTCCTACGGGAAAAGCGGAATAGGTGAGACCCCGCAGGAGCGAAAGCTGTGAGGAGGCTCGCCTTCCGCCCGAGGAAAGCGGAGTCTTGCACGGAAATCAACAGCGGCTTATCAAAGTAATGCATTTTAAGCCCTTTAGATTAGATCTAAATCATTTTCCAGCCATTATCTTCACACTCATAAATATTTGAACACAAAAAAACAGATGGACATGATGTCCATCTGTTTTTAAAATCAATGATTACTCAGTGATTGTAGCTACTACTCCAGCACCTACAGTACGTCCACCCTCACGGATAGAGAACTTAGTACCTTCTTCGATAGCGATTGGAGCGATAAGCTCAACAGTCATTTCGATGTTATCGCCAGGCATAACCATTTCTACACCTTCAGGAAGGTTACAGATACCAGTTACGTCAGTTGTACGGAAGTAGAACTGTGGGCGGTAGTTAGTGAAGAATGGAGTGTGACGTCCACCCTCTTCTTTAGAAAGAACATAAACTTCTGCTTTGAACTTTGTATGTGGAGTGATTGTACCTGGTTTAGCAAGTACTTGTCCACGTTGGATATCTTCACGAGCTACACCACGAAGTAGTGCACCGATGTTGTCTCCAGCTTCAGCATAGTCAAGAAGCTTACGGAACATTTCTACACCTGTTACAGTTGTAGATTTTGGCTCTTCATTAAGACCGATGATGTCGATAGTATCTCCAACTTTAACTTGTCCACGCTCAACACGACCAGTAGCAACTGTACCACGACCTGTGATTGAGAATACATCCTCAACAGGCATCATGAATGGCTTTTCAGTGTCACGCTCTGGAGTTGGGATATAGCTATCTACAGCTTCCATAAGTTCGAAGATTTTCGCTTCCCACTCAGCATCTCCTTCAAGAGCTTTAAGAGCAGAACCTTTGATTACTGGTACGTCATCGCCAGGGAAATCGTACTCAGAAAGAAGGTCACGAACTTCCATTTCTACTAATTCAAGTAGTTCTTCGTCGTCTACCATGTCACATTTGTTCATGAATACAACTAGGTAAGGTACACCTACTTGACGAGAAAGAAGGATGTGCTCACGAGTTTGTGGCATTGGGCCATCAGCAGCAGAAACTACTAGGATCCCACCGTCCATTTGTGCTGCACCAGTGATCATGTTTTTAACATAGTCAGCATGTCCTGGGCAGTCAACGTGTGCATAGTGACGAGTATCAGTTTCATACTCAACGTGCGCAGTAGAGATTGTGATTCCACGTTCTCTTTCTTCTGGAGCACCATCAATTTGGTCATATGCCATTGCAGTTCCACGACCATACTTCTTGTGAAGTGTAGTTGTGATTGCAGCTGTTAGAGTTGTTTTACCATGGTCAACGTGACCGATTGTACCGATATTCGCATGTTGCTTGGAACGATCAAATTTTTCCTTACCCATTTGAAAATCCTCCTTTGATTTTAAAGAAAATAAGTATATTTTGGGATGCCTCAGAGATAGTATGAAACCACCTCTGAAACAACAATTGCTTACATTAGTATTTATACTTTATAAAAGTGAATAAATCAATTATTCACCTTTATTTTTTTTGATGATTTCTTCTGAAATCGATTTAGGTACTTCTTCATAGTGATCGAAGTGCATGGAGTATGTTCCACGTCCTTGTGTGTTAGAACGAAGGGATGTTGCATATCCAAACATTTCAGAAAGTGGCACGAACGCTTTAACGACTTGAGCGTTACCGCGAGCTTCCATACCTTCTACACGACCACGACGAGAAGTTACATCACCCATGATATCTCCAAGGTATTCCTCAGGGATAACAACCTCTACCTTCATCATTGGCTCTAGGATTACTGGCTTACATTTAGAAGCAGCATTCTTAAGTGCCATTGACGCAGCAATTTTAAACGCCATTTCAGAGGAGTCAACATCATGGTATGAACCATCGAATAATCTTGCTTTAACATCAACAAGTGGGAAACCAGCTAGGACACCATTCTGTAAAGCGTCAGTTAGTCCAGCTTGTACTGCAGGGATGTATTCACGAGGAACTACACCACCGACGATACCGTTCTCGAATTCGAATCCTTTACCTTCTTCGTTAGGTGAGAATTCGATCCAAACGTGTCCGAATTGTCCACGTCCACCAGATTGACGTGCGAACTTACCTTCAACTTTAGCCGTATCACGGAAAGTCTCACGGTAAGATACTTGAGGAGCTCCTACGTTTGCTTCTACTTTGAATTCACGTTTCATACGGTCAACGATGATATCTAAGTGAAGCTCACCCATACCTGCGATAATAACCTGTCCAGTTTCCTGGTCAGTATGTGCACGGAATGTCGGGTCTTCCTCTTGAAGTTTTTGTAGAGCAGTCGTCATTTTATCTTGGTCAGCTTTAGATTTAGGCTCAACTGATAGAGAGATAACCGGCTCTGGGAACACCATTGATTCTAAGATCACTAGACCTTTTTCATCACATAACGTATCTCCAGTACTAGTATCTTTCAGACCAACCGCTGCTGCAATGTCTCCAGCGTAAACAGTAGAGATTTCTTCACGAGAGTTAGCGTGCATTTGTAGGATACGTCCTACACGCTCACGTTTACCTTTAGAAGAGTTTCTTACGTATGATCCAGAATCTAATGTTCCTGAGTACACACGGAAGAATGTTAATTTACCAACATAAGGGTCAGTTGCAACCTTAAACGCTAAAGCAGAGAATGGAGCATCGTCTGTTGATGGACGAGTAACTTCTTCTTCTGTATCAGGAATAAAGCCTTTGATATCTTCTACGTCAGATGGCGCAGGAAGGTAATCAATAACTGAGTCAATTAGTAATTGAACCCCTTTGTTTTTGAATGCAGATCCACATACTACTGGGTAGAACTCAACAGTAAGTGTTGCCGCACGGATAGCAGCCTTGATTTCTTCGTTAGAAAGCTCTTCGCCTTCTAAGTACTTCATCATAAGCTCCTCATCAAGTTCAGATACAGCTTCAATTAGCTTTCCGCGGTATTCTTCAGCTTGATCTTTGTACTCTTCAGGAATGTCACGAGCTTCTGCGCGAGTTCCAAGGTCATCTTCGTAGAAGAATGCTTTCATTTCTACTAAGTCGATGATCCCTTCGAAGTCATCCTCAGCACCGATTGGAAGCTGAATTGGATGTGCATTAGCTTGTAGACGATCATGAAGTGTACCTACAGAGTAAAGGAAGTCAGCACCGATTTTGTCCATTTTGTTAACGAACACAACACGGGGAACCCCGTAAGTTGTTGCTTGGCGCCAAACCGTTTCAGTTTGAGGCTCAACACCAGATTGAGCATCAAGTACTGCTACAGCACCATCAAGTACACGAAGAGAACGTTCAACTTCAACAGTGAAGTCTACGTGTCCTGGTGTATCGATGATGTTGATACGATGGCCTTTCCATTGGGCAGTTGTCGCAGCAGAAGTGATAGTGATACCACGTTCTTGCTCTTGCTCCATCCAGTCCATTTGAGAAGCACCTTCGTGAGTTTCTCCGATTTTATGGATACGGCCAGTATAAAATAGGATACGCTCAGTAGCAGTTGTTTTACCAGCATCGATGTGAGCCATGATACCGATATTACGAGTGTTTTCTAAGGAGAACTCTCTAGGCATGCGGTATTTCTCCTTCCTTATATGAGAATGATTTGTTTGTTTAAGATCAGATTACCAACGATAGTGAGCAAACGCTTTGTTCGCTTCAGCCATCTTGTGTGTATCTTCACGCTTCTTAACAGAAGCACCAGTGCTATTAGCTGCATCAAGAATTTCGTTAGCTAAACGCTCTTCCATAGTCTTCTCACCGCGAAGACGAGAATAGTTTACTAACCAACGAAGACCTAATGTTGTACGACGCTCTGGACGCACCTCTACAGGTACTTGATAGTTTGAACCACCAACACGACGAGCTTTTACTTCTAATACCGGCATGATATTTTTTAAAGCTGCATCAAATACTTCCATTGCATCTTTACCTGAACGCTCGCTAATGATATCAAACGCTGCGTATAATTTCTTTTGAGCTTTACCTCTTTTACCGTCAATCATGATTTTGTTGATTAAACGAGTAACTAATTTAGAATTGTACATTGGATCAGGTAAAACGTCTCTTTTTGCTACAGGACCTTTACGTGGCATGTGATTTCCTCCTTTCAACGAGAAATGAATTTATGATTATTTTATTATTTTTTAGCTGCTTTAGGGCGCTTAGTTCCGTATTTAGAACGTCCTTGCATACGACCGTCAACTCCAGCTGTATCAAGCGCACCACGTACGATATGATAACGTACTCCAGGTAAATCCTTTACACGTCCTCCACGAATAAGAACAACACTATGTTCTTGAAGGTTATGTCCGATACCAGGAATGTAAGCAGTAACCTCGATTCCATTAGTCAAACGAACACGAGCATATTTACGTAAAGCCGAGTTCGGTTTCTTCGGAGTCATTGTACCAACACGAGTACATACACCACGTTTTTGTGGAGAAGACAAGTTCGTGTGCACTTTCTTAAAGCTGTTATAACCTTTGTTAAGTGCAGGTGACTTTGATTTAGTTGATTTAGACTGACGAGGTTTGCGAACTAATTGGTTAATAGTTGGCATTTTGTTTTCCTCCCTTCTTATTTGGTAAGCCCACACATCCAGGTGGTTCTTTTTTGGGTAAAAGTAAAGTTTTTGTAGATCGTTTCTACAAAAACTATTTTACTGTATAATCGCAACAGCTGCTGCTCCAACATCTATTCCGCACGATTTACCAAGTTTCTTCATCGAATCCACTTTGTTAACCGGTACATTAAGATCGATTGCGGCCTGAACTACTTTCGTTGTAACTTTGGGATCAGCATCTTCCGCAATAACAACTTCTAGTACATGACCTGTTTTAAGAGCTTTCACTGCTTGCTTTGTTCCTACAATAATTTCTTTAGCCTGCGCTACTTTTTCATAAGACATTTCATATCCTCCAAAGTAACAGGTTATTAATAGGAGCAACCTTGAATATATTATCATCTTAAAATCTTTATGTCAACATAGATTTAAAAGATTTATAAAAGCTAACTCTTAAAGCTTTGGTTTGAGCAATCAAACCAGCCTAAGAGTTAGCCCAAATAGATTACTCTACTGTTACTGTTTCTTCACTAGTATCTTCTGCTAATACCGGCTCTGCCTTGCGGTAGCGTTCCATACCTGTTCCAGCAGGAACCAGCTTACCAATGATAACATTTTCTTTCAATCCAAGTAACTCATCACGTTTTCCTTTAATCGCAGCGTCCGTCAACACACGAGTTGTTTCCTGGAACGATGCTGCAGACAAGAAGGAATCCGTTTCAAGCGAAGCTTTGGTAATCCCAAGCAGTACAGGGCGTCCTGTTGCCGGAAGCTTACCGCCGAACAATGCTTTCTCGTTCGCATCTCTAAATTGATGGATGTCCATAAGAGTACCTGGTAGTACTTCCGATTCACCTGCATCAATAACACGAACCTTACGCATCATTTGACGAACCATTACCTCTACGTGTTTGTCGCCAATTTCAACCCCTTGCATACGGTATACTTTTTGTACTTCGCGCAGCAAGTATTCTTGAACGGCTGATACATCACGAACTTTAAGAAGTTCTTTAGGATCAATTGAACCTTCAGTGATTTCTTGACCTCGTATTACCTTATCGTTCACAGCATATTTCAATCGTGCTGTGTAAGGAGCTGTGTAACTTCTAGTTTCCACATCACCTTGGACGGTAATTTCGTACTGACGATCTTTTCCTTCACTGATCGATGTAATGACACCATCGATTTCAGAAATAACAGCTTGACCTTTCGGGTTACGCGCTTCGAAAATTTCTTGGATACGCGGTAAACCTTGAGTGATATCGTCTCCTGCTACCCCACCTGTATGGAATGTACGCATTGTTAACTGAGTACCAGGTTCCCCGATGGATTGAGCAGCGATGATTCCTACAGCTTCCCCAACTTCGACTTTTTGACCTGTCGCCAAGTTTGTTCCGTAACATTTCTCACAAACACCATGTCTGGTGTTACATGTGAAAGCAGAACGGATTGAAACATGTTCGACACCGGCATCAATAATCGTCTTAGCTAAGTCTTCTGTAATCAGCTGATTTTCAGTCATAATGATTTCATCTGTTTTAGGGTGACGTAGCGTCTTACGTGAATAACGACCAAGTAAACGTTCTTCAAGAGGTTCGATGATTTCTGTACCTTCTTTGATAGAACCTACTAGTAGGCCTCTATCCGTTCCGCAGTCTTCTTCACGAACGATAACGTCCTGAGCTACATCAACCAGACGACGTGTCAGGTAACCTGAGTCGGCTGTTTTCAGTGCCGTATCGGCAAGACCTTTACGGGCACCATGTGTAGAGATGAAGTATTCAAGTACCGTTAATCCTTCACGGAAACTTGATTTGATCGGCAACTCAATGATACGACCAGCCGGATTGGCCATCAGACCACGCATACCAGCAAGCTGAGTGAAGTTAGATGCGTTACCACGGGCACCTGAGTCACTCATCATGAAGATAGGGTTACGTTTATCCAGTGTCGCCATTAATTTACCTTGAATGGTATCTTTCGCAGCACTCCAGATTGAGATAACGCGATCGTATCTCTCATCTTCTGTAATTAGACCACGTTTAAATTGTTTTAATACGTTGTCCACTTTACTTTGCGCTTCGATTAAGATCTCTTCTTTTTCAGCTAGTACAACGATATCAGCGATACCTACTGTAATACCTGCTTTAGTAGAGTATTTGAATCCTAAGTCTTTCATTTTATCAAGCATACGAGACGTTTCAGTAATCGCAAACTTCTTGAATACTTCTGCAATGATATTTCCTAAGAAACCTTTTTTGAACGGGTTGATTAACTCACGGCTTTTGAATACTTCTTTCACATCCGTTGACGGGTCAACAAAGTAAGCCTCAGGAGTAGCAACTTCTAAGTTCGTATTTGTTGGTTCGTTAATGAACGGGAAGGTTTCAGGTAAGATCTCATTAAAGAGTACTTTTCCAACCGTCGTTAATAATAATTGTTGATTTTGTTTATCAGTAAACGTTTTGTTGTTGATGGTGCTTGCATGAATGGCAATTCGGGTATGCAAGTGTACATATCCGTTTTGATACGCAAGAATGACTTCATTTGCATCATTGAAGATCATACCTTCACCAACAGCATTTTCACGCTCAAGCGTCAAGTAATAGTTACCTAGTACCATATCCTGGGACGGAGTAACAACTGGTTTACCGTCTTTCGGATTTAGGATGTTTTGTGCAGCAAGCATGAGCATACGTGCTTCGGCTTGTGCTTCAGAAGATAGAGGTACGTGAACCGCCATTTGGTCACCATCGAAATCGGCATTGTATGCAGTACATACAAGTGGATGAAGACGGATTGCTCTACCTTCTACAAGAGTTGGTTCAAATGCTTGAATACCAAGTCTGTGAAGAGTAGGTGCACGGTTTAAAAGAACTGGATGTTCTTTAATTACCCCTTCTAGTACATCCCATACTTCTGGTTGTACGCGTTCGATCTTACGTTTCGCACTCTTAATGTTGTGGGCTAATCCCTTTTCAACGAGTTCTTTCATCACAAATGGTTTGAATAACTCAAGAGCCATTTCTTTAGGAAGGCCACATTGATACATTTTAAGATTAGGTCCAACAACGATTACAGAACGACCGGAATAGTCAACACGTTTACCAAGAAGGTTTTGACGGAAACGGCCTTGCTTCCCTTTAAGCATATGTGAAAGGGATTTTAATGGACGATTACCCGGTCCAGTAACTGGACGGCCACGACGACCATTATCAATTAAAGCGTCCACCGCTTCTTGAAGCATACGCTTCTCGTTTTGAACGATGATGCTTGGAGCACCAAGGTCCAGTAAACGTTTCAGACGGTTATTACGGTTAATCACTCGACGATATAAATCATTTAAGTCAGAAGTAGCAAAACGTCCACCGTCAAGTTGAACCATCGGGCGAAGCTCTGGAGGAATGACAGGCAGTACATCAAGAATCATCCAATCTGGATCATTTCCTGAGTTTCTGAAAGATTCCACAACTTCCAAACGTTTAATCGCACGTGTACGGCGTTGACCCTGTGCCGTTTTCAGTTCTTCTTTTAAGAAATCAGCTTCTTTATCCAAGTCAATGTCTTGAAGAAGCTTCTTAATCGCTTCAGCTCCCATTGCAGCCTGGAATTTCACACCGTATTTCTCGCGGTAAGCACGATACTCTTTTTCTGAAAGAAGTTGCTTTCTCTCCAGAGCCGTGTCACCTGGTTCTGTTACAACATAGGAAGCGAAGTAGATTACTTCTTCCAATGCACGTGGAGACATGTCTAAAACAAGTCCCATACGACTTGGAATTCCTTTGAAGTACCAGATGTGGGATACAGGGGCTGCAAGTTCAATGTGACCCATACGTTCACGTCGAACTTTTGCCTTTGTTACTTCAACACCACAACGGTCACAAACGACGCCTTTATAACGGACACGCTTGTATTTACCACAGTGACATTCCCAGTCCTTCGTAGGACCGAAGATACGTTCACAGAACAAACCATCTTTTTCTGGTTTTAACGTACGATAGTTAATCGTTTCGGGTTTTTTAACTTCCCCGAAAGACCACGAACGGATCTTATCGGGGGAAGCTAAACCAATTTTCATATACTCAAAATTATTTACATCTAGCAAGGGGCCTACCTCCCTTTTAATCTACAGGCTCTAACCCTATTTGCTCTAAATTTATTCTTTTGACCCTACTGTCTCGGATTCTTTTGCATTAGATTCAGAGATATTTAGCGTGTCTGCTTGTTGTACTTCTTCTTCATCCTCTAAGTCACGCATTTCAATTTCTTCTTCGGTACTAGAGAGGATTTTCACATCCATACCTAAACTTTGAAGCTCTTTGATCAGAACCTTGAATGATTCTGGAACTCCAGGCTCAGGAACGTTTTCACCTTTGACAATGGCTTCGTATGTTTTCACACGACCCACAACATCATCCGACTTAACCGTTAGAATTTCTTGTAGAGTGTAAGCAGCACCATAAGCTTCCAGTGCCCATACCTCCATCTCACCGAAACGCTGTCCACCGAATTGAGCTTTACCACCCAATGGTTGCTGCGTAACAAGTGAATAAGGACCAGTTGAACGTGCGTGAAGCTTGTCATCAACCATGTGAGCCAGTTTGATCATATACATGATTCCAACTGATACACGATTATCAAACGGTTCACCACTTCTACCATCGTAAAGAACAGTTTTGGCATCGCGCGCCATACCTGCTTCTTCAATGGTTGCCCATACATCTTCCTCACGCGCTCCATCAAATACTGGTGAAGCAACATGAATTCCAAGGTATCTGGCAGCCATACCTAAATGAAGCTCCAGCACCTGTCCGATATTCATACGAGATGGTACCCCTAATGGGTTCAACATGATATCGATCGGTGTGCCATCTGGTAAGAACGGCATGTCTTCTTCAGGAAGGATTTTTGAGATAACACCTTTGTTACCATGACGACCAGCCATTTTGTCCCCTTCAGAAATCTTACGTTTCTGAACGATATATACACGTACAAGCTGGTTAACACCTGGTGGTAATTCGTCGCCATCTTCGCGATTGAAGACTTTAACATCAAGGATGATCCCTCCACCACCATGTGGTACACGAAGAGATGTATCTCGAACTTCACGAGCTTTCTCACCGAAGATTGCATGTAAAAGACGCTCTTCAGCAGTCAACTCTGTTACACCTTTAGGCGTTACTTTACCAACAAGTAGGTCGCCGTCTTTCACTTCAGCACCGATTCGGATGATTCCACGCTCATCAAGATTGCGAAGGGCATCTTCACCGACGTTTGGAATATCACGAGTGATTTCTTCAGGTCCTAATTTCGTATCACGAGATTCGGACTCATATTCTTCAATATGAATAGAAGTGTATACATCGTCTTTCACAAGACGTTCACTCATGATGATCGCATCTTCATAGTTGTAACCGTCCCAAGTCATGAATCCAACCATAACGTTACGTCCTAAGGCGAGTTCTCCTTTTTCCATTGAAGGACCATCAGCAAGGATTTCTCCTTCTACTACACGGTCGCCTTCACTTACGATCGGACGCTGGTTGTAACATGTACCTTGGTTAGAACGGATGAATTTCTGCATACGATACTTATCGAGGTCACCTTTTACTTCCTGACCGTCGATTTCTTTCACACGACGCACCCAAACTTGCTTCGCTTCAACCTTTTCCACAATACCTTCATGCTTACAAATCACAGCTGCACCAGAGTCTTTCGCAGATACGTGTTCCATACCCGTTCCGACGATTGGTGATTCCGGATTCATCAATGGTACTGCTTGACGCTGCATGTTCGCTCCCATAAGAGCACGGTTGGAGTCATCGTTCTCTAGGAATGGAATACATGCTGTCGCGGCTGATACTACTTGTTTAGGAGATACATCCATATAGTCAAGACGTTCACGCTTGATCACCGTGTTTTCACCACGGAAACGAGCGATGACTTCTTCATCAAGGAATGCACCGTCATCACCTAAGCGTGCGTTTGCTTGTGCCACTACATAGTTATCTTCTTCGTCTGCTGTCAGGTAATCGATTCGATCAGTTACCATCCCTGTTTCAGGGTCAACACGACGATACGGCGTTTCGATAAAGCCGAATTTATTCACTTTCGCAAATGAAGAAAGTGAGTTGATCAGTCCGATGTTAGGACCCTCAGGCGTTTCAATCGGACACATACGACCATAGTGAGAATAATGTACGTCACGTACTTCAAATCCAGCACGTTCACGGGTTAACCCACCAGGCCCCAAGGCAGATAGTCGACGTTTGTGCGTTAACTCTGCAAGAGGATTCGTTTGATCCATAAATTGAGACAATTGAGAGCTACCAAAGAACTCTTTAATTGAAGCGATAACCGGACGAATGTTGATCAGTTGTTGAGGCGTGATTGTATTCGTGTCTTGAATTGACATTCTTTCACGAACCACACGCTCCATACGTGATAAACCGATACGGAATTGGTTTTGAAGCAATTCACCAACCGAACGTAAACGACGGTTTCCTAAATGGTCAATATCATCTGTCAGCCCTACTCCATGTAATAAATTAAAGAAGTAAGAAATAGAAGAGATGATATCTGCAGGTGTAATGTACTTAACCTCTTCCTCAACATAAGCATTGCTGATTACGTTGATTTCAAATTCTCCCTCTTCATTAGGAGAATAGATTTTGATAGATTGAAGAACTACGTCTTCATCCAACACGCCACCGGACTGTTGGTAGTTTTTGAAACCAATGCCATTTTCCAGATAAGGAATAACCTTATCTAGTGCGCGACGATCAAGGACCGTACCCTTCTCTGCCAGAATCTCGCCCGTTTCCGGATCTGCAAGAGTTTCTGCTAGAGTCTGACCGAATAAACGGTTCTTAATGTGTACCTTTTTGTTCATTTTGTAACGTCCAACGTTTGCTAAGTCATAACGCTTTGGATCAAAGAAGCGAGAAACGAGTAAACTTTTGGCATTTTCTACTGTAGGAGGTTCTCCTGGGCGTAGACGCTCATAAATCTCAAGCAATGCCTTGTCGATACCTTCCGTGTTGTCTTTCTCGAGTGTGTTACGAATGTACTCATTATCACCGATCAAATCGATGATTTCTTGATCAGAGCCAAACCCAAGGGCACGTAAAAGAACCGTTACCGGTAGTTTGCGAGTTCGATCAATTCGCACATATACAACATCTTTTGCATCTGTTTCATACTCAAGCCAAGCTCCGCGGTTTGGTATAACGGTAGCAGTAAACCCTTTCTTTCCGTTCTTATCTACTTTTCCGCTAAAGTAAACACTAGGTGAACGTACTAACTGAGAAACGATAACGCGCTCAGCACCATTTATGACAAAAGTACCTGTATCTGTCATTAATGGGAAATCACCCATAAATACGTCTTGATCTTTTACTTCTCCTGTTTCTTTGTTCACAAGACGGACTTTCACTCTAAGCGGTGCAGAGTAAGTAACATCTCTTTCCTTTGATTCTTCCACCGAGTACTTTGGCTCTCCCAGACTATAATCAATAAATTCTAAAGAGAGATTACCAGTGAAGTCCTCAATCGGAGAAATGTCACGGAACATTTCTCTTAACCCCTCATCAAGAAACCATTGATACGAGGAAGTTTGAATTTCGATTAAATTCGGTAATTCTAAAACTTCACTGATACGCGCAAAACTTCTGCGTTGGCGGTGTCGTCCATACTGAACTAGTTGACCTGTCAACTGATTCACCCCTCAAATCAAGCGTTTTGGTTGTGTCTATATGCCTTTTAGTAGAAATACTAGTCTACACAAGACAAAAAGAAAAAGGGTTTTAATGATAAAACCTCATTTTCAGATGACGAACTATTATTTTATAATCTTTTCCAGTTTATCCAACAAATATACATATGGACATAATACCGGAAAATAATATTTTTGCATTTTATAATGTTATCATAGCAATAAAGCTACGTCAACGGATTTCTTTTACCGATTTCAAAATGTAGTATCCCTTTTTCCTAGCGACGATCTCTACATTCGAAAACAATTCTTCCATCTTTTCCATTGCAGACGGAGCGCCTTGCTTCTTCTGAATAACGACCCACAACTCACCGTTTTCCTTCAGATGATCGTAACTTATTTCAAGAATCGAATGTACCGTTTCTTTTCCTGCTCGTATTGGAGGATTCGTTAAAATGGCCGAAAACTCCCTTTCAACGACATTGGTATATCGATCGCTTTGATAGATGCTGACGTTTTGAACTTTATTCAGGCTTGCGTTTTCTCTCGCAAGCGATAATGCTCGCTTGTTTACATCAATCATATGAACCATGCGGTCTTCATGATCTTTAGCTAAAGACAATCCGATCGGACCATACCCGCAACCTACATCCAATAACGCTCCCTTTACCTCAGGCAGTTCAAACGCTTCAATTAACGCTCTTGACCCAAAGTCAACTTCTTTTTTCGAGAATACACCTTGATCCGTTTTGAAACGGAAGGTATGTCCTCTCAATTCAAAGGCGATCGTTTGAGGGTTACTTTCCACATCAGGGTTATGAGAATAATAGTGATTGGTCATAATATCAGCTCCATCTATTGGTACATATCATCCATTAGCCAACTTCTCTAAGAAAGAGTTTAGTTAACAGACAATGAACGTGTTTATATTCTGATAGAAGTCAGACAAGAAAAAAGCCCGCCAAATATAGCGAGCTTTTCATCTATACAATCATTACTTAACTTCTACGCCAGCTCCAACTTCTTCAAGTTTAGCTTTAAGTTCTTCAGCATCTTCTTTAGAAATACCTTCTTTAAGAGCTTTAGGAGTGTTATCAACCATTTCTTTCGCTTCTTTAAGGCCAAGACCTGTGATTTCACGAACAACTTTGATAACTTTGATTTTTTGAGCTCCAGCGCTCTCAAGAATTAAGTCAAATTCAGTTTGTTCTGCAGCAGCGTCTCCGCCACCAGCAGCTACAGCTACAGGTGCAGCAGCAGTTACTCCGAATTCTTCTTCGATTGCTTTAACTAGATCATTTAGTTCAAGAACTGACATTTCTTTAATCGCGTCAATGATTTGCTCTTTACTCATTTTAAATTTCCTCCTTGTGATGTATGCTTATTTTTTATTTAAACGACTTGCTTTAGCTTACGCGCCTTGCTCTTCTTTTTGATCCGCAACGGCTTTTGTCGCCAACGCAAAGTTGCGCATTGGTGCTTGAAGCACGCTGAGTAGCATAGAAAGAAGTCCTTCGCGGTTTGGAAGTTCAGCGATTGCTTTAACGTCCTCAACTGAAGTGATTGTTCCTTCAATGACACCCGTTTTGATTTCTAGGGCTTCGTGTTCTTTAGCAAAGCTGTTAAGAATCTTTGCAGGTGCAACTACTTCTTCTGTACTGAACGCAATTGCGTTCGGACCAGTTAAGAATTCGTTTAACCCTTCAAGACCAGCTTCTTCTGCAGCACGACGTACCATAGTGTTTTTGTACACTTTGAAGTCGATGCCAGCTTCACGAAGTTGTTTACGAAGCTCAGTTACTTCGGAAACATCTAGGCCACGGTAATCTACAACGATTGTAGATACACTGTTTTTTAGCTTGTCAGAGATTTCTCCAACGATATGTTTCTTTTGATCTAGAATGCTGCTCATCATTACACCTCCTGTAGATTGACTGATGAACATTTATACCGTCATCCAATAAAAAATGCCCTTATATCAAGGTAGACATAAGGGCATTGCAAACACGCTAAAAGCGGTTATTTTATCGCAATTACCTCGGCAGGGCATTAAGCTCTAACGAGCACCTACTGTCTACGGTACAAATGTATTCGTTTTTTAACAACAGAACTAATTATAATCATTAGTTCTTAGCAAGTCAATACCAAATTATGCCTTAACTGCGAAAGATGAAGGATCGACTTTAACGCCAGGTCCCATTGTAGAAGTTACTGAAACATTTTTCATGTAAGTTCCTTTTGCAGCAGCAGGTTTAACTTTAAGCATTGTTTCATACATTGTAGCAAAGTTTTCAACAAGCTTTTCGTTGTCGAAAGAAACCTTTCCAACAGGAACGTGAACGTTACCTGATTTGTCAGCACGGTATTCAACTTTACCAGCTTTGATTTCATTGACAGCTTTTGTCACGTCGAATGTAACTGTTCCAGTTTTAGGGTTTGGCATTAAACCTTTAGGTCCTAATACACGACCAAGTTTACCAACTTCACCCATCATGTCTGGAGTTGCTACGATTACGTCGAACTCGAACCAACCTTGGTTGATCTTGTTGATAAGTTCTGCATCACCTACGAAGTCAGCGCCAGCAGCTTCTGCTTCTTTTGCTTTTTCGCCTTTAGCGAATACAAGAACTTTTTGAGTTTTACCAGTTCCGTGTGGAAGTACAACTGCTCCACGGATTTGCTGGTCATTTTTACGAGTATCTACACCTAAGCGGAACGCCACTTCAATCGTTGCGTCAAACTTAGCGAAGTTTGTTTTCTTAACTAATTCGATTGCTTCTTCAACTGAATAAGCTGTAGTACGATCTACAAGCTTTTGAGCTTCAAGAAACTTTTTACCTTTTTTTGCCATTTTTATTTCCTCCTATATGTGGTTTTAGCGGAATAACCTCCCACGAAATAAGGTTGCGAGTGAAACGTACATTTCATCATCGCAACCTCGTTCAACAGGAACCTTTACTTTAACGAAGCTTGGGATTAGTCTTCGATGACGATACCCATGCTGCGCGCAGTTCCTTCTACCATGCGCATAGCTGATTCAACACTAGCTGCATTTAAGTCAGGCATTTTTGTTTCAGCAATTTCACGTACTTTATCGCGTTTAAGTGTTGCCACTTTCTTGCTGTTTGGTTCGCCTGAACCAGACTCGATACCAGCTGCTTTTTTAAGTAGAACAGCAGCGGGTGGAGTTTTTGTGATGAATGTAAATGAACGGTCTTCAAACACCGTAATTTCAACAGGAATGATTAAGCCAGCTTGATCTGCTGTACGAGCATTGAATTCCTTACAGAATCCCATGATGTTAACACCTGCTTGACCTAGTGCAGGACCAACTGGTGGAGCTGGATTAGCTTTACCGGCAGGGATCTGCAATTTAACCATTTTTATAACTTTTTTAGCCACGAGACACACCTCCTTAAGTCCGTGATGTGGTTATTGGGTTCTTCACCCTCCCACTCATGTAAAAAATGTCTTTATCAACATAAAGAACGTCTATTAGTTTCAGTATCTCTTTGTGGAGACGCACTGACTTATGAAATAGTACCATTTTTTCAGAATGATTTCAAGTTCTTTTCCATTATAATTTATCAATTTGGGAGAAATCCAGTTCTACCGGGGTGTCTCTACCAAACATATTGACAAGAACTTTCACTTTTGATTTGGCATTATCAATCTCTTCGATTGAACCTGTAAAGTTAGCAAATGGACCTTCGTTCACTCTAACTGTTTCTCCTAATTCGAAGTCGATCTCTACCTTTTTCTCTGTCATACCCATTTGTTTCAGAAGATTTGTTACTTCTTCAGGCAATAATGGTGTAGGCTTTGAACCGGATCCTGATGAACCGACAAACCCTGTAACGCCCGGCGTATTACGAACAACATACCAGGAATCATCCGTCATGACGATTTCAACAATCACATAACCAGGGAATACCTTTTTCTTTACGACTTTCTTTTTACCATTTTTAAAATCTGTCTCTTCTTCTTCAGGTACCATTACGCGGAAGATTTTATCTTGCATCCCCATCGTTTCAACACGCTTCTCAAGGTTTGCTTTCACCTTGTTCTCGTATCCTGAATAAGTATGGACTACATACCAATTCTTCTCCATATAATAGGACTAAACGTCCGTCCCTCCTCGCTATTTAAGAATACCTCTTCGCCTTTTTTCTGCAAATGAAAAAACCCGCAAAAAGATAACGGGCTCTAAGGTCATGTACTCTATTAACATTCATTATACCATGCTTTCATGGTATATATACAACTAATTCTATGTTTCTCTTACTTAGAACCAATGATCAATCGCATAAGTTCTGAGATGCCCAAGTCAATTACAGAAAAGAAAAGGGCAACAAAAACCACTGTTGTAATAACGGTGATTGTATAGCGTGTTAACTCTTTACGTTTAGGCCAGCTGACCTTCCTCATTTCCGATGCAACATTGCGAAAGAATTTAAACATCCGTTTGTAACCTCCAACTAATATCAATACCCCTAAAGTGCAACTCCACTATTTTGTTTCTTTGTGTAGGGTGTGAGCATTACATGTATTACAGAATTTCTTTAATTCTAATCGAACTGCTTGATTACGATTACCCGGTACACTATAATTTCTGGAACCACACACCGTACAAGCAAGTATTAATTTAGTAGTCATATATTCCACCTATACTATATATAGTAAGTCCTATCAAAAATAACACGACCACCAATTTGTGTCAATATGACTTTACATCGTTATTTCCCGAACCTCCAAATATCGTTCGAGCTTCCTTTTCACCCGCTGCAATGCGTTGTCGATGGACTTGACATGGCGGTCCAATTCTTCTGAAATCTCCTGATAGGATTGTCCATCCAAATAAAGGGCCAGTACTTTCCTCTCAAGATCACTCAATAACTCAGCCATCTTATCTTCCATGTTATCGAATTCCTCACGATTGATGAATAGCGCTTCCGGATCCATTACTTTCGCCCCTGAAATTACATCTAAGAGTGTTCGATCAGACTCGTCATCATAAATGGGTTTATCCAATGAAACATACGAATTTAACGGAATATGCTTCTGTCTTGTGGCTGTCTTGATAGCCGTGATGATTTGTCTCGTGATACAAAGCTCTGCAAACGCTTTAAAAGAAGTTAGCTTGTCCTCTTTATAATCACGGATTGATTTGTATAATCCGATCATACCTTCCTGGACAATATCTTCCTTATCGGCTCCAATTAAAAAATACGAGCGGGCTTTCGCTCTTACAAAATTACGATATTTCCTTATCAAAAAATCTAGCGCTTCGCTGTGACCCTGATGGACGGCTTCTATTATCTGTTCATCATCCATGCCTTCTAATCGATTATCAAATGCTTCTGTCCTGGTGATATTGCTCACACACATCCCCCCGCGCAAAACAATAGATAGAAATATTATACATTACAGAAAATTCAATCGTCAACCTATCATTGTTCCCCACGTCGCCATTTTTCGAAAATTTCAGCAACTTCTTCTGATAATTGGATCTTTGAAGCCGGTCTTTTCTCACTGGAATTCCGTACTTTTCTTTCGATTTTCTTTTCGATGACTTTCACTTCCGTCAGTAGCTCCCTCGCTGATTTACGAAGGGCTCCCTGACCAAAAATCGCCCATTGCTCCGTGAAATCCGAAGTCGCTACATGAATCTGGGTCTTAATATTATTTAACTCAATGGCCAATTTCTCAATTCGTTCATCGGCTGTCTCGTTTTCTTTCGTAAAGAGCACTTCCACTTTATAATTTCGGTATTTACGGGCAATCCCCTGAACATAATAGGCATCATATACGACGATGACCCGATATCCTGTATACCCCTGATATTCTGCCATCAGTTCTACCAGACGATCTCTTGCTGCGGCTAAATCCTTCTGCTTCAACTCATTTAATTCTGACCAAGCACCGATTATGTTATAGCCATCCACAAGGAGAATATCCATTTCCCCTATTCTCCCAACGGATGGCGTTTACGATAGACCTCATACATTAAAATACTAGCTGCCACCGAAGCGTTTAATGATGTAACATGACCAACCATTGGCAACTGGACAAGGAAATCACATTTGTCTCTCAAAATGCGGCTCATCCCTTTTCCTTCACTTCCGATGATTAAGCCGATTGGCAGAGTGCCATCCAACTGGCGGAAATCCTGCTTTCCTTTCGCATCCGTTCCTGCTACCCACACTCCGCGTTCTTTCAGTTCGTCCACCGCTCTGGATAGGTTGGTCACACGTGCAACCGGAATATGCTCAATGGCACCAGTGGACGCTTTCGCAACTGTAGATGTAAGGCCAACCGCTCTTCTCTTCGGGATAATAATTCCGTGGGCACCCGCTGCATCCGCAGTCCTCATGATAGAACCAAGGTTATGAGGATCTTCTAATTCGTCCAGGATCAAAATAAAAGGATCTTCCCCCTTTTGTTCTGCCCTTTTAAATAAATCATCGATTTCTGCATACTGATAAGCGGCAACAGAAGCGACAACCCCTTGGTGATTTTCCGCTACCATCTGTTCAATCTTCTTCTTCGGAACATATTGGACCATCACATTGGTTTCCTTGGCAAGTCCAACAATTTGCTGGATGGAGCCTTTCTGGGAACCTTCTGCAATCCAAATCTTATTAATATCTCTTCCTGACTTTAATGCTTCAATGACAGGATTTCTTCCTCCGATAAAATCTTTACTCATTTCGATTCCTCCCTTCCTGCCTGGGCTTGTTCAAATATGATCTTCAATAGTTCCTCTAATCGTTCTGTCCGATTAAGCAAAAACAAATATCCAATGAGTGCCTCAAAAGCAGTGCTGTGTTTATATGTCTGTACATCCGTATTCTTCGGGGTCGTCCCTGATTTTGCATTACGACCACGCTTAACGATTGTGATTTCCTCTTCGGTCAAAAGATCCTGATCAAACAGCGTTCTCAATATAGCCGCTTGCGCTTTAGCCGAGACATACTTCGTCGCCGCCCTGTGCAGCTGATTCGGTTTAATCTTTCCTTTTGTCAGTAGGAGCTGCCGTACATATGTTTCATATACAGCATCCCCCATATAAGCAAGTGCAAGTGCATTTATTTGTTTTGCTTCAATTTGTTCATTTATCTCATGCAGCATTAAGATCCTCTTTTCCAGCGAATGCCTTGAGGTGTATCTTCCAAGATGATATTCATCTCTTTCAACCTGTCACGTATTTCATCTGCCAATTGGAAGTTGCGGTCCTTACGTGCCTGGATGCGCTTTTCAATCAGCTCTTCTACTTCTTCATCCAACAGTTCAGCATCCTTCAGGGTAAGTCCGAGTACAGAGAAGAAATCTTCGAATTGATGCAAGAAGCGATCGATCACTTCTGTGGAGGTATTCTTCTCCATCAGATAATAATTCGCTTGTTTGGATAATTCGAATAACACGGAAATCCCATTGGCTGTATTAAAATCATCATCCATTTCTGAAATGAACTGTGCCTTCAAGCCCATGATTTTATCCAGCCATTCCTGGTTATTCTCTGTTAAATCCGTACTCGATTCACTGCGGTGCTTCAAGTTTTCGTAAGCTGTCTTAATACGATTCAACGCCGATTCAGCATTTTGAAGAAGTTCTAAATTATAATTAATCGGATGACGATAATGAACTGATAACATAAAGAAGCGAAGCACTTGTGGATCCTGTTCCTTGATAATGTCGTGAACCAGCACAAAATTCCCGAGTGATTTAGACATTTTCTCATTATCGATATTGATATAGCCATTATGCATCCAATACTTCGCAAACGTCTTGCCACTAAGTGCCTCTGATTGGGCAATTTCATTCTCATGATGAGGGAAGGTCAAATCCTGCCCCCCGGCGTGGATATCAATCGTATCTCCCAGGTAACGCTTCGCCATGGCAGAGCACTCAATATGCCAACCGGGACGACCTGCTCCCCAAGGGCTATCCCAAGAAATTTCGCCTTCTTTCGCCGCTTTCCATAAAACAAAATCAAGGGCATCTTCTTTTTTGTCTCCCACATCAATACGGGCTCCCGCTTTCAGTTCATCAATCGGCTGATGAGAAAGCTTCCCGTAACCTTCAAACTTTCTTGTACGATAGTAAACGTCACCCTGAGATTCATATGCATACCCTTTTTCAACCAAGGCAGAGATAAAATCAATGATGGTATCAATATTGTCCGTAACGGTCGGATGGATATCTGCTTTCTTGCAGCCAAGCGCTCCCGTATCTTCGAAATATGCCTGTATGAATCGCTTGGCAATGGTAGGGACATCTTCTCCCAGTTCCTTTGCCGCACGGATTAACTTATCGTCCACATCTGTGAAGTTCGAGACAAATTGAACATCATATCCCCGATATTCCAAATAGCGTCTCACCGAATCGAACACAATTGCAGGGCGTGCATTTCCTATATGAATATAATTATAAACCGTTGGCCCGCACACATACATTTTAACTTTCCCCTCTTCCAGGGGTATAAATTCCTCTTTATTTCTTGTTAGTGTATTGTATAATCGAATCGTCAAGATGTTCGACTCCTTCCCTCATAGTCCCTTACTAATGATTTTAACTCATTCAGTTCTTCTTCCATTTGTTTCATACGATCATTCATCGGATCAGGCAAATCACAGTGATTCAGATCCTTCTGTATCTTCACTCCGTCTTGAATGACGACTTTCCCCGGTATACCGACTACGGTTGAATTGGAGGGAACATCCTTCAGTACGACCGATCCTGCCCCTACCTTGGAATTTTCCCCAACTACAATCGATCCCAATACTTTTGCGCCTGTAGCGATCAAGGCATTATCCTGAATCGTTGGGTGACGCTTCCCTTTTTCTTTCCCGGTTCCACCGAGGGTGACCCCTTGAAAAATCGTCACATTATCTCCTATTTCACATGTTTCTCCAATTACGACTCCCATACCATGATCGATGAAGAAGCGGCGGCCAATCTTAGCCCCGGGATGAATCTCTACTCCTGTAAAGAAACGGCTCACTTGCGAAATGACCCTTGCGATAAAGTAGAATTTACGTTTGAAGAATGCATGAGCAACACGATGCGCCCATATTGCATGAAGTCCCGAATACGTGAGAATGACCTCCACATAATTCCTCGCAGCCGGATCCTGATCAAAGACTACATCGATATCCTCCTTAAACGACTTAAACATTCAATCCCCTCCCTTCGGAAAAATAAAAGCGCAGGCGGCTTGGTCAGAGGCGACAAGCATAAGACGAGATAGCCGGAGAAGGCGCTTCTTTGCCTTTTTGGATGATTTAGCTTATGACCTCGAGCCTCTAGCCGCCGGAGCTGGACAATCAGAAATGCGCAGGCGGCTTGGTCAGGCCCGACAAGCATAAGATGAATGGGCCTAAGAAGGCGTTCTTTGCCTTCTTGGGACCATTTAGCTTATGACCTCGAGGGCCTAGCCGCCGGAGCTGGACTATCAGAAATGCGCAGGCGGCTTGGTCAGAGGCGACAAGCATAAGACGAGGCAGCCGGAAAGGCGCTTTTTGCCTTTTTGGATGACTTGGCTTATGACCTCGAGCCTCTAGCCGCCGGAGCTGGACAATCAGAAATGCGCAGGCGGCTCGGTCAGGCCCGACAAGCATAAGATGAATGGGCCTAAGAAGGCGTTCTTTGCCTTCTTGGGACCATTTAGCTTATGACCTCGAGGGCCTAGCCGCCGGAGCTGGACAATAAAAAAACGCCCCTGTCAATAAACTGACAGAGACGCTTTGGTAGCGCGGTTCCACTCTGATTGAGAAGTAAACGTCCTTCTCCAACTCGAATCCTGTTAACGGTAGGAAACCGCCTTTACCTACTTTATTTCAGTAACGGGCTCAGAGGTGCATTTCAGAATCGGAGAGGCTTAAACCACTTTCAGCCGGTGATGGTTCTCTCTACTAAGCATCCTTTTCTTACTTCTCCTCATCAACGCGATATCATTTATAGTGATACTCTTACTATATTACAGATCCTTCAAAATGTTAACCTAAAAGACTTTGAAGACGATGTTTAACTGTATCTTTCCCTAAAAGTTCAATGGCATTCGGTAACTCAGGACCATGCGTTTGGCCTGTTACAGCTACACGGATTGGCATGAATAACTTTTTCCCTTTATGACCGGTAGACTTTTGGACCGCTTTAATCGAGGATTTAATTTCCGCCGCTTCATAATTTTCAAGAGCTTCAATTTCATTCAAGAAAGCTTGAAGAACTTCTGGAACTTCCTCTTCATCCAACACAGCCTTAGCATCTTGGTCATATTCAAGGTCCGTCTTGAAGAACATTTCAGACAGCTCCACTATTTCAGCACCGAAGCTCATTTGCTCCTGGTATAAAGAAATGACGCGTCTAGCCCATTGGCGCTGCTCATCAGACATATTCTCGGAAAGCTTACCAGCACTGATCAAGTGTGGCAGGGATAGTTCCACGACTTCATCCAACTCTAAGTTCTTCATATACTGATTGTTCATCCATGTAAGCTTTTGATTATCAAACAGGGCAGATGAAGTGGATAACCGCTCAGGGTCAAAGATTTCAATGAACTCATCTTTAGAAAACAGCTCATCCTCTCCTTTTGGAGACCAACCTAATAACCCAATGAAGTTGAATAACGCTTCTGGTAAATACCCTAGTGCTTCATATTGCTCGATGAACTGAATGATGCTCTCATCACGCTTACTTAATTTTTTACGGCTTTCATTGACGATCAATGTCATATGTCCGTATACAGGTGCTTCCCAACCTAACGCATCAAAGATCATTAATTGCTTCGGCGTATTGGAAATATGATCTTCCCCTCGTAGAACATGTGAGATTTTCATCAGATAATCATCAACCGCAACGGCAAAGTTATACGTTGGTGTACCATCTTTTTTCGCAATGACAAAATCACCGATGCCGTCTGATTCAAAGGCTACATCTTCTTTCACGATATCATTGAAAGAAAACACTTTCCCTGCAGGAACACGGAAGCGGATGCTTGGCTGACGGCCTTCTGCAGCCAGTCTATCCTGATCTTCTTTCGTCAGGTTACGGCATTTCCCGGAATAACGAGGCATTTGACCTGCGGCAGATTGAGCTTCACGTTCAGCTTCAAGTTCTTCTTCCGTACAATAGCAGTTGTAGGCTTGTCCGCTTTCTACTAGCTCATTTAAATACTGCTCGTAAATATGATTACGCTCAGATTGACGATAAGGACCATATTCACCCGGCTTATCCACGCTTTCATCCCAATCGATGCCAAGCCACTGAAGATATTTAAGCTGACTTTCTTCGCCACCTTCGATATTACGTTTCTTATCCGTGTCTTCAATCCGGATAATGAACTTTCCACCTACACTTCGAGCGTAAAGGTAATTGAATAAAGCGGTTCTAGCATTTCCAATATGTAAATGACCCGTTGGACTCGGGGCATAACGGACGCGTACTTCTTGTGTCATTTGTTTTCCTCCTCTTATGATTCCTGCTTAAAAGTCTATGACCTATTTTAACACCGTTATGTAAGGGAATAAAGCGAATTTATCCCTTACTTCTTTTTAATTAAGATCGTCGTTTGTGCGGCAATCCCTTCGCCTCTTCCAGTAAATCCGAGCTTCTCGGATGTTGTTGCCTTTACGTTCACTTCCGCCATATCCGCTTCTAATAAAGAGGCGATGCTTTGTCTCATTTCGTCAATATACGGAGCCATCTTCGGTTTCTGGGCAATGATGGTACAATCGATATTTCCCAGTTCATAGCCCTCCTCTTTCACAAGAGCCCAAACATGCTTGAGCAGCTTTGCTGAATCGGCATCCTTGAATTCAGGGTCTGTGTCCGGGAAATGCTTCCCGATATCCCCTGCCGCAATGGCACCTAAGCACGCATCTGCTACAGCATGTAACAATACGTCTGCATCCGAATGACCCAATAACCCTTTTTCATAAGGAATCGTAACGCCTCCCATGATAAGTGGTCTCTCTTCCACTAACTGATGAACATCAAATCCTTGTCCAATCCTAAACATGTGTGTCCCCTCCACTCATTTCCTCTTGCTTCCTTAAAATTGCCTCGGCAAAATACAAGTCTTCAGGTGTCGTCAGTTTAATATTGTCATAATCGCTCTCAACAACGGAAACTTCAACATCCAATCTTTCTACCAGGGAAGCATCATCTGTACCGAGAAAACCATCTTCATCCGCTTCCCCATGTGCCTTTTTCAAAACGGAAACACGAAAAGCTTGTGGAGTTTGAACCATCCACAAGCTTGAGCGTTCAATCGTTTCCTCGACCTCTCCATCCAGCACTTTCTTAATGGTATCTTTAACAGGAACAGCCGCAATAGCCGCTCCTGTTGAATGCGTCTTTTTCACCAATTGGTGAATGGTCGATTCTTTAATAAAAGGTCTTGCTCCGTCGTGCACAAGAACAATTTCATGTGCAACCTCAAGCAATGCATTGTACACACTATGCTGTCTTTCTTCGCCACCGTCTACAAGCTTAACGACCTTCGTAATCCCGAAGCGTTTTAATAAACTTGTGAACGTCACCCGCTCCATTGGATGAATCGCTAAATAGATCCCTTTACAATGGGAGTCCCGTTCAAAGACACGCAATGTATGAATAATGACAGGACAGTCATTCAACTCAAGAAGCAGCTTGTTCTTGCCCGCTTTCATTCTTTTACCTTGCCCCGCAGCAGGAATGACAACTTCATATTCCATACGATAACCCCTTTAACCCTCAAGTAATACTATTTATTATACCTTACTGAAGCACTGGAGTCAGGGGCAATGATTACTTATAAAGCTTTTTCTAATTGCTTCGGCTTTGCAAAGATCATTCGGCCGGCTGACGTTTGCAGAACAGACGTTACAAGTACATCAATGTACTTACCGATGTAATTGCGTCCTTCTTCCACAACGATCATCGTACCATCATCAAGGTAAGCAATCCCTTGGTTATGTTCTTTCCCATCTTTGATGACCTGTACCTTCAATTCTTCACCCGGTAGTACTACTGGCTTAACAGCATTGGCCAAATCATTAATATTCAGGACTTGTACACCTTGAAAATCACATACTTTATTCAAGTTAAAATCATTCGTTACAACGATTCCATTTGTAATCTTCGCTAACTTCACCAGCTTCGAATCCACTTCTTGAATTTCCTCAAAGTCGCCTTCATAAATCTGAACCTCTACTGGAAGTTCTTTTTGAATTCGGTTCAGGATATCCAACCCACGGCGACCACGGTTTCGCTTCAATACATCCGAAGAATCGGCAATATGCTGTAGTTCTTCAAGAACGAACTGTGGAATGACAACGATTCCCTCTAGAAATCCGGTTTGGCAGATATCAGCGATTCGTCCATCAATGATGACACTCGTATCCAGAATTTTAAGGGTTTTTACCCCTTCTTCATCTGAATCCTCTTCCGTGCCTTTTTTCTTACCTCGAGTAGATGCACCAAAAAGACTGACTAGTTCATCCCTTTTCTTAAAACCTACCTGGAATCCTAAATATCCCAGAAGCAGTGTTAATAGAATAGGAACCACCGTGTTCACTATCGGAATCTGCATCTGATTGAAAGGAATCCCAAACAAATACGCAACAAAAAGACCGATAATAAGACCTAAACTACCAAATAACAGATCTGTTACTGGGGCCTTTACTAAGCTATCTTCAAACCACTTGACGAAATTGACAACATACTCGACTGCCCAAAACGTAAGAATATAAAAGATAATGGCACCAAATATAGCAGTCATATACGGGTTATTAATTAAAGGAATGTCTGATAGATTTATGACGGTAAATAATTCGGGAAGAAGAAATATCCCTAGTGTTCCCCCGACGATCAGAAAGCACGCTTGAACGATTCTTTTTAACATTCCCTCACCTCCTCCTATTCATTATAAACAATTTACTATTTTTGAAACGTAATGAGCTTGAGAATTTTAAATTTAATGGAATCGAAATCATTTTGATATACGTATCCCATCCTAATTGAGTCCTTAAATGAAGGCTAACACGTCTTAAATCGACTGTCAATTTTTTGAAAACGATTCATTTATACCACTTTTGGGAAATGTAGGACTACTTGCCTATAACTGCCGGTCGGCAAATGTTTGCTCCTTGATCAGTTTTAGGCCCTCCTTGATCTTCCTCGCTCTTACTTCACCGATTCCTTCCACTTCATCCAGGTCATCCACCGTAGCATTGACTACATGAGGAAGTGTTCCGAATCTTGTAATGAGATTTTCAATGATCACAATCGGCAAGCGGGGTATTTTATTCAACACACGATATCCCCTCGGGAATATCGCATCATCGTGGTGAACATACCCATGATAGCCTAATAGCTTAAATAATACATTATCCTCAAGTACCTCTGAGTGAACAAGTTCCTGAAACTTATAGAGAAGTTCGAATGGCTTGATGTTTCTCTCTTGCGAATAATCTCTAATGATCAGCATCGCTTCATCTTCTATATCCGCCAATAGCTCATTCATCTGTAGCCGTATCAGCCTGCCTTCAACCCCCAGCTCACTAAGGTAGGTTAATAGCTCATTCTTAATCCGCAATACCATTTCGAATCGGTGAAGCACCTTTAATAAGTCGCTTTGGGTTACAAGCTCTTCAAACTCGAGCACAGACAAATTAGAAATGCTCTGATCAAGAACCACTTTATATTTCTCCAACGTTTGAATAGCCTGATTTGCCTTCGTTAAGATGACAGAGATGTCCTTTAGAGCATATCGAAAGTTCCCTTGATAAAGGGTAATGACATTTCTCCGCTGTGAAATAGCGATAACAAGAGCATTGGTTTGTCGTGCAACCCGCTCCGCCGTACGATGCCTCATTCCCGTCTCCGTGGATGGAACAAATACATCAGGGGCAAGCTGAGCGTTGGCCAATATGATCTTTGTGCCTGCTTCATTCAGGATGATCGCCCCGTCCATCTTTGCCAACTCATACAAATAGCTTGGGGAAAAAGCACAGTTGATATGAAAGCCCCCATCCAGTGCAGACTTCACCTTATCGTTATAACCGACAACGATCAGACCACCCGTATTGGCTCGTAGGACATTATCAATACCATCTCTTATCGGCGCTCCTGGAGCAACGAATTGTAATATATCCGATATGGACTTATCTCTTGCCTTCTTATCTTCCATTTCTTATCCTCCTAAAATAATTGACAGCGCTTCGTTAATATTTGATACACCTGTAACCTCTATATCAGAAGACGGCTGCCACCCACTTAAGTTATTTTGGGGAATGATAACACGTTTAAATCCAAGCTTCGCTGCTTCCTGGACACGTTGCTCAATTCTTGACACCCTCCTGATCTCACCTGTAAGGCCCACCTCACCAATGATGCAGTCGTGGGCACGGGACGCCTTATCCCGAAAGCTTGAGGCAATGCTCGCAGCCACAGCCAAATCGATGGCAGGTTCATCGAGCTTGACGCCTCCCGCTACTTTCAAGTAGGCATCCTGCTGCTGTAACAACATTCCTGCCCGTTTCTCTAACACGGCCATAATGAGTGAAACTCGGCTATGATCGATCCCTGTCGCCATTCTTCGAGGGTTGTTGAAGCTAGTAGGCGTAACAAGGGCCTGGATTTCAACAAGAACAGGTCTTGTCCCTTCCATCGAAGCCACAACCGTTGACCCCGCAGCACCCTGGGAACGCTCTTCTAAGAATATCTCAGAGGGATTCGCCACTTCCTCCAAGCCGAGCTCCTTCATTTCAAAGATCCCCATTTCATTTGTCGAACCGAAACGATTCTTCACCGCTCTTAAAATCCGATACGAATGATGGCGTTCTCCTTCAAAGTACAGCACGGTATCAACCATATGTTCCAGCAGACGAGGTCCTGCAATCGATCCCTCTTTTGTAACATGCCCGACAATAAAGATGGCAATGCCTTTGGTCTTACCGATTCTCATCAATTCCGCCGTACACTCCCTTACCTGGGACACACTGCCGGGAGCCGATGTCACTTCAGGATGGAAGATCGTTTGGATCGAGTCGATGATGACGAAGTCCGGTGAGATTTGTTCAATCGTCTGATGGATTAATTCAAGACTCGTTTCCGCATAAATATACAAATCATCCGACTTCACATGTAAACGATCAGCCCGAAGCTTCGTCTGTTTAATCGACTCTTCTCCAGATATATATAAGACCTTCTGTTTTTGATCAGCAAGTTGAGCAGACACCTGAAGAAGTAGAGTAGATTTCCCTATCCCCGGATCCCCACCGATCAACACGAGTGACCCGGGGACGACCCCGCCCCCAAGCACACGATTCAACTCTTTGGATTCGGTCAATACTCTTGGTTCTTGCTTTGTTTCAATTGAAATAAGCTTTTCAGCCTTAGTCGGCCCACTATCTTCAGAATGCATAAACGAAGCGCGAGGTTTCTTTCCGGTCATTTCAACCTCTTCCACCATCGTGTTCCATTCGTTACACCCTGGACATTTTCCCATCCATTTAGCAGATTCGTACCCACATGATGAACACACAAATTTCGTCTTTTTCTTTGCCAATCTATTCTTCTCCTCTATTACTCTATTTGTACTCCCACCAAATCATGACAATACCATTTGGAATGATTGTATCGGTTTTATGTATTGGATTCAAGAAAAGCGTAGCTGGCTTGGTCAGGCCCGACAAGCACAACGGGGAAATTCCAAAAGGCGCTCTTTGCCTTATGGAATTTTTCCGTTGTGACCTCGAGGGACTAGCCGGCGGAGCTAGACAATAAGAAAAGCGCAGGTGGCTTGCTTAGAGGCGACAAGCATAAGACGGGGGAACCGGAAAGGCGCCCTTTGCCTTTTTGGTTCCCTCGGCTTATGACCTCGAGCCTCTAGCCACCGGAGCTGGACAATAAGAAAAGCGTAGCCGGCTTGGTCAGGCCTGTCAAAAGCTTCCCCTTATGATAAAAGAGGTACACGAAAAGCATATACGTGTACCTCTTTGTCAAACTTCGTATTATGTCGGAGTATTAGCGGCTTCTTCTTTCAGCACTTTTACAACAAACTCATTTTCTTCTACATCAATCAAGATATTTTGTCCTGTGAGCACTTTGCCTCTTAATAACTCCTCTGACAGTTTATCCTCAACATATTTCTGAATCGCTCGACGGAGTGGACGTGCCCCGTATTCAGGATCGAATCCTTCTTCTGCAATTTTATCTTTAGCAGAAGCCGATAGCTCTAAATGAATGTCCTGTTCTTTCAATCGCGTTGTCAATTGATTGGACATCAACGTCACAATTTGTTTCAAGTGATCTTTTTCAAGTGAATGGAACACGATGATTTCATCGATACGGTTAAGGAACTCTGGTCGGAAAGCCCGCTTCAGCTCTTCCATTACCTTCCCTTTCATATCCTTGTAATCCTGTTGTCCATCCTGAATATTGAAGCCGACATACTTGTTGCTCTTAAGGGACTGAGCACCAACATTCGATGTCATGATCAGGACCGTGTTTCTAAAGTCTACTGTTCTGCCTTTGGAATCTGTTAAACGGCCATCTTCTAATACTTGTAGAAGAATGTTAAATACATCCGGATGTGCTTTTTCAATTTCATCTAAAAGTACTACGGAATACGGTTTACGGCGAACTTTTTCAGTTAACTGACCGCCTTCTTCGTATCCAACATATCCTGGAGGCGAACCGACTAAACGGGATGTCGAGTGCTTCTCCATGTACTCGGACATATCAATACGAATCATTGCATCTTCGTCACCAAACATAGATTCCGCAAGCGCTCGGGCCAGTTCCGTTTTCCCTACTCCAGTTGGTCCCAAGAAGACAAATGAACCGATTGGACGCTTCGGATCTTTTAAGCCTGCTCTTGCACGTCGGACAGCTTTTGATACGGCTACAACTGCTTCCGATTGTCCAATGACTCTGGAATGAAGGATTTCTTCTAATTTCAGCAAGCGATCCGTTTCGGTTTGGGCCAGTTTCGATACCGGAACTCCCGTCCAGTTCGATACAACCTTTGCAATATCTTCAACGGTTACTTCCGTATTTTCCTGACCCTGCTTTTCTTTCCATGTGTTCTTTGTTTCTTCTAATTCTTCACGAAGCTTTTGCTCTGAATCCCGTAACGAAGCAGCTTTTTCAAATTCCTGGCTTTGGACGGCTGCATCTTTCTCTTTGCGGATTTCCTCAAGCTTTGCTTCAAGCTCTTTCAAGTTCGGTGGTGTAGTGTAAGAGCGTAAGCGCACCTTAGAACCTGCTTCATCAATTAAGTCAATCGCTTTATCCGGTAGGAATCGGTCAGAGATATAACGATCTGACATCTTCACTGCCGCATCAATCGCTTCATCCGTAATGGATACACGGTGATGGGCTTCATAACGATCCCGTAAACCCTTCAGAATTTGAATGGACTCATCTGGCGTTGGCTCATTAACTTGGATTGGTTGGAAACGACGCTCAAGTGCAGCATCCTTTTCGATATATTTACGGTACTCATCTAGTGTTGTCGCACCGATACACTGTAATTCTCCGCGAGCAAGAGATGGCTTTAAGATGTTTGAAGCATCGATCGCACCTTCAGCCCCACCTGCTCCGATTAAGGTATGAAGTTCATCGATGAACAGGATGATGTTACCGGCTTGACGGATTTCATCCATGACCTTCTTCAGTCGATCTTCAAATTCCCCACGGTATTTCGTACCAGCGACTACTGTACCCATATCAAGGGTCATCACGCGTTTATCCCGAAGGATTTCAGGTACTTCATTGGCAATGATCTGCTGTGCAAGACCTTCTGCAATCGCAGTCTTCCCTACACCAGGCTCACCGATCAATACCGGGTTATTCTTTGTACGTCTACTTAAAACTTCAATTACACGTTGAATTTCTTTGCTTCTTCCGATGACCGGATCCAGGCTGCCTTCACGGGCAATCGCCGTTAAGTCACGGGCTAAACTATCAAGCGTAGGTGTGTTGGCATTGGCATTGCCCCCACCCTGGTGATTACTCGAATCATTGCTGCCAAGTAACTGCAATACTTGTTGTCTTGCTTTATTTAAGCTGACACCGAGGTTACCAAGTACTCGAGCGGCCACTCCTTCACCTTCTCGAATCAACCCCAGTAAAATATGTTCCGTCCCTACATATGAGTGACCCAGTTTCCGGGCCTCATCCATAGAAAGCTCAATCACTTTCTTTGCGCGAGGTGTGTAATGGATTGTTTGGGATTTCTCAGTCCCTTTCCCAATTAACCCTTCCACTTCCTTCTGTATCTTTTCAGGGCTCAACCCCAATGCCGTAAGTGCCTTCGCGGCAATACCTTCACCTTCGCGGACAAGTCCTAATAAAATATGTTCAGTACCAATATTACTGTGCGACAAACGAATCGCTTCTTCTTGAGCTAATGCCAATACTTTTTGTGCTCTTTCTGTAAATCGACCAAACATCATATTATTTTTCCTCCTCACATATATCCTTATCTAACTTAATTCGCTCTCGAATCAAAGAAGACCTTCTTATATCTCTTTCATTTGGCCTCAATGGACCTCCAGAATATTGTTGTAAAAAACCAGGTTGTGTCAAAATCATTAGTTCATTCAATATATTCTTAGATATTACATTGATGTATCCTAAATCGATTCCGAGTCTGACATCCGATAAACACTTCGCTGCTTCCTTGGATTCAACTATCCGACTGTGCTCAAGCACCCCAAGTGAACGAAAGATCCTATCTTCTAATTGTATGTTAGATGTTTTAACTAATGCGTCCCTTGCCGATTGTTCTTTTTCGATGATTTGCTCCACGACACTTAACAAATCATCAACGATATCCTCTTCGGACTTTCCTAGTGTCGTTTGGTTGGAAATCTGAAAGATGTTACCCAACGCCTCGCTGCCTTCTCCATAAATCCCTCTCACCACTAACCCCAATTGATTAATGGCCGGGATGATCCGGTTTAATTGCTGTGTTAAAACCAGACCGGGTAAGTGCATCATCACGGAAGCTCTAAGCCCCGTTCCTACATTGGTCGGACAAGTCGTTAAATATCCATGTTTCTCATCAAAAGCAAAATCGAATTCACTTTCAAACCAATCATCAATCTGATTGGCTTTTTGTAAGGCTTCCTTCAATTGCAAACCAGGATATAGACACTGTATTCGAATATGGTCCTCTTCGTTTACCATAATGCTAATATCTTCTTCACTTGATAAAAGGACAGCCCCGTAATTCGCATCCTCTGCCAAGTTAGGACTTATGAGGTGTTTCTCCATTAATACCCTCTTTTGTAGGGGCTGAATCTCACTTGTAGGTAAAAATTCTAATTCGCCTAAATCCTTCGGGTAGTATGAGAGCTTTTCCTTCACACGATCGACGATTTCTTTCGCTTCATCAGAAGAATAAAATGTGGAAAATCGGAAGTCGGTCAGATTCCTCGCGAGCCTTACCCGTGAGCTCAGAACAATATCTGAATTTGGACCCTCTTCATTCATCCAAGAGCTAACAGCATTACTTAAGAATTTTTCCAGACTCATTCCTTATCTCCTCCCTCTTTCTTAACCTCTTTCTCCAGGGAGCGAATTTCATCTCGAATCTCAGCAGCTTTTTCAAACTCTTCATCTGCAATCATCCCTTGCAGCTCAATCTTCAATTGCTGGATTTTCTTTTTCACGTGAATGGCTCCACCCATACGTTCCGGAACCTTCCCATGATGCTCCACGTTTCCGCTATGAACACGCTTTAACAAAGGAGTCAACTCGTCTTTAAACGTCTCGTAGCAATGAGCACAGCCAAATCGTCCTACATTTATGAACTGGTGAATCGTCATTTTACACTTTTCACACTGTAATACTTCTGTTCTAGGAATTTCTGTTTCCTTTGCCTGCTTAAATGCAGGCGATATATTAAGAAGACCTGCCAATAGATTATTCACAGAAAATCCAGGAGAAGAGTCAAACATAAACATCTCACCTTTATCCTGAGCACAATGCTCACATAAATGGACCTCCGTCTTTTCCCCATTTATCACTTTGGTAAAATGAAGGGTTGCAGGTCTTTCATCACACTCTTGACAAACCATCCCTCTCACCTCTTTTACACTTACTCATATTTCAATGTATCAAGCATCGCTCTGAGCATTCTTCCTCTCAGTATATCCCGTTCAGGTAAATCCACCATAATAACCGAGCGATCCATCACACTTAGCATGATCTTCGCTTCTCTTTCAGATATAATCTCTTCCTCAACCAGCCGGAAGACAATATCTGCGGCTGTATTCTGGCTTATGGTTTGTGTAATCAAAGCCACCAGCTGGTCAATCAGATGAACTTGATCGTGGGCTTTCACCTTCATTATCCGGATATATCCCCCACCACCGCGTTTACTTTCTACTACATACCCTCGTTCTATCGTGAAACGGGTATTGATCACGTAATTAATTTGAGAAGGAACACATTGAAACTTATCAGCGATTTCGCTTCTTTTAATCTCGAGTATCTCACTTTCACTCAGTTCTAACACATTCTTTAAATAGCTTTCAATGATGTCGGATATGTTCCTCATCAAACCTCCTCCTCATTTTGACTTTGACTATATTTGACTATAATTATACAACCGAGAATTAAACTTTGCAATTATGAAGTTTGACCTTAAAAGTTTTCCTGTTTCAGGATAGTTTTAAACGTGTAATTGTAAGAATGTTGGATAGAAATTGTAATTTGGGGAACTTTGGATGGGTGAGTACATGGAAGATGATACTATGGTGAGTGATTTGAGGAATGAGGTTGGCTTATTTATCCCTTCAGGGCATAGGAATGATTTGGTTGTATTCTTTAAAAATGGAAGGTTATACGGTAAAGGAGGAGGGATTTTGCCTGAGCACCACTCCTCGGTGTTCTATGAAGGATAAAATTTGTAGATAGGAAGCTGCTCGGATATGGAAGGTGAAACTTGAACTCTCTTTTTTGAGGATTGTGACTGTTTTGAGGTCAAGTCCTTAATATTGTGTAAATTCCTTACTTGTCATTTTCAACTGTTAATCGGATATAGGTGTTAGATTCAACATTTTTTTTCGAAACTTCCATGATTTAATTCCTTCATAGCCAGGGCAGGCTGTCAAAGGCTCTTCACTTTGACAGCCTGCCCTGGCTATGAAACCATTCGAATGGGAAGTTTCACTTAAAAATGCTTAGGGCTTTTTAAAAGGATTTTCTTTTTGAATATGTGGTTTGTTGATAATGAAGCAAAACTGCCCCGATCAAACGAAAGGCTGACTGCGTGTTAGGAAAAATACGTATGACTTTTTCTCTTCTTCGAACTTCTTGATTTAAGCGTTCCAAACAGTTGGTACTGCGAATATGTGGTCGAATTTCTTCGGGATGCTCCATGTATTGAATGGTATCTTCAAAGCCTTCATCGAAGATTGCCAACGCTTTTTCATATTTTGTATTCTCGCTAAACTGACTCATCAATTCTTCTTTAAAGTTTCTCATATCTTCGATTTTGACAGCTTCAAACACCCTCTTAATCATCGTTCTAATTTCTTTGGAATCTTTCTTAGGGAGGTGCTGAATGATATTTCGTTTAAAATGTACATTACATCTCTGCCAACTGGTTCCAATAAACTCGCGAAGAACGGCTTTTTGTAGACCTTTATGGGCATCTGAGATCACAAGCTTAGGGGATTGAAGACCGCGGGATTTCAGTTGTTGAAAGAACCTACTCCAACTCTCATAGCTCTCCACATGATCGACCATCAATCCTAAAATCTCACGATTATTTTTTTCTGAAAGAGCTGTGGCAATGTAAACGGCTTTTGAGACGACACGATGGTGTTCACGCACTTTTATATACATGGCATCTACAAATATAAACGGAAAATAAGTGCCGTTCAAAGGCTCTTGGCCCAATCATTAATGATAGGATCTAATTTTTGAGTTAGGGAAGAAACAAATGATTTTGAAACCGTCTCTCCACAAAGCTGTTCCACAATATGAGTAACCTTACGAGTAGAAACACCGTTAATCACCATCTCGACCATAGAAATGACAAATGCTTCGTAGCATCTTGCGTATTTTTCAAATACAGAAGGTGAAAAATCACCATTACGTGTGCGTGGAACCTTCAGTTTGAGTTTTCCAATACTCATTGTAAACTCGCGTTCGTAGTAGCCATTCCGATAATCCAAACGATTAGTAGATCGTTCATAAGAAGCTGCTTGAAGGTAGTCATCTCTCTCCCTTTCCATGTATTCATTTAATACAAGGACGATGGCTGACCGGACGACCGTTTCGATATTAGAATTTATTACTGCTTCTTTTAAAGAATCCAAATCTAGGTTAAACTGTAATTGAGTCATTTTATTCCTCTTCTCATTGTTTATCGTCGTTGAAAACAGTGTTGACAAGAAGGAATAAAATGACTCTTTCTTTTTACACAATTATATGGACTTA
>CAWBBM010000040.1:0-1471279 GCA_963787015.1 uncultured Bacillaceae bacterium
CAATGATGGGGCTAGAGATATTAGAAAGGTCTATCAAACACACAGAAACAGCTAGAAAGCGGTTCCTTGATGAAATGAAAAATTATGCTGATTCAGATACACTGGCTCTCATCGAGAAAGAAGAAAAGTTAGACAATGAGATAACGAATTTTAATCAGGAGTTAGAACAATATGAAAAGAATATAGAATTAAATAACAAACAGATTAAAGAAAAAGAAGAACGCTTAAAGCAGATAGAGGGGTCCAAACAATTACAGGAAAAGCGTGATGAGAAACAAACATAGGTCAACACAGTTAAAAGATGAGCTAGAAAGAAACCATAAATCGCTTCAAGATATTATTAGTAGAAAAGGGTATTTAGCCTTCACAGAAGGTATTATAGGAAAAGCCAAACAAGAATTAGAAGGAAATACAGAGGAATCTGGAAATGTCTTAACAGGCGTATCTTCAGACTTATTAAAGAACGTTTAGAAGTTGGAGAATGTATTTGTGGTGAACATTTGCTTCCAAACAGTTCGCATTATTATAATGTAGAAAGTTTGTTAGATCAATTAGCTCCCAAAAGTTTGGATGCAGCAATATCCAGTTTTAAGGGAGATATGAAAGTAATGGACCTTGAAAGAACGAATGTCTTTCAAGATATTAAATCTTTGAAAAAGAGATCAATTGACTTAAAAAAGAGTATAAGAATCCTTCCAAGAAGAAATTGAAGAAATAAGTAAACAGCTTTCGAGTAAGGATTCTGAAGAGATTGCAATCTTGAAAAAAGCAGAAATACTTTAGAGGATCAAAATGACAAATTGCATCAGAAAATTGGAAGAATCCGATTTGAAAAAGAAAAGCTAGTGGAACAATTACAACAAGTGCAAAAGGAAAGAAAAAAGACAGAAGGAAACTAGAAAAAGCGACATTGACTCAAAACCGTATGGAAACATGCGAGAAGCTAATCAAAGTGATGGAAAAGTTATATGACATTCGAGAAAGAGCCGTAAAGAAACACCTACAAGAGCGTATCTCAGAGGTATATTCTAAGTTTTTACGAAAAGGATATACGATCCAATTGACTGAGGATTATGAACTTAAAGTATTAAATCATTATTTGAAACCTGTAGGTATGTCACAAGGGGAAAGACAAATAACAAGTCTATCATTTATCGGTGCAATTGTAGATATAGCTAGAGAACAATTTAATCAAGAACATAAGCAGTCTTTTGAAGAGGGAGGGATTTATCCTTTAGTCATGGATTCACCATTTGGTGCCCTAGATTCTGATCATAGAAAAAGAATTTCACATGGCATTAATAAACTAGCCGATCAAGTGATTGTAATAGTCTCGACTTCACAGTGGAGAGGGGAAGTTGAAGGGCAGATGGAACATCTAATAGGCAAGGAATACAATCTAGATTACCATGACCCTCGTCAACATGCATCAATTGATTATGAGTATACAGAGATTGTTGAGGTGAGATGAATGAGCTATCGTAGAATACGCAGACCTAAAACTCAAGAACACATATATAAAGAATTGACGGATACTGATGAGTTTGGTGTATTTCAATCGTATAAGGATTTATTCATGATGGCTGGAGTAGTAGGATTTATTGAAAAGAAGCGAAAAAGCTTTGAAGGCAGCCTAGAAGGAATTAGTTGGAATGTCTTCAATTTAGAAACCGATGAGGCTGTAATAAATGCCGTTGCTTTAGTCGACACAAAAGATCCTAGTATAATAAACACACAAAGCAGTGAGGATTTTGACAAAAAGATAACGATTTTTGAGGAATATGCTGCTGGAGGAGCAGACGTCCTCTATAACAAACTAAAAGACCATCCGCGAAATGCAATAGATGTGTTATTTGAGTATATTATTAGTATGGAAAAATTGAGAAATGACACTGAAAGAGATGTTGAGGATATCACAAAGATCTTACCTTCATTTTGATCAAAAACACGATGGACTAGGTCATTTGTTCATCGTGTTTTTGATATGATCTTTAACAATATTACTGACAAGTGAAGAAACTGATGTATCTTTTATGAAGCTTAATTCATTTAACTTATGAAAAACTTCTTTATCCAAAAAGATAGGAACTTCTATTATGTTGGCTTTCATAGATTTATTGGTTGTAATTGTTATTTCAGGTTGTTGATCTTTTAATTCTTTATTTTCTATTAAAGGTTTAGCAAATTCTTTGTAATCATTAGTGTTAACAAGCTCACAAGGAGTTTGATTAATTTTATTTAACCTTTCGCTAAGTTCACTAAGATCTTTGTAGTTTAGTTTTTTCTGCCTAGCATATTCATACAACGAAAGATTGGAAGTTTTAAGTAGCTTGTTCAAGTCCTGTAACAAAACTTCTTCTGGTTGATAGTCCAGATATCAAAAAGATAATTGTATTTAAATTTATGCTTTTTCAATAAAACGCGAATAGACATTTTTTTAATCTTGAACTTTTTTTCGACTATAGAGAACCCAGAACCACTATTTAATGTATCAACTATTTCTTTAACGAATTCTAAGGAATCTTTTGAATCAACTGTTTTTGTGTAAGACTTTCTGGATGAGTTTTCGTTAACGGTTGGATTAGTTTTATTTATTTTTCCAGATATATCTTCTTGATTTGCTTGATTGGGAATAGATTCTCCTGCTGATGCATCTACTATTTTCTCTTTACCGCTTTTTTTCTCATACATTTCTTCAACAAGCTTCAAAATATCCATCAGACCCCTCCAGGTTAAAGAGATTTAAAGGTTGATAACTGTTCTTCTTCGATAAGATGCGATAAAGAAAACCGAATAGTATTCCTAACCTCATCAATCGTCAATCCAATCGCAGCAAGAACATGACTAGGTTTACTCGAACTACAGGCAGAACCTGTAGATACAGCCATTACTGGTGAAAGCTTCTTAACAAGAATTTCATTATTTAATCCCTTAAATTTCACACTTAGAATCCCAGGAATCTTATCCTGTTCATCGTTATTAAAGGAAATAACAGTACTTAAATTTTTCTAAAAGTAAATCTCTTAGTTTTTCTTCTAATCGATTCAATTTATCAATATTCTCTTGTAGAGAATGATAAGCTAGTTCTGCTGCTTTTCCCATCCCAACAATATTATGGACAGCTAGTGTACCACTTCTGATCCCTTGTTCCTGCCCACCGCCATGAATAAGAGGAGTTAGGGGAGTGGAAATACCATACTCGTCTCGCCTGATGTAGGCAACTCCAGTTCCTTTAGGTCCATGAAATTTATGAGCTGAGCAGGATAAGAAAGATATACCAGGGTAGTCTTCAAGAGTAAGATCAACTTTACCTATAACTTGAGTAGCATCTGTATGAAATAAATACCCCTTTATCAAAGCATAATTCTGAGATATATTTTCAATTGGATTTAATGACCCAAGTTCATTATTTCCCCACATAATAGAGACAAGAATAGTATCCTCTCTCAGAGCTTCTTCTAAATCTTCACAAGAGACCCGTCCATAACCATCAACATCAAGATAAGTTATTTCAAATCCTTTCCGTTCTAAATACTCACATGTATCTAGAACAGAAGGGTGTTCGGTTTTTGAAGTAATAATATGCTTGCCCTTTGACTGATAATAATCTGCAACGCCTTTTAAAACCATGTTATTAGTCTCAGTCGATCCACTAGTGAAAGTTAATTCTTCCGGTTTACTTCCTAATAGTAGCGCAACATTATTTCTGGCATTTTCAACAGCCTCTTTTGCATTTACGGCAAAAGAATAGTACTTACTTGAGGGATTCCCAAATTCCTCAAGTAAGTACGGAAGCATGGCCTCTTTAACTTCTGGTAAGAGGGGAGTAGTAGCACTGTTATCTAGATATAACATATAGATTAACCCCTTTATGCATCTATTTTAAATAAATTATTTAGTAATTTATCGTAGTTACCTGCATGGCGATATTCGTTTTCAAGTAGTTTAATTCCGCGCTCTAAATGTGCATTGAAATAGTCTGGAAAATATTCTTCATCTGTCAGGTTGCGCTGTGCATGCTGGCGAATGATTGCTTTGAAGACATAGTCATGTTCTCCAGTCATAGCATTACGATGAATATCTACACCACTTTTATCTTGAACCATTTCAGGAACTTCAGGAATACGTAGAGATAAACCTACCGCAATTCTAGATAATATATTCCAAGTTAGCCCCGTAGAGGATTGAAGGGTCTTTAAGATCTCTCCAGTGTTCTTGGACGTTTTTATTCTAAAATTCATTGGTTAACCTCCATTCCTTTAAAAGAAAAGTAATCATTTAGTATAGTTGTTTCTTTGTTGTTCACATCGAAGTCGAGTGTGTATTCCTTAGCCGTGTAGTTGTGCAGTAGATTATAGGTTGATTCATCGATCTCTGAATCAGTTGAAAGTACAATCGCTTGTCGGCCACAATTCGGAATATAATGAGTTAGTATACTTTGTTTGTGTGAGCGATCTAGTCTCCCTAGCAATGTATCAAAAATAAACGGTACATTACGGCCAGAACATTTAAAGATTGCCCAAATGATCGATAATAATAGTATTTCTTTTTCACCGGCAGAAAGGGTGGATTTCTCCATTGCTTCATTATTTTGATCATAGAGACTTACTTCAAAAGTGGATGAATCAATTTTAATAGAAGCAATATAATTCTGTTTTCTCATTAATTTATTAAGCATACGTAATGTTTCCATTTGAACTTCTTGCAATTTCTTTTGTAGTTGAAGTTTCCTAAATTTTTGACTTAACGAGATAATCTTTTGAGACTCAACGAATGAGTTTCTACTCTTTTCTTGATCTCTAAATTTGAATTCAATTGTCTCTATAGAAGAATTCACTTTATCTAATTGAGTCTGTAATTCTACTAAGGAACTTTGCGTAGCTTCAATATCCTGAGTAATTGAGTGGAGTTGACTATTGTATTTTTCCATGTCAGAAACCATGCCACTAAACTCAGATGAAGAATCATTAATTTTAATTTTGCCTCTTAATTCTTGAATTTCTTTTAGTTTAGCTTTATTTTCATCAATCACGCTAATATAAGAATTCAATTTGTTGGTTTGAACTTCTTGATAGATGTTTTCAACCTGGTTTCCTTCAGAGAATGATGCCCCGTGAATAAGATCAGTGGATTCAGAAGGTTTCACCGTTGACAGTATTTCTTGTCTGAGAACATTTTCTGAATTCTCATTTGGTGTAAGTTCCAACTGCTTAAGAATGCTCTTAATTTTATCAATCGTCAATTTCTCGTCTAAAGAAGAGAACAGTTGGAATTTTTCTTCATTTAATAATTGTTCCCGCGTTTCTTTTACAAGATCTTTAGCCAAGTAGAATGGAAGAGTACTAGCTACGAAATTCTTTAGAAGCTCCTGGTTTTGCTTCCTGTCATTTTCTAATCCTACTATGCTTTGATTAATGCTTTCTCTTTGATCTCGAACTAATCCGCCATGGATTTCAAAATCACTTTTAATTCTTTCATATTCCTCTTCGACCGTTTGTCGCTGTATAGAGAGGTCGTGTATCTTTTTTTGATATTCCATTATGTTATTTTGATGACTACTCTTTGTTTCTTTTAAGTTGATCAGTTCTTTTTCTTGATCATTTAAAGAAGCTGTACGTGCACTTTGTTGACTGTACTGATCTAAATCTTTTTCCATTACTTCAAATAAGTCTAGGTTAAAGAGAACATTGGTCAGTTTCTCAATATAACTTGATAGGAGATTGTTATTAATAATTCTAGAGATTTCTTCTCCGTCAAATAGGCATAAGTCTAACAAGTGAGGAGGCATAATTTCTTTCAATTTTGATTGAAAGACTTCTCTTTCGTAGTCATTTAAAAACTTCCCATTTTGCAGTACATCAAGAGACTCTTTAACATTTTCGTTTTGGTAGCGCCAGGATCTGTAAAGGGAATATTCTTTTTTTGTAAGGTCGTCAATGACTTCAAAATCTATTCTTAAACGGAAATTATTTTCATTATTAATTTTTGCTGAGTAGTTAAGTAATGAATCTACTCTCTTTAAATACTCTTTGTTTTCTGTTTTGTAACCAAACGCAAATGAACCGAATAGCCCCATCTTAATGGAATTTAGTAACGTCGTCTTTCCAGCTCCATTTTCCCCACCAATCAGTACCGTGTTTTTACTGGAAGAAGTTGATAAGTCAATGGTGTGCATGCCTCGGTAAGGACCAATGTTTGTAAGATGAATTTTTTTTATATACATAGCTTATCTCCTCGAAATCTTATAAGTGTAAATAATCTTGTTTGAGTACTTTTGACATTTCCTCCATTAACCCTCTTCTGACTTTTAACCCAGAAAAGTCTTTTTCAACAAATAACAGTTTTTTAATGACTTTTATATCTACTTTGTATTCATCGCAAAGTAATTCAAGGTCAGATATTTGATCATTGTTAAATAAAGGACGATCATCAATTTCCCACTCTAGATCATGACCAATGTGCAGACTTAAAGATATGAGGTACATGATCTTCCCAATCTCCATTTTTATACCAGATCTTACGAATGGCTTTTAATTCTTCTTCTTTAATAAGTTCGTAGTTTGGATCATCTGGATGTTGTAATTGCTTTTGTGTTTTTAGAAGTCTTTCAAGTATTTCTCTTCTAGCTCTCATTGTAAAAGGTCCGAGTCCAAGTTGCGCATACTTTTCTTCATTAGAGTCTTCATCAATATAGGTGACAAGAATATTATGTCCTTGCTCCGTACTTAGGTCGATATCATTCTCTAATAGATATGTTTTTAAGTTATCTCTTTCCACAATGATATAGTTTTCATCATTGATCTCTACGAATTCTTTCGGTCTACTACCTTTTTTAGGAATGTGATGATACTCTTTCCCATCAATTATTTCCACATGAATATCGCGATAATAGATTTGACCATGTTTTCGATATTTCATTCTCATCGTACGATCATCTCTAATAGAAGATAGCCAGTTTCTAAAATTCAACAACGGTTTCATCCAGTCATGGCCAGTTTGAATAAATCCTGAAAGTGCTTTATCTTCATTTACCACTGTACATACCCAACAACCAAAGCGACTATTTCCACAAGATCCTGCTGTATCTTTAACCGTTTTATCTACTACTAGAGGACATTCTCCGCTACTAGAATCTTGATAAAGTCTATGTAGCTCATAGTTGTCATCTCCCCAAGGAGAAGAGTTGTTTAATAGATAATCCCAAACATCATCTAAATCAAACGTTTTGATAGGCGCGTACACATATGCATTCGATAAGGTTGAGTGACGCATGAGAACTTTTCCCTCAACAGTATGTGAACGAATGACATTCGCTCTTGTAGCACTTTCGTCTTCACGTACGCCTAGCACCATGATGACTTCACCAAAAGAATTTACTTTTTCAGTGATAAATTGATTTGCTGGATCAATTTTCAATCCGATCCGTACACCAACGGAATTGTTGGTTTGGTGATGGATAACCTTTTCCAATAATGTTATACCAGAAAGATTGCTCTACAACTGGTTTTACTTTATGTGTTTCAATTGGCAAATCCTAAGTCTAATGCTTTCTCTTGCACTTTTCGTAATGTCTGATTAATTGATTGAATAATCAGTGGTGTCTCCACAAGAGTATCTGATGAGATCACATATATTTTTTTGTGAAGCTTTTCTGGTGGCAATTCTTTTAATGCTTCAAATACCAGTTGTACGACTACTGTGGAGTCTTTTCCTCCGCTATATCCAACTACCCATGGTCTGTCATCGGATAAGTATACGTCAATAATTTGCTCTTTTGCTTTATCTATGACTGTTTTTTCTTCAGTAAAGAGACTTGAAATAATTCCCTCGCTCATATTAATGATCCCCTTGCTTAAATTTATTCTCTATGTTCATCTCATGTTCAAGTAGTGGCAATCCTAGTAATGTCTTGATTTTATTTGTAGTGAGTTGGATGGTATGGTTGTTCTTTTGAATTCGACCATTCTGGTTAAACGCTCTTCCTAACCAAAACTCTGTGTTAGCACGATTCCAGTCTATTGTAGACAACTTTTGTAAATATTCTTTCCAATCTTCGGTATGGAATTCCCTTAGATATTTACCTAACACTCCAATAGCTTCAATAAAAACTCCGTGACCAACAATAAAGTTTGCTCTTAGATCTCTAGGAGAAAGCTTTTTGTTTAAAACATCGTTCCATTCAACAATACTTTCTGTGAGAGTTTGCCAGAATTCGAACAAGAATTGCCTATCATTTTCAGAGATAGAATCGCCTTTCGTTTTTCCCAGAAGCTTAAGATTCGTATTAAAGACATGATTCAATGCTAGAATCTTAGGTGAATTCTTAGAAAGGGAAACTCTTTCCCGGTCTGTATATCGTTTTAACAATGGAATTTCTTTGACAATTTCTTTAGTCACGAGTGCCAGTTTATCACGATGATCATACAAAATACCAATAGAAGAAGTCGTATTTACAGCATGCCGATTTAGGTCGGAGAATATCTGTTGTGATTTTGTTAACCCTTCATCATGAAAGAATACAACAGAAATCGTCTCAGACCCTATTTCTGGTGATATTTTTAATGCTTCTTCTATAGCGGCACGCCGATGCTGTCCATCATTGATTAAAAAGCGCGCATCTAAAGCAACTCGTAATTGGCCAAGATCTTTTGAAGAAGGATCCTGTCCAAAAGGAACAAATTCTAACTCTCCATCAATGGAGGCTGTTAAGGAAGAAAATACATAATCACGATTATTTTCTACAATATAATTTGTAATCTCAGGAATTCTGGTTTTATTAAGAATTCGTTGTGCCCTATGTTCGGGTGGGATCTCATCCTCATCAAATAAGAAAATTTTAGGGATAATTCTTAATGGACACATTGCTACATAATATTCCTTATCTGCTTGAATGCCCTTAATTGCTGGGAAAGTATAACTAAATGCCGCATCCATGTGTACAACCTCCATTTTACGTACGTAATTTTATGATATTATTATATACCTTTATTAAGTGATCTTCAATTAAATACGAACCTTTATTCGTCCTATTTAATAAAACATTTTCTGGAAAGTGAGGTGGGATATCAATTTTTTGTCAGTTGTATGTTAAAATTGTTACAAAAGAGACACTTCGGAGATGATGAGAAATGAGTACAAATGAACAATTTTTTCTGAGTTTTATAGATGAGATCAATCCTGTTGCAGCTCAAAATGCAAAGAAAATGGAAGAACTTCTTTTTGAAGATGCCAGTAGCTCCATTGTAAAAGGTAGATTATTTGCAGAAGCGATATTAAACGAGGTTTTTAAGATTGAAGAGATTGAAGCTCCTTATGTAAATTCGCTTTATGACAAAATTTCATATTTAACTCGTGGAGGATACATCGAGAGAGGAAGTTCAACAATCGTTTGATACGATTCGATTATCAGGTAATAAAGCCGCTCATGATGGTGGATTTAACGATATAACAGTAGCATTTCAAATTACATAAAGAAATGTACAATATTGCGGTTTGGTTTGTTGAGGTATATTCAGTAAAACAAATCAAAATACCATTATATGAAACTCCTAAGCCTCCAAAAAAGGAAGCAAATATTGAAGACCTTGTTCAGAAAAAAATCATGCAATTATTAGGTTCTAATGGATTTCCAAAATTAGTGCCAGGAGAAGAACAAGAAGAAAAGCAGCCTACTACTCCTTTTAGTGTAAAGGAGAATAGTTTGTTTGATGATGAAGATCGGAGAAGGAGAGAGCTATCTATTAAGAGAACTAAAACGTCTACAGGACTCTTCCCAGGAAGCGATCGAGAATGCAAATCAATTCAGTCGTTTTAAGAATTATATGCATGTGGATCAGGAAGATTCAGTTAGATTTTGAACATATTTTAGAAGGAAGAAATGGCAAGTCAAATGGGAATTTAATTTTGTTATGTGGAAGTGTGGGGGATGGTAAGTCTCACTTACTAGCATATCTCAAAGAAAATAAACCTTATCTGATTGATGAATATACCATTTATAATGATGCAACTGAAAGCTTTTCTCCAGGGAAGAATGCGATGGAAACTCTGGAAGAGGTGTTGAAGAGCTTCTCTGATCAACATATAGAGGAAACTAGTGAGAAAGTAATATCTAGCCATTAACATGGGGGTCCTTCATAACTTCATCCATGCTAAGCATAAGGAATACTCTATATCAAAAGCTAAGAGACTTGGTAGAGGAGAGTGAATTGTTCTCACCAAATATTACTACACATTACTCCAGTGGTAATTTCGATTTACTTAGCTTTGGTGACTACCATCCATATGAATTAACAAAAGATGGTCCAACTTCAAGGTTTTATTTTACTTTAATGGAAAAAATCTTCTCTAATCATGAAGAAAACCCCTTTTACCGAGCTCTTGTGGAAGATGAGAAGAGAGAGTTTAATACTATGGCACATGAGAATTACAGATTGTTGCAAAATGAATTTGTACAAAAACAAATTGTAAATCTCTTAATCGAAGCCATTGTAAAAAACAAATTAGTTATCTCAGCACGGGCATTTTTAAATTTCATTGCAGATATCATTATTCCAGATGATGTTCGCACCACAGCCATTATGTCTGAATTTGAGGTGCTTAAAAATGCTGTTCCTACTCTACTTTTTAATAGGAAAGAGAGATCTGTCATTCTGAATGCATTAAGTTATGGAGACCCGATTCATAAGAGGTCTATTTATATAGATCAAATTGTCATTGATCTTAACACCCTAAGCGATTGGGGGAATTTAATTGAAGACAATATAGTTTCTGAAACAGCAGCAAAATGGCTAAAACCACTGGCTCAGGAAACAAACCTAACTAACTATTCATTTGATTTGTTTTTCAAGACATTTATTCGAATCGCGTCACTAACAAATAAGCAATTTGCGTCTAAATTGACGGATCCACTGTACACTTCTTTTATTAAATATCTTTATTATTTTAATGTAGGAGAAAGAGCACATATTATCAATTTTTATGGGGAAATAAAATCGGCTATTTTCAATTGGAAAGGGTCGCCCAAGAGAGAGTATATCTATCTTAATAAGCCAGATGAGAAGTTCAGAATTGCTCAAAAGCTTATACTAAGACCTTATGTTTCGCATATAAAGCAAAATACAGAGGATGTTCTATACTCTTTTAAATCTTCTATTTTAATGGGTTACCATAAGGGTGATCAAGAGACAAAAGAATTCTTAGATATAGACTTTCCCTTATATGAATTATTGATGAAAGTGGAAGATGGGTATCGCCCAAATAAAAAAGATATAGAAGACGCAATCAAGTTTGTAGAGTTTATAGAGAAATTAATGGCCTTTGGAGAGAAGAGAAATGAGCTACTAATTCATTACCCGAATGACAAGAAATTCTACAAAATTAAGAAAGATGATTTTGAGCGTTTCGTCTTTGAAAGGGAGAAATAACAGATGAGTCATCTTTATATTGAACATTTAAATAAACATTTAATTAAAAAAAACAAGCATGATGTAGGAGAAGTCCTTGATGTTTTGCCCTTCTTAACTAAGAGAACGGGTGCCATTAAGGGGAATTTCAATCAAGTCCTTGGTGAGTTTGTGCGCTTTAACTCTTCATTGGAATTAGACTCCCATGCGTATTCTGAGATTGAAACGTTTACGACCGATGAACAAAACAAATATAGTGAGCATATCGCAAGTAAAGTGGAGTTTCTAGATGATAGCGATGCCTCATATGATTTCGTCCGCTTTTTAAATCAATATCTGTCTAATGAAGATGAGATCAAGCCAATTCATCCATATTTATTTAATTATATCCCTAATGAACGGTTTGAAGGGGAATTTAAGAAATATGCACAATTCTTAAGTGAGACGCTCGCATTAGAAAATAATGAGATTAAAGAAATCTTTATAAATAAAAAATCAGAAGACATTTTGACTGAATTAGTACTAAGTCAATTGGATGGTCTTAAAGAAGCAAAAGGGAAAAGAAGACAATATCAACAGCTACTTGCCCCTTTAGTGAAGTGTTACCAAGAAGATTTAATCTTTCTCAGTAAGCATAAGGATTATTTCTTAGCATCGTTTCCTTTGGTGACTCATTTCTATACATTAATGTATGCAATGCAACTATTGTTTAAGTTTGAGCAATTTACTAATGCAAATTTTGATGAAGTAACTCCTTTATACTTTGCACTAGAATGGGAAGCAATTAGTAAACGGAGAAGTGCAGCAGACGAAATATTAGGGTATAAGTTTATTAAAGAAAATGCCAAGAAATTGTTCCCGCATATCCACACGATTTCTCATTTAAGTCACAATGTTTTGCAGGAAGACAAGGAAGATCGTTTGAATTTTATTCCTTATAGTACTCTATACGATAGAATAAAAAATAAAGGTGAGAGTTTTGAACAGGAATTTCTACACGAATTAAAAGAATGGATCAATTTATATAAAAAGCTACCGTTTACAAACATAACCATTGAAGATAACTCAGAAACCCTGCCAGAAGCATTTAAGGTGTTATTTGCGTGTCTCCAAAAGGGGACGAGTAGTAGTGTAGCTGATAAATTCGGTAAGAATATAGAAGACCTTGCTTCCGACCAGTTCGTTAAGAGTAGAGGAAGTATCGGAAATGTATTAAATATCAAACATGAATTCTTGCTATTGATTACAGCTGTTTCTGTAAAAGACAAACGTATTCCTTTAAATGAACTATTTCATGAATTTGAAAAGAGAGGAATAGCACTGGATCGTTATTCTAAAAAAGAAGTGATGAACCTATTCGATAACTTGAATATTATCGATAAAAAAAGTGATAGTGGTGATGCTCAGTATGTCAAACCAATTTTATAATTACATCGTTTCTACGTTAATTGATTACTTTAAAACAACCGTTGTTAAACCCGGAAATAGATATTACCTACAATTAGATAATCAAAAGGAACTAAGTCATTTAATCAGTTCTTTGAGAGAGATTACTAATATACAAACTTTCGCGTACCAGCATGATCATGGAGACAAATATGAAACTTTCTCTATCCCATTTAATGGTGTGAAATTGGTTATTGCCCATACCTCTAAAAATGTTACCCCTGATTTTTTAGTTACATTAAGAAATCTAGTTGGTGAGCAAAAGGGAGGGTGGAACCAAACCGCGCTTCTTAGTGTAGTAACTGAGCAACTGGACTCTATCCAGGGAGGAAGTAGTGATCTTCAAAAAGAGGGGATGCCTCTACATATTAATTCCATCTTCTCTAATCTAAAAATTAAAATAGAGAATAGCGGACTTGAAAAGGTTGATCAGATTATTTTACAAGACAATTTAGATAACCTCATTAAAGAACAGTCATTTCAGCAAATTACTCTCTTCGATTTTGAAGACATTTTTAATACATTAGAGAGAGGCTCCATCGAAGACCAAGAATATCATAAGTTTGGCATATTCAAAGATGACGATTTAGCAACCTTTAAAGGGAAAGATCAGAAAAATAGGCTAAATGAAAATCGTGAACTTTTTGATTTTGTCAGAAGGTATCATGATTTAGGTTTAGGGGATGAAGAGTTAGAGAAAAGGTTTTCTCCAAAAGGAGTTAAAGAATTAAAGGACTCTGAATGGATAAATCTATCCTATTCACAAGTTCATAAAGCTCATGATGACTATAAAAAAAGTATTGGAACGAAAAAAGTCGATTTACAAACAATTAAAGTATATGAAAAGCTGAATATATGGAATAAACCCCATAAAGAATCGTCTGCAGGAAATAGAAAAAGACACTTAATAATTTTTAACCCTGACCAACTGCCTGAAATTAAGTTGCAGGCAAATTTTCAGTTTACGGGTGATATAAAGAGTCTATCAAACGAGTATCTTACCGTTCAAAATCAATTCAAATCTTCTTGTTCTGCTGAAGTAAAAAAGAACAATATTGAAGTAAGCATTAAAGTTGAAAAATATAATGTAACCTTTACAAGGTTTACTTACAAACATGATAAAAAAGCCGCATTAGGTGCTGATTTCCTAATAGCTGTAGTGCCTTTAGAGCCTATCAGTTTAGATAAGTTTAAATCCAATTATACGATAGACCCTATTCAAAGAGTCATTGGTCTCCAGTATGAGGGAGATCAAATCGTCCTTGGACAAGGATTTGATAAACAGACTATAGAAGTAGAAAAAGATGACCAATCGGTGGACATTTCAGAAGATAATCAAGTGACAATTAAGCCACTTCCAGAAGCATTTAATGATGAAGATGAGCTGAAAATAAACTTATCATTTGGTGAGGTCCATATACCAGTCTTACTTAAAAACGAATTACAGGAATCCATGCCTATAAATGGTCAGAGACTTTGGAGGCTTATTAGGGAAAAAGGTAAGGATATACAGTGGATAAAAGAAAATAATAGACTAGTTCTTGAAAATAGTGAATTTTATATGCACTCAGAATATAAACAGTATTTTCATTGGGAAGATACTTGGGTTGAAGAAGGCATGAAATTTGCTAAATTTGATTCGGATCAGCTTATTACAAGAAGATCTTAAACTAAGTGATGACCTTAGAGAAGCCTATAGTAGGTTTATTACGTATTTTAAAACATGGAATTCAATCCCTAGCTTGTCGTATGTTACTCCTGAATATGAGACAAGGGCGAAAGAGTATCTTTCAGCCTATGTAAACGAGATTAAAGGTTTCAAAAATGGCACTCCAGCTGGGAAAAAAGGGAATGGATTTATTTAAATTAGGTATGATTCAATCAAATGAAATGGTTTACTTAACTCCATTTCACCCACTAATGGTTGCTTTTAAACTAAAGTTTTATGACTTGTTGGAGTCGGAAGAAGTAGATAACAGTATACTTAACCGTCTTCATCCTGATGCGCTGCTCCCATATATATATGATGAAAATGAAAAGTTATATAAATCAGAACATCAACAGGCAGCATTAGAGTGGTTAACCTTTAAATTAGTTCAAAATGTTTCGGTTTCAGATGCGAATCAATTTTTAGCTAAAGTAGTTAGTGACAAGATGTCTCAATTTAAAGAGCATTTCTCTTATTTATTTATTGAACAATCACTTGCTCCGTTACAGCTAAATATTATTAACATTGTGAATGATCATGAAGTATTGAAGGGAATTCTTCAGTGGATGGTAAATGTAATTGAAAAAGAAGGAATCGATTATTTAAAACCTATTGAAGTAACTCTATATAGAAAAGATGAAGCAGAATCAGCATTTGATCTTTTTGCCCGTACAGATTCAGTTGATGCAGTTGAAGAATTATTTGACATTAAGTTAAAGCTTAAATGACTATGATAAAGAGGATGTACTAAGAAAAATTAGAGAAAAGTTGTTCTTTTATAAGAAAAGTGACACCACTGAATATAAATATGCGCATATTTCTTTTTACAAGATGAAGGCTCAGGAGAAATTCGCTGTTCAACCTATGACGTGATATGGATTCAGGCGTGGCAATTGAAGGACTATACTCAAGTGTACCTTCCATGAAAGACGAAGAAAACTATAAGAGTGGATTTGGCGTGAAGTCTTATACCATTGAGGAAGATAACTATCTAACCTAGACTTCCTATTTTGTGAATGAGTTTGCTGCGAATTTAAGGAATAGTGGAAACGACAGTTATCGAAAAGGCGAAGCAATCTTCTCGAGGACTACGACAACGGATGAGGAAGATCTAGAAAAAATCTTCAAATCTTCTTATTGGGTAACATTCGTGGATCCTACCATTGATCTGGAGTATTTTAATCAATATGATGGAAACCTAGTGGTAATTCATTACAGTGACCAGTATTCATCATCGAGTAGATATGATGCTATTACAGTAACAGATAAGTCTAACCAGTACTATGCAGTCATCAAGGAGTTCCTTAAAACAAAAAGAAGTGGAAGGAACAGATCAGAATGTGTTAAGTACGATTAAAGCATTTAATACCTTTAACGGTGAATGGTTACTTACGAATTATTGGTAGTAAAGGACATTATGATCGGGAGAAGTTAAGTATTATATCAGCTATTAAGTTCTCCGTATCTTATTTAGACCATCCTAATATACTTTGGGTCCCTATTTCTCTAGAAGAAGTATTACGGGTTGCGGGAGCAGTGAGTCTTAATAAGTCTGAAGGAGTGTTTACTGCTAAGAATCTAGGAGTAAAAGGTAGCCACAGTGATGACCTTCTCTTAATTGGATTAGAAAATAACAATAATGATTTGGCCCTTCATTTCTATCCTGTAGAAGTCAAGATTGGAATTAATAGTGGGACTGTTTTAGAAAAGGCAAAAATCCAAGTTGAGAAAACAAAGAAACTTTTATTAGAGACACTTACTGGTGAAGTAGGTGATACATTTACAGGGAAGTTTTACCGAAACTTCTTTGCGCAATTACTCATCTCTAACTCTAAGAAATTAGAACAAAGTGAATTTTGGAATGATAAAGGCTACTTCTTATCCGGTGAAATAAAAGAAAAATTATTAAAGGATCAATATACTATATCTACAAAGCTTGATGAGTTTATTGGTGAAGGCGCCATCCTCTCATTCCAGAAGAATGTTTATCACCGAAGTGCTGTAGTAGATTCAAACGTTCTTCTTTTAAATCTAACTGAAAAAGATGGATATGAAGGTCTAGTTCGTCCGATTAAAGATTTACGAGATTGGATTCAAGAAAAGGAAAATGATTTTGTTAAGGAAGACATGCTATCCACTAGATATACATCTTCTATTTCAACTTCATCTTCACCTGAAAGTATGAGTGAACCCCTAGCATTGGTTGATGGTAAAGGTGAGTATGAAGTAGTACCGGAGGCTATCGATAAAGAAATCGATGGAGCTAGCGTTGAACGCAAAGAACAGTCTGAGGAAGTACAGGAAGACTCTTCAAACGATTTAATAGAAAAAAGTCCAGAAGATTCAACAGCTGAGTTAGATCAAGGTGAATCAACTGTTCCTGGATACGAAGTTGAGTCTGAAGATCAAGAGAACGCTTCAAATGGAGAATCCACAAAGAATTCTCTTGATGGAGATAAGCCTCGTGCATCCGTAGATTTAGAAGATGCGAGAATACTTATAGGTAAACCAGAGAATTCTAACCGAAAAATCTACTGGGAATATGGAAATAATGGCTTAGCCAATAGACACTTATTAATTTCCGGTAAATCTGGTCAGGGTAAAACGTACTTTATGCAGTGTTTGTTACTTGAAAAATCAAAGCTTGGAATTCCAAGTATCGTTATAGATTACACTGAAGGTTTCTTACCTAACCAGCTGGAACCAGAGTTTGTAGATTTCTTAGGGGATAAACTTAAACACAAAATTGTGTATAGTGAGAAGCTTCCTATCAATCCGTTCGAGAAAAATGTTCGAGACATTGGTGGAATTCAGTTGCCTGAGTCGAATACAGATGTAGCAGAACGTATAAAAAGTGTTTTTTCTTCTGTATATAAGACATTAGGTATTCAGCAACAAAATGCCATCTATGAAGCTATATTAAATGGGTTAGATCGATATGATGATGGAATGAGCCTCGTCAAACTCAAAGAATTACTCGAAGAAGATGGTAGTAGTTATGCTAAAACTGCTTTATCTCAGATTAGGCCATTAATTGATCGTAATCCATTTAATAATGATAATTCATTAAAATGGAATGACATTATCAAGAGTGATGGAGAAGTTCATATTATCCAGCTGACTGGATTCCCAAGAGATGTGCAATTAATGATTACAGAGTTTATACTTTGGGATCTGTGGAATTACTCTGTTCGCTATGGTAATAAAAATCAACCTATGCCTGTCATTATGGATGAAGCGCAAAACCTAGATCATACTGAAAAATCACCTTCAGCACGGATTCTTACGGAGGGAAGGAAGTTCGGATGGTCTGCATGGTATGCTACTCAATTCTTGAAGTCTCAGCTTGATGCAGGTGAGTTAGCAAGGCTACAAAATGCAACTCAGAAAGTATATTTCTCACCACCGGAGCAAGAGCTATCTAACATTGCTAGTAGCTTGTCTAAAGATCCTCATGAGAAAAAACAGTGGGAGAATGCACTTTCGTCATTGAAAAAGGGACAGTGTATTGTTCATGGTCCAGTGGAGAAAGAGAATGGAGAACTATCAAACCCTACAATTAACGTAGTAAACATCATGTCATTAAACGAAAGAATTTAATTCTATAATAAAAAAACATCCCGATATCGCGATATCGGGATGTTTTTTTATAGAATCATCAACTTAACGTCTTCCATTGATGTTTTTTCACTTTGAAGTTCTTTGATTGTTCTCAGTCCATACTCAATATATGCAATCATATATTGATGTAACTCTTCATCATTTAATGATCTTTCTGCTTCATTAATAATAAGATGTTTAAACAAAATGAACTCTTTTTCTTTAATGATATTATCAGGAATCGTCCATTTATTGCCACCAGTTATTGCTTCTAGTGAAGGATTCGTACACACTGCAATCCCTTTAGCTAAAGCAATCTTTATAGCATGAGGACGGTCGACCTCTAAATGATTTACCACGTCATCTAGTATTTGTTTTCCTTCTTCTGATAAGGACATTCTTTTATTAGACATCTATTCATCACACCCTAACGAAATCGAAATAGCCATCTCTAATGACTGTATATTTTTTGCGCTCGTCGTAATCCAACATGTATTGTTTGTACGAAGATTGCTCCATTAAGTTTACATACTCACTTGTAATCTCTGTATCAGTAGATAAAATGATCACTTGTTCACTTAAGTTTTTATAGTAATGATTAATTAAATGGTTTCTGTGATAACTATCCAGTCGTCCAAGTGGAGTGTCTATGACCATTGGTAAAGATAAATCTGAGACTTTGGTTAACGCCCAAATGAGTGCAGAGGAAATCATTTGCATTTCACCTGCGGAGCGTTCTTGTATACTAATCTCTTGCATCCGATCGCTAAATAGTCGGACAGAGTATGTGTTAATATCGAACTCGATCTTGCCAAATTCGTCTTGTTTTCTAAATAGAATTTTTAACATACTTGAGAACTCATCTCTGATATGTTCTGCCTTTAATTTTGTTACTTCAGTTACATATTCTTTCATAGCGGCAATGGTATTCGTAACATTCTGAAGTCGTTCTTGAAGTTCTTCAGTATTAGAATCTTGGTTATTTAGACGAGTAAATTTATTCTTTAATGCTGTTCTTTGATCTAATAAATATCGAAGCTTTTTGTTAATTAGTCTATGTTTAGAATCTAATTCCCCTACGATTTTAGTTAGCCGATCAATTGTATCATTTTCTTCCTCTAGGTTTACCGCTTCTGGAGCATTTCTTATTTCTATCTCAAGCGCATTGTATTCCTGGGTTAATCTTTCAATATTATTAATATAATTGGTAACCTGGTTTTTATCTTTCATTGGTAAGGAACTTAAGTAACTGAAGTCTTTATTAGATATATCATGTATTTCCTCAAAATCATCAGATACATCAATTCTAATATCATTTTCTTTTATCCAAATTTCCTTCCCTAATTCTTTTATTTGTTCAAGTTGAACTGGAGAAAGTGGAGGGTTTATAGATTGATTCAATAATTTGTCCATAAAGTTCCGATAAGGATTAAGGGATGCGTTTTGCAAAATTCTATTTTGACTTATTTCTTTTTCTTTTTTAATTCTATCTTTTAATTTGCTAATTTTATTCCCTAAAATGATATATAACACATTTTCTGAGTAATACGTGTTCAATTCTTTTTTAGCCATATCTAACTGTGTTGCTACTCTGGTTTGTTTTTTTACGATCGTTTCACGAGACTTTGAGTTCTTACTCATTTTTTCATTTCGATCATGTTTAGCATCATCTACTGCAGCTTGCTGACTTCTTAATTTGCTTCGGATTTTTTCTTTCTTTGCTTCATACTTTACGATAGAATCATCCAATGCAATTAGTTCAGCTTCTGCATTCCTTACTGAGGAATGACTAACAGAACGTGCTAGCTGTCTTTCAATTGATTGTTTAAGAGTTGTTTAAATCCTCTAATAATTGTTTATAAGATTCCATCCCTGTAATCTTGTGAATAGCGTCCTTCATTTCTTGACTGTTTTGGCGAAGGATAATGTCTTTTATCTCTTCTCCATCAAAGATGAAAAATGGCGCTGCATGGTAAGGAATAATTTTATCAATGAATTTATTAAAAACATCAATATTATCAATTTGGACTGTTTTTTTAAACTTAGATCCAGCACCCTTCACTTCAAGAGATCTTTGTTCGTGAGAAAGGGTTTTATCTCTATTAAAGTACCATTTTATTTTTAAATTCCATTCTTCCCCTTTGTCGGTCTCCAGAGATAATGAGATTTGGCACTCACGTCCACCTTCATCAAAAAACGTATTATTAATAACATTGGAGAATAATCTTTTATACTCTGTTTCCGTCATTCCACGTTTCCCAAACAATATGTAAAGGATCGCTTTTAAAATAGTAGTTTTACCCGCGCCATTTAATCCACCAAGAAGAATGATATTTTTTCCATTCTCTTTTCTTTCATCTTCAGGAATATAAAGGTCTACTTCTTGATGACCGTAGTAGGTTTTATAATTTACAAATTCCAACTTTTTTAATAGCATGTTTGTTCACCTCCGTAAGGTTCAGTAATCATTCGTTTTCTTTAAAATGAAAATCTATAAGAGATTGATATTCTTTCATTCTAGTTTGTTGGCTGTTATTTTCATATGCTTCTCTTTCTGAAAGCTTTACTAGTAACCTTCCTAATTTAGGAGGGACATTATTGCGTGTACAAACCTTAGACATTAATTCTGTTTCTCGTCTTTTCATCTCTTTCATAAAAAACCACCCAATACTATAATAGGATTGAAAAGGGAATAGATCCCCTAATAATATTACTATAACATTACTATTAGTTACATGTTTGTAATATAACAAATTATTCCTTATTATAGTAACCTGATGCCTTGTTGAATTTTTGTGAAGGTATGAATTTAAAATGAAAGTATTACAATTATATAAAGGAGTTAGTGATATGAAGAAGTGTAATAAGTGTAAGATCGAAAGTGAAAATAGTTTAATAGAAACAGATGAGTTTGGTAAATTAACGAAAACTGTATATTACTGTGAGAGTTGTTTCATTGAAAAGGTTAAAGAAAGAGATGGAAACTTTAAACCTGGGACTTGCAGTCAGTGTAATTCCGAATTAAGTCCAGTAATAAATGAGGAAATCTTTGATGAAGGAATGGTTTTTTATAGCTGTCCTAATCAAAATGAAGAAATGAGCCATGATGAGTACGGGGAATATATTATTCAGCCCAAAGGAGAAAGTCATTTCTAAAGGTAGGGGAGTTTATGAAAGAAACATTAGACCGATTTCTAATTCAGATTGAAATGATGAATTTAAACATCAGTGGGGGTAAACCTGCAATTAAAAAGCCATTATGTTTACTTTTGTTGATTTCTAAATTTGAAAATAAGACCATTTCCCAAAATAAAATTCGTTTTGTTGAATTAGAAAAAGAACTAGGAGAATTGATCCTTTCGTTTGGAGCTCGGCCTAATAAAAGCGGCCCCAAACCAAATCAACCCTTTCAATATATGAACAGTTCTACTTTTTGGGACATTCACTTACCTAATGGTGTTGAGATGACTCATAAACGGGATATGTCTCTTAAGATATTAAGAGATAGTGAGACCTATGTTACATTAGATCAAGAAATATTTGAGATGTTAAATAAATCTAGGGAATTTAGAGCAATTGCGACGGAATTTATCCTAAAGAAATGGTGGCCGGAAACCATTCAAGAAGAAATTCTTTCAAGTTTAGCCTTACCTGTATATTTTCCTATCTCAACAAGACCTCCACGAAATAAAGAATTTGCAGAAAAAGTCCTCTCTAACTTTCGATACAGATGTGCAATTTGCGGCTTTAATGCCACGTTTAATAAACACCACTTTGGATTAGATGGTGCACATATTAAATGGTTCTCTCAAAAAGGGCCAGACATTGTCAACAATGGACTATCACTTTGTAAAATTCATCATTGGGCATTTGATAAAGGGGCTATTACGATTGAACCTAAAAACTTAACAATAGAAGTTTCCCCATTATTTGTAGGAAGAGACCATCAAAGTATTGAAATTATTGAATCATTTAATGGGAGAGAGATTTTTCCTTTTAAAGAGGAGATGCCTGATGAGAGGTATTTGGATTGGCATTATGAGTATATTTTTATGCATTAATAAATATTTAAATCATTAATTATAGATTATAGTTATCCTTAAGAGCAATACTACAATATTAACTTAATATGTTATTCTTTTAATAAATAAAACCTTCACTCCAAGGAGGACACAATGAAAAAAGACATACACGTAGTAGGGGCGGTAATTTTCAAAGACAATAAAATCCTCTGTGCTCAAAGAGGAACAGAAAAGTCTTTGCCACTCTTGTGGGAGTTTCCAGGTGGCAAGATTGAAAAAGGTGAGAAGCCTGAAGAAGCATTAAAACGAGAAATTCAAGAGGAAATGCAATGTTCGATTGAAATTGGTGAGAAAATTGAGCATACAGTTCATGAGTATGATTTTGGTATTGTTCATTTGACTACTTATCACTGCAAGCTGATTGAAGGAGAACCAGTCTTAACAGAGCACTCAGCCATTAAGTGGTTATCACCTGATGAGTTACATAATCTTGAATGGGCACCAGCGGACATCCCTGCCATTGAAAAAATAGCAAAAGTATATGCATAACTAGAAAGCTATCCATTTTTGGGTAGCTTTTCTTTGTGGATACGGTTTACAGTTTTGGATATTAAGATTACACTTTTACTATCATACTGGAAATGAATGGAGATCTTAATGGCGAACTTTGTTGAAAACTTAACGGACTCAATATATAAAGGTTTTATTGATCAAGCACACGGTAAATCTACACGATACAAACCACAGTTATTGATCAATAATGCGAAGTCTAACAAAAATATTCTTTCTACCATTCTTGAAGAATTAGGTCATTGTGAGGATTTCTTTTTCTCGGTGGCTTTTATCACGGAAAGTGGTTTAGCTACGTTAAAGGCACTCCTTTGGGATCTTAAGCAAAAGGGGATCAAAGGAAGAATTCTTACATCTACATTTCTTCAATTCAATCAACCCAACGTATTCCGGGAATTAATGAAAATTTCTAATGTTGAAGTGAAATTAACCAACTTAAAGGGTTTTCATGCTAAAGGGTACATATTTAAACACAGTACTCATTTTTCCTTAATTGTTGGTAGCTCAAATTTAACTGCCCATGCGTTGAAAGCAAATTACGAATGGAATGTGAAATTAAACTCACATGAAAATGGAGAGATCATTCATCACTTTATTGATCAGTTTGAAGAAGTATGGGGTGAAGCGATACACCTGACTTCTGGATGGATTGAGGAGTATGAGAAAACATATCAGGCGTCAAACCTGCCAAACATCCAGAATGTGATTGAGCACCCTGTACAATACCAGCTTAACTCTCTGAAGGATGCAGTAGAGATTGTTCCTAATCAAATGCAGGAATCTGCCTTACAAAGTATTCAAAGCGTGAGAGCAGAAGGCAAAAACAAGGCATTGGTTATTTCAGCTACTGGTACAGGTAAAACCTATTTATCTGCCTTTGATGTAAGACGATTTGCCCCAAAGAAAATGCTATTTATCGTTCACCGTGAACAAATTTTACAAAAGGCGAAATCAGATTTTCAAAAGGTATTAGGAGGCATCGATCGAGACTTTGGAATCTTGTCAGGAAATTCTAAGCAAACTGAAGCAAGGTATCTTTTTGCGACGATTCAAACATTGTCTAAAGATGTTGTGTTGAACCAATTTGATCCAGATGAATTCGATTATGTATTAGTTGATGAAGTACATAAAGCCGGGGCTGATTCCTATGTAAAAGTCATGAAATACTTCAGACCTAAATTCTTAATGGGGATGACAGCTACTCCAGAGAGAACAGACGACTTCAACATCTATTCCTTATTTGATTACAATATCGCTTATGAAATTCGGTTGCAGGAAGCGCTTGAAGAGGATATGCTATGTCCCTTTCACTATTTTGGCGTAACTGATTATGAATTCAACGGTGAGTTATTAGATGAAACTGCTGCTTTAGCCAAACTTGTTACAGATGAGAGAGTTGAACATATCTTAGAGAAGATTGAGTACTACGGTCATTCGGGGGATAAGGTAAGAGGGTTAATGTTCTGTAGCCGAAAAGAGGAAGCAATCGAGCTTTCGAAAGTCCTGAATGAGAGAAGACTAAAGACAGTAGCATTATTAGGGAATCATTCTCAAGAGGAAAGAATAAGTAGGGTTAATGAATTAGAAAATGGACAATTAGATTATATTATAACGGTGGATATCTTTAATGAAGGTGTCGACATCCCAAGTATCAATCAAGTCGTTATGTTAAGACAAACGCAATCAAGTATTATCTTTATTCAACAGTTAGGACGTGGACTTAGAAAGCATGACAGTAAAGAGTATGTAACGGTCATAGACTTCATTGGGAACTATAAGAATAACTACCTGATCCCAGTCGCTTTATCCGGTGATCGGTCTCAGAATAAAGATAATATTCGCCGTCACACTAAAGATACTTGCTATATCAAAGGTGTATCTACGATTAATTTTGAAGAGATTGCTAAAAAGCAAATCTTTAAGTCAATCAATGATACAAAGCTAACATCCTTTAAGATATTAAGAGACGCTTATGTAGAATTGAAAAATAAAATTGGGCGAGTTCCTTATCTTTATGATTTTGTTACCTATAATTCCATTGATCCATGTGTAATCGTGAGTGAAATGAAATCGAATTATCATATGTTTTTGAAAAGAGTGAATGAAGAAGTATCTTCTTTGTCTGAGTACGAAAATTCGGTGTTAACGATGTTATCTCAAGAAGTATTAAACGGTAAAAGAATGCATGAAATTGTTTTATTAAAACTGTTACTGGAAACACGAGAAGTGCCGCGAGATAAGTATATTGAGGGATTATCTTTATCCGGATGTAGAACGGATGAAGAGACTTTGTCAGCTGTAGAGCGAGTATTGAATCTGTCATTCTTTACTCAAGCATCGGTAAAGAAGTATGGGGAAGAGCCAATTGTGGTGAGAGAGGGAGAACATTATCGATTTAATGATCGAATCTTTGAGAGTCTTTCCCGCAATGAATACTTTAAGTCATTAGTATATGACTCTATAAAAACGGCAGAGGAAAAGAGTCGAACTTACGATTACTCAAATCAACTCACCTTGTACCAAAAATACTCACGTAAAGATGCATGTAAGTTATTAAACTGGCTAAATGATGAGAGCTCCACTATGTACGGGTATAAGCCTAAACATGGAACATGTCCGATCTTTGTTACTTATCATAAGAATGAGGATGTTGAATCTAGCGTGAACTATGGCGATGAATTTATCAACCAAGAAGTGTTTAGATGGTACACGCGTAGTAACCGTACTCTAGAATCTCAAGAGGTTAGGAAGATTATTAATGCTGTGCAGCAAGGGTTAGATATACATCTTTTTGTAAAAAAAGACGATGATGAAGGAACCGATTTTTACTACATTGGCAAGGCTGTGCCTGAAGAAAGTAGTGAGGAACAGACGACCATGTTGGATAAGAACGGTAAGGAGTTGCCGGTTGTTCGAATGAATATGTTGTTGGAGCATGAGGTGGAGAGTTCTTTGTATCATTATTTGATTGAAGAGTAATCTATGTTCTTGGAAGACAGACCTAGTTGGAATCGTCGTATGAAAAAATAATTAAATAGTAAAACTAGGATTTTGCTATTTTTCTTTAGGAGTGGTGATATTGAGCATTTGGTTATTTCGCGCTGGATCAAATGGGGAATTTGAGGATAAATTTTTACAAGATAATCGAGTGTACTTAACATGGGACGACCTTAATATTAATCTTAAAAAATTGGAGAAGAAAGAAGATCTATATTCTTATTTAGTTGAAAAGTATGATTTAGAAAAGCAAAAGACTGCAGTCAATTGGGCGTCTCAAATCTATCCTATAGCTCATAGGATGAAAAAAGGTGATTGGATTGCGTTGCCAAGTAAAATGAATCGTACTATTCATTTTGGGAAAATTACAGGTGAATATACTTACGATCCTAAATTAGGAAGTCCATATTTTCACTATAGAGAAGTAGATTGGTTTGCTCAAGATATTCCTCGGGATAATTTTGAGCAAGATATCCTTTATTCATTAGGGGCCTTTATGACGGTATGTAAGATTCATAAAAATAATGCCGAAGAACGAATAAAGAATATGTATAAAAACAACTGGAAAGTAGTAGACAAACCAATTCCAACTAAGATAGAAGAAACAGAAGACGAAATAATTCCTGATCTAGAAGAATTCATCTCTGATAGAATCTCTGAACATATTATTAAAAAGTTCAAAGGACACAAGATGGAAACATTAGTTGAGGAGATACTAAAAGCAAAAGGATTTACTACATATAAGAGTCCCGAAGGTGCTGACCAGGGTGTTGATATTCTAGCAGCAGCAGATACACTGGGTTTCGGATCTCCAAAAATTTGTGTGCAAATAAAGACTACTGACACTCCTGTTGACAGACCCACAATGGATCAGTTAATCGGTACAATGAGTAATATGAACGCTGACTATGGATTGCTTGTTTCATGGAGTGGTTTTAAAAGCTCAGTAAAGAAAGAAATTCCAAAGCAATTTTTTAGAATGAGATTATGGGATTCTACAAAGATCATTGAACAACTATTTGAGAATTATGATGCGTTGAGTGATGATATTAAGGCTGAAATACCATTGAAGAAGGTTTGGATGTTAAATAAAGAAGAATAAATTACACAAGATATAGATAATTATCATGCACCCTCTACTGAAAAAGGGTGCTCGTTTTTAATAGAGTTTATCTCCCTGTTATTAAGGTAAAGGGAGCTGCAGTTTGATGTATATGATTTGGAACCCATTAACAATTTTCGTTAGGGTTCTTTTTTATACTTACAACAAGCGAGGTTTCATTATAAATCATCAACTGGTAAAATCAGGTTTATAAACTATAAAACTAACAAAAATACAAAGGGGTGCCTTCCATGACCACGCAAGAACTTAAACGTCAACTTTTAAAAGATTCATACATAGACATTTCCTTCAAACGCTACCTGCAATTCAAGAATAATTCCTTATACGAAGAATCATATAAAGAAGAAATTCTGTCCCGTTTAAATGATTTCATGAAGAAGCAGGATATCAACGAATTTACGGTGATAGATATTGTGAGAAAGCTACAAAAGGAAAATCCGACTGCTGGCAGCTTTGTTCATTGGAGTAATACAGCTGATTTGGTGAAGTATGCGGAGGAGAGGCCGCATGAAGTCGCTGATCTATTAAATGAATTGATTTATTCTACTGTTCCGTTGGAGGAAAGGATTGAAGCTTTCAGGGAGAAGGGGAAGGAATTCAATCCTAGTATATCGTTGGGGGCTCCTTTATTCGGATATATCCTGGCGGCAATCGACTACACTAAATATCCATTGTATAAGCAGGAAGTCTTCATGGATTTGAAGCGGTCTTACGGTATTGATTTAAAACTTTCGAGTGTTGGCTCAAATTATCAGACCTATTTACAATTGTGTGAGATTGCCCGGGCTCATTTAAAGGAGAGCTACGTGGATCTGACGATTCTTGATATCCAGGATTTCTTCTTTTGCAGTACTCAATATGATCAAATCAAGGTGGAAAGTGCAGTAGATTATTTATATGGTATTGCGACTGAGTTGCATAGCTACAAGTTAGAGCCTCAAAGGTTGCTGGACACTCTCTCCAAGTTTGATTCGGAGAGTCTCCAAACTCTGAAAGGCCAGTACAAAAACTCTCAGAAGGTCAACTTGATCAAATCCAAGGTCATTGACAAGATTATTGAGTTTGGTTCTGTGACAATTGATGAGCTTGAAGACATAAAAAACGAAGTGAAGGTAAAATACGAAACGAATATCCTGAATTCATGGAATAATTTCACGATCTTATTTCAGCTTTACTATGCCGATAAGAAAGCAAAGGTACAGGAGGAGCAACGGAAGATTCATGAGGCGTTAAGGAAGATGGAGGAATTCCAGGAATTCGATTTGGATGAAGATAAGGTGTTGAACGGATTTAACTGGAATCAGAATTTTGGATGCTCGGAGTGTTGGCTAGCGGTTTATGAGAAAGGGCATATCAGTCATAAGACGGCTCCGCAGTTGTTTGTTTCGGTGGATGAAAAAGGTATTCGATATGGCCTGCTCTTTGGGTCTGAACACCCGAGGAGTGGAGAGGGAGATTTTGATAGAGAGACGAATATCGATTCTTTTACCTACGACAAGCTTTACGAGAAAATGGTGAATATATTGACTTTATTTAAGGAAGTGGACAGGGAAGGTTTTCAAGTGCAAGAGGAAAACGTGGATATTCAGTACTATTACGAAGATAACCTAAGTATTGAAATGTGGCTGGAACTTCTACAGAATGAAGCGGTATTTATGAAAAGTGATTTAGTATACTTGCAAAAAATGAATGAGTTAGGTGGCGGTGCTACGCCTACTCAGTTGGCAGCAGCTCTTGAAAGACATTATTCATCTTTCAACACCCCGGTTGTTCAATTAGCAAAACGAGTGATGGAATCTACAGGGATCGGTTCGGTTAAGAATGAAGATGGGTCAAGTTGTTACTGGTGCGTACTGTTTAATGGCAAATATGAAGAGAATGGCCACTTCAAATGGATTCTAAAACCCAATTTAAAAGAGGCTCTTTCAGCAATACCTGAAGAAACTGAAGAAGTCTTTCAACCCTACTCAAAAGAAGACTTCCTTGAAGAAGTGTTCATAGATGAAGACCAATACAACAAAATCACCAGCCTTCTACGGTACAAGAAAAACATCATCCTGCAGGGTCCACCGGGAGTAGGGAAGACCTTTGTGTCCAAACGTCTAGCCTACTCACTAATGGGAGTGAAAGATTCTTCCCGGATCGAGATGGTTCAGTTCCATCAGAATTATGCTTATGAAGATTTTGTGATGGGGTTCAGACCGGATAAGCATGGCTTTTCTCTTCAGTATGGGGTGTTCTATGATTTCTGCCAGCGGGCACTGGAAAATCCGGGTGAGGATTATTATTTCATTATCGATGAAATTAACCGCGGGAATCTGTCCAAGGTGTTCGGTGAGCTGTTTATGCTTATTGAGCGTGACAAGCGGGATGAGTATGTCACGATGGGCTATTCGAAGAAAAAGTTCACTGTGCCGTCTAATGTGTATTTGATCGGTACGATGAATACGGCAGACCGTTCCCTCGCACAGCTGGAAGTTGCCCTTCGCCGTCGGTTTGCCTTTATTACGCTTGAACCTGCCTTTAATGAAAAGTGGTATAAAGCCGTTCAGGAGACAGGGGTTTCGTCAGCCATGATGCAGCGAATCACGAATACCGTTACAAAAATCAATGATGAGATTGTGAAAGATTTTCAACTTGGTGCAGGGTATGCAATTGGTCATTCCTTCTTTGCAGGAAAGCCTGAGGAGATGGATGAAGAAGCTTGGTATCAAGGGGTCCTCATGTTTGAAATCCAGCCTCTATTGGAAGAGTACTTTTTTGACCGGCCTGAGAGTGTGACCTCTCTTGTAGAAGGTTTGTAAGATGGACCAGATGTTCAAAGTACCAATCCGCAATCTGTTCTGCCTTCTGAGCTATATCAATGACATGCCGGAGCTGATTGAGAGTCTGAACGATGTCGATGAAGATCTGATTACGTATGACTTCATCGTCAATCAATTCATTAGGGAAGTGGAATGGCTTCACCGGCGGGGGTTCGTTAAGGACTATGTCGAGAAGCAGGAAGTGACCAACCGACTGGCTGGCAAAATACTAATCAATGAATCTATTCCTTATCTCGTCGGTAGAAAGCCGGTGCTTGTTTGTGAAAAGGATGAGTATTCACCTGATGTCCTGCTAAATCAAGTGATGAAGGCTACACTGCAGTTAATCTGTGTGAATCGATATGTGAAAAAAGACACGCGGAAGAAGAGTTTCATGCAATTGGATTATCTTCATGAGGTTGGGGAGATCGAACTGACGAAAAAGGTTTTTTCCCAGATTTATTTTGGAAGACAGAATGTGCATTACAAACGGATGATTCACCTCGCTATGATGTTATTCGAGCTTAGCTTGTTGTCTCACAAACAAGGGAAGTGGAGCTTATTTTCCGCGGAACTAGATGAAAAAGCCTTGAATGGCATCTTTGAAAAGTTCCTGTTTCATTTTTATCGAATTGAACAGAAGGATTATCGAGTGTCTTGGGAAGTATTAAGGTGGAGGCTTGAAGGAAACACGTCCTTCCTGCCTCAGATGAAAACGGATGTTTCTCTTACTCATCATAATGGTTTGGAGAAAATCATCATCGACGCTAAATTTTATAAAAATGCGTTTCAAGAGAATTTCGGGAAGTCTACTTTTCACAGCCATAACATGTATCAGCTGTTTACTTATTTGATGCATCAGAAGAAAGAGCTTCAACTAAGGGGTGATATTGATTTATCCCACGAATGGAACGGTGATTGATGAGAAGTATCAGTGGAGTGAGAATGTCTGGATGGAAGTGATGACAGTGGATTTGGATGGATCTTGGAAAGAGATTCATAGGAGTTTGATGGCAGTGGTTGATGAAGAACATGGTACCAGGAAAAATGAGATTCAAGCTAAAATTGATGAGATTTTCGAAAGTGTTTCTATTTATCCTGAGTACACAGGTGAGGTCATTCGTATCACGGATTATGAATGGAGCCAGGAAATAGAAGACTTTCGGGTAGAGTATTATGTTGGAAGAAGGAAGTATGTATTCTACTATCCAGATGAATTGGAGAAACCTCTCAAAGGTTATGAAGTGAGTGTTGATAAGTTAGAGCAGCTAGAGAATGAAGTGAATTATATTAAGAGGATGATGGAGAGAGGAATTGGGGCAAAGGAGTATTACCCGCTTACTGAGATTAAGATGTGACGGAGTGGTGCTTATGTAATAGGAGATACCAGGGGACGGATCTGTTAACAAGGAAATATAGGAGGAATTTAGTTTGGGGAAATTAAAGAAATATACGGCATTCGTTCTAATCGGCGCAGTATTGGTCGGTTGTTCAGCAGAAGAAACATCTGAACCAAAAAAGCCCGTTGAAAAGGTAGCGAATGTAGAAGCGGAATTTCAGTCCATTGAAGACAAAGCTCAGACTGAGATGAAGGAAAACTTCATGGAAAATAAGGAAGAAGCCGTTAAAGTCGTTTAGAGCTTAAAAAGGATTTTGGATGAGCCTATGGACGCTTCTCTAGTTGAAGCTGGTTTTGACAAGGAATACGATTGGTATTTAAAGTCTCAAAAAGTATCCAATGAGGTCGATGAATTCCTAAGGTTTCAGGATAAACCTAAATCAAGTGACTTGCTAAATATTAGATTGCTTGCCGCCACGATCGGGCATCTTCAGTATGTAAGAACGGCCCATATAGACGACACGGGAGGGGAGACAGAAGCTCAAACAGCCGTGAGTGATTGGAGGCCCGCCAGTCTGGATTGGAATTATTCATATATGTATATGAAGAGAATTGTCCACGATTTAGACATTGCTTTAAATCAAAGTGGACAAGGCGAAACATTTGGAGTAACTTACCTAATGGATGGTGAGAATCTGGAAGAATTGAAGTCATTTATGAACGGCGGAGGGTACCAGGGAAGCTAGGGAGTGAATGGGGATGGAATCCGCTCTACCCATACTAGAGGGAACCGTCCCAGGTTAACTCCAGAAGATTATTTGGAAGTGTATAGAATGTGGATACAAAAATAGCATTTCAAATTCTAACATATACGAGTCAGAAAATGACTAGATAAATTAAGTAGGAGGATGCGAAAAATGAAAAAAACGGTATTCATTGCCCTTTTTGTAACAGTACTTACAGTTCTATTTGCTGGGTGTAGTTCAACAAATTCAGGAAACAGCGAAAAAACCTCAAAGCAAATACCAGAGTTAACAGGTGAGTGGAAACAAACAAATAGTAAATCCTCAGACACTTATCAAGCTGCTACAATTAGCAATGATACGATTGAAATCTACTGGATAAGCGATAACGGCGACACAAAATCTCTTTATTGGGCTGGCTCATTTACCGCTCCTACATCTGCAGACGAACCTTATACTTGGGATTCAGAAAATGACCATAGTAAAACGGAAAATGCTATGCTTGCATCTTCGGATGATACTAAAACTATGACATACCAAGATGGAGTATTAAGTTATGAGGTTTCTGCTTTGGGGACGACTACAAAGGTTAAACTCGAAAAACAAAAATAATTTCGAGTAGACTGGTATGGTTCTCACTCTACCCGGAAAGTAAAATGGGAACCTCCCTACTTAATCAAAAAGCGGCGTAGGAGTGATGTGATGAAACGGTTTGTTATACCGGTTCTAAAGGCAATCGCAATTGAACTTTTAGATGCAAAGAAGGATGAACCTATGTTTAGCATTAAGTGCTTAAAATGTGGATGTATTAGAGAATTAGAATATCGTTTTTCTAAAAGGTCTGGGGATATAGAGGTTTCTAATGACGAAGACATTTTAAATACTGAAGAAATCATTTTATCAATCAAATGCAACAAATGTGGAAATAACTTAGATAGCTCAGAATATTAATTAATAGCACAAAATTATTGTAAAATGGATAAATGATATTCGACAACCAGGCTCTTAAAATAAGGCTATAAATACAAGATTTTATACATAACTTGTATTTATAGCCTTATTTCCTTACCAAATATAAAATGGCACTAGCTATTAACTCCTGTCTGAACCACATAAACAATCACCAGTCTTTTTCCTTCTCTATATACTGTACCCCGGATGATTTCTCGAAATAATCAGTCATATAAGCTACATTTTCCTGATGTACCCGATCCCCATCCTTAGGAATATAAAATTTTTCCTGCGACTTCCCCTCCCCATCATAAAAAAGAAGATGTCTAGAAGTAGATACCACTTTTAGATTCTTACCAATCCCTATCTGATGTTGTCGATTTCCGAGTAAGAACACATTTTGATCCTGATCAAACTCAATCATGTATTCCTCATCGTTTGCTGGCTGATATTTCTCTTTTAAACGTCGGACTGATTTCAGTAGACTGGGGACGGTTCGCACTCTACCCCGAAAAGTAGAATGCGAACCGTCCCCAGTTAACCACAAGAGTCATGGAGTTTCTTGCAGGTATTCCTATACATATGAAGATAAACCCTGGAACAAGTAAGGTAATCCTTAGAAATTCACTAAAGGGAATTCTTCCAGAAGAAGTAAGGACCAGAAATAGTAAAGGATCACATTTATCCGTGATGCTTAATGGATTTAAGAAAGAGTGGAACCAAATAAAAGAATATTATCACTGCCCTATTCTAAAGGGTATGGGTTATATAGATGAGCAACTAGTAATGGAAGAATTTAAAAGGTATTATGGTGGATTTGTTTCAGATTTTAAACACCATTCAAGCTTAATGCGGGTTTTAGCATTAGAAATTTGGCTTAGCAATAAAACTCACATGTTGTAATATTATTTTCGTTTATAATTTGGCAGGTAAATAAACTATGAGGTGATAATAATGAAAAAAACGTATACTGCTCCTACATTAATTAAAATCGGTAATGCAATTGAATTGACTCAAGCCAAGTGTATTGGCGGTTGGGCTGAATGTTTAGACTGTGACCTTTTCTACCACACTAAATGTGGCCATTAATTTAATTAATAGTTAAAAATACAAATTGTTCTTGTACTATCTTGATTAAATGAAATATACCTGCCAATTATAATATATCAAAGGCTCTGTTTTATTTAAACAGAGCCTTTACTAATGGAGGAGTCTAAATGACCTTAATGCAATTAATAACGCACCTTCGAGTAAATAAAAAATTCCTTATTCCAGTCGTCCTCATTCTCATTATATCTCATGTTCTAGTACAATCATTTTTTCCTTACTTAACCAAAATAATCATTGATGATGTTTTTGGGAAGGGAAATTTTGATTTATTATCTAAGATATTGATTTTTACTGTCCTATTAGCTTTAAGCAGCGGGATTTTAGAATATATAAAAAAATATATTATTGTATTTTTGGCTGAAAACATGGTCGCCAATTTCAAAGAGGACCTAATCAAAAAAATAAGAAATCTGAAATACATCAATTATGAGAAAAAGGATACAGGTGAATATGTCTCAATATTTCAAAATGATATCAATTGGTTATCTCACCTACTTAACTGGACATTTCCGAGCTTTGTGCAAGTCGTCTTGCAAGTTATTGTAACATCCGTGATTCTATTTAACTTGAGTTGGAAAATCACTTTGCTCGCTCTTATTACCTTTCCAATTCCATTCGTCATTAATTATTTATTCACAAAAAAAATAAAAGATACATCAACTCAGGTACAACATTCTTTAGGAAATCAGACAAAACTTCTTGGAGAAAGTTTGAAGGCTACAAAAGAAATTAAGGTTTTTAGACGAGATGACTGGGATACTAGAAGATTAAAAAATGTTTTCAATGAAATTATCCCTTTACAACTTTTTGCAACTCATTATAGAACTACTTCCTTGAGCATAAATATGGTCATGCACTGGGTAATTCTAGGTATGTTGTATTGGATTGGCGGGGGACTTGTTCTAAAGGAAACGATTTCATTGGGTACTATGATAGCGTGTGTTTCTTATTTAACTAGTCTATTTGGGCCGTTAAATCAAATTTCATTAATCTATAATGACATTCAATCTGCATTAGGCGGATTAAATGAGGCGAAAAACATATTATCTGAAGAAAAGGGATTAGTAGAAAGATCGCCTGAACAGTCACTAATCCAAACTGGTATCCAGAAAGACATCACACTAAGAGATGTTACTTTCTCTTATGACGGTAAGGAAAATGTACTCAGAAACATAACGCACAGTTTTGAAAAAGGAAAAACAACAGCAATTGTAGGAGAAAGCGGAAGTGGAAAAAGTTCTTTGATGAAAATACTTGCTGGTTTATATGCGGCTGATATGGGTGAGGTTATAGGATTAGTAAATCAACAAAAGGCAATTGTATTTCAGGATAGTCACTTTTTCTCAGGTACAATTTATGAAAACATTGTATTTGGATTAGAGAATATTTGTGAAGAAAAACTGATTAATGTTTGCAAAATTGCTCAGGTTGATAGTTTTGTACAGAATTTACAAGAAGGATATAGCACAATGATGGGGGAAGATGGAGTTCGCCTTTCGGGAGGTCAAAAACAAAGAATTGCATTAGCAAGAGCTTTATTATCAGAACCAGATTTATTATTATTAGATGAAGCCACGTCAGCTCTTGATCCCAAAACTGAAAGAATGGTTAATCATAATATTATGCAAAGATACACCGAGAAAATGACTCGTATTACAGTAGCACATAGGCTGGAGAGTATACGAAATGCGGACTATATCATTGTGTTAAAAGATAACACAATTGTTGAGAAAGGAACGTATGAAGAATTAATAAGAAACAAGAATGAATTTTGGAACCTTCATGCATCAGAAGAAAATAGGGAGTTATCATTAATCTAAACAATAAGCAAACAAAAAAAGACCCATTAGGTCTTTTTTTGTTTCTTGTTCTATAAATGTATACGTTTAAAATCTTGTTTCTGTAACGGACCTATTGGTTTACTTACTTTGGGGGTGTGACGTTTTCGGTCCTTTTTAAAGTAATAGGAATAACCAGAGGTCGAACGTACATATCCCTCTATCATAAGCGCTACTGCAAACATTGTACTTGCAAAGAATAGGATTGGAGTTAATGGAACCCATGGGGCGCCTTGTAAATACCTAAATGAGTCTCCAATTAGTCCGGACCATTCATATGTAATGGATTTTGGTGGATCTGGCATGATTGAGTAATCCACATTGGTGCCCCCGACAAATAATTTTAACAACCCTAGGTGAATGAAAATAATGAGTGTTTGCATCACTTGCTGTCCGAATAATATAAACAGTTTTTCTTTAATCATTGGGAATATATGTTTGGTAATAATCCTGTACTTGCTTGCTCCTAATATTTGAGCACTAAGTATGAACTCTTCTTTATAAATTAAAGAGATTTCATTTCCAAGAAGTGCAGAAATAATGGGCACAATAAGTAAAGTGAGGACTAGAATTTCGATTAAGAATCTTTGGGAAATCGTTGTGGTAAAACCATTAAACGGTTCCCATAGAACTGGAAAAAGTAAGAAATACGCTAAAATGGACAACGGAATATAATGAAATGAATCAATTAATCCATTTATGGATTTCTTGTATTTTTGTAAATAGATACCTATGATGAACCCAATTGGTAAAGCTATCATCACCCTTAATAAGGCAATCAAGATTGCGGTTAGAATCGTGTACTTACCACCTATGATTATTTTCCCTAATAAGTCCAGACCGAGGGGGTCTGTACCGAATGGATATGCCCACTTTGGAGAAATAGGGGCAGATTCAATTGGCATGGCATTCTCTGAAATAAAGTAGAGTTTCCGTACCTCATTGCCCCATATCATGGTGTAAACAAAACTGGCTAAAACGATACAAGCAATAAAAACAAATCCGGATAAAAATAGGGGATCTTTCCATACGTTACGTCTCATTACAAAGCCTCCCCTTTGTTGGACTGTTTAGATAATATGATTTCACCTAAATTATAAAAGAAAAATAGTGGAATAAAGATACTCAATAGAGCTAATGTAAATAGTTTAGGCTGTAAAGTTGACATTAGGAATCGTGTAATACCGGGAATATTAAACAATAATTCAATCACAAATAAATTGGATAACATAAACCATATCGTTTTCTTAGATTGAAAAAAAACACTGATTATAGCATTCCTAAAAATATGAACAATCATAATAAAAAATTTGCTTAATCCAATTGATTTGGCAAGTAGTACATAATCTTTCGACTCTTCTTGTTCAAAAGTCATAATCGATAATCTAAAAAGTTGAATTGTCGGGAGCAATGCAAGAATAATAATAGGTAGTAAATACACTTTGTCATCGTAAGTAGAAGCAATCCCTACTAGGATTAATCCAGACTGTTTGTAGTATAAAACGATTAAAATCTGAATGAATAAAATGATAAGAATATCAGGTAATGTTTCTAGGAGATAAAATGTAAACTTAATTCTCCTTCTTATATTCTCCGAAAATAGCATCGTTATGATCGTTATGGAGATTGCTACCAGTAATGACAAGAAAAAAGAAGAGAATAAGACAGTAAGTGAATATTGAATGGGGTCCCAAAGGTAAGGAAATAGATCCCGTTCCTTCTGTCCGCCAATCACTTTGTAAGTCAGTTCGGAAGGATGAAAGATAGCATAAATAATAGAATATATTTCATTTAAATACTCAGTGAAGAATAGTTTTCCTTGAGTTACACCCGATACAAGAACCGGTAAACCTCCAATGAGTAGAATCCCCACGATAGACAAAATGAAATTTTTAAGAATATGTATAAACTTCATTTATTTCTCCCCCTCTTATTTACAATAAATAAATGTTTATTAGTAAAATTATACCAAATTTGTGGTGCGTATGGATGAATTATTCTTAGAGTTATATTTTGAATTTATCTATTGGATATCTTAATTACGGAATAGATGTAATAAAGGTGGATTTTACTTAGGTTCCAATGGACCTGTATGGATCTTAATGGGAACGGTATACTCTAGAAAGATTCTAAGCATTAATGTACATGTACAACTGGATTCATATGAAAGTACGAAGGAAGGACCAATCTTCAATTGGTCTATAATCATATACCTTTTTAAAACATTCGGACCCCACCCGAATGTTTTTTTTATAAAAAATTATCCATAGGGTGTCCCTTTCACTCCCATCTCCCTATATAAAGGGTGAAACCAAAACGAAATGAGGAGTGATTGTAATGAATGGATGGAGAAAGCTTGAGACAGGTATGTTGGATAAGGAGACGTTTCATCACCCGGAGGATCTTCGGTTGTATGTGTTGATTCTGTTGAATGCGACGTATCAAGGCGGGGTTCAGGTTGGGGGTGTGGTGCTTGGGGAGAGGCAGTATGTGCGTTCGCTCCGGAAGCTGCGGGAGGATCTGTGGTTCTATAATGGGAAGAAGATTGATGAGTATTCGCATTCGCGGATTCAGCGTTCGATTAAGCGGTTGGAGAAGGGTGGATGGTTGAAGGCGGAGAAGTATGAGCATGGGTATGTGTTTACGCTCCGGCCGACGAAGGATTTCGCCTGTGGGGAGTATTTGAGTTGGATGGGGATGTCTAAGAAGGAAGAGGGACGTGAGGAATCCGGTGGTGACCAGCCTGATGATGGGGCTGGTTCCGGAGGGTCTTCGTGCGGCGAAAAGGATGTGAAACAGGTGCGGAGAGAACCTGCAAACAGACTTAAGAACTTAGAGAAAGAAGAGATCTTAGAGAACAACAACATCAACACCACTGCCACTAGAGACGCTAAGGATGTAAATAGGCTGCAGGCGCTGATCGGGCATTTCGTTGGCAGGAGGGGACAAGGCTTTCTGTTGACGCCGATGGATCACGTGGCGATGGAGCGGATCAGCTTGAGCGAGTTGTCGACGGATGAGTTGATTCGGTTTATGGATGAGCAGTTTGACAAGCAGGAGAGCATCAATCCGAAGCTGACGATCAACAGTCCGAAGTATTTGGAGAAGGCCCTTGAGGCGTATATCACTCCTCGGGAATCGATGCAGGACATGGATGACTTCTTGGACGGGCTTGAGGAGATTGTGACGGAGGCATGACGTCGGGTGAGTTCAGGGAGCTGGTGAAGATGATCAAGGGAGCGTATCCTCACCGGCTTCTCAGTCGTGAGACGGCGATCATCTGGTTCCGGCACCTGAAGGACTGTGAGTATGACGGGGTGAAGAGGCGGATTGAAGCCCATATCAAGGTGAGCCCGTACATGCCTACGATTTCTGAGCTGTATGAACAGCCGGTGGAGGAAACGACGATACTAGAAACCATGGAAGCGTGGGAAAAAGAAGGAGCGATACGAATTGAGAATGAACGACGAAACGAGTGGACACGACCTGCACCACCATGGGGCTGAGGAGCAGCTGCTTCGGGAGTTGCATGAAGCGGAAAGCATGATCATTGGAGCGGTTCTTCTGGATGCGGATGTGTTGGATACACTGACCTTGGAGGAGAAGCATTTTAGCCTGGTGAGGAACCGGTTATTTTTAAAGCGATGAAGGGGCTGCAGAAGAAGAGGCTGGAGATTAATCTGGTGATGCTGTTGGAGGAGCTCGGCGATGACATTGAGAATGTCGGAGGGGTCCAGTTTCTCCTGGCGCTTGCCAACTACTGCCCGACGACGGTGAACATCGAGCAGTATGAACAGATTGTCCTGAAGTATTACGAACTGAGCCTCATCAAGAATTCGGCCCATCACTTCCTGAACGCCTACACCCCGGAATCCGCACAGGGCCTCTACAAAGCACTCATCGATATGCATACGAACACGACCACCGACGAAGAAACGAAGGACGACATCATCATGGATCTCTATGAATCTCTTTACATGGAGAGGGACGGACTTCCCGGTGTCTCGACGGGATTCGAGAGCCTGAATGCGCTGACGGGAGGGTGGAAGGAAGGGGAGCTCATCATCCTGGCGGCGAGACCTTCCATGGGGAAGACGGCTTTTGCCATCCAGCTTGCTTGGGAGTGCACGAGGGAGAAAGGGGTGAGCATGGTGTTTTCCTTAGAGATGAGTTCGAGGCAGATTATGCAGCGACTTCTCTCAAGTATCACGGATATCAACATGATGAAATGGCAGAATCCCTATAAGTATTTGACGAAGGACGAGATGCCGAGGATGCACGGGGCGATGAACGCCGTGTATAAGGCGAAGCTCGAACTCTCGCAGAATGGGATGATCACGTTGCCGGAGATCAGACAGCGGATCATGAATCTGAAGCGGGAGTATCCGACGGAGCCATTTCTCGTGGTGATTGATTACCTGCAGCTGATCACGGTGAAGGAGCGGTTTGACCGGCATGATCTGGCGATTGGGCATATTACGAAGCAGCTGAAGGGGATGGCGAAGGAGTTTGGGATTCCGATCATTCTGTTGTCGCAGCTATCGAGGGGAGTGGAGTCCAGGGATGACAAGCGGCCGAGGCTGTCGGATCTACGTGACTCGGGGAATATCGAGCAGGATGCGGATGTGGTGTTGTTTCTGTACCGGGATGATTACTACTATCCGGATTCGAAGAACGGGCAGGAAGTGGAAGTGAAGATTGCGAAGAACCGGAATGGGCCGGTGGGGACGGTGAAGTTGGAGTTTGTGAAGGAGTTTGGGCGGTTTCGTGGGGGATGGATGAAGCAGGGGGAAGGTTCTGTTGCTTCGGGGTGAGTGAGCCGGGGGGACAGGTCCGTTGGCTCACTGGATAGGTGATGATAAAGGGGAGGGATTGGGATGTTGGTGACGGAGTATGCGAAGGGGAATGAGTTGAATTTTCGGGTTGAGAGTTTGAAGGTGTATGGGGTGTTGGTGGGATTGTTGGGTGAGGAGCGGGAGAGGCGTGAGGATGGGTATATGTTGGTGAGTTATCGGGAGTTGTGGGAGGGGTGTAAGGAGGCCGGGGTGTTGAGTGGGTTGCATCAGGGGTTTGCGGTGATGATGGATATGGTGGGTGTGGTGGAGGATGGGGGATTGATTGGGAGGGAGAGGGTTAGTGGGGGGAGTTGGGTGAGATAATGGGTATCTGGTAGATGAAAAAAGGAAGCATGAGAACCGTCCCCATGCTTCCTGGCCTTATTTGATTACTTCCTTCTTATCACCAATCTTTAAATATTTTTCGAAGCAGGCAAAGGCTTTAGTTTTTTCGTCTCGCTGTAGATAGATCTTGCTCATTCGTTCATAAAGTTCTTGTTTAAGTTCAACCTCTTCAGTCATTTCAATTGTATGTTCTAAGAGACCGATTGCTTCCTCAGTGTTACCATCTGAGATATACACATCCGCCATCAGCACCTGCATTTTAAGCATTTGTGGAGAATGATTACATTCTTTGCTTTTCTTCATAAATAGAGTAAAGTACTCTTTTACTTTTACATATTGCAGATTATCGGAATAGCAAACAGACATTTCATAAAGTGTGTTTAAATAGCCAATGTGATCATTTAAATGTTGATAGAGATGATGGGCTTTTTGCAGATATTCAATAGAGCGTTCAATTTGTTTATCGTATCTATTTAGAATGCCAAGATTTGTATACGTACCTGCTAGATTTAAAAGATCTTCAGATTCTTTGAAGAAAAAGACCGCATGTTCGTATGATTTCCGAGCCTCTTCATAGTTTAGTATCCGCCTTTGACAAAGACCCAGTACCATGTATGCTCTTCCGGTTTGGTAGAAGATGGACGTCCTCTTACTGCTGTCTATCGCTTGTTTCAGGAAACGAATGGCAGAGTAGTATTCTCCTAATCTTGCATGAGCACTTCCTACGTTAATGAGTAATGCGATTTTTTCAGTGCCACTTAGTTTATGATAAATGGATTCGTTATAGGATTCATCAAGGTATTCAAATGCTTTGTGTATTTCATTATGTTCAATATAAAGATTCACTAAATGATTTGTGCTTCGGAGTCGTTCTTCTTTATTTGCTCCTGAGTATAGTTCACAACTCTTTTCATACAGTGTTATGGCATCCTTCGTATTCTTAAACAGCATTTCCTGAATTTTTCCCTTACAGAAGAAGAGTAGAGCTTTTTCATTGTTATGCAAGTTTTCTTGGGACTTTTCTATTTCAATGATCTGTTCATTTACCGTAGAAAAGTCTCCGTTGATCACCGCGTATTCTAAGGCAGAAAGAGCTTTTTTTACATCTAGCACTAATGCGGAAGTCTCCTGATCTTCTAAAAATTCATTAATATCACACTTTAACCGCTCACTAAATTTTTTTAGCAACTTAATAGAGGGCTGAACCTGCCCTTTCTCAATTTGACTAATATAACTGCGATTGACGATGCCATCCGCCAGGTCACTTTGGGTAAGCTTCTTTTTGGTACGTATTTCTTTAATCTTTATTCCGACAGAATTCATTATCAAACGCGCCACCTTTTACAAAAAAGTATTGACAGAAAATTCTAATATGGTTATATTTGAATTGTTAGTAAATTATAACATATTTATTGTATATTAGAAATGTTAATAATAATAACAATTATGGAGGTAAATATGAAACGAAATAAAATACTACTTATCGCATTACTTTCCTTTCTACTAATTTTTTTAGGAACATGGAAATACAACGAGTTTAACACCAAGGCTGATGAAGAGTGGCCAAGAACGAGCCCTCCAATTGGTCAAGAAAGCTAATAGGCTATTTTATTTAACTTTTTTGGGTCATGTTTGTTCAAAGGGTTTTAATATTAATAGTTTATAATTCTAAACAAATTTATTAAATAGTACTTAATGTACATAAATACTATTGATTAGTTTATCGTAGGAGTACTTAAAGAACGGTAATAATAGAAAATATTAAGATCAGTTGAGGTGATTATTTTAATGAAATCAATAGCGTTGGCAGAAGGAGTGTATCTTCAAAAGAATGAAGGATTTACAACTCTATTTGACTACAATAATAGTTTGTATTATAGCTTAGATGATGTTGCGGGAAATATTCTTGAAAAAATATTGGAACAACCAAATATAGAAAAGGCAGTAGAACAACTTGTTACTGAATATGATGTAGATGAAGTTAGATTGATTGCAGATGCACAAAGACTTGTAAATCAGTTGAAAAAAGAGTCTTTATTGCAGGTTGAGTATGCTTAGAAATATTAGAATATTCATTCTTTTATATTATTACTATAATGCACTCGATAAACATGGTATTAAGCCAGTTATGGAAAAACTCAAGATGAAAAAATTGAAATGCAAACGAGATAAAGTAGATATAACTATTGAAGAGGTTGTTAGTTTTTGTAACAAATTAGAGAGTGTGAGAATAAAGCATCCTTTGAAAGATAAAGCATTGTGTCTACATAAATCAGTCGTTGCCTACTCTATGCTCGTGGAGAGAGGTATAAATGTAGACCTTTTAGTTGGGATAGCTAAAGGGGAATTTGAGGCTCATTCTTGGATTGAATTTAAGGGAAGAGTATTAAATGATAATCATGATTACGTAAAACAAAAATACAAAATAATTATGGGCATATAACAAAGGGAGTTTTAACTTTGGGGACAATTGCAGGTGTAAAATCAGAAAAACTTCATAAAGATGCTATTACAAAACTTATGCTGAATATGTTTAGCACAACTTATGAAGAAGGTGAAGTTTCTTGGGAAACAACTGAAAAGGTCGGTTTAGGATTTGTTAACGACTTTATAGAGTATCAAGATGAAAAAAAAGCAATTAGCTATAACCTAAATGATTGGACATTGCATATTTGTATGGATGGTAAAGTGGATAATAGAGATGAAATATGTAATTTACTGAATATAGAAAATTCTAATGATTTAACAGACCATTTCTTAGTTTGTCTACTATATTACAAATTCAAGGATGATTTTCCAGGTTTTTTAAAAGGCCAATTCGCTATATCTTTATATGATGAAAACAATGATCAAGTTTGCTTAGTGAAAGATCCTATAGGGTTGAAACAATTGTTTTATTATGTAAGTGACACCGAAGTTTTCTGGTTTACAGAAATAAAGCAACTAAAGAACTCTATGCCACTTGAAGTTAATTTGTCTTATATTGAAAAATACCTTGGTTCTCAACCAGGGGCATATGCAGATACTGCATATAATAACCTCTTTAGAGTAGAAGCTGGAGAAATAATTTTAATAAAAAACTCCAAAAAGATCACTAAAAATAAATATTATTCATTTCCTAATAATCCTTTAATGTATAAAAATGAAGTGGATTATATAGAAAGATTTAGAGAACTATTCAAAGTTGCTGTAAAAAGAAGTATACCAAGTAAATCTCAACAGATAGGTTTTTCTTTAAGTGGTGGCTTGGACTCATCAAGCATCTACTCATATGCTAAATATCATAAGTTTGTATCTCCATCTAATGCAGCTACTTTTTCTTATACTTTCAAGAATAATGCTGATGCAGATGAAACTGAATATATAAAGGAAGTTTTGCGATACTATCCATCCACTAAACAACACTTCTTCGATTGTAGTGATGAATGGTGCTTTAAAGGTGGGTTGAATACTTTTGGAGAACAAGATGAGCCTTATCCTTTGTACGGTTATAGCCTTTCATCAATTATTCCAAGAGCGGTTAGAAAAAGTAATATAAAGGTTTTAGTTAGTGGCCATTGTGGAGATCACGTGCTAATGGGTAATTTAAACTACTTATATAACTTACTTTCTACCTTCCAATTAAATTCATATATTAAGCACCTTGGAATTTGGAGAGAACAATATACTTTAAGATCATTACTTTTAAAGTATTCTAGGAGACCGAAAAGTATTAATGTTAAAGCCCCTTTGTGGCTGAAAAACAATAGTTCATTTAATGATTTAAATCAAGAGGAAGTATGCTGGGATGACCAATCAAGAAAAAAATATTTTGATGGTATCGTTTATCAATCTGGTCACGAATGGGTGACTCAGTACATTTCAAAACAGTTTGGTGTTGAAACAAGGTATCCTTTTATGGATATTGATTTAATGGAATTCTTATTAAATATTCCCGTCCATTTAAAGCAAAATCCAAAATATGATAAATACATTCTAAAAGAAGCATCTAAAGGGATCCTTCCAGATAAAATACGAAATAGAAGACAAAAAGCTGGTCATAGCAATTTGATAACCAGGGGCATTAAAAAAGAGTGGGGTGGATTTCAGAATCACTTAAATTTAGAGGCATTAGAAAGTTTAAATTTTGTAGATAGTGAACAATTCCAAAAGACAATTAAAGAGTTCTATATGGGTAAGATTAATAATTACTCTGATATTGTTCCAATTACAAGAACTCTCTCTGCAGAAGTATGGCTAAAGGAAAGATTAGGTTGAATTGTATAAAAATAATTAATTATTTATAAAGTAGTGGGCACCTACATAAAATTTCGAAGGGATGATTAATGATGAAAAAAACTTACACAGCACCAACATTTGTATTATTAGGAAGTGCAGTTCAACTAACAAAAGGTGGTTTCGTATCACAATATGCAGAATGCCCGGAGAGCTACTGCGAATTCTACGCAAGAGGTTAATTTTTTAAATAAAAAATAAGCGCTGTATAACAATATGATTTCATAGTAATCCTAGGTGCCCACTACTGTGTAAATAATAGGAGTGAGGATTATGAATACAATATCGAGTTATTATATTCGTCTATATAAAAAAGAGTGGATTGGAATAGCATTATGTATCCTCTTAACTTCATTATTTCCATCTTTTATACCCTTAATCAATAAACTATTAATTGATGAGGTTTTTATAGATAATCGTTTTAATCTATTCTGGATCATTTCTCTCATTTTTTTTATATTATTGGTTATTACCTCATTTGCCAATTATTATCGCCATAAAAAAATACAAATTGTGAGTGAAAAGATAAAGATAGATCTATCAAGCAAGACTTATAGAAAGTTGATACAAAAAAATTTATTGTTCTTTGAGAAGCAACAGACAGGAGAAGTAATGTCGTTGTTTCAATCTGATATTCCACAAATAATTAGGATTTACAGGGATTTTATTCCCACGCTTCTTCAAATAACCGTTCAGGTTATTTTTTCAATCACGGTATTATTTTTTGTCAGCAAGATTGTTCTTTTATTAGTTTTATTTTTTTTGCCAATTTCTATATTCATATCTAACAGATTCAAGGGTGAAATTCGTCATAATTCGCTGGCGTACCAAGATACTGTAGGGGTAATGAATGCTAATCTACATGATAATCTTATGGGAGCTAAAGAAATTATTTATCATACAAAGACAAAAGAAAGTATAAATGAAATGAATTTATCATTTAACCAAATGTTACAACCAACGAAGAATTTATCAAGAGTTTTGGGTAAGTCAAATGGTAGCAACTTTTTTATCTACTGGTTTTCTTTTATCATTGTCTTATTAATCGGTGGGTATTTAACGTCAATGGGTGAAATAACGTTGGGATCTTTAATTGCTATGCTTTCTTATTTCATGAGTTTATTTGGCCCGATTAATTTTCTGATTGAAATATATAATTCTTATCAATCAACTTTCGGTGCGAAAAAAAGACTCTCTGAAATAATCTATTCATCTAATAATAAAATTGGTGTAGAAAATCATTATCATTCCATTGATAAAATAAAGTTTGCAAACGTATCGTTTAAATATGAAAACAGCAAACCTATTTTAGAAAATGTTAATATTTCTTTTAATAAAGGGGAATTGGTATCAATTGTCGGTTCTAGCGGAGCAGGTAAATCGACCTTATTAAAACTCTTATTGAAATCGATTTCACACACAGATGGGGAGATTGTAATAAATGATATCCCAATAAAAGATTGGGAAGTTGAAAATCTTTACAAGAAAATCTCTTATCTTAGTCAAGACTATTATCTCTTTAATAAAAGCATTAAGGACAATATTCTATTTGCCAATAATAGTTTAACTGACGATTCTATGATTGAAATAAGTAAGCATATTGGTGCCCACAATTTTATTAATACGTTGAATTCTAAATACTTATATAGTTTAGGTACAAATGGAAAGAATTTATCTGGTGGTCAGAGGCAAAGAGTAGCCCTTATAAGAGCCTTAGCAAAGAATTATGATGTGTTGATATTAGATGAAGGAACCTCTAGTCTTGATCAACGCTCGGCAAATGAACTTATAGAGTATTTAATTAAATTAAAGTCAAAAAATAAAATCATCATTATGATAACTCACAATCTAGAGTTAGCCAGAAGAACAGATGTCACTTATGAATTGGTAAATGGCCAACTTAAAAGAAAAAATTCTATGGATTTATTTCATCAAGAACTAAATAAAGAGGAAGTAGTGGGATTCAAATAGTAAATAATTTTATAATTTCTATTTAATTTTTATTATAAGGGGGAGTAGCATGATTAAATTCAAACAATCATGGGGAGAAGCGTTATTGATTATAATCGGAATCATCCTCGTCAGCGCTGCATCCGGAATATACAAAGACCAAACATTCTCCCTCATTACATACGCTGAGGAATTAGCGAGTTTATGCAGGGAATTACTGACACCTCATAAGCTAGTGTATACAAACCCCATCGCAGACGTTGAACGCCCGTTATTTCCTATCATATTCATTGCCTTTCTGAGCAGTGCGAAAATATTCTTTCTTTCCCTGAGTATGGCCCTCACAAGTTCTATTATTCTTTTGGCCATTTATTATTCTGTTGGCAAAAGGATTAGGAAGATCATGCAAGGTGTTTCTTTTTACCTTGGTGCGTTACCTGATATTTTTGTCATAGGAATCCTTCAAATCTTTGTTGTTTGGTATTTTAAGAAATCAGGTATTCTATTAATTGATGTGGCTTCAGTGGGCGAGAATCAGGTGGTTCTGTTCCCCGCTATTACGCTTAGTATCCTGCCAACTTTTTTCTTCTTGGGCTCTATGGTATCTTTCCTGAAAGAAGAAGAGGGGCTTCCTTATGTGGAACTTGCCAAAGGGAAAGGACTCAGTAAATATCGGATTATGTTCATTCATATGATGAGGAATGTATTGGTCAGTTTAACCTATCATGGAAAGCAGATTATATGGATGATGCTCTCCAATTTATTAATCTTAGAATATTTATTTAATGTCTTTGGGGTCACATCTTTTTTATTTTCCTATAACACGCCATCGATTTTTGCTATCACAGCCATTATGCTTTTCATTCCATTATATCTTCTATTGAAATTGCTCCAACTTATGATTTCAAAGAAAATAGGGAAGGAGATGAGTCTTTGAGAACATTTAACCGACATCATGTTATCATTACCTTTTGTTTGATGTTCATCGTTGTGTTACTTGGATGGAGCATGTACTTTAATGTTACGGATGGGAAGATCCCGAATACGTTTATTCTTTATGACGATGCTGGAAAAATCATTGGAGATGCGCCGTTTCCACCATCAGCTGATTTTCCATTTGGAACGGACCGAAAAGGAGATCACCTTTTCTATAAAGTATTGGAAGGGGCGCAGTATACTCTTGGTGCAGCCATTGTCATTTCTATTCTCAGTTTTATCCTTTCATTTTATCTTGGTGTCGTCGGTGGGTTTATTCGATCAAGAGCGAAGAAATGGACTCAATCAATGTTCACGTCTTTCTATTTTATCCCCCAATCGATTATCGCTTATAACGTTTTGTATCCATTGTTATGGGAGCCCCCTAAAGGATTTGAAACAAGTTTTCAAGAGAGAGTCATATTACAAGTGATTACTTTAGCCGTTTTGACTGCCCCTACCACGGCGATCTTGATTTCGAATGAAACACAACAGATTCTTCAGAAAGAGTTTGTAACGAGTGCGAGAGTATTGGGAGGAAATAAGTTTTTTCTCTTTCGGAAACATATTCTCCCCCATTTAAAACTTCGTCTCTTTATCATCTTTCCTAAAATTACGATACAAGTACTTTTAATCATCGCTCACTTAGGATTTTTTCAACTCTACTTTGGAGGCACTGAGGTTTGTTACGGGCCCTTTTGTGATCCCCCTTTGCCAATCGTACAGGAGTGGTCAGGGATGATGTCGATGAACTTTATTGAATTGTATAATGGATGGTGGATCTTTATGGTTCCCATGGCCTTTTTTGCCTTGACGATCCTATCCTTAACAGGCATAGCTCAGGGGCTTGAGCGTCTTTTGGAAGAAGATGAAGAAATTACATTGTCTACTTCTGAAAAAGATGAGGTCACAACACTAAACAAGAAGATGGATCAAAAATCTGAAGCTGATTTTTCTAGGGTTACGAACCATTTTCGTGCATAATTATATTCTATTTTAATTCAAGACAAGAGCAAATGAGGGAATGCCATCTGGGTACTTCCTTATTTTTTATTGAGAAGAATTTTAATCCTTCATTTATCTCGGCATCAGTTTAAAACACCAATCCCCCATTGACCTTTTTAAGAATCGTATCCATTCTTCCTCAATGCTCCCATAAAGAAGGGTTATGCCACTTTTTATGGAATACTAAAGATACATAGAAAGCTGAAAAATTCTTATCTATTCAAATTAACATCTCTGTTTCCTTCTATTATCCTTTGGCAAGAAAATTCTAAGCTGCGGCTGAAGCCCCTCCATAACGAACCATAACCCAAACCCATTCCACGTTTTTTATTACATGAAGTTAGGGTATAAGAAAAGTACAAAGGATACAGACTTGATATATTGGAAAAAAGCACTGGCACAAGGCCAACGAGGATATTGAACGTGTCTTAGATAACCATACATATTCCAAACAAGATTTCCGAACAGGAGGAACGGAACCATTGAAAAATAAAACGGTACTGATCATTGGAGGCGGACTAGGCGGGGTGTCAGCGGCCATTACACTGGCGCAGGCGGGATACGATGTCTCATTATATGAAAAAAACACTCATATTGGAGGGAAGTTGAACCGGCTGGAACAAGACGGCTTTGGTTTTGATCTTGGCCCTTCCATTTTGACGATGCCGCACATCTTTGAGAAAATGTTTGCGGCCAGCGGGAAATCCATGAAGGAATATGTCACGATTGAAAGGCTGGATCATCAATGGCGTTCCTTCTTCCCCGATGGAAATGTCATAGACTTGTATGAAGATGTGAACGACATGAGGGAGAAGAATGCCTCTCTCAGTGAAAAGGACATTCGTGAATATCAACGTCTGTTGGAGCATTCGAAGACTCATTACGATATGACGGATAAAACCTTATTTAAAGGTGCGGATACGGCAAAAGGAATCGTCAAGCAGGCGGGACTGTTCAGTGTCTTGAAGAACATTGACCTGATGTCCACAGTGCATAAATCCCTCGATAAGCGGATCAGTCATGAGCAGTTTCGCGATATGCTCTCTTATTTTATCAAGTATGTAGGTTCGTCCCCTTACGATGCGCCGGCCGTGATGAATATGATGATCTACATGCAGCATGACCAGGGAGCATGGTACGTTCCCGGCGGATTGCACAAGCTCGCGGACGCCCTTGTGAAGCTGGCGGAAGAAGTGGGGGTGACCTTCCACCTTGGACAGCAAATCGCCAAATTAGATAAGAAGGATGGCGACATCACAGGAGCCGTGTTGGAAGACGGGACACGGGTGACGGCCGATCATTATGTGTCCAATATGGAAGTCATTCCAGTTTACGAGCGATTACTGGAGGAAGACAGCGATTATATCAATAAATTAAAAAAGAAATTCGAACCGGCGAGTTCCGGACTCGTCATGCATCTGGGTGTGAAGAAGAGTTATCCGCAGCTCCGTCATCACAATTTCTTTTTCGCCGAAAATATGAAGGCACAAATGGAATCAATCTTCCACCGCCATGAACTGCCGGAGGACCCGGTCATTTATCTCGTTAATGTCAATAAGACTGATCCGACTCAGGCTCCTCCAGGACATGAGAATATCAAGGTGCTGCCTCATATTCCGTTTATCCGGGATGAGAATCCGTATACGCAAAAGGACTATGAACAATTTGCTGAGCGCGTCCTAATCAAGTTGGAGAAGATGGGGCTTAATGGCTTGCGTGAGAACATTGTCACGAAGGATATGTGGACACCGGAAGATATCAGGCGTACGTATGGATCCGACCGCGGGGCGATTTATGGGACCGTATCAGACAGTAAGAAGAATAAAGGGTTGAAGCATCCGAAGCAGAGTGAACGCTACGACAACCTCTACTTTGTCGGGGGGACGGTGAACCCCGGCGGCGGAATGCCGATGGTGACCTTAAGCGGCCAGCTGGTAGGCGAGAAAATTGTGGAGAAGGATTCTGTTTAAAAAAGGGGTGATGTCATGATTGTATCACTGCCTGTTCATTGGATGATACTCATTGATGTGCTTGCTTGGACGTTCTTTCATCTCGCCATTTCGGCTTTTTGCTTGAAGCTGCCTTTGTCCTGGTTTTTGCAAGACCATTTCTGGTTTCGGACGTTCTCCTTTGAACAGTCCGGAAAACTGTGGCAGCGTTTATTCAGGGTAAAGAAGTGGAAGGGACTTATTCTGGATGGCACAATTTTTCTCAAAAAGGGATACAGCAAAAAGGGATTGCATGGTACGAAGTCGAGGGACTTGAAGGTATTTGCCGCAGAAACAAAACGTGCGGAATTAACCCATTGGCTCTCCATTCTCCCTGCGCCGCTGTTCTTCATATGGAATCCAGTATCGGTAGGATGGGTGATGGTCCTGTATGCCATTGTCTTCAACCTTCCGATTATCGTTGTGCAGCGTTACAATCGCGGGCGTATATCGGCGATTACGTCAGGACTTGGCAAGAAATGAGAATACATAAAGGTTGAACAAGGGTTGGCGCTATTCTAGAGGAAGGAGGTAGATGGCATGACCGCTTCAGAAGTGATCAATCTCATCTTGGGTATCCTGGGGGTTATCGTTGGCATGATCATGTTTTGGTCCTTGCCAGTTCCAAAATTCAACTCTGGAAATACGGCGGATTTGCCGTTTCTGTCCATCATTATCCCTGCCAGGAATGAAGAAGGCAGGATTTCTCCGTTATTGAAGTCATTGCAGGAGCAGCGATTCAAGGGATTTGAAGTTCTGTTGGTGGATGACGATTCAACGGATCGTACCGCGGCCATCGCAGAAAGCTACGGTGTAAAGGTCCTGCAGAATAACGGGGCAGGGAAATCGTCTGCCTGCTGGCGAGGTGCAAAGGAGGCAAAAGGGAACTGGTTGCTGTTCCTGGATGCTGATACCAGATTCACCAGTGTGGATGGATTACGTAATCTTCTGCATTACTATCAGGGAAAAGGAGCCAGGGGGATCCTCGCCTTGCAGCCTTATCACACAGTGGAGCGAGTGTATGAGCATCTCTCCATTGTCTTTAACATTATCGTCGTAGTGGGTATGAATCTATTCACCGTCTGGGGATCACGGTTCAAGGCCGCCGGCTCGTTCGGTCCATGTATTCTATGTAATCGCGACGATTACTTCTTATCCGGAGGGCATAAAAAAATCGAGGGGGCCATCATGGATGATCTGGCACTGGGAGAGGCTTTTCTTGATCAGAACCTTCCCGTACGCTGCCTTGGCGGCAGAGGGATCATTTCGTTCCGCATGTATCCGGAAGGCTTGGGAAGCCTGATCGAAGGCTGGTGCAAAAGTTTTGCCGTCGGTTCCAAGTCCACTCATCCCGTTGTCATGTTGATGGTGATTCTCTGGATTACCGGAAGTTTGACCACCGCGTCTTCATTGATCTCTTCGATGATAGAGGGAAGAACTGCCGCTATGATCGTCAATGGGGCATTGTATATCCTCTATTCCGTTCAAACAGCATGGTTTGCCCGCAGGGTCGGGGATTTCAGATGGGTGTATTTCCCTTTTTATCCGTTGCTGTTTTTATTCTTCGCAGTGATTTTCCTATATTCTTTTATCCGGGTGAATATTTTTCATTCTGTGAAGTGGAAGGGGCGTAAAATAAAGGTGTGAAAGGCTTAAATCCTCTTTTTTACCTGAGGTTGGACCAGCGAAATTGGCCGTGTGCTTTCTTGGCTTCGTATGAACGTGATTTGGCTGCAGGACCATATTTTCCCTTCCCCCAGCTCCAGGGGGACAGGTCCAGGGGGACAGGCAGTCCAGGGGGACAGGTACGTTGGTACGATGATTGGGATGGGCCAAGGAACCTGTCCCCGTGGTTTACGAACAAATCAGTAGAGGAAGGAATGGTTAATCCTGAATACACCAGCACTTTTAAATATGGATTACAAAGAAGTGTTAGAAGAAGTAATTGAGAGAAGCTATAACTTACTGCTTGCACAGATATCAAATGGGCGAATTACGATTGATAATGAAGCCTCATTTCAATTGCAGTTTTCATATATATTGAAAGTGATCGGAGAAATGCACCAGTTCTCACCCAATGATTTATTTTCAATAAAATTAGAAACACCTTTTTTATCGGAAAAAGTTCTGGCTAAAAGCAATTCCAAAAAAGCAAAGATAGATATCATAATATCCTTAGAAAATCGCATTCTGCCTGAAAGTAAAGTGTCGTGTGCGATTGAATTAAAATATTTCAAAAGGCAAACCAGCGGGAACCGAATAATCGATATGATGCTTTTAATGATCTATTAAACCTAGAACAGTATATTGATTCGAATGAATATTGTTTGGGTGCCTTTATTGTAGGAACTGATCATCAGCATTATGTAACTCAACCCAGTTATTCAGATGCTACAAAGGATTTTAATATGAGAGACGGAAAATCCTATGAAGCAGGAAGCGATTTGGTTTATAAAACACCAAAACCTTATGGCCCGCCTATCAAACTGAAACATGATTACTCATTTAATTGGGACCAATTAATTAATAAATATTTTATGAAGTTATTAATAAAATGAGGTCAGAAAACAAAAAAAGGATAAGCAGAACTGCACCAGGCTAGTTTCTGTTTATCCTTTTAGGTTATTGAAAAGGTGTTAATCAAAAATCATATTCATTAATAACATACCAACGGGGACAGGTCCCATGGTCGTTTTTGTGAACCAAGGAACCTGTCCCCTTGGTTAGAATCACGGTACTATAAATTGAGGAAAAGGTCGGCTGGAAAACCAAGGAACCTGTCCCCGTGGCTCGTGGCTCACAAAGGTGAACCAAGGAACCTGTCCCCGTGGTTCACCTATTAACAGCGGTTGATTCTCTAACAATCAATGTGGTGGGCAGCAGAATTTCGTGGATAGGTTCATCTTTATGATTAAGCCTCCAGCTCAACTGTTCGGCTGCTTTTTTACCATAGTAATTTAAATCAATATTAACTGTTGTAATTTTTGGTGTGGCGATTTGGGATAGCTGACCGTTGTCGAAGCTGCAGATCGATATGTCTTCAGGAATGTTGAATCCTTTTTGCTGCAGCACGGACTGGACAAGGAACCCGTGTCCATCGTTTACACAAAACCATGCAGTCGGCATATAAGGCAGTCGATTGACAAATCCACTTATTTCTTCCTGGTTTTCCTTTGCGTCTGTAAATAATAGAGGATGACTTGGTTCTATTCCATGTTTTTTCAGGGCAAGCATATAGCCTTCCAGTCTCTCCTGGTAGCTTGGGGAAACCTCTATATCTCCTACGAATGCAATGTTTTGATGTCCTAATTGGATCAGGTGCTCAACTGCCTTATAAGCGCCAAAGCGATTGTTCGTCAAAATAGCATCTGCCTGCAGGTATGGAGAGTGATGGTCAATCATCACAGTCGGGATTCCAGTATCAATAATCTTTGAAATATAATCAGTGCTGATATGAGATAGAATTAAAATCCCATCTATTTGATGATTCGATAGCAGGGAGGGAAGGATTAACTTATCCTTTGAATCCTGATCGATTGATTCAATTAATAAATTCCAGCCGCGTGTCCTCATTTCCTTTTCCACACTGAGGTAAATCTCCCCGAAAAAGCTTTTAAGAGAAAAAGCATAGTCAGAGGCAATAAGGGCGATGTTGATTCCCTTTTTCTCATCAGGCTTTTGGTTATTTCTATTATTCAAATAGGTATACCCTAACTCATCTGCGGCTTTTTGGACTATCAGCCTTGTTTCTTCACTAACCCCAGGCTTACCCGACAAAGCCTGCGAAACAGAATTCTTAGAAATATTCAGGCGGTCAGCGATATCCTGCATCGTTACTTTTTTCTTCATATATAAAACTTCTCCTTAATGAAAGTAAATAGTAGTAATTTGTTTTGTAATTATATTGTAACGTTACAATATGTTTTTAGCAACATATCTTATCATTGTAATGATTCAACTTGTTATATATGTTAAATAAGACTATATATTAAGTCTGTTGATTGGATTGGAAGATCAACAACCTACATGAAAAAGTCAACATTACAACAAATGAAATTTAATTAGCGTTTGACAGAAAATTAGTAAGGTGTAATAATGTATTTGTAAAGTTACTAATCACATTATTTATTAATTACCTATTTTCTTGTAATGATTTTAAAAAATCTTTAGAAATGAGGGGTAAAGGATAAATTATCAAAAAAAGTGACCCAGATACAATTGATTATACTTTTTTTTGTAAAGTAATGATAGCGCTATCATTACCTCTGCATTAAAAAGATAGACTAATAGTTTTCTCATTCTTCCGGGAAACCTTACTGAAAACATAAAGTTAGGAAATCATACTAATAATTGGGGGAATATCGGATGAAAATTAAAAAAGCGGCTTCAATACTCCTTGCTGCCTCACTGACTGTTTCTGGACTTGCGGCTTGTAGTAATGGAGATAAAGGCAACGGAAGCACCAAAGACGGAGTAACAACAATCGAATTCTGGGCGGCGCCAAACCCAACACAGCAAGTGTATTGGAAGGAAATAGCGGAAGAGTTCACAAAAGAAAATCCGGATATCAAGGTGAACGTAAGCCCGATGAAGGAAAGCCCGACATCTGAAGCTGGTATCCAATCAGCCCTTGCTGGCGGCAGTGCACCAACGATGTCAGAGAATATCAACCGTGGTTTTGCTGCTCAGCTGTCTGAAAGTAAAGCGCTTTTACCATTGGATGAACTAGAAGGCTGGGATGAAATTAAGAAAAAGAGAAATATGGAAGATACAATGAAAGGCTGGCAGTTTGCTGACGGCCACCAATACGTTTTGCCAATCTATTCGAATGCTATGTTGTTTGGCTGGAGATTGGACCTCCTGAAGGAACTTGGCTTTAATGAACCACCAAAAACATATAGTGAAATGCTGGAAGTTGCGAAGAAATTAAAAGAAAAGTACCCAGACAAATATGTTTGGGCTAAACCAGACCTTGCTGATCCAACAGGCTGGAAAAGATGGTTCGACTTCTTCATGCTCTATAATGCAGCATCTGATGGCAACAAGTTCGTAGAGGGAACTGATTTTACTGCAGATAAAGAAGCAGGAAAGCAAGTTCTTGGATTTGTAGAAGAGCTGCAAAAAGCAGATGCTTTAATGACTAGGCAGTCTAAAGATCCATTTGAAAGCGGATTGGGAATTTTTACGGATATTGGCCCTTGGACAATTTCTTATTGGAAAGAGAAATTCCCGAAAATGAAATTGAATGAAACGTATGCGTTAGCATTGCCTCCTGTTCCAGACGGAATGGATACAGAAAACGTTAAGACATTCGCAGATACAAAGGGTCTTGTCGTGTATGCTTCAGCAACGAAAGAACAACAAAAGGCTGCGGGCGAATTCATTAAATGGGTCTATTCAAATCCTGAAAATGATTTGAAATGGCTTAAAAAGACAAACCTGCCACCGGCACGTGATGATTTAACAACGAACGATACTTTCAAAGCGTTCTTTGAAAACAACCCGGCATTACAGCCATACGCTGCTGCCGTTCCGAATGCAATACCGCCTATGGATAACTCTAAATACAATGAGATTCAGACATTGATTGGCCAGAAAGCTTTCAATCCAGTTGTAAAAGGAGAAAAAGATCCGAAAGCTGCATGGAAGGATATGCAAGAGGCCATTGAGGGGGCTCTCAAATAATGAAAAAGAACCAAGGATGGTTGGGCTGGCTTTTTGCCAGTCCTTATCTTTTATATTCAATTGTTTTCTTCCTGATACCACTTGTCTGGTCACTGTTTCTATCTGTGACAGACTGGAACTTAATCTCGCCGACGTATAATTTTGTCGGAATTGGAGAATTACGCCGAGGCACTTCAAAAGCCAGGGTGTGCAGAGTGCCTTTTTTGTAACCTTTAAATTTATGGGCGTGTTTGTTCCATTAGTTATTGCTTTTTCCATCATTGTGGCATTGGTTGTTCAAGGGCTTCCAAGATTCAGAGGATTGTTTTTAATCGGATTCTTTCTTCCGTACCTGGCTTCAGGAGTTGTTTCCTCGCTGATCGTGAAAGGGATTTTATCTTACAACAGTCCGCTGAATGAATTCCTTCGAGGTACATTGAACATCGATATTAACTGGCTTGGAACACCGTTTTCTGCACTCTTTGTTGTAGCCTTGATTATTGCCTGGAAATTCACCGGGTATTACGCGTTGATTTTAACATCGGGCTTTGGAAGCATCAGTCAAGATGTCTATGAAGCAGCGATGATTGATGGAGTGACACCTTGGCAGCGTTTTTGGAAAATTACGCTCCCGCTCCTCTATCCAGCGTTGTTTACTGTATTGATTTTATCGATTGGTGTTACATTTGGTATTTTCACAGAAGTTTATCAGTTAACCGGAGGTGGACCGGATTTTGCCACGAATACATGGCAAATGGAGATTTTCACTAAAGCATTCTCTAACCTGCAAGCCGGATACGCTTCTGCTATTGCCATCATCGCATCGATTGTAACGTTTATTGCGATTTACATCATTCGAAAACTCTTAGAACTGTGGGGGAAACGAAATGGTTGGACCTAAGAAAAAAGGATTGGTTTTTCGTTACCTGTTTGCGATTGTCCTATTGTTAATCATGATTTATCCATATATCTATATGGTGTTGAATTCCTTTGCTGATTGGAGTCAGGTCGATAAGAAATTCTTCCCGACTGAATACTCATTGAAGTCATGGGAATGGCTGCTTGGCGGCGGAGAATCTGTCATCCCCCGCCCGTGGATCAACGCCTTCTTTAACAGCTTTATAGTATCAGCTGGTTCGACCATTTTGATGATGGTCTCAGCGGTAATGGTTTCTTATGCGCTAGCTAAGATACATTTTAAAGGAAGAGACACGATCAATAACGTGGTCTTGTTCCAAATGTTCTTCCCGGCAATCATCTTGCTGATTCCTACATTCCTGGTTATCCAAAAGGTCGGAATGTACGACTCTTACTTGGGAATGATCCTGCCAAAGGCGATGAGCTTATGGGCAGTATTCATGTACACGAACTTCTTCAAGGCAATCCCGGATACATTCATTGAAGCGGCAAAATTGGACGGTGCAAGCGAAATGCAAATCATGTTCAAGATTGTCCTGCCAATGTCAAAATCGATTACTACCGTCATCTTCTTGTTCTTGTTCATGGAAAGATGGACAGAGTTGCTATGGGATATGCTTGTTGCAAAGAGTGATGACATGCTTACGTTAAACGTACTCTTATCACAAATGTTCGGCCCGTATGGCGGCTATCCAGGACCGATGTATGCTGCATCCGTATTATTGACATTGCCGATTATCATCATCTTCTTGCTTTTCGCGAAGAAGTTCCAAGAGGGAATGCAATTTACACTTAAGTAACCAGAGATTGGAGTTCAAGCAAATGGTTAAATGGTGGAAGCAATCAGCTTTCTATGAAATATATATGCCAAGTTTCAAGGATGGAAACGGAGATGGGCTGGGGGATTTTGCGGGAATCACCTCCAAGCTGGATTATCTCAAGGAGCTCGGAATAGATGGGCTCTGGCTCACTCCCTTTTATCCATCGCCGAAGGTTGATAACGGCTATGACATTGCTGATTATTATTGTATTGATGAGGTTTATGGGACGATGGAGGACTTTGAAGCTTTTATCGCGGAGGCGCATAGGCGAGATATCAAAGTCATTGTCGATATCGTATTGAACCACACGTCTTCCGAGCATGCATGGTTCAAGGAATCAAGGTCCTCCAAGGATCACCCCAAGCGTGATTGGTATATATGGAGAGACGAACCGAATAACTGGGAATCTTTTTTCAGCGGAACGGCATGGGAATTTGATGAGGCAGCCGGCCAATATTATTACCATGCTTTTGCTAAGGAACAGGTGGATTTGAACTGGGCCAACCCTGAAGTCAAAAATGCGATGTATGATGTCATGAGGTTTTGGCTGGAAAAAGGCGTGGATGGGTTCAGGCTGGATGTCATCAACTTCCTGACGATCAACGAATCCTTTATCGATAACCCATATGACCATGAAAAAAAGGAACAAATACATTTGTATGACAAGGATCAGGAAGGAATTTTATCGGTTATCGAGGAAATCGCCGATGTGGTTCATCAATATCCGGGTAAATTCCTTGTCGGTGAGGTTGGTTCTGAAGATATTAATATACTGAAACGGTACTCGGGACTGAATAAATTGGATGTATCCTTTAACTTCAACATTGGAAGTATTGCAGAGTTTGATGCAGAAAAGATTTATATGAAATTAGTTGAAACAGAGAAAGCGTATGATTCCGAGCAGATTGCTACTCTGTTCTTCTCAAGTCACGATATGTCACGCCATATTTCACGGTTTGGCGGTGATGAGGATCGTGCGAAGATGGCAGCGGCGCTGATTCTTACAGCGAAGGGTGTGCCATTCCTTTACCAGGGCGATGAACTTGGCATGAAGGATTGGGTTACAGATGACATTATGAAGATGATGGATGTCCAGGGGCGCCTCACCTATGAACAAGCAGTGAAGACTGGTAAATCTAAGGAGGCAGCGCTGGCTGCTGCGAACGAACGATGCCGTGATAAATCACGTACTCCGATGCAGTGGAATTCTGGTCCTCATGCAGGTTTTTCCGAAGTTGTCCCGTGGATAACGGTGCCTGAGGATGCGTTCCATACAAATGTTGAAAATCAGGAAGCTAACCCTGATTCCATGCTGTCCTTCTATAAAAGAATGTTGAAGCTGCGTAAAGAACATACTTCCTTCCAAACAGGAGAATATGAATTCTTGCGCTTTCAGAATGGAATGCTTTCCTACATGAGAAGCAACGAGATGGAACGGACATTCGTTGCTCTGAACTTTTCTGAAGAAGAGAAATCCCTTGAATTAGAGTTGAAAAACATGAACCTGCTGCTTTCGAATAAGCGAAATACGGTTGAAAACAGTGAGGTACTAACGATAGTAGGAAATGAAGTCATTATTTTAAAGGAGGATGCAGGGAATGACAGTCTTAACCAAAGGTAATGTGAAAACTTGCGAACAGCTTTTGGAGGAGTTCTCTTCGAAAGCACAGCCGGAACATCCAGAAAAAATCGTATTCTCTGGTGTTGGAGGAAAGGATGTCTATAATATTTCAGCACCTTTTGAAGATGAGGGTGAACAGGTCATTGCAGGACGCGTAGAATCGCGTGACAGCGAGCATTCCAGCGTTTATTTCTTTGTCGAGAGAGACGGCGAATGGGTTCCTCGGAAAAACGCGCCTGTATTTGAATTGCAGGATCCTTTTTACACAAGGATTGCCGGTTGCTTAGTCCTCGGAGGCGTACAGATATTCCCGCATCCTACAATCGAAAATGCATTTGGCTGGCGTACTGTTTTTTATAAAGGAAAGAATATTGCAAGTTTAGAGGAATTTGCCAAGGGACCAGATGGAATGAAGGATCTGCGCCTTGTTGAACTGGCTGATGGCAGCATCGGTGTGTTAACAAGACCTCAGGGAAATAAGGGAGGCAGGGGAAAGATTGGCTGGACCCGTATTTCTAAATTGGAAGAATTGACGCTGGATGTCATCAATGAGGCTCCTTTATTTGAAGATCAGTTTATAGATGAAGAATGGGGTGGAGCGAACGAGCCGCATCTGCTTGCAAATGGTTTGGTTGGTGTACTTGGCCACGTTGCTTCGTTTGATGCAGCTGGAGACCGCCATTATTATCCGATGGTTTTCGCCCTTGATCCGGAAACAGGAGTGTTTTCAGATATGGAGCTGATTGCAACGAGAAGCAATTTCCTTCCTGGTGCTTCCAAAGCGACCTGACCTGGCAGATGTTGTGTTCAGTGGGGGAATTGTACGGAAAGCGGACGGCACAGCAGATATCTTTGCAGGAATCAGTGATGCCGAAGCGCAAAAAATCACGATTGCAGATCCATTTTTACAATACGAGCAAAAAACTTACTGAATTGAGGAGATTACAACATGAATGTTTATAGATATGAAGAGAATCCGTTAGTGACACCAATGGATGTAAAACCGCATCGCGAGGACTTTGAAGTCATTGGTGCATTCAATGCTGGAATTACGACTTTTAACGATGAAATTATCATGCTGCTCCGTGTCGCAGAGCGTCCGATCAGTGATGACCCTAAGATTGTGAAATCACCTGTTTATAATCCGAAAACAAATGAGCTTGAAATTCTGGAATTCAATTTGAACGATCCTGCGTACAATTTTTCAGATCCCCGTACGATTCAAAAAGCCGGAGAGACGAACCGTTTCGCTTATCTGACTTCATTATCTTATTTAAGGATTGCCCGCAGTAAGGATGGACATATCTTTACGGTCGATGAAAAGCCATTTGTTTACCCTTCAAATGAGCTTGAAACATTCGGGATTGAAGACCCAAGGATTACGAAGATTGATGATACTTATTATATTTACTTCAGTGCTGTATCACCTGTTGGTGTTGGCGAATCGATGGTTTCAACAAAGGACTTTGTCACAACTGAGCAGCAGGGAATGATTTTTGCGCCAGAAAACAAAGACGTGTTAATCTTCCCTGAGAAAATTAACGGCAAGTACTATGCTCTTCATCGTCCTGTTCCAAGGAGTACTGGTGAGCCTGAAATGTGGATTGCAGAATCTCCTAATCTATTGCACTGGGGAAATCATAAACACTTACTTGGCCTGCGCGAGGGTATGTGGGATAGTGCCCGCATGGGTGGCGGAGCAGTTCCGTTCAAGACGGAAAAAGGCTGGCTGGAGCTTTACCATGGCGCAACGACGGACCACCGCTATTGCATGGGAGCTGTATTGCTTGACCTGGAAGACCCAACCAAGGTCATCGCCCGCTCTGACAAGCCAATCCTTGAGCCTGAAGCAGATTATGAAGTGGAAGGATTCTTCGGAAATGTTGTCTTCTCATGCGGCGCGGTCGTTGAAGGCGATGTTGTAAAAATGTATTACGGAGTTGCAGATACTTCAATGGCGTGTGCTGAGTTAAGCCTTCAGGAAATCCTGGATTCATTGACTTATATTAAATAATTTCGATATTAGTGCCAAAATCGCGTGATGATTTTGGCTTTTATCTTAGTGAAGGTTTTTGTGTTCTGTAGTGACTCTTTTATGAAAGGTTCTGTTTCTATGAAGCTTAATAAAAACTGGAAGATTAAGCATTTCGATGTGGGGGATGCACGTGAACTGGAGGTGGCGGCACCTGAATTTATTGATTACTTTTGGATGACCGCTTCGGTTCCTGGTGACGTCCATTCAACCCTGATTGACCGAAAGTTAATCGAGGATCCATTCTATGGCCATAATGATTTGAAATGCCAGTGGGTAGAGGAAAAGGTTTGGTGGTATCGAACCACCTTTGAATTCGATGGAACAGAACATAAGGATGAAAGGTATGATTTGCTGTTTGAAGGGCTCGATACGTTTGCGACGGTTTACCTGAATGGAGTCGAACTTGGTTCAACGGATAATATGTTCATCAGCCATTCCTTTGAAGTGACAAGGGAATTGAAAAAAGGCAAAAACGTCCTTGCTGTAAAATTCGATCCGATCGATGTGCATGTGAAGGAGAAGGTTCAATATTACTGGTCAGGATTCAGCAAGGAACGGATCTGGACGAGGAAGAATCAAAGCCATTGGGGCTGGGACTGGGGACCGCGGCTTGTGGCAGCGGGTATTTGGAAGGATGTTCATTTGAAAAAACGGACATATGCCAGCATTCATTCTGTGTTTGCGAAAACAACCTCTCTTTCCGAAGACAAGGCAGATGTTGATGTAGAGATTGAAGTGGATTCTTTTAGAAGAGGAAAAGACTATCAAGTTCGGGTAGAGCTGTCTTTTGGTGAAGAAAAGTTCACTGGCAGTGCGAAGGTTGAAGGGAAAAAGGCTTTCGTTACCCTGGAAGTTGAAAATCCGAAGCTGTGGTGGACACATGACCTGGGAACGCCTCACCTCTACCTATTGAATGTTGAATTATATGCTGATGAGCAAAAAATCGATGAAAAGCAAGAGGATTTTGGGATCAGGACGATTGAAGTTCTTCGCGTTGATGAGGAAGGGAATCATTGCTTTACCTTTGTCCTTAATGGGGAGAAGATTTTTGCAAAGGGCGCGAATTGGATTCCGATTGATAGCTTCATAGCAGCAGTACCGGATTCCCGGTACAAGCCACTTAATCAAGCTGTTCAAAGGATGCCAACATGAACATGCTTCGTGTTTGGGGCGGCGGCATCTACGAACGAGATGTTTTTTATGATGAGTGCAACCGGCTCGGGATTTTAGTGTGGCAGGATTTCATGTTTTCTTGTGCCCTCTACCCTGATTACAATAAAAACTTCATGGCCAATGTCCAGAATGAAATCATCCAGGTCGTCAAGCGGCTGCGGAATCATCCATCGCTGGCTTTATGGTGCGGGAATAATGAGAACGACTGGCTTTATGAGGCCTTGTATTCTTCAGGTGAAATTACCGATCCGTTTTACGGCGAAAAAATTTACCATCGAATTGATGCCGGAAATCTTAGACGAACTGGACCCAACCCGACTGTTCTGGCCTAGCTCGCCATTACGGAGGGAATGACCATAACTCGAGGGAGCAGGGTGATTCGCATAACTGGCAGGTATGGCATGGCAATATCGAGCCTCGGACTTTTGGTGAGCCGCAGACTGTGAATTACAGTGTTGAAGGCCTTTCTTTTAAAAACTTTAAAAACGATCGATACGACATTTGCCAGTGAGTTCGGCATGCATGCGTCTTCTAACCGCTATACATTGGAGCGGAACATCCCTAAGGACCAATTTTTCTGGGGCAGTGAAGAAATGGCCTACCGGAATAAAGACATCCATCATCCTAAAGGAATTTTATTGATGGAAGGGTACACTGGGGTGCCGAACGATTTAGAAGAGTATATTGCTTATTCAATGCTGACCCAGGCTGAAGGATTGAAATATGGGATTGAGCATTACCGCCGGAATAAACCGAAAACAAGCGGTGCTCTGTTTTGGCAGTTAAACGATTGCTGGCCTGGTACAAGTTGGTCTGTCATCGACTATTATTTGCTGCCGAAAGCTTCTTACCACTATGCAAAAAAATTCTATCATCCTATCTTATTAACCATTGATCATGATCCTGGTGCTGGCCTGAAAGTTTGGGTCGTTAATGACAGATTAGAAGGATATGAGGATGAAATCGAGCTTGCTGTTTATGATTTTCATGGAGAAATAGCATTCTCAAAGAGATGGAATGTCTCTGTTGAGGCAAATTCCGTTTATCACTTAGACACGGTTTTAGAGGGAAAGGCTTTAGGAGGATTAAAGCCGGAAGAGGCAATGATCATTCTTCGTTCATTAAATGATAAAACCTTTGAAAATACTTATTACTTCCGTGATCAAAAGGATGTAAAGCTTCCAAATGCTGAGCTAACTGTAGAATACAGCAGAGAAGATAATGAGATCACTCTATCAAGTGATGCTCTGGCACGAATGGTGACGATTGAAATGGATATCGAACAGCTTGTGCTCGAGGATAACTTTTTTGACCAGCAGCCTCATATGACAAAAACAATTAAAGTAAGCCAGGCGGAAGGGAAAGAAATTCCGTGGGAGACTTTAAGAGTAAAAGCAATTAATAGCGTGAAAACGAAGATAACCGAGGGGTGATGATGAAAGCAGTCCTTGTTGAGCCTTTAGAGCTGCCAGCCGCGATGGGTGATTATCCGAAGCTCAGTGTTTCAAAAGGGTGTCATTGTTTACTAGGAAACATGGGAATGGTTTTCGTGTTTCAGATGATCCTAAATTTCAAGATACCAATGTGATATTTTACAAGTTACGAGGGTGTTGAACGCCCTCGTCTTTAAAGGGAGATAATAGATGCTTTCTATTTTTAGATCTTTTTCCACGGAATTGAAGTTTTATCTGCTGATGAATGCACTTTTTGCGTTTGGAACATCCTTATCTGGTGTTTTCCAAAGTGTGTTCCTATGGAAGCTCGATAAAACTTATTCCCTATTAGCCTATTACAGCATGTATTGGTCTGTTGCCATTATTATCAGTTTCGGGCTTTGTGCATGGCTGGCCAGAAAAACAAGCCCGATGATCACCATGCGCCTTGGGTTTGTGTTTTACCTCATTACTTATTTAATCATGCTTTTCTTCCATGACACATTGGATGAGCATATTATGCTGCTCGGAATCTCGAATGGACTGGCCATGAGTCTGTATTATGTCGGTATGCATATGGCCGTGCTGGATTTGACGACAAATGATAAGCGTGATCAGTTTTTATACATCCAGGGAATCTTATTTACCATTGGCGGAGTGATGGCGCCGCTTCTTTCGGGGCTGCTGATCTCACGTTTTGAGGGGATGATCGGCTATTACGTTGTATTCATGGCAACCTGTGTGTTTTTGTTCATTGCCTTTATCGTTTCCCTTCGCGTAAAAGGAAACCCCGTTGCCACCAAAAGTCATTTTTGGGAAGTCATCAAGAATCCATCACCTGAGTGGAAAAAGATGTACTCGATCATGTTTGCTGATGGAATCGTCTCAGGAGCGTTTACGACTTTTTTAATCACAATGATGACCTTCAAGGTGGCTGGCGGGGAGCTGAACCTCGGATTGTATAATACAGGAGCGCAAATCATGTCGATCTTGGCCTTCTATATGCTTGCAAAGTATTCAAAAGCCAAGGACCGGATTACCGTTTTTGCGATTGGTTCATTTACAATATTATTGAGCTCTGTACTGATTTCGGCCTATCCTATCTTTATTTCATTGGTGATCTTTGGAATTCTGTCGCCGATAGCCATGAATATGATCGGCACTTCGATGAATGCGATGATTTACGAATCAATTGAAAGAGATCCGGATTATAAGAAAAAAAGACTCGATTACATTATTATCCGTGAAATTCCGTTAGGAGTTGGCAGGATTATCGGTGTTGTATTATTCTTAACCATGAGGAAGTATTTTGACCTGGAAGCCCTGCTGCCTATTTCGTTCAGTATTTTTCCAATTGTGTATGTTATCATGATTCCTACTCTGTATTTTATTTGGAATAAGCAGAACGGAAAAAAGAAGGCAGGAACATCTAACTAAATTGAACAGACTTATTATATTATCTGGTTTGGAGGAATTTTGATGCTAGGAGCAATTGAAGCAGGTGGAACTAAGTTCGTCTGTGCCGTAGGCGATGAAACGGGTAAAATCGTGGAACGAATTCAGATCCCGACTACAGTACCACCTGAAACGATTCCGCAGGTAATCACCTTTTTCAAGAAGCATTCAGTTGAAGCGATTGGGATTGGATCGTTTGGACCGATAGATGTGAACCTGGATAGTGCCACATACGGCAATATCACTTCGACACCGAAACCAGGATGGAAGGACTATCCCTTCGTTCAGGAGATAAAAGAGGCATTAGCTGTTCCGGTAGGATTTAACACCGATGTAAATGCCGCTGCATTAGGAGAAGCAACCTTTGGTGCAGCAAAAGGATCAGACAGCTGCCTTTATATTACGGTAGGAACAGGAATTGGCGCCGGAGCAGTGGTTAAAGGAAAGTTGCTTCAAGGACTTTCCCATCCAGAAATGGGACATATTCTCGTAAGACGGCACCCAGAGGACCAGTATGCAGGGAAATGCCCATACCACCAGGATTGTTTAGAAGGCCTGGCTGCAGGTCCGGCGATTGAAGAACGCTGGGGAGCAAAAGGCATTGACCTAGTTGGGCGCGAAGAGGTCTGGGACATGGAAGCCTATTACATCGCCCAGGCACTCATGCAATACATCCTGATCCTCTCACCCAAAGAAAATCATCCTTGGCGGCGGAGTCATGAATCAAAAGCAAGTTTTTGCTTCTGATTTATAAGTATTTGCCGGAGTTTTTAAATGACTATGTGACTTTACCGGAGCTTTCTGATTATATTGTTAGTCCGGGACTGGGGGATAACGCAGGCATCATTGGCTCACTGTCTGTTAGCTAAAGAAGCATTGCGGTGAAACTTGGTGACGGCGAACCGAAACAGGGGGACAGGTAGCGTTGGTACTAGTTGATTCGAATGGACCAAGGAACCGGGTAGAGTGGGGACGGTTACCACTCTACATTTCTTCTTTTACAAGGGAAATATAAACCTCATTAATAGTGCCAATCACGGCTGGGTTCGCCGTGAAAAGTAGGATAAGAACATTCCTAAGTTACTTCTCAAATTAGAAAAGCCTGTAACCAAAATGGTCACAGGTTCATAAGTACAGGACTTCACAATCTTTTTTACACCTTATTAAACTCAATCCCTAAATATTGTACATGCAAAAAGACGCCTTCTTATTTAAGAAAAGCGCCCGACTGTTGAACAATGAAATATGCGAAAGATCGCTCTGCATATACGTTCTAATGTATTTGACTAACACACCCGTTTAGCCATCCATAAAGTAGGAAAATCACTGCTTCTCCATAGAGAAAGAAAAGGGCTTTCACACCACCATTACTGCTTCTACTGCTGGGGGAGGAAGGTCGCTGAATTATGGTGCTTTAGGACCAATCAACGCCACCCCAAGAGGATTGCAATTTTCTCAATAGAACAATTTGGCCGAGATGATACGTATCGTGCATCATGATATGGCTGAGTAAACGCTCAATAGAGTATCTGTTAGCTGCATACGGAGCTTTTAACTTTTCATCATCTAGGTCCGCAATGACCGTTTTTAATTTATTCATGGCTTCATTAAGGCGCTGTACTGTATGGGCCCACCCAATTTCGTCTTCTGGATCCCCTGGATTTCCAAAGGTTTCTTCATTGTTTTCTGCCTTATGCGGATTCTCTGTGCCCTTGATTCGATGGATTACGTCTTCATTCCAAAATATCAAGTGGTTGACAATTTGCCAAATCGAATTGCTGATTCCCGAACTTGTCCATGCTGCCTCAGCTGCGATGACTCCATGAAGCGCCTGATCCATGGATGCAAACCAATCATTTTCATGGCAATGCATCTCGTGTTGTTCTAAAAACATTTTCGTTACAACTTGCATACAACCAATCTCCTCACTGTTTAGTGTAATCTTTCAAAATTAAAGGACAAGAAAAATCTGACTCTAAATGAATCGGTCCTAAAAAGGTAACAACCAAATCCAAGTGCTCTCTTCCATATTGGACATCACTATGACTTATTCGGCTCATCCAGCTTTTATTCCTTCACCATGACAAATAAACCCAAGGGAATCCAAGGGGACAGGTACGTTGGTACGATGATTCGAAATGGACCAAGGAACCTGTCCCCATGGTTTTTTAACCAGGGGACCTGTCCCCGTGGTTTCAATGTTATAATTATCTAAATAATAAAAATTTTAAAACTGTATGTATAGAGGAAGGTGATTGTGTGGACTACCTCCGTCACCAATGGGAGCCATATTTGTCATACGGGCAGGTATTCGAGTTTAGTAAGAATAAAGTGGTTTATCATCAAGGACAGGCGGGTCGGGGAATCTATTATTTGAAGAAGGGTGAAATAAAGATTACGCTCTTGTCCGACAAAGGGGATGAGCGTATTATCAACATGGTTCCCCCTGGGATGTTGTTTGGGGAGCACGGGATTCATGGGGAGCCATATTTGACAAGCGGGACAACGAACTGCCCATCAACGATTTACTATTTTTCCAACGATGCGATTGATGCAATCTGCAAGGATCATCCAGGGGCAGCTGCCATCTATACAGATTCATTAATTTACAAATTCAGGACCCTGGCTGAAATCATCGCTCACCTGGATAGTCCCATTGAGCAGCAGATGGCTTTCTATTTACTGAAGCTTATTCAGGAAAACGGAAATGCCTCGATGAACCAGACGGCATTTTCAAAATACATTGGCACGTCCCGAATTACCGTGAACAAAATCATTCAGAAATGGAAACAGAAGGGGTACATCGAGCTTCAAAAACGAAAAATCGTCGTAAAAGATTTTCCTGAAATCAGGACGATTGCCAATAACCCCCATGAAGATTAACCAACCAGGTTTCTAAGGAAATCTGGTTTTTTTATGTAGTATTTTCGCTTGTCTACCTCAATGATTCCTGCTTCCTGCCATTGTTTTAGTACTTTATAGACGGTGATTCTAGTCAGGCCTGTACAGCAGGCGAGATCTTGCTGTGAGATTGGAATCTCATAATTTTTGAATTCATCACAGATATTGTGGAGTAAAGCAGCAAGCTTTTGCTCTGATGTAAGCGCATTCATATTTATGCGATCTAAGAGGATTTTCATTTTATGGATGACGCTTTTGGAAAAGAGTTTGAAGAGTTCCGGGTGGGCAAGCATAAGTTTTCGAAATTCGTCTGCTGAGAAATGATAGACGACTGAATTCTTTACGGCAATCGCAGTTGTGAAATGAGTGTTCTGGTCAAGTGACTGGACTCCTAATAGCTGGTTGGGTATGACGATGTTAAGCATATTTTCTTTGCCAGCGGCTGTTACGGTAACAATCCGGACCAGGCCTTTATGTAAATAGTAAAATCCTTCTCCGAGATTGCCCTGCTGGTAAATGCATTCTTTTTTTCTGAAAAATTGGCGTGTCCCGTATTTTAAATAATCCTCCCAATGAAAAATTTCTTCGTAAACTGTGGCCATACCATTACCTCCCAAAAAGTGAAGTTGATATCTAAGATAAGCATAGGGGAAACAGTGCCGAATTTCTATAAATATTTGGATAATTTTGATTTTTCCAAAACTATCTCAGGAAAAACGTTAAATAGGCTACAGTTAGAATGGAAAATTAGTATTAAAATCAGTATGAATTTTCAAATAATATTTTCAGGAGGGTGTATATGGGAATTAGGACTGGAGCTCAATATATCGAAGCGGTTAAAGCACGCAAACCTGAAGTTTGGCTTTCAGGTAAAAAGGTTGAGAATTTGTTTGAGGAACCGGTTTTCAAGCAGCCGATACTTGAAATCGCCAAGCTGTTTGACATGCAGCATGATCCTGAATTCCAGGATAAGATCACTCATGTATGTGAGGAAACGGGAGAGCGGGTGAATAATTCCTTCCTTGTGCCGAAAAGCTACGATGACTTAGTGAAGCGTCGCAACGTTTTCGAAGCATATGCCAGGGCAACCTTTGGATTGATGGGAAGAACGCCGGATTTCTTGAACGTCGTGGTAACATCCATGTACTACAATTCTTGGTTCTTTGAAAAATACAACAAAAACTGGGCAGATAATGTCCGCAATTATTATAAATACCTCCGTGATAACGACATATTCCTCACTCATGCCATTATCAACCCGCAAAATGACCGCAGTAAAACGTCACATGAACAGAAGGATACGTATACCCATCTTGGTGCAGTGAAGGAAACTCCGGATGGCCTGGTTGTCAGGGGAGCAAAGATGCTTGCGACCCTTGCACCGGTGACAGATGAAGTGATCATTTACTCATTCCCTGGATTTGCCCCAGGTGATGAAAAGTATGCACTGGCTTTTGCGATTCCGATTGATACCCCGGGGCTGCGCATAATCTGCCGCGAGCCGATGCAGGATGGAACACGTTCGTTCTTTGATCATCCCCTCGCTTCACGGTTCGAAGAGATGGATGCCTTGCTGGTGTTTGATGATGTGGTCGTTCCTTGGGACCGTATTTTCTTATATAACAATGTCGAAGCAGCCAATAAGCTGTATCCAATGACAGGCGCTGGTCAGCAGCCGGCACATCAATCAGGGGTCAGGGGCCTTGTGAAATTGGAATTCGCAACGCAAGTGGCTATGAAGGTGGCGGATACGATTGGCGTTGATGGATACTTGAATGTTCAGGAACAGCTTGGAGAGCTTGCCCAGTCACTTGAGTCGATCAGAGCGCTGTTAAAAGTGGCTGAATACGAGCATACGATGACCGAGCGTGGAGAAGCAATGCCGGATTACGTCGCACTTGAAACCATCCGAGGCTTGCTGCCTACCATGTATCCACGGGCAATCGAAGTCATCCAGATTATCGGAGCAGGCGGTTTGCTCATGTCCCCGACTGGAGCTGATTTTGAAAATGCAGCATTAAGAGATTCAATCGACAATTACTATGTAGGTCGTGAAGGCATCTCTTCTTTAGAGAGGGTAAGCATTTTCAAGCTTGCATGGGATCTGTGCGGTGAGGCATTCGGTCAGCGTTTGCTTCAATACGAGCGCTATTATACAGGTGATCCGATTCGTAAGAGGGGGATTTTCTATAACAACTATAAACGCCAGACACCACTAACAATGGTTGATGAAGCGTTGAAGGGCGGTCTTTTGGATAATAAGGAAGCGCTTACAAATTAATGAGCATTCTCAGGAGGTGATGGCTGGATGGAAGCACATGTTTATTCTTCGTTGGAATTGCCTCGATCGGTGGTTGCCATTGGCGCTTTTGACGGTGTCCATCGGGGTCATCAAGCCGTAATCCGCCAGTCAGTACAGAGAAGCAGGAAGCTCGGGGTTCCAAGTGTCGTGTATACATTCGACCCGCCGCCCCGTGTGTTTTTTCAAGGAGCAAGGATGCTGACCCCCGTGGAGGAAAAGTTGGATAAAATCGGAAAACTCGGTGCCCGGCATGCAGTGGTTGCCCGATTTGATGAAGTGTATGCAGAGAGAAGTGCATACGAATTTATCGGATGTCTGGCGAAGCTTAACCCGGTGGAGATCATTGTTGGCGGGGATTTCCGCTTTGGCAAAGATAGATTGGGAGATCTAAAACTTCTTGAAAAATACTTTAAAGTACGCGTAACAAAACCGGTATTCTGCCCTCAAGGCAGTGTGATCTCTTCATCCAGGATCCGCCAGCTGATGTCAGATGGGGAGCTCAACCTCTCGAAAGCATTGCTGGGTTGGGAGTCTGGAGTTAATGCGAAGAATCATATTTTACAAGAGTAGGAGGCGAAACGAATGAAATTGCTGGGGATATCAGGCACCATCATCGGAGCAAAGACAGGGATTGTGGTCCGTAAAGTGCTTGAAGAAGTGACAAAGAAGTACCCTGATATCGAGGTGGAAATGCTCGATATGATGGATTATAACGTTGAGTTCTGTGATGGCCGTCCTGCTGAAAAATATTCGGACGATACCAGGGCTGTGATTGAAAAAGTATCTTCTGCCGATTTTTATGTGATTGGGACACCTATTTTCCAGGGCTCGATTCCAGGGGTATTGAAGAACCTATTTGATTTGATCCACCCGGCTGCCTTTAGGAATAAGGTGATGGGGTTTGTCGCAAATGGTGGAACGTATCAGCATTTTCTCGTAATCGAAAACCAGTTGAAGCCCATTGCTGGTTATTTCCGGGCCTTCGTTGCACCTTGCCATGTATACGCAACCTTCGACCATTTCAACCTGGAAAACCAAATCGTAGATGAGGATTTGTTGAATCGGATTTCCATTCTCGCAGATGAAGTGGTCCATATGCAAAGGTCATTAAAAGGAAGTCAGGTCGAGATGGCAGACTGATTGTAATGAGAGATATGAGATGAATGGTAGTAAAAGCTGGTAATGCCAAGAAGAATCTTTAACTGATTTTACAAGAATCGAAGGGAGACGAGGAAATATGAAAAGTCAATTTGTACCGATTAATCTAATGCAATTTATTGAGGAAAATAGAGATCAGCTCAAGCCGCCGGTCAACAATAAGGTGATCTGGAAGGATGCCGAGCTGATGGTCATGCTTCTAGGGGGACCGAACAAAAGACGCGATTTCCACGTTGATCCGTCTGAAGAGGTTTTCTATCAAATTCAGGGCAGTTGTTATGTAGAGGTGATCAATGCAGAAGGAAAGCGTGAAGTAGTGGAGGTAAAGGAAGGTGAAATGTTTCTTCTTCCAGCGAACGTTCCGCATTCTCCGCACCGAGTGGAGAACACGATCGGACTTGTCATCGAACGCAACCGTGCACAAGGTGAACTTGAGGACTTTGTTTGGTTCTGTGATGAGTGCGACCATGAAATGCACCGTGCCACGATTCAACTGACTAACATTGAAAAGCAGGTAAAGGAAGCCATCGCAAGCTTTAATGGAAACGAGGAACTTCGCAAGTGTGAAAATTGTGGATACATGATGCCTCCGGAAGCGAGTGAATGGACATGCGAGTAGACTTCCATACCCATATCATTCCTGAGGATTTCAGCGAGCTGACGAAGCGTTTCGGCGGCGACAAATGGCCGAAGCTTGAGCGTACTTGTGCATGCGGTGCAAACATCATGATTGCCGGGAAAGTGTTCCGTGAAGTGACAGACCAGGTGTGGAACGCTGAGAAGAGGATTAAGGATATGGAGAGGGAAGGGGTCGATATGCAAGTTCTTTCTCCCATTCCTGTAACGTTCTCATACTGGGCACCAGCTGAAGAAGCAGAAATTTTGGCTCGTGTTCAAAATGATTTTATCGCTGACTTGGTAAACCAGTATCCGACTAAGTTCATTGGACTGGGTGCTGTGCCGATGCAGAATGTTGATGTGGCAATCCGGGAAATGGACCGCTGCAAGCATGAATTAGGCATGAGCGGCATAGAGATTGGCACAAATATAAACGGTATGAACCTTGATGATCCAGGTTTAATTGAGTTTTTTGAGATGGCTGAAAAATGGGACGTTCCATTGTTTATCCACCCATGGGAAACACTTGGCAAGGAGCGGATGCCTCGTCACAACCTCATGTATACAGTAGGGATGCCGAGTGAAACGGCTCTGGCTGGAGGAAGTTTAATCCTTGGCGGAATCATGGATAAATTCCCTAAGCTGAAAATCTGCCTGGCTCATGGCGGCGGCTCGCTGCCCTATTTGCTGCCTCGTCTTGACCAAGGGTGGAAAGTCTGGCCGCACCTGCGTCTTCTGGATAAACCACCCAGCCATTACGCAAAACAGTTTTACTATGATTCCCTTGTAAATGAACCAGTGAACCTGAACTACTTAGTGCAGAATTTCGGCCATGAACGAATCATTATGGGCTCTGATTATCCATTCCTGTTAAGAGAGGTCCCGCCGGGTAAGGTCATTGATGAAACGGTTGGATTGTCAAAGGAACAAACGGAAGCCATACTTGGTAAAAATGCGCTACGGTTCTTGAATATACCAGTCAAAGTGGGGAGTTGATTTGATGAAACAGGTACAGGTGACACCTGAAGAACGCTTGAAGGAACTTGGCCTGAACTTGCCGGCTCCACGCCCTGCAGCAGGGAACTATGTAAGCTGTGTAAGGACCGGCAATCTGATTTTTACATCCGGCCAGGGGACGAATGAATACCGGGGACGACTTGGGGAGGATGTTTCGGTTGAAATCGGCTATGATGCAGCGAAACAATGCATGCTGAACCTTTTGACAGTTCTAAAGCAGGAACTGGGTGAGTTAAGCAAAGTGAAGCGGGTTGTAAAAGTGCTTGGTTTCGTGAACAGCAGCCCTGACTTTACCGATCAGCCGAAGGTCTTGAATGGTGCCTCGGATCTGCTCGTGCAGGTGTTTGGGGAGTTCGGGAAGCATGGCCGTTCTGCTGTAGGCATGGCGCAGCTGCCCCTTAACAATGCCGTCGAGGTTGAAATGATTGTTGAAGTCGAGGATGAGGAGGGTGTTTTAGGATGAAACTGACTCAACCACAAAAATTAAAAGATGCCAAACTCTTTATTGATGGTGAATACCGTGATGCGATGTCTTGTGAAACCTTTGATACGATTGATCCTTCGACCAATAGAAAGCTAGCTTCGGTTGCTAAAGCTGGTGTTGAGGATGCTAAACACGCGATTGATGTAGCACAAAAGACGTTCGAAAGCGGTGTTTGGAGCAAGATGCCGGTTCCTGAAAGGTCAAAGATATTGTGCAGAATGTCTGACCTGGTCATGGAAAAGGTTGATGAATTGGCTCTGGTTGAAACCCTCGATGTCGGGAAGCCGATTAAGGAGAGCCGGGGGTTTGATATTCCCCGGGCAGCTGCGAATTTGCGCTTCTTTGCTGAAATGGCTAACTACATAAACCATGAGCATTATGACCAGGCACGATACATGTCTTATTCAAAATATGCTCCCGCTGGTGTGACAAGCCTGATCATTCCATGGAATCTCCCATTCATGCAAATGACATGGAAAGCATCGGCGGCAATGGCTGCAGGCAATACAGTTGTAGTAAAGCCAGCTTCTTATACTCCATTAAGCGCAGTGATGCTCGGGGAAATTGCCAATGAGGCAGGGCTGCCACCAGGGGTGTTGAATATTATCACGGGTCCTGGAGGGACAGTCGGAACAGAATTGACTAGAAATCCATCCGTAAGACGAATTTCATTTGTCGGTGATAGCACGACTGGCCGCACGGTGATGCAGAATGCCGCATCTCAGCTGATTCCCGTTTCTCTGGAGCTAGGCGGAAAGTCCGCGAATATCGTGTTTGAAGATGCTGATTTGGACGAAGCGGTTGCCGGGTCGATTGAAGCCATTTTCAGAAATCAGGGTGAGATTTGTCTGGCAGGATCACGTCTGCTTGTCCAGGAAAGCATTTACGATCGATTTTTGGAGAAGTTTGTGGAAGCAGCACGTGCCATCAAAGTCGGTAATCCACTTGATGAAGATACAGATATGGGTGCTCTTGTTTCAAAGGGACATCTCGAGACAGTTGATGGATATGTGCAAGTCGGTCTGCAAGAAGGTGCGAAGCTGGCAACTGGCGGAAAGACTATTACCTCCCTTGGAGAAGGCAATTTCTATGAACCTACTGTTCTGTATGATGTAGACAATAAAATGCGTGTCGCCCAGGAAGAGATCTTCGGCCCTGTACTGACTGTCATTCCTTTTAAAACGGAAGAAGATGCAGTACAAATGGCCAATGATTCCATGTACGGTCTGGCTGGCGTCGTGTGGACAAATGATCTGCGCCGTGCCCATCGTGTAGCAGCTAATGTAAATACTGGCCTGCTGTGGATCAACTGCTGGTATTACCGCGACTTGCGCACGCCGTTTGGCGGATCGAAAGCGAGCGGCATAGGACGTGAAGGCGGCAGGCACAGCTTCGAGTTTTATACCGAAGCAAAGACGATCACCATGAAGCTATAGAAGGAAGCGCATAGCATGATAGAAAATATTAGAATGGTAGAAAAGGAGGGTGAATCGATGAATGCGTCGATCGAAACCATTGCTCATACGCTTTTAGAGGCGGAAAAAAGCAAAGAAGCGGTATCACCGTTAACTTCGCAATTTACGAATCTTAATGTAACGGACGCCTACCACGTTCAGCTGGAGGTTATAAAGAGAAAGCTTAAAGGAGGCCGCACGGTCATCGGCAAAAAAGTTGGCCTGACGAGTGTGGCGATGCAAAGAATGCTTGGAGTGGATGAGCCTGATTATGGTCATTTGCTGGATGATATGAAAATAGAAAATGGCGGAACAGTAAAGATGTCCAACTTCCTCAGTCCTAAAATCGAGGCGGAAATCGGCTTTGTATTAAGCGAAGACTTAGAAGGTCCGAATGTTACTTTTCTGGATGTGTTGATGGCAACGGATTGCGTGGTACCGACCCTTGAGATTATCGACAGCCGGATTGCTGATTGGAAAATCGGTCTTGTTGATACGGTTGCTGATAATGGATCATCGGCGATGGTTGTGGTTGGAGAGCAAATGACAGACATCACCGGAATCGACCTTCGCAGTGTTGGGATGATTTTATCCAAGAATGGTGAAATGATTGCGACAGGCTCAGGTGCTGCTGCTCTTGGCCATCCGGCACATGCGATTGCCTGGCTGGCAAATAAACTTCATGAATTCGGAATTACCCTTAAGGCTGGAGAACTGATTTTGCCGGGAGCACTTTCTGCGGCGATTACAGTAGCTGAAGGAGATACAGTTACAGCTCAATTCGGTCCGGTCGGCTCTGTGTCAGTCACTTTTGAATAGAGGAGTGGAAGAATTGGCAAAAATCAAAGCAGCAATCATTGGCTCTGGAAATATCGGAACAGATCTAATGTATAAACTTGAACGCAGTAAAGTCATCGATTTCAAGGCGATGATTGGGATCGACCCCGAGTCTGATGGCTTGAAGCGTGCGAAGGAACGGGGCTATCTTACCTTCGATAATGGCATCCAGGCATTAAAGGATCATCCTGAAATCGCAGACATCGTGTTTGATGCTACATCTGCAAAGACCCATGTAAGACATGCTAAGGTACTCGCTGAATTGGGGAAGCTTGCCATTGATCTGACTCCGGCAGCTAGAGGCCCATTCGTCTCACCAGCCGTCAAAAATGAACATTACCTCGATGAAAAGAACGTCAATATGATTACTTGTGGAGGTCAGGCGACGATTCCGATTGTCCATGCGATCAACTCGGTCGCCGATGTAAGTTATGCGGAGATTGTAGCAACGATTTCGTCCAAGAGTGCAGGACCAGGCACGCGTGCAAACATTGACGAATTCACGATTACAACCCGCCGGGGAATTGAAGTAGTGGGCGGTGCCGACAAGGGGAAGGCCCTGATTATTCTCAATCCCGCAGAGCCCCCGATTTTGATGCGTGACACCATTTATTGTGAAGTGAAAAATATGGATGAAGGTGCGATTACAAAATCGATTGAGCATATGGTCGAAACGGTGAAGCAATATGTTCCTGGATATCGCCTCAAACAGGATCCCTTATTTGATGGAAACAAAGTGACGGTTTTCATTGAGGTCGAAGGTGCGGGGGACTATTTCCCGGTGTATGCAGGAAACCTTGATATCATGACGGCTGCGGCGACCCGGGTTGCTGAGGATTTTGCGATCCATATACTTGAAAAACAGAGTGTCAAATCGAAAGGCTAGGTGAATTTTTTTGAATCGCAAAAGTGATAAGCCTATCAAGATTACGGAAGTTTGCCTGCGTGACGGGAGCCATGTCATGCAGCATCAATATACAAAAGAACAGGTGCGACGTGTCACCCGCGAACTTGATGATGCAGGAATGCATTACATTGAAGTGAGCCATGGCGATGGAATAGGAGGCTCGACGCTGCAGTATGGAAAGTCCCTCGTTGATGAGATGGAACTGATCGAAGCAGCTGTCGATGAATGTAAAAACTCAAAGGTCGCTGTGCTTCTTTTACCTGGAATCGGTACAGTACATGAGCTAAAGCAGGCACATCAGCTAGGGGCGGGTCTGGTCCGAGTTGCAACACATGTTACAGAAGCTGACGTTTCGGCCCAACATATCAGTATGGCGCGGGAGCTGGGAATGGAGACACTTGGATTTCTGATGATGGCCCATATGGCTCCGACTGAAAAATTGGTCGAGCAGGCGAAACTGATGGAAAGCTATGGAGCTCAGGCAGTATATGTGACTGATTCTGCAGGAGCCCTTTTGCCCCATGAAGTAAAAGAGAGAATCGCAGCACTAAGAGATACATTGTCTATTGAAGTAGGTTTCCATGCTCATAATAATCTCTCATTGGCCGTTTCGAATACACTGGCTGCTATTGAAGAAGGTGCTACGAGAATCGATGGAAGTGTCAGATGTCTGGGTGCCGGTGCGGGGAACGCTCAAACTGAAGTTTTATTGTCCGTATTGGACCGAATGGGTATGGACGTAGGGATCGATATTTATAAAATGATGGATTTGGCTGAAAATTCGGTTGGGCCAATGATTCCAAGGCCTCAGGAAATTAACAGAGGCAGCCTGGTTTTGGGATATGCCGGGGTGTATTCCAGCTTCCTGCTGCATGCAGAACGGGCCGGCCAGAGATTTGGTATTGATTCAAGGGATATTTTAATAGAGTTAGGCAAACGGAAAGTTGTAGGCGGCCAGGAGGATATGATCCTTGATGTTGCTGCCGAATTGGCAAAAGCACGAAAGCTGGAGGTGTAAAGGATGGCGATTACAAAGGGAGTCGACCTGGAAATCGTAGAATACTTATATTCCGCAGAAAAAGAATGTCGTGAAGTGGTAAAAGTAACCGACCGTTATCCGGAATTGAGTTTTGATGACGCTTATTTAATCCAAGAAAAATTGATTGAGAGACGCGAGAAGGAAGGTGCTAGTAAAATCGGGTTGAAACTGGGTTTGACGAGCAAGGCAAAACAGCAAATGATGGGGGTCCATGAAGCAATTTATGGATACTTGACCGATGACATGCTCGCATTGGAGTGGGAACCCCTCGATTTTACCGATTTTATCCACCCGAAAGCAGAGCCAGAGATTGCTTTTTTTATCGAAGAGGATTTGGAAGGGACAAATGTTACGGCTGAGGATGTACTGAGAGTGACTAAATTTGTAGCTCCGGCAATCGAAATTATCGACAGCCGCTATTTAAACTTTAAGTTCACTCTGGCTGATGTCATCGCAGATAACTGTTCTTCCTCAAAATTTCTCATCGGCAGCAAGTGGATGTCTCCAAAGGATCTGGACTTGGGGCAGCTCGGAATGGTGATGTCGAAAAACGGAGAGGTTTTCCAAACCGGGTCGAGTGCAGCGGTACTGGGGCATCCGGCAGCTTCGGTTGCATGGGCAGTCAACAAGCTTGGTGAAGTTGGTAAGGGAATTAAAAAGGGAGACGTCATACTGAGTGGGGCAGTTTCCGAAGCGATCAGCTTCGAACCTAATGATACGATTTTGGTCCAATTCGCAGAGCTTGGCAGTGTAACTTTTTCTTGCAAATCCAGCACTTAGTTCCTGTTACTAAGTGTCTGTCTATGTATTTTAGAATATTCAAAATATATAGATAAATTTCTTTTTCTATGTTAAGTACTTTACACATTTTGTAGGAGAAAGTGACTATAATCACAGGTAGAGACAGCTTTGGGGAATTTCATGGAAGCGTTTTCAAAAAGGAGATAAAAGGGGTGCAAGAAATGATGGGTTTAAGGAAACTAGGGCTGACATTATTAACTTTTTTGCTGGTGCTGACGGCTGCTGCCTGCGGCAATGACACCGATGCAAAGCCTGCATCTGGATCTGGATCTGGTCAGAAGTATACATTCAAGCTGGCACACATTACCCCGACAGATCATATGTGGCATAAGGCTGCAGAGAAATTCAAAGAAGAATTGGATAAGCGTTCCGATGGAAGAATGCAACTTGAAATTTATCCAGCGAGCCAGCTTGGTACAGAAGCAGATATGGTACAGCAAATTTCTTCAGGTTCTGTAGACTTCGGATTCATAACTGCTGCCTATATGAGCTCTCGTGCTCCTGCATTTACGGCATGGTTCGCTCCATATGCTTTTAAAGATTTGGAAGCTGCGAATGCTGCACGTGATTCAGAAGTCGCGAAGAAGATTCTTGCAACACTGGATGACCAGGGACTAAAAGGTTTGGATTACCTTTTTGCAGGGAACCGGGTCATGCTGTTCAAGGATAAGGAAGTCAAGAAGCCTGAAGACTTGAAGGGTCTTTCCTTCCGTGTAACACCAAGCCCGCCGCTTCAAGATTTTTACAAATCAATGGGAGCTTCACCTGAATCATTACCTTTGCCCGAAGTATACGCTGCAATCCAGACTGGTGTCATCGATGGGATGGATATGGACCTGGACGCTTCAATCACCAATAAATACTATGAAGTTGCCAAGTATGGGGCGGTGACGAATCACATGGTATGGCCTGCAGTTGCCATGATGAACAAAGAAGAATATGAAAAAATGTCTGATAGTGATAAAAAGATTATTGATGAATCCATTAAGGCTGCTGCAGAGTATGCAGTAAAAACCCGTTCCGGACAAGAAGAGGAATTCAAAAAGACTCTTAGTGATGCAGGGATGAAAATATATGAAATTGACCAAAAGTTATTCGATCCTTATATCAAGCAATTCGATGAAAAGTATGGACCAACTGATCCACTGATTCAGGAATTCATCGATACATTCCGCGAATAACCTAATGGAGGGAAATGCGTGAAATACATCAGCAATATGGTAGCCAGTTTCGAAAAGAAACTGGCTATTATCCTAATGTTTGCAATGGCTGTCATTGTCGCGGCTGCAGTGGTTTTTAGATATGTGTTCAATGAACCTCTATTCTGGGCAGGGGAAGTATCGGTTTTTATTCTAATCTACATAACGTTCATAGGAGGGAGCCTTGGTCTTAAGTATAAGACACAGGCATCCATGACGCTCATCACGGATTATCTTCCTGCGAAGGTAAATAAATGGGTGGCGATTTCAGCACATATTTTTATGCTCTTGTTCATGGCCATTCTATTATTCTATTGTTTTTCATGGATCACTTCACCTACCGTCGCGATCCAAAAATCGAGCGCAATATTGCTGCCTATGGTGATTCCATATGCGATTTTGCCGGTCGGTCTACTATTTGCTTCGATCCATTTACTAAGCAATATGCTTGAGATTATAAAGAATCAACGGATTGAAAGTGAAATTGTCCATAATCTCCAAGCTGCCGCAAAGGAGAGTGAAGAAGTATGATGATGCTTGTCATCTTGGCTTTTGTCGTATTTTTATTGATGGGAATTCCTATCGCCTTGGTGCTGGGGATGACGACAGTTGTCTATTTTTTACTAACAGGTAATACAATGCTCCTAGAATCAACACCCCAAAGGCTTTATTCAGGCATGGAGAATTTCGGGTTGCTTGCGATCCCTTTGTTCATGCTTACCGGGGAGTTGATGAATAGTGGAGGAATCACGAACAAGCTCGTTGTCTTTGCAAGGGTGCTTGTCGGACATGTTCGGGGGGGACTCGCCTATGTTACAGTCATTGCGAATATGTTCCTAGCTTCGATCCTGGGTTCTGCAAATGCCCAGGCAGCGATGATGAGTAAGGTCATGGTCCCCGAAATGGAGAAAGAAGGGTACACCCGTGAATTCTCTTCTGCATTGACGCTTGCATCCTCAATTGTTGCGCCAATTATTCCACCAAGCATGATTTTTATCATTTATGGAACCTTGTCGGGTACGTCCATTGGCGGGCTATTTATGGCAGGGATCATTCCAGGAACGATTTTCGGAATAGGTTTTATTGGATTGATAGCCTATTTAGGTTATAAACACAATTTTCCTCGTAGTGAAAGAGCAAGTTTTGGGCTTATTTGGAATTCCTTTGTAAAAGTATTACCGGCTATTTTGGTTCCCTTTGTCATCATTGCCGGGATCCTGAGCGGGGCTTTTACTGCAACCGAGTCTGCTGCTGTAGCGAGTGTTATTGCTTTTGTGGTGGGGATGTTTTTTTACAGAGAATTGAAGTGGAAAAGTTTGCCGAAGATATTGATTAACACTGTAATTGGAACAGCTACGGTGACATTCTTGATCGCAATGGCGAACTTGTTTGGCTGGCTGATAGCGTTTGAACAGATTCCGCAAATGATTGCAAATTCAATGTTGTCCATCTCTGATAATCCGTTTGTATTTCTGCTGTTGGTCAATATCTTCTTGTTAATTATCGGCACATTGTTGGATGGCATTGCTGCGCTGATTATCCTGGTGCCGGTATTTATGCCGCTGGTGAGCGGGTTTCAAATCGACCCGATTCATTTCGGTGTGATCATATGTATTAACCTGACGATTGGTCTGCTGACACCACCGGTTGGAACAGGATTATTCATCGTATCCTCAATAGCCGAAGTAAGGTTTGAAAGCTTAATCAAAGCGGTAACGCCAATGCTCCTATTAGGTATTGCAATGCTATTGATCGTTACTTACTGGGAACAGACCACATTGTTCATTCCAAGATTATTAGGATTCTAACAGCTGAGGGTGGTGCCTGTGTCACCACCTGAATTTTTACCAAAGAGGTGATGGTTCGATGCCAATTATTCAAGTACAGATGCTTGAAGGGCGGAGTAATGAGAAGATAAAGGATTTAGTGGCTGGAATCACTAAAACTGCTGTTGAAACACTTGGAGTTAAACCTGAACAGGTCCGGGTGATTGTGCAGCCAATCCCTCATAAGTATTGGGGTGTCGGGGGGATTACGAAGGAGAGCGATTGAGCCAGGGGGACAGGTACTTTGGTACGATGATTCGAATGGGCCAAGGAACCTGTCCCTTTGGTTTCTTACAATCCGATTCCAAGAACGGGCCGGAAGTGGAAGTGAAGATTGCGAAGAGCCGGAATGGTCCGTTGGGGACGTTGGGGTATATTATTGGGAATTATATTGGAACGACAGAGAAAATTTTCTGAAGTAAAAGTAAAACACAGCATTCGATCCCGAATGCTGTGTTTTTTTGACGCCACCAAATTACCTGTCCCCTTGGTTCCCTGCATGTTTGATAAGTAAGGAAAATATACTACTTATGTAAACCTACTATATGAAGGGGGTACAGCTAGTGGGGGAATCACCAAAAAAGAAAAAACCGTTCTATAAAAAGTGGTGGGTCTGGGTCATTGCGATTCTGATTGTTGCAGCAGCTGTTGGTGGTGGAGATGATACTGAGACGGTTGATACGAAGGATAAGGAAGTCAAATCAGAAGCCACCGAACCTTTGGCGGTTGAGCCAAAAGAGTCAGAAGAGAAAAAAGAGGAACCTAAAAAAGAGGAGCCTAAAACAGAACAGCCCAAAACAGAGGAACCCAAAAAAGAAGAAACAAAAGTGGAAGATGACGTCCCTGCAGAACATGCATCCGCTTTGACAAAAGCGAAAACATACGCTGAGATCATGAATATGTCCAAAGCGGCGATTCATAACCAATTAGTTTCAGAGTTTGGTGAAAAGTTTTCCGAGGAAGCCGCTGCGTATGCCATGGAGAAGCTTGAATATGATTGGAAGGACAACGCTTTGAAAAAGGCGGAATCTTACTCTGATACGATGTACATTTCAAAACAGGGTATCTATGATCAGCTGGTTTCAGAGCACGGTGAACAGTTCACTGCGGAAGAAGCACAATATGCGATTGATACAATGAAAGCTGATTTTAAAAAGAATGCCTTGGAAAAAGCAAAGAGTTATCAAGATTCCATGGCCATGGCACCAGAAGCGATAAGAGACCAACTCGTTTCTGAATACGGCGAACAGTTCACTCAAGAGGAAGCTGATTATGCTGTTCAACATTTGACTGAATAAAATTGTACACATATATTGGTGTCTGACCCTTAATATACTAATTTACATTAAAAGATCCACACCTCCAATGGAAGATGTGGATCTTTTTTGTAAGCACTAGTATATATCCTCATTACTCAACTGACTTTTGGTGAGGATGTCGAACTAAAAAGATTTCAATTTGATTCATTTTTATTCTGTAAAAGACTTTATAGGGATCTGACTTTCCTATAGATATTAATACCATTCGTTGGTCAACAGGCATTTTCTTTATAAGAACATGTCTTCCAGGGATATGAATTGAGAAATCCTGTTGTATGAAATAGGACTCAATGGTTTCCTTTAGATATGTGGCAATCGGTTGGAGTTCAATGGTTTCTCTCCAACGATCTAAAGCTAAAAGGGAAGAAATCGCCGACTTTCTCCACACTATTTTCATGGGTTTAGCTCTCTAACATCTTCTTGATTTCATCTTCTGAAAGGACTGGATTATCTTCCTCCAATGCCTTCAATAACTGTTTTTCCTCATCAGGATCTGTCACTTGGTAACCATCGTCTTTACTGACTTCCTCTACTTCCATTAATAAGTACTTCCGTTTGCCGACTTGGATGTATGAATGCCCTGATTGAATTGCTTTTTTCACATCATCTTGATCAATTCTTATAGGTTCTATTTACATCACCAACTTTAATTTATTTATATTCATTATAAATCATCTGTTTTTAAGAATAAAGCTTGGAAAATTTGATGGGGATTGTCCATGATTCTTTCACCTTCATTTAATATTTTCCACTCTTGTATTTGCGTTACTTCAGACACCCCATAACTGGTATAATTATTCCATATGCATACAGAAATGAATGAAGTATGATCGCCATGAAAGGGGTGCACGAAACATGCAAGGTCCTATGAAAAAGCTCATCGAAGCGAGTTATCTGACAGCAGAGAATGCTGCTGAGTATCGAACGATTCTACGATACTTTTATTTGCAGCATGAACGGATGAGAGACTTCATTTCTCCTGAAGAGGTGTTGGACTATTTGAGATCGCTTCCCCATTACGAGCATTATGATGAGGAGCAGCTTCTCGTCCAGCTTGCTCAGCTGGTGAAGTGGAAGAATCTGAATGCCAGGCAGGACATGACGAACGCAAAGACGATTGAAGAGTATAAGAAGAAGCGGTTTCGTTACCAATCGACGCCTTATACGATCGAGATCGAGAGAATGGTTGCTACACTTGAGAAGAAGAGCGGAGAAAGTTTTGGAGGTTCTCTTGAGAAATCCCAATTTGACCGGTTGCTTGAATCCATGAATAAGCTGGAACAAGAGTTAAAAAAGGATCTTCAGGAATCATCTGAGACGTATATGCTCTTATGGGAAGATCTCCTGCAATATTTCCAGACGATTCGAACGAACACGGCGGATTACATAGCCTATATCAATAGCGAGCAAACGGATCAGCGGATGCAGAGTGAGGCGTTCTTGGTGTATAAGAATCAATTCACGACGTATTTAAGAGACTTTATCGTGTCACTTCAGAAAACGTCCTTTCAGATTTCGGATCAACTGGAGAGGATGGATCAACAGGTTGTGGCTCCTTTCTTTGACAAGCTTGCTGATTATAGAAGGCAAATACCCCGACTAGAGGAAATCAGTGAAGAAACGGTGCTGGATTGGTACCAGGAGTTCTATGATTTCTGGCGGGTGATGAGATCGTGGTTCATTGGGGATGAGGGCCAATCAAGCGAGCTCGAGATGTTGCAGCTTCAGACGAATGAAATGATCAGGCGGATTACCCGATATGTCCAGCGGATGAGCGAACGGCACCACAGTCATCACAGCCGTAAGAAAGATTATCTTCACCTTGCTGAACTGTTCAGTGGAAGCCGTTCGATGGAAGACGCCCATCAATTATCAGCGGTTGTTTTCGGTTCAATGACGATTCGTCATTTAAAGATAGAAGAAGATACAACGGAAAATATTCATGCAGACATTTGGGAGGAAGAACCGATCATTCTGCCAATTAAGCCGCGAATCAGGTCCTTTAAGGATAAAACGAAGCCTGGGGCCATGGTTTCAAATAATGAGAAGAAAAAAGCCTTGATGCGAGAGCACCTCGCTGAAAAGGCGGAGGAACGCACGATTATCGAGACTCTATTCACAGACCAGAAGATGACGATCTCAGAGCTTGGAGTGGTAAAACCTTTCGTTCGGAAAGTGATTCTAAGTTGGATCGGAAAGGCAATGTCCAGTAAGAGCCGGGTGATCAAAACGGATTATGGCTTCACAGTGAGGGTGCACGTGCACAGAGATCAGATGACGATCATGCATGCAGAAGATGGGGTCTTAAAGATGCCGGATGTGACACTGGAAATGAAAGGTGGGCTATAGCTTGGAGCAGGTTCAGACTGTTGAATTTGATGATAAAGCGATAGAAGGACTTGAACTTCTTTTGCACGAGTTTTGGATATTACGAAGTGAGAATCCACAAGAATATCAGTTGATTCGTGAACGAGAAAAAGTGTTAAGGCGGTATCTAGATGACAAATTTGGGCTTTTATTAATTGTCCATCAGCATTTTATCAAGCTTGAGAAGATTCCGGTTGAACCGGAAGCCTGGATGGGCATTTCTTCTTTTCAGGAGCAACGGGATTATGCGTTATTTTGTTACGCCATGGCTTTTCTGGAGGAGAAGTCTGTCGCCGAACAGTTTCTGTTGTCAGAACTGGCAGAGGAGATTAGGCATGACTATGCGGGAGAAGAAGGAATCGATTGGACGGTCTATACCCACAGGAAATCTCTGATCCGTACGATCAAAACGATGACAGACCTTCATTTGATTCGGATTGTGGACGGGAATATTCAGAAGTTTGATACAGACGAGGAGCATGAAGTGCTATATGAAACGACGGTTTATAGTAAATATTTCATCCGTTCTTTTCCAGAGGACTTGACTCAGTTTACCAGCTGGCAGAATTTACTCCAAGAAGACTGGAAGTTCCAGCTGGAAGATGAGACACGTAAGCGGGTCTACCGTCAATTGTTCTTTTCTCCAGGTTTACATAGAAAATCAAGCAGCGATCCTGATTTCATTTATATTAGGAATTTTCGAAACCGTATAATGGAGGATATCGAGAAACACAGCCATTATCGCCTTAGACTGTTCAAGAATACGGCATTCTTGACATCACAAGAACCCCACTATAACTATGAGTATTTTCCAGATGCTAAGGCCGTGACCGATGTGTTGCTGCAACTTTCCTATCTTCTATATGAAAAGCGTTCGTCCCTTTCTCCCCTTGAATCAGGGGACTTGTTGTTGACGACAGGTGATTTCGATCAGTTAATCATTGAATTGAGGCAGGAGAATGGTGCAGGTTGGTCTAAATATTTCCGCGAAGCGACGGTCGAGACCATCCGGAAGGAATGTATTTCTTCTATGAAAAGCTGGATGATGGCTGAAACAGATGAAGTCATGATTTATATTAAACCGTTGTTTGGAAGCCTTGCAGGGAAATATCCGGACGACTTTACTAGAAAGGGTGATGACAGTGAGTAATGAGCAATGGACATTAAACCGCGCCGGTCTCGTGAATTTCTGGTATTACGATGAAGAGACGTTCGACTTTAAAGACGGTAAGCTGCTGCTTCGCGGAGCCAATGGATCAGGGAAGTCTGTAACGATGCAGAGCTTTCTTCCTGTGTTACTGGATGGGAGGAAATCTCCTGACAGACTCGATCCGTTCGGTTCCAAAGCGAGAAGGATGGAAGATTATCTTCTGGGGGAAAAAGGGATTGTGGATCGTGATGAGCGGACGGGCTATCTCTTTATGGAATATGTGAAGGAAAGTACGGGGCAGTATATGACAACGGGGATCGGCATGCAGGCGAAACGGAATAAGCAAATGAAGTCATGGTATTTCGTCATCACAGATAATCGACGGATCGGATTTGACTTCTCCCTTACTCTTACTCATGCAGGGGAAAAGGTCCCCATGTCAGAAAAGGAGCTAAAGAACCGGATCAGCTCAGGTGGAGAGGTCGTCCATTCCCAGAGGGAGTACATGGAGCTTGTCAATCGCCATGTATTCGGCTTTCAATCAACCGATGCCTACGAGGACCTTATTAAACTATTGATTCAGCTAAGAAGTCCTAAGCTATCAAAGGATTTTAAACCAACGGTGATTTATGAAATCCTTGAATCTGCATTGCCACCTCTTACCGACGATGAAATCCGATATTTGTCTGATAGTATTGATCACATGGATCAGGCTCAGCAAGAATTAGAACGGTTAGAGAGTCAAAAGAAATCGATTGAAAAAGTTCTTAGAGTGTATGATCGGTATAATCGTTATATAGTAGCTGAAAAAGCGGAAAAGTGGCAATCGACAAATAAGAAAGTCGTCCTTAAAGAAAGAACGGTCAATGAACTTCAGCAGAATAAAGCTGATATGAAAGTCGAGATCTTAGAACTAGAGCAAAGAGAAGAACACTTGTCGAATGAACAAGAAATCCTTGAAAAACAAAAAGATCAGCTGAATCGTCATGAAGTGTGGTCCCTTGAAGCGAAGAAGAAAGATCTTGAAAAGGAGTCTTCGCGAAAAAAGGAATCCGTTTTACGGTTGGAACAGAGCAGTGACAGAAAGCACAAAGATTATGTGAAGAAGAAGGATGAGCTGGGGTCCTTTGAGGAAAATGAATCGAAGGCAGCTAGTAGAGTAGAAGACTTGCTAGCTGAGTTGGAAGAATTAGCAGAGGAATGTGACTTTTCTCCACATACTATCAATCAAACTGATTTCGAACGGATGGAAGAGTCCTTGTACGATTTTACTGTCTGGAAGAAAGCGGTATTGGAACATCAGGATGTGCTTTCAGATGCCATGAAGCTGCTTGAAGATCGAACCCGACAACAAGATAGATACGGTGAGCTTGAACGGGAATCTTCTATGTTAAAGCAGAAAGTGGATGAAATCCTGCAGCAGATGGATCATACAGGGGAATGGTTTACTGAAGAACAGCAGAAGCTGGAATCCGCTATTTTCACATGGATGGGGGAACATGAGTCCCTCTCTTTTACCGATGAACAGCGTCAGAAAGTAGCTCGATCTGTTCAGGGGCTTTATGAGGAGAATTCATATGAACAAGTGAAAGGGATTTTACTCAACAGTCTGGATGAGTACAGGGAAGAGGTTCGGACACAGAACCTTGAACAGGGTACTCGTCTCAAGACCTTAGAAGAGAGGATCCAAGAAAAAAATAGGCAGATATCACAGCTGAAACAACAGAAAATGATTGAACCAGAGCGTGCGGAAGGAACTTCTTCTCATCGTGAACGTTTAAAAGAAGGCGGAGTTGCCGGGATTCCATTCTATGAAGCAGTGGAATTTCAGGATGGTGTAACGGAAGAAGAAAAGTCCCGGATTGAAGCGGTTCTTAGACAGACAGGGATATTGGATAGCCTCATTACAGCAGATGAGATCAAACCGACAGAAGATGCGGTCCTTATACCGGAACCACTCCTGATGACACAAACCCTTGCTGATTACCTGAAACCCGATGTAGAAGGAGGTTCAGCTGTTTCTAGCCAAAGGGTGGATGACATCCTTCGTTCCATTCCTATGGAAGAATCTGCTGGAGCGTTTGTGATTGATACAGACGGTTCATTTACTTTTGGCATCATAAGAGGTCATGCACCGGAAGAGGGTCCGTCTAAATTCATCGGTCGAACATCAAGAAAACGGTACTTAAAAGAGCAGATGGCTCTTCTATTGACAGAGCTTGCTGATCTAAATGAGGACAGAGACGGAGTCATGATGGAGATATCCCGTTTATCCCAGATTTTAGAGGATATTAAAGAGTGGCAACATGCTATTCCATCAGACGCTGTGCTCCTTGATATTCAGAAGCAATATGAACAGCTTGAGAAGGATCGTACTATTCAACAAGCATTGCTGGATCAAACAGACCGTCAGTGGAAAGACGTGCAGGTTACACTAAGCCGACTGAAGCAGCAACTGTATGACTACAGCAGCCGATTCAGCTTTGAACTGAATACGGAGAGCGTAACGGAAGCACTTAAGTTGATGAAAGAATATGAAGGAAATCTCAATACGCTTGAAAATGCAATGGTCAAGTTACAGGCAAGCCGTCAACGGATCAATGACCTTGCAAGGTTACTTGATGAGATTGAAGAAGAACTGGATCATCTGAAAGGCGAAATCAATGTTGAACAAGGAACTGTTGAGAAGCTCGAGAGGGAAATGGAGTCCATTGAACATCAGCTCGCCCTAAAAGGTGTAGATGAAATCAGGCACGAAATCAGGCGTGTACAAGAAAACTATGAAGATGTGAAGAGTGAGCTGAAAAGGCTTCAAAAGACCATTCCTGAAAAAGCTGCAGATTTAAAACGGGTGAATGTGGAGTTGGAGAGGGAAGTGACAGATAGGGAATTCTGGGTAAAAATGCGTGATTTGTGGAAACAACACGTGGTAGAAGAAATCCATCATCAGTTTGTGGAAGTGGACCTACACGATGCGGAGCATATTCTAGCAGCTTATGGGGACGTGCTCACCACTTATGATAAACCCAAATTACTAGAACAGCTATCCAAAGCATTCTTCGAAGAACAACATATGCTGTCGGAATACAGGATGACCAATTATACCGAAGAGAAGGAATTACCTGAATGGATGAACGAGGAGCATGATGAACGCTTTGAAGCCATTGTGAAAGAGTACAGCACCCTTAAAGATCGCCGGATGATTCGTTTTTCTTACAATGGCAGTCAGGTCAACCCTTACTATCTTGCCGAGATTCTAACGAAAACATATGAAGAGCAGGATCGTAATCTTGATGAACAGGACCGGAAGCTGTATGAGGATATCATGCTGAATCATATTGGTACCATTCTAAGAAGCCGGATTAAGCGGGCAGCCAAATGGGTGCGGGAAATGGATAAGATCATGTCTGCACGTGACAATTCATCTGGATTGATCTTCTCGATCGCTTGGAAAGCACAGACCGCAGAGTCAGAAGAAGAAATGGACACCGCGGAACTTGTGAGCTTGCTCGAACGAGACAGTAAGCATCTACATGAAGACGATCTCAGTAAAATCACCCGTCATTTCCAATCCAGGATCTCTAAAGCCAAAGAATTGATCACTTTACGGAATGAAGGGTCCACCCTTCATCAGGTTCTGAAAGAAGTCCTGGATTACCGGAAATGGTTTACGTTCGTCCTATCATATAAGAGGGAAAATGAAGGGGTCAAGCGTGAGTTGACGAATAATGCCTTCTTCCAATTCTCTGGTGGAGAAAAGGCGATGGCCATGTATATACCGTTGTTCACGGCCGCTTATTCCCGCTATAAAGAGGCGGGAGATTTCGCTCCTTATATCATTTCATTAGACGAGGCATTCGCTGGAGTGGATGAAAATAATATTCGGGATATGTTTGAAGTCATTGAACAATTGGGCTTTAACTATATTATGAATTCACAAGCATTGTGGGGGGATTATGATACGGTGCCGTCCCTGTCAATTGCTGATCTATTGCGACCAAAGAACGCTGATTTCGTAACGGTGATGCGTTATGAATGGGACGGGGTTCAAAGGAAACCAGTTCATCAGGAAGAGGAAGAGATCTATGAGCGACTTGAGCTTACTTAAAGGGGAACCAGCTTTTCAAAAGCTGTTCCTCTTATTCAAAAAGAGATATGAGTCCCTCGGCAGGATTGGGGGTTCGGTTAGCCTAACATCATTTTCAAGTGCTGAATTGAAGGCTATTTCCGGTCTGACGGGGTTGTCGGTAGAAGAATTACGTGGGAAACAATCCATTACCCTATTGAGATTTGAAAAAGAATTGAGTCGGACAAGGTATCAGTATGATTCGTTGCTATCGTTTCTTGAAGATTATTTTGAAGAATCGTTAGTAGGGAACAAGGATCGTCTGAAACAAGAGCAAGAACGAGAAGAGATTTTTTTAAATGACGCGAAACAGAAATTTCCGCAGCTTGATTGGTACATTGATTGGATTTCTTCCAAGTCGGCAGATACGAGGGGGATTTGGAACGTTTACAAGGAAAATCCGACAGAGTTGGTTCACTCTTTGGAATACCTACAAAAAGCGTGGATGTTGATAGAGGAAGAAAGAACATTCATACGCATGCCCTTATTTGCTCAAAAGGTAACGGGCAATCCTCATGCATTCGACCGGAACACGATACTTGGGAAAATGATCCTTCATATGTTGACAGTTGATCAGATAAATAAAGAAGCTGATCTTAGCTTTAGCAAAACATCGGAAGAAGAAAATGATCTCCTTGGATATTATCGAATCATAAGGGATGATTTATGGAGTTTTGTGACAAGTCTAAACCTGATAGCTGAGAATGATCGAGACATCCATCCTGTGTGGAAGGCAGCTCAAGAAACAGGGACTGTTTTAAATCTGCCACTAAAAGAGTTGATTAAAGTAGATAAGGTCTATCCATATCAAGGAAATAGGGTGTGGGTGGTTGAGAATTCGAGCGTGGCTTCCACATTGATGGACCTTGTTCCCACGGCTCCTATCATCTGTACCCATGGACAACTGAGAATTGCCGGCTGGATCTTGATCGAACAACTTGCGATTTCAGGGCTGACAATCTACTATTCAGGTGATCTTGATCCTGAAGGGATGCTTATCGCGGATCGATTGGTAAGCAGATTTCCGAGCAACGTCCGATTATGGAGGATGGATGAACAAACTTATTCTGAAGCAAAGTCAGAAGAAATCGTTTCTGATAAGCGGTTGAGTCAAGTGGATAACATTCAGCATTCTGGGTTGAAGAAAGTTGCTGAAGTCATGAAGAAAGAAAAAAAAGCTGGTTATCAGGAAGCAATGGTGGAAGTATTGGTTAGAGATATAGAGGGAAATTTAGAAACCTAAAAACGGGAAAAGACCATCTTGAACATTCACAACGGTCTTTTTCCGTTTTCTTCATACTGTACTCCGGAGGTTTTCTTTAAGTAATCCTTAATATACGTAACATTTTCCTGATGTTCTTTATCCCCATTCGTAGGAATATAAAACTTACTCTGAGACTTCCCATCCCCATCATAAAAAAGAAGATGTTTAGAAGTATAAGTAGTTCCGATAACGTGGAGAAAACCTAAATTCGCAGTCCAAATAACATACATTTTCGTAGTATAAATAGTAAGTTAATTTACAATACAATTAGCAAACAAAAAGCTTGGGATAACCCAAGCTTTTTGTTTTGAATGTGTTGTTCTTTTTCAATTAAAGCACCCGTTAGCACAAGAAGCGACTACCCTTGTTGTACAATCTCTCCCCGTTAACAGAAGTTCTACATTAGTATTTTTATCCTTCACTAATACCGTCTAATGCCCCTTGTATTACTTTTTCAAATGGCACATTATCTAAATTTAAATCTTGTCTGTGCACATAAAAAATCAAAATATTCCTCTTTTCGAACCTACTAGTAGATACCAAATCCATTGTTGCAGTCTTTTTAGCAAATTCCTTTTTGCCCTTCTCACGGTCATTTTCTGTTTTGAATTCGAAGATAAAAAACGGTTTTTCACCTACCTCATACGTTCGAGGCTGTACATTTCCCAGTTTCGAACCATAGACACTTCGCGGAAATTTAGCTTTCGCCAGATTAACACCATTATCTCGTAATGCTTTGACTACCTCTTTTTCTGTGATATGGGAGCTATCATGTATTTGAACAGATTGACAGGCAACTAAGAACAACAGCAAACATAAACTCAAAATTTTTCTCATTTCGTTCACCCCACTCCAAAATCAAACATAAATTCGTACAGAAAGAATATAAAATCCTTCTTCTACTCTTCTGCTTCTTTAGTTAGAGAACTTAATATTCATAATTTTTAATATTATTTTACCACATAATGTAATAAATCCTTGAGTTTTCTTGAAACAGATAAAACCGCATCCCAAATAACAACTAAAATAGCACCCTATTTCGCACGATGACAATATCCATTGTCAAGGTGTTATTTTGGGTGCTATTTGCTATGCTATTTTATAGTTATTATCTTATAAAACGTTGATAAATCAATGAAAACAGCCCTGCTAATTACTGTGGTATAAGGTATGCGAATTCATATATTATTTACACTGTTTCTCCACAAAAACTGAACTACTTATTAGAAGTAGATACTACTTTTAAATTCTGACCAATCCCTATCTGATGTTGTCGATTTCCGAGTAAGAAGGCATTTTGATCCTGATCAAACACAATCATGTATTCTTCATCGTTTGTTGGTACATTAAAAAAGATTGCGGTAAACTAAGAATAATCGGTATAATAGACCCAAGTGGTGATCGTATGGATTCTAAGGAATTAATGCAAATGTTTACATCATTGTTAGAAGAAAAACTACAACCTTTAAATGAACGTATGGAAGGTCTTAAGAATAGCCAACAAGTAATAAATGAACGTTTAGAAACGCTAGATACTGGCCAACAAGTAATGATAGAAAAATTAGATAACGTGTCTGAGCAAGTGGCAAGTAATACCGAAAAGCAAACGAGTGTTGAAAGTGTGGCAGTAAAAGTAGCTGAGCATGACACGGATATAAAGCTATTAAAAAAATTCATAACAAACTAGAAAAAGGTTGAATGAGAGGTTTTTCGTTCATCCTTTATTTTTTGTGATGCGGGTAATACTAATGCGAACCGTCCCCGGTTAACCGAAAAATAGACCAGTCCAAGGACATATTTTCAAGAACTGACATTTTTGGACAAGCATACACATTTAACGCTGCACCATTCGTATACCCTAATTTGTTAACAACTGGCTTAGCGGCAGCGTTCACTTCTACCATACCATTTGGTCGTATCGATGATGCCAAGTACAATCGATATATTACTAACTACAGTATTAAAGGTGATCCTTTATCTATTTCTGTTCCACTGTTGGCAGAGCGTTTAGGACAAGATCCTACTCCTTATTTCAATAAGACGGTAGATAAAAGTTCTCACTCTTTAGAACAGTTCAGAACGATTTTTTATTAACTCTTGAAACAAGGGAGGAGATTACTCCTCTCTTGTAAAATATTTAGAAAGAGGTGATTAAATGGTTTATTAATTTTTTAGATTCAATTTGAAACTGTCTCCTGCTTACTTGGTTCTGGCTGTTGTAATTGTTGTGGGTATATTGCTTACTGGGGATGAAGAAACCTATATAACAGACATGATCGCGATTATAGCTCAGATTACGCTAATTCTTTTTATCCCTAACATAGTCTATATGTTTAAACACAGAAAAAAGGAGGGTAGTGTATTGGGTCTATTAAGTATAATCCCCTTAATTCCAATCCCGTTTGCTCTTATTGCGGTAATTATGAAAGTGGTTTATGTGTAAAGCGATTCTTAATTTGTTCCTTTTACGGTTATAAAACTGTCTGAATTTTTACTACTAAAACAAGTCCTCGTGTTTTCCTTCATATTTCTTTATCAATTTTACTAGGCCAGTTCAATCGTTTCTTTTCTTACGGCGTGTATCCGGGACAGGAAAGAGGGGTACAGTGTCCACTCTCCTCTTCACCTATTCCTAAGATATGAATCGTCTAAAACAAAAGCCTTCACCGAAGACGGGTGTCAACGAATCTATCAGAAAATAGGATAAGAACTATCCCCAAATCGTTCATAAAGAAGGGTTATGCCACTTTTTGTGGAATACTAGATAATAGAAAGCCTACCGATCCTTATCTATTCATATCCGAATCTTTACAAACTGACTGAGATGTCGAACCTTCCTAGTTTTATCCGGGAAACAAACGTGGGAATAATGAAAAGAGTGTGAGAAAGAGGGACTTGCTCCATTGTCGTAGAATGCTAGATACTCTATTCATAAAGGGAGGTTACGTTTATGTTCCCTGCCATTGTCGCAAAATTACTGCGCCTCCATTCTGATCAATCCAAAAATCACCTATGATTCCCCGACAGGATGTAAACATAAAAAAAGATGTGTGAGTTAAAACATCTGTTCAATCCACTTACGTTTCCTTCTATTATCCTTTTTTCAGCAAAACAGAATAAACTCCCTGTCTTTATCAATTTCCATAGCGGAGCGTTCATCATGAATGATGAGGAGCTGGATCATCCCTATTGCCGCTATCTTGCCATTATGAGATCTGGCAATTGCTCCTAGGTAAAATCAAAGCTGCGGATGAAGCCCCTCCATATAGAACCATGACCCAAACACATTCATCGTTTTTTCTTATAGGGAGTTAGGGTATAAGATAAGTACAAAGGATACAGAATTGATGTATTGGGAAAAGCACTGGCACAAGGCCAGGCAGATATTGAACGTGTTTTAGATAAACATACATATTCCAAACAAGATTTCCGAACAGGAGGAACGGTAACCATTGAAAAATAAAACAGTACTTATCATTGGAGGCGGACTCGGCGGGGTGTCGGCTGCCATAACACTCGCACAGGCGGGATACGATGTTTCTTTATATGAAAAAAACGATCATATTGGGGGGAAGTTGAACCGGCTCGAGCAAGACGGTTTTGGTTTTGATCTTGGCCCGTCTATTTTAACGATGCCCCAGATCTTTGAGAAATTGTTTGCGGCCAGCGGTAAATCGATGAAGGATTATGTCACAGATTGAAAGGCTGGATCATCAATGGCGTTCCTTCTTCCCCGATGGAAATGTCATAGACTTGTATGAAGATGTGAACGACATGAGGGAGAAGAATGCCTCTCTCAGTGAAAAGGACATTCGTGAATATCAACGTCTGCTGGAGCATTCGAAGACTCATTACGATATGACGGATAAAACCTTATTTAAAGGTGCGGATACGGCAAAAGGAATCGTCAAGCAGGCGGGACTGTTCAGTGTCTTGAAGAACATTGACCTGATGTCCACAGTGCATAAATCCCTCGATAAGCGGATCAGTCATGAGCAGTTTCGCGATATGCTCTCTTATTTTATCAAGTATGTAGGTTCGTCCCCTTACGATGCGCCGGCCGTGATGAATATGATGATTTACATGCAGCATGACCAGGGAGCATGGTACGTTCCCGGCGGATTGCACAAGCTCGCGGACGCCCTTGTGAAGCTGGCGGAAGAAGTGGGGGTGACCTTCCACCTTGGACAGCAAATCGCCAAATTAGATAAGAAGGATGGCGACATCACAGGAGCCGTGTTGGAAGACGGGACACGGGTGACGGCCGATCATTATGTGTCCAATATGGAAGTCATTCCAGTTTACGAGCGATTACTGGAGGAAGACAGCGATTATATCAATAAATTAAAAAAGAAATTCGAACCGGCGAGTTCCGGACTCGTCATGCATCTGGGTGTGAAGAAGAGTTATCCGCAGCTCCGTCATCACAATTTCTTTTTCGCCGAAAATATGAAGGCACAAATGGAATCAATCTTCCACCGCCATGAACTGCCGGAGGACCCGGTCATTTATCTCGTTAATGTCAATAAGACTGATCCGACTCAGGCTCCTCCAGGACATGAGAATATCAAGGTGCTGCCTCATATTCCGTTTATCCGGGATGAGAATCCGTATACGCAAAAGGACTATGAACAATTCGCTGAGCGGGTCCTGATCAAGTTGGAGAAGATGGGGCTTAATGGCTTGCGTGAGAACATTGTCACGAAGGATATGTGGACACCGGAAGATATCAGGCGTACGTATGGATCCGACCGCGGGGCGATTTATGGGACCGTATCAGACAGTAAGAAGAATAAAGGGTTGAAGCATCCGAAGCAGAGTGAACGCTACGACAACCTCTACTTTGTCGGGGGGACGGTGAATCCGGGAGGCGGAATGCCGATGGTGACCTTAAGCGGCCAGCTGGTAGGCGAGAAAATTGTGGAGAAGGATTCTGTTTAAAAAAGGGGTGATGTCATGATTGTATCACTGCCTGTTCATTGGATGATACTCATTGATGTGCTTGCTTGGACGTTCTTTCATCTCGCCATTTCGGCTTTTTGCTTGAAGCTGCCTTTGTCCTGGTTTTTGCAAGACCATTTCTGGTTTCGGACGTTCTCCTTTGAACAGTCCGGAAAACTGTGGCAGCGTTTATTCAGGGTAAAGAAGTGGAAGGGACTTATTCTGGATGGCACAATTTTTCTCAAAAAGGGATACAGCAAAAAGGGATTGCATGGGACGAAGTCGAGGGACTTGAAGGTATTTGCCGCAGAAACAAAACGTGCGGAATTAACCCATTGGCTCTCCATTCTCCCTGCGCCGCTGTTCTTCATATGGAATCCAGTATCGGTAGGATGGGTGATGGTCCTGTATGCCATTGTCTTCAACCTTCCGATTATCGTTGTGCAGCGTTACAATCGCGGGCGTATATCGGCGATTACGTCAGGACTTGGCAAGAAATGAGAATACATAAAGGTTGAACAAGGGTTGGCGCTATTCTAGAGGAAGGAGGTAGATGGCATGACCGCTTCAGAAGTGATCAATCTCATCTTGGGTATCCTGGGGGTTATCGTTGGCATGATCATGTTTTGGTCCTTGCCAGTTCCAAAATTCAACTCTGGAAATACGGCGGATTTGCCGTTTCTGTCCATCATTATCCCTGCCAGGAATGAAGAAGGCAGGATTTCTCCGTTATTGAAGTCATTGCAGGAGCAGCGATTCAAGGGATTTGAAGTTCTGTTGGTGGATGACGATTCAACGGATCGTACCGCGGCCATCGCAGAAAGCTACGGTGTAAAGGTCCTGCAGAATAACGGGGCAGGGAAATCGTCTGCCTGCTGGCGAGGTGCAAAGGAGGCAAAAGGGAACTGGTTGCTGTTCCTGGATGCTGATACCAGATTCACCAGTGTGGATGGATTACGTAATCTTCTGCATTACTATCAGGGAAAAGGAGCCAGGGGGATCCTCGCCTTGCAGCCTTATCACACAGTGGAGCGAGTGTATGAGCATCTCTCCATTGTCTTTAACATTATCGTCGTAGTGGGTATGAATCTATTCACCGTCTGGGGATCACGGTTCAAGGCCGCCGGCTCGTTCGGTCCATGTATTCTATGTAATCGCGACGATTACTTCTTATCCGGAGGGCATAAAAAAATCGAGGGGGCCATCATGGATGATCTGGCACTGGGAGAGGCTTTTCTTGATCAGAACCTTCCCGTACGATGCCTTGGCGGCAGAGGGATCATTTCGTTCCGCATGTATCCGGAAGGCTTGGGAAGTCTTATCGAAGGCTGGTGCAAAAGTTTTGCCGTCGGTTCTAAGTCCACTCATCCCGTTGTCATGTTGATGGTGATTCTCTGGATTACCGGAAGTTTGACCACCGCGTCTTCATTGATCTCTTCGATGATAGAGGGAAGTACTGCCGCTATGATCGTCTATGGGGTATTGTATATCCTCTATGCCGTTCAAACAGCATGGTTTGCTCGCAGGGTTGGGGATTTCAGATGGGTGTATTTCCCTTTTTATCCGCTGCTGTTTTTATTCTTCGCAGTGATTTTCCTATATTCTTTTGTCCGGGTGAATATTTTTCATTCTGTGAGGTGGAAGGGGCGTAAAATAAAGGTGTGAAAGGCTTAAAGCCTCTTTTTTACCTGAAAGGGTGGATCATTGGGATTATCTCCGCACTTCCTTTGCTGCAGGACCATGGAAATGTATTTTCAGTTGAGAGTTTTTATTTTAAGTAATGAAAAATCCCTTGTTACATAGTGGGATGAGAACCGTCCCGTTCTTCCCGTGGTACAATAGAAAAAAACGGGCCAAGGTACCAGTCCCTGTAGCTCTTTCAAATGATAACAATATAGTAGAGGTGTCCTATGTCATGAGCTGGAAAGTAAAGAGCTTTAATGAACTATCAACCCACGATCTATACGAAATGTTACAAGTAAGGACAAAGGTCTTTGTAGTGGAACAGGAATGTCCCTACCTGGAAGTTGATGGGAAGGATCTGCACGCCTATCACCTTTATAAGGAGGAAAACGGTGAGGTGGTTGCCTATGCAAGGCTCTTACCTGCAGGTGTGTCATACAACGAACCGTCCATTGGAAGAGTCCTTGTGAAGAAAGCATATCGCGGGAGAGGGTTCGCAAGCGAATTGGTTAAAAGAGGGTTGGCTTTCATGCATGAGGAGTGGGGGGAACAACCGGTGAAGATTCAGGCCCAGGAATATTTGCGGGAGTTCTATGGGTCATTTGGATTCAGGGCGATAACCGAAACCTATCTGGATGATGGGATTCCTCATATTGATATGATTTTGGAGAATCCTACCGGCTAAAGAGGATTTCTTTAAAAAAACAAAACACAGCATTCGGCAAAGAATCGCTGTGTTTTTTGTAGTTATAAAGTCTTCTATTAGTATATAATCCGGCTTCCATGGCAATCTGACGTGGCTTGAGGTGCCTGACCCCCCAATTCGATAAAGCGTTATCGTACCGGGGACAGGCACCTTTTTTCTATTAGCCAGAGATTCTATCGTATAGGAAGGGTTTTCATCTTATGACAGAGAAATATACATAAGATTCAACATTATATGGACCTTGAAAGGACGAGGGAAATGGTAGAGATCAAGAGATTGAAAGAATGTCCATTAGATAAAGCGGTACGTGCTTGGAACACTGGGTTCGAGGGCTATTATTTCAATATGACCATGAATGCAGATGCGTTTACCACGCGACTGGTCAACGAGGGCTTATCGACAGGGCATTCGATTGTTGCTTTTATGGACGGTGTGCCTGTAGGGCTGGTAAAGAACGGAATAAGGGAAGTAGATGGGAAGAAGGTCGCTTGGAACGGTGGCACCGGGGTTGCGTCTTCATACAGAAGACATGGTATCGGAAAAGCATTAATCGAACGATCATTGGAGATCTATCAGGAAGAGGGAGTGGACATCGCAACGCTTGAGGCCATTAAGGAAAATGAGAAAGCCATTGCTCTTTACGAACAATGCGGCTACAGCATCATCGATCAGCTTGAATACTTAGAGCTTAAAGGTAGTATGTCTCCCTCTCCCATCAGGCCGTTACCGGGTCTGTATACGGTACAAAACCCTGTATATCTTCATGAGTTAGATCGATTATCCTTTTATAAAAGTATGAATCCATGGCAGACGCATTGGCAAAGTACAAAAGGAAGTCAGGCACTGATGGTTCTTGATGAGAATGGAAAAGCCATTGGATATGCGAATTACCGGAAGGACTTTTCGAAAGAAGGAGACCATACTCATACTATTGTGTATCAGTGTGAAGCGGCCCCTGAACAAAGGGATGCAGACTCCATTATCACGCTCATGCTGGCTGAGATTTTCGGTGATTTTTCAGAAGATATTACGAGGCTCGTCCCCAATTCCCCTGTCAGCTCGACATCGTATGCAGTGTATAAGGGCTTAGGGTTCCAAACAACCATAAAGCAGGTATTCATGATGAAGGAAATGTCCTAGAGTCTATCCGGGAAGCAGGGTGGGGGACGCTTCTGTTGCTTCCATCCTGAACTGGATTCGTTTTCTCGGACAGTACCCCTTCTACCCTGGCTACTGTTATAATAAGACCTTATAAAAAAAGGTCAACCAGAAATATCTAGAATGCTGGTTAACCTTATAATACGAAGGGCAGGTTTCAAATCTTCAGCCAAAGAATTCTTAGTAAATTATGTTACTACTTTATAAAGTCCCCCATATATATAGGAATAAAGCAAACAGGGGTAGATAGCATTGGATACAGACACCAGGAGATTCAGATGGGTTATCTTTGCTTCCGTATTATTTACTTACTTAATCATATCGAGTCAGCGGACGGCTCCGGGTTTGATTACAGACAAATTAATGACTGATTTCAGTGTGAAGGCTTCCACGGTCGGATTGGTGGCAAGTATTCAATTTTTTGTATATACGGGCTTACAAATTCCAATGGGGATTTTGGTTGATCGGTATGGGCCCAACCTTTTTCTTATTTCCGGTGCGGCGCTTACTGGTATAGGGACAATCCTTTATAGTTTGGGCACACATGCCTTTATCCTGTTTTTGGCCCGAATTCTAACGGGACTCGGGGATGCGACCATCTGGGTAAGTATGGTGTTAATACTGAGTCTGTGGTTTGGCAAGGGGGGATTTTCACGATTAATTGGTTTCGCCGGGATGACAGGAAGCCTGGGCTTCCTATTGGCGACCGTTCCTTTCTCTGCAGTGATCGACTCGTTTGGGTGGAGGGGATCTTTTCTATCAGTGGGGATTCTTTTGTGTGTATGGAGTTTTTTTCTTTTTTGGATACTTGTCAAAAAACCAAAACAGCCGTTACTTATGAAAAGTACATTACAACATGAAAAAGTACCAGTGTTACTGCGAAGAATATTCTTAAATCGGCAGGCATGGGCCTTATTTTTGTGTCACTTTGGGATTGTAGGGGGATATATAGGGTTTATCGGTTCATGGGCGGTTCCCTATGCAATGGATGGATATGGAATGACCCGTATTGAAGCAAGCCAACTCATTATGATCAGTCTACTTGGAGCTCTACTTGGAGCACCCCTTATAGGGTGGGTTTCAAGCTATTTAGGAAAAATTAAACGGCCTTATGTTGTTTTTCATATCACTGTATTCATGTGTTGGACTGCCTTTCTTTTATTTATGGGGCATCCACCACGTTTCCTGGTGATTATTCTATTCTTTTTCATAGGATTTGGATTCGGAGCCAATTCATTGACGTTTGCCGCTGTTCGTAAATCTTTTCCTGTAACGGAATCCGGCACCGTTTCAGGGTTTGCGAATACGGGAGGATTTCTCAGTGCCGTATTGCTGCCCGGCGTTTTTGGCTTTATATTGGAAAGTGTTCAGTCTGCATCAGGCAGTATCAGTGATGGATACTTCTACGGTTTCTTCACCCCGTTGATTTTCTCAATGGTTGGCTTGATTGGTGTGTTGATTTTAAACGAAGAGCAGAGAGCGACAGATAAGCAAGGGTAGTGCAGAACAAAGGGGTCAGACCCTCGTCGTGCTAAAGCTTTAGCATGGTGGGGGTCTGGCCCTTTTTTCCCATTAGGGGTGATTTTATTGGAAGAGACCTTAAAGCTCATACTCGGTGAACTGGAAAAAGTGAACACTAGACTTGACCGTTTAGATAGTGGTCAAAAGGAATTAAAAATAAGCCAAGACCAACTACAAAAAAATCAAAACCAACTTCAAACGAGCCAAGACCAACTACAAACAAGCCAAGATCAATTAAAAGATAATCTTATTAATGGACTGGGCCCATACTTTGAGCATATAGAGAAACATATCGATGCAAAAACTAGCAAGCTAACAGAGACACTCGAAGATCAGCAAAGAGTGATTGATACGTTAGTAGCTCGTTCTGTAAGGCATGAAAGTGATATCAAGAATTTTAAACTCATAATGAAAAACCAGTGAAGAACGATTCGGGTCAACCTGAAATGAATCGTTCTTTTTTTTGTGGACTTATAAAGAGGGCTTCCCCTAAATGATCCTTCCTTGAAAGCATGGATGCCATGGGGACAGGTACCTCGGCCCATTTGATAATAGTTCTGAGGTACCTGTCCCTATGGTTCCTTTGGAATAAGAAACGGTGCCTGACCAAGTAGATCAGGCACCGTTTTTGGATTCAATGGAAAGTCTAACAAAAGAAAAATCGAAGAAATGGAGTGTGGATCATGGTGAGGGGAAACGAAGAGTAGGTATAAGGCAACCGTCATGACTATTATTTCGAGATATGACGATTACCCTTCAGCTCGATTCTCAAGAGTGAAAACCCGTTTATCAATATCTGTGATTCTTGTGTTCAGATAATGAAAGTCCGTTTCAGAACGTTGGTTGCCTACTTTTAACAAAGCAATGACATCTTCTGTTTGTGAAACTTCGATTCTGTTAACCGTTTCCTTTATCTCTTTCAAGTCACTTCTGAACTCCTTCATATTTCCTTCGACCCCTTGCACATTACTTACAAGTCCTTGCATTCCTCCTTCGATCCCTTGCATTCTTCCATCGAGCCCTTTCATATTACGGTCAAGCTCTTTCAAGTTTTGGTCGAACACCTTCATGTTCCGCTGAATATCGGATAACATGTTTATGATTTGCTTTTCCATTTTATCACCTCCCTCATACAATTATAATGTAAATGAATCGATGATACTACCCTGGTATTTTGTGAACTGGTAGGCCAAGGAAGGTACCACGTCTCTCTCTCCCTATTAAAAATGGTGGGGTTTCCTGTTACCCGTGGCTTTTCTGCTTCCGGCTGAGCTAAGAGGAAGCGTGAGAACCGTATCTCTCCTCTTTAATATTGTTTAATTGTGAATGTTTTAGAATAATTAGTAATAGTCTATTTAGAAAGTAAGATGGGAACCGTGCCCGGCTAACCACAGCTCACTCATTACGGGGGAATCATGTATGAATAAGAAAAAAATAACGGTCTTGCTCACTTCAGTGGTGGTTTTGACGGCCGCCTATGCCTGGTATCAATCCACGAAATTATACGGTAATGATAAGGAATCCATCGTCAAAGTGATAAATTCCGTGGAAGGCTATGTGGATAAAGACATTCGAATTGTGCAAATCAATGATTTTGATGATGTTCGAATTGTAGGGTTTCTGGCCAATCATAAGCCATCCTATATTGAGTTTTCTCAAAACGATAAGGGGAACTATGTGTGGAAACATATTGAATCCCATCAAGACGGGACAATTGGAATGTTTTTACCTGGTACACTTAGAAAAATCATGTTCGTGACGAATGATGAAAATGACATTGCGAAAATGACGGTAGATATTAATGGGGAAACCCTTGTACAAACGTTCCCTCCTTACGAGCATAGCGTAGCCTGGATTGATTTGCCTAAATCAAAAGATGGAGGATATGAGTATCGGAACTACAAATATTATGATAAAACTGGGGATTTGATTGAAGAGAATGAATGATTGTGAATTTTTTTGGCTGACTGGACATTACAGGCGAAGCGTCGGGACGGATCTGGTGCTTTCATTCTTGAATTTTGAGGAATCATCCAATACGTCTCCGTGCTTCTCTGTCCCCGCCCCATGCTTCTAATCTCCAAATCCTTCACCCTTTCCCCTTATTCTATGGTAAATTAAAAGAATAATAGTTTCACTTTTCAAATAATAAAATGCGATTCTGCATCAACCATGGAGGGGCTATGTTTTTCTCACTTCGCAACCGATTATTCATGATTTTTACCCTGTTACTAACCTTTCCTTTTCTAGTTCTGTCGATTCTGATTCCCAACTGGTTTACGTCCATTATGGAGGAGCGTACGACGAGTTCGACGATTGAAATGATGGAGCAGTATTCCCTGTATATTGATTCGATCACGTCACAGGCAGAGGATTTAGGAAAACAGGTACTGGTGAACCCTACGACTCAGGAATGGATCAAGTCCGAGGAGGATGAAAGGAAGGCAACGGATGCTGAACGTCTTTTGATGAAGAACCAGTTAAAGGCGGAGTTATCTTCGATGATGATCAACAATTCCAAGGCGATGTCCGTATCCGTTTACCTGAACGATGGAACCGGGACAGCCGGGAATCTTCCTCCTCTGGAGAAAACCATTTGGTTCGATGAATTCTATAAAGACGATCAACGTTGGCTAAGGTCTCATAATGATCTGATGGCGGATCATGTGAACAGTTACCTTCTGCCACTCTTTGATATTAATACGCTTGATTTATCCGGGGTGATCAAGGTGAATTTTCCATCGTCCCTTCTTGAGAATGCCTTAAGCAAGATCAAGCTGGGTGAGAACGGGAGAGTCTATCTCCTGGACAGCCTCGGTAGAAATGTGCTGACTGGTAGCGTCGATACACCGGAGAATGTAGTAAAGGAAAGCTTAAAGACTATCAAGACAGAGACGAACAGTTCGGGATTAATAGAGGTCCCTTTCGAGAAAGAAGAGTATATGATTTTCTATCAGAAGGCAAAGGTAGGGGAATGGGTGCTGGTCAGTGAAATTACCAAGTCCGAACTTTTCTCTCAGATTAATGAGCTTCAGAGGAATCTCCTTTTGACGAGTGGATGGATTTTCTTATTGACGATCATGGCGTCTTATCTCTTTTCTTCTTCTATCGTAAAGCCTTTGGGGAAATTGACCGGTGCCATGAAGCTCGTTGAAAAGGGAGAATTTAAGAAAGCGAAGCAGTTGATTCCTTCCATTAAGACAGCAAATGATGAAATCGGCTATGTGGTAGATGTGTTCGGCCAGACGGCCAACCGCCTCGATACCCTGATTGAAACAGAATATGAAGCCAATATCCGCAGACGGGATGCGGAATACAAGGCGCTGCTCCTGCAAATCAATCCCCATTTCTTCAATAATACTCTGGAAACCATCGGTGGTCTCGCAGCTCAAGGAAAGAACAAAGAGGTGATCGATGTCACAATCCATTTAGGGAGGATCATGGGATATTCCCTCAATACGGAATCGGACATGGTGACCCTCGGAGAAGAAATGACCTATATACGGAGGTTTATGGGAATTCTGAAGCTGCGCTATGAAGAGGCTCTCTCCGTTTCCATTGAGGAAGATCCTGAAGCCTCTACGCTTCCGATCATCAAGTTTATCATCCAGCCACTCGTGGAGAATTCTGTAAAATATAGCTTCATAGAGAAAACCGAGGCCGTTCTTCGCATTTCGACGAAGAAAGTGGATGACTGGGTGGAGATTATGATTGAGGATAATGGAATCGGGATCCCTGAGTCTATTGTGGAAGAATTGGAGCGTGACCTGGGTCGTGATGAATCCAGTCAAGTACTCGAAAGCAAAGGACGAAGTATCGGGCTTAAAAATGTCCTGGGACGTTTGAAGTTGTATTACGGAGAACATTTCACCTATTACATTACATCCAAAGAGAATCTGGGCACAACCATTGTCTTACGCATTAAAAGTGGAGAGGGGGATCTTCATGCTGAAAGTGATTCTGGTCGATGATGAGATTCAAATCCGAAGAGGGTTGAAGTGGAAAGTGGATTGGGAAGAAGAAGGCTTCGTTATTTCCGGTGAAGCCTCGAACGGCATGGAAGCGTTACAGGTCATTGAAGAGGTGATACCTGATCTTGTCCTGACCGATGTCAGGATGCCGGTCTTGGACGGGATGCAGCTTGTGAAAGCGTTATCGGGTAAGTATCCGGAGATCAAGGTAATCGTCCTGTCGGGTTACGCGGATTTCGAGTATGTCCGTTCCTCTTTGGTCGAAGGAGTGAAGGATTATCTGCTTAAGCCCGTCGATCCCGAGGAATTGACGGCTGCCCTAAGGAAAAGCAAGGGCGAGATTGAAGCGGAGAAGCAGAGAAGGATGGAAACGGTCAGAATGAACCAATTCCACGCCGAGGAAATGAGAGAGCAGTATCTGCTTCATTTGGTGAAGGATGAATGGGCAGGGAAGAATATTTCCGGGGGGAGACTGAGTCAGCTGAAGCTTGATGTGCTGGCAGTTGAGGACACAGTCGTCCAGTTCATCACCGTAGAGATTCGAAGTAGTGACCCCGAACAGGTGAGGGATTTGTTTCTGCCGTTCAAGATGTTGTGCAGAGAATTATCCTATGAGCATGAAGGAATCATGTCCTTCTACGACACCAGCTATCAGAATATGATTCATTTCTTATGTCTACAAAACTCGGCGGGGAATCCAATCCATACCTTTGTTCAGGAACTGCAACGGAATGTCAGCACCTATCTGAATGTTGAAACGGTCATTGGGGTGGGGAAAGTAGTCATGGGCTTATCTCAATTAAAGAACGGATACATATCCTCTCTGCTCTCCTGGAGTCAAAGTTCGGCTGATGCCACGTCCCAATTCATTGACGGGACAACGAATAAACAGACGGTGGAATTCACTGACGATGTGGAATGGAAGTTGTCAATCAGCATGGAGCAGGGTGATTATGAGACATTCAAGAAACATCTACTGACTACCCTTGCTGAATGCGACCGGCAATCGGTGATGTCTCATTCCTTTGCAGCTAGCCGGGTGCTCTTTATGCTTGGATCCATGGCAAGGAAATATGATCTGTATACCGATGATCTGAAGAAGAAAATGTGGAATTGTCAATTGAGTATATGGGAACTGACTTCCCGGTACCGGGTTAAAGGAGAACTGCTGGACCTTGCAAGAATGATTGCGGAAAAGGTGAGTGAAACCCGCCATTCCTCTAACGGCATTGCTATCGTGGAAAATGTGAGGCGGTATTTGGACAGGCATTACACCAATGAAATTTCACTCACCTCCCTTGCGGATCAATTCCATATCAACTCGGCCTATTTATCGGAGATGTTCAAAGAACTGGTAGGACAGAACTTCAGTGATTATCTCGTGAATCTCCGAATGGATAAAGCCCGATCCCTGTTGATGGATGAACAGTTAAAGGTCATCGAGATTGCCCATCTTGTCGGCTATTCCAATTCCGGGTATTTCAGTACTGTGTTCAAGAAGCGATTTGGACTAAAGCCACTTGATTACCGGAAATCCATGACAGTGGATAAGGGGGAGGCACGATGAAGTATAAATTAACCGCCATCTATGTATTGGCTGCGCTACTCATGTTGACAGCCGGGATCTACAGCATCTTCACTTTTACCTCATTCCAGGAAACCGGCAGTGATAAGGACGGAGAAATGATGGATGAACAAGCCAAGATCCACCTGACGTTTTGGAGAAACAAAGGGACAGAGCTTGAGAATCAGGCGTATGAAGAACTGGTGGCTGACTTTAATAAGGAGCATCCCACGATCGAAGTGGAGATGGTCCCTGTCCCTTATGGGGATTATGAGTTGAAGCTTAGAACTGAGATGGCAGCAGGTGACCCACCTGATATTTTGACGATCGATACGCCGACTCTTGCCCTTTATGCAAGTGCGGGTGGTCTGCTGTCTTTGGATGATTATATGAGACAAGATGGTCATATTGAGGATCTCGCAACCCCTACGTTGAAGGGGATCACATACGAAGATAAAATCTATTTATCACCCATTGCAGAATCAAGTGTAGCTCTTTTTTATAACATCCATTTGTTTGAAAAAGCAGGGGTTCCCCTCCCTTCCAAAAATCCACATGACCCGTTGACTTGGGATGAGGTCCTCGAGGCAGCTAAGAAAATCTCTGCTTTAGCACCTGACATCACGGGAATAGACCCGGCCCAGGGATTTCCGGATGGGGAGTCGCCATCCTACTTCAAGATGCCGATTCTTTGGCAATTTGGAGGAGATGTCCTGGATCCGAGCAATCAGACAGCGAGTGGTTATTTGAACTCCCCGGCTTCACTAAGAGCCCTACAGTTTTATCAGGATCTCTATCAGAAACACCGGGTAGCTAGGGTCGAACTCCCCGAGGAGGCGTTGGAGACCGATAAGCTCGGCATGACGGTCCTCGGTTCCTGGATGGTGGAGAGTCTCAGTATGATGAACCCTGATTTCCGGCTGGGTGAGGATTTTGGGATTACCGCCCTGCCGAAAGGGAGCGAACAGGCGGTTCCAAACGGAGGGTGGTCCCTTGGGATTTCCTCTGAAACTGACTATCCCGATGAAGCATGGGAGTTTATCCGATATGTTACCAGCTTTGAAGGTGCAAAGAAATATGTGGAGATCACCGGAGATGTTCCGGCTCGTTATTCTGTGGCAGAAGCCTTTCCCGAGTTCAATGAGTACCCTAAGAATATTTTCGTGGAACAGGCACAAAAGTACTCAAGGAATCGACCGATCACCCCAGCCTATCCTGTCGTGAGCGAGGCAGTCAAAGCGCTATTTGAAGACGTGGGAATCGGAGGGAAGGACGTCAATACCTCTGCAGAAGAGGCAGTAAACAAGATAAATGAAGAACTGAATGATTTGGACTAGAAACCTTTGGCAGCTGCCAGAGGCTTTTTTCGTGCAGTAAACTTCCAAAAAATTTAAACTGTTTCATCCGAAAATAGTAAACGTTTTCATTATGTGATTCTAGTAAAGTGAACTCAACAGACATCCTTACCTAAATGGGCAGGGTCATTGTTTCTGAACAAAGCGATTTATAAAAAGGGGGTCAAACGATTGCAAGAACTTGCGAAGGCAGATACACCAGTCATAACGGAAACAAAGAAAAATTCGAAGCTCAAAACCAAGCTCAATTATATGAAGAAAAACTATATTCTCTATTTGTTTCTTGCACCTGCCATCATTCTTACGATCATTTTCAAGTATGTTCCCATGTACGGGGCATCCATTGCATTTAAGGATTTCAGTCCCATCAGGGGGATCAATGGAAGTGAATGGGTGGGATTGAAGCACTTTTCGGACTTTCTATCGTCTCCGAATTTCATGGATATCCTGATCAATACGTTGAAATTAAGTTCCTTCGAGCTGCTGATCGGGTTTCCGATTCCCATCATCCTTGCACTGATGCTGAATCAGCTCAGAAAAGCAGGAGTAAAGAAAAATTTACAACTCATCCTGTATGCACCGCATTTCATCTCGGTCGTCGTCATCTCGGGTATGATCTTTCTCTTCCTATCACCTACGGGACCCATTAATGCGATGTTGTCGGTATTTACGGATAAGCCGATTTCGTTTATGTCTGATCCCGATGCCTTCAGAAGCATCTATATTTGGTCAGGGGTTTGGCAAGGTGCAGGGTGGGCATCGATCATCTATGTGGCAGCACTGGCCAATGTGGATCCCCAGCTTCACGATGCAGCAACCGTAGATGGGGCGTCCCTGCTGCAGCGCATCTGGCACATCGATCTTCCGACATTGAAGCCTGTCATGGCGGTCCTGTTCATCCTGGCTGCTGGAGGCATCATGGCGATCGGATTTGAGAAAGCCTATCTACTGCAGACATCTATGAATCTTCCAACCTCGGAAATCATTTCGACCTATGTATACAAGCGGGGGCTGCAGGCAGGTGACTATTCATTCGCCACGGCAGTAGGATTGTTCAATGCCGTCATCAATGTCATCTTATTGGTTTTCGTCAACCGTGTGGTCAAGAAATTAAACGAAGGCGAAGGCCTTTTATAGAAAGGGGGAAACAAGGTGTACCAACACACCAGAAGTGATAAACTCATACTTTTCATTAACAAAATCCTGCTTGGGGGAATCGTAATTATTGTTCTGTTCCCTTTGATATACGTTCTACTATCCTCGGTTCTTGAGCCGAATGTTCTGGTGAAAAAAGGATTTCTCATCAGTGGTTCTGATTGGACGCTTGAGGGATACAAACGGATCTTCGAGGACGGTACCATCGTCAAAGGATTCATCAACTCGATTCTCTATTCTGTCGGATTCACCCTCATCACCGTGAGTGTCTGCATCTTTGCCGGCTATTCCCTCTCGGCTGAAGGGCTTGTCGGACGAAAGTTCATCATGGTGTTCTTTCTCATCACGATGTTCTTCAACGGAGGGTTGATCCCGACGTATATGGTGGTGAAGGAGTTAGGGATGCTGAACACGATTTGGGCGATTATCCTTCCTAATGCCATCAACGTTTGGTTCATTATCCTGGCAAGAACGTATTTCAAGTCGATTCCGAATGAATTGAAGGAAGCAGCAAGGATCGACGGGGCATCGGAGTTCAAGATTTTCTTGAACATCGTGTTTCCTTTGTCAAAGCCGATTATCTTTGTCATCGCGCTCTATGCATTCATTGCACAATGGAATTCGTATTTCGATGCGATGATCTACCTTGAAGACCGGAATTTGTATCCGTTACAGCTCGTCCTGCGCTCGATCCTTATCCAGAATGAGGTACAACCGGGAATGATTGCTGATCAGCAGGCGGCAGCGGAACTCCAAAGAATTTCAGAGATGATCAAGTATTCATCCATCGTGTTAGCAAGCTTGCCGCTGATCATTATGTATCCATTCTTCCAGAAATACTTTGAAAAAGGTGTTATGGTGGGATCTTTAAAATAATCTATATTTTATCAATGGGGGTTTTACAATGGGGAAAAAGACGAAGGCAATGTCGGTACTTCTGATGTCAGGCATGCTGCTTGCATCCGGGTGCAGCAACAACAGTGAAAGTGCTTCTTCTGAGAATTATGAACTTGAAAATGTGAAATTTCCATTAAAGGAACAGGTGACGCTTAAGATGATGACTTCCAGCTCACCACTTGCTCCGGGTGATCCAAATGAAAAGCTGATCTTCAAAAGGCTCCAGGAAGAAACGGGAGTGAAGATCGACTGGACCAATTATACAGCGGGTGAAACCTTCAATGAAAAACGGAACCTGGCTGTCGCGAGCGGTGAGCTTCCAGACGCGATCATGAATGCAGGATACAGTGATTATGAGCTGTTGAAGCTTGCGAAGGATGGAGCGATCGTTCCTGTTGAGGATCTGATCGATGAGCATATGCCTAATCTGAAAAAGGTCTTGGACGATGCGCCTGAATATCGCTCGATGATGACGGCACCGGATGGGCATATTTATTCTTTCCCTTGGATTGAAGAGCTTGGTTCAGGAAAGGAAAGCATCCACTCTGTCGATGACTTCCCATGGATCAATGTCGAATGGCTGAAAACATTGGGTCTTGAAATGCCGAAAACCACTGATGAGCTGAAAGAAGTCCTGAAAGCATTCAAGACGCAGGATCCAAACGGGAACGGTGAGGCCGATGAAATCCCGATGTCCTTCATTATCAATCATGGAGGTGAAGATGTGTCCTTCTTGTTCGGTTCATTCGGACTCGGTGAGAACTGGGATCACACTGTCGTCACAAATGACGGTGAAGTGAAGCTGACAGCAGCTGAAGAAGGGTATAAGGATGCCATCAATTATTTAAATGGATTATATAAAGAAGATTTGATTGACGTAGAAGCCTTTGAACAGGATTGGAACACCTACCTGTCGAAAGGGAAAGAAGGACGTTACGGCATGTACTTCACATGGGATAAAGCTAATATCACCGGTATGAACGATCAATACGACCTCATGCCGGCCCTTGAAGGACCTGATGGAACGAAGAATGTGGCAAGAACGAACGGAATGGGATTTGACCGGAACAAAATGGTCATCACGAGTGCGAACGAGAACCTTGAACTGACGGCGAAATGGATCGATCAATTCTATAACCCGCTTCAATCGGTTCAAAATAACTGGGGAACCTACGGAGATGACAAACAGCAGAACATCTTCGAAATGGATAATGCCAGTCAATCATTAAAACACCTTCCATTAGAAGGAACGGCTCCTGTTGAGCTCAGGGAAAAGACATCCGTCGGCGGACCACTTGCAATCTTGGATGAATACTACGGAACCGTGACGACGAAACCGGATGATGCTGCCTGGAGACTGGGGCTCATGAAGGAAGTCATGGTACCGGATATGAAGGCGGATAACATCTATCCAAAAGTATTCTTCTCCCTTGAGGAATTAGATAAGCTTTCCAAGATCGAGACCGACTTGCTTGCTTATGTGCAGCGTAAGAAGGCGGAATGGATCAGCAACGGGAAAGCCGATGAGGAATGGGCGGATTACTTGAAAGAACTCGACCGCCTCGGATTACAGGAGTGGCTGAAAATCAAGCAGGATGGATATGACCGTAACCAATCATAATGACATTCAGGCTGTACCTTGCCCAGGCAATCGTGCAGCCTTTCGAATGCAAAGGAGAATTCTTATGACAAATCATTATCAAGAAAAAATGAGTCTTTATTCAGAAACCTATCGTCCGCAATTTCACTTTTCCCCGAAGGAAAAGTGGCTGAATGATCCGAATGGGATGGTTTACTTCGAAGGGGAATATCATCTCTTCTTTCAATATCATCCACAAGGAACCACGTGGGGACCGATGCACTGGGGGCATGCGGTTAGTCGTGATTTGATCCATTGGGAGGAGCTGCCGATCGCCCTTTATCCCGATGAGCATGGGGCTATTTTCTCTGGAAGCTGCGTGGTGGATTGGAAGAATACATCGGGGTTCTTTGAAAAGGGGAACGGCGGGCTGGTCGCCATTTATACAAATGCGGACACATATCCGGATTCCGATCGTCCAAGGCAGAGGCAGAGTCTGGCCTATAGTCTTGATCAAGGCAGGACGTGGGAGAAATATGAGGGAAACCCTGTTCTGTCAGATGAAGACATTACCGATTACCGGGATCCCAAAGTATTTTGGCATGAGGAATCTGAACGGTGGGTCATGGTGCTGGCGACAGGTCAGACGATTACCATTTATACGTCACCTAATTTGATCGATTGGGAGTTCGCCAGTGAATTCGGCCAGGACGAAGGCTCCCATTCAGGAGTATGGGAATGCCCGGATCTATTTCCACTTATGGTCGACGGAAATCCCGATCATGTGAAATGGGTGATGCTGGTGAGCATTGGTGACAATCCCGATTTCAAGGAAGGGTCGAGGACACAGTACTTTATTGGGGACTTTGACGGCAAGACGTTCATCAACCATCATGGTGCGGACACCATTCTCTGGCTTGATCATGGAAGGGACAATTATGCCGGAGTGAGCTGGTCCGATATACCTGAAAAGGACGGAAGACGCATCTATCTTGGATGGATGAACAACTGGAGATATGCAAACCAGGTTCCGACTGAAACGTGGAGAGGAGCCATGACGCTGCCTCGGGAATTGACCTTGATTTCTACTGCAGATAGTGTTCAGCTTTTACAAAAACCTGTATCCGAAATCAACGGAATCAGGAAAGAATCAAAGATCACTAAAGCGATAGAGCTAACGGAAGAAGCATACGTAATGGATGTGAATCATGAATTAGTGGAAGTGAATCTGGCTGTAACGTTGAAAGAGGCAGAGGAGTTCAGTCTGACGATCCACCATTCATCCGATGAGAAAACGAGTATTCGGTACAATCGAATCACCCACATGCTATCGGTCGATCGGACTGAGTCCGGAGAACACGAGTTTTCGGATTCATTTCAGGGAATTTCCGAATGTCCTGTAGCATTAATGGACGATACGCTCAGCCTTCAGTTATTCCTGGACTCGTCTTCCTTAGAGGTCTTCGCACAGGGAGGACGGGGAGTATTAACTAATCTAATCTTTCCAAAGGGAACGAGTCACACCCTTTCCCTCACTGCCATTGGAGGCGGTGCCAAGGTTGAAGAGCTCTTGGTTACCGAGCTTTCCACTATCTGGGGAAAGGAAGGACGAGACATGAATGACCCTTCAATTTTATGCATCGGTGAACTGCTCATCGATTTCTTTTGTACCGATATCAATACAGACCTGGCTCAAGGACAACATTTTTCCAAGCAAGCAGGAGGGGCTCCCGCCAATGTGTGTGCCACCATTACCACACTTGGGGGACGCGCCAGATTCCTAAGCAAAGTAGGAAATGACCCGTTCGGCCATTTCTTGAAAAAGACCATGAAAGATCTTACCATTGATGATTCTTCCATTCTTCTTGATGAGCATCATCCTACTACTCTGGCATTTGTATCATTGAAAGAAGATGGGGAAAGAGATTTCGTGTTTAATCGAGGGGCGGACGCCAATCTGAACAAAGAAGAGCTTCATCAAAGCAGCTGGAGGGAATCTTCAATCATTCACTTTGGATCTGCCACCGCCTTACTGGATGATCCCTTAAAGTCCGCGTACCTATCCTTCATCCAAACGGTCAAAGAAGCAGGGAAATTCGTCTCCTTTGACCCGAACTTTCGAAGCGATTTATGGAAAGGGAGAGTGGGGGACTTCATTGGGGTGGCAGAGCAGTGCATCAGTCAAGCAGACTTCGTCAAAGTAAGCGAAGAGGAATGTAAGATCATTTCTGGATTCGCCCATCTATCTGATGGAGTCAAACTTTTTCATAGACTGGGAGCCAATACGGTAGCCGTCACCCTTGGGAAGGATGGAACACTGGTTTCAAATGGAGAAGCATCGTGTATCGTCCCGAGCATCCCCGTTCATTCCATTGATTCAACAGGAGCAGGCGATGCATTCGTTGGGGCAACACTGCATCAATTCAATCACTATCAGGATCCGAAAGCCCTCCTGAAGAACTTCGAAGAATTAAAGAACGTCATCTCAACCAGCAATCGCGTAGGGGCCATGGTTTGTACAAAAGTAGGAGCGATCAGCGCAATAAGGGAATTAGAGGGACGGACCTCTAATTGGTGATAGCTACCCATTCGTGTACTATAGTAAATGGGGACGGATCCCACCCTACTTAAGGTAGAGAGGGATCCGTCCCTTGTTAACCCCCCGGATGGAATAAAAGATACTAGGAATGCTATTAGTGAGCAAGATGATTTTTACTATTGGTATATGTGTTTTGAAGAAGAACTTGTTACAGAAAAAGTTTAATCAACTAAAGACAAATGAAGGAGCTCAAATGAACACAATCACACTCTTAAATTGTTTCTATCGTGAGGATGTAATAACTGACATGATTGCCAATCTAATGAATAAAGAAGAAAAGTTTGCAAAATGGTTTGTTGAAACGATTTGCGAAGTTTCTTGCAATGATTCAAAGGTAATTGCTCAAACCCGAGTAGGACTAGGAAAAGGTATTGGCACTCCTGACTTGGTTATTAAAATAAGCGGAACAACAACAGATATGGTTCTCGTGATTGAGAACAAACTTGGAGCTTTGGAAGGTTTTGAACAAACGAATCGCTATGCTTCTGCTGAAGGAAAAGGGAGACTGTTATCCTCCCTGAATGTAGATCAGGATGTTCCTGTACAGTTTTTATTTTTGACCTTGGACCCATACACCGCTGCTGCAAATCTTAATTTTGCTAAGAAAGATTATCGTAGGTTTATCGATGTTGACTGGAACACGTTATTGAGGGATGAAGCTGCGATAAGGATTATGACCGATTACAGTGAGTTGCTGAAGGATTTTTACCTGCCTCTTCTGGAAGTGAAACTTGAAGATGACATAGAAAATACCACCCAAAATCTAGATTCTTTACAGAAGAAGTTAATCTGGATACATATGCTTCAAGAAGCCAATGATCAGCTGCCTGATGGTTTTAAAATGAAGTCTGGAGAAGCCGGGGGTTTTGGTAGGAACGCTGCTGTGTTTTTATTCACTAAAGATAACTGGAAACAGGATTATTTTAATGGAGTCAGGTTATCACCGCATTCAGCTAATATTCATTTTGAACTATCGGTCGATCTGCTTACCTTTACACCTGTTTCAGATTTCGCTCTTCATTATGAACCGAACCCTTATAAGCCGAAAAATAAATATTCGACTGTAGAAGGATACAAAGAGTATGAACTCCTCAGAAAGAAACGAAGAGAATCTTTTCATCATTCTGTAAAGGAATTTAATGAAGGTAGTGTGTTTACCTTAAGAACAGGAAGTAACTCCATTCTACGTATTAATCTTAGTAATAACAAATCCTTTGAAGAGGTGGTAAGGGAATTGATAGCAAGAATGGAACAGCTAACACCTTATATAGACGAATTCTTAAATTTCCAACAATAAAGGAAGATGGCTAATTCTGTGGATCCACTGGGACAGGTCCCTTGGTCCCATTTTGCGAAAGAGCCACGGCACCTGTCCCTGTGGTTCCTTTTATAACAGAGTTCAAACTCCAGGTCCATTGACCGGAGTATCTTTGTGTTCTTCTTTACGCCTTGCCCCTGTAAATAGGCTTTTGTATCAGTAACAATACCCAGCAAGATGACATAAATTGTTTGGGAGTGCTCACATTTATAGTGAATTTACCTAAATGACAGAATGTTTATCTTAGAAAGATCGATTGTTTTTAGCCATTGGGGAATTTGTTTGGGAGGTAATGAAGATAATGAATAATTTTTACAATGAACTTCAAAGTCTGAATGTAGGTGATTTCCAGGCAACGCAGCCTGTTTCTTGGGATCAAAACATGTATGATCCAAATGACGAACGACTTTTCCTTGGATTTGGAGGCTGTTTTGGATTCTCATGTGTCTTTAGCTGTTTTGGCTGCGGTGGATGCTTCCGTTGCGGAGGCTGCGGAGGCTGCGGAAGATGTGGTGGAGGCGGCAGGTGTGGCGGCTGCGGAAGATGTGGACGCTGCGGCCGTTAATCAGCTTTTAGAATATCGTTTTCAGATTAACAGTAGCACCCCCTGCATGAGTCAGTGCAGGGGTCTTTATTTTATTCTTTACATATAACATAAGGGACAAATTGAGAGTCATACGATGGTAATGACAGCCTAAATACAAGTTGAGATTAGCGGAAGGAAGGAGGAGCGATATGGAGAAGTTGGACCCTTCTATGCGTTTAAAAGTAAAGAGGGATACGTTTTACCTCCCTGAACCAAACAGGGGTGTCTATTTTAGGAATAACCAATGCTCTTTCCGGATGGAAGGGAGTGGGATTGATCAATGGGTTGAGAAGCTGCTGCCGATGTTCAATGGGGAGTACTCGCTTGAGTATTTGACGAATGGACTGCCTGGACCTTATAAGATCAGGGTCATGGATATAGCAAAGGTATTGCTTGGAAATGGATTTGTCCGGGACGTAAGCACGGACCTGCCACACCAGCTACCCCAACATGCAGTGGAAAAATTCGCATCCCAAATCGAATTTGTGGATAGTTTGGCAGATTCGGGAGCTTCACGGTTTGAGACCTACCGCCGGGCCACTGTCCTGGCAGTCGGGTCCGGTCCTTTTCTGACTTCATTGGTTTCATCCTTGATTGAATCTGGATTGGCAAAGCTGCAGGTGCTCATAAACAATGAGGTACCTACGAATAGAGACCGCCTTAAGGAGCTTGTGGACCATGCTCGTAAAACAGATCCGGAGGTAGAGCTCGTGGAAGTCGGATTCAGTGAAGATGGATGGCGTGAGACCCTAAAGGTTTTCGATTCGATTTTATATGTGACTCACAAAGAAAACCTTGAGGACTTGGACCTCCTCCAAGCCATTTGCAGGACAGATAAGAAATTGTTTATTCCAGCGATATGTCATAAGCAGAAAGGAATTGCCGGCCCCATCATTCATCCCGATTCTGAGGGTGGCTGGGAATCTGCATGGAGGCGCATTCACCCTCCTGCATTACGAAAAGAAAATCAGTTTCCTGCCCAATCGGCCATCCCTGGAGCTATGCTTGCGAACATGATTGTCTTTGAATTATTTAAAGAGGTAACTGGAGTGGCAAAATCCAATCAGAGAAATAGGGTCTTTATGCTGGATACAGAAACTCTTGAAGGAAGCTGGCATTCATATTTACCACATCCCGAAGAGACTGGAAACGTAAAAGCTGAAGCTGTCAAGAGTCCAGAAACACGGCTGGAACAGGTTTCAGAAAGATCCAACCCTGAAAAAATTCTATATTTCTTCAGTCTGCTAACGTCAAAAGAGACTGGGGTTTTCCATGTGTGGGAGGAAGGAAATACCAAACAGCTGCCTTTAGCTCAATGCCGTGTCCAGCCAGTCGATGTACTGTCTGAGGGTCCGGCAGAACTGCTGGATGAGGTGATCTGCAGTGGATTGACCCATGAAGACGCACGACGGGAAGCGGGATTGAAAGGAATCGAGGTATACGCTTCAAGATTAGCTAGTTTGATCGTTCCTCACGAGACAGATGAATGTATGGCCATGGGAGCTGGAGCGACGTTTGCAGAATGCGTTGGACGTGGTCTTCATAAATGTTTGACTGATGAGCTGAGAAAAAGAGAATCGGTTCAACAGAGTATCATTTCCCGTCTTGAATTCGACGACGTTGAGGATGAAACATGCGGTTTTTATTTAAAGGCACTGACCACGATGCAAGGAAAGCCTGATATCGGATTAGCTGAGGATTTGGCTGGGTTTCCTGTCATCTATGTTCGTGGAAAGAATGGCTGGTATGGAAATACCGGTTTCACGATCACCATGGCGCTGAGGAACTCTCTGCAGCATGCACTCTTTCAAGCTCAGAACGATACGGATGCTTTCGACGCAAACCCTGTTGTCGTCACTTTAGAGGAACAGAATGGGCAGAGAATATCCATTCCGGCTAGTGAAGATAGGTTCCAGCCTGTAAATCTGAAAGAAGCAATCCAAACCTTGAAATGGAATCAGAAGCAGGTAGTGGTGTATGAACTGGATATTGAACCTGTTTTTAAACAGGAGCTGGAAGGCGTTTTTGCTGTGCTGCTGCGAGAGGAGGATATGTAATGAGTGCTTTCGTGGTAATTGTGGGTGAGGGACTGCTTGCAGACCGTGTATGTGCGCAAATTTCAGCCCGGTATCCCGTTTTCCGGCAAAACAACATTGAAAAAAGATGCCCTGCAGACTTGGTGCTGGTATTGGGTGATGCGTGGAATCCAGCTGTTCATCAAAAGGCAGAGGAAGTAATGAGGGAGTCTCAGGTTCCATGGCTGAGGGGCTTCGTTTCGTTTGGAGAGGGGATCATCGGGCCTCTGGTTCGCCCCCACACACCGGGATGCTCACAATGTGCCGATCTGCGACGTCTCCTTGGAGGAAAGGAACGACATGAGATGCGGGAGGTACAGGAGAAACTTGCTGAAGACGGTGGAATAACGAAAGACCCATGGGCTACGAATTCAGGTATATTGCATATGACTCACATCATCTCAGCAGAAGTCTGCAGGGTGCTTGAGGGTGAAAAGGCATATTCCGAAGGACAGCTATGTTTAACCGACTTGAAAACGTTGAACAGCTCATGGCACTCCTTCGTTCCCGACTCCTTATGCCAGGTTTGCAGCAGGGTTCCGGACGATTCTCAAGAATTAGCACGTGTGTCCCTTCAGCCGAGCCCGAAGATCCATGCCGGAAGTTTCCGCTGTACTCCCCTGGATGAACTGAAAAACGTTCTTATAACAGACTATCTTGATAATCGGACCGGACTTTTTAACACAAAGATGTATGACTTGGTGACGCCATTTGCCGATGCGAGTGTCAATATGCCGATGTTCTCCGGGGATGAAGGGACGGCTGGACGGACACAAGTCTACTCAGATAGCGAATTGACAGCCATTCTTGAAGGATTGGAGCGTCACTGCGGATTAGAGCCGCGCGGCAAACGGACAGTCATTCATGACAGCTACCGAAACTTGAAGGAATATGCACTTCATCCTCTAAAGGTCGGTGTGCACACTGACGAACAGTATGCAATGCCAGGTTTTCCATTTGAAAAGTTTGAACCAGACGGGGCTATAGACTGGGTATGGGGTTATTCACTCATCGAAGAGCGGCCGATTCTCGTCCCTGAGCTCCTTGGCTATTACAGTCTGGGCTGCGGTTCATCTGGTTTTGTCTATGAAACGTCCAATGGCTGTGCACTTGGTGGAAGCAGGGAAGAAGCGATTTTTTACGGTATCATGGAGGTCGTTGAACGGGATTCGTTCCTTTTGACCTGGTATGCACAGCTCAGCCTGCCCCGTCTTGATCCTCTTACCGCAGAGGACGAGGAGCTACAGTTAATGATTGATCGGATGCGGGCAATTGCAGGGTATGATCTATATTTATATAACTCCACGATGGAGCACGGAATTCCAAGCGTCTTTGCGATGGCAAAAAACAGAAAGGATAAAGGATTGAATCTTATCCTCGCGGCAGGTGCCCATCTGGATCCTGTAAGAGCGGCAAAAAGTGCGATTCAGGAGCTTGCCGGGATGATGCTGAATCTTGATGAAAAATTGGAGAAGAACAAGGAGAAATATGAAAAAATGCTTTACGATGATTCCCTCGTAGGGCAGATGGATGATCATGGCATGCTTTACGGATTGCCCGAGGCAGAAGATCGTTTCACCTTTTTACAGAATGGCAGCCGGTCTTTGCGAAGTTTCAAGGAGGAATTCAATTGGAAGTCTGATCACATAGATCTTACCGATGACCTGAAGGATATTCTTGCAACGTTTCAGAGCCGAAACCTTGATGTCATTGTCGTTGACCAAACCGCACCTGAACTGGAAAAGAACGGACTTTACTGCGTGAAAGTCTTGATTCCCGGCATGATCCCAATGACATTCGGGCATCATCTTACCCGTCTGACAGGACTGGAAAGGGTCCTTAACGTCCCGGCGGAACTGGGATATGCCGACCGGCCATTGACATTTGAGCAGCTGAATCAAAAACCGCATCCGTTTCCTTAGGGTATGAGGAGGTAAGGAGGATGAATCTGGAAGAATTTCTGCACAATCTTCAATTTGATATCAATCGGGCCAATCAGCCAAACTGGGCAGTGGACTGGGAGGATGCGCCTCTTCCTTATAAGCTGTACCGGGGATTGCCGGTTGTACCATTATCTGCAGAAGTACCGGTGTCACTCACCGAGAGCAGGCCGTCGTTAAAACCCAATTTAGAAAGAATCGGTCATTTTCTCTGGTATGTCTATGGCATTACCCAGGTAAGCCAGTCTGTGCATCCTCAAGATTCCGAGGAGCAGGATTCTTACCCCATCCACTCCTATCGGCGGTTTGCTCCATCGGGAGGGGCGCTGTATCCGAATGAACTATATATCTATTTAAAGCTGGATGATTTTCAGGATGGAATCTACCATTATGATGTCGCCCACCATCGCCTCGTCTTACTCCGGGAAGGGAATTTCGATTCGTACTTAGAACGGGCACTCGGCAATCGCTGCGAAATCTCAACGTGTTTTGGCACTGCCTTTGTCTCAACAAGATTTTGGAAAAACTTTTTTAAATACAATAACTTTGCCTATCGGCTGCAGGGGCTGGATGGGGGAGTTCTGATGGGGCAGTTACTAGAAACAGCCAAACGATTTGGATTGGAGTCAGGGGTGTATGTTCAATTTCTGGATTCAGCGATCAACCGGTTGCTGGGACTGACCGAGGAAGAAGAAAACGTCTATACCGTCATCCCGCTTTCGGTTGCTGCAACGAATTGGGCGGGAAACGGGAGGGGAATGGAGCAGACGTTAACCGCTGAAGAATTATGCCAGGAGCTGCCTCCTATATCTGTAGAAATCTACGAAAGGTCTGGAAGGATTAGAGAGTATCCTATGTTACTAGCGGTGAATGAAGCTTCCAAAATTGCTTCAACAGTCGCTTTTCAAAAGCTCAGAAAACAACCGGTTTTTAGAGCAGGCGAAAAAGAAATTCATCTGCCAGAGATCGAGTCCTTTACGTATGATTTTGCTGAAGCATGCAAACATCGCTATTCCCCCGAAATGGATTTTGTCATGGGTAAAGTCAGTCAGCGGTTGCTCGGGACAATATTGAAAAAAGCAACTCAGTCATTCACTTTTCGAAGTGACTTAGACGACGTTTTTTCCGGCAAAGAACCTGGTGTTTCTATTTTTGGCTGTTTGTATAATGTAGAAGGTGTACCAAATGGCGCATACGTATATGACAGCGGCCGCCATTCATTGCGGGAAATCTGCACAGGGGATTATCGTCTTCAGCTGCAATCAGGTTTGTCGCTTGATAACGTGAATTTGCTTCAGGTGCCGCTATGCCTTCATATCATTGGGAACAAAGATTATTATAAAGACACCCTGGGATACAGAGGATACAGGATTATGCAAATGGAAGCTGGAATGCTTGTACAACAGTTGCTTTTGGCCTCGTCAGCCTCCGGATTTGGTGGACACCCGCTGCTTGGGTTTGATACCACGTTGACGGATAAAATTTACAAACTAGATTCAGAGGCACAAACTACCTTGATTCAACTACCAATCGGACCTTTTCGGGAGCGTGCTTGGGTAAAGGGGAGTTTGCTAAGTTAAAAATGATAATCAGTATAAGCGGTAGTCAAGGGGACAGATTCCCTTGGCCATCTTTGTCTGATCCTATTTTTCATATGTTTTCAGTGTCGAACCTAAAAAAAGTGAACGGGGAGTAGATGGGAACGATCCCGCTCTACCCAAACCACCTTTACTTTTTCAGGAGATGCGAAAGTAGAATAGGATCCCTCCCCTGTTCACCTATGATAACGAAGTGCCTGCCATGTACTTCTCACCGTCAACACTATCCTTTATCGTTAATCAATTGGAGGCGGAAATGGATATTTGTACGTACATCAGCTAAAGCAGTCATCTAATATACCAAACCGTTAAATAAAGCCTTGGAATAGTTCCAAGGCTTTTCTTATTCTCTTAATAAAGTTTATTTAGGGAGGCGGCTTAAACATGGAGAAATTACAAAAGGCAGAGGACGAGGTTCTTTCAAAATAATTTAAATATTCCTTGACGGGAATATTCCTTTTGGAGTATATTGTAAATATGAAAACCATATTAAATGCTCTCGCCGAGCCAAATCGCTTGCTAATAGTCGAACTTCTGCGTGATGGACCTCTTACAGTGGGGGATATCACTGACAAACTACGAATGAACCAGCCGCAAGTTTCAAAACATCTCAGAGTATTGAACCAGTCAGGTCTCGTCGAAGTCCAGCCAATCGCCAATCGACGTTACTACAAGCTAAGACCCGAGCCGTTTAAAGAGTTGGATACGTGGGTGGATTCTTATAAACACCTTTGGAACGAACGATTTGATCGTTTGGAGGATTACCTGCACAAAGTGAAACAAAAGGAAGTAGATGACGAATAATCGGAAGTTGTTTATCGGTCTGCCATGTTCATGAGGTCGTGTTTAGAGAAAATTGGAAATGCAGGAAGAAAGACAGAAGGAGTTAAGGACTTTCTGAAGAATACTACAATCGGTTACTTTTTTGCCAAGTTGTTGAGATCAAGGCCATCACGTTTTAAGATCATTACTTTCCCAAGCTTGATGTTATCACTTGCCACTTAATCAATTCATGTGAAATGGAGGAAACGAAATGGTAAACAACAATCAAATACTGTCCAGAGTGGAGGATAACCGGGTGCTTGTGCTCGAGAGGATCTTCGATGCACCGCGTGACCTGGTGTTCACGATGTTTAAAGAACCCGAGCATCTCAGAAGTTGGTGGGGCCCAAGGGGCTGGGAGCTTCCTGTATGCCGTGTGGATTTCCAACCGGGCGGTGTCTGGCATTACTGCATGAAATGCGTTGATCCAGACCAAGGTCAATTCTTCGGGATGGAATCTTGGGGGAAAGGGGTTTATAAAGAAATCATCGAACCGGAAAAAATCGTCTACGTCGATTCTTTCTCGGATTCTGAAGGCAATACGAACGAAGACATGCCATCAACGGAAGTTACATTGGAATTCATCGAAATGGGCAACAAGACGAAGCTGATCAACCGTTCTGTTTACTCTTCGGCAGAAACCCTTAAGACCGTTACGGACATGGGGATGATACAAGGAATCACTGAAACGTGGGAACGTTTGGAAGAAGCTCTTCAGTTGCTGAAATAAAGAACGTTCATGGACGCAGCTGAAATCATGGAAACAGAGTTAACTTATTCTAAAGGAGTGTAAAAATCAATGATAAATAAACTCGGTCAAATCATGTTGTATGTCAATAACCAAGATGAGGCGGTACAATTTTGGACAGAAAAAGTAGGATTTAGCGTAAAGAATGAGGAAGACAATGGTCAAGGAATGAGATGGATAGAAGTGGCTCCAACTAAAGAGGCAGAAACAAGCATCATTCTGCACAATAAGGATTTCGTTGAAAAAATGTCACCTGGATTAAATCTGGGTACACCTTCTTTAATGTTTTTCACAGATCAATTTGATGAATTGTATACTAATCTGTCGAATAAAAAGATCAAAGTAGGGGAAATCGTCAATATGCCTACTGGCAGGGTATTTAACTTTGCTGATCATGAAGAAAACTATTTTGCCGTTATGGAAAATAAGTAAGTCGATGCGGTTTATCTAACCAGGAGGAATATTTCTTTTAGATTACTCCTCGATTCAAAGGGAACGATCTCTAAGTAAGTGCGACTTGACCCAGACGTAATATAGGTACCTGCCCCTAATACGGTAATGTTGGGAGCAGGTGCCATTTTTTAGCTTTATAGAAATTATTATAAGTATCGATAACCACAGTGTCGAACCTTAAAAAAATTAATGGAGGGGTATGTTGCAGAATTCTCTAATCTTATAGCAGTCAAGGTTTATGATCATGATGGAGGTGGATTAGACTCTAAATGAAAAGTAGAGAAGAATGATAACCGTCGCTCTCACTTCTAAGCAGAATTCCACTTGTCTAGAATGGGAGTGGGATATATAATATAAATGATCTTAAATATAAAGGAGGGAAAATCATGCGTACGTTCACTGTAGACATCAAAGCTAAGAAAAAATACCTTATCTTCATGATGTCTATTATTGGAATTTCAGCCGTCCTCGGGACAAGTCTGTCCTATTTTAGCTGATATACCATCAATGTGAACGAACGTATGATTTCCTGATAATAGCGAAAGCCTCGGGGAATGATCCCCTGTGGCTTTTTTTACCTTTTATGTTTAAGAGAGGACGACATTCAATGATTAAAACAAAAAACAATATATATCTGCTATATTTCTATCTATTTTTTGCTCAGTTATTTTTCGACCGGGCTTTGTGGGTCATCTATCTTGGCGATAAGGGAATGACCTTCGGTGAAATCGGCCTATTGGAAGCTTTTCTCCATTTGGCCATCGTACTGTTTGAGGTTCCGACAGGGATGATTGCTGATTTGTATGGGAGGAAGATCAGTCTTGTGGTCGGGAATGTGTTCAGTCTCTTATATGGGCTGTTCATGCTGTTGAGCGGGTCGTTTTCGATGTTTACGCTAGCCTTTTTATCCATGGGACTCATGGTCACCCTCCACTCGGGAGCCGAGCAGGCATTTGCGTATGACACGTTGAAAAACGAAAAACGTGAAAAGGATTATACGAGGGTGATCGGAAGCATGACGGCCATTTCCCTCTTATCGTTGAGCCTTGCCAAATTCCTTGGAGGCTTCCTGGCAGAGGTTAGCTGGGAATGGGTATATGGCTCCACCATCTTCACCCATGTCCTTGCAGTGATTCCGCTGCTGTTCATGAAGGAGCCGGAACGTGAGAAGACAGAGGATATTGGTGGAAGGTGGTATACCCAGTGGGTTCATCAATTCCGATTAGGCATCAAGGTGTGGAGGAATAATCAGGTGATTCACGCCCCTGTTGTTCTTTTTATCTTAGCAAGTTCGGTCATGGTGATCATGGTGTTCTACGGGCAGGAATACTTCGTGGAATTGGGCTACTCTTCAGTGGTCGTGGGAGCTGTGTTTACGATTGAGGGACTACTGGGGGTCGTAATGGCGAAGATTGCATACAAGGTGGAGGAACGATTCCCATTCTTCCATATCCTCTATTACGGCTTAGGACTGTTTCTTGTGTTTTTCATCCTGTTCATCTTTGCAACGGACTGGGCGATTCTGTTCTCGTTTCTGATTCTTGCTCAGCTTTTGAGCCTGTTCGAACCAATTTTCAGCTCATTCGTGCAACAATTTCTGAACAGCAACATCAGGTCTACCTTCCTTTCCCTGATCGGATTGATGGAAAGTTTCGTCATCATGATCAGCTTCCCGTTATTCGGCTTCGCGATTGAACGCATGGGGTTTACCGATGGATTCGCGTGGCTGCTTTTGATTTTCTTTGTGTTGGCAAGTGGGTATTTGGTTGGTCAGAGGTTTAATATGCAACAAAGAAGGTAAGGATGGAGCTTCTCACTATTAGGTGAGGAGCTTTTTTATGTGTGAGAAAAGGATTGTGAAAAGGTAGGTGATTTGAAATAATTGGAATGAAGGGTAAGGGGGGAAAACATGAAAACAGGTATGTTGTTTTTTATAGTCGGTTTGGTGATGTTAATGCTCGGAATCTATTTGTCAGCTTACTGGGGAAGTATAGGGACTCTCATAAGTGTTCTGGGCGGGTTTATGCTGGGGACTAGTAGTTACTTTTTCGGAAAAAAACAAGTTTCGAAGACTAAATAAGCGTAGATTTTCCTAGTGCTGAAAAAGGTGCCTATTCTCGAGACTCTTCTTTTTTAGTGAAGGGCACAGAGAGGTTGAGCATCTCATGGAAAAGGAAAACGTATAACGAAGAATCATATAATGAAAGATTTAGAGAAATCACTGTACATATAATAACGTCGCATCTTTTCACCACATCAGGTTGGAAATCCGGTTGATTCGCGAGTCTATTTTCAACAATGACCGTTCCATTATTTTGAAAATTACGATAACATTCGTTTATCATATTTGAGAACCATCCCTGAGCATTATTTTGGTGCCTGACCTCCAGGAAGTCAGGCACCGTTTTTGGGTATTATTGATGGGAAGTCTAACAAAAGAAAAACCGAAGAAATGAAGTGTGGATCATGGTGAGAGGGAAAATAGAAGTAGGGACAAGGTAATCGTCATTACGTTTGTATCGGGAAATGACGGTTACCCTTCAGCTCGATTCTCAAGGGTGAAAACCCGTTTATCGATATCTGTTATTCTTGTGTTCAGATAATGAAAGTCGGTTTCAGAACGTTGGTTGCCTACTTTTAACAAAGCAATGACATCTTCTGTTTGAGATGATTCGATTCTGTTAACCGTTTCCTTTATCTCTTTCAAATCACCCCCGAACTCTTCTATTACATGAGTCCTTGTATTGATGAGTCCTTGCACATTATTTTCAAACCCTTCATTTTTTTCAAGTTTGCAATACGATCAATCTTTGTTTGGTCGAACTTTTATGTTACGAGAATATCGATAACTATTCACAATTGTTGATTTTCTCACCTTGTCTATTATAATTGAAATTAATCGATGATACTACCCTGATATTCGGAAGAGCGGGGAATGTTCCCACACTACCTTTCTTCTATAAAAGGGTACACGGGTCATTAAAAATTCTCCACTGCACAGTGGGGTTCACTGTGAAACGTAGGATAAGAACCGCCCCTAGTTAATCTTTTCTTCTAAGCTTCATAAGTACTGATTTTTACTTTAAATAATGAAACGAAACAACGAATCAATCGTATATGTCTATAGACGAAACATTTTAAGTCTTCTATGAAAGAGAGTTTTTATAAAAACCAACGGGGGACGGTAGAAATGAAAATAGAGCCTTTTAAGTGGACTCTTATCATAATCTCAACAACTACTCTTATCTATCATGCTTTTCATATATTTTCCCTTTGGTCAGAGATACCAAATACAATCGCTATCCATTTTAGTAAAGGCGAACCCGATCACTGGGGTTCAAAATACTTCCTGTTCCTAATGCCGATTGTTAGCATTTTAACCTGGTTCCTTATTGGTTTCTTAGCCAAAAAACCGGAAAAGTTGAACTATATTCACCTAACAGAGGAAAACAAAAATAGACAATATGGAAAAGCTGAAAGAGTATTGGTTCTCATTCAATATCTTGGCTCTCTTATCTTTGTTTTCGCTAATGAAGCATTTTTAAAAGATGCGGTTGGAATGAAGTCAGGTTTGCCTTATTCAATCACCATGGTATTATTGGTCATCTGTTTGGTGGCACCTATTTACCATTTATTCTGGGCTGCAACGCTGAAACAATAGAAGAAACAAAGAAAGGAAAGTACAATGAATCTATTAAAAAAAGGATTGGTTAGAGGTATCGTCCCATTTATTTTCCTGTTCATCATTTCGATATGGCTTACATTTCAAGGGTCAACCGCTACTTCGAACCATACTTTGTTCCTTGGTGTAATAGCTTTTTTTCTGGGATTGGCAAGTGTCATCTATGAAATTCACCAGTGGCGATTTTTGAAACAAATCACCGTTCATTATCTGGTCATGTTGGTTACGATTTTCCCAACCTTGCTCTTTTGCGGCATGTATCCAATTTATACATTTGGAGACGTGGTAAGCGTATATTTCTTGTTTAATAAGGTTGGGATGATCTTATTTTTGACAACTTATTTTATTTCTAAATGGCGTAATAGAGCATATATAAAAGCCCAGAACCAATAGGATCTGGGTTTTTTACTGGTAAAGCGAAGGGAAGGGGAGCACTGAATCCGTCTCTCTATTTCCTGAATTTTTTACATTTCCCCCTTTTTATAGAAGGATTTTTATTCATAGACACGAATAAGGGATATAATCAGATAAAAAAGGAGCGTGTTATTATGAGTAACAAATTCCTGAATAAGGAATGTGTAACGGATTTCCTTAAGGCTAATCGAGAGGATTTTCAACAGAAACTCTTATCTGAAGCTGTAAATGTTAGTAGCAAAATCAATGAAATTCTTGAAAAAGGAAATATTGATCTATTAAAGAATGCAGAAATGTTAGCTTACTATATCGTTGAAAACAGAGAAGAAGAGCTGATTGAATTTGCTAAAGTAGAAGGGATTGCTTGGGCACAGCATTCTCTTACACTTGCATTCAAACTGGAATGGGTCCATGCCATAAGGAGAACTTTATGGTCTTTCCTTTATCAATATGATCAACAGAATGAAGATAATGATTCTCCACAAAAGAAATTCTTTGACTTGGAAAAAAGAATTAATGATAACGTTGATCAATTCCTGAATAATTTCTTTATCCGTTACTCTAATTACAAAGATGAACAGCTATTATCTCATAAAAAACTGGTGGAAAATCTATCAGTACCGATCATCCCGATCAATAGCTCGATTGCGGTATTGCCTTTGATAGGAATGATGGATACTTACCGCGTCAAAGCATTGGAAGAAAAAGTGTTGATGGAAATCAGCTCGTTGAAAATGCAAACCATTATAATCGATTTGTCGGGTATTGCTGAAATGGAACTAGATGTCATTTTTCAATTTGAGAAGATCTTAAATGGAATGAATATGATGGGGTGCAAACCGATCCTTACAGGGCTGCGCGTAGAGCTTGTCAGAAAAATAGTTGATTCAGGAGTGTCATTTGACAGCCTAGTAGAGATAAAGGGTACATTACAGCAAACCCTGAAAGAACACTGGGTGTTGGAGTCAGTGAAAGCATAGACAGCATGGGGACTAATTAGAAAGCGAAGTGAATAGTGAAATCCAAATATAATGTATAGTCTTAAGGGACTGCACATTATTTTTTGATGTGGTGTTTATCAGGGAAGGTTTCAAATCTTAAGGCGAAGCACTTGTTTCCCTGTCTATCATGAGCCAATGGAACTGTCCCTCAGGCTCCCAATCGTGTTTTTTTAGAGAAAGGTACGCTAAAAATTGTTAGGGGTAAAGGAACGTTTGTAAGTGCTCCACGAAAAGAAATTCATTTGTTGGATTTGCAAGGTTTTTCAGAAGGATTAACAACAGATAATGATACCATTACGAAGGATATCATATCAATCCAGAGAGTGGACAGTAATAAGGATCTAGACCGGGAAGAGCGGGGAGGAGACTGATCAAGTAACCATACCGTATCACCCGTCCATTCGACATATTGCCTTTTATGTTGAAGCAGAGGATATCATCGTTGCGAAAGAATGGTTAAAGGAAAGAGGAATAGAGGTGAGGGAAACGTTTGGATTTTCACCAGAACGTCAACCTCTTGTTCTGCCAAATAATCCACAAGCTCATGCTTGTCTTTATTTTCAGGATCCACGGAAATTCCCTTGAGTTTATTGCTCCTCTAAGGCTTGACTAAGAGGAAGGTTTATGATACCGTTATTGTTAATTTAGATATTTATGGGATCTATCTTCCTGACAATTGGGGTTATCATGGATTGGGGTGCATTTTAAGTAACTTGATATGTTTTAATTTAGGAATGGTATAGAAATAAGTAAAATAAATTATTTTACTCTAGAAAAGGTTTGATAGAATGCCAGTGGGCAATGTCTATCAAACCTTTTATTTCACATAAAATCTTAGATAGTAATCTTTATTTTAAAAATCAAACTCGTCAATATTTTCCTTAGTAAACACCACACGCTCTGGTAAAAGGATGATTCCACTGTCCTCAGCTTCGTAATCATAGCCCTGAATACTATTTGGCTCGATCTTCACCTTGCCAATTTCCGGTACTTCAAATTCATCTCCTACCTTAAGTTCTTTTCCTTCGACCGTCATAAGATAGGCTACATAAGCAGCGAGGGCTCCTTGCTTTTTAACATCCCATAATCCAAATTGTTTAACTGTATCACGTTTGACGTAGTCACGCATAACGTTCGGAGTAGAGAAGCCTGTGACGACGACATCGCCTGCTTTATCCAGGTTCTCTGTTGCTTGGGCCATGGCAGGGAGGGCAGTTGCATCAGGGCAAATCACGGCATCGATGTCAGGGTAAGTCTTCAGGATACCTTCTCCAACAGTCAGAGACTTTTGTGCATCGTTTTCACCGTATTGAGTGGTGACGATTTCCCAGTTTGGGTATTTTTCTGCGATGATTTCTTTGGCTTTGGTGACCCATTGGTTTTGGTCTGTTACAGTGGGACTTGAGTAGAAGAAGGCTACTTTACCAGAATCACCGATTTGGTCTGAAGTCATTTTAATTAGTAATTCAGCTAGTTGGTCTGGTGTTCCCTGGTTGATATAGAAGGAACGATCTTCTGGTTTCACATCTGAATCCCACGTTATAATCTTTACACCTTTTTCCTTCGCACGTTTAAGTGCTTGGCTTAGTCCATCAACCGATACGGAAGAGATCATCAATGCGTCATAGCCTTGGTTCACAAAGTTATTGATGTATTTGACCTGACCGGATACGGAAGCTTCAGAAGGTCCATCATACTTTAATTCTACATCTAAGGAATCCGCCATTTCTTTTGCACCCTGACCACCGGATGTGAAGAAGCCCACACCTGTTAATTTAGGGATGAAGGCGAGCTTGGCATCTTTTTTACCTCCATCGCCAGAAGCTTTTTCATCAGAGTTTCCACAAGCCATTAAAGATCCCAAAATAAGTAGAATACACAGAAATAAAGCAATTGGTTTAACATGTTTCACTTTATATTCCTCCCTTTTTATCACTTAAACTAGACACATGTTGGAAGATTCTCTTGAAGCCTTGCCCATTCGTATTTCTGAGCAGCACCGAGAAAATTAACATGAGACCGATAACAACGCTGGTTTGTTGACTTGTCATGCTTGCCATTTGGAGTCCGTACTGCATGACACCGATTATCAGGCTTGCAATCGCAGTGCCAAAGATGCTTCCCTTTCCACCGAAAATACTGGTCCCGCCGAGTACCACCGCCGTAATGACCGGCAATACTGCATCTGCTCCGAGATCGGACCGTGCTGAACTGAAATAGGATGTGAGGATGATGCCGCTGATACCACCTCCAAGCCCTGAGAGAATATAGTGCTCATGAGGGTCAATATTGTGGAAATACCACTGAATCTTGCCGCTTTTATATTAATTCCAACTAAGAAGACGTTACGACCGTAACGAGTTAGGTGGAGAAGGGCACCGAATAGAACTATCGTCGAGAACAGAACCCAAACCGAGTTCGGTATTCCGAGAAGCTGACCGTTTGCGAGTTCAACGAATGTGTTTGGAAATCCACTTATCCCTTCATAACCAGAAGCACTTGAACCTCCGGAGAGAACGAGGGCAATACCAGAGAATAAGAACATTCCGCCAAGGGTTACGACAAGAGGCTGAACGGTAGTAGTGGCTACAATGATACCGTTGACGAATCCTGCACCCACGGATACAAGCAATGTCATAAAAAGAGCAAGCCAAATATTCATACCATTCATCCACAAAACACCGAGTGTAATAGAAGACAGGCCCATAATCGATCCGACGGATACATCAATTCCACCTGTAATGATGACAAAGGTCATAGGAATAGCAGCCAACGCGATATAGGCAAAATCATTGATGCTGTATAGCAGGTTACTCATATCTAAAAATCCGGGAATCATTAGCCCAAAGGTGAGTAAGATGAAAATGAAAAAGAATGTAAGAAAGGTTTCCCAGATAAGGAAAAGCTTAATTTTTTGTAACACTTTCAACACCTCCTTGGTGGGACTTGAGTTTCATCAATTCAATCTCACGTTTCTTGAACGTTTTCTCTCTCAGATACTTTTGCAGTTTAGAATCACCTACGACAATCACAAGTAAAAGCAGGCCGGAAATGGCCGAGTTGTAATAGGAAGTTATAATAAGAAAATAAGAGAGTAGTTGATAATCGTAAAGAAGATTGCGCCCACTCCTGCGCCGAGTATACTCCCAAGTCCCCCTGAAAGGCTGACCCCACCAAGCACGGCTGCTGCAATGACCTGAAGCTCAATACCGCTTCCAGTCTGATTGGGAACAAACCCTATATTCATGACAAAGAACATTCCCGCGATGGAGGCGGATATTCCAGATATGATAAAGGCAGTCAGAGTGACCTTTTTAACAGGGATTCCAACAAGCCTTGCCCCTTCCGCATTATCACCAACAGCATAAAAGTATGACCGATTCTCGTTTTTTTAAGAGGAAATGGTTTTATTAAAAGAAGTATTGCAATCCACACAGGCAAAGTGATACCGGCCATTTTGAGAGAGGATAATTTCTTGAAGTAATTCGGGATATCCTCGATCCACATCCCTTTTGTATAAAGGAGCATACTCCCTCTTACGACACCAAGCATCCCGAGGGTCATAATAATAGAAGGAACCTGGAAGAAAGAAACACCGATTCCATTCAAAAAGCCGATTCCCGCACCCAGGAGGATCACTTGGGTACCATGAGCATGGAGAATATCCGGAAGTTAAAGAACCCCGCAAACCGCAGCGGACAAACCCATTATTGACCCGACGGAAACATCAATATTGGATGTAAGAAGGACAAAGGATTGACCAATGGCCATGACAATCAGGATGACACTCGCTTTGACGAGTAGGGAAAGGGAGTCACCAGCAAGAAAATCATGATTGAATGCCCCGACAAAAAGAATATAAGCAACCATTAAAAGAACAATGGATAATTCACGCATTTTAAGGAACCGAATCATTTATCTCACCTCCTCTTTTTTGGCACCGAAGGCAAGGGTCGTAATGGCGTCTTTTGTGATTTCTTCACTGGATAAAACCCTCACTGTTTTCCCCTGATGCATGACTAGAACACGATCGCTAAGCTTCTCGATCTCTTCCATGTCTGAAGATATCAGTAGGACTGCGAGCCCTGTTGCTTTAAGATCTTTGATAATTCGATAGATATCATGCCTGGCACTCGCATCGATTCCTCTCGTCGGTTCATCAAGTATCATCACTTTCGGTTCAGCCGCAAGGTATTTAGACAGCACCACTTTTTGCTGGTTGCCTCCAGATAAATCACTGAGTAGCTGCTTTTCATCGGTAGCTTTGATTCTTAAATTTTCTATAGGTAGATGCTGTGTCTTTTACCGGTTAAATGGAATAAAGAAACCTCAAAGATGTAGCAGAGAGGAGGATATATTGTTTGAATCGACGTATTGGAAAAGACGCATGAAGTTTTCGATCCTCAGGAACATAGACAAGGCCCTTATGGATTCGCTGCTTGACCGATAATCGTTTAATCCCTTCATCACATAAAGAAATGTCTCCAGCTGTGACTTTGGTAAGTCCGAAAATCGCTTCAGCTAATTCAGTTCGTCCAGCTCCAACGACTCCTGCAATACCGAGGACCTCACCTTTCTTTAATTCGAATGAAATATCTTGAAAGCGACAGCCGGAAAGGTTCTCAACCGATAGAACTGTTGGGCCATCAATGGTTAAATCTGTGTAGTCAAAAGTTGTGTTCTCATGACCAAGGTCTTTTGTATTGGCAGGAATCAATCCTTGAAGAAGGGAATCATACGTAAAGGATTCGGTAGGTCCCTGAGCTGAGACCAACCCATCTCGCAGAATGGACACCGTATTCGAAAGCATGAAGATTTCCGGAAAGCGATGGGTGATATAGAAAACCCCAAGTCCTTCATTGGTAAGAGTTTTGATCGTTTGGAAGAGAGAATCAATCTCACCAAAGGTCAATGTGGATGTCGGTTCATCCAAGATCAATATTTGGGCTTCCCTTGTTAACCCCCTAAGAATCTCAACGAGCTGCTGTTCAGCAATCGAGAGGGAAGTGGCACTTCGCTGTAGATCTATTTTCCAATTGAGCTGTTTCATGATTTTCCGGATTTTGGGAATTAGTATGTGCTTTTTCCCTGGGAGTCCGATCAGAATGTTTTCCTGGACGGTCATGTTGGGGAAAATGAGTGGTTCTTGAGGAACCAGATAAACACCTTGCATATGGGCATCTGCTGGTGAGGAAAACAAGACTTCTTCCCCTGATACCTCCAAAGTGCCGGCATCTGAATTATATAATCCTGTGATGATTTTCATTAAAGTTGATTTTCCTGCCCCATTCCCACCTACCAGCGCATGGACTTCCCCCTTGTGTAAATCCAAAGATATCCCCTTCAGTACGGAGTTTCCGGAAAATGCTTTATAGATGTTGACGGCACGGAAAAGGGGAGTGATTCGGTTCTTTCAATGTACTCTCACCACCTACAGTTAGTAGTAAACGCTTTCATTCGAACAAAAAAATTGGAGCTGAAATTATGTTCATTTCATTTATGGAGCTTTTTACTTATTTACACAGTAGCATTCAAAAATATTACAAGTACTTTCATCCTGAAGGTACTTTTTCTTTTTAGTGTTCTGAATCACTTAAGGTATCCATATACTCTGCGTAAGACTGAACAAAAATATGAGGAACGAACAATTGTACAGAGGGTGAGAGATCAATGAATGAAGATATCTATGCAGAAAATATGTTGATAAGAGTTGCCTGGTACTATTACAAAGACAATCTGACCCAGAATGAAATTGCCAACCTACTAGATATATCAAGAGCAAAGGTTGTCCGTCTCCTTGAGAAAGCAAGGGGGGAAGGAATCGTACAGTTTCATATAAAAGGACATGATCGGAATTGTCTGGCGATTGAAGAGGAATTCAAACGTATCTTTGCAGTAAAGGACGCATTTATCATTCCATCTCCATATAAAGAGAAGGAAATCAGTGACTCTTTATCGAGAGCGGCTTCACAATATTTGCAAAATAAGCTGCAGGAAAATGACATCATTGGTCTCGGCTGGGGAAGAGCAATCAGCAAAACAGTGGATTTTCTGTCTATGGAAGCGAGTCGAAACATATCTGTCGTCACCCTGACAGGAGGGGTCAATTACTATTTGCAAAGCCGCCGTTCACAGGATGGGGGAATGGAAAATTTTCAAGAGATCCACGTTATACCGGCTCCATTCTTGGCTTCCTCAGAGGAAATGGCAAAGAGCTTTCTATTAGAACCTTCCATAAAAGATATTCTGGATCTTGCCAACCTCTCTAAATTCAATGTGGTCGGGATCGGCGGAGTATATCCCGATGCCACCATCATTCAGGAAGAAAAAATGACCGTCAATGAGCTTACTTACATTAAACAGCAGCAGGCAGTTGGAGATATTCTAGGTCAATTCTATGACAAGAACGGTAGGGTACTCGACTTGCCTCATCATACGAGATTGATTGGAACCCCTCTATCCAAATTGAAGAATTCCAAAAATGTCATTGCCGTTGCAGGCGGTAAGAAGAAGGTGGAAGCGATTTATGGTGCGTTAAAAGGAGAGTATGTTCACATCATGATCACAGATGAAGAGACGGCAAAATCATTATTGGAAATGGAGGTACGGTCAAGAAATGGATTACATTCTGGCATTTGATGCAGGAACAGGAAGTTTACGTGCTGTTTTATTCGATACAGATGGAAATCAGATTGGCTGCTCCCAGGAGGAATGGATACATCTCTCTGATGAGAGATATCCAGGTTCAATGGGATTTGATTACGAAGCGAACTGGTCCTTACTTATCGCCTGTATTAAAGATTTACTCAAAGAGACAGGTGTGGATCCGAAGCAGATTAAAGGAATCAGTGCGACCAGCATGAGAGAGGGGATCGTCCTCTATAACGCCAGTGGAGACGAGATTTGGGCATGTGCGAATGTAGATTCAAGAGCTTCAGAAGAAGTTTCGTATTTGAAACAGACATACGAGGAGCTGGAGGAAAAGCTCTACCACTTGTCAGGACAGACGTTTGCCCTTAGTGCAATTCCTAGGATTCTATGGCTGAAGAATCATTTGCCTGACGTTTACGAGGAAGTTTCTTCCATGACGATGCTGAATGACTGGATTCTCTATAAACTATCCGGGACGCTTCAAGTCGATCCTTCTAATGGATGTACGACAGGGATCTTTGACTTAAACAATCGAAAGTGGGCTTCTGGTTATCTGAAGGAATGTGGCCTGAAGGATGCCTTCTTTACTCCGGTGAACGAGGCAGGAACCGTGATTGGGGAAGTTGGGGCTAAGGTTTCAGCACTGACAGGACTTGCAGAAGAACAAAAGTTGTGGCTGGTGGTGGAGATGCCCAAATGGCTACAGTGGGGGCAGGAGCGATTGAAGACCAGCAAACGGTGGTGTCAGGGGGCTCCTTTTGGCAGCAGGAAGTAAACACGAAGAAGCCCTTCATCGATAAGGAAGGGAGGATTAGGGTGAACTGCCATGCAGTTCCCAATCTGTGGCAAATTGAAACCATCGCCTTCTTTCCTGGCCTGGTCATGAGGTGGTTCAGGGATGCGTTTTGCCAAGAGGAAGTAGTGAAAGGAAAAGAAAATGGCCTTGATCCTTACGAATTATTAGAAGAGTTAGCGAAGAAAGTTCCTGTCGGCTCGAACGGAATCATCCCGGTTTTTTCAGATATTATGAATTACTATTCCTGGAGACATGCGGCACCTTCTTTCATTAATCTTACCCTAGACCCGCAAGTGACTGGGAAGAAAGAAATGTTTAAGTCCCTACAGGAAAATGCTGCTCTTATTACTCTAGGAAACTTAAAAGTGATTGAAGAAGTAACGTCCTTTTATCCAGATGAAGTGATTTTCGTAGGTGGAGCATCAAAAGGCATGCTGTGGAGTCAAACGCTTGCAGATGTATTAGGAATAAGAGTGAAAGTGCCTGTTTCAAAGAATCAGCAGCCCTAGGTACAGCATTGTATGCAGGGGTTGGTGCAGGCTTGTATTCAAACATACAAGAAGCGTCGGAGAAGGTAGTGAAGTGGGACCGGGTACACGAACCGGATGAATCCAATCACCTTAAATATCTGGAAATCTATGAAAAGTGGAGAAGGGTTTACGTACAGCAGCTTCAACTTGCAGACGAAGGGGCAACCACGCACATGTGGAAGGCACCTGGATATCAATCACGTTGAAAGGAGGTGAAACGATGAAGAAAGTGAACGAGTCAGATTTTGACTATCGCTTTGGAGACAATGGTCCGAAATATTTGACCAAAGGACCCAATGTCGATATTGGTGTGGTAGTACTGAAACCAGGTCAGGACTTTCCCAATCATTATCACACAACATGCGAAGAAATCTTTTACATCTTGGAAGGTGAAATCGATTTTTATATAAATGACGCTCGTGTTCCTGCAAAACCAGGAGACATGATCCAATGCAGGCCACACGATTCCCACTATCTAATCAATACATCCAACCTTAACTTCAAGGCCGTCTTCGTCAAGTCACCACATATCGGGGAAAACGATTCTGTTGTAATTGATAAACCAAAGATCAATTAAAGGAGTGTTTACACATGAGCTGGGGATTTCAAAACCGATTAAATAAAATTTTACCGAACAAAAGGGCGGTCATGCTTGCCATCGACCATGGCTATTTTCTCGGTCCTGTCCATGGGCTTGAGAAGCCTGGAGAAACCGTTAAGGATCTTCTTCCTTATACGGACTCATTATACTTAACAAGGGGTACACTTGCTGCATGTATCCCGGAAGATACTGAAACACCGATGGTCCTGAGGGTGTCAGGGGGAGCAACTGTTTTAAAAGACCTTTCCAATGAGACCATCGTGACATCCGTAAAAGAGGCGATTCGACATAATGTTATCGGAGTGGGGGTATCAGTATTCATCGGATCTGAAAATGAAACACAAACGGTTAACAATCTCGCACAAACAGTGACAGATGCCCATGATTATGGTCTGCCTGTCCTTGGGATCACAGCCGTAGGAAAAGAGCTAGAGAAGAGAGACGGAAGGTACTTAGCTTTGGCCTCAAGGGTACTTGCAGAAATGGGCACAGATATTGTTAAAACCTATTACTGTGAGAACTTTGAGCAGGTAACAAGCAAGTGTCCTGTTCCGATTGTCATTGCAGGAGGACCGAAATTCGATACGATCAAAGAAGCTTTGGACATTACGTACAATGCGATGGAACAAGGAGCTGCGGGAGTAGATATGGGACGTAACATCTGGCAATCAAAGCATCCGCTTGCGATGATGAAGGCCATTCATTCGATTGTGCATGAGAGTTATTCTGTGAAGGAAGCAGTTGATTTGTATGAGGATTGTGCTGAGGTGAAGGCTTAGATAAAAGTGTAGTCCCCTTTATTCGAATGAATAGGGCATTTTTTAAAAATAGGCTATTTATTTTTTAAGACGTTATAGAAGAGACTTTAAATAATCTCGAGGAAAAAATGTCTCGGGGTCAGACCCCCAGCATGCTAAAGTGTTAGCTTGCTGGGGTCTGACCCTTCTTTTATGAAAATCTAGGATTTGAAAATATGATGGATATGTCAAAGCCACTTTCTTAAATAGAGGATAATGCTTGAGACCAAGGGAACAGCAGAACCATCCCCCGTGATTCTTGTGAAATAAACGGTTGAGTTATTGCTTTGATTTTGAAATAATTGGAATTGTAGAATTTTTCGTTTATGTTTGATAAGCGTTTACGTGCCGAATGAATAGTTGACGAAAGCAATAATTTGTTTCGATACTCACATGATAGGGAGGACGATTAGATGATCTTGCATACTGAAGTAAGTGGAGAAGGGGAACCTATTGTATTTCTACATAGTGGGTTGCAAACCGGGAATAGCGATTTTGTGAAACAAAGAGAGGCTCTTCAAAAAAGTAGAAAAGTGATAGTGCCAGATTTAAGGGGACATGGGAAGTCAGAAAGTGTTGATTTTAGCAACTATTTTGAAGATGCTGCAGAGGATTTGAAAGAAACGATCGATCATTTACGTATTGATAAAATTCATTTAGTCGGGTGCTCACTAGGCGGATTAGTAGCTTTGATTTTTGCAAAGAAATACCCTGGCAAAATTGTTAGCTTAACGTTGTCTGGAATCACTGCGGATAAGCCGGGGAATTGGAAGGAAATGCATTCGCAAGAGGTTCAATTTCAAAAGGAATTATTGGAGAATGATGAAGTGACCAGTCAATTAAATCTGATGCACGAATCTGATTGGAAAGAGTTTATTTATATGGCTAGAGACGAAGACTGGTATCCTTTTGAATATACTTCTGACTTAGATAATATTCATGCTCCGATCCTATTTATGGTGGGCGAAGGGAATAAAGAAGAAGTGGCTTCTGCTGCGAAATATCTAAGGAGACATAATCATTTGCATGTGTGCGTAATTCCATTTGCCTCCCATTTAGTTCATGAGGAAAAACCAGATATGTACACTGATGTCCTATTAGAATTTTTAAGTGAACTACAAATGAAGAACTAGTCGATCTTCCGTTATAGGGGCTTTTAACGTAAGAAGGAATACAGTCGTTCCAAATAGGAATGGCTGTTTTTTTATACCTTGCTCAGGAAATTGACGGTCATATGATTGGAGTTTTGACATGTACTGGATGAAGTGATTAAAAATCTATAACATATTAGAAAACAGGTTGAATGAGGAGTGGTTCTGTTCATCCTTAATTTTTTGTTTATCGGAAGCGTGGGGGGGCTTATCTAGCGCTTCTTTTTACATTAGTAGAGTTGAAACCGTCCCCTGTTATCTGTTAAGTTACTAGTCTTTTCGTCCAAGCATTGCTTTAAACTTAACATACAATTACAGTAAAGATTGTTTTAAGGGGTGATGAAGTGTTTAATAACAAACGAATCCAGTGTGATCTGAGCAATGTACTTCCGCCTAAAGGGTGTGACTTTTACCCTCCGCCGCCGGGACCACAGGGGCCACAAGGACCAGCCGGACCACAAGGACCTGAGGGGCCACAAGGACCTTCAGGACCACAAGGACCACAAGGACCAGAAGGGCTTGAAGGGCCACAAGGGACGCAAGGACCACAAGGATCAGATGGACCACAAGGGCCTGAGGGGCCGCAGGGACCTTCTGGTACTCCCGTTTTAACTGGAGTTGGGTCACCAACCTGCGATATCGGCAATGATGGAGATCTTTATATTGATCTCTCCACGGGGAATCTTTATTACAAGGAACAACAACCTGTTCCTCCGACCACAAGGACGGTCCCTTCTCCTACAGGGAATACACTGCTTGTAGGCTCGACTCGACCATTTACCACGATTCAAGCTGCTTTGACTGCGGCAGGAAACGGGGATCGATTACTGCTCGATGCCGAAACCTTTATCATTAACGCCAGCTTGAATGTGAACAAGTCGGTCACAATAGAAGGACAAGGTAAAGGTGCAACGACCGTGATTACTTCGAATAACACTGTAACTACCATGTTTAATGTCACTGTATCGAATGTGGTTTTCCAAAACATGTCCCTCATTCAAGATTTCGTATCAATAGCATCTATTGAATCAATCATTAGAGTTGGGAATTTATCAGCTACCGGAATTTATGTTGATAATTGTGAAATCACCGTATGCGAGTTCGGTATTTCACTGATTGCTACTGAATTTCAGATCACTAACTGTGACTTTAATTATGCCCCGGGTGCTGCGGCTGGCAATAGTTATAGGTATATCAGTATTTCTTCTACTTCAGGGCAGAGTATCATTGACAACAATACTTTTGTCTCTGATTCAGGAGCCACAAGGTGTAGTTTCGTCTTCATCACGAATATAGCAGCCAGTTCAGGTACACTAAAGGGAGATTTAGTCATAAGAAATAATACACAACTGGCATCTCCCTTTACGTTGCGCCATCTTCTTCTCATGGAAGAATTTATAGGGTCGAATTTTGGATTGTATATCATAGATAATACGACAATTAATGAAGGCAATGTTCCGGTCTTACTGAATGCGGCAAACCTGAATATTTTTAAATTCATGGCTTTCTATGGGAACACCGTTCAAAACACTGCAGGGAAAGGACTTGCTGGCATCGATACCAATTATTTGGGTAGTACAGATGTTTTCAGTACGGGAAATACGATCGTAAATGAATCTTTCACTGCGGGATGGGCATCTGCAACGAACCCGGCAAGTTTTATCGTCGGATATAATTCAGACGATATTCCTGTGCCACCTAATCTTCCACTAAATCCTTGTTATTGGTTATTGTTGAGTGAATTTATATAGGGTAGCGTTATATTTGGGTAGAAAGGGACTGCTTCTTGGTCCTTTTCTTTATTTAGGGGGGGAAAGAAATCAAAGGAATGATTCTTACCAGCCTTATGTATAGATATGGAAGGTCCGTTTTGTTATGGTTTGACTATCGGATTGAAGAGGAATTCAAGATGAATAAGCTGTCTGATCATCCCTACCTTGAAATCAACAGTGCCGATTAAATGGAAGCCCGGATACATATCTAGCCCTTCTTATCTGGTGTAAAAAAGTCAATTCACTACCTATTTAAGGGACTTTCATGTAATTCTTCAGAAAACGTCCTTTCAGATTTCGGATGGGCGAACGGTATGACAGTTATCATAGCTGTAAGCAAGATGGATTATCTTAAGTGGGATCTGTTCAATGGAAGGGGCCCATCAATTATCAGTGGTCATCTTCGGCTTCATGACGATTCGGCAATTGAAAATCAAAGAAGATACGACAGAAACTATTCACTCGAATTCGTTTCCCCTTGACATTCAACATAAAATTTATTATCGTTATAAAAAATCTAATACGTTTCTCACATTCGTATAACTCCAATAATATGGTTTGGAGGTCTCTACCAGGAACCAAAAAATCCTGATTACGAAGAAGATACTTTTATGTGTATTTTCTTCGTAATCAGGATTTTTTTTATTGAAAATTAGGAGGTACAACGATGAATTATTCTAAAATGCCTAAGATTGAACTTCACTGCCATCTGGATGGGAGTGTCAGACCTGAGACGATCATTGATATTGCCAAGAGAGATGGCATAGATATTCCTTCCTTTGATAAAGATGAGATGAATGAAGAGCTTATTGCTCCATTAGACTGCGAATCATTGGATGAATACTTAGAAAAATTCTCCATCCCTAATGCCGTTATGCAGTCTAAAGAAAATTTAAAGAGAATCACCTATGAGCTTTATGAAGATGCAGCCAAGGAACATGTAAAATATATGGAAGTTCGGTTCGCCCCGTTGCTTCATACACGAAAGGGATTATCTGTAGAAGAAATCATTGGAAGTGTGATAGACGGAATGAAAGAAGCAGAAGAGCACTTTGATATAAAAGGAAATATCATTTTGTCATGTATGAGAACGATGTCGGCAGAAAGTGCATTTGAGGTCGTCGAAAAAGGGAAGAGTTTCCTTGGTAAGGGAGTCGTCGCGGTTGATTTGTGTGCTTCCGAAGAGGATGGGTTCTGCAGAGAATTCATTGACCCCATTGCCCTGGCGAGGGAATATGGCTACAGAGTCACCATCCACGCAGGCGAAACAGGGATCGGAAGAAATGTGCTCGAGGCTGTTGAATGGTTGGGGGCAGAAAGAATCGGACACGGTGTATATATTACAGACTGTCCAGAAGCTTATCAGGTTGTTAAAGAAAAGCAGATCGTACTTGAAATCTGTCCAACGAGTAATGTTCAAACGAAAGCCGTCAAACATTTTCGTGAACATCCACTATACGATTTCCACAAAGATGGAATCAAAATCACTATCAATACAGACAACAGAACGGTTTCCGATACCACGATGACGAAGGAATGTGATTTAGTCTGGAGCGAGTTTGGGATGAGTGATGAAGATTATAGAGAGATTTATATGAACAGTGTGGAGGCTGCCTTTACGAGTGATAGAGTGAAGGAAGGGTTGAAGAGGTGTTTGTTGGATAGGTAGAATTTGTTTGAGTGAGAGGAATCCGAGGTTACAGACGTGTTGGGAGAAGGGATTTATAATTTGCATTGAAAATAGCAGGCTAATTCGTACTTGAGTTAGACCTGCTATATTTTTGTTGTATCAATGTTTGGAGATCAATTATCACTTTGAACACACTCATTAGTTTAATAAAAAGGCTGTTTTCGTAAACTTTGTTGCTTTTTGATAGTGCGTGGTGATTTCCGCTGCAGGTGCTCGCTTTCCTCGGGGCGTGAGTCGAGCACCTGCAGCGTAAATCAACTAAGTATGTTCTTTTAAATTATTTAAAAGAGTAGAAAACAACATTTTTTCAACGTATGCGGTGGTCAATTTTAGCTTCACTAGTAAGCTCTGTCACGATATCCCTCACCATCTATCGCACTCACTCATAGACAGAGCCTTATCAGCTCCTATGTTAGAAAACAACAATCTTTGCGAAAAGAGCCAATAAAAAGAACTTTGTCTGTTGAAGGTTCTCTAGAGTTTTATTCAATAGTAACATGAAGGTTAGCAGAGCCTTAAAAAGTGAACAGTACTTTCCATTATAGGACAGGATAATTCAATAATTGGAAGGGAAAAGGGATTTAAGAAGAGAACTATTTGATATACCAAATAAAAGAAAGGAGAGAAGGATATGAGTAAATCATTTATTGAACAAGTACATTATATTCGAATTCCTGTTAAAGATTTAGAAAAGTCTGCACAGTGGTATAGAGATATATTAAGTCTCCAGTTAGTAAACATGACAGAGGAACGTGCGATAATAAAAGTAAATGAAGGACCATTCTTACTTATCTTAGTTCCTACCGGAGATGAAACATTTGCACATTTTACAATTGCTAATGAACAAGAATTCAGCATTGGCTTTACTAGTCCGGAACTATCTGAATTTCATCAACACTTAATTGATAATCAAGTTAAGGTGGAGGATATTAAAGAAGATAATGGTCATGCATTTTTCCACTTTTATGACCCAAATGGTAACAAACTACAAGTACACTGGTAAGATTATAATAAATATAATACCTTTTTTCATTTCATTAAACGGGGAAGTTAATCTAAGAAGGAATGCCAAAATCAGTGAATTAAGGGGTTTGTGAGTTATACATATTAGTTAAACTAAGGGATTGCTATCTTAGAGAAATGAAAATTCTTGACAATACGAGGAGTGAAGTTATGAAATTTCTGCTCACGTCTGCAGGCATCAATAATAAAAGCATACACGACGCATTGGTTACCATGCTGGACAAGCCGATCGCCGATTCCACCGCCTTGTGCATCCCTACAGCGATGTACGGACATCCCTGGGTCGGACCCGGCGTCAAAACATGGGAGTTCATTAGCGGCAATTCCGAGAATCCCATGGTAAACCTGGGCTGGAAGTCCGTCGGCGTGCTGGAGCTCACAGCACTGCCAAGCATTGACGAAGATCGCTGGATTTCACTGGTCAGGAATACGGACGTCCTTCTGGTAGCGGGCGGCGATGCTCTCTACCTTAGCCACTGGATGAGAAAATCCGGTCTCGCAGACCTATTGCCGTCGCTTGACACAGTTTATGTTGGAATGAGTGCCGGAAGTATGGTTATGGCGCCTAATATAGGGGAATTCTTCATTGGCTGGACTCCTCCTGTCGGCAGTGATGAAACGCTGAGACTGGTTGATTTTGCACTATTTCCGCATTTGGACCACGAGATGTTACCGGAAAACACAATGGCTGCTGCAGAGAGATGGGCAGCCGGGATGCAGGGACCGGCGTATGCGATTGATGATCAGACCGCCATCAAGGTGAGCGACGGAGAAGTTGAAGTTGTTTCCGAGGGGCATTGGAAACTGTTTTCGTCTTGATTTGCTCTTTGGCTAAAAATAGCCATTAACTTAGTCGAGATTTATATAGTTTCATTTAAGCTAACGGATGTTTTTACTTGAACAAGGGATAGAGTTACGCCTCGTTATGGAAGCGCGAGGACTGATCTCGTGCTTCCATACTTATATTTGTAGGTTTCCGTCTAATTATTTTGTAGTGATGTATTTACACAGCAATAAATTATATATTGACAAGTGAATTGGGAAAATATAGAATGTTTAAAAAGATAAATGAAACGCTTTGATTAGGAGTAGTAAGGACAAGTTATTGTATAGAGAGCTGTCGGAAGCTGAAAGACAGTCAATAACCTCCCCAACTCGCCTAGGAGTGGATAGATTGATATGTAAATCTATACGGTTAACTTCCGTAAACGAGTCTTGAGAATTTTCACTTCTAATAGAATGGAAACAAGAAGAGTGGTACCACGATATACATCCTATCGTCTCTTTATGAGACTGTGGGATTTTTTTGTTTATTAAAATACTTTACATTTTGGAGGATATAGTATGGATGAACGTTGTTTTATTTGTCATAAGCACGCTGGTAATATTGAAACATCAGGAGTATCGATTTACGAAGACGAACATGTTTACGTGGGCCACATCGATCGAGACGGTAAACCCAACTATTTAGGTCATATTATGATTGATTTAAAAAGGCATACTCCGTCACTTGCCGATATGACCGAAGAAGAAGCAAAAGCATTTGGCATCATTATGACAAGAGTCAGTAAGGCTCTAATGGAGTCAGAGAAGGCTGAGCATATCTATTCCCTTGTTTCAGGTAATTCAGTTCCGCACCTTCATATGCACGTAGTAGCTCGTTATCCGGATACACCAAAGGAATACTGGGGTCCAATGGAGGTTTACGATTGGGGAGAAGCTCCTATGGGAGACAACAATGAAGTGATGAAACTATGCAAACGTATAAAAGCTTATATGGAGAAATACTGAACATGACAAATCCAATTCGTGAGTTTAGTTGGACTGGGAGTCAGACACATGATGTAGACAACATCAGCATTCATAACATTAACCACATAACATTAGGACGATTTGGTGGAAATTCTGCTGCGGGACAGTATAAGAACGAAGACGGATGTTTAATCTGGACGGATGGTACAAGAGAATGGGAGTTTGCTGTAATCGTAGATGCTCATCATTCTACGGAAAGTGCTGAATTGGTCATAAAGCACTTTTCAACATGTAAGACAGAAATACAAAGCCTATTGTCTAAGACATATGATCAAACCTTTAAAAGTATAGAAGAAACCATACTAAGAATGTTTCAGGAAGAGAAGTTTCTTTCTGATTGTCGAAGAGTCCAAGGAGAAACAGCCTGTTTAATCGTTTTGAGGAAAAACAAGTACTTATGGTGGTTTTCAATAGGAGATTGCCTTTCTTACCTATTTCACCCGGAACTTGCTCAACTCGGTCAATATCAAATCAACCAAAGACAATTTTATGAATGGGTAGGACAAGTTAACACATTTGATCAAGTCGTTCCTTGCTATAGTAGTGGAATACGAGAACTGCGAAAAGGTATGAATCGGATTCTTTTAACGACTGACGGATTAGTCGAATGTCCTAGTGAACCATACTCTAACCCTAAAGATATCTATAACGAAATGCAACATTATCAACTAAATGATGGAATCAAGGCTATGCTGAAAACCATCCAAGAAAATAATGTAAGAGACAGTACAACCATAATCTCTTGGGACGTGAATGTAACGATTGAGGTAAATGTCCCAAGTGATGAATGAATAATGACGGTGCTTCCCCACTAAATGATATTCATCACTACATCCTCCATTTTTTACATGCTACGATTTAACCATACTTTAATGAGAGTAGGTGTACGCATGAAGAATGGCTTAAAGGTTGGTTCTATTGTTGGGACGGTTACTGGTGTGGCAACGATTTTTTTGTATTACTTGTTGTGCTTTATGTTAGTCGTCAGATTTGAAAAGATCATACCAGCGTCGATCCTCTTTGTGGCTATTGTCGTGAATATGATTGGGGCGTTGATTTATTCGAAATTAAAAAAACAAATCACAAGGCCACGTTTGGTTTATGTGTTCATCACTATTGGTGCAGAGGTAGTCCTTTCCATATTTGATTGGGCATATCCTGCAGAGCCTGACATAGCGGGTGTAGCCTGTTGCAGAAGATCAAGGTATGCTTAGCGGAGCGATCGGTAAGCTGCTATCCTTAGAACCTGATATTGAACTGGTTGGTGAAGCTAAAAATCGGCCGGATGCAGTCATGATTGCGAAGATGAAGGGCTGGATTGGTTCTTGCTTAGGGAATGGGTAGCTTAATGTGCAACTGGAAGAGGCATTATTCTTTTGAGATATCATTGAAAAGGATATATGTTCAAACCCTCGTATGATCGAGAATGATGGCTTTATGATCAGGTATGAGATGGAACGGGAGAAGGTTGTGATTTGAAACGACCTAACGCGGGCTGGAAGACTATACGAAGAGGATCATTGTAGGTGCGGAACGGCCAATGAGAGAACAGTTGGATAAATGATAAAATAAATGGTTCAATTGCAAATTCTTTTATGTAAAGAGCCTTAACCTCTTGGGTATGAGGCTCTTTATTTTTTTGTATCATGCCATTTAATGGACTTAGAAAATTTTTATAACCATAAAGAGAAACGCTTAAGATCATTCTATTTAGTATGTCTTTACTATTGAATAGAAGACAAAACAAGTTAAATAGAAAGTTACCTACGGTTTAGTCTAAAGAAACGAATGGTACTTTTGACTATTGGAGTCGAGTAATAACTAAGTGTGCTGAAACTGATTCTGTCCCACCAGCGAGAGGAGTAATTGTTAAAGCCGTGACATTATTAGCAGGATTTCGAACCGTGAGTATTGAATTTACCACTGAAGTTTCAACAATGGCCATTCCTACAATTTGAGACGTACCAGTTGCTCGACCAACCACTGTATAGGGGAGTTCAAGTGCCCCTCCTCCTGAATCAAGGGTTAAAACCAGTTGACCTGCTTCGTCGACACTTACCTGGAACAAAACCTGGTAAAAGCCGATTGCAGACAAGTTAAACGTATCGGCGCCAGTACGGGTAATACCTCCACTTTGGGGTCCATCTTGCGGGAAATCTACGTCCGCACCTGGTGCGACTGTTGCAGCATTATCAGGCGGCATCAAAGCAAAAAAATCTGCAAATTCAGTGACTCCTGCAGGACCCTGAGCGCCGGTTTCGCCTTGAGGACCTTGAGTGCCGGTTTCGCCTTGAGGACCTTGAGTGCCAGTTTCGCCTTGAGGACCTTGAGTGCCTGAGTTCCGGTTTGCGGACCTTGTGCCGGTTTCGCCTTGAGGACCCTGAGCCCCGGTTTCACCTTGAGGACCTTGAGGACCCTGAGGCCCCGGTGGACAATCACATTGAATCGGGAAAAAAGAGCATTGTTTCGGTGGTAATACATCACTGAAACAAATTTCTAAATCTGTTTTTTCTTTTGATCCTGATAAGCTCTGTGGCTTCCTAAGTTTAGAGTTCCTCAGTTTTTTATTGTATTGGTTCCATTTATCTATATCCATATTTTCACCTCCAATTAGTTGTCCTTATAGAATATAAAATATTTGATTGAATTGTGCTTGTCCTCTTCGTCCACTTCAAGAATAGGCATCATATCGGTGCCTGTCCCTGAGCACTATAAAGCTTTAACGTAACGGGGGTAAGCCACCGTTCTTAAAACGTACGCTGATCTCTATCAAGAATCTGTCGATTAATAAGGGGGTAAGGATAAAAAAAATAGAAGGAACGGGGAAATCGTGGGTCTGTACTTTCTGAATCATATTTTCATCATGACTGAGTGCATTGTGTGACGTTATCACTATATGAAGTCGTATTAGAGAAATAAGTGGATATGTCATAGGAGATTTGAAATAATTGGATAAAGGGAGTGTGTAGGGGGGAGATCAATGAAAAGAATCTTGCTGACTGTCATTTTCGTCATTCTATTTGGTTTTATCAGCTATTCCATATTATATAACGGCTTTTCAGGAGTGCAGAGCATTACTATACAAGAATATGATGAATCATTTGAGTCTGCTGAACCAGTTACCGATGAAGAGATCATCGCGACGGTTACGGGAATTCTTAATCGGTCGAATAAACTATTCAACACGCACTACAAGCTTGCCGTAGAGCCTACATACAAGATTAAACTGGAAGACAACGAGGCTGAGGAAGTGTTATATATTCACGAAGGCTTCGACACAAATGAAACGTTGATTTCGAGTGATAGCAGCGATCATTATTACAAGATAAATCAGAAACAGACGGATACAATCGTTAAGCTTTTACTAAAGTAAATGGAGGATGGGTCATGATGCATATTCAGAAAGCAAACAGCAGTCACATAAAAGGCATAAAAAAAGTCTGTTCCGAAGGCAATTGGGCAACGTACGGTGAGATCTATGCGAAAGAATATATGGAGAGAGTGATAGAAGAGTTTTATAACGAAGAGCGGTTACTGGAGGAAGTCACTACATCGGACCGACATTGGGGAGGCTACTTTGTCGCTGTTGAAAACGGTGAAGTCATTGGCGCTGGAGGTGGCGGGATGATCGGGGAGACCGAGGGGGAACTGTATGTCTTATACTTGGATCCTTCGAGGCGCAACGAAGGGATCGGGACCCGATTGCTGGATGCCATCACTCAGCAGCAGAAAGAAGAATTCCATGCCCATAAGCAGTGGGTGTCTGTGCAGCAAGGAAATCAGAAAGGGATTCCTTTTTACGAAGCGAGAGGGTTTGTGTATGAGCGTGAGCAAGATGGCTATGGGAATAAAGGCGACGAGGACTATCGATCATTGAGGTTTTGTCGTTTCATTTGAGGGAAGCACGGGGATGGTTCTGCTGCTTCCTCTCAACCAAAAAAAGAAGCATGGGAACCGTCCCCATGCTTCACCCCTTAAACGTAAACAATTCCTCAGAACGAACTGCTCGTTCGGTTGATTTATTCTCTTCTTTTATCTTTTGTTTCACTGGCAGATCACTTTCAATCAACGCCTTCTTTAACGTAGAGCTGATGGAATTGATGCTCAGGATCAGGATGGAGAAGAGGATCAACGGCACGACCACGAGCAAGGGGGTGGTGAACACTTGCTGGATGTTCATGCTGATGGTGGCAGCCCATTCGTTGGTTTCTGAAAAATAGACCGGGTTGCTTGGTTCAAATGGACCGATGGCGAATTCCGCCACTTTCATGCCACCAAGGGCCATTAAGATGATGCCGAGTTGAATGAGCAGGGATAGGGCTTGTGATACCTGCTCGGAAAATAACACGATCGAGTGGCGAAGAAATTGGGGCAGGAGATGTTTTCGTATGAGATGAAAACGGCTCGCTCCCATGGTCTTCGAGACATCGACAAATTCCTGCTTCATAAAGAGCTTCATTTCTTCCCCCAGATAGATTCCGAGAGACGGGATGGTGATGGCTGCGATTCCGGCAAGCTGGATGATGAAGTAGCGGCCGGAGGGAAGTGCTCCTACTTGAAAAGCTCCTTCTATCGGTGCCAGCAGTCCAAACACGACAATCGCAAGGGGAAGGTACTGAAACGATTCTCCCAACCCTTTCAATGGGCGTGTGAATGAACCCGGCAGAAACGTGTAAAGAAGGGCGAATCCAAATCCAAAGATCATCCTGAGGGCAGCAATGACAAGGGCTGCGAAAATCGTGAATTTCGCACCGGCCATCAGGAGTAAGAGGAAGTTCCTGCCCAGTCGATCACTGCCGAGAAGCGGCATTTCTTCAGGCGTGAAAGGCGGTGCGGCTATTACCTTATTGTTTTCATCCGATAAATATTGGGTGATTTCCTCATAATCAGGATTGAGGACGGGAATCAGGAAGCTTGCCACAAGCAGACCCACAATGATCAACACGGGAAAAGCCAGTCTTTTGATGAGCGGCTTAGACATGATATTCTCCCCCTTTCAGCCATTTTTTCAACAGTAAGGAACCGATCGTAAACACGATGTAGAATGGGACGAAGATGAGAAGCATCCCAATGAAAAAGGCAGGCGATGACGATGTGGCCGTTTCGAGCAGGACCGTCATGAAGCCTTTGATATTAAATAAAATCTCAATGACAAGAAGATTCGAAAGCATGAGCAGAAAGATCGGCTTCAAATGCAGGAAGAAGTGAATCCACACATTCCGGAATACATGAAACCAGATCGTATAGCTCTTTTTGAATCCTTTTGAATAGGAGAATTCTACATAAGGTTTAGATTCTTCTTCCTTCAGCTGGAATAAGAATTGTTTTACTAAAAACACCACGGGAAGGAAGGAAAGGCAAATGACTGGCAGCGTATAGATCTTTTCCTCCCCGGTCGTATAGATGTCGAATAAGAGGAAGTCCGTTTTTTTGAACAGCCAAATGATAAACAGCTGGAATAATACGACGAGGAATACATCCGGGATTCCATCAAGAACGTTGACCACCTTTTCGGAAGCACGGTAAAGCTTTCTTGGCATGAGCATCATCAGGTAACTTGCGACAACCGAAATCAGGATGGCTGCCAAAAAAGAGATGAACAGGATGGTGAACGAATAGGGATAGGTGCTGAAAAAAATGTCGAACATCCCGTATTGTTTATTATCGGCCCCCCATTGGACCATGATGGAAGAAGGGGAAGTGAGTTCGAGAATCGTCTGCCATAATCGTAACCCATATGCTCCCACATTGATGACGAGCTCTGTATCATAATCCAATAAAGCGCTGATTCCGCTGAGTAAAAACAAACCGATGAACACGATCACAAAATGAACAGGCGTGCGTAATACTTTATTCATAGAAGTTCCCCTGCCTTATTCTAGAAAAATTACAATTTTTACTATATAAATGGTACAATAAAGAAATTCAATAGTAAACACTATTCAGAAAATATTGTCGAAGGTGATAAAAAAATGTATCGAAATCGTTTTGTTTTTATACTACTCCTTTCATCCTGTCTTTTCCTCTCCGCCTGCAGGGTTGTCTTTGATCCATTCGCCCAAAACGCGGAGCAAAAGGAAATCCAAAAAGAACACCGTCAAAAAGCGGACGTGCAGGAGCAGGAGGAAGTCGTGCAGGAAGAGCCTGAAGAACCTGCGTTCAACATCGATGCGACTCTTACATTGGATGGGGAGAATATGGTGATATCAGGGGAAACGGACCTTCCTCCTGATACATATTTAAAGATTAAATTAATTCCATATAAGGGAAATGCAACGGCGGAAGAAATTAAGGAAAAAACCGCTGGGACTCTGAATGAAGTGCCTGCGAATACGGTGGGGATCGGAACTTCGGTTGAAGAAGACGGATCGCTCAGGGAGAAGACATACTACAGACCTGATTTATCGACCCGGTACCGTTTCGAATTGATCTTTGAACCAGAAGGGCAGGAAGAAAAGATCAAGCAGCAATTGATCGAACAAGCGGGCAACCTGGATGAACTGCCCGGACTCCAGGTGACAAAGGAAGCCGATCCCGATGCCTCCATGGTACATGGGGATGACCCGGTAAAAGGATACATCCAAACCGTCAACATCATGAAAGCCGATGAAAAGAATGGGGACGGAGTGACGTTGGAGTTTGAGTGAGCACCTAGGTTTCATAACGGAGGAACGAAACATGATAGATCTGTATGATAGACTGACCTGCCCGTCATATGAGAGTCACTGAAATGTCTGAATGGAGTCAGCTTACCTACATAAATAAATGGGAAGAAACATTTGTTTCCCATCTTAGCGATGAAGAAAAGGAATCGATTTTTCTTCACGGTGATCGATACTTCTGCGGGTTTCTTTGGCATGTGTTTAGTTATGAGAAGAAAGAGTGTTTTGTGCGTGAGAAGGCTAAAGAGTTGTTTCAAAAGCAGCCAAAAAAGGAATGTTTTGTGTTTTATCAACTAACAGACGAAGTTCTTCTCTGTGGAAAATGCCTCGGGGCTTAGAGTAGAGGACTTACATGATCAAGAGGATGTATATATTGTCGATAAAGAGTTTGGTTGGACGTACGTACAAACACATGATAGTGAGGATTCGGTCCTTATTTTACACTATAAGGCCTGAACTGAAAAAGGAATGCTATTCACTCTCAGCATTCCTTTTTTGCTTGTCCGGTTTCTGGATCATGGCATACGCAACATATCCAATCATACCTATGAACGCCCCGTTACCACCAAATATATAAATCATCGTGAATATCTTGCCGAATGTCGTTTGAGGTTCAAAGGTGGGATGCCCGATGGTACTTAACGTCACCACGCAAAAATAAAGGGCGTCGATTACAGACAATCCCTCCTGTTTCACATAGAAGGTCGTGCCCGAGAATAACAGGACCAGCACCAATGTAAAGAGAACCTGAAAGTTTTTTAGTTTAAAAGCCTGCCATAAGGCTTTGAGCAGTCGTTTTAATGTGAGGAAGAATGAAATCATTGGTTGTGGGATACTCCTTTTATAGTTTGGGTTTTTGATAGCATAACAGATGGAGGGAGAGGTTGAGAAGAGCCTCTTAGGGAGATGGGTAATTTGATTTAAAGAAAATTCGACACAACGGATCAATTATGGAAAAAGCGGATCATATATGAAAAAAGCGGATCATAAAATTGAGAAGAGGTGCAATCTATTCTGAACCGGATTAATAATCGATAATCAGGATTGAATGTCGCTCAATCTGGTTCATTTATGAAGCGGGAGGAATTTTCTATGAGGAATGTCACTTCAAATCCGCCATTCAATACACGTCCTAGAACCTACGCCAGCTAAAAATGGACAATCCAACGACTTTTCACCGTGTAAAGGAGAAGAAAGAGGGCAGATGAACTCTAATTTTCCAGCCGTTGGGGACATGTTCCTGAAAATAAGCCAAGGGAACCCTCCACATGGCTTATCTCCTGAAAAAAGAAGCACAAGAACCGTCCCCCCCTTCCCCGGATGATCACGTCATTCTTTAACCGTGCCGTTTCATCCGCCGTCATGCCTTTCATGGCACTTTTCTTTGCACAGGAACTGAATAAAATCTGGGCAGGGATTTTCCTCATCGCCACCGTGGTGATCGGATTTTGTGTCAATCTGGTCGGAGGATACATATCGGACCGCTTTCCCCGGAAAAAGGTTCTGCTGACGACGTCGTGGTTAACGTCTTGTTCTTTTTCATTATGACGGCCAGTCTTTTTCCGGAAGATAATCTGATCCTGCTGTTCGCAGGTGCGTATATTGGATTTATTATCACAAGTAGCCTTGCCCGTCCGGCGATGCATGCGATCATCATCGACTCGACGACGCCGGAGAACCGGAAAGCGGTGTATGCCCTGGATTACTGGCTCGTCAATCTGTCCATGGCGATCGGTGCAGCCCTTGGTGGACTGCTGTACTTGAATCACCAAACCGAATTGTTCATGATGCTGACATTCACGTCGACGACGATTCCCGTTGCGTATGGCATCTGGCTTCAGGACAATTTCAAGGACCAGCTTCAGAAAAAGCACGAGAATGTGTTCATCGATCTCGTCAACAATTACCGCATTGCCTTCAGGGTTTCGGCATTCGTAAAAGTGGTGGCAGGTTCCACCTTCATCTTCGCGTGGCGGAATTTTCCCTGAACATCGAGAACATGATGCTCGTCGTATGCCTCACGTTCATCATCAACCGCTACACCGATCGCCTGAACAAGAAGAACGCTCTTCTGATCGGGCTCATCCTGTACGGCATCGGCTATGTGACCGTCACATCCGCCAACACATGGTACGTCCTGATCGCTTTCAACCTGATTGCGACGATGGGGGAACTGATCTACTCCCCGATCCGCAACGCAGAACAGGCCAACATGATCCCAAGAGACAAGCGCGGATCTTATTCAGCTTTCTCCAACCTGTCCTTCAGCGGAGCGGATCTCGTGGCACGATCCACCATCATCATCGGAGCCTTCCTGATGCCGACCATGATGAGTGTCTATATCGGCTTCATCGTCATGCTGGGTACCGTTCTGGTTTACACGGGACTATTTGGCGGAAGCTGGGTGAAAGCGAAAGTATTAGAGGGGTGTCAAGTGAAGGGAAGTAAGAGGGACGGACCTCCAAAACTCGAAATCGTTCAATCCAAAGCGAGGGGTGGAAGGTCCGTCCCTCGATCTAAAAAAGGAAAAGGAGAGGAAGAATTCATGATCTACCGCAGAAAAATGTACCGGGTTTCCCCGCGTATTATAGACGATTTCAACTTGCATTTTAACAAAACGCTGTTACCGACCCAGCTGAAATACGGTTCCAAATTGGTGGGAAGATGGATGACGCAAGCATGCCGATGAAGTGGAAGTGTTTGCGATATGGGAATATGACAGTTTTGAAGAGTATGAGAGAATTGAAGCCAACGTCAGAGGCGACGAAGCACACGTGAAACGGGTGCAGGATTGGTTCGGAAAATGGGGAGGAAGAGAAAACCTGAAAGATGATTTCTACCGAATCGATCAGGATTTTATTGATTCTACTGTGACGTGAGGAAATGGGGGCAGGATTTGTGGCTGACCCCTCTTCTAAAACTCAATTTCCAGCAACTGCTTCAAGAGTCATCAGAGCAAGTTCTTCATGCCGTTCAACTGACATCCTTGGTTCTTGAGGGGAATTAAATTCACTATAGGAAAAAAGAAGAGATGTCCCATCATTCCAACACATTAAATGCGAATGGTGCTGCTTTACCCAATTCTGTTTCATTGCTTTCAGAAAAGACGGACATATACGTGTTGGATGACCTCATTTTATCCATCATTTGTTCCGAACGGATTTTTTTAACTTTAAGACCTTCTATCTTCCTCAATACCTCTTTGATTTGATCTTGATCAAGTACATCCTTGGTCAACTTTCGGTGGAAGTATTGTTTTCCGATTAGGACCTTGCGCGCTTAGAATGAATAGGGCAGTTGCAATTAGAGGAATTTTTTTATGATCAATTGTAGCCACTCGCTCACTATCAGAACAGCCAGTTAGTCCAGATAGAAGGAAGAGTGAGACTTGCCAGTACGGCTTTTCACTATAATCGTAACCTCATTACATTATTCCGTTTCCTTTTCCTTATTTCAACTTTAGGAGTGGACTTTGTATAGACCTCACTCTTACTCCCATTTCTTCGCCATAATGATAAAACGGTAGGTCTGCCCCCTGATATCGTTCTTGAATTCATCTCTCTTCCAGAATCCCTCTTTCTCATACACTCGGATCGCCCGTTCATTAAAATCCGCAACGGCCAATTCCAAGTGAGTGAACTTCAGCTGTTCACGTCCCTGTTCGATGATCGCTTTCACAAAGGCCGAACCGTTTCCCTTACCTGTCATGGCAGGGTTCATCTGAACGCCGAGGACCAGTATGTTTTTCCCGTCTTCTTCTACATCATAAAACTCACAATTTCCGACAAGATTTTCATTCTCATCCACGACTGAAAAAGCTCGTTCCAAATGGACGCTCTCTTTCAAGCCGTCGATTTTTTCTTTTTGGCTATTGTTATCATAAAACGAATAGATTCCGTCATACGTCCACGTTATGAATTCGTTGATATCTTCCTGGTTTCTTCTTCTGATTGTCAGTTTCATGTTTGTTCCCCCTTAGGATTCCTGCTTCTTGAGCCATGCTTTCACTTTTTTATTCATCCTTTTCGCTCTTCCCATAGACTTTATGGACTTCAACCTGCTTTTCTGTGCCGTAGAAGGAGGTGGCGTTCTTTTGGACGATATACTGAGAAATCACGTCATCGATCTGCTGTGTCACCTGTTTATCTCCATCCGTCAGATTCATCTCTTTTCCATTACAGGCAGAAAGGAAGATTGCGATTGTGAGAAATAGGACTATTCGTACCTTTGTCAAAATGGTCATGGCTCCTTATATAAGATTTGATTTAATATTACCATAAAATTCCTTGTTATTTCTTAAGAAACCTTAAGAAATACTACCCCTGATTCTTAAGATTTCACGACTATTCTACTTATAGAGCATCATAATAAGGAGTGAATGGCATATGAAATCTACCACGTTTTTTCTTCAATATCTGTTATTTCCCAGAAAGACTGGGGCTGTGCTGCCGAGTTCTGACTATCTGGCTGAGAAGATGGTGGAATCCGTCGATTTTCAAACAGCCCGATGTATCGTGGAGTATGGGGCAGGTACGGGTGTGTTTACAGATAAAATCCTGAAGTACAGGAAGCCGGATACCGTCATCCTTGTATTCGAGAGTAATCAAGCGTTTTATGACTTGTTAAAAGAAAAGTATCAAAAAGAGCCGAATCTACTTATCCTGAACGATACGGCAGAGAAGGTCGATCACTACTTGAAAACCTATGGGATCCAGTCGATCGACTATGTCATCTCCGGATTGCCATTTGCCAGTTTGCCCAAGCCTGTTTCGAATGCTATCTTAAATAAAACAAGGAAATGGTTGAAAGCAGAAGGGCTCTTTATTACGTTTCAATATAGCCTTCTGAAAAGGACGCTGTTTGATCAATATTTCGGGCACATGGACGTGAAGCGTGAATACCGGAATGTTCCGCCTGCTTATGTGTTATGCTGCCGAAAATAAAGGTGAGGAGATAAAGATGAGCACAAAAATCTTAATAGTGGATGATGATCCAGACATCAGAAATCTGATCTCTGTCTATTTAGAGAACGAAGGGATCAAAACCGTTCAGGCTGAACATGCGGTGGATGCCTTGAAATTACTTTCTGCAGAGGATGTTGACCTGGTCATTCTCGATGTGATGATGCCGCAAATGAGTGGCATAGATGCCTGCATGAAGATCAGGGAAGAGCGTCATATGCCGATCATTATGCTGTCGGCAAAATCAGAGGATATGGATAAGATACAGGGGCTCGCTTCCGGTGCGGATGATTATTTGACGAAACCTTTTAACCCCCTAGAGCTCACCGCACGCGTGAAGTCCCAGCTCAGGCGCTACAGAAGATACAATGGCGGTGCGGAACGAAACCAAAGCACAATGGAGATTGGGAATCTGACTGTAGACACGGGGAACCGTCAAGTGTTCGCAGGGGAGAAAGAGATAAGACTAACCCCGAAAGAATTCGCGATTTTGGAGCTCCTTGCGAGGAACAGGGGCAAGGTGTTGAGTATCAGCCAAATCTACGAAGGCGTCTGGAAAGAAGCGTTCTTCAAATCGGATAACACGGTCATGGTCCACATCACCAATATCCGTGAGAAGATAGAGGAAGACCCAAAACGTCCGGTGTATATCAAAACCGTGTGGGGAGTGGGCTATAAACTATGAAGAAAACGGGTGTCCGGTTGAAGAATTCGTTATTCGTCAAGCTGCTTGCGGCAGTGGGGATCAGTTTTCTGTTAGCTTATGGGGTGCTGCTCCTTATTTCCCTGGGTCTTTTTCATTTTTATAATCAAAACTATTTAACGGAATTCAGTGTGGCAGGCTACAATTTTGCCCTGATTCTTGTGGTTGTCGTATTTGTCATGACATTCTTATTACTCGTGCGGAAAAGAATGATCTACCTGAAACAGATTACAGATTCTGTCCATGAGATGGCCAATGGGAAGCTGGGGCTCACCATTGATATACAAGGGCGTGATGAATTAAGCAAACTTGCTCAGAATATCAATTATCTGTCTACGGAGCTTGAAAGCAAGTTTGAGTATGAACGTCAGTTGGAGCTGTCGAAGAATGAACTGATCACGAATGTTTCTCACGATTTACGTTCGCCTTTGACGTCCATCATCGGCTATTTGGATCTATTGAGAAAGGGGAACTATTCGGATGATCAGCTTATAGACTATCTTGACACGTCGTACGGTAAATCCAAGCGGCTCGAATCCCTTATCAATGAACTCTTCGAATACACCCACTTATCAAGTCCGGACGTTCAGTTGGATGTTCACGAAACGGAGTTAACCAGCCTGCTTGAGCAGTTCATTGGAGAGTTCATTCCCATGTTTGAAAAAGAACGGCTAACCGTCGTAAAGTCCATTCCGTCTAAAGAAATACCAGTCAGGATGGATGTTGAAAAAATGGTGCGTGTGTATGAGAATCTGCTGATGAATGCTCTGAAATACAGCTTGAGACCTTCTGACATCCATATTTCATTGAAAGCGGAGGATTCACTGGCCATCTTGAAGATTTCAAACCGGACAGAATTTCCTCCAGAGACCGATCCGGAAGCGTGGTTTGAACGATTTTATACGGGTGACAAGGCAAGAAGGAATCACCGGGGCACTGGACTAGGCCTTGCCATCTCAAAGAGGATTGTGGAATTACACGGCGGGCATATCCGTGCAGAATATAAGGAAGGATGGATCACGTTCAGCGTTGAACATCCGGTGACATAACGGCTTGTGGATTGGATTCCATAAGCCGTTTTTTTGCTCGCTGAATTCTTATTTTTTCCTTTTTTTACAATTAAATCTGTGGTATCTTCCAATAGAGTGCCTGGAAAAGGGGAGAGGACGAATGAAGACTGTATCACTGGGGGAATTACCGAAACAGCTGATCACCGATTTTTTTCACCGTCATTGGGGAAGCACGAAGATGGTCATTTCAAGTGGAGTTTATGAGTGTGACACGTTAGACGGCTTTGCTGTTTTAAATGAAACTAGCGAAATGACGGGTTTGATTACATATATGTTGAAGGGCACAGAATGCGAGATTATCTCACTTGATAGTTTGGAAGAAAAGAAGGGGATCGGAACGGTCCTGATAAAAGAAGTGGAAAAGGTGGCTTACGGGAAGGGCTGCAGTCGAATTACGCTGATTACGACGAACGATAATCTGGCGGCTCTGAAATTTTACCAAAAAAGGGGCTTCTCCATGACGACGATTCACCGGAATGCTGTGGAGAAAGCGAGGCAGTTCAAGCCTGAAATCCCTATGATCGGGAATGACGGGATACCAATCAGGGATGAGATCGAATTGGAGAAGGGAATGAAGGGGAAATGGAAAATAGTGATTGGCCGAAATGGGCTGTGGAGTCGATAGAGGTCGTGCCACCAAATCCGGAATGGATCGAGGCGGGAAGAGCGGAGGTGAAGGAACTCATGCAGCATTTGAGTCCCTTTGGAGTCGAGGAAGTCGAGCACGTTGGAAGCACTTCGATCCGCGACCTTCCTGCAAAGCCGATCCTTGATGTGATGGCAAAGATTCCGTCCTTCGATGAAGTGGACGAGATCGCGGGAAAACTTGCGGGGTATCAATGGCATTATGTCCCGGCGGAGCTTGACAATCGGCCGTGGAGAAGGTTTTTCATCAAGGTGGAGGATGATAAGAGAGTTGCCCATCTGCATCTCATGTTGGAAGGGGAACCGCGGTGGGAACAGCAGAGGATATTCAGGAATCGTTTGAACGGAGACTCCGCTTTGAAAGAAGAATATGCTGAGTTGAAGAAACGTCTGGCCATCCAGTTTCCTGACGACCGGGAAGCGTATTCGGATGGGAAAGAGACATTTATTCAAAGGGTGTTAGGTGGCTCGGAGATGGAGGATTTTAAATGAAGAAACGACTGTTGCTTAGTATGATCGTAGCTCTTGCCTTCCTTTTGATAGCATGCAGTGGAGGAAAGCAGCAAGTGGTGGAACAGGCACAATCCGAACAGGAAAGTGAGGACGCAGCCGTTGAGAAGGATGAAGAAGTCGATTCGGTGGATTTGGCAGAGGCAACTTCTCAAGATCAAGAAGAATCCGGCGCCACGGAGGATCCACTTGCTGCCTATCCTTCAGAAGAAGTCGAGTATGCCCGTGTCTGGCTGCAGGTCATCGGGAATGGAGCCGTTGAAGAATTGAACGTAAAACATATTTCAGCAGGCGAGCATCTGAATCCGTATGATGAAAAGAGCGTCGCGTATCCGGAAGACGTCATCGTATTAAGCGGCAAAGCGATGGCAGATGGATTTGTTACCTATAGTGGCAATGGGGACGGCACAATCAATGTGTATGATATTCCATCTCACTGGCCGACGAGTGAACAGATAGAGGAGTCGATGGAAGAGTATACGAAGGGGATTGTGGAAGGTACGGAGAAGATATCGGTTGGTACGGGGGATGAGGAAGAGGTTGTTGAGTTGATTGGGAAGATTAGTGGATAGGGGGATCATATTGAAGAAAGAAGCTTCAACAAAAATGTGGAATACGCTTCGAAACACCACTCTGGTTATCATCTTCTTCATTTTTATAAGGTATTTATTTGATGAGGATCCTTATAATGACCGCATTGGGTGGTCTGTGATGATTGTTTTTTGGACTTCTAAGGGTTTGTTTGATGCGATGGAAGATAAAAAGAAGGGGAATAAGAAGTCAATGATTGCCAATATTGTCTTTGTCATTGCTGGCTTTGGGATCCTCTGTTGGCAGGGGATGCAAATTATCTCCAGCGGTTTCAATATTTTGGAATAGTATCTTCGTTGTCGCTGGATTAGGATTCCTTTTTTTATACATGACTGAATATGATTAAACTGAAACTTTCTTCGCACACGTTTCGTATATAGTAAAAAAGAAAGGGGCTGTTAGGATGTCTACAGGAATCCTTTCCTTGCTGACCACCCTGATTTGGCTGGCAGCGATCCAAGAGTTTTTGAAACCGGACAATAGCCAGAGCAATCGAAAAATAGTGATTTTCACGTCAGCAGGTACCGTGTTGACGTTGGTTTTGACAGTTTCCCTCTTTCAAAGTCTCTACTAATGAAGACAGGGGTTGGTAAGATGAAAAAGGGACTCATCTTTACAGGAGCCCTGATTTTAACTGGATTCGGGACCGCCTTTCTCATTCGGTTCCTGCGGGATGGTGATGTGTACCTTGCAGAATTGGGTATGAGTGTGATTGGGTTTGTGATGATGGGTGTCGGCATATGTATGAAAATAAGTGGGACTTTCAAGTGATGCAAGGGCTCGTCTATTGGTATGATAAAATAAAAGGAATACATATACCTGCATAAAAGGAGCGAATGCACATTGGCCATCATCACCTTTCTACTCATCGCATGGATCCTCACTTGGTTTAAGTTCCAACACTTATTCATTCAAGCCTTCAAAGAACTCTTCAAATGGGAGATCACGAGTGCGAGCTATTATTTTGTTTTCTTCTGTATCGGTTTGTTCGGAGACCTTATTTTGTTTATTCAAGGTTCTTATGAAATGATCTTGATTGACGGATGATTCTCATACAGATGGGGGATTCTTCTTAATAGGAACGGAAGGGAGGAGTGGACGTATGAAATTAGACGATACGAGGTTAAAGGATAAGGCACGTGCAGCCATGCATAAGTTGAAGGATAATGTGAAAGGGACGTACTATTCGATGGCAGATATCCCGTCAGCGTCCGTACAGGAGCTTGCGGTTTTTATTCAGCTGCATCCTGAGTCCCACGTAACGAAGAAGAATCTGCTTGGGAACGCATTTTCACTTTTTAGACTGAATCTGAACAGGTATGATTTCTACCTGGAAACCAGGTCTGGCCGCATTTTGCAGCTGGACGGGTCTAAAGACGGAAAGAGGTTCGTTTCCTATCGGTCCTACCGGGATGCTGATGATTTGAATTCCCCGGTGAAATTGAGTTGAGGATTGAATGGTAGAGGCCGGGGGTCAGACCCCATGTGTTGAGCATGAGTGTGCCGAGTGGCAGATCGTGTTCCATATGGACCCATCTTCGCCCATAAGATCTTGGGCGGAGACCCGTCCCCTACGAACTTCTTTATATCTTAATGACTAAATAATCACCGTTTGTCATCTGTACAACATCCGCCTTTAGTCCTTTTGCAATGTCGACTGTCATTTGCTTTAATTCCTCCAGATTGTCACTGTATAAAAGAAGCGGCCCCCCGTTAATCACTCTGTCACGGTCTGAAGTTAAATAGGCTACTATTTGATAAGGCGGTTTCATTGAAATTTCCCTGCCCACAAAGTCTCACCCTTTCAAGTTGGTTTTCATCACTGCATGAGATTTTTTTGTACTTTCGAGTAATGGACATTTTTTGACGGCTTCGATGAAAGCATCTATGTCTTGCTTGATTGGTACGAGAGTGATCATGACCTTTCCATCAACATAATCCTTTCGTGTGAATTGATACCGTTTGACCCCCAATGCCCGGCACGCTTCGAACAATGCGGCCTGCCTCTGACCGAAGTTGTCCAGATTGATTCTGAAATGATTTTCTTTAGGATAGATAACGACCGCCATTCCTTCTTCTGTGAACAGTTTTTCAGCATTGTCCGTTCCGAGCAGGTTGCTGACGAACATATCATCCACATAGAGGGATGACTGTTTGACGGCTACTTTTCCTTCCTTTACCTCTGCAATATCCCCAATCGTCTTACCCTTCGTGAATCTTTGTAAATAATAGAGGAGCCCGAAGCCAGTCAATGCTCCCCCTATTATACAAATCAACAGGTTATTCAAATCGAAAGCGTTGTGTAGAAGGGAAATCGTGAGGGAGGTGACAAGTGCGACGATAAAGGCAATATAATTTCTTGCTTCGAATGTTTTGGCAATCCCATCTATGTATGCTTTCCCCCGATAGGTGAATTCCGTTTCCTCCAAGTCACTCAAACTTTCCTTTTCCATTTTTCGGACGTCTCTAAATTGCTGGAGGGCCAAGGTCAGGAACGTCACTGCCACGAAGTTTTTGCTCAGCAAAGCAGGTATTGCCACTGCACCAAGGGAGGCTGCTACAAATCCCGTAATGATTTGAATAAAATAGCCATTCGGATAGCTTGGATACTGCCTGAAGTCTTCTTTAATGATGATGACCCTTGCCAATGTCCCGATTACGATGGCACTGGTGATCGTCAATAGTTCGTTTAATGTTAAACCCGTTGGATCCATGGTGTAGTATCACCTCAATATTAGTGGGAAGTATTTGGATTAGTATAAGGAAAGAGTGTGTGAATTATGCGAGGTTGTTCTTTCAAGTATCCAGCGCCTACTCACAACCTGCCTGTAATTCTCAATTATGTCTATTGGATGGGCTATGGAAATGAATCCTTCTATCGGAATCCCCAATAGTTCTTTTATTCGAATAATTTTATTTTCAGAGGGGAAGATTATACAGGTGCTATTAGGAAATGATGTAATCAAGGAAAAGAATTTTAGAAAGTTACGCATGACAGTCGATCAACTTGAATTGAAACTAAGACAACAAGGAGTTTAAACAGTCGGGTGTGAAATGGGAGGATAAGAAATTTTTATAAGCAAAGAGAATTCATCCGTCAACCCGCCGCTAAAACATCTTCAGTAGTTATGGAGGAAATATAATGAAAGCAGTCACCTATCAAGGAAAGAATTCCGTAGCTGTCAAGAAAGTAGAAGACCCGAGAATACAAGACTCCCAAGACGTCATTGTCAACATTACATCCACAGCTATTTGTGGATCCGATTTGCATCTTTATAAAGGGAACTTCCCCCTTCCGATCGGGTATGTCATTGGACATGAGCCGATGGGCATTGTAGAAGAAGTCGGGAAGGATGTAACGAAAGTGAAAAAAGGGGACCGGGTCATCATCCCTTTTACCGTGGCATGCGGGACTTGCCACTATTGTCATAACCATTTGGAGAGCCAGTGTGATCATTCCAATCCCCATTACGATTCTGGAGGATTGTTTGGATACTCGGAGAAGTTCGGTAATTACCCTGGAGGACAAGCAGAGTATCTCCGGGTTCCATTCGGAAACTATACCCCTTTTTTAGTGCCTGAGAATTGTGAATCTGAGGATGAAGAGCTCCTCTTATTATCCGATGTGCTCCCGACAGCCTACTGGAGTGTGGAGAACGCCGGGGTGAAAAAAGGGGATACGGTCATCGTACTCGGATGTGGGCCTGTCGGTTTGATGGCCCAGCAGTTTGCTTGGAAAAAAGGTGCCGAGAGAGTCATAGCCGTGGATTATTTCGACTACCGCTTGCGTCACTCAAAGAAAATGAACCATACGGAGACATTTGATTTTACCCAGTACGATGATATGGGGGAAACGTTGAAAGAGTTGACCAAGGGCGGAGCGGATGTGGTCATTGATTGCGTCGGAATGGACGGGAAGAAGTCACCCCTTGAATATATGGAACAAAAATTGAAGCTTCAGGGAGGCACGATCGGTCCGATCCAGATTGCTACCAAAGCGGTGCGGAAGTGTGGAACGGTTCAATTGACCGGGGTATATGGCGGTCTCTACAATATGTTCCCTCTTGGTGCATTCTTTGCCCGTAATATTACATTGAAAATGGGTCAGGCACCGGCGAGAGCCTATATGGCGCCCCTATATGAACAAATCGTCAAAGGGGAAATCGACTCCACGTCCATCATCACACATATACTTAAGCTTGAGGAAGCGGCCAAAGGGTACCAACTATTTAATCAGAAAGAAGACGACTGCATTAAAGTAATCTTGAAGCCATAACGGTAGGAGGGACGGAGCTTGGGATCCTTCCTTCTATTCTTTTTTTTACAGGAAAGAAGATTCTCAGGCAGACTGAAAATGTCGCACTACCTGACAATCTTTTGTGAAGAGGTGGAGGATCACCCATCCCTATTTCTTATTCCATTTAAACCATATGAAATTGCCCGAGCATCATCGCCGCGTCTTCACGGATGCTTTGTCCAATGATCCTACTGCTGGATGGAAACATATCCGTGTAGTAGACATGTTTCAGGATTTTCAATCAGCTGACTAGTAAGAATCCGAGTCAGTTGACGACATCGTTGTACGGGTCCACAGCAAGCGTCCCGTCCTTCTGGATTTCCGCATAGAAAACATCTGAGATCTCAGGGATGCCAAGTGAGGTTAATTGTTCTTTGACCCATTTTTCATCTAAGTGAAGATCGTTTACATTCTTCATTACCAGTTTTCCATCTTCGATCAATGAAGTAGGTATAGCTACCTGACTGGTGGACACGAGAGTAGGATTCTGCTTATCCGCTTTTGTAAGAGGTTGATGCGCCTCCTTTTTCAGGACAGAGAGAGTACCATCGATTTCAAAGATGGCGTAATCTACTTCTGTAATGGAAAACACATTTTTCTTTCTTAACAGGACGTTCAGAGTGTCAAGGTCCAGTCTTACTTTACGTAGCTCGGCATCCATTATTTCCCCTTTTCGAATCACAACACGGGGGACTCCTTCGCCTGCCTTCCGGAACGCTTTTGATTTTAGATTCGTATACCCCGTTACCACCGTGAATATGGTCCAACCCACTAAAGCAATCAGTCCATTCCGTATACTGATGGATGAGTCAATGGCAAGCGATGCTCCCAATGTTCCGAGTGCGATTGCTGATACAAAGTTGAAGAAGGTCATCTGGGAAATTTCTTTCCTGCCCATGATGCGTGTTAAGGTCATCAAAAGGAGGAAGGAAAGGATGAGCCTGAAAGAAAGTTCGAGAATCGTCAATCGATTCACCTCCAATTTCTCTCCGTTTTTTTACGTGCACCTTATTAGGATGCACCATTTCAAGTGAGTTATTTTAAATAAGGATAACAAGTCACATTGAAAAGATTGGAAAGAAGGGGCAGTGCAGTGGCGTTTTAATGTTTTGGAAGGAATGGGGCTTGAGAAGGAAGCAAATGAGGGAAAGCCGACATGGCTTTCCCTCATTTGTCTATCAAGAAGAATCTATTTATTTCACCTCGAAGGGTTTAATCCGTCATATACTCCTCCACCAACTCATAACATCGATCCTTCGTCGACTCATATAAAGAGATGTACCACGCCACGTTTTCAAACGTCCCGCCATCATACTTAAGCCTTTCTTTCTCTGCTTTCTCCTCTTTCTGTTTAATCCATTTCACTTGTTCTTTCTTTAACTCCTCCATGACTTCTGGAGATAGCTCGTTTTTCAGAAGGGCATAGATCTCATTCAAGGCATCATCATACTTGTCGTAAGAGATTCCGTAGTAGCTTTTCATCGCAATCGTAACACCTTTATCTGAATCCTTCTTCTCCGGCATGGCATCCAGTTCTTTTTGGATGTTGTCCAGTTTTTCCAGGTACTCGGATTTTCTTCCTTCTATTTTTGTGACTGTATGATCTTGTTCCGGAGTTTGCGAGTCACTATTTTCAACAGATGATTCACTTGATTGATTCTTTTCTTTGTCATCTGATGACGTCGTACTTTCCCCGGATGAGTCATCTGATTGTGAAGAATCATCTGTACTCGCTGCAATCGTATCGGATTCAGAGTGATTAGCGCCATCCTCTTCAGATGATTGACTACAGGCGGAGATTCCCATGAATAAAATGGCGGATAAGGTCGTGATGATGAACATGTTCCTTGTCTTCATTCTTACAGCTCCAATCTCTAGTAAAAAATGCAGTACTGGGTTATTTTAACATAACCAAATATATCCTTCTACCATGTTTGGATCCTCTGAAACAGCTTTTGGTGATGGGGACATTGCCCTGGTTGTTTTTCTCTATCATAGTGAATGACAAACTGGTAAAATTAGGTGTAATGAAACGATCGAATGATTCAGAGAATCATATTTTATCAGGGCTAGCCCAATGGCTCACTGGAGGTACCAAATGTTTGATATAAAAACCGAATACACGTTTAAAACGATCAATCCGATCAACAAGGGCTGGTCGAGTGATAAGAAGTACTTTATTGAAACGGAGACGGGTGAAAGGCTACTGCTTCGTACAGCGGACCGCTCGGAAAATGAGAGTAAGAAGAGCGAGTTTGAGGTGATGAAGCGTTTGGCAGAAATGGGAATACAGATGTCTGAGCCGTTGGAGTTTGGTATGTGTGATGACGGTGGGAGTGTTTATACGCTTTTTACATGGTGTGAGGGGGAAGACGCTGCGGAGATGCTGCCTAAGTTAACCGAAACGGAGCAATACGGGCTCGGGCTGAAGGCGGGTCGCTATCTCAGGAAGATCCATTCGATTCCAGCGCCTCTTGATCAAGAGAAATGGGAAACGAAATTCAATCGCAAAGTGGACAGAAAGATCAAGCAGTACCAAGACTGTCCGATTAAAATTGAAAACGGCGATCGAATCCTTGAATACATAGAGTCCAACAGGCATCTCCTTCGGGGGCGGCCCCAATCATTTCATCACGGGGATTATCATGTGGGAAATATGGTCATATCGAGAGAAGCAGACCTCTCCATCATCGATTTCAACCGACACGACTTCGGTGATCCGTGGGAAGAGTTCAACCGCATCGCCTTCAGTGCTGCTGTTAGCCCCCATTTTGCCACTGGACAGCTTAATGGCTATTTCAACGGCAGACCGCCTGAAGAGTTCTTCAAGCTCATGCTCTTTTACATCAGCAGCAATATGCTGTCGTCGGTTCCCTGGGCGATGGCAATCGGGGAAGAGGAGATAACATTCATGAAGAATCAGGCGAAGGAAGTACTGGGCTGGTTTGACGGAATGAGGAATTCGGTGCCGACGTGGTATTTGGAGGACTTTTATATTCAATACATTCATCAAATCCCATACAAATTAAAGTCTCCATTCGATTTCTCTTTCATCGAGGAGTATGGTGAGGTCTTCAAGGTGTATGACGATCAGGACTCCGGCAATATCTGCTTCGGAGTACAAAATGGTGACCGGCGAATATTTATTAAATTTGCTGGTGCCCCGACAGCGAGGTATGCAGGGAAACCGGAGGAGGCAGTCGCTCAGTTGAAGGATGCCGTCAAGGTGTATGAAGAGTTGAGGCATCCCCATTTGGTTAAATTGATACGTACAGAGGAAATCGGCGGTGGGTTTGCCGCCATTTTTGAATGGACAGACGGGGAATGTATGGGGAAAATGTATCCCCTGTCCAGGGAAACATTCATGCAGATGCCAGACCACACAAGAATGAAAGTCTTTCACGACATTCTCGACTTTCATCTCCATGTGATAGAAGAGGGGTATGTGGCCATCGATTTCTATGACGGCAGTATTCTGTACGATTTTTCAAAAGAAGAGACGGTGATCTGTGATATCGACCTCTATTCCAAACGCCCCTATATCAATACAACGGGCAGGATGTGGGGATCATCAAGATTCATGTCGCCGGAGGAATTCAAGAAAGGTGCAGAGATCGATGAAATCACGAATGTATATCTGATTGGAGCAACCGCCTTCGCGTTGTTTGGAGGGGAGAAAGACCGGTCCTTCAGTAAATGGCGGTTGAGCGGGGAGTTATATGAAGTGGCGCAAAGAGCGGTCAGTGATGAGAGGGAGAAACGTCAACAATCGCTTGTGGAGTTTAAGAGGGAGTGGTCCGGTCTTAGGAATAATCCATGAACCTTGTGGGCAGGGCTTCTAGGTTTTTTTAAATGAATGTGTGCGTTGATCGTTTTCAGTTCAATGCACACATTCTTTCTTTATGTTAGGGTGTAAATCCACGTTTGATTAAAAGTTGTTCAAAGAGACGTGAAGACGGGCTAAATAAGGATTATTGCTAGCTTAGTAGCTACTCATATTTCAGTCTTCACTCGTATATGAGCTGGTTTAGGGAACTTATGAGCCACTTTCAAAAAATATGAGCCGGTACCGGGAATAATTAAGCCGGAATTCTGATATATGAGCCGCTTTCCAATAGTTATGAGCCGTTTGTCGAAAAATCTCCAAGAAAGAGCGGGACATTCATATATTTCAGTAGACCGATAGAGTCCCATCCTGTATTTTAGGATGGAGCATGCTCACAGCTCCAACCCCTGTTGAAAATGGACTAAGGCACCACATGAAAATGTCCCTTGGACGGTTCTGTATAGGAGGCGTAAATTACTTTTCTCCCATCACTGCAACCGTTTGAAAATGTCTTGAGTCCGGTCCTTTTACTAATCTTACTTTTTTAAACCCGACCTCTTTCATTAAGGGAAGGAATTGGGTTTCCAACATGGTGTTTACTCCACTCCAGGTCTCATCATTCTTACCGTTGCAGAGTGTGATCGTTACGGAACCTTTAGTCTTTAGGACTCTATAAATCTCAGAAATGGTATCGATTGTGATATCCCAAAAGTAGACCGAGTGGATACTGTAGATCTTGGTAAACATGTCATTGTCTAAAGGGATTTTACATACATTTCCTTGTATGAATGTCACACGACCTTCTTTCATCGCCCGCTTATTTCTGATCTTTGCTGAATGGAGGATGGACTCCGATAGATCTAATCCCGTTACATACTCGACATTGGGTTGCATAAGCAATTGTTTAATAGCATAGCCTGCACCGCATCCGAGCTCTAATATTCTATCACCTGCCGTTACATTCAGTAATTCCAGTGTCCAGAGTGTTTCTATTCGATGCTGTACGACCATCTTTTCTCCAAAGTAACGGCCAAGTAACCCCTTTGGCAATTGATATTGTCGATCAGCATACTCCTGTAATTTCCTTCGTATCATCTGATTCATTTCCTCCCCATATGTAACCTTAACAAAAGTATAGTATAATCAACCTATTAAACAAGGTGATAATAATTATAGTTCGTATTAATTTTTTTTATAAGAAGGAGGATTTACTTGGATATTAATCAATTAGAGGCTTTTGATCATGTAGTCCGGTTTGGCAGCTTTAGTAAAGCGGCAAGGCATTTGGATCTTTCTCAACCTACTATTAGTATAAGGATACAAGGATTAGAGAAAGAGATAGGAAGCGGCCTATTTCATAGAGTTGGAAAAAGGGTGGAATTAACAGAGGCAGGGAAGGGGTTCTTACCGTATGCGAGGCAAGCCATTGAGGTTGTCACGAAGGGAATTGAAAAAGCGAAGTTTATACAAGAGGGGAAAGTAGGTCATGTTACGATCGGAACGCTTCCCTCCTTTACTTCTGGCGTATTTAGTTCGGTGGTGGCTCATCTAAATAAGAGGTTCCCCGAGATTCACGTTGAAATCCATACTGGGCATAATCAAGAAATGATTGAAATGCTGTATGACGGATTTATTAAATTGGGCTTAGTGACAACCCCGTATTATAATACAGATCTAAAAAGTATTCTTACGATAAAGGAACCCCTCATATTAGTTGCCCACCATTCTCATCCACTTGTGTCAGCATGTGATGGGAATCGTACATCCGAAGAAATCATTGAGAAAGGTGATCCATATATCATCGTGGACTGGAGTACTGAAAGTAAGCATTGGCAAAAATCGATGATGAGCCCTGGGATAAACTGCATAGAATTGCCTCCATCTACTGCGTTGGATTTCGTTCTTTCAAATAATGGTGTGGCACTTGTCACCGAATCGATGGTAAAAAACTTATTGGAGTCAGGGAAGCTCGTGAAATTACAACCAGTAGATTTTCCCCATTTATATCGAGAAATCGCATTGGTGAGTCTGGATTCTGAAACGAGTTTTCCCCCTGCTGCCAGGACAATTGTTGGAGTATTCAGGGAAGTTGCCTCGGGGACAGATGTCTTAGCTTAGTGCTGGAAATGTGCCTGACCCTGTTAGGTTTAGGTGCAAAGTCTCGGAAGCCGATTAGAATCGCAGGTCATTCCGTGGATGGATGAAAGAATTGAGAAGCAAGGGGATCGATTCATCAAGAATAATAATGAGAGAAATCAGTGGCGGTTTTTTACTTTTTACATGAACTCAATCACTATAGAGATTCTTAAAGGACGCCAACCGAAGAGGGGACAGGTGTAGGGTGGGACTTTTATATTATGAACCAAAATGAATCCATTTCCTGTATAATGGGAGTTGAAGACTGATTTTTGTTACTATTAAAAAAATAACCCCGAACGTAGGGAGGCAACGACTATCGAGCATTCTGAATTACTGACCGGATTACTTCTTAACCTTCTTGTCATATTAATCGTTATTTTACTATTAAACTTTCATTATCTTTCCAGAAATAGAGTACATAAGTTTCACATTCGCCCCCTGTCAATCTATTTGGTCAGTTCATTCCTCATGTTACTGAGTATGGCGTTATCCGTTCAATTAGAGAATGGGTTTCTCTATGATTTACGCTTCATTCCTTTTATATTAGGGGGAATTTACGGTGGGAACCGGGTCTTGCCTTGGATTGCGTTCACGATGATCGCAATCCGTGTGCCTCTTTTAGGCCCGGGATTGCCCATAACGGTGATCATGGCGATTCTGGCCACGGTCGTGATCGTCTACATGCGTCCGAGGATGGTAAAGAAAGCATGGAAGACGAGGGTATACTGGTATACGCTCTTTTCCTTCGGTTACTCGGTTCTTTCCTTATGGATTCCATCTTTGCTCTTTGATTTCGGTCATACGAGCTCACTCTTGATCTATTCATTTGTTCTGTCAGGATCGACGTTCTTTGTTTTTTACTTATGTGAAATCATCCGGACCATCTATATTCTTCAGTTGGAAGCGATTAAATATGAGAAAATGCAGGTAGTAAGTCACTTGGCTGCGAGCATGAGTCATGAAGTGCGTAATCCATTGACCACGGTGAAGGGATTTCTTCAACTGATCAATGAAGATCCAACCAATGTCAACGCGAATACCGAACTCTCGAGGATCGCCGTCAGTGAAATTGATCGTGCCACAGAGGTGATCAACCAATACTTGAACTTCGCAAGACCCCATCCGGAGGTTGTAATGGGAATCGACATCCGGGATGAGATCAACCGGTCCAAGGAAATCATCATGCCCCTGGCGTTCAAAAAAGGAATCGAACTAAATGCGAATATTCTACACCACCATTCGATTAAAGGTGACCCCAATAAGCTTCAGCAAGTTCTCATCAATGTCATGAAAAACGGACTGGAGGCCATGGATACAGGTGGTACGCTTCGAATCTTCAGCTATCAGGAAGAGGAGAAGGTGTTCATCGTCATTAACGATACGGGAATCGGGATGACAAAGGAACAGCTCATTCGACTGGGGGAACCTTACTTCTCCATGAAAGGAAAGAATGGAACCGGCCTCGGAATGATGACCGTCTTCCAACTCGTCGAAAGCATGAAGGGTACCATCAAAGTCCTTAGCAAACCGGGCAAAGGAACCTCTGTCATTCTATCCTTTCCTCTATATGAAGAAAAGACAAAGCGGAATAACATCCAACAACCATCAGAAGTCCGTCCCTCCATTCGTTAATGCTCTACCGGTGCGAGGGACGGACCTTGTTTATATGACCTGATAAATGGCTGTCCTCAACGAAGGAGATTTCATCCGTTGAGGGCTTTTTTAATTGCATACGCCTCTCCGTATATATATGGAAACAAAAATTTCAACTAGGATGCCCTTTTTATGAGTTTCACCTTATAAGTCATGGGGGGAAGGTAGAAGCATGATAACCGTCACCGTGCTTCCCGAACCAATCCTTTTTTAATTTTGTCGAACGCATCCTTTTGACTATCTCTCATAAAAGGAATACACTGAAACAGTTCCATTCCGAACAATTCATTACATAAACAATTAGAAGTGAGGGCATGTCGATGGAAAATCACCGTATCACTCCTGCATTAAAATTATTGCGTTCATTTTCAAAGGTGAATAAGACCATGATGCAGTTCGTCCAGAAAACAGCTGCAGACAATGGATTATCCGTGCCACAATATACGATTTTAGTCACCATTGCCCCTGAGAAGGAAATGACCCAAAAGACGATCGGTGAGAAGACGTTTCTGCCGAAAAGCACATTGAGTCAAGCTGTTGAAGGGCTTGTCCAGGCAGGGTTCATCCACCGGAAGCAAGTCGAAGAAAATCGCAGGGAAATGCTTCTCTCCCTCAGTAGCAAAGGGGAGACGTTGCTAAGAGGGATTCATCAACAGGATGGAAGCATTCATCAGCTTACGGCAGGGGCTGTAGAGACTCTGTCTGAAGAGCAATTTACAGGACTCTTAGAGGCACATGGGCAGATTGCCGACTTCTTCGATGAGAAAGCGGCAGAACAGGAGGTGGATTCTAAATGATTAAACTCTTGAAACACTTATCGGCGTATAAATGGATGGTCGTGGGGATCTTCGCTCTTATCTTTATCCAATCCATGTCGACCCTCTATTTGCCTACCTTGATGTCTGACATCATTGACAAGGGAGTGGTCGTTGGAGATATCCCGTATATATGGAAGATTGGTGGGTTTATGCTGGTGGTTTCCGCTCTTGGTGCAGTGGCTTCCATCATTGCCAGTTACTATTCTTCGAAAGCGGCCATCGGTTTAGGACGGGATGTCCGCCGGAAGCTCTTCTACCATATCGAGAAATTCTCATTGCAGGAATTCGATGAAGTGGGAACGGCTTCCCTGATTACGAGAACGACTAATGACATTACACAAGTACAACAAGTCGTCATCATGCTGTTGCGGATGATCATTAGTGCTCCTATCATGCTGGTTGGCGGGATCATCATGGCTGTGTTGATGGATGCCAAACTATCCTTGGTCATTATCCTGACCATGCCGGTACTGGTTGGTTCGATCCTCCTAATTCTGTATAAGGGCATTCCGTTATTTCAAACCGTCCAGAAGAAGCTGGATCAATTGAATCTCGTGCTCCGGGAGAACTTAACCGGCATCCGGGTCATTCGCGCCTTCAACCGTGAACCAGAAGAGAAGGTACGCCTGAAGCATACAAATCAGGAACTGACCGATGTTTCGATTAAAGTGAATAAAATCATGGCCTTTATGATGCCGGTCATGATGCTCGTCATGAACATGACGGTCGTCGCTGTCATTTGGTTCGGTGGGATCCGAATCGACAATGGCGGGATGCAAATCGGTGATTTAATGGCGTTCATTCAATATGTCATGCAAATCATGTTTGCGTTGGTGATGGCTTCCATGATGTTCGTCATGGTGCCCCGTGCCGATGTGTCCGCTAAACGAATTAACAAGGTACTCGAAATGAAACCGTCCTTTGAAGATAAAGGCACAGAAAAAGCGGATGTTCAGCTAGGGACTCTGGAATTCGATCATGTAACCTTCCATTACCCTGGTGCCGAAGAACCTGCCTTATCTGAAATCAGTTTTACCGCGAATCCGGGTGAAACCACCGCGATCATAGGTGGGACCGGTTCAGGGAAAACGACGCTCATTAACCTGATCCCCAGATTTTATGAGGTGTCGAGTGGAACAATCCGGGTCAATGGTGTGGATATCAGAGATGCTTCCCAGGGGGAAGTCCGCTCCAAGCTTGGACTTGTTCCGCAGAAAGCGACTCTCTTTACAGGAACGATTGCGGAAAATATCCGCTTCGGGAAAGAAGATGCGACGGATGAAGAGATAGAAGAGGCTGTCCGGATCGCCCAGGCAGAAGAATTCGTCAGCCGAATGGATGGGGGATTCGAGGCAGAAATCGAGCAGGGCGGATCCAATCTTTCCGGAGGTCAGAAACAACGGTTGTCGATCGCGAGAGCCATGGTCAGGAAGCCGGATATTTATTTATTCGACGACAGCTTCTCAGCCCTCGATTACAAAACCGATGCCAGACTCCGTGCCACTTTGAAAAAAGAAACTCGAGAGGCAACGGTGCTCATCGTTGCCCAACGGGTCAGCACAGTCGTCGATGCCGACCGGATCATCGTGTTGGAGAAAGGAAAAGTAGCCGGAATTGGTACGCACCAAGAGCTGCTTGCCGATAATGAGGTGTATCAGGAAATTGTATCATCACAGCTTTCAGAGGAGGAATCGGCATGAGTAAGGAACGAAAACCTCAAAGAGGAGGAGGTCATGGAGGATTCGGACCCGGCGGCGGCAATATGATGATGATGGGGCAGAAGCCAAAGAATTTCAAGGCTACCTTGAAGCGGCTGCTCGGTTATTTAAAGCCGCGCCGAGGGCAGTTGACTGCTGTGCTATTCGCTGCCATCTTAAGTACCGTGTTTGCGATCGTCGGTCCGAAAATCATGGGTACTGCCATTACGGAATTATTCGAAGGCGCCTATAGCAAGTTCAAAGGAGTGCCCGGTGCGGGGATCGACTTTGAAAAAATCGGTGGGATCCTGCTGCTCCTTGCCGGACTATATGTGTTCAGCAGTGTCTTCAATTTTATCCAGCAATACATCATGTCAAGCGTTGCCCAATTGACGGCGTATGACTTAAGGGAAGATGTGAATCAAAAGATTGAAAAGCTTCCACTCAAGTATTATGATAGTCGTCCGAATGGAGAAACCCTGAGCCGTATGACCAATGATATCGATACGATCAGCAGTACACTTCAGCAAAGTCTGACTCAGTTCATCACGTCGATCGTCACCATTGTGGGGATCATTATCATGATGCTGTCCATCAGTCCTTTATTGACGCTGATTTCGGTCGTCAGCTTACCGGTTTCCGTGTTTGCCATCCGACCGATCTTGAAGCGGTCTCAAAAGCATTTTGCTGATCAACAACGAACGCTCGGTCAATTGAATGGTCATATTGAAGAAATGTTCACCGGACATCAAGTCGTGAAGGCCTTCGGACACGAAAAGAAGGCTGGCATCGAGTTCGATGGGGTGAATGATGAACTGTACGAAGCAGGAAGCAAAGCGCAGTTCATCTCAGGGATCATCATGCCGATCATGATGTTCATAGGGAATATTAGCTATGTGCTGATCAGTGTTGTCGGCGGGATTCTCGTCACGAATCGGGCGATTTCAATCGGGGATATTCAAGCCTTTATCACCTATACGCGTCAGTTCACTCAGCCGATCACCCAAACGGCTAACATTGCAAATGTGATCCAATCGACCGTGGCAGCGGCTGAACGAGTATTCGAGCTGCTGGACGAAGAAGAAGAAACGAAAGAGCAGACATCGGAGCACCTTTATCGACCAAAAGGGTCGGTTACCTTTGAACATGTGGACTTCGGATATGGCGAAAACCTGTTGATCCACGACATGAACATTGACGTTCAGCCTGGGCAGACCGTCGCCATCGTTGGGCCGACGGGTGCAGGGAAAACGACTTTGATCAATCTACTGATGAGATTTTATGAACTGAATGATGGGGAAATCAAGATAGATGGAGTAGATACAAGGTCCGTCCCTCGAAGCGAATTGAGAAAAAGCTTTGGAATGGTGTTACAAGACACCTGGCTCTTTAAGGGTACAATCAGAGAAAATATCGCTTACGGGAAGACGGGTGCAACGGAAGAGGAAATCATGGAGGCGTCCGTTATGGCACATGCCGACCATTTCGTACGTACGCTGCCTGACGGCTATGATACGATCTTAAATGAAGAAGCATCGAATATCTCACAAGGGCAAAAACAGCTCATGACCATCGCACGAGCGATCCTGGCTGATCCACCCATCATGATACTGGATGAAGCCACTTCTAGCGTCGACACCCGGACCGAGCTCCTGATTCAACAAGCCATGAACCATCTAATGGAAGGGAGAACAAGCTTCGTCATCGCTCACCGTCTTTCGACTATTAAAGATGCTGACTTGATTCTGGTCATGGATCAAGGTTCTGTGATCGAACAAGGATCTCACTCAGAACTACTCAAACAGAACGGCTTTTATGCTGATCTGTATAACAGCCAATTTTCTAGTGATGTTGCTGGGTAGGAAGTTTCGCGGTGATTATGATTAGAAAGTTTAGGAAGTCATGAAAGTGATTTGTGCAATTATGTGAAAAATGGTCAGCGGCTTAAAGCCCTGACCATTTTTTATAAATTCTTTTAAACTAGCGCACCGACTGCATGGGGCTTCTTGTAACATCCGCTTTCATGTATGTAGGGGTGATGTGACTCCGATATCATTTTAGGTCAACTTCCAGAATTGTGAGGGATAGGAAGAAAAAACAGCATAACCTTCTTCACTTTCTTTTCTTCCTATCTATCAACCACTCCAGTAATGAATAAAAGACGATGAAAAACAAAGCTTGTACCATATTTATCTTCCACATTAATTCATGATGCTTGAAATAATCAAATAGCAAAAAAATAATCAATACGGTTATAAATAGAACGATATTCTTATAGAGTGTCTTCATAATGCCTCCGCTCCTGACAACATTCTCATTGATACTTCTCCCGGTAATGGCCTTCCTCAAAGATCTCCTGTGCGCTTACCCCAGTCCATTCCGCAGGACTTGCACCGGGATTCGCTTCCACATAAGCCCTGACCATTTTATATCCTTCACTATACCCATAGATCCACGGCAAATTTTTCCCGCCCATCAGGATTTCCATTGATCGGTTGTAATCAACTTTGCTAAGATCAGGTTCGATTTTCTCCCAATTGTCTTTATTAAACGATTGATCAACACGTGTAAATTCAATATTTGGGTACACCGTTTTCTCAAACATGACGGCTTTGCCTTCAAAAATGATGTTATCTAATACCGTTGGATTTGCCCCTAGACTGACATGCTTTTCAGCCGAGAAACTATGATGGTATTCATGTGCCACCCCTGCCCTTAACGTATCCTCCGTATAAAGAGGATTATAGAGGACATTTATTTTCCCTGCACCAGCTGTGATCATGTCAGTTTGTTTATTTTTTGACGGGAGAACACAAACGGTTGTTTCAATATCAGAAGGCAGCAGGTCAGAGGATTTTATAAGAGACTCTTTGATGAGTTCATCGGTTTTCTCTCTGTCGATTTGGTCTATTAGATGCTGGATTTCTGCGAGATGGGTAGGACCGACGTTCAGTTGTTTCGGAGAAGCGTTAAGAATCGGTTCAGCCACATGGAGAAACTCACCGTCTTTGAAGCAATCACTATAAATGGGGTCAATCACTTCTTCTTGATAAATCTCCAAATAGGAATCATCGGGATTCTTCGATTTAGAAACTCTGCTTATGTAGTTTTGAAAAAGCTCATAGGCATGAATGATTTTATACGTTTGGTTTGTCTTCGGGTGTTCGAAAGACGTTATGAGGTTTTCAAGTTTGATTTTTTCCTGATTTTCTTTCTGTTCTTTTCGGGTTTGGACATTGTTCTCACATGAAATCAATGTGAGAGAGATAACGAACAGCATGCATACCACCATGATTATTCTTGCTTTCATTTTCAAATCGAGGCCCCCTTAGGTAAACTATCTTATTTTTAATAGTTTACCATTATTTAACTTTTTGTTCAGTAAATGAATAAAATTTAAGTCGCATTGGGTGAGAGATGGCGGTATTTCTGTTTGGGAAAGAATCATTGTACAAAGTCGAAAAGGATAAAACTATTTACATTTCCTCTTGAACATATAAGTAAATTATTATATATTGATATCTGTAATGAACCAGGAGGTGCATTCATGCAAGGATCGACTGTTGAACTAGACAAATCTGCATCGATTTTAAAGTTATTGGGGGATAAAACCCGATTGACGATGGTAAAAATATTGGATACGAATGACTGTTGTGTGTGTGAGTTTGTGGAGATTTTCAAAACAAGTCAACCTGCTATTAGTCAACACGTCCGTAAATTGAAAGATGCAGGCATCGTAAGGGAGAAGCGCCGCGGACAATGGATCATTTATTCTCTTAACCGGGATAGTGAAGCGTTTCCGATGATCCAAAGCCTTCTGAACCATCTTCCTAATCAGGACTTTAAGTTAACGGAATTGGAAGAACAAGGCTTACGCATTTCTTGTGATTAATAGGAGGTAAATGAACGTTATGACGATTTTAGCATCAGTGATTTTTCTCATCACCCTTGTACTGGTCATCTGGCAGCCGAAGGGTCTTTCCATCGGCTGGTCAGCCATCGGTGGGGCTGTTCTTGCCCTTCTGGCAGGGGTTGTCGATTTCCATGATGTGGTGGATGTGACATCCATCGTGTGGAATGCGACATTAGCATTTATCGCAATTATTATTATTTCACTTATCCTTGATGAGATTGGATTTTTTGAATGGGCTGCCTTACATATGGCGAAGGCGGCTAAAGGAAATGGCGTGCGGATGTTTGTGTATGTATCATTGCTTGGAGCGGTGGTCGCCGCTCTATTTGCGAACGACGGGGCAGCGCTTATTCTTACGCCGATCGTTCTTGCGATGGTACGGAACCTGAATTTCAGCGAGAAGCTCGTCTTTCCGTTTATCATGGCGAGTGGGTTTATCGCGGATACCACGTCGCTTCCGTTAGTGGTCAGTAACTTGGTGAACATCGTATCTGCGGACTTCTTCGGAATCGGATTTGTGGAGTTTGCCACCCGGATGATTGTGCCGAATCTCTTTTCCTTAGGGGCAAGTATCTTGGTCCTGTACCTGTTCTTCCGGAAGAGCATTCCGAAGAATTATGACGTTTCGCAATTGAAGAAACCGGTCGAAGCGATCCGTGATCAGAAGATGTTCCGCCTCTCATGGGTGGTTCTCTCACTATTGCTGGCAGGCTATTTTGCCAGTGAATTCATTGGTCTTCCGGTTTCTATTATTGCAGGAATTGTATCCATCTTCTTCTTAATCATGGCGAGAAGAAGTGGAGCTGTGAATACGAAAGCCGTCATTAAAGGAGCTCCCTGGGCCATCGTATTCTTCTCGATTGGGATGTACGTTGTTGTATACGGCTTACGGAATGTAGGGCTGACGAATGTGTTAGCCGACGTCATCCAAGTGACGGCTGATCAAGGGTTATTTGCTGCTACCGTTGGAATGGGATTCATCGCGGCGATTCTTTCGTCCATTATGAACAATATGCCGACGGTCATGATCGATGCCCTTGCGATTGCAGACACGGATACGACAGGTGTCCTCCGTGAAGCGCTGGTGTATGCAAATGTCATCGGATCAGATTTAGGACCGAAGATTACCCCGATTGGATCATTGGCGACCTTATTATGGCTCCACGTCCTTTCATTAAAAGGAGTGAAAATCTCCTGGGGTACGTATTTTAAAACGGGAATCATTCTGACCATCCCAACCCTTTTCATTACACTGGTCGGGCTTTATATATGGTTATTGATCATCTAACAAACAATAAAGGAGAAATTCAACATGTCTAAAAAAACCATCTACTTCCTATGTACAGGAAATTCATGCCGAAGCCAAATGGCGGAAGGTTGGGCGAAACAACACTTAGGTGATGAGTGGAACGTATACAGTGCGGGTATCGAAGCACACGGATTAAATCCCAACGCAGTAAAAGCGATGAAAGAAGTCAATATCGATATCACCAACCAAACATCGGATATCATTGATCCTGAGATTTTGAATAACGCAGACCTGGTCGTGACACTATGCGGGGACGCAGCAGATAAATGTCCAATGACACCCCCTCATGTGAAACGTGTTCATTGGGGATTTGATGACCCTGCGAAGGCGGAAGGGACCGATGAAGAGAAATGGGCATTCTTCCAACGGGTACGTGACGAAGTGGGGGAAAGAATCCACCGTTTCGCTGAGACGGGAGAATGAACAAAGAAAAACCAAGAGAGGTGATCTCTTGGTTTTTCTAAGGGGAACCGTTTTTCATAGTCAATTCATTATATATGCTTTAGGATTCAGACTTTTTTTGAATGTATGCATGAGCCTTGTACGATGGTATCGTACAAGGCTCATGCATTTTTTTTATGGTCTCAATCATATTATTCTTTCTATCGCTTGGTGGTTTTCGTTTAATAGATGTGACAACTTCCTAAAAACTTCCCATCCTGTACACATATTGTTAATAGTTTCGTAACATTTTCCTTCTAAGATGAAATCAACAGCAAAGTTCAACAGGCAAAATCAGTAGAGGAGGAAATCACATGAGTGAACGTAACAACCACAGTGAAGATATGAATCATACAGAAACAAACGATACAGGAGTCTTTCAAAAAGAAGAGATACAGCGGACGCCTAAGAAAAAGTTTAAAGGACGGGGGTTCCTGAACACTGTAGGTGCGGGGATCATCGGTTCGGTCCTGACACTGACGGTATTGCCTCAAACCGGTTACTACCAGAACCTGGCTCAGCCAAGTATTGAGCAATCGGCGGGTGATAAGAGCCAGGCTGCCACTTCGGGTAATTCAGGTATCACTCCCACAACCGTGTCAACAGGAAGTGGGGATGTAGCGAATATTGTAGAGGATGCCTCTGAATCCATCGTCGGAATCGTCAATTATCAGAAAAAGAGTAGCATGGGAGCTTCACAGGAAGCTCCAGCTGGGACAGGTTCCGGAGTTCTTTTTAAAAAAGAAGGGGACAGTGCGTATATCATCACGAACAATCATGTGATTGAAGGTGCTTCTAAGATTGAAGTCTCACTCTATGATGGCGAAAAGACCGATGGGGAACTGATCGGAGCGGATCCACTCACGGATCTTGCCGTTGTGAAGATTGACGGGAAATATGCAGACAACCCGTTGGAAGTCGGGGATTCCAGTGCACTGCGCGCAGGTGAACAGGTGATCGCGATCGGGAATCCACTCGGACTCGACTTATCAAGAACAGTGACACAAGGGATTGTCAGTGCCGTGGACCGCACCATTCCCGTGCAGACATCTGAAGGTGAATCAGAACTGAACGTCATCCAAACCGACGCGGCGATCAACCCGGGTAACAGTGGGGGAGCACTCGTGAATTCCAAGGGTGAGTTGATCGGAATCAATAGTGCGAAGATCTCGAACTCCGGTGTGGAAGGACTGGGGTTTGCGATTCCAAGTAAAGATTTCATGCCGATCGTCAGCGAAATCATCGAGACAGGAAAGGTGGAGCGTCCGTATATCGGAATCGGTATGACGAATCTCGCCGAGGTGCCGCGCCATTACCTGCCGAATCTGCCTGAATCAGTAGAAGCCGGTGTGATTGTCGCCAATATTGATCCAACTTCAGCGGCAGCAGAAGCCGGAATCAAAGAGGGCGATGCGATTACCGAGATGAATGGCGAGTCAGTAGCGAATGTGGCCGATTTAAGAAGACAGCTTTACGGTGATCTGAAAGTAGGGGATAAGATCGACCTTACCCTCTACCGTGACGGTAAGAAAATGACGATTAGTCTGACTCTTACTAGTAATGCGATGATGAATGGGTAAGGATGAGGTTGGGATTGGTGCCAGGTACAAAGAGAGTGAATTGTACCTGGCACCGCACAACAACCAAAAGAGAAACCAAATAAATGAACATAAAGGAGTACGGGTAAGTGGGTAAAAAGAAACGATCGGTTACACTATGGAGCATAATTGGAGGAGTGGTTCTAATCGGGTCACTGCTTGCTGTGTTCGGGTTTTCCAAAGAAGATGTGGTGGCGAAGGTAGGTAGTGAGTCTATCACTAAAGGCGACTTATATTCGACCCTCGTGGATCAATACGGAGATGGCGCGTTGGATACGCTCATTGCTGAGAAAATTGTGAAACTTGAAAGTGAGAAGAAAGATCTCACAGTGAAGGATAGTGAAATCGAAAAAGAACTGGAAAGCATCAAAGGTTCATATGACAGCGAAGAGGCGTTCAATGACGCCCTCACTTCAAGCGGGGCGAATCTGGATAGTGTAAGAGAGAATATCAAGGTGTTCTTGCTGACGGAAAAGTTGTTGAAAGACAGAGTCACGATTTCAGATGATCAAATCAAGGAATACTTTGAAGCGAATAAGGATTCCTTTGCACAGGCGGAGCAGGTACAGGCAAGTCATATTCTTGTGAATGAAGAGAAGACGGCAGAAGAGGTGAAGAAGAAGCTTGATGACGGAGGCGATTTTGCAGAGCTTGCGAAAGAGTACTCCACGGACACATCGAATGCCGAGTCAGGCGGAGAGCTTGGTTATTTTGGCAAAGGTGAAATGGTGACGGAGTTTGATGATAAAGCATTCTCGATGAAAAAAGGTGAACTCAGTGAGCCGGTGAAAACGGAGTTCGGTTACCACATCATCAAGGTGACAGACAAGAAAGAAGCGAAAGAGGCCGTTCTTGCCGATCATAAAGATGAAATCAAAGATATCCTGTTCGATCAGGCCCTTCAGACGGAGTATGGAACGTGGCTCGAGGAAAAGAAAGAGGATTATAAAATCGAAAATCTGTTGAAAGATTCATAAACCGGTCATGGTTTGTTCATGATTCGGTCATAATTTGTGGAAATACTGTTAGTGCAGCTGCAACTTGAAAAAGGAGGAAAATACATGAACATGAAAAGAAAATGGACGTATGTTGTCACGGGTGCTTTAACGGTCGGGATCCTGGGCTCACTTCCGGCCTTTGCCGCTGAGGAAGATACAGCCGGAAAAACGAGTGATTCCGCGGTTGTCGGTGCTCATGAATTCAGCAAACAAGGCGGGGTTCATGGGAAGTTTCGTCTGAATGAAGAACAGGTGAAGAAAAAAGCCGAAGAACTGGGGATCGATTCTACCGATAAGGATACAAGGGAACTTGCCAAAGAAATCATGGATGCTGAGCTTGAAAAAAAAGCGAAGACATTAGGGCTTGACACCGAAGGAAAAGACGACCATGCGATCATGGAGGAAATCCGTCAGGCGGAGCTGAACAAGAAAGCGAAGGAACTGGGGATTGCAACTGAAGGAAAAGAAGAGGAAGAACTGGCAAAAGAAATAAGGGAAACTCAGCTAAAACAAAAAGCCAAAGAACTTGGAGTGGCGACCGAAGGCAAGGATCTGAAAATCCTTGCTGATGAAGTAAAAGAAGCTGCCCTTATGAAACAGGCAAAGGAGCTTGGAATTGAGACGGAAGGCAAAGAGCATCGCGAATTGAAGCATGAAGTATTCGAAGCATCCATCCTGAAAGCCGCTAAAGAACTCGGAGTTGAGACGGAAGGCAAAACCTCGAAGGAAGTGATGAAGGAAATCATGACTCATCATGCCGCTGAAGCAAAGCAACTGGATTACTTCCCTTTTAATAAGAAAGAAGATCACTTTTTCCGTATGGGAGAGAAAGGTCATCACGGCCCTGGTCATGGGAAAGGACTTCACAAATCTGAACAAAGAGATGAGACAACAGCCGAAGCCGGAAGCGAAACTCTATAAGCCAGGAAATCCCCGCCATGTGAGCGGGGGTTTTTCCATTGGGAGTAAATACATAGAACGAATCGGGAAAAACGTCTATACTTTATTTATAGTGGGCGCCACAGGGGCAGGTAGCTTTGCGCAGTCATAGTCATGTACTGTCCATGTGGTTCGACCGGAAAGGAGCGATAGTGATGAATGTACTGGTGGTCGAAGATAATCAGAGCGTCACAAGCATGCTTGAAATGTTTTTTTCAAAAGAGGGCATTCACGGGGAATTTGTTCACGACGGTGCTGAAGGATACAAGCGTTATAGAGAAGAAGATTGGGATCTCGTCATCCTCGATTGGATGTTGCCCGGGATGGACGGTGTGACGATTTGCAGGAGAATCAGGGAGGAAGGGTCCAAGGTCCCGGTTATCATGTTGACGGCGAAGGACAGTGAGTCCGATCAAGTGCTCGGTCTCGAACTCGGTGCTGACGATTATGTGACCAAGCCCTTTTCGCCCCTTGCCCTGATGGCGAGAATACGGGCTGTATCTCGGCGGTATCAAGGGGAGAAAACCCTTGCCACTGGAACTCAGGATGTCTCGACGTCAGATTTCCGGATCAGTAAGGAAACTCGAGAGGTCTTTCTGAAAGAGGTTCCAGTTACCAATCTGACACCTAAGGAATTCGAATTGCTATATTATCTTTCACAGAATCCGCGGCAAGTGTTCTCAAGGGAGCAGCTTCTCGAGCGCGTATGGGGATATGATTTCTACGGGGACGAACGGACAGTCGATGTCCATATCAAGCGGCTGCGTAACAAGATCGGCAGCAATGACAAGCCGTACCTGCATACGGTATGGGGGGTAGGGTATAAATTCGATGAGATGGCGGCCGGGGATGAAATTTAGGTATCTTTATCAGCTACTTCTCAGTCATACAAGTGTCCTCATCATTGCCTTCATGATTCTCGGCATCCTGTTTTCCCATTATGTCGAAAATCTTGTATATGAAAACAAGGTCACAGAACTCAGAACGTATGGGGAGAAAATTTTATCAGACCTTGAAAGACCAAGTCCGAAAAGACCGCTGTATCTTGAGGAATACAGCAACTTGCTTCATGCACGCAACATCGATGTGATCACATTTAACCGCCAGGGGGAAGTTTCCTTCTCCAGGGGAGGGGTGTATCCTCGGATCGAGCTCTCGAAAGAAGAGTGGCAAAAGATCAAAAGCGGTGAAACCGTTCCACTCAAAAAAGATTTCGGCCGCTTTAATCAGGCCGTGTCCCTTGTCATCATGCCCCGGATTGTCAATGATCAGCTGACGGGGGGACTGATCTTGATTTCCCCGATCAGCGGCACGAGGGAAATGCTGAGTGAAATCAATCACTATCTTCTCAATATCGCCATCCTGGCACTCGCGATTTCACTGTTGGTCAGCTGGTTCTTATCCAAGCTCCATGTGAAACGGATTAAGCGGATCAGAGACGCCACTTCCAGGGTGTCCTCGGGTCACTATGACGTTCACGTCCCAAGCTCCAACTTTGACGAAATCGGCGATCTCGCCGAAGACTTCAATGAAATGGTAACGAAACTCCAGGTTTCGAAAGAGGAAATCGATACCCTGGAAAATCGGAGACGACAGTTCATGGCGGATGTGTCCCACGAACTGAGGACACCGCTGACGACGATTCGCGGCGTCATTGAAGGAATCCGAAACGACATGATCCCCGAAGAACAGAAAGAAAAAAGCTTCGGTCTCGTCAGTCAGGAAACGAAGAGGCTTATCAGGCTTGTGAACGAAAACCTGGATTATGAAAAAATCAGGTCCAATCAGGTGGTCCTCACGAAAGTGACCCTGCCACTCCTGGATATGTTTGAAGTCATCAAGGAACAGCTTGATTTCCAGGCTGAAGAAAAAGGGAATGAAATCAAGATCTTTTCAGATCCTAACGTTTTGATACACGCCGACTACGACCGGCTTATTCAGATATTGATCAACATCACGAAAAACAGCATTCAATTCACCACCGGCGGAACGATTACGTTAAGCGGATCTTCTTCCGCTACAGAAACCGTCATCGAAATCGAAGACAGCGGGATCGGCATGGATCCGGAGGAAATTCAATCGATTTGGCGCAGGTTCTATAAAGCGGACCTGTCCCGGACGAACAATCCATACGGTGAATTCGGCATCGGACTCTCCATCGTGAAGCAATTGGTGATCATGCATGAAGGGACGATTGATGTGTTCAGTGACAAGGGTGCTGGGACGAGATTTGTGATTCGTCTCCCCTTGTAATCAATATATAATGTGGTTGAAATATGAAAAAAACCGTCTGGGTTCTAAGATCCATGCGGTTTTTTTCATTGGGTATGATCCGTTTATTTCTTCAAGTAATGCATTTAAAAAAATATCCAGAAGAAATGCCCGTGTAATGGGGTCACGATACGTGATCGCTTGGGGTGTGGAGTGTCCGTCATCAACACTTTAAGATTCGTTTATCGTGTTTAATTGACATAATTTTCAAATCTGATATATTGGTAATTGTTAGGAAACTAATACGCCTTTACACCAAAGGGGGACAAGATGAAAAAATCCGGTCTTGAAGTCGCTTTGATCGTAATCGGAATCATATTAGTCAGTGCAACGAACGGCATATTCAAAGAACAGGCTTTCTCCCTTACTACATACGTACACGAATTGATCTCTTTATGTAAGGAAGTAGTACAACCTCATAAATTAGTATACATAAACCCTATTTCGGAAATAGAACGTCCGTTATTTCCAATCCTATTGAAAGCTTTCATGAGCAGCTTGTGTATTTTCTTCTTATCAATAGGGATGGCTCTAACGAGTTCGATCCTTCTCATGGTTTTTTACTTTTCAGTTGGGAAAAAGCTCCGCAAGTTCATTCAAGGGATTTCTTTTTTTCTTGGGGCACTGCCTGATATATTTGTGATTGGAATTCTCCAGCTTTTTGTCGTTTGGTTTTTTAAAAAAACCGGCATCTTATTGATTGATGTTGCTTCCGTAGGGGAGAATCAAGTCATCCTGTTCCCTGCAATCACTCTGAGTATCCTTCCAACGTTCTTCTTTCTTGGGTCGATGGTGTCATTCCTGAAAGAAGAGGAGGGGCTGCCCTATGTGGAACTTGCCAAGGGGAAGGGACTCGGTAAATACCGTATCATGTTTATCCATATGATAAGGAATGTGTTGGTCAGTTTAACCTATCACGGCAAGCAGAACATCTGGATGATGTTATCGAATCTATTAATCTTGGAATATCTATTCAATGTGTTCGGAGTCACTTCTTTTTTATTCTCATATAACAAACCGGCCATCTTTGCGGTTACCTCAGTCATTCTATTCGTTCCTTTATACCTTCTATTAAAATGTATGCAGCTAGTGATTTCGAGAAAAATAGGCAAGGAGATAAGCCTATGAGAACGTTGAATCGGCACCAGTTTATTATTGGGCTTTGTGTAGTGTTTATCCTCGTGCTGGTCGGGTGGAGTGTGACCTTCCATGTAACCGATGGAAAGATTCCGAATACCTTTATCCTCTATGACGACGCTGGACGAATTATAGGAGACGCGCCATTTCCACCTTCAGCCGATTTTCCATTTGGGACCGACCGGAAAGGCGATGACATGTTCTATAAAGTATTGGAAGGAGCACAGTATACGCTGGGGGCCGCGATTGTGATATCCATCCTCAGTTTTATGCTTTCCTTTCTCATTGGGGTGGCAGGGGGATTTGCGAAATCAAGGGTGAAGAAGTGGACCCAGTCTATCTTTACGTCTTTTTATTTTATCCCTCAATCGATTATTGCCTACAATATTTTATATCCATTAATTTGGGAGCAACCTCAGGGGTTTGAAACAAGCTTCCAAGAAAGAGTCGTTCTACAAGTGATAACCCTTGCCATATTAACAACACCCACAACGGCTATATTGATTTCAAATGAAACCGGGCAAATCCTTCAGAAAGAATTTATCACAAGCGCAAAGGTGCTCGGTGGCACGAAGTTTTTCCTGTTTCGGAAACATGTACTGCCCCACTTGAAGCTGCGCCTCTTTATCATCTTTCCAAAGGTTACGATACAGGTGCTTCTCATCTTGGCTCATCTAGGATTCTTCCAGTTGTATTTTGGTGGCACGAAGGTGTGTTACGGCCCTTTTTGTGATCCACCCTTGCCGATTGTCCAGGAATGGTCCGGCATGATGTCCATGAGCTTTGTGGAACTGTCCAATGCCTGGTGGATCTTTATGGTTCCGATGTTCTTCTTCGCCTTGACGATTTTGTCATTGACCGGTATCGCCCGGGGGGTGGAGGGGTTGTTGGAAGAGGAGGCTCGAGTACCTGCTTCAGAAAAGGGGGAGTTGGCTGATAATAGGGATGATGGTTCCTTGGATGAAAATGATTTTTTATTCATAGAGCGGAAGTTTGATAGAGGAAGCTGATGAAATGACTGTAAAGGTCGCGGGTTATTAACTAAAGAGGACAACTTTCACTCTTTTCGTCCATTTCGCACAATCAAGGAGCGACTAATCCGGGATGGTTCACTTATATAAACCGGTTTCATTGCTTTATGAGCTATCATCCGAATATATAAGCCGGTTTCAAAATTTATAAGCCGGATGCCAAATATATGAGCCGTTTTGTCCTTTTTATGAGCCGTTTGTCGAAATAAGGTAGGACCGTGACTAGAGGAAGGGATGTGTGTACATATGACTCATCTTCTTTCATTCAAATAAAGTGGTCATGGTATTGATTGTAGAAAGAACGTTGTAAAAGTCGAGGTTTAATAGTCAAAATTATTTTGGTTTCATTGGAAATAGTCAATGTAAAGGGGAGTGATGAATGTGAAGAGTATAATCCGTGTGTTAGCCATCATTTTATGCATCCTTTCGTTAGGAGCCTTCATCAGCCTCTTCCAAAAAGGAATCCACCTCAGCTTTTCTACTTTTTGGCAGAACTTTATCCACCTAGTAAATACGCTCACACACCCGACCACGATGACCTTTCAAACCGAGTCGTTCACGCATGAAGCAAAGTATGATGTTTTTCCGGATTTCTTCGGTTTTTACTTTTATACGTTAACGATTTTGTTTCTGGGCTTTCTACTATCATTAGGGTTCGCGATCATTTGGATCCTGATTACGTTTCAGCTTTCCTTGAAGAAGAGGCTACTCTTAATCCGAAGTTCTACCATTCTGGAGTCGGTGCCCGATGTCTTTGTCATTGTCCTGGCGCAGCTTTTCTTTGTGTTCTTGTTTAAGAAAACCGGGATATTGGTCTTCGAGGTAGTGGGTGGTTCGGAACGCCCCTATGCCCTTCCACTTCTCACATATAGTATCCTGCCGACGATTTTCCTCTACCGGACGTTGATGCTCATATTCGAAGATGAATTGATGAAGCCGTATGTGGAGCTCGCGACGGGGAAGGGATTGACGGGTTTTCAGGTATTAATGAGGCATGTCTTCCGGAATAGCGTGGTAAGTCTGATCAATCATTCCAAGATGATCATTTCGTTTATGTTTTCAAATCTCATCATGCTAGAAATTCTCTTTAATACATACGGTCTCACCTGGTTTGTTATTAATCATCCGACGTACGAAATTGCCACATTGAGTGTCCTCTTGATGTTTATCCCGCTTTTTCTGCTGGAGGAAATGGTGAAGAAACTGAAAACGAAGTATGTAGGAGGGGAATAGAATGTTCCGTGTGTTGAGAAATAAGTCCTTTATGACCGGCTTTCTATTCATCTTTCTGACGCTCATGGGAAGCTTGATATATGGATGGTTCTTCGATAATCATATCCCGGTAGCAGAGCTTCGCTTTACTGAAGATGGAGTGAAGAGCCCGCCATTTTCCCCTTGGGAGTATCCTCCATTCGGGACCAATAATCTGGCACAAAGCCTGTTTCATATTCTCCTCATCGGAGCGAAGTATACCCTTGGCGTCGCCTTTCTGATCGCAGGTTTGCGATTTGTGTTGTCTTTCGTATGGGGAACGATATCTGAGCTTTATGCCCCTAAGCTGAATCAATGGAGCCGCCCGTTTCTTGAGGCGTTCTACTACTATCCGGTCACGCTCATTGCTTATTTAATGCTATATTGGGTGTTGTTTGCCGACGGCCAGTTTAACGGCGTCGATAGCGAGTTCACGTATGGTTTTGGAGCAAGGATTATCATTGAAGTCATGGTTTTGACATTGGCTGCCGTTCCCATCACCTCACTGACGATTTCAGAAGAAGTGAACCAGATTTTAAAGAAAGAATTCATGGACAGTGTGCAGATCCTTGGCGGGAGCCGCAGGCATATTCTCATGAAACACGTCCTGCCTTTTTTGAAACCCCAGCTCGTGATCATCTTTTTGCGGGAGATGATCCAGGTGCTGATTCTTCTTGCTCACCTCGGTATTCTCGGCATCTTCTTCGGAGGAGGGGCCATGAAAGAAGACCTCTTTAAAAATCTGGTCTTCGTCTCCCTTTCTAATGAGTGGTCGGGGATAATAGGTAATAACTTTCGCTTTTTATTTACGACCTATTGGTGGATTGCGATCTGCCCGATCTTTTTACTGACACTGACTGTCTTGGCTTTCAAGTTGATGTTGGAGGGGTACCAGGACACGCAGGGGGCGTCTGCTAAAAGGGTTCATGTAGCAGAATTGGAAGAAGAAGGAACGGTTGAGGAAGAGGAACGGTTTGAACGGGTGAGGAGATCGATATAGTGAGACGAGACAGTTCTTTCGCATTAATGGCAGAAGAAGAACCTTCTCGGTGCTACGGACGCGACTGATAAGACGTTTTATTTATTGTACAATGTGAGGTAGAATACGGAGAGAGTGAAGGAATCAAGTGATTTTTCAGATTTCTGGCTTTAGGAAAGAAGACTATAGGAGTTACTGAATACAATCATGAAGAGATATGAATTAAAAAGAGATTTTAGAGGATTCCAAAAGGGGTCCCACTTTTATTTGATTGCCGAATCTGAGTATATCGGCATCAAGGAGTATATTCTACGAACGACAGATTTATCCATCAGGATGGTCATCACGGAAAAGCAAATGGAGAATTATTTTTTTCTTTTGAAATGATGAGAAAAAGATTCGTCAATAGGACGAATCTTTTTTCGTTAAAGAACATTGTACAATCTACTACGATTTTCTGAGCCGTGCATGATTATGACAAATCCGGCATGAAGGCCATTCGGGATGCTATTTTGCGGACTAAGGGGAGATGGTTAGAAATTTGGGAGTTTACCGGGAAGAATGGATTGAATTTCTGCTAAGAAGCAGGAATGGTTTAAATGAAATTAAAAAATTGAAATTGATCAATACAGAAGAAAGGACAATCGTGAAAAACATTTCCATTAAAGGTACAGATATATACATAAAGACCCTAGGGATAGGAGACGTTACTACTATCTGAAAAAAATAATGGGGGCCATCTCGTGAGAAGTAAGAACTCAACCATATTATCTGCCTGTACCCTGATTCTTCCCTGGTTTACTGCACCATTCCTCGGGAAAAACATCTTTTTTCGTTATACGTCCGTCGCTGTATTTACGAATATCCTCTGGAGTATCCTTAGTGTAATCGCCAATAAAAAGCGATGGTGGAAAGCAGATCCATTCTTTTTGAAAAAGGTCAAAATTGATCTTCCTTTTGTAGGAGGGATCTATTTCATCACGACACTTTGGGTATTCAAATTGACGTTTGGGGACTTTAAAAGGTACTTCGCTCTAAATGCCCTGATTGATTTCCTTCTTGCCTTTCCGGTTGTGAAATTCTACGATAAAATGGGTGCATTTAAACTACGGAAAATGACTAACTTGTTCTTTTACCTGATAGTACTGTCTTTGGCCGTTATCATTTATCTTTATCAATTCAGCCTTGAGAAAGTGATTCAGAGTGTGTCTCGTAAAAAGGCAGTGAAGGTGTGACATGCAACAAAACGTGAGCGATCTAACCCGCATTCTACATAGCCATGGTATTCATTTTCACCTTCCCGTTGAACCAGTCAGCCCACGGTATTATCTATTATCTTTTGAAAGCCTCTTATTGCCTCGTGGAGTGAACAAAAGCATCGGGAATTAGTACATTATCCCTTACAATACATGTCTAAACTTCCAAAACTCAGGCAATCCTATATATCAAGAAGCCCTTCTCGTCATGTAGCTCTGGTCTGGCCCGTCCAGGTTAACCTACGAAGGTACGAGGAAGGGCTTCTTTCGTCATTTCTTCCTTAAATTGCCGCTGCCCAATCTCATGACTCGACAATCAGGGAAGTCAACTGATAGAATATAATAGTTACTCAAGATAACTATTATCAAAGATAACTATAAATAAAGGAGGAAAAGAATGAAGCCGGCACAGCAATTTTTTCAGGAGCTGATCAGGCTCTACAGGCCATTTGAGAATCAATTGAACGTCCAGCTGAGCGAGCATGGACTGCACAGAGCTCAGTGGACGATCCTTTATAACCTTTACCACAACGGTCCTGCATCCAATGTGGAAATCTCTCATTATCAAAGCGTCGAGAAGCCGACCATTACGAGGACGGTTCATCAGCTGGAAGAAGCGGGTTATATCGAGCGGATTCCGGGAAAGGATCGCCGGGAAAAGCGGATACAGCTGACGAAGGCTGGGGTCGTGGTCTATGAAGATGTACGGAAAACCATCGATCAATTTGAGCAGGGCATCATGGAAGGAATCAGTGAAGAGAAGCAGCTGGAAATGATCGAACTGATGAAACAGATCAAAGGAAATTTGAACAGATAAGGAGTTTTACAGATGAGTCAGACAGAATCAAAGCTTTGGACGAAGGACTTTACCCTTATGTCCATCGCAAACTTTTTCATCTATTTAATCTTTTATTTATTGCTTGTCACCATGGCTGTTTATGCCGTGGATGAATTCGGTGCATCGGAGAGTCAAGCGGGACTTGTGACCGGGATCTTCATCATCGGAACCTTAATTGGGCGATTGTTCCTTGGCCGGATGATCACGACCATCGGAAATAAGAAAATGCTGTTTGTCGGTATGCTTGCGTTCATTGCTACCTCTTGCCTCTATTTCGTGGACGGTGGTATCAGTTTCTTGCTGCTTACCCGTTTTCTTCACGGTGTGGCACTCGGAATGGTCAGTACGGCTACAGGTACAATCGTAGCGGAAATCATCCCAGGGAGCCGTAAAGGGGAAGGAATCGGCTACTACAGTATGAGCATTACACTCGCAACCGCTGTTGGTCCATTCTTCGGTCTTTTTTTAAGTCAGCATGCAAGTTTCAGAACGATCTTTGCCTTCTGTCTTGCCCTTGGTGTCATCAGCTACATCATTACACTGTTTGTGAAAATCCCGGTCGTCAAGAAACCGGCTGGGAAAAAAGCGGAGAAAGAGCGTCTAAGCTTCTCAAGCTTCATCGAGCCCAAGGCACTTCCGATTGCGCTTGTCGTGCTGTTTGTTTCTCTAGCTTACTCAAGTGTTCTTTCGTTCATTAATTTCTATGCCATCGATATCGACCTTGTGGAAGCAGCCAGTCTGTTCTTTGTAGTCTATGCAGTGGCAATCCTGGTATCACGCCCATTTACGGGACGGCTAATGGATGCGAAAGGTGCCAAGGCCGTCATGCTTCCCGCCTTCGTTCTATTCGCAGTCGGCTTGTTCCTATTAAGTGCAGCAGGAAATACAATGGTGCTACTACTATCGGGCATTTTGATCGGTCTCGGTTTCGGAAACATGCAATCCGTCACACAAGCGATTGCCGTGAAGGCCGTTCCACCGGAGCGTGTCGGACTTGCAACCTCAACCTATTATATTTCCCTGGATGCTGGTCTCGGATTTGGGCCTTATGTCCTCGGCTTCCTGATCCCGCTCTCGGGCTACCGCTCATTGTATATGATCATGGGAATCCTGGTTGTTGCGACACTCGTCCTTTATTATTTTCAGGAAAGAAAACAATCGCGCAGAGTCTTGGCGCATGAATAGTCTTCATAAAGGAGTCTGGCCACATGGTCGGGCTCCTTTTTTTGAGGGACGGACCTCGAAAAGGTGTACTTACTCAGATATTCCACCTCTCAGCAAGTATGAACTTCATAATCTCAGGCAATATATTTGAAACCGGCTTGATTGGAGGGGGGCGTCAGAAGTATATGAAGGGGACGAGTGTATAGACTTTCCATTTAAAGAATTTCAGATTCAGTATAAGCTCAGAATCCAATGCCAGTCCCGTCTTTTCCAGGGTCAGCTGAATGGCTTCATAAGAAGGTCACGTATACGAAACGGAAAATCATTTTACGTATATTCCTTTGTCTTTTTGAAGATGGTAAGGGATTGGGGGTGATAAAGGTTGTAGGAATTGTCATGTAACCCCCTATTCTTTCATATCCTTAGAATAGGAAAGGGGTTGTACCCATATGAGTAAATGGATCATTGTGGCTCTTATCATCCTTATTGTTTTGATTTGTTTTTACCTTATGAATAAATACAAACAACAGGCAGTTCAGGTCTTAACATTAGAGAGCTTTCTACATGCGTCAACACTAGGTGAAGACGCAGGGAAGAAGAAAGACATCGTTGAAGGGTTTAAAGATTATGATGACGGTCATGACGGAGATGGAGGAGATCATGGTGATGGGGATGATGGAGGGCATTAAGCAACTGCGCGTTGTCCTTTGGGTTATTAACAAAAATCTCCTAAACAAGCTTGCCGACCTACCTGCTCTATTTATAGTACAATATAAGTTAAATAGAGAATGTCTATTACTATAGTGATGGTAGGGGAATTCGATCATGACATTAAAAAAGTTGAAAAGTATCCTGTTTATGCTGCTTGGGTTCATATTCATGGTGTTCGGGATTGCCGGTATCGTCCTTCCGGTTCTTCCGGGGGGACCGTTTTTTCTCTTGTCCCTTTATTTCTTTGCCAAGAGTTCCAAGCGGATGGAAGCCTGGTTTAAAAGCACAAAAATCTATGAAAAATATGTGGTAGCCTTCCTTGAAAAGAAGGGGATGACCCGGAAAGAGAAAATCAGAATCAACTTGACGGCTGATTTCTTCATTCTTCTTTCGATCATATTTGTGGATATTCTCTTCGTTCGGATCATCTTAATCGGGCTTGCACTGTATAAACATTATTATTTTATCAAGAAAATCAAGACGATTCAGCCGGAGCCATATGCTGTGGAGAAAAGCCAGTAATCATATCGATTACTGGCTTGATTGATGTTGAATGACTTTACCGGTTTCCAGCCCACACACAAAATGGAAGGAAAAGCGTACTTACTTTATGGGGAGATGTTAGCATGAGGAAGTTGTTAATTATTGGTGCGAGTGGATTAGTAGGCAAAGCGTTAGGAGAAGAGTGTAAAGATCAGTTTGATATATACGGAACCTATTCAACCAGACCAACAGATCTCCCTGAAGACAAACAGTATCAATTAGAGATGAGCGAAATCGAGAAGGTGACAGACATTCTCCAATCGATCGGACCCGATGCCATCGTTTCATGTGTCAGAGGAGACTTCGATCAACAGCTTGAATTTCATAGAAAGCTTGCTTTAGAAGTAGCAAACACGAACTGCACCGTCTATTACGTTTCAACTGCGAACGTATTTGATGCTGACTTCACTAAGCATCATACAGAAATAGATACACCGAAGGCCTCATCCCCTTATGGGCAGTTTAAAATTGCCTGTGAAACACTGCTTCAGCAAGTATTAAAAGATCATGCCGTTATCATTAGGATTCCGCAAGTTTGGGGAAGGCAATCTCCAAGATTGGATTCGATTAAACTTGGAATTGAGAAGAACGAAATCGAGGTATACAGCAATTTAGAATGTAACCATCTTTCTGATGTACTCCTGGCAAGGCAGCTGAAATACATCATCAACCATAAACATACCGGGATTTTTCATCTTGGCGCCGTCGATATGTTGCCTCATGACCGTTTTATTCAACAACTAGTCATGAATCTTACTGATAAAGAAATTCCAATTACATATCAAATGCTTCAACAACCTCCTGCTACGTATTATTTTGGGTTAAAAAGCGTTCGAAACGATATGCCAAAGAGTCTATTGAGGATGAATACTGACGTGATAGCAGATCTCGTGAATTGAATTGGACTAAATGTGCTTTTGTTCTCCATCCTTTGCATAAATGTCTGCAAATATTCATTTATCCCAGTGTAGTCTAAAGCCATATACTATAAAATTTTTGCAATCAGACGTCTGTCCCTTTCAAATCTACTAAACATGCATATAGATGATAGTAGAAGGGAGGGATAGTTATGTTAAAAAACAATATGGTGTATTTTGATTCAGCAGGAAAAATGGTAGACAAACTAGATATTCAGCAGGAAAGCTGCGACCGTACTCTAGAGTACTGCGCAACTGCTATTGTTCCGGATGGATTTACGTTCAAGTTCACGTCGTTTGATTCCTTCACGGCTTGCTCTGATTTGAGTGAGATTGTCTGTACGCTGGAAGAGCAGGAGGCGGAAGGGACAGTTGAGAACCCTTGCGGCGGGACTTTGACGTGTCCAGTTGCGGTTGATGCAGTTCGTCTGATTGGAACTGCTAGATTTCATATAAATGTGGGAGACTTGAAACCGATTCAAGGGGGACTTCAAATTGGGCAAAGACCATGTACCCTTGCAAGTGATGTTTCCGTGCCGGTTAATCAAGTGATCCAAACAATTTGCAAAACAGAAAATTGTCAAGGGACTTGTTTTGATACGGTTGGCGCATTTGCATTTGCTCCTCAAGTGATCATAGATGCTTGCGGGCGACAGATTGTGACCATACGTGGGGGATTGTTCCTGCGCTTTATTGGATGCTGATCTGATTAGGATATAATAAATAAGGGGCCGTTGCGGTTCCTTTTTTATTGTAGACAGCAATTTCAATGGATGGTGATTTCTCGCCTTTAAAGTTGCATAAATCGTTCTAGTTAAAGGAGTTTATCCAGAACAGGGTTAGCTTTCTTCATTATGAACATTTGTCTTGAATATGATGAAATGTAAGTCCAGGTTAATTGAAGAAGAATTCCGTACATGCCAAAAGTCTACATAAAGAAAGACAGCACACAACCTGCTGTCTTTCTTCAAGAACAAACCGACATCACCTGATTCCGGCCATTCTTTTTAGCCTTATAAAGCTGTTCATCAGCCATCTGAATCATTTCATCAATCGTGATAAAGCTTAGAGGCTTACTGCTGCTAAAACCGATACTGATTGTTAAGTAAATGGCTGTACCATTTTTAAGCTCCATGGCTTCCTGACGAAACACATCCAGTAGGAGGTTGGACCATCCCAGCCCCTGTTGATGATTGGTATTTTCCATGAAGACGATAAATTCTTCTCCTCCGAAACGGCCAACAATCCCAACATCATCGAATACTTTCTTGATGAGTTCCGCTGCAAACGTAATGGCCTGATCGCCGATCACATGTCCATATGTATCATTGATATTCTTGAAGTGATCAATATCGATCAACAGGAGAGCAACCGGTTCCGACTCTACATATACTTCATTCGCTTTCTCCAGAAAATATTTTCGATTGAACATATTCGTTAAATGATCCTGCATGGCGGACATCTGTAACTTCTCGAGTTCCTCTTTTTGGACGGCGAATGCAGTGAACTGTTCGATGAAAGCAGGGAGGAAGCTGTCCATAACCGAAAGGTCCAATTCTTCCTGTTTACTCCAGATGACAAATCGTCCATTATGTGTTCCGCATGAAATCGGTACGGTGAACGTAGATCCTTCTAAGGTGTCGATTCCAAATGCATCTCCATTTTGAAAAGAAACAAATTGCTCTATATAATATTTCTCTAAAACTGCCGGCACATTGACCTTCGAGATCACTTTCCATCTGCCCCCGTCCTTTGATAGATAGAATCCCTTTTCAAAAGGGGTGACATCCATCAAACAACGTAAGCCTTCCTTAGATAATGATTGTAGCTCACTTGTAGCAGACATTTTTTTTAGTGCGTTTTGCAGGAGGGTATGGGCATAATATTTTTTCATTTCATATTCTTTTTCTTTTCTCATCCGATTTATTTTATCGGCCAGACCAAGAGAGAGTATCAAGACCTCTACGACAATCCCGAACTTCGGGGCAAATAACGTCAGATTTGTTAACGGAAGCAGTTTGTAAGCAGCCATTAGGTTGAGTAGAACGCCTATGAAGAGGAGGGACCAAGCGATAATATAGAATGTGGCTTCACGTGTTTTCAACCTGACTGTAAAGGCAATGGCCATCAGAAATACCACGAAAATCGTAGCCATGACCGTGCTGATCATCGTCATCATCCCAATCTTAACGAAGAAAGGGAGAACTAAGCATAATCCACAAACCGTATTGAAAATCGTGACCACCTTGTCAAGAATAGGTGCATACTCTTTCAACTGAAGGAAATGCCTGGCGAATAGAAGGGCAAACAAGCAAGACCATAGTATAAAGAATGAGTTGGATCTAAGTGCCCACCAAGGATAGTCCCCCCATACATACTGAAACGCAAAACCATCCCAAATCGCCTGCAACATTGTAAATCCTGAAACAAATACTATGTAATAGAGATAACTTTTTTCCTTTAGAGAGAAAAATAAGAATGAATTATATATGATCAGGGCGAACATGATGCCGTAAAAAATGCCCAGAATCAATTGGTTCTGATCGTTTGCTTCTGAGAACGCAATCGGATCCCAAAGAGACACAGGTGCTTGAAAGAAACTATCGGTTTCGATTTTCAAAAAATAGGTAGTGGGCACTTCCGGCTCCAGCTGAAGTGAAAAGACAAGATTACGATGTTTATAGTCCCTTATGCTGAAAGGATAGCGGTAGCCGGTAGTATCCTCTTTCTTCAGCCGGTCCGTCTCTAACGTATATAACGTGACCGAACTAAGGTGGGGCTTCTTGATTTCAAGCAGAAGATTCTTTTGATCGAGAGAAGCATTGAACAGGTTCACTTTCAGCCAATAAACTGCTTCTGAAATATCTCCGGATGGATTGGTTTTAGCCAACGGAACAAACTCATGGCTCTTTTCGACGATTTCCTTACCGGTTAAGTGATTTTGATCTATGAATACCTCTAACCGATTTGAAAGATTCATTTCCTGAAGGCTTTCTGGAATGACGATTGATTCATTGGACTCAGTCGCATATGTATGTAGATTCGGTGAGAACGTTGCTAGAACGACAAAGGATATGCAAAACAGCAGTATATATTTTTTCATAAAAATGACTCCTAATTTTACTCAATACTGTATGATTATACCATAGAACGTTTATAAAATTATTGAAAATAGGAGAAAAGATTATGAATTCTAAACGATTTGATGCTCTCTTTCCATTACTGAAGACAGGGGATCTCATTCTTTTCAGCGGTCAATATCAAATGAGCAAACTGGTTGAAAAGTTGGAGCATAGCATGTGGTCACACGTGGGAATGGTCTTTCGCCCTGATCCGAAAGGGGATGTGTACTTCTGGGAGTCGACCGCCTTAACAAATTTAGAGGATGAAGTGATGCATGACCATCTAACGGGCCCAAAAGTCGTCAGACTGATCGACCGCCTCAAAACCTACGGGCAGGACGTTGTACCATATGAACCACCGGCCTATGCCTGGCGTTCACTGGACGTGGTCAGGTCACTGGATGAGCAGAAATTAATCCGTTATATGAAAGAAGTACACGGGATCCCGAACCCATCCGAATGGAACATGATTGAAGAAGTTGCAGAGGGGAGGTTCTTCTCCATTGCTTCGAAAGCGAAAGATTATACATGCAGTAAGTTGATTGGAGAAACGTATCAGGAGTTGGGGATCGCTTCCTTTACGATTCCCTTGAATGGACTGATGCCGAAGGACTTTTCTTCTACGGGGAAAATTGATTTGATTGATTGTGTATTAGAGGAAGAAGTCCTTATTCAAGTAGAGGGTGCAGGTGCCTCTTGTCTGAAAGGATAAGGTACCGTGATGGCAATGGCTATTAAAAAAGCTGTTGTCTTTTTTTATTGAAGGAACCATTATGCGATAGATCGTTCTTATTGAAGGAATATATATATTGCATTTTGACACATATATGTTACCATGTGCAGGAGAGGTGTTGGGGTTATATGGAAAACAAGGTGAAGGTTTCTCGTGTTGGCATGAAGTTAACCCAGCAGGAACTGGCAGCGCAGGTGGGAGTCACCAGGCAAACAATCAGTTTAATTGAAAAAGGGGCATACAATCCATCATTGAACCTATGTCTGGAGATTTGCTATGCGGTTCACAAAACGCTTGATGACGTGTTTTGGATTGAAAAGGGGGAGAAATAGAATGAAGAAAATAACCGACGAACGACTGGTACTGCAAAATTTAAAGAATATGAGAGTCCTGTTTGTCTTTCAGAACCTAGGAATGATAGGAATTCTCGCATACGATTTCATTACAAAGGGTATGGACGGGATGACGGATAATCCCCTATGGTACCTGTTTATTATGACTAGCGTTGTGTCAGCTTATCTATCAATGAGTATTAGCGTTGATCACGAAGAAAGTAGCCAGTCACCAAAAAAGAGACTGGTTATATCCATTGGGGTGGTCCTCATCATCGCGTCCATCCTCGCTGTCCTGACATCTATGTCGGAAGGGTCTGATCCGGTTGATGGTGGAATGGTAGGTTTGGTCATGTTCATCTGTGGTTTGGTACCTGTATTGTACGTTTACTCCATAAGAAAGAAGAGGATGGATGTGTAAATCAATTCCATAGTGATGAAAGATAGGTCCGTCCCTGTAAGGAAGGTTGTGAGGGACGGACCTTTCTTTTTGTGTTGCGTTGAATTCCAACATTTGCTATTATCAAACTATAGTGTATTGCAATATAGTTTGGAGCGGATTTTTTGATTAACTATGTTGTATTACAACATAGTTTAGCCACCAAGGTGGAAGGGGGAACTGGGGTGTCATCTAGTCAATTATTAAAGGGGATCCTTGAAGGTTGTTTGTTGTCCATCATTTCTAAAGGTGAAGTATATGGATACGAAATGATGGAGAAGCTTGCGGCAAATGGATTTAAGATGGTCAAGGAAGGAAGCATTTACCCTTTATTGCTGCGCATGAAGAAAGAGGGACTCGTGACTGCCCGGCAGAAAGAAATGCCTTCTGGCGGCCCGAAGCGGAAATATTATTACATTACACCAAAAGGGGAAGAAGAATTGGAGAATTTCAACATAAGGTGGAGAGAAATTTCTGGAAGCGTGAATCAACTACTGGAGGAGGATTAAGCATGTATCTGTCGAAAAAGAGCGAAGACTTTTTAGGGAATTTACGAATTTATCTAATCTCAAGCGGGAAGAACGAATATGAAGTGGATGATATTGTAGGAGAACTAGAGGACCATCTAATCGAAGCGGAAAAGCGAGGCAAAAGTGTGGAAGAGCTTACCGGGTTGACACCAAAAGAATATATGAATCAAATTTCTGTAGAGATGCCCTACGATTACAAGAGTATATTTAATTACATTGCCATGATATTGATAGGTGCACTGTCTTTTATCGTCTTTGGTGATGCTATAAGGGGTGACATGGACTATTCCCTAATCGAATTAATCGGTTATCCTCTTGTTATGGTTGGCTTCTTATTCCTCACTTCAGCGGTGTTTAAATACATTTCCAGCCACCCTGTGTCGAAGAGAAGAGAGTGGACCCTTCTATTTATCCTTGGAGGTCTACCTGTTTGTGGCTTAACAGGTTTATTATTTCTCCATCAAATCATCGATTCACCTGTCTTATCTCTCGTCGGAACAGCGAGGGTGGTGGCTCTGATTCTCACAATTGGCGCCCTTATTGGGGTGTCACTCTGGTCAAAAACATGGATCATGATTGTATTGACCATTCTCGTGTACGTGCCGGAAATACTCATTCAACATAGTGCGTTGGAGGAGAAGGAAAAACTTATGCTGACAGCCATCATTCTTCCTGTATGTATGGGAGGATATTTTATCTTCTTATTTATAATAGGAAAGAAGCAAGAAAAACAATCGAAACCAGTGCTGTAATGTTTTATTATGTCAGGGCGTTACCGTTAAGGTAGCGTCCTTTTACTTTTGTGTTGATTTGTTGTAGTTATGATAGTTTGTCCGTCACGTTCAGGATTTAATGTTTAAATATTCTCTATTTTCATATTTTCTTTGCTAAAATATAATAAAAGGAAAACGACTCCGTAAATGGATGGGGAAGGTAAGAAAATGAGTATACTAAAAGATTTTTTGCTACAGTTTACACTTATGGTCATACCGATCTTCAGTTACTTTACCTTTATTCTGGAGAGAATCAAGAAAGATCGATTGATCAAGATGGTCATGACCCTTTTGTGGGGAGCGTCCATCCTCTTGTGCATGTCGTTTCCCGTGGAGTACGGGGAAGGAGCCCGCCTGGATATTCGATTTGTTCCTCTCTTACTCGGAACCTTATACCTCGGTGTACGGCCTGGGGTGTTGCTATCACTTCTGATCATCCTTTATCGCCTGTCCTTTGGAATGAGCTTCGGTGTGTATACAACTATTCTCATCTTGATGATTTCAATGCCGATTATTTTATTCTTTCAAAAATCGTTCCTACGGATGAATCGGGATAAAAGGGTGATGATGGTTGTCTGTTTAGCCATCGGTTATTGTACTGGAGGCATGTTGCTTGTTGGGGCATTATTCGGTTTTTCAGCAGGCTATCTAAAGGTACAAATGATCCACATCACTTTTACAGTTGCCGTCACCTGGATCTGCATCGTACTGATTGAAAAAATCCGCGAGATTCACAAGCTCAGGCAAGAGGTTCAGAATTCGGAGAAATTCAGGGTGATCAGTGAGTTAACCAGTGTATTTGCTCATGAGATCCGCAATCCCATGCAAGTAACCAGGGGTTTTCTACAGTTATTAGATGAACCCGATTTACCCTACAAGAAAAAAGAATATATCAAAGTGTCAATTGAAGAATTAGATCGTGCCAATGAAATTATCAGCGACTTTCTGGCATTTGGCAAGCCCTCTATGAATACAGATGGAACGGTCAATGTAGGTGAACAATTGGAGCGGGTAACCACTCTCATCCAAAGCTTTAGCCTGAACCAAAATATAGATTTTACAACGGATATTTTTGAAAACTGTTGGATCGTTGCGAATCCACAGAAATTGAGCCAGTCCTTGATCAATATTCTCAAAAATGCGGTGGAGTCGATGCCAACCGGAGGAAGAGTGTGGATCGGCTGTCATTCAACTGAAGATGGACACATCAGGATTACTGTCAAGGATCAAGGAATCGGGATGAATCAAAAGCAGCTAGACCGTCTTGGATCCCCCTATTATTCATTGAAGGAAAAGGGGACAGGACTCGGAATGATGGTTAGTTATCAAATCATTCGTTCGTATAAAGGGAAGATCACAGTGAACAGCGAAGAAGGAGTCGGGACGGAGTTTGTGATTCTTTTCCCGCCTGCTCCGATGATGGAAGAGGCGAAAATCCATCAACCATCACTGACTGAGGAAAGAAACGATTTCTTTACTTGAAGGAATTATATATAAACACTCAATTGCTTGAGAAATGAGGGTATGAGCGATGTTGAAAAAAGGATTACTCCCCCTATTAATCGGTTTGATGTCGGTCCTGTATATCTTTTTCATTCCACAAGATCCAGTCGCAATAAAAATTGTCTTTAAGCTGATTCCGATGCTACTGATCATTCTCTATGCCGTCCGAAATCTGCCTGTAAAGCCTACTCTGGCCTTGCAGCTAATCATCGTGGGTCTGTTTATCTGTATGATAGGCGACGGGGTGATTGCCTTTTCATTTGTCGCAGGACTCGGAGCCTTTCTGCTCGGCCACATTTTCTATGTGACGGGCTTTTTACGGATGTTCAGCCAGAATAATGGGCGCATCACAGCCATATTGCCAATTGCATTCTATTCCTTCTTCATTGGTCGCCAAGTGATCGACTCTTTATTGGTTGAAGGAAACGAGGGGCTCGTGATCCCGGTTATTGCGTATATGTTGGTCATTTCCCTGATGGCATATTCCGCTATCATGACAGGAAATAAGTGGGCCGCGGCCGGGAGTATCTTGTTTGTGATCTCGGATTCCATCTTGTCATGGAATATGTTTGTGTCAGCTATATCATATGGTGACTTCTTTATCATGGCTACCTATTATTCTGCACAATTCCTGATTGCGAAGAGTGTAACGGCATTTCGCAGCAAGGAAGAAACTAAGAGCATCCCCAATTCGATTTAAATCTTGGTTCAGCCTGTCGAGAAGCCTCTACAGGTGTATTTATTTTTGACAAATTGTAAAAAAATCCAAACTTTTTCATGCAGCGAAACGTCTTATTAACAGACATACATATAAAGCAGGTGACTTTATTAAATGGAGCAACAGGGGAATTTTACTAAATCCGAGAAGGATCGATTACTTGAGGAGGCCATGACCGCATACGGAAATGATGTCTATTATATTGTCTATTCTTATGTGAAGGACCATAGCCTTGCCGAGGATCTCACCCAGGAAATCTTCATTAAATTTTATCAAAAGATGGATACCTTCCGGGAAGATTCCTCACTTAAAACATGGATAATCAGCGTAGCCGTTAATCACTGCAAGGATTACCTAAGGCGTTGGGACACGAGAATGGTCAGCATATCGAATAAAATCAACGATATGGTGAAAGGGAAAATGGGCGCACCTGAACAAACCGTGATTGAGAAAGAACAGAATTCTGAGCTGATCCAAAACGTCTTGTCACTGCCCGTCAAGTATCGGGAAGTCATCTTTTTGTATTATTTTGAAGAGATGAAGCTATCAGAGATCGGAGCATGTATGGATGTAAACACCAATACCGTAAAGACCAGGTTGACACGGGGGAAGGCATTACTCGGTTCAACGATTAAACGTAATGAGGTGTATAAAAATGGATGAGCTGAAACATTTACGTGGTTTAATGAAAGAAGAGACCTTTAAAGGTCACGGTTTCACAAGCAAAATGAGAGAAAATATCTTGAATGAGATTCATTCGAAAGGAACAACCAAGTCCAACTTTTTCAACAAACAACTCTTCGCGCCTTTGATGTCTGTTCTATTCGTTGCAGCATGCCTATCTGTGTTTGTCTATTTTGGTGGAACCCAATTGGGATTAATTGATGGAAACAATGCGGGCGCTACTTTCTATCAATACGATAACTCTGATCGTCCTGCTTCACTCCGAGACGAATTCAAATTTATCACCAAGGCTCCATTTGAGGTGAAAAAGGTGACGATGAGAACAAGTGAAGATCCACTAGGAGAGATCGATATCGTCACGATGGAAGGAGAAGGAAACCAACGGCTCAAATTGACATTTCAATCCCTTCCACCTGATACGAACCTACAATTGTCACAGCGAAAAGTGAAAGTCGGTCCATTTACAGGGAGCTATTATGAGTCTGATGGTGCAGCTAAGGTCAGTCACATTGCATGGATTGAAGAGAAAGAAATCAAATACGAAATGGAATACATACCCGGACAAACAAATATCAGCCTTTCAAAACGTGACATGATTAAAATGGCAGAGTCCTTCAGACATTAACAGAAAAAGGATGATGGGCCCAATATCCATCATCCTTTTTCTTAAGAAGTGCCGTATTCAATCTTAACGATCGACCCGCTTTTGTTATAGGTGACTTCTTTCCACTGACTTCCGCCATTTGCACTGCGGTACACAATGATCGTATAGCTTCCCGATACTTTCCGGTACGATTCCTGCCAGGTGACGCCACCCCCGCCGCCTCCGTCTTCGATGACCTTTGAACCATCATTTTCTGCAGCGCTTGTATGGGTCATTCCCACTGTAGCACCTGTCGGAAAAATCAATGAAGAAAGTACTAAATACTTTGCCGAATACTGAAAGAAACGTTTTATCATAACCATCCCCTTTTGTTATAAAATGGTATTATCGTATGGCCATCATACTATAGTGGTTTTCCAATCAATTCGGTGGTCTGCACTCTTCTGATGGGAAAATCATCTCTAATAGGATAGAAATCTCCATGATTCTAGTAAGATATTAAGATTTTAATATTTAGCATGCGGGTGTTTGGAGTGGATGTCGTCTTAGTGGCAGCAAGATTTATCAGTTAGACACGCTAGTCAAATCAAGAAATTAAAGGACGGTGAGACTACCAGGTATTTGTAATCGAAATATATAAGCGAGGGGGAGTCTTTTTAATGATAAAAGGCTTACGAAATCTGTTATTATCTATTACTTTTTTATTTGTCGTAGTATTATTGGGGATAGTACTTAACTATTGCGACGTTCCTCAGTCAGGGGAATTAGGAACGTTTTTCAAAGTAATAAAGCAAGCAAACTGATTTACCAATGAATGAAGGGACTGTTCCACCTATGAATCTAGTTTATGAAGTGATCTCTGAAGAACAAGCGGAAACCTGTCGGGATTTGTGCAATGAACTCATGGATTTTCAAAAGTCAAAAGCCTTCATAAATCCGGAATGGTTTGACAGCATGAATTTTGAGACTAGGATGGTACCTTCGATTAAACATGCCGTGCACAATTTTCTAGTCGTTGTGAAAGATACTTGTAACAATGATGAGATCGTAGCCTATGTCTATACAAACATCTCACCTAAAGAAGCCTATTCGACTGATTTTGCCATTTTTTTCGATTTTTCATCGGTGAAAGAAGACAATGTAGGGTGCCTATCCCAATTTTATATTAAAGAGGGTTATCGACAATTCGGCGTTGGATCAAAACTATTTACGATGTCGATGGATTGGTTAAAGACATTTGATGATGTTGAAGAATACTTTGTCTTTACATCGAATGGAAACCGTGATGCCTTGGAATTCTATCAGCGTAAGGGATTCTCCATCTCCCATGACATATTGGATGGCTTTATCACAGTATTACGAAGCAAGAAGCAGCTTGATAAAAGGAAAAGGGGTGTTCATTCGTGACAACGAATAGAGCGAATCGTAAAGTAGATGGCTTTCTTAAAAAAGCGAAAAAGTGGAAAGAAGAATTTGAAGAATTGAGAAGGATCATTCTTGACTTTGAAGAGTTGACCGAAGAAATCAAATGGATGCATCCCTGTTACACATTAGAGGACAAAAACATCGTGTTAATGCATGGGTTTAAGGACTATTGTGCACTTCTGTTCCACAAAGGGGTGTTGTTGAAGGACAGCCATGGGATTCTTATCCAACAAACGGAAAATGTCCAGGCAGCGCGGCAGATCCGGTTTACCAATGTTGAAGAAATCATTAATATGGAACCAATCTTGAAAGCTTATATCAGGGAAGCCATCGAAGTGGAAGAAGCAGGTCTTGAAGTGGAGTTAAAAAAGACAGAAGAATACACGATTCCTGAAGAACTCCAGCAGAAATTCGATGAAGTCCCTAGCTTGAAAACAGCTTTTGAAGCATTGACCCCTGGTCGACAAAGAGCCTATATTCTCTATTTTTCTCAAGCCAAACAATCAAAGACGCGAGTGAACAGGATCGAAAAATATTTTGATCAGATTCTTGATGGTAAAGGAATGAATGATTGAACACGATTCTTTGAGACAATATAGTCCATTTTTCGGGGAGGACTACTGATAAATGTCACTCTGATAGACCATTTGAACGGACAGGGAAACACCCAGCGTTTGGTGAAATGAAGCAAAGAGAACTAATCTCTACATGGGTTGTCCACGATTTCACCCATATAGCTCAGATTGTAAGGGTGATAACTGAATACTTATAAAATCGTCTATGCCTATTCCCTTACTTATGGATTTTGCAGTCGGTTGGAAGAAAGAAGGGACTTCATTGTTCAGAACTAATTTTACTAAATCAGGGTTTTATATACATCTTATTCTCTTTATCCTATCTACTGCAGTGCTCATTATGTTTATGCTAGCTGGGCCAAATGGAGATTTGACTGACTATATCAACCTGATCATTGGGGTTATCGTATTTTGTATGATAATAAATATAAGCGTTATGAGGTACAAACAAGGAAAACGAAGAGCTGGAAGCATTTATCTAGCATTAACCATCATCCCAATAGTCAATATTATTTTTTGGGTCTTCCTTTTATAAAGTGAATAAAGGAAAGAGTTGAAGTAACAAAATCTTCATTACCGAATGACCAAAAAGCAAAGTGAAAACCGAACGGGGGTTTCTGTTTCGAAGGGATATGATAGGCATTTCTTTTTATGAGTCAATGGGATTTCAATTGCATATCACAAACAAACGTTTGATCTGTAGCCGATCGTAATGAAATCCTTCATGCAGGCACCAGGGTTTTCTCAAAATATGATTAACCCGCGAACAGGTTATGAGGGTTTAAGGCAGTATGAGTCATTGGCGAAGGTGAATCTATAATTAGATCAGAAAGTCCTGTATTAATCAATTTACTTTCCTCAAAGATTTTTAGGAGGAATAATAAATGAATTCTTTTTATCACTTTATCATCTATTTCGTCATCTCAATCGTTGTATTCTTCTTTGTCGAAAGATTTGTGAGAAGAAAATGGGGAATAAAGTATAGACGGAAAACGGGCTCTCAAGGAATCAACTCCATCCATACTTGGGGGCAACGCATCATTTGGGCTGTTTTTTTTGTGAATGTAGTATTCTTCAGTTCGGGACTGATCAATGCGATGATCATCATGGTTCTGTGTATGTTCGACACCTTTATGCAATGGAAATTCAATCATGCAGAGAGAGAATATATCATTTCGTTCATGGGGTTATTGTTCTTTATCCTCTTTATTACGGTAGGATATACATTTGACATTTTCCAATAATAATAGAAAGTAAAGGAGGTAATCCCACTGGGTTTTGCTCAATATTTCTTCATAAAACTTCTATTCGTTATTGTGATGTACTTCTTGTTCATTTACCTGTTTCATTATGTGATCAGCAGGTGGCTGGACGTACAGAAGCGAAACATCTTTTCTCATGAGCTCATTAACGCTCAGCATGAAAAGGGAGATAAGATCATTAGATCATTGGCTACAGTTACTTTAATAGCCGGATTCATTACAATTATTGTTACTGACTTTGAGCCAGACAGCTGGTATTTGCAACCTTATGGTATTGTCGCTCTCTTTTTCGTCGTTGGACAATTGTGGAAAGCTTTTATGGAGAAAAAATATAAAGACGATAAACGTGAATATACATATACGGTCATTGAAACCGGATTTCACATCCTATTGTTTATTGCCGTTTTCTCAACGCTCACTTGGCTTTATTAAGGCAAAAGAATACGTTATTTGATAAGGAAGATATGCTATGAAAGAAAATCTCATACTCGCTTGGTTCGCCTCGTGGTTTGCACTTGTTGGGCAATTAGCATTTTCTTGATTTAATGGAATGGAGGCCACGAGATGAAAATGATTTTGATTTTACTATTAACCATCCTTTTTCTACCAGGCTGTACCAGCTTCCAGCAAGAAGTGAATGTAGTGGTCGAGTGGGCAGATACTGTGAGATGGAATGGAAAAGAATATTCATTCGACGAAGAAATATCCAGGGAAAAACAGTACAAAGTCATTCGCGAAGAGATAGGCGTCGTTTCTTTTAACGTAATCGGAAGTAAGGAAGAAAGTAATCCAAACTATCAATTGAAGAATGGAGAAGCAACAATTGCAAGTAAAGGCAGTTCTATTTTTTCAATTAAAGGGATAGATCCTGATGAATATGTTCTTATACAAAACAAAGTTTATGCCTGTAGAGAGTAGTAACTGCAACTTTCCTTTTCCCATAAACAAAAACCTGTTAATTCCATTACTATAAATTGGATTTGATTATACATACTGGCAACATTTATATAGTTAGAACATTTTGTTGAGGAATGGTTTTTATCGTTGGTAAAAGTAGGGGGATCATAGTGAAAAAAGGATATATTTTTATTGTTTTACAATAAAAATATATTATAATAAGTAGTGATATGCTGAGGGATATCGATTACCCAGCTGGGAATGTTGTATTCGAAAGGAGGCAAAGATTATGAGAGCTTTAAAACAACTTATACGTTTTGGTTGGGAGCAGGCACTTTCTTGTCTTTTTCCTGTCGTCATCTTTGCCTCTTTGGCGCTTACTCAAATCATACCGCTTCCCTTTTTGCCACGATACGACTGGATACTCTTGATCTGTATTCTGATGCAGTGGATGATGCTGCGTTCAGGACTTGAAACAAGGGATGAACTCAAAGTGATCACGGTGTTTCACTTGATCGGCCTTGCCCTCGAGCTCTTCAAGGTTCATATGGGGTCCTGGTCTTACCCTGAGGAAGGATATTCCAAAGTATTTGGGGTGCCTTTGTACAGTGGGTTCATGTACGCAAGTGTAGCGAGTTATCTCTGTCAGGCGTGGAGGAGACTAAAGGTGGATCTTGAGAAGTGGCCACCGTTTTGGGCTGTCGTCCCTCTTGCCTCTGCGATTTATTTGAACTTTTTCATCCACCACTACTGGATGGATATTCGCTGGTGGTTATCTTCCCTCGTACTCATCGTCTTTTGGCGAACATGGGTTGTGTATCAGGTGGGTGGGATCAAGTATCGTATGCCACTCGCCCTTTCGTTTGTGCTCATTGGATTCTTCATATGGATCGCTGAAAATATCGCCACGTTCTTTGGCGCATGGGAATATCCAAACCAGACCGAGGCATGGAGTCTCGTTCACCTGGGGAAGGTGAGTTCATGGCTGTTGTTGGTGATCGTCAGCTTTCTTATTGTTGCCATGTTGAAGCAGGTGAAAGGGAGAGGATCTGTGGGGAAAGGGATGGGACAGGTTCTATAGTAATAGAAACCAATTTTTGAAAAAGAGATCCGTAATAACGTCTTTTGTTTTGAGAATACAGGCTATGATGAGAACAATACATACTGCTGTCAAGCTGCACTCTTCAACTATTTTCAATCGTTCAGGATACCATCTCCTACAAGGATATGGTATTTTGTTTATTTATCTGAATTTTGAAACTAACAGTCCTTACATTTCGTAAGTAATAAGAGATGATTATTCTAGTCACTCCAAGTGAAGTAGCTGGAGGTGTTTCGTATGGCAGGAGGAATGTTTTTGCTCATCATCGTGTTCACAACCGTTTTCATTATAGACAGAAAGAGAAAGAAATAAAAAAACTCAGGGCGTCTTGTGGGCAGTGGATAAAATGGTACCACTAAGATGCCTTAGAGTTAACAAATGAAGACAGGAACGGATACTTCCGTTTTCAGGAAATTAATAGATAAAGAGTACAGGGGGGGAAGACAAATGAATACAGCTCAAAAGGTTCAATTGAGGGAATTGACTCAAAATGACACTGAAGACCGTTACCCGAGGGTGTCTTGATTGAGAAGTAATAAAACATTTAAATATGAAGGAGAAGAATAGAGACATTTTTTCGATAATACGTTTTTGTCTTCCTTTATTGATTGGCTATTCTATGGTTTTGCATCGAAATTAACTCTTATCCGTCACTTTCATATTTTATGCGTCAAAATTCGTAGCATGGTACAATCTCATCTTTCTAAAGAGCACATATTACACTTTAAACGGACTAAATGATCGAGATGAAAGCTAAGCGAAAGAAGGCCATATGAATGGGGAGGTCAAGATTTGAAGACATTGAGATTTGTAGTGTATATAATCGCTCTAGTAACAATGAGTGCATGCTCTCAACTGAATCAGGGAGATGTACAAAGAAGAATTCTACTCTACACCAAAAGTCGTAGCTCATTTCAAACTTGTTTACGAAGAACTGGCTAAATGTATCTTGTATTCTAGTGATAAGGAGGCGTTAGGATGATAAGGCAGCACGCTTTAGTGATAGGCGGAACGGGTATGTTAAGAGACGTTTCGCTGTGGTTTACGGAAATAGGGTATAAAGTATCTGTAATAGGAAGAAGCGAAAGGAAGCATATGGATATGATAAAGAGTTCAAAATATCCGGAATTATTGAATGGACTAATGGTAGATTATTATAACCTTTCATCCCTTGAAAAGTCTGTTAGACATGCCATTTCTGAGTACGGCCCCATTTCTACCCTCGTAAGCTGGACTCCTTCTCTTCCTTCATTAGAGCTGGTCAGCAGTATTATATCCGAGCAGAGTACAACATGGAAGTTGTATCAAGTGAAGGGAAGCAGGAGGTACTTTAAAGATGAAATTTTAACCCTCCCTTCTAATTGCGAACATAGAAGCATTTATTTAGGATTTATTCTAGAGGAAGATCATTCAAGGTGGTTAACGAATACAGAAATTTCGAAAGGTGTTATACAATGTGTTAAAGGTGACCGTGTCGAGTCAATAATAGGGCGAGTTGAACCTTATGAGAAAAGACCATGATCAGAATGACTGAATGATTTAAGTGAATTTATTCAGTTTAAGAAGCTTATACATGAAATATCATCATTGGTAAGCACAAAAGACCACTCACAAACTCCTCTCCACTCCATTTGTAAATAATTCTATGAAAAAAGGTCGAATTTAGTTCACATTAACTTTATGAATTGCACCAACGAATCATACCCCCATTTAACATCTCTTTCCTAAACTAAAGTAGAAATAAATAATAGGATAGGAGATGAAGAAAATGAACAAAAAATTAGTAATTGGCACCGGCGTTGCTATCTCATTGTTATTCAGCCCGTTCCATCAGGCGTTTGCCAAGGAACAAGTGGGAGAAAGAAAACAAGTAGAAAACGTAGCACACCGTGGGGCAGCAGCTTATGCTCCTGAAAATACGATCGCAAGTTATGATATGGCAGTCGGTATGAAGGCCGATTATATTGAAATCGATGTCCAAAGAAGTAAAGATGGTGAATTGGTCGTCATCCATGACACGTCAGTGGATCGAACAACAGATGGTACGGGAAAAGTAGGAGATTTAACACTTGAACAGCTTAAGAGTCTTGATGCCGGTAGCTGGAAAGGGGAACAATTTACAGGAGAAACCCTCCCGACATTTGAAGAGGTTCTTGATCGTTATCATGGTAAAGTAGGGATCTTAATAGAATTAAAGTCTCCAGAACTTTACCCTGGAATCGAAGAACAAGTGGCAGAAGCATTAAGACAACACCATCTCGATAAGCCACAGAATGAAAAAATCATTCTGCAATCGTTTAACTTTGACTCAATGAAAAAAATGGATCGGTTACTTCCTCGGGTTCCAGTCGGTGTCTTAACATCTAACCGTTCCCTTACTTCAAAGGAAGCTCTGCAAGAAATCTCAACCTATGCGGAATGGTTCAACCCAAGCTATGGAATCGTATCGGAAGAAGTGGTAGAGGACGTTCATTCACTTAATATGAAAATTGGATCATGGACAGTGCGCAGTCATGATGCGGCAGACTTTCTATTCGATATGAACGTTGATGCAATGATCACGGATTATCCTGATTATGTCGATCCAAGGAATTCATATGAATCTTGAACTATATAGTATAGGAATGAAAACCAGGCATGTTGTTCTTACAATATGCCTGGTTTTTTTTAGTAGACAAGCTTACACTCGTTTCATACTTGATATGAGATAGTCATTCGATCTTTACATAGACTTAAACTTACTACCCTTGAATTCATACTGGCTTAAACATTCAATGTTTTAATAGAGGAGTAGCAAATACATAGGAGGTTTTAAAGATGAAAAAAAGACTATCTATCGGTTTATCAATGGCATTACTTGCTTCTTCATCCTTAACAGCAATGGCTCATGACCACGAGGGTCAGGGTAAAAAGAAAGATTCACACAAAAAGATTGAGAGTGTTGAATTCTCTTCCATGAAAGCTCCTGATACTATTAAAAATATGGTAAAAACGTATACAACAGCTTCTGTAAAAGTTACTTATAAAGATGGAACTGTTAAAGAGCTGCCCCTAAACTATGATCAACTCTACCTATCAAAAGATAAAATCGTCGACAATAAAGGAGAAATGATCCCGGCTGGGACACCGATCGATGTGAACGGAGATCCGATCATGGACAACAGCGTACCTGAGGATCCATCTTATTTCATTTCCGATGCTCCTGATTCCAATAGCCTTCTGACGAAAGGGAATAAGTCATTCATGATTTCCCATTTCGAATATGATTCACAGAATAATGCCGGAGAACGTATTTCAGGTCTGCCTGCATCCATGACATTATCTGAACTTGACCATGATAAGAAAACGGGCAAACTTTCAGTGAAGGAAGCGCATAAAATTGATTTTTCAGGTGTAGACGGACTATGGAACCCATGTAACGGATCCACAACGGATTGGGGTACTCACCTAGGTTCAGAGGAATATGAGCCTGATGCCCGCGCATTTGAAAATAAAGATTCGAAAGCCTATAAAGAAGTGAGCAATTTTGCTAAGTATTACTTTAATGATGAGTCCAAAGCAAATCCTTATAACTATGGTTGGATTCCTGAAATCTCGGTTTCAGATGATGGAAAGCCTTCTGTTGTCAAGCATTACAGTACAGGGCGTTTTTCTCACGAAATGATGAAAGTCCTTCCAGATAACAAAACGGCATTGTTCGGTGACGACGGCGGTAACACAATGATGTTCATGTATGTAGCCGATAAAGCGGAAGATTTCTCAGCAGGAACTCTATATGCTGCGAAGTTCGACCAAACAGGCACAGAAAAAGGCGGATCTGGTGATTTAAATTGGATCAAGCTTGGACATGGTACAGATAAAGAAATCTCAGATATGATCGACAGCGGAGTGACATTCAGTGATATTTTCGAAACAGCTGAAGAACCGACTGAAGGATTTACGGCTGTTAAGACAAACTCCCATGATTCTGTCGAATATCTAAAAGTGAAACCAGGGAAAGAAAAAGAAGCGGCATTCTTAGAGCCACGCCGTTACGGTGCAATCCAGGGTGCGACTTCTGAATTCAACAAAATGGAAGGACTAGCCGTGAACGCTGAAGACCATAAAGCCTATATGGCCATCTCTTATCAAGAGGGAAGCATGGAAAAGCAGGATGGAGCCGTTCAGGACGACATTCAACTTCCAAATATTGAATCAGGTGTAACGTATGAATTGAATCTTGAAAAAGGTCAAACAGATCGTGAAAATGAGAAGATTGACAGCGGGTATGTTCCTGCAAGCATGAACGGATTTGTGTTGGGAGAGGACCTTGCTTCTCCGGATGCACTAGGAAACACGGCAAACCCTGATCTAGTGGCAAACCCGGACAACCTAAGCTTCTCTGAAGATCTGAATACCCTCTTCATTGGAGAAGACAGTGATATGCATACGAATAACTTCGTGTGGGCGTATGATGTGAAAACGAAAAAGCTTTCCAGAATCCTTTCCGTTCCAGTCGGAGCAGAAGCAACAGGATTAAGTGCAGTCGATTCAATGAAAGATTCCCATTATGTGCTAAGCAATTACCAACATCCAGGCGCAGATCTTGATGAGAAAGAAATCACAGCTGTTGATAAAACAGAATTAGAAAAAGCAATGAAAGATACGCTGGGTATTATGGAAACAGGTGGAGTTGGATACATTTCCGGCATTCCTGGTGGGGATGTGAAAGAAAACCATAAGGGTCATGGCCATCATGGACATAAAGATGATGATGGAGACCGTGATAACCGTGAAGATCATCATGGTCATGAAGATCATGATTCAGAAGAATAAGTGATTGGTAAAAGGGTCTGTCCTGCAACACGTTAGATTTAGCGTGAAGGGGACAGCCCCTTTTTTATTTAGGCTGTTTTCTAATTAATAATGCCTTAGTTTGCTGAAAGAGGTGAGCCTATCTTCAGCTTGGTATTTTCCGACAAAAGGCTCATAAAATCAAAAAGGTGGCTCATATATCAGAATTCTGGCACATAAATTTCCGAAACTGGCACATAAAATTAAAAAGTGGCACATAAAGAGTGAAAAGCGGCTCATAAAAGATAGAGAGAGTGGATTCTCGACTGGTGTGACCTTAATCAAGACCTTATTTAAATTGTTTTTAAAATAAAAGGAGAATCTGGAACCTTTTTGTATATTAAATCGTACATGAAAGGGAAGTCTTATTACTTAAGATCAAGGGGGTGTCAAAGTGGATTATGGAATGCTCATCATTGGCCTCGCTCTTTTACTCGTTTCGTATCTAGTAGGGGTTAAAAAACAAACATGGCTGTTGGCAGGTTTCAATGAAAAAATGATCAAAAATAAGTCGTTGCTAGGTACCATAACGGGAGGTTTATTCTTTCTTCCTTTAGGATTGATCGTGATCCTGAACAGTATCGTCGATTATGCCCATAAGGAGACCATTCTTTTAATTGTCATGTTGGGTTTACTTGCAGTTGTGTATTTATATATTAATAAGAAACTTTTGGATTGAATTTGGAAAATGGGGTCACCATCAATCATCCAATTTATTAACGGTATCTGCCCCTATTATTGGAGGATCTGAGGTCAGGATGTCAGGATTTTGTGGGTAAGTAATGCGGACCTGATCGCCTACATTTAGCTGTTTATATTTTTCTTCACTTATGCCAAACCATATTCCATTTTTATCCTGGGCTAATTTTATTATTTCGCTAATCTCTTTATCTTCCAACTCTTCCTTTTTTACATTTTGGATGACAAGTATACGATGGTTTTCATCATACTTCGCACCGATCAGCCCCTTGAAATTATTTTTCAGGCAGCCGGATAAAGAGAATGTAAGAATGAGAATGGTGAATATTAGCGGTTTCATTTTTAAATATTTCTTCATAAATAGCCTCCATTCTAGTAGAAATTTCACTTGAAAGGAATCTGATGTTATTTTTTTCTATTTTAATGTATTCGTTAGTTTACAGCAATAGGGAATTTGTTTGAAAGGGTTAAGAGATTAAAAGAGATCATTCTGTAGTGAAGTTCAACTAGTTCACACAAATAAATACCTTACGGGTAGTGATATGATTGGATTTAGTGGGAATGAAAGAAAATGGAAAGTGCCCCTATCATTCTCAATCAAGAAGGAGGAATAACTTTGAACCACATAATAGAACTAAATAAGATAATAAATGAAAGTAGTAGTAAGGTTGGTTTATCAGGAGTTGTGTATGTAAAGCAAGGTGATGATGTTTTAACTGAAAGTGCATATGACTATGCCAATACAGTTGAGGGATTACCTAATATGATAAATACTCGCTTTGGGATAGCTTCAGGATGCAAATTGTTTACCGCAATAGGAATTTGTCAATTAGTTGAAAAGGGTGTACTTTCTTTCGATACTCCTTTAAATGAGTGCTTAGATATCCCTTTTCCTCATTTTAGTAAATCTATTACCATACACCATCTATTAACTCACACTTCAGAAATTCCAGATTATTATGATGAAATTTGGATGAATAAAAAGAATGATGATATATATAAATATCATGTCATGGGATATGATCCAGGGGTGAGTTTTCGTGCATCTATATATCCTGACATGAACTTAAAAGTGGTCATACCTTCTAATAAAGAATCTGGTCCTTTTGATATTACCAAGGTCATCGAAGATTATTTTTTTAATTGAATTCTAATTATTCCAATAACCTTGATAAGTACATGTTTGTTGAAAATGGTCATATGATCAACCAGAAACATCTGACTGACTGTGGCCAATCCAATTACTAAACAGGAAATACAGTGATTAAAACAGAATTAGTTATAAGGAAATTTTAATTTTATAAAATTCTGGGGAGTTTAGAAAGGATGCGGGTGGGAAGTATCAGATCGCTTTTCAAATAGATACACGAAGAGGGATTTCTTTCATGAAATGCATCAGTCGGTATGAAAGAGTTTTAGTTCGATTTCACTCCACATAAATGGATTACTATGTAAATTTTAAGAAAATAAGAACATTAAGGGGGATGAGAAAAATGAAAGAAGAACAATTATTTGAACAAATGAAAATGTGGCGTAACTGGACAATTGATTTTCTCCGCACTATTCCAGAGGAGATGTCAGATCAAATTCCTCAGGGCCATACTAACAGTATCCGTTGGAATGCCGGTCATATTTTAGTAGGTTGGGATAATACAATGCCCCCAGCGGTTGATATGGAGAGACAATTGCCTGTAGCTTATCACTTATTATTTCCGAGAGGGAGTAATCCAAAGAATTGGACAGTACAACCTCCATCAATGGATAAACTAATTAAGCAGCTAGAACAACAACCTATTCTTATCGAACAAGTATGTATGGGACATCTAGATGAACCGCTTAAAGAATCATTTTTAGGGATGAGAACATTAGGAGATATGGTTCTTTTTCATATGAACCATGAAAGCCTACATATGGGAGTAATTAAAAGTATGAAAAAAGTCCTTTCAAATTAATAAAAAGCTTTTTTAAATAGAGAAATACCTTCTAATAAAGAATCTGGTCCTTTTGATATTACCAAGGTCATCGAAGATTATTTTTTTAATTGAATTCTAATTATTCCAATAACCTTGATAAGTACATGTTTGTTGAAAATGGTCATATGATCAACCAGAAACATCTGACTGACTGTGGCCAATGCAATTACTAAACAGGAAATACAGTGATTAAAACAGAATTAGTTATAAGGAAATTTTAATTGTATAAAATTCTGGGGAGTTTAGAAATGGATGCGGGTGGGAAGTATCAGATCCCTTTTCAAATGGATACACGAAGAGTGATATCTTTCATGAAATGCATCAGTCGGTATTAAAGAGTTTTAGTTCGATTTCACTCCATATAAATGGATTACTGTGTAATTTCAAGAAAATAAGAACATTAAGGGGATGAGAAAAATATGACCATCACCTAATCATATTCAAAGTTAAAAATGAAAGAGTACACATTTTGATTAGGAGGAGGTAAAAAAATATGTCTTTTCATATCAGGGTAAGAGCAGGTGCAATCATTATTGAAGATAATCAGATTTTAGTAACTGAATATCATGATCCTAATAGAGGAGTTTTATATGATTTTCCTGCTGGATGCTAGAAGAACATAAACTATTACTCTGAACTACATAAAATTAATGCATTATTCTCAAGTTTCCCATTTTTATTAATATAGCTAATCCTTTATAATGATTTTTGGTTTCTAATGTAAATTGATATGAGGTGAAATTGGTGAAGAACTACAAAGTTTTTATTGATACTCCCCCTACATTAGATGAATACAGCTATTTGTGTTCAAGTGTTGGATGGGAAGATTTTATGAATTTTGAAGTTGCAGAGACTTCGATACAAAATTCTGTATTTTCCGTGATTGTTAAAGATACTCATAACATTATAGGAATGGGAAGGATCGTAGGGGATGGTGCTATTTATTTCTATATTCAAGACATAATCGTTCACCCGGATTATCAAGGGAAAGGCATTGGTAAAGACATTATGAATGCTTTAATGGAATACCTTGAAAAGAATGCACCAGAGAAGGCCTTTATAGGTTTATTTGCTTCCAAAGGAAAAGCAGCGTTTTATGAAAAATATGATTTTAATAATTACTCACCTAATATGACAGGGATGTTTAAAGTAATATCTCAATGAAATAATTCACTAGAGAAATAGTTTGAAATAATTGGCATTGTAAACGATCTGTATATAGGATTATGAACAAAGAGGAAATCCTATATATAACTTTATTATTGTAGCTAGGGACTGGGAATAGAATTTTCATTCAACAATCGTAGGCGAAAACAGAAATAACTACGGGAGTTTTCCATTAAAGGAGATAAGCATGACACAACCAACTGACAAACTCGACCACATAACAGATTATATCAATCAAATCATGAATGATCAGCAAGGCGTTGGAGTGAGCGTTGCAATAGTGAAAGGCGCTGACATCATCTATTCTAAAGGGTTTGGATACTCACAGATGCAGCCTGTAAAGAAACCGATTGATGGAGATACATTGATGAGTATTCAAAGTATTTCAAAGAATTTCATGGCCCTTTCTATCATGCAGCTTATAGAGAAGAGCCTACTAACATTGGATGATCCTGTTGTTCAATATCTACCATACTTTAGAACAAAAGATAAACAAAAAAGTGATACGATCACGATTCGCGATGTTTTATCACACACGGCAGGATTCCCTCCAGACTTAGGGATCGCCAATATGATCGCTCCAAACGTAAGAGAAATTTTTTCGGATACACCTACAGAATTTCAAGAAGCATTAGACCACTACAACCTTACAGAAGAAGAGATTAGAAGTGTAAAAACGAGAGAAGATATAACGAAATGGTTTCAAAAAGTAGAATTGGAGTATCCAGTCGGAAAGGGTTGGAATTATTGCACAGATGCGTATGTGATTCTTGCAGACTTATTCGAGAAGGTGACAGGAGTAAAGTGGGAAACACAACTTGGAGATGAAATCCTTTCTCCCTTGAATATGAATCGTACAACGACTGATTCAAATAATGTTGAAGAAGATCAAAACAGCGCAAAGTATTATATGGGGAAGGATAAAGTAGAAACACCTTTTCCGAAAAATGCATTATCTGCTCCGATTGGTTATTTGTATTCAACGGCAAATGATTTAGGCAAATATTTAGCATTTCATCTTACTAAAGACTCGAATATTTTACGTTCAGGATTAATTGAAGAAATGCAAAATCCTATTCATCCCGTTAATGAAGAATGGCAGTTTGGAAGTGAAGTCAGAAGTTATGGCCTTGCATGGTTTACAGACAGGTATAGAGGGTTAAGGGTTGTAGAACATGGAGGCGGTCAAATGGCTGTAAGATCTCTGATGTCTATGGTACCTGAACTTAACCTGGGAGTGGTTGTCCTGCTTAATTTTGACGGGACAGTTCACCATGATATTTGTGACAAGATTATTGACGTGTTCATGGATGATAACCTGATAACTAGTTAAGGCTGATGTGATCATGCCTCATCCTTTACTTAATCTTTTTTCGCAAAGATTGTTGTTCTATGAATGAGTGCGATAGATGGTGAGGGATATCGTGACAGAGCTTATTAGTGAAGGTGAAATAGCCAAATGCACACGTTGAAAAATGTTATTTTTACTCTTTTACATAGTTTAAGGGAAACAACTTAGTTGATTTACGCTGCAGGTGCTAATTAAACCTTCGCAAAATAATAAAACTGTCTGAAGACCGATAGAAAGGAGAATGGATATATGGATATACCCAGTATTTCTAACAAATTACTTGATTACACGATTGTATATGATGATAGGAGAGAAGTGAATTCTGGTAAATACGCTCATAAGAAAACAATTATTGAAGAAGTTAAAAGTACGTTTAAAGCTAATGTAGAAAATAGAACGGGCAAGGAAGTAATCATTGTTTACGATTGGCGTAAGACTCACAGTGGAATGGAAGTTATATTATACGCCTTTGAACATTGAAATGTCACAGTACGAAAATAATCAGTAATAAATAGGGGGACTAAAAGATGATGAAACTCATTTTTTATATTATCTGCTTTATCCATCCCTGTTTCTATTCTTTTTGAGCAAGAAGCGACAGGGATACTAGCGGCAATGTTTTTTATGTTTATAGGTGCTTTTTTTAGTAAACCAAGGTTCAATAAATGGAAGGATTAAATAAAGGGAGAAATCATAAATCATATCTCAACAGCAATTCTTCTGTTAAAGGACGAGTTTGCTGAAGGTCAAGCAGAAAAATTCAAAAGCTTTTTTTACTCTGTTTATGAGAAGTTACATATGGAGGGATATGTTGAAGAGGAAAAAAAGATATATTTTTACTATTGCTCTCCTTATTCTGTTAATAATAGCAATCTTAACAAACCCCCAAAAATATGAATATATACAATTTACTGAAGAAGCCATGGGTGAGCCCCCAAATGATAGTGAATTTGAAGTTGAACATATAAACTTTTATATTTTTTCTTTATACACTCCAGTGATGCATGGTGAATACGGAATTACACACCTTGGTATATTCGGGCGATTTATTCAAATCTCGGAAGGTCAGTTCGATTATCCAGCCTGGTTGAGATTATTCAAATAATCGAGGCATTTGGGTATGATCGAGCAGATGGCCAATTAATCAAATACAGACATTATTTTAACTAGGCTATTTTCGCAATCGCGGGAATTCAGCAAGACCTTGAAACCACTATGCTTGCTGCACCGTCTAACTATTGAGGAGGTAATAATGTTGAAGTATTTTGTACAGTATGTAGTAGCAATTATTCTTTTGGTGACCTCAACTTTTTTTACATGGTATGAAGGAAGTGCCATAAGGGAGGACCCTTTTGAATGGAAGTACACTGCATATTTCTCAAAGATGATAAATGGAGAAGTTACAAGTAGTGCTGACATTTCACAATTAGACCATTTTCTGTACGCAGCTAAATTCACCCCCTTGTATCCTACATTACTAATAATCTGTATCTCTTATATTCTGATTCTAAGTGGTTTCTTATTATTAAGACGAAATCCAAACGTACAAATCATGTTTCACCTGATTACTGGTATCTTATACTTTGTATGTTCAAGAATGGTTTCTGATTCCCCTACACTAGGAGGGAAATCGTTTACAATTACATTTTTAGCAATTGGAATCTTTCACTTTGCACTCGCTACTCTTTTCTATATGATTTCGAGGAAGGAAGATGGACACCGACAAAATTTTAATGGAGTGTAAAAAGAAAAAGCATCACTCTCTTTTAAGATCCAGAATATGAAGTGAAGAAAAAAGAGGAGGAATCTAAATGAACTATCGTCCTATTAATATAAAAGAAAAGCTGTCTACATTTAGTGAGCAATGGTCACCCAAAATAATGTGTGAAATGAATGATTATCAGTTTAAGTTGGTAAAGGTTAAAGGGGATTTTGTATGGCACGATCATAAAGAGACCGATGAGGTGTTCATTGTACTGGACGGTGAGATGATCATTGCTTTTCGTGATGGAGAGGTGAAGCTCTCTAAAGGGGAGATGTATGTAATCCCAAAAGGTGTAGAGCACAAGCCATATGCCGAAAAGGAATGCCATATCATGCTGGTGGAGCCTAAAGGGGTAGTCAACACTGGTGATATCAAAGGAGAATTGACTGCTCAAAACGATGTATGGATTTAGAATTGAATTAATCACCTAATGATACGTATGGCACCATTCAAGTGCTTTAAGAAAAGATCCCTATGATTGAGCATAGAGCTTATGCTAACAAACAGACCCTTTACACACTAAAGCGTCATCGTGTGAAGGGTCCAACCATTTTCAGCACTTGTGGTATAGAATGAAACTGCCGCAAGGGATCATTTCCATCAAGGAAACCACTCCACTTACAAGGGAGGAAGGTCAAACTTTCCTTCTTCAAATAACTCTTTTAACATATGTTTCGTGTAACCGGCAGCTTGAGAGAATTGAATTTTAGCCGGCATTGGTGCTTCTTCGGCATCGACGATTACATCGATAATACATGGTTTCTTTTGTTGTACAGCCTTCTGTAGGGAAGGTAGAAGATCCTCAGGTCTCTCTACCCGGTATCCAACCCCACCGCAAGCTTCCGCATATTGGGCAAAGTTAGGGTTCTGTAGCTTCGTACCGAATTCAATATTTCCCATCACTTCTTGTTCAAATTTAATCATGGCGATTTTATGATTGTTCAGTATCACGACGATAATAGGCAATTCATATTTGACCGCAGTCACAAAGTCGGCCATCGTCATGGCGAATCCTCCATCGCCGCAAATCGCAAAGACTTGCTTTTCAGGATAGGCGATTTTTCCGGCAATGGCACCAGGAAGACCACAACCTAGCGTAGCAAGCCAGCTCGAAATGATAAAAGACTGATTGGTAATTGGAAAATGTCTGGCCATCCACACCGTTACATTCCCAACATCAACAGACAGGATGGCATCATCTGAAGCGACTTCCTTGAGGGCATGGATCAGTCTCTGTGGTTTTAGGGGAACAGATCCATCCTCTTCTTGACCCTCTAACTTTTCCCACCATTTTTGCATTCTTTCCTGATTTGTTTCTAAGAAAGAACGATTTTCTTTCATTGAGCAATGTTCTGTCAACCACTTTAGAGAAGTTCCCGCATCACCAGCCAAACCTACATCAACCGGATAGCGTTTCCCTATCTGGGTAGGGTCTAGGTCGATTTGAATAGTTTTTGCTCTGTCTGGAAGGAAACCAGTGAATGGGAACGATGTCCCAATCATCATGAGCATGTCAGCTTCTTGCATTGCTTCATAAGAAGGCTTTGTCCCGATCAGTCCAAGACCGCCTAAACAATAGGGATGCTTATCAGGAATGACTCCTTTACCAGGCAAGGTTAGAACGATTGGCGCCCCAATTTTTTCAGCAAACGACAATAGTGCCTCCCGCTGCCCGTGAACACCTTTCCCTGCGAGAATGATCGGTTTTTCAGCACTCTCGATGATTTCCTTTGCTTTTTGCAGATCCACATTAAGGGGCGAAATGTCCTGCTTCACTGAAAAATTTGCCGTGATACGGGCTTCTTTTCCGACTTCAAAACGGGGTATATCATCTGGAATGGTTAAAACAGCTACACCTTTTCTCGCATAGGCGGTCCGTATCGCTTGATTGACAACTGCCGGGAGCTGCTCAGCAGACATGATTCGTTGATTATATACGGCTACATCATCAAACAGCCTGTCTAAGTTCACCTCTTGAAAGGAATCCGTCCCTAAAAGGTCTGATTCCACTTGGCCAGTAATCGCTAAAACCGGAGCTTTATCTAGCTTGGCATCATACAATCCGTTTAGAAGATGGATAGCCCCGGGACCTGCAATCGCGGTGCACACCCCCAGTTTTCCCGTTAACTTCGCGTATGCTGCAGCAGCCAATGCGCCTGCTTCCTCATGCCGGACTTGAATGAACTTAATTTTATCCTGTGCCTTTCGCAACGGTTCGATAATGGAATTAATGGAGTCACCCGGCATTCCATAAATATGGTCGACCCCCCATTCAATTAATAGATCAATTAATTTTTCACCGGCTGTTTGTTTAAACATTATACATTCTCCTCTCAATAATTGGATATTCTTATTTTGATACTTAACGGCACAAATTACTCAATATTTCTAGTAAAAGATGCGCATACTGAAAAAAACGACCTAGGGTGATAAAGGTGAAGAAACTGGTTTTTATTCGACACGGTGAAAGTCTCTATAATCTTCAAAATCGATTTACTGGCTGGAGGGATGTAGATTTAACCGATGATGGATATAAGGAGGCAAGAAGAGCCGGTGCCATCTTGAAGAATCATGGGTTTATCTTCGATGCTGCCCACACATCCGTTTTAAAGAGGGCGATCAGGACGTTATGGATCATGCTGCACGAAATGGATTTGGTGTGGATTCCCGTTCATAAATCATGGAGATTAAATGAAAGGCACTATGGTGCACTGCAAGGGCTGCACAAGGATGAGGTCATTGGAGAATTTGGTGAAGAGCAAGTCTACGAATGGAGAAGGTCAGCGGACATAAGACCACCTGCCATGACAAAAGAAGATCATCTCGAAGATCTGGCCGATCCGAAGTACGCATCGGTAGGGGAAGGGAATGTGCCTTTGACTGAAAGTCTTCTCGATACGGAACAACGGGCTCTTCATTATTGGAAAGAAGAAATTGTGCCCAGTCTTCTAAAAAACCAGCGTGTCATCATCTCGGCTCACGGAAATACATTACGGGCTCTAGTCAAATATCTTGACCAAATCCCGAACGATGGGGTTGTGAGCCTCAATATCCCCAATAGCATTCCCCTTGTGTATGAATTGGATGATGATCTAAAGCCCATCAACCATTATTACTTAAACGAAGAAGGGGAAATTCCCCATGAGTCGATCCCTCGCCACATGGATATGGATGATGCGGAGAATTGGGATTGGATGGGGTAGGCATCAAATAGTTAAAGAGAGAATCTGAAACCGTCATTACACTAATAAAGGGGAAATTCTCAAGTGCTTGTTTAATGTAAACGGGGCTAATCCAGGGTTAGCTCTTTTTTTGTGAAGATGGGTCTTGAGAAAGATCTTGGGATTTGAAATAATTGGTAGTGAGTGAAAGAGAGGGTTCAACTATGTGGTGGTTACAAAGTATGCTTAAGTATTCATGGAAAGTAAATGTGTTATCACTTATGTTCTATTTCTTCCTAGCTAATGCATTATACTTTGGGCTTGACCCATGGTGGGATGGTCACCTTCAACTAAATGATGCCGTTACCCCCGTGTGCACTCTTATTTCTATGCTTTTTTTTATGCTTACAAGAAGAGAAGCCATAAGAGAATTTAATGAGCAACATAAGGATTGTCATTAGATTGGTAGTTTAGGGATTTCCTTATTCTTGTCATTAGCGATTTCACAGGAAGGAATGGTTATATGGAGGATATACATGAAGGAGTAGGTAGTGGGTTTGAAATGGAAGTAAATGCACCCTATTCATTGAATTACCTTATATTTGTTCAAAATATTTACCTGAATAATCACATGAAAAACAAGGGAAACCCATTGTTTCCATATCTGGATAGTTCAACGTGGGGGATCGTAAAGGAAGATTTCGAGAAAACCTATAAAAAATTATGGCAAAAGGCTGTACATAACAATTCCCAAAGTGGTTTATATGACCACAATGGAATATTTGATTTTGATCAAGCCCTATATCAAAAATTGTTTGAGGGAAATGAAAAAGGTAAATTCGGATATGCAGAAAGTGTTAAGTCTTTTTTAGCATGGTGGGAAGGGATTTATGGAAAGATCGCAATTGAAAAAGTGTTTGATGACGATAGAATGAACAAGGTCTACAGGGAACTCTCTGCAACACTTAAAGTCAATAAACGACTGAAAATTGATTTGATCTATGATAAACAATCCTTAACTGAACAGGCTCAAAGGTCTTGGTATTCAGTGCTTCCTATTGAAGATATTTTCAACCAAAAAAGAAGTTCAGAAATCGTATCAAACTTACTAAAAAGTTGTGAAGGTGGTTAATTCATATGGGGAGTATATGTAACAGTTTCTGAATAAGTTGATTGTTGATCGTAGTGACAATCGAGCTTCGATTCGAGGGGTTCGTTTCTAAAAAAACGAGACTTCAGTGAAATACAACAAAGTAAGAAAAGATGATTACGCTGGTGTATGGGAGGCAGGCTCATTGTGAAATCAGATCAAATGATCCGGATAGCGAAAGAAGCTTCCCCGGATCTTGAAATTAAAAAGGTAGAGACAAAGTCCAATGGTTGGGACAATGACATTCTTATGGTAAATAAAGAAATCGTCTTTAGGTTTCCTAAGTCAAAAGAGATAGCAGCAAAAGTAATGGGTGAGGCGACATTAATAAGAGAGTTACTTCTAAGAAAGACAAAGCTTCAGATCCCTGACTATGAATTCCTTTACGAGAATGGAGCATTTGCGGGAGTGAAGTATGATTATCTACCTGGAGAACCCTTAAGTGAGACTGAACATACCTTCCCAATGAGTTCAACCAATGCAGCCTTAATGGGAGATTTCCTGACTAAGCTTCATGGGATTGATGTCTCCAGATTTAAGGGAAAAACGATCAAACCTATCCACACTCAGAAATATTGGCAGGACCTATATACATCAGTTGAAACAACTCTATTTCCCCACTTGAATCAAACACAAAAAAATGAAGTTGAATTGTTTTTCGAGCATTTCTTCAATCACCCTATGTTTTCAGACACTTATGATACTGTGATTCATGGCGACTTAACTACAGCCAATATACTATTTCGACATGAAAAGGGACTTATAAGCGGCATCATCGATTTTACAGATGCCCAACTAGGGGATCCTGCTTTTGATTTTGCAGGTTTATATTGGTCTTTCGGGCCGGCATTTACAAAAGAAGTTTTGTCTCATTATATGATGGGAGATCCGGATTCCATCTTCAACCGTGTCGAAACCTTCTATGGGTTACAACCGATCTTTCATGAACTACTGTATACAGTAAAAGAAAATCATCCCGTTAATTGGAACTTGGCTCTAAAAAGGTTTTCTTATCTTTTTTCTCTAAGAGATTAAGAGTTAAACTGGTTAAATGAAGGAACAGATTGTCATTAGATTAAGAAGGGAGAAAGTATGAAAAAGTCTACTATGCTCAAATCAGTTTGTTTGTTCTTCATGAAGGATAAAAACGGCATTGGGGCTGCATAGGCACGGAAAGGGATGTTTGGCTGGAAGAGTGGGATGTTAACGTGGGGCCAAATGGATCCTAACCTTGTCCTTACTATCCCAATCAGTTGTACAGAAATATGAATTGAATGGGTTGTATCTTTGGTATTTTGAAAAAGATCCTGACAGAGAATATAAACAAATTAACTTGTTGCGCAGAGATACTCATGAAATCATTCAATCGATTGATATATAGAAGCTCGTATCGCTGTAGAATCATCATATTGGTGATGGTAAGGGTCTATATGAAAAAGTTAATTTAATAAATTCATCCTAGAATACGGGGGGCGATTTCCGCACAAGGTGATCGCCCTTATTTTATAAAACTGTTTTCGTAAACTTTCTTGTTTTTTAGTTAATAGATATTAATAAAAATAGAATCTGAATTATGTAACGAAAGCGTCCCAAATCGGATATATAAGCGAAAGGGGGTAAAGCTTTGGGGGAATTAGAAGATATTTACCATCAGTATTCAGATGATGTGTTTCGATACTTGATGGTCCTTTGCCATAATCGAGATGTGGCTGAGGAACTGACACAGGAGACCTTCTATCAAGCGGTTCGGTCCATTGAACACTACAACGGGGAATGCAAGATGTCGGTATGGCTTTGTCAGATAGCGAAGCACTCCTACTATAAATATGTAGATAAAACGAAAAAGCAGCAAGCGGTGTTGTTTCAGGACCAGACCCTACATACTACTCCAGAGTCTCAACTACTTCAGTCTGAAGAAAAAGTGTCTCTATACAGAAACATTCACTTACTCACTGAACCATATAAAGAGGTTTTACTGCTTAGAATGCTTGCAGGGCTTAGTTTCAGAGAAATAGGGGAAATTCTGCAGAAGAATGAAAATTGGGCCAGGGTTACGTTTTACAGAGCAAAGGTAAAGCTTAAGGAAAGGGGCAGTGAATTGAATGGAAAATAAATGCCATATTGTTCAAGATTTATTACCATTGTATATTGACGAGCTATGCAGCGACACCAGTAAGGAGGTCATCAATGAGCATCTTTCAATATGTGAAGAGTGTAGAACTGTATACGAGAGTATGGAAAGTGATGACGCGATGGAAGATGAAAGTAAGCTGATGGAAAGACTTCAAGCCAAAAAACCGTTTCAACAGGTATCCCGATTCTTCCGTGCACCAAAAAGAATGACACGTATCACCTTCATATTTGCTGGAATCTCCCTTATTCTTGGAGGGATGTTATTACTTCAATCCATCATGGAAGTGAATGCGAATAGAAATGAGTTGAAAGATCTTTCTATCGTTGCAGAGGAAAAAGGAATCATAATGGAAGAAGTCGTCAACGTACTTGATTCGACTTCAGATGATTCACAATACGAGACTCAACTTACCGACATTTTTAAAAAATTCGATGATAAGCTCCATTATCTAGCAATATTTCCAGCGGATGAAATGAAAGAATGGCTAGATGAATCCCCTTCTGTAAAAAATGAACCGACAAACATTTTTCCCATCGATTATCAAAAGGCTTCACTTGTTATTGGGAGTGATGGAATAATCACGAATAAGGAGAAAATTAATCCGAGTACCTATGATTTGGGCAATGTCGTATATGCTAATGAGGACTGGGTTGTACAATTCGAATACACGAAATCGTATGAAGAGACCATTGAGAGGTATCATCAACTAACCTACTACAGTTCGTCTACGCTATTCATTTTCTGGCCGCCGATCCTTTTATTTTCAATCTTTAGCATCCTATTCATCTTCTGGTGGTCACTCAACAAGCATAATAAGAGGTTGAGTGATGTAATGGGATAATTAACCTTGTATATGAACATTACTATCAATGAGAAGACGACTATTTCCTCAAATAGTCGTCTTCTTTTCATATAAACACATGTATTTATGTTAGATATAAATGGATATAAGTTCTTTTTAAGTAATTAAATTCCACTTTTAAGTGACAGATGATTTAATAGATTAGGTGGGTGTTGATCTGTTGAAAGTAAAACCTCGAAGTATGAATGTAGTGGGTGTGATCTTTTTCTTTTTATTTGCTATATGTTTTCTTCTGATCTTTTCCCGTTTTCTCTTTATCCAAGTTACCGGTGAAATCGAAGGGGAAAATTTAGTTGCCGAAGCAACTTCCAAATACATAAAGAGTAGTATTCTAGAGTCCAAGAGAGGTACCATTTATGATCGGAACTCCAACGTCGTGGCAGAAGATACGTCCAGTTTTAAACTGGTGGGAATTCTTTCGGACACTGTGACATCAGATCCCAAGGCACCTGAACATATAGTGGATAAAAAGAAAACGGCTGCTACCTTAGCGAAATATATCAATATGAGTGAAAGTGAAATCAATCGATTGTTGAATCAGAAAGATTTGTTTCAAGTTGAATTTGGGACGGCGGGAAGCGATCTATCCTTCGAAGTGAAACAGAAGATCGAAAAGGAGAAGCTACCCGGAATAAAGTTTGTAAGTAAAACCAAAAGATTGTATCCAAATGGGAAGTTTGCTTCTCAAGTGCTTGGTGTCGTCCAGGAAGATGCTACGGACGGAAATAGAAAAGGGATATTAGGATTAGAAGAAAGCCTGAATGATTATCTAGCAGGAAAAGATGGAAATACAAGCTTTAAAAGTGATGTATGGGGGTACTTGCTACCGGATTCTGATGAGCATCGTATCGCGCCTAAAGATGGGGATAAGGTCTATCTAACCCTAGATGAAAAGATTCAGACGTTCGCAGAAGAAGCATTGAATAAAGTAGAGAAAGAGTACAGTCCAAAGAAAATGTTTGTGATCGTCTCCAATCCCAAAACAGGGGAAATATTGGCGATGTCCCAAAGGCCATCCTTTAACAATAATTCCCGGGAAGGACTTGCGAAGGGCTGGACAAACGTAAATGTCGAAACATCCTATGAACCCGGTTCTACCATGAAATCATTTTCACTAGCAGCAGCGGTTGATCGCAATGTATTTGATCCTGGAGCGTATTATCAATCAGGTACATTCTATGTTGCAGGAAACCCTGCACCGATAAAAGACTGGAATGGAGGCAATGGATGGGGAAGCATAACCTATCTCGAAGGGGTACAAAGATCCTCGAACGTTGCGTTCACACACTTATTGAGTAAGATCGGTGAAGATGAATTTCTGTCCTATCTTAAGGCATTTGGTTTCGGTCAAAAAACTGGCATCGGTCTAAAAAACGAAACAGCAGGGAAAATCCTTTACACCTATCCTATTGAAAAAGCAACGACCATATTCGGTCAAGGTACCACTGTCACTGCACTTCAAATGATTCAAGCGGAGTCGGCGATTGCAAATGACGGAAAGATGATGAAGCCTTATTTGATTTCGAAAATTATGGACGGAGACACAAATAAAGTAATAAAAGAAGCGAAACCCATTGTAGCGGGAACCCCGATTAGTAAGGAGACAGCTGAACAGACACGTAAATACTTAACAACCACTGTTACCTCTGACGTAGGAACGGGAAAACTTTTCAACATAGAAGGGTATCAGGTATCAGGAAAATCCGGAACGGCTCAAATTCCTGATCCGAATGGTGGAGGATATTTAACCGGACATGATAATTATCTATCCTCATTTATTGGAATGGCACCTGCTGAAGACCCAGAGTTAATCGTTTACGTAGGCATTCAGCAACCGGATCTAAACGGGGCATTGGGATCTATCCCAGTTGCGAAAGTATTTAACCCAGTGATGGAAAATAGCTTAAAATATTTAAATATTAAATCAGCAGGAAGTATTAGCTTGAAAACCATCCAAGTACCAGATGTGAAGGGAGAGAACATCAAGAAGGCGAAAGAAAAGGTGGCCGGGCTGGGACTGAAGCCATTCATAATAGGAAATGGAAATAAAGTATCACAGCAATCTGATCATGAAACCCTGATTGAAAATGAAAAACTCATCCTTGTATCCAATGGTAAAACGACGCTTCCAGATATGAACGGTTGGTCATTAAGGGACGTATTAAAGCTCGGGAACTTACTGGACATAGAAGTAGAGGTGAAAGGAACGGGTTATGTCACGAATCAAAGCATCAAAGCGGATACGGTTGTTTCCGGTGAAGAGAAATTGGTGGTTCATTTCGAACCGAGGGGATGACTTCTATACATAGTAAGTTAAAGAATAGTAGGAATGTGAAAGGGGGGACCATGATGAATCTATTCACACCGATCATCGTAACAGCTACAGTATTATTTTTGGCATGGAAGGTAGGGAATAATGAAAAAAGAGGGGAATAAACTATATTAGGGCATCTTTTTTTCTTTAACTAGACTGTTTTACAATTACATTTTTCAATAAAGGTAAGGGGAGAAGATAAATGAGAAAGAAATTAAGTGTTATTTCCTTTCTATTATTCTTGATCGGTGCAGCGGCTTATAGTGCCATGCTTTTTGGGTATGATCGTTTTCTTTTTACTGGCGTAATCATTTCAGTAGCAGGGTTCGTTACAGCTCTTTTTTCCGAGAAAGGGTTGTATAAACGAGTTGGCTTAATCGGTAATGGAGGAATTGTTCTCATTGCGATAATCGTTCCCTTTGTGGTTACTACGTTTTTTTGGAATACTCCTTGATTATGGATGCCAAAAAATAATTGAAACCATTTCATGGTAAAAACGTATAAACTGGTATTCTATTTTTTCGGAGAGTGAAGACCCTAAAATGTATTGGCTACTTGATCTTGTAGAGTCCATTATTCAGTATTTTCAAATGCGAACGGCTAAAATGGATGGAAAATTGTATAAAAGTAAGGAAGAGGAAATAGAGGACGGTTTTAAACATCTATCAAAAGATGTCATCGTCTTTTTTGGTGTAGTGGTTTTTGTTCTTATTTGTGTAGGGATTTACGCCATTTTTCTTAGTTGAATGAATCATATCATTCCATCACAGTTATTGCCTCAACCCCTCATCAGTTTAATTGAATCCGTTTTGAACCTCAATCTCCAAATGGAATTGGGGTTCTTTATTTCTGTAGCAGGCGATTTACCATGAATAATATTAACAAATACTCAATATATAATAGAGAAAGAAGATGATTGATATTCATACTATGTATCCCTAAGGTGCTGATATTTTGTACAGGAATAAAAGCGTGAATTTCGTTATTGTTTCACTCATTTGCCTACTTGTCATCCTCATTCTTCATGTTATTTTCCATCTTAAAATTTATATTGTATACAGCGCAAATGTAGGTTCCATTTTTATGATCGGGATAATTATTTTTCTTATTACATTACTCTTTTTTAAAGGGTAAAGAAACATATTCGCTATTCAGAAGTAAGACACCTTAGATGATAATCGAACAAGGGAACTCCATGACAATACGGGATTCCCTTTCTTTTCACCTATCAGACAAGGATCCCGATACCAGAAAGAGTAAATAGTCATTGAGGAAGGGATAGAACCCAATTCAATAGAACGATGGCGACTTGTGCAATCTGATAAAATTGTTGTTGACAATGGATACTGTAAATATTATTATTACAGTACAACCAGCAACACAAAAGGAAATCAGGTTGTATACTAACTGTAACTTATTTTATTCTATTTTCAAAAGAAAACGTTAAAACTACACCAATAACAAGGAGTGTGTAAATAATATGGTCAATCTATACCTAACACCTAGCTGTACTTCCTGCCGGAAAGCAAAGGCGTGGCTGGAGGAGCATTCCATTGAATATACCGAAAGAAACATGCTGACGGATCCCTTAAGTGCCGATGAGATTAAATCAATTCTGCGTCTGACGGAAAATGGAACAGAAGAGATTATCTCGACAAAATCCAAAGTTTATCAGGAATTGAACGTAGACATCGATTCTTTGCCACTTCAGGAATTATATACATTAATACAGGAAAATCCTCAGATGCTGCGCAGACCAATCATTCAGGACGAGAAACGATTGCAGGTTGGGTATAACGATGAAGAAATCCGCAGTTTCCTGCCCCGGAAGGTTCGCACCTTCTCATACAATGAACTGCAAAGAATGGCTAATTAAGGGACATTCGCTTCAAGGTCTATATTGTTGACAAGGTAAACTGTAATCGTTACCCTTACAGTAAGGACGAATAAGAAATGATCGAGGAGGAGGCAGGCTATGAATAGTGACTTTACTTTAGCCATTCACAGTTTAACGTATCTTGCACTGCAAATGGATCGTATGTCGACAAGCGATGCTATTTCAGAAAGTGCCGGCGTCCATCCGGTCCGCATTCGGAAAGTCTTGAGTTTGTTAAAGAAACAAGGATTTATCAAGTCCAAAGAAGGAACCGGTGGAGGATTTATCTTTATCCGTGAGCTAAGCGAGATCAACCTTTGGGATATTTATCGAATCACTTCAGAAGGTTCACTGCAACCGAAGTGCACTGCCTCTAACGAAGAGTGTTTAGTAGGGGCGAATATGAAAAGCGTACTTTTTCACATTTTTCTAGGTGCGGAAGAACAACTGGGAAATTATTTAAAAAACTACACGATTAAAGATATTGTCGATATGATTAATAAAGAAAAATAAAAGAGAAGGCTATTAAAATAACAGCTTCTACTACTATAAATGTAATGAAAAATGTTACAGTTTGACAGAGAAATTCTAAAAGAGGGTGAATCGTATCATGACAAACAATCATTCTATTTTAAAAACAGGAGATTGGATTAAAGGAACAGCTCGCTCAGGTGAATTATTTATCGGTTATATTGAGAATTTTGATCTTCAAGGTGAAACCGTCAAAGCGAAAGTCGTTACAAGTGATAATAAAACCATTGAAGGCAAGAGCATTCCACTATTAAGTACTCAGGTCAAAAAAATTCCTGAAGTAAATGTAAAAAACAAAGAGCAACTTCAAAATCTGATTGATCTCGCACTAAGAACAGGGGACGAGGAGTGGTTTTTGGAACTGACTTCGAAGTTGAATGCAATGAGAGAACTTGTACAAGGGGCTAAGTAAAGTATTCGATATGATGTTCTAAATAAGGACAGAAGCTGAAGAGGAGGTTTTTCAGCTTCTGTCCTTTTTAAGAATATGTAAGGGGAATTTATCCTTATCGGTTTCGTCTAAACCATTCAATCAAGTATCTAAAGCCCTCTTTTTTTCTATAATCTTTTTAAAGACCACACCTGAAAGAAATGCTAAAAATGTGTAGACAAAAACCCAAATCAGGAATGTGTCATTATATATAGTAAATGTGGCGACCAACGTCGATATGAAGACGATCAAAGGGGATATCATGAGGTTTTTAAATAAGGAATATCCAGCAGCACCGATAAAGATGGAAAGAGTCGGAAATCCAACTACTATCATAAATATAATTTCCATCAGCAAAACACCTCCCTTTTAGTGTAATTTTACACCAACATGATACATTCCGCAATTGGTTTATAATCTAATGCTCTTGCAACCTAAACCCCATGCACCTACTCTGGGTTTCTCCTTAATGTCCGCTTCCACTATTATCAGTCACAATAAAGCACAAAATGACAGGTAATAAGCCTTCCATCCATTTATGATGAAACCAAGGCACGATAATAAAAGGGGGGAATGATATGACAAACTTCGAAGTGGATATCTTTCAAATCAGAGGGAGTTCTTTTCATATTGGATTGAAAACAGGTGAGATGATCAGGAATACGTCCATTCTTCAAATTATGGAATCCTTCACCAAACCAGAAATTGATATCCCAAACATGAAATCGATTTATTCAATGTATTCTCCACATTTACTTGAGGAGTTGGAGGGGCTTGCCAAAGGGTTGGGAATTCGGAGTGAAAGAGCAGCCGCAATGTTTAGTGGATATGATGTACCTAAAACAGAGGCAATGGGATGCTCGTCCCTTCTGACAAATGATTATTATGTGAGGAATTACGATTTTACTCCTGCTTTGTATGATGGAATATTCAGTTTGGTTCAACCTGCTAACGTTTTTGCTTCAGCAGGCTATAATCTTCAGATTCTGGGAAGACACGATGGTGTCAATGAACATGGTCTAGTTGCAGGATTGCACTTTGTCAGTAATGATGGCTATTCGAAAGGTATTTCTCCCTGGGCAGCCATACGGATGGTATTGGATACATGCTCTTCCCTTGAAGAGGCTGTCGGCTTGTTGAAGGAACTCCCTCACTCGGCCAGTTATAATTTTTCTCTTGGAGATCAAAAAGGGAAGATGGCCGAAGTCGAAGTAAGTCGGGATAAAGTGATGGTACGCTATGGGGAGTCCTTCTTATCATGTGTGAATCATTTTCAGACGGATCAACTAAAAAGTAAAAATCGGTCTTCCATCCAAGGATCACTTCAACGAAATAATGATATCCTGGAATTAAATGGAGAGGGACTTTCCCAGCATGAAATGTTCAATTATTTTAAAAATATTCATTCTCCGCTTTTTTTCACCGATTATACGAATTTATTCGGAACTCTACACACCTTTGCATACTCCTATCAACATACAAGGATACTCACTACCATTGCACGGAGCAATGACGTTTTAGATATAAACTTCAAGGATTGGGTGAACGGGGAAGACATTTCTAAGAAGACTTTGAGTGGTTTAATTCAAGAAGAATAGGTGAAAGATGATAAACATAAAATGGTCAACTCTCCTGTTAAAATCTTGCAAGAGAGTTGACCTTATTTATGGGTAACCTTTTTATTATTTATCCAATAGTCTAGAGATATTTTAATTCCTCCGTCAATCGCAGGAACTCTTCTTTGTTCCGGTGGCATAATGAATGGTCAATCCCCTCTAGTATTTGTTCTTTACGAAATGTAAGCAGTGCCTTGTCCAAAATCATTTCTGCAAATAATGAATACAGGTGTCTGACCTCAGACTTTGGTGAGTTTAGTAAATGCTTCTTCATGAAAATCAGCTCCTTGACTTCTTTTCTATTATATTAACCATTTGCGGAATATTCAAACATATAGACGGGTAATTTGTTTGAGGATAATCGTATATTCTCTGTAAACATCTTGAGCTAAACGTTGGTTTTGGTTTTCTTTGGTACTGCATAAGCTCTCTGAAAAAAGGGGTATAACTAAATAAATTATTCCTGTTATCAGCAGGATGGAGCCCTAAACGCTGTACAGTTTTGCACCGATTCAATTTCTTTTCCCGTGGGAGTCTTATACCTGTACGCCAATCAATAGCCAGAACAAGCTAAAAAACATATTAAAAAAATCCGAACGAATTCGATTCTCATGTAAGAATTTCGAACGCTCATTTGGATTTCCCTTTGACGAAGACACTTTTGTCTCAGCCTCTTACCAAAAGCTTAGAGGATTGTCACGCCGCCTAAAATACGTAACGCCAATCCCCTTGAATACAATCGCTCGCATTCTTCCTAAAGCTTACTTTATGAAACGGGTTTCATAGCAAGAAGAATATTAAAAAAATATGAAGGAGCAACACCTTATAGGGATTACTTACAAACAAATTGGGATCATTTAAACGGATACACCTTAAATGATAAATATAGACATCAATCCAGGCTTTTTTCATACACTATTTTTGAGGTGAATAAAATGCCCAGAGTCAAATACACAGATGCAGATGTTGCCTTGATGGCAAGGATGATGAGAGCTGAAGCGGAAGGTGAAGGAAAACAAGGGATGTTATATGTTGGAAATACTATCGTCAATCGGGCCAAAGCAGATTGTTTGGATTTTAAAAAAGTAAGAAGCATCCGACAAGTCATCTTTCAAGTGCAAGGAGGAAATTATTCCTTTGAAGCGGTTCAAAAAGGAAATCTCTTCTATAACAGAGCAAGATCGGTTGAAAAAAAATTAGCCAAAAAAAATCTGGACTACTGGAGCCAGCATCCAGCGAAATATTCTCTTTGGTACTTTAATCCTTATGCACCTTGTCCTCCAACATGGTACGGCCAACCATTTGCAGGTCAATATAAAAATCATTGCTATTATGAGCCGGCAGCGGGGACATGTGAAAGTGTGTACACCGGAGGATAAGTTCATTGTTACTTGAGGGTCTTAGTGCCAATATTTATAAGGGAGCTCCTACATTTTGTATGGAGTTCCCTTATTATTTTCTAATACCGTTGTGATTCAGAAAGTTAGAGCAATGTGGAATTATAAATTATCAGAGACATCATTTCGAGCATTTATTTTGTTAAATGATGGGGGGAGAAGTGAAACATAGGAGGAAAAATTCATTTGAATTTCCAGAGAATTATCCTCAATCTTTGCATATATAAGGTAGCCTAGTGTTAGGTGAATTTAATAATAGATTCGTTTACTAAGAAGATATACGAATGGGGCCTGATCACCGGATCGCTTGTGATAAAGCGTGCCGAGGATTATGCCCCATTTTTTTCCTTATATCGATGCAATTGGCTACGTCTTCTTGCGTCTATGGATCTTGATGAATCTATTAATCCTTAATTTTCTTTAATTCCTCTGTTAATCGCAGGAACTCACTTTTATTTCGGCTACGTAATGATTGGTCGATTTTTTGATCGAGTTGCTCTTTCCGGAATTTTAGTAGAGCCTCGTCTAATATCATTTCTGCAAATAAGGAATCCATGTTACTCACTTCATGCTGCGGTGAATGAAGCACATACTTTTTCATGAAAAATCAACTCCTTGACCTTTTTTTCATTATACTAAATATTGTCTAAATATTCAATCGTTTTAAAGATTAATGATAGAAAAGATAAAAAACTTCTTCCTTTCCTATAAGAATCACCCTTTTAGCCCTCAGGGAAATCCCTGTGGTTCATGACCTATTATGAAACAGAATGAAGGGATCGAGTTGCCGACTCTCATTCTAAAGTTGTAGAAAACCTGTGGCTATTGAATGGAGAGGGGCGCTTAAAAATTGAATAGAATAGAACTAGATAAAAAGAAAGGGTATATGAGTTGCAGAATCTATAAGTACTATGGCTGAGTGTAATGGGAGGAATGTTGTGGAGAATAAATAATCAATTGTCTCAATTCAATTTATAGTGAATATTTTCATTTATTGGTATAAAATAGAATTTTGTGAGGGGGGAAATCATGAACTTATTAAAAACAACGTTATCTCATTTTAAGCCTTATTGGAGGAAGCTCTTGGTGGCGCTTAGCTTCTCGATCATAGGAGGTCTCTTTACAATTGTGCCATCGATTCTCGTCAAACGATTGGTGGACGATGTAATCGTTGGTGGAGACTTAGAATTCTTAGTCTGGGTCGTTGCGGGGATCCTTGGAGCGTATTTAGGCAAATCCCTGTTTGAAACCATGCAGGAATATGTGCAGGTGAAAATCGGACTGGATGTGATTACGGATATGCAGATTCGGGCGTTCAGAAGGCTCCACCGGACCCCGATGTCGTTCTTCTCGAAAACACCAAGGGGGGATATGCTGTTCCGCTTGACTCATGATGTAGAGTCTATTCAAAACCTGAATAATACGGTCGTACCCCGTATCTTGCAACAAGTGGTAGGTGCGGTAGCGGCCTTTTCCACTGTGTTCATTCTTTTCTGGCCGGCGGCGATTGTGATGTTTGCCGTATTTGCGATTTATATCATCCCATCCTTTACGTTAGGGAAGAAGATGAGGAAGATGAGCGCGATTCAGCGGGAGATGAGCGCGGATATGTATCAGCACCTGCAGGAAAGCATTGAGAGTGTCAGATTGGTCCGGACATACCAGACACAGGATATGGAAGTAGGGACGCAGGAGAAGAAGTTGACCGATTGGAAGCAATTCTCGATTCGTGCAGCACTTATAGGGAAAGTGAACTGGCGTCTCGGGAATCTGTTCAATATTGCAGCACCGGGAGTCGTGATGCTGATCGGAGGTTGGGCAATTTGGGACGGGTCGATCACGATTGGTACACTGGTTGCCTGCCTCAGCTTCATTCCCATCATGTTTCTTCCAGTCCGGTCGATGGCAGAGCATGCCTTGACCATTCAGCAGGCGATTCCGGCACTTCAGCGAATCTATGAATATTTTGATTTACCGGAAGAACATGATGAGGATCTTCCTTCCTTTGGCGAAGTGATGGGTAAGGTAGACCTTGAGAACCTTTGGTTTTCTTATCCCGGTACGGATAAGCACGTTCTAAAAGGTGTGTCCCTATCCCTTGAACAAGGAAATCACATCGGAATCGTAGGGACCAGTGGCGGAGGGAAAAGCACTCTGGTCCAGCTCTTACTGGGACTGTATGAACCTCAGCAAGGCTCTGTTTTGATTGATAATAAGGACTTATTTTCCTATAACCGGAACAGCTTCAGACAGCAAGTGGGTGTGGTCTCTCAAGAGACATTTCTACTCAATAACACGCTCCGTCAAAACCTATTGTACGGAAAACCGGATGCTACGATGGACGAATTAGAGAGGGCTGTTGAAGCGTCAGGCCTTAAGGAATTAATCGTTTCACTGGATGAGGGGTATGAAACGATTGTTGGAGAGAGAGGATTGAAACTGTCCGGTGGCCAACGACAACGGGTTGCACTGGCCCGGGCGATTCTGAGACAGCCGCCCCTGTTGATCTTTGATGAGGCGACTTCTTCCTTAGATGGGGAAACAGAAGAGCGTGTACAGGCATCACTTGAGAAGCTGATTCCGGGTCGTACAACGATCACGATTGCCCATCGATTGGTCACAGTAAGGAACGCTGATGTGATCATCCTTCTGGATCAGGGTATAGTGGCTGAAAAAGGAACACATGATGAGTTACTCACGCAAAGAGGCAAGTATTATGAACTATACAAAGCACAATACAGGGAACTCGAAAAGGAGATGATCGGATGAGCGTGATGCCTGCCTCCCAGAAGAAGAATGGTGACGGTAGAAGGGTACTTGCCTTCTTGCGTCCATATAAAAAATGGGTGATAGCAGATTCCATCGTCATTGCCATCAGTCAGGTATTTTCTGCGCTGATTCCGACACTCGCTCTCAGTTGGTTAGTCGATACCATTCTCCCGAATGAGCACTACAACTGGCTCTGGGGATTGATGTGGCTGTTGATCTTATCGTCAGTGTTGGACTTGGTGATGATGGTGATAGACGAATATTTCTGTCATCAAACCGCAAAGACCGTAACCAATTGGCAGAAGCTTCGACTTTTCCGTCATTTACAAATCGTACCGTATTCGTTTTATCACCATAATTCAACGGGTGAAATGCTTGCAAGGGTATCGGATGATCCGGATACGCTCCATAACTTTCTTGCGTGGGAAGGGTCGACTTTTATGGCGAGCGTGCAGGGCGTATTCATTTACAGTTTGGTTCTTCTATGGATTCATCCTTATTTAATGATCACAAGTGTTGTACTCGGCGTGATTTTCTACTGGACTTCGAATTATGTTGGAGCACGAACAAGGTCTGCATCTGGTGAAGCAAGAAAAGAAGCGTCGAGGTATCTGGAACGATTGAGAGAGTCGGTGACGGGGATTCATCTTTCCCGTGTAATGGGTGTATCAGAAAGTGAAGTGGAAAGTGTCCTTTCCATCAGGGACAGTTTCGTTCAGCATTCGATTAAGGAGCTGAAGGCAAGAATGCAATCGGTGGTAGTGATTGCAAGCTATAACGGGTTTGCTCTTGGACTCGTGTATCTGATCAGTACGTTGCTGATCTGGAATCAGGGGCTAACGAGCGGACAAATGCTGACAGCAGGAGGACTTGTGACTATTGCGGCAAATGAAATGCAGAGGTTGCTTAGGAACTGGCTTTCTGTCAGAAGAACGGGCCCGGCTCTGGATCGTTCTGAAATCCTTCTTGCAGAAGAAGTTTCAAAAGCTGAGATTTCTGAAGGAATTCAAGGTGCACGGGCAACTGGTCATATCCGACTTAAAGACGTAGCATTTGCCTATCCAGGCAAAGAAGAAGCTGTTCTTAAAGGGGTGTCAATTTCCATCGGAGCCGGTGAGAAATGGGCATTGGTCGGTCCGAGCGGATCAGGGAAATCCACGATTGTGGATCTATTGTTCAAGCTTTATGATGCAGGCTCAGGACACATCGAAATCGATGGCAGGGACATACGGGAATGGGATACAACATGGCTCCGTTCACAAATGGCAATCGTGACCCAGGATGTTCTGTTACGAAGCGGGACACTTGCAGATAATCTGCGAATCGGTAAGCGGGACGCAACAGATGAAGAACTCCTTCAAGCCATGGTCGACAGTGGATTGGGTGACATTATTGACACTTTGCCGGAAGGACTTAATTCCCCGGTCGGTGAAAGGGGCAGCTTGTTGTCTGGAGGACAGAAGCAACGTCTATCCCTGGCAAGAGCCCTGTTAAAGGACGCTCCTATTCTTATCCTGGATGAAGCGAGTTCTGCATTAGACCCAATTACCGAAACCAAAATCAATGAAGCGGTACTGAAAGCAGGTAAAAACCAAACCATCATCATCGTGTCCCACCGCTTATCCACCGTTCTCTCGGCCGATAACATTGTCGTCCTCGAGGATGGAAGAATTGTGGAAGAAGGCAAGCATATTGATTTACTTCAAAACCAAACCGGCGTGTACTCGAGATTGTTTGGAAGAGAAGTCGAAATAGGCGGGACGACGATAAATCATGTGTCGTGAAAACCTATTGAATAAGGGGAAGAGGGCGGTCCATATACTTGGAACCGTCCTTTTTTAGGTAAGCTGAAATGAGTGAACTGTTCCCTTTTTATCAGATTTGTTCGTAAGAGACATTTAGTCGTCAGTATTGTCAGGTTATTACATAATTTCTATACTTGTTGGTCACATTAATAAAAACGAATGGGGTAGGGGGTTTGAGGATGAGTAGTAGTGTGAACAAAATACCGATTACATCTTCTGAATTAGGTAACCTATGGATGACCTATCAAGAGAAAACGATGATGATGAGATTTTTGGAATACTTTCTTGAGCACGTTGAAGAGGACAATTCCAAACATATTCTACAGTCGTATTATGGACGTGTGACCGAAACGGTAAAAGTGATTTCAGGTATATTCCAGCAGGAAGGAGCTGTGATTCCTAAAGGGTTTACTGAAAATGACGTGAATAAAGGGGTTCCAAAGTTATTCGACTATCAGTATGATCTGATGTATTTGCGCCTGATGTCCAAGGTTAGCACAAATCTTTACGCACTTTATTCAACGATGTCTTACCGTGAAGACATTAGACAATTCTTCAGACGCCTAACAGGTGAAGCACAAGAGGATTATAATCAAATAACCCATGCTCTATTAGAGACAGGAGTCCTATGCCGGCCACCAAATGTATCGATGCCGAAAGAAGTGACATTTGTACAAGAGAATAAGTATTTAACCGGGCGAAATCTGTTCAATAAGCGTAGATCGTTGAATACAATTGAACTGTCACTCATTCACCATGCGATTGAAACGAATCTGACTGGAATGCAACTAATGATCGGCTTTGCTCAAGTGGCGTCTGACAAAGATGCACGACATCATTTTATTAAGGGAATGGAACTAGCCAAGAAGGTGGAAACATCCCTCGGTGAATTCTTAAGGGAAGATTTCATCGAACCACCGGCAACCCATGCCGGGAAAGCGACAGATTCAATTGTTGCTCCTTTCTCAGATAAATTGATGATGTATACGACCAGTTTGTTAACTACATTCGGTCTTGGAAGTAACGCCTTGGGAAGTGCATTTAGTCTACGCAGTGATTTACCAATCAAAATGTCATTCCTTGCGAGAGATATATATGACTTCGCCAAAAAAGGTGGAGAAATCATGATTAAAAAGGGCTGGATGGAAGAACCCCCCCAGGTAGAAGACCGTAGAAAATTGACCAATAAATAGGAGCCGAAATAAGGCTCCTTTCTCTAGTTATAGAACATGAGATCTGCCAACCCTTGTATGTATTGGATGGGACGTCTTCTTGCCTTCGAATGACAACAATTGCAAGGAGTCTTATTTTAAATGGTTTGGCGGATCGATTGTGTGTTGATTTTTAGCCACTTCTGTGAAAATGTCTTGCTTCTTTTTATCTTCAGTTGGGTTCTTTGTCGTTATAGAAGGATTTAGTAGTTTAAGTACAAGTTGGATGTTTTGTTGAAGCAGATAGATATCCTGTTTAGTAGCCGGCTGGGAGTCAGGCTTTAATTCATAACCGATCTGTCCATTTGTTTCCAACGTCGCCCATTTTACAATGTCAAAAGAGGAAACACCTTGTTGTCTTAGTTTCATTTCCAATTGATCTACCGTGAATCTTAGTTTTTTAAGATTCTTCTCATTTATGTTTCCGTCTTCTATGAGTATTTTTGAATTTCCTGTAATGAATTTTTCAAACAGATCCGACTTTACTTGCGCATATTCAATAATTACTAACGTTATGACTAGAATCATTCCTACACCAAGTGTGGTCCATATGCTCTCTCTGGCAAGAGGTTGAATTAACAACGAACCAATTCCAATCATAATAACAGTTTGTGCCAATGTCATCTGTGAGATTGACTTTCTTCCAGCAATTCGTAATAACAACGTTCCTCCAATCACAATGAATATTGATTTCCAGATTAAGTCTATATCCATCAGGCCAACACCTCCTTACCTAGTGGTATTAGTATCCTACATAGGTGGTTTAATATACCTAGCTACCACTGGTGAAGATGAATTGGAGGGACGGACCTCTTGCGTAAAAGCAAGAGGTCCGTCCCTCCAATTATTTTTCTTCTGATAAATACTCCTCATTTTTCCAATCGGTTACAAACATGCTTCCGGGAGAATGGGTCACCATGAAGGGGACTTTTGCATGAAGTGCTACTGCCTGAGGTGTCACCCCGCACGCCCAAAACACCGGAGTCTCGCCTTCTTTGATGCCGACAAAGTCACCATAATCGGGTTGAGTGATATCCAAGATCCCTATTTCACTGGGGTCTCCAATATGAACAGGTGCCCCGTGCATTTTTGGAAACAGGGAGGTAATATCTGCTGCTTTCTGTACAAGCTGATTCGGAATTGGACGCATAGAAACCACCATTGGTCCATCGAAAACACCGGCTTTATTCGTCTCGAGATTGGTTGTGTACATCGCCACATTTTTATTCTCCTGAATATGGCGCAACGGAATGTCCCCTTTGAGCAGTTGACTTTCAAAGGTGAAGCTGCACCCGATTAAAAAGCTGACAAAATCATCACGCCATATATCATCGATCTTCGTTTTCTTTTCGGTCAATTGACCATATTCATACACATGATACTGGGGGATGTCAGTCCGAATATCAGAATCTATTGCATAAGCAGATTCAAATTGTCCTTCCTCAAGAACTTCGACAATCGGGCATGACTTCTGATTTTTCAACGTGAACAATAAAAAGTCAAAGGCGTATTCCTTTGGAAGAACAACTAGATTCGTTTGAACATAATGTTGGCATACGCCAGACGTATGAGTTGTGTGTTGTCCACTTCTGATGATGTTTCGTAGTTCTAAAGGTAACATATGTGTCAGAATTCCTTTCTCTAACGGTGATTGAATTTTCTCTATTTTAACATAAGTTGAAACTGATTATTCCCCTTCAACCGATTAGGTTATTAAATGAAGGAATGCTCCAATACCTATTAGGCAAATGCACAAATCCCTCATGCATGCATAAGATGTCGTGGAATAATATGAAGGGAATGAACTTTATGCATCATGATTCGATGAATCAACCACAACCATCCTCTATCAATCAACATCCAGAATGGGAAGTCGAGCAGCAGCTTGAGGAGACCTTGCTCCATGGAATCAAGGGGAAGGCTTCTACTGTGGATCTTTACAATCGATTAGCTGGGGAAGCACCCAACCAAAAGCACCAGTTAAAACTTCTTCGTATGATGGAAGACGAACAACGCCATTGGTGGCAGTTGACCAATCTGTATATGACCGTTACAGGGAGAGAGCCGGTTTACCAGGTTGATCGTGTTCCATTTCACTCCTATCGTGACGGCCTACAGAAAGGATATGAAACTGAATTAGCCGGTTATGAGCAATTCCGTATTGCCTGCCTGAGAGCTCACCATCAATCTGTGTACGATGTGCTTATGAATACGTGCATGGATGAATGGGAACATGCAAAGCGATTAGGTAAACTAGGAGCAGATGAAGTATGGAGGGTGACTTCTCAGGATTATGGTCCGGCACCATATGTCGTGAATATCGATGAGGCCACTATTAAGAATGATACATTCAGAACAGCCATCTGGACCGGAAAACATTTACAGGTGACCTTGATGAGCATCGCACCTGGGGAGGACATAGGATTGGAAATCCACCCTCATCTAGATCAATTCCTACGGCTCGAGCAAGGGACGGGAATCGTGCAGATGGGCGACCGACAAGATCAACTAACCTTTCAAAGAAAAGTGGCGCAAGATGATGCCATCATGATTCCAGCAGGAACATGGCATAATGTGATCAATACCGGAAATACGCCAATCAAGCTGTATTCCATCTACGCCCCTCCACAGCACCCACCTGGGACTGTCCATCAGACAAAGGCGGATGCAGAAGCTGCAGAAAAAGGGAACAGGAGAACAGGATATTAGTTCATGAATTCGTAAATAGAGATGAAACAGGGTATGGGACCTGCACAGGTTTTGTACCCTTTTTTTGATGTGAATGTGTACTTGATAACGGAGTCTATTTTTGATTTAGAAAGTGCTGAAATTTGAATCTTCGGAAAATAAACAGGGAATTCATGTTAAAATAAAAATGAAATGTACTCTTTAATTATAGAAAGAAGAGTTCGCTGCCGCACAAGCCTCGCAAGATACTAAATTGAAAGAGGGCATAATCCATAATGAATATACAACTAGCTCCAGTAAAGTTCAATGATAAGTCAATTCTCAGGCATCTTCTAGAATTGTACCAATATGACATAAGTGAATTTACTCTTGAAGATGTAAATGAAAATGGATTTTATGAATATAAGTACTTGGATCATTATTGGACGGAACCAGGTCGTTTCCCTTTCTTTATTGTGGTTGAGGGCCAATACGCCGGTTTTGCACTCATTAGAAAAATGGAGAATGAGCATCGTTCTTTTTACTCCATGGCTGAATTTTTCGTTATGAAAAAGTTTCGAACATTAGGGGTAGGAAGGAAGGCTGCATTTCATTTATTTAAACAATATCAAGAAAGCTGGGAATTGGTTGCCTTAAAAGAAAATCATAATGCTCAAAAATTTTGGAAAACGATTATCTGTCAGTATACAGATGGTCACTATAAAGAGAGTGAAAACGTCGAAGGGGACATCGTGTTCTCCTTTCCAGGTCATATTGACTCCAGTCTTGAAAATGTAAAGGAGGATTTGCTGGAGAACCATTCATTCAGAAGATGCCTCGATGGTTTTATCGAAGCATGGAAAAAATCATCCATAATTGAACTTACACATTACATCTCAAAAGATTATCAAGCAAGGGAGATCAGACAAGGAGAAATAATGGACTATGGTTATGTAGATTCAATCAATGGCTGGGAGCAGGGATTTCATTATATACAGGAAAATAACGGCCAATGGGCGATAAATGAACACTCAATCATTCCTTTAGGGGAAGATGAAATCATCGCCATTTTATCCGCTACCATTGTGGTTCAAGGAATACCTCTGAAAACGGCGAATCTGTTCATTGACACTTTCAGGAAAGTCACCAGCAATGAATGGAAGTTGGTAAGAAGCTACATAGAAGCAGGGATTTCAATTGAGAAAGTTCAGGTCTGACATCAGAAATCCGCTTTACTTACGATCGGAGGAAAATGAGTGAGTGCCTTCCTTACACTATTCGGAGAAATAGTTGCAGCCATCGCGGGCTCATTACTATTAAATAAAAAGAAATGAACCAGGAAAAGCAGGAAATATTTTATTAACCTGGGAAAGCTTATTCGATTCGCTTTTATATGTATCAGAAACATAAAAACATACAAATCGTTGAATGGATAGGTCGTACATGTGTTGAAAATTACCATTCAAGTCAAGCAAACAGGAGGTCATAATGAAAAGTGTAATAGCATTTAGCGGGGGGAAGGATTCCTCCCTGGCGTTATATAAAATACAAAAGAATCCTGATTACGAGGTTGAATCCTTGCTGGTGACACTTACAGAAGGGTACGATCGTGTATCGATTCATGGTGTCCGCTATGAATTGCTCAAGAGGCAGTCTGATTCTCTCGGGATTCCGTTGAGGGAAGTGTGGATCCCACAGGAGTGTACGGATGAAATGTATCAATCACGTATGGACAAGGCTATTTCAGACATGTTGGCTGATGGAATCACTCATATGATTTTCGGGGATATCCATCTTCAGGATGTGCGGGAATATCGGGAGAAGATGCTCTCCGGGACCGGGATAACACCCATATTTCCATTATGGGGGATGAATGTGGAGGAATTAAGCAAGGAATTTATTCAGCTTTCCTTTAAGACCGTACTGACATGCATTGATTTGGATCAATTAGATCCATCCTTCTCAGGAAGAGTGTATGATCGAGAGTTTATCAGAGATTACCCAGAAGATAAGGATATTTGTGGCGAGAATGGAGAGTTTCATTCCTTTGTCTTTGACGGTCCTTGCTTTGCATTTCCTATCCAATATACTTTAGGTGAACGAAGAGTAACAGCTGACCACCTGACCGACAAGGACCGGTTTTTATATATCGATATACTTCCTGTTGAGGATAAAGTCTAAATTTGTGGTGCAATAAGGGTAACTACATAATTTTTTCATTTTAGTATAGCAATTGGTTGAATTTATATAAAAGAGAGTGATTTCTGAATGAATAGGGAAATAGAGAAATAGCCTGAATTTACTAAAGGAATTGTAGATTGGACTGTGGTGGGGTCGACATTTAAAACTCACATATACCCTCTTTTCAATCAATCTGAAATTGTTCAGACTGGAGTACAAAATAGAGGGATCGTCCATACCTAGTTTCCCTCTAACTTGTAAGTAAATTCAAACAAGACTACACATACTAACCCAATAGATTTCTTAAGGAGGAATGGAATATGAAAGCAGCATGGTTTTCTGAATTCGGGCCTGCACGTGATGTTCTTCAGGTTGGGGTGTTTGAGACGCCCGAGCCTGCTCATGGAGAGGTTCTTATCCGGATGCGCACCTCAGGAGTGAATCCTTCCGATACGAAGAAACGACTTGGATCTTTTCCTGATTTGCTTAATGATGGACCTGTGATTCCGAATAGCGACGGAGCAGGGATCATTGAAGCAGTTGGGACAGGTGTTCCTCACTCCCGGATTGGGGAACGTGTGTGGGTGTATCAGGCTCAATACGCTCGTCTTCACGGAACGGCTGCTCAATACGTGGCGATCGACAGTCATCGAGCTGTACCGCTACCGGGAAATACGACCTTCGCTGAAGGAGCGTGCCTTGGCATACCGGCGATGACGGCTCACCGTAGTGTATTCTCAGATGGTCCTGTCAATGGACAAATCGTACTAATCACAGGAGGAGCGGGCCGTGTGGGTCATTATGCGATTCAATGGGCAAAGGAAGGTGGTGCAACCGTGATTGCCACCGCTAGTAATGATGTGGCCAATAGACACTGTATGGAAGCGGGAGCTGATTTGGTTGTTGACCATACGAAGGATGAGATGGTTGAAAGCGTATTGACATTTACTGATGGAGTAAAGGTGGACAGGGTGATTGATGTAGAATTCGGAGCAAATTTACCCATGATGTTGCAGCTGATTCGAACCGGGGGAGTGATTGCCAGCTACTCCTCAACCGTTGTAACTGAACCCAAATTGCCGTTCAGGGATATGATGTTCATGGATCTAACGGTTCGCCTTATCATAGTCTATGCCATGCCAGAAGAAGCAAAAAGCAAAGCCATATCAGATATCACAAGGGCCTTAAAAGAAAATATACTTCAACACCGCATTGCCAATACCTATCAGCTTGATGACATTGCTGAGGCTAATCAGCAAGTTGAAGATGGAGGATTTTACGGTTGCGTCGTCGTTGAGGTGGATTGAAGAAGGAAAAAACGACGCCGATTCAACTTGAATCGGCGTCGTTTTTTTAGTAAGTGAGACCTAGATTTTTTCACCATCGGGATAGTCACAATACTCAATGATCGTCCCTTCTGTATCAGCGGGGTTTAAATAAATCAATCTTCTGCCATGTTTGTTGATACGGAGGCTGTCCTCTAATGTCCGAATCCCCTTTAGACTTAGTTCATCTAGTGCAGCATCAAGGTCATCTACACGATAGGCGATATGATGAACGCCTTTCCCTTTTTGCTTAATAAAGCGTGCGATAGGGGAAGTCACGTTATTCGTCGGTGCAAGTAATTCAGTTCGGGCACCGTCCACCTCCATGATGGCAATCTCGCTTTCAACACCTGTGCATTACTACTGTATTGATCAATCAGCGTTGCCCCCAGGACATTTTCATAAAATCGAATGGAATCTTCTATATTTCTGACAGCGACTCCGATATGGTCGATCGTCTTTTTCATAATCATTCTCCTAAAACAGTGTATTTTATTATTTTACCATACTCATCAATCCCCGGTTAAAGGAACAGATTTGTTCTACCTGTAAGAGACATTCATTGTAGAAAAATTCATTCAAAATAGTGAAAACTCCCATGGGTTGACCCGTATAGTTACTATCCATCTCAATAAAAAAAGAAGGGGGATGAAAAACAAGCTTTCGTTGTTATATTTTTTACATCATGTTATTTCGAGAGAAGGAAATCAAGTACCCGGTATCGAATGGTATAGGGTGACAGTTACCAAATAGAAAGGGTGAACAGAGTGGTTGATAACAGAAGTGAGATGTGGGAATGGGCGAAATCGTTGTTCATAGGAATCATGTTAATGGTCCTCATACGAACCTTTTTTTTGACTCCCATTGTCGTTGACGGTGCATCGATGAATACAACCTTATTGGACCATGATCGGATGATTGTAAATAAGTTGGATAAACCGGAGCGATTCGATATAGTCGTATTCCATGCTACTGAAGACGAAGATTACATAAAACGGGTCATCGGCCTGCCGGGAGACCGGATTGAATATAAGAATGATACGCTGTATGTGAATGGAAGGGTCTATGATGAGCCCTACTTACAAGATCAAAAACAAAATGTAGACGGGCCATTGACCAAGGACTTTACATTGGAAGATACCGCTGTAAATCAAACAACGGTTCCTGAAGGTGAATTATTCGTAATGGGGGATAACAGAAGATATAGCAAAGACAGCCGTCTGATTGGTTCAATCCCCCTGGAGAAGGTAGTGGGAACGACAAATATTGTATATTGGCCAGTAAATGAAATGAAAATTATCAAAAAATAACAGGCAGGTCTGATTTGAAAAGGGATTACCATGAATCTATACGGATAACTAAAGTGAGGCTGGGACAAAAGGGTGTTAGTCAAAGAAAAATCCGAACGATCATTCGAAATTCTTTCATGGAAGTCGAATTCGTTCGGATTTTTTATTGTTATTTTAAAAGCATATAATGTGTATTTTGCAGGTTCTAGCTGTTGATTGGAGTGCAAGACGAAGACTCCTACGGGAAAAGCGGAATAGGTGAGACCCCGCAGGAGCCTTAGCGACGAGGAGGCTCGCCTTCCGCCCGAGGAAAGCGAAGTCTTGCACGGAAATCAACAGCGGTGTCACAAGAAATCCTAACTTGGTCTTTTATTCTTATTGTTCGTCTTTAGAATATATTGATTTCGTTATGTCCCAGCTTCATTTGGTACGCTCATTCATCATTTCTAGGGTGAATCTTTTCACTTTGGCATTTTATTTCTCTCACTAATTTCTTTTTCAGATTGGGACACGTGCATGTATGGAATTCTTTTAATAATGATCCGAGTTTTTTGATGGATACCAGCATTTCAAATTCTCTCAAATTCTTCACCTTTGACAACAAATTTTTTACGTTAAAGCCTGGACTTCTTTTCACTAGAAAAAATGATTATACCATAACCAACATTTGAATGAGCGATTACTGAATGAATGAGAGGGACGGACCTTGTCACTTAGAAGCAATCACCATCCTTTTTTGAAGGAAGCCGATTTGTTTAGAAGAGAAGTGGATGATTTAAAAAGACAGCTTATTGAAAGGAATGGCGAAATGAACATAGATCATAGTTTCGGAATAGATTCTGAATTACTTGAAGACCTAAAAAGGATGAAGGAAGCCTTTTGGGCAAACCCATTATGGAAGAGCGTTGACTTCGTAGAACATATCAAAGGTGAGGAGATAAAAGATGCTGAAGATAGGCTCCAACGGTTTGCACCATTTATAAGAACTTCATTTCCTGAAACGGAAAAGACATACGGAATCATTGAATCCCCTATCCGGTACCTTCCTGGAATGCAGCACGAATTAGAAGTTCTCTATAAAGGCACGATACCAGGGCGACTCATATTGAAATGTGACAATGAACTCCCCGTTGCAGGCTCGATTAAAGCCAGGGGTGGCGTATACGAGGTGTTGAAGATAGCCGAATCCTTATTGCTTGAGCATAACAAGATCAGTTTAACAGATGATTATTCTCTACTTGCCCATAACTCTATTAAAGACTTTTTCTCACAATATTCCATAATAGTAGGGTCAACGGGAAACCTGGCCTTAAGTATAGGAATAATCGGTGCTGCTCTAGGCTTCCGTGTATCTGTACATATGTCACATGATGCAAAGGAATGGAAAAAAGATCTACTACGGGAAAAAGGCGTGAAGGTGATCGAACATCAAAGGGACTTTTCCCATGCGGTGGAAGAAGGCAGGAAGCAATGCATACATGAACCGAATGGTTATTTTATCGACGATGAAAACTCGATGGATCTTTTCCTCGGTTATGCAGTGGCGGCACTCAGATTGAAGAGGCAGTTTGACCAAGAGGGCATCAAGGTTGATCGTGACCATCCACTTATCGTGTATTTGCCTTGCGGTGTCGGTGGGGGTCCTGGAGGCGTGACCTTTGGACTGAAATATGTATTCGGGGATTATGTCCATTGCTACTTTGCCGAACCAACGAGTTCCCCTTGTATGCTTCTCGGGCTCGCAACTGGAAAACACGAGAACATCTCGGTCCAGGACATCGGTCTAGGTAATCAGACCGAAGCAGATGGATTAGCGGTTGGGCGTCCATCCGCTCTTGCAGGCAAAATGATTGAGGATCTTGTGAACGGTGTGTACACCGTAAGTGATGATCACCTATTTCAGATGCTTGCACTCCTTAAAAGGTCTGAATCAATTTCACTTGAGCCCTCTGCATTGGCAGGGATGATGGGGCCGATATTATCAGATGTCCATCAACATCTAGCCTCTCATTCCCTCACTCCAAACCAATTAAATAATGCGTCCCAATTGGTTTGGGCGACTGGTGGAAAGTTGGTACCTGATGCAGTCATGAAAGTGTATTTGGAGAGAGGGGAGAGTTATCTAGCTGAATGAAAGATAGATATTTAGGTATCTTCAGCATCAGGAAAGTCATGGAGAATTTAATGAAAAGGCTCTTTTCTTAAAAGAGTATCACTTTAATACACATGATTTGCATAAGAAATGTCTGCTATTGTGGGATGAATGGTGAGAGAAAATTAAAAGTGGATTTATGACCTCTACCGAAGTGATCTGTAGATTTTGTTAAACTTATCCCTAGAACAGAACAACACAAGATTTGGAGGAATGAAGAAATGGATAGTATTATATTTGATTTGGACGGTACGATTTGGGATCCCATCGAGTCTGTACTTGAAGCATGGAATAAAGCCATCACGGAAAATAGTAACCTGAATAAAGAGTTGACGAGGAAGCATCTCGAAGGAACAATGGGTCTCCAAATGAAAGAGATTGGAAAGAAGCTGTTCCCTGAGTTGAGTGAAGAAGAGAGAGAACAATTCTTAAAAGACCTTTCCAAATATGAAATCCCTCACTTAACTAACCACGGTGGCATTTTATACACCAAGGTAGAGGACGTTCTTCTTCAGTTATCGATGAAATATAAACTATTTATCGTCAGTAATTGTCAGGCAGGCTACATCGAAGCTTTTTATGAATATCACGAGCTTGATAAGTATTTTATTGATTATGAGAATCCTGGCAGGACTGGTTTATCAAAGGGAGAAAATATTAAACTCATCATTGAACGTAATAACCTAAAGGCACCTGTATACATAGGGGATACTGAAGGAGACCGACAGGCAGCTAAAGAGGCAGGAATTCCTTTTGTCTATGCCCGATATGGATTTGGAAAAGTGGATGAATACGGGAAAGTGATAGAATCATTTGATGAGTTGTTGAAACTTTTTTGAGAATAGTATAAAAATACTAAGAATTTTTGGTAGTCTGAATGAAGAATTCTTTTTAACGTCCATTCCAATCGATCACTACTATAAAAAAGGTCCATTAAGTGGTAAGCTATTCTCTTAGTGTTGATTCGGTTCTTACGAAAAGAATAAACTTATAAGTAAAATTTATGGAGGTATCTCAATGAACATAGATAACAATGATATTCTAATCCGCTTACGCTATGCCCTCGATATTAAAAATACTGAAATGGTAGAGATTTTTCAACTCGGTGGCATTGACCTGACAAAAGAAGAAGTATTGAAGGTACTCACCAAATCACAGGATCAAGATGAATTTGAAGAGGAAATCGTAGAAGATGAAAATCATATTCCTTGTGATGATGAGATGTACGAGTCCTTTTTAAATGGCTTTATCACATTTAAAAGAGGGAAGCAGGAACCAAGTACCGGCCAACCGGAAAGACCGGAATTAACGTACGAACATGTGAATAATCTTCTACTTAAGAAAGTGAAAATCGCGCTTTCCTTAACGAGTGAGGAAATGATCGAAATTCTTGATGAAGCAGGCGTGGTCATCACGAAAGGTGAAGTAGGGGCGATTTTACGAAGAGAAGGACATAAGAATTATAGAATTTGCGGAGATCGATATGCACGTAATTTCTTAAAGGGATTAACGCTTAAATATAGGGGATAGGTCATGAACCATACGTATTCAGGTGAGACGCTACATTTTACGATAAAATACAAGAACCGCACATCTATTGCCATTTACCTTGACAGTTATGGGAATGTCGAAGTTCAGGCACCGAAGGGATCATCTCATGAATCTGTAGTTCGGTTGCTTGAAGATAAATGGGAAGTGATTCACGAGAAATCGAAGGAAAAGAAGGACCAATTGAAGGGACCTCAAGAGAAAACCTATGATACTGGAGAGTCTTTTCTGTATAAGGGGCATTTTTTCCCGATTGATGTTCATCACGATCCACTCATAACTCAAGACCATGTCGCTTTCAATAGCAAGACTCTGCACATCCATGTCAAAGAGCTAGCGGATGAACGTATTCAGCAAGCATTAAAGCGTTTTTATTACCAGGAGTGCAAAGCGTTGGTTGAAAAGAGTATATCGAACCATCAAGGTCACTTCAAAACAAAACCTAAATCCGTTCGAATCTCTGAAAGCAAAACGACGTGGGGAACATGCAACGGAAAGAAGCAATTGACCTTTAACTGGAAGCTTGCCATGGCCCCTCAAGACGTCATTGACTACGTAGTCGTTCATGAAATGTGCCATATGGTACACCTGAACCATGACCGATCTTTCTGGCGGCTTGTCGGGAAAATCGTACCGGATTATAAGGAAAAGGAACGGTGGCTGGCACTGACGAGTTGGAAGATGACCGTATAATATAATGAGGCGGAGCAAGGAGCGAGAAACCCTATGACCATCATTACATTTTTGATCATTGCATGGATTTTAAGTTGGTTTAAATTTGAACAGATTTTTATTCAGGCTTGTAGAGAGCTTTTCAACAAAGAAGTCTCAAAAGCAAGCTATTATTTTATCTTCTTTTGTATTGGTACCCTAGGTGATATTACCTTATTTTTTAATGGAACATTTTATGATAAACTTTGAAACCATTTTTATAGAATGGAGAACAGTGTGAAAGCTGGTGGTTGGACTTTTCACTGCTCTCCCTTATTTTGACTGAAAATAATTTTTCATAAACGATGTCTAACTTTGCGTTGGAATTTCCTATATAATGAACGTATGACTTTTATAGGGAAGGGATGATTGACATGAGTGATGTATTCACCAATAAGGAAAGAGCAGTGTCATTTTTACAACGGGTAGCGAAGGGAGACGTAAGAGAAGCATACGATCTTTACGTAAGTTCCGAGTTTTGTCACCATAATGCTTATTTCCGAGGGGATGCAAAGTCTCTTATGGCAGCCATGGAAGAAAATGCAGAAGAGAACCCTGACAAACTATTTGAAGTGAAGCGAACGATAGAAGAAGGAGAGAATGTGGTGGTTCATTCACATGTGAGGCAGCATCCTGATGACATTGGGGTGATTGTCATCCACATTTTCCGCTTTCAGAATGGAAAGATCAAAGAACTATGGGATGTGGGGCAACCAATACCAGAGAATTCTCCCAATGAAAATGGAATGTTTTAACTTGTTTCGAATACATACAGAAGAAGACTGCTAAACGAAAAGTTATCGTCCGGCAGTCTTTTTTATATTGATTAAGAGTCATATTTATGATAAGTTAGAACAGAAACACTTAACTATATTTAATTGAAACACAGTTCCTCAATAATAATTATATAACAAAATTCACTAACGTGTCAACCCCCTATTTTGTATGAAAAAGGAGTGCTTGAATGAACCTTGAAATTCGGCAAGAGCAGGAACGAGTGGATCGCGTCATTAAAATCATCTTGGAGCAAATCGGAAATCTGGAGAATGAAACCGGAAGGCGTCACGATGAAGTAGTGGAGATCCGCAAACACTTCTGGGATGAAGTCAAAGTAAACACCGATTCGTTTGATGATTTCCTTGAAACCGTCCTTAGTTTAAGACAGCAGGCGCAACTATTGACCGTGAGCCAGAGCACTCACAGACAAGCTATTAAAAAACTATCCGCATTAAAGAGAATGAAAGATAAACCATATTTCGGACGCATCGATCTCACTGAAGAAGGCGATACAAAACCGGAGAATATCTATATTGGTATTTCTACACTAACAAATCAAAGCGGGGATGATTTTCTTATCTATGATTGGCGCGCTCCCATTTCAAGCGTCTATTATGATTATCCTCCCGGTCCATATGAATACACGACACCTGGAGGCGTCATTAAGGGGAACTTGGAGAAAAAGTGGCAGTATCTTATCCAGGATGGCGTCATCGATTCTATGTTTGATACGAGCTTGACTATCGGCGATGAGATTTTACAGCAAGTACTTGGTAAGAGAACCGATGCCTATATGCACAGTATTGTTGCAACCATTCAGCAGAAGCAAAATCAGATCATCAGGCATGACCGTGGGAAGTTGCTCATTGTTCAAGGTGCTGCCGGAAGTGGGAAAACCTCTGCCGCATTGCAGCGAATTGCGTATTTACTCTACAAATACCGGGGCAGTTTGAAGGCGAATCAGATTATTCTATTCTCTCCTAATGCAATGTTTAATAGCTACGTATCAAATGTATTACCTGAACTTGGTGAGGAAAATATGGAGCAGGTGACCTTCCAGGAATATTTAGACCATAGGCTTAATAAAGATTTCGATTTAGAGGGACCCTACGAACAATTGGAGTACGTTCTGACAGAAATGGAGACACCTACGTATGACACCAGGAAAGCAAGTATAAAGTTCAAAGCTACCACTGATTTCTTTGAAATAATCAAATCCTACAGAGGATATTTGGAAATGGAAGGGATGTTGTTTAAAGGAATCAAGTTTAGAGGAAATGCGATTCTCACGGGGAGCCAGATCAAGGAAAAATTCTATTCGATTGATCCTTCACTGCGTTTTCATAACAAACTTGAGAAATTGAAGGATTGGATTCAAATGGAAATCGATGACGCTGAGAAAGAGGAACGCTCCAAAGTCTGGGTAGAGGAAGAAATCGAGCTGATGAGCAATGAGGATTATCATAAAGCCCATAAGCACCTGCAGAAGAATAATCATTCCAATGATTATGAAATCGAATATGATACATTATCCCGATGGGTCGTACGCAAACGGTTTAAGAGGGTCCGTAAATGGCTCGAGACACTTCAATTTGTTGATGTCAAGGGCATCTATTATCAGCTATTTATTGATCCAATGAAAATACGTTCTTTATCCGTTGGACCAACCATTGGAAACTGGGAGGATATCTGTAAGTCGACTGTGAAAAGGCTTGAAGAAGGAAAACTCTATTACGAAGATGCGACTCCTTTTTTACTGTTAAAAGAGCTGATACTCGGCTTTCAGTCAAATACATCGATTAAACATGTCTTGATTGATGAAGCCCAAGATTACTCACCGTTTCAATTCGAGTTTATCAAAAGGCTGTTTCCTTCTGCAAAACTGACCGTTTTGGGGGATTTTAACCAGGCCATCTTTGCCCATGCACATCAACATGTGGACTTCAGTACACTGACAGGTTTATATGGACCGGGTGAAACTGAGGCAATAAATCTGACGCAGAGCTATCGGTCTACAAAGCCGATTATTGAGTTTACACGAGAGCTTGTTCCTGATGGAGAACATATAAACCCATTTGATCGGCCAGGGGAAAAACCGGTGCTAACCCACGTGAACACATACGATGAACTCCACCAACGTATTAATACGCAAGTGGCAGAGTGGAGAAGTAGGTCGTACCACTCCATAGCGGTTATATGTAAATCAGCCTCCGAGAGCGAATCGGTATATGCCTCTTTAGACGGAATCGAGGACATTAAGCTTATGAAAAGCGACTCACTCCAATACGAGCAAGGGGTTATCGTCATACCGGCTTATTTAGCAAAGGGAATTGAATTTGACGCCGTCATCATTTACGACGCATCTATTGAATCATATCGTGATGAGAACTTCCGCCGGTTGTTTTACACGGCATGTACCAGAGCCATGCATGAGTTGCAGCTATATTACTTAGGCGAACAGGCTCCTTTCCTAGAAAATATAGAAACCGATCTCTACAGTAAAGAGTCGAACTAGCATATTCAAGGGAGATAAACAGCTATACGATGTCATTTATGGCTTATCCGAATCAGGATAAGCCCTTTTTATGAGTAATGTAGGATTGAGTTCTGCACTTCCATTTGAAATAATTGGTAGTGGGTAATTAGAAGTTGAATTTTTATAGGAAATGTTTGGTTTTTTTCAGTATACTATTTAGAGTGACGAAATAAATGAAAGGAGTGAAAACCATTGTCTCAACCAGCTGTGAAACCTGTTGCGAACCCAACGATTTACGGGATTCTATTAGCAATCAGCTCAGGTCATTTCATCAATGATACCCTTCAAGCCGTAGTACCTGCTATGTTTCCAATTATCGAGAAATCCCTCCAGTTGAGCTATACGCAGATCGGTTGGATCGCCTTTGCCCTCAATATGACATCTTCATTGTTACAGCCGGTTTTCGGGTTTTATGCCGATATTCGTTCAAGGCCGTATTTGCTTCCGCTAGGGATGGTGTCGAGCTTAGCTGGACTGATCGGATTTGCCTTATCAGGACACTTTATATGGATTGTATTATCCGTGTTATTGATTGGCTTCGGTTCTGCCATTTTTCATCCCGAAGGCTCAAGGGTAGCTTATATGGCAGCGGGTAACCGTAGAGGACTTGCTCAAGCGATTTATCAGGTCGGAGGGAACACCGGTCAATCGCTTGCTCCATTAATTACCGCATTCATCTTCGTTCCTTTTGGGCAAAAAGGGGCTTTATGGTTTACGATTGTGGCGCTCCTCGGCATAGTGGTTTTAATTCGTGTATCTAATTGGTACTCGGAACAAATACGTACGAACGAGGAGCGAAACCGAAAATCTACATCTGCCCTGAAGAAAGTGCCGATCAATCCTAAAATCAAATGGGCGATGGTATTCGTTGTGTTCCTTGTCTTTGCACGTTCTTGGTACGGAGCCGGGTTATCGAATTACTACCAGTTTTATTTGATTGAGGATTACGGTCTTTCCATTAAAAAAGCACAGGCGTACATATTTGTATTTATGTTTGCTGGGGTACTGGGGACATTTATAGGCGGACCGCTGTCAGATCGCTTTGGTAAGAAAAATATCATTTTCTTCTCGATGATTGGAGCAGCGCCGTTAACCCTTGCATTACCTTACTTATCGCTAAATATGGTATATCCAGTCATTTTCTGCATCGGCCTTATTTTGTCATCGAGCTTTAGCGTCATTGTCGTTTATGCACAAGAACTCATGCCACGGAAAATTGGAATGGTATCCGGACTCACCGTCGGACTCGCATTTGGAATGGGAGCTGTCGGCGCCGTTATCTTCGGAAGCTTAGCAGATTTATACACCATTCGATTTGTCATGATCCTCTGCAGTTTTCTTCCATTATTAGGAATGATGACTTTTTTCCTTCCAAGCGATGAAAAGGTAAAAAGCTATCATAAGCAACTATAATCGACTAAAAGTGATTTGAAGGAGATACATCTGAATAGAAGCATAACAAAAGAAGCAAACAACCTAGTAACTAAGTTGTTCGCTTCTTTTGTTTTTAATTTAGATGTTCGTTCACTGGATCCCAAATGAAAAAGCCCATTAAGAAAAAGCAAAATAAACAATAAATAACCCACAAAGAATATACATAATCGGATGAACGTCTTTCCATTTTTTTAGCGAAATCATCGCAAATGGATAAAGGATGAAACCGAGGGCGATTCCGGTTGCAACACTAAAGGTCAAAGGCATCATGATGATGGTCACAAATGAAGGAATGACTATTTCAAGACGGTTCCAATTGATATGCCTTACTTCAGTAGCCATTAACGCACCTACGATAATAAGTGCAGGCGCCGTGACCTCAGGTGTGATAACCGATAATATTGGTGAAAAGAACAACGCAATTGAAAAGCACAATGCAATAATGACCGAAGTGAATCCGGTTCTGCCTCCAACGGCAACTCCTGCAGAAGACTCTACGAATGAAGCTGTTGTGGAAGTCCCGAATATCGCTCCTGCGACACCTGAAGCAGAATCTGCCAGCAGTGCCCTACCTGCATTTGGAATCTTATTATCCTTCATAATGCCTGCTTGGCTTGCAACCGCGATCAATGCGCCTGCAGTATCAAAGAACGCGACAAACAGAAAGGTAAAGATGACAGCCAATATTTCAAGAGAGAAAATATCCCCTAAATGAGTGAAAACCACTCCAAAAGTAGGTTCGAGACTAGGAACTTTTCCAATCATCGAATGAGGCACATTTATTTTGCCAATAATCATACCTAAGGCAGTGGTTGCCACCATTCCGTAGAAGATCCCACCTTTAATCCCTCTTACTAACATCATCAATGTAATGATGAATCCAAATACTGCAAGGAGGGTAGTAGGAGAAGATAGATTTCCGATTGAAACGAATGTTTCAGGATTCCTAACGACAAGCCCGGCGTTTTTAAAACCAATAAACGCGACAAAAAATCCGATCCCGCCGGCAATGGCATACTTCAAATCCTCTGGAATGACATTGATGATTTTCTCACGGATTTTCATGACACTTAATATCATAAAGATGATGCCTGCTACAAAAACGCCCGTTAATGCAATTTCCCAAGGAACCCCCATACCGATACATACTGAAAAAGTAAAGAATGAGTTAAGTCCCATACTGGGAGCGATCCCAATTGGGAAGTTTGCCAGAATCCCGATTAAGAGGGACCCAACAATCGCAGACAAAGCGGTAGCCGTAAAGAGGGCGCCCTTATCCATACCTGCCTGACTGAGAATAATGGGATTCACCACCAGAATATAAGCCATGGAAAGGAAGGTCGTGATGCCTGCTAATGTTTCTTTTCTATAAGTTGTCTCTCTTTCAGCAAATTGAAAGAATGTTTTCATACTTAACCCTCCGAGTAGATAGAATAAAAAAGCTCTGGTGCAACATCCACCAGAGCCATATCCACAGGATAAAATAATTGAAACGATCATTACTTTATCTTGTAGACAAGCCATTTAAGGTAGCTGGTAGAAACGTTCAAGCCGTATTCTTGAACTTATACAAGGTATGTGTATTTTTGTTATAATTGAATTAGAAGCATCATACCAAGACACATTCATGTGGTCAATGAAACGAAAAAATGTTCATAAATTCTTTATTTTCTAAATTGATGGTTTATTATAAAAATCCCCAAACACTCTATACATCATGCACGAAAAAAGCTATATTTAGGGAATACATTCATTGAGTAGAGAAAACTTAAGTTAATACGTTAATTGATATAGGAGGAAAAAGAATAATGTCTTCTTTAAAACCAGGTACGGTAGTGGATTTATTCGTTGATCTTGAAGTGCCATACGGTTTCTTTCTGACGAATGATATCGATCGTGTACTATTGCACCACTCTGAAATAACAGAAGAAATTCAAGAGGGAGATACTGTGAAGGTATTTCTTTATCATGACAAGGAAGTTCGCCTGACAGCGACCATGCGTATCCCTAAGGTACAGGTTGGTGCATATGGATGGGCAGAAGTAGTGGATAAGCGTGAAGATTTAGGGGTGTTCGTTAACATTGGATTGCCTAAGGATATTTTGGTCTCATCAGATGACCTTCCGAAGTTTCTGGAGCTTTGGCCAAACCCTGGCGACCAGTTGTTTCTTACCTTAAATCGAGATAAGCAGGATCGTTTGTATGGACGCTTAGCCACTGAAAATATTATCGAACAAGTATCTAGAAGAGCATCAACAGAAATGATGAATGCAAAAGTTCAAGGGCGGGTGTATCGACTGTTAAGAGTCGGAACTTTCTTCTTATCAGAACAAGGATACCGTTGTTTCGTTCATGAAAATGAGCGTAAAGCGGAACCGAGACTTGGAGAGCTTGTTGAAGGACGAGTCGTCGATGTTAAAGATGACGGGAACTTAAATGTATCGTTCTTGCCGTTAAAGCAGGAAAAAATGCAGGATGATGCCGAGGTCATCCTTGAGTATCTGGCAGAACGAAACGGAGCGATTCCTTTCTGGGATAAAAGTCAGCCGGACGAAATTAAAGACCGGTTCAATATGAGTAAAGCTTCCTTCAAGCGTGCTCTTGGAAAACTGATGAAAGAAAATCAGGTGTACCAAGAAGAAGGATGGACGTACTTAAAGAAATAGTATTACTTTAACCTAACAAATAAGAAAGAGTGCTGACTATTTTCGTCAGCACTCTTTCTTATTCATATCAGTATGATAGGCTTTGTTCTACATTCTGCTTTTCCTTCTTTGTCCCCGCTGATCTAATCGGTAACCGGGTAGCACGATAAAGTCACTTCCAATAAGGACCGAAGACTATCCTTTCAGTTCTATCAGGGATAAGAAAGAGTGATGATTATTCGACGTATTTCTACTGGAATGATTTCTCGGTTGAGGGATGAGGGAGACGGTTTTTAGAGAACCATGAGAACCGAGCAAATCAAGGGATTAACGGCCAAACGTTGTGGAGGACTTCCTCGGTTCTTCTTCTTAAAATATACAAATTCAATCTTTATATGCATGAATGGTTTCTTTTATGAAAATGGGTGTGTTTGAATTTGGCAGAGAATCCATATTCTTAAGGATGATGGATTGCCTCATAACCTTTAATACTCTCAACCGATTGAAACGCTGGACGAGTATCAGGGGTATGTTGAAAAGGATCATTTCATTCTTTCATCCTTTCCCTTATCGATAAAAACATACCGATCTTTCCATTTCGTGTTTTTCGTGAAAAAGGTGCTCACGAGAGAGTGTGAAAAGGTGATGATAAAGAATAGGATGTGGACTGGGAATAATAGTGAGTCGAAAATGGTAAAATTCCCGATCTTTCTTGCATGTACAGACAGATACCCTGCAATAAGGACGTACTCTAGCATAAATAGAAAGGGATGAGTCCACACCATCCCTGGAGAATGGACGATAAACGAAGTGAGCAAGGCGATCCATAAAGAAGTGAGTCCCAACAGGATGATATTCGTTGATTTCGCCCCTGCTGCAAAACTTTTTGACCACCCACGGAATAAATCATCCAAACCGGTTCCGTACATTCTCATGGAAATTGCGTTTCTTCCACTGACTGCTTCCACTGATTCCCCGCACGTTTTCGCATGTTGACTTAAAGCGAAATGTTCCACCATTTCTGCTTTAATGGCTTCGTGTCCTCCAATACGTTCATAGACATCCTTTGAACAAAGGAAGCATTGCCCGAAGCCTCCGGTAGGCTTCACCATCCCGGAAAAAAGATGGGTAACATTGGTTGAAGCAAACACTATGAAATGAAACATCAGGGATAAGGTTTCGTATCCCGTTTGTATCACATGATAAGGGTGGAGGCTCAGCACACCCTGACATTGCTGACGTTTGTACGTTTCGCATATCCGAAGCAAGCCTGCCTGCTCAAACCATGTATCACTATCTACAAATATCAGCCACTCACCTTTGGACATTTTCGCACCGTTCCAACAAGCCCATGACTTCCCGTTCCATCCTATTGGCAGCGGCGGATTATCAATGACCGTTACCCCGAATCCTTCTGCAATTTCCTTCGTCCGATCTGTTGAAGCATCATTCACCACAATCACTTCTTCGGGCTGAATGAATTGCCTCTGAATACTTGAGAGTAACGTGCCAATTGTTCCTTCTTCATTTCTTGCAGGGATAATGATTGAGCATTTTTTGACTAGATAGCTATTTCGAACATGAATGGATTTCTTGGCAATCGGAATTCTTGTGAAAAGAAAAATAGTAAGGATCAAGGTTCCTAACCAAACAACCATTTTTTCACCCTCTTTTAAATCGTTTTGTATCGACATTTTAACCATATTCCGCACCGATGATACGTTTATTCATTGGTGGATTTGATTAGTTTCCCCATTAATAAACGCATCACTGGTTATGATTTTTGGATAAATGGGCATAATGGAAAGCTGAATAGTGGAAAATGATCTTTCTCGTAAGGAGGATATGAAAATGAAAAAGAAAGTAATCATCGTTGGTGGGGGTTTAGGTGGTATGTCAACAGCCATCCGTCTTGCCTCAGAGGGGTATGAAGTAACGATAGTAGAAAAAGGTGAGAGACTTGGCGGGAAATTAAATAAACGGGGCGGGAAAGGTTTTTCCTTCGATACTGGTCCATCCATCCTTACAATGCCATGGGTGCTGGAAAAAGTATTTGCTCACGCGAACCGTGACCTTTATGACTATATAGACATCTCTAGAGTGGAACCTGGATGGAGAACCTTTTTTGAAGACGGAAAGATACTGGATGTTTCATCGGACCTCCCGACCATGCTTGAAGAATTAAGGAAGTCGTCCACGGAGGATGCGGATAACTTTTTTAACTATTTAAGCTACTGTTCAAAAATGTATGAGCTTACGATGAAAAGCTTCTATAAAAAGAGCCTCAATGGCTTACAGGACCTTCGTACCATGCACCCTGTCAAAGAATTACTGCAAATGGATCCGATGAAATCACTAGATGCGGCCAATCGAAAATTCATTAAAGATAAGCATCTTCAGCAGCTCTTTAATTTCCTGATTATGTATGTGGGTTCATCCCCATATCACGCACCGGCGATCATGTCTCAACTTACCCATGTTCAGTTAGGTCTCGGAGTGCATTATGTTAAAGGTGGCATGTACAAAATTGCCGAGGCGATGGCCAAGGTTTTGGAAGAACTGGATGTAGAGGTCCGCTTAAATTGTGAAGTGGAAGATATTCTTACTTCCGGAAGCCGTGCAGATGGAATTCGCACTAAGATTGGGGAAGAGTTAAGGGCGGATATTATCGTATCGAATCTTGAAGCAATCCCTTGCTATAAATCACTTCTGACTGATTATCATGAATCTGCTAAAGAAGTAAAGGAGTTAAGTAAATTTGCTCCAACTGTTTCTGGACTTGTTCTTCTCCTTGGTGTGGATCGAAAATATGATCACTTAGCCCATCATAATTTCTTCTTCAGTAAAGATCCTAAAAAAGAATTCAGACAGATCTTTGATGAAAATCTTTTAGCCGATGATCCGACAATCTATATCGGCATCTCGTCGAAATCTGATCCCTCTCAGGCGCCGGAAGGAAAAGAAAACCTGTTTGTGCTAACCCACGTTCCTCCGTTACAAGAAGGGGAGGATTGGACACAGTACAAAGAGTCATATCGAAGTAAAGTGCTGGATAAACTCGAGAAAATGGGTGTGACCGATTTAAGGAATCATATCGAGTATGAATACTCATTTACGCCAAATGACCTTCAAAACCTCTACGGTGCAAATGGAGGTTCAATCTACGGCACAGTTACGGACCGAAAGCTTAACGGAGGCTTCAAAATACCGAATAAGAGCAGAGTACTATCCAACATGTATTTTGTAGGAGGCTCGACCCACCCGGGCGGAGGAGTACCGATGGTCACGCTTTCCGGTCAGCTGACGGCAGAACTGATCATAGATGAGCAAGTGAAAGTAAACCGCTTTATTGGGTAAAAGAGAAAAAGGTGAAGGTGCAATCGATGCACTTTCACCTTTTTGTCAGTTCGAATGACTGTCCACCGTATCAGAATTATTTACCTTCGTTTCATTTTCATCTGGATATGGGTCAAAGAAATTGACGACACTCCCTTGACCTTCAAACGCAACTACCTGCTCTTTATCTTCTTTCTCCTGACTTCTTTTCTTCATGTCAAAAAACCCCCTTTCCTGCCTATTAGTTTGGCGGAAAGGGGGTTACTTCATTCTTAAACATTTGCGAAAAATCGTTAAGGGGAGGAGAGTCTAGATATTATACGTCAACCTTCACAAAGGTGGTGAGTCTCTTCCAGACTGATCTTAGTCTTGATACTAAGCAATGAATTCTACCAGTGACTCTCGATAAACTCATCACGACCGGATTTTGCACGGTCCTGATTATATTCGTTGGGATTCTTTTTATAAAATTTTTGATGGTATTCCTCCGCTGGATAAAACGGTGAGGCAGGAAGGATGCTTGTGACGATCGGTTTCTTAAATCGCCCGCTTTCTGCTATTTCATCCTTCGTCAATTCAGCTAATCGTTTTTGATGATCGTTATGATAAAAAATCGCCGTACGGTACTGTTCACCACGATCATGGAATTGACCACCTTCATCAGTCGGATCAATTTGGGGCCAGTATAACTCCAATAATCTCTCATATGGAAAGAGAGAAGGATCGAATGTGACCTGGACTACCTCATAATGTCCGCTGTTACCCTTTTTTATATCCTGATAGGTAGGGTTCTCAAGATGCCCTCCTGAATAACCTGATATGACATCGATAATTCCCGGTAATTCATCGAATGGTTTTACCATGCACCAAAAACATCCACCGGCAAAGGTAGCAATTTCCTTCTTTTCGTTCATATAGAATCCTCCAATACCATATATGCTACTCTAAAGCAGTAAAGTAAAAGCTTGAAACAGATTTTACCACGAAAAAATATACACGACAATACTTTTGTTTTATGGAATTTCACCGGGGAGGATAACTGATCTTTTTTGGTCATGTCGTATCTACTCAATTATCTCCCATTCATCCTTTCAATCATAAGATTCATGGGGGTGAAGAGTAGATCCGTTCATGGTCATATCCTATCTAATATGATGCTTATGATACGAAGATTCGAATGAAACCCTCTACAAATTTCAACAAAATGAGCAAATAGGATTCACTATCCAGCGAATCTTGTGTATAATTCTGTTGAACGGAATAATTACATACGATACGAGATTAGGTGAAGCGGAGTGGAAAACACTTCTTAGCTTCTTAATAGGGAAGTTGGTGCAATTCCAACGCGGTCCCGCCACTGTAAATGGTAGTTAGCTGAATCCATGCCACTGTACGAAACTGTATGGGAAGGTGCAGCAAGCAATGACCATGAGCCAGGAGACCTGCCTAATGTCTTTCGCACCAAATCTACGCGGATAGAAAGGTGTAATGTGCATGTTATCATGGTTTTATAACCTTTCAGTGCATCTTACACAACACCTCTTGTCCACGAGAGGTGTTTTTTTGTCTGACTACAAAAAATTCAGGGGGAAAAACATGAAACACACTTTCAACATTTTATTGACAATCGTATTATCCATTGGTTTCTTGTCTGCATGTGGCACAAATGATACCAAAGAGACAAACAAAAATGAAAGTACGTCGGTCAGTCAAGAGACAGGTGAATATCCTTTATCCGTAAACGACGCACTTGATCATAAAATTTCCTTAGAGGAACAACCTAAGCAAATCGTCTCATTAATTCCAAGTAATACTGAAATTTTATTTGAATTAGGATTAAACGAAGAAATCGCAGGAGTGTCCGACTTTGACAACTTTCCAAAAGAGGCAATGAACAAAGAGAAGATCGGCGGTATGGAGTTTAATGTTGAGAAAATTGTCGGCTTAAAGCCGGATTTGGTACTAGCTCATGAATCCACTGCCAAATCTGCAGAGGAAGGCTTGGAGCAGCTTCGTAGTGCAGGAGTGAAGGTGTTTATCGTACAGGACGCCAAAAGCTTTGAAGAGGTATATGACACAATCGAAAACATCGGAACGCTTGTCGGTAAGAAAGATCAAGCAGAAACGATTATCTCTGATATGAAATCAGATCTCTCAACTATTCAGGAAAAAGCCAAGAGTATAAAAGAAAAGAAGAGTGTATATGTGGAAGTATCGCCTTCACCGGATATTTATTCAACGGGGAAAAATACATTCATTGATCAAATGCTGTCACTTGTTAACGCAGAAAACGTGATGAGCGACCAGGATGGATGGGTGCAAGTGAACCAGGAGGCGGTTATTTCTGAGAATCCTGATGTCATCATAACAACTTATGGGTATTATAGCGAAAAACCTAAAGAACAAATAATGGAAAGAGATGGCTGGGAAGATGTAAACGCTGTGAAAGATGGGGACGTACATGATGTGCATTCAGATTTAGTCACCCGAACTGGTCCAAGATTGGTTGAAGGAGTAGAGGAAATTGCCAAGTCAATCTATCCGGAGATATTTGCAGAATAAAATATGGCTGACATACGTGTTCGCAGGGTTATTTTTAGTAACCTCCCTTCTTGCAGGTATATCGATTGGTACCATTTCAATTCCCCCAGAAGATATTTTAACGATTATTGGTTCTGAGTTGTTTGGTATTCATCTACCTCAATCGATTGATCCAATGTTTACGAATATTGTATTTTCGATTCGTCTGCCAAGGGTTTTATTGGCACTATTGGTAGGGAGCTCCTTGGCGATTGCCGGGGCTTCATTTCAGGGGTTATTGCGCAATCCGTTGGCAGACCCCTATACATTGGGTGTATCTTCAGGAGCATCTGTAGGTGCAGTCATTACTTTATTCTTCAATTGGAGCATACCGTTCATTGGGAAGTTTACGCTTCCCTTTTTGAGTATCATTTGTTCAGTAATCACCGTGTTTCTCGTACTATGGTTTGCACAAAAAGTGGAAAGAACGATGAAAGTCGAAACCATTATACTGACCGGTATTATTTTCAGCTCTTTTTTAGGATCATTGATTTCATTGATGATTGCTCTCACAGGAGAAGAATTAAGGCAAATTATTGGCTGGCTGCTTGGAAGCGTGTCTATGAGAGGGTGGGATTATATTGTGATTATCCTGCCGTTTTTCCTTATAGGTGTGATGATATTGTTTCTAAACAGCAAGGAGTTGAATGGTATGAGCTTCGGTGAAGAACAAGCCCGCCATATTGGGATATCTGTTCATAGACGGAAGCTTATGATCTTGATTGCCGGAAGCATCCTCACGGGTGCAGCTGTTGCGGTTTCAGGTACAATCGGATTTGTCGGTCTTGTGATTCCTCATTTTCTAAGAAGAATCGTAGGGCATGACCATAAGCATTTACTCCCTTTATCAATCGTTGTAGGCGGAAGTTTTCTGGTACTTGCTGATCTTATCTCAAGAACGATCATCGCGCCAACCGAACTTCCGATTGGAGTGATCACGGCCCTGATCGGGGCACCAATGTTTGCATATATTCTACTTAAGAAAAGAGGTCGGTCCTCATGATTGATGTAAAAGGCGTTTCTGTAGGATACAACGACCATAAAATTGTTAAGGATATGAATTTCCATATAAATCAAGGAGAATTCTTCGGGATTCTTGGACCGAATGGCAGTGGGAAGACGACGTTATTGAAAGCGGTAACCGGTCTTCTTCCTTTGATGGAGGGGACAATTGAATTAAAAGGAAAGCCCCTTCAACAGTTTACTTCAAAACAATTGGCGAAACATGTAGCTGTCCTTCCCCAATTATCGACTGAGTCATTTTCATATGAAGTGAAAGAGACAGTGATGCTCGGAAGATATGCTCATCAAAAAGGCCTATTCAAAGGGAAAACAGAACGGGATAGTGAAGTGGTTGACAAAGTGATGGAACAAACGGGAATTGCATCTTTCAAGCACCGCTATCTCCATGAACTGTCCGGTGGCGAGCGTCAACGGGTATTTCTTGCACAGGCACTGGCGCAGGAACCGGAAATACTTTTGTTGGATGAACCTACGAATCACCTTGATCTTTCCTACCAGAAATCATTATTGGATTTGATTAAAACACAAACAATCGAAGAAAAATTAACCGTCGTAGCCATTTTTCACGACTTAAATTTAGCAAGTCTTTATTGTGATCGCTTATTGCTACTAGACAATGGAAGAACCAAACTGCTACATCACCCGGAAGAGGTATTGAAAGAAGAACATATTGAAGAGGTGTATCAAACGAAGGTCCAAAAACAGGCCCATCCATTAGTAGCCAAGCCACAGATGGTCATTGTCCCTGAAGGGCAAGAGAGTGAGGATGTTCTACTAGATGAACGTTACCTCGAATTGAACGAAGAATGCATCCATTTCTCAGCTCCATTCCCGTTGAAATGTATGTCTTCTGGAATTATCGGAGCAGGAATCGGGTGGTACACTCATTTCATCAATCGGAGAGTTTCTGTTGATTATGATTGTTCGGATTATAAAGAAGATATGAAAGATTATCTGATTGAGAAACAATTGGATCCCTCATTATCTGTAGGGATGATGACAGCTCTTAATTTGACGAATATGGTATGTGAACGGTTTGAAACTTTAGGGAAATCGGTGTTTGTCGTTGTGACAGCCGGAGTAGGGAATGCCATGGATGTGTCTACCAGTTATCAATATGACATTGACTTCAAGCCAGGTACGATTAATACTTGGGTATTCATTAACGGTAACCTGTCTGATGAAGCATATATTGAAGCAATCGTAACATCCACTGAGGCAAAGGTGAGAGCTCTTCAGGATATGAAGGTTAGAGATAGAAGGACAGGTAATCTTGCAACAGGGACGCCTACAGATAGTATTCTGATTGCCTCTAATCAAAAAGGAGAGCTTGAACCATTTGCAGGGCCCATTACACCAATAGGGAAATTGATCGGCCGGGGTGTTTATGAAGTGACGAAGAGAGCCATTCAGAGCTATGTAGAGAAAATGGAGGAGGGAGAGTAATCCTTTTACATAATAGAGGAAGGTGAGATAAGTAATGGGAAACCTAATGTTCATCACAGGTGGGGTTCGAAGCGGCAAAAGCTCTTTTGCTGAAAGAATTGCCGAGGAAGAGAGAAAACCTGACGAGGCATTGATCTATCTTGCCTGTGGCGTCAATACAGACCGTGACATGGAACAAAGAATTTTGAAACATCGACTCGATCGGCAAGCCTCTACGGAAGACTGGCTGACAATTGAATGTCCTCGGTCCATTGAAGGAGTCATCGACCACATATCCCAAAGCAGCATTGTATTGTTGGATTGCCTCACCACTCTTTTAACCAATGAAATGTTCAGTATGGACATAAGAAAAGGTGTGGAAGTAGAGCAGGCACTCGATCAAGCTATCTTTCAGGTGATGAATAAAGCAAGACTATTAGTAGTGGTGAGTAATGAATTGTTTTCAGACATACCCATTCAATCTGACGATATTCTCTCGTTTCAGAAGACTCTTGGGTCTCTACATAGAAAAATGGTCGACAAATCATATATGGCGATTGAAATGAATGCAGGAATTCCTGTTGTAAAGAAGGGAACTCCAATATCTTGATTCTATTCAAAAGTTTCCTTCTGAATCTACAGTTTTTTACCATTATTCCGGTTCGGAAACCATTCGACGTCGGGCAACACGAAATGAAGTGGATGGTTAGGACATTTCCACTACTGGGAATGTGTTTAGGCATGATCCTATCCGGTGGATTTGTTGTACTGGACACATTCACACACATGAGCCCCTTAGCATTATCATTTTTTATTTGGGTCATGCCGGTCATCCTGACGGGAGGACTTCATTTAGACGGTTATATGGATGCAAGTGACGGCTTTTTTTCTTACAGGGATAAAGAAAAACGATTAGACATCATGAAGGATCCCCGTGTTGGTGCATTTGGCGTTTTATCTCTGGTTGTATTGCTTTCATCCCGTTTTCTATTTATTTATGAATCCGTCCTCAACACCCATTCAGAATTGATCGGGATTGTTCTACTATGCATCCCATTTTTCAGCCGTTTGGTAATGGGCGCAAGCCTTATCACCATTCCAGCAGCACATAAATCAGGGATGGGATATGGTTTCAGCAAGCATATGACAAGACGTGAAATCCTTTGGATGGTTACTGCTTTAGTGACTGCTGGTATGGCCATGTTCTATCTGGATTGGTTTTATCTATTTGGATGGTTCACCTTGGTTACATTAATGGCTTTTTGGTGGGTGTATTCAAAGTCCATCAAATGGTTTGGTGGTATGACCGGTGATACTATCGGAGGTAGTGTAGAGGGGGTGGAGTGGATCTTATGGATGACTATATGGTTATTGCAGTTATTCGACATGGTGTAACAGAAGAAAATGAGTTGGGGAAGTATACCGGCTGGACGAATACAAGCTTGTCACGAAATGGAATTGATATATTACATAGTCGGAAACATTTATTTCATCAGTACGAAAGAGTCTTTTCCAGTGACCTTAACAGATGCTTGGAAACAGCTCATTTTTTGTTCTCTGAAAGTCCAATAGTCTCTTCATCCCTGTTAAGGGAAATACACTTCGGTGTTTGGGAAGGTCTAACTTATGAGGATTTGAAGGAAGATAGGGCTTATCAGGAATGGTTAGCCGACCCATCTATTTGTCCGCTAAAAGGGGAAGGTATGAATCAATTTCGGCTGCGCGTGGATGCTGCATGGAATGAAATCATACAGGAGATCGATGAACATCGTGGTAATCGGTATGCTGTTATCACTCATGGAGGAGTCATTCGTCACCTTTTATCTTTCTTGTCGCCTGCAGACGAGAAGCGAGCATTTTGGGAATGGGAGATCCACCATGGGAATGGGTTCGAATTGGTTTGGAAGACTGAAGAAGATTGGAGGAAGCATATATGTACTTCATTACGGGCGGTTCCTTTAATGGAAAAAGCCGATGGGTGAAAGATAAGTTTAATCTAAAAGAGCATGAAACAACCTGGATTTCTTTATTTGATAAAGAAATGGAAGATATCACGACAATCGGCCCTGTCATCGTATTGGAAGGCCTTGAATATGCAGTCCGTTCATCCATTCTTCATTCAGGTGGAGATAGTAGGGCGTTGTTTAAAGAGCAAATGGATTCATTAAGAAAATGGGAAGAAGGAAGCCCTGAGCGAAAGGTCATCTGGATCGGGTCTGAAATAGGGAAAGGAATTGTACCTATGGATCAATCGTTTAGGGAATGGAGAGATATAACAGGATGGGTGTATCAGGATCTGGCAGAAAGATCTCAACAAGTATGGCTAGTTTGGTATGGACTTGCTTCATCATTAAAAGGATAAAGGAGAGAAAAAATTATGCAACTTTATACAAGAACCGGAGACAAGGGACAGACAAGCTTAATAGGTGGAAGAGTCGACAAGGACGATATCCGTGTCGAAGCGTATGGAACATTGGATGAAGTGAATTGTTTTGTCGGTCAAGCTATATCTGAACTCGATCATAATCATTTTCAAGATATCTTAAAGGACCTGGAGACCATTCAGCATGAATTATTTGATTGTGGTGGGGACTTATCGAATGTCTCGAAGAAAAGAAGGATCAAGCTTCAGGCGGAATCTGTTCACTCGTTGGAAGAGAAAATTGATCGCTTGACAGAGGAAGCTCCTCCTCTTGAAAAATTCATCCTGCCGGGAGGTGTGAAAGCATCTGCCAGTATTCATATCGCGAGAACCGTTGCCAGAAGAGCAGAGCGGTGCATCGTTTCACTATCCAAGACAGATGAAGACTTTCCGATAGTCACGTTGCAGTATGTTAATCGTCTATCAGACTACTTCTTTGCTTTGGCCCGCGTAATTAACCATCGAAGCAATGTAAGAGATGTGGAATATATCCGCAGTGCAAACGTATTTTCTAACGGTAAAGATCAAAAGAACCATGAACAATAATTTAAAGACTTTATTAACTTTATCTTTATTCCTCGCATTATCAGCTATTGGGGGAATGGTGAAGATCCCCGCGGTCATCGGGACGGTAGCACTGGACAGTATGCCTGCATTATTAGTTTCTTCCTTATACAATGGAAGAAAGGGAGCAATCGTGGCAGGGGGAGGACATATCATTTCAAGCATGTATGCAGGCTTTCCTCTTGGCCCGTTACATATTCTCATTGCAGCTGAAATGGCTCTATTTGTCTGGTTATTCGGTTATGTGTTTTCTAAGGGGAAGAGGGTGCTTTCTGCCTTGCTCTTTTTTATTGGAAATGGTGTGCTGGCCGGTATTCCGTTTATTTTTATCCTTAGTACTTCTTTTTACTTCGCTATTCTTCCTTCCTTATTGGCTGGGAGTTTGATTAATTTAACCATTGCTCATTTTCTGTATCCTCCACTTGTGTCAAGACTTCCCATGAGAGGACGGGCATGATGAAGCAACGTGATGTTTTATCAATCTCCTTCTCTGAACATGATGAACTGATACTTGCTTCTGATTGTAGTGGGGGAATAGGAAGTAAACCAGCTGACTTGGTTCAGGTTAAGCCTGAGATTGTGGGCTATTTCTGTTTTCGCGTAGCTGCGATGGAATGCTTGGCAGTCGGGGCACGACTGCGGGCAGTCCAACTCATGAACTTAACCAGTGATTCCGCATGGGAAAGGTATAGTGAAGGTGTGAAGAAAGGCTTGGCTGAGTTAGGTTTGGAGGCTATTCCCATTACCGGCAGTTCGGAATCCAATTTCCTTCTAAAGCAGTCCGCTCTTGGGGTTACATGTATCGGAATGCGGGAGAAGCAGTCCGATGAAACGGTAAAGGATAATCTTTCTTATGCCTTGATTGGTACACCTTTAGTTGGAGATGAAGTCATGGCACATCCATCAGCTGTGGCACCGCTTTCCTTATTTATGAGGTGCACACACCATTCTTCCATCATTGACATTCTTCCTGTAGGCTCAAAAGGGGTTCTTGCTGAACTTTCGCTAATGATCGGGAGACCACTAACAAGAGGAGAAATCATCTCGGAACTTGATGTAGAAAAATCCAGCGGACCTTCTACTTCATTCATCATTTCGTATCATAAAGAAGCAGAAAAAGAGGTAAGGGAACTGACTGGTTCCTATTTTCATTCCCTTCATCTTTATTCTGATAATAAATAAGTACTTTTATTGATATTTGTGATAAAATAAATTTTTAACCAACTAGTATGGAGAAATGTGTTAGTTTATCCAACATTCTGTGATTGTCAATCCGAGTTGGATAGCGTACCATTTCATACTATGATCGGTTATTTATGAATGTCATATAAGTAGGTGAAGAAATGGATTCACGATTAGATCGCAAGACCAAAAAGAAAAAACGTGGAAGAAAAGTAATCCTAGTATTATTACTTCTTATTTTTAGTTTACTCGGCTATGCTGCTTTTCAATTTTATAGTGGATATAAAATGGCTGATGAAGACCAGATGCAGGAAGATTATAAATTCAATGGTGTAAAAGATGAGAACGGAAAGGTGAACATCTTATTATTAGGTGTTGATAGCAGGGGCGAGGAGAAGTCAAGAACCGATACGATGATGCTTGCACAAATCGATCCTAAAACGAATGAAACCAAACTCGTTTCTTTTATGAGAGATATATATGCAGAAATACCAGGATACCAAAACTATAAGCTGAATACCGCTTTCTATTTAGGTGGTCCTGAATTGCTCAGAAAAACGATAAAGCAGAACTTTGATCTTGATATTCAATATTTCATGATTGTGGACTTTAAAGGATTTGAACAGTCGGTTGACATCCTTGCTCCTGAGGGAATCGAAATGGATGTTGAAAAGGCGATGTCAGAAAACATCGGTGTTTCGCTACAACCTGGCGTTCAAAAGCTGAACGGTAAGGAATTATTGGGATATGCAAGGTTCCGTCATGATAAACAGGGTGACTTTGCAAGGGTTGAAAGACAGCAGAAAGTGATTGCTGCTTTAAAAGATAAAGTGCTATCTATCGGAGGAGTTACAAAACTTCCGAAAATGGCAGGGTCTATCCAGCCCTATATCCAAACGAATTTGAGTAAACTGGATCAGATTTCTATCGCGAAAGACGTCCTTCTCAGTAACAATAGTGAAATGGACAAGCTCAGATTACCAGTCGACGGATCATTTACCAACGGAAGCTACAGCGGAGTGGGATCAGTACTCGAGATTGACTTCGAAGAAAATATTCAAGCACTACAAGACTTCCTGAATGGTAAGAGTTCTGACGAAGCTGCAACTGAATAGGTATTGAAAATCCCGCTAAGTCAATTAAGGCTTAACGGGATTTTTTTCGCATGAAAATATAAAATGGAATAGTAGCATGCTAAGGACCGGTATAATAGTATTCTAGACACTAATCGACTTATTTCCACTCAAATACCATAAGTAAAAATTCTGATTATACCCTTTCTCGCCCAATATACGGCCTTTAGAAGGAATCTGAACAACATAATCGAGAATGATAGCGCTTCCACTAGCTATTACGGCAAATTCCTAACTACTTCCTTTATTGCCCTTGATATCATCAATCAGCATGTTACGATTATAAACGTTGTGAACAAAGCACACGCCAATAAAGGTTTTTGGCGGTATACAGTCATTTTTATACTAATAAATGAATCTTAAAAATTGAAAATTAATGTACGATTAAAAATGAAAAATGTTTTTAAAAAGAACTTAGTAAATGAACAGGAGTGGATATGATTGTTAAAAAATAAAACGGTTGCTTTTCTAGGTGCAGGAAATATGGCAGAAGCAATGATTTCAGGAACTGTACAAAGTGGCAAGATTCCATCGGAACAAATTATTGTTTCAAATAGAAGCAATCAAGGAAGACTAGCAGAAATGAAAGCGAAATATGGCATCACAGCTATAACGAAAGATGATCTACCCTTTAATGAGATTGACATTTTGATTCTCGCTATGAAGCCAAAGGATATTGATAAAGCATTGGCATCCATTAATCAATTAGTAAGAAATGATACGGTGATTATGTCTGTATTAGCGGGAATTACCACTTCTCATATGGAAGAACAGTTACAAGCTGGTCAATCAGTTATCAGAGTCATGCCGAATACGTCAAGTATGTTGAAGGAATCTGCTACTGCGATCAGTGCCGGAAGATTTACATCAAGAGAAGACATGGATAATGCTGAAGAATTATTATCTAGCATTGGAGAGGTGTTTGTCATAGAAGAAAATCAAATGGACATCTTTACTGGAATTGCCGGAAGCGGTCCTGCATACTTCTACTATTTAATGGAGCACATTGAAAAGACGGGGGCCGAAGCAGGGTTAGACTCAGCGTTAGCACGTAAAATCGGAGCTCAAACCATTTTCGGTGCAGCCAAAATGATGCTTGAGAGAGAAGAGTCACCAACACAACTAAGAGAAAATGTTACATCCCCCAATGGTACTACAGCTGCAGGACTTGATGCATTAGCTCAGTTCGGTGGAGGTAAGGCGATTTCAGAAGCAGTAAAGGGAGCAGAAAAACGTTCCAAAGAAATCAGTTCTTCCTTACAATCTAAGCAATTAGTCACAAGCTAAACCAAACATCGAAAATCTTACACCTCATATAAATATTACCAAATAAACAAGAAATACAGGTCCGTCGCTGCAAACAGAAAGAGGGGCGAGGGACGGACCTCTTTACTAGGAGTGATTGAATGTCCCAAGATAATAAGAAGAAACGTATCGTCATTAAGATTGGAAGTAGTTCATTGACAAGCTTACATGGAGAAATGAGTCGCAGAAAACTTGAGCGTCTTGTAGATGAGGTTGTCCGTTTAAAGGATGACGGTCATGAAGTATTGCTTGTTTCATCAGGAGCAGTTGCTGCGGGTTATCGTAAATTAGGTTGCTTAACACGCCCAAGCTCACTACCAGAGAAGCAAGCAGCAGCAGCTATTGGTCAAGGGCTATTAATTGAAGCATACTCTGATCTTTTATTTTCAAATGGATATGTCGCTTCTCAAATTTTAATCACTCGTAGTGATTTTTCTGATGAAGACCGATACAATAATGCTCGAAATACGATAAATGTCCTTCTTGAAAGAGGCATCATTCCAATCGTGAATGAAAATGATACTGTAACGATAGATCGTTTGAAGTTCGGAGACAATGATACGCTTTCAGCTAAAGTAGCTGCATTGGTCGATGCGGATCAATTAATCATTCTATCGGACATTGACGGCCTTTATGATTCTGATCCTCGTAAAAACCCTGATGCAGAACTTCTTGAAAGTGTCACTGAAATTACAGAGGATATTGAAGATATGGCTGGCGAACCAGGAAGTTCAGTGGGTACTGGCGGAATGCGTTCTAAGATTGATGCATTCAAGATTACAATGGCTTCCGGCATTCCGGCATTCCTTGGTAAATCCGGTCAAGCCAACATCATTTATGATGCTGTGCAACATACGGCAAAAGGAACCTATTTCGAATCGACGGAAGATTCGGTCAACCTTGATTCCAAAAAACAATGGATTGCGTTCAATTCAGGGCCTGAAGGGGAAATTACCATTGATGCAGATGCGAAAGATCGCATCTTAGAGCATAAGGAAAGCTTAACCATCGATGATATTTACTCGGTAAAAGGTCGATTCGACAAAGGCGCAGTCGTACGAATCCTGGATAACCGTAATGAAGAAATTGGTTTAGGAATGGTCAATTATCGATCTGGCCAACTGAAAAACCCTACAGATATCAAAGCAGATGAAATCGCTGTAGAAATCGATCAACTGGTATGTCATGTAGAAGTGCCCATTCCAGTAGGAGTTTAATCGAGGGGGGATCATATTCCCCTTACGATATGTTTTTTTTGATTGACTTTATCATTATAATAAGTGACATGTACGATATAGCATCAAAGTTTATGAAAATAGCTTTTCAAACTATTCAGGAGGTATTTGATGACTTTAACTGTAGAAAAAACCGATGTAAAAAAGCAAGCGATCCTTGCTAAAAAAGCTTCAAAGACACTAAGTTTGCTGACAACAGAGCAAAAAAATAAAGCACTTCACACCCTTGCAGACCATCTGGAAACAAACTATCAGACCATTCTCGACCAAAATAAAAAAGACCTTGAGAGAGGTAGAGAAAAAGGTTTCGAAGACGCATTTATGGATCGCTTATCACTATCAAAAGAACGGGTAGCGGATTTTGCAAACGGGCTTCGCCAAGTAGCGGACCTTGAAGATCCAACTGGAAAAATCGTTTCCGATTGGACACTCGAAAATCAACTGCAAGTTCAAAAAGTGACAGTTCCACTTGGTGTTATCGGAATGATTTATGAAGCACGTCCAAATGTGACGGTCGATGCTACCGGTCTAGCATTGAAATCTGGTAATGCCATTATTCTTAAAGGTGGTTCAAATGCCATCACGTCCAATAAAGCCATTGTTGATGTGATGCACGATGCATTAGAGAAGACGGATATTCCTAAAGACGCCGTACAATTCATCAACACGACAGATCGTGAAGCAACAAATGAATTATTTACAATGAAAGAGCATATTGATGTGTTAATCCCGCGGGGTGGAGGCGCATTAATCAATGCTGTGGTGAATAATGCTACTGTACCAGTCCTAGAGACGGGAGTAGGAAACTGTCATATTTACATCGACAAAGAGGCAGAAGTGGAGAAGGCATTGAACATCATAATTAATGCGAAAACGGATCGTCCGGCTGTATGTAATGCTGCTGAGACTGTTATTCTCCACGAAGAATGGTTTGCAAAGAATAAAGATGTCTTTGTTGAAAAACTTAAAGAGCATAATGTTTCCATTCATGGAGATGAAAAAGTGGTAGCTGCCATCCAGGATGCTAAGCTTGCAGGAGAAGAAGATTGGGCAAACGAATATTTAAGTCTTGATATAGCTGTTAAGATTGTCTCTTCTCTTGATGAAGCAGTAGATCATATTGAACAGTATGGAACGAAGCATTCAGAAGCAATTGTAACGGAGAATAGTGAAACAGCGAAGAAATTCATGATGCAGGTCGATGCTGCTGCGCTATACCATAATGCTTCCACTCGATTCACAGATGGTGGCGCGCTAGGATTCGGTGCTGAAATTGGCATCTCTACTCAGAAACTCCATGCAAGAGGTCCAATGGGGCTTCCAGCTTTAACGACTGTGAAATATATGATGCATGGCACTGGTCAAATTCGATAAATCAACATTATAAAACGCTTGAGGAATCAATCCTCAAGCGTTTTTTTCATTATATGCAGTTTAACCTGACTCTTCAAGTAAGAACTCGTGTAGTCCACGAATTGTATGAACCTCTTGTTCATAACAGATCATCAAAAGTCTTTCGAAAATCTCTGCGGTCATAATCGCATCATTTAAAGCGTGATGACGGGTTCGGTTATCGATGTTGAATTTTTTTACAAGCGCATCTAGATAGCAGTCGTCTCTAGCAAGCAGACCATTCGCCAAAGAGTAGGAGTCAACAAACTCAGGATCAAAGAAAGGGAGTTCCCATTTATAAATCCGCTTCTGCAAAAAGTTAATGTCAAAACTCGCAGGATGAGCCACAAGTATGGTACCCTTACTGAATTCTAAAAACCTCTCCAAACCAACCGGTAACGTAACACCATTGATAAAATCTTTTCGTCTTAAACCTGTAAATCGTTTGGTCTCCCTTGAAACCGTCTGAAGGGGATTGATGACTTGATAGAATGTATCGTCCCTTTGAACTTTTCCTTCAGCCACCTTTACAGCTCCTATTGAAATGATTTCATCCCCAACTTCAGGGAAGAAGCCAGTTGTCTCCAGGTCGAATATTGTAAACGTACAATCGAATAAATGCTTTTTTTGAAGAGTTGGTTTTTCTTCTTCAAACTGTTTGAGAGTACGTGCTAGTTTATGATAGGATAACTTTTCTTTTTCACGTTTTACTTGATACCGAAAGAAAAATTGAGTCCATAGATAGTATTTAAGAATGCGGAATCCCACATGAATACCCACATTATCCATTAAACCACCCGGTTCCTATTAAAGCTGATTTCCATCACTTGCTGAAGTCGATTGGCAATTTGGATGGATTCTTTCAATTTTTGACGATCCTCTTTTGAGAGTGTTCGTACATCAATGTCATTGCTTAAGGGTTTCCCCTCACTTAGTTCAAGAAGATTCTGTTTTGTTCGCAAAGTTAAAAGGATGTGCATCGCTGTTTTTACATTTTCTGCATCCCGAGGGTGGAAAGCTTGAATTTTCTTAAGTGCTTGAACCCTTTTGATGGTATTTACTTCTTTAATTCCATATTTAACAGAATGAATGCGGATCATATTAACGATTTGTAAGAGCCCTGATTTCTTTATATTGAATAAATGATTTTTAGGTTTAAGATTTACTCTTCCTAAAGGACCAACTGGAAGTTTGAATCGGAGCGCGTCTTTTCGTAGTAGCTGTTGCATGTTAAGGGAACGCTTCGATTTTTCAGCTAAATAATTTCTGATTTCCTCTGCGATTGAATAATCTCCATAAATTGGGCGGAAATCATAGAACATCGTGATATTCTGGACTTCCTGTGCGTCCATTTCATGAAGCCATTCATCAATTGCCTTTTTCCAATCCGTATAGGATCGCTTCCATTTTTGTTCTTTGGCCATGATTCCACCAGTGCATTCTGGAAAACCGCAGGCAGCAAGCTTTAAATTCAATTTTTCAGTGAATGCCTGAAAATAGTGATCCACTCTTTTCAGGTCAGATAGATGATTATAATCATCAAGAATGATTCCATTATCCTGATCGGTATGGAAACCCTGTTCACTCCGGCCTTGGCTTCCCATTACAATAAAGCAATAATTGATAGGGGCAGACCCAAATCCTTCCTGACGCATTTCCTTCTCACACAATTGAATGATCTTCCGGTGAAGGCGATCGTTATAGTTGGAAATAACCTCACAAATATCGTAGCCAAAACTGTCCTGAGCAAGAAGGTCTTGAATGAATTGTTGAAAGGTTTCACTCTTCACTGTTGCGAGCTTCACTAACTCATCAATCGTTAATGCCTTTTGAATCTTATAGGAAAGATCGAGATAATTTGAATCCTGTATATTTAGGAATGATGTACTTGTAAGAATGCCGACTACAACATCATTTCGTATGATGGGGACGAAATCAACTTCTTCGTGTTTGAAGTATGAGAGTGCTTCATACGCAAAGGACTCATCCCGGATCCAAAACGGCCTTTTCTTCATCCAATCCTTCACGGATTCAGACATCGTCGGGTTCGTTATATAGGTCAGAATTTCCCGTTGAGTAAGGATGCCTTGCATTTTTTTCATATGATCTATGACCACTAATCCGTATGCCTCTTGTTCTTTCATTTTCTTGGCTGCTTCCACAATCGTAGCATTCTCCCCAATGAAAGTAGGGCTTTCCATAAGAGTATGTACCTTTGTCCGGAATAAATTGATGTTCTCATCATCGGTTTCCGTGGCAGACTTCACCTTAATCTCGTCATAAAGTGTCTTCATACGATTACCGATACTTTCAAAAATGATTTTTGAAAAGTCATTGTTTTTCGTCATGATCTCTAAAATCCGGTCCTTTTGGATTCGAAACACTGTACAATCTTCTATGGCTTGGACAGAAAAGGTCATTTGTCCGCTTGTGAGCATAATCATAATACCAATCAAGTCACCCGGGTAATAGAAGCGGAGTGAGTACTGTTTTCCGCTTGAGCGATGAAGGACATTCTTGGCAAGTCCTGAAACGAGAAAGTAAATATCAAGCTCATCCACGGTTTCATCTTCATGAAAGAGAAACTCTCCTTTTTTGAAAGTGGTGTATTTAGAACCAGAGATAATATAATCTAATTGTTCTGTAGAAAGGACATCAAAGGGATAGTGATCTTGTATAATTTGAAATAATTCATGCTGGTTCATCCAATACCTCCCGTTCACGCTAGTTCCATAGTACTTTAACATAGAATTCCCTATTTTAAAACGTTCAAACAGGTCTCTTACTAGAAGAGCCACCCTGATGGAAGTCTTCCATCAGGGTGGCTTTGATTATTTAGCAAAAATTCTCTACGAAGCTTTATGTGTTGTCAATTCCTGCTTTTTCTTCTTGGTAAAAGGCATCCACCAGTATAAAATCGAGTAATCCCTTTACCTATTCGTTACAATATACTCAGAAGCTTTTAGTAAGGTTGGAAATATATAATCCGCATTATGGGAAGGAGAGGGGCTGCCGGAAAGTAAGATAGTGGTGCATCCGGCTTTGCGGCCAGCTTCTATGTCCACATCTCGATCGCCAATCATATACGAATGAGCAAGATCCACATCATACTTTGATGCCAGGTCGAGGAGCATCCCGGCTTCCGGTTTTCTGCATGAACACCCCTCATTTGGTTTATGTACACAGCATGAAACCTCTTGAATGACCCCGCCTGCCTTTTCGATTTCATTGACCATGTAGGCATGGATGGAGTTGAGTTCTTCATGGGAAATGTACCCTAAACCAACTCCCCCTTGATTCGTGACAACAAATAGTAGGAAGTCGGATTGAGATAATTGCTTTATCGCTTCAGTGACTCCTTCTAGGAAATAAAAATGGGCTGGACGGTTTACGAAGTTCACTCTTTCTGTTTTCACTTCATTAATTACACCATCACGATCAAGAAAAATAGCTTTTTTCATCTTTTTGCCTCCATTTTCGATATAATTCAGCAATAAAATCAATGTTTTGTCGTTTCATGCGGTTTCCGAGGAAATAATGACAGAGTATTCTGTCATTTATATGAGATAATTTTATAGGGAGAGGGACGGACCTCTGAAGGTCCGTCCCTACTAATTAATGTTTTCGGATGAAGACCACTTTCAAATAATCACTCTGTTTGTATTGACTGAGGGTTTTAAAATCTTCAGGAAGTGAGTATTCTTCGAGTATTTTGTATTTCCCTTTTGATTCTTTGAATGCTGCATCAATAAAGCTTTTGAATTTCTTCATATTGAATGTGCTGCAGTTTGTTGATGCTACGATGGTCCCGTTCTTTTCAGTAATGGCGATTGCTTCTTTCAATAAATCTTTATAATCCTTAGCAGCACTGAAAGTATGTTTCTTGGAACGTGCAAAGCTTGGTGGATCAAGAACGACAAGATCAAAAGAAAGTTCTTTTTTGACAGCATATTTAAAGTATTTGAAGACATCTTCGACTATGATATTTTGAGCTTCATAGTCAATCCCGTTGATGCTGAATTGTTCAATCGTCTTACTTAAGCTTCGATTCGCCAAGTCTACGCTAGTAGTTTCAATGGCACCACCGAGAGCCGCGAATACTGAAAAGGCCCCGGTGTAAGAAAACGTGTTCAAAACCCGTTTTCCATCTGAATACGAGTCGCGAATTCTCTTCCGCACTTCCCGTTGATCGAGGAATACGCCCACCATTGCTCCATCATTTAAATAAATGGCAAATTGTACGCCGTTTTCTTTGACGAGAAGAGGGAAAGAAGGGCGTATACCTTCGACAAAATCATCTTCTTCCACGTATTTTCCTTCTTGAGCGAACCTTTTTTTCTGATAAATGCCTTTGTATTGGGTTAATTCTTTAATGGATTGAATCACATCTTCTTGAAAGGAATAAGCACCTTTTGAATACCATTGAACCAAATAATATCCATCAAAGTAATCAATGGTGAAGCCTCCAAATCCATCGCCTTCACCATTGAAGACTCTGAATGCTGTCGTATCTTCGCTATAGAAGAAGTGAAGTCGTTGATTGATTGCAGCTTGAATCTTTTTATAAATCAATTCTTTGTCAATCAATTCTTGTTCTTTCCAGCTTAGAAGCCAGCCGATTCCCTTGTTCTGTCTGCCGTAGTAACCTTTCGCAATAAATTGATTACGATTATCAACCAGTTTCAGGATATCTCCTTCTTGTGCATTCTCGATAGATGTAGTCACATTATCTTTATTTAAAAGGGGAAAGCCTTTTTTGAATTGTTGTATGTATGTTGGATTTGCTTTCACGATTCTTTCTTTTGTCATTCTTCTCATCCTAACCTAGAGGTATAGTCTTGTGTAGTATAGAACGTTACAGAAGTTTACGCAACTGCATAAAAAAACTTCCCCATCCAGAATCGAAATTCGATTTGAATAGGGAAGTATTTTATTTACTCCACAGAAAATCTCCTACAAGTCGGTCAACCTTTATCGTTTCATGTAAACCGCTATGAGATATCGATGGATCATATACAATCGAGGATTGATAGGGATTCCTTTCGAATAATGATTGACTTCCTAGGGCACTTTGGACATTCACTACATCATCCCCAGAGCCTGCTACAGATAATACCAATATATCAGGGGAAATGAGATTACGATTCATATACATTTCCTTCAAAGCACGTGATTGGGGCTTCAAATCGATAACTGCCGCACCAGTATTGATTTGATCATAAGATTCCTTCGTAACACCAAGGAAAGGGGTAGCAATCGTAATGAATTTATGGGTCTTAGGCACAAATGAGCCATCGCTGGTATTTTCAAGATATTTTGTCGAGGCCAGACCACCCATTGAGTGGGAGACGATATTGACAGCCGGAACATCAAATTGATGTTGCAAAAGCTTCATGGCATTCTCAAGCCAAATTGCTTGTTTTTCCAATGATGCATGATTATCCTCAAAAATGATCTGAACAAGGGGAGGAGAGGTAGGGTTTTTAGGAAGTGTCCCTTTATACCTGACGCTGCCTTCTTCAGATACTGTGATTTCCAGTGTCTTTTGTCCCCATCCGTGCTGATTTTCAAAACGATCCAACATCGTTCTGAAGGAATTATAGGTCCCTTTATAGCCATGAACAAATACAGTAGGGTACTTTTCGACAGCAGTTAATGGCTTTTCGCTGGATTGTACGTTAGTCGTATGAAATATAGTATATAAAGTGAAGAAGCCGATAATAAGAAGGCCACTCCATATAAACGATCGTTTGTAATTAACTGGCAAGAAAATCGCTCCTTTAAAAGGTATACTACTATTGTAAATCATTCGTGAAGTATTGAATATGTTAAAAAAGAAATTTATTTGTCATATTCTATGTAACTTTTTCCAGTGTTGGTCCACTATATGGAGGTGAATAGGGGATAAACCATGTAATTCCCATAAGAAAAAGGCTTAAATGGACCATTTAAGCCTTCATCATTATTCTTCCTTAGATCAAAAATATTAAACCCAATCACCCGCTTTAAAAATTGGTTCAATCGTGCCGTCCGCTTTCTCACCATGAATATCTAATCGATCGGAGCCGATCATAAAGTCGACATGGACCATGCTTTGGTTAAACCCGATTTTCTCTAATTGATCTGCGGACATCTTGTTACCACCTTCAATACATACGGAAAGAGCCCTTCCTAAAGCGATATGACAAGATGCATTTTCATCAAAAAGGGTGTTATTGAAAATGATGTTTGTATTGGAAATCGGGGAGTCGTGAGGAACTAGCGCAACCTCTCCTAAATAAGATGCTCCTTCATCGGTTTCCAACAGATTCTTTAAAGTTTCATAGCCTTCCTCAGCAGTATACTCGACCACTTTCCCCTCTTTAAAGGTTAAGGTGAAATCCTTAATAAGCGTACCGCTATAATTTAATGGCTTCGTACTTGATACAACACCATTTACTCCATTTTTATTCGGAATCGTGAATACTTCTTCCGTCGGGAGATTCGGAACAAACGGAGTACCCACATCATTTGTGAACTGGGCACTAATCCATTTTGTTTCTGGATGGAATTCGATTGTGAGATCTGTCCCTGGACCTTTATAATGAAGTTTTTTATAGTGATTTTCATTTAAACGATCAGCATGATTGTTCAGGTTATCGATATGGGCTTTCCATAATTCCACGGGATTTTCTTGATCTGTTCTCGTTGTGTAGAAAATACTTCCCCATAATTTTTGAACTGCTTCTTCCTGATCCATGTCCGGGAAAACAGTCTGTGCCCACTCGACAGTCGGGATAGCCGCTATCAACCAACTTATTTTCCCTCCACCGATATAAGCTGAAAAGTCTTTCATGGCTTCAGCTGATGCTTTGTTCAGCATAGCAACTCTTGTAGGATCCGTATCTCGAAGAAGTGAAGGGTTAGGTGCCGCTAAATTCAATAGTGCTACATTGTTCTCTGCCATTTCAATATAGCCTTTCGCCTTCCAGTCAGGAAATGATTTCAACCCTTCCTCAGTGGACTCCTCTAAGCGGATTTTCTTTAGCTCTTCATCATGGAAATCAGTTAAGACGTTCACTACCCCGGCTTCGTATGCCTTTTTCGTAATCAGGCGAACAAATTCATAAGATGTAACCGGTGCGGAAATTAAAAGTTCTTGATCCTTTTGAAGATTTAATCCTACACGTACGATCAAATCTGCATATCTCTCTAAGTTTTTTTCAAATGAATGATTCACAGTAAATCCCCCTTAATATGTATTCATTATTAACTATATCTCTTTATTCAGAAAATTTCATTGATAAAGTTCTTTGAGTGGTTCTTCTTTATTAATGGTTCTATTCAACGTTTGTTGCTATTTGGGGATAGGGATCTTATTTACTTGTATAGTAAAAGTTCCCCTCACCATCTAAAAGAGATATCATGACAGAGCTTACTAGTGAAGCTAAAAAAACCACTGCACACGTTGAAAAATAATGTTGTCTACTCTTTTAAATCATTTAAGAGAAACAACTTAGTTGATTTACGCTGCAGGTGCTCGACTCCTGCGGGAATTGCGGGAAAGTTGAGACCCCGCAGGGCGCAAGCCCGAGGAGGCTCAACTCACGCCCCGAGGAAAGCGAGCACCTGCAGCGGAAATCACCACATACTATTTAATAGCAACAAAGTTTACGAAAAGAGCCAAAAAAAAGAACTGGTCCTAAAAATGGCCAGTTCCGATTGGAATTATAAGGTACTTGAGAATGGTGGGAACTCTTCTTCATTGGAGTTGATAACGATAACTCCAGCTAATGCCATAATAGTAAGGCTAGAAATGATGAGTAGTTGCTTGACCTTTTTCATTTGTTTCACCCCCTTATAAAATCACCATTTCTTCATAAACGGCATTGGCTTCATTGAGATAGAAGGCGGCAAGCTTATATTTCCGAACTACCTGATAATATTGCCCCAGGTATTTAGCGTGTTCAGCATATAACAACTGGGACCCACTTTTCTTGAAAAAGGGTAAAGCAGTATTCTTTCATAAATGTCTCAAACCCACTTGGGAAATCATTCAAGGCAAATTGATAGTAGGATAATTGATAGAATTTATCCGGATATTTTTCTTTTGAACAAAGTCGTAAACCCTGAGGTAACCAATCATGCACTTCTGAAAATTGTTTCATCTTATAATATTCTTTGACGAGAGAGAGTATAGAATAAAGCTGCCCTTCTTGATCGGACTCTTTTAATTCAATACTTTTCAAATAATGCTGGATTGCTTCATTGCTTTTGTTCATAAAGGATTTTAAAAACCCCATGTTTTGCTCCACCTTAGATTGTAGAGACGTATATTGAATGGAGTGGCAAATAAAATTTGCCCATTCGTAATGTTTCATGGATTGCTCTATATAGCGTATCCTCCGATAGCAGATCCCTAATAGCAAATGAACTTCTGCACATCTCTTTTGGTAATATACTCCTTGGAAAATGCTGAGGGACTTCTCTCCGTAAAAAATAGCCAATCTGTATCTGTTCAATCGGGTCAAGACCAAACTGAATAGATAATATAAATCTGCCCTTTCTTCTTCATTGAGAACATTTCCGAGAACATAATACGTTTCCGCTTCTTTCAGTTCTTCCTGCGCTTTATCATAGTCTCCTTTAAGATAATCATAGTTTCCCTTATATTTATGATAATAGAATTTTAATGTATCCGTCAGTTCTTTATAATGGGATTGAATATGAATCATATGCTTCAAAGCTTGAGGGAGATCGACTTTCACTAATTGCCAACGGAAGCAAAGAATCCGATAAAATAAATGTGGAATCAAATCATCTGTTTGGTCAAGGTCTTTTTGGATAAGTTGATATGTGGTGTGGACTTCATCAAATTTATTCCAGAGTAATGCATGATTCCAATTTTCGAGAAGTTTGTTCAAATGGTTGGGACTTTCCAGCAGGTTATTGACTCCCAAACGTTGACAAAGTAAACCGATAATGTCAGTTGAAGGGGTAACTTGATTGTTTTCGAGTTTGGATAAATAGGAAATAGAAATAATACCCTTTGATAGCTCTTCTTGAGTTAACTTTCGTTTCAGTCTATGAAAACGGATTTTTGAACCGATTGTCATTGGATCTTCTCCTCTAGCGGGGCGATAGTCTCTGTCACAAGTACAGATTATTAAAATAGTATCATAAATAAATGAAGAATGTTTCGAATATTCCTATAATTATAATTTTTTATAGGTATTTGGTATGGTGCGGTATCCGTTTCTTTCACCCGTGTTCCTTCTTCGTGTTCTTCTTTTGTTATAATGGAACCATTGAACTTTTAAGAGGAGGATACCATCGTGATCGATTTACGGAGTGATACGATAACAAAGCCAACAGATGAAATGAGAAAAGCGGCATATGAAGCTGAAGTAGGCGATGATGTATATGGAGAAGATCCCACTGTATTGAAGCTTGAAATGGAAGCTGCCCGAATTCTTGGCAAAGAGGAAGCTTTATTTGTGACAAGTGGTACACAGGGGAATCAAATTGCGGTATTGACGCATACACGACCAGGTAATGAAATCTTACTGGAAGCAAATTCACATATTTTCTATTACGAATCAGGGGCAGTTGCTGCGTTAGCCGGGGTACAAACAAGAACGATTACTGGAATCGATGGTGCGATGGACCCGATAGAAATTGAAGCATCCATTCGTACAGAAGATCAACATTTTCCGGAAACAGGTTTGATTTGTTTGGAGAATACGCATAACCGAGCAGGAGGAGCCATCGTATCACCTGAGAATATGAAAGCCATTCATACAATGGCAAAGAAACACGACATTCCTGTGCATGTAGATGGCGCACGACTATTTAATGCTGTGGCAGCAAGCAGGAGAGATGCCAGAGATTTCACTGCTCATTGTGATACGGTTCAAATTTGCCTTTCAAAAGGGCTGGGTGCTCCGATAGGATCGATTATTGCAGGAGATCATGCCTTTATTACCCGTGCAAGAAAGTGGAGAAAACGCTTAGGTGGGGGGTTGAGACAAGTAGGAATGATTGCTGCGCCAGGGTTGGTTGCGCTAACGACCATGAGAGAACGATTATCGGAAGACCATGATAAAGCAACTATTTTAAAGGAATGCCTGATGGAATGTAACGGAATAGACGTTATCAATCGTGTGGATACAAATATAGTAGTAGCTGATGTATCAGGAACAGGTATGACTTCTGAGCGGTTTGTTGAAGACTTAAAGAAGAAAGGGATATTGGCCGTAACCTTTGGCCCGACCCTTGTCCGTTTCACTACTCATTATGATGTATCAATGGAGGATATCAACAAAGTGTCGAAAATCCTCCAGTATGGATATTAGAAGGTAAATAGAAAGGAAGGGTAGGCGATGCCTTTCCCTTCCGACTCTGTTACTCTTTTGTATCTAGTTGTTTTCCATGATGTGGATGAGGATGCCACCTCATCATGTAGCCATTTTCCTTTAATTTTTGATGTTTTTCTTCCATCATGTTGAGCACTTTCTGACCCTGTTCTTTGGAAAACACACCATACTCGACATATTTCTTCACAAGTTCTTTCTTTGTCGAATACATTTGCTCGTGTAATTTTCCAAGCTCAGCTTTTTGTTCTGCCGTAAGATTAACCTTTTGACCGGGAGTTTGCCCCTCACCCTCTGCGTATGCAAAGGTTCCGAAACTAAAGCTGATCATGAAAACAGCTAAAATCGAAATAACCATTTTTTTCATTTTACATTCCTCCTATTCATTATGTCTCTCATATTCTTTGCGAATGACTAGCAAAATATGTAGGAGTAGACGGATAAGAAGGGAAATTGATAGTATGAATAGAAACAACGATATGAATTGGGGGTTAAAAGATGTTTAATAAGTTTTTATCAAGTATCGGAATCGGACACGTCAAAGTAGACACCATAGTACATACTCCTGAAATCTTATCAGGAGATCTGATTAAAGGTGAAGTGGTCTTGAAGGGTGGCTTGGCTGATCAACCCATCAATGAAGTTCGCTTATTACTTCTCCATAAATATGAAGAAGACAAAAAGGATAGCGATTTCTCCTATCATGAAAAGGATATGGACACGATTGCATTTGACAAAATCGGTACGATCCTTGCAGGTGAAGAAAAGCGGATCTCTTTTGAACTCCTCACAAAATCCAGTCATCCGAAAACCACCGATACAGACCAAACCATATTACGAACAACAGTAAACATACCTCAAGCAGTTGATCCAACTGATGAGGACAGTATATTTGTCCGATAAGTTCATACGAATAAAGGCGGGTTCATTTAATGAATCTGCCTTTTTTTATGCACCAAAAGGAGTAAAAATGCTTATTGAAATCCATAAAAACCCATTGTAGAATGTAGTAAGCGCATACATTCAAAAAATTCAGTTTTTTTAAAATGTATATGTATCCAAACGAATGTAAGGAGGAATTAGATGGGTGGAATATGGTTAGCGGTAATTGGAGGCATTGTATTTTTATTAGGATATAAATATTATTCCAAGCTTATTGCAGAGAAAGTGTATAGACTTGATCCGAATTATGTGACACCTGCACACCAATACAAAGATGGAGTGGATTTCGTTCCAACGAATAAATTTGTCCTCTGGGGGCACCATTTCACCTCGGTGGCCGGAGCAGCGCCAATCGTGGGCCCGGCCATAGCTGTATATTGGGGGTGGTTGCCAGCATTTCTATGGGTGATTTTTGGTACTGTGTTTGCAGCAGGTGTCCATGATTTTGGCACATTAGTCCTTTCGGTTCGAAATAAAGGACAATCTGTCGGTACTTTAGCCAATAAACTGATAGGGAAGAGAGCAAAGGTTCTATTTTTATTTATTATTTTAATTCTCGTATTAATGGTCAATGCGGTATTTGCTTGGGTTATCGCGAATTTATTCATTACGTTCCCAGCAAGCGTGTTGTCGGTGTTCATCCAGATTCCACTAGCAGTATGGATTGGCTATTCGGTTTACAAAAGGAATGGGAGTATGCTCATTCCTTCAGTCATCGCCCTTGCTGTGATGTACCTATCAGCTGTCATCGCTAGCCGGGTCGAATTTCTCCAAATTGATTTAGTTCGATACTTTGGGGGGGCAGACGCATCATCACTTTTTGGTTTAAGTTCAACGAGTATGGCCTTTATGATTTGGATCATTATATTAATGATTTATGTTTACATAGCTTCAATCCTTCCCGTTTGGAAGCTATTACAACCACGTGATTATATCAATTCCCATCAATTAATCGTCGGACTTGGTTTACTCTATCTCGGTCTCTTGTTTACCAATCCTAAAATCACAGCCCCTATGACAAACGGTTCAGCAGATGTATCGTGGTTTCCTTTATTATTTATTACGATTGCATGCGGTGCCATTTCCGGGTTTCACGGGTTGGTTTCATCCGGTACCTCTTCCAAGCAACTGAATACAGAAGCGGATGCACGATTTGTTGGTTACTTAGGTGCAGTCGGAGAAGGTGCACTTGCCTTGGTTGCAATCATTGCATGTATAACATTTTTCCCGAATGTGGAAGAATTTAAAGCAACCTACAGCGGCTTTGCCGCAGCAAGTGGAGCAGGATTGGGCGTATTCATTAAAGGAGCGGGACAACTTGCTACAGGCGTAGGAATTCCAGCGGATATTGCAGCAACGATCGTTTCCGTCATTATTGTTAGCTTTGCCGCAACCACTTTAGATTCATCTGTTCGCCTCATGCGTTACATCATTGCTGAATTGGGAGAAGAGTATAAGGTGCGATCATTAACCAATGCTCATATCGCCACTACGGTAGCTGTAGTATCAAGTGCGGCATTAACCGTATTGCCTCAGGGTCCAAAAGGATTCGGTTCTGGAGGATACCTTCTATGGCCATTATTTGGGACATCGAACCAATTACTTGCAGGGATTAGTTTACTTCTGATTACCATCTGGCTCAAACGCCAAGGGAGAAATTACTTTGCTACTTTAATTCCGATGGTATTCCTAATGTTTATGACCTTATGGGCGATGATCAATCAAGTTGTCTTTGAATGGTCGGGAGTCGGGGATTCTGAGGGAAATATGCTTCTATTCATCTTTGGGAGCATCATTTTGATTTTCACCTTGTGGATACTCATCACAGCGGCATCCTCACTGTCTAAAAAAGGGGATGACCCTTCTCAGTTCTCTGCATAGGTGGGATAAGAGGACTCAAACCGGGTCCTCTTTTTGTTAAAGAAATCAGAAGGAGGGATAGATATGATAGAAGTGATGATGATCCGTACAGAATTGGAAGTCGGTATGGGCTGATGTGGTGGCCTTAGTGGTGACGGGTTCATCACAATGAAGCAAGATTTCTCACATCACCATCACGAGAGAAGTTCCCTTGCAAAACTCTACCGTGAATCCTTTCAGCAATATGGGGAGTCTGTAAACATCATTTACTGTGATCCGAGAAACATCCTGTCGATTCTCTATTACTTAGGAAGACAGGTGGGAAGGAAGCAGATTTCCCTATACTCTGCATGCTACTCTCTTTTATTCTCTATTAGAAGGGAAGCCATTTTCATCAATGGTCATTACCTTTCCGACAATCAACATTACCATGCAAGAATCCAAGACTTTCGTTAAGGGGGAATCAGGAATGGATACATCAATGAAAGAAAAGTTCAAACGGGTGATAGAGCTTTACGATGACATGATCCGCCTTCCACACAAGACTGAAATAGCGAGAGAATTAAGGGATGAAGAGGATTTATTCTTATTACTCCTATATTCTGATATGTTAGGCATCCCCAATCCCGTTTACTATTACACCCTTGAGCTCTATCCCTATATAATAGAAAAGTTTCATGATTGGCATCTAAGGATGGGGATGGAACATTCCCCTTTGGACGGTATGAGATGTTGTTAATAAAACGTAAGTGGGGGACGACGACATGAATGAATTAAATCAACAGTCCATTTTATTTGTAGGAGGAAAAGGGGGCGTCGGAAAGTCAACGACTGCCTCTGCACTAGCTGTGATGTTTGCGAAATTAGGAAAGAAGACATTAATTATTTCAACAGATCCTGCCCATAACCTGGGAGATATTTTCCACCAGGAAATCAACGGAAACAAAACCCCTTTACTTGAAAATTTATGGGGAATCGAGATTAACCCAAACGTGGAAACACGTCAATATATTAAAGAAGTGAAAGGGAATCTGAAGGGAATGGTTAAGGCCACCATGGTGAATGAGGTACACCGTCAAATTGATATGGCAGCCTCTGCACCTGGAGCAGAAGAGGCTGCATTATTTGATCGGATCGTTTCAATTATCCTTAAAGAAAGCAAGGACTTTGATAAAATCATTTTTGACACCGCACCGACAGGTCACACGATCCGCCTGTTATCTCTTCCAGAACTAATGGGGGTATGGATGGATGGAATGCTGGAAAGAAGGAAAAAAACAAACAAGAATTATTCCCAACTTTTGAATGATGGCGAACCGGTTGACGATCCGATATATGATATCTTGCAAACAAGACGTGAAAAGTTTTCTAAAGTAAGGGAGATTCTACTGGACCAAAATAGAACAGGCTTTATCTTTGTCCTCATTCCAGAAAGGCTTCCGATTCTTGAAACCGAGAAAGCGATAGAATTAATGTCGAGACATTCCTTGCATATAGGTGGACTCGTCATCAATAAAATCCTTCCTCAACAAGCTGATGGTGAATTTTTGAAAAAAAGAAAGCACCAGGAGGAAGTATATTTGGAATTGATAAGAGAGAAATTCGTATCACAAGCGTTATTACGTATTCCTCTAATGGAAGAGGATGTCTTTTCGTTGGAGCATCTTGAGACATTTGCTGACTATTTACAAAGGGAATTATATAAGGAAGAAATCGTTTAAAATAAGTCCTCACATAGGCGATGCAAAATGACCATTGTGTGCTACCTCAATGGTCATTTTTTTGTTATTGAAGGAAATGTGATTTTTTTGTCGAAGGATTAATAAAACTATGAAAAAATAGAGGGTGCTATATATGTACAATAAGAAGAAATCATTATCGGCCATTCTTTCTCTAAAGAAAAGAGAAGAGACACAAAATCGTTGGTTGTTTCATCGACTCAATACCCTTTTGCCTTCTATTATGGAAAAACACGATTTAAATATGTGGATTGTAGTAGGAAGAGAATATAATGAAGACCCTATTTTAAAAAGTTTATATCCTGCAGGGATAGACGGGTCACGAAGATTGACGATCCTGGTTTTTTATTTAAAGGAGGGACAAGTCAGTAGGTGGGTCCTTCACCCCAATCCTACCTTCGAACCATTTTATGAAAGAATCTGGAATCCAAAAGAAGGTGATCAATGGGAATGTCTCAAACAATTAGTGAAAGAAGTTAACCCTGATAAAATCGGATTGAACTATTCTTCAATATTTGCTGCAGCTGATGGGTTGAGCCATTCTCATTATCAACAATTGAGCATGCTGCTTGATGAGCATTCACATACATTTGTTTCTGCACAGCCTCTTATTGTCGACTGGTTATCGATAAGATCGTCGAAGGAACTGATGGCTTATCCGTCCATTGCAGAACTTACAAGGGAATTGGCAGAAGAAGCCTTATCAAGAAAGGTGATTCATCCCGGCATCACAACGACGGAAGACGTAGTTGATTGGATACGCCAGCGAGTCCTGGATGCAGGATTGGAAACCTCTTTTTATCCTACAGTGGATTTACAAAGAAAAGGATCCGATATGGACCGTTTGGAAGGTGAAATTATTAGGTGTGGGGATATTGTTCATTTGGATTTTGGAATTCGTTACTTAGGTCTTGCAACAGATACCCAACAGCTCGCTTATGTTCTCCATCCAGGGGAAGAGGACGCACCAGAAGGACTTCAATCCGCGTTTGAAACTGCCTTGCGACTTGAGGACATAATAACTGAAGAAATGACAGTCGGCAGAACGGGTAATGAAGTATTTGAAAGGATAATGAAGAAGGCAAGAGATGAAGAAATCGAGGCGATGCTCTATTCCCATCCGATAGGGAATCATTGTCATGAAGCAGGTGCTCTAATCGGTTTATACGACCAACAAGGGTATGTTCCTATCAAGGGAGATCTGCCGCTGACACCCAATACGTGCTATGCCATGGAATTCAATATTAAACAATTCATTCCTGAATGGGGTCAGATTGTCCCCATCTACCTCGAAGAACCTGTGGCATTCATTCAAAATCGCCTTGAATATATGGCAAAAAGGCAAACTGAATTCTATTTGATTTAATGACATACAAATAGGGGGATGCAAAAAGACTGATTACAATGAGTTGTGGTAATCAGTCTTAACTATTGAACTCTTGCATCTGGTCGATGCCAGCGGTTTGCCAGCTCCTATGCTAGATAAGAAAACAGCTATAAGAAATAAGGTTATGAAAAAAGGTTAAATACACCCTTGACTTTATACCATGCAGGGTATATTATTGTAGTTGTAGCAAGGAAACAACAAGTCAATTGGAGGTGTCTTAATGGAATACAATTCACAAATCAAGAATCGGATTAAACGAGTTGAAGGGCAGCTCCGGGGAATTGTCAGAATGATGGAGCAGGGGGATGATTGCAAAGATGTGATTACACAGCTTTCCGCAGCCAAAACAGCTCTGGATCGTTCTGTAGGCTTGATTGTAAGTATGAATCTTGTTGAATGTGTAAAGGATTCACAAGAAACCGGTGAAAACACTGAGGAACTTGTGAAGGAAGCAGTCAATTTACTTGTGAAGAGTCGATAATAAAAGATTGACATAAATTTTTTTATCATTTAATATACCCTTATAGGTATTAAGAAACCATTATTTTTAGGAGGAATTATAAATGAACGCAGATAAAGTATTAAACGCAAAAGGATTAGCTTGTCCAATGCCGATTGTAAAAACTAGAAAAGCGATAAAAGAAATTGAATCAGGTCAAATTCTTGAAGTTCAAACTACAGATAAAGGTGCTAAGAGCGACCTGACAGCCTGGGCAAAGTCAACAGGACATGAATTACTGCATTCAAATGAAGATCAGGATGTATTTACATTCTGGATTAAAAAAGGCTAATTTTTTTTAAGTGGATATATACCCCGTACAGTAATTAGGAGGAGATAGCATGTCAGAAACAAAAACAACGAATATCATTCTATTTAGTGGAGATTACGATAAAGCGATGGCAGCTTACATCATTGCCAACGGTGCAGCAGCATATGATCACGAAGTAACCATTTTCCATACATTCTGGGGATTGAATGCACTAAGAAAAGAGGAAATGGTTCCTATGAAAAAAGGATTCATGGAGAAGATGTTCGGTAAAATGATGCCTAGAGGGGCAGATAAAATGGGACTATCAAACATGAATTTCATGGGTATGGGACCAAAGATGATTAAAGGTGTCATGAAGAAACATAATGCAATGCCTTTACCTGATTTAATTGACATGGCAAGAGAACAGGACATCAAATTGGTTGCATGTACGATGACTATGGATTTATTAGGTTTACACAAGGATGAATTATTAGAGGAAATTGAATATGCTGGTGTAGCCGCTTATTTAGCAGATGCTGAAAATGGAAATGTGAATTTATTCATCTAATTTTTTTTGCAACAAAATATACCCTATTAGGTAATTGGAGGTTTTTTAGTATGAACTCGATCGAATCAAACTTCGTATTAGATGCAAAGGGATTGGCATGTCCAATGCCGATCGTGAAAACGAAGAAGGCCATGAAAGATATGGAATCAGGTCAAGTAATTGAAATACAAGCCACTGACAAGGGATCAACGGCAGATCTTCAAGCGTGGGCTAAAAGCACAGGTCACGATTATCTTGGAACGATCGAAGAAGGGGATGTGCTCAAGCATTTTGTCCGCAAATCAAGCGGGGAAGAAACTTTAGAACGTAAACATGATGCCGTTACAGACAATGGAACATTAGCAAGTAAGTTAAGTGATGAAGATACTGTTGTACTTGATGTTCGTGAAAAAGCAGAATATGCGTTTAATCATATTCCCGGTGCTATTTCAATCCCACTTGGTGAGCTTGAACAACATGCAGATGAATTGAATAAAGAAAAAAATATTTATGTCGTTTGCCGTACGGGGAATAGAAGCGACATGGCAGCACAGTTATTAACTGAAAAGGGTTTTACAAACGTCATCAATGTTGTTCCAGGTATGAGTGATTGGAATGGGGACGTTGAATCGGATATTAAATAAAGCGTTTATTACATCTGATGTCTGACGGACTAATTCGTTTTGAAATCAAAAAATAAAAAGAGAAAATGAACCAGGAGGGGAAAGAATGGCGGTTAAACCAATGAATTCAAAAGAAGTAGCTCAAAAAGTGATGAATAAGGACGATTTATTCATCCTGGATGTTCGAAATATTGATGCCTTTGAAGATTGGAAAATTGAAGGGGAAAGATTTGAATACTTGAACATTCCATATTTCGACCTTTTAGATGGTGTAGAAGAAATCATGGATCAGCTTCCTCAAGATAAAGACATTTTAGTCGTATGCGCGAAAGAAGGGTCTTCCGTAATGGTCGCTGAAATGCTTTCAGATGAAGGGAAGGACGTTTCTTACCTTGAAGGCGGGATGAAAGCATGGAGTGAACATTTAGAACCGGTTAAAGTAGGCGACTTATCAAACGGTGGAGAGCTTTATCAATTTGTACGTTTAGGAAAAGGCTGCCTATCTTACATGGTCATCTCTAAAGGGGAAGCGGCAGTTGTGGATGCCACCCGCATGACTGACATTTTCATTGATTTCGCGAAAGAAAATGGGGCAGTGATTACCCATGTATTTGATACTCACTTGCATGCGGATCACATTTCCGGCGGACGAGGGATTGCAGAAAAAACCAACGCCACTTACTGGCTACCACCTAAAGATGCTGAAGAAGTAACGTTTGAGTATGCGTCGCTTGAAGATGGAAATCAAGTGGTAATTGGTCAAACAACGATTGATATCACAGCCCTATATTCACCGGGGCATACAATAGGCTCCACATCATTTGTAATTGACGGGAAGTATTTATTATCAGGGGATATTTTATTTGTCGATAGCATTGGTCGTCCTGATCTTGCAGGAAAGGCAGAGGATTGGGTCGCTGACCTTAGAGAGAGTCTTTACAAACGCTATAAAGATCTTTCAATGGACCTTATCGTTTTGCCTGCTCACTTTATGATCATTGATGAACTAAATGAAGATGGTTCAGTTGGTGAGAAGCTAGGAACTTTATTTGCGAAGAACCACGGATTAAACATCGAGAGTGACGAGGAATTCAGAAAGCTAGTTTCTGAGAATCTTCCTCCACAACCTAATGCTTATCAAGAAATTCGGGAAACCAATATGGGGAAAGTAAGTCCTGATGAAGAAAGACAGCGTGAAATGGAAATTGGACCAAATCGTTGTGCAGTTCGTTAACATAAAGAGCATGTACAGATGAACAAAAGGGAACTCGCCTGAAGCGGTTCCCTTTTCACTAATTGAGGGGGATTTGGAATGGACTTTGCATTTATCATTACCATCTTTTTAATTGGATTTGTCGGTTCCTATATTTCAGGAATGGTAGGAATCGGCGGGAGTATCATTAAATACCCGATGCTCCTTTACATCCCGCCTTTATTGGGGGTTGCTACGTTTTCTGCCCACGAGGTATCAGGCATTAGTGCAGTACAAGTGTTTTTTGCCACACTGGGTGGCGTTTGGGCCTACCGTAAAGGGGGCTTCTTGAATAAAACGCTCATCACCTATATGGGAGTCAGCATATTAATCGGTAGCTTCGTTGGTGGATATGGATCGAAATTCATGAGTGAAGCTGGAATCAATATCGTATACGGAATCCTTGCCTTAATTGCAGCAATTATGATGTTCATCCCTAAAAAAGGAATCGATGATGTGAAACTGGAGGACGTTTCTTTTCACAAATGGCTAGCAGCAGTACTTGCTCTCATCGTTGGAATTGGTGCAGGCATTGTCGGTGCCGCAGGAGCATTCCTATTAGTTCCAATTATGCTCGTCGTCCTCAAGATTCCGACCCGGATGACCATTGCTTCTTCCTTAGCGATTACGTTGATATCCTCCATTGGATCAACAATTGGAAAGATTTCGACAGGGCAAGTGGATTATGTACCGGCGATGATTATGGTGGTAGCTAGTTTAATTGCTTCCCCACTTGGAGCAATGGCAGGCAAGAAAATGAATACAAAGATACTTCAGATGATTTTAGCCCTATTAATTTTAGGAACTGCTATAAAAATATGGATGGATATCCTATAGTATTTTAAAAAGTCGATGCTTAGTTCTACTTTACCTGGCTTCCTTGATTACAAGGAGAAGCAGCGTAATAGAGCTAAGCATTTTTTTAGTGATAAATAGAATTTGCTTACTTTTTTGAAAAAGGTTTATCCAATTTGGGATTCTTTCGGTTCAATGGGGGTATGTGGACAGATATCCAAGTGATTAAATATTCTTCATTATTAAATTGACACTGTTATAATAGGGTAGTGAACATTCATTGTAACGTTTTATGAGTTCCTAACGTCTAAGGTGTAGAAAGAAATCAGACTCTAGATGGATGAAAAGAGTAGGTTAGGTGTGTACAATGGGTGAGTACTTTAGCAATCCAAACTATTAATGATGACTAAAAGAGAAAAAGGGAGAATAAATATGAAAAAGTATATCGGAATCCTCTTACTATGTACATTACTCGTAAGCGGGATTCAGCCGGCTGTAGCTGCAGATAATGATAAAGCAAGTATTAATGAAAAATTCGGTCTACCTATCGTGGTTTATGGAGAAACACTAACCAGCAAACAGAAAAAAGAAGTGCAAACGCAATTAGGTATGGATGAAGGTACTGACGTTGAAGAGTTTACCGCAACTGGTGAAGACCTTGTAAAGTATATTGAAGGTGAAAACCGGAATGCCCGCATGTTTTCCTCCGCTATGATCACCCGTAAAGAGAAGGGGGAAGGGCTTAAGGTCAATATTGTGACTCCGGAAAACATTACGGAAGTAACCAATTCCATGTATTCAAATGCACTTCTAACAGCTGGAGTAGAAAATGCAGTTGTAGATGTTGCATCACCCGTAAAAGTAAGTGGCCATTCTGCTTTAGTTGGAATCTATAAAGCTTATGATGTAAGTGGAGAGAAGCTTGATACAGTCAGAATGGAAGTTGCCAATGAAGAATTATCCGTCGCAACCGAACTAGCGAAAGAAGCAGGGATCGACAAGGAAGAGGTTAGTAAACTATTAACGGAAATCAAGAAGGAAATTGCTGAACAAAATCCCGCGACAAAAGAGGAAATAGAGAAAATCGTCGAAGATAAGCTTCAGACCCTTAACATTCAATTGAGTCCAGAGGATCGTCAATTATTAATTGACTTATTTGAAAAGATGAGATCACTTGATATTAACTTTGACAATGTAAAGCAACAGCTAGATGACTTGACGAAAGATATTCAAACCACGATTAAGGATATTGTCAACGATGAAGGATTCGGTCAAAAAGTGTCTGATTTCTTTACTGCTCTACTAGAAGCAATCAAGAGCTTCTTTAAATCAATTAAAAATTTATTCGGATAACTATGACACACTAAAGAAGACTGAGTCAATATTGACTCAGTCTTCTTTAGATTTCAAGTAGAGGAAATGTGAGATGAACCGTTGTTCCTTTCCCTACTTCACTATCTACAGACAAGGATCCTTTATGTTTATGCATGATTTCTTTGGCGATGGATAAACCGAGACCGTATCCTCCTGTTTCCCTGGTCCTGGAAAGATCCGACCGAAAGAATCGTTCCCCAATTTGCGGCAAAGATTCTTTCGGTATACCGATCCCTGCATCTTGAATTTTAACAACTGCCATACCGTCTATCTCATAAGAATGAACAACAATAGAGCTTTTTTCGGGTGAATATTTTAATGCATTATCAAGGATATTATAGAACACTTGCATGACCCTGTTAGGATCACCATGAATAATCGATTCCTCATTCAATTGATGTGTAAGGTCAATTTGTTTCATATTGGCGTGAGGCCGAATAAGTTCCAATGAATCCATTACCAATTGTGAGAGCACAATCGGTTCAATATCTAATGAAAAAGAAGCATCTTCTAACTTGTTCAATTCCAACAGCTCGGTAATTAATTTTTGCATCCGTATCGATTCTTTTTGGATCAGGTGTAAACTATCTTCCATTTCCCCCGGATTCGTTTGTACCCTGTCAGTCAGTGCCTTTGCATACCCTCCGATGTAGGTAAGGGGGGTTCGTAACTCGTGAGCAACATTGGATAGAAATTGTCTCTTCCGATCTTCTTGATGCTGTAGGGAGTCAACCATACTATTAAAGGTCAAGGCAAGTTCTGCCATTTCATCAGTTGAAGAGACAGTAAGTCGTTCTGTGAAATCTCCTTTGGCCACTTTATTTGAAAACCGCTGCATTTCCTTGACAGGTTTGAACAAAGAGTCAAGCGAAGACTGAATGATGATGAAGAGAACGAAATAAAACATCACCCCTGCCAATACCAAAATCGGTATGCCCTTACTGAAGACTTCGGTCATTTCTGCAAGAGGGATGAAGATGAATAAGTATCCCATTAATTTATCTTCATTCATAAGGGGAAAGATGGCTCCGATTACGTTCCGATTGAATTCATCAACATAGCCTTCTTTCATAATATGATTCCCTTTCACCAGTTCCTGTTGATCGTTGCCACTAATGAGCGGCTTTTGATCAAGGAGATAAGGGAAGCTTTTTCCCAATTCATCAAGGTTCTCAACGACCGAAACTTCATAAGGGGAAATGACGTTGTACCATAAAATTTTATCTTTAACATTACCGCTTACATCCCCGTAATGATAATGAGCAGCTGTTCTCTGTCCCTGGTATAGAAGGGACTCCTTCACAGTACCAATATATAAATCCTTGTAAAGAAAATGAATAAATAAAAACGAAAAAACAATGGTTAAAAATAAACTGCTTAATAAAAGGAGAGAAACCTTTTTCTTGAGAGGAAGGGTTAATCTTTTCACAATGACTCCTCAAATTTATAGCCAAGTCCCCAGACTGTTTCAATTAAATGACCGTAGCTCTTTAATTTAAGGCGTAACGTTTTAATGTGTGTGTCCACTGTGCGGTCACTGCCTTCATAATCATTTCCCCATACACGGTCAAGAAGCTGATCCCTCTTATATACCCTTCCTTGATTACGTGCGAGAAATAAAAAAAGTTCATATTCTTTTAAAGTCAAACGTGGTGAATGATCACCGACTGATACGGTTCGAGAAGCCAAATTAAATGATACAGGACCATAGCGTTCGATCATTGACCGCTGATGCGACTGAACCCCATATGACCTTCTCAATATGGTTTCAATACGTGCAACCAGCTCTTCAGCGTTGAATGGCTTTATCATATAGTCATCACTTCCAAGTTTAAGCCCCTTCACTTTATCCAAATCATCATCTTTAGCTGAAAGGAAAATGAAAGGAATCTGACTTTTTTCCCGCACCTCTTCTAATAATTGAAATCCATCCATAAAAGGCATCATAATATCCACAATCATTAAATCAATATGTGTTTTATTCAGTTGATCAAGGGCATCCAAACCGTTCTCAGCTTCTACGGAGAAATAGTGCTCCCTGTTTAAATATAGTTTAATAAGCTGTCTCATTTCAGGTTCATCATCCACAATCAGGATATTCCATTTTTTCATCATAACGACTCCTAACCTCGAAAATAGGAAATTACATCAAGCTTTATTATAAATATAAATAGTGAATTTTTTGTGAGTTTTTTGTATGAATACTTTTTCTTTATTTTAACATTGTTTCATGGTTCATAAAAAAGGGGGAGGAAAAGTTCGTTATCCTCTACTTTTTCTTAAACAGGGACATTTGCCCTTCCCATCTCCCAGCTTTTTAATAGGCTAATAAAGAGGGGTGACAAACATGCACGCATGGAGAAACACACACAGAAAGAATTTATTAAATCTAATGAACTCCGGCTCAGGCTTCCCCAATCTTGGCACCGGGTATGAAGGTGTTATACCAAGTGTCGGAAATCCCTATGGTCAATCAACTGTACAAGGATCATTCTACGGACAGACACCACCAGGTTATAGTCCACAAGGATACCCGCCGTCTGGATTTCCTCAACAAGGCTACGGGCCACCACCGTACGCTCAACCAGGATACGGGTACGGGTTGAATCCTCTCGGAGCAGGATTGATCGGGCTTGGATTGGGGTTTTTAGGAGGGCAAATCGTAAACGGACCTTTTAAAGGACCATATAAACGATATTATTATTATCTATAATTATTCAAACCGACTTTCCAAGGGAGGTCGGTTCTTTTATGTAACGGGGAGACAAGTATTTGACAATATACCTATAGGGGTATATAATAAAAGAATAACGTGATCGCTTCGGCGAAGATCCCAAAGAAAAGAAGAGGTGCATCAAATGGAATTTCTAGGATTAATCATTCTTGCTGTCCTTATTTTTCTTTATATGATGAAGAAATCAGGTAAGAATCTCAATCAAATAACAGCGCAGGAATTAAAATCAATAGTCGGAGATGGGGACAAGCAGTTTATTGATGTTCGTACTCCAGGAGAATACAAACACAATCACATCAGGCAATTTAAAAATATGCCATTACAAAGTCTTCACCAACATGCTCACACACTCTCAACTGAAAAAGAGATCATTGTCATCTGTCAAAGCGGAATGAGAAGTGCAAATGCATGTAAATTATTAAAGCGAAAAGGTTTCTCTAATGTCACAAATGTGAAGGGTGGAATGAATTCCTGGTTAAATTAATGGGATTTGTAATAAATGATTTTACTTATGGAATGGCCATACTAAAGGAGGAGAGTTTGATTGAATACAATTTCAGCAAATGAAGTAAATAGACGATTAATAACCGGAGAATCATTAAATATTATCGATGTCCGTGAGGTAGCAGAAGTGCGAAATGGAAGAATCCCAAGCAGTATGAATATCCCACTTGGACTCCTCGAATTCAGAATGAATGAATTAGACAAAAAGACAGACTACATCATCGTTTGTCAATCGGGAGGAAGAAGCAGTCAAGCTGTAACATTTCTTGAATATCAGGGATTTAACGTGACAAATATGGAAGGTGGCATGATTTCATGGGAAGGGAATGTTGAATAAATTCACCTCTGAATTTCTTTTTGGATACCCATGCAGGTTTAAAGAGTTGAATTTAGGATAATGTAAAATCATAAAGGTAAAATCATTTTTTGGGAGGAGTTTAGGATATGACTAGAACAATAAATGAGTTATCAGCAAGTGAACTGAGTAAAATGATCATCAACGGAGATAGAATGTTTATACTAGACGTTCGACCACCAGATGCATTCGATGACTGGAAGGTTGAAGGAAAGAATGTTTCGATTATAAACAAGCCATTTAGCGAGTTGAAAAACAACCTGGAATCGGTGAAGGACACACTTCCAAAGGATGAACCGATTTATGTAATATGTGCTAAAGGGAATTCTTCAAAGAAAACCGCAGAGATGCTGGTAGATGCAGGAATGGAAAATATCCATTCAGTAGAAGGTGGCATGCAGGCATGGAGTGAACATTTAGAACCGGTTAAAATCGGCGATGTATCAGGCGGTGAGCTATACCAATTCGTAAGAATCGGAAAAGGGTGTTTATCTTATGCCATTGTTTCTAAAAGACAGGTCGTATTTGTTGATCCAGCCCGACTGTTGGAACCTTATAAGAAATTCATACAGGAACATAATCTCTCCGTGAAAGCCATACTTGATTCCCATCTTCATGCTGACCATATTTCGGGCGGCCGATCTTTAAGTAACGAATACAACACGCCCTATTATTTACCTTCTAAAGATGCAGAAGAGGTACAATATGAGTATAAAGCCTTGAAAGATGATACCGTAATCCAGGTTGGGGACACGAGCATTGAAGCAGTTTACTCACCTGGCCATACGATTGGCAGCACTTCCTTTATTGTCGATAACCATTACTTATTAACAGGGGATATTCTGTTTATCGATTCAATTGGAAGACCTGACTTAGCTGGAAAAGCAGAGGACTGGGTAGGGGATCTGAGAACAACATTGTATTCCCGGTATAAACATCTCCGAGATGATTTACTTGTCCTACCTGCACATTTTATGACTTTGGACGAGATGAATGAAGATGGTTCAGTATCACAACCCCTAAGCGGTCTGTATAAAGAGAATCATGGGTTAAATATCGAAAGTGAAGATGAATTCAGAAAAACTGTCACAGAAAATCTCCCTGCACAACCGAATAGCTATGAGAAAATTCGTGAAACGAATATGGGAAAAATGGAACCAGAAGAAGAAGAAAAACGTGAAATGGAAACCGGTCCTAACAGATGTGCCATACGCTAACCTGTCGATGAAAGGTTGAAATGAAAAAACATGCACCGTTTCTGAGCTTTATCGGGGGCGGTGCATGGATTGGTAGAATCGAGGAAGTGAAGTGACATGAAAGAGACACTGGAATCAAAATATATTCAACAGCATCTGGCAAACGAACGAACATTTTTGGCATGGATTCGAACCGCAATTGCCATGATCGGAATAGGATTTTTGACAACAAGCCTGCATTATAACTCTCTTCAAGGGAATCCCGTGCAGGATAAAATGTCCGTCAGCATCAGTGCTGTTTCAATCATCGTTGGATTAGTTATCATAATTGGTGCAACCATAAATTATTTCCGGACCAGAAAGCATATTAACACACAAACATTTACTTCATCCGATGTTATTATTAAAATAATGGCGGCTGTAGCTACTGTCATTCTCTTATTTGTGACCGTTTATTTTCTTTCACTAAAATAAAAGCTGCACCAGGGGGGTACCCCCCTGGTGCAGCTTTTTTAATCTTGTTTTTGTTCATTGTAATATTGAACCGATGTCATGGCACCCTCGCTCACCATGGAATTATCCTCAATATTGGAAGGGTCCGGGTTCCCGCCTTTATCTACTGGCAAATCTTCTTTTTTTCGATTTTTGAATTTTGTAACCAATCCTTCTTTCATGTTATGAAGCTGATTACGCTTATCCTTCGAGGATAACATCCATCCCAGTGACCCAGCGGTAACAGTGGCTCCAACAAGTAAGGTTTTATTTAATTTCATGCTACTTTCCTCCATTCGAGTATATCGTTATTTAATATGTTAAATGTTTTCCCCGTACGCATGAGTTTAAACATTACGGTTTGAATTTAGCTGGGTGAAAGAGTGGACAACACAATCATTCTAGTTGAAAATAAACGTAGATGTTAAATCAAGAGAGGATGGAGTAAATGGAGGAACTTTCAAACAAAACCGTCATTGGATTTATCGGAACTGGCGTAATGGGAAAGAGTATGGCTAGTCACATTCAGAAAGCCGGATTCCCGTTGGTACTATTTAATCGTACAAAAGAAAAGGCCATGGAATTGATCCGTAACGGAGCAAAATGGGCTGATACACCAAAGGAAGTGGCGGAAGCTTCGGATATTGTCATAACAATCGTAGGCTATCCTGCTGATGTAGAAGACATATATCTTGGAGAGAGTGGGATTCTACACCATTTAAAACCAAATTCCCTAGCCATAGATATGACCACTTCTTCTCCAGAATTAGCAGAAAAAATCGCCGAATACGCTATGGATAAGGGGATCAATACATTAGATGCTCCGGTTTCCGGAGGTGACATAGGAGCAAAGGAAGCAAGACTTTCCATCATGGTAGGTGGAGACGAGAAAGCATTTAGATCCGCAAAACCCCTGTTAGATCTTCTGGGTTCAAATGTCGTTTATCAAGGGAAATCAGGCGCAGGACAGCATACGAAGATGTGTAACCAAATCACCATTGCATCGAATATGGTCGGTGTCAGTGAAGCACTTCTATATGCAAAGAAATCTGGCTTGAACCCACAAAACGTTTTAAAGAGTATAACATCGGGGGCTGCAGGAAGCTGGTCACTTAGCAATTTGGTTCCACGGATGATTGATGAAGATTATGCACCAGGCTTTTATGTGAAGCATTTTATCAAAGATCTCAAAATCGCCCTTGACTCTGCGAAAGACATGGGTCTACGTACACCGGGTCTGGAACTGGCCCTTTCATTATATGAGGAGCTGGCTCTCAATGGAGGAGGAAATAGCGGAACACAAGCTCTGATTACATTATTGGAAGAATCCACCGATTAAATCTCCCTACCATTTTACTCATGCAACAAAAAAGAAGCTACTGGATTAGCTTCTTTTTTGTTCATTGCTGTTTTTGTGAAATTGGGTCCTTCTCAAAAAATCGATTCTCTTCATCATACTTAAGCAGAAAATGGAAATAATAAATCGAAGGATGATTAACGAAGGTAGGGTGAGTCTCTTGAAAAGAAAATCAGTAAAAAAAGTGTCTACTATTATATACATGTGTGGTTCATTCATGACATTAGCCGCATTCTTGGTATCTTATTTTCAGACAAAAACCATCATTAAAACCATTAAGAAATATAGTCCGTATAATTAGGTATTGGTTGCAATATTGTCCTATAACTTAGACAATGAGATGGAAGACTAGTGAGGAGGGAATACCGTTGAAGTTAACCGGAAAAAAAGTCATTCAATTAGTAAGTGCAGATTTCGAAGATCTTGAATTGTGGTATCCTGTCTTGCGTTTGCGAGAAGAAGGAGCGACAGTACATATTGTCGGTGAAGAAGCCAATCAAGAATACATTGGTAAATACGGCGTTCCAATCGTTTCAGAATACGCATTTAACGAAATTGATCCAGAAGACTATGATGCAATCCTTGTACCTGGAGGATGGTCACCAGACAAACTCCGCCGCTATGAAGAGGTCATCTCAATGGTTCAATCTATGAACACTAAGAAGAAGCCAATCGGGCAAATCTGTCATGCGGGATGGGTGCTGATTTCAGCAAACATTCTTAAAGGTGTAAAAGTGACCAGCACACCGGGCATTAAAGATGATATGGAAAACGCAGGTGCAACGTGGTTGAATGAACCGGTCGTAACTGATGGCCACATCGTCTCCAGCCGAAGACCTCCTGATTTACCTGATTATATGAGAGAATTCATTGAAGTATTGGCGAAATAAATGAAGAGGAAGGGTTCACGTCGAGGTGACCAGAATCCTTCCTCTTTGTCTATTTCTTCTTTTCTCGTTTATTCCGATCACGTACTCTGTTAAAGAATGTTTGTTTAACGGATTGATGAGTCGTGATGGCTGCCCCCGTGGCGATGAATCCATTTGCGATGCCGTTTAAATCAAAACCCAATGTCCAACCACTGACTACCACACCAACAACCAATAAGATCCAGATGATTACCCAATCAGGTACGTGTGGAGTCCGTTTGAATGCATACCCTAATACCAACAGAATAGGAACGAGAAGGGTTACTTGCGGGTCAATGTCAATGCCGTTTAATACATTCTCAATCACTTTAGTTCACTCCTATTATGGAAAAATGACTTCTATAAAGCTTATTGGACAACGACGAGTTTCATGACAACCTGTATAAGAAGATTTCAGAGATGGAGTGAAAAACTATTAATAAAATGCGAGTAATTGTGACCTTTAAAGTGACATGAGAAATGTTCAGTGATATTATATTGATTGACCTATAATGAAAAGGAGCTGTTCGAAATGGCGAAAAAAGGATACATACAATTTCAAACAGGTGAAAAAATCGAATTTGATTTATTTCCAAATGAGGCACCTGGAACTGTAGCAAATTTTGAAAAACTAGCAAACGAAGGATTCTACAACGGTTTAAGCTTCCACCGTGTTATCCCTGGTTTCGTAAGTCAAGGCGGATGTCCGAATGGAAATGGCATGGGGGGTCCTGGTTACACAATCAAATGTGAAACAGAAGGAAATCCACATAAACATGAAGAAGGTTCTTTATCCATGGCACATGCAGGAAAAGATACAGGTGGCAGCCAATTCTTCATCGTACACGCGCCACAACCACACTTAGACGGGGTCCATACTGTTTTCGGTAAAGTCACTTCAGGAATAGACATCGCTAAATCAATGAAGAACGGCGACGTAATGGAGAAAATGGAAGTATTTGATGCATAATTGAAAGAGGGACGGACCTTCGTTCGTGCTAATTTTTACATGTATTATCTCTAGAGTTTGAGAAATAATAGTTGAAATGATTCAAATGATGGTGTATTATACTAATACAGGCTGCGTTGTACGTAATCATAACGAAGTTTTAACCTTTAAACTGTAATAGGGAGTTTTACATTGAAGTCGGAATGTCAAGCCTCCACGAATTGAGGACGACAGGAAACCTTCTGCAAACACCCACTTTGAGGAGTGGTGGTTTAAAACTTTCTTATATCAAATTACGGCAAATGTGGCTCCTAACATCAGTATCTCAAGTCAGTTCCCAATCGGGGGCTGGCTTTTTTATTGGGGAATTCTCGATGATGATTGTAAATTGACGGGGAAAAGCAACTCTAATTTACCAAAATCAAAAAAGACGGGATTCCAAATTGAGAATCCCGTCTTTTGATTATATATCGAGGCCCCTCCCGTCCGTACATGGTTAAGTGTCCCGCAACAAGCGAATGTTCGGGAGAGGCATGTTAACTTTACCACGAATGAGGACAATTAGCAAAGTGACTTATCCTAGTAAGCCTTGCTTTGTTAAATACTGATCAATGTCTAGAAAGTCGTTCACTTCAATAAACGGTGTCTCGGTTTCCTTAAGAATATCCGGTAAAGCCTTCATGGCAAAGGTGACATCTGCTACTTTTGCAGGGTGGCTATCGGGCTCGCTGTCACCTGCAAAGTAAATGGTGTCATACTCTTCCTTTAACATTGTAATCACCTTCGACTTGTCGATCCCATATCTCTCAGAGTAATGAGGATGTTCGGGATCAATCTTCATATGTACATTTTTTTCTTTATAAAACCCTTCATTTGAATAGACCTTTACATTGGTTATTCCATGATGTTTAAGAAGATGTTGAATGTAATAGTCCGTCCCTGCACTTAAAATATAGAAGACTCCTCCTTGTGCTTGGACTTTACGAATAAACGTAGAGACATGTCCATCTAGCTCGATGGATTGAATATCTTGAATAATTTGGCTTTCGTTTTGGTGGATGGATGTGAAAACTTGGGATAAAAACTCAATATCTTTCATAGCTCCAGACTTCCATTTTTCGTAAAGTTCTTTTCCTTCTGCAAAGTATTTCTCCAAAATGAGATGATAGAAATCCTTCTTAGAGATGGTTCCATCAAAGTCCGATACAAATGCCCATCTATTCATATCAAAACCTCCTCACAAATAGTTTAATCGATTGTAACATGAAAATAGAGGAGGAAGGAAATGAACTACCGAGAGTACGGTAATTATATTATGTAAACAAGTATACGTTTAAAAAGTCACCCCGCTCTTATAGCAGGGTGATTCCACATTATTTCTTTAAGCTTTTTACAAATTCCTTCATAATTTCTGGTGTTCGTTTAGCTTCTTGAACCAAATGATTGATTGCCGATTTTTTATACTCAATATCTCCCTGAATCTCACCTTGGGTTTCCTGGAGCTGAGTGGCTTCAGAAGAGATTTTATCCATTCTGGATTGAATGCTTGCCACTGTATGATTCATTTCATTTATAACAGGTCTTGTTGTCTTGACCGTTTTCATTAGAGAAACAGCCAACATACCTATGGCAACTACAATTAATCCGATGCTTACATAAAGAATCCACATTTTTAGGTTCACCTCTATTTATATTGTTTATAGTTATATTCCCTAAAAATGTTGAAAATAACGGATGTAATTATTTTATTTCCTGGTTTACTAATACTCGCATTGCTTGTAATCTAAACTATAAGTTCGATAAATAGAATCGGAGAAGGAGAGACGCAGATGATTAAAGCCATAATGTTTGATCTAGATGATACCTTATTGTGGGACTCTAAAAGTATTGAAGAAGCTTTTAAGGCTACTTGCCTTCATGCACAAACGAAAGTGGAAGTCGATCCCGATGCGTTGGAGCTACATGTCAGAGAAGCCGCCAAGAAGCTTTATGCAAGTTATGATACATATGAATTTACACAGAATATCGGAATCAATCCTTTCGAAGGGCTTTGGGGGGATTTCCTGGATACCCATGATGATCGATTCCAAAAAATGAAGGAAATCGTTCCTACATACCGCAGAAAAGCCTGGACCAAAGGATTAGAAACCATCGGCATTTCCGATGCAGAACTGGGGGAAGAATTGTCCGAAAGATTTCGCACAGAAAGAAAGCAACGGCCATATGTATATGAGGATACCTTTCAAGTATTAAATGAGGTGAAGGGGAATTTTCAACTAGTATTATTAACGAATGGCTCCCCCCATTTGCAGAATACAAAGCTTGATAAGACTCCTGAACTGCTCCCTTACTTTAAAGAGGTCATTATTTCAGGGGATATAGGGAAAGGGAAGCCAGATAGTGCGATGTTCCAGCATGCATTAGAAAGGCTACAGCTTCAAAAAGAAGAAGTCATCATGGTGGGGGACAATTTACAAACAGACATTCTTGGGGCATCACGACTTGGCATTAAAACGGTTTGGATTAATCGCCGTCAGCAAAGACCTCAAGAAGTCATCCCTGATTATGAAGTGACAGAGCTGCAAGAAGTGATCAAGATTGTCAAAAACATCATTTAAAAGCAAAGAGGCTTCGATCTCTTGCCTCTTTATTTCCCTGCTTTTTAGACATATTTGATTTCTATCCCACATACTATTCACGGACATTTCTATTCAATGAGAAAAGAGGGGGATTCGAATGGCAAAAGGAATGCATCAAATTGATGTGCATGAATCACGAGCAAATGTATGGGAGTTTATTCGTGATATGAACGCTTGGGCTCCCCTCGTTCCTGGGTATAAGGGGCACACCATTTTGTCGGATGTTCATTCCACGTGGACATTCACCATTCATTATGGGGTGATGAGGAAAAAGCTTCATGTAAAGGTTTTGATAACGGAATGGAAGGAACCAACCAAAGTGAAGTTTACCTTAAATGGGATAAATCAACATTTCAATGGAGAGGGATTTTTTCACTCTCAAGAAATAAATGATTGCACAACTAGAATAACGGGAAGTTTAGAAATTGAAGCCACCAGTTCAATTGGAAAGCTGCTTCAATCTACATTTGATAGAATGGTGATTGAACTCACGAAGGAACTGACCGAAGCGGTTGGAAGAGCAATAGAGAAGAAGAAGTCATAAGTCATAACATTCATGCCCTTTTGTAAAGGACATACAACTTCAAACACAGCCTGTGTGCTATAATGTACTGTTTGTAAGGAAGAGAATTACTAGATAAAGAAGAACTACATACAATAATACAAGCAACTAAGAACATTTGTTAAACGAAAAAAGGGGTCATACCATGCAAAAGCTTCAACAACTTCGAGAAGAAGCCATCGAGGAATCAAAACAAAAAATCGAGGATGATATTAGTTCCTTCTTGGTGAAACATGAACACTGTCCATCATTTGAGGATTACGTGAAAGCTAGAAAGGCGTATTTCCATCAAGTATGGATGAATAGTTGGCTGAACAAAGTGACGAACGATGTCCTTAGAAGTCATAAGAAAGCATTTCTAAGAGAGAAAGGCTATGATATTGAAGGAACGGATAAGAAACTGATCAATAAATTGTTTCGAAATGAAATCAGAGACTACCATCCATTTCATCTATTAGATTGGCTGAAGGAAAACCCACCATCTGAAGACGAGTGGAAGGTGCGTCATCAACGTGAAAGGGAAACCTTTCTTAAGAAAAACAAAGAGAGAAAACAGGCTAGTCTCCAAAAGGAAATCCAAAAAGAAATTTTATCCTTCATTCAAGATCAAATGGATGAACGTGAACGCCATTGGTATGTGGAATTGCGCTTTCTATTAGCCAAAAAACTTATCCATGATATCAGCATAAAAACGAAATACCGACCAATTAAACCCTATTTACTGGAAGAAAAATTAGAAGAGGAAGGCACATTCACAAGTGATTCCTTCACAACGGTTTCAGACTTCTTATTAGAATTCACCGGTTCCATTCACAAAAAGAACGAGCATTGGGACGGACATGGATGGGAATATGAAACCTATTTATTTCCATATGAGCGATTTGTCTTCTACCACTCTGAGCAGGTTGTCTATCGATCTCTGTTTCAACATATACCTGAGGAATTACTGACTGCTTATGAGAATGCATTTGGACAGAAGCTTTCAGAAGAACGATTGAGCAGACTTAGTCATCACTTTCTCCTCACATTAAAATCCTCGTTCTTTAATCTCATTCAAGAGGAATATGTGGTCGATTTAAAGAAGCTTGCGGAAGTCCCTTTTGATTTGGAAACTCATCTTTCAATGTATGAGAGAGATGTTTTGGAGCAGGAGAATAGAAAGGCTGCTGAATTAGCCGAGTTAAAGCGGAAGCAAGAAGAAGAAGAACGCATGCTTAAAGACATTTTCGGACGGGAATACAGCCCTTCATTCCGAGGAGATATCAAATATATTCTCCATATAGGGGAAACGAATACTGGAAAGACCCATTATGCCATCAATCGGATGAAACAGGCTAAGACCGGTTTGTATTTAGCACCACTTCGTCTTTTAGCACTGGAAGTTTTCGATACTTTAAATGCTGATGGAACCCCTTGTAATTTGAAAACAGGGGAAGAGGAAAAAGAAATGCCCTTAGCAAACCATGTCTCCTCCACGGTAGAAATGTTCCGTGAAAAAGACGAATATGACGTGATTGTGATCGATGAAGCCCAAATGCTTGCCGATAAAGATAGAGGATTCTCTTGGTACAGGGCAATTACAAAAGCGAACGCGAAAGAAGTGCATATCATCGGAAGTGAAAATGTCCGTGAGCTCCTACTGGAATTAGTAGGAGACGGGCAAATGGAAATCCATAACTATAAAAGAGATATCCCTTTACAAGTGGAACCAAAGGAATTTCAACTGCGTCATGCAAAAAAAGGGGATGCGGTTGTTTGTTTTTCACGAAAGAAAGTATTGGACACAGCTTCGAGATTACAGAATAACGGTCATAAAGTCAGCATGATCTATGGAAGTATGCCTCCCGAGACGAGGAGGAAACAAATGATGCAATTCATCAATGGGAAAACAGATTTAATCGTTTCTACAGATGCAATCGGTATGGGCCTGAACTTACCAATACGGAGAATCGTCTTTCTGGAAACCGATAAATTTGACGGAACCAGAAGAAGGAGGCTGACTTCACAAGAAGTAAAGCAAATTGCTGGAAGAGCAGGGAGAAAAGGCCTGTACAATGAGGGTAAGGTCGCTTTCACAAAGGATATCAAGGTGATGAAACATCTCTTAGAACAAAATGATCAATCTCTCCAAACATTTGCCATCGCCCCTACGAGTGGTGTATTTGAACGATTTCAACGTTATCACCATGACCTGGATACGTTTTTTTATTTATGGGAAAAGTTCAAAAGTCCTTTTGGAACAGAGAAGTCGGCACTCTTTGAAGAGAGAGAATTATATACGTTAATCCGTGACACAGACATTGAAGCCAAACTCTCCTTAAATGACCTTTATGGATTTTTGCATCTTCCATTCTCTAAAAAAGAGGCTCAGTTAACCGAGCAGTGGCTTGAATGTATGTATGCCATCGTAAATGGAGACGAATTACCAGAACCAAGAATAAAGAATCAAAACCTTGAACAGAAAGAGGTTTCCTATAAATCTGTGGGATTGCACCTCTTATTCCTATATCGTTTGGGAAGACAGACCGAAGCATACTACTGGGAGCGAATTAGAAGTGAAATTGCTGATGGGGTTCATGAAAGCCTGAGAACAGAGGTCACAAGTTTAACACAAACCTGTAAGCAATGCGGAAAGAAACTTCCACCGAATTTCGGATTCCCGATTTGTGATCGATGTCACGGAGCCAGAGTGCAGAGAAGGACGAGGAGAAAACCTCCGAAATATTGATTCATGAGCATATTTCACGAATAATGGAACAGATTGTGATACGATACGGTACGAAATGAAAACGATAATTGAGGTGTATTGCAATGAAAATCGAAGTCTGGTCAGATTATGTATGTCCTTTTTGTTATATAGGGAAACGTCATTTAGAGGAAGCGCTAGAGCAGTTTACTCAAAGAAATGAAGTGGAAATCTCTTTTAAAAGCTTTGAGTTGGATCCCAATGCCCCTGTCAATACTACTAAAAGCATTCAGGAGATTCTCTCCCAAAAGTATGGAACAACTCTTGAACAGGCAAAAGGTATGACAGACAGTATGACTCAACAAGCTGCGACTGTGGGATTAGATTTCCGTTTCGACACGAGTATCCCTACTAATACGTTTGATGCTCATCGACTGACGAAATATGCGGAATCCAAGGGGAAAGCAGCTGGCATGACTGAAATTCTGTTACACGCCCACTTTACACTTTCAAAGCATATCGGAGACAAAGATACCCTTGTCGCGCTTGCCAAACAGGCCGGGTTGAACGAAACGGAAGCTTTAGCGGTCCTTGATAGCGATGACTTTTCCAAAGAGGTTCGTGCCGATGAAGAAGAAGCAAGACAAATTGGTGTACAAGGAGTTCCGTTCTTTGTCATCAACCGAAAATATGCGATTTCTGGTGCACAACCGAGCGACGTATTCTTAAATTCGATCCGAAAAGTGTGGAAAGAGGAGAAGGAAACATCACCACTTCAACCACTCGGAACAGATGGAATGTCATGTGATGAAAATGGATGCGACATTCCTCCATCAAAATGATCATAAGAGCTCGTCATAAACACAAGAAAAGCAAGTAGAGAGCCATCTCCACTTGCTTTTTTTGTTTATCCTATCGTTATTCACCTAATTACTATAAAAGTTCTCTGTGTAATATGGCTGTGCTTTGTCATTAAAGGCAACCCCAACTCCTAAATGCTCATAATGGGATTGGAGGATGTTTTCCCTATGGCCTTTAGAATTCATCAGTCCTTCGTGAGCGAATATCGAACTTAGCTGACCGTAGGCCAAATTCTCACCGGCAGTTTGGAAGGCTACCTGATCTTCTTCCATTCGGTCAAAGGGTGATTGCCCCTCCAGATTCGTATGACTGAAATAGTCTTGTTCCGCCATATCCAAGCTATGTTTTCTGGCTGTGTTTCTGACTTGACTATCCCATGATAGAACATTCAACCCTTTCTCCACCCGGGTAGCGTTCGTTAAATCGAATAGCTGGAATTCAAACCCCTCTTTCAATTGTGGGCTTGCTTCAGAATAAAATTCCTTCTTCGCTTCTTCTAGGTTCTCGTCGATGATTTGAATTGCCGTGACAGTATCATTTTCGTGTTTGTCATAGAATACAGTCACGTAGCTTCCATCCGATTTGTATACTTCCTGTTCACCGTTATCCCGAAGTTGGTACAAAGTCAGTCCTTTTCTAATATTCTTCAATGGTTTACCAAGTTCATTATGGACAACTTCTTTAGGTACATCCATTTTAATACCAGATTTAGAAGTAAGGAGGTCCTGATTGGTATAAAGACCATTTACTTGTTGATTTTGATCATAAGAGACCATCAAGAAATTCCGGTAGTTTTCATGATATGCATACCAGGAAACTCCATATTCATTGATGGAGTGTCTCTTTGCTTCCCCGAGTTCCTCGTCAACCTTTTTTTTAGGATCTCCTATTTCAATATTATAGATAGAGAACGTTTGCTCACTCGGCATTGATAAAGTGGGTTTTTCAACAGGCTCCTCATTCTTTGATTGAGATGTGTTTTCTAAATCACGGAAGGATTCGTCCAATTTTATGAGAAGAAGGTTCACTTCATTGTAGATTTGATCAAAGGTGTCCTTTACTTTAGGACTGTTTTTCAGGTCTTCCATTTTGGTGAGTACCGAATCGATTCCCGCTGCATCAACTTTTTCTTCCCAAGCGGGTTTTGAAATATAGGCAACCACAACTATCAGGATAAGAATAAATAATCGTCTCAATTCCTAACACTCCATTCTATCTTTCATTGTAACCAATTCATCTAAAAAGTAAAAAGGGAGAGGTGTTCCCTGATCGGTCATTCTTCTGCTTATGCATTCGCAGATTGAAAGAATACTCGATTTCGACTCACAAGAGTGAAATACTATGTTAAGTCCTCTACCCATTCTACACTATTTTCAATCTAAAGAACCTGTTTTAGTATGGTTCGGTCTGGGTAAGATATATGAATAGAGCATACTCACAAATTTTACATATAAGGGGAAATGCACAATGAAATTGTCACATGAAGAACGAATCCAACTACATGAATTCAATAACTTAACGAAATCATTAAGTTTTAATATGTATGATATTTGTTATACAAAGACCCGTGAAGAACGTGAAGCATATATTGAATATATCGATGAACAGTACAATGCGGATCGCTTGACGAAGATACTGACACATGTGTCGGATATCATTGGGGCACATGTATTAAACATATCCAAACAGGATTATGTCCCTCAAGGCGCAAGTGTAACAATCCTGGTTTCAGAAGGACCGATCGTAGAAGTACCTACTGAGCATTTTGATGAATCACCAGGTCCTTTACCTTCAACAGTGACCATGCATCTTGATAAGAGTCATATTACGGTTCATACGTATCCTGAGTATCATCCTCATGAAGGGATTTCTACATTCAGGGCAGATATAGATGTATCTACTTGTGGGGAAATTTCTCCTCTTAAAGCATTGAATTATCTTATTCATTCATTCGACACAGACATCATGACAATGGATTACAGGGTGAGAGGATTCACACGTGATATTAACGGACGAAAATTATTTATTGACCATGATATTAATTCAATACAAAACTACATTCCGGAAGAAATCAAAGACGAGTACGATATGATTGATGTGAATGTCTATCCACAAAACATTTTTCATACAAAATGTAAACTGAAAGAGTTCGATTTAAACAACTATTTATTTGGTTACACCAAAGATAGACTCGAAGAAAGTGAAATGGATGAAATTACTGACAAGGTAAAAATGGAAATGGACGAAATATTTTATGGGAAGAACATCCCAAGACCATAATGAAGGAAAAATCTCCGTCTTCAAGACGGGGGTTTTTATTTTGAAATCTTACTATTATGAATATGAGATGTAAGAAGGAAAAACGCTGTCAATTGAAGAATAGGTACATAGACTTGTCATTAGAGGAGGAAGATGGGATGAATTCACACGAAATTGAATACAAATTGCACGGAGATGATATGCAGTTTGTCGAAATAGAATTGGATCCAGGTGAAAGTGCTGTAGCTGAAGCTGGTGGAATGATGATGATGGAAGACGGAATCGGGATGGAAACGATTTTCGGAGACGGAGCACAAGGAAACGGTGCAGGTGGATTTCTTGGGAAACTAGTAGGTGCAGGCAAACGTATCCTAACAGGGGAAAGCTTATTCATGACTGTATTCACTAATGAGGGTATGGGGAAGAAGCATGTATCCTTCGCTGCCCCATATCCAGGTAAGATCATTCCAGTTGATTTGAGCGAATTGGGAGGGAAAGTGATTTGTCAGAAAGATGCTTTTCTTTGTGCGGCCAAAGGAGTATCCGTTGGAATCGATTTCCAAAAGAAATTAGGCACAGGATTCTTTGGTGGAGAAGGGTTTATTATGCAGAAACTAGAAGGGGACGGGTTAGCCTTTCTACACGCAGGCGGAACGATTTATAAAAAAGACCTCCAGCCTGGAGAGGTTCTACGAGTGGATACTGGTTGTTTAGTGGCGATGACGAAAGAAATAGATTACACTATCGAGTACGTTGGCAAAATCAAATCTGCATTTCTTGGTGGAGAAGGATTGTTCTTTGCTACCGTTCGAGGTCCAGGTACTGTTTGGATTCAGTCACTTCCGTTCAGCCGATTAGCAGAACGAATCTATGCAAATGCCCCTCAAGGTGGAGGACGTTCCACCGGGGAAGGAAGTATATTGGGTGGAATCGGTGATTTTCTAAACGGTGATGATTGATTATATGATTTTTTCAAAAAGCATTTCCTTATAGGGAGATGCTTTTTTGTTTTTTGAATGTTTCATGTTGATCACTATAGGAGCTAGATTTTCTCCTGACTATTTAGTTTGGGTATACACCTATTTTCGTCCCCCAACATATTTTAAAGAAATGGTATGAAAGGGTGGTTTCATGACAGGAAAGATTCGTCATTATTATGCTGGAGGTAATACGGCAAAAGGTTTTTACAGTCTTTATGATTCAGTATTGGATGGAATGGAGCGATTGTATATCTTAAAAGGTGGTCCCGGAACAGGGAAATCTTCCTTAATGAAGGCGATTGGAGAACGATTTGAGGAAAAAGGAGTGGATGCTGATTATTTGCATTGCGCTTCTGATAATCAGTCGGTCGATGGGATTCTTTTCCCAGAATACGGGATTGGGATTGTAGATGGAACGGCTCCTCATATTATCGAACCCAAGGCCCCAGGCGTCATTGAAGAATATGTTAATTTAGGGGTTGCTTGGGATTCCACACAGCTGAGACAGCATAAGGATGAGGTTTTCATCTTGAATCGTGAAATTACCTCCTTCTTTCAGAAGGCATACCAGACATTTGCCGAATCTCTGAGAGCCCATGACGAGATTGAAGAAATCTACATTTCCAATATGAACTTCACGAAAGCGAATGAATTAACGTCAGAGTTAATTTCACTCTTCTTTAAAGAAGAAGTCCTCTCTAAGTCCTCAACAGTCAAACATCGGTTTTTAGGAGCAGCAACACCAGACGGCGCAGTAGACTACATTCAGAACTTAACGGAGGATGTCGATAAGCGCTATTTTATCAAAGGACGTGCAGGTTCAGGGAAATCCACGATGTTAAAGAAAATCGCTAATGCAGGGGAAGAGAAGGGTTATGACGTTGAAGTGTATCATTGCGGTTTTGACCCCAATAGTCTTGATATGCTGATCTTTCGAGAAAAGGGCATCGCCATTTTCGATAGTACAGCACCACATGAATATTTCCCCGACCGGGACTCTGATGAAATCATTGATATGTATGCGGCTTGTATTGCACAGGATACCGATGAGAAATATGCCGTTGATATTGAGCGAACGACGAAAGCCTATAAAGATAAAATGAATGAAGCAATCTCCTTTCTTAAAGAAGCCAAATGCCTTCGGGGGCAACTTGAATCCATTTATATAAAGGCAATGGATTTTTCAAAGGTGAATGAGATGAGAGAAGAACTCTTTCAGGAAATAACCGAGATGATGAAAAGGGAATGAGAGAGAAAGGAAATATGAGAAATTTAATCTGATGAGATAAATGCTGTTGGCTGAAGGAATGGAAGAGAAGGACTAAAGGATCCCGCTCCGGGGTCCTTTTTGTTCTTGCATTTTCCCCATAAAACCTTCACTATTAGTAGACAAGTCTATCTCGTCATAAGAAAGTAGGAATGTTCATTGAATTCTTTTACATCATTAGGAGTCTCTAAAGACCTCCAGAAAACCTTAACACATAAGGGAATAGATAAACCAACGCGAATACAAGAAAAGGTGATCCCTATCCTCATGCAGGGAAAAGATGTCATGGCGAAGGCTCAGACCGGTACCGGCAAAACCTTTGCGTACACTTTACCGATTTTGGAGCAGAGTAAAACGAATACAGGTCACATACAGACGTTGATTATTACCCCGACACGTGAACTGGCCATACAGGTTACAAGTGAAATAAGGAAATTAACCAAGAAAAATAAGGGAATTAGCGTTCTCTCGGTTTATGGTGGTAAAAGTCATGAGGAAGAAATAAAAGAACTGGAGCAGAATGTTAATATAGTAGTAGGAACACCGGGTCGACTCCTTGATCATGTAAAAAAAGGGAATCTTGATTTATCTAAACTTACTTTTTTGGTCATTGATGAAGCGGATCAATTATTGCAAATAGGCTTTCTAAATAAGGTCGAGGAAATCCTAATAAAAACACCGGCAAAGCGCCAAACGATGTTATTTTCTGCAACGATTCCATCAGAGATTAAAAAATTGGGTCGTAAATATATGAAATCTCCTGAATATATAGAAGTGGAAGAAGCTGAGAAGTCCACTTCCATCAATCAATATGCCATTTTTACGGTGGATCGGGCGAAGCAAGAAACCGTTATTCAATTAATGGAGGCATTTCAACCTGGTAAATCCATCGTCTTCTGTCGAACGAAACGCAGGGTGACGAAATTATATCAAGTACTTAAATCTAAAGGATTTAAGGTTGCTGAACTTCATGGGGACCTCCCGCAAGAGAAGCGGGAGGTTGTTATGGAACAATTTAGAGCAGGGGAAGTACCGATGTTAGTGGCGACGGATGTGGCTTCAAGAGGGCTTGATATTGAAGGCGTTACTCACGTATTTAACTATGATATGCCGGACAATGCAGAAAGCTACCTTCACCGGATTGGAAGAACCGGTAGAGCCGGTGAAAGTGGTTTAGCTTATACTCTCTATTCTTCAGAGGAACGAAGAATGCTCGATGAGATTGAGACAGAGTTAAATAGTCGCATTCAGAAGCAGAATCTCGGGAATACCATTTCTATTAAATCAAGTTCTAAGAAGAAGATTGATAAGCGACAAGGGACTAAGAAAAAAAGAAGCGGAGGAAAAGAGTACGTCAGAGGTAAATCAGAGACTGAAATGAATTCCTCAGGCTTTAAAACAGAAAAGCCTTCTGAAAAGTCAGATAAGAAACGCACAGCTCGTACCGACTCAAAAGGGAGAAAAACAGGCAATAGAACCTCTACCCGCTTCAATAATCTAAAGAAATAAACCTAAAAACCATGCTAACGCATGGTTTTTATTGTGCGATAATGAAGATTCAATTTATAATTATATTAAAATAATAATCATTTTAACCGTATGTTATTCCAGTATAATGAACGAAGGGATATGATTTTATGGTAGGATAAAAAGAGATATAGTGAAGAGTAAAGGAGTTAGAATGAGTACGATGAAACTAGTATCATGGAACGTAAACGGAATTAGAGCGTGTGTAAAAAAAGGCTTTTTAGATTATTTCCATCGTATGGACGCTGATATTTTTTGCCTACAAGAGACAAAGCTTCAAGAAGGTCAGATCGCTTTGGATTTAAAGGGATACCATCAGTATTGGAGCTATGCTGAGAAAAAGGGCTACTCAGGGACTGCAGTATTTACGAAACAGGAACCACTGAGTGTTTCTTATGGTTTCAGTGAGGAACATATCGAATCCGAAGGAAGAATCATAACCTGTGAATTTGATTCGTTTTACTTGGTGAATGTTTATACCCCAAATTCTAAAAGGGACTTATCCAGAATCGGAGAGCGTTTGGAATGGGAAGATACTTTAAGGGAATATTTACTTGAGTTGGATTCCCGCAAACCTGTTATACTCTGTGGGGACCTGAATGTTGCACATACTGAAATCGACCTGAAAAACGACAAATCAAATCGAGGGAATTCAGGATTTACAGACGAAGAACGGGGAAAAATGACGGCACTGCTCCAAGGAGGGTTTGTCGATAGTTTTCGGAGATTACATCCACAAAAGGATGAAGCGTTTAGCTGGTGGTCTTACATGAGTAAAGTCCGGGAACGGAATATCGGCTGGAGAATAGACTATTTTATTGTCTCGGAACGACTATCCCCTTCAATAATAGGTGCTGAAATTCACTCTGAAGTCCTTGGCAGTGATCACTGCCCTGTATACTTACAGGTAGAGTAGCGCATACAAGAAGTATAGATTTTACACAAACGGAGGAAAAACCATGTTACAAAAAAGATTGTTACAGTATATAGAAGATACAAAAGAATCAATGGGGAGCGTTTCTTTATTTGCCCGAGAAAAGGAATATGCCCTGAATCACGGCTTACTGGATGAAAACGAACTGATCTCACCAGAAGAAGCAACACGTTTTGAAGAGTCTTACATAGAGCGTTGTGATAAAGAAACGGAAGAACCGATCGCTACAGAAACCGTTGTGTTCCTTAACCAGCCAATCTCGTACTTGAAAGAACGGAAAAATGAGTTTGTTTTTCTTGAGTCGCTTTGGTTTTCTGTGATTGGTGTGGAAGCTGTTTCAATAGAAGTGGATGATGTGTTCGGTTCTTATGACGCAATGCTTGGACTAAAACTCCAAAAAAAATACCGAAGTGAAATCGAGGGATTCCTGGAAGATATTCTTCATGGTGAATCTTCTTATGATCTGTTGTTTAACGGGGACGATGGATTGTGGGACTTGAATATCACTCTGAACGATCACCCTGATTTTCATGAAGGGCTGACCATGCTCGCTGTTTATGAACTTATCTATGATTTCCTGTTTGGTCTTCTTCAAGCGGTAGATGAAGCGTAAATATATATGATCCCCCTCGAATTAAAAATTTCGGGGGGATTATTTTGCCCTTTTTCGTTTGAGTGGCTTGTAGTCAACCAATTTCCCTTCATACATAAGATGCAAGTCTGGATGAGTTCTGAAGTCTTCAGGAGTGATTAAGGCAGGGAGCTTATCCCATAGCTTTATCCCTGAGCGTTGAAGGATTTCCGCTACAAACTGGGAACAGAAGTATGAGTTACTGAATTCTATAGGCTCATTCAAAGATACCCCAAACACACCTAATAGATTGTAAAGAAATTTATGACGGCTCCTCTTGAACACATTTAAAACACGTTTCATTTTTTCGATATTTCGAGATGTTACCCTTAGTCGATAAATCACACATGTAGTATCAGGGTATTTGCTGTAAGTTCCTTGAAAGATATCTTCTTTGACAAACCCTCCATTAATAGGGTTGTTTGGATGTTTGCGGCCGAAGCTGTAAAGCTCATTTAACTCGGAGTCAAAAGAAATCGAAGCGTGGTTATACGGTGCTTTTGTGTATTTTTTTATGGATTTTGTGAATAGAGTTCCTGTATCGGTTAGCAAGATATAAATATATTTTTCTTCCATCGCTCATTTCCCCTTTTAAAGTAGTAGAAATTCCCATATGCTTAATTATACAGTATGCCGATTAGGAGGGGGAAAATGGATACGGCGATTTGGACATTATTTATAATTTTTATTGGATTGGTTGTAGTCAATGTATTATTTATACAGATCAAACGAAATCAAAGGGATAAAGACTTCTCAAGAATTTCTTCCCGTGTGAAAACATGGTGGGGGATGTTTCTAGTTTTTTGTTTAGCCACCCTATTTAATCCCTTCATTTCCATGTTTTCTTTGATGATGCTCTGTTTCTTTTCACTTAAAGAGTATTTCTCGATGATGAAAACAAGAAAGGCAGATAGACGTATATTTCTTTGGGCATACCTTTCCATTCCGATTCAGTTTTATTGGATTTATATTGGGTGGTATGGGATGTTCATCGTGTTTATTCCCGTCTATGTGTTTTTATTGTTGCCTCTGCCTCGATTACTGGGTAAGGGGACACTGGGGTTTCTTCGTTCTGTCAGTTCTACCCAGTGGGGGCTTATGCTGATGGTATTTGGATTGAGCCATCTTGCATATTTCCAGGTAGCGAACCCTACTTATGGTGGGAATCTTGTCCTGTTCTTAGTCGTGTTGACGCAAGTAAGCGACATTGCTCAATTTGTAGTATCGATCTACCTTGGAAAGAAAAAGGTAGTTCCCACCTCCAACCCTGCCATTACATGGGAAGGATTTCTTGCTGCTGTTTTCGTTACGACCCTCGTGTCCTATTTCATCTATCCTTACTTAACACCACTCGACATGAAATTTGGAATCCTTTCCGGATTGATCATCGCGATCAGTGGTTTTGTAGGCAGCTTGACGATCTCTGTATTGAAACGGGACCTTCTTATCGGAGATCAAGAAAGATTCGCTTCATTAAAAGAAAGCTATCTCAATCGTGTCGACAGCTTAGCCTATACCTCACCAATCTTCTTTCACATCATCCGCTACTACTTCGATTTTATGTGATTGAAGAGAGAGGGACGGACCTTAAATAAGGTCCGTCCCTCTCTTGGTTATTTCTTATTATCAGCACGTTTGCTGATTTCTTCTGTTACAACATGAGCCAAATCGTCATTTCCGAATAAGGATAGGACACCTAGTAGTGTGGTGTCAGGAATTTCTTCTGATTCTTCTTTCGGCACGGTCAAGTCAATTCCCTGGAGAAGTGCCGTATTTTCTTTCTGATAGGGATAGGCTTTTTGGTAAAGGGCAGCTGGATCAAGATCGTGATTTACACACCATTGTGCAAAAATCAGAATCATCATATGCTCGTCCTTTTGATAATTTTGGATGATTTTTTCTTGCATCTCTTTAGAATTCAAAAAGATCTCTCCTTACTCATTGTTTCTAATTGGATTATAACAAAATTGAAAGAGGAAGCCTAAACATATCCTTTAGAGGTCAGGAAGGGAATTCGTTATTTAATTGAGTGTTATAAGGTGTATAATAGGAAGAAGGAAGAAACCTGTTCCACATTGAAAGGAAGTTAGATGAATGAATATTACAAATCACCATGTAGAAGAATTAAGAGACCCAACCGGTATCCTAAGTGGAGATCGTTATGAAGTGGCACTTGATATCGAAGTCCCTGAAGATGATGAACTTTACTCAGAACAGGGTATTTACATAAAAGCCATTTTTGTTCGTGACGAGAATGGGGAAAGAATCGTACAATCCACGATCATTGAAAAAAACACAGAGTCTCATCTTGATTTTGAATTGGAAGAAGAGGAAAAGAGTCTCATTCTTGCTTACTGCGGGGAGCACATATCAGTTAAGTGAGCTGCACCCTCTACATTCGTTAAAATGCGAATGTAGAGGGTGTTTTTTGTTGAGGTGGTGCATCATGATTGTTACACCTCTCGAAACGAAACCAAAACAATCTATTATCTATCAGATTTCGTCAAATTCCCTCGAATAAGTCATATATAAAACTGAAAGCATCTGATATACTAGTGATAACAACATGATAGCAAATGCTATTAAACTGATAGCAAAGGGGATGAAAACCTTGTCGGATCAAGGAAAAACACAGCTTAATGTAAGAGTTGATAAAGAAACTTCAGAGAAATTAGATGAAATCGTAGAATACTATCAGCAGAACACGAAAATTGGTCGTGTTTACAAAGGTGACGTGTTAACAGACATCATTCTTAAATCTTATGAGATCATGCAGAAACAAAAATCTATACAAAGTCGAAAATATTAAACATTTTCAAAGGGATAGAAGAGCTATTCCAAAAATGAAAATTCCAAGCAGCTGAATATGAAAATCTAACTCGTGTATGTCATAATATAGGAGACATACACTAAATACTGTGAGTAAAAGAGGGTACAACGTGCAAATGCCGAAAAAGCTAATCAATATTCAAAGGGGATCAGGAATTTCCCCTTACATATGGAGTATCATAAGCATCCTGCCATTCTACTTTATCTTTCAGTCATCCTCTAGGATTGAAATTGTGGTTGGGATATCATTGACCATTGCATTCTTTATTTCGCTCCGTTTCGCTTTCTTATCGAAGAATTGGCCGGTTTATTTGTGGACTTCAATCCTAATCGCTATATCGATCACGATGACCATACAATTCAACTTTATCTACTTTGCTTTTTACATCGCATACTACAACGGGAATATAAAGAACCGGGTCGCTTTCTTAACCCTTTATATTATTCATTTAGTACTAACGACAGCATCGATCAATTATAATTTTGTACTGCAAAATGAATTATTTTTATCTCAGTTTCCATTTATTCTGATCATTTGGATTAGTGTCATTCTATTGCCATTTAATATTTATAATCGGAATAAGCAAGTACAACTGGAAGATCAATTGGAAGATGCCAATAAACGCATTTCAGATTTGGTCAAACAAGAAGAACGTCAGAGAATCGCCAGGGATCTACACGACACACTGGGCCAAAAACTTTCTCTTATCGGTTTAAAGAGTGATCTTGCGCGGAAATTAGTGTATAAAGATCCGGAGCAAGCACGAAGCGAATTAAAAGATGTCCAACAGACGGCACGAACCGCATTAAGTGAGGTAAGAACCATGGTGTCCCAAATGAGGGGTATCAGGCTGAAAGATGAAATCGTCCGGATAAAGCAACTATTGAAGGCAGCTGAAATCGAATTTGTGATGAATGATGCGAATACACTCCCTCAAGCATCACTCTTTATGGAAAATATCTTAAGTATGTGTTTAAAAGAAGCTGTTACGAATGTGGTCAAACACAGCAAAGCCTCGTACTGCCAGCTTGATATTGATGAGTCGGATAAAGAATTGACGATTGTAGTAAAAGATGATGGACGGGGAATCCAAAGGGATTACACACTGTCCAAGGGCAGTGGCCTGATTGGAATGAGGGAACGATTAGAATTTGTAAATGGCAGCTTGGAGATTATGTCGGATAATGGGACCACATTGATTATGAAGGTACCCAAGGTAATTAAACAAACAGAAAGGGAGGGAATGGAATGATTCGGATTGTGATCGCGGAAGATCAGCGGATGTTGCTTGGTGCATTAGGATCATTGCTTAGTTTAGAGGACGATATGGAAGTGGTAGGAAAAGCGGGCAACGGTGAAGAAGCCATTTCCCTTGTGCACGAACTGAAACCTGATATTTGTATTATGGATATTGAAATGCCTAAAAAGACCGGTCTAGAAGCTGCAGAGGAACTAAAAGGTGAAGACTGCAAAGTGATTATCCTTACAACCTTTGCAAGGTCAGGTTACTTCCAACGCGCGTTAAAGGGAGGAGTAAAGGGATACTTATTAAAGGATAGCCCAAGCGAAGAACTGGCATACTCGATTCGACTTGTGATGGATGGAAAGCGGATGTATGCACCCGAACTTATGGATGATGTGTACGGCGAAGAAAACCCCCTCACAGATCGTGAGAAAGAAGTACTTGAGCTTGTTGCCGACGGGAAAAACACAAGAGAAATCGCCGATGAACTCAGTCTCAAAACAGGAACAGTCCGAAACTACATCTCTACCATATTAGACAAACTTGAAGTCAAAAATCGTATCGAAGCCATCACTCAATCAAAAGAAAAAGGCTGGTTTAAATAATGGTAGGGATGAATCTTGATCAGAAGCCCATCCTTAAAGGTTAATGATTATCCCTTTATTTGTATTTTAATTCACCGATATCAGTTGGAGTGAAATGAATTCTCACAATAGATTAAGAATTTTTTTATAGAAAAAGATGACAAGTTTACGCATTGATATCATGGGATTTAACCGGTGAAGCTAATATGAGGGCGGATGAATGACTACGACTTTTGTGTTGACAAGAAAAAGAATCATGGTACGATAACATCGAATACAAAATTTCATAAGACGATCCACTAGGGGTGCCTTATTAAAGGCTGAGATTAAAGTGTGACTTTAAGACCCTTTGAACCTGATCTGGTTGAGACCAGCGTAGGGAAGTGGTTTTTGACGATCGCATAGAATCGTATTTTATCATTCTGATCTCAAGCCACTTTCTGTATGCTGTATGCATAATGGAAAGTGGCTTTTTTTGTTGCCCATTTCGGGTCGTCTGGAAAAGGAGAAATCGTATGACATATTCATCTTATTTAAGAAACGAAGTGAAGGAAATTTGGGAGGCCAGTTTTCAGCATCCTTTCGTCAAAGGAATTGGTGATGGAACACTCCCCTTAGAAAACTTCAGGTTTTACATTTTGCAGGATGCCTATTACCTTTCACATTTCTCAAAGGTGCAGGCGCTTGGTGCAGCAAAGGCAACGGACTTATATACAACTTCAAGAATGGCTTCACACGCAGTAGGGACAAATGAAGCGGAGCTTTCTCTTCATGAAAATTTCTCAAAGCGTTTAGGGATTTCAGAGCAAGAAAAAAAACAGTTCAAACCTGCTCCAACTGCGTATGCCTATACCTCACACATGTACCGATCCGCGCAATATGGTGGTCTTGCAGATATACTCGCAGCCATTCTCCCTTGCTATTGGCTATATTATGAGATCGGTGAACACCTGAAATCATGTACACCTGAGGAGGCAATTTATCGGGAGTGGATTGCAGCCTATGGAGGCGAATGGTTTCGCGAGTTGGTGGAAGAACAGATTCATCGACTTGATTCATTGGCAGACACCATGACAGAGACAGATAAAGAAAGAATGAAAGAAAATTTCATACTGAGCAGTATCTATGAATTACAGTTTTGGGAAATGGCCTATACGCTTGAAAAATGGCCGTATCAGCAGACTATTTCTTCTAAGCCAAAAAGGAATGAAGGTGAAATGCATGTCTAGGTTAAAGCTGACTGACATTTTAGTAACGGTTGTCGTTTCCCTAATGTTCGGAGTGATTTATAAGATTTGGGGACCGCTTTACAATATGCTCAAGCCATTCGGTTTACATGCCGATCAATTGATCTATGGCATGTGGTTCATGGCGGCTACAGTGGCATTTTTGATTATTCGTAAACCAGGCGTCGCGTTATTAGCAGAAATTGCAGCGTCTTCCGGGGAATTTCTAATGGGCTCAGAATGGGGCCTCGAGGTACTGATATTCGGTATCATACAAGGATTACTTGCTGAGTTCATTTTCTTTACCACTCGTTATAAAAGGCATGATATCTATGTGGTCTGTACTGCTGCTGTCGGCTCCGCAGTTGGTTCAATTATGATGGATTACTTTAAAGGATATATGGGGGATCTAGTTGTCTGGAATTTAATTTTGTTCATTGCTGCAAGGTTACTTGGATCGATTATCATTGCAGGGATAGGATCCTATTATTTGGTGGGTGCATTAGAGAAAACAGGAGTTACCAGTTTAGTAAGGCGAGCCGATCAAGAGGAATATGATGCGTTGAATCATTAAAGGAGTGAAGGCATTTGCATATTGAAAATTTGCGCCTAAAATTTCCAGGTTCAGAAAAACTATTATTTAAAGATGTAACCATATCGATAAAGGAAAGAGAAAAGGTTTTGCTCTTAGGCCCTTCTGGATGCGGAAAATCAACACTCCTTCACGTTTTATCAGGAGTGATTCCCCATTCCATAGAGGTTCCCATGAAAGCTGACTCATTGGAACTACCAGAATCTGGAGGATGCGTGTTTCAAGATCCAGACTCTCAATTTTGTATGCCTTATGTAGATGAGGAAATCGCTTTTGTCTTAGAGAATCGACAAATCCCAAGGAATGAAATGCCGCAGATTATTCAAGACCTGTTAAGAAATGTGAAGTTAGAGCTGAAGGATCAACACACACAAATATCCACATTATCAGGGGGGATGAAACAGAAGCTTGCCATTGCTTCCGCTCTCGCTCTTCATCCTCAGACTCTATTTTTGGATGAACCCACAGCCATGTTAGATGAGGATAGTACAAAGGCAGTTTGGGAAACGGTGAAAGCAACATGTGGAGATAAGACGTTACTTATCGTAGAACATAAGCTGCATCACGTACTGGAAATCATTGATCGGATTATTCTCTTTGATGCTAATGGAAAGGTGGTGGCAGATGGATGTAAAGAAGACATCTTAAACACCTGTAGAGAAGTATTGAAATCAGTAGGGGTCTGGTATCCGGAAGCGTGGGAGGATTATCTTTCTGTCACACCTCCTAAAGTGATTGACTCGTGTGGGCAAATAAATGTAAAACTCGAGAATTTCAAGGGGTATTTACAAAAAGAGGTGAAGATACACGTTCCGAGTGCGGTTATCCATAAAGGTGAATGGATTGCGATCACTGGCAAAAACGGAGCAGGAAAATCTACATTGCTCCATAGTCTCATGAAATTCATTCGTACTTCCGGGATATATGAACTTTATGATAAACAGGTGAAAGGGAAGAAGGTACCCGAGGAATGTACGTTTGTATTTCAAAATCCCGAGTTCCAATTTGTCACTCAGCGAGTTTATGATGAAGTTGCATACAGCTATCGTCTCCAAAATATGGATGAAGATAGGATTGAAGAAAATGTAGATGTTTTACTGAAAAGGTTCAAGTTACAAGAATATAAAGACCATCATCCCTATCATTTATCCATGGGTCAAAAGCGCAGATTAAGCGTAGCAGCGTCCATCGTCAGAAATAAGGATATCCTATTATTGGACGAACCAACTTTTGGGCAAGACACCACCAATACATTTTCATTAATTGAGATGCTTCAGGAGTTCCAAAGAGAAGGTACAACCATATTAATGGTAACCCATGATGAAAGAATTATCACTCATTATGCAACAAGAGTATGGGTGGTAGATGAAGGACAAGTTGTTGACGATTTCTATCAAGTAGCCGTTGGAAGTAAAGCAATATGAGTATCCATATAGCTCATAAAGACACTTGGCTTCATACCATTAATCCCAGTTTCAAATTATTGATCATGGTGGGTCTTTTTATATTTATGCTTTTTATTCATTATCTCAACTGGTTATGTTACTTTTCCCTGACCTTTTTATTCCTTCTAGCATTTTTTTCAGGCTATTCATATAGAAAGGTGTGTTTAATGGTGCTACCTTTTTTCCTTGTGTTTGTCTCTACGTCTTCTTCGATGATTTTATTCGGGAAAGGGGAGACAACATGGCTGAAATGGGGGCTGATCCATATTACAGAGGAAAGTTTTTATCGGGGAATTCATATTGGGGTACGGGCTTTCACCTTCGCCACTTTAGGATTATTATTTGCTCTAACAACAAGACCGGTAATGCTACTTTACTCCCTTATGCAGCAAATGGGATTAAAGCCAAAGTATGCCTATAGTTTTTTGGCAGGACTCCGATTACTCCCTATCATGATTGAAGAATTTTTTACGATACGAAATGCTATGAAGGTAAGAGGAGTGAAGGAGCAGCGAGGAATAAAAAGCCTCCACCAAAAATTGAAATCTTACTTGATACCACTATTGGCACAAAGTATCAGAAGAGCTCACAGAATTGCCGTAGCAATGGAAACGAAAGGGTTTCATGGAAATAAAAAGCGTACGTATTTCTATAAACCAAGCTTTTCGAAATATGATGGATATTTTATTGGGTGCATTCTAATCCTGATGGTAGCCAGTTACTATGCTTCTATCCATCTACCACTATTTCCGACAGGAGATGTTCGCTATGGAAATTGAAATGAGGAGAAGATTACATGTCCTCTCTTCAGGTAAGCAATCACAGAGAGAGTTCGTTGAAATCGCGAAAGTTATCCATCCTTATGTAGACTTTTTACACCTTCGTGAAAAGATGTGGACGGGGAAAGAATTAATCATGACGATAGAGCAATTAATAGAGGCAGGGGTTCCTTTAAGAAAACTATACATCAATGATCGAGCAGATATTGCCTTTATGAAGGAAGTAAGAGGAGTACAAATAGGGTATCAAAGTGCCCCTATCAGCACAGTGAAGGAGGCGTTTCCTTCCTTGAAAATCGGTGCATCGGTCCATACCTTACAAGAAGCACAGGAAGCGTATGATCAAGGAGCTGATTTCTTGGTTTATGGAAATGTATATCCTACTTCTTCAAAACCAGGTAGAGCGGGTACGGGTATTTCAAACCTAGAGAAGTTGGTTCAAACCTTCCCTATTCCAACGATCGCCATCGGTGGCATCACACCGGACCGTGTGAGAGACGTCGTCGAAACTGGAGCAAAAGGAATCGCTGTCTTATCAGGTATTTTCCTTTCCAAAGACCCTCTAGAAGCAGCACGATCCTATTATAAGGAATTACATCAGGAGGTTGAGTAGCTTGGGAAAGCAGTATGACGTCGTGATTGTTGGTGGAGGAGTAATCGGTTGTTCCATAGCTTATCAAGTAGCAAAACGAGGGAAGCGAGTGTTATTGCTGGAGAAAAATCATCTGGCAGGAAAAGCTTCCAAAGCTGCTGCAGGAATGCTCGGAGTACAAACGGAATTAAATGAGGGCAGCGCACTATATCAAATGGCGCAGGCCAGTCGTAATCTGTACCCGGCTTTAGCAGAAGAATTAAAAGAAGTTAGTGGCATGGATATCGAGTATGTGGAAAATGGAATGATCAAACTAGCAAGAACAGAAGAAGAAGCACAAACATTATCAGGGGTCGCCACTCGGACAAATCGGGATGAACGGGTTAAATGGCTATCCAAGGCACACTTAACAGCTTACGAACCTAATCTATCAAAGGATGTAGTGGGTGGGTTATTGATTCCAAGAGATGGAAACGTCTCTGCCCCAAACCTGACCGAAGCACTCGGCTTGGCATCTGCCAGATTGGGTGTAGAAATAAAGGAGGATACGAATGTATATGATTTCTTGAAAGATAGAAATAGGATCATAGGTGTTCAAACGTCCAATGGCTCCTTTTACGGTGCAGAGATTATCGTAGCAGGGGGCGCTTGGAGTCAGGCACTCTTGGAGCAGCTTGGCGTGACTTTCAACACTTATCCAGTCAAAGGGGAATGTTTTTCTGTCAAACTTTCTCAAGAATTGGTGAAAAGCACAATCTTTACAGAGGGATGCTACATCGTCCCCAAGATAGGCGGGCGGCTTTTGGTAGGAGCAACGGAGCTTCCCCACACATTTGATGAAAACATTTCCATATCTGGATTAATGAATCTGATGGAATTAGCTACAGACATACTGCCCGGCTTGTCCGAGGCTCATTGGGAAAAAGCATGGGCAGGTATAAGGCCTCAAACTTATCAGGGCATTCCTTTTATTGGAAGGAGCAAGGGATGGAAAGGACTTTCTATTGCAACAGGGCATTATCGCAACGGAATCCTCCTTGCCCCCATTACCGGAATCATGATAGCTGACCTTATAGAAGGCATGGAGAACCATCATCTGCATACATTTACGAGGAGTTGAGAAGATGGAATTAAGAATAAATGGACAGCTGGTTACTGTACCTGACACAACTTTGACGATAAACGATCTCATTTACCATTATAAACTTGAAAATCGCATGATCATTGTCGAACAGAATCAAACCATTCTGGAAAAAGAAGAACACGGGAAGACCAAAGTGAAAAATGGAGATACCATTGAACTGGTCCAATTTGTAGGAGGCGGTTAACATGTTGAAAATCGGAAACTATTCATTCCATTCAAGACTATTGTTGGGTACAGGTAAATATCCTGATTTTGATATCCAAAAAAAAGCGGTTGAGGTTTCTGGTGCAGAAATTCTTACATTCACTGTAAGACGTATGAATATATTCGAGCCAAGTCAACCTAATTTCCTGGAAAAACTGAATCTTGAGAGCTATTCATTATTACCCAATACAGCTGGAGCTAAAAATGCTCAAGAGGCGGTACGTCATGCCAAATTAGCAAGAGCTTCCGGGCTTTGTGACATGATTAAAGTGGAAGTGATCGGATGTGATAAAACATTACTTCCAGATCCTGTAGAAACATTGAAGGCAACAGATGAGTTAATAAAAGAAGGATTTACAGTCCTTCCTTATACGTCGGATGACGTGGTTCTTGCGAGAAAATTAGAAGAGTTGGGTGCTCATGCCATTATGCCAGGTGCATCTCCAATTGGCTCTGGTCAGGGAATCCTTAATCCTGTCAATCTACGTTTCATAATTGAGCAGGCCAAGATACCGGTCATTGTCGATGCCGGTATTGGTTCTCCCTCCGATGCCGCCTTTGCGATGGAATTGGGAGCGGATGCAGTGTTATTGAATACGGCAGTGTCTTCGGCAGATGATCCCGTTATGATGGCTAACGCCATGAGACTTGCCGTCGAAGGGGGACGATTTGGCTACGAAGCTGGAAGAATTCCTAAGAAACGCTACGCATCTGCCAGTAGCCCGATGAAGGGGATGAGTGTTTGACACTAGATAGATATTCAAGACAAACATTATTTTCTCCTATTGGAACAGAAGGACAGCAGAAAATACAAGATAAACATGTGTTAATCGTCGGCGCAGGTGCTCTCGGAACAGGAAACGCTGAAGTTTTGGTTCGCGCCGGTATCGGAAAGCTGACGATTGTAGATCGTGACTATGTGGAATGGAGCAATCTGCAACGTCAGCAGTTGTATAAAGAAAGTGATGCAAGGGAACGTATTCCCAAAGCAATCGCAGCGAAAACAAGGCTTCACGAGATAAATTCAACAGTCGAAATTAATGCACAAATATGCGACGTAATGGCTGAAGATTTGTTGGAATTGGCGGGTGGGGTCAATCTTATCCTTGACGCCACAGACAATTTTGATACAAGGATGATGATAAATGATGTATCCCAGAAATATTCTATCCCATGGATCTATGGAGCTTGTGTAGGGAGCTACGGAATATCATTCACGATTCTTCCAGGGGTCACACCATGTCTTCAATGCTTCATAAAGTCTATTCCTCTCGGAGGTTTAACCTGTGACACAGCCGGAATTATCAGTCCAGCTGTGTCACAGGTGGTAGCCTATCAAACGACCGAAGCATTAAAGATCTTAGTGGATGATCACCAAGCCCTAAGCCAAAGGGTCGTTTCGTTCGATTTATGGAGAAATGAGCAAACGTCAATGAATGTTAGGAAACTGAAAAGAGATGGATGCCTCTCATGTGGAAACCATCGAACATATCCGAACCTAAGTTATGAGAATCAAACTAAAACAGCTGTTCTTTGTGGAAGGGATTCGGTCCAGATACGACCTGCTACCCCAAATGCCATTAAGCTTTTAGAAATAGCCCAATCTTTAGAGGGGCAAGGAAAGCAAGTAGAGAGGAATCCATATTTGATTTCATTTTGGGTTGACTCTTACCGAATCGTTCTTTTCCGGGATGGGCGGGCTATCATTCATGGAACGAAAGAGATAAGTGAAGCAAAATCAATTTATCACCGTTATGTAGGTTGAAATAGGAGGGGATAAAGCATGGTTCAAAAAGCATTGACGATTGCAGGCTCGGATAGTGGAGGAGGAGCTGGAATCCAGGCGGACCTTAAAACGTTCCAGGAGCTGCATGTTTATGGGATGTCAGCGGTTACAGCCATTACAGCACAAAATACAAGAGGCGTTCAAGGAATGTTTCCATTATCTGAGATGGAAGTCATTGAGCAATTGACTTCCATCTCAGATGATTTACCTCCCCAAGCCTTGAAAACCGGTATGTTAGTAAATGCAGCTATCATTACAAGTGTTGCAGAATTTGTCCATTCCCAAGGGTGGAGTAAGCTTGTAGTTGATCCGGTCATGATTGCAAAAGGAGGGGCTTCATTATTGGAAAGATCATCCGTACACACATTGATTCATACCTTGATTCCCCTATCTTACGTTATTACTCCCAATATTCCGGAAGCTGAAGTCATAACCGGAAGAAAAATCCTGAATCAAGCTGATCTTCACAAAGCCGCTGTGGACATATTCCAGATGGGTGCAAAACATGTGGTAATAAAAGGGGGACATCATTCTCGTTCTCAATCTGTTCGGGCAACTGACGTATTATATGATGGAAAGGAATTTTATGAGTTTAGTAGTCCAAGGATTTCCACTCCCCATACACATGGGACAGGATGTACATTCTCTGCCGTCATTACTGCACAATTAGCAAAAGGGAATACAGTTTATGATTCGGTTAAAACAGCCAAACAATTTACTACAGCAGCCATCACACACTCACTGGGCATCGGAAGTGGACACGGACCAACAAACCACTGGGCCTACTTTGCAGGCGTGAAAATATGAATCTCAGAAAATGGTTACAGCTGTATTTTGTAATGGGTAGCGTTAATAGTAAAATGAACCCGGCTCACGTGTTGGAAAAAGCCCTATTAGGTGGGGTGACTATGTTTCAGTTTCGTGAAAAAGGCATTCATTGTTTGAACGGTGAATCAAAGGTTGAATTGGCGCGTGAGCTTCAGCGGTTGTGTCAGTTGCACGGTGTACCTTTTATCGTGAATGATGACGTGGAGCTTGCTTTGTTATTAAATGCGGATGGAGTACATATAGGACAGGAAGATGATACGGTCGATATGGTCCGTAAGAAAATCGGCCATAGAATACTTGGTGTTTCGGCACATGATGTGAGAGAAGCTAAGATTGCTTTAGAGTCAGGAGCGGATTATCTTGGAGTGGGTCCTATGTTTCCTACCAAGACGAAGACAGACTGTAGAAATGTACAGGGGCCAAGGGTAATTAAATCAATCAGGGACATTGGCATAGGAAGTCCTCTGGTCGGAATCGGTGGAATTCATTCCGGGAATGCACATGAAGTACTGGAAGCAGGAGCAGATGGGATCGCCGTCGTATCGGCCATCTCAAAAGATCCACAAAACACGAATAGACTTCTCCGAGTCATTCAAAAATACCTTTGATTCAAATCGGACCACATTTTAAATCAGAAACAACAACATATCTTGCCCTCCCTCATCATACTATACAGTAGACCCCGGTCTAACTTGTATCATCATCTACGATAAGAGGGAGGGTTTAGAATGAATGTCTGGTTTGTTTTGTTAAATATTTTGGTGTTTCTTGTTCTCATTGGTGTATTACTTTATATGCAAAGAAAAAATGTTTCGTTTTCAAAGCGGGTGTTTACGGCACTGGGACTCGGGATCATATTCGGTGTCGGATTGCAGTGGATATATGAAGCCGGGGATGAAAATGTTACACAATCGATTGAATGGTTTAACATTATTGGAAGCGGTTATATTAAACTTCTGCAAATGATTGTCATGCCATTAGTGTTTGTTTCGATTCTTTCAGCCTTCACGAAATTGACACGCTCTCATAACTTAGGTAGGATCTCTGTACTCATCATCGGTTTGCTTGTCGGAACAACAGCCGTAGCTGCAGCTGTTGGAATCGCTACTACCGCAGCATTTGACCTGGAGGCCATTCAAATTGATTCAGGAAATGCAGAAGCTGCAAGAGGGGTACAACTAGAAGAAAGAGCAACTGCCCTTGAAGGTCAAAGTTACCCTCAAAAAATATTGGAACTATTACCTGCCAATCCTTTCCTGGACTTCACAGGACAAAGAGCAACATCAACGATTGCTGTCGTGATTTTCTCAGCCTTCATCGGCATCGCTTACTTAGGGGTGCAGCGAAAAGAACCAGAGGCTGCTGAATTCTTCAAGAAAATCGTCGATTCCATTTATGCTGTCATTATGAGAATCGTGACTCTTGTCCTTAGGTTGACTCCATTTGGTGTTCTGGCCATTATGGCTAAAACGGTAGCGTTAAGTAATTTTGATGCCATTATGAAGCTTGGTGAATTTGTTGCTGCATCCTATGTCGCGTTACTCATCATGTTTGTCATCCATTTAATCATGCTGGTACTTGCTGGTTTGAACCCGGTCACATATGTGAAGAAAGTTCTTCCTGTATTAGCATTCGCCTTTACTTCAAGGTCCAGTGCTGGAACGTTACCGCTTAACATTCAAACTCAAAAGAATAAACTAGGTGTCTCAGAGGGGATCGCCAACTTCTCCGGATCTTTCGGATTATCGATTGGACAAAATGGATGTGCAGGTGTATATCCCGCCATGCTTGCGGTTATGATTGCTCCCACGGTTGGGATTAATCCACTGACCCCTTCCTTTATTTTTACGCTAATCGCAATCGTTGCCATAAGTTCCTTTGGCGTAGCAGGCGTTGGCGGAGGAGCTACATTCGCAGCCATCCTAGTTCTATCCGCTATGGATTTGCCAGTGGCGTTAGCAGGTCTTTTGATATCGATCGAACCCTTAATCGACATGGGACGTACAGCGGTTAATGTGAGTGGTGCCATGACATCCGGAATTATTACTAGTAAAGTAACGGGAGAATTGAACAGGGATACGTATGATAATAAGAGCATTGAAGCGGAAGCATAAAAGGTGGTGCTGGCTCATACTTGTATGAGCCAGTTTTGTTTGGGATGGTTCGTATAGCCACTGGTTTGATACTAGCATTACGTTGATTATGAGAGGAAATCACCAGGCCGCCATAGAAAAAATCCATTTTCGGGTAATTTTGATTGAAAATTCAGACTATATTCTTTACTATAGAATTAACATACCGACCGGTTAGTATCTGTGGTGTGTCTAAAATACTGTAACAACGAGGAGGAAGAAACGTGCATGTGAATGATTTATTTAATTTATCAGGGAAGGTAGCCATTGTGACTGGAGGAGGGAGAGGGCTAGGAAAACAAATCGCTACTGGATTTGCAGAAGCTGGGGCTAACATTGTTTTATGTTCGAGAAACGTTGAAGCATGTGAAGAAGTGAAGAAAGAATTAGAAGATATAGGTGTCCAATCACTGGCAGTTAAATGTGATGTCACCAATCCAATTGACGTACAGCATGTTGTAGACGAAACCAAAAGGGTGTTTGGACGAATTGATATCCTAGTTAATAATAGCGGTGCCTCATGGGGTGCACCTGCAGAAGAAATGCCTCTAGAAGCCTGGCATAAAGTCATAAATGTGAATGTGAACGGTACATTCATAATGTCTCAGGCCGTCGGGAAACTGATGCTAGAACAACAGGAAGGGAAGATCATTAACATTGCCTCTGTCGCCGGTCTAAAAGGAACAGATCCAAGGTTTATGGATGCTATCGGTTATAGTACAAGTAAAGCCGCGGTCATCAATTTCACGAAGGATTTAGCAGTGAAATGGGGTCCTCGAGGGGTTCATGTGAATGCGATTGCACCGGGCTTCTTTCCGACAAAAATGTCAAAAGGAATCCTATCCCACGCAGGTGAAGCCATATTAGAGGGAACACCTTTAAATCGCTTTGGCACCGAAGATGATTTAAAAGGAGCGGCTCTATTCCTGGCAGCAAGTGCCTCAGATTTTGTCACTGGTGCTGTTCTTGTGGTTGACGGTGGTTCTTCTTCCATGTAATGAAAACCACAAAACATACAATTGACTCAAGCTACGAAAGGATGGATAACATGGACTTCTCTTATTCTCCCAAAGTACAAGAATATCAAAATAAACTATCTCGTTTCATGGAAGATTACGTTTATCCGAATGAAACCCTCTATGAGGAGCAACTCAATCTACAGGAGAACCGCTGGAGTAGGGTTCCTGAAATCATGGAAGAGCTAAAAGGCTTAGCAAAGAAACAAGGATTATGGAACTTATTTCTTCCAGAAAGCGACTATGGAGCCGGTTTAAATAATGTAGAATATGCACCTCTATGTGAAATAATGGGGAGGTCTCTGATTGGACCGGAAGTATTTAATTGTAACGCTCCTGATACAGGAAATATGGAAGTGTTAGAGCGATACGGGACACCTAGTCAAAAAGAAAAATATCTTATCCCCCTCTTAAGTGGTGATATCCGTTCTTGCTTCTCCATGACGGAGCCTGATGTGGCGTCATCAGATGCAACGAACATAAAGGCTAGTATTGTTCGGGACGGAGATGAATATATCATCAATGCTAGGAAATGGTGGACATCCGGTGCAGGTGATCCAAGATGCCGTTTTTCGATCTTAATGGGCAAAACAGACCCTGGCGCTAATCGTCATGAGCAGCAATCGATGATTATCGTTCCCCTTGATACAAAGGGTGTGAAAATTGAACGTATGCTGCCAGTCTTCGGATACGATCATGCACCTCATGGACATGGTGAAATTTCATTTACCGATGTAAGAGTTCCATTAGAAAATATGATATGGGCAGAAGGAAAAGGATTTGCCATTGCACAAGGACGTCTTGGACCCGGCAGGATTCATCATTGTATGCGTTTAATCGGTGCAGCGGAAAGAGCCCTTGAAGAATTATGTAAGCGCGTACAAAGTCGGGATGCCTTCGGAAAAGCACTTGCCAGTCAAGGAGTGGTAAGAGAATGGATTGCTGACTCAAGAATCGAAATCGAACAAGCACGTCTTTTAACAATGAAAGCAGCCCATATGATGGATACAGTGGGGAATAAAGCTGCGAAGCAGGAAATTGCCATGATTAAAGTTGTGGCTCCTTCCATGGCCTTGCGTGTAATCGATCGGGCCATTCAGGCTTTTGGAGCAGCAGGAGTATCAAATGATCACTCGTTGGCAGCACAATGGGCAAATGCCCGCACATTGCGTCTTGCAGATGGACCCGATGAAGTGCACCGTGCCCAACTAGCAAAATTAGAATTGCAAAAATATATACAAACTTCTCCGGTAGAGAGCTAAAAAGAGAGTGTATGAATATGAGATTACAGGGAAGAGTTTCAATCATTACCCAATTGGGAATCCAGAAGAATTTCCGGCAGCTATTTTGTTTTTGGCTTCCGATGAGGCATCTTTTATAACCGGTGCCACATTATCTGTTGATGGGGGTGGATTAATCTTTTAGGAAACATTCGTATATGAATATTCTGAAATGGAAGGAATGATTTTATGACGATTAAATCCTGGCTGACTCATTACCCTGAAACGTTTGAGACTGACATTCCAACGATTGATTTTTCCATACCTGAAATGCTTCAACGAACTGCTTCATTATATCCAGCGCACCCTTGTTTAAGCTTCTATCAAAAGCGCATGACGTATGGTGAACTTCAAGATGCCGTTACCATGTTTGCTTCCTCCCTTCAACAAAGTGAAGTGGTGAAAGGGGACAGAGTAGCAATCATGTTACCCAATTGTCCACAATATGTCATTTCTTATTATGGGATTCTTACTGTTGGAGGAATTGTCACTCAGGTGAATCCGATGTCTGTTGAAAGGGAATTAATCCATTTGCTTAATGACTCCGGTGCAGAAACAATCGTCGTATTGGACAGGTTTTTACCGATAATTAAAGCCGTTCAAAAGGAAACAAAGGTCAAGACCATCATCGGCGTCAGCTTTCAAGGTGAAACCAATGATTCAGATTACACCTTTGATGAATTTATTAAGTTGGGAGACGGTGATGTTTCCAAGGTGCGGATCGACCCTGAAGAAGATGTTGCCGTCCTGCAATATACGGGAGGAACAACTGGTACATCCAAGGGAGTTATGCTTACACATAGCAATATCCTTTCAAATGTCATTCAAAGTTCCCTTTTCTTTAAAAACAGTATTGAAACAGGCAAAGAAAGAAGCTTGAGCGTCATTCCGTTCTTTCATGTATTTGGAATGAATTCCTGCATGAATTTTTCCATCTATTCTGCAAATGAAATGATCCTTCTTCCCCGATTTGAATTGACTGAAGTTTTAACAACAATTAAAAATGAAAAGCCAACCCTCTTTCCAGGGGTGCCGACGATGTATGTAGCCATTACCAATCATCCAGAGGCTGAAGAGTATGGAATTGATTGTATAAAAATTTGTAACAGCGGCAGTGCTCCTATGCCGGTAGAGTTATTGAATCAATTCGAAAAGAAAACAGGGGCAAAGATATTAGAAGGCTATGGTTTGTCTGAGGCTTCCCCGACGACCCATTGTAACCCCGCCTTTGCAGAAAGAAAGCCTGGAACGGTAGGTATCGGCTTACCATCCACAGACTACAAGGTAGTCGATTTGGGCACAGGTACGAAGGAAGTCCATTCTGGAGACGTAGGGGAATTGATCATTAAGGGACCTCAAGTCATGAAGGGCTATTGGAACTTACCTGAAGAAACCACCAACGCATTGAGAGATGGATGGCTTTATACAGGAGATATCGCCCGAATGGATGAAGAAGGATATGTATCGATCGTAGACCGCAAGAAAGATTTGATCATCGCCTCCGGCTATAATGTGTACCCCAGAGAAATTGAAGAAATCATCTATGAGCATCCTTGCGTACAGGAAGCCGTTGTCATAGGCGTACCGGACTCCTACCGGGGTGAAACGGTCAAAGCAGTAGTGGTATTGAAAACGGGGAGAGAGACTACAGAGAATGAATTAGTCCGTTTTTGTCAGGAGAATATGTCCTCATTCAAAGTCCCGACAATCATTGAATTTCGAGAATCACTGCCAAAGACAAGTGTAGGGAAGATATTGAGAAGGGCTCTAAAGGAGAAGGTAAAGTAAGAATGAAAGGTTGGCTACAGGACTAAAATAAATAGAAGGCGGAAGATACTCTGTTAAAAGCACCCATAATCAACATAGCTTAAAAAATAGAAAAAGGCATGTGATATAATTCAGGTGACTTTTGTAGAATGCGAGGACTTCATATGAAAGAAAAACTTACAGAACATGCCGTACGTTTATTTGATAAAAAAGGCTTTACGGTTTCCTCCATCCAGGACATCGTAGAATCGATTGGGGTGACGAAAGGGACATTTTATTACTATTTTTCAAGCAAAGAAGAGCTGTTAATGGACATTCATATGCGCTATATAGACGGATTATTGGCCAAACAAAAAAGGGTTCTTGAAGACGAAGGGAAAAGTTACAGTGAAAAACTCTTTGACATCGTTCATCTTTCCATTGTGGACATAAAAGAACAGGGTGCAAGTGCTAAGGTATTCTTTAGGGAAATGAGACATCTTAGCAAGAATAGCCTGGATCAAATTGAACCAAAGCGGGATATGTACCGACTATAATATCGAAAAACTCTTAACAGAAGGAAGAAAGAACGGTGAATTTCGTGAGGATTTTGACGTATCGATTGTAGCCTTTGGAATACTTGGCATGATGAACTGGAGCTATCAGTGGTATAAACCAGACGGGGAGAAATCGGATACGGAAATAGCCGAAACATTTGTAAATATGGTCATTAAAGGGATAGAACAGGGGTAGAGAGGGAGTTGGAATCTCCTTTCCTCTCTGAAGAACATACCAACTGGTTAGTATTAATTAGGAAAGAAGGCGGATCAATGGAAACCATCACGGTAAAAAGTAGATTTTGCGAAACTGATGCATTAGGCCACATTAACAATACCACCTATTTTGTCTATTTAGAAGAAGCACGAATTAAATTTTTTCAAACGATCGGATTTGAAATGGATGTGAAAGATTGGCGCTTTATTTTAGCGTCTACGAAATGTGACTTTGTATCACAAGGATATTTCAATCAAGAACTACAAGTTACTACCTATATTTCAAGGATTGGATCAAAGAGCTTTCAGCTAGAGCATGATATTATGTGTGCGGAAACTCATCAGTTGATTGCCAAAGGAAACGCAGTGATCGTCTACTTTAATTTCAATGAGCAGAGAAGCGAAACAATTCCAGACCTGTTAAAAAACCAATTGACTTCGTATCTACGACCTGAAAATACTGAATATTCTTAAAGTTAGGAGGGGTATAATGACGGAAAGAATAGAGTATGAAACGGTATCTGTTCGAAAAGGAGAAGAGTTAAATGTACTTCATTTACAGAACTTCTTGATAGAGCATTTCCCCCATCTTGTTCAAGATGAGCTGACCATTAAGCAATTTTCTGCAGGTCATTCCAATCTTACGTATCTATTAAAAATGGGGGAATGGGAAGGTGTACTGAGACGTCCGCCTCTTGGGCCGGTTGCACCGAAAGCTCATGATATGAAAAGGGAATTCAGGATCCTTTCAGAGATCCAGCCTCTTTTCCATGTTACACCGGCACCGCATGTATTCTCTGATCAAGAAGAGATTATCGGTAGCCCATTTTTTATCATGGAACGAAAGAGCGGAGAAGTAGTTGATACTTCTTTTCCCCCACATCTTCATGTGACGCCTGACATTTGCAAAGGGATTTCCGATGAAATGGTATCAAAATTGGTAGAGCTTCATGCCATTGATCATACAAAGACACTACTTCATGAAATCAGTAAGCCCGAACATTTTATGGAGAGACAAGTTCATGGTTGGATCAAGCGCTATGAGCGGGCAAAAACGAGTGAGATTCGTGATGTGGACCATCTGACACAATGGCTCATAAAAACCGTTCCTACGAATACTGAATCCACTATCATTCACTATGATTTCAAAATGAATAATGCCATGTTTTCTTCTGATTTGAAATCAATGGTAGGGTTATTCGATTGGGAGATGGCAACCGTAGGTGACCCACTTGCCGATTTAGGTGTCGCCATGGGCTATTGGATCCAACAGGATGATCCTGAATTGTTAAAATACGGGCTCGGAAAGCCGCCTGTAACGATTATGGACGGTTTTTACAGCAGAAGACAATTCATTGAGGAATATGCAAGGAAAAGCGGCAGAGACGTAAACCATATCCATTTCTATTTATCATTTGCTTATTTCAAGCTTGCTGTCATTGTTCAACAAATCTATTACCGCTATAAGATGGGGCAAACGAAAGATCCGCGTTTTTCTCAATTTGATCAGTTTGCCAAATCATTGATTATCCTCGGAAATCAGGCTGCCTTTGATTTCAAGGAATAAATAACAAGGAGATGATTAAACGATGAATTCCTCTTTAAAAGTAGAAACCAATGATCGAGTGTTGTATTTAACTTTAAACAGACCCCATAGCTTGAACTCCTTTGACGAAAGCATGCTTACAGGAATCATTGAGGAACTGCAACATGCAGCACATAATCAAGAAATTAGAGCAATTGTCATTCGTGGAGCCGGTAGGGCATTCTCAGCAGGCGGAGATGTGAAAACAATGGGTAGCGCTACTCCCTCCCAAGTCTATGAACATATTGGAATATTAAATGAATGCATTAAAGCGATTAAGGAAATAGAGAAACCTGTTATCGCCTCTGTTCATGGGTTTGCAGCAGGCGCGGGATTCAATTTAGCCATGGCCTGTGACGTAATCATCGCTTCAGAAAATAGTCAATTTGCCTTGAGCTTTTCCAAAGTAGGTCTCATCTCTGATGGAGGAGGGTCCTATTTTCTTCCAACGATCATCGGACCACATGTAGCAAAGGAATTATTCTTTTCCGGGGAACCAGTGGATGTCAAAAGAATGTACGAATTAGGTGTAGTGAACCGAATCGTTCCGCCTGAAAGACTACAAGACGATACAGCTGAATGGGCACAAGAATTAGCACGGGGGCCAGGAAAAGCATTTGGCATGATAAAGAAAATGATTGATCGCTCATTCACTACGAGTCTCGATGAAATACTCGAACAAGAGAGAATCACTCAAACACTAATGATTTCAACGGAAGATCATGCTGAAGGTGTTTCAGCCTTCAAGGAAAAAAGGAACCCATCTTTTTCAGGAAAATAGGTGGAGGTTTAACATGAGAGCGAGCCAGTTTAATGAGTTCGGTGGCCCTCAAGTATTGAAGAATGTAGGGATTGGCGTCCCTTCACCTCAAGGGAGAGATGGATTGATCCAAGTATATGCGTCTGCAGTCAATTATGCTGATACGGCGCGACGGGAGGGACAATATGTGGTGAAAATCCCACTTCCATACGTTCCTAGTGCAGAAGTGTCCCGAGTTGTTATGGAAGTGGGAGAAGACGTGACAAGGGGGAAAAAGGATGAACTTACGTTTATCAGATGAGCAAAGGATGATTCAAAAGACCATTCGTAAATTTGTTGAGAAAGAATTAATTCCGTTAGAAAATGAAGTACTTCGAAATGAAAGGGAAGGAAAACCGAGTCTCTCTTTAGAAAAAAGAAAAGAACTTCAGTTAAAAGCCAAGGAAGCGGGATTCTGGGGAATCAATACACCAGAGGAGTACGGCGGAGCTGATCTTGGGCAGATGATGATGGCGATCGTTTATATGGAAATTTCCAAAACCTTTGTTCCTTTCAGCTTTGGTGGATATGCCGATAACATTCTTTACTACGCCAACGATGAACAGAAGAAGAACTATTTGATCCCCACTATTAACGGAGAGAAAAAGTCTTGCTTTGCCATGACAGAGCCTGGGGCAGGATCTGATACTCAGAACATCCGGATGACGGCAGTGAAAGACGGGAACGAATGGATATTAAATGGAGAAAAAACCTTTATCACAGGTGGTAATGAAGCAGACTTTGTCATGGTCATGGCGGTGACAGACAAGGAAAAGCATCGTCAGACGGGACGGGAAGGAGTAACGTGCTTTATTGCCGATCGAAGCATGGGGTGGACGTCTGAATATATCCATACCATGGGGGAATGGGGACCAGCGAGTCTGTTTTTTGATGATGTGAGGGTTCCTGAAGAAAATATCCTTGGCGAAATTGATGGCGGTTACAATCTGGGATTGGAATGGATTGGTTTTGCCCGTTGGATTGTAGGTGCTCAGGCAGTCGGGGCATCCGAACGCCTTCTGCAAATGGCGATTGATTATTCGAAGGAGAGAGAGACCTTTGGAAAACCAATCGCGGATCGACAGGCGATTCAATGGCAGATTGCTGATTCTGCTGTAGAAATTGAAGCCGCCAGATGGCTTGTGTTAAATGCTGCATTCACGCTTGATCAAGGAGAAGACAATCGCCATGTGGCTTCGATTGCAAAACTATATGGGTCCAATATGGGAAATCGGGTTGTCGATCGAGTCCTACAAATTCACGGCGGTATGGGCTACACTAGAGAGCTCCCGATCGAACGGTGGTATCGTGAAGCGAGATTATGGCGCATTTATGATGGAACCGATGAAATTCAAAAACTCATCATTTCCAGGAATCTATTAAAAGGCCATGTGAAGGTTGGCCAATTTATTTAAAAGATAAGGAGGCAATAGCTATGGGTAAAAGATTTGCAGGAAAAGTGGCATTTGTAACCGGTGGTAGCAGAGGGATTGGTAAAGCGATTGCCCGGCACTTCGCAGAAGAAGGCGCTAAGGTTGCTATTATTGATGTAAATGAAGAAGCTTTAAAGGAAGCTAGCGTGGATTTAAAGCAATATGATTTATATACTAAAGTTGCTAATGTGGTGGAGTCACAAGAAGTAGAAGAGGTTTTGAGAGAAGTGAATGAACTCTACGGATCAGTTGATATTGTGGTTAATAACGCAGGAGTCATCAGGGATAATTTAGTATTTAAAATGACGGATAGTGATTGGCAAACGGTCATGGATGTACACTTAAAGGGTTCATTCAACGTATCGAAAGCTGCGCAAAGTTACATGGTTAAGCAAAGGTATGGCCGCATCATAAATATCTCTTCTACATCAGCACTTGGCAACCGGGGACAGGCTAACTACGCAACTGCGAAAGCGGGGCTACAGGGCTTAACGAAGACACTTGCCATTGAACTTGGTCCGCTTGGAATCACAACAAATGCAGTAGCCCCAGGGTTTATTGAAACCGAGATGACAAAAGAAACGGCGAAACGAATTGGCATCACATTTGAACAGTTAGTGGAACATAGTCTTCAAACAATCCCGGTAGGAAGAAGTGGAAGGCCGGAAGATATAGCGAATGCTGTGGCGTTTTTTGCAGATGAGAGCTCTTCATTTGTAAATGGACAAGTTTTGTATGTAGCAGGCGGACCGAAAGATTAAAGAGAGAAAGAGGTGGAAGAAATGTTCCAATCTTATATTGGCAAACGCTCAACTTCCGTAGAAAATTGCGTCGAAAAAGGCGCTGTACGCAAATTTGCCGAAGCCATAGGGGACCCCCATCCCATCTATGTGGACGAAGAGGCAGGAAAACGTTCCAGATACAGAGGAAATATCGCCCCCCCTACTTACCCAAGAGTGTTTGACTATGGGAGGATTGAAGGATTTCATTTACCCAACGATGGTTTGATTCACGGTGAACAATCCTTTCACTATGAAAGGCCACTTAAAGTCGGTGAAAACATTCATTGTTACAAGAAAATAAAAGACTATTATGAGCGAAACGGATCGGACGGAACACTTGGCTTTCTTGTAATCGAAGACGTTGGTGATGACCTGGATGGAGAAAGGATTTTCACCTCAGAGGCGATCGTGATTATTACAGAGGCAGTTAAAGAGAGGTTGAGAAAATGACAACACTACGATCATTTTATATAGGAGATGTACTCCCCCCAGCAGAATTGGCTCCTGTAACAAGAATCGACTTGATCAAATACGCAGGCGCCTCCGGGGATTATAACCCGATTCATACCATTGATGAAGAAGCCCGGAAACTGGGACTTCCAGGTATCATCGCCCATGGTATGTGGACGATGGGTAATATATCGAAGTTATTCAGCCCCTATTATGAAGAAGGCTTCATCAAGGATTATTCAGTGCGCTTTAAAGGGATGGTCATGCTGGATGACGTTATTACATTACATGCAGAATTGGAGGATATACAGAATAACCTCCTCCATTTTAAAGTTCTCGCAACGAATCAACTTCAGAAAAAAGTGATTGAAGGCAAAGTGATCTTTGGTTTGATTCTATAAGATTATTATTAAACATTTCTATTACTTTCTAAATATAATGTCGTATAACCCTCTTCAATTGAATAAACATAAAGAGAAATGGGAGTTGTATAAAAATAAGACAAAAGATATAAATCCGATTGAAAAACTCGGGTTGACTTCCTTCCGAAATATGATATTATTTAGAATATTAAAATTAATAACTCTTATCCAGAGTGGTGGAGGGATCTGGCCCCGTGAAACCCAGCAACCTACGATTTGTAAGGTGCTAATTCCAGCAAAATGGGAAGTCATTTTGGAAGATAAGGTATCCTTACCTGAACAACTTTCCAAAATGGATGGTTGTTTTTTTGTTCTCTTTTTCTGGATAAGATGAATTGGGGGAATCGTGTGACAAAAGGGAATAAGCAACACGCAGATGATCAGACGGTCATGGAGAAGATTCAATCTATGTTAGAAACCATGAGCTTTGGCTCAATCACCATCGTCGTTCAAGACGGTAAAGTCATTCAATTAGAGAAAAATGAGAAAGTACGAATTAAATAAGCTGACTAGATAAACTAGAGGCGCATAACTCAGATAAGGAACTCCATTATCTTGTTATGGCCTCTTTTTGTATGGATAAGCTTTCGGGAAAGAGGTGTATCATGTTAACCTACCAAACTTGGAAACAGCCGTCCTTGGATTTTGAAGTGGACCCTGACTATAAGGGGGCGTTGAACGTTTTGAAGTGGACGTATAACCATTATGGTGAAAGTGTCGTTTATGCCTGTAGTTTCGGGATTGAAGGCATTGTCTTGATCGACCTCCTAACCAAAGTGCAGCCGAGGGCAACCATCGTGTTTCTCGACACAGGCGTTCATTTCAAAGAAACATATGAAATCATTGAAAAAGTGAAAGCGAAGTATCCTAATCTGAACATCCAAATGAAAAATCCTGATCTAACGATTCAAGAGCAAGCAGAAACCTACGGAGATAAACTTTGGGAGAGAAATCCTAACCAGTGCTGTCAAATTCGAAAGCTCGATCCATTAAAAGAATCTTTATCCAAAGGTAATGCATGGATTTCAGGATTGAGAAGGGAACAATCACCAACAAGAAGTAACGTTGAATTCATCAACAAGGATGAGAAGTTTCAATCAGTAAAGATTTGCCCCTTGATTCATTGGACCTGGAAGGAGATTTGGCGATATGCCCATAAACATAATCTATCCTATAATGCACTTCATGATAAGGGATATCCTAGTATTGGATGCTTCCATTGTACAAAACCAGCCATAGATAATAATGATCACCGTTCCGGAAGATGGAAAGGAAAAGGGAAAACAGAATGCGGACTTCATTAAATGAGGTGACAACCTTTGCTTGACATCATAGCCATTGGCATAAGCTTGTTCTTCGCCATGAACATTGGTGCCAGTGGAGCGGCAGCATCAATGGGGGTTGCCTATGGTGCAGGAGCGATCAAGAAGGTAAGAACAGCATTATGGATCTGTGCAGTTGGTGTCCTTACCGGTGCCGTGCTCGGTGGAGGAGAGGTAGTCAAAACGATTAGCTCGGGCATCATTCCACAAAATATACTGACGATTAAAATCGTCATCATTATTTTATCATCAGCAACGATTTCATTGCTTCTGGCTAATGTGATCGGAATCCCATTGTCTACAAGTGAAGTAACAGTAGGAGCGGTTGTCGGGGTGGGAGTTGCCTATCAGGTCCTTTACGTGAAGTCACTTTTAACCATCATGAGCTTCTGGGTGATTGTACCGGTCTTTGCCTTCGGGGTTACATGGGTTTTCGGGAAAGGGTTAGTACAGCTGAATAACCGGGGGTATCATCTGGAAAAGGGATGGCTTGCCTACCTATTAATTGTTGCAGGATTTTTTGAAGCCTTTTCTGCAGGGATGAATAATGTAGCAAATGCTGTTGGTCCCTTAGTGGGGTCAGGTCTGTTATCACCTTCAAAAGGAATCTGGATTGGCGGATTATGTGTTGCTCTCGGAGCGGTTTTACTGGGAAAAAAGGTAGTTGAAACGAACGGTAAAAAAATCACACAGTACTCGAAAGCAGAAGGAATCCTCATCTCCTCTACAGGAGCAATCCTAGTTATGGTGAGTTCGTTATACGGATTACCGATCCCACTTACACAAGTGACATCCTCTTCCATCATTGGCTTGGGGATGGCCAAAGACGGTAAGGGCATGCTGCAAAAGAAAATTGTCAAAAAAATCGTTAAGATATGGGTGGTCTCCCCTCTGATTTCACTCAGTATTTCTTACTTTTTAGTCAAGCTTGTCATCGATAGTGATCTGTACTCAATCGTCGTACCGATTAGCGTTATCATTGCCACTGTTGGAGCACTCTCCCTCATGCGTGTAATTAATGAAGAAAGACGATCCGTTCACGAAGATGGAGGCGGTATATAGCGTTAATTCCGATAAAAACAATATGTTAAGGAGGATATTTAATGAGTTTACAGCCCCACGGAGGAAAATTGGTTCAATCATATTTACCTGAAGAGCCCTATGAGGAAATTCTTTGTGAGATTCCATTAGATGAGATTGCGTTAAGTGATTTGGAACTCATTGCAATTGGTGCATACAGCCCGATTGAAGGATTTCTTACTGAGGCGGATTATCAAAATGTCGTGGAATCATTACGATTGAAGAATGGCAGCGTGTGGAGCATCCCGGTTACACTGCCCATTGACAAAGAAAAAGCCGTGAAGCTTACGAAAGGAACAAGAAGCCGTCTTGTATATAACGGACAAACATATGGCCTCATTGATGTAGAAGAGGTGTATAAGCCAGATAAACAGAAAGAAGCTCGCTTGGTTTATGGTACGACTGATAGCAACCATCCTGGTGTAAATAAATTATACCAGCGAGGTGATGTATATGTCGGTGGCAAAATCACCCTGATTAAGAGGCTCACTAAGCCATTCAAGGAGTATACATTTGATCCTATTGAAACCCGTAATAGGTTTAAACAAAAGGGTTGGAGAACGATTGTTGGTTTCCAGACAAGAAACCCTGTTCACCGTGCACATGAATACATTCAGAAAACCGCATTAGAAACGGTTGACGCACTATTCTTGAATCCATTGGTTGGGGAAACAAAAGCGGATGATATCTCAGCAGAAATCAGAATGGAAAGCTACGACGTTCTATTAAAGAACTATTATCCGAAAGATCGTGTATTTTTAGGGGTATTCCCTGCTGCTATGAGATATGCGGGACCGAGGGAAGCCATCTTCCATGCCCTGGTGCGAAAAAATTATGGCTGCACCCATTTTATCGTTGGGAGAGATCATGCCGGTGTTGGTGATTATTATGGAACGTATGATGCCCAGAAGATCTTTGATCAGTTCAGTGAAGAAGAGATCGGAATTACTCCTCTTCGCTTTGAACATAGCTTTTATTGTAAGAAATGTGAAGGAATGGCGACGACAAAGACTTGTCCCCATCAAAAAGAGAACCACGTCATTCTTTCAGGAACTAAGGTGAGAGGAATGCTCCGCAGCGGAGAAGTACCCCCAGCAACTTTTAGTCGCAGAGAAGTAATTGAGGTGTTAATAAAAGGGCTGAAACAGGAATCTAACCGAACGAATGGAGGAGGGGCATAGGTTGAGAGAAAACAAAGAAAACATTGTATGGCATGAATCCGCAGTAACGAAACACAAGAGAAGAACCCAAAATGGACATCAAAGTTTCATTTTGTGGTTTACGGGATTATCAGCTTCAGGGAAATCGACGGTTGCCAATGCTTTATCCCATTCCCTTTTTCAGCTGGGGAAGCAGGCATACGTACTCGATGGAGATAATGTCCGCCATGGATTGAATCATGATTTAGGTTTCAGTGAAGAAGACCGAAAAGAGAATATTAGAAGGATAGGAGAGGTGTCTAAACTTTTCATTGATAGCGGTCAAATCGTGCTTACTGCCTTTATTTCCCCCTATAGGGAAGATCGGGAACTTGTACGGAACTTAGTCGAAGAAAGAGAATTTATCGAAGTGTACGTGCATTGTTCGATAGAAGAATGTGAAAGACGGGATCCTAAAGGTTTGTATAAGAAAGCCCGCAAGAAAGAAATCATTCACTTTACAGGGATCAGCGCCCCTTATGAAAAACCTCATAATCCCGAGATCATACTGGATACCGAGAACAACTCAATTGAAGAATGTGTGGATTTCTTACTGAATGCATTAAAGAATAAACAACTGATATAAGGAGAGAAAATCATGGCATATAGAAAATCATGGGATACAAACGAGAAATTGAATAAAACCGAGCAATGGAAGTTGGAAAAGGATGGGTTGTCCATCTTTGAGGATATTCCTTATTATGCCGAAAACGGGTTCTCCTCCATCCCGAAAGAAGAGTGGGATAAATTCAAGTGGGCCGGTCTTTACCTACAAAGACCGAAAGAGGACGGTTATTTCATGATGAGGGTGAACGTTCCATCAGGTATCTTAACCTATAGTCAGGCAAGGGAACTTGCTTCCATTAGTAAAGAGTATGGAAGGGATGTCTATGATATCACCACCCGTCAGGCTATTCAGTTTCACTGGTTGAAGATCGAACAAATCCCCGATATATTCAAACGCTTGGAGCAGGTAGGGTTGTCTTCTGCAGGTGCATGCGGTGATATTACACGGAACATCGTCGGGAATCCTCTGGCTGGAATCGACCCTGATGAGCTCTTCGATACTAGAGGCATTGTGAAGGAAGTGTATGATTTCTTCCAGCATAATGAAGATTTTTCGAATTTACCTAGAAAGTATAAGGTTGCAATCTCAGCTAATATCAATAATGCGTCAAATGCTGAAATCAACTGTGTTTCCTTTGTCCCTGCGAAGAAGCTGATAGATGGGAAGGAGGAAGCCGGTTTTCATCTGAAAATCGGTGGTGGATTGGCGGCAAGACCTATGTTTGCACAGGAATTGGATGTATTCGTTCTACCTCACCAGGTGAAAGACGTAACGATTGCTGTGACGACGATATTCCGTGATTTCGGTTATCGGGAGAAAAGGCATTTAGCTCGATTGAAATTTCTAATGGCTGATTGGGGTCCTCAGAAGTTCAAAGAGAAGATATTGGAATATGTAAAGCTCCTGCCAGCAGGAATCGATGCTGTAAATGGTTGGAACGCAGGATATTTCTACGGAGTTCACCCGCAGAAACAGGAAGGTCTCAATTATGTGGGTCTGAATGTACCGGTTGGACGTTTAAATTCGGATGAAGTGTATGAGCTTGCGAGGATTTCGAAGAAATACGGGAATGGCGAACTGCGTAACTGTAATTCTCAGAATCTCATCATACCTAATATTCCAGATAAGCACGTTGATGATTTACTTTCAGAAAAAATCTTTGATCGGATTTCTACGAGTCCCCTATCCTTTATCGGATATACCGTATCGTGCACAGGTATTGAGTATTGTAATCTCGCTCTGGTGGAAACGAAGGAACGGATGAGACAAATTGCCAATCATTTGGATCAGGAGCTTTCGTTGGATGTACCCGTCAGAATCCATATGGTTGGATGTCCGAATTCATGCGGACAACGTCAAATTGCAGACATTGGTCTTCAAGGAATTAAAATGAGAACGAAAGATAAGAAAATGATCGAAGCGTTCGAAATTTATGTCGGTGGTACCCTGCAAGATGGAGGAAAGCTGAATGAAAAACTAAAAGGGAAAGTGGAGGCAGGAAATCTCACTGAGGTCGTCAAGCAACTACTCATTCATTTTAAAGATACAAAGGAACAAGGGGAAGCCTTCTTTGACTACATTAATCGAGTTGGCACCGCTCCCCTCCAGGAATCCTTGAATCAACTACTTCAGGAAGCGTAAGGAGGAATTGGGATGAACTTGTATCGATTTGAAGTCACTACTGCTGCATTTGTCACCAATGTCGTAGTAGCGGCGGAATCAGATGAGAACGCTTTTGATCTAGTTGAAATAGAATTAGAAAAGTATTTTTTGAAAAAGCCTGATTTGGTGGACATCTCCCTTTATGAGAAACGCAGAATCCGAGGTAATGGTGCAGGATTTGTGTTGCATGAACAGGAAACGATCATCAAATCTTAAGGAGGATAACAATGGGAAAGGTATACTTGGTGGGAGCTGGTCCCGGAGATCCAGAGCTGATCACGTTGAAAGCATTGAAATCGATACAAAAAGCTGACGTTATTTTATATGATCGTTTAGTGAATAAGGACCTTCTCTCCTATGCGAAAAAAGGGGCCGATTTAATCTATTGTGGGAAACTGCCAAACTATCATACGATGAAACAGGATACAATCAATCATTTTCTCGTTCGCTATGCTTCCAGCGGGAAAGTGGTGGTGAGATTAAAGGGAGGAGATCCATTCGTATTCGGCAGAGGTGGTGAAGAAGCAGAGGCCCTGGCGAAAAAGGGTATTCCTTTTGAAATCGTGCCGGGTATCACTTCTGGAATAGCAGCCGCTGCCTATGCGGGCATTCCTGTTACACATCGGGATACCAGTTCAAGCGTTGCCTTTGTTACCGGGCATAAGCAAAACAGTCAACAAGAGGATGAGAAGTGGGAAAGCTTATCTAAAGGAATCGATACACTTGCAATCTATATGGGAGTCAGTAATCTGCCGTATATTAGAGAAAAGCTGATTCAATACGGGAAGAGTGGGGATACGCCTGTGGCACTGGTCCATTGGGGGACCACAGAAGTACAAAAAACCGTTACCGGGACACTGGATACGATCATCGATATCGTAAATGAAGAAAAAGTTGAGAATCCTAGCATGATCATCATCGGTGAGGTGGTCCGTTATCGGGATAAGATTCAGTGGTTTGAAGAATCGTCGGATAAGAAATCATTCATGAGCGAGGCATTATAAATGAAACAAGCGGTCCTTTATGTATGCCACGGGAGCCGTATCCCCAAAGCCAGGGAAGAAGCCATTGCTTTCATTAAACGTTGTCAGAAACATGTTGAAACGGAAATACAGGAAATATGCTTTCTGGAGCTTGCATCCCCCTCTATTCACGATGGATTTGAAACATGTGTGAAAAAGGGAGCTACTCATATCTCAGTCATACCGCTCCTTCTATTGACAGCAGTACATGCAAAAAAAGATATCCCTGAGGAAATACATCATTGCAAAGAAATCTACCCATCGATAAAGGTTCGTTACGGTAGACCCATTGGTGTTCACATGAAAATGGTTGAGAGTGTCATAAAGAAAATTGAGGATGTCTCCTCCATAGATTCCTCAACTGTAGCGGTCTTAATTGGAAGGGGGAGTTCCGATCCTCAAGTGAAAAAGGATCTGGAAGCACTAGCAAAGCTTGTTCATCAAAAGACACAGCTAAAAGAAGTTAAAACCTGTTATTTAACGGCAGCTTCCCCCAGCTTCAATAAGACCCTGGAATCGTTCAGAAAAACAGAAAGTAATGTCATATTTATTCCCTATCTATTGTTTACAGGGATACTTATGCAAGAAATCGATAAGGAAATTCATTCAACAGGCAATAATCATATACAGCTGGGTGATTACCTTGGCTATGACCCTCTCGTAGAAAAAGCATTCTTGGACAGGATAAATGAAACGTTGTGTTATGAAGGAGAAATGTATGCTTCCTCTCATGATTGATGTAAAAAACAAACAGGTGACAATAATCGGTGGTGGGAGGGTAGCATTCCGTAAACTTTCAGTATTTCTGAAGCATGGGGCTAGGATAAAAATCATCAGCCCCCAAGTGACTAAAGGAATTGAGGATTTACATGAGAAAGGCAGTGTGAAATGGATCAACAAAGAAGTTGATAAATGTGATTTACTTGATGCGTTCATTGTCGTTGCTGCCACTGATCAAAGAAAGGTAAATGAATGGGTGAAGCAGGAAGTGAAGGAAAATCAGTTGATTTGTATAGCTGATCGAGGAGGGAGCGGAACCTTTCAGATGCTCTCGTATAAACAAACAGGTAGCCTCACCATTTCCGTGTCTACAAATGGTTCAAGTCCGACTTTATCTAAAAGTCTGTGTGATAAATTTTTCCAGCAATGTAGTGAAGAATTTATTGAAGAACTTGCTGAAATCGGCAAAAAAAGAAATGAACTTATTGCATCGTCCTTATCGGCAGAGGAAAAACAGCGATTGCTGAAAACGTTGGCAGACAGCATAAGATACTGAGTGTTAACAACATTACTAGTAACCGTCGGCAATTATGGGCATTCTACCTAATTGCTATTTATTAACTCCTTTTTTGACACATACAAGGTTTATGACTAACTAAATTCCTATCCGTATTAATGTATTTCAGAATTATCAGAAAATAAAAAAGGGGATACATACTTCTATATAGAAATGAATGATTAAGGAAAGTTACATTAATGGGAAATACCTTAATCATAAGGAGGAGAAGTATGTACGCAACCACAGGCTCCATATTTGATCAAACGGTAGAAAAATTCCGAAATAAGGAGGCAATCGTAGAAGAAAAGACTGGAACCAGGCTTACATACAAGCAGTGGCAGGAAGAAGTCCATCGTACAGCCAATGCGCTACTGGAAGCGGGCGTAAAAAAAGGGGACCGGGTTTCTACGTATCTATTTAATACGTTGGAGCTAGCAAATGTGTACTTTGCATGTGGAAAGATTGGTGCGGTGATTAATCCGATCAATTTCAGGTTAAAGGCCCAAGAGATTCAGTATATTCTAGAAGATGCTAAACCAAAGGTCGTGTTATTTGAAGAAGCACTAACAAAACCGATTGAGCAGATTTCAAATGACTTTCCAGAAACACTTTTTTTGTATGTTGGAGATGAATCACCAGCATTTGCTCAAAGCTATCATGAAGTCGTAAATCGATGCCCGATAGACTTACCAGATATTATTGTAGACGAAATGGATTCATATGCGATTATGTATACAAGCGGGACTACAGGAAGACCTAAGGGAGTGCTCCACAGACATAGGGATATGGCCGAGCAAAGCTTGATTTGTACTTCTGTTATGGGGTTGAGCCCAAATGATATCGGCCTTGTGACTGCACCAATGTTCCACTGTGCCGAGCTCCATTGTTGCTTCCTGCCACGTGTACAAGCGGGAGCTAAGAATATCATTGTTCATCAGTTCCAACCTCAAACCGTTCTGGAAGTGATTGATCGTGAGAAAGTCACGACCTTGTTTGCTGCGCCAACCATGTGGAATATGCTTTTACAACATGGTGTAGACAAGTTTGATACGTCTTCTTTACGGATCGGGCTATACGGTGCTGCCCCAATGGCACCTGTACTTGTCAGGGCCATTCATGAGAAGTTAAGGATTGATCTTATACAGGCATATGGTCAAACGGAAATGGGTCCAGCGGTTACGTTCCTCATGCAGGATGAGCAATTAACCAAAACAGGATCGGCGGGAAGGGCAGCTTATAACCATGAAATTAGAGTCGTAAGGTCAAATGAAAAAGGTCCTTCCGAGCCAGAAGATCTCTGCAAACCAGGAGAAGTGGGAGAAATCATTGTTCGTGGCTCATGTACAATGCTCGAATATTTCAATCGGAAAGAAGCGACGGAAAAAGCTCTTTATAAAGGTTGGTATCACTCCACTGACTTAGGTTACTTGGATGAAGAGGGCTATCTTTTTGTGGCTGACAGGGTAGATGATATGGTGATCACTGGAGGAGAGAATGTGTATCCACGAGAGGTGGAAGATGCCCTCCATGCTCATGAAGATGTTTTAGATGTCGCCGTACTAGGTCAACCCGATGAAAAATGGGGAGAACACGTTATTGCAATAGTTGTATCCAAGAATCCTTTACTCACATCAGATGATTTGGATTCGTTTTTAAAAAATGGGGATCTGTTATCTGATTATAAGCGGCCAAGAGAGTATCGATTTGTAGAAGAGCTGCCTCGGAACGCAAGTGGGAAAATCCAAAAGTTTCTACTGAGGGAAAACGTTGTTCCCCGTGAGAACCAACGTTAAATCAGATAAAGAATGCGAAGTCAGATGAATACAGAACACTTGTTCTAATCTGGTTTTTCAAGCAAGTTTGTGAGTAAATGGAAGAAAATAAGAGAAAATCAAAGGGACTACAAAATGGAAAGCCCAGAAAATAGTTCTGGGCTTATTTCTATTCCTCACAGCTAGTAGAAAATAAAATCGCAATATCACAAACATCCTCTTTCATCACATGGGCAAACACCGACGAGGCAACACCCGTAAAGGTATTGCAAAGGTTTGAGAGATCATCATTATAGAACTGGATGACTTCAGGTGAGAAGACTGGATAAACGGCGTTAGGTGCACCGGGCGATTGTGGCTTAACCACCACTTGCTCGAAGTATGGATTACCTGATAGGGCTGTTTCTACCAGATTGGCTATTTGAAATGAACGTAGGGGACAAGGTATTGGAGAAACAGTTTCTTGTTCATTATTGACAACGATTATATCGAGTGTGATATTACCGAATTCAACGGACGGGACAAGAAGTGTCGCGAGCGCAACTGCCTTCTCATTATCAGATACGTTAACAAGTGCAAGATACTGAGAACCTGCAGGTATTAGTGGCCCCACCGTCACAGAGGGATCCTGACCGATTGAATATTTGATTTCATTAAAATAAGTGACCCATGGAGGTGAAAGCTGAACTTCTGATTTGTGATCCATTAATAAATCCTCCTATTTTATTCTAGTGTTACTACTACATATTATATAGATTTAGTAGAGAAAGGTTCGGGCGTTACATATTCTATCTATCATCATGGAAATTAGATTCATGACACCAATTGCATAGTATAGAGAGAAGAGAGGTGAAAGAATTGTAGAATGAGAAATACATTCCCCTGGTGGTCGCACTTATGATGTGCATTATGGATTGGATGCGATCATCCCTATCATTACTCATGTATCTGCCGGTCTTCAAGTTCAATTTACGCTAGTGGACCTTTCACATGTACAAGCTATTACCTTATAAGGAGAAGTTATTGAGGCTTAGCTTAATGAACAAGGATTTTTTTGCACTGACATTGGAACAGTATGAGCAAATGAAACGATTATCACTCTGGTGACGGTATCTGAAGAAGCAAATATCGGTGAAACACCGGAAGTATTAAAATTCAACTCTGCAGGAGTAGCTGCGTTGCCACTGGAATTCAATGAGACCGTTTTAACGACAGTCATGGCACGGAGAGTTGTATCCGGAGTCAAGACTTTACAATTGACCGAATTGGAACCAGGCACAGTAGTAGCAACAAGAAACTTTGTTTTTGATGCACTTTAACGGGTTAATTGGAGGGGAGTACAGTCAAGATCGTTGAATGGAATTGTTCTGTGGAGTTATTTCTAGTTTACATAATATATATTATCGGAAGTTAAATATATTCTTCGTTTTCAGTCTCGTATCACAAGTATACTGTTAACAATGAGACGAAAGAAAAAAATAAGTAGATCATGCATTATACATTTTATAAATCAGCTTTTTTAAGATCATCGTGACTTTCACTTAAAATGCCATTATTCTAATCAAGTTTTTACTACCTGTATTTAAAATTCAAAAAAGGATCAAGTAGATTGATTCGTTCATTTTCATTCTTATCCGATATCTCAATTGTTTTACTCTTTATGAATATCCAGTTCGTTTATTTGATTCGTGATCCTTTTCCTTGTGCTCGATTTTCAATCTATTCCCTTTAGTTTACATAATAATTATGTAACAATCTTGTTTTCTCTTATTCCTTTTTTGTATTACATACGCATTCAACTTTTTGATTTTTTTCCTGCAATTGAAATCCATCAACTTCAAAAATTACAGCAGCCTCCCTCCATTCTGGATATCTCCTATCGTGCTACACATAGAAAAAAAGCATAAAGGGCCCAAATGCGGTCCTCTCTATGCTTGTGCATCATTTAAGTAAAAATTGTCTTGGTGTACCAAAATAAAGCGTCTGCTGAAATTCAGGGAATATGGATTCAAAACAAATGATGATGGGTGCATCCAGTAGCCATGGATAGTACGTGTAAAAGCCTTTATCCCCGTTTATTATTGCAGTTAAAGCCAAAGGTAGTTCCTTTTTAAAAATCATAAATCGTACGTTTGAAAGTTGATGATCGAATTCTCCTCCGCTAACATATACTGTCCCGGTAAATATATATTGACCAAGATTTCTTTTCCATTCACCTAACACTTCGTCCCTCATTGCCGGATTGATCTTCTCCATTTCATAGTGGCAACCAATGCTTAAATATAGTTCGCCTGTCATATCAGAATGGGTTAATGTGTACTTTCTGTTATCAATCGGATCGAAGATAGATGCAGGAGGTAGATACTGAACAGCTAACTTTTCGGGCTTAAAATCACTCATGTGTAAGCCTCCTTCACAAAATTGGGCTTACAACAGAGTATGACAATAGCCTACAAACGGTTCCGCTCCTAATTTTCTTTCCACTTAATTTTGATTAAGTTCCATTTATTCTTTTCATAATACCAATACGAGGTGACCGTGCCGATCCCATCTGCGTGATAAGCTCCACTAATTTGCTGGTAGCCTTTCAGTCCTTTACCAGGCATACCAAAGATTTTGGCAGGTTTGAAAAATGCATATGGTCCAACCATTAATTCCATTGGCTCGTTTAATTTTCCATCTGTGTAGATCCCCAATCTTTCGTATTCCTCTTTTCGATTGCTTAAATCCACTGTATAGGATTGATTGGTATCGACAAACGTTATAGATGCTTTATATTGATCTTCAAATTGAGCTTGAATCGTAAGTGGCTCAGGTAACCCGATATCAACCAGTTTATTATTGGCTAACGTATGAAGAGCCATATTGTAAAGACCACCGCTTCCACCCGTTGCAGAGGAATACAGCATATCTTTTATTCCATCATGATTTAAATCGTCGAATTGAATTTTTGGTTCATACCCACCCTCATAATCAATCCGTATGTCACTACCCTCTGACGTCGTAATATCTGCCCAGATTTGTTTTAGAAACAAGGCATCAGGAGAAAACGGAATCGCTTTGAGCGTAATCGTATCCTTTTTACCATCACCGGTTACATCTTTTTTATAAACTTTTAAGGTCATTTCATTCACGGGCTGATTTTCCGGTGGTTCAGCGGAAAAGTTCCCAGCTATGGCATGGAGTGACATAATAAAGAAAGCACCGAATGCAAATAGTAATTCTTTTCTCATGATTCTCTCTCCTCGTTGAAAATGATTCTTTAATATTTTCACCAGAGAAGGAAAATCTATGTAAAAATTATTGTTTTTCTTTTCTCATGTAGGTCATTACCGCTTGTCCAAATAAATTATTTTTTTCACTGAGGGATTTAATCATACGAAGCAGCTCAATTTTAGAATAACTGTCGATTTCATCTATTAGGAGTGGCTCATGATCTTCTCTTTTAGAGTCCTGCAAATAAAAAACTAGTGCGGCAATATGCTTACAGTAACCACTAAAAGGACAAGTACAAATGCTTTTTTCGAATCGATCCAAATAGACAATTGTATCATAATCATCCCCTTTTCCATTCACCACCCCATGAACATGGGTAGGGAAAATCGCTGTGTCGATGATCCGATTCCCTCGATAGTACGTTAATCCTCTGTTCATGATTGTTTCATTCACGTGAATCTCCATTTCAATCATTAAATCACTAAAATCATGCATTGAGTCACCCTCCTGTAAATGAATGTTCAAAAAGACCAACCTCTCAATAAGGTTGGTCCCTTCATACTATTTTTGTTCTCTTGTCTCAGGCTTTGCTTCCCAGCTTTCAATTCCTTTTAACCCTTTAATAGAGTTTGAGTAGAAAACGGGATCTTTCCCTTGTCTCTTTTGTTCCCGATAATCTTTTAATGCCGCTATAGCAATCTTTGCTAATAGCGTAATAGCAATAAGATTAATGATTGCCATCAGACCCATAAATAGATCTGCTAAGCTCCACACAATATCCAGTTTGACAACTGCCCCGAATATCACCATGCCTAAAACGGCCATTCGATAGATGAAAAGGGAAACAGGACTGTATTTGATAAACTCAATATTTGTTTCTCCATAATAATAGTTTCCGATAATCGAACTGAAAGCAAATAAGAATATGGCTACAGCTACAAAGGTATCCGCCCATGAACCTACATGGAAACTTAAGGCTGCCTGTGTTAATTGAATACCATCGAGACCAGTCGTATATTGATCAGATAAGATGATCATAAAGGCGGTTGCCGTACAAATCAGTAACGTATCGGTGAAAACACCAAGTGTTTGAATTAGTCCTTGTTTGACAGGGTGTGTAACTCCAGCCGATGCAGCTGCATTTGGCGCACTACCCATACCAGCTTCATTTGAGAATAAGCCACGCTTGATCCCCATCATGATCGCTGCTCCGACTCCACCGCTTGCTACTTCACGGATACCGAATGCATTTTCAAAAATGATCACAAACATATCAGGAAGTAGCGTAATGTTGGAAATTAATATATAGAAGGCCAGGATTAGATAAAGGACTGCCATGATCGGAATCACGATTTGAGTGACGCTTGCAATCCTCTTTACCCCACCAAAGATTACAACTGCCGTTAGTACAGCTAGAATGATTCCTACTGTCATACGGTCGAATGAATACGCTTCTTCCATGGCAAGTGAAATCGTATTGGATTGTACGGAGTTAAATACAAGACCAAAACAAAATGTAATGATAATAGCGAAAAGGATCCCCATCCAGCGGGCATTTAATCCCTTTTCCATGTAGTAAGCAGGACCTCCACGGTAGCCGTCCTTTCCGTCTTTCACTTTGTAGATTTGAGCAAGTGTACTTTCTACAAAGCTTGTCGCTCCACCAAGAAGGGCAATAAGCCACATCCAGAACACTGCTCCCGGTCCACCACCCGCAATTGCCGTAGCAACACCGGCGAGGTTCCCTGTACCGACGCGTGAAGCAGTACTAATCGTGAATGCCTGGAAGGATGATATGCCCCGTTTTCCTTCAGAAGAAATCGTAGTCTTATCTGTTAATAATCTTCCCATCTCTCCTAAGTAACGGAATTGTGCGAATTTTGTTCGTAATGAAAAGTACACACCCAACCCGATCAATGCGACGATCAATATGTAAGACCACATATAATCATTCAATGTGCCTATTATACTTGTTAATAACTCCATTTTTGCTCCCCCTAGTTGTTAGTGTTTATGACTAATAATGTATGAATCTATGTTTGTTTACCCATTCAGACACTTATTTAATCTATCAAAAAAGAGATTTCTATTCAACTCAAAAATTCATATTGATGAAAGAATATTGATTGTAGTACAATACTTCCCGGTGGTTGTACTACAATCATGAATTATTATGCGATATTTACTCATTGTTTTTGCTTTTCCTACTATTATGTGAATTATGAAAGGGTGAATATCATAGAAAAATCATAAAAAAAGGGGCTTCCGAAAAGTAGTTTTAAGCTCTAAAATAATTAAAACAAAAACCAAGAACGCTTATTTATCAGCGTTCTTGGTTTTTTAGTTTGCGTAAATTTTATCTAGAAACGAACTTTTTAGACTGCCCCTTTATACAAGAAGTTATTCTTTTGATTCAGGAATTAGTGATTCTGCCCACGTACCATAGACAGATCCGCTATCACCATCGTCAATTACGAATGATCCATTTGAATATCGATCATTTGGTCTAAGGTCTTTGACGTGGACTTCGTCTATCTTGCCTTTTTTCGTAATGAGTCCAACTTTATCCGTATCTTTCACTACTTCTATACTCACCACACGATGTGGATTTGATTTTAATTCACGAAGCATGATGACCCCACGCTTGGCACGGGATGTTTTTTCAAATTCTGCTAATTTCATTTTTTTCACTGCACCGCGCTGGGTGGCTAAGAAAATATAGTCTTTCACAGGGTCTTTTATTAATTTGCCGGATACAACAAAGTCATCCTCTTTAAGATTGATCCCTTTCACTCCAGCTGCCCGCGGTCCAACAATATTCACATCATCTTCTGAGAACCATAATCCAAAGCTTAAATGTGTAGCAAGGAATACATCATAAGATCCATCGGTTAAGTGCACATCGATTAACTGATCGTCACCTTTTAAGTTGATTCCTACAAGAGGGCGTGAGTATCTTTGTGCTTTATACTGAGGAAGCTCAGATCTCTTGATCATACCGTTCTTTGTGACAAATAGTAAATAATTGGCGGAAGTGAATTCTTTAATCGGAATCGCTTTTAACACCTGCTCATCTCGATCAATCGGGACGATGTTCCCAATATGCTGCCCAAGATCTTTCCAACGAATATCCGGGAGCTCGTGGACAGGACAGTAGATGTAGTTCCCTTTGTTTGTAAACACCAGCAGGACATCGGTTGTATTCATTTCAAATTGACCAAGGAGCCTGTCAGTTTCTTTCATGGCGAGATCCTTCCCGTTTGAGGCAGAATAGGAACGGAGACTTGTCCGCTTCATGTACCCATCTCGTGTCACCGTTACCATAACATCCTCACTCGCTATCAAAACTTCAAGGTTGATCTTGATTTCCTCGATTTCATCTTCAATCTGAGTTCTTCTGGCGTCGGCGAATTGTTTTTTGATACCTTTTAATTCTTTTTTAATCACACTATAAAGCTTGCTTTCACTTTCAAGGATTGCCGTCAAATCGTCAATCGCTTTCGCCAATTCTTCTGCTTCTGCTTGTAACGCTGTAATATCTGTATTCGTCAAGCGGTATAGCTGCAGGCTGACAATCGCCTCGGATTGAGCTTCAGTGAATTGGAACTTCTGGATCAAATTATCTTTTGCATCACGCTTATCCTTTGAAGCACGGATGGTTGCAATCACCTGATCCAAAATCGAGAGAGCTTTCATCAACCCTTCGACGATATGCTGACGATCCTTCGCTTTATTCAAATCATGTCGGGTCCTATTGGTGACCACTTCTTTTTGATGGGCAATGTAGGCATCCAATAGTTCACGGACTCCCATTAAAGTAGGTCGTCGGTTATGTATGGCAACCATATTAAAGTTATAAGAAATTTGTAGGTCACTGTTTTTGTAAAGGTAATTTAAGATTCCTGTTGAATCTGCATCTTTCTTTAACTCAATCACAATTCGCATTCCATCGCGATCTGTCTCATCACGTACTTCTGCAATGCCCTCCACTTTACGGTCCAGTCGGAATTCGTCCATTTTCTTGACTAGATTTGCCTTGTTGATCTCATAAGGAATTTCCGTTATGACAATCTGCTGTTTGCTTCCCCGGATGTTTTCAATTTCTGCTTTTCCGCGAACGACAACTTTTCCTTTTCCAGTTTCATAAGCCTTTTTGATACCTTCTATTCCCTGGATGATACCTCCCGTTGGAAAATCAGGTCCTTTTATGACTGTCATCAGTTCCTCTACAGTACATTGAGGCTTATCCATACGCATAATGGCGGCATCAATGACTTCACCTAGATGGTGAGGAGGAATATCGGTTGCATATCCTGCAGAAATCCCTGTTGATCCATTTACTAATAAGTTTGGGAATCTGGAAGGTAAAACGGTCGGTTCGCTGGATGTATCATCAAAGTTCGGAACAAAGTCCACGGTTTTTTTATCAATATCACGCAAGAGCTCCATGGAGATTGCCGAAAGTCGGGCTTCTGTATAACGCATGGCAGCAGGGGGATCACCGTCAACGCTACCGTTATTTCCGTGCATTTCTACTAAGTAGTTCCGTACCTTCCACGTCTGGCTCATCCGGACCATGGCATCGTAGACAGAAGTGTCTCCATGGGGATGATAGTTACCGATGACGTTACCAACGGTCTTTGCTGATTTACGGAAACCCTTCTCCTGGGTATTACCGTCAACGTACATAGCGTATAGAATACGTCTTTGTACTGGTTTCAACCCATCCCGTGCATCTGGTAATGCACGTTCTTGGATAATATATTTACTATAACGCCCAAATCGATCGCCAAGCACCTCTTCTAGAGGTAAATCCTGATATCTTTCTACATTTGTCATGTATTACCCCTCCTCTGCGACCGTAATATTTTCATTTTCCAAAATGCTTCCGTCTTCTTCAAGCCCAAAGGCAACATTGCTTTCAATCCATTTACGTCGCGGTTCTACTTTATCACCCATAAGTGTGGTTACGCGCCGCTCAGCTCGGGCAGCATCGTCTATGCGAACCCGGATCAATGCCCTTGTTTCAGGATCCATCGTTGTTTCCCAGAGCTGATCGGCGTTCATTTCCCCGAGACCTTTATAACGCTGGATCATATAGCCTTTACCGACTTTAGAGATGGCACCTTGAAGCTCATCATCCGTCCACGCATATTCAATCTTTTGCTTCTTCCCGGATCCTTTACTCACTTTGTATAGGGGGGGAAGTGCGATATATATTTTTCCCGCTTCTAATAATGGTTTCATGTATCGGTAGAAGAAAGTCAGGAGGAGCACCTGGATATGTGCACCATCTGTATCCGCATCGGTCATGATGACAATTTTGTCGTAATTGATATCTTCTACATTGAATTCCGGACCGACTCCGCCTCCGATTGCATGAATAATCGTATTGATTTCTTCATTTTTGAAAATATCCTGAAGTTTCGCTTTCTCTGTATTGATGACTTTTCCTCGTAGTGGCAGGATTGCCTGGAATTTACGATCCCTTCCTTGTTTGGCAGACCCACCAGCTGAATCACCCTCAACAAGATAAAGCTCATTGCGTTGCGGATTTCTTGATTGGGCCGGTGTTAATTTACCTGAAAGCACCGTTTCAGAGCGCTTACGCTTCTTACCGTTTCGTGCATCTTCTCTTGCTTTTCGTGCAGCTTCACGGGCCTGAGCCGCTCGAATGGATTTCTTGATGAGAAGTGAACTAGTATCTGGATTCTCTTCTAAGAAATAAAGAAGATGTTCCGAAACGACAGCATCCACTGCTGAACGTGCTTCACTCGTTCCAAGCTTTCCTTTTGTCTGCCCTTCAAACTGAAGGAGGTGTTCTGGAATCCGGACGCTCACGATGCTAGCAAGCCCCTCACGAATATCGGTACCTTCTAAGTTTTTATCACGGTCTTTCAAAATCCCTACTTTGCGGGCATACTCATTAAACACGCGAGTCATGGCTGTCTTCGCACCGGCTTCATGGGTTCCGCCGTCTTTGGTACGAACATTATTTACAAAGGAAAGAATATTTTCTGAGAACCCATCGTTGAATTGAAAGGAGAATTCAACTTCAATCGTATGATTTTCCCCTTCGAAGAAAGCAACGTTGTGAAGGACGTCCTTCTCTTCATTTAAGTATTGGACAAATGCCTGAATCCCGCTTTCGAAGTGAAAGATTTCTTTCTGATCATGGCGCTCATCGATGATTTCAATCTTTAAGCCTTTAAGCAGGAAAGCAGATTCCCTAAGACGCTCACAAAGAGTTTCATAATTATAGGTGATATTGCTGAATATTTCTGTATCGGGTTTGAAATGAATGCAGGTTCCCGATTTTTTCGTTTTTCCGATCTTCTCAAGAGTCGTTTCCGGCTTACCTCCTTTTGCAAAACGCTGTTCATATTTCATTCCGTCTCTTTCAATCGTGACAACAAGCCATTCAGACAGGGCATTTACAACCGAGGCACCTACACCATGCAGTCCTCCACTTGTCTTGTATCCACCTTGCCCAAATTTCCCTCCCGCATGAAGCACAGTTAAGATGACTTCTGGGGTGGGTTTCCCTAGCTTGTGCATTCCAGTAGGCATTCCTCGTCCTTTATCTTGAACAGAAATACTATTATCCTTATGTATCGTAACAATAATCTCACTCCCGAAGCCTGCTAGTGCCTCATCAACTGAGTTATCGACAATTTCGTATACTAAATGATGCAAACCTCTTGAATCAGTAGAGCCTATATACATTCCAGGTCTCTTACGGACGGCTTCTAAACCTTCTAATACTTGAATCGCATCATCATTGTAATCCATGGTCTTATTCTGGTTGGCCACGAACATTCCCCTTTCAATCCTTCTCTAACTGTAATAGCTTGGTTCTTGTAAGCTATTATCGGTTATGTCTCTATTAACTATAACACAAGAACGTTTGTTCGTTTACCTGTTTTAGGCATATTTGAGGTAAACCACTATTGCTTATTGTAGCGTTTTATTTGATTTTCGCAAATGATATTTCCGTGAACAACTCTATTTTCGCTCTATTTATATGGTTTTATCAGATCTCTACAAGCATCGTCTTCCCGAAAAAAAACAAGCGGTGAGAACCGCTTGTTACAAGTGAGGATTATTTGGTTAAAGCCTGTTCAACCTTAATACAGCGATCCATAATGACTGTATACTCACGTTCCTTTAAAAAGCGATATGCTTCTTCGTTCATTACACCAAGTTGTGCCCAAAATACCTTTGAGTCGATTTTATCAAATTCTTCCGCAATTTCAGGTAAAAACTCTGACCTGCGAAATACGTTGACGATATCAACCGTTCCATCAATCTCCTGGAGGGAAGACACAGCCTTTACCCCCAAAGCCGACTCTATAGTTGGATTAACTGGAATGATGTCATATCCCTGATCCTGCATCGCTTTAGAGACCATGTAAGATGTTCGTGCCGGATTATCACTTAAACCGATTACTGCAATGCGCTTTGATTGCTTGAGGATGTTACCTATTTCCTGACGTGATGGGTTTTCCATAGATGATCACAACTCCTTCATTGATCCATTTACTTGTATTCATAAACTGTTTCTAAAGTCCTATTCTGCTTTTATACCCTTATTCCCTTTTATTTTTCATAATTTTATAAAATTATCTAAATAAAAGGAAGTGCCCGGAATAAAACAAGGGAGGTGTCCTTTCATGCGCACCTCTCTGTTTTGCCGACACTTCTGTTCGTCTTATTTTTTAATCAGTCCTTTAGAGATAAGGAACTCACGGGCTACATCCTTTGGATCTTGTTTATCCATGTCCACTTTTGCGTTCAGTTCACTCATCTCTTCTTCAGAGATCTTCCCTGACAATTCATTTAGCACTTTTTCTACTTCAGGATGCTCTTCTAGTACTTCTTGACGGATGATTGGAGCAGCATCATACGGAGGGAAAAATCCCTTATCATCTTCCGTTGTTTTCAAGTTATACCGTTGAATTCTTCCATCAGTAGTAAACGCGGGAATTAGATCCACATCTCCATTTTTAACCGCTTCATACATAATGTTCGGATCGAAACTTTCCTTATCCTTGAACTTAAATCCGTATGCTTCTGCGAAGGCATCATATCCATCTCCTTGGCGTTCATAAAATTGATGGGGGGCTCCAAAGCTCAAATCCTTCGAAAGAGGAACGAGGTCTGAGAAAGTCTTGGCCTCAAAGTCCTGATCTGGTGCATACGCCAGAGTATAGGTATTTTCAAAGCCTAGTGGCTTCAACCATGTAACATTAAACTTTTTTTCATATCCCTTGCGTACTTGTGAAAGGATTTCATCTGCTGAAGCACCTTCTTTAGCTTGTTCTTTTAGAACCGCTTCAAGACCGGTACCTGTATATTCAACATATACATCAATGTCCCCTTTTTCAAGAGCCGGTGTCAGGATCGACACTTCACCTAAACCCTCTTCCACTTTTACATCAAGGTCGGTTTTTTCTTTAAGAAGCTCTGCCATCATTTGTGTTAAAATGAATTGCTCTGTCCACATTTTACCTGAGACTGTGATCGTGTCTTTTCCTCCACCATTTCCGCAACCTGCGATCAGGATGGATAGTGCAACGAATAATATGAATGCTTGTAATTTCTTTTTCATGCATACTCTCCTTTCGAATTGGTTTATTTTCGTGCTTTTAACCCTTTAGGGGTGGTCATTCGTTCAAGTAATTTTAATAAAAAGTCAAAACATAATGCAAGCAATGCTGCAGGAATGGCACCTGCAAGGACCAACGTATTATTCCAGGTCGAAAGCCCCCGATAGATAAGGTCACCGAGTCCGCCTGCCCCAACAAAGGTGGCTAGAGTGGCGACTCCAACCGTCAAAACAGTTGCCGTTCGGATACCGGCCATAATAAAGGGAAGGGCAAGGGGAAGCTCCACTTTAAATAAGAGCTGTGAATTTGTCATTCCCATCCCTCTACCAGCTTCTATGACCCCTTCATCGACGCCGATGATCCCTGTATAGGTGTTTCTGAGGATCGGTAAAAGTGCATATACTGTAAGGGCAATGATTGCTGTGGTGCTCCCTGTACCTAGCAAAGGAATAAGAAATCCAAATAAGGCAAGACTTGGTATCGTTTGGAAGACAGCGGTGATGCCAATATAAAATTCTGCTGTCTGTTTCTTTCGCGATATGTAAATACCTAGCGGAAGGGAAATGGCTATAGCAATGAATATGGACACAAATGATAAATAAAGATGTTCAAGCAACCCCGTTAAGATCGCATCAGAACGGTTTGAAATCGTATGGATAAAGAATATAGAGAATGTGTTCATATAGAACTCGCCTCCTTATTGTCTTCTGAGGCTATAGCATGAAGAATTCCACTTGTTGTGACGACCCCTATTTTTTTATCATTATCCATCACCATCAGGTATTGCTTTTTGGTTGAAAGAAGCAGTCTGGCCGCTTCCTGGATGGATGAATCGTAAGGGATCAGAGAATATTCCGATTCTTCCAAGAGTAGATAGTCAGTACTTTCTTCCATGATTTCGAAGACTTGCTTATGGGGTCTTTTGTTACTCAGTCTTTCTTCTCCAATAAATGCACGAACAAATTCATTTGCCGGTTCTTTCAGCAGAGCAGATGGGGTTGCGATTTGTTCAATCTTACCATCCTTCATTACGGCAATTTCATCGGCAATCTTTAAAGCTTCATCAACATCATGCGTCACAAATACAATCGTTTTATGTATGGTGTTTTGAATGCTCTTTAATTCATCCTGAAGCTGTTCACGACTAATCGGATCAAGGGCACTGAATGGTTCATCCATTAAAATGATCGGAGGCTCCGCTGCGAGTGCACGAATCACACCTACACGTTGCTGCTGTCCACCGCTTAATTCTAATGGATACCTTTTCCGATACACCTCAGGTTCAAGTCCCACTAGTTTCAGGAGCTCCTCTACACGTTCTTCATATTTTTCTTTCTTCCATCCTTTCAGACGTGGAATCAGACTGATGTTTTCTTCAATAGTCATATGAGGCAACAATCCGATCCGCTGAATCACATAGCCGATATTTCTTCTGAGCTCCACTTCATCCGTTTTTGATGTATCCTTCCCATCAATGAGTATGGTTCCACCTGATGGAGAAATAAGCTTATTGATCATTTTCATGGTAGTCGTTTTTCCACATCCACTTGGACCGATTAAAGCAACCAGCTTTCCTTTTGGGATCTTCAGGTTGATCCCCTTAATGGCTTCCGTGCCATCCTCATAGACCTTTGTGACATTTTTAAATTCAATCATTTTTCCACCTGCTTTATATACTGAGAAATTTTTCTAAACATAGTAGGGTTACCCTCATTAAACAAAAGGTAAACATGTTGAACAAGAAAATGTCTTTCCCCCTATAGTTTGTGATGAATACGAAAGGTAAATACTAAATACTTTATTATGTAAGACTATTTTCTGCAGATTTTCCCATTCACCCATCAGACCAGTAAACTACTGTTCACTGGTTTTGGACTGTTTCCTATTCTTTATTAAAATATACTGTTCCACCAAGATCCCTGTCATGGTTCCGAGTATCAATCCATTGTTAAGTATGGACGCTACAACTACAGGCATCTCATTAAAAGCAGAAGCTGGTACAAACATTGCTCCGACTCCCACTATGAGGGCGATTCCTGAAACAAAGTGGATTCTTTCCACGTCTTGTTCTTTTCTATATTCACCAAGAGCCAGACCGACCATTTTAATGAATATGACCGTTGTCACGGCATACCCGACTGGAGCTGGGAGGCTTGCGAAGAGATTCATCACTTTCGGAATCAAGCTTATGATCATAATCATTCCACTCCCTATTATAAAGGGAATGATCGAGTACATACGTGTAGCTGCAACAAATCCTGCAGATCCTGAAATTGGCACCGAGCCTATTGCCGAAAATACACCTCCGAAAAGCTGATTCAATCCTGATGCAAAACCGCTCTTCGCGTATCGTTCATATGTCGGTTGACCATTTGCTTTCATAACTTCTTCCATCACTCTTATCGAAGCGATCATATTGGTGGTCAACAGGAAGGTGATGAAAATGGACGTGACGATGACACCTGTATCAAATACCGGTGGTCCAAAAACAAATACTTCAGGCAATGAAAACCAGCTGTCTGAAACGGTTGTAGCTTTTCCCAACCCCAAAAGGATAAAAATTAGCCACCCAGAGAGCATGGCAAGAATGATGGAATATCGCTGAATCCAATTCCGTTTGTGACTGGAAAAATATAACGCCACTAATATGGTCAAGGTACTTCCTAATAAGACGAGAGGCTGAAGGGATTGTCCTTCATGTTGAATCCCAAACATTCCTTTAATAAAGGAGCCACTTAACTGAAGAATCAAGAGCATTAAATAAATGAATGTGATCGTTGGTGTAAATAAAGATGATAATTTCTTAAGTAAACCTGTGGCTGAAAGTACAAAGAAAATCACACCACTGACAATCATTCCCCCTTGTAACACGGTTAGTATCTCACCGTGACTACTGTAAAGAGTCCCTGAAAATCCTGCATAAATCGCGAATACTCCCCACCAAAGTCCCGCTGGCCCTTCATTTATGGGGAGTTTATGTCCAAACAATGCCTGTATGAGACTCGCTATTCCTAAAACGAAAATGGTCCGCTGAATAAAACTTGCTGTGTCTGCAGGAGATAATTGGAACAAATCCGCTATAGCAATGGGTGCTGCAATGGATCCTGCGACCATGAACGCCACCCATTGTAACGCTGATAAAAATAGTTGCATTTTTGTATACACCTTCATTTCAAATATGTAAAGTCTGTCTATTTTAACATACTTATCCACTCCTTAAATCATTTTATGATGAGTATTGGAAGAGGGTATGAAATATCATCTACCATTAAGAACAGGTACTAATTATTTCGTTAAATTTCTCCCTTTCAAAGGGAAAACATGTTAAAATAAGAGCGAAATAGTTATTTTTTCAAAGGAGCAGTGATGATGATTTTTGCCCTTATACTTGTACTATCGTATTTACTAGGCTCAATCCCATCAGGATTACTGATTGGAAAAACGTTTTATGGGAAAGACATCCGGGAACATGGCAGCGGAAATCTAGGTGGAACGAATACATTCAGAACATTGGGTGTGAAAGCGGGAATGGTCGTAACCATTATGGATATCTTGAAAGGAACGGCCGCTACTCTTTTACCACTTATTTTTGCAAGTGATGTTCATATGCTGTTGGCAGGTGTGTTCGCCGTAATTGGTCATATGTATCCCCTATTTGCAAACTTCAGAGGTGGAAAAGCTGTGGCCACATCTGCCGGTGTCCTTCTAGGCTATGAACCCATCTTATTTTTAATTTTACTTGCAGTCTTTTTCATTTGTTTATATGCAACGAAATATGTTTCTCTCTCATCGATGATCGCAGCAGTCCTTGCTTTTACGTACTCCATTTTCACGAGAGACATCCCACTGATTATCGTTGTAGGTATTCTGACCATTTTCGTTATTTACAGACATCGAGCAAATATATCCCGTATCAAAAATAAAACTGAACCTAAAATTAAATGGCTTTAATGTAAAAGTGACCTAAGTGACAGGCTTCCTAATGAAGGAGGCTCATTGTTGCAAGGGTGACTTTTTTTATTGTTGAGTCAATGCTCAGGTATACACTGACATTTCTTGGAGAAAGATGAGGGAGAAGAAAAGATCAAAAACGATTGTACATGCCTTGAATTCACATAAAATGATCATATTCTTCATATTTTTCCAAAAAAAGTTCCTCTAGAGTCTCATTATTTTGTAAAATGGAGGTAGTGATTAAATAAAGGATGATGAATATGCATAAAAAACCTTTGGTAATCGGATTAGCCTTTTGTGTACCTTTGTTAGTAGTAATCGGATTACTACTAAATAAACAATATGGTGATTGGAATAGCACTTCAGGACCAGAGGGACATTTCTCTTCATTGTTGCATACGACACGAGAAGTTCAAGCATCCGAAAAAAACATGAAAGCAAGCGCTTCTCTTGCTGCTATTGGAGATATCCTTCTTCATGATACGGTCTATAATGACGCTAAAGATGATACCGGATATCACTTCACCCCAATCTTCTCCCCCATTAAAGAAATGCTATCCGCTCCCGATTTCTTGATTGCCAATCAGGAATCAACTCCTGGTGGTATTGAACTCGGTGTCTCTAGTTATCCGCTTTTCAATAGTCCGAAAGAAATCGTGAAAGCCCTGCAGGATGTCGGCGTAGATGCTGTGACAACTGCCAATAACCACTCCCTCGATCAAGGAGAAAAAGGATTACTAAGTGCGATTGACTATTACGAAAAGGTTTCCATGCCATATGTAGGTGCCTTTAAAAGTCAGGAAGACAAAGATCGGATTCGTACTTTTAATGTGAATGGAATTAAGCTTGCCCTCCTTTCTTATACGTACGGAACAAATGGAATACCTGTTCCAAAAGGAAAAGAGTATTTAGTTAATTTAATAGACGAACAAAAGATGCTGGAAGAAATCAGGAAAGCCAAAAGAATGGACATTGATGTCGTTGTGCTAAGCTTGCATTGGGGAAATGAGTACCAACGCTTTCCAACCAAAGAACAGGAAAGGCTGGCAAAGTTGTTGACCGAAAATGGAGTTGATATCATCTTCGGACATCACCCCCATGTTCTTCAACCAATTCAAACGTACAAAACGAGTGATGATCGTGAAGCTATCGTGATTTATTCGTTAGGAAACTTCCTTTCAGGACAAAAGGACGATTTCAAAGATATAGGGGGAATGGTCACTGTCCAGATAGAAAAAACGATGATTCCGGGCGGTTCAAAAATTACCTATCCGTCCATTGAATTCCACCCTACTTTTGTTTCAGAGAACCATTACAATAACTACCGAATCTATCCTCTTGATTTTGCCGAGAAGAATGGGTTGATTCGCCATTCAGAAGAAGAAGTGGTCTCTCATATGGTGAATGGCTTACCCCAGTGAGAAGGATAGCCTCACTTACTTTACATGCGATTAGGAAATATATAAAAAGCGAGCTTTCAAAAGAGAGAGCTCGCTTTTTTAATGTCCTCCAAATATCATTGAATTGAAGAAGATGCCACCAAGGGCTAATATAGCCAATAACCCGTTAACGATTAAGAATGTTTTACGACGAGCCTTGAAGAATAATGTGACCATTCCATAATAAAAGAGTCCAGCAATGATGATAAATGAACCAGCTTCCATTTGATCGCCCGCTTCATGCAATTGTAAGAAAGTTAATACACTTAGACCGGAAAATATAAATGCACCTATGTAATATAATAATGCTTGTGTCTTCATCCTTCTCATCCTTTATGCGTATTAGTAGATGTTCCGACTTTACTATGTATATACTATGTAATGAAACCTTCTTTGTCCAGAATTCTACAAGATTTCTGGAAAATACCCATAGAGAAAGGAGTCTCATCAATGAAAATACATATTTCAAACGAAGCTCTTAACTGGTTTAAAAATGAAATGCTTGTCGACAAAGGGGAGCAAGTTCGTTTTTATGTACGCTATGGAGGTTCCAGTCCTTTGCATGATAGTTTTTCATTAGGAGTGAATAAAGACGAACCTGTTGATCTCGGGGAGCGAATTGAAATTGATAGCCGGGAGTTTTTTATTGAAGAAAGAGATTTATGGTTCTTTGATGGTCATGATTTGTACGTGGAGTTTGACGACTTGCTTCAAGAACCTTCATACGAATACAAAAAATAATGTTGTGTCTAAGGCTGGCAAATGCCAGCCCTTTTCCTGTTTGCTCTCATGGACTCCAAATCACGCTCATTTAGTAAGAAAACGAGCGATATGGTCCTGAAGTCCCTCTTTCAGAAGGATGTCGATTTGAATATCGCCTAATAGATCGAAATGGGGATATCCGTCTTCCCGCTGATGGATCCATTCCTTTTTCAAGCCATATTTCTCTCCCCACTGAGATAAGGTCTTGATATTACAGCAACCCACTTTTGTGACAGAACGCGCTTTGGGAAAGCGATCATCAAGCCAATAATGAGTAAGGAAAGCGATTTCGCCACGCTTTACTCGTTGCTTCCAATCCCTAAGCTCGTGTTTGCGTATGCCGAATGCCATCGGGCAACTTCCTTTCCCTCATGATTCGAATGTATGACTCATGTATAAATGAATCCTTATCGTATATGTAATCGCTGTTTTCTTATTTTTTCGCTTTTTCATATGCTTCATGCCAATGAGGGAACATTTTCCGAATGGAAACTGGACGGAAATTTTCCTGCTTGACGCAAACATGTTTCGATTGACCTGTAATGGCCAGTTGGTCCTGTCCATTATAAATTTCGTACGCATATGTGATACGCAGTCCATCGTATGCATCTACCCATGTTTTGATAAACGCTTTTTCCCCGTATCGAACAGGTGATTTATAACTTACATTAAGATCAATCACGGGAGATAAAATCCCCTCTTTTTCAATATCAGCATACTTGAAACCAAGATCTTCAATAAGCTGTGTCCTGCCTAATTCCATCCAAACAAGATAGTTTGCATGATACACCACGCCCATTTGATCTGTCTCTGCATAGCGTACTTCAATTGTTTTTTCAGCAATCTGCATCTTTACACCCTCTTCATCTATTCAGTATTCTTATTCATTTTAACATAGTTGTAAAAAGCAATGAACAAATTCGCTTGCGGTTACGAAAGCCTTTCGGATAGGATATAAATCAAAAAATGACCCGGACAGAGATGCCTAAGTGATAAGCTTTTCAGTCCGGGTCTTGCCGTCTGTTCAATCCTTTATTCCTTCATTCGGTTCGCTTCGTCTTTTATTTCGCTCCGGAAAGCCTGCAGACTCTCTCTTCGCCGTTCGTTCTTGGCACGTATAGACTGAAGTTGCTCTTCACTGTCAGTACATGCCATGGACTCTTCTGCCCTGTCGATATTTTCTAACGTATGCTGAACCATACCTTGAAGCTTCTCAACATTATCACTTCGATTGTCCAGACTCTGTTTTTCCCACGCCATCCTGCATTCCTCCTGTTGAATCTTCATGTTGAGGGACGGACCTTCACGTCTAAACGAACAAAATGCTATTCACCCTTTGTTTGGATGACCTGTGCATGCTTACCTGATTTGTCTTGCATCTGCTTTCCTTTGTTCCCACCTGCTGCTCTAGGTTGTGTACCAATGTGGTTTGGTGCAAAATGATTCGGACTTCCCTTTGAATTACTCATAAACTTCACCCCTTTATTAGTATGGTTTCCAAAAGGGAGAAGAAGAATAGGCGTAATAATTGGCAGTATTCTTTTCGAAGCAAAAAAAATAAGCCTCGTAATTTCTTACTCGGCTTTGCCTATCGGTCGTTTTATTTCGAGCCTTGCATCAATTCGTTCTTCAATAGCATCTATCGCATCGTGATCTAGTAAGAGCTGTTTCTTATTTTCTTTCACAAGATCTGCAAATGATTTTTTACGTGGTCTGCGCATTTCAATCCCCTCACTTTCTATTGTGGTTTGTATAAGTAGTATATCCAAATGTCAGATATTTTAAACAAAGGTCACAATAGAAGAGATGATTGCCAAATTGAGTAGAGCTAGTCAGCTTAATAAAGGTCCGTCCCTCCATAGTGCGGAAGAATCAACGTTAAATACAAAATAGAAGGTCCGTCCCTCATTTGATTAATGCTGTAAAGGACTCGAGGTTGGTGATGGCACCGATTTGTTTGTTGGTGATGATACCTTGTTCGTCGATAATAAAGGTGGTTGGTACGGTCAGTATGTTGTAGGCTTTGTTTATTTTGTCATCAGTGTCTAACAGGATGGGGAACGTTAGTCCCAATGCTTTTTGGTATTCTTTTACATTGTATTGAGGATCGATATTGATGGTTAACACTTCAATATCTTTACCGTATTTCTTATGAAACTCCTCAATAATGGGCATTTCATCCTTACATGGCGGGCACCACGTCGCCCAAAAGTTAAGTACAACTTTCTTGCCCTTCAATTCGGAAAGTGTCATCGAGCTGCCCGATAAAGTATCAAGTTTAAAATCAATCGCTTTATCCCCTACATTCGCACCAGAAAAGTTCTCTACAGGAGTTGCGACTGATTCTTCTCCTTCTTCTATATCGATTAATTGATTATACGCCTCAGGTTGTTGAAACGTATTTTTCGTAAAGGCATTTGGGTCTGATTTATTTTCAATATAAAATGCAAAGACTAATAAAGTAACAAGCAAAACACCGAAAATAGCTTTCAAAGGAGTGCGCTCCCCTCATAGGAATGATAGTACTATCATCTATATGTCAGCTTGTCTCTATTTAGACATGCCCTTTCGGAAGCTGCAGAGAGAATATTGCCCTTGGTATAAAAAAAAGCTCCGGGAACCCCCGGAGCTTAAAGTATGCATTATGCTTTTAATTTATTACGAAGAACCATTTGCAGGATTCCACCATGACGGTAGTAATCCACTTCTACGTCAGAATCAAAACGAGCCAGTACATCAAATTCAGTTGTTGTACCATCTTCAGCTACTGCTGTCACCGTTAAGATATCACGAGGTTTTACATCATTTGTTACATTGACAGAAATCGTTTCTCTACCTGTTAGTCCTAGAGATTCAGCGCTGTCACCCTTCTTGAATTGAAGAGGTAGTACACCCATCATTACAAGGTTTGAACGGTGAATACGCTCATAGCTTTCAGCAATGACCGTTTTGATACCAAGAAGATTCGTACCCTTAGCTGCCCAGTCACGAGAAGATCCCATACCGTAATCTTTTCCTGCAAGCACTGCTAATCCGGTACCGTCTTGCTGATATTTCATGCATGCATCATACATAGGCATGATTTCATCTTCTGGCCAGTAAGTAGTGAAACCACCTTCTGTACCAGGAGCAATTTGATTTCTGATACGGATATTTGCAAACGTACCGCGCATCATCACTTCATGGTTACCACGACGAGAACCATAAGAATTAAAGTCACGAGGTTCTACATTGTTCGCACGAAGATACTTTCCTGCTGGTGTATCTTTCCCGATGGCACCTGCCGGCGAGATATGGTCCGTTGTAACAGAATCACCGAACTTACCAACAACACGAAGTCCATTTAAGCCTTCAATATCTTCTGGAGTTGTTGCCAATCCAGTAAAGAACGTTGGATTTTGAATGTATGTCGAGCTGTCATCAAAGCTGTAAAGTGGTTCGTTACTTGTTTTAATCTCATTCCAACGCTCGTTTTCAGAGAAAACATGCTCATATTCTCTACGGAATAATTCAGGAGTAACAGTTGCTTTGACAGCATCCTTCACTTCATCTTGTGATGGCCAGATATCTTTAAAGAAGACGTCATTTCCATCTTTATCTTTACCTAATGAATCTTTTTGAAGGTCGATATCCACAGTACCTGCTAGAGCGTATGCAACAACAAGTGGTGGTGAAGCAAGATAATTTGCTTTCACTAATGGGTGAATACGTCCTTCGAAATTACGGTTACCAGAAAGCACAGATGTTAATAGTAAATCAGCTTCTGATACAGCCTTCTCAATTTCAGGACGAAGTGGACCAGAGTTACCGATACAAGTAGTACAACCGTATCCTACCAGATTAAATCCGATATCTTCAAGGTAAGACAATAACCCCGAATCTCTAAGGTAACCAGTTACAACTTTAGAACCTGGTGCAAGAGATGTCTTCACGTAATCAGGAACATTCATTCCAAGCTCCACTGCTTTTTTCGCAACTAAGCCGGCACCTAACATGACGTATGGATTAGATGTATTGGTACATGATGTAATGGCAGCGATTCCGATCGCCCCAGTTGGCATGACCACATCTTTGCCATCTTCTGTTGAATACTTAGCCGTTTTGTTAATTTCAGACGCATCTAAACCAAAGCCTTGAACGCCTTCTTTAGCGGTAATGGATTTATGGAAAGATTCTTTCATATCAGTAAGAGGAATTAAATCCTGTGGACGTTTTGGTCCAGATAGGTTTGGTACCACAACAGAAAGATCAATTTCCACTACGTCTGTATATGTTGGTTCTTCTTTCTCAGGAGTGAAGAACATTTCGTTTTTCTTTAGATATTCTTCTACCATCTTGATGTGATCTTCATCACGACCTGTTAAGCGAAGGTAATCCAGTGATTCTGAATCCACTGGGAAGAAACCGCAAGTCGCGCCATATTCTGGAGCCATGTTTGCAATTGTCGCGCGGTCAGCCAGCGGTAATGTTGCTACACCTGTTCCAAAGTACTCAACAAATTTCCCTACTACACCTTTTTGACGAAGTACTTGTGTCACTTTAAGAGCTAAATCGGTAGCAGTTGCTCCATTAGGAAGCTCACCTGTTAATTTGACACCGATAACTTCAGGGATCGGGAAGTAAGAAGGTTGACCAAGCATTCCTGCTTCAGCTTCAATACCACCTACGCCCCAGCCCAGGACACCGATACCATTAATCATAGTAGTATGAGAATCGGTACCAACCAGCGTATCAGGATATGCTTCAAAATCGCCTTCTGTTGTTTCAACAGCGTGGACGACATTTGCTAGATATTCTAGGTTTACTTGGTGAACGATACCTGTTGCTGGTGGAACAGCACGATAATTTTCAAATGCCTTTTGAGCCCAGCTAAGGAATTGATAACGCTCTGCGTTTCGTTCAAACTCAAGATCCATATTGGCTTGCAGTGCATTTGCTGTACCATACTTATCAACCTGTACAGAGTGGTCAATAACAAGATCGACTGGGATTTCAGGATTAATCTTCTGTGGATCCCCACCGATGTCAGCCATTGCTTTACGTAAAGATGCCAAGTCAACTACTGCTGGAACACCAGTGAAATCTTGTAGGATAACACGTGAAGGTTTGAAAGGAACTTCCGCATCCTTCACTTCTGTAGATCCCCAGTTTGCAAGGTTTTCAACATGATCTTTGTTAATCACACGTCCGTCAAATTGACGAAGTACAGACTCGAGCAATACCTTGACACTGTAAGGTAAGCGATTAATTTTTGCAATTCCTGCTTCTTCAAGCGATTTTAAACGATAATAATGATAACGTTTTCCTTCAAGTTCGAAAGAAGACCGTGCATTAAATACATCGTTCTTTGCCATTTCGATTCCCCCTCTAAACTACATCAAACAATAAGTCGAAAAGTTTTCGTTCTAAACGAACTTTTCTCACATTTACATCTTAATACAAGCGATTACATAAGTAAATAACAATAAAGTTATTGTTTTTGATAAGTTTTACTTATCTAAATGATTAATCTCCTTTTGCTTTCAAGAAAAATATCGGTATACCAGCATTTCCCCCCATGTCAAATCGTGTCACACCAACAAAATCATTATAGTGATAAAATAAATCTGTTCGCCGTTTCCTCTACTGAAGTCTTATGAAAGGTGGCTTTCTGGCCTTGTAAAATTGATACAAATGGTTTTACAAAAATCAAGCACCTGTAGCGGAAATCAATTACCAAACGCAACATTAAATAGCAACTGCGTTTACGAAATCAACTTTCAAATAAAAGACTAAACCAATCACCAAAGAGTCAACAAGACAGATAAAGGCAGAAGCGTGTTATTTCGCTCCCCCAGTAATCACTCCTTTCATTTCCACTACCCTTTTCAGCCCAATATAAAACCCCATCTGTAAAACAAGTACAGACGGGGTTTTATTTATTATCTTTAACTATGCTTCTCTATTCACTTCGCTCACAATAGAAGATAAATCGGATTTAAATTGTTGAAGCTGTGCCCGTTGAGTATCGGAAGCTACCTCTAATGCATTTTCAATTTGTTGATACGCTTCATTCACTTCATTCTTAAGGTGAGCCAGTTGAGTACCGTAGCTTGCTCCATCTAATACAAGTTCGTTTATCGTATTCTGTACCTCTGTGACGTTTTGGTCTACCGCTTGGAATGCTTGTTGTTTACTTTTATGATAAGGCATGAATCATTTCTCCTTTTTCTGAAATTAGCCTTTTTAGTATGGACAAAATACTCGATTCTTATACATAGGTATAAACTGCATTACTCCAAACCATCCTAAAGGTAGGAGGGATGATACATGAACAAAAATGATAGCAAAGATATGCGTAAAAATGCTCCAAAGCAATCGGGACAACAGGAGCCATTAAGCGGATCACATAAGGTGAAGAACAGTAATCATTCTCGACAAAAACAACATAGCCATCACGATATGTAATGTTGATATAAGGGAGAGCAGGTCTTGTTTTTTAGAACAAGCCTGCTCTCCCTTTCATTGTAGTCAATGTATGTTTTTCAATACCTGGATCACTTCGATTTGCTCTTCCCGGGACACGGTACGTAAATCGAATAGATACTTTACCTTCTTGAATTCGTGTCACGATTGAAGGGTTTCCTTTTCTGAGTCTTTCATGGAGCTGTTGTGCGGAAAGCGTTTTGTGAATGACCGAAACCAAATGAGTATCCAGTTCTACGTCTGGCATCGTCCCTCCACCAATCCGACTCTTTCCTTTTATTATTTCTGAGGCGATTCCCGTTTTCATATTATGCATCCACTCTTCAAACTGAAGGGATTGACGGAAGATTTCTTCTTTAGATTGGCTAATGGCCATAATTGTCGGATTTTTCTTTTGCACTTCTCCCTTTAAGTAATGTAAAAGGGTCATCTCCAAAGCGGCCAAGGTCATTTTATCGACTCGGAGTACACGGGCAAGCTGATGCTTTTTTAATAGATCGATCCATTGTTTTCTACCTGCAATGATACCAGCCTGCGGACCGCCCAATAATTTATCTCCACTGAAAGATACGAGGTCTGCACCCTGTTGAATGACTTTCTTCACGACCGGTTCTTTTCCGATGCCAATTTTTTCGAAATCGTAAAGAGCTCCACTGCCTAAATCCTCATAATATAGAACATGTGAATGCTGCCTGGATAACTGAACGAGGTCAGCGGTAGATACAGATGCAGTAAAGCCTTTCATGACGAAATTACTTTGATGAACCTTCATAATCATGCCAGTCTCATCATTGACGGCTTCTTCATAGTCACGCAAATGCGTTTTGTTCGTTGTGCCCACCTCAGAAAGAACCGCTCCGCTTTCTTCCATAATTGACGATATCCTGAATGATCCCCCTATTTCCACAAGCTCACCTCTAGAGACAATCACCTCACTTTGTTTCGCGAGTGCAGAGAGTATAAGGAAGACTGCTGCTGCGTTGTTATTTACAACCATGGCTGCTTCTGCTCCTGTCAAATCACAAATGAACTTTTCTGAATGTGAATGCCTTGAACCCCTGCTACCCGCTTCAACATCGTACTCAAGATTGCTGTAGTGACCGGCAACCTCTGAGATATGTTGAATGACTTCAGAACCTAACCGGGCCCGACCAAGGTTCGTATGTAGGATCGTCCCCGTTGCATTGATGACCTTTCGTAGTGATGGGGAATACGCCTTTTGTATAAGCTCTTCTATTTCAGTGAATACCATGTCAACAAAGTCTTCTGAGGATGGATGTGGTCCTTCCCAATCTTTAGTGAGAATGGTGTCCCGATAGCTAGTTATCACTATTTTCAAGAGGTTCGTCCCTCTTTCTTCCGTAAGGTTGTGCTGATAAAGGAGACTATGGAATTGAGTAGTTTGCTGAAATTGATGGATGGATGGTATGTGTCTGACTAGTTGTTTCATGATTGCCTCCCATTATTTTTTACATCTAGTATAACATCCTCACCAATTACTTTAGAACGAATACAATGTGTAAAAGAAGTTGTTGGGGGTCAAGTGTAAATGGGGAAAGAAAAGGAGGATTTTTACTTAGAGAATTGGGAGGAGAATATGAAAGATTGGCTATTAGATCCTACTATGGTTCAACTGGACGAAGAAGAATTCCGGGTTGATTTTCTGGATACAACAGAATCATTGATTATAGAGATCGAGACAGAAAATGTTTGTCCAGAGGAATTAATCATCAAGAAAAAAGATTCACAATTGGTCGTTTCAATTCTGATGAAGGACGAAGAGAAAATCAGGGAACGATCCATCCGTTTTCCTTTTTGTTTAAAGCAGCGGGCAATCACCTATTCCATAGAGCATCATACAATTGAAATCAATGTCCCTAAAAAGGAATGCTCCACACCATCTTCCTTCATAATCCGGGTTCAGGGCTTATCGAATGAATAAAAATTAGTCTCTAAATAGAAAAAAGGTCTGAGTCAATTCTTCAGACCTTTTTTCTGTTTATAAAGATTCGATGTCAGAAATGATTTGGTTGATAGAAGGAAACACGCCAGTATCTAGCTTCGAGTAAATCTTCTCTTCCCCTACGGTAATTTCAAATGCTCCGCCAGAGGATGGTATCAGCTTTAATTCGTCTATGTTTGACCTGAAATGATTGAACAACTGTTCCGCGAAACTCGCGGCTTTGGGTGCATAGTTTCACATCATGCAAAATTCAATCGTCATGTTAACTTTGTTCATTTTTATCTGCCTCCTTCTTCAATGAGAACGCTTTCCCTTAACATACTATTTTATAGGAGAGAAAAAACATGTGCAAATGATTCATATTCAGTTTCTACGTTATCATACTTTCAGTTCTTCTTTGCTCAAATGTATTTTTATCCTGTACAATAGAATTATTCTTACATAAAGAGGTGAAATGAATGAGCAAGGAAGAAATTATCCGTTTAACTGAACTCTCATCAAAAGCTGGCTGAGGATGCAAACTTAGTCCTAGTGACTTGGCGCACGTGTTGCGTCAACTACCCCCTCAGCCATATACAGAAGCATTATTAGTAGGAAACGAATCATCCGATGACGGTGGTATATATAAGCTGACAGAAGATCTTGCCTTGGTTCAGACCGTTGACTATTTTACCCCAATCGTCGATGATCCCTTCCAATTCGGACAAATTGCAGCTGCCAATGCACTAAGTGACGTTTATGCAATGGGTGGAACACCGAAAACGGTTTTAAACATTGCCTGCTTTCCAATTAAAAAACTTGGGAGTGAAGTACTTGCTCAGATCCTTGCAGGTGCACAAAGTAAAGTGGTCGAAGCAGGTGCTGTAACAGTCGGAGGTCACTCCATCGATGATCAAGAACCTAAATTTGGCCTTAGCGTGACAGGAATCGTTCACCCCGAGAAGTATTGGACAAATACTGGAGCAAAAGAAGGTGACGTTCTTGTCCTGACCAAACCATTAGGAGTAGGGATTCTAACAACAGGTATCAAGCGTCAGAAAGTAACGCCCGCACAAGAAAAATCTGTTATCGGGGTCATGAGCATGTTGAATAAATTTGCTGCTGAAATCCTCAAAACCTATCACCCAAGTGCAGTGACAGATGTAACGGGTTTTGGATTAATGGGACACGCCTTTGAAATGGCCAAGGGGAGTAATACATCCATGGAGTTCTCCTACTCCTCCATCCCCCTATTAAACGGAACAAAAGAATTAGCAACTCAAGGAGTCATTCCAGGTGGATCCAAAGCAAACCACAGATGGTTAGAAGAAGCTGTGAGCTATGAATCCAGCCTCACTCTTGAAGATCAATGGATCCTTTGCGATGCAATCACTTCAGGAGGATTATTAGTAAGTCTACCCGAGGTCCAGGGAGAAAAGTATGTTGAAGAATTACGACATCACTCGATCCCAGCAAATATCGTTGGTCGAGTGAGATCGAAGAAGCGATGGAGTATCCGGGTAGAGAAATAATAAAGCGGTGATTCCTTCCAGAGAGATAACAGGACTCTCTATAAGGACACCGCTTATTTTTCTTCAATCATCTTCAAAAATTGTCTGGTAATATTTTTGGAGAGAATTCTTACTTGGAACGGGAACCGATTTTGATCCTTTGAGAAAGAATTGAACCAAATCACTTTTTTATCCAGCACTACGAACGGGATGATGGTCGTTGCTTGTTTCACAAGGATTTTCCCTGAAGAATGTAGAGGCGTGAGCACCCTGCTTTGGATGACTACTTTTTTATCCTTTGACACTGTTTGTAATACATCCATCATTTCTAGAGGAATATCGTTTATATCTGCCACATTGACCACAATTTCATGCTTGGCTGCGATAAAATCTTTTGAAAGCTTCCTATAGTCGTTCGACTTTTCCCATCTCATTTTCTTTGTGGATAAAGGGATCAAGGAATCACTGTTTTCCTTATGGCCATTGCGATGAAGATGATCAATGAATTGATGTGCAGGATTGGAAGAATGAGTCTTCTCCTGAATGAATTGATCATTCCCGATAAGGACCAATTTCCCCTTCGCCCTTGTGATGGCAACGTTTATAAGTCTCTCACTGCCTTTCTTTGTGAGGAGAGCACCCGGTTTCCCGTGAGAAACGCCATCAACGAGATCAAATAGAATCAAATCATTTTCCGATCCTTGAAATCCATGAACCGTAGCGGAATATAGATCCCCACGTTCGTGGCTTTGCACTAAATCATCCAGTAAAAGGTTATACCATTTCGCTTGGACTCTGTACGGGGACACAATTCCGATTGAATCGATGCCATCCTCCAATGCTTGCAGAGCCAATTGAATTGTCACTAAACTGGATAGAATATTCCACCTGGATCCTTTCTGAGTTTCTGCCCACTCCGTCCCTTCTTTAAGAGAGAATAGTATCGCACCATGGGAAGGGAAGGGATGTTTATTCGTAATACCTGCTCTCATTTCTTCAACTGAGTGGTGATCTCCCACCTTCGAATGGTAAATATATTTATTCGTGAACGCTGAAATACTCGGATGCATTCTACGCTGTTCCGGAAGCAATAAGAGCTGAGGGTGATTCAAGCCTTTATCTACCGCATGGGCCACATGCGCTGAATGAAAGATATCTTCCTTAAGCCACTTTGCCACCATGGGATGAAAAGAAGTAGAAATGGGTGGTAACTGTTTGAAGTCCCCACAAATTATGATCTTCTTTCCAAGTGAGGCAGCAAATGCCACTTGTGGGATATAAGCCATGCTTGACTCATCTACTATCACAAGGTCAAATTCATTTTCATACAGAATTCGGTCGATTGCAGCCTTTGAGAGTGTCGTACCAATGACTTTAGCCTCTGTTACGAGCTCGGCTTCCCTCCGTTTGAATTTTTCTTTGATTTTTTGATAATGGACTTCAAGTTGTGATAATCTTTCTGAGTCATAGGATGAATAGACTTTCGATAATTTACTTTTTAACCTTCGTCTGTATGTCTCAACCTTTCCCTTTTCCTCTGAAAGAGTTGGATCAAGTTGTTCCAATAATTGAAGAACACTTAAATCCGTAACGTCTTCACCGTACTTTTTTCGATTGGCCCCATAGCGGATTACTTCCCCTGGAATCCAACGATCATGGTTGCTAAGGAAATGATGCATCTCCTCTATTAATACATCCACAGCTGCATTACTATGGGAGAGAAGGAGGATCTTTTTCCCTTCTGAATAGTGATAGGATGCCACTCTGGCTAAAGTATACGTCTTCCCTGTTCCTGGGGGACCCCATAAATAAGTAACAGGATTATACTTACTTCTGACATAGGCTTCATGCAATGGGGTTTCATACGCAGACTGGGGGTGTTCCATCACCTTTGGTGGAGTGATCACCTGTTGAATACGCTGTGTTTTCCCGTGTCTTTCCTTTGCTTCATCCAATCGTTCCATAAGCTTCACGAGATTGTCCCAAGGTTCATGAAGAAGCTGGCCATATGTTATGGTGTCTCCAAGGAACCGATCAAGCTCTATGATGCACTCTCGCTCCTCAGAACTTATGACCACACCTTGATAGGAGGATTGCTTACGTTTATAAACAACACTGCCTCCCTCAGGAAGCAATGCCCTATAGCTGAGGGTGAACCAATAAATATAGGCTTCTTCCTCTTTTCGGATGCATCTGCCTTCTTCTATTGAAATTCCAGTCGTTTCTCTTTTTTTAAGTTGGAGGATTTCCATATCTAGAGCGGTTTTCCACTCTTCAATCATATCTGTCGTTTTCATATATCTATCACCTTTGTCATACGATAAAAAATCAAGAACCTTATCATAACAATTTATATAGTGAGTGTATATGGATATCGTCCGATTGGGAAATTCTAATTAATTAGAGAACTAAAGCTGGGAAGTATACCAATAGGATCCTCTCATGGCAATCTCTATTCTATACAAACAAAAAGAAACGAACCGATTCACTCAATCGGTTCGTGTACTAATTATAATTCAGCTGTTAATTGACTTAAATCATCTGCAGAATTCGTTAGATGGGAAATGGCGTTAGAAATCTCCTCTAAAGCCAGTGCGATTTCTTTCATTTCTGCTTCTACTTGCTCACTTTGACTTTTTGAGGAATAAATGGATTCTACAATTTCATGAAAGAAAACATGAGCGTTATTTGTGGAATCCATACCCTTCTTAGCAATCTCTTCAACTGAAACAATATAACCAGATATTTTGTCCACTTGTGATTTTGTACCGGTGATTAGACTGGATACATTGGTTACAGATTTCTTTGTCTGCTCAGAAAGCTTTCTTACTTCTTCTGCTACTATAGCAAATCCTTTACCATGTTCCCCTGCACGGGCAGCCTCTATACTCGCATTTAGAGAAAGTAAATTCGTTTGCTCTGCAATGGTTTGTACAATTGATACGATATCGAATATCTGGTTCGAAATTTGTTGTAATTGATAGATTTCATTAAGCATTTCTCTCATGTCAGACAGGATTTTACTCATATGTTCTTTTTGAACACCCATTTTGTCTTTTCCCTCAATTGAGAAATGACTTATTTTTTCAATTGATTGAGTTCCTTTTATCGATAATAAACTAACCTCACTCATTCTTGCGTTAATTGAATCTAAAGAAGCCATTGACTCTTCTGAAATAGCCGTTAAACTTGTAGTGGCTTCACGGACATTTTCATTCATCTTTTCTTTTAAACGTTGCGACTCAGCTCTAATTCCTTCGATTTCTTCTTCATACGCCTCTAAAACTAATTGCTGCTCCAAGTTTAATATCTTAGTGAAGGCATTGATAACTTTATTATAATCATCTATATGCGTAAAGTGTCGGTACATGACTTTAAAAATGGTGGTTTGAAGGTTCTGAAATGAAGCAATATACCATTTTGTAGGCAGCCCGATATGTATATGCATCTTAGCGATTTTTCTTCGTTTTTCAATAAATTGTTGATCAATGATACCTTTTGTCATTTCAGTGACATGGACGGCTAACGTTTGTTTTAATCGATCTATGGAACTGTATTTCTCTATAATTCCCAATAAAGCAGAGTTATTTTCAATTGGATTGTAGAATCCATCAATGATTTCTTTGATATTTTCCTCTATGTAAGATTTACAAGAAGATAAAACGGACAAATCTTCTTTTGACAATTGAATCATGTCCAATTGTTTTTGTACATCCTGTGAAACCAACATTCTTACTTCCGGTAATGTTGATTCTTCGTTAAGTCTGTTATCTTTCTCGTGTTTAAACCTCTTTTTTAATAGCAACATTTGTACTCCTCATAGTAGTATTCAGTTAGAATAATAATCCTTTTTTGGAAATCGTGCGTAAATAATATATCAAAAAAACACCCATATGAGTATGGGTGTTTTAAAAAAAATGTGACAATAATAAGAAATTACATTACATGGGCTTACTTTCTTTATCCTCTTCCACGAATCGATCAACATAATACAATACATCTTCTACATATTCTTCACTGTGATTGTATGCAAACACGGCTTGTTCGATGTTTCCATCAGCTGCTCCGTTTTGTGCTAAATAGTTAGCGGCACTGAATATGGCATCCTCTATCTGATAAGGATCGGCCTTTCCGTCTCCATTTGCATCTACACCATATCCTCCATATTTTTCGATGACGTCTGGATCTGTTTTCTCGCTAACTGGGATATTACCTTTCCCAAGTCCAGAACAGCTGGGGTGGGACCACCCCACAAAGGTACAAGGCATAAACTGCATTGGTCCCTCGGCACCGACAGGAGAGACAAGTGTTTTCATTGTTGAGAATTTTGTTTCAACGCGGTGATGGGCAGCAAGCAAATACCAGGGGACACCGTATTCTTCCTCGGCAGCTTTGTAAATGGGGATATATTCAGACGGCACCTCTTCCTTCCCAATAGAGCTGAGTTGATAAGAAACTTCCTCTCGATTGACGGCATAATAAATTCCTAAGATAAGAACCGGAATGAGAATGATTCTAAAGGGAGAGGATCGCCTTTTCTTTCTGGGATGTTTCTTTTTAGTTGGATTTTTAGTCATAGAGGGTCGATCCTTTACTGAGTTATTGATTCCTCTTGTATTTTAATATGAGTAGCACGCCATGGCAATCCATTATGTAAACTTTAAAAAGCTGTTTCCTAAATGAATGAGATCTTGATTCAGTCACACCATTCACTTATTGTAACAAAAAAAGATGACCTCCGCGTCCGATTTTCACCGAAACGAGATGAGGTCATCCATTATTCATCTATTTATTATTAACAAACAAACGCTGCTCCAACGATAATTAACAGGATGAATAAAACTACGATTAACGCAAAACCACCAGCGTAGCCACCAGCGTGGCCACCACCACCGCAGCCATATCCATATCCAGGGTATCCATATCCATACATCATCAGTCACCTCCAGTTATCTTACTACGATATTAATGTATGTAGTGGACAAATTGTAGGTTAATTAAAATCAACAAAGACTTTTTCAAACCCACGAATTCCCGTCAATGAATACCCATAAATAAAGGGTTTTCACTTCCTAAAACACAAAAAAATGAGTAAAATGTCTAGATGAAACCGTATAATCCATGAAAAAAAGCGCCTAGAAAAATCTAGGCGCTCGGGATTCTTTTATATTTGTTCTTTTGGTTCTTTCGTCTTTCTAGGCTTAGGCTTAATGTATAAGCCCAATTCCTTCTTCTCCTGATTCAGAGACTTATACAGAGAAACCATCATGAGTGCCATAATGATAGAGAATGGCAATGCTGCGACTATCAAGGCGTTCTGTAAGGCTTGCAGACCACCGCTATATAGCAGGATCAGAGCGACTGTAGATTGTGCAAGTCCCCATGTTAATTTCACATAGTTCGGCGGAGTCAACGAACCATATGTGGTTTGCATCCCTAATACGAATGTAGCAGAGTCGGCAGATGTAATAAAGAACGTACCGATTAGTGTGATAGCTATAACAGAAAGGATCGTTGACCATTCGAATCCGTTAAAGACGGCGAACAGAACTTCTTCCGTGTTAAGCCCGGTTAGTTCTGTACCGGCTTGCTGCAGTTCAATGGCTGATGTCCCAAAGGTTGCGAACCAGATGAAGCTAACTAGTGCAGGTAACAATAGCACTCCTATCAAGAATTCGCGAATCGTTCTTCCTCTGGATACACGGGCGATGAAGATTCCGACGAATGGTGACCAAGAAATCCACCATGCCCAGTAGAAAATCGTCCAACCATTAATCCAAGAACGATGTTCCGCGTTTAATGGTGCTATTCTAAAGCTCATAGCAGCTATATTTTGAATATAAGCCCCAATCGTATCAGTGAACATATTGAGGATCAATAAAGTAGGTCCGATAAAGAATACCAATACTAAAAGCAAGATAGCGAGTACCATATTTGTATTGGATAAGTACTTGATTCCCTTACTCAATCCTGACCATGCAGAAATCATGAACAGAACGGTTACAATCCCGATAATAATTGCTTGAACGGTGAAATTATTTGGAATACCGAGCAAGTAGGAAAGGCCGCCGTTTATTTGCGCTGCACCAAACCCGAGGGTCGTTGCTACACCGACAACAGTAGCGAAAACAGCAAGCACATCAATGACAGTACCTAATGGGCCGTTCACTTTGTCACCAAAGATCGGCTTCAAAGTAGCTGAAATCAAGCCTGGCTCATCTTTACGGAATTTATAATAGGCAAGAGCTAAAGCCACAATGGCATAAATCGCCCACGCATGAATACCCCAGTGGAAGAATGTATAACGCATTGATTCCTTAATCGCCTGGTCAGTCCCGCCTTCTGCCATAGGCGGTGACATATAGTGAGACAACGGCTCCGCTGCCCCCCAGAATACTAATCCAATTCCCATCCCTGCACTAAACAACATGGCGAACCATGTTCCTTTTGTATACTCAGGCTTCTCATCCGGTTTTCCTAATCGGATCGTCCCTATAGGACTAAAGATTAAGAACACACAGAAAATCACAATCACTGTAACTAAAATAAGATAATACCAACCGAATGTTGATGTAATAAATGTTTGCATGTTAGCAGTCACGGTTTCGAACGATTTAGGAGCCATTGCTCCATACGTTACTGCAGCAGCAACTAACACTACGGTAATCCAGAAAACACTTGATATCCTCTTCATAAAATTCTCCTTTCCTTTTTCTTCATATTTTGTAGTAGCTCTTCTCTGAATGAAGGTTCATACAGCCGATGCTTGATGCATGTTTAATATGTACTCGAGCTGTAGAATGCCAACATGTTGAAAGAGTCTCAGTTAATGCAGATGGGAAAATGTGCATTCTGAGGCGAAGGGGATGATTACTTATTACCTATTCCCTTGTCACTCTGTAATAAAACCAACATTTGTTACCCTATCAGAAAAAAGTTGACCTTTGCAAGTAAAAACCATTATTCTTTTTTTTAGTGTTCGTCATTTTTTCTTTTTCATCCCTATTCTTTTTTATTAGATAATCCTTTCTAATCAAACGAGCAATCTATAGTGAAACTGGAAATGTAAACGATTTATTCTTTCGCAATAATAGAATGAACCGAAACAAAAAGATTGGTTGGAATCTTGTATATATTAATAGGAAGAAAGTGAATTGTAGCAGCAATTCATCATTCATATAGGGTCTCCTGCATGAGAAGAATCATTTGGGAATTTTGCATACTATAAATACGGGTGAATTCTACACGATTGCAGATACTAAATCGTAAGAAATCGATTGAGGGATCATACTAAACAAATCTCAAATCATTTTGAAGAAAAATAGTGTGTAGTAGATCAAAGTAAAAAAAAAGACGCCATTTGATTGACGTCCTTCCTGAGTCTATTCTTGAATGATTTTCACTTTCACATCTCTAACTCCATATTGGAGGGCATCTTCTTCTTTTTCCATATAAATATCGATACGTTTCCCTTTAATGGCTCCACCAGTATCTTCTGCGCGAGCATAGCCGTACCCTTCAATATATACTTTGGAACCTAATGGAATGACCGTAGGATCAACGGCGATGACTCTAGCGTCCGGATTCTCGATTAAATCTACACCTGTCTTTGTGATACCGATACACCCTTCGCAATGGGCAGTATAAGCAGTAGCCGTTATGTCTATCTCTTTCACAACATTTTCTTTAGACTCGGTTTTTTTAACAGCTTTTACAGCCTGTTCTTCTTCTGATTTCTTATTCACAGCAAAGCCTTCTTCTAGTAATTGTTGACGTGTGCCTACCTCATCGATCGATACATGATAGCGATTGGCAATCTCCCAAAGGATATCGCCTTTTTCTATATTATGATAATTATTTATGCTAGTATCGTTACTTTCTGCAGAAGCAGAAATAAGTCCCAATGAAAGAATAACTGCGAAGGAAAAAATGGAAAATAATACTTTTTTCATCTTGTAAGATTCCTCCTTTTATGTTTGGTTAAGAAACCAACAGTTGAAATAGTAACATAGACTTACCTCAGAAGCATAACAAACTGTTTATAAACCAGTAACAATTAGATGACAAGCTTGTAATATTTATTTTTTTCTGTCTACTGTGTTGTAAGAGTTGGAAACTATTTCTTTAAAAGGAAAAAGTTGTAGGGGATTCATCTATCTGAAAGGATGGTGGGGTAGATTTGTGTGACTCTTTAATGGATTCCGTTTATTCAAGTTAAAAGGATGAAATCGTAATCTTTGTTGTTTTCTTCTCACTAGTAAGCACTGTAGAGAAAGCTCATCGACTCCTCCCTAAATTGTTGAAAAATAAAAAGACCACTGGGAATTCCCAGTGGTCTTCAATCTATTATTTTGTTTCTAGGATTTTAACATTTACTGATCTTCTTCCCCAATCAGTAGCTTGGTCTTGTGAAGGGATAAATACATCAATTCGGTTTCCTTTAATAGCTCCCCCAGTGTCTGCTGCTGTTGCATAGCCATATCCTTCGACATAAACTTTAGATCCAAGTGGAATTACATTTGGGTCTACTGCAATCACTTTTTCATCTGGATTTTCTTTTAAATTAACACCAGTTGCTGTCGTACCTGAGCATCCTTCACAATCCGCTGTATAAGCAGTTGCTTCAACAGTTATTTCTTTAACTGATTCTTCTTGTGCAGCTGGTTCTGCTGCAGGCGCTTCAGCTTCTGGAGCTACTTCTGCTTCTTGCTCTGGAGCAGGCGCAGCTGCTGTCTCAGAAGTATTTGCAGTAGCTGAAGGTGCTTTCTTATCGTCTAGATTGACGAGTAATTCTTGTCCAGGGACAATAAGGTCGCTTTCAAGGGCATTCCAGCCTATTAAGCTATCAACTGAAACTCCATATTGAGAAGAGATTCCCCAAAGCGTGTCACCTTTTTTCACTGTATAGTATTCCTTAGAAGAAACGGTAAGTTCTTGATCAGGATAGATTACGTGTGAATTCAAGTTGTTCCATGTCTTAAGTTGATCAACTGAAGTTCCGTATTCTTTCGCAAGTCCCCATAATGTATCACCTTTTTTTACCTCTATGTCTTGTGCTGAAGCGCTAGCTCCACCAGATACTGCAAGAGTTGTAAATGCAGCCACAGAAATAATCGATTTTTTTAGTTTCATAGAAAAATTCCTCCTTATGTAGCTAGCGGTTTATTTATTTTTGCTAACAAAGAAAATACTAACATAGGAAAATCTCAATACAATAACAGGAACTTTAACATCGTGCGTCAAGAATATTTCACCACTGTAATAGAAAGCGATTTCCTGCATAAACTATCATATTGAGGAATATTAAGGTAAAAATAAAAGAATAATTTGGTTTTAGAGGATATTTATGGATATTAATGAGAGATGCTTTTCAGTTTAACAATAGAAAGATTGAAGTTCTGAAAGGGGAATTAGTTCAAGAAGCTTTATTATTAATCTATTATTTATCACAGTGAAAGGATTTTTTCTTAACAAGATGAAATATTCCCTCTATACTAATAAAAGAGATGTTTACAGGAGGAATACTTGCATGGAAAACCAAGACGAAAATATTGTACTTTATAAAGATGATCCAGACGAACATAGTGGTCGCTGTGAATGCGGCAACAATATTTTTAAATCCCACGTATTAGAAGGGAAATTTTATCGGAAGTGTCAAGAATGCGGTAAAACGAAAATTGTATAAGTTGATTGTGTTTTTAACAAATAGATAAAAAGGAAACCGGCAATTGCGGTTTCCTTTTTGTCTATTTGTTAATCTTATGAATAATAGTGGAAGCGAACTGTACAAGTTCGTCTGTAGTATGATTAATCTGTCTGATCGCTTCTACTATATGATTTAATTCTGTTTTATTTCGTTTGAACATATCCATATAGTTTTCCATTTCCATCTGGACTGTCATGATCCCGCTTTGAACATTCCCGATTTCCTTACGGGAATTCTCGGTTAAGTCCGTCATATTATGGACTCGTTTTGACACGAGACCGATTTGTTTATTGCTTTCATTTACAAGCTGGTGAATGGACGTACTCAGTTCCTTTGAATCTTCTGCCAGCTTTCTGACTTCTGAAGCTACAACTGCAAATCCCCTACCTTCATTCCCCGCCCTGGCGGCTTCAATCGAAGCATTTAATGCAAGAAGATTCGTTTGCTCAGCAATTTGCTGGATGGAGTTAGAGAGCGGAGTAATCTGCTCTGCGATTGTCTTCACCCCATGAATTTCAGTTAGGAGTGTTTTGATTTGCTCTGTGATGACACCGAAACTATCGATCATATTATCCGTTTGGTCTTTGTTCATTTTGGAAAGCTGAAGGAGGTTTCTGCTGCTTTTTTCAGTATTTTCCGACTCGGCTCGAATACTTTCAGCTTTCGTTGCCGTCTCATTCAAGCTTTGTTCTGTTTGCTTTAATGATGAACCCAATTCCGTATTCATGTTGAGCATTTCTAATTGGAGCGCCTCGTTTTCATGATGGAGTTTCTCCAGTTCATCCATTCTGCTTTGGATATAGTATTCTGATACAATGCTCGCATCCAGATGAATCCCATGATCAATTGCAACTAATACAGAAGCGAGTTTGGAAGGGTCATGTTGATATAGCTCTACGATTTTTGGAATTAATAAATGCTGGATCGTGGTGTAAGTGGAAATAAACCAGTCGATGGTAACTCCATTGCGATTATGGGTTTTACCCATGCGTTCCCTCATAGCAAAATATTCTTCATTTAATTCACCAGAAAATAAAGAACGGAAATAATCATGAAAAACCTTCTTTAATCTCTCTCGACTTGAATGATTATCAGCGATTTCTACTAAACTTGGATGCTTGTATAGGTGATCGAGAACAGTATCGAGCAATGTATCTGCTAGTTGGTCATACACAGGTAGAACTTCTCTTAATTCATGTAAATGGTGTTCCTGAAATTGCATATAATGAAGTCTTTCATTCAATTTTTGATTTTGCAGGACAATGACGTTTGAAGTCGGCATGATCACAGTTTCAGTTTTAGGTTTTTTCGAGAATAATACTGCCATTTTGAGGTTGCCTCCGATATGAAATGTTATTTTTTGTTTGATTTGTATAATTTTTGTACAACACTAATACCTCTACTTTAACCCAACTATTTTCCTATGACAATCATTTTGTTGCTAATCTTTCAAAAATTTACTTAACCCTGATTCTATTAAATATTCAGAAGCAAACAAACCCAGTCAAACCCAAATGATCCTAAAGCTAACCAAGCTCACTCCTTCTATTCCTAATCCCTTTCAAGTTATACAAAACTTATACATAAAGAGGGACGGACCTATGATCCTAGGAGCTAGTCCTAGGAATCGAGGTCCGTCCCTCTTTCAATTATTTGGTTAATATGATGGGTTCATCACGGGTTATGATGATGGTGTGTTCGATTTGGGCTACCAGACTGTTGTCAGGGGTAATGTATGTCCATCCGTCACCTTTTTCCACCACGTTTTGCGCTTTCGTTGAGATGAATGGTTCAAATGCGATGACCATCCCTTCTTTTAGTAACGCGTTATCCCATGGATCGAAATAATTGAGGATATGATCTGGTTTTTCATGAAGGGATCGGCCAACTCCATGGCCCGTTAGATTCATGATAACCGTATATCCATTTTTTTTCGCTTCATTATTAACCGCTTTGCCGATTCCATTTTGTTTGGATCCGGCTCTTGCTTTTTGAAGTCCAGCTTCAAATGACTTTAATGCAGCCTCGCATAAATCTGTTAGTTTAGGATCACCTTTACCAACAACAAATGAAATACCTGTATCTGCATAGTAACCATTTTTAGAACCGGAAACATCGATATTGACAAGGTCACCCTCATTAATCACTCGTTCACCCGGAATCCCATGAGCGACTTCCTCATTCACACTAATACACGTAAATCCAGGGAAATCGTACTCTCCTTTAGGGCCAGAAATGGCTCCATTTTGCTCAAATAGTTTACCGGCCATATCATCTAGCTCTTTCGTGGTCACTCCCGTTTTTGTGTGGGATCGTAACTCATCACGAATCATAGCCACAATCCGGCCGATTTCTTTTAATGCCTGTAATTCTTCATCCGTTTTAACAATCATAAAATCTTCCTTCTCTTTTTAAATTTCCTTCCCTTACTATACATAAACATTTTCGATTTTTAAAGGGAAAGCACCTGCCCTTCATTCCTACTACTTCAAAATATGTCAGTCACCATCTCTATCGATTCCTTTTTCAGGTTTTGAGCTTCTCGATTTTTTCATTTAAGTAATATAGATCCCACTCTTGCATCTGATCCATATCCATTCCATGCAAAACATAATTATGAAAGTCATACACAATACGTTTCCGTTCCTCAGGGACTTCACGATAAATCATGATCAGTGAATCCATAATGGATAATATCACGGAAATATCTCCTCTTCCATAATGAACGATCTGATAATAGCTATGATAAAGAATTTGGTTGAAGGAAAAGAGCGTTACCAATACTCGTGGGTGCCGGTTCTCATCGTGTAACGTCACGATGCCGTCCTGTAAGGAATTGGTTTCGCTCAAAATAAGTCCTAAATATTTAATGGAATCCCTTGCTGAATTTGGATCATTGATTCCTGGAGAAATGGCTCTTAAGGCGACTTCTACAATTTTCTGTAGAGAATAAGCGAGATCGTATTCCCCCATCCGATCTCTTCCTATAAAAATATTTGAACGATAATCTTCTTCACCGTCATCCTCTCCGTGAATATGAAAAAGGACTTCTCCTTTTTTCACAAAATCACCCACACTCTTTTCAAAATTGATCAGTACATTGCTCTTGGCAGCACTGTTGACAATTGCATGGAAATCTATGTATTGAATAAAGCCTGATTTATGGGCTGGAAATTCAGATTCCTTTTCAGACGGATGAGGATTGGTCTTGTAAGGTTTCACAATTTGATCTTCCTGAATCGTGTGATAATACTCAATTACGTTTAGCGCTTCCTCTTCTAATCCCTCGATTAAACGACTGATCTGAATGGAGGTTGCAATATGGTGAATGAAATAGGCGAAAAAAGCTAAACAAACAATCGCATAGAGAACACCAATAAAAGCAGAAGATACAAGATGTTCCTCCAGACTTTGTCTCATAAATAACAAAGAAATTATCGAATAAATAAAGCCCCCAAGAAAAATACCGAGTCCCCTCATCGTGGTTTTATCTTTAACAAAATTTTGGAGTGTTCTGGGCGAAAACTGAGACGAATATGTTGTTAACACAACCATTACAGTCGAAAAAGTAAATGTAGTCATCGTAAGTAAGGAAGATGCAATTGCGCTAAGGACCGTTTGCGCAAGGTCAATGCTAGTGAGCATGATTACAGGCAAAAAAGGTTCAAGTTTGTGTATCCAGTATGTATCCAAAGAAACCGTGAAAATGGCTAAAGCTAATGAACCCACACTGTAAAGGGCAGGAACAATCCATATTCCTTTTCGTATGTTCATAAGAATCCTCTTCACAGGTTCGACTCTCCTTTAGACATATGGGTACGTTCTTCATTAGTTTCTCCCTCAATGAAAGGTTCAAACCAAAAGAAACAAAATAGGAATAATAAACGACATTATCGTTGCAGTTAATGCCATGGCAGCTCCACTTACGGCACCCTCTCTTTCTCCTTCTTTTATGGCCTGAGCTGTTCCTACACCATGGGAAATGACACCGAATGGCAGCCCTCTTGCTATAGGATGTTTGATGTCCATCATATTGAGAATGGACGGAATCGTCATGGCACCTATCATCCCTGTGACAATAACGACAGTCGGGATTACTTCTATCTTTGCACCGATCACTTGCCCGATATCGACAGCAACAGGGGTGGTAATGGTTTTTATCAATAACGATCTGCTCCACGAAGATGGTATACCTAACCAAATGCTTAAATAATAGGTCACAAGCATTGACAACCCACTTCCAAACAGAATCCCTATAACGATAGACTGAAGGTTTTTCGCCATCAATTTTCTGTGCTGATAAAGAGGATACGCAAGCGCAACAGTTGCAGGCCCCAGTAGATAAGTAATGAGTGATGTTAAATCGGCATACTGTGCGTAAGGAAGGTCCACGATTAGTAATGTGATGATAAGCGCAATTGTACTGATAAAGATAGGAATCGTTAAGGGATTGGGCCAAAGACGATGGATCTTAACTGCAATAAAAAAATAGATGGATGTAATGGACAGAGCTAGTATCGTACTAATAAGATGAACCATGTTTCCTTTTCTCCTTCCACTTGATTAAACGTTCTGCAGATAAAGATGTACTAACAATGCCCACTAATGTGCTAACGAAAAGAATGATAATCAGTTTCCAGCCATATTCCATAAAATATGAACCCAAGACGATGGCACTGACGGATAACGGAAGGAAAAAGAAGGAGAAGTGTCTTAAAAAGAACCCTGATCCATCCACAAGTAAACGTTCATTCACCACGCCACTCAACAATAATAGGAACAATAGAAGCATTCCAATGATGCTCCCCGGAATGGGTAAGTGGAGGAACGTTGCAATCCACTTTCCCATTTCATAGAATAAACATAGAATGGTAATCTGTATAATGACTCGAATGGCTTGCATAAGCATCTCCTCTCGTAATATTCTTTCCGATTTTAACACAATCGGGTACCAAAACGAGTAAATTATGAACAATAAGAAAAGAGCACAGGGATGTACCCCATGCTCTTACATAAAGAAATGTATTGTGATATCGATACTAAACGATATTATAAAACTTTAGCGAAAGCTTCTGCCGCTGATTGACTGGACTGTGGATTTTGGCCTGTCACGAATTTACCATCTGTTATTACATGGTCACTCCATGCATCAGATTTTTCAAACTGAGCTCCTTGCTCTCTTAATTTAGTTTCTAATAAGAAGGGCATTAATGAGTCAAGACCCGTCTGCTGCTCTTCTTCGTTTGTAAATCCAGTCAAGTTTTTCCCATCAACCAACCATTTCCCATTAGAAAGTTTTGTACCGACAAAACCGGCAGGCCCATGGCAAACAGAACCAATTGCCTTGTTGTTTTCTGCAAAGTGGGCTAATGCCTGTTGAAGCTCTGGACTATCAGGCAGGTCAAACATTGTTCCGTGTCCTCCAGGCAGGAAGATGCCTGCATATTCATTTACATTTAACTGTGAAAGGACCATAGTTTGATCAAGTTCCTTCGTAATCCCTTTCCATTTCTCCACCAGTCCATCTTCAAGACTATTCGGGTCTAGGGGGATGCGTCCTCCTTTCAAGCTTGCTACATCTACTTCATGACCTTGGTTCTTAAATTCTTCATATGGTTCAGCGAACTCGGATAACCATAATCCTGTTTCGTGTTCATCATCGATTTTACTTGCATTGGTTAATACCATTAATATTTTTTTCAACGTATACCCTCCATTTTGGTTAACTGATTTCCTACTTTATTGTTTATCCACTTTTCTCTGAATTAAACTTCAATTGGGTATTTTTCTCGTCTTATTCATGTATTAGGTTAACCTTTCTTTATTAGATTCGTGTTACAAGAACACTGTTGAAAGGATGATATAACGTTGAAAAAAACTCCTGCTAAAAAAATATATCCAATGACGAAATGAGGCTGGGACATAAAGAAATCAATATAATCTAAAGGCGAACAATCAAGATAAAAGAGCATGTTAGGATTTCTTGTAAAACCGCTGCCCGATTTCCGTGCAAGACTTCGCTTTCCTCGTCGCTGACGCTCCTGCTCAGATTCACCTATTCCGCTTTTTCCGCAGGAGTCTTCGTCTTGCACTCCAATAAACAGCTAGAACCGGTTAAATACAACTTATATTTTTTTACAATAACCATAAAAAATCCGATCGTTTTCGATTTTCAGGAAAGAATGTTGAGGAAATCTAGATTGATAAAATACTTTTTAAAATAGACTGCCTGCTAACTTCCCGTGTACCACCCTTAAACAAAGGGTTAATCTAAATCAAATTGGAATTGAATTTTATTTTGAGCTGGATCCCAGCTGAGATAGGCTGAAAACTCTTTCTCCCCTTTTTTAAAGCCATCAATGCGATCGGATTTTCCATTAGTTAATACTTTTTTGACAATCGTCTGGGTGATTCTCTTTTGTAGAATGGTCTTAGAAATCGTAAAACTGCATTTCGTCTTTTGATAATTGGAGCACCCATAGAATTTCCCTTTATCAATTACCTTTCCGCCACATTTCAGGCAGGTGCCGACGCTCGTTTTGGAGGCCCTTTTTCCTTTCCCTCCTTTTGTTCGTTGGATGGAATCTGTATCAAGGTCCCCGAAATCCCAGGTTTTGGATTCGTGCAGAGCACTTTGCACAAGCCGCTCACTTAATTTTTTTACTTGCTCCATAAATTCAGGCGCAGAGGCTTGGCCTTTTCCTATCTCTTGGAGACGCTGCTCCCATTTGGCGGTCATCTCGGCTGACGCTAACACATTTTCCCCTATCGCACGAATGAGAACCTTTGCTTTATCTGTGGGAAATACAATATTTTTTTGAATATCAATATACTGTCGATCCTTGAGCATCGTGATAATCCCTGCCCTCGTTGCTTCAGTCCCGAGACCTTCTGTATTCTTTAATACTTTCTCAAGTTCATCATTGTCCATATATTTCCCTGCTGTTTTCATCAATGTAATCAGCTGCCCCTCTGTGTATCTTTTTGGAGGCTGTGTTTTTCCTTCCTTTATACCGACCTGCTTTACGTTCCCTTTATCATCTTGTTTTACAACTGGCAATAGCGGCTCTTCCTCTTTTTCATCTTGCATGAGGACCTGCCTCCATCCCTCCTTCTGAACCTGTTTTCCTTTAGATACAAATTCAGCCCGCTCATCAACAACCGTTGTAATAGTAGTGTAATTCATTATTGCTTTGTCATGATGGGCAGCAATAAAACGTTTAACTACAACATCATAGATTTTTTTTTCATCTGGTGATAAAGTTCCGGGATCTGTTACTTGTTCGGTTGGAATAATGGCATAGTGATCAGATACCTTTGATTCGTTTACAAATCTCTTGTTGTTCAACAAGCTTGAATGTGGGGTAGGAATCCACTTACTATAAGGGCTGAAATCTTTAAGCTTACCTAATATTTCTGGAAAGGTTTCTGCCTCACCTTTCGTTACATATTGGGAATCTGATCTTGGATAGGATACAATACCTTTCTGGTAAAGCTTCTGAAGGATATCCAGTGTTTTCTTAGGGGAGAACTTAAACATTTTGTTAATCGTCGCTTGAAGAGCCGAAAGATTGAAAAGTAATGGTGGGGAAAACTCTTTTCGCTCTATTTTCATCTTTGCCACATGTGCAGGCTTATTTTGGCAGAACGATGCAATTTTATCTGCAAGTTCCCGGGATTGTATTCGACTCTCCCCGTCTTTTTCCCAGGTACCCTCATAAATATGTTCTCCTATTTGAAAGCTAGCCTTCACTTCCCAAAAGGGTTCACTTTTAAAACGTTCAATTTCTTCATCCCTTTTCACAATCAAAGCAAGCGTAGGTGTCTGTACCCTTCCTGCTGAAAATACATCTGACATCCCTTGTTGTTTCAGGAGAATGCTATAGACCCTTGAAGCATTCATTCCCACAAGCCAATCGGCACAGGTACGGGAATACGCTTCATAGTAGAGCGGTCTCATTTCCGTCTCTTCTCTTAATCGTTCAAACCCCTGTACGATCGCCTTCTCTGTTAAGGAAGAAATCCATAGTCTTTTCATCGGCTTTTGCACCTTAGACATGGAGATGATGTTGCGAATGATTAATTCCCCTTCTCTTCCTGCATCACCTGCATGGATGATTTCCGTCACTTCATTTCTTTTTAGAAGCTCTTTAATGACAGAGAATTGTTTCGCTTTAGCCCTTTGCAACTCATACTGAAATCTAGGAGGGATGAGAGGGAGTTCTTCCAAAGTCCACTTCTTCCATTTGCTCTCATATTTTTCTGGTGCTTGAAGTTGAAAAAGATGTCCTACTGCCCATGTTATATAAGCACCTTTAGGGAATACATCGTTTGAATGAACTTCAATGTATCCTTGCCGCTTTCGGTGTGAAAAAGGCTTTGCAAGGGTTGCTCCTTGGTCGGGTTTTTCAGCTATTACAACTTTCATACTATTCTCCTGTTCTTGTTTATTGTTATATTTATTATAACATGATTCCCAGAACTCTTGTTCTATATTATGGAAGAAATGATAATTGTCATTTTCCGTTCATTTTTGTAACCGTTTTATTACAAATCAGAAAGTCATATCAACCTAAAGCCGTCGAATTCTTGCCGTTTACAACATTACGATCCAAATAAAAGAAGGCTGGCACTTGCTCGCCAGCCTTCCCATTGTTACTCGATGATTTGAAGCTCTTTTGGATATTTTGTTAACGTTACGTGACCATCTTCTGTTATTAGGACATCATCTTCAATTCTTACGCCACCTAGCTCAGGTACGTATATACCTGGCTCGATTGTATAAGTCATTCCTTCTTTTAAGATTCCATCATTTAAATGACTCATGGATGGAAACTCATGGACGTTGATTCCTAATCCGTGACCGATTCGGTGAGGGAAAAAATCTCCGTAGCCGGCATCTGTAATGATGTCCCGGGCTATTTGATCCAGATCACCTATTCGATTGCCGGGCATACTTGCCTCAAGAGACGCCAGTTCAGCTTTCAACACAGTGTTGTATATGTCTTTTTGTTTCTCGGAAACCGACTTATACGCGAATGTTCTGGTGATGTCGGATGTATATCCTTCTAGAACAACACCCAGATCGAATAATACGAAATCTCCAGCTTTTAACGTGCGATCTCCTGGGTTTCCGTGTGGATCTCCCGCTTTTTCACCGAAGAGGACCATCGTAGAAAACGACATTTCACGAATTCCCTTTTTCTTTAATTCATACTCGATTTTCGCAAGAACTTCCATTTCTGTGATGCCCTCTTTAAGTTCCCCTACTCCCACTTCGACACCGAAATCTGCCATTTCAGCTGCCCGACGCATGATTTCGATTTCACTCTCATCCTTCACAAGCCGCATCTCATTAAGTTTATCCTCCACGTTCACAACAGCTGGTGAATTGAACATGCTTAAAAATGCTTGAGATCGTCCGTATGTTACAACTTCATTCTCAAAAGCCACTTTGGTACCATCTATACCTCTCGTTTGAATGGCTTGCTTTATAAAGCCCCATGGATCTTCGTGGTCAGAATAACCAACCACTTCGCTGCTCCAGCCTGCATCCTTTACTTGGCGAGCTTCCATACCAGGCACGACTACAAATGGGTCAGCATCTGGGAATACGAAGAGTCCCATTAAGCGCTCATGTGGATCCGTGTGAAAACTTGTTAAATAGAATACATTTTCAGTTGAATTAATAAATGCTGCGTCAATACTTTCTTCTTTTAACCAGGCTTTCAATATTTCTAATCGTTGTTTCAATGTAGGTTCCTCCTTGACTTTCATGATGTTATGTAGTCGATAAATATGAGCATATCTATGCTAACATATTTTATCGAGAGATTGAAATAAACACGTTTAAAGGAATGAATAACGCATCTTGAAGAGAATGTACATTTCGTTTGGATGTGAGCGGAGGATAACAAGGAAAAGGGTTCTTGTTGAGGAATGTTTTTTGGAAGGGGAGAGGTTTTCCTACCTCTTTCCTATAAGAAACAGAGGCTGTGTGTGATATAATTTGGTGTGTACAGTGAATGTAGGGTGGGAGTGGCCACTTCCTTATAGAAGGAGGTGGTGCTTATAGTGACAACGTATGAGGCGTTAACGCTAATGATTACCTTTGGCTCTTTAATCGTCTCCATCATTGCCATAGTTATTTCAATCGACAAAAAGAAATAACCCCACCCTCATGAAGCGCCTAAACTTTGAAGGGTAGAGTTATTATCTTTCTCTATTGGGCCACTGCTTTCCTTGCAGTTTGCTGTATAGCAAGAGACATTGGTTGCCGCCAGTGTCTCTTGTTTTTTCATTATGCTCTACTTTTAAGATAGTATAAATGCATACGGAATGCAAGAGGAGGACAAGACATTTTCATGGAACAATTCAAGCTTAGAGAAAGGGTTCTCTAAGCCTTATATCTTAATAAACCGTTTCTGTTTTCTTAGGTTTACGAACAAATGCCATGATGCCTGCGATTAAGAACAAAAGTCCCGGAATAAAGCCGAATCCGACTGTTCCTAGTCCAATGACAAGTGCAGCGATGATGAACACGATTCCAGATAGTACCGGCTTTCTATTTTTAACTATGGTTAAGACGGCAATGATCCCCAGAATCGAAGCGATGATGCCCAAAATAACCAAATAAGAGCCCATTGACCCAACTATATCCATGAAGGAATTCATGTCCCCAGACGTCATTCCCGAACCTTGGAGATCCGGATTATTTTCCATTTCCTCTTCTAGCTGAGACATAATGTCAGGACTATTCATACCCTTACTAAATACGATTCCAATGATTGAAAATAATGCAGAAAGAACAATTCCGATTATTCCCATAACTACTTCTCCAGTACGTTTTACCATTCTAATTCTCTCCTTTAGTATCAATTCTCTATAGTATATTGTGCTAAATCAAGACTATTACAGGATACCCTGCTTTAGCTTCTTGCTCATATAGGATTCAAGGAGGGAATGATCTTCCGGGAATCCAAGGGGTAGTTCGCTTAACTCTTGGAGTGAAATCCATTCGATATTATGTATAAGCTGATCAGGGTCTTGAAGCGTTGCCTGTCCGCCTAGAAGATGAACTTCATAATAATGAATCGTAGTAGAAATGCCTCCTTCATTTCCCCACTTCGTATACAGGTGCTTACCAACCTCAACTTCATAACCGGTTTCCTCCCATACTTCCCTCTTGCAACATTCTGAAAGGGTTTCTCCTATTTCAAGGCCACCTGAAGGAACCGACCATCGCTTCTCTTCTTCCTCTTTTCCCTGAAGAACCATCAATAAACGTCCTTCTTGCATACAAAGTGCAGAAGCACCATTCCATTCATTCATTTTTCCACCTCATTTCTGCTCCTATCTCCACTCATTTATTAGAAATTGAATCTCCTTCTAGCATATTCGTTCTTTTGACAAAATTCTCCTTCTTCCGAAATGAATTCTTTATTTTCAGATTTTTCATCTATTCCCCTTCTCTGTCAAATACTATTTTATGCGGAGATTTTTGAGAATAATGTGCTCGATTATTCTCCATGGAAGGATGCTTTTAATAAGTAAGATCAATCGGATGCCTTTTCCAACGGGGATTCTAAAGGTTCTTTTCTTATGTAAGGCCAGTTCTCGAACGACCATGGCGACCTCCACCGGGTCCCCAAGAGATTTAGTTCCAGCTTCTATTTCTGCGTTAATAGCTTGCATGTAAAGAGAATAAGGGGAATTCGTATCTAGAGAGCGTGAAGAAACTTTCTTCCCTGAAGTCCATATCTTGGTCTGGTAAGAACCTGGCTCAATAAGATGAACGTCAATCCCAAACGGCTTCATTTCTAACCGGAGACTTTCACTGTATCCTTCAAGTGCATGCTTTGAGGAAACATAGGGGCTGAGCCCAGGAAACCCGATTCTTCCACTGATACTGCTCATATTAATGATTTTCCCTTTTCCTTGCTTTCTCATGAATGGTAGGACAAGTTGTGTGATTCTCATAACCCCGAATACATTCGTTTCAAATTGCTCGCGGTATTCCTCAATGCTCACTTCTTCTGCAAATCCCCCACCTGCATACCCTGCATTATTCAAAAGCAGATTGACTTCGCCGATTTTTGAAAGAAAGAGTGAAAAATCATTGATGGATTCTTCAGAAGTTACATCTAATTGATGTATATGTATATTGTCTTCCACTCCCAATTTATTTGCCTGCAACAACAAGTCCTCACTTTTTTGTGGATCTCTCATAGTCGCCAGTACGTTAAATCCAATTTGAGCAAGCTCCAATACAGATAGTAAACCAAATCCACTATTGGAACCAGTAACGATCGCGATTTTTCCAATCACTATAACCCCTCCTTTCTTCTATCATTTTATCAATAATTGTCCTCCCCCGGTGTTTATCCTTTAAATCAACAAAAAAAGGGCTGGCTTCATCCCATTGAAGCCGAGCCCTTTTAAACGAGGAAGTCGTGTCAATTTCTACTTTTAATCTACAGCATCCAGATGATTTCCACAACTTCACTCAGGAGCGATATATAGTTCTCTCAGTAGATGCAATACATCATTTAAATGATTTCACCATTTTTCATTAAAACATATAATTGTAGGCATAAAATATTTTGCATGAGATCGTGCGTTTATATTGTTTTTTTAAACTTAAGACTGCAAATCAACCGGGACGACTGCATTTACTAGCTCGTTCTCTAAATCTGAAATGTATTTCTGTTTTTGCTCTTCACTCCACGATAATAACTTTGCCATCATTTCAATTACTGGCTCTTTCCATTTCTCCACCCATTTGCGATCAAAGAATAGAGCTCCGGTTCGTCTAATGAAGAAATCCACCGGGGTCGCAGCCATTTCTTCCTGAATCGCATAGATCAGTTGAGCGTATAAATACGGAGGGATTGACTGTTCATCCAATGTACCACTATAGGCATGAGCCAGTTTATAAAGCTGATCTACATTTGAGCCGTACATGTTCGCAAGCTTTCTACCCTCTTCCTCTGTTAACCCATATTGACTTGCATCTCCTGCTTTTTGGTCAATAAAGCGTTGGAAATGCTCCGAACCACCCACATGACCTCCTGAGATTGGCATATGCTTCGTGGAAGAAGCCGGGAACTTCTGCTTTTGTTCTTCTTTTAAACGTTTAGCAACAAGATCAACAACTGTTTCCCCCATTTTCCGATAGCCAGTCAGCTTTCCTCCAGCAATGGTGATGAGTCCACTTTCTGCTTCCCACACTTCATCTTTACGGGAAATTTCAGAAGGATCTTTCCCTTTTTCAAAAATCAAGGGACGGACGCCAGCCCAACTTGACTCAACATCTTCTTTTCCGATGGAAACCTCCGGGAACATGAAATGGATCGCATTCAATATATAGTCTCTATCTTCTGATGTCATATGCGGTGCTGCTTTGTCCTGCTCAAATAACGTATCCGTCGTCCCTACATAAGCTTTTCCATCACGTGGAATCGCGAATACCATGCGTCCATCAGGTGTGTCGAAATAAACAGCCTGTTGAAGAGGGAATTTGCTTTGGTCAATAACCAGATGCACTCCTTTTGTCAGGCGAAGTTGCTTATTGTTGGTACTGTAATCTTTCCCTCGAACATCATCGACCCAAGGACCTGCTGCATTGACGAATTTTGAGCCGCGGATTTCAATTGTCTCCCCGGATACAAGATCTTCCGCTTCAATACCCACTACTTTTTTATCCTCATAAAGGAAACGCTGTGATTTCATATAGTTAAGGACCGTCGCTCCATGTGCGACAGCTTCTTTCATGACTTCTATAGTTAAACGGGCATCATCAGTGCGATACTCTACATAGTAGCCGCCTCCTTTAAGGCCTTCTTTTTTGACAAGGGGTTCTTTTGTCAGTGTTTCTGATGTTGAGAGCATGGAGCGTCTTTCGCTTCTCTTGACTCCCGCAAGGTAATCATATACTTTCAAACCGATCGATGTGCTGAATTTACCGAAGCTGCCCCCTTTATGAAGAGGTAATAGCATCCACTCCGGCGTAGTGACATGAGGACCATTTTCATACACGATTTCACGTTCTTTTCCTACTTCTGCCACCATTTTCACTTCAAACTGCTTTAGGTATCTCAATCCCCCGTGGACCAATTTCGTTGAACGGCTTGACGTACCCGCAGCGAAATCCTGCATTTCGACAAGAGCAACTTTCATCCCCCGCTTAGATGCATCAAGAGCAATCCCCGCTCCTGTAATCCCGCCTCCGATTACGATCAGATCGAATTGATTTGAAGATAATGTGTGTTTCACTTCTTGTCTAGCAGTACTTGAAAATGTCATAGTATGTTCCTCCCAAGATATATATAAATTGTCTTTACTCCCACTCTACTTGTATAACCATAAAAAAAGAGACCGAAACAAACATTATGGTGATTCGTGCCATAATGCAAGCTTGGTCTCTCTTGGTCTCTAACCGAATTATTAACTTGAAGTCAGTATATCATATGTTTATTCAGAATAAAAGTTTATTTGAAAGCCCTGGCAGCTTTCACTGCTTTTTTCCATCCACTATACAGTTCTTCCCTGGTTCCATCGGTCATTTCCGGCTCAAACTGTTTGTCTTTATTCCACTGCTTCGCAATTTCTTCTTTATTTTCCCAGAATCCAACCGCAAGCCCCGCTAAATAGGCTGCTCCAAGAGCCGTGGTTTCATTCACCACCGGACGTTCAACAGGCACTGCTAATAGGTCACTTTGGAATTGCATTAAGAAATCATTCTTAACAGCCCCGCCATCGACCCTAAGTTTCTTAAGGGAGATTCCCGAATCAGCTTCCATTGCTGTCAGGACATCTTTGGTTTGATAGGCAAGAGATTCTAAAGTAGCTCTCACAAAATGCTCCTTAGAGGTCCCTCTCGTTAATCCGAACACTGCCCCACGGACGTCACTGTCCCAATAAGGAGTTCCCAAGCCAACAAAGGCAGGGACAACATAAACTCCATCTGTGGAGTCGACTCTTTCGGCATACCCTTGACTATCTTTGGCATCCTTGAGCATGCGCATGCCATCTCTCAGCCATTGAATGGCTGAACCTGCTACGAAAATGCTTCCTTCAAGAGCATATTCAACCTTTCCATCAATTCCCCATGCCAAAGTCGTTAACAGCCCATTATCAGATTTCACAGCTTTTTCTCCAGTATTCATAAGCATGAAACAGCCTGTACCATACGTATTTTTAGCCATCCCTTCTTCATAACACGCCTGTCCAAACAACGCGGCCTGTTGATCACCTGCTGCTCCGGCTATAGGGATTTCTCTTCCGAAGAAATGATAAGGAACCGTTTTTCCATACACTTCTGATGAGGGGCGGACCTCTGGAAGCATACTTGAAGGTACACCCAAGATATCGAGGAGCTCTTGATCCCATTTCAGTTCATGAATATTATACATCAGTGTACGGGATGCATTTGAATAATCCGTTACGTGAGCTTTTCCACCAGACATCTTCCATATTAGCCAGGTGTCGATCGTACCGAACAGCAACTTACCCTGTTCAGCTTTTTCTCTGGCTCCTTCGACATTATCAAGGATCCATTTCACCTTCGTACCCGAGAAGTAAGCATCGATAAGGAGCCCTGTTTTATCCCTGAACGTATCATTATGACCCGCTGATTTTAATTGCTCACAGATGCCGGCCGTTTGTCTGGATTGCCATACGATTGCGTTGTAAACAGGATCTCCGGTTTCTTTATCCCATACTACAGTGGTTTCACGCTGGTTGGTAATTCCGATTCCTTCAATTTGCTCAGGCTTTATACTTGTCTCAGATAAAGCGCTTGCAATGACGGCAAGGATCGATCCCCAAATCTCATTTGCATTGTGCTCTACCCACCCAGGCTTCGGAAAGTGTTGCGTGAATTCCTTTTGTGCAGCGTGGACAACTTCCCCTTGTTTATTAAAGAGTATGGCTCTTGAACTTGTCGTCCCTTGATCTAAAGATAAAATGAACTTTTCCATAGATAAACCCTCCAAAAATTAATTTTCAGTAGATAGTTGATGAACTTTTTGAGCTAAACTGTTTTTTCTGTCACCTGCATAGGCAAGCCCGAGTACGGCAAGGGTAATGGCAAGAACTACCCAGAAGCTAGTCGTGACTTGTCCAATAAAAATGGCTTTATAAAATACGCCTCCAAATGATCCTCCTAATCCAGGGCCAACCACAGGAATCCAAGAATAACCCCAGTTGGAAGGGCCTTTACCTGGTATAGGAAGAAGGAAATGAGCAATACGCGGACCCAAATCCCGGGCTGGATTAATAGCGTATCCGGTCGTTCCCCCTAAAGAAATTCCGATTGCGATAATTAAGAATCCTACGATGAATGGGTTAAGCCCATCAGTAAAGGTATTCGCCCCAATGGATAATAATCCTACTACTAAAACAAAAGTTCCAATGATTTCACTTAATAAATTCGAAAAATAATGTGGAATTGCCGGACCCGTAGCAAAAACCCCTAATTTAACTCCAGGATCTTTCGTTGCATGCCAATGTGGTAAAAAGTGAAGATAGGTGATGGTTGCACCAATCATCGCTCCTATCATTTGCGCAAGGATATACTCTGGAACATCACTCCATGGGAAATCTCCATTGAACGCAAGTCCCAATGTGACTGCAGGATTCAAATGGGCTCCGCTAAATTTCCCTACAGCATATACACTCATGGCTACACCCAATCCCCAGCCAAATGTGATGACAATCCATCCAGCGTTATAAGCAAATGACTTTTTTAAATTAACATTCGCACAAACACCTGCGCCAAAAATAATGAGCAGCGCTGTACCTACCACTTCTCCTATAAATGCATTCATGCTTCATCCCTCATTTCAATTATATAGTGCCCCGTTCTATTATCGTGCGGAAATGAATGACTAATTAAGTAGGGAAACTCCTGGATATCTTCACTTCTGAATTTCTTAAAGTCCTCCTGATTCTCGTATACCCCTTTAATGTCACTCATAACCGCGTGATCTAATCTTCAAAACCACTAACAGGGCAAAATGAAAAAAAATAAAAAGACTCACGGAACACGCCCACCAATTAGGGGGCCATTCACGTGAGTCTCTTCATCTCTTTCACAACGTATTAACTTGGGAATAATATTACCCCATCATGAAAGCGTTGTCAATGTGTTTTCCCATTTTATTATCTATCAAAATGTTTCCATAATACCCGGTCTGAAGTCGTAATCGCTGTAGCACCCGCTTCAAGCGCTGCTTCCACTTCCTCCACATTATCGATCAATCCACCTGCAAAAATAGGTTTTCCCGTCTTTTCACGAATTTCGTTAATGATTTTAGGCACAACTCCAGGAAGCACCTCTATGAAGTCTGGATCAGTCTTATGAATAAGTTCAATACTTCGATTCATCGCGCTAGAATCAATTACAAACATCCTTTGCGTAGCAAAAACTCCTTTTTGTCTTGCTTTTTTAATCACATTTCCTTTGGTAGAAATAATCCCAAAGGGTTTGATTTCCTGACAAATATATTCAGCTGCATACTCATCACTAGATAATCCATTAATGAGATCTAGGTGCAAAAACATCTTTCGATTCTCATTACGGGCATATTCAAAAACACTTTTAAGCATCCCTATATGTAGATCGAGAAACACTCCGTATTGGAAAGAAGTTTCGAGCATCTTATCAAAGTCCTTCATGGACCTTATGGCTGGTAAAATTTTTTGACCTTCAAAGCTCACTTAATTTTCCCTCCTTTATTGGTTTTCGTATGTATGTTTTCACAAGGAGAAATTATACCATAGTTGATTCTGCAAAATTCCGAAAGCACCTAGTTCAATTTTACCACAATTTGGAATTAAGTAAATCCTAGTCAATGACCGGAGCATACGTTCCCTATCGAATCCTGTTTATTCACACCACCAACCATTTGTTGATTCAAAGGTATATCTAGTATAAAACCACTGTAAAAAGGACAGAGGATTCTCTGTTAATCGAGCTTAGCGATAACCGTGCTGACTCCTTGAGAACGGATCATTTCGAGATTATCCATTGACGCTTCCTCATCGGTAATGACAAGGTCGAGTTTCGAAAGTGGATTCATTCCTGTAAACAGTTCTACTCCTAATTTAGTATGTTCCATAAGGGCAATGATTTTTCTGGAATGTCCGAAAACAGTCCTGTGAAAAATGGCTACCTCTGGGGTGGCTGTACTTAATCCACGTGCCGATAAGCCCCCTGCTGTCGCAAAGCTAAGATCTATAGTGAATTGTTCCGCGAATTTGTTTGCTAATCCGTCTGTAATATTACCAGAGGCCTTCACTTTCCCACCCATAAGATACGTTTGTATATTGGAATAATCCCTTAATTGATAGGCAACCTCAACTGAATTCGTTAACACGGTAAAGGCTATCTTCCTGGATAGATATTTAAGCATAACGTAATGAATGGCTGCTCCTCCAATAAAGACCGTTTCATCTTCTTTGATATGTAATACGGCTTCTTTCGCAATCGCATTTTGATAATCCGTTCCTTCACCAAACCGTTCAGATCGGGATTGAGGTTTAGTACGTACTTTCGGATTGGGAATGGCCCCTCCATGTGTTCGTTTAAGTAACCCCTCTTCTTCCATCATCGTTAAATCACGGCGAATGGAATCAATCGATATATTGAATTCATCCGCCAGGTCTTTCGCTAACACCCTGCCAAGCTTCTCAACTCTTTCAAAAATCTTTTCACGTCTTTCTTCTGAAAACATCCGAACTTCCCCCTAAACAGTTTGCTTTTTGCATGTTTTATCATGTTTTTAATTGTAAGTTTGATGGCTTTATTCTTGGATATGCCTATTATCGTATGAAAAGGAATTTTTTATCAACGGTTTTATTCTTTTATTTTCATGAAATACATAGTTTAACTCTGGTTTATTCATGAAAATAAGGAACACGTTAATATTCAACGTGTTCCTTTAAATAAACATTTTATTAATTTCTCATCAATAAGATCGATCTCTCCGATAGAATCGTTTACATTCCATAGGATGATCTTATTCGTTTCCGGGTTTTCAATGAATGGTTGCAATTCTTTGATACTAGCAGAATAAACAGGATTATACTGAATGCTTCCTGAAGCTCTTTTAATTTTCATTAACCCTTGAAAGTGTAATTCATTCAGCATTTGGCCAGTCTCTTCGTATAGTTCCCGAATCGCACATTCATGAGGGGTTTCTTGATTTTCCCTTTTACCTGCAGGAAGCTCCCATTGTTCGCGAAATACGTTATAGCATAATAGAACCTCTTCATCCCTTGAAATGACAGAAAAGGATCCTGCAATAGGCTGATAATTATTCATTTCCAATTCTTGAATGGATAGGAAATCAAGAAATTGCCTACCGCTATTATTCATGATAACTGCCTCACCCTGTGTCTTCACCCAATAGCGTAAGATAACATTCCCGTCTTCTTCTACGAAATCCTCATCCTTTACGCCATTAGCTCTCAAGATAGTACGTTTGGATGCCTCATTCCATGCATCACAAACGATCAATGCGTGATCGATTCCAATGGAATGGGCTTTTCCAAGACTGAGACTTAGCATTTTCCCTGCATAGCCCTTTCTTCTTTCAGATGGCCTGATGCCATATCCGATATGACCTCCATTTTGCGAGAGCTGAACGGTTAATGAGTGACGAATATTTACTACCCCAAGAATACGATTGGATTCAGAAACAAGCCAATAAGTAGAATCAGGTACCCACCCTTCAGGTAATTTCTCTCCCTTTTCTGCATCTAGTAAGGACTGAACCATTTCAGGGAAATGAGTCGGATCTTTTTTGATCACCCATGGAATCATATCTTCCCCGCCCAGCTTCCATTCATCGTAGAAGTCAAGATATTCCCTTTCCAGGAAAGCGGTTGGCTGTATAAGCCTCACATTCTCTACCATATGTATTCTCCTTTCAAATACAAATCAGATGGCCCAATTCCCATTTCTGAAAATAGGGATTTTGCTTCCATCAGCACAAACACCGTCGATATTCATATGTTCTGAACCAATCATAAAGTCTTCATGAACAACGCTATCATTTAGTCCCTTTTCTTCTCGTTCTTCATCGGACAAGATATCTCCGTCCTTCATACAAGTTGGATAAGAGGAACCAATCGCTAAATGATTCGACGCATTTTCATCAAATAACGTATTAAAGAATAGGAGCCCCGAATCTGAAATGGGTGAGTGATGGGGAACAAGGGCGACCTCGCCTAGATAGGAGGCTCCTTCATCTGTGTCAATTAATTTCTTTAAGATTTCTTCCCCTTCCTTGGCTGAAACATCTGTGATTTTCCCATCAACAAATGTGAGAGTAAAGTCATCTATGACATTTCCATTGTAAGCAAGGGGTTTTGTGCTTGTAACTGTACCATTGACACCTGTCTTAACCGGGACAGTATAAACCTCTTCTGTAGGCATATTGGCAATAAAATTTGTTCCTTGCGGTGTTTTACTGGCTCCCGTCAGCCAAATATGATCTTCGTGTAGATCAATTTTCAAGTCCGTCCCCATCGATTGATAGTGGAGACCACGAAGCTCAAGAGAGTTTAGTTGAGCAGCTTTACCGGAAAGGGTTTGGATATGTGCTTGCCAGGCGGAAATCGGGTCCGGTTGATCAATGCGGACTGAAGTGAAAATCCGGTTCCATAGACTTGGGATCCTATCTCTTTCCGGAAGATCTGGAAACACTTTATCGGCCCATTTGTTAGAAGGAATAGCGACGATGGACCAGCTGATTTGATCTTTTTCAATAGCTTCATAGAAACGATCCAGCGCATCCCCGCTTGCTTTCTCGAAATTAAGAATCCGGTCTGGGTCGATTCCCTTCAACAAATCCGGGTCATTGGCTTCTATTTGCAGGAACGCTCCATTAAGATCTACCACCCATTCATGGGCAGCTGCAAGCCAAGCTGGGTATTCATAGAAGACATCATAAGGAGCAAGTTCGTAATGTGTTCTCATGATTTCCTCATCATACCACTGGACATGTACATTTCTTGCTCCCGCAAGATACGCTTCTTTGACAACAATTCGCACAAAATCTTCCGATCCTAACGGGGCTGATATCCAGAGAGGTTGATCTTCTTGCACATTTACGCCAACCTTAATGGCGAGCTCAGCGTATTTTTTTACTTGTTCATGAATTTCTTTATGTATAGTCAAATTCATCTCTCCTATTCTAGTAATCTATTAATGAAAGCTTTCATTTTATTCTGGGTTTCTTCAGGCGACTCGATCGGTTCCATCACATCCCCATTACCATAAAATAGTTCACCAAATCGCTCTGCTTCTTCATTACGTGGAATGACATGCATATGATAATGATTTAGCTCACTGTAGATCCCGCCATTTTGGCAAATAGTAATTCCATTGGGTTCATATAGTGCTTGGATGGCTCGTGAAACCAGTTGCGAAGCCCTTATGATGGAGAGGCTTTCCTCTTCATTTAATTCCGTCAGTTCCTCTTTATGCGACTTCGGAAGAATCAACGTATGGCCTGCATTGTGAGGGATATGATCCAATAAACAGGTTACATGATCGTTTTCAAATATGATAAATACTTCCGCTTGTTTGTTTGCAAGTTGACACCCTAGACAATGTTCCATGATGATTCCTCCAAGGAATAGGCTAATTTAAAGGATTTTACCAATATGTGTCGAACCTTGTAGAATAAGTGAAAAATATACTTCTACTATCATATCATGGAACCGAAAGAAGGTCAGAAAATAATGGAAATTAAATTATTGGATGAAAGACATGCAGAAGAGTACTGGCAGCTTCGTCTGGAGATGCTGCAACAAAGTCCGGCAAGTTTTGGAGGTAGCTATGAAGAAGCCATCACTCGACCAGACCCAATTCAAATTGTGACTGAAAGACTAAAAAGCGATGGAAGCTATACATTTGGTTGTTTTACAGACAAACAATTGGTCGGAACGGTCACCTTGATCCAAGAAGGAGCCCTAAAGATGCGGCATAAAGCTTCTATATATGCTATGTATGTTAGCCCCCCATTTCGTGGAAAAGGTTTTGCAAGAGAGCTTATTGAAGCTGCCATCACTCTCTCGAAGGAGACAGAAGGCATTGAACAGCTTACTCTCACAGTCGTAACAAATAATGAAGCTGCAAGAGGGCTTTATCATTCATGTGGGTTTAAACCATATGGCACTGAAAAAAGAGCTTTAAAATATAATCATGAATATTTTGATGAAGAGTTGATGGTTCTATTTTTGTAAGCAGAATCAATATATATCTTGAACAAATGGATTCATAACAAAACGGTGACCATCCAGGAATGAATTCACCGTTTTGTTATAGTATTTGATAATCAAACATAAACAATAAGAATGAAATGACAAAGACAGATATCGCCAATGCCCTGAGAGGATTTAAAAAATGAAGGCGGAGCATGGGAAACATAAAGATGTAAAATAATATTGTCCACCATATGTTCCATCCTTCAAAATATTGAATAGACTCAAATTTTCCAGCGACCCATTCTGTTACGAAGGCAACACTTATATACTTTATATAATAAATTACCTTCACTCTGACCTCTTCTGGATAGTGACTTAAAAAAAGCACAACCAGACAAGGGTAGGCTATCATGGTGTATAAAGTATCTGTCACAAACACATTGACAATTAAACCATCCAATTCCCAGACAGGCTTCATCGTATAGCTAATATACTGATAAAACATATTAAAAAAACTAAAATAGTAAATCGTCGGAAGGAACTCTCTCCATCTATTCCAAGAACCCCATTTCACTGAACTAAGAACAACTGATAAAATAACGATAATATGAAACATGGGATCCCCCCATCATACGATGCATGTTGTAAACTTAGTCTTGCCTTATATTTGGAAATTCATTCCCAGTTGAATGATCCGGGTATACCATTCCGGTCTTCCTAAAGATCACAATGGGTGGAAAATAGATCAGAAACTTTGTTGCTGAATTCACGCAAGTAATACAGGTATTGGTCTTCACCATAGTTATAACGCTTATTATACATTTTTGCCACGACTACGTTTAAAGATGGAATCACAAGAATTGTTGGACCGGTCACGCCTAGTATTTGATAAGAACCCTTTGGTACCCGCTCGCCTATCTCACCTTTGTTTCTCGGTATATTTTGTACATACCAAAAAAGGCCGTTTTCAGGAAGCGTCGGATCAGAGTAGCTCTTATTTTGAATGGTGGTTGAGACTTCAATCACTTGAGAAGGGACAATCTCTTTTTGATTCATTATCCCTTTATTCAAGTGCAGTTGTCCCCACAGAGCTAACTCCCGCGAGGATACGAAGAGATTTTTTTCCGTGCCATCGGAGGTTGTGCCAACTCCGGAAAGTGCAGGTTTTTCAATGTCTTCAATAATACCTACTAGATTGTCGCCTCTTTCTGTTCTCCATCCCGTCTCCTTCAGCCCCATTGGTTTAAACACTCTTTCTTCCAGAAGTTTTGCAAACCCTATTCCATAAAGGCGGTGAATCAATCTGGTCATGATGTCAACACCTACACTACGGTAAGCCCAGGACTTACCCGAGGTAAACTCCCGGATGATTGTCCCCTCTTCATCATAATCAAGACCATGGGAATGGGTCACCAGGTGTCTGATTGTTGTACCCTTAAAAAGCTCTTCATCCAACTCAGGTATATACAGGGAAATCGGATCATCCAGACTCTTTATGAACTGATCATATAGCGCATAGGAAACAGCAAGGCCAAGATAACTTTTACGAGCAGAAGCTATATTGAATTGAGACTTCTCGTTTACAGGTGAAGCGTGTTTAGCATGACTGTGCTTTCCGCTATAATGCTCCAGAACAACCTGGTCATCTTTTAAAATATATAAGGCTGCCCCAGAGCTTCCATTCTTCACTTTTATGTCTTCCACCCAGGAAATCAGATCTTCATAAGGTGACGTATGCTTATACTTCACGATTTCTTCCACTCTTCAGCCAGCAACCCGTACACAATATGATCTACATAGTGATCGTAGATCCATTCTTTTTGCCTAAGTTTGCCTTCCTCCACAAAACCAAGACGCTCCGGGATTGCCCGACTGCGTTGGTTGAATTCAGCTGCGGTTATTTCAACTTTATTCATGTTCAAGTAATCAAAAGCATAGTGTGTCAATCCCTTAGCAACAGATGTCATAATCCCTTTCCCTTGATAGCCTTCACCTAACCAATAACCTATGTAAGCCACTTTATTAGACCAATCAAGTTGATTGAATCCAGCTACGCCCACTATTTCATTTTGATAGATAATTCCCGCCGTCAAGCTTGTATTGTTTGCAAAACCTAACCGGGTACCCTTAATGAATTCTTCGGAATCTTCAACTGTTTTAGAATAATCCACCCAAGGGAGCCACTCACGTAAATAAGATCGGGATTCATCTGTCAGTTCGAAAATGCGTTCAGCATCTTGTGTATCAAGTAATCTTAATTCCAATAGATCGTTTAGTTTATATGTAAACATGTGCACTTCTCCTTATCCCTTTTGAATTAAGTTTTCATACGGTCATTCATACACTTCTATGAATGGGAAGCAATCCCCTTTATATTGTTGGAATTTGTCGGTTTACGAGATATCTTGCTAGATACTATTTCAAATATTGAGAAAACTGGGGACAGATATGAATGTTGAACTAGATAAAAATGATGTTCGTACATACACCCCTTACGAAAGTTCAAATGAACATTTGTTTCAGTCGTCCTTTTCCATCAAACGTTTCCACTTCACCTTGTGCTCCATTGATGAAAGTTAGTTGAGGTGGTTGATGGCCACAGTCAATATCATAAATAATAGGAATCTTTAACTCATCTTCAAGTTCTCTATAAACATTTTCAACCAGGTAGCCCCCAACCGGATGATTGGCGGCACTTCTTCCGAACAAAATCCCTGAAGAATGATCGAACCACCCTGCCAATTTCATTTGTACAAGAGAACGCCGCAAATCCGCTGAGGATAATTCACAGTTTTCAAAATACCAAAGAATCGGCTCATCCCCTGAGAACCTTTTTCTAAATTCGGCAATGTTTCCAAACGGTGTACCGATCAGGTGTCTGATGACATCTACGCATCCACCTAATAGTCTGCCCTTTACTTTAACAGGGTCATTTCCAAACGTTTTCCAGCATGTTTGCTCGGTTAAATGAAATACAGTTGATGAAGGTTGTTCATGATTCCACTCTTTTTGATAGTGTGATGACGAATATTGTGTATTCGATGAACCCTCTTTGGTTGCGAGTACATTTTCCCACTCTGCCGTCGTAAGATCGGAGTACACTCCTCTCAAGTCTACAAGATTGGTACCATGCGCAGTGGCCATACCGGTCTTTAAGGTAAGTGCAAGCAATAGCACACTAATATCGGAATAACCAAGGATCCATTTCGTTTTGATCTTTTCATATTCGATGAATTCCAGAATTTCAATAAGTAGTTGCCCACCCCAAGGGGGAATGATTAGGGATATGTTGACGTCCTGAAGCATTTGATTTAATTCGACTGACCTTTTACGTGCAGACGCTGATTTAGCTTTATGCTGTGTCCAAATGGTTTCACCACACTTGACGGTATATCCTTTGTTCTCCATCTTTATAATGGAATCATTCAGTATATGATGCAGTTCCACTGGAACCCCTGATGAAGGAGCAGTGACTCCGATGGTTCCATTCTTCTTAAGTAATGGATAGTTGATCATCTTTTTTCCCTCCAAACGGTTTAGATGATTTTACCAGATTGGTAGAGCCGGTACAAGAATTTATTTCCATTTCAGATGAATAGGCTCAGAATTTGGTGTTTGTAAACATAATTGAATTACCTCGATGACCTAAATCCATTTATACCTGATTCCCCTAGCATATAGAGGACCGGCCTTTATTTCAGTACAATCACATGGCTGAGAAGGTCCGTCTCTTTAGGTATATGATTCAAAGTGGACAACATTTTTTTACAATTATATGAACGATTTGAAAAGGTTGAGGATGTTTGCGGATGTTCGAAGGCTATCTATGGTAAAATAATTTGGTTGCGTAAAATTGGCATTATGGAGGTACTGATTTGAAAAATAATAAGTTGAAACGAAGCCTGCCGGTTTTGATGATATCATTAATAGCTATGACGTCATTTCAACAAACGGCACAGGGTAAAACAAAATTAGAGATACATGCAGATGCTGCGATTTTAGTGGAAGCAGATACAGGGAAAATTGTGTATAGCGAACATGAAGACAAGCCTCTAGGAATTGCCAGCATGACGAAAATGATGACGGAATACCTTGTATTAGAAGCAATAGAAAAAGGAAAAATCCAATGGGATCAAACCTATAAGGTAAGCGATAAGGTCTATCAATTAGCAAATGCTCCCGGTTTAAGCAATGTTCCGTTGCGAGCAGGTGAAGAATACACGGTGAGGGAACTGTATGATGCCATGGTTATTAAGTCCGGTAATGGTGCTGCGATCGCTCTATCTGAAGTAGTCGCGGGCTCTGAAGGTGAATTTGTGAAAATGATGAATGCAAAAGCAAAGGAGTTGGGCTTTGAGGATTATCAGTATGTGAATTCTTCCGGTCTCAGTAATTACGATATGCTTGGCCTGTATCCGGAAGGAACGGATGTAAATGCTGAAAACATGGTTTCAGCAGAAGATATGGCGACCTTGGCCTATTACCTCATTCATGACTTTCCTGAAGTCCTGAAGACGTCAAGTCTTACTTCAAAAGTATTCAGGCCGGGTACGAGTGAAGAACTGGTGATGAAAAATACGAATGGTCTTTTAAAAGGGAAAGCCCATTATTATAAAGGGGCCGATGGGCTTAAAACGGGTACGACACCCTTTGCAGGTTCTACATTCACCGGTACTGCTATACGGGATGGCGTACGTTATATCTCCGTTATATTGGATGCAAAGGATGAATCCGGGCAACCAAGCAGCGCAGAGCGGTTTATCCAATCAAAAGAACTTCTGGAATATGGCTTCAGTGAATTTGAAACGGTAGAATTCAGTCTGGATTCCTTCGAAAAGAAAAATGAGCATACGTTACCTGTTGCGAATGGTAAGGAACAGGAGATTGCAATCAAGGTAGACAAACCTCTCGCGATTCGTGTAACAAAGCAGGATAAAGACAAAGTAAAAACCAAATTGAACATTGATGATAACAAAGTGAACGAAGATGGTTCCCTCAAGGCTCCAATCGAAAAAGGAGAAAAAATTGGAGAATTAGTCATCGATACTCCTAAAAATGAAGAGTATATCTTTGATAAAAAAGACTCGCCTTTCCAGGTAGATGTCTATGCTGCTGAAACGGTGGAAAAAGCAAGTTGGTTAGTGCGTAGTGCCCGGAGTATCAAGGGATTTTTTCAAAATATTTTTTAAATAATCTGTTGACTATCCAACTTTGATAGTCAACTTTTTTTAGGATTAAGTGTTGCTTTTCTACCCAGTTCGTGTCAAGCTTACTAAGTTAAAGGATTTAGAAAGAAGGTGGCATAATGATCGAAGTGAAAATATCATCTCTTAGCGATGGTGATCTGAATCGTGGCGTTTTTGCTAAAAGAGATATAGTAAAAGGTGAACTGGTTCATGAAGCACCCGTTATCCCTTATCCTAATGAGGAACATGAACATATTGAGAAAACGTTCCTGGCGGATTATGTATTTGAATACGGAATTAATCACACAGCACTTCTATTAGGTTATGGAATGTTGTTTAATCATTCATATACACCAAATACAGTTTATGAAATTAATTTCGACAACCATACCTTCGACTTTTATGCCTACAAGGACATTCAAGCCGGCGAAGAGTTGCTCATTAATTATAATGGCGAAGTGGATAATGATGAGCCACTTTGGTTTAATAAAGATAAGAGTGACGAAGAATAGCGTGAGCAGGGACTTCCAAAACGGAGGTCCCTTTTTATAGTTTCCCTAAAACTACCGTGGATACATCAAGTAGTAAACAGTCTCTACCTTCTGAATGTGGCCAGTACATAATCAGGATGATTCCAGGATGCTAAGACTTCCCCCAAAGGTAAAATCTGCCAGTAATAAAACATCGTTTGCCCATGCTTATTAAAGCCGTAGCTTTTTGTCAGGACATAGGCTGCATGAATAGGTTGATGATTTTGATTAAACCAAACGAGTACAACACCTGGTGTCTGGTCCATTGTTGAGGGACGGACCTCGAAATAATATGCTTTTTAAAGGAAGAACCCACTATACAAAGGATTTCTTCTTGGCATTTGGATGTATTTCGAGGTCCGTCCCTCCTACCTGCTAGCAGTAAAAAAATAACAGGCATTTAAGCCTGTTATTTCATTCTTAATAAACCATATCTGCTTTTTTCCCTTCGATTATTTCCACTTTAATTGTACGAACACGGCGATTATCGACTTCTTCCACGCTCACTTTTAAGTTTTCATATTCGAAGCTGTCACCCTCTGATGGAAGGTCTTCAAAACTCTCAACAACCCATCCACCTATAGTATGATAAGAACTTTCAGGTTCAGGTACATCAAGTAACTCCGTAAATTCGTCCAATTGATATTGGGAATCGAAGGTATATTCGTTATCACTAATTTTTCTCATAGAATGTGTTTTCTCATCTTGCTCATCCCATATTTCCCCTACAATTTCTTCCAGGATATCTTCAAGGGTGATAATTCCTGTCGTGCCACCAAATTCATCGACGACAATGGCCATATGGACATTGTTTTTTTGAAGTTTGGTAAGGAGAGAAGAGATTTTGGCAGATTCAAAGATGAACATCGGTTCACGAATCAATTCACGTACGTTTACTTCCCCAAATTTAATCAGGTGGGTTAAGAACTCTTTCTCTGAAAGGATTCCGATCACATTGTCGATATGATCTTCATAAACGGGAATTCGTGAGAACCGTTCCTCGAAAAACATTTCCTTGATTTCTTCAATTGATTGATTCACCTCGACGGCTTTAACATCGATACGAGGAGTCAAAACCTCAGTAGCAAGGATATCGTCAAAGTCCATGGAACGATGGATCAATTCTCTTTCCTCTTTATCGATGACTCCTTCTTCTTCACTAATATCAAGCATCACTTTTAACTCTTCCTCTGTAACAGACGGCATTTCGTAATCTTTGGAGAAGAACTTGGATACCAACTCCTTTAGTTTGATGAAAAAGAAGTTGATGGGTGTAAGGACCTTGATTAAGAAAAACAGCACACCAGATATAGTCAAGGAATAGGTCTCTGCATTTTCCTTTGCTAATGATTTAGGTAGGATCTCCCCGAAAATCAGAATTAGCAAAGTCATGACAAACGTACTGATTATAAGACCCGTATTCCCTCCGAATATATCAGTCGCAAGCTTTGCTGAAATACTGGCCGCGGCAATGTTCACAATATTATTACCAACCAATATCGTGGACAGGGCTTTATCAAAGTTCTCAGCTATATAATGTGCTTTAACGCTTCCTCTTCTTCCTTCACTTAAGAAATTCTTCAGCCTGATTTTGTTTACGCTTGAATAAGCGGTTTCCGCCGATGAGAAAAAGGCAGATAAAAGAATCAATGCCCCTAATAATACTAATGAATTCAGTGGTATATCGTCCAAAAAAAAGTCACTCTCCTGTAGTTGTTTATCTATTATGCTGGATTAACCAGAAAAAACCATTAACGCTTGAAATAAGGCCAACGCCTGGGGTGAAACTTGTTTGATCATGCGCTTACGATCGTCATCTCCCAGCGTATCCATCGCCTGCATAACCTCATGTAATTCTTTGTGTAAATGATTCATTTCATTTCGAATATGATTCACTTGCTTTTCAAGTACCGTTTGGTCCACCTGCTCAGACTTCATTAGAATCAATCGATCTTTGATTTCATTTAATGTCATGTTCATCTGCTGACACTGTTCGATGAGCTTCAAGTCAGCGAATGCCTCTTCGTGATAATACCGGTAATTATTCCGGGACCGATCGCATTTTAATAAACCTATTTTCGTATAATAATCAATCGTCCGCTTCGAAACTTGACTGCGCTTCGATAGCTCTCCTATTCGATACATCTTCCCAAGGATATCACCTCTTGAGTAGTATACTGTATTTTATTAAAACCGTACAGTTAAACGTTATGGTTTTGATTAATTAATAAATGGAGTCTCGACCATCGGGAGGGACGGACCTCCAAAAAGTTCTACACATCGCACAAAAAGCTTGATCATAAAGGATTCCTCTAGAATATATCATACAAAATGGAGGTCCGTCCCTCTCATCGTACGAACAAATTCACTACAGTGAAGTATTCTCTTATCATATAGTTAACGGTTATGAGAAGAGGGGGTTCACTTCCTGACCATTGCATTTCAGCCCTATTTCTTCCCCGATTTTTTGTGCATAGAAGATGTGATAGTCGCTTGTGACTACTTGCACGATACCAGCTATGAAGAGTATCCCGAAAGTCACTCCAACACTTAAAATTATAATCGTAACAATGAGAAGGAATAATTATTCGAATTTGAAAACCTTATCCATTAGTCCCTCCTTTTCTTCCATAAAATCTTCTTTAATGGTATGAACAGCCACTCTTGGCCATTTCTTTTTCCACTCCTTTTCATACACCCTGTCTTTATAAATGGCGGCCAATGTTTCTTTTTCTTTAAATGGAGGGGTCGGCTTTATTTGAATGGAGAGCAGGTCCTGGATTCCCCATGGCGCTGCTAAAATGAGCTCTTTTTTTTCGTTCAGTGTTAACGCTATGGAGGTTGCTGTTTCAGGAAATCGGGATACAGCGTCTATCGTTGAGATATAAGGTGCTTCTCCATTTTTCATATGCATCCTGGCTTGGTTTTTTACAGACCATGGTTCGTTTAGTAACCTCTTTCGCAATTGAGATTCAAAGTGTTTCTCGAAATATTTGTCTGTATTCGAACGGTCAAAGTACACCACATCAATATCTGGCAATTCTGATCTCTTCGTATACCCATGAAGAGTATCCCATACCTTTGTTCTAATAAACCCGGCGCAGATCCACCAGTCGGGGAGCTGTAAGGTTTGGGCAGTCTTAAGGATGTTCATCATCCATGAATCATTTTTCACTAGATCCAAAATATCCTGTTCTGATTTGATCATTGTGTTCCCCTTTAGTAGATTTTTGAGTGACTACTCCCTTTTACTCTTTCATATTTTTCTTTATGAACTGCCTGAACTTATTATGAACCAAAAACACCTCCCTTTTAGATTAAAGGAAGGTACCTTCTTTTATTCCTCTTCTGTTCCTTGATCATCTGTATTTTCCAGTTGGGCGGCATTTCGCACTTCTTCTTCTGTTGAAGAGTTAAAATATCCTTCTTTATCGTATTGCTTTTTTAGTTCGAAGTATTTGTCCATGACGCGTTTGGCGATGGTTTTGTTTACGTATGGATCTTTATCTTGATGTGAATACGGTAGTACTACCGAGAAGGCTATTTCTGGGTTGTCATAAGGCGCGTATCCGATTAGTGTTGTGTTATAGGTACTATATTGTTTTTTTTCTTCTGGGCTATAGTAAAACGCTTCTGCGGTTCCTGATTTTGCTGCTGCGTCATAAGGTGCGGTTTTGAATATTTTGGCAGTACCTTCACTTCCATGAGTGACGCGGTAAAACCCTTCTTGAACTTGCTTGATTTGGTTTTTTGTTGCGTTAATTCGATTTAATGCATTTGATTCATTTTCATATAATAATGGACCTACTTTCCCATTTTCCTGGCTTGGTTCGCGGATTTCCTTCATAATATGAGGTTCCATTCGATACCCTCCGTTAGCGATAGTGGATGCATATTGTACAAGCTGCATCGGTGTGTATAGATCATATTGACCTATGGCGAAGTCCAATAGTTTACCTGGAATTCTTTCTGTTCCTTTTAAACCTTCCACTTCTCCTGGTAAATCAATTCCAGTCTTCACACCTAAACCAAATTGACTGTAGTGGTTCCTCATAGTATCAAATGCGTCAGGGTCCATATCCAGAGGTTCCCCTTTGCGATAGGTTGCACCAGAAATTTTCATTGCAGTTTTAAACATATATACGTTAGATGAAACTTCCAGGGCCTGTTTATCGGTTAAATACCTTTGTTTACTGTACCATGACTTCTTTGGCTTCGTGCCTTTAATCACTATAGGTTCATCATATAAGACTTCACCTACATTGATTGCCCCGGTCATATACCCCGTTAACACAGTAGCACCCTTAACCGCAGATCCTACACCATACTCAGAAGTATACGTTCCTAATGCATAATCCTGAAGTTCAGTTTTCCCGTCAGCATCCTTGCCGTATTTCTTTCCAACCATGGAAAGAATTTCACCTGTTTTGGGATCCATCATGACGACGAAAGCACGGTCAAGGAAGGGGGATTGCCAATATTTCGACGCTTGTTTACTAAGTTCATCTTCCACGATCTTCTCAATTTCTTTCTGCAGTTGCAGGTCGATGGTCAATACTACATCTTTGCCGCTATGACCTTCGCTTACGAGCTGTGTATCGAGGACACTTCCATTTTTTGTCGTGTACTCAATTTCCTCTTTTTGGCCTTTAAGGACGTTTTCATATTCTGACTCGAAATAGCTTGTTCCAACTCGATCATTCAAGGCATACCCCTGAGCCTTATACTCTTTCACAAGTTCGCTCGGCAGTCCTTGTTGTGAGGTGGAAACTCTTCCTAAAATGGTTCTAAGCGTGCTATCATTCACATATTTTCTTTCCCAATCCGTGGTAACGTTCACACCCGGCATTGCCGATAATCGTTCACTGACCCTCGCCATTTCTTCCGTGGAAACATCTTTGTTCTTGATGATTTGAGGGCTCAGGGCATATCCAGTATTAAATTCACGGAAAATGGCCAGCACTTCTTCTTCCTGTTTAGAAAATGATTGGATATCCTGTTTGGTGATCCGCTCTAACTGCATTTCGTAAATCTTTTTATTCCTGTCATCCTCTACTAAATCTTCATCATCTTCCAATTTCTTTATTTCTTTCTTGGAAACTAGCTTTTCTGCTTTATCAGGGTTACTGAGAAGCCAGAAATCCTTTCGATCCCGATCGGTAATCTTACCTGGGTCCATATCGATTAACTCCGCCAAACTCTTTGCTACTTTCAGCATGTCTTTTGGTTTCGTTGTTTGTGTTCTCGTATAAGTAATCGCATTTAATGGAACATTGTCAACGATAACATTTCGATAACGGTCATAGATTTTCCCTCTTGGGGGCGTTCCATTATGTGACTTTACGTTTTCCGTTCTGGACACTTCTGCTTCATAATGGTTCCCCTGCACGATTTGCACAATTCCCAGACGAAGAATTAGAATGGAAAATAGAAAAAAGACCGAAATAAATAGGAGGTTCATTCTCAATGGCACATGGGTTTTTTTCTTTTTTTTCTTTTCCTTCAATTTGAATAGCCCCTTTTAAGCTCGTATTTTACCAAAATATGATAAGGTCCTAGTCCTATTTTAATGAAATACATCCCATATTTCTACCTCTTTATGGAACAAATTCCAATTAATTTACTTCATTAGATGATCATTTCTAATTCAGGGTACGTTTTCATGCCCATTACCATGTTTGCGAAAAATGTCGAAGAAGGAATATAGACAAAAGGGTTTCATATCTTTTAGAATAAAGTCGTGGAAAAAGATGAAAAAAATGAAACCAAAACTCTCCTTATTGCGTAGAATTGGTAACTAGATGATTGAGAGGTTGAATGACTGTTATGTTTAGTAAACTGATGTGCAGGTTCGGTATAGGGGCAACAAAGATTGATTTGGTATTAAATAAGAGCGAATTTCGTCCGGGAGATGTCATTAAAGGGGAATATGAACTTAAGGGCGGCAGGGTTGAGCAGAAATTGAAGAGAATTGAAACAGACCTATTGCAATACGACGAAAATGTTAATCGCTCTTCTGTTCTTCATCAAAATACCATTTTAAGTTCATCCACGATGAAAGTAAACGAACAGCGAACCATTCACTTTTCGTGCAGACTATCAGATGCATTTCCTCCAAGCAGTGAGTCAGTCTCTTATAAGTTTGTAACCCGACTTGTTTTTGATGATGGTGTTAACAGTGTCGATCATGATGAATTTCAGATTTTAGTATAATCATTATAGATTATTAAGCCCTTCTTATGAGAAGGGCTTTTTCATTTATCTTTGCCTATGGAAAAACCATTAAACAATCTTCCCCCATGTGGGTCTAATACAGAGTCGACTAGCATGACGATCCCCTCCTTTTCATTTTTCAAATAGAATTGATCGAAAGCATCTATATACTTCTCTGCAAAACTGGGATCATACTCTTTGAGCGCACGTACAATCCATTTGGAAGCTCCGGTCCATCGGCCATTCGTACGAAGGACAAATTCATGTAGGTACTCTCCAATAAAGTTAGCGATACATATACTCTCTCCCCTATTTGTCGAGCCTATAAAATCATCAAGCGCATCTGTAAGAAAATATCTTTTCATATCAATGGTTGGTAATGACCAACTTGGAGGTCCGTCCCTCAATAGTTTCGTAGCTTCTTCTTTGAGGATGGAGATTAAGGGGTGATCGACGATTGGAATTCCTTCTGAGACCATTCTGGGTAAGGAAGGTCTCGCCCGCTTACAGTCTGTTTGGAAATAGTGTCGTATGGTTTCTTTGTTGTGAACGAAGACTTCGATTGGCCAACCATAGGCGTAAAGAGATTCTCGGTATTCGGTAGATACGCTTTTATCAAGGACGACAATATCAAGGTCTGATGTTGTTGTCTCCTCTCCTCTTACGACACTCCCTCCAAGGAGTGCCCCTTGACATGTGGAGAAGTTTTCCTCGATGAATAATTTAGCTGCTTCCAAAGCTGTTGGTCTACTCATGCAATTTCCCTACTTTCACTACTCACTTTCTATTTTAGCTTGTCCACTTGTAATTGACCCTTTCATCTCTAATACATGCTTCAACGTGTAATCTGGATGTTCATTATTAGGAGTCTTGTAGTTAAAGCGATTAATCCATAATGTATCCATACCGGTGGATTTCGCCCCTAATACATCTGTGTAATAGTTATCACCTATAAAGAGTGTTCTGCTGGAAATCCCACCAAAAAGCTTTAAAGTATGCATGAAAATTTGCGGGCTTGGTTTAGAAAAGCCAACGTCCTCTGAAATAACGATAGATCTTTCAGGGAAAATTTCCTTTAAGCCAAGACGATCAACTTTTTTATATGCATTAAAAACCGTGCCATTTGTGATGATCCCAATACGTACTGTGTTACTTAAATCCATTAGAAATTCATTTAATTCCTCTTGTGGCCTTATTTGTTCAAGGTAGCAGGACTGAAACGTTTTCACTATTTCAAGGGATACTTCCGTCTCAATAATAATCTTAAAGTCCATCAAGGTGTCTTCAAGTCTCTTTAAAGAAAACTCATGGAAATTCAACTGGTTGGAGGCAAACATTGGCCATAGAAGATGATTATGCTTTGTAAAAGATTTAATAAAGTCGGTTTGGTCGATCTCTTCTAAAACTTGAAAGTGTTGAATAGTATTTAACACGGCTTTTTCATATGCTTCAGAGTGAGGGAATAAAGTATCATCAAGGTCAAATAATAATAAATCATAGCTATTAAATGGAAAGTGTTTCATTCTTAGCTACAGCCTTTTTAGATTTTATCCAATGGAAAAAATGAATAATTCCGTCAAACATCCCCTGAAGTCGTTCCTCTATATTCTTCATTACCCCTTCTCCGTCCGATACTATGTCCAATCACAAGACCAACCATAAGGATAAAAAGATAATCTGTTTCAAAACCGCTAGTGAAAAATCCTGTGACGCCCCACCCTAATACGACACCAATGATCACGAAAAAAAGAGACCTCATTTCAAAAACCTGCCTTCCTAATAGAATCCGATCATTGTGAGAAATCCGACGCCTATGACAGTAGTCAACACTCCGGATACAACCGCAATGAACACAATACGTTTCTGTTTCGTTTCATGCCAGATACTTATCGTGACAACCAAAGTGATCATGATTCCAAAGAACATAGCAACATAAGGGTTTGATGGTGCTAGAAAATCATTCCAGTCCAACCATTTCATTATGATAGCTCCTTCACATTACAAATTTAATCCCAACTCATACTTGAGACGAAAAGATAACGTTCCGATCAGTAACCTTATCATGGGAATTGTAGCCTCCCTGCAAAAGCAACTAATTCTTTTGAACTGTTAAAAATCCGCTATCCATTTTCTTTGTCCCCTTCACTCCCCTTTGCTCAAGGTGAGACAGAATGGTTTGAAGCTGATTATGTTCTCTGATGACAATATAGCTTGGCTGGAACCATTTATTTTTCACGTTCAGGTTCAGTTTAAAGCCATGATTAACCTTTTCATCAAGTCCATAAAGCTTGTGAAACTTCATGATTTTCTCCACCCTATATCCTTTCACCCGATTCCAAGGGATAAAAAATCCGTTTAAGATAAGACCATCGGGCAACAGATATAAATTCCCACGATGTTTGATTGAACCAATTAGCATGAAAAACATGTATACAATAATAAGGAAATTCTCGTGCAGCCAATCGGTTCTAAAGACGATCCAAATTACGGCTATGAGTACCATTATGACACCTCTGGTCCCCCATTTCACCCATTGATAAGACTTGGTCCTCTTCGTTAACGGCTCCATTTCCTTAAATTCTATTGGAATAAGTATACCCTTCATTTCTTCAGTCTTGATGGGATAAATGGCCTCGTTCGTTTTGTCTGTAGCATATTTAAGATTAATCCGGTAGCGAATCAGATATAAAATACCTAAACTTAACATGATGGTAAAAAGGAAATTAATCCACATACCTTTGTCCCCCCTCCAGGTTAGAATGTGAAGCGGTTTGTAAGCACCCGCTGGCACTTCCCTTTTCCTTACATACGGTTAAATACAAGAAAGGTTCCAATTCAAACACTTTTATCCTTGATCCGCCCAAATAATTGTGTAGTCACATTATTGCCCCCTGTCAATGTATTTACCAATTGAATGAATCGTATTTTAGATATATGATACTCTTCAATAGTATAGCAAAAACACCTATAATTTGGTATTTAAGTAGTGGGGAGTATATTCTCACCTCCTTTTGACCCTAGTAATATTTACTAAATCCTGATTTAATCAGCTTTCCCTAATGGTGGTAACAACTACCTGTTTTATAATTTACAGAATTATATTTCAATAGAACTATGAAAACTTTAAAACTTTTATCTATCTTATTGTTGTCTGTCACTTTTGTCATTGGTTTTGGTCATTCTTCAAAGGTTTCCGCAGCAGGTACATACAAAGTTACCTATGGTGACACGATGTGGAAGATTGCCGTGAAGAATCAGGTGGGAATATCTGAATTGATTTCAGCAAACCCGCAGATTAGTAATCCGAATATGATTTATCCAGGTCAAACCCTGAATATCTCTGGTGTAAATCTCACTTCTCAAAATTATACATACGAAGTGGTAAAGCTTGTAAATCAAGAACGCTCCAAGGTAGGTTTACCCCCTCTGAAAGAAAGTTGGGAATTATCCCGTGTGGCCCGCTATAAGTCTGAAGACATGATTACAAAGAACTACTTCAGTCACACATCCCCGACATACGGATCTCCTTTTCAAATGATGAAGGACTTCGGTATTTCTTATCAAACTGCAGGAGAAAACATTGCTGCCGGACAAAAAACGCCTGCAGAGGTACTAGAAGCATGGATGAATAGCGAAGGTCACCGAAAGAATATCCTTTCCCCTACATATACAGAAATCGGAGTTGGATATGTGACGGGTGGATCGTATGGTCATTATTGGACCCAGATGTTTATAAAAAGATAATGAAAGGAAAATGAACAAAATCTGAATGAATAGAAGCTAACGACCTACTATGATTGGGGTGTTAGCTTCTTTTTGTGGACATATCGATGAAACTGATTCTATTAAACTCTTGAAGTTGTTTCTACAAATCTCTACGTTCCCTGGAACACTTTCCATTTGGCGCTTAAAATTCACTATTATCAAATAATGAATAAATCATACAATTAAATTCCATTTTTCACATGTTATACTGCACTAATGGAACCTTGCTTCTTTATTCAGCGTATATCAGCACAACAGCTATAGGAACAGTTAGAAGGGGACCTGAAAACTTCAGAGCGAGTGCCACCTCCGGTTAAAAAAAGTTGTTTTTGTGGAGACATACTATCTGTATGTCTCCGCTCCTTGTTATTAATAAGGAGCCTGATTGACTTCAAGAACAATGGTATACCCATCTTCTTTAGTGGATATCACATCTTGCACATAAATTCCGTGAGTCCCTAGCTCCTCTCTCCGCCGGGTCACAAGATCTTGTAAGCATGTTCCCAGAGATTCATTCCTATCTAGTTTGATATCAATAAACTCTTGATCTCTCATTAGAACACCTCCTCTTTTAATCTATACGCTCTTAGATGGATTGAGGTTTCAAAAATTGGTGGGCAGTGTATATACGTATGAATAAAATCTTGCATTAAAAGGCCATCTAAACAAAAAGATGCCATTGATTTAAAAAATCAATGGCATCTTTTATGAACAGCAATCATGAGCTATGCACTAACTTAAATTGAAGTGGATTTTTTTCCTTAGAATGTTTGTGCTAGATCTTTAGCACGTGCAATGGCATTTTCTTTGATTTCCGCTGCTTTATCAGGCATCGCAGCATGACCTTCAACGAATAGACCTTCAAAAGAAGGAACTCCGTAGAATTGCATCATGACTTCAAGGTAACGGTGACCCATTTCCATTGCTGCTGCAGGTCCCTCAGAGTAAATTCCTCCACGAGCTTGAATGTGTAGGGCTTTTTTGTCTGTCAGAAGTCCTACAGGACCTTGCTCTGTATATTTGAATGCTTTCCCTGCAACGGATACAGAATCGATATAAGCTTTCATTACTGGAGGGAAAGAGAAGTTCCAGAATGGAGTAACAAAGATAAATTTGTCAGCCTCAACAAACTGATCGGATAATTCTCCAAGTCTTCCTACCTTCGCTTGCTCTTCTGCGGAAAGCTCTTCGAATCCTTTACCTGATTGCAATTTTCCCCAACCGCTGAATACATCTGCATCGATTTGCGGGATGTTTTCCTTATATAAATCAATGTTAATAATTTCGTGAGACGGATTTGACTCCTTATAAGTGTCAATAAATGCTTTTCCTACTGCCATACTGTAGGATTGAGTGTCATCATGCGGATGAGCTGTAATGTATAAAACTTTAGTCATGCTGGATCGTCCCTTTCTGATTGTAAATTCTGTAAAATACAGTTTTTGAAAAAATGATATTCCAATCTAGTTATCTTGAAGTGGAATAGTCTTAATTCAAGATTTATATTATAGGATAGTCTCACTAATTACAATTCTAATGCTTCTCATCGAAATAAATAAGGAATTAGTCCTGTATATTTGACTAATTCCACCATATATTGTTTATTTAGGATACGTTGCTTGTAAAAAGTGGACAGATTGATTAATCAATTGTTTTAAAACCGTTTCGTCAATGTCAGCTATCTTGTTGATATAAACACACGCTTTTCCTGATGTATGTTTGCCTAAATTATTCAATAATTTTTCCCTTTCCGTATCCCCAGTTGCAAAATATAAGCTTATTTTCGCTTTACGAGGTGAAAAACCAACTAAAGGCGCATCTCCTTCATGTCCGGTTTTATATTTGTAATGATATGAGCCAAATCCAATGATACTCGGTCCCCACATCTTCGCTTCATATCCCGTCGTTTCAGTGAAAATATCCAGCAAATTGTAGGCATCCTCCCTCTTCTTAGGATTTTCTATTCTTTCAATAAATTCAATCACACTGTTGTCATTTTGTTTTGTTTTTAATTCATACATTTAATGTCTCCTTTCAATTACTTTCCTTTCATTCTATCTCAATATTTCTGTATCATACACACCCATTCCTGCATAAAGAATCAAGTTATATTTTGTAATTGAAAATCAACTCACCTATTTGAAGTCCCTCCATCAAATCCAGTAAAGGTCTTCTATCCAATGTTATTTATCCTTTATCTCTTCCAAGAGGGAAATAATCCTCTCATTTTGCTCAATCATGGTTTGATTCTGTTTTCTGAACTTTGTAAAATCAAAGGAAAAGAGTAAAAGAAAGATGGCTAAAAAGATGATCATCATGCAACCTCCTTTAAATCATTCATTGTAGTTCCAGGGTTACCAACAAGTTTCAATTAATGTCAGATATTTTTGTTCTTAACTTTATAACTTTTGATTAAAATGTTTCCAGATCATGTCCTTGCAAGACAGGACCCCAAAAGTGGTACCGCATACGTAAAACAGAGCAACAAAAAAGTTATCCAATCTATTAGACATGTGAGGAATGGTACGCAAGCTTTCTAAGTTCACTCTTTGAGCGGCCTAAAAGCTGATCCTAACATGAGAAATGACCGATTCATTTTACTTCTCCTTCCGTTTAAAATAAACAATCTCTGAGTCACCAAAATCAAGATTTTCTATCAAACCACTTTTAGCATAGCCGTTCACTTCAAACACTCTTTGCATTTCTTGGTTTGATTGATTGGTAGAAGAGAATATTTTTTCGGTTTGTGAAATCGTTTCTACATGATTCAATAGAGAAGACCCATACCCCTTCCTCCTGTGTTCTGGGTCAATGATGAGTAGAGAGACAAAAGTATGATCAAAGAAGTGTGTATGGAATAAAAGAAAGCCGGTATATTTCTTGTCTTCTTTCACCACTAAACACCTTTTCTGTTGTATGTATTGAAGGATTTCTTCTCTTCTACTTTCATTTCCGATCACTTGATAATCGATTTGAACTAAAGAATCCAAATCCGGTAATTGAGCATATGTAACGTGTCTCATGCGGGCTTCCTCCTTTTCTTGATCATTAAGCAGAAGTAAATCCGGTAAGTATCCCCATTTCTCATAAAAAATATACTTTCTTCCTTCACATAGAAAATGGCACCAAATCACAAAAAGGTGCCATTCAGATTAATCTATATTGATTTTGACATTAACACATTCGTAACTTCATATCCTGAATTCTTATATAAAGAAATCGCAATTTTATTATGACCAAAAACATGTAGTGAAATCTTGGATACATTTTTCTCCTTAGCAAAAAATTCAAGAGCTTGCAGTGCTTCTTTTCCGTAGCCTTTTCCTCTTTGGTTTGGAAGGATTTTGATATCATATATAAATAGTTCATTATTGTCTTCAGTTACATTAACCCACAATGTACCGATTTCTTCATTGTTTTCATCTGAAATTAACGTAAATAAATAATGATTTTCAGACTCCAGTCCATCGGGTAACAGCTGATTGAATTCCTTTTCTGCCTGCTCCAGTGATGTTTCTTTTTGGAAATTACCAGCTTTTGTTTTTTCTTCTGCATATTCCTTGATGGAGTCTTTTAACCAAAGTGTATATTCATGTTCTTTCATGGGTTGTAATAGAATCATAGAATTTGTTCCCTCCTTATTATTGTTCCCAGCGGTTTCTGATTTCCTCTATAACAATGTCGGGACGGTCCCAATGCAATAGATGGGTGGTCCCTTGAATCGCCTTTACTTCGCCGCCGGTTTTATCTTTGAAAATGGCAGCGGTCTTATTGCGTCTTTCCTCCATACTTTTCGGGAGGGTTGCCCTTAATAGCAAGATAGCAGGATCAAGCTTATAATAAATATCCTCCATATCATCCTTGTGCATAGCCCGGATGATATGAGCCGCCGTCTCCCCTCTCGCGTGCCAGTAATATTGATGATCTTTATATAGGGAAAGATCTTTGGCTGCCTCCAGCTTTAACTTGGTCCAGTTCAAAGTTTCACTTTTGACTAATGCCAGAAAGTCTTCCCATGTTTCCCAAACCTGTTCAAAGTCTGCCTCGTAATAAGCTACTTCTTCCTCCACAGTTTGATTGGAATGTCGTTTTCCCTGGTAGCCCCCATCCAGCAATATGTTACCTCTGACCTTATCAGGATATCTGGCAGTGAAATGTAGGGCGACAAAGCTCCCCCATGAATGGGATAAAAAGTAGAACGGTCCAACATCAAGTTGGTCAATCGCTTCATTCAACCAATCCGCCATCCGAGTCATTTCATACTCTTCCCCGTATTTAAACGGTGGCGTTTTTCCATGCCCTGGTGCATCAATCGAGATGATCCTGAATTCCGCTTTTAATTGTTCAGCCACCTCAATATAGCTCAGACCCGTACTACCCAGCCCATGAAGGCAAAAGATCACGGGATGTTCACAATTTCCCCATTCTGTAATATGTATCCTATGGTTTCCAACTTCAATAAAGTAACGTTTAATGATGATTAACTCCTTTAAATGGCTTTTTAGCTTTAAAAATAGAGAGAGGGTTATTCTCCTCCGACGTCAACAAATCCACTACTGATGCTATCTGCATAATCATAACCACCGTCAAAAGGACCTGAACAGCCCCCATCACCTTTTTGGTAGGTATGCTTTGAAGTGCCCGAAATCTTTAATGCCATAATCACAAAGACAATTGGTATGAATAAGATGAACATACTACCTGTCATACTCATCACCTTTTAATTATGATATACGTTTATTGTTAGAAATTGGTTTCAATTATATGGAAAGAAAATCGATAATAGACTGAATGAATAAAAATAGCCCCTAAAGATCAGCCAACAATAAATCTTCTTCGACTACTCTTTTTTAGCCTTAGTAAGCTTCTCCCTTTTTTATCAACTGGGTTCAACATGTACATGAACATCATAAACTTCATGCTTCTCCATTAATTCTTCCTCTACGATACTGGATATATCATGTGCTTCTTTAATATCAAGAGTTGACCTAACAAAAATGACAACATCAACCACCGTGTTATTCCCATAATTTCTTGCTCGGATATCCTTAACTCCTTTCACTCCAGGTAGGGTCAGAACGGTCTTTTTATAGGATTGAATCAATCGTTCATCAAATCCGTCGGTTAAATAGTGAGCGGCTTCTATGAATATGTTCCATGCAGTTTTACAGATTAACAGGCCAACAATAACGGCTGTGAGTGGGTCTAACCAAGGAAGGTAGTATTGGGCTCCAAGAATGCCGATAACAGTACCAACACTCACCCATGCATCTGAAAGATTATCTTTGGCAGCTGCCATAAGGGATTGGCTATTTATTTTTTGAGCTAATTTTTTATTGTAGCGATAAACCAGATACATCACGATAGCTGCCACCATACCAGTCCATGCAGACAAAATCTCTGGTGATTGGTTTTCTCCGTCAAGTACGGAATGTCCCGCATTGTAAAGAACTTGAAGTCCAACGGCCATCATAATAAAGGAGGCGACTAATGAAGCGACACTTTCTGCCTTCCAATGGCCGTAAGGATGATCCTCATCTGCAGGTTTTCTGGAATATCTAAGTCCAATCAATACAGCGACAGAAGCCACGATATCTGTCGCATTGTTCAAACCGTCTGCACTCAACGCTTCAGAGTTGGCCATCTTCCCAATGAGGAATTTGATAATCGACAACAGAATATAGACAATGATACTAATAATTGCGCCGCGCTCACCTAATTTTAACTGTTTATATTTTTCTTGATTCATTAAAATGATCCTCCCTATATTGCTCTTGAATATCATAGCAATCCAATATTGAGTGGGTCTATAGCAACGATCTTTAGCGAATCAATCTTAATAAGAAGTGGTTAAAAATGTTTCCTTGAGTAAACTATCATGAGACCATAAAAAAAAGACTGCTAAAGCAGCCCTTTATGTTCTTACTATTGTTAAATTAAATCCAATCTTTATTAATCACTTGCTTTTGAACTAGGAACTCCCGCTCTTAATCTACCATATCCGCTGAAAAACTAGGCTTCGTTAAACCTGCTTCTTCATAAATGGCACCCATTTTTTCTTCAAATGATGCGAGTTGATCATCAGATTCTGCGTATTCTGCATTTGCTTCGTCAGAAAGATTAGCAGCTCTTGTTTCATATGACTTAGCAAGATCATCCAAAGCTCCTTGGATTTCTTCCTTTTTAGAGTCAAGTGCAGCCGGCACCTCAAGTGCACGAACGTCTTCTGCTACCTTTTTAGCTGCTGCTTCCGCATCTGTTTTCATCTTTGCAATCTCTTCAGCAGAAGGCTTATCCTCTTCTTTCGCTTTAGCAGATTCAAATGCGTAAATCGCTGAATCATTTTCATTCACGGTGTCGATGATCTCCATTTGATAGTCTAATAGAGCGGCTTTCATATCCATTTCATCATTCTTTGCTGTTTCCTCTGTCGCTTCTGTGTTTGTTTCTTTCTCTTCTGTACTTCCTTCGTCACTACTGCAAGCTGCAGTAAATATACTAAGAGATAGTAAGAGAAAAGGTACCATCAATTTCTTCATTATCATTGCCTCCCCAAAATATTCGCTTACTTCAATTACATATATTACCTTATACACGCTCATATGTAAACAATTGGATATACATTTGTATTATTTGTAAATATTCATGCAACCTTTAGTTATTTACAAAAACATTACTCTTCCTCAAATGAGCATTAAAAATCATATGCTACGTTGTAGTTGAAAATAGCTCAGGGAGGGATTCAATGTCTTTTCATAAATGGACGTTAGTTGTTTTACTTGTCACACTTTACTTCATAGGTTCGTCTTTTTCACCCGGAGATAAAGAACAGTATATTCCTCTAAAGCTTTTAGGTGTAAATGATTTTCATGGTCAGCTTGAAACGTATCGGTCGCTCGATGGAAAACAGGTCGGCGGAGCTGAATATTTGGCCGCCTATATTAAGAAAGTAGAAAAGGAAAATGAACATACATTACTTGTTCACGCCGGAGATATGGTCGGAGGCAGTGCACCCCTTTCTGCGCTTAAGCAAGATGAACCCACGATCGAATTTATGAACAGATTAGGATTTGATGTTGGAACAGTCGGCAACCATGAATTTGACGAGGGTGTAGAAGAAATGAAGCGCCTGCTGAATGGAGGAACACATGAGAATACAGGAGACTTTCGTGGAGCATCATTCCCTTATACAGTAGCTAATGTGATTAATATTGAAACCAATGAACCGATACTCCCTCCTTATGTAATTAAGAAAGTGAAAGGTATCCCTATCGGTTTCATTGGAATTGTTACCACTGAAACGAAGGATATTGTTTTACCCAAAGGAATTAAAGGCATAAAATTTAAGGATGAAGTCGCATCTATTAACGAAACAGTCAAAGAGTTAAAAGGGAAAGGCGTTAGGTCGATTGTCGTTCTAGCTCACGTATCAGCTTCATCCAAAACGGACGGTTCTCGCCCTTCCCAAGAATTAGTAGACTTCGCCCCTCTTATAGATGATGAAGTCGATGTCATTTTTGGCGGTCATAATCATCGGCATGCGAATACAATAGTCAATGGAAAGTTGATTGTTGAATCATACTCTTATGGAACCGCATTTTCGAACGTTACTATAAAAATTGACCCCAAGACAAAAGATATTGTTGAAAAAGAAGCCAACATCGTCCGGACCTTTCATGAAAGGATAGAACCTGATCACGAAATTCTGAAGATGGTCCGTACATATGGAAAAGGACAAAACAATCTGTTAAATGAAGTGGTTGGTCATTCAGAGGAAACCTTCACTAAACAAAAAAGTGTCAGCGGGGAAAGAACGTTAGGCTGCATCCTTGCAGACTCCCATCGAGAAACGTTGGATGCGGATTTTGGATTTATGAATCCAGGTGGCATCCGGGCAGACCTGGATAAGGGAGATATTACTTGGGGGAAACTTTACACTATGCTTCCCTTTGGCACCAATTTGGTGAAAATGGACGTAACCGGTGCGCAAATTAAAGAAATTCTTGAGCAACAATGGACAGGGGATTTCCAAACCATTCTGCAACCTTCAGGATTACATTACACATGGAAAAAGGATGCATCCCCTGGTGAGAAAATAGCATCTTTGACTGAACATGATGGAAAACCGATTTCTCCTGAAAACACCTATTCCATTGCCATAACGAATTATTTGGCAACAGGCGGCGATGGATTTACAGCATTTAAAAAAGGAACGAATATCATAAATGGTCCATTAACCTTAGATGCATTTATTTCATACATTCATAAAAACGCTGGGTCTTTGCCACAACCTGAGGAAAATCGAATAGCACTTCAATAATAAAGGAACCGCAAAGGTTATTGCGGTTCCTTTATTATCACTTTAGTTTACATAATTAAATTACAGTAAAACCATTCAGAGGTTGAAAGGATCAGAATATTTAACCTTCCCTTTGACATGATCTAACGCATTAGGAACGAGTTCCAAAACCATAAAGGCTTCTCTCGGTACTTCAACCGGTGCTTCTATTCCTTTTTCTCCAGCAGGAATAAAACCGAAAGTAGGATAGTACTCGGGGTGTCCCAACACCACAACCGATGAATACCCTAATTTCTTGGCACGGTTAATTCCTTCCCATATAAGAGTGGAGCCAATTCCTTTAAGTTGATGGCCAGGATGAACGGCAACTGGTGCCAATGCCAATGAAGGGAAAGATCCCGTTTCATGATCAATCGAAATGTGACTGAAAAGAATATGACCCACTACCTCTCCTTCCCTCTCAGCCACTAATGAGAGTTCTGGGATAAATGCATCCGTTTGACGGATCCCAGCAATCAATTCTGATTCGTTATGTCCTTCAAAGGCTAAGTCATTAATAGTTTTGATTTTAAATGCATCCATTGCTTGTTCTGGTCGAATATTCATTGTGATGGCCCCCAGTTGGTTTTTGAAGAATCATTTCTGAAGCTTGATGAAAAATGAATAAGTGGAATTTATGGATTGACCTTAAAGATCGACAGCTTATCACTAGACAACGTTCTTATTTCCTTCCACCATGTATGGAATCAACAGTTATGGTTACGATGAATAATAACACAAAATATATAGGGAGGTACCTTTTTTGGTTAATAAAGAATGTGCATGTGAACGATGTAAGTGTAAGACCAAAAAGGAATGTGATTGTCCTTGCTGCTGTGAAAAATAGAAGAAGCCCCTGAACCCAAAATATCAGTTCAGGGGCTTCTTACTATTCACACCTGTACTTTCCCACCGACAATGTCATCAAAGTATTTGACGGCTTTCATTTCTTCATCGATCCACCTGGTTTGATTCCAAGCATGTTCGATGAAGATTTCCGCAATCATACGCTTTCGTTCTCCTCCAATTGAATGTGCATCCTTAAGTGCAATGACACTTTCAAATATTTTAACCATAAGCTCTGCAATACGCTTGGCATGATAGGTTTGAGTGTCTTGGTTTGCCGTCGTTACTTTTTTCAACAATTGTTCAAGTATTGCTATACCATCTGCAACCGGTGCGGCATACGCTAGGAGTTCATCTGGTAAAAGTGTTAATTCTTCTTTCATATACGCTAAAAAGTACTCATGTGCCCTATACTTATTCATTAACCTCAGTACCTCGAGACCTAAAATATTGGCTGTCCCTTCCCATACCGTCAAAACTTGCGCATCTCTGAGTAACCGGGGCAGAACGAAATCTTCGATATATCCGTTCCCACCATGCAATTCGATGGCTTCGTGAGTAAAATGAATAGCCTGTTCTGCCGACTCTTTTTTCAAAATGGCAATAAGCAGACGATTTAGAACGGATTCTTCTTCTGTCGTCGGAATATCACCGGATACGACTCGATCAAACAAGTGAACAAGATGAAACACCGCACTTGTTTCCACTTCCTGTTTAGATGCAAGACGGGTCAAGGTTTCTTTGACCATCGGATAATTGGTCAAAGGCTGACCGAACGCTTCACGATAGAAGGCATAATTCCGGGCTTCCATATAGGCTCTTCTCATAATACCGATGGAAGCAATGGCGTTACATACTCGGGATAAATTAAGTGCTTCCATCATATAGTAGATACCCCGGTTAGGTTCTCCTACAAGATAAGCATGTGCCCCATTGAATTCCACTTCCGCTGAAGGCACCGCTCTCACACCTAACTTATCCTTTAACCTGCGAATGTGAATACCATTAAGAGAACCCTCATCGTTTCTCCAAGGTACAGCGAATAAGCTAAGTCCTTTCGTTCCATCACCCGATCCTTCTATACGAGCAAGCACCATGCTCACTCCGCACATTCCTGAATTGGAAGCAAAATATTTTTCACCCCATAACTGATAGGCATCACCATTTTGAACGGCTTTCGTATCATTGGCCCCAACGTCGGATCCCCCTTGCCTCTCGGTTAAGAACGTAGCTCCTTCAAATAATTCCACTTCTCCTGTGGAAAGTACATGTGGAAGGAACCTTTCTTTAATATCATGAGAGGCATATTTCTCTAGAAGCAGAGCTGTAGCCATCGAGAGGGTGACAGGGCAGTAGAAGCCCGGTTCCGTTTGAGATAGAAGATATCCTTGAGCATATGAATACATATAGTTTCCCTTGTGGCCAAGTTCCGGAATATCTTTATGAATATATCCGACAATTCCCTTGTTATAGGTTTGTTCAACCGTTTTCTTATACCCCTCATTCACCCATATTTCAGATATTTCTTCCCCTAAACGGTTATATTTAATAAGTTTGGGCTGACCGTCCCGATCCGTGTGGGCAGCTCGCTTATCGATTTCCCCTGCACATAACTCTCCGAATGCGTCCAATTCCTGATCTGCAAAGGAGAAGAAATCCTTGGATAAATAGTGCCTTAATAGTTCTTTAAGATGCAAATCCTCACGATAAAAGTTTTCAATAGTCCTCATTTTTTTACCTCCATATTCTCACTTTATAATGTTAGGGATTCACTTTCTCACTAAGCAGTAACTCACATATTTCAGGGAGAACTTAATCCACAATCCTCATCAATTTCCTGGCAAATTCGTCTCTCATTTCAATCATCTCGTTTTTCATGATTTCAAGTTCTTCAATTAAGGATGTTACCTCGCCGATTCTTTTTGTCCCATATTCGATCGTGCATTCTAACTGTTTCCGTCCACTCCTGTCCCGGTCAAATAAGAGGACCATTTCTTTGATTTCTTCCAATGAAAATCCGAATCGTTTGCCTCGGAAAATCAGTTTGAGTTTCGTAATATCCCTCTTTGAATAGACTCTTCTTCCAGATTCATTTCTTACAGGATGCAGCAATTCGAGTTCCTCATAATACCGAATCGTACGGGTCGTCACATGAAATTCCTTTGCCAGCTGTGTAATTGTATACGTCATGGAATCATCTCTTTTTAGAATATTTAGATATTTACAGTTTACCATTTACGTTAACGTAAAGTTCAACCTCTTTATTGAAGTTTTTTCAGTTGAAAGTGTTCAAGTGTCAATAAGGGTACCAAGGGTAAGAAAATGGGCATATGAAAAAGCAGTGGCGAAAGCTTACCACTGCTTTTTTCGTTTTCTTTATACGTATAAACGTCCGTCTGATGAACTAACAGATTTCTCCCTGATTAATCACTCGGTAAGCTGTTTTTCATAAACGATTGGAGCGTCGATACAATCCTTGCTGTCATCTACTAATTCAATTAAAGCGACAGCTGTGATTTTCGCTTCAATCAGGTCTCCTCTTTCTAAACAATGCTCGAATCCTTGGGCTAATTTCGCCGGAGAAAGCTTATTAGCCAATGTACAGTGAGGGATCCAACTGTCTGGAAGATAAAGTGGGTTTGCCGTTTCGTGAAAGAAGTGAAAATAATCGTGATGAGATGAATGGAAGTCCAGAAGTTTTCTTGTGACAGTAGGAGAAAGAAAAAGCGTTCCAAAGTTCATGAATGAACCAACGGTATTAAACGTGATATCGATTGGTTCCTTATGATCATAATAAGCTTCTAACGATTGTATGTATGCTTCTTTATCTAGCTCTGAATAACTGCCTAATGTAATATGGGGACGTGCGTCGTTAATTTCTTCTTCATAATAAGAAATATCTTTCACGGTTAGTTCCTTCCATATCTTTTGAATCATTTCTTCAGTTTTGTCATCGAATAGAGCGATCACCCAGTACATAGGTAAACCACCTTTCATATCTTTCTAGATTCTGTTCGAAAATATACTTTCCTTATACTGTAACATAGTCTTTCGATCATCGTCTGCAGAATGCAAGCTCTTTAAAAGGAAATGAAACATCCCTCTTATCAATATTTAAATAAATTGATAAAACTCTTTGACATCCACAAGAAAATGATGTAAATTACCTAATGTACGAACAATTACATTATAAACAAATATTAATATTCGTATTTAGGGGTGTAATAATGGAAAATGTGTTTGATTACGAAGATATTCAATTAATTCCTGCAAAATGTGTGGTTAATAGCCGTTCTGAATGTGATACGAGTGTAACCCTTGGTGAATATACGTTCAAATTACCAGTGGTTCCTGCCAATATGCAAACCATTATTGATGAATCGATTGCTGTATATTTAGCTGAAAATAACTATTTCTACATCATGCATCGCTTCGAACCTGAAAAGAGAATTTCTTTCATTAAAGATATGAAGGCCCGCGGTTTGGTTTCTTCTATTTCTGTTGGTGTAAAAGAAGAAGAATATACGTTTGTTAAACAATTAGCAGAAGAAGAGCTGACTCCGGATTTTATTACGATCGATATTGCTCACGGTCATTCTAATGCCGTGATCAGCATGATTCAACACATTAAAAAACATGTACCAGATAGCTTTGTGATTGCCGGAAATGTTGGTACTCCAGAGGCGGTAAGGGAATTAGAGCATGCCGGTGCAGATGCAACAAAGGTCGGGATTGGTCCAGGCAAAGTATGTATCACCAAAATCAAAACTGGTTTTGGAACCGGTGGCTGGCAGCTTGCAGCTCTGCGCTGGTGTGCAAAAGCGGCAACCAAACCAATCATCGCTGATGGTGGCATCCGTACTCATGGTGATATCGCTAAATCGATTCGCTTCGGTGCTTCCATGGTGATGATCGGATCTTTATTCGCAGGTCACGAAGAGTCTCCAGGAGATACAACCGAAAAAGACGGTAAGCTTTTCAAAGAATACTTTGGGTCGGCTTCTGAATTTCAAAAAGGTGAAAAGAAAAATGTTGAAGGAAAGAAAATGTATGTCGAGCATAAAGGCTCACTTGAGCATACGCTGATTGAAATGGAACAAGATCTTCAATCCTCTATCTCCTATGCAGGAGGTACGAAGCTTGAAACAATCCGTACGGTGGATTATGTAATCGTAAAGAATTCGATCTTTAATGGAGATAAAGTATATTAATAGTAGAAAATGAAAAGGTGGGGAAATGTAGCCCACCTTCTTTTGCTAGAAACAATTCTATAACCTACTAAAGATTTGAGGGATGGCCCTCTTCAATTCGTTCTTTTTATGGACCAATCTTGCCATTATAGGTCCGTCCCTACTGTCATTATGCTTTTTCAGAGATAATTGTAAATAAACCTGGGACTTTATCTTCTATTGCTTCTGGTGCATTTGCTGGGAATGCCCATTTGATTCCTGATTCTTCATCTAATCGTTTAATATGCATTCCAGCATCCGCAAGTGAAGTGACAATTTCACCCAGTGTCCATCTACGGATCATATTTTTAGTCCATTTCTGTTGTTCATTCATCTCCAGTAATCTCCAAAAGGCAACCTCAACCTCAACTATATTATTCTCAAAATAATTACCTTTTGCCACCATCTTCCCTTCATCGGCAAGTAACAGCTTGGAAACCATTGGATGATAATCCCTCAAAACAAAGATTCCACCTGAAATCAGAATTTCTCTAACCAATTTAAACACGGGTTGTAAATCCACAAAATAATGCAGTACCCCCAATTCCAATACCACAACATCAAATTGCCTTAGAGCCTCTTCATTTGGCATCTCCAACAAATCACATACCACATAATTAATCCTTACCCCGGCACTTTTCGCTAATGACATTGCATATTCTTTATTTTCCTCAGAAATATCCACCACCGTTACATCTGCCCCCAATAATGCAAAGCAAACGGCTTTATTGCCTTTTGAACCCAATAAATTGGCAACTCTCTTCCCTTTCAGATCCCCCATATGCTTGATATATTCTGAAACTTTATGCTGTGGATCTTCTTTCAGAGTAAGAGCATATTCCTCCGGCAGACCATGGCGATTCACCCATGCCTGGTATGCACCCTGATTCCATCCAGCCTGATTAACCCTACTAATCTCTCTTTGATTCATTTCCCACCAACTCCCCTCTATCAAGTTAGTAGGGACGGACCTCTAAAATAACCTTACATTAACACAGAAATCCTTAATTAATAATGGTTTCCTCTTATTTAATCTTCATTTTTAGAGGTCCGTCCCTCATTCCAGACAAAAACGCGAACCTACGGTGTATATAGGTTCGCGAGACTTTTAGATAAACTTGATGTTTTGTAACGATTTGATGCTCTGTTTGTTTTTGGCTTCACCTAGGTATAGGATGCTTGGTTGTATTGTTACGATATCACTTGTTGCTGCTGACCATTCGTTTGTGGAAGCAACAAGAAGCGCATCCTGATTTAAGTATGCTTCTGATAACTTCCTCCTATTAGGATGAACGAACACTATTTCATCTTGATGTCCGTCAGATCCAATTGTAAGAAAAGGAGTATCTTTCAATACGAGTTCCTCTGATCCTGCATAGTATTTATGGAAGATTCCATCAGTAGGAAGTTTAGCATAACTCGATGATAATGTATCTCCATGCTTAAAGAAGGCTTCCAAATCGAGTAACTCTTTTGAAAAGGTTCTACCTGATTCCTGATGAATCTCTGCATAAATAGCAAATACCGGCACTTCTGGCAAGGTCAATGCATATTGACGAAGCGTGATTCCCTTCATCTTTTCATGTTCCTTAAATTCAGTTGTTAAACAAATCCCTGTCCAAGCATGGCCATGTTGATCTAATTTAGTGACAGGATCAATCACTGTACTCTCTTTCAACTTGGAGTATGCACTGACGTTTTGAAAGGAGTAACCGATGCCTCCGCCCCATGGATTCCACCACGCACGGGGGCCAGGTGTAGGATATTGATGATCCAGGAATTCCTTTCCGTTTATCTTCAAGGAATAGACGCCAGGATAATAGTCAGATGAAGCATGAAACGACAGGATGCCATTCATAACAGACCAAATACCGTCGTTCTCCTCAACCTTCACTTCGCTGGTTCCATGAACCAACTGAAGTGTTTCCACTTTCGCCTGTTGACTTTGAGATTTGAACTCCCCAGACACCCACTTCACACCTGGATTCCGGTGCTCAAGTTCAAAATTCACTTTAGTTACAGCTTCCTCTTTCAGTATATTTATCGTATATGCTTCTTTCTCATACCGTACTGAAAGATTGCCGTGGATGTATGGAGATAACATCGATTTGAATGAATAATCCACTGAGTCACCTATAGAACTAACAACATCGCCTTCTGCTTTCTCTAAAGAATAAAGAGGCAGTTCTTTCACTTCACCCACTTCATCCTCCATCACCAATTCTCTCCAATTAGACCAATGATTAGACGTGTTTACACCTACTTGGATAGGACCTAGACATACCTCTTCACGGGGCTGAATAATGTCCATTTTATATTCGAAAGCCATCCGCCAATCATCTTTTCTTGCACAGGCATTTTGGGGCCAGGAAAGACCGATCGAATCCCCCTTAGAAGAAGTGGTGAACATCCACCTTTCGGAAATATCTTTATCATGAATATAATCCATAAAAGGAACAAGGGACTCATTTCCAATCAACACCCCTTCCTTTTGAGGGATTGCCATTCCTTCAAAAGTAGTGAATACAGGCTGTATCAGCGATAGTTTCGTCTTATTTTCATCTCCTGTATTCACCACTTCATGCTTGATTTCCACTAAGCCATCACCATAAATCTTGTAATACGTGTTTAGAAGGATAGACGGAAAGGCATCTGATTCTAATGTGGTTTTGATCACCAATCCCTCAGACAATTCAATGAATTCAATCGACGTGGCTTCTTTCTTTGAGAATTCTTCACTATAAGGCTTACCGAATTTCGGTGTAAAAAATGTAATAGGGTCCCTGGTAAAAACAGTAGATCCGATCTTAGCGATGTGATTTCTCTTTTCAATTTCCACATAGTGCGTTCCATTATAGCCGACCCAATGCTCATCTGTTTCCCCACCAAATTTCGCACCAAAACCTGGAAGTGCAATGATAAGCCTCGTTGAAAAACATGTCGTCTCACCATTCGACTTTTCAACCGTTACAGAGATTTCCTCTGACAGATGGCCATTTTTCAAAAGTTGAATGGGAATAGGAATGGACACTCTGCCTTTCCTACAGATTCTCTCTTTCACTTCAGTCATTTCCCACTTTACTATCTTGTTTTGAGGCAGATTCATGGTCCAGGTAGTGTCTTCATCTACCTGACTTTCAAGATCAAGGAAGAGGGTTCCTTTATTAGAAGGTCTCCAACTATTTTTCACTGCTCTTAGATGAAGCTTCCCTGCTTGCTTAGGATATATGCCCATCTTGAGGGGAATTATTTCATCTTTAAATCTTATTGAAGCCCCAACGGTTGGATGTGTTTTCCATGGTCCCGGCTCACCCTTTGGCATCGAAACTTTAACAGGATATGTTCCCTTCCATACAGTATCCACTAATATGGTTTCATTGAAGTCATGTTCAACAATAGAAGACTTTATGCCAGTTAATGAAACCTCTACAGGATTTTCCTTCCGATTTTCCAAATGATAGGTTACGAAATGTTCTTCTGTTTCAAGGATCTTAAAATCTGGCAATTTCATTTCCACTAACAAATCATTGGTTTCTATCAAACGTATGCCTCGTCCAGTTCGTTCAAATTGGATACGAACGAACTCCTCTTCAGCTTCCCATTTGTATTCATAATACGTATGGTCTTTATCTTTTAAGGCGTCAGGATTGATTTCAATCAAACGCTGGCTGGTTTTATACCAATCGTGTTTTTTGAAAAATGGCTTCAACAGGTCAATCTGCAGTACCGTGGGGATAAAATTCATTAAATGAACGGTATCATCACGGTCCTCCCAGAAGAACCCGCATTTTTTATAAAGCGGAACGGCTTTAGTATTTCCTGGCCACGTAAATAAATCAAGTCTTGGCCATTTTAATTCAACCGTCTTATCCACTGCTTTTAAAACGAGCTGTTTTCCGATTTTTAATCCTTGAAATTTAGGGTGTACATTTAATAGCGGAATGTATAATGCTCCTTGATCCTCACGGTATTCAGATAGTCCGCAATAGCCCGCAACTTCATCACCAACCATTGCTAAAAAAAGATGTAGATTAGTGGAGTTGGATTCTTTATCCTTCACATCTTGTTCCGTTGTGACTGTGGAATCCCCACCCCAGTTTTCACGGCTTTCATTCCACATTTTTGCAATTCCTTTTGCTAAACCTTCATGATATTCCACGATTTTCACTTGCTCCAATGATGTCTTCATATTGTCCTCCTACGCTAGGTTTTGAGTGAAAGAACCTCATAATCATTTATTAGTTGAACTTCACAGACGATTGTAATCATCGTCATCGCCTCCTTTCAGTTGTTGGAAACATTTTCTTCCCACATCCACAGTTTAAGATTTTATGACGATTAAGTAAAGAATATTCTAATTAAAAAAAAGATTGAATTTTCTTTCTGATAGTCAAGAAAAATGGCATCGGCGAATATTTTCATGCAAAAAAGACAACCTAAAAGTAAAAAGAAGGTAATGCTAGTGAAAATAAAACGATTCATTCTAATTTTTCTTGGCCTGCTTTTTGTATCGAACACAGCAATCGTTGAACGTTCTCAGATTGTTCGTGCCCAACAAGAAATTCCTTCCTATGCTAAATGGGGCAGTCTCGCTGTGAGAAAGACGAAAGAAAAATACCCTGACGCTGCAATCATTGATTATCTTCATATCGGTAAGGAAATTGGAACCAAGGTATCGACTGAAAAATTTAAATTATGGTTAAAACGGGGCGGAAAAGAATTCGGTGTATTTGTGGATATTGAATTTGCAACGAATTCTGAGAAACTGATTGATATTAAGTATAGGGAAACAGATCGATAAATAGTAGTTTGCGAACTCAAAAAGAGATCAAAGGATTTGTTCCCTTTGATCTCTTTTTGAATTACCGCCTCAATTCCTACAGTAGCAATTCTTTATTCCAACTAATGATTGTTTTGCAAATTATTCGTCAAGGTAATCGTTATCTTATTTCCTATTCCCACTCACTTGTCAAGGAATCAAATACCAGCCTTCCAATTTCAGCAATTGTATCTATCCCCGATCCGTTTTCTTCAAGATCCTCGATTAATACGGCAATGTAGGCCAGTTTTATCTTTATACCGAACGATGGCACAATCATGCTCCACCCCAGGTAATTCTCCTGTTTTGTTTGCAATATATACTCGATTTCCATCCATCTTTGAAGGTAGCTTATTATTGAATTGCTGATGATGTAAAATACCCAGCATTTTTTCACGGCTTTTCTGACTGAATTGTGGACTTTTGTCCATTGCTTTTAAACAGGTGATGATATCCAGTGCAGATGTGAAATTGTTTATGCCTTGTTCCATTGCTTTGTTATCCATTAGTTTTCGATTAAGTTTTGTGTGCTTTAATTTTAATGAGCCGCAGAATGAATGGATCGAATTTGATCCAAGACGGTCGATGATGAGATTCGTCGCCGTGTTATCCGATACAATGATCATGAGAGTAAGAAGATCTTCTATAGTCAATGAGATGTTATCCGAAAGCGCAGATAAAACGCCCGCCCCTCCTACATGCTCTTCTTTAGGAATCATTACCTTTTCGTTTAGTGAGAACTTCCCTTCCTCCATCTGCCTGAAGCCTGCAAGTAATATGGGGATTTTAATTAAACTAGCCGCAGAATGAATGGCGTCTCCATTGATTTGGATAGAATGTGTTGGAAGGTCAATGGCTACGCTGATTCTGAATCCTTTATCATTTATAGCACCTTTAATACCTTCCTCTAGCAATCTCCCATTCATTTTATCATCATCCTTTACTTAGTAACCGCTACTTGGTCTTGATCACTGGTGAATTCTTTATCATAAAGGTGACAAGCGACAAAGTGCTTTTCTTCGATTTCCTGCCATTTTGGCTTGTGGGTGGCACATGCTTCCATTGCTACAGGACAGCGGGTTCTGAACACACATCCGCTCGGTGGCTTGATTGGGCTCGGGATTTCCCCTTGAATAATCAGTCTTTCACGTGCATCCTCAATATCGGGATCTGGTATCGGAATCGCAGAAAGTAATGCTTGGGTATAGGGATGGAGCGGCTTCTTATAAAGCTCCTTACTTTCTGTTAATTCCACAATATGACCTAAATACATGACACCGATCCGGTTACTGAAATGTTTTACCATCGAAAGGTCATGAGCGATAAATAAAAATGTTATGCCTTTTTCCTTTTGAAGTTTTTTTAATAAGTTTACGATTTGTGCCTGTACCGATACATCTAGAGCAGAAATCGGTTCATCCGCGATGATGAATTCCGGATCAAGAGCGAGTGCCCGTGCTATTCCTATACGCTGACCTTGTCCACCACTGAACTCGTGGGGATAGCGATTGGCATGATCCCGGTTAAGCCCGACATCCCCCAACAGTTGATAAATACGTTCCAACTGTTCTTTTTTATCCCGGTATAAGCCGTGGGCTTCCATCGGTTCCGCGATGATTTTACGTACAGTGGAACGAGGATTAAGAGAAGCGTAAGGATCTTGGAATATCATCTGCATATTCCTGTAAAAGGAGAGCTTCTCTTTCTCTGGAAATGTATGAACGTTCCTCCCATCAAATAGGACTTCTCCTTCTGTACGGTCATACAGGACGATGATGGTTCTACCTGTTGTCGACTTTCCGCAACCAGATTCCCCCACTAATCCGAATGTCTCTCCCTTATAGATATCAAATGATATACGATCTACTGCTTTTAATGTCTTTCCTTTTTCAAGCTGAAAGTATTTCTTTAAGTCTTTCACTTCAAGTAATTTGTGATTCTTCATGATGATTCCTCCGCTTCCTTCCAGTAACGTCTGGCAACACAGAGCTCTTCCTCGTAATAGGTTCCTTTTAATGGAATAACTTCAATGGTCTTTCCAGTGTTAGGGGAGTGAATCATCTTTTCTTCACCATGATAGATCCCGACATGATGAATATCCCCTTTTCCTTTTTCATAAGCAAAAAACAGGAGATCTCCAGGCATCAATTCATCCAAAGCAACATTTTTTCCTTGTTTAGCTTGATCACCGGCATCTCGTGGAATTACAATATTTTTTGAATAAAAAGGAATATATTCCTATTTTTATAAAAATAGGAAATTAGAACTATCCTTCTATTATTTTCACCCTTATGATTTTCCTGTTTGAAATAAAATAGTTATATAGAAGGATCAATTTTATAGAAAATTGAAAAAAGCGATGAATTTCTTAATCGAAATCACACCGCTCTTATTTGTTGGAACACTATTTATGTTCCATGGGCTTTTATTGTGAAGAGAAGGAAGAATGCCTACATCCATTCATTCGGAATAATTTAAAGATCTTAAACGTTATGATTCAAGTGAATGGACTGCATAAAAAGCAAAAAGACCGGAGATGATCCTTCTCCAGGTCTTTATCTTTGTTCACGTATATTAGCTTATTTTATTCAAAAGTTTTTCTGAGTGCTGAGCGCCCATCTCTGCCACTAAATCGAGTAGTTCTGCTTTCGTTGCTTCATCCAGGCCTTTATAAATAAGGAAAGCTTGTGTTGCATCAGAAGTAATCAACTTTCGGTATAACTTCGATATCCTTTTACTCCTGTGGGTGTCCATTAGATCCTCCTCTATAAACCTTTCTGCTATTATAATAAATATAGGCATGTTTTTTCAATATATTCTTTAAAAATTAATGTTGCAACAAAATAACTCAATCATTTTTGATGATAGATGAAGGTCAACCTTTTCAATTATTCTCTCCTCACAAAGTTGCGTATACGGGTAAAGGGTAATAACTATTTACCCAAAGTTCAAATGCAAAACGCATAAGAGGCATTTTTTCATTTGTTGACATATCTATAACGATTCCGTCCGTCATTCATCCTTTAGGGTTAATCGACTTCCATTGAACTCATATTGTCTATATTCCCCGTTATGAGAAGACAGCTTTAGAATATTTTGATCGGCAGGTACTCCGTTAAAGAATGCGCCGATACAGCCTGTCGTGCAACGATGTCCGGAGATCAATATATTCTTCTCCTTTTGTTGATGGCGATCCTGAAGTTCATTCATAAATGCAAAGACTCTCTTCATGTATTGGTCTGTTCTTTCTACCCCTTTATAAACAGCCGGATCGGGAAGAACACCAGCCATCTGCACTTCACATTTCAACAAGCCATCCGCTTCCCCTAAATCATAGACATCCAATCTTGAATCTATGATGACAGGTTGTCCTGTTGCAATTTCTGCTGTTTGAATCGCCCTTTCCTGAGGGGAAGAAAAAATGTAATCGAAATGAATCTGCTTAAGCGCAACCTTTAAATTTCGTGCTTGATTAATGCCTTCTTCGTTTAGAGGGAGACCTTTCCTCCCTTGTAGCCTTCTTTCTTTATTGAAATTGGTTTGTCCGTGCCTGATTACATAGATCATGTGGTATTTCCTTTCAGTTAACTTGTGCTGGTGTTATTATATACTTTCGTAAGCTTATATGCCTTTTATAATCGTATTCATTCAAATACAATGAATCCCCAAAATATCTCATTATCCATTGATATCCAATTGTATCGTTCATTTGAATACAAGATTCCACCACATGGTTTCGAATCATTTTTTCTTCTTTTTCTCAACACTAATGGCGAGATATGCTACACCGCCAAACCCGACAATCCCAAATACCCCTGCGATGGTTCCCTCCACTGAATCGACCATGGATGTTAAGCTAATAAAGAAACTTATTCCTACTATGAAGAGTAGCAACCAATGAGCATAATTAGCTAAGAAAACCTTCATCTGAATTCTCCTTCCGAAATTGACTCTCCCTACTTATTTTAACATAATATTCCAATATCTATAAAAATAAGCTATCCAAATGGACAGCTTATTTTGCTACATCATAAATTCTCAATGAATAACCTCACTACATCCGCTCCACCAATGACCGTACCCAGTGTACTTCCTAGGTTAGCAAGTACGACAATGAGAAGGATGCGTGTCACTTTATTTCTCCAAAACCCTTTGACACTTAGTACGTCTTCAGGAAGGGAATCAAAATCGCCAACATTCGGTCTGCGGAAGTACGCTTGTACGAATCCGGCAAACCATCCAGCAGCAAGGAGGGGATTTAATGATGTGATCGGCGCTGCAACGAATGCAGTTAAAATCGCTAATGGGTGACCCAACCCGATGGCCACACCGAGTGCAGAGAAACCGCCGTTCCATAAAATCCAGCTGATACCTTGTTGAATTCCTGCATCAGGGTTCGAGATGAAAGTATAGACAATCACCGCAAGAATCATAACAGGAATCGTCCATCCAATGATCTTTGGCCATTTCGATTTAGCAGGACGTGCATTCAGCTTTTCTAAATTGTGTTCTTTGTAGATTTCTTTTGTAATACCAGGGACGTGAGCTGCACCTAGAACGGCAACAATCTTCTCTCCCGGGGCATCTTTGATTTTCTGTGCAAGGTATTGATCCCGTTCGTCAATCAGGGGTGTTTTCAATTTAGGAAACACCTGGGTGAACTCATTCAGCATGGAATCGAGCATATCCTGTGATTTGATTTTCTCGAGCTCTTCTTCCGTAATGGTATCATTACTGAAAATGCTGTAAATGATTTGGGTCATTAATTTTGCTTTACCACTGAACCCGACGCTATTCCATATGCGTGAGAAAGTGATTTGGATGTTACGGTCAGCCAAGACAAGTTCGGCTCCGGTTTCATTTGCAGATTCGATACCCTGAATCATTTCCTGACCCGGTTTGATGCCGAATTGCTTTGCCATTCGGCGCTGGAATGATCCTATGGCAAGATTCATAAGAAGCAAGGTTGCTTTCTTATCCTTGATGACCTGAAAGATGTCTGTATCCCTCCATTTGTCACCTTCTACAATGGATTGATAGCGTGGTTCATCCAGTTCGACGCAAACCGTGTCTGGCTGTTCGGCTTCTATCACCTCTTTAACCTGCTCTGCACTTTGACGGGATACGTGGGCGGTTCCAATGAGAATGAATTCCTTCCCATCCATATGTAATCTCGTAATATTCTTTTCATATTCTGATGTCATAGTGTACCTTCCTTTAATTCCACTGACTTTCAATTACTAAATTGAATCTTCATCATAATGATAAACTAGTTTTGGCAAAATTTAAATAAATACTGATCAGATTTATGAAAGATATTGATTGATGTAATGGGATTAAAGGGATAAAAACATCCTGTCACTTATTTTCTTTCTTATCTAAAATGGTTACACCATTACAAAATACGTCATCGAATCAATTTACCTAGCGTTTCCCCTACTTGTTGAACGACGGATTGTATGAGGTCATTTACAGATTGGTCTTTGCTGAGACGAGGACTTTGACCTGACCATAAGGACATGAACTCCGGGTTGGACTGTTTCCCTGCCTCTTTTCTTAATTCTTTGGTTAACAGGTTTTGAACAGGATAAGGAGGAAAGAGATCTCCATGCACTTGCATCTCCTTCGTAAAAGTATTGGCCAGGCCTCTTGCTGGTTTTCCGCTAAACACCGATGTAATGACCGTATCAGTTTCTAGAGCATTTATTATAGCCTTCTTATGAACAGCTTGTGCCCCACTTTCTTTACATGTGAGGAATGCGGTTCCCATTTGAACTCCTTCTGCACCTAAAGCAAGAGCAGCCGTCACCCCCCTTCCATCCATAATACCACCAGCTGCAATCACAGGAATTTTCACCTCGTCCACCACTTGGGGTACAAGAGAAAAAGTACCGATCATCGATTGATCGAAAGAGTGAAGAAACGTTCCTCTGTGTCCACCCGCTTCACTCCCTTGGACGACAATAATATCCACCCCGCTCTCTTCATTTATAAGAGCTTCTTCAACTGTTGTAGCGGTACCAATCACTGTGATTCCTTCTTTCTTCAACTCTTTCACAATCTCTTTAGTTGGTATGCCAAACGTAAAGCTGCAGACAGGAATTTTTTCACTGATGATAACTTCTACCTGTTTTCCAAAATCAAGTTGAGGATCTGTGATTGATTCCTCCTGCCCCATAATAAACAGTTCTTTTTTATATTGATCCAGTATTTTCACAGCATTGGTAATTTGTTCTTCGCTTCTCACGGATGTTTCAGGAATAAAAAGGTTGACCCCAAAAGGGCGATTAGTTTGTGCTTGTATTTGATTAATGGCTTCTTTCATATCATCAGGAGTCATATACCCTGCTCCAAGTGTTCCAAATCCCCCCGAATTAGAGACGGTGGCTACCAAACTAGGAGTTGTGACTCCTCCAGCCATTCCTGCCTGAATAATGGGGTATTCGGTGCCAAGAAGTTTAGTAACGTTGTTTTGATTCCACATCGATCTTCCTCCTCTTCAATAATTTGTGGAGTTGTATCACTTAACTAAATTATGTCAAATTCAATCTTCATGTACAATTGATTCGATTGTTTCATCTTATAATTTGTAAAATGTTTCTCCACCATTCTTCCAACCTAAGAGAAGCATCGCCAATATAATAGAAAAACCGCACAGAGTCGACGCTTGCTCTGTGCGGTTTTTAGTTACTTATTAAATGAAGTAAACTTCAATACAATTTTCATAAATTCATCATAGGAGGAGAAGTGTTTGTTCCAAGAATTATACCATTTTCGAATCGTTTCCAATAGCCAAAATGGAATGGCTCTTCCATCAATGATATCGTAATGATCTTCGTATGCTTTTTTTAAATGCTCCCACCTGAAATCATTTCCTGGAAGTACGTACTCAGACACATCTATGATTTTGGCTCTTCCGTTTTGAAGTAAAATATTTTTCAAATGAATGTCCCTTGGGTTCAACCCTTGACTTCGGACATATTGTCTTGCTTCCTCCACATCAAGAACTACTTGCTCTGGAATATGAATCCCTTGTAACAGACAGTCAAAGAGCGTTGAGCCTTCTTCGTAACTTAGTACAAGTAAATGATCGTAAGCAGCATAGCAAGTTGAGAAAAATGTGGAATCTTTTATCGAAGAGTACACTTTTTTCTCTATGTTAATTTTTGAGACTTTATCTTCTGCATAAAGTTTAAAAGCGAATTCAGGTGCATAGAGAGATTGAAAGACTGCTGCATCCGTTCCAACACCAATGCACCTAAGACTGGTATCCCCACCATGGATTGTGACAGGTTCGTTATTGGGGTTTGATGACACGTTTATGTGAGATAGAGATGGCAGTGCTACTTCCCATTTATTCTCCATATATTCTCCCTTCGGTCAATCTCTAATAAAGTATGTTACTACTTTATGCCTTATTCTGAATAATATAGCACCTGTCATGATCATAATTCAATTTATAGAGTACTGTTTTCCCTTGTAATATTAGACAGTTGGAGTCATGAATCGTTGAATTTTATTTATCTTGGGGTTTTCTCTATATTTTCCGTAACATTCTGACCTTCAAATTACGAGATTATTTATAGAGATAAGCTGCTCCACCTTAAATATTTATTGCTCCTTTTGGAAAAACACAAAAAAGAGAAGACCAATATCCAGCCTTCTCCTTCTACGACTAGCCTACTTTTACCGGCCCACTTTGCTGTTCCAATGTTACACTTTCTCTTCGGCTATCCAATTCAGGTGTAATGATTTTTAAAATTAGAGTTCCAACAAGTCCAATTAATAGGATGATTAAAGCCATGATATTCGATGGTAGTATCGCCCCTAGTGTTACTGTGACGGATGCAATCAACATGGATAAGTTAAACTTCAAGCCATTGAATGCCATATAAGAACTACGAGCATCGTCCGGTGGGATGGCTGCCATGTATGATTGCTCCACCGGCACTCGGAATACTTCACCAAGCGTTAGCATCGCCATCATAGTAATTAAGATGAACAAATTAGTAGAGTAAGCGAGAGCGGCATACCCTAAGGAAAAAAAGAAACAACTCCAAACTATAATGGTTTTGTCTTTCAAAGTGTGCGGAATTCTTGTCACAAAGAGCATGAGAATCACGACTAGAATCGTATTTTCACTCCGTAGGATCCCCATAGCTTGCACACCGTCTATGGTCCAAAAAAGAAATCGTTGTGGATGCAATTCCTCACTCAGGTGTATTCCGATATAATTTGTAAGCTGAAACTCCATAGAAAGTATAAGTACCCCTGCAATCGTGAAGAGAACAAATAGCTTGTCGTGCATCACTTTCCCATAGTTCGAAAATAATTGCCTTACATGTTGAGACGGTGTAAGCTCAGCCTCTACCGGAGCATAGCTTTCATCAATAAAGAAGGCGACCAATAAAGCAGTTGCAGCCGATGCAACACTTAGAGCAAGGAACAGCTCGAACAGATAATCCTTAAACAAGAAGGCACCGATGATCCCCCCAATCGCAATGGATAAATTGTTAGCCCAATACGTAATCGAGTACATCAACTTCCGTTGTGGGGGTGTGCTTACATCAATCATCATCGCCTGGTTAGCCGGTCCCGCAAGCCCCCAACATATACTGTTAATCGTCATCATTGCAAAGGTAATCGATGCTGACTCAAACCAGGGCGAGTTACTTGCCATCATGGTGAGAAAGGCCAGGAACCGAAGCGTCTCTGCAAATAACATAATCTTCTTTCGGCCAAATTGATCTGCGAAATAGCCTCCCAGGAAATTAATCCCGATTCCAACAAACACATTGATGAGTAAAAGAAGTCCCGCCAATTTCGCTCCAAAATGAACCGCTAAATAAATGGACATAAACGGAAAAATCATACTTCCGATAAAGCGGCTCATAAATGTTTCGATTATCCGTATTTTTATATTTTTATGAAAATCTCTAAATCTCACATTATTCCTTCTCTCTGTCTATCAAACATAATCTTCTATCACTCATCTAAGAGCTTTGTTAGTAACGTGATGTTCACTCCAAGTGCTTGAAATATAGCTCGACAAGTAATATCACTCACCTTTCCCTTCCCTCCTTCAAGTCTTTTTACTGTTTGAGCGCACACATTTGCTTTTTGCGCTAAATCCTCTTGCGTTAATTGAGACTTCACACGCAGTATGTACACAATTTCTCCCATATGTAATTCGTTAGTTCTGGAATCTTCTCTTACTAAACAATTATTAATGGAGTTACAAAGTTTCTTCATGTCACTCATCAGATGTCCCCTCCAACAATTGGCAAATTGGTATTTACTAAATATAAAGAAATTTCTCCATATTATCAAGGGGGATTTGCCTACTTCTCATATTTACATTATAAGGGTCAGGTACTTACGTTTCTTCAATCATATGTCTGATTCTGGATAAGACTTTGGGATGACACTAGTAAATTCCCAAATAAAAAAAGCACCTATGAAGATGCTTTTTAGATCATGAAAATTCATTATTATAATGCTAAAAACAAATCCCATTTTAATGAATAATAAACCGTGCTGATTCCCACACCTACTACAATGAAGCCTACTATATTTTCAATTACCTTATCTGGTAATTTAATAAATTTAAGCACTGTATATATTAACGTGGTCAAAGAAAGTGTAACTAATGAAACAATGGCGATATTAATCGCAACTGTCTTAACTGGTTCTGTAAATAATTCACTAAATTCCAACAAGATGGACCCTCCTGATAAGATTCATGTCATTCTCATATTTCCCCTGAATATGTAGTATCAAGATGTCTATTATACTAAAAACATCGATCATTTGGTAGGGGTAAATGATGGTCGAATTGAATTCTTAACGTGTAAAAATGCCTATAAGAATATATTCATATAAATTGAAGAGTCATTAAGTAGCTTTAATCGAATTCACCTTATTTTCAAGCCGGCTCCTTCATTTACTCTTTCAAAGTATATGGAAGTATATACCTACTAAACATTTAGCGAGGTCATATTATGGAATATAATTTAGGAGATAAAAGTGAATCGAAAAAATTCCAACGTCTTTGTATAGATTCCATTTCGTTTACCAGTGTATTTCATATGATTCACTCGTCCTGTTTCTTGGCACGTCTTATAATCTCCCTAATGAACGGCTCTTTCTCCTGGGTATATTTGGGGCGGTCAAATTGATAGAGTTTTGCCAATTCTTTTTTTAACTTCCCATATTCCACTGCAGCTTCCGGAAAGGTCCTTAAGTAATTACGGAATAGAAGCTTATCATTCCATTCACTGGTTTCAAACTCACAGATATGAAGGTGACAAGTGCCTCTTTGCGACTTTCCTTTTCGAAAGAATCGGCGATCTGTCAACTCTGGTTTCTGAACATACTCATAATCTATTTTCTTTAATGGTTCAATAAAGCTTGGAACTTCCTCAAGATCCTTCACACCTGCCAGTAAATCAATAATCGGCTTTGCACCTAACCCTTTAACCGACGTACTGCCAATATGTTCGATCCCAACGAGGGATGGACCTATTACTTGAATGATCATCTCTTTTTCTTGATTAAATCGGACTTCCCAATGGGGATCATAGGGGCTTAAACGGACAAATGATCTATTCGTTGTCATTTGGTACACCTTTTTCATTTAACATATTCTTAAACAGGATATAGCTAGACTTACATATTTGACCATAATTTGTTAAAACCTTCATAAGATCTTACATGCAAAACAAAAATTTTTAACTTAGAGCATTAATATACTGTGGTATTTCCATCAAATCATCGATCACTACGTCTGCATGATCAGCATGACTCCATGCAGAGTCTCTTTTCCATGCACCTTTCATCCCCACTTGTTGAGCACCGGATACATCATACTGCGGGTGGTCCCCTATAAAGATGCACTCTGAGGGCTCTAAATTCAACCTTTCCAACGCTCTCTGAAAAAGTTCAGGAGCAGGTTTTTTTATACCTTCCCATTCTGAAATGAGAATTACATCAAAATATGCTTTAATTTCCAGAGCTATAATATTGTCCATTTGAAACTGTCCAAAACCATTGGTGATCATCCCCAACTTAATGTTTGCCGCTTTTAATTCGTCCAACATTTGAAGCATTTGTGGAAAAGGTACACAACTATTCTTAAATTCATTGAGGTAATCATCAAGCATTTCCTCCCATGTTACCTCAGGGATTGTGAATTCCTTTATAAGCTGCTGGTATACCTTATCTTTCCAAACATATCCACGCTGATCTAATTCAGTGAATCTTTGTATGTAGGACGTTTCAGGAATATGATTTAGCCATTTATGTAGTCTCTCATATTGATCAGTTATAAATTGTTTTACTGATGCATCCCTGTTAAGAAGGGTCCCGTCCAGGTCGAAAATGGCTGCTTTAATCATATTATTTTCCTCCTTTACACTTTTTTAATCGAGAGGTTTCATATTAGCCGGTCAATAATAGACATTCCTAGTTTCGTTTCATTCTTTACCAGCCGCATCTTGATGTACAACCTGAGCTGTTGAAAGAATCTCCTGATATACCTCATTCCATGAAGGATAATAATCTGACACTCTGGCAGGATCGATCCAGTATCTTTCTACAGATTCAAATTCCGCTTCAAATCGATGGACTTGATCTACTTCCAATTGATAAAAAACTTGATACCCCACTTTAGGATAGGGCCCATCTTCATTCCAATAGGGATTGTCATGATGATCAACGATGATATACCCTAAAAGATGCGTTGCCCCAGAAACATACGCCTCTTCCATAGCTTCCCTTTCGAAACATTCTTCTGGAGATTCACCTTTCTCTAAATGCCCTCCTGGAAAATCCCAGCCTCTTTTAGGCAGTTTCACTAGAAGCAATTTTCCACTTTTAAAGCAGAAGCCATGTATACTGGTGATTTTCCCCATGTTTGGAAGATGAGTATCCTGCCTCCATGTTAACTTAACTTTCGATTTCCCCCATGTTACGTATGTAGACGTCATCTTATCCTCCCGTTGTATAAAGAATATTCCATCTATTCACTATATTAACGTATTTTAGAATATAATGGAAAGATAGTAATAGAAAGGGAGATGCATATGGGATTAGAAATGAAGACCAATTGCCAGTCATGTCAAAAGTTATTGAACCATCATGCATATATCTGTGTTCACGAATGTAGTTTTTGTATAGAATGTACAGCTAAATATAACTATACTTGTCCCAATTGCAGCGGGGAGTTAGTCAGAAGGCAGAAATCGCCCACAGGCATTGAACAGTAAGGAGGAGAACGCATGAATAAAGCACTAATGATCATTGATGTCCAGAAAGGGATGTTTACAACCAATCCTCCTATTTATAAAGGGGAGACTTTACTGAAAAACATAAAAAGAGCGATGGAATATGCAAAGGAAAAAGAAATCCCTATCATTTTTGTGCATCATAATGGACCTGAGGGAAGCCCGTTAGAGAAGGGGACAGCGGGCTGGAACATACATGAGAGAATATCTCCTGAAGAAGGGTCGATTATAATAGAAAAGAAAACCCCAGATAGCTTTTATCAAACGGACCTTCAAAAAAGGTTATCAGATTTAAACATTGATCACTTGATCATAACTGGTATTCAAACCGAAGCATGCGTGGACACTATCTGCAGAAGAAGTTGTAGTTTAGACTACAAGGTAACCCTGCTTACAGATGCCCACTCAACTTTCGACAAAACAGAAATTTCGGCAGCACAAATCATATCACATCACAATGAAGTATTGCGTTGGTTTGCGGAAACAGTTAATACAGAAGAATGGCTCCTCCAATAGTAAACGAATGAATGAAGCCCAGAGTCTTGACCTTTGAGCTTCATTCTTTTAATTCATATCTCCAAGATAGACGATCGATGCTTCTTTTGGAAGATACTCTATGATTTTCTGTGGGTAGACCCTTAGTTTCGTCAATTGATTTAAATCAATCCATTCAATGCCCACCTGATGACTATCTGGATTTGTTGGTGGTTCACTATTTACCAATTCTACTACCAATGTCGTTCTAAAATAAAACTCGACCTGATGTACGTCATAGTCAAATGAAGAATGCTCATGATTCTTTCCGATATACTCACGTATATGTAAAAGTTCGCCTACTTTCACTGAACTTCCTATTTCCTCGATGCATTCTCTTCTTAATGCCTCATCAAGAGTTTCACCATGTTCCTGACCACCTCCAGGGAAAAGGTAGAAATATCCCTGTGCATCTTTGTTTTTCGTTAAGAGAATTTTGTTATTATGTATAATGATCGCTTTTGCTGAGTTTCTGATCGGCATATTATTCTCCTTCTATTTATCATCTTTCTTCATATGTATAGAGCATACTATTAAATCCTTAAAAGAAAATACTGGGTGATGCTCATTTCAAGTGTGGATTAACATCACCCAAAGTTATAATGATTGATTCAGTTACAAACCATCAGCAAATTCCCATCAGGATCTTTAAATACAAAGTATTGATTATTCTCAATTCCGGTTACTAACTCCACCCCATTGTCTGTCATAAACCGGTAGGATTCGTGGATATCGTCTGTCGCAAATTGAATGGCTGGAAAATCCAACCTTGGTAGCTTACCAGATTTGTCTCTCCACATTGGCATTGTGTCGAGGATCATTCCTGTCCCTTCCATGTCGGCAACGAATAGATGATCAAAATGTTCTTCTCCTTCTTGGATGTCTAACATTCTGGTGTACCACTCTTTAGACTTTTCAATATCACTTACAGGAATAAACACCAAATTCACTTTGTTTTTAATCGGACTTTTTATCAATGAGACGCCCTCCATTTCACTAGCCTTACTTATTTATATTTCAATGAAGCCGTTGTCAATTCCTGCTGAACTTCCACATTTTCACATACAAAGAGTAAGCTAAGTATATAGACAGGTTTCATAATAACTGGTATCTAGTAACTATAAATATATGAAAGGACGATGACATTGATTAATTATACTCGGTTTCAGAATACAGTGCGGACCCTCTATGAGGTACACAACCTTCCGGGAATTTCTGTTTGTTTAACAAATTCAGATGGGAATGACTATATTTATGCTGCTGGAGTACGGCAACTGGGGACAAATGTCATATTGGATCCTCATGATCATCAACGGGTCGGGAGCATTACTAAAATAGTCATAAGCACCCTCCTTTTAAAACTTCAGGAAAAAGGGTATCTTTCACTCGAACATACAATAGAATCCATCTTACCCGGTCTCCTAACCCATGGCAGGCATATAACAGTTCGTCAATTGCTTCAGCACAGAAGTGGTTTAAAGGATTACATATGGATGGATGTTGCAGGAACAAAATGCATCCAACATGCCATATCCAGCCCTAAAGATGATTTTTCGCCTAAAAGCCTTATCAGGGTCATTCGTGATCAAGACCTTGAATTTGAACCAGGAACTCAATATAACTATTCTAATACAGGATACATTTTGCTTGGATTGATAGTAGAGAAATTGTCAGGGAAATCGATTGAAGATGTTATCCATCAATGGATTATCCAACCACTCCATCTAAAAAGGACATATTTCCCGACTACTAATGAACTAAGACATCCATATGCAACTGGCCACTCGAAAGCCACAGAAGACATGTCAGAGCTCTCTGATGAACTCACATTTATAAACATACTCAACGTATCAATTAGTTGGACAGCCGGAGCTCTTATTTCTAACGCCATCGAAATTCAATCGTTTATGAAGGCTCTGTTCAATGGCTCATTATTATCAGAAGAATCCCTGAAAGAAATGGTCCACTTTCAAGGTACTGATGATCCCTCCCAGTCTTATGGACTTGGAATACAAAAATATAGCTTTGATAATGGGAAATCAGCATTCGGCCATCAGGGAGGAATTCATGGTTACGAATCTGTGACGCTTTATTATCCTGATGATGAACTCTTTTTGACCGTGATCGTGAATCAAATGCCCGTTGGGGTTGTCAGGATTGCAAATCAGTTATTTAATGAAGTATTAAGAAATGGAAGCTAGTCTTCAATCATTTCTAGCCATTTGTTGAAGTTCATTGACAGTCGCGAAAGTAAACCCCTCTTTCGTTAATGCTGCAAGGATTTCATCTAGCATCTGTATTACACTCCCACTCTCATCATACATGGGATGTAATAAGATAATTGAACCTGCCTTTGCCTTCTCCTCCACATAAACGACTTTCTCATACGGATCATTCGATATACTATCAGGTTCAATGTTCCACATAATGGTTTCTCTCTTATGCTTATCTAGATAATAAGGAAGTCCAATCAATTTCTTACCATGCGGGGGACGAAAATCAATCTGTCCCTCATATCCTGCTTCATTGATCAGTTCATCCGTTTTTTCGATTTCTTCTCTATAGTATGTGCTCGATTTAAATATCATCCGTTCATGTGAATAGGAGTGATTTCCGATTCCATGCCCTGCTTTCACAATTTTCTTAATTTCCTCCGGATGTTTCTCTATCTCTCTACCAACAAGAAAGAATGTGGCTTTGGCTTCATACTTTTCTAGTGTGGAAAGAATTTCATCAACATTTTCAGTAGGGCCATCATCAAAAGTGATGGCTATTACTTTTTCATCGATTTTCACTTCTGAGGTCAGATTGCCAAACATTTGAAACGTTCTTGCATTCATCCACTTGTAAGTACCGACTAACACAAGAAATACCACACAGAAACCTATAATGGAAATCAACATTATTTTTTTCATAGCTTTCTCCTTTACTTTAACATCAAAGATAGTATAACAGTTTTATAGAAAGTTCCGCCCCGAGGAAAGCGATGTCTTGCACGGAAATCGGGCAGCGATGTCACAAGAAATCCTAACTTGGTCTTTTATCCTTATTGTTCGTCTTTAGAATATATTGATTTTGTTATGTCCCAGCCTCTTTCCATTCATAATTTAGATGAATCTATCGGTTTTTTATAGGAAAACCCGGGGATTTTCGTCAAATTATAATGAATTCCATTTCAGAAAACATTGACTTTCCTCTTTTGTTCTCCTCCCATTTTCCCAGTATGGTAAAGCTACCTGGGAATACAATGAGAGGCGCGTCAATCAAAAGGAAGTCACATTGGAAAGTTTTGAAGAACTTCAAATGAACTATGAATTGATGATTCATAAGTTGATCCATACCTTGCATATTTACAAAAACAAGAATGAATTCTATCAGACTGGTCTCATTGCCTTATGGGAGGCTTTTGAAAATTTTGATACTGAGAAAGGTGCCTTTCCGACGTATGCCTATTCATTCGTACGTGGTAGGATCCTATCCCAATTAACGAGTGAAAGGCGTAATGAAGAGAAAAGTATTTTTAAAGAAACGGACTTTTTTGAAGTGATCGAAGATGAGAACGGGAATGAGCAGTTAGAGCAGGAAATGGTACTCTCCTATTGCGGGGACTTAACGGAAAATCAGAAAAAATGGGTACTATATACGTGTGTACACATGTTGACAATCAGCGAAATTGCAGAAGTCGAGAATGTATCGAGTTCTGCAGTAAAGAAATGGCGTAAAGGAGCAAAAGATAAGATTAAAGAGTCATTGATTAAAAGAGAAAACTAGGGACATGATGGCGCTAACTATCTTTTAAGCTCACGGCTTACGATTGCTGTGAGCTTTCTTTCTATCCGAAACCATTTGCCCTCAATGGAAAAAGGCCAAGCATCCATTCTTGACCCTTCCTGAATATTTTCTTTAGCCTATCCTTCTTTCACTACAGCCATTTCCTTGCCAAATCTATTACCATGGTCAACAAACCCTAAACTTGCATACAAACTACGGGCTTCCTTATTATCAGGATGATACCCAACCACAATCTTATTTCCGTCAAGAGTTTCATTCATTGCAGATAGCATCAAGATCGTCGCTGCTTTCCCTATTCCCTTACCCTGATAGTCTTTATCCACCATGATTCTATATACCCAATAGGCATCGAGTTCTTCCGGCACAGAATTATACATTAAAAACCCAACAACCGTACTCCCATCATAGATAGCATACGGTTTAAGTGTAGGTTCAAACTTTGATTGAGCAATGGATATGGCGTTTGCTTCAACAAAAGACATTTGTTCTTCAGATACTTTCAACTGACAGCACTCATACCAATTTTCTTCATTTAATTCTACTATCGAAACATTATTCATTTTCATTTAGTTTCCCCTTTCAATTCATGGGGAGTGAGACCTCCTAGTTAGGAAACTCCCCCTTGTCCCTACTTGTATTCACACTTTCTAATTTTGTCATAATAAACGCCCCCTTCCAATAAATGCAGTCCCTTTTTTCAGACCATTATAGTATACCATTATTTTCTAGCACGGATTCTTCCCCTACGCTCTGACCATTTTGATGAGTGGCAGAAAAAATCGTATTTTGAACTTTTCGCTTAATTCTTTGATAACCGAAGAAACCGGGGATATGCAGCGTATGCAATCAATCCCCCTCCTATGCCGGCAACAAGCAAGATGATGATATTAAACCACACATCACCCATTGTTCCATTCATAAGGATAATTTCTTTATAACCTTCTATCGCCCAATACTGGGGTAACAATTTGCTGATGGTTTGCATAAAGTCCGGCATCAATTCGACCGGGAGCCACAATCCACCGAGCATTGCTCCACCGAGTGCTATGATTTGTGTCATAGCAATACCCATATTTTCCGTCTTCACAAGAACGGCAAGTGCCATCCCCCATCCGGTTACGATGAAGGCTAATGATAATGATAAAAAAAACAATGAGATCGGATCTCCTAAAGGAAGATCGTACACAACGACACCAAAACCAAATAATACAGCAATTTGGATCAATACAATCAACATGAAGGGAATCCATTTTCCTATGAAATAATCCTGGATCGGAAGAGGGGTACTGGCTATACGGGCAACCATCCCTTTGTCTCTATCCTTCACAAAACCAATCACCATGGAAATCATAATATAAAAGGCAAACATAATGGTGTATCCTGGAATGATTTGGGTGACAACTTCTTTATAACTCGTGTTTTCATCCCCTGAAAAAATTGAAACGAATGCAACAATGAATACAATAGGTAATATGAATGTCCAAAACCATAAGCCTTTATCTTGAAGATTTTTCTTTAATTCCGAACGTGCAATGGCCCACATGAGTTAACCCTCCTTTTCTATGAGTCTCGTAACTGAGTACCTGTCAGATTGAAGAAGATATCTTCAAGTCTTGGATGATATAATTCCAATCTCAGTGGTTCAATGTTAAGAGTACGAAAATCAGCAATCAACCCTTGGAGCGTTTCTAAAGGTTCTGCACTATCTAACAAAAATCCATTCCCTTTTGATTCAACGCGGCCATGCTTTGATAACAATTCTTTATCTATTCTGTCACCAGAAATAAATAATGATGGTTTTTTATATTTCTTAAGCAGTTCTTCCATCGTCCCACATTCTACCAGCGTCCCTTTGTCGATTAGACCGATACTGTCACATAGATGCTCTACTTCTTCCATATAGTGACTGGAATATATAATTGTACTTCCTTGTGATTTCAATTGATTGATAATGGAGAAAATTGAATTTCTCGACTGTGGATCAATGCCCACAGTTGGTTCATCCATAATGATAATCAAAGGATTATGCAGCAATGCACACCCTATATTCAGTCGCCTTTTCATGCCTCCTGAAAAGGTAGATACCTTGTCTTTCCCCCGATCCTTCAGACCGATTTGCTCCAATATCTCTTCAGCACGTTCTTGAAGAATCTTCCCTTTCAGTCCATATAGACTGCCGAAATAAATGAGATTATCTTTGGCAGTTAGGGTTTCTTCTAAACAAATATCCTGAGGTATGTATCCAATCATTTTCTTTACTTTTCTTCGGTCCTTAAGGACTGAATGATCATTGACGATGATATCACCCTCAAAGTCTTGCAGAATACCTGAGAAAATCTTCATCAAAGTCGACTTCCCCGCCCCATTCGGACCTACCAGACCAAAACAACTTCCTTTTTGGATGGTCAATTGAATTCCTTCCAGTGCTTGAATGGAATCATATCGTTTGCTAACGTTACCAACTTCGATCATAAAAAGCACTCCTTTCATTTAGAAGTAGAAATGACGCTGTGTTAAATAAATATACGGTTTGACAATGGAAAAAGTTTCATTAAATGTCTGGTATTCCACATTGATTTTCTCCATCAGCATGAAAGAGGCTGGGTTATAACGAAATCAATATAATCTAAAGACGAACAATCAGGATAAAAGACCATGTTAGGATTTCTTGTAACACCGCTGCCCGATTTCCGTGCAAGACTTCGCTTTCCTCGGGCGGAAGGTGAGCCTCCTCACAGCTTTCGCTCCTGCGGGGTCTCACCTAATCCGCTTTTCCCGTAGGAGTCTTCGTCTTGCACTCCAATCAACAGCTAGAACAAGTTAAATACACTGTATATACTTTTACAATAACAATAAAAAAACCGAACGTTTTCGATTTTCAGGAAAGAATATCGAATAATCGTTCGGATTTTCCTTTGGCTAAAACCTTTTTGTCCCAGCCTCTTAAAGTGCGGGATGTTTTTGAACAACGACAGCCTTTATCGGACCAAATACAATAAAATAAACGAAAGGATTCCCAGTACCACAATCGTGAAGGTATCTTTAAACCCGTCTTTCACACGTATATGAGCGATCATCCCACCAATAGCTGTTATACCAAGGATGAGTGCACCAGCTGAAATGACATTTTCCTGCCAATACCCCAGGACTAAAAGGGCACCGCCTGTTAACTCCACTAATCCAGTGACGACCCTAAACCATTGAGGTAGTCGTAAGTGATCAAATATACCACGCTGCATGCTGGATCCGGTTAATTTCCCTACTGCTGCCATTAAAAACATCGCTGCCAATAAACCTTGTAACGTCCAGATAAAGATAGTCATGCTGTTTCCCCCTTCATATAGAAGCAATGGAGCCTATTTAATGAGTATGCTATCATATAAATTCCCATTCAATATTTTTGCTGGGGGAAGTGAAATAGAATAAAAAATTGCCTACTCTTTCACCTTTAATCCCAATAAACTCGCAAACCCAATCGCTTGCTCCGGTGAAACCTCACAACCGGATAGATTCTCAAAGGCCACATTGATGCGGGTAAACGTACATGTGCTAATATCGATTCCATTAAGGTTTGTTTGAGTAAAATCAATCTCATGAAGATCGCACTTATCAAAGCTCACCTTCACAAGTTTACAATCTGAAAAATTTGCATTCTGTAAAGAGGTTTGATCGAATTTCACTTGTTTTAAACGAGCGTCCACAAAGTCACTCATATTGGCCATGGATTCAATGAAACTTACATTGCCTAAATTAGTCTCAGAAAAATCCACCCCCATTAACTTACATTCTTTAAATTGTACCCGATGGATGATGCCTTCTGAAAAGGTTGCATTCGATAGATCACAGTTCTCAAATACGACATCCGTCATATCGATCCGTGGAAATGATGCACCAATGAACGAAACATTTTTAAACGCTACTTTAGATAAAACGAGCTGATCGAGCGCTTCGTTATCCACTCGTGCATTTTCTACCATACAATTGGAAAGGAACGGATCTTCTTCATAATAGACATCTTGGAAATTAGCTGATGCTAAACGAGCAGGGATTTTAGGAACTTCTATTTTGAATTTACTTGTCATCTTTACACCTCTATAATGTTCATTTTCTATGTAGAAACTATATCATGTAGAAAAGAGAATAGTAGACTTGGATTTTCCCCGTGTGTGTGTCTAGCTGAATAAGGTATTTGCAAAGAGCAAAACATTTTCTTAATATGTTACGATTGTCCCTTGTTTATCTTTACGGGTAAAATGAGAAGGAATAACAAGAATCGAGGTGCCTTAATGAACGTATTAGAAACTGAAAGGCTTACCCTGAGATGGGTAGAAGCGGGCGACGCTGAATTTATTTTGAACTTATTAAATGATCCAGGCTGGTTAAAGTACATTGGTGACAAAGGAATTCGTACATTAGATGATTCAAGAAGTTATATTGTGAATGGTCCGAGAGCAATGTATGAACGAAAAGGTTTTGGATTATTTTTGACGGAGAGGAAAGTTGATCAGACTCCTATAGGTTTATGCGGATTAATTAAGCGTGAAGGGTTAGAAGATGTAGATATTGGTTTTGCGTTCCTTGCTGACTTTCAATCTCAAGGATATGCATATGAGGCAGCTGCAGGTACCATCGAATTTGCTAAGAAAATCGGCTTAAACCGACTGGTAGCGATTACGACAAAGGATAATGAATTGTCATCAAAATTAATCGAGAAACTGGGAATGAAACTTGAAGGCTTCGTCACACTACCGAATGACACTGAAGAACTGAGAAAATATGGAATGAACCTATAAATCAAGAAATGACTGCGAACGATAACGAATGAGCCGTGACGGTAGAACCACGGCTCTTTGTTAGATAGATAGTCTTTTCAATTCTCTCAATACATAATTCTCCCGTTTGATCCATTGATTGTTTTCAAACTGATCCATAAGCCTTTCATTTCCAGCGATGGCATCATCCAGCGAAACCCATTCCGGTACCATTTCCAGTTCCGATTCGTACTCTTCCAATTGTTGCGGTACCTTATCACTATCAGTTAATTCACAGCGAAAATAGTGGGAAGTCATTTCAAATAAGGTGTCTTCTTCATATATGTCCGTATGCCTCTGTGTAACGACTCCAAGTGGATCTTTAACATCACAGTGAATATATCCAGTTTCTTCAGCTACTTCCCTTACAAGAGCGGATTCTAGGGTTTCACCTTTCTCCACTCCTCCCCCGGGGAATTTAAAATCACCTCTGTTTGAATGCATAAGAAGGATCTTATGGTTCTGAATAATAACTGCTTTAACGGCCGTTCTAAATTTTATAGATAGTTTATTTTTTGCATTTTTGGGTTTTCCTAATACCGTTTCAAACAATCTGGTCCCTCCTTACCGCTTATGAATGAATTGATAAGCCGACGATTTGATCTGAAAAGACAATCATTTCATCCATTTCCACAACGGTAGCGGGGTTCGCAAGAGATCTTAACCGAACTTTTTTTATATGTATCGGCCCTGTCACATTAGAGGCCAACATATCTGGTGTCAAACCAATAAGTTCTTCCTCAAATTGATCGAGACCATATTCAAAGAATGACCTTATCCTTTCATCACCATCAAAAAAATTGACTTCCCCCTCGATCATGGAAGTGTGAGTATGGATGTGCAATTTCCCGATTCTGTTCGATATCTCCTTTTCTGATAAATGACCTTCATCAAGCTGTTTTTTCAAATCAGCAAGGTGAGTAACAATCGCTTTTTTGTAATCCATCGCAAGATTTAAATTTTCCAACCTTAACATAGCTTTTCCCCTTTAAATGTAGATTTTATTAATACCTGAGTCCATTCATGATAAAATCCACGCACAGACGATTGCCTTGATGAACTGCCTTCAGAGCAACCTTGTACAATATTCCCATCGAAAAACCAGTTACTTATTTTCAATCAACCCGAATCCCAATCCCGTGGGATCCACCATATAAGCCAAGAAGAATCGATCAAATTCCATCTTATCCCGAACCACCATTGCACCATTTTCTTTCGCTTGTGAAATGGCTTCATCGATGGAAGTCACTTCAATTTGAAGACGTGTCCCGTGGGGATAATCATTGGGACCCTTGCTAATTCCCCCACTTATCCCTTCCTCATCACCTGTCTTGACTCCCCAGTAGTCCCAATGAGGTTCTGCCACTTCCCAGCCAAAAACGTTTGCATAGAATGCTGCTGCCTTTTCCGGCTCTTGACTGCTTAATTCAAAACCTACAACTTTCCCATTTAACCCACTCAATTCATTTCCTCCTAATTAATAATAAGATTTATTTTTTTCGTCCGACATTTCTCACTATCAGAGGTCACACCCCTATATTCGACATTATTTTCCAATACCCTTTTTAAATCATATAACTTATTCAACTTTAAAGGCTCTTGTCGTAAAGCTCATTCATACAAGGACTAGAAGATAGAGAAAGCCGAAAATCAAGGAAAGATTTTCGGCTTTCTCTATCTTCTTATTTATTTTTCTCCATAACTGCGAAATAATCATCTTCACTATCTGCAAAGTTAAATACCCTGCCTGAAGGCATGTCCACATTTCCCCAACCTTGATGTTTTTTGGGATAACCGTTTTTATGTACTTTCTCAAGGTTGTATGTTCCTACTTTACCAATCATTTGATCACTCCTTTTTAGTATGGTTAGATTAAAACAATAATGGTAAAGCGCTTTCAAAAAGTCCACCTACTTTCGTAAAGAATGTAGGCGGACTCTGGTCAAGAGTTTCGATTTCCAATATATTCTGATTGAGGTCTGTAAATGGTATTATTCTCTGCCTGTTCTAATACATGGGCTGTCCATCCTACAATACGACTCGCGGTAAAGGTGGGTGTAAATAAATCTGATTCAAGTTGAATGGATTTCATGATGGCTGCTGCATAGAACTCTACATTCGTGTAGAGTGATCTTCCCGGCTTTATTTCATTTAATAGTTGGATCGCACTATTTTCCACTGTCAACGCTAGGTCAAGAGATTTATCTTTCCCCTTGGATTCTACTAATTTTTTTCTTAAAGCTATAGCTCTCGGGTCATGTGTCTTATACACCCGATGACCAAACCCCATTAATTTCTCTCCTTTAAGCAATTTTCTTCTGATGACATTCTCAGCGTTATCAGCGGTCCCAACCTCATTTAGTAGATCGATAACACCAGACGGGGCTCCTCCGTGAAGTGGACCTTTCATCGTTCCGATGCTTGAGGTTACGGCTGAAACCATGTCTGATTCTGTGGAAGCCGTCACTCTTGCAGAAAATGCAGAAGCATTCATACCATGTTCCATGGTTAAAATCATGTATGTTTCCAACGCATCCACTACTGCCTTTGAGGGCTTTCTACCGGTAAGCATATATAGATAATTCTCAATATGGTTAAGACCAGGATCCGACTCATTAATGAGTGTTCCCCTAAGCCTATTATATCTATAGGAAATGATGGTAGGTATAACAGCTGTTAATCTAATCGCTTGATCAATAGTAGGTTTAAAAAGGTAGCTTTTTCCTCCTTCAGCAGAGATGACGGTCCTCAATACACTCATCATATCCATTTCTCCAGGCAAAGAATGAATAACTTCCTTCATAGTAAGAGATAAGGATCGAAGCGAGATCAATTTTCGTTTAATATCTTCTGCTTCGTCCTCTTTTGGTAACCGACCATACCATAATAAGAACGCAACCTCTTCAAATGAACGATTTGTTAATTTCCCAATTTCATATCCTCTATAGATTAGGATGCCCTCTTTACCATCAATATGACTGATGGTTGTTTGTGCTGCAATAATTCCTTTTAACCCTTTACTAAACATATACTCATCCCCTTTTCATTCATTACAATTATTGTATAATGATAATATAATTAAGAAAATTAAATATTTTTAAATGATTTGATTAAAATCTTTAATAAGGGTGAGAGAAATGGAACTGAATGTTTTAAAAACGTTTATCACGGCAGCTGAATTCGGTCATTTTAGAAAAGCTGCTGAAAGGCTATATATATCACAACCTTCCGTTACTGTTCATATTAAACAATTAGAAAAGGAACTCGGCGTTTTATTATTTGAACGTGAGGGAAAGAAAATTAAATTAACAGAGGCTGGAAGATTCTATTTAAAGCATGCACAAAGATTGTTAGACGTGTACGAAGAAGGTATCACCAATCTCCAATCCTTTCATCAAGGATATACAACAAAACTGCAAATCGCCATCTCTCCTTTAATTGCAGATAATGTATTACCTTTTGTGTTAAAACAGTATTTAGAAAACCATCCGCAAGTAGAGATTTCCGTTGAGATCATTGAATCAGAAAACATAGAGAAGGCTGTTCTGAATGAACAAGTGGATATAGGTCTCTCCTGCCTCCCTTGTTTCAGCCCGGAACTGGAACATACCTTATTATTTACCGATAAAGTGATTCTCGTTGCCCCACATGATGGACGGGATTTCGAGTCCGCCTTTCCATTAGAAGAAGAGGAATTGTTAGCGTCCCATCATGTCTTCACCCACAACCACCCAGCCTACTGGGATGAATTATGCAGAACAATCAAACGATACTATCCTTATACAAAGATGATGAAAGTTTCTCAAACTCATATTACGAAGCGATTTATTGCAGAAGGTCTTGGCGTTTCCTATCTTCCCTCCTCAACTGTCCGTCGGGAGCTACTTGAAGGGAGACTATTGGAGATTGACACACATACTTTTTCATTACCGGAAGCGAAGACATTTGCCATAACGAAATATCAGCATAAAGAACAGCAGGAGTTTTTACGTTTTCTGTCTCACTTCAGAGTATAAAAGAATACGAGCACAGATCTGAAAATGACAGAAATGTACTCGTATTCTTTGTGTTCCTTAGCTGATTAATCATCATTTCTTAAAAAGTCCTGTTAATAACTCAGAGACGCCAAATCGATTATTTTCATCTTGTTGGTCTCTCATCTTCCTCACTTCAATAGGTTCTAAAGTATGAAAAATGCTCAAGAGTCGTTCCTTTGTATAACCTAATCCTCCCTTTAGAGAACCGGCTCTGTATACTTCCCAATCGGATATATCCGCACCACCTAACTTTCCACCCTGTAGAAAGCACGTAATGCCAAAGTAGCCTCCCTCCTTTAGTGAATTCTCAATAATCTTAATGTAACTCATCCTCCTATGAGGAGCTATATGATGAAAGCACCCTGAATCGTAAATGAAATCGTACTTTCCTGGTTCTACAGTAAAGTCGAATATGTTTTGATGTAAGAAATTGATTGAAAGGTTCTTTTCATCGGCTCGTTCCTTTGCCCAGTCCAATGAAACCTTTGATACATCGACTGCATCCACCTGAAATCCTTTTTCAGCTAAATAAATCGCATTCCTACCGGGACCACATCCAAGTTCAAGGACTCTTCCACCCTTAATGATTTCCTTGTCCACATATGTAACTAAATTTTCGTCCGGTGCATTCACAAATATTGGAATCCGCTTATCACGATCAGAAAAAAACTCATCCCAAAACTGAGCAGGTTCCCTTATAAAAGAATCCAGCATATTTAATAAATCATCGAAATTATGAATGTATTCTTGCATGTATTTCCCTCCCTAGTGAAGATAAATCCATTTTACTTTATTACAAAAGGAAGTAGGTTACCACGATTTTACAGTTCGTTTACTTTAATATCCATTCCAACCGTAAACATGTGTTTGGAATACCCCTAAAAAGGATGAGAATCACCCAAATTCATTCCTACACCCATTTTAATAGTTGCATATACAAAATATATAAGACTCAATAAATGACAATGTAAAGACTTTAGGGAGGATAGGTTAATTGAAACAATTCCATTCATCATTTCAATTATTACAATTCCATTACATATAGCAATGTCATCTTCATACATTACTGAAGGACAATCTCTTCACCTTCATCTGCCAAGAGTACCAAATGATAATAATCTGATTTTTTTCACTTTCAATCACCTTTAGTTTCAATTTGCCCGTCATCTTCATTTAAAACCTTTTCCATCCTGATATCCGTCCACATTTTATTATTCCAATATGTGAAATCAGCAATTCTTCCAATTTCCTGATAGCCTAATTGTTTATAGAGATTATAGGCCTGTGTATTAAATTCAAAAACTCCCAGTTCAATTCGGTTGAGACCTTGCTTTTTAATCTCATCTTCTAAAAACTGAATAGCCTTGAAGCCTACTCCCTTCCCCCTGCTTTCCGCTTCACCTATCGTTATTCCAATCCATGCAGTGCCGGTCACTTTTTTATACAAATGGCCGGGGTCGATCATATAATTCATTTCTCCTACAAGGCTATCATCTATATAGATCAGATACATTTGGTTGGTATTTAAACGGTTCCTTAACTCATCTAAGGTCATATCCCTCCGTTGTTCCAGTTCATCTTTATTTTTGCAAGGTCGAATGAACGGGATTAAAGCTGGATCGTTGTCCCATCGATTCATTATGGTTACCATATTAGTTTCAGGTTCGATTATCTTTGAGAAATGTATTTTCATCTATTTCCCTACTCTCAATTTATATTTTTTAACTCAAAGTAAAACATTACATTGTATCAAAATCAAAACATAAGTATGGCTTTAAAAATTGATGAAGTGGAAATTAATTGTTTGTACGGGGCATTATATTAGATAGCACCTATTTAAACCAATCTGTACATTAAAATATCATCTACATATTCATTTTCAGTGAATTTAAATTCTCTTATCTTACGCCCTTCCTCTATGAATCCTAATTGCTTGTATAGTGCGATTGCCCGTTGATTTGTGGAGAATACACCTAAACTTATCTTTTCAATTTTAGGATTTTGTTGCGCCCATTGAATCAACTTTTTAATCAAATCCTTACCAATGCCTTTCCCTCTATAGTCTTTATGGATCATGACCCCAAAGGAACCTGTATGCATCAACCTTTTCCGGTCTTGCGATTTAAATACCAGCCATCCAATCACTTTGGTATTTACCTCAGCAACCAGCAGCATATCCCGATCATTTTCTGAGATCTCCTGAATCCATTCCCTTTGTCCTTCTTCCGTTTTATGAAACTCTTCTATGACAGAAATAAAATAATCCTTTTCAGCTATAACATCATGATGGATGCGTAAGATAGCTTGAGCATCACCTATTCTTGCTTTCCGTATTTGAAAGTTCATGTCATTGGTTTCTATCACCCGTTTGTCCTCCGATTTCTCATTCGATTGTTAAACTTCAAAGCGATTCTCCTACTTCAACTAAATGTTACAAAGTGATCTTAATAACCATGATTAAAACGCTAAAAGGAGTAGAAAATGGTATAGTTTATCCTTCCTTATTTTAACATTGATTAAATTCCCTTACACGCTTATTCCTGAATAGTAATACCTACTCAGCTACTATTATTCTTCAATAATGATCAATTTCAAACTCAAGAAGGATCTACGATGCTTACCACAACACCTCTCGAGGTTTATGAGCAAGCTTATAACATCAATCCGAGAGCAATGATAAAAGCGTTAGAGCCCATCGAAGGAGCCGGGGCAGTTGTTATTGGCCAACCACCTGAGACGAAGGAGTGTAAGGATTCGAAGAAATACTGAGAAAATTGACATATCCTATTCATTAAAGCTCAACCGTTATCTTTCTGTTCTATCAATTTCCTTTATTAAATAGGTTTATATATGACGTTATTTACCTATTTTAAGGAGGGAGATAAATGAACGGAGTGATCAATGCAATCAAGCTGAACCAAGTCATGGAATATGTAAATCTTTCTCATGATGCATCCTCTACATCACGACTTAAAGCAGGTCAAGTGAAACAAATAAATTATCATATTCAACCGGATAGATATGAATTATCCTACGAAATCGCGAATGGGAAAAAGGTGTATGTAAATATTGAGGATGCACCCTGCCCTCCCTCCATAGTAAGGGAAGAGCTCAGCTTTCAGACTTTATTTCATCTGACACAACCCATCGATATCGAGATAGCAGGAGTAAAGCGATCATCCAATATACTATCGATACATGTTTCATGGCTCGATAAAGGCTGTTTCGTCTCATATGGTGTGAAGGATCGTACTGATACGACATATTTCGGAGTAAGGGAAGAGCGATTGGTGGAATGGAATCCAATTGGTTGATGAAGAATTTTTTACATTAAAATCTACAAACATCAAAAAAAGATGCTAATTCCCAACAGGGAACATAGCATCTTTTTTGAATTATTTATAAAATACTTTATCTACATTATATTTCGCTTGAAGCTTATTAAGGATGTATGTTTCGTAGATTTCACGATCCATAGCGTCCTCTACAATGGCTACATCGATTCGATAGATCTCGCCTCTATGATTACGTAGTGGTGAAACACTATCTTCCAGATGCTTTTTGACTCTTTGTCTTAATTTACGTGCTTTCCCAACGAAGAGAAGTTCATCATTGATATTATAAAATAAGATGATGCCACCTTTGTCTCTTGGAATTTCATGAAGATCAATGAACCCTTGGATACTCTTGATCTTTGGTTCTTCCGAGTCTCTTGATTGCTTTCGTTCCGTTATGGAAATATCCGCTTGTGGGATTTGAATGTTTATCATAAATGGTCACGTCCTTTATTTGCTCTAAGAAGTAATGGTAACATAAAAAAGAGAGAAATACTATACAACGTAACACTTACTAACAAAAAAGAGATTGTTCCTCTCTCTATTTATACGTAACTATTCCATTTTGATCATGAAACGTTTGATGAAGAATTTTACCATCAGGAATTACAGTTATTTATTCGTTACGAGTATGAAGAAGGATAATCTTTTGCCTCATTGAACTTTCCTCCTATTCATTTCTGGGAACAAGTATCTCTAAATGCTGTTTTAAATTTTTTACTTTGATGGGAAGCTGATCTCCTTCATCTCCATCCACATTCGAAATCATTTCATACGTCGATGATGCTTCAATCTGACCTACTTTCATATATTGGACGTGTTCGCTATCAGCTAATTCACCTGATAATACTTTGGGAAGTAACAGGAGAAATTGAGGCAGCGCTATATCTTTGATGATAAAGACATGAAGCTTTCCATCGTTCACTTTGGCTTCAGGAGCGATGGTTTCCATCCCGCCGACTGAGTTGGTAAGAGCAATCAGCAAAAGAAGGGCCTCCCCTTCCCAATCATGATCGGAGCGCAACTTGAGTTCAAAGGGCTGCTTCTCCTTCATTTTCTTCATTCCTTCTATTATATAAGCAAGTGGCCCCAGCTTAGATTTCTGCTCAACGGGTGTTGAAAAGGACGCTTCTGCCAAAGCTCCTACTGCAACGATATTGACGAAGTAGCGATCATTGATCTTACCAACATCTGTTTTCTGTACATGATGTTGCTTAATGATGTTGATTGCTTCTTCCGGTTTCATAGGGATATTGAGTGCTCTAGCAAAGTCATTGACCGTTCCGAGAGGGATGAGCGCAAAAAGTGGACGATGTTCCTGCTCTGCCATCCCATTGATCGCTTCATTGATCGTGCCGTCTCCGCCCATTGCCGCAACCAAATCAACCTTTCTATCACAGGCTTCCCTTGCAAACAACAAGGCATCTCCTTCTCCCTTTGTCATACGCACCTCCGTTTCATACCCCATTTCTCTCATAACTTTAAGGGCATGATCACTATATTCGCTGCCCTTTTCCTTTCCTGAAGATGGATTGACAATCAGCATAGCTTTTTTCACGATGATTCCTCCCTTTCATTTAGATACATGGTTAAGATATACCCTTTAATTGAAGGGAGGAATCCTTCATACTGACAAATCTCGCTAATGAAACAAACCAGATTCCTTGGATTTTTTCATAAAGGCTTTCGTTTTATTGCTCAAAGGCTCCTTTAAACCCGCACCAAAAAGTAAAGCACCAGTCCCAAACAGGAAAAGATAAAAAATATCATGATTCGCCCTTTCCCACACAATTCCGCCTACAGCTTCCCTCATGAGATCAATGGCATATGAAAACGGAAGAAAGGGATGTATCGCTTGAAAAAATCCCGGTAATAGTTCAACTGGATACGTTCCCCCAGCTCCTGCAATCTGAAGGACAAGCAGCACGATAGCCATGGCCTTCCCTATGTTTCCAAACACAGATACGAGCGTGTAAACCACGATCATAAAAATGATGCTTGTCATTGCACCGAATAAAACAAACCAGAAGGGTTCTGCAATGTTGACCCTTAAGAGGTAGATGTCACCAACGGTTACAATTATGGCTTGTATCACACCAATACTGAGAAACGTTAACAGCCTGCCAAAATAGATTTGGCTTTGAGTATACCTCTTTTGACCACTCACTTCCGTTGCCAAAAGAGAAATAAGCAAAAGGGATCCCACCCATATTGCCAACACCGTGTAAAAAGGCGTCATGGCTGCCCCGTAATTATCAATCGGGAAAAGACTGTTCTTCTTTAAAACAACCGGTTCTTCGAAAAAGCTCTTCTCAGCTTCAGGATCATTTTGAAGAAGTTCAATGATTTCGTTGATATCGGTTTTTCCTTGAATGTCTCGAATTCGATTGGCCAGCTGGCTAATTTTATTTCTAACATAAGGGAATTCCCCTAACATGTTTTCGAGAGTTTCCGTTCCTTTGTTTATGTTCTTGTCTGAATTGGAGAGAATTCTTCCTACTTCAGGAATGGTCGATTGAATTTCTTGAAGGATCCCCCTCGCATCATTTATAGTTCTTTTCGCTTTATCTACTTCTTCTAATACCGCGGGCTCTATATTTTGTTTATATTCTTTCAAAAATGCGTCGATTTCTGTTTCTGTTTTGACAGCTCGGTCATTGATCCCTTTTATAACTTTGTCCACATCCTGCTGTTTTGTTGAAAGAAAATGATTTAATTTCTGTCCTTCTTGTCGGATTGTCAGCATTTTCTGCTTAACCTCTGCTAGTTGTTCAAGAGTTTGCTGGATCTGTTCCTGATTCTGGTTACCATCATCATTTTGCAATTGCTTTAAGGATGATTCAATCGTTTCAATTGTTTGTATCGAAGTGGTTACCTTTTCAGAGATACCGTTATTAATCATTTCTGCACCACTAAGGTCAATAGAAGAGGTCTGAATTTCTTGAATGAACTCGTTGATCTTGGCCGCCATTCCTTGTACTTGCTCCAAATCCCTTTGAACTTGAGGAGCAATCTCGTTCAGTCGTTCTTCAGCCTCATATAGCAGTGATGCCGTATTATCCAAAGTCTCTAAACCTTGATTCGTTACTCTTTCTATATCTGGAATTTCTGCCTGTGCTTTGCGTATAATCTCTTCTGCACTTTGTGCATCGGATAATGATTCTTGTAATGTATCACCGATTCCAGGTAATTTTTCGTCCACTCCAAATACATAGTCTTCAAACTTTTTGATATCTGGAAGGTCCTTTTCGATTTCAATCCCAAGTTCGTTAAAAAGTTGGAAAATCGTCCTGTTCACTGTCGATATAAATGAACTTGTTATTTTATCGACAATCCCGCCTGCTCCAGATTCTGTAATCTTAGGTGCAATTGCATTTATTTTTTCATTTACATAGTATTCTAATGTTGCTTTCTTCGGATCATCCTCGATGACAGTAGCCAATTTACTTGAGAAGTCCTCTGGAATAATAATGACCGCAAAATAATCTCCATATTCCACTTTATCCATTGCTTTTTTCCTGCTCACAAACTGCCAGTTCATATCATCATTTTCCTTTAAATCCTTTACTAGATCCCTACCAATATTAATCTTTTCCCCACGAATCTCTGCACCAATATCTTTATTTACAATACCTACAGGAAGCTGATTAGTCTTACTATAAGGGTCCCATGAGGCCCCGATATTGAACCAGGCATACAACGAAGGCAATACCATTAGTCCACCTATCAAGAATGCCGCTACCCAGTTCCTCATAACATTTTTAATATCCCTTGTATAAATACTCCATATATTTTGCATACATATTCCTGCCTTTATCCCGAACTATTAAGTCTGGAACTTAGTATGCCCAACTTCATATTTCTCACTATAATTGTATGTATTCTATTATTACTTTTAAAAATAGAAGGTCCCTATTAATAACGGGACCTCCTGACGGGAATTTAATGCTCTTAATAAGTAAGATTAATGATCTTTTAATGCATCCACAACTTCTTTATCTATACTGCGCACATGCAAATCCTGCTGCGGAAAGGGAATTTCAATACGATGTTCATGGAGGATATTATAAATGCGAAAATGCAAGTTACTTTTAATTAGAATGACTTTATCAGGATTACTGATCCATACAAACAGCTCAAAATCCAACGAAGAACTGCCAAACCCTACAAAATTCACAAATGGGCTCGGTTCCGTCAGGACAGTATCAGAATCTTTCTCTTCCTGTGCTGCCACCTTTAACAAAAGTTCCCTGACCATTTCAACATCACTTCCATATGCGACTCCGACGGGAATGACCAATCGAAGCCTAGGATCAGAGTAGGAACGATTCACTACCTGCTCTTCTAAGAAATATGAATTTGGTACAATGATATGTTCATTGTCCAATGTCTTGATGATGGTTGCCCGCATATTGATCTTTTCAACATCACCTATCACATCATTTACAATCACACGGTCACCTACTTTAATCGGTCTTTCAAATAATAAGATGATGCCAGAGATGAAATTAGAAGCAATATTTTGGAGACCAAACCCAATACCAACACCTATGATTCCCGCAAATACAGTCAACGCACTTAAGTCAATTCCCACAGTGGTTAAACTGATGAATATCGCTAAAACCATGACACTATAATGAAAAATTTTATCGAATGTAAATTGAAGTCCCCGATCTAAGTTGTAGCGCTGATAAATGTTAGGAAGCAAGTATTTTGTCATGATATTGGAGGAACGATTAGCGATGGATATAATGAGTATAGCGATAATGAGTAAGAAGAAGGTCACTTTCACATTACCGACTGAAACAATTTCACGAAACATCCAGGATGAATTGGAAAAGTAAAAAACCATAAATAGTAATATTCCATAAGTCGTCATCCAGTTTAAAATATATCGAACGAGGGAATCCATTTGAAATAATAGTTTATTATCACTTTGTTTCATTCGCTTCGTTATGGATAAAATAATCATTCTGATTAAGAAAATGAGGAAAACATATAATAAAAAGAATAAGAGGTTCATCCAATCGAATTGCTCAAAAGCTTGATACCAATTATCTGTTACTTCGTCTATTTCCGTGTTCATTTTTTGTCATCACCCTTTACCTGAGATCCCCGGATTTGATCATTCCACAGCTTGATTCCTTGTTACAGAGAGTAAATCGTTTGCAAATTCCTTTTCAATACCACAGTTCACAGGAATTTAGAACTTTTCCTCTACATCTTCATATTTGTTCCACTCTCCCAATATAAGTAGGACTAGAAGAACTACAGATTAAATCACGAAACGTAAAATAACGATTATGTGTCAAATTTTTTTCCGCTCATATAGTGTTTATACATCCTAATCTTCTTGTTTAGCATCTCATTTGTAGACATCAATGAATCTATCTGAATTTGAATGTTTTTTTGATGAGTTTCTAAAATAGTAAGTCTTTCACTGGTCGTTTGATTTCCTTCTGAAAACAACTGGGTATATGTCTTTATATCGGAAATCGGCATTTGTGTTTCTCTTAGTTTCATGACGAATTTCAGCCACTTGATGTGAGAATCAGTGTAGCTTCTTACGCCTGATGATGTCCTTTCTGGTGAAATAATGCCTTCTTTTTCATAATAACGAAGCGTATGGGGATTGACCCCTAATACTTCAGCCGCTTCACTAATACTATACATACATGATTCCTCCCATGAATAAAAGCTTGACTTAGAGTTCACTCTAACCTTTAGGATAAAATTGTACCACAACATGACAGGAGGAATAAATATGAACTATACAGTCATTACAGGAGCGAGTTCCGGAATCGGATACGAAGCAGCACTGGCATTTGCATCCAGGGGGAAAAACATTATTGCCGTGGCTAGACGAGAGGACAAGCTGGAAGAGCTTAAGAAAGAGGTTGCTTCTTTTCACCCTGACGTGGAAGTTGTGACGATGACGGCTGATTTATCCAGAAACGAGAACGTTTATTCTTTTTACGAGAGTTTGAAACCTTATCAAATCGAAACATTTATCAATAATGCAGGCTTTGGCAACTTTGATTCTGTAGCCGATCAAAACCTTTCTAAGATTGAAAGCATGTTAAGGTTGAATATTGAAGCCCTAACCGTTCTATCAACCCTATTTGTTCGCGATTATCAAGATGTAGCAGGTACACAGCTTATTAATGTATCCTCAGGCGGAGGATACACCATAGTGGCAGATGCCGTTACGTACTGCGGCACGAAATTCTATGTGAGCGCGTTTACCGAAGGGCTTGCACAGGAGCTTGAAACAAAAGGTGCACAAATGAAAGCAAAAATATTGGCACCAGCAGCGACTGAAACAGAGTTCGCTCAGCGATCATTCGATGTAAATAATTTCGAATATAATGGTACCGTTCCTCAGTACCACACTGCCAAGGAAATGGCTCATTTCATGCTGGATCTTTATGATAGTGACAAGGTCGTAGGAATTGTAAACGGAGAAACCTATGATTTTCATTTGGTGGACCCTATTTATCCTTATGCGAAGCGTTCTAGCAACTAAATTGTTTTCTATTTCAACCAAGAAGTCTTTGCTGCTCAGAGCTTATGTCTCTGAGCTTTTTTGTGGTTTCTTCTAATACTTACCTTCTCATTAACGCTATTTTCACACAAAATGAGTCGATGTTCTTACTAAACTACTGAAAATGAGACTTTGTTCCTCCAGAGGAAATTATCATCTTATGATGGCCTATGTGTAGAAAATAAGTTTAGGTTGACCTCACACTACCACTGTGTGAAATATATTATCGTCTATCGTTACCCTCACTACATACTTCATAAAACCCATTACAATATTCAATCATATACCTCATGAACCTAAGCAGGCATTTCACCCTCTCTTCTTCTGACTTGAAATATCGCCCATTTAAACCCTTCCGGATATTCATTGCCTCCTTAATAATGCTGTGCCACTTCTCTGGAAGGTGCAGTAATCCATACTCCCCAGCTCCCAGTTTTGAAACAATGTCGAATTCATTTATCGTGTAATATTGCCTGAGTACCCCGAGGACGGACCATTCTATTTCAGAATCAATCATATCTAAAGGAAAAGTCTTTACCTCGTCAATGGAATTCTCCATCCATTGAACCCTTCCAAACCAGTACGAATTCATATTATTATGAACATATGAAACCATTTGGTTTGACGAAATGACCACATCATAAGAAGCGATTTCTGGTCCCAAGACCTTAACTCCATTATGTTGAAACAAATACCAAGTGATTGGGTTGAAATTAAAATACTCACCTGTATTCAGTTCCCCATTGTTGTAATATGTATAAAGTTTTTTTTCATCTTTTATAGTTGAATTAAGCGTCCCAATATCCTCAATCAGTATATATACTCCATCCATTTCAGGCCTTGGATACTGGACTTTAACCTTTTCATGAACAAGGGAAATCAGATTCAGTTCATCTTCAGTTAACCGACGGTTCAAAACCGTAATAAAGTCGATATCACTGGAATCATTTTCATAAGCCTCCAGGGCAATAGAGCCATGCAAGTATAAACCTTGAATCAAATCTGGTAAGACATTATTGAAGAGGGTTATGTATTCACTTAAGACTGTTTCAACGATTGCTGGTGTTTTAGTCACTTTCATCCCTCCTTAAAGATTGTCATTGTTTTCATATTCATCCACTATGAAATCATGTTAACATTTAATTCCATTTTCAGGTAGGGTTTTTCATGGAAAACAACGAATTTCATCAACAGAAAAGCCTGATCTCATGAGATCAGGCTTTTCTGTTGATATCTTTTATTATTTCTTCAGCTATATGTTTTCCGTTTTGAATGCACGCACCTATTCCTACTCCGTAATAAGAAGCACCTGCTATTTTCACTCGTGGAAATTCAATTAATAGCAGTTGATCCAAAGCCTGCACAGTTTGACCATGCTTAAGATGATATTTGGGCATCAAATCTTTCCAGCCTGTCACTTCCACAGCAACCGGATCACCTGCGATACCGACACTCTTCCTGATATCCTCTTGGGCAACGCTCATAAGTTCCACCTCATTCAACCCACTTAATTCTCTATAATGAGGATTTGTACTTTTATAAAAAAGTCTCACTAAAAGGTTATGGTTTTCAGAAGTATGTTTCCATTTCCGACTGGTCCACGTACAAGCATCGCACTTCACTTCACTGCCTTTTGATACAATGAATCCTGTACCATCAGCTGGCAATTTGTCATCCGGAACTTTGAATCCCAGGTAAACCGAAATCAGGGAGGAATTTTTTAATTTATCGAAATCAGGGTTTAATTTTTCATGATTTATGATCTTTTTTGTGACATCATGAGGCGTTGCGAAAACCACGTAGTCTGCATGGATACTTTCCTTTTCATTAAGAGTAAGTTCGTATTTGTCTCCCGTTTTTTGAAGCTTTTTCGTTTCCACACCCTTAAGAATAGTAGTATCTGAACACACTTCTTCCAAACGGTCAATAATTGTGGCTAATCCATTTTTAAATGAAATGAATTTTTTATTGGAAGTCCCTTGAAATTTCTGTTTATTTACAGATAACCCTTTGATAATACTTCCGTATTCATTCTTATACTGAAGCAGATACGGTAGAGTCGTGGACATAGTGAGTTCATTCAAATTCCCTGAGTATACACCTGATAATACAGGTGCTACTTGATTCTCCACTAGTTCTTTTCCTAGAAAGGCTGCTAAAAATTCCCCGATAGAACTATCTTTCGTGAATTGAGTATTTTCCGTTTCCAGGTCTTTCAAGGCTTCTTTCTTGCCTGCTTCAGAAATGAGGGTGCTCTCATAAAGGGATTCTATACTCATTGGAATTCCGAAAATCGTATCACTTGGAATCTTGTGTAGTTCACCATCCGTATAGATGTAAGAGGTCCCAGTTTCATTGTAAACAAGCTCCTCCTGTAGATTCAATTCCTCTACAAGTGGGAGAACCCCTTCATTGCGGGCGACGATTGAATCTGCTCCTGCTTCCATAATAAATTCGCCTTCTCTTACTGATCTGATCTTCCCTCCAAGCTGTTCATCACGCTCGATTAACATTACCTTTATTTTCTCTTGTTGTTCCCTTGCGATTTCCTGGAGATAATACAGTGCTGTTAAACCTGTAATTCCTCCACCTACGACAACCACTGTCTTCATGCCATTCACTCCATTAATTGCGTTTATGTATACAGATTATCATGTTTTCTCTTGTTTAGAAAAAGAAACTGTGTCTGAATTAGTAAAAAGGAGTAAGAAACTAATTTCAACCATAAACCTGCTGGATCAGAAGTTCCTTTGCGTTCTTTCTTTTGCAACAGTTTACGAACACGCACGTTTAATCCCTAGTTGACAACTGTGATTACTAAGCTATATAATGAACACATTATAATAACTATATAGCCACTTATCCAGAGAGGTAGAGGGACTGGCCCTATGATACCTCAGCAACAGATTCTAACCATTAGAACACTGTGCTAATTCCACAAGCATGCCGCTTGGAAGATAAGTTGAAGTTCTGATACTAAAAGCCTTCTTCTTATCTATAAGGAAGTAGGCTTTTTTGATTAAATTAGCCTACTTCTTTGTTCGTTTACATTATAAAAGGAGTGATGAGAATGGGAAAAATATTGCAGGATGCGATGCATAAGAGAAAAAATGAGTTAATCAATAAATTGATCGCTCACAACCTTTTCAAAAAAGGTGACAAACAGTTATTCGAATTGACACTGCAAGAGCTGGAGGACGAATTTAAGCATATCCAAGGAGAATGCCACCCACATAATGATGTCGGTTCTATTCAATGGAAAAAACGTGTGAAAATTAGCAGTTAAAAAAGCACCTTCGGGGAAGTGGAGTGGTGCTTCCTTATTTTTATTTAAGCTAACTTTTTACATGCATCTGCACATTCTGTAGCGAGTTCAGTAACAAATGGTGTCCCTCTAGAGCCTGTTCCAAGAATCCGCACATATCCGCACATTCACGATCCATTCGTATGCAGTCAGTCCACCATCATCCCCGCATTTTCTTCTTTAAGACATGCATCGAATCAATTATTGCATGCTGCCATACATTCATGTAATGTTTGAATTGTTGTTTGGAAGTTTTCCTGTGACATCTCACTATCTCCTCCTATATGCTTTTGGTTTATAGTAGTGTATAACCCATATTTTTCCTCTTTATACCCAGTTTGTTATACTAAGGGCATACCCAGCTAATTTTTTCGTAAAATAGATGAAGATCCAAATACGTTGTAAAGGAATTAAAATATGTCTACATATCTTCAACATCTTACAGACGACTTAATTGGTCTGAATGTTTGTTTTCTCTTTATTATTAGCATAACCATTAATATAGTCATCGGTATTCTGGGGTTCCTTCCGAGTGTTTTCTTGACCGCCTTTAATATATCGGTGTTTGGATTCTGGGAAGGGATCGGTGTCTCCATAGTCGGTGAGTCATTAGGTGCGATAATCAGTTTTTTCTTATTTCGAAAAGGAATGCAGTTAGCAGGGGTTGATCGAATACTTACAAATAAATATTTTCTCAAATTGAAAGAAGCGTCAGGCAAGGAATGGATCATTCTTCTTTTCTTCTTCAGGATTGTTCCATTTGTACCTTCGAGTGTAGTAACCGTTGCGGCTGCATATAGTTCCATTTCAATCCTTTCATTTTCAGCCATAAGTTCTGTAGGGAAAATACCTTCCTTATTAATTGAGGCGTTTATCGTGGCGAATCTGTTAGACACAAAAAGTGGGACTGGGTTATTAGTGCTTGGGTCGATTGTAGTCGGTTTGGCTTATTTTCTATATCGATTGAGGAATAAGAATAGGTAGTCGGACATCACATTAGTCACTAAAAATGATGTGCACCAAATGGCGCACATCATTCCTTGAACTATTGAGCGTTGACCTCAATGGCATCTTTCTTATAATATGCAGCAAAGATTTCAGCAAAAGCTTCAGTAGAGTTATATAATTCCACTAAGTTGTTTTCCACTCCACCGAACTCTAATAGCATTGCCCGTTCAGTTAGATCCTGATTATATATGCCGTTTCCTTCCGCTTTAGTTTTGACAAATACCCCCCGGCTGATGCCAGGATATTTTGCTTCTAACTTAGCATTTAATTCTTTGGCTACATTCAGATTCTTTTCGAAGTTTTTGTTTTCTTTTCCTACAATAAAAAATAAGCGGGCATAATTTTTACCATTAATGGTTTTGGTTGTGATGTTTCGCGGCATCGAATCCCGATGGATATCGATCAAATATGTTAGTTCTTCGTTCTGTGCGATGGCTTCCTGGACTAATCCCCTTGATAACTTATAGGATTCGAAATATGTCCAAGATTTGTCTTTAAGCGCTTTGTTCACATCTGTCTTATCCTGCACAGCCCCTATTCCCCTTGCCTCAAGCTCCTGTTTCAATTTCGATCCTACTGCAATGACATTTACCTTCTCATTTGTACTCGCTGGATCTTTCGAGTCATTGTTTTTGATCAGAGGACTGAAGGCTTCCCAACTATGTGAGTGATAGATGAAGACTGATTTTTCATCTATCTCCTGTACACCATCGGTGCCGTTATGATTGGCTTGGTCAATTTGGCTCTGGTCTATTTCCTGATCTTTCAGCTGATCTTCCGTTGGTGCAGGTGATTCGTTCGGAAGATTTGTAATATCAGTCCCTTTTCCAGCAACGGCTATATGAGTATGATAATTTTCAATTCCAGGAATTTCCCTTCCAAAAAGACTACGGGGATCGAGTAATGATACATTCGTAACGCTTTCTAACCAATCAAAATCATGATTCAATGCTTCCTTATTTTCAATTCGCATCCCGGTCATTTCTTGCGCCAACAGCATGAGAAACGTTTCTTTCGGTACGAGTTCTGATACAGAAGTATAAAACAAGCTATCCACCCTCAATTTGATGGCAGTTGATGAAATCAGCCAAACGGTCAAATACATGAGAACGACTCCGATCATTACTACACGAATGACCGCTTTCATTGAGATGAATACTAGTGGGACTAGGCTATTATGGTTTCGAGATTTATACGACATCATCAGTACCCCTATATAAAGTATTTAATAGTTAACTTTATGCAAGATGATGATAGAGTAGAAGATTTTTTCTGAGATTCGAACCGATTGCCTAGAAAGTTCCATTGCGAAAAAAGAGGTACTGCAACCCCGTTTTTCTCAAGATTCCTTGCAGTACCCTTTTCTCCCACGGAAAGCGAGTACCTTTCGCAGTGCCCCACCCCCACTCACTTATTCAAAAGCAACAAATTTCACGAAAACAGCTATTCTTTCATATTAACTTTCTTAAACCAGTACTCCAATTCACCCATTGGCTCCTCTCTTATATGAACGTAGTAAATGTTTGCATCGTTAGGCTCTAAACCCTCTGGTAAATGAAAGGAGAATTCGAACCGTTCACCAGGTAATATATCAACCATTTGAGGATCCCAACCTGAAAAGTTCTTAGAAGATACTGCTTCTTGGACGTCCTCTTCTAGTAACGTCCAGTCCATTTCTTTTCGTATATCAGTTCTTTTTCGATTGACTTGAGTAATTTTACGATTATCTTTTACATAGAACACAATAAAGTCTGTTGGAAAACTGTCCCTGTCAAGATGTTCCATCCACATACCACTCACTACCATGATCTTTCCTTTCTTATGAGCACTCATTTCAAGAGAATCTGGAGATGAATGGTTAAAAGAATAATACATAAAGAAAAAAATCAATCCAATGAAAAAGATTGGAGAGCTAAAGAATATCAGAGACAGACCCTTGCTTTTCTTCCACATGAGAAATCCGATAATAATGGAAGCTATGATGAAAATTAGAATGAACAAAATCATGTTTTTTGTTGGCTTGATTGATATTCCAATACATCTCCAGGCTGGCAATCCAACGCTTTACAAATAGCATCAAGTGTCGCTAATCGTACTGCTTTTGCTTTCCCATTTTTTAAAATGGAAAGATTACTCATTGTGATTCCTACTTTTTCAGATAACTCGGTTACACTCATTTTTCTCTTAGCAAGCATCACATCAATATTAATGATTATCGCCATATAATCGCCTCACACCGTTAAGTCATTTTCAGATTTTAATTCACTTGCATTTCGGAGTAGTTCCTGAAGAACCGCTGCAAAGATCGAAATGGTGGCAGACGCAAAACTAATAATCATTCCGAGAATGGCAATGCCCGGATGTAGTGCATCTTGAATAAGAAGAAAAAGCATTCCCACTACATATATCACTGTTATCAGTAAGGCACATTGTTTGATACGAGTAAGGGATTCAATCGCTTTTCCTGAGAAAGCATGTTTCTTTTCTATGCAATTTAATAACTTGAATGCTTGATATAATGCTATACCGAAAGGAATCGCTGTCAAATAGAGCCCGATTAGAACGGTCCATTTCAAATAGGCGAATTCAGGAAACAGCTCGGCGGTATGTTTCGCCATCGTTGGTAACCACACCACACATAATATAAAGACAAGTGCCCCTATCGAAATAACAGCTACTTTTAAAAACGTTGTTGTTCCTCGCTTCATAACACACCTCTCATTCCATGTTTTTCTAAATTATATAATGATATTTATTGATTTACAATAAATATTTGTTGTTTAATTCGAAATAGTGTATAAGGATGATTTAAAAGGCGAATTCTTAACAAATCTCCATAGTGTTTTGGAAACTTGTAAAGGATTTTCCTCGTTTCCAATTATTTTTCAGAACAGGCGTTTCTATTTTCAAGGTTATATGTTATACTTAGGGTTGATTGGGTCTACGAGACTGTATTTAGTCAATCCCTCGAGCTAGTAGAAGGGAGACATGTTAAATGTCACTAGAAAATATCGTAACCATGCTTCAGACCCTCAAGGAATTTAAGGATAGTGAGATTGTTCATACAATTTCAAGTTATGATCACTCACCTGTAATGACTGTTACCTACCAATTGGATACAGAACGATTTAAAATCACTTATGTCGATTCAATGAAAGTAGAAGAATTTACTGACATCAGCCTATTGGCGACAACGATAGAAAGTGTAGTCCTTCTTGAACCTTCAAGATGAAAATTTCATATAAAAAAAATGCCATTACGCTTTAAGTGATGGCATTTTTTGCATCTTACGTTATATTTTAAATACTAATAAGGAGTATGCCGATGCCTTTCTATAATGTGCCTTATGTACGCAAAATATCCCTCAATAGAGAAAGCGTGCCTTCTTTTGACCGTTATCCATTTCATATCCCAAGTATCCAGTCTTTAACTGACCTCTCCCTTCATCCAAACGTCACATTCATTGTAGGGGAAAACGGAATGGGTAAATCCACTCTTCTAGAGGGAATTGCGATGGCGCTTGGTTTTAATCCTGAAGGAGGAACGTTAAACTTCTCTTTCTCCACTCATGATTCCTTTTCGAACCTGGACCATTACTTAAAAGTAACTAGGGGAGTGGACCGGCCTAAGGATGGATTTTTCCTGAGAGCTGAAAGCTTCTATAATGTTGCGTCAAATATCGAGGAGATGGATTCTGAACCACTTGGTCCAAAGATAATCGATTCGTTTGGAGGTAAATCCTTGCATGAGCAATCCCATGGGGAAGCATTTTTCTCTACATTTATGAATCGGTTTAGGGGAAAAGGAATTTACATATTGGATGAACCCGAGGCTGCCCTTTCACCTTTAAGGCAGCTTTCCATGCTTTCACGCATCCATGAACTCGTTCATGATCACTCCCAATTTATTATTGCAACACACTCCCCCATTTTAATGGCGTATCCATCGTCTGTACTAATTGAAATGACAGAGGAAGGTATACAAGAATCCTCTTTGGAGGAAACAAGTCATTACCGGATTATGAAGCAATTTTTTGATGACAGGGAACGAATGCTTTATCACTTATTGAAAAATGATAAGGACTGACGATCCGAATAAGGGCACAAGGTCCAACCCTCGTAGGGGAAAGAATCTATCCCCTTTCCAAATAGAAAAAAGTCGAGAATCAAACCTTGTTGGTCTGATTTCTCGACTACTTCCTAAAAAGGTGGGAGCTCTAATCCCTTACAGCAAGTGCTGTTAGGAGATTGAACGTCTTTTCCACACTCCCCTTATTAGTGGCACCAGGATCTGATCCACCATGTACAGGATCAATCATAATCGTTTTCAATTAACATCCTCCTAAGAATTTGACTTATAGGATGATATTTTCAAGCGTCCAAGCATGCTTGGACGTTTTCAATTCTTTGCCTACCTTATTTACAAAAAAAAGCTTCCTGCTCTATGAACAGGAAACACTATTGATACGCTCGGTTCTATATTTATGGAGGGAAATTTCATATAAGGTTTATATATCTTTTTCTCTATTGTATTTCTTTTAACACGATCTTATTCACTTTATTCTTCAACATTGTAACAATTGATCGGCGGAGTTACATACTGGTACTCGCTTCATTTTTCAGTATGAACGGTTGATCTTATAACCATTGTTATTTTTCTATTTGTGGGGTCTAAGAGTTACCCCAAACTGTGCAACGTACTTATTTGAGAGGGAAGGAGATCCCAATTCAAGATTGGCATGAGATTTTAAAGGATTGATGAAAAGATATTCAAGTATTTTTCTTGCCAATGCCTCACCTCCATAGAACACTCTATGTAGAAAGAGAGTGGTCGGTGAGGACAAGCAACGAATTTTCATGAAAATATGGACAAAGATTAATTACTTTTGGAATAAAATTTCTACATCACCTGATTCCAGTGCCTTTTACAGGGTAATAGGTTGAGTGAGGCACATTGTGCTGACAGGAAAAATCGTTGATGCTGTAAAAAATGGAAAGCAAGCAGGAGTCGTAAATGTAAAATCCATAATCACACCTGAAGTCAGGATCTAAAGGCCGATGCCCATTAAATGTGGGACCCGCTCCTTTGATCAAACTTGTTTGTATTACACATTTCCTCTGACTCTGGCAGCTTGCCCACTCTTAATGAAAAACGACAGTATCAATCCCACAATCGCTGTAATTCCTGCAACAATAAACGATACATTGACTCCATGTATGATTCCTTCCACACCTTTCGCTGGCTCTGCACTCGTCGTCATCACGGTTACCAGAAGCGCTGTTCCTACTGCACCAGAAACCTGTCTCATCGTGTTATTCATGGCTGTACCATGAGGTATCAAACTTCGATCCAGTTGGTTTAATCCAGCGGTGGTCACAGGCATCATTACCATTGCCACTCCGAACATTCTTATGGCATTTACGATTGCCAGGTACGTGAAGGATGTTTCGGAAGATAAATTTGTAAACATAAAAGTAGTGATTGTGAGAATCGACAGCCCGATAATAGCAAGCCAGCGAGCTCCGAACTTATCAAATATCCTTCCTGTTATGGGGTTCATGACCCCCATAAGAAGGGCTCCGGGCAGAAGCATGAGCCCTGATTCAAATGCTGAGAATCCCAGCATATTTTGCATGAAGAGTGGCAGCACGGTTGCAGCTCCTATCATGGCTACAAATACGACCATACCAAGTACCGTGGTTAACGTAAACATCTTGTTCTTGAACACACGGAATTCCAGTATCGGCTGTTTAAGCTTAAATTGTCTTGTGATGAAACAGAAAAGGGTCACACTTCCGATAAGCATGGAGACAACAACCTGCATGCTTCCCCAACCTTGACTTCCTGCTATACTGAATCCATAAAGCAATCCTCCAAACCCTAAAGAAGAAAGGATGATAGAGAGGATATCGAGCTTTGGATAAGTCTGCTTGGTAACATTCTTTAATATATAGTAAGCTACTATAAAGTCAATAATGACGATTGGTAATATCACGTAGAAGAGACTTCTCCAAGGGAATTGCTCAACTAGCCAACCTGATAAAGTAGGTCCGATGGCTGGCGCGAAAGAAATGACAAGTCCGAACATGCCCATTGCAGCCCCCCTTTTTTCTACAGGGTAAATGAGAAACAGGATGGTCTGCATTAGGGGCATAATAATTCCGGCACCTGATGCTTGTATAATTCTTCCGACCATTAAGAAACCAAAGTTTGGTGCAATTGCACAAATGAGGGTCCCCCCAGCAAATAACCCCATGGCACTAAGAAACAAAGCTCTAGTAGTGAATCGCTCAATCAAGAATGCCGTTATCGGAATCATGACCCCGTTTACGAGCATAAAAATCGACGTCAGCCATTGGGCTGTACTCGCGTCAAGGTCCAGATCTTTCATGATATGAGGGAGAGCAGTCCCTAACAAGGTTTGGTTTAGGATTGCGGCGAATGCGCCTGATATCAGGACAATAAGCAGTGGTGTCTTTTTAAAGGTATCAGAATGAGTATCTGCGTCTCTGTTTTTCATGTTCTCCCTTCTTTCTATTCGATTATAAATTGGATTTACATAACCCTTTTTTTATCATGTTGATTTCCTTCATGTATTTATCCATTGCTTCTTTAAGCGTCAGTTCATCGGCGATACTCTGAACAAGATTATGGAAAGTGACGGCTGAAAGGATTTGTAGTACATGGTACAAATCCCTTTTATCTTCAATTTTGAATTGTTCTCTGTTAACCAACTGAAAGATATCCCCATAGCGTTGATTGATGGTTTCCGTGGTCAAACTCTGTGTGAAGGTTTTTTCTATTTTGTAGTTCATATTCAACAGTACATTACGAATAAAATTATTTTGTCCATTTTCGCGAGAAAACTCCAGCATAGAATGAAACATGACCCTTGTGGCTTCAAACAAATCCCCATCATGAATTTTCAACAAAGAAATGAACGTTTCAAACCGCTTTCGGGCATGTTCCCCAACGAGATAGAAAAAGGCATCTTCTTTATTTTCAAAGTATTGATAAAAGCTGCCCCTGGGAATTCCTGCAGTCTTCAGAATGTTTGCAATGGAGGCATCGTATAAAGAAACCCTGGAAAACTCCTTCTTGGCTGCTTCCACCAATATGTTTCTTTTCTCTTCCTTCAAATTAAAGAATGTAGGCTTAGGCAATTATTCTATTCCTCCTTCTCAAAAAATGACACCGTGTCACATGGAACATTCCCCACTTTATGTGACACGGTGTCATATGTCAAACAATAAACTTCCATCCTTTTTGAATTTTCGAAATCAGATGAATAATCTCTTCTGATTCATTGAATCAATACCATAAACAATAGAGCCCCTATTTACAGGTCCGCAGTATTGAATATTTTGTATACCAAGGGGGAATGGGATGACTTTTTCTGCAGGAACCCTGAATTTTTCTTCTATTTCCCGTTTCATCCAATGGGATTGGGTAGAGATGAATCGGCTTGATGTGTAGTCAAATCCCTGCAATATCGCTTGGTCTGTCCAGCTTGGATATAGTGCATTAAATGTGAAGGTTTGTTAAAGTTTAATGTTGTTTTTTACTATGATAAAATGATTTGGCTAATAATATTTTTTATTTAAATAGGTTAACGTCTAATAAAATTCATTCACTACTTTTATCCCTCGTTTTTATACTACAAGATTAATACCTCTAAAACGCTGTATTCACCCTTTGAGTCTGCAGTGATAAGTATTGACATTCTGAATATGATAAAGTCCTCTTTTTCGAATCTTCCCATCGGATTTGAACTGATAAATGGACATTCCGTTTTCAGTGATTCTCCTGATTTATATAGTCATAATTATGAAAACATGCCTTAGCCCCCTTTTTAACATAAAATGGGATCACGATGGATACTCCTGGTTTCATTTTTTACTCCTTCAGTGCGTTCTTAGACAAGACGTGAATACTATAGACTATTCAATTCCCACTGTTTCTACTTAGACGGATGAGTTATATACGCTCTTTTTTATCCATAAAAAAGAGCGCTAAACCAATAAAGGGTTTAGCTCCTTACCAAATTAGATTATTCTTTTATTAAATCGTTTTTCACGAGCCAATCGTGGGCCACGACGGATACACTATTTCCTTCGATATCCACTTTGTAATTCAGTTCTCGCATTATATCACTATTGAGTTTATCAGATAATTTCGCGGTGATCTTTTTAATCTCAGGGTACTTTTCATAAACTTCTTTGTTGATACTCACGGCTGCCCGGTATGGAGGAAAAAAACTCTTGTCATCCTTTAAAGTAACAAGGTCATAGTCTACGATGGTAGCATCCGTTTCAAAGGCCACCGATACGTCCACTTGACGATTATTCAATGCTCTTTGAGTCAGACCGAGATCCATTTGCTTGATCTGACCTGAACCGAATTGGAAGCCGTATGTTTCCTCAACTCCCGGAAGACCATCCGGACGGTTAGCGAATTCCGCATCAGACGCCATCGTTAATTCCCCTGGATGATTGTTTACATATGTTCCTAAATCGCTGATGGACCCTATTCCCAAATCCTTTGCTTGGTCCTTGTTCATGGCCAGTGCGTAAGTGTTGTTTACATTGGACATATTCATCCAGTGGATTCCCCTTTTCGCATCAAGCTCTCTCACTTTTTCAAAGGTTTTCTGGGGATCGGACATCGGCTCCTGCCCCATATAGGTGATCAAGGCTGTCCCCGTATATTCCCACATCAAATCCACTTGCTCATTTTCTAACGCCTTACGCACAACGGTACTTCCAAGATTGTTCATTTGCTTGACTTTAAAACCTTCATCTTTCAAAAGAAATGCCGTCATCTCAGAAAGCAAATACTGCTCAGTGAAGTTCTTACCTCCCACGGATATTTGTTTGCCTCCTATCCCAACGTTCGAACAGGCGGAAAGCATAAATATAAGGGTCATGACCCCAACACATTTCAGCTTCTGTTTCATGCATCTCACCTCCTGCTTCACATATTACATTTCCAATGTTTGTTTAGTCCCTTTAGGTACGACCACCCGTTCCACAAATCGCAAAAGTAAATCAACAAGAATGGCCAGGATTGTTACCGGGATGGCTCCTGAAATTAAATAGCCATTATCAAATAACTGAATGCCCGTGAAAATCCAGACACCTAACCCCCCGCCTCCCACTACATAAGCAAGGGCTGCTGTTCCAATGTTTAATACAACCGCTGTTCTGATTCCGGCAAGGATCGAGTATGCCGCATTAGGTAACTCTATACGGAGAAGGATTTGATACGGCTTCATTCCCATTCCTCTCGCAGCATCAATCAAATTCTCATCGATTGAATCAATTCCTGCTACGGTATTACGGTAGATGGGTAATAACGAATAAATAAACAGTGCGAAAATGGCTGTCTTAAAACCGATACCTAAAATACTGATCATAAGGGCAAGTACGGCCAAACTAGGAATCGTCTGTCCAAAATTCACTGTATTCGACACAATCCACTCTGCTCTCCTAAACTGCTTTCTTGTAATTAAAACCCCTGCCGGAACAGCTACAATAAGTGCCAGTATGGAAGAAACAAATACAAGCTGCAAATGCTGTTTTAATAAATGAAGAAACGTCTTGGATTGAGTGAACATATAGTCAAAATAGTGATTTTTAATAGCCCACACAAAGAATAGGATGACCAGAGTATACACGAAATACCGAACAATATTGCTGACAACCTTTTTGGTATTCACCGAATCATCCTTTCTGAACCGCGTTCGATTTTCCTTTGATTTCATAATGAAGATACTTCTGAACAAGATCGATGGTAATCGCGCCTAATTTAGTGCCTTGATCGTCTGTTACAATCACTTGATCTGCTTCCTGGTTTAAGAGCATGGACAACGTGTTTCGGAGATCATGACGGACATTGATTGTCTTTGTATCAGGAATCGTTTCATCAAATTCTGCTAATCCTATAATATTTTCCAAATTCGATATCGTATGCAGACTAAGACTCTTGATGGCCCTATCTTTCCCAAAGAACTCATACACAAAGTCACTTTTTGGACGAACAAGCATCTCGGATGGAGTATCATACTGCATGATTTCTCCGCCACGTAATAATACAATCTTATCAGCCATCTTTATCGCCTCGTCGATATCATGACTCACGAACAAAATGGTTTTTTTCACTTCCCGTTGAATCTGCAGGAATTCATCCTGGATTTTTTCACGGATGATCGGATCCAGAGCTCCGAAAGGCTCATCCATCAACATGACGGGAGGATCTGCGGCCAATGCGCGAATAACCCCGATACGCTGCTGTTGTCCACCAGATAATTCGTGGGGATATCTTTTACCGAATTTATCCCCGCTTAGCCCGATCATGTCCATCAACTTATTGAATCGTTCCTTCTTCTCTTTCTTGCCCCAGCCTAACATGTCCGGGACAATCATGACGTTCTCTTCTATCGTCATATTCGGGAACAGACCATTACTTTGAATGACGTAACCAATTTTTCTACGAAGTTCAATTTGGTTTAATTCCATTGAATCCTGACCGTCGATGATGATCTTCCCATCTGATATCGATTCCAAACGATTCACCATTCGTAATAAAGTGGTCTTCCCACAACCTGACGGTCCAAGTAATACGACGATATGACCTTCTTCTACGGTAAAGTCAACACTTTTTACCGCTGTGACACCGCCTTCATATGTCTTCGTTGTTTGATCAAACGTAATCATCTCTTCACCTCTCTCACTTTATGCAATGCTTTTTGGAGTATAGCGTTTCTGAATCCATAACAAAACGGCGTCAGCAATCATGGCTAAAATCGCCACGGCAACAGATCCACTGATGATCAGATAGTTATCCCCCCTGGAAATTCCCTGAGTGATAAGAACACCAAGACCACCTGCCCCTATGTAAGCTGCGATCACACCAATACCGATATTCATGACAACAGCCGTACGTATTCCTGCCATAATCACTGGAAAGGCATTTGGGATCTCAACCCTTAACAGACGTTGATGGGTCTTCATCCCAACCCCCCTCGCTGCATCGCGCATCTCGGGACTCACATTTCGGATCGCTGTGTATGTATTCCGAATGATGGGAAGCTGAGAATAGAGAACCAATGCCACAAAGGCAGGAACAAATCCAATTCCTTGATTGATGATAGAAAAGATTGGAATCATCACTCCAAAAAGCGCAATGCTCGGAATAGTCAGCATGACAGACGCAATTTGCAACACCGTTTCCGCCAAATAATCATTTGTCGTTAAATAGATTCCTAGAGGTACACCAATTAAAAGTGCAACGACAATCGCTAGTCCTACAAGCACCGCATGCTCTATCGTCAAGTCAAGAATCCGAGGTGCATTAACCTCGAGGAATTTCATCCATTTCTCCAAAGGTACACCCTCCTTTTTATATGTATTTTCGGCCAAAACAAAAGCCGTCCAGAATCTAGAATCATTCTGACGACTCACGGACTTAGTATAACCGTATAAATGCGCCAACATTCTTATACCCTTTGTTGTTGGATTTTGAAACATTTTGTCATGGCAAGGGGTTGGGTTGATAGGAGAACGAAGAAAAGGTGCTCTCCTCTGGAGAACACCTCATCACTACCATTAACACAAATCTTCTTCCTCTTCAACACGCTTAACTATTGTTCTTGGAGTACAAAATGTTCCAAGTACTTCAAGAATGACCGGGTGAAGTATTTCGATTTCCAGGCATACAATGAAGTAGAGCTGTACTTGCTCACTCGTGAGACTTCCTTCCTTCACACGGCACTTAACATCTACAATTGAGCAGTTCACATTTCCTGCATTCATTTCTTCTGGTAAACAAACAGCGACTTTTTTATCAAAAAAGATTGGTACATCCATGGTGCAGGCTTCGTCTTCATCGGAGCGGGATTGAATGGTCACAAGTAGAACTGCCTCCCCACGTATTTCGACAAAGCCAGGGGTTCCGCTTTCAAAGGAAATGAGTGCACATCTTGGATCGATAGCAGGACTAAGTTGACACTTTACGTTTATTCCCTCTCCACTTACAAGAAGTTCATTCACCAACTCTCTGCAATCTGGAGATAAACGGACTTCTTGAGTTGCATTATGGGTAGCGATGACCCAATCATATACTTTTTCTACTGATATACAAACAGGTCTCAGGTTTGAAGGCGGCGGAGGGACAATTTCCCCCAGCTGGACATCCAGCTGCCGGTCCTCCCCTTCTTGCAAAGCAATGGTTACCTCCTTAACGGGATAGCCTGGGGCTGTGAATCGTACGACATAAGTTCCAGAAGGCAAGCCCGTCAGTATATAAAATCCATTCGGATCGGTTAAGGTGGAACGGATCGGCACTTGTGAACCGATAGGGAAGATTTGGACGAGAACCTGCGAGATGGGTTCCCCTGTTTGAATATCTGTCACGGACCCACTGACGCTTGCCGGATTGTCTAATAATAAGAAGTTAAGTGTGCCTGTATTTCCCCTGACGAGCGTGACCGTTTGTAACTGACTTTGGTATCCTGATGCTCTTGCGATGACAACGATATTTCCTCCAGGCAATCCTGAAATCGTATAGTTCCCATCCATATCTGTAAGTGTTGTACCTAATAATCTTCCATTAAGTGTGAACACCTGGATGAGTGCATTTTCGATTGCTGTTAGTGTATTAGCATCCCTGACACTTCCAGTAATCGATGCAGGGTTTGATTCTAATGCCGCATTGAGGGAAGCTGTTTCACCCGAACTTAATGTTATGTTGATCGTCTGACTGACATAACCGTCAGCAGAGAAGATGACATTATAAGCACCAGGAGCAAGACCTGTTAAAATATAATTTCCTTCCTGGTCAGTAAGTGTAGAGGCAACTATAATCCCACTGCCACTGATGACTGTTATGACCCCGGCACTTTGGATAGGTTCTCCAGTATTCACGTCTGTCACCTGACCTCTGATAGTGGCTGATTGACGACCGAGCTCCACATTTAACGTTCGGAGTTCCCCATTCACTAAGAATATTCTAAATACCTCACTTGCGTATCCATCTGCTGAGAAAACCACCCGGTACTCCCTCGGGTCCAATCCAACAATCACATACTCGCCAGAACCATTGGTGAAAACAGAAGCAACCGGTATCGTAGTTCCAATTCTAAAAACCTGGACGAGAGCGGACTGTATAGGCTGATTATTGACTGCATCACGCAATGTCCCTCTAAGAGTTGCAGATTGGATTGATAAGCTGAAATTTAGGCTTTCCGTTTCACCAGTAGATAACGTGACAATCGCAATCTGATCTCCAAAACCATCTGCACTTGCAATGACGGTGTACTGACCTTGAGCTAAACCTGAAATCGTATAGAAACCATTGTCATCTGTCAGAGTACTGGTAATAAACACTCCGTCAGAATTAAATACTCTTACCAGTGCACCCTGAATGCCTGTGGCCGTTTGTGCATTTAATACGAAACCTGTAAACCCCGCCGGATTTGGATCCAGATCCGCATCTACTGTTTCAGTTCCATTCGGAGCAAGTATGACAGGAATGACTTCGGTTGCATAACCGACTGCAGAAATTAACACATTGTAACTGCCCCCTGGTAAATTACCTAATGAATACGTTCCATCACTCGATGTAATGATGCTCCCAACGACAATGTCTGTATTCGGTATGACCACTTTCACCAGAGCACCGCTTATCGGCATCTGAGTAACAGTATCCCTCACCGTCCCTTGAACCGTTGCAGGGAACGGGATAAGAGCGATATTAAGCTCTGCACTTTCACCTGGAGACAAGAACACTGTATTGACATTGATTGCGTAGTCTTGAAGTTGAGCTTTAACATCAAAAGTACCTTGTGGAAGTCCTTCAATCAAATAATTTCCGTTTTCATCTGTGAGGACTCTTCTTACCAGGATATCTGTCCCACTGACATAGACCTCGACGATGACACCCGTTAACGGAGACCCTGTAATTGCATCCACGACCGTTCCGCTCAGGGTCGCTGGATTGGCGAGAAGATTGAAATCCAACAATGTCGTGCTATTTGCCAGTATATTTACCTGTTGAATAAGGGATTGGTACACCGTGTTGATGGCTGAAACGGAATAACTGCCTTCAGTCAATCCTGGAATGAAGTATGTTCCATCTATTGTTGTATGAAACGTAGCAACTACCGTTCCCTGGCTATCTATGACTCTCACTAACGTGTCCCCTAAAGGTTGCAAAGTCTGTGCATCCCGCACCGTCCCTGTTAAAGACCCGGGGTTTGGGGAAAGGAGAATTTCCACATTAGTTACCCCTCCACTCATTACTTCAGCGGACACGGAGTTTGAACCAAAATCAGGACTGCTTCCAACTAACACATATACTCTTGGGGACAGGGTGGTTGTTTGGAAGAATCCATTTGAGTCTGTAATCGTAGTGAAGATGACCGGACCCGTTCCGGAAAGTTCCCTAACTACCACTGTGGCTCCGGCAATAGGAGCGAGGGTAACCGAGTCCCTTACATATCCTTGAAGAATCCCAGGATTTGGACTTAATGCAAAGCTCAAGAAGCTGGTTTGATTTGAAGTGACAATGGCTCCAGCAGTCTCCGGACCGAAATCTGCTGCGTTGGCAATGACAGTATATACGCCAGGTGTTACTCCGGAAAACGCATATGCCCCATTTTGATTAGAAAGAGTGGTTTGGACAAGTACATTGGTAACATCATAGAGCTGAATAACAGCGTTAGGAATCGCCTCTCCATTTTCAAGATTTGATACAAAGCCTTGGATCTGTCCAGGGTTTGGCGCAAGGCTCAGGACAGAGAACAAAATATCTCCAGGTCCTCCGATGACCGATTGGGTATCTGTCCCAAATGAGGAAGCATCAGCTGTAATATTCAGCGTTCCGGCCGGCAATGAGGAAAAGGTTACCAATCCGTTTATATCTGTAATCCCACTTGCAATCACGATGTTATTAGAATGACGAATTGTGACGGTGGACCCTTCAATTGGGGTTGCGGTATTCTCAATGACTACTTGCACCGTTAGTGTGACGGGATCTGCAGCTAAGACATTTGTAACGGTGGTGGTTTGATTTGATTGTACGATGGCAGATACAGTAGAAGATGAGTAATTCGGAGCAGATGCGGTAATGAAATATGTGCCCGGTGCAAGGGAAGAAACTGAATAAGTTCCATCAGAGTTTGCTAAGAAGCTTACAACTAGCACATTATTTTCATTGAATACGGAGATTTGAATCCCATTCCCCGTAATCGGATTTCCGTTGGTATCTTCCACGTTCCCGGATATAGTCCCCGGGTTCTCCCCTAATGCCAGGTCTGCTCTTGTAGCTGAATTGCTTATAACAATGGCGCCGATTTGCTCCGTAGTGAAATTCATTTTTGAAGCGGAGACAATATAGGAACCTGGTGCCAAGCCACTGACCGAATAGTTTCCGAATGCTGAAGTTGTTGTGGTTGCTACCGGAATTTGGGAGATACCTTCAATAATGACTACAGTAGCCCCGGAGATCACATCGCCTGTCGTAAAGTTTGTAATTTGTCCATTGATGTTGCCAGGATTAGGAATCAAAGTAATATTTACTCCGGTTAAATTTTCTCCAACACCAAGGTTTATCCCGGTGATTACCTGCCCGAAGCCCGGCGAATTTACCACCACATTGAATGAGCCACTTGGAAGATTACCGACAATATATTGACCTGATGAATCTGTGAATCCTGATCCAATCAAGATATTATTTTGATCGAATATCTGGAAGGTTGCGTTCACAATCGGGTTTCCAAGATTATCGGTTACGATCCCGGATACAGAACCAGGGTTAGGAACAAGAGTCATAGCTACTGTTGACGTCTGGCTTGCGAGGACTGTAACCCCTGACTGAGCAGTTGAATAATTAGGGGCTGATGCCAACACTGTATAGGTACCAGGTGTCAAGTTGTTAAATGAAAACGTACCGTCCTGGTTAGCCACAACTGAATCAATCAGTAAATTGTTCACATCCCTTAATTGGACGATCGTATTTGGTACTAGAGGACTGACGGTACCGGTGATAAAACCTGGATCAGGAAATAACACAACAGAAACAGGTGTCGTTTGTCCCGAAGAAACGAGAGCACCGACCATACCATTTTGAAAATTGTTTGCAAATACATTCACTGTATAATTATCCGGAGCAAGACCTTGCACCAAGAATGCTCCATTTGAGTCTGTCAGTACAGTCGTTATCAAGTTTCCGGAACTGTTTACAATACTGACACTCGCTCCAGGGATTGGATTATTTCCTACACTGTCCACTACTGTACCGGTAATCTGACCTGGATCAGGTTGAAGGGCGATGCTTCCATCTGTTGTTTGATTGGAGATGACTTGTACGGTAGCAGAATTGGTCTGATAATCCTGTTCTGACACAACAACGGTGTAGATTCCGGGAGCTAATCCATTTACAACATATTGTCCATTCCCATCGGTTAGAACCGTTGCTATTACGGCGCCACTTGAATCCACTACTCTAACCTGTACATTTGCCCCGATGATCGGCGTTCCCGTCTGCGCGTTTGTAACGATACCAGAAATCGATCCGGGAGCGGCAGCCAAGTTAAAGTTCACATTTGAAGTCGTGTTGGATGAAATGGTCACCCCTTGTGTGGCAGCTTGAAAATTGGAAGCCGCTGCGACTACTGTATAATTTCCCGGTGCTAAATTAGGAACCGTATAGGATCCGTCCGGTGCCGTAACCGTTGTAGCTACAATGATTCCCGTACCTGTACTGATTTGGACTGTTACACTCCCCCCCGGTATCGGAACATTATTCGTATCCCTCACAAACCCAGTCAACGTACCCGGATCTTCATTAAGAGTTACATTAACGGTAGTTGTTTGACCATTTGCTATCATTGCAGAGACAGATTCCGTTGTATAATTTGGGGCACTGACTACAACTGTATAGCTTCCAGGAGGCAACCCCGGCACCATGTAGTTTCCATTTGAGTCGGAGATGACCGAACCAACTTGAATATTGTTCAAGAAGACCGTAACTGTTGCACCTGGAATGGCAGCAGCGTTAGGATCCTGTACGGTACCAACCAAGGCACCTGCGATTCTTGATAAGGTAGCATCAACAATTGTAACAGTGTTTGACGTTACAACCGCCCCCAGTGTTTGAGTAGCATAGCCATTAGCCGTGAAAATGAGAGAGTAAGAGCCGGGTAGAAGACTACCGAATGAATATTGACCGCTTCCATTCGTGGTGGTACTCTCTACTATGATGTTTTGACTATTTACTGCTTGAACTGAAGCTCCTGATATAGCCGACATGGTTTCGCTGTCTACTACCGTTCCTTGAATGGAACCTGGATTTGGTTCAAGAAAAATGTCTGTGTTGGTTATATTACCTGCGGTGACCGTTGCAGATACCGTCGTTGTACTATAACTGGCGGCAAAGGATCTCACCTGATAATTTCCAGGGGCCAGATTATTGAAGCTGTATTGACCGCTTCCATTGGCAGTCGTGCTGGCAATGGGTACTCCATTTGAATCCAACAACTCTACATTAGCAAGTGGAATGGCGGTATTATTGGTGGAATCACGGACTGTACCTGAAATCGATCCGGGGTTGGCTACCAGAGTGAAATTAACGACGGATACCTGATTTGGTTCTGTCATGACGGATAGAGATTGTGATTGGTAACCTGCTGCCATAACAGAAACATTATAAATTCCCGGATTTACATTGGGAAAGGAATAATTCCCTGCTACATTTGTGGTTGTAGTATCTACGACGGTACCAGAATTATTTAGAAGTTGTACGGTTGCATTGTTAATCGGCCCGCCATTTGATACATTTCCTGAAACGGTACTCGGCTGAGGAACGAGTGCAATATTCGAAGTTGTGGATGTACCCCCTACAGCTGTTACATTAGCTGTTCCTGTCACATAGTTCGTTCTGACAGCCTCTACAGTATAATTTCCTGGTACTACATTCGTAAACGTATAAAACCCACTTGCGTTCGATTGGGTGGTTGCAATCGTGCTCATTCCTTGAAGAAGGGACACTGTGGTATTCGGGAGCACCAAACCGGTTGATTGATCGGTAATGGTCCCATTGATGGTGGCGGTCTGTTGAACGTTGATGGTAACGACGGAAGTGTTGGACTGAATGGCATTACCTGAGGAAGAATCAAATCCTGTAGCTTGTACTCTGTCTAAATTGCGTGAACCACTGGTCGTGAATGCACCATTCAATGTAAAAGTTAATGTTGCGGTACCTCCCGGAGTCAGGTTTCCAACGTTCCAAGTCAGCAATTTAATGGCTGGATTATACGAGGTTAAACCTTGTGAGGTTGAATTGACGATAAATGAGTTTACTTGATCAGGACCGATGATGTCCTCAAGAAAGACTGCTGTGGCTTGTGATTTCCCGGTATTTGTTACGGTTACGGTACCTGTCCATGTTCCCTGTTGCCCAAGGAAACAGATTGCGGATCCGAATTCAATACTTTATTTGTTATTAGCTTTGCTCTAATGTCAGCTTGCTCAGGAGTAACAGGGTTGCTTAATGCATTAGAAAAAGAAAAACCTTCACTCTTCTCTTAATGAGTCTTTATTGTAGTTATTAGAGTTTGCAGAAGTGAAAAATATACGTGCACGAATGGCGACGATGCATTGATACCCAAGAAATGCAAATAACGTGCTCGCTGGGAAGAACCAGTCAAGGAAATAGTCCTGACCTCCGCCAATACTGGAATCGGCAGAGTGACCCTGGCAAAGTCAAAGTTGGTTATCGGTTGAGTGAAAGTTTGGGTTCCCCCCACCCGTCCCTTCCGCAGGATCATTCCACGAATTGACTAATTTCACCGTATTCTGAACCAAACTCACTCGATTATTCAACCCATCCACGTTAAAGAGCCAATCATACGTTCCAGCCACACCTGTTGTGTTAATTAAAACCCCCCATGCAAAATTCCTGAAACCTGTTAATTGATTATTCCGGGGATCTCCATTAAGCCTTAAGCGGAAGTAAACGTTTGTCCCATCGTATGCGAAGAATCCTGCAGGGAAAGTTGAATTTCCCACAATATCCGTGGATATGGGACTCTCATCTCCTAAAACGTCAAATAATGGTGTTCCTCCTACTAATACCGGGGTATACTGAGCATTACTGGGAAATGCCACATTAAAACCCTCCTTTAAATGATATTGTCTTTAATATGGTATTGAAAGCGAAGGAATGTGCCTTACCAAACGTCTAGTAAACTATTAATATAGTGAGTTTTCCCCCGTATAATTATAAGGACCATAAAAAACCCCTTCCCTATTTTTCAGGAAGGAGCTGCTTTTCTAATTCTTCGGCTTCTACTCTTATTTCCTTTTCTTCCATTAACAATCTGAAAAGTCCTTTGATGATCAACTCGTCTGGATCAGTTTCACGGCATTGCTCTGAAATCCGGTTTGCTATGGTCATGAGGTAGTTAACATGAGTTGGATTCAATTCCTTGATCTTTTCATACAATGCCTTCCATGCATTCTCCCTTTTTTCAAAGGAAATGAAGGCTCCTTCCTTATCCATACTGACAGTAAAAGGCTTCATCAGATCATCATCCAATAATGGGGAGCTGTTCCCACCTAAGAAATCATTTGCCAGAAGGGTAATCTGTCTGACGATATGTGTGCCCAGTATTTCTGGATCAAGGGAATCATCCTGTGAAATCATCAGCATCATATACGATGAGTAGATCGATTGAGTCATCCACATAAGGTCCCATTTGTAAGGTCTGATTTCTTCTCCGTACACATCCAACAGATTGTGTCCGAGCCAGCTGAACAGCCTTCCCCTCATACGGTGCTCCATGGCCGCAAGCTTTTCACTATTCTTAGCCGACTCACCTCTCATATGCATCTTCATATAGGACTTGTACTCCAATATCCCTTCGAATTGTACTTGGAACTGTTTGGCGAATCGCTCCATAGGAGGCAAATTTCCGTCCAGTCCAACAACGAATGCCCGTTCAAATACGAGTTGCTGATAATGTTCATAAATCGATATGATTAAATCTTCTTTTGATTGAAAAAATAAGTAAAGCGAGCCTTTTGATATGCCTACACTTTCGGCAATTTGCTGCATGGACGTCTGATTGTAACCATGGGCTGCAAAGAGTTCCACTGCTGATTCGAGAATCGCGTTTCGTTTGTCCATATTCTACACCTCTATATCCCGAGAAAAACATTCCCTCTCTCATTTTAACCATACTCAGCAAAAAATAGAAGAACATTATTTCTTGACTACACATTTTTTTTAGGTAAAATGACTAGTGAGTCAACTAACTAAATGACCGTTATATCAATATTTCACCACTCACCTAAAAGAACCAATGACCCACAAGTCAAATAACATTAAAGGAGGATTCATTCATGTTAAAAGCCATTTTAAATCGTTCGAAAATCGTTCTGATATTCATTTTATTATTTGTGATTATCGGAATTTTCACCTTTTTACAATTACCTCAAAGGGAAATACCGGAAACAAGTGTTAATATCGGCACAGTCAACACCGTTTATCCCGGTGCAACCGTTGATTCAGTAGAGAGGACCATAACCAATCCCATTGAATCTTCCCTTCAGTCAATCAGTGGTATTAAAGAAATCAGTTCCTCTTCTGCAGCAGGTTTCTCTACCATTATTGTAGAGGTTGAAGATGGAGAAGACAAAAAAGAAGTGTTTGGGGATGTGCGGCAAGCCGTCTCTGATGCTTCAACTTCCTTTCCTGAAGAAGTGTTCGATCCTGAAGTCAATGAATCTACTGTGAAAATGCCAATTGTTTCTTATCATTTAACCAGTGATAAGAAAGAAACACTTCTTGAGCTTGATGAAGAAGTGAACAGATGGAAAGAAGAAGTAGAGGATTTATCAGGTGTCTCAAGCGTGACGGTCAAAGGGTTGCCTGAAGAAGAAATTGTTATTGAACTAAAACAGAAGGAACTAAAAGCAACAGGTCTTAACCCCAATACTGTCATGGGTGCTATCAATAACGAATATTATCCCACTCCCCTCGGAAAACAGGAGGTGAATAAAGAGGTTGTTCAATTAACCGTCGATCACTTTACTACTCTTGATGAAATGAACAAACTCTTTGTCGGAAAGAACACTCAAGGGGAATCGATTTTCCTTGAAGATCTCGCAAACGTCAAGATTTCCCCTAAAGAGATCAAAGACATTGTAACCTTCGAAGGTAAGCCTTCCGTTTCATTTACTGCCTTTGTACAGCCGGGGGAAGATATTCCTACCGTAGATGAAAGAGTAAGTGACAAAGTGGAGGAACTGTCAGACTCTCTGCCTTCTGATGTTAAACTTGTTCCTTATTATTCTCAAGCTTCCACCGTAACGGACATTTTCGATGGATTATTTAAGTCTCTTGCCATTTCAGTTGTCGCGGTTGTTCTGACCACAGCCCTTGGACTGACGGTATCCGGTGCATTCGTGGTGGCACTTGCAGTACCGATTTCCGTGTTGATGGGATTGATCCCCCTGCCATTTGCGGGTGTGGATCTGAATCAGATTTCCGTTATAGGGGCCATCATTGCCCTCGGTATCCTGGTCGATGACTCAATCGTGGTGAATGACAATATCCAACGTCGCTATAAACTTGGTGATGGAGCACTGAAGGGTGCCGTAACCGGAGTGAAAGAGATTTGGGTGTCAATCGTGACTTCCTCTCTTGCCATTGTGTTTACATTCCTTCCGCTCATTTTCTTATCAGGTGGAAATGGAGCTTTCATCAGAGCGTTACCGACAGTATTGATTACAACCATCATTGCATCTACACTGGTCGCCCTGATTTTCGTTCCCATTATGAGATACTTACTTTATAGTAAGACCAAGAAAAAAGTTTCCGATGCCCCTGGGTTATTAGGGAAACCGTTGAATAAGATCGCTGATTTTTATGCCGATACAGTTCTGAACAAGTTTTCAAAAAGGCCTTTCGTTGTATCGGCCATCGGTCTTGTGTTTACGACTGCAATCTTTGGCTTGATTGCTCTGACACCATTTGAATTCTTCCCATCAGCAGATCGTGAAGAAGTAACTGTGGATGTCACACTACCAATTGGTACAACAATAGAAGAAACTTCAAGCACTCTGGAAGAAATCCAACAACGATTAAAAACAGATGATGGTGTCTATGAAACTTCTGCTTTTGCAGGTACAGGATTACCTAATCTGTTCAACAGCTCTCTATCCAATTCCGGACAAAATACAGGACAGTTGGTAGCAAGAGTCGATCGTAAAAACCAGACTGCCCAAGGATTGATAGATAAGTGGACGGACAAATTACGAAAAGAATACCCTGAAGCGAAGATCTTCATGGAAACAATCCAACAAGGTCCCCCTGCAGGAGCTCCTGTAACGGTAACGGTTTCAGGTCCTGATATCGATCGACTGGTAAAGCTTCGCGATAAAATTTCTACTGAAATCAATACATTGGATACCGATTTGGTCGTTGATAATGTCGGAGAAATGGAACCCACGATAGAGTATGTGCCAAGTCGCGAGAAACTCGAAGAAAATGGCATCACCATTAATGATGTCAGCCAACAGCTTCGCTTAGCTACAGAAGGCATTCCAATGAAAGCATTTGATAATGGTGTAACAAAACGTGATATGACTCTCCTCTTAAAAGGAAATGAAAATGAAGTGGAGCTTTCTTCCCTGGAAGTTCCTGCAGCGGCTACAAACCCTGCCGGACCGCCTAAGATGATTTCGCTTGATGAGCTGGTGACTCCCGAGAAGAAGGAAGAACTTCAACTCATCCCTCATAAGAATGGAGAACGTTCTATTACGATACGTGCCTTCCCAGGGAACGAAGAGAATTATAAAGAAAATGTACAGGAAATCGTGAAAGACGTTCGTAAAGATCTTGAAGACAATAACTACTCCATTACATTAGGTGGGGAAAATGAAGCGCAAAATGATTTCTTTGCGGAGATCACCATTTTATTTACCATCGTCATTTTCCTGGTGTACTTATTAATCGCTCTTCAGTTCAATTCTTTATCTCTGCCTTTCCTAGTCCTGGTTGCTGTATATCTGGCGATTGCCGGTGCGATCCTTGGATTGTTTGTCACTCAAACACCTATCAGCTTCCTGGCAGTGATGGGAATGGTTTCCTTGACCGGAATCGTTGTGCGGAATTCGGTTGTACTAATTGAATTCATTGAACAAGGACTGAAGACTGGCATGAGTGTGAAGGATGCAGTCGTTGAATCAGGTCGTACACGATTACGTCCTATCCTGCTAACGGCCCTCACTTCGATTGTCGCACTGATTCCAGTGGCAGTAAGCGGTGATGCCCTGTTCACTCCGCTTGCCGTTACCATCATTTCGGGTATTCTGTTTTCAGCTGTCTTAACGCTGATCATTGTCCCGATGATGTACCTGGTCTTCCACCGCTTCAGAAGAAGAAAACGGGTAGCTTAACATGATACATCCAGAGGGGAGACATTTTTGTCTCCCCTCTTTTTCTTGAAATAATGTTCGAGTCCTTGAGATATTTTCCTGTATCAAGCATTATAGTTAAGTGATATATTTTATACTTTTTCTGGAGGAACTACATGACAACTAAAATAAATACAAAAGCAATCCTCATAACATTTATGATTGGTGCGTTTTTCGCCATATTGAATGAGACATTATTAAATATCGCCCTGACAGAATTGATGAACGTCTTTAACGTGGATGCTCCAACAGTTCAATGGCTTGCGACTGGATTCATGCTCGTCATGGGTGTTTTGATGCCTATATCTGCTTTACTCATTCAATGGTTTACAACAAGACAAATGTTCATAGGTGTAATGAGTGTGTTTCTTCTCGGAACCATTATCGCAGCATGTGCCTTGAACTTCCCCATGCTCCTTGCAGGAAGAATGATACAAGCCGTCGGAACAGGCTTACTTATTCCCGTAATTATGAATGCTATATTATTGATTTATCGACCTGAAGTACGTGGTAAAATCATGGGTACTTTCGGGTTGGTCATCATGTTCGCACCAGCCATTGGCCCCACCCTATCAGGTGTGATTGTCGACTTCTTAGGATGGAGATGGTTATTCATCACGGTCATTCCATTTGCCGTATTTTCAATTCTGTTTGCGCTGAAATATTTACAAAATGTCGGCGAAGTAACCCGCCCTGGAGTAGATGTCTTTTCCATCATCCTTTCTTCCATCGGGATTGGGGGAATCGTTTATGGATTTAGTGCAGCAGGCGAAGAAGGAGCAGGATTTACATCAGTGAAAATCCTCTTAATTATAGTGGGATCATTGATCAGTTTGATACTTTTTGTCATCCGTCAATTAAAACTTGAAGAACCACTCCTTGATGTTCGCGTTTTCCGCTACAGAAGCTATACGAGAGGCGTTGCCATTTTTGTCATCGTCATCATGGCCATGTTTGCATCGGAAATCGTGATGCCCATGTACTTGCAGGGTCCTCTAGGCTATTCAGCTAAAGCTGCAGGGCTTTTATTACTTCCAGGAGCACTTTTAAATGGTCTGATGTCTCCAACCATGGGTTCCCTATTCGATAAATATGGGCCAAGGAAACTGATCATCCCAGGAACACTGACGTTGGTCGGGGTCATGATCTTCTTTAGTACGATTAATCCATCGACTCCGATTTGGTTATTTGTACTCGTCTACATGGTACTTATGCTCTCTATTTCTGCCATCATGATGCCTGCACAAACGAACGGATTAAATGAACTGCCAAAGCACTTATATCCCCATGGAACCGCCATCGCCAATACCCTGCAGCCCGTTGCAGGTGCACTTGGCGTTTCCATCTTTGTCAGTATCATGACTCAAAGTCAGGCAGGATATATCGAAGAACAATCCGGTGTTATAACTGAAGGTATCCTTGCAAGCGCAATGACCTATGGAGTTCACCATGCTTATTGGTTCGCGCTGGCATTAGCAGCCACTTCTTTCGTGATTTCCTTGTTTATCCGTAAAGCCATCGCCCCTGATTTTGATGGGGAGATGGAAAAGGCAGAAAGTGAAAGGTAAAGAGTTATCATTATATTGAACGAAAAGCTCAATTTCGGCTTTTCGTTTTTTATTTTCCCTTTTTAGAGTGAAAATCCTTTTCTCAAATGGCTATTACTGTACGTCCTTCTTTCTCAAGAGTAAAATAGGTTTGAAAGCAATTATGAGGAGGATCTTGTATGGATAAAGAAAAAAAGATCATTGATGATATCCGTTTTGAATTGTTAAATAATGTGAATGATTTAACTGATGAGCAATTAAACAAACGAGTTGAAGACGGCCGTTGGACAATTATGCAGGTACTGGATCATCTGTATCTAATGGAACGATCTTTGACGAAAGCGATTCAAACGACGTTAGAAAAAGGAGAAGTTCAAGAAGTCGAATCCAAGCCGGTGCACTTTACGGTCAATCGCTCTACAAAAGTAGAGGCTCCTCCTTTTGTCGTTCCAACAGAAGAAAAGCTGAGCCTTCAAGAAATGAAAGGTAAATTAGAGGCATCACGAAAAGATTTACTTTCTTTCCTAGAAACAACAAGCAAGGAGGATTTACAGAAAAAAGCGTATCCTCACCCTATATTCGATAAGATTCGTTTGGATGAATGGGTCCCGTTTATTGGTTATCACGAAAAAAGGCATATTGAACAGATTAAAGAGTTGAAATCAAAATTATAATCCCAATCAAGAAAGGATCTGCTCCTTGTGGAACAGATCCTTTTTCTTCATTTTCCCCATTTTTCCTGTACCGGATTTTCATATCATCAGATTACTCTTATTCTAACTTTTGTTGGAAGTATCCCTTCACCTATATGTTCAAATCCCTCTTCTCATAAAACATAAACGTAGAAACTGCCAACACCCCTATCAGGACAAGAGAGATACCGACAAACACGGAATCCAAACCTCCTCCATCTATCACGTTCTTGGCTTCAAAATATTTAAATGGCGTGAAGTATTTCAAACCCTCGATTTTTTCACTCAAGTCTATTGCGAAGGATAGAATAAAGCATAGCAACAATATGCCTGTGGACAATGCCGCTGCTTTTCCCGGCTTTTTACTAGAAGCTGCGATGGCTGTTCCAATCACCATAAATAATAATTGTAAAATGAACATTCCCAACATAGTGGTTCCTACATCACTTGCTATGGAAACATCTTTACTGTAATGCCCCACGATCAACAAGGAGGAAATCCAGGCGATAAGTGCGAGTATCCCGATTTGAGTCAAGGCTGCCAGCAGCTTGATCCCTATGATTTTCTTTCTCCGAAGAGGTTTGACGAATAAAAATTCGACGGTTTTATCCCTCTCTTCCTTGGAAATGATAGTTGCACCGATCATTGCTCCATGGATGGTTGCAAGTAACAATACATATAGAAAGAGCACGCCAAAATACCCAATTGCCGTCGACAAATCAAGGGTACCTAAGCCTAGAAATGCTTGCAGAGATTTAGGCATTTCTTCCATCAAATCATTCATGGATTGACCTGAAGAAGAGAAGCCTGCATACTTGCCCATTCCAGATCCGATTAAAGCGATCATTCCAATACACCATATGATAAGGGATTTGCGATGAGCTTTCATTTCTCTAATATACACGTTCATATGAGTTCCCTCCTTTAAACCGTATGAATGTCTTTTTTGTTATAAATAAAATAGCTTACAGCCAGGGAGATCGTAATCAAAATCAAGCCCACAAACAGAAATGACCATTCATATCTCTCCTGTTTCATAATATAGGTGTAATCAAAGTATTTAAATGGGGTGAAATAGCGACTCACCTCTTCCGTTGCAGCGACCATCCCAATTAAAAAGAACGCGAAAACCACACCTAGAGAAACGGTAATGACCGATTTCACCTTTGGAAACATTACCGCAATGAAAATGCCAATGGCAAACATCATCAGCTGAGTAAATAGGAGTGTAAGGGAAATCAACAAAAATACGGTCAGACTGAACGATTCCTCCTTTGCCAAATTGGCAATCAGGATGGCAGAAAGAATATAGACAATATTTGTAAATAGTAATAATGTCAGGGCTGCCAACAGTTTAGACCCAAGAATCTTCGAACGGCTTACCGGTTTAGTTAAAAGAAAATCAGCTGTCTTTTCCCTGATTTCCTTCGAGCTGATCGATATTCCAAGATTCATGGCTTGAATGGCACCGCATAATGTAATGTACAAAAATACATAAGAATAGAATCCGTTAAGGGATCCAATGCTTTCAACCTGAATCCCCAAAGCTTTTCGAACACCTTCCGGAAACCCCTCCAGCAGCTTTTTGAATTCGTCGATTTCTTTAGAAATGGACGGGAACATGGCCATGAACAGAATAGCCAATGCAACGAGTGCTCCGGTCCAAATCAGCGTGGATTTCCGATTAGCCTTCAGTTCATAAAGGAAGATATTCATAAAGAATCAAGCCTCCTTTTCGTAATAGTGCATAAAGATTTCTTCTAAGTCAGGCTCCTCGATCCAAAGATTCCTTATTGGAATATCAGCAATCTTCTTCATTACTGTATTGATATCCCCTCTAAACAGGAAGCTTATATGATCCTCCTTTATTGTCAGGTTGCTTACCCCTTCAAGTTCAAAGTAAGAAGGGTCTAAATCATCCTTAATTTCTACCTTGAATTTTTTATGATTGTTTTCTTTTAACGTGCTGATCTTCTCAACTTGAACGATTTTTCCTTCTTTAATGATCGCTACACGATCACAAAGTCTCTGCACTTCACTCAGAATATGAGATGAAAATAAAATGGTCGCTCCTTTTTCATTTTCAGCCTTAAGCAACTCAAAGAATTTTTGCTGCATAAGTGGATCAAGCCCTGAGGTAGGCTCATCTAAAATAATCAGTTTAGGTTCATGCAGCAAACCCTGTATGATCCCCACCTTCTTTTTGTTACCCAGTGAAAGGTCATCAATTTTCTTGGTTACATCCAGGTTCAATATTTGGACCAATTCCTTTATTCTTTTCGTACAATCCTTTTTATAAAAGCTAGCAGAATATTTCAGAAGATCCATTACCTTCATATTGTCATAATAAAACACTTCAGATGGTAGGTAACCTACTTCTTTAGCGATTTCAGGGGCAAATTCAATACAGTCTTTACCAAAAATGGTGGCACTTCCGCTCGTCGGATGAATCAATGAAAGAAGGGTTCGAATTGTCGTCGATTTGCCAGCCCCGTTTGGTCCGATAAAACCAAAGATTTCCCCTTCTTCAACATGGAAACTGATATCAGTAATACCTCTGGATTTCCCATAGTTTTTTGTCAGTAAATGAATATCGATGACATTCATACTCTCTTCCTCCCTTTTCACTAAGTCTATTTATAAAATGTAATCTTTAATAATTCGATATACGCATCGATTTCTGCCAGGACTTCTTCTTGATTGATTTCATCAACTGAAACGGACTTCGCTTTTTGCTGTTGTTGATTGGCAAACCCCTCAAAGGTCCAATAAATAATTTGAATCGACTTTTTCACATCGAGCCCTTCTTTGAATTTTGACGTATCGATTTTAGAGAATAATGTTGCAAAACTACTCTCCACCATTTTGGTTTTATATTTCTCAATATCGTCTTTCACTTCAGGAGCTTCCTCTGAAAAGGCACTAGTCAGGAAATTGATCAGATTAGGGTATACAGAAAAGAGTTCAAATTTGATCAATGTCACTGAACGAATCGTGACGAAAATATCATGCTCATTCCAGTCGATCCGCTCATAAATTTTTTCTGTAAATAGATTCGATAGATGTTCATACAGGGAAACGTACAATTCCTTTTTACTTTTAAAATAATGAAAAAGTATCCCCTTTGATATCTTTGCTTCCTTCACGATGGCATTTGTGGATGCTTTCTCATAACCGTTCTCGGCAAAAACCCGGGTTGCAGCCTTAATGATTCGATCTTCTTTCCCAGGATCAATGTTTAACGATTTAAACAATCGTTCTCTACCTCCTTTAACCAGGACAAGTATTAGACCAAGGTGGTCAATTTCATTTTAATCACTTTGACCATCCTGGTCAATATTATTTTCACATAATGGTTTACTCACCTTATCTTCTTGTTTAATGAATCAATTATTTCATAACAATGCAAATAAAACGCAAAAACACGAATAAATTAAATAATAATATTGAACGAACATGAATAAACATGTAAAATTACTTCTAAAGGAGGAATATTATGGTATACAGAACTCGAACATATGAAATCATTCCAAGTGTTTTACCAAAGTTCAATCATCTATTTCATGAATACTTATTACCTAATCAACGACGTCATGGAGCAGAATTAATAGGTCGTTGGGTGAATGCAGAGTGCACAAAGATCACAGCCATCTGGAAATATGAATCAATTGAACACTTTAAACAAATTGAAGAGAGTATTAAAAAAACCAGTCTTCATCAAAAAGCCCAATCTCATAGAAGAACGATTGGGCCTTTGTTTATATCTACTAATGAAGAATACTGGAGCATGACAGGAGATTATGACTTTAAGGAGATGGAAAAATGAAACCGATTATTCCACGGGAACCGCTTGTACCGGAGTTAACTCAAGGAGAAATTGATTTTTTAACAGATCTTACGTTCGGTATGAACATTACACCCAAAGCTTGTGACGTTCTTTTTGTCTTCAGCGGCACACATAGTGGCCATTGGGAGAGAGCCATTGAAGCTTACGAAAAGAATTACATACAAAAAATTGTGGTCACTGGAGGAAGAAGCCTAACGGGGGTTTCCCACCCTGAATGGGAAGGGAATCAACATGAGGATTATTCAGAAGCGGACGTCATCATCTCACACCTTCAGCAAGCTGGAATTCCATCAAATCAGATCGTCTATGAAGACAAATCCTCAAACTCTCTTGAAAATGTACTCTATGCGAAAGAAGTCTTTGATTTTTTTTCCATCAAGTCCCTTATGGTGATATGCAAAAGTCATGCCACCGGAAGACAACTGCGCACATTAATGAAGCATTTGCCTGAAAGAATCGATTACATTCCTTATACATTCCCCACTACCTATCATGGAATCGAAGTAAACAGAGACAACTGGATGACTTCTGATATTGGTAGAAAAAGAGTGTGGGGCGAATATTTAAGGATTGAAAAATATGGTGAAATGGGTCATTTACAACCTATTTAAAATGAACAATATCATTGTGATAATAAGCTCAGGGGGCTATCCTGAGCTTCGTCACATACTTCATCCTTTCCATTTATTTGTTATTGTAACTATCTCCCCACTGACATCCCTAAAAAAGCGAACAAAATGCCAATCGTATAGCTGAGAAATAGATAAGCTACCAGGGGCTTCCATTTTTTTCCGGCATAAAGCTGAATATTTTCCAGTTTAAATGTAGAAAAGGTTGTAAATGCCCCAAGGAAGCCTGTGCCAAGAAGAAGCATACCTGATTCATTAATTCCAGTTCCAATCACATATCCTAGAAAATAAGACCCGACTACATTCACACATAACGTAGCGTATGGAAAATCAGACGTGTGGTACTTTTTGAATAAACGACTGACAGCAAAGCGGGAAAGTGCCCCAAAGAAGCCACCGATAGCCACCATCATTCCATGAACAATCATCTTTATGCCTCCTTCTGCTTGTACTGATTGAATTTATGTTTTCCGATCGTAAAGCCTGCAAAAGACATAAACAGACCGCCGAAAGCACTCCCAATTACGTAGATGAATGCTAGGAACAGATGTGAATGGGATAGAAGATTCACTGTTTCCACACTAAATGTGGAGAACGTAGTGAATGATCCGATCAATCCTGTTCCAATGGCGGTTGCAAACATAGGATGAACGTTCTTTTTTTGAAAAAAATAGGTTGTTATCAAACCCAAAGTGAAGCTCCCGATCATATTTGCCAGAAAGGTGCCCAAAGGAAACGCATAGTTCCACCAATCCCCTGCAAGTACTCCAAGATAGTACCGTAATAAAGCTCCTACCATTCCGGCCGCCCCAACAAATATATATACCATATTCCCACCTCATTTGTGCTTTATCTTAATGAAAGAAACTCCTACTAATACAAATGTATCAGTAGGAGTTTCTTTCATTTCAGTAAATAAGGCAAACTCCATTGCCATTCTCTATACATTTTATCAACACAAGATTTTTTTGCCAAATACATTACATTAATTTCGTAATAAACATTGTAGCAATCCCAAAATAGATGAGAAGGGAAAGTATATCATTAATCGTAGTAATCAATGGACCGGATGCTACAGCAGGATCGATATTGAATTTATAAAGGATGAGGGGAATGATGGTTCCGGCCAGTGTCCCGATAATAAGGGTGATAAGTAATGAGCTTCCTACTACCAATCCCAGCACGATATTTCCCTGCCACACAAATGCGATGAGGGCAATCATGACAGCACAGGTAATACCAATAATGATACCCACCCATAATTCACGAAAAACCAGCTTCATAACTTGTCTCACATCTAAATCATTTGAAACCAGCCCCCTTACAACAACTGCAAGTGATTGCGTACCCGTATTCCCCGTCATACCGGCAATCATTGGCATAAAGAATGCAAGCGCCACCACTTGTTCAAGGGTTGCAGAGAATCTGTCGATGATACTTCCAGATACAAGACCTATGAATAATAACAAAATGAGCCATGGTAGACGGCGATAGGCTGCGACGAATGGTTTGGTCGTAAAGTCGATGGACTTCCCCGATGCCGACAACTTCTCGATATCTTCATTGGCTTCTTGAATGACAACATCAATGATGTCATCGACGGTAATGACCCCTACCAGTCTTTCATCTTCTTCAATAACCGGAAGCGTGATGAAATCATACCGGCTGATCAATTTCGCCACTTCTTCCTGATCGGTATGAACGTCCACTTTAACCACACGGCTGTACATGATATCTTCTATTTTATCTACTAACTCACTAAGCAATAAATCCTTGTATGAAATAACCCCTATCAATTTCTTCTCTTCATCAATGACATACATATAGTTAAGATACTCGGCTAATTCGGCGAAATGCTTAAGTTTATCCACCGCTTCACGAACGGTGTAGTGTTTAGGTATCCAGACATATCGATTGTTCATGATACGACCGGCAGTTTCCGGTTGATAGGCCATCAGATTCTGGACGACCTGAGACTCGGCATGACTCATTTCTGACAATAGTTCCTCTATTTTCTCAGGCTCTAAATCTGTCAACAAAGTGGCGAGGTTGTCATTCTCCATCAGGTCGAGTACTTTGGTCGATTTTTCAATCCCTAATTTTTCTAAAACGATCAACTGATCTTCTCTTTCAATCTCTTGAATGAATTCCGTTAATTCCTCAAGGGGTAAATACAACAGAAATTTATTCCGATGCTTGGATGGGATATGTAAATATTGCTGAGCGATATCATAAGGCTGCAGCTCTTCGATGATGTCTAAAAAAATATTTTTCTTACCATCTTTCAAGCTTTGGATAATGGCTAGGGTGATTTCATTTTCTGTCATAGGTAATGTCATAATTGTACCCCTTTTGATTTGTTCTTTCGGATAAACTAAAGTAGGAGATGACTAAAGGTTTCATCATCGCCCCTAATAGTATCTCCTAAAACATGTATAAACTCTACTTTCATTCTATTGTTTGTTGCTCCAAAGATAATATTTCCTTCAATTCATCCTCTGTCATGGTTTGTACAACCTTTTCATCTGGGTTCATGACTTCCTGGATCAGATGCCTTTTTTTATCCTGAAGCTCGTTCATCTTCTCTTCAATCGTTCCTTTGGCGATAAGCTTAATCACCTGGACCGCATTTTTCTGCCCCATCCGGTGGGCACGATCTGCCGCTTGTTCCTCTACTGCCGGATTCCACCATGTATCATACAAAATGACCGTATCAGCACTGGTTAAATTAAGTCCAGTTCCCCCTGCTTTCAACGATATGAGAAATAGATCCCGTTCCCCTTCGTTAAATCGGTTGCACATCTCTACTCTCTCTTCTGAAGGAGTGGCTCCATTCAGGTAAAAGTAAGGTTGGCCTTTCCCTGAAAGTTCTCTTCCAATCATCTCAAGCATTTTCGTAAACTGCGAAAAAACCAGGACCCTTCTGCCTGATAACCTGGACTCCTCCAACATGTTCATTAGCTGCATGAATTTCGCTGATGACCCCTGATAGCCTTCTACAAATAACCCGGGATGACAGCATATTTGTCTTAACCTGGTCAAGCCGGCCAGAATTTTGATTTTGTTTTTCCTCAGTGTATTCTTATCTAAATGCTTGAGTGTATCATGCCTCAGTTTCGCAAGGTAGGCGGCATATAGCTCCTTCTGCTTCGGAAGCAGTTCCACTGAATCGATGATTTCCTGTTTTCCCGGAAGTTCTGATAATACATCATGTTTCAATCTTCTCAGAACAAAAGGTCTGATTCTTTTTGCTATATCTTTTTTGGTAAGGCGGCTGTAATCCTTGAGTCCGCGGAATAATCCCGGAAATATGACATGAAAGATTGACCACAGCTCCTCAAGTGAATTTTCCACTGGCGTACCCGTTAAGGCGAAACGATTCTCTGCATCGATCTTCTTAACGCTTCTTGCCGTCTGTGTGAGAGGATTTTTAAAAGCTTGTGCCTCATCATAAAAAACGGTATGAAACGTCTGAAGCTCATACCACCTACTATCGCTTCTGAGTAATGGATAAGAAATAATGATCACGTCAACATCTTTCATTTCCTTCTGCTTCTTCCCTCGTTCTGCTTTGTTTCCATCTAGGATGGCAGAGCGTATTTCAGGAGCAAACTTCTCAAATTCATTTTTCCAGTTATACGTAAGCGAAGAAGGACAGACAATCAATGCAGGCAAGTTCCGGGACCTGATCTGTTCAAGCTCGGATACAATGAAGGCGATACTCTGGAGTGTCTTACCCAATCCCATATCATCGGCTAAAATCCCTCCGAGTCCATAAAAGGAGAGTACCTTCATCCACCTGTAGCCGGTCTTCTGATAATCTCTCAGAATTGAATCCAAGCTTGATGGAACAGAGACCTCCATACTGTCTGGATGCATGATTTGGTGATAAAAATCTTTAAAGGATTCCTCCAATCTAAACAGATGACCAACATCTACTGTATCGAGAAGATCCAGGCTTTGATGTAATGGTAGCAGAATCCCCTTAACAAGATCATTTTTATCTGCTTGTGACGAATGAATGAACCGCTGAATATCTTGAAATTCTCTTGTTTCAAGAGACAGCAGCGAACCGTTTCGCATCCGGTAATACTTGCGTTTTTCTTGCAGTGCATCAAGTATCTCCATAATATTCCGGTCGGGAACACCGTCCATTTCAAACTTGAACTCCAGCCAGTTCATTCGTTCCTTTTTCACCTTGACCCGAATTTTTGGTGCATTCTTTTCTTTGGATATCCTGTTTCTCACTGCCGTTGTGGCAAAGATTTGAACATGTTTTTGAATCTTTGTCACTCCATAGGATAGAAACTCATACTCTAAATCCTCGTTATGTAAAAAATAACCACCTTCCGTTTTACCAAATGAAAACTCCTCCATCCAATCAAGGATGGTATCTTCTTTCTCTACATCACGGATCAGCAGAGATCCTGATGGGGGTTCCCGATTTTCCAATGGGTGTATAACGACTTGCTCATAATGAAATTCAAGTCCGGCTAACAAGCGATTCTTCACCCTGTCGAGATACAATTTTGCCACAAGGGGAGCCGTTTCCAATCTTCGGGCAATGTCTTCTGATATGTGCACCTCCCCTAACTTCTTCAATCCAACGGCCACTTTCTCAAGGAAAAATCCAATCTGAGATTGTGGAATCGGAATGAAATTTGATTCTGAACTGTCGAGAAGTCTTTTTAATTCAGCTAGTCTCTTGCAGTCCATGCTATCGAGCCTTGTAATTGTTCCTTCATGAATGACAGTTAGATACTCATCAAGAACAGCGATATTCCCTAAACCAGATATGTGTAGGCGATATCCACCGTGTTCATCTTGTCCAAATCTGAATTGCAACGGAAGAGGCAGTTCCTTTTCCCTGATACCCTCAAAAATCCGATCATCTTGCTGTACTTTTACATTATCAGTTCGCATCAATAACGGTACAATTTGCTCCCATGATGATGGAGGGATAAGCAAACATTCACTGCTGTTCTTTTCTTTCGAAGAATCTCTAGACACTTTCACAAGATGTTGAATGACGGCATCGGTTTCATTTTCGAAACAATGAAACTCCTGATTGAAGATGATGGAGTCTGAAAGATAAAAAGGTTTCCCTTCGTTTATATTTTTCAGAAACGATCGGATAGGGTGCACTTTTTTAGAATCTATTGTGAATTCGATCCCGATCATTTCTTCCCCTGTTTTGGAGGGTATTAATTTTATCAAGAATTCACTTTGCAGAATCTGTCTGTTTTCAAAATGCCGGAGCTTGCCTGTTGATCGAAAGGACTCCTCCTGAAAAAGGGTGAAAAAGTCTTCTGTCACGTTCTCTTCAGTGCTTTTTCCGCTTTTCTGCTGATTCTGAATCAAAAGTAGGACCGCAGCGATATGCTGACAATCCCTATCAAAGGATGCAAGCTTCGGACAACTGCAACGGGCTTCTATTTCACCCATGGCATCCACAAGTATTGTGACGTGGAAATCTTCCTCCCCCACAACTGTCGCTTCACAATATTGACTGGTCGATTCGTCTACCTTCACTTTATTGGATCGGTAATACGTCTCTCCACGCTTGAAAGAAACGGTACCGCATCGATCTTTTATGAGTTTTTGATTTATAACTTTCAAGAGAATGGTTCCTTCCATAAATATATATCGTTGAGTATATGTCTACTTATGATAACAACAAAGTGGGGAATTAGAAACATTGAGGCATGATTACTATTTTAATAGAAACGTATATTATCGGGATGATCAACATAAAATAAAGGGGAAGGAATGACAATAGAAAAAAATCCGCACTATGAGTCCAGTCATAGTCCGGAAAATGTTCCTGGAGTTTTCTATTTTTCAATATGATTCAATAACGAAATGATGAAACTGCCCGCTTGAAACATGAGCATGAAAATATAGTAGTCCTCCATTGTTCTCACCTCCTTTCAGAGGAGTCTATGAGAAAATATCTGTCCCCAATTGATATGTATGTAGGATTGACTCATTTCATGCGTTATTTTGTTGCGAATACCTTGTTCTTGAGGGCACATCGAAATGCCGGATGATCTTTTTTGAGATTATCCGGCATTTCGGTTTCATTGAATGGCATGATTATTGAAATTTACACCTTCTGATAATGGTGATCAGATGCGAAGGAACATTTTATCGGCGATATATACAGAATAACGGCTTTATTTTCAATTTAACGGCGAAATTCCAAATTTAACGGCGAAATCACGATTTTATCGGTGAACTGACGTTACCAAGCTAGATACAACACAAAAAGGAATTTATGAAAGTTTCGCTTACATCATATTTTCTATTGCATACCGAGACTTTTTTATGTAAATTAGTCAAGTATGTTTAATAGGAGGTATCATCATGAATCACACACAAACCACTCAACGAGTTCAAATAGCAGCAGCCGATCCATCCGCTATTGGACTTTTCGGACTAGCTATGGTCACACTTGTAGCTTCTTCGGCAAAACTAGGATGGACAGACGGCGTTTCGTTCGTATTACCCTGGGCTATATTCCTTGGGGGCATTGCTCAACTGATTGCATGCTTTGGAGATGCGAAGCATAACAATACATTCGGATCCACCGCTTTTGGAGCGTTCGGATTATTCTGGCTTGGGGTCGGCACATCCTGGTTGATCTCATTCGGCGTGTTCGGGGAAGCAGCAGCTGCTGCAGTCGATCCCCATCAGTTGGGGATTGCGTACATTGGCTATCTAATTTTCAGTATCTTTATGACTGTTGGGGCCATGGAGACACATAAGGTCTTATTCATAATTTTTGTACTGATTGATTTCTTATTTATCGGACTTTCCCTGTCTACTTTGGGAGTTGCACCTGAAGCTACGCATAAATTGGCAGCAATCTCTGAATTGTTTATCTCACTGTTCAGCTTTTATGGTTCCGCCGCGAGTGTGCTCAATACTCACTTTGGCAAAGAGACCCTTCCTGTCGGAAAGCCTTTTGGCATTTTTAAATAAACACGAATAGGAGAGATAGACAAGTCACATGTCTATCTCTTTTTTCATCAAAAACCACTTCTTCATGATGTCAAAATGAGGCTTTGTCTTGTCACAGTCATGGGGACATCTTTCATGTTTGATAGGGAGATCATCAAAATATTAATGTAAGGTTTGTAGCCACTTTCTTTGAACCACTGATTTGTTTGATAATTAGTATGATCTATATCATCTCCAGTCAGCAAATAAGTCATGACGGGTATAGCTGATCTCAACCATCTCATATTCAAGCTAAAATCGACCACTGCACACGTTAGAAGCTGATGTTTTCTTGACGTTTTTGATAGGTAGATTCGTCCTGATGCTTATAAAGTTGATTTTCGCTGCAGGTGATATACTCCTGCGGAAATTGCGGGAAAGTTGAAACCCCGCAGGGCAAAGCTGAGCTACCTTCAATAGCAACAAAGTTTACGAAAACATCCTTAATTAAAGAGTGTAATCCTTTAAATTTTTTCTTTTTTTATATAAAAAAAGAACCACCCTAAATAGGCAGTTATATCATCTCGCTAAGCCTCTTTGGAATGCAGCTAAATGATTCTGTGAAGCATTTCTTAATTGTGTGAAGACGATCATGACATCCTGCGGAAGATTAAAAGTCAAAAATCGATCATACATGGCAATATTATCAATCTCTCCTTTGACCCCTGCACTATATGCACTTTTTAAAGAACCAGGTGTCGTCACGTATGAATAGGATTGATCTTGGGGTAAAGGAATTCCGTATCGTTCGAACAGAGTTTGCAATGCCGTAATATGGCGCATCTCTGCTTCTTTGATTTGCATAAAGGTGCGGACATTACCGAAAGTCTGAAGTATTCGATCATATCTCGCCTGAGCCAAATATTCGTCCTGCATGGCATATATGAGCATTTGAGGAACAGAAAGTGTAGTCGCAGCGAGAGCACCCTTCGCCCCAAAATCTACTTGGCGTGCGGAACTCCCTCTTCCTTTATTTTGCATCATATAAAACAAAAACCAAACGGCGTGATTCTGTTCATCTGCAGCTGCCCGCCGGAATGTATCCTTAATGAGTGTTTCTTGAACCCCGTCGGAAACGCTATAATAAAAATCAACTGTTTTCTGCTCATCCTTCATGGCAAATTCAAGGCCTTTTTTGTAAGAATCGGGACATCCTTCCTGTAATTGAGGACTGGGTTGAACTCCAGTCAGATTTATATAGATATCACTAAATGCCTTATAATGACGCTTTTCATCTTTTTGAATTTCAAGAATTCGTTGTCTCTCCTCCAAAGTAGGAGCTAAGTTAGCAAGCTTTTCATAGCAGGCAATGGCGCTGTATTCACCATTAAGTGCCTTCTGAAGATTGTTCACCAAGGAAAGATTCTCTTGAGATCGAACATAACCATCCAGGTAAAAGGGTTTGAATTGACGGTAAAACTCATATGGGTTCATTAATGAACCTCCTCTTCTTTGTCAGTCATACTAATAGTATGACTGACAGAGAAATGAGTGTCTGTACCTGGCTACTTTTTCCTCATGCTCTTGATTAATGTGTAAGCACCCAAGAGCTCCTTTGCCCATATGCCATTGATTTTCATAGCATTTGTTTCATTACCCGTTACTTCAACCATCGCCAAATGACGAATAATCGTTACACGATCAACTATTCTTCCATCTTAGTTTCTTAAACTTCCTCTTCCCCACCTGAACAACCATTCCATCAACAATCTCCACTTCAATCTGCTCATCCAATACCTTTTCTGAATTAAGTTTGATGCCACCGTTCTTTATCATCCTCCGTGCCTCACTCTTTGAGTTTTGCATTTTTAAGTCCACAAGGAGATTGACGATGGATATCTTCTCTTCACCCTTCCACTCTTCCTCTGGAATGTCATCAGGTAGTGCACCCTTCTGGAATACTTTCTTAAATTGGCCCTCGGCTAGGCTTGCAGCTTCACTTCCATGGTACATTCTAACAATCGTTTTACCTAAGAGAATTTTGGCGTCTCTAGGGTGCAGGGTACCATCCTCTAACCCTTTCGCTACACTCATCTTCTCTTCTAATGATACATCAGTTATCAGATTGAAGTATTTAATAATTAGTTCATCCGGAATCGACATCGTTTTTCCAAACATTTGATTGGGGTCTTCATCAATCCCGATGTAGTTATGTTTTGATTTTGACATTTTGTCTACGCCGTCAATACCTTCTAGTAAGGGAAGTAATATGACCACTTGTTTCTCCTGATTGTAATGTTCCTGGAGATGCCTTCCCATCAGGACATTAAACTGCTGGTCCGTTCCACCAAGCTCTATATCACTTTCCAGTGCAACGGAATCGTATCCTTGCATTAAAGGGTAGAAAAACTCATGAAGGGAGATCGGTTTTCCCTCTGATAACCGATTAGAGAAATCGTTTCGTTCAATTAACCGGGCAACCGTAATTTTCGAAGCTAATTGAATGACATCCTCAAGATTCAATGAAGACAACCATTTTGAGTTGTAATGAAGCTCAACCTTTTCTTTATCGAGAACTTTCCCAAATTGCTCAAAGTACGTCTGGGCATTTCTCTTCACTTCTTCATCTGTCAGTTGCATTCTTGCAACAGATTTACCGGTCGGATCTCCGATTTTCCCGGTAAAATCCCCGATAATAAGCTGAACGATATGGCCGTTATCCTGAAATTGTCTTAATTTATTCAGTACGACTGTATGACCCAAATGAACATCTGGAGCGGTTGGATCAAGACCCAGCTTGATCTTTAACGGCTTACCTGTGGAGATTGATTTCACTAGTTTTTGTTTTAATTCTGCTTCTGGGATGATTTCCTGTACTCCATTTTTGTATTGATTCAATTGCCTTTCGATTTCAATCTGCTGATATTCTGATAGTGATTCCCACTTGTGATGCATGATTATTCCTCCTTGTTTGATGGTAGTAATTGGTTAGCGATGTACATTTACTTCAATTCGCCGATATATTTTGGATTTCGCCGTTAAAATCGAAATTTCGCCGTTATATTTCAGATGTCGCCGTTAAAATGAATATTTCGCCGTTAAATCTATTCATCCGCTCATACCCACCACAATCGAGCATCTAAAATTCAACGCCAAAAAACCACGCCCCTATAAAAGGGACGTGGTTTACGCGGTACCACCCTCATTGAAGATCACTCTTCCACTCGATTCGGATAACGGACCGGCCGTTCTTTGCTACTAATGCGTTCACAAAGAATGTTCAAGGAGGTAATTCGCGCTTATCTATGGACTGATTTTCACCAACCATCAGCTCTCTAAACCAGGGAGATAAGTCACTACTGATTCCTATCAATACATGTATGATTTTGAATTTTCATTTATTTTACATAATAATGCAATAAAATACAATAACAATTTATTTTTTTACAATTCCCATAACAAATCCGTCATAGCCTTTTGAACCTACTGTTTGCACAACTGTTGAATCGATCCGGTTTTCATTAGACAGCATATCAACGAATTGACGGACACCTTGGACGCTTTCATCTTCGCTATCTGCATCGATCACTCTTCCGCTGCGTACGACATTATCGGTAATGATGACCGTTCCAGGCATTGATAGTCTGAGTGCCCATTCTAAATAATTGGCATTGTTTTGTTTATCAGCATCAATGAAGATAAAGTCAAATCCCCCTTCTAGAGTAGGTAATGAATCAAGGGCTGCACCCACTTTGATTTCTACTTTCTCTGTCAGTCCGGCGTTACGAATATTTTCTGCTGCGACTTTTGCATGCTTCTCACTATATTCTAACGTTACAAGACTACCATCTGCTGGTAATGCCCGTGCAAGCCAAATCGTACTATAGCCGCCGAGCGTACCAATTTCCAGAATTCGTTTTGCCCCTTTCATTTGCGCAAGTAAAGAAAGAAATTTCCCTTGATTCGGGGATACATCGATTGCAGGCAGTCCTGCCTCGTTATTTGCTTTCAGTACTGACTCCATGATTGAATCTGAACTTTGTAGTTTACTAGTATAATATTGATCTACGTCTGTCCATGTAGTAGCTGATGTCATGATTTTCACTCCTTATGTAAGTAGGAACCCTTTCAATGATAGCACATTTTTCCATATTATTTGTATGTAACTCAGAAGACCCATTGAAAGAGGTAGTTTTATTTGATTTGTACAATACCCTCTCTATATTGGTTCTCTTTATACGAATAAGGTTCTAATCTTATGGTTTGTTTTATGTGATTGGGCCACTTTTGATGATAATCGGGCCACTATTGCACTTTATTGGGCCACTTCTCTTGAAAATAGGGCCACTTTCAATGATTATTGTGCCAAATTGTGAATGACTGTAATCATTATCGTTCGCTATATAAAAAACCCGGCATTCGCCGGGTGACTTAAACCTTATTATTTCTCAACCTTATTTCCTTCATAAATCGTCACATTTAAAGGAGCAGCTAGATATTCAGGAGCTCTCCCTACAAATGAAGTGAAATGTTCACTCGTATTATGACTTTCAACGGCAGCTGAGTCTTTCCAAACCTCCACCATTGTATAGACGCTTTCTCTTTCAGTATCTTTCATTAAATCATATGAAATGTTGCCTTCCTCAGCTCTAGATGATGCCACTAGAGGACGGATCTCTTCTAAAAATGCTTGTTCTTTGATTGGGTTAATTTGAAATTCTGCATGTATGATGATCATGTCATTTCTCCTTTTTTAATGTTATTTCCATTCCGTGATGGATTCAATTGGTAAGCGAACGGATTTATAGCCAGCATCTGCCGCTTTCCCAATTGAAATCAGCATGACAGGATAATAACGCTCTTTGTCCATGCCATACGCTTCAGCAATCTGATCCTTCTCATAACCACCGATCGGATTTGTATCATAGCCGTGTGCACGTGCAGCAAGCATCAGCTGCATGGATACGAGCCCTGCATCAATGAGATTCATTTCTCTAAATTGTTCAGTCGGGATGTTTTCCAACAAACCTTTAATGGCTGGTAGCTGTCTGTCTCTTACTTCTGCAGGCATATATCCTTCTTCCACTGCTTTATTATAAATTTCATCAGCATAGTCAAGGCTGTTCATATCTACAAATACAGCGATCACAGCTGAAGAAGTTGTTACTTGTGTTTGATTGAATTTTGCAAGTGGTGCTAGCGTTTCTTTTCCTTCCGGGCTATCAATTACTACAAAACGCCATGGTTGTAGGTTAACAGATGATGGTGCAAGAGTTGCCTCCGTAAGAATTTCCGTCATTTCTTCTTTGCTGATTTTAACAGATGGGTCATAGGTGCGGATTGAACGACGTCCTGTAATGATTTCATTAAAGTCATTAATTTTTGTTTGATTCATGTTGCATTCTCCTTATGTGTAGGTATTTACTATATTTCTAGTATTCGATTTCCTGAACATTATCCTTGATTCGATTGAGCAGATCCGATAATACCGAACGCTCTTCTTTTGTAAAGCTCTTAAAGACTTTTGAGATGAAAATGTCCTTTTCTTCTCGATATGCTTCTATTTTCATTCGGCCCTCATCGCTCAAGCGAACAAATGTAAACCGGTTATCGTCAGGGTTTTTACGTCTTGAGACCATTCCTTTACCTTCAAGTTGTTTTAAGTGCCTTGTCACGGCTGCGCTATCGATGTTAACTACTCGTTGCAAGGCAGTCTGACTGATTTCTTCCACTTCATACAACTTGTGTAAAAGATCCAATCGGGACTGACTGATTCCTGTACACCGCTCGAACTTCGGGCTCATCTGCTTATAAATATCATTGAGCTGAACAATGATTTTTTCTTCTTCACGACAGATGTTGGACAAAGCATCCTCCTCCTTTTTATTAATTGAGGGGTCAATCGTTGACCTGTCAATCAATATAATACATATGCTTACTCAAGTCAAACATTTGATTCAAAAAAAGGCATAAGAATCGAGTCTGGTCCCGTCCTTAGCCTTTACCTTATAAATATTATTGCTTTATTTCACTATATTCGGATGATAGTGCCTTCAATTTATGAATGATTTCATCTTCATAATCACCGAACAGTCGGACCTGGTCATCAGCCAAGCTAGAAAGTGCTTCATGATACCCAATCATGACGGAATGCTTCGCTTTTTGAAACATAGAGAGATCATTCGAATCGTTCCCAAAAGCAATAAAGTCTCCTTCCCTCACTCCGAGAGTAGCTAATGCACTCCATTTATGTATGTTTGCTGGACTGATGTCGACTATATTTTCGTTTGTATGTAAGTGGACGACTACATTCATCGTAGTTAATTGCTTGGTTAGCTCTTTAAAGTTTGTAGACGTTAACAGCAGTATTTTTACAATCGATTCTAATGACGTGACAGGGAGTGCTTGAGCAAGATTGGCAGGATCAAGAAAGTTCAGGATTGGATGGTTAAGTGGACCGGTATATGCATAATCCCACTCACTATCAATTAAATAGGTGGCTTCAAATTTTTCGATAAGAGAAAATATCGTGTCCAGATCATTACGGTCAAATGCAGTTGAGTGTATGACCTCCCCGTCGTTATAAAGGAGAGAACCGTTACCTCCTATCAATGGAAATGATTGCAACCTCACATCCAATACGGGAAGCATATCCCGAATGGGTCTTGCAGATGCAAAAATAAGTTCATGACCACTCGACTTTAAATCCAGTAAACATTCCACGATTTTTTCTGAAACAGGTTTTCCCTTAAAGCAAATGGTTCCGTCTAAATCAAACACGAATTTCATGGCTTCGCTCCCCTTTCTATATGTATGATTTTACCATATATACAAAGTAACGGTTCAGCTTTTCACTTAATTCAGGGAACGGTGCATAATATAATTCAGGAAATAAAAAAAGACTTACTCTTTTGGTAAGTCCAGCGCTTGATAGGCAGCCTGATATTTTCCACCTTCAGCCACTTCCGAATGGTAGAGAGCTTTTAAAGCAAATGTACGCTCTAAATTCATTTCATCCATCAACTCTTTTAAGCGGGCCTGCAGTTCTTTATTATCCCTGATTAATTGTTTCATCTGCGACTTCATGTATTTCATGGACAATATCACTCCTTTTCTATTCGAACAATTCATCAAGTATAACACGCATGAGCCAAGGACTAAAGAGGATTCTTCTTATATACCCTATTCATATCCATCACTTCGCATCCATTAGCGAGAAACGTTTTCAACATAGGCGAATTATGCCTGCTTGTCCCACCAATATAATATGCAGCATGAAAATCTGTATTTAAGAGATTGAGGGCCAGTTGATGAAGGACCATGCTTTTTCCCTTCCTTCTTTCGCTAGGAATCAAGCCGAAATAAAACAATCTACCCTCCTCTTCCGTACCTGGTTCAATATGAGGCATCATGACGCCAATTGGATGATCCTTTTCATAAATGGCAACACAGGAGTTTTTATAGCTTTCACCGAGCTCTTTCACCACACTTTTCATATGTTCATCCATGGTTAAGGAAGATGGAGCATTAGGAGAGCCCTTCATGGATTGCATCCATATATGAGCAAATTCTTTTTCTGAAATCATATGTGCATTTTTTAAAGTAAATGGGTGTTCGATTTCCGACCCCACAAGCCTTTTATGCACTGTCACAAATTCGTCAACCAACTCAAATCCCTTTCCCTCTAAATACTTATCCACTTCCAGGGAGAATGATTGATTCACGAGAATTTTCAAGTTAGGCAAGGAGTGATAGGGTGGGGTATGTTCCAGATAATTCACGAGCTCTTTCATTTCTTCAGTGGTCAAACTCTTCGTATCCTCAATAGTCGCATAATTGTCCCCTTGAATGATTTTCACTTTTTCAGCGATTGGCTTTTGTTGATGATTCATTGAAGATCCCTCCTTTTCTTTAAGTGATGAGTCCATCAATCTGTAAGAATCATAAAGAACGACATTTATTTCTTCTTTTCAGCTATGATCGATACAGCAATACTACTAAATAAGACAATGAAAATGGCTACCCAAGTCCAGAAACTCATTATCCATCCTCCTTCTGAAGCACTATAGTAATCATCTGAAAATCAAATCACTTGAGATAGGCTTTACCCCGATTTCTCTTGCCCAAACGGATAATTGTCCAATATGATGGATCTCATGCGTCAACACATGCTGCACTACCTTTTTATATGAAAAGCTGTAAGTCTTACCAGATTTTGATGTCATATTGAATTCTTTCATTTCATATGCGGGTGTCCATAATGACAGAAAGGCTTCTGTTTGTTGACGGGTCATTCCTGAAAATCCGATGACTTCGTCCAATGTCGAGATAGTATGGATATCCTTTTCCATCACAGGATTCCCTTGTAGTTGATTCATCCAAATCTGTTCACAATCCGCTACATGAAAGAGATTCTTAAGAATGCTCCCCATCCCGCCTGAACGCTCTTTTGAGAGCTCTGACTGATCAATTCCTCTGCACCATTCAAACCATTCTTCACGCACTTGCCAATTATAAGAAAAAAGTTCCAGCATTTTTATTACCTGCCTTTCGTGACTTATGTATTCTAATACCCATCCTTATTACTAGATGTAGGCAATCCAAAATGAAATCCCCCAACTGATAGCAAGAAACAATAGGCTTGCAATCAAATAGGGACTCTTATTGGAAGAACTTGTTGATTCATATTCATATTTATATTGGTTATTTGTAATGAATTTAGCTGCGGTTCCTGCCTGATTAATGCCGGCCCTTTTTGAAATATTCGTGATCCACCCCAGTCCAAAGAAGCATAGACTTGAAATGAATGCAGTATCCATTAAGCCCCACCCTTTCAGTAGGCTGATCATCATCGTAGCCCCCGTCATTAAAGAAAAGAGGATCACAATAACCGAAAAGGATAAAAAACGGTGAGGAATAAACTTCTCTAGTTGTTTACTGAATTGATCAATGAAAAAAGCCAAACCGGTTCCTACAATCAGGATGACGATTGTTAATAGTACATTAAAATAGTAGTACAAATTGGCAGCCTCCATTCATAGATTATTTACTCCGTTTGAATAAAACGATTACAGTACGAGAAAAAACAAAATAGCATCGATTGCTCCTAGACAGCATAAAGCTATCAATACAAACGATCTTCCCCACATTTTATTAAAATATAAAAATAGCAATCCAAAATAAAGACCCCCTACCGTAATCAAGCACAGAAAAAAATTCATCATCATTTCACCATCTAAGTGAACCTCTTTCACACGAATCCATTCAAACTTTTGGTTAAGATCTAGGGGAACAGAGAAAATCATAAGGCCCCATCCCACGAAAATAAATAGTCCAAGTACATTTAGGAGTGAGTACATCTGTTTTCTTTGATGAGTATCTACATTTGTTTCATATTCTGAATGATTCTTTTCTACTCTTAATCCCATAAAAAATCCTTTCCATGCCCTCTATTCTACTAATACGTAGGAAGACACAGAAAGGTTTCGAATTATTCTAAATTTATCATTTATTGGTAATTTTTCTTTTTCGCTAGTTGACTTCCTACATAAACACCGCTTGCCGCTGCCTGAGATAAAGAATGGGTTTCCCCTGAACAATCTCCCACTAAAAAAAGATTCATTACATCAGTCTCAAAGCTTTGATTTGTTCTCAATTTAGGCTCATAAAACTTTGCATCCAATCCGTACAAAAGCGTGTCAGGGTGTATTGTATCCCCAATAAGGCCTTCTACAGAAGCTAAAAACTCCTCGAGAGCCATCCCGTACAATTCCGGAACCTCAACACGAAGATTCCCACATTCCGCCTCGAGGGACGGACCTATCAGATTCCCCTCCAACGTTTCTGTATTCCTATGGTATTTGAAATCTTCCAATCTCTGAACGACAATCCGGTTCCTTCCTTGATTGATTCCACCTATGATGTTCACAGCATAATCCATCGCTTCATCATGTGAGGGGAAATATCGTGGCACGAACAAGCTGAAGTTGAGATTCGCACTTGGTTTATCTTCCTCACGGGCATTTTGTCCGTCAGGCATCACCAGTCCATGCTGGTGCTTCGGTATAATCCTGCCACGGGGATTCATACAATAAGTGGTTGCACTGAATGAATCCCTTTCGATCTTCAGCTTCGTTTCAAATCTATCTTGTAATATCGATTGAAGCTGATCACCTTTCATTTCTACACGTATCCCCAAATCCAGCCTTGTCTCTCCTGGATATAATCCGAGTGACCCTGCCTGCTTTTTCAGCCATGTACTGCCACTCATTCCTGTACCAATCACCAATTTTCCGGTAGTGTAATCGCCACTATTAGATTGTATGTGAAAGCCGTCCTCGTACCGTGTAATTGCATCAACATGAGTCTTAAAACTGAACCTGACATGAGTTTTCAGGACTTCATACATCTTTTGAAAAATCTCTCTCGCCAAATTTGTTCCTAAGTGACGTACCTCCGTAGCGAGCACCTGCAAATCGACCATTCCTGCTTTTTTTGAAAGTGATTCATTTTCCGTGCTATAGGTTGGAATGATGTCCCCTCCAAATTCGCAGAGAATGTCGTCTACTTCCTTCATCAAATCAATGGCTTTTTCTTCTCCTATTTTTCTCGCAAGCTTCCCACCGAAATCATTCGTATAATTAAATTTCCCCTCTGATTTCCCCAGACCTGCAAACCCTATGTATTTACTGCACATTCCTTCACATGTACAGACTCCCTCCACATCTAAGCCGCAAGTGCGTTCGCTAAGTTCCTTTCCGAGATCTATCATATGAATCGAAACATGTTTATTTTTCTTCATCAAGGTGTAAGCGAGAAACACACTACTTACACCTGCTCCGATGATGGTGATGTCGTGGTGATTCGAATCCATCTTTTGCTCCCCTCCCTTAGTGGTACTCGTGCTTGTGCCAGTTTTCCAACACAGCTTCGATATGAGCTCTCGCTTTGTTTCCTGCACCCTTCCATTTCAGTCGAAAATAACACGTTTTATAGAAATTTTCGATATTCATTTTCTTTCTATAGAATCGGTAGGAATAACCTTCTTGCTGAAAACCGTCATTTACAGTACTGGATAGATCTTTTAGCCAAAGGTATAGAATTTCATCATTCATGTCCTTATCAAGCAGTGCTTCAATGGCATAAAATAATCGGCCTTCCTCTTCGTCCATATAAGCAGCATCTTTCAATAAGCAATCTTTGATCACCTGCAGACCACGCCCATGAAGCTCAGAAGAAAAAGCAGGATGAAGGATCGCTTCCATCAAATAATCAGCTCCGTGTGCAATGCTATGTGCCCATCCTTTTCCTTCTACATATCCACGGGTATCTTCTTCAGATTCTAAATAAATAAAGCAAGCATCAATCGCTTTATGAACCTTATCAGTGGGTAAGAAAGACTGTGTACGATCTTTATTCAGAAGTAATGCCAAGACTAAAGATGAAAATGCCCGCGTAAAAACCGAATCATCCTCATTCTTTCCGATGCCAAAGAACAAATGGTTCTCATCTGAACATTTATCTAGAAGAAATGTCATTTGTTCACTTGATAGATAGTTTCCGTCCATCAGTCTATAAAAACTTGTATAAATCAATCGATCTCTAAGTTCTCCGTCGGTCGAACCAATATGAATGATCATTTCATTCAAAAGTGAATTCAAATCCGAATCTTTGACTGCATCAGGATGATTAAAATCGATCTTTCTTAATTTCTCTTTCAATTGAGTTTCATTACTCATATCTGCATTCTCCTCACCAAAAAGATTTCCAAATCCATCCTATCATATAGAGGTCCGTCCCTCTATTTATCTTTTAAACTGTGATGAAGATAGGGAATGGAGGCAAGTGCTGAAATGGCTCCTGCAAGTATGATAGTCAGGTTTGTCCCCATGACTTTAGCTAGTATTCCTGCAAGGAAAGCAGCGAGAGGCATGAAAACCCAAGTCATAAGGCGGCTTGTCGCTTGTACCCTGCCTAGTAAGTGATCAGGTGTCAGTGTTTGACGGATCGTAATGATGCATGGACTCATCATCGACGCGGAGAAAGTCCCAACAGCATTCAAGATCACTAGCCAAAAATAGGATTCTACCAAACCGAAAATTAAGATTGAAATCCCTCCGATGACTGATGAAGTAAATAAAATCCACCGATAGGAAAACCGCTTCCTAAAAAGATTTGACGTAATCGCTCCTGTAATGGCCCCCACCCCACCCATGGATAGCAACCAACCAATCATGGCTGTATTTACATTCAATGAATCTTTCAGATGATATACCAATAACGTGAGAAATAAAGTTGTCCCGAACACTGAAAACACCATGGCCAAATTCGTATACAGGATTGGTTTGGTCTTTACAACAAATTCAAATCCTTCCCTGATTTCTCCCCAAATGGAGTACCTTGAAGAATCCCTTTCCTTTGTCTTCATCCGAAGACTCCGAATGGCAAGAAACGATACCAGGAAGCTAAAGCTGTTCACTAACAGGGCAAATCCAGGGTTATAGAAGGAAATAATCAACCCTCCTAAACCCGGTGCTATGAAAAGGGCTAAATTAAAGATCCCGGAATTCAGTGAATTCACGGCCTGAAGGTCTTCTTTTCGCACAAGGCTGGGGATCGACGCAAATTGAGAGGTATTATATATTTGGCTTAATAAACCGATACCAAATACCACTGGATATACCATCCACATTTTTAGCTCCCCCATGATAAATAAAATCCCAATCAGACCAACAAGTACGCATCTCCCTAAATCACATATGAGGAGCAGACGCTTCCTATTGAATGTATCGGACATGATACCTGCGAACGGCTGCAATAGAATCGGCAGACGTTCAAGTGCCGCCACAATCCCCATACTCACAGGCGACCCAGTGATCGTTAACACCATAAGTGGAATAGCAATTAAATAAATTTGATCTCCGAAAAATGAAATCAGATTCCCACCCATAAATGTGAAAACTGAATAATTTTTCTTTAAAGGTGGGTAATCCCCCATCTGATCAAGCTTGACCGCCCGCTCTCCCATATCATATTCCCCCTTTAATTATCTTGTAAATAGTGCATCAATTCATTGGATAAAGATTGAACAGCATTCTCTTTCAAACGATATTTTCCACCTAACGTCTCAACGAGCCTTGCCGATTTAAGAATTTTTAAATGGTGATGTACCGTAGATTTCCCCATATTCAGCTCATTTGTGATTTCCTGGAGGGTACGTTCTGTTCCCTTTAGCAATTTCACCATTCGAAGTCGTGCTTCATCCCCAAGTGCTTTATGCTTTTGCACTAAGAAGTAACTAGGCATATAGTGATCATCTGGATATATGCTGTCATTGGCTACAGGGTAATAAAAGACCTTAACACCTTCAATATCTCCTTCAACATTCCATGGTCGATAAATCGATTGAGGTATTAACAATACCTTATGTACACTAGGCTCCGGTAAATAGGTGATGCCTCCTGTTGCCCATTCTACCAACGCCTCCGGTTTTAACTTTTCACTCATTTTCGTTTTCGTTTGTTTATCCCGTGTAAGAATTCCGGTTAACATTTCTGCTTGTGGGGCAGTCACTTCTTCATACCATTTACTTATGACATTCTTCAGATGATTTCTTAGCTTTTCAAGATCAGTTGTACAAATAAATTCTATATAATCAGGAAAGAACGGATTATCTTCCGTCTTTTGTTTTAAGATATTACGGGATGCATGATCTCCTTCTGAAGCGAGGGTTCGAAGTTCTTGAAATTTGCTTCCGATGTATGGCAGGCAGATATACCTGAATGTCTCATCTTCCAGCCCATCCAGAAATACAGTGAATTCAGAAAGCTTTTTAAATTCTTCCTGATGCAATAATAGCAATAAAGCTTTCCACGTATTTTCCTTTTCAACAATCGTTAATTCCTTTACCAATGACGTTGAGAGAGATTTTTTTAGCTGATCCCATGATTCTTTCTGCTTTTCTAACGTTTCTATTAGCCTCTTATTCGTAATAGCCGCAATCCCTAGTGCACTCTCCCATAATAGAGAGGCCTCGATCTTTATTTCGTATGTCTCTCTTTTTCTACTTGTCATATGGAGCACGTCCATTAGCTTCGCCTCATTTCCATATATTTCATTCTTTATTATATTCTATAATTATTGAATGCTAAATTCAATATATTTAGAATTTAATTCAAAAAAATAAAACCACATTGATTTCAAGTGGTTTTATTTTTTCTTAATGAATTGATTCAAATTGTCCGTTTGCTCTTTTGAACGTTCAAAATAGTGATTTTCCTCATGATGGCACTCCCATCTTCTCTATACCAAATGGATGCTGAAAGTCACCTTTATGATTGTTTGCTCATCTGTGATTTATGTATGAAACGCTAATCCTTCTACCTTTTCATCTTCAATGGGAGACCAACTTTCATTACTTCCTCAGGTTTGCATCCGGCTAGTGTCATCCTAATAAATAAGCACATAAATCCCCACAGGAATTCATGTGCTATTTGTTACTACCTTATGATTTAATCTTATCTTTCTTAATTTGCTTACTTCTCAACTGACCGCATGCTGCATCGATATCTGTCCCTTGTTCTACACGGACTCCACAATTGATTCCGTGTTCAAGTAGAGTACCGTAGAATTCCACGATCGCTTCTTTTGTACTTCGTTGATATTGATTGTGTTCGTCAACCGGATTGTAAGGAATCAAGTTCACATAAGAAAGATGACGCTTGTTCTTCAATAATTTGGCAAGCTGTAGAGCCTCTTCCTTATGATCATTTACATCACTTAGCAGAATATACTCGAAGGTGATTCGTCGATTGGTTTTTTCCAAATAATAATCAATGGCAGGCATTAATTTTTCTAACGGATAGGCCCGGTTGATTTTCATGATTTTTGTACGCAAATCATTATTTGGCGCATGTAATGAAACAGCCAGGTTGATTTGAATATTTTCATCGGCAAATTTGTAAATTTTATCTGCCAGTCCACTAGTGGATACGGTAATATGACGAGCTCCGATAGAAAGTCCTTTCTGATCATTCACGACACGGAAGAAATCCATCATATTGTCGTAGTTATCGAATGGTTCACCGATTCCCATTACGACGATATGACTGACACGTTCTCCGTTCCCTGCTTCATCCAAGTGATGTTGAACGTTCATGATTTGCTCGACGATCTCACCACTGGATAGATCACGATTCTTCTTCAACAGTCCACTTGCACAGAATGTACAGCCGATGTTACACCCGACCTGTGTCGTAACGCAGACACTTAAGCCGTAATTAAAACGCATAAGAACTGTTTCAATGAGGTTACCGTCCTCAAGCTTGAATAAGAATTTGATGGTGCCATCCTTGGATTCCTGTTTGATTTCCTGGGTGAGTGTATGAATATAGAAATGCTCATCCAGTAGCTGGACACAGTCCGCGTTTAGATTTTTCATGTCCGCAAAATTTGTCACTCTCTTTTTATATAGCCAATCCCATACTTGAGCCGCACGGAATTTCTTTTCTCCGTTTTCAACCAGCCATGCAGTCAGTTGATCTAATGTTAATCCGTATATGGATTTCTTTTCCATTTAAAACCCTCATTTCAAAACTCTACAATTTTCTACTTATCTATACTACTTAAAGTATGGTAATGTTTCAAGGGATTTATAAGTGTTGAGAAGAATTGGAATTCCGTAATAAAGTATATTTACCAAGTAAAACGCCGAATCTCTGGGCCTGTGCCGGATTTAAATGATAGATCAGATGAAAAAATCATTCCGTTTTCTCGTTGCTCTTTATTCCTCTTATGATAAATATCATTTCCCTTTATTCATGTTGGACACACATAAAATCCAAGTATGGTATAATCTTCTAAATATTACAAAGGAGAGTGTTTCCATGTTTTCATTCACGGTAGATCAAGATGTCTCTATCGAACTATTTCAGCAGCACCATAAAGAAGAGTTATACGAACTGATTGATTCAAATCGGGAGCACCTCAGAAGGTGGCTTCTTTGGGTGGATAAGCGCAGCTCCCCTCAGGATTTGGAACCGATCATCCCCATCTGGATTCGAAATTATGCCGATAACAACGGATTCGATGCAGGGATTCGTTATCAGGGGAAATTGGTCGGTATGCTCGGTCTCCATTATATTGATTGGAAAACGAGGAGTACCAGTATTGGATACCTTCTATCGCAAGAAGCCCAGGGAAAAGGCATCATCACAAGAGCGATATCCTCTCTATTAAACTATCTCTTCACCGAAATGCACCTCAATCGGGTAGAAATCCAATGTGCGGTCAACAATAAAAAGAGCATCGGTATCCCTGAACGATTGGGATTTACGAAAGAAGGCATCACACGAGAAGGTCAATGGCTGTATGATCACTATGAAGATCTAGTGACGTATAGTTTGCTGAAGAGTGATTGGGTCAATTCTTAAATGTAAACAACCAGCTTCGATGATTGAAGCTGGTTGTTTTCGGTTTAATTGGACAACGAACTTCTTTGCCAAAATTCCGCTTTGAGGGTCATTTGAATGCACGAGAAAATGTGTTGCGGATCAATTCTCCAATCCCATTCATGACTTTCTCAAGGTCTGTCCATTCAACAGCATCATCTTCACAGTGAAGGAACCCAATCACTATCAATTTCCTATCAGCTGCTTCTACAAACCCTACATCATTACACACACCATCTAAACCACCCGTCATATGATACCACTGACCTTCGAAACGAAACCCATCTGGATCTGCCTGTTGTTTCATACCTTCCATGATCGCATCTCTACTATCCCGATTTAGAGCTTCCTTGGATATAAGAATGTTCATCAATCTGAATAGAACCTTCGGCGTTCCACTATTATTCACAACATCTCTATTATGAGAAGATACTTTACATTCGATATCTAACTCTTTTAAGATTTCATTCAAATGGGAATCGGGAAATACCTTGCTTAATCTCTCGTAAGACGTCCCGGAGTGTTCACTGATGGCCAGAAACAGATCACCCCTGTCTACTGATCGATTAAGTATTGTAACAAGCATTGATGTAATCCATTTTGTAATGCTTGCCAAAGGAAACCAATCATCCTCATTGATCATGATTGCTTTTTTGGATTTTGTGTCATAAAAATAGAACCCGAGTTTCATATTATCCGGAATTCGTTTCATTATTTCTTCCTGTAATGGTTCAATCCTCTTATGTATCAAACAAGTGACCCTCTAAAGCCATCACATACCGCTCTGCTGACTTTTGCACCCTCTCATGTGCATGCTTATCCACTACCCGGTGGAAGGCATTATATAAGCGTTCAAATTTCAACCCTTCCACTTTCAATGCCATCTCTTTTACTCTTGATGCAGGAAGGGGGATGAGATTTGGATAGCTGTACATAAAGCTGACCCATTCACGATCTGCAACGACCTGGATGATGTCTCCCGTCAATAATACGCCATTTCCTTTAAATCCGGCGTTCCACTCAAGTACTGCACCACCCTTAAAGTGCCCACCTAAACGATGAATGGTCAAACCATCCTTAAGTTCAAGAGAGTCCCCGGACCAATAGACAATGTGGTCACTTTCCCTCATCACCCACTCCTTGTCATCTTCATGAATATAAATCGGTACCCGGAATGCTTCTGCCCACTCCACCTGGGTAGAATAGTAATGAGGATGAGATAAGGCAATGGCATCGAGTCCTCCTAACCTCGTTATTTCACTGATTGTTTCTTCATCCAGATGGGAGATGCAGTCCCAAAGCAAGTTGAATCCATTTTCTTGAATGAGATAAGCGGTCTGTCCGATCGCAAATTCCGGGGTGGTTTTCACACTATATAACCCGGATTCCTCCAGTATGATCGTATTTCTATAAGATTCTCTCTTCATGCCCCCTAATGTGGTCCAGGATTGGCCAGAAGGACTGACATATTGTCTTTCTTCCTCACAAATCAAGCATCGTGATGGTACTTCAACTGACTCTTCATACTGAACTCCACACGTTTCACATATGTAACCTACCAAAAGAAAACCCCCTATTAATAAAATATTTCTTTATTATTCTCAAGGAAAATCCCCTGAAAAATTTTACTCCATTTCTTTTAACTATTGGAAATCATTCCATACACACACGTATCCGTTAACCTTTCCCCGTCAACAGAAAGATCTTCATTTCGGAGGACCCCTTCTAATTCATACCCAATCCGTTCAGGAATAGCCCGGCTCTTCACATTTGTGGATTCGCATCTGATCTCGACCCTTTTTCCTTTCATTTCGTTTAAAGCAAATTCAGTTAGTTTCCCAACTGCTTCCTTCATGTATCCTTGGCCTCCCATTCGGGTATCAATCCAATACCCAATTTCAAATTTAGGGACACTCCAATCAATATTATGAAAACCCGACGAACCGATAAATTCATTTGTACCTTTTCTGAAAATGAGATATCTCAAGCTTTCCCGTGTAAGAAATTTGGCGTGTGCTTCACGTGTGTTGGTCTCCGTTTCTTCCACAGAGGGATCTTCTTGAACAAACCCAAGCCATGGTTTTAATTCAGACAAAGAAGCCTTAATGGCACCATTCACTACACTGCCATCACCAGGCTGAGGCATCCTTAATTCCAGTCTTTCTGTTTCAATCACTGTGGGAATTTCAAGTAATACAGGGTTCATCGAAACCACTCCTTTTTGATAAATAAAAAACTCCCGTCCTCAAGAAATGAATCTTGAGGGCGAGAGTTTATCTTCGCGGTACCACCTCAGTTTATTGATATGTCACCACATCAACCTTTTCGGATACACTTATATCCTATCTCTATAACGGGAGAACCCGATGCACTCACAAAAGGAAGTTGCTTCATGCACAGCTCCAAGTCTTTTATCTTAACGATCATGATGGCTCTTTTTCAGCATGTGTGAGCTCTCTGTACATCAATACGATCATTATGACTTTCTTATCAACGCCAAAATGGAAATATTTTAATTATTGAAATTATAAAAGAGGAAAACACCCTTTGTCAATATATCCCACAAACAATTTTTCTAGTGATTCCCTTCTATACGAAAAATGATTAATACTCTATAATAAAGGAAAAAGATTCAACTGGAGGATGAAAATGACTTACCATACGATCACTACGTCAATTGGAGATCAATTGATTGAAAGAAAGGGAGAAATCGCAAACAGTATTTTCTCCATGCTTTCATCTGCCTACCCTTCCCTTTATGTGGAAGAAAGAAAGAATGATAGCCTGCCCTATTTTGTTCAGCTTATCGAACTTCTTGGCACTGGTCTACTCAAAGGAGATAGTCATCATGGACATACAAGGGAGTGGGGAAAAGAAGTCGGTAGACTAGCTTCCGGTCAAGGCGTTCCACTTAATATGTCAATCAGTAAATCCTCAATATATAAAAAAGTAATATTAGAAGATATCATCCTTCATCATGATGAATCTTTGACAAAGGAAATCCTTCTTCAGATTACACATGATATTGATAAATCATTCACTACGATGATTTCCGCTTTTTGTGAAGCATATAGTGAATATGCAGACGAGCAATTAAAGATTTCAGAAGAAAAATATCTGTCTTTATCCACCCCAGTCGTTCCCATCTTCTCAGATCTTGCAGTATTGCCTTTGATCGGGCAGGTCGATGAAGCACGTGGAGAAATGATGGCAGAACATGTTCTCCTTGAGTGCAAAAAACTTTCCATACATAAATTGATCATCGATCTATCTGGTGTATATGAAGTGAACCCCTTATTCCAGCAAGGAATCATGAAGCTGATTGATAGTTTAAAGTTACTTGGAATCGAGCCTATTTTGTCAGGTATGCGTCCTGAAATGAGTATCGAATTCGTTCAAATGGGAATCAGTATTGCAAATATCAAAATCTATCAATCTCTAAACAAAGCAGTAGAGGCTCGTCAGCAGTTTTTCGTATAATAAAAAGGACTTCTTTTCTGAAGTCCTTTTTATTATACCTCCTGTTAATATTCAAATGATTGACTCACTTACCGTTACACCAGCATACTCCCTATTATCTTTCCATTAGGGTTTAATGGGGATTCACTTGATTTTCCTTGCTTTCACTAGTAGAAATGAGGGTCTTCTTTTCTCATTTTTCAATTTCGGTAACTTCTCCAATCCTTCTTGGGTAGGAAGAGGTTCGATTAATTTCTCAATCATGAATCCATTGCTGCTTAACGTATTGATCAAAGTAGAAATAGTCCGGTGGTATTTAATTACACCATCTACATACCATTGCTGTTCCCTATCCCCTTCTTCCTGATAATGATCCAGCGCCCAGTGAAGCCGCTCTCCATTACCATTTTTAAACCAATTATTCATTTCTTTACGGGCTGTTACAACAGGATGCTCGATTGAAAAAATGAACAGTCCGTTATATTTAAGGAAGATAGCCAACTTTTTCACAAGAGCTGAATAATCGGCAATATAGTGAATGGCCAAGGAACTGATCACCAAGTCATAAGAATCTTTTGGCTTTTCAAATTCTTCAATAGGTGTACATATGTAGGTGATATGTTGGTGGGGGTTTTTCTCCATAGCCATGTTGATCATGTTCGAAGAGATATCGACGGCATCGACGGAGAAACATCCGTTCTGAATGCAATATGATGCAAGTGCTCCTGTTCCACACCCTAAATCCAGCACCTTTTTCCCGAATAAATCGGGTAATTCCGCTTTCATAGCTGGTTGTTCAAGAAAGTCATTATATGTGAGCCCACTGTCTCGCATGTTCATATATTCGTTGAAGAAAGTTGGATGATCGTATATGTTTTGTTTCATTTTTTCCCTTCTTTCTTTTCTTGTCTAAAGGTAAATCCGTTCACCCGGATTTACGCATTTTTTATTCATTCCCTTAAACACATAAGCACCTTTACTTCCTGACACTACAATTGTTCCGTTCTTGACCTTTATACCTGTTTCTTCTGTTAATGCTATGACAGGTCTTTGTCTGGTTTCCATAAAGGCTTGGATCAGGGAATCATTCTCCTCCTCGTAATGACACCAAATTGAATAATCGTAGACCATTGAAAGCCCACTGTACGACTCCAACCGAACATGATTAACGTCCATATGAGAACAGGTTAAAATGGATGTTCCCATAATAATCGCTCCTGCACTCCCTCCGTAGACAACACCTCCTTGCTTTATAAAACTCTGCAGCAAAGAGTGGAAATTCGACCTAAGGAAATCATTCATCAGACTATACGTATTCCCCCCTCCTATATACACAGCAGAGAATTCAAGTAATTCTTCAATGGACTTGCCACTAAGATCGGTCCACATAGAAATATCCTTTACTCCGAACGGATAGAATACATCCTTGATCCATTCGTAACAGGATTCATACGAAATATGTTCTTGGTCCATTGCCACCGGAATATAGAGTATCGGTTTCCCCCTATTCACTTCAGCTGCGAATTGTTTATCAATTTCTAACGTTTGATTACGATCTCCGCCTCCTGATAGAAATAGTATCCCCATTGGACTAAATCACCTGCTCCTTCATTTAATTCCTCATTTCACTTTAGCATATATTCCCATATTATTGGGATTATATTTTCCTTTGGAATTTCTACCGTTAGATCATGAAAATTTTCCGAGTACTTACCCATTTCACCCCATTCTATACCCTCATATAGTCCTGCATTTTCTCAATACCCACTTCCAAATTCTTATGATAATCTTAATTTGACTGAATTATTAGAAAAAATAGGAGGGATTAGTTTGAAAAAGAAAAAAATCATTAGTATGGGACTATCCGTTGGTTTACTATCTGGAATCATTACGACTGGAAGTTTGGCGGCACCGACAGACTCATCTCACTTTCAAATGAACAAGAAAGCAGGGACACCGGAATTTGTTTCAGGACTTTTATCCTCTCCTTCCGGCAAACAGCCAGATACCATCGTACTTTCCTTCTTAGAGAAAAACAAAGCGACATTCAAACTTTCTGACAAAAAATCGAACGAGCAATTCAAGGTATTTTCTGTTGATAAAGATGACCTTGGCAATACAGTCGTCCGAATTCAACAAACGTATCAAAATGTTCCTGTTTGGGGTTCTACACAATCAGCAGTCGTTAAGGACAATGGTATTCTTCAAGCTCTTTCAGGATCGGTTATAGCTGACCTGGATAAAAAAATGGCATCATCCAAAAAGAATATAAATGCCAAAAAAGCTTTATCAATCGCCAAAAAGGATCTTGCCCTGGATCCGACGTTAGAAAAAGAGGCTAAACCTGATTTAGTTGTCTATACCGATGGTGATTCTGCGTCCTTCGCCTATTTTGTAAACCTAAATTTTTTAGCCCCTTCTCCTGGTAACTGGAACTATTTTATTGATGCAAAAACAGGAAAAATATTAAATAAATACAATGATATGCATGAAGTAAATGGAACGAATCAAGTAGGAACCGGTAAAGGTGTATTAGGAGACTCAAAGCCGTTAAACACAACCCTTTCAAGTGGGAAATACTATTTGCAGGATAATACAAAGGGGAATGGTATTTATACATACAACATGAATAACCGTACTTTCTTCCCGCAGTTTTTCTTACCAGGAACGCTTTGGTCAGATAGTGATAATGTGCTGAATGCTACTTACGATGCACCGGCAGTAGACGCTCATTATTTCGCCGGGGTCACATACGACTTTTATAAAGACCACTTCAACCGTAATTCCTATGATAATCAAGGAGCGAGTTTAGTATCTTCCGTTCATTATAGCAACGGGTACAATAACGCATTCTGGAATGGTTCTCAGATGGTGTATGGAGACGGGGATGGCACCACTTTCGCTCCACTTTCAGGAGGAATTGACGTTGTGGCTCATGAATTGACCCATGCAGTAACAGACTCTACTTCTGACCTTGTTTATCAAAATGAATCAGGAGCATTAAACGAAGCGATATCAGATATTTTTGGAACACTGGTAGAGTATGAAAATGGGTCGAATCCAGATTTCGAAATTGGAGAAGATATTTATACTCCCGGCACATCCGGCGACGCACTTCGCTCTATGAGTAATCCTGAAAAATATGGTGATCCCGATCATTATTCAAAGCGTTACACAGGAACAAGTGATAACGGTGGAGTGCACACGAATAGTGGAATCATCAACAAACAAGCTTATTTATTAAGTGAAGGCGGGACTCATTATGGAGTGACCGTTCCAGGGATTGGCCGCGAGAAACTCGGTGATATTTACTATCGAATGAACACAGTGTACCTTACAGCTTCGTCGACCTTCAGTCAGGCAAGAGCTGCCGCTGTCCAGTCGGCAACCGATTTATATGGAAGCACTTCATCTGAAGTGAATGCAGTGAAACAATCTTTTAATGCAGTGGGGATTAATTAATGCCAAGCCTAGCAGGGAATGGATTCCCTGCTAGGCTTTTTTTGTTGAACTCTGTTATAAGTTATTGGTTATATATCAAAGAGAAAACATACTTATTTCACCCCTCTTTTACCAGTTTCTCTGGTTTCTTCGCGCCTAACGAACATACTATGCCACCAATAGGGAAAATAAGGGATAGGAGTAATATTTCCGTATACCCATGAAAGTAGTCATAGGCAAACCCGAAAGGCAGTGGTCCAAACGCTGATCCTAACACCATAACAGTAGTCGCAGTACCTTTAATACTCCCTAAAGAAGCTCGACCAAAATAGCTTGGCCATACATAATTTAAAGCAATCCGTTCAAATCCACCACTTATTCCCCACAGTATACCGAATAGGATGGCTTTAAAAGTTGAATCTGTTATTAATAAAAACAAGGTGAAAATTATTTCCCCAATAAAAATACCAGCCAGTACATAATTCACCTTTACTTGATCTAATATCCTGCCTGCAATCAATGTGATTGGAAACCCGATTAAAGCCATCAGGCTGAGTACGAACGCTGCCGTCCCCACCGAAAGATCATTCCACTTGAAAATCGAGATCAAATGAAACGTGATTCCTGTGTTGATGAGTGCAGGTATGCTTACACAAAAAAGAATCAGCCAAAATGCACGGGTTTTCATTGCCTCTTTCAGTGACCAATTTTCTTCATGTAAAGCCGATCGATCTTGTTCTGATTGCGAAGAGGTTGCGATATATCCATCTGGTAACTGACCTACATCCTCAGGTTTATTTCTGACTAAGAAATATGATGTAGGCATGACCAAAACGATTAGTAAAACTCCCCAAACAATCCAAGTATTTCGCCAACCGTATTCCGTGACCAGCCAGGAATTAACGAGTGGAAAAAGGGCAGAACTGGCAAATCCCCCGATCGCCATAAAGCTCAACGCTTTACCTCTTTTGGTAATGAACCACTGTGGGACAAGTGTATTAGGAATAAGGGTCATGGAACCTTGACCAAGTAATCGAAGAAGAAAAAAACCAATAAAAAGCATAGCCAAATTCGTCACCATGCTATTAAATAAACATGCTAGCGATAGGAATAAAGAAACAGTAACTAACATTGTTCTTTGACCAAACCGATCAATGAATCTCCCGACAAAAAACATACAAAGACCCGCAAAAAGAGTCGCTGCAGAATAAATACTCGATATTTCCGATCGTCCCCACCCGAAATCTCTTATGTATGCATCGATGAAAACTGAAACTGAATAGGTTTGCCCTGGTCCTGAAAAGAAGACACAGAGCGCAGATACAGCTACTATGTACCAACCATAGTAATTCTTTGATTGGAATGGGGCACCCGAATGATTGGCTGACATATTTCATCCTCCATTCTAATGGTATACAGAAAAGTCCTTGATCCATTGACCAAGGACTTTTCACATTTTCAATTAATGGTTAGAGACTTTATCCAATCCACCTGGCTTATTATGAACAGCCAGTTTTTCCATTAATTTATTACTTTCTGTATTCAAACCGATAAGATTTACTTTTACCCCGTTCTGATGGTACTTGATGACAATTTTATCAATTGCTCCTACGGCTGAATCATCCCATAGATGGGTATGAGTCAAATCGAGTGTTACCTCTTTAATATCTTCAGTAAAATCGAAGCTTTCCACAAAGTCCGTTACAGAAGCAAAGAACAATTGACCTGATACTCTGTACACTTTCTTATGTGTTTCCTCAGATGCCATTGTCGTGATCTTTACTTTCGAAATTTTAGAAGCAAAGAATATTGCACTTAAGATGATCCCTACTAAAACACCTTTGGACAGGTCATGAGTCAATAACACGGTCCCTACCGTGACGAGCATAACTAACGTATCGGTAAAAGGTGTTTTGTGCAGGCTCTTTAATGAAGACCAATCAAACGTACCGATCGATACCATAAACATGACACCAACTAGCGCAGCCATTGGAATCTGCACCAGGAAATCATTCAGTACAAGAATCAGAATCATCAGGAATGACCCAGCTACAAGAGCAGATAGCCTTCCTTTTCCACCTGACTTCACATTGATGACGGATTGTCCAATCATTGCGCAACCAGCCATGCCTCCAAAGAATCCTGAAACGATATTAGCAATTCCTTGACCTCTTGATTCTTTATTCTTATCGCTCGTGGTATCAGTCATGTCATCAACGATAGAAGCTGTTAATAAAGACTCAACTAAACCGACAATTGCAATTGACAAAGAATAAGGGAAAATGATTTGCAACGTTTCGAAAGTCAGCGGAATATCAGGAATTAAGAATAGGGGTAGAGTTTGTGTTAATTCCCCCATGTCTCCAACTGTACGTACTCCGCTACCAGTAAACACCGCAAAGATCGTCACTGCGATAATTGCCACTAACGCAGACGGAACTGCTTTAGTAAAACGCGGTAATATATAAATAATAGCCAGTGCTCCCGCTACCATTGCATACATGACCCATGACTCACCTATAAAGTGTGGCAATTGTGCCGAAAAGATTAAGATAGCTAATGCGTTTACGAACCCTACCATAACAGACCGTGGTACAAATTTCATTAACCGTCCTAATTTAAGGACGCCCATGATAATTTGGATCACTCCCGTTAAAATTGTTGCAGCTAATAAATATTGCAAGCCGTGATCAGCCACAAGGGTTGTCATCAACAGAGCAGTTGCCCCGGTGGCAGCAGAAATCATTCCTGGTCGGCCACCTACAAACGCTATGACAACTGCAATACAGAATGAAGCATATAACCCCACCATCGGGTCAACACCTGCAATAATCGAGAATGCAATTGCCTCGGGGATCAATGCCATCGCAACTACCATTCCCGCAAGAATATCTCCCCTCACATTACCAAACCATTCATATTTAATTTTTTCGCTTAAACTCATAATGCACCTCTTCCTATTAGATTTTGACTTTCAACTCTCATGAAAGTCGGGGCCGTTTAACACAAGGCACATTATATAATGGATCAATTGATTTGTGAAATATGAATGAAAGCGCAAACATATACTTTTATCTTTCTTTTTCTCTCTATTTCATGGATAATCTACTCTAAATCAAAAATGTGTAAAAAAACATTAAATTTCTATAGAGGAATATGAATACATATATAGAACTACATACTAAACGCTTTCATTGGATGGGGGAAAAACGATGTTCAAAAAAATTCTTCTCGCAACAGATGGGTCAGAACACTCCTTAAGAGCAGGAGAGAAAGCAATCGCTCTCGCAAACTGCCATGAAGGCTCTAAGATAGAAATCGTATATGTAATAGATGAAAAGCAATCGAAAGAAGATGTATTGCATCATTGGGGACTGGATGCTGCGGATAAAAGGAAACAAAAACTGCAAATGATAGAGCAAAAAGCCAAGCATGAAGGGATCCAGTATGAAACGATTTTCTTACACGGAGAACCGGGTCCTGCAATTGTAGAGTATGCAAATAAACATAACTTCGATGCAGTAGTCATTGGCAGCCGTGGTCTAAATGTATTTCAGGAAATGGTATTGGGAAGCGTAAGCCATAAAGTGGCAAAGAGAGCAAGATGTCCTGTGATGATCGTGAAATAAATAGCGACGTTCAGTGAGAGAATGGCCATTCATTTTCATATGACTTCCTTCTTATGTATTCACACTTTCCAGGAATCGCAGATCAGAAATCGGTGAGTGATTTTTATTTTGATTACTGTGTTATCACTTTCGCCAGAGTTTATCCACCTGGCGTGTTGATTGCTCCTTTTTCTTTTCTAAAAGCTAATGATCGATACATTCATTTCGGATATTTTTGATAAAAAAAGAGAAGCTCCTAAATAGAGGCTTCTCAACTTTTGCATTCAATTCACTGACCATAAACATTACCTGATGCATCAACAAATACAGTTTTAATAAGCGTTCTCTTGTAGGTATCTTTGCCTTTTGTTCCTTCTATATCAATGGTGAGATTATAAACGCCTTCTCCAAGCTTGGGAAGCTTTAACGAATCGTTCTTAACCTTCACTTTACTCTTCCTTAGCTTGCCGTTCTGGTAATATTCGATCGTCATGTCCTGTTTAAGCTTTTGTTTATTGTCTTTCGCTTTCAAAATGATTTCATCATTAGTGAAATGTAAATTCATCTCATCATTCATCACACTTTCAAAGGAAACCTGTAAGAGGTATTTTTCAAGTGAGGATGATGAAGCCTCAATGGTCCACTCCCCTGGTAGCGGATCTTGAATCGTAACCGTGTGATGATATGCACCGTTAAAATATCCACTTTCATCCTTTTTCACATTGGAGATTGAGTGAGATTTTTGATCTGGGTCTTTCATCGTTAATTGTGAGGATGAACTGTTGCTGATCCAATCAAATGTTACAGCCTGTGCTCCCTGTTCCACCCAGACTGTTTCTTGCTTCTTACCACTGTACTCTCCTCCCCTGACAAAAGAGGAAGCATTTGATGTAACAGAAGACTCAACATCTGTAGTGTTATACCCAGACACAGGTGGGGATTCATTCAAATAATCTTTGAACAAGTTAAATGTAGATGAACCTTCCTTGATGGTAGAATGATTCCAATCCCCCACTTTCAGTTCTGTTGCATAAGGAAGTCTTGCACTATTGACTGTGACTGCCCCATCGTTACTTCCATATGCGCTGAGATATAATCCACCCCAATAGAGAGAGCTTCCAAAACCTCCCCATTTCTTCCCACCAAAAGTATAGATTGCATTCTTACTTACATTGGGATGCTTATCCGTTTCAGAGCGAAAATAACTCATATAACCTGTCTGCAAGGAATAAGTGGCATCGTTTTTACTTCCGAGTATACCTGATAACCATCCTGCCCAACTACTATAAGCTAGATCTGCCAATTGAGATCCATAATGGGGGGTAGATAGTGTGATCACTCTTGCGACATACGGGTAAGCCCCATAGTGGACTAGAGCAGATTGAGTATCGATGCCTCCTTTACTATGACCCACGATGACTACTTTTTCACCGTAGTAATAGTAGATGTCTCGAATTTTTTGGGCAAGGAGGGCTCCGTTATCCCACATGTTCTTAGTTGGATACAGATCGACAAAAGCGGTTTCATAACCATTTTGATAGGCGATATCATACATATTATTGTCGTTCCACCATGTGTTAGAAGAGCTATTTAAGCCATGTACAAACAGTATCGGATGTTGAGAAGGTGCGACATAAGAAGGTGTAGTCCCCACATACCACTCCCCAGGTACACCTGAAGGATCACCTTTCCCGAAAGAACCCGCCTCACTCCATGAGGGCAGCAATAAAAAGAGTGCCAAAACGGTCATACAAATCTTTTTAACCATATCCTCTCCCCTTTTCCAATGAAATAACTTGTAAAGTATATCGAAAGAGGTTCAAAGATATGACGGGTATGTGGAATTTACGAAGAAAGAACTAAATATCCTCCCGGATTCATCCATGGGAATGGGATTTAGTACTCCGTATACATGTGATAGATTCGTACAATTCGTCATCTATTCTTTAAAAAAATCAATTGAAATGTCGAGCATGGCAGCTGTCTGCTCCACAATCGTCCAATGTCCGCTTTTCTCCACTTCCAGCAGAATGCTTTGCTTTAAATGTGGGATCATTTCCTTTCTTACAAACGAAGGGGATAATATATCTGATGATCCTTGTGCAATCAATATTGGAATGTGATGTAGGTCTTCGGAAATCGGCAATAGATCGAAATCATGACTCAATACTCTACTAATCTGTTTATTGACTTCTCCATTAAATCGGACAGATATCTTTCTTTTCAGGGTTTCTTGATCATAAACATAATGAGGATCTAGTAGTTTGGTAATTTTGTTAAGTGAATCCTTCCTGAACCCCATTATACCAAGACGAATCTTATCAACTAAAGACATTCTTCCTAGTAATTCACGTTTAAAATCGTGATATCCTCGATGGTTTAATCCAATGGCTGCTGTTAAGAGAATCCTTTTTATGTTGGTAGGGTATTTTGCTGCATAAGACAAAGCCAACACACTTCCCCATGACTCACCGAATATATGAATGGATTCCAAACCTAAAGCCACTCTCAATAGCTCCAAGTTCTCAACTTCTCTTTCAATTGTGTAAATTCCATCAACACTTTCATCTGATTTCCCGCATCCGATTTGATCGTAAAAGATTAATTGGAACTCATTCGCCAGGGGCTCCATATATGGAAGGAAAAATTCATGGCTCCCACCCGGACCTCCGTGTAAGAAAAAAATAGGCTTACCTTTCCCTAAAATGTGGACAAATATCTTTTGTTCCCCGATATTTACAAATGATTTCATCTACAGCGACTCCCTAAAATGATTGATAATATGATTATTTCAGAGTGAGAAAGGTTTGCCAATGTTCTTTTACCAAATAATTGGAATGGATATACATTTTCCGTTCCTGGATTAACGAAGCTTTGCTGGATGAGATAAACCAACACATATCTTCTCAAATGAGTTGGCTTGCGTACTGGTATTATGGTCTGTTTATTTTTCTCGAGGATTATTCGCTCTTTTATTTAGTTTAATGGCTATTTTCATTATCATTTTTGGCTTATTGGGTGCTGTTCATAATAGCCAGTAAATCAGTTTCAAGTAGAATATCCAAACTGACATTTCATATCTTTGCACCCATCGTGCTTCATGTTATGATCTTTGTATGAAAATTCGATATCGATTTTCGATATTGGTTTTCGATATTAGAATTAAGGGGTGTTATATTGGAAGATAAAGTAATGCGGAAACTCTTTCTAGGCTTTATCCAAATCCATATTCTTCATCATGCTAAAAAAGAACCCATTTACGGTACTTGGATGGTGGATGAATTAAGGGACCATGGGTATAACATAAGCTCCGGAACCTTGTATCCTATTCTTCATTCAATGGAAACTAATGGACTATTAACAAAAAAAGAAAAAAACGTCGATGGCAAAATCAGAAAGTATTATACAACCACAAACAAAGGCAGTGTGGTACTGATCGAGGCAAAGAACAAAGCTTATGAACTTTTCATAGAAATCAAAGACTAAGAAAGAAGGTGAAGAAATGAATAGATCTACAAACCTAAAGTCCCTCATTGAAATTCTGATGATTTCAACCAGATTAGGTTTTACATCCTTTGGGGGTCCTATTGCCCACTTAGGGTACTTTCACGAAGAGTACATTCGAAGGAGAAGATGGATGGATGAAAAAAGCTATGCTGACCTTGTCGCCCTGTGTCAATTTCTCCCGGGACCTGCAAGTAGCCAGGTAGGGATTGGAATCGGCATTATGCGTGCAGGTGTATTAGGAGGGTTTGTTTCGTTTCTCGGCTTTACGCTTCCTTCTGTCATCGTACTGATTTTATTTGCCATTCTCCTCCAAGGAGTGAATGTGGCAGACGCTGGATGGATTCACGGGTTGAAAATCGTCGCTGTAGCGGTCGTTGCTCATGCCATTTTGGGAATGGCAAAAAAATTGACGCCTGATTTAAAAAGAAAAGCCATTGCTTTATTCTCTTTAGTAGTCATTTTAATTTGGCAAACGGCCTTATCCCAAATCGTTGTAATTCTATTTTCTGCATTTATAGGTTTTCTCACTTTTAAAAACCAGACTCCAGACGATAGTAAACGGGTTGAATTCCCAGTCTCTCGTAAATTTGCGATGATTTGTTTATCCCTCTTCTTTGGATTACTGATCATACTTCCAATAGTGAGAGAAATGACTTCACTGCAATGGGTTGCTCTCTTTGATAGCTTCTACCGATCAGGATCGTTGGTTTTTGGTGGGGGACATGTTGTATTACCGCTTCTTGAACGGGAATTTGTTCCAACGGGATGGTTAACGGAAGAGTCGTTCCTAGCAGGATATGGGGCTGCCCAGGCGGTTCCCGGACCCCTTTTTACCTTTGCAGCATATATTGGAGCGGTGATTAATGGCTGGCAAGGAGGGATGATTGCAACCATCGCCATCTTCCTTCCAGCATTCTTACTCATTTTGGGTACCCTGCCGTTCTGGGATTCACTTCGTCGAAATCCCAAGATAAATGGCGCATTAATGGGAGTGAATGCTGCCGTGGTGGGCATTCTCATTTCAGCATTTTACTACCCGATCTGGACATCATCCATTTTAACCCCCATTGATTTTGCCTTCGCAGCGATATTGTTCAGCATGTTGGTATATTGGAAAATACCACCTTGGATCGTAGTTTTGACAGGTGCTGTTGGAGGAATTCTGTTGGGAATCAGTTAGCCTCTATACCTTTGTCAGGAAACGATCTTTCAAAATAAATATCGAATTAGAAAATGAGCCTGGCGAATACAGCCAGGCTCATTTTCTTGTTTTTCGTTCTGTTTGCCTTTACTAAAAGAGCTTATCTTCTTATAAATCGATATGCCAGATAAGCAATATACAGCGGAGTCGCAATATAGATTAAATAAGGAAATTCTTCGTAAGTACCTTTGTAAATGACATATAATAATGCTCCAATGAAAATCGTCACAATTGTTCCATATTTAGGCAATGGGACTTCTTTCAGACTAGGAATTCTTATCCTGCTTACCATCAGAAAACACATCCCCGTAAATATGACTGTCGTCACGATATTGGGAATCCATTCACCAAACAGGGTTAGAATCGCAAGGATCCCTCCAGCAGCCGTAATGGGAACACCAATAAAATAGTGTAGAGACGTTTTAGGGGGGCTCGTATTAAAGCGTGCAAGCCGGTAGGCACCGAATAATGGAAATAAACCGGCTACGATAAAACCTAATAATCCGAACTGAAAGAAATATGTATAGTACACAAGGAAGGATGGTGCCACCCCGAATGTCACTATATCTGCCAGTGAATCCAGTTCTTTTCCCAGTACACTGTCTGCATTGAGCATTCTCGCGAGTCTACCGTCCATGCTATCAAGCATCATACCAATAATAATTAAAACAGCTGCATTCTTAAACTGTCCGCTTGCGGCAAATCCGATGGATAAGAATCCGCAATACAAATTCCCCAAGGTCACCATATTGGGTATTTTTTTCGTAAATTTCATTTTTCATCCTCGCTCTGTTAAAATTTCTATTACTACTAGAATAACATTTTATCGGTACTCATGAAGGAGTGTTGTGAAAAAAATTAGTAAAACCATTTAAAAAAAGACGATTTCCATTTACAATCCTCTTGAATAGCCATACTATATATTAGGACGACATTACCTTGTGGCCCGATTCCAAAATCTCGATAATAATGGTGATGATAATATGATAAGAAAAAAACTGCGGCAATTTAAATGCCTTACCCTAAAACTATTGCGCCTTAAAGATAATGCTCATAGTATTGCGCTGGGTTTCACAGTTGGTTTACTCATAAATTTTGTTCCATCCTTCGGTATTGGGCCAGTCATTTCTACTGCCTGTGCCAAAATTTTCAAAGGAAATCCATTTGCTGGATTAGTAGGTGGCGTCTCGTTAATATGGGCATTTCCTTTTTTCTTCTACTTAAATCTTGTAGTGGGGCATCTCTTCTTCCCGATTGATGTCATCGCCCCTTCCGTCCATACTGTTGACTCCACCCATCAGGCAATTGGTGTAGGATTACAATTGGGTAAGGCTTTTTTCACTGGCATGCTCATTAACATCCCTATATTTGGGATTTTAACTTATACCATCATGAATTCAGTTGTAAAAAGATTCCGTGGGACAATGCTAACATTTGTTCAGAGAAAGTGGAATTTATGACGTTTCCACTCTCTCTTTAACAATGAGTAACAAAAAAAGGATAGTACTCACAGAGATAGAAATGTTCATCACAGAAAATCTCATCATTAGTAAAGCCCGGATTCTCAGAAATCATTTTCCAGGTGCCCCACAGGCATGGATCCTGTTAAGATTCATAGAACGAAACCCGTGTTCCGGGCATCTATCCCATGCTGCTTTCGCAAACCCTTTCCCCCAATATTCCTCCGCTGATTCGTACCATATATCAGCGAAATGATGATATTGATCCCATAAACGATGTCCCCCTGATCCCCATCGATTATGAATCTTACACTCAAACTGGGCATTCCACATAACAAAGTTATTCACTTTCTCTAAACTTGAATATAGGTTAGGTGCTCATCGTATAGAAACCTCTACATGCTTTTGTCCGGGAATAATTGCAAAATAAAGGATGCCTTCAGTAAATATTTTCAGGAGGATTCTTGTTTCATGCTTTTTATTGATCTTCAATTATAAATAAAATGTTTTCTAAACGTTTAGTGTATTCATTTTAGTCTTTAACATTCCGAAAAGAACTAAATAAAATGAAACTCTTTCACGTCTATATCCGTATATTGTTGTATAAATGTTCTTTATTTAGAGTAACACATTATATACTATTCCAACTTCTATTTTGTTATAATTTTACTATTGATATTGAACATAACCTGGAGATAGAGGAGGATTGCAATGACAGGAACCATTGCTGTTATCATGATTTTTTCCATTCCCATTCTTGGAATTATTACGGACCATTTCCAAAAACAGTCCAAATCGAAACAGAAAATGATAGAAGACGAGCTGGAACTTGAAAAGCTCAAACATGAAAATTTCGTTATCGAAACGCAGAAACTGAGACTTGAACTAGAGCAAATGAAACTCCATGACAATGAAGAAAAAACACAGAAGTCATAAATAAAGGCGCCATGGATGGCGTTTTTTATTTATGCTTTTTTCGTAAACTTTGTTGCTTTTTGATAGTGTGTGGTGTGATATTCGTTACATGTGCTCGCTTTCAGCTACAATCAACTAAGTATGTTTCCCTTATATTATTTAACGTTTACAGTGGTCTATTTTAGCTTCACTAGTAAGCCCTGTCACGATATCCCTTATAGATGGTGAGAGGAACGGCGTAGACTCCTGTGGAGAAGAGAAACGATTGTTGTCTGAAAAACAGGCGTCTGTCAGCGGACTTTCTGAAAAAGACCGTCATTCTGGAGATAGCAGAAAATGAACCTGCAAAACTGACACCTCTTTCCACTAAATCAAATACTCTTCTTCAAGTGCCGGATTGAGGTACCTGGCCATCCCGGTCTTAACTTGCTTCATACCTTGTTTCTTATAAAAAGCCTCATTCCCTGTTGTCGAAATCAACATTATGCACGATACGCCTTTCAGTTGTTGCAATAAATCGCTCATGATAAGGCTGGCAATACCTTTCCTCTGATACTCGAAATGGACGACGACATCATAAATCGCAGCATTGAATACACCATCTGAAAGGGCTCTTCCCACTCCCACGACTACCTCATCCATAACTGCCAAGGAGATGATATCACTTCTGTTAAAGACCGTAGAAATCAATTCAGTCGTATGCTTCTTCCAACCAACCGAAGCGTACACAGCTCTTACCTCCTCTAGTTTATCTGGGGAGAATTCGTTTACAATTTTGATATTCATCTCACTCACCTCACCTTTATTCTGCTACAGAATGCATCATTTTCATGAATTCGTAGCTGCTTCCATTTGTTTGTTGGATGAAGGTTCCCATAGGCATGAATCCTATTTTCTTATATACCTTGATCGCACGCTCATTGAAAGTGGCTACGGATAGCGTGAAGGTTTTAGCCGAAAATGTTGAGATTGCGAAATCCAGACCTGCCTTTGTAAACCTTAAACCTTCCCCTTTACCCGTAAGGAATGGTTTCATTCCCAGCCCGATATCAATGTTACCATCGGGCAATACATTAAATGTGTAAAACCCGATCATTTCATCTTCTTTATAGACTGCATAGGTTGTGTTTCCACGCTGACTTTCATCTATGAATTCTTCTAAGTCTTCTTCATCTGCTGTCATATCATAAAATGCATATTTCCCATCGTACTTCCAAGTGTAGGCTATTTGCTCAGCTTGTTTCTGCGTCATGATTTGAAATGTGTAAGTCATATCATTCTCCTTTTATTAGAACGAGTCCATGTATCGCATCTATAAATTCTTGTATGCTTTCCATTTGTTCATTAGGTTGAACGGTGAAAGAACATCGATTTGATTTCCTCATCAGACAAATTTCTACCGTCATACTCCATAAACACATTGTGGAATGCATGAAAACAAAGAGGAAGTGTATTCGCTAATGTTCCGTCAAAATCAAATAAAACAGCTTTCATTTTCTTCATTCCTTCCTTTAAATTAATGGCTGTTTAAAATCTTGTTTTTTCTTGATTTATCAGGGTTCCCCACTTCTGGCCAGCACATATCTTTTCCATGATTCCCTCCTGATCAAAGTTGAAAATGTGAACCGGAAGTTGATAATCACGAGCTAAAAGGAGTGCCGACTGATCCATCACTTTAATATTATTCAAAACGACATCATCGTAATTTAAATTATGGTACATCTTCGCTTCTTTATCCCGTTTGGGATCACTCGTAAATACTCCATCCACTCCTTGCTTCGCCACGAGGATGGCATCACAATTCGTCTCAATCGCCCGCTGAACGCTAGGGTAATCCGTCGTAACAAATGGCTGACCGTTCCCTCCTCCGAAAATCACAATATATCCCTTATCCAGATGGTGAACGGCCCGAAGTCGTATATATGGTTCTGCTACTGTGGAGACAGGGATTGAAGTCATGACACGGACTTCTTTATCCGTCTTGCTCTTCAAAACTCCCCTAAGCATCAAACTGTTGATGATCGTCCCGAGCGTTCCGATACTATCGGCCTCCACTCGCTCGATTCCCCACGTATCTGCCAGGTTCCCTCGAAAAATGTTACCACCCCCTACAACGATGGAGACTTCAATCCCCATCTTCACAATCGACAAAATTTCATTGGCAATATGCTCAAGTTCTTCTGTCCCAAAATTATTTCCTTCTTTATCTGCTAATGCACCGCCGCTCAATTTAATCAACACTCGCTTGTATCCCATCTTTATTCCCCCCAAATGACATAAAAATGAACTAAAAAGTAAATAGATTACCTTTTAGTCCATTTTGGGGAGCGATAAATACCGACCAGCTTATTGAAAAATCAATCATTTACGCTCCTCCTCTTGTAATATTCAGAATTTTCCTTATGTTAGTGTATAGAAAATTAAGGAAATGGTCAAGGGAATTGTGCTATTTTTCTATACACTCAGCATCTACATTTCTTTCTGTAATTTCTCTATCACGTCCTTTACCTCAATCATTCCTAGATTTCCTTCTTTCCTTTTCCGCAGCGAAATTGAATCAAGTTGGATTTCCTTGTCTCCTATTACCATCATATATGGCACCTTCTGCATTTCTGCTTCTCTGATTTTAAGGCCGATTTTTTCTACCCGTTGATCTATTTCCACCCTAAAACCTTCCCTTTCTAATTGAGACTTCACTCCTTTTGCATAGTGGATATGCGCTTCAGATATAGGGAGGATTTTGATTTGATGAGGAGCTAACCACAGGGGGAAATCTCCTCCAAAATGTTCAATGATGATTGCGAGGAATCTTTCAATTGAACCGTATATGGCACGATGGATCATAATCGGCATCTGAACCCGATTGTCTTCTCCTATATACTCACACTCGAACTTCTCTGGCATTTGAAAATCAAGTTGAACAGTTCCACATTGCCAGCTCCGCCCGAGACAATCCAGGATATGAAAGTCAATCTTAGGTCCATAAAATGCTCCGTCGCCTTTATTGATGTGATAATTGATTCCTCTCTCTTTCAATACATTTTCCAGATCATCCTCCGCCTGATCCCATAATTCAACGGATCCCATAAAGTCTTCAGGGCGAGTTGAAAGCTCCACCTTATAATCGAAGCCGAATTTACTATAAAACAGATCGATTAGATCAAGTACTTTATGCAATTCAGCACGTATTTGATCTTCTCTTACAAATAGATGAGCATCATCCTGAGTGAAAGAACGGACTCTCAATAATCCACTTAAAGACCCGGAAAGCTCATGTCGATGCACCAATCCAAGTTCACCATAACGAATAGGTAATTCCCGATAGCTTCGTCTTTTGCTCTTATAAATTAATACCGCACCAGGACAGCTCATTGGCTTGATGGCATACTTCTGATCATCCACTTCTGAGAAATACATATTTTCATGATAATGATCCCAGTGACCAGACTTTTCCCATAGCTCCTGTTTCATCATGATTGGCGTCCTGATTTCCTGATACCCTGCTTTTCGATGCTCGTTCTTCCAGAAATCTTCTAATTCATTTCTTAACAACATCCCTTTCGGTAAATAGAAGGGCATCCCTGGGGCTTCCTCCATCGATACAAATAATTCTAGTTCTTGACCTAATTTCCTGTGATTTCTCTTTTCTACTTCTGATTGGATTGACATACGATTTCCTCCTAATAATTTTATTAAAAAAACCGCACTCATCCCTAACCAAGGGACGAATGCGGTCGTGGTACCACCCTAATTCCGAAGTGCTCCATATGGAGTGCCTCGCTCTGGCAAGATAACGGTTTTCCCGATTATGGATACTTTCATGTTCTCCATAATAGCTCCAAGGTGGTAAATCATCTTGTCTTCTTCAGGGCTCTCAGCCATTGACCCTGTTCTCTGGAAGGAAAGGTAAAGTGATTCATGTCCTCTTCATCGCACAATATTCGATATATACAAAAAAACCGCACTCATCCCTAACCAAGGGACGAGTGCGGTCGTGGTTCCACCCTAATTTCGAAGTGTAAAAAAATATTACTCTTCGCTTAAGTAAGATAACGGTTTCCCGACTATGGATACTTTCATGTTCTCCATAATAGCTCCAAGGTGGTAAATCATCTTGCCTTCTTCAGGGCTCTCAGCCATTGACCCTGTTCTCTGGAAGGAAAGGTAAAGTGATTCATGTCCTCTTCATCGCACAATATTCAATATATACAAAAAAACCGCACTCATCCCTAACCAAGGGACGAGTGCGGTCGTGGTTCCACCCTAATTTCGAAGTGTAAAAGATGTAACTCTTCGCTTAAGTAAGATAACGGTTTTCCCGATCATGGATACTTTGTTGTTCTCCATGATAGCTCCAAGGCGGTAAATCACTCTTTTCTCTTCAGGGCTCTCAGCCTGGGACCCTGTTCTCTGAACAAGAAAATGTTGAATGAATCATGTCCTCTTCTTTGCTTTCGTATAGTATATTCAATTTTCTATCAATATGTTATTGAAATTATATGGTAGTATTTTCAAAATGTCAAGAGTACGTTTATAGAAAAAGAACAAAAATAATGATGACCAGAACCAGCCGGTAAATCGCAAATGGTATTAACTTGACTTTATTGATCACCTTTAAGAAAAAGTGGATTGACAAATAAGCAAACAGAAAAGCACTGACAAATCCGACTAGTAAAAAGGGCATGAATTCAGCATTAAAATACATCCAATTTTTCATAAGAGACAGGAAACTTGCACCTAACATAATCGGTACAGCCATGATGAATGTAAAATCTGAGGCTGCACGATAACTTAAACCGAGTAATACACCACCAGAAATCGTAGAACCCGATCTTGAAAAGCCTGGCCATAATGACAGACATTGTATCAGACCAATGATCAATGCCTTCCCATGAGTGATCCCATCAACGGTCTCAACCGTCGTTACATTAGGTCGAAACAGATCAGCAGCGATCATAAGTATTGCTCCTATGGCTAGTCCGGCGAGGACCGTGTTAAGTGAAAAGAGATGTTCATCGATATAATCCTCCAACAATAAACCGAGGATAACCGCTGGAAGTAACCCAACTAAAATATGGGATAACTTTAAGTTTGAAGAACTTTCTTTACGGGAATTGAATCTGGCCAAATCTTTAAATCTGTCACGAAATACAATGACGACAGCTAAAATGGAGCCAAGTTGAATCACTACTTTAAACGTATTCGCTGGGTACTTTCCCAACACTACTTTCGACTTGATCCATAAATCATCCACTACGATCATATGACCCGTAGAGGATACAGGAGCAAATTCCGTTAGACCTTCTACCATACCAAGAATCAATGCTTTAATCAGTATTACATACTCCATGGATCGTTTCTCCTCTAAAATAAATGATGTTGTCTTAAACTGTCATATGGAAAGATCCTCTATTGAATGCTTTCACTGTATACTTGTAATGGGAATGAGATGATTCCTTTATAACAATCTAGAATAGATTACTACAAGTCTATGTAGCCGACAATAAGTATTTATCCATGTAAATCAAGAAATGTCATGATGGCTGTTTACTAACTGCTTGCATACTGATGCATTTAAGATCATCATCAAATCTTCACACAAAAAAGCACACAAATAGGAGAAATGCCTATCCTGTGCTTTGAAATGTCCATCTAATAGACTACTATTCCATAATGAAAGTCAATGTATGTCTTTCTTCTTGAACCTTCCCCCCCTTACCTCTGCTATATCAGCTATGGCCAGAAAGGCAGAAGAATCATGCTCTGCGACGATGTCCTTTAGCTTAGCCTCCTCCAGTCGGGTGATGACACAGAATATCACTTTTTTATCATCACCTGAAAAGGCACCTTCTCCTTTCAAATAGGTCACCCCTCTTCCCAATCGATGAAGGAGGGCATCTCCAATTTCTTCATAATTTTCACTGATGATCCATACAGATTTAGACTCATCCAAGCCCTTTATAGTAATATCGATCATTTTGAATGCTACGTAATATGCGAGGAGGGAATACATAGCCCGGTCCCAACTAAACACAAAACCTGCAGATGCGAGGATGAATAGGTTGACGAACATAATGATTTCCCCAACAGAGAATGGGAGCCTTTTACTTGATAGGATGGCGAGAATTTCCGTTCCATCCAGGGAGCCACCGTACCGAATGACCATCCCCACCCCTATTCCGAGGACAATTCCTCCAAATAATGATGCCAACAGAATGTCTTGTGTAAAGGCTGCTACCGGATGTAAAAAAGTGGTAGAAATTGATAAAATGATAATGCCGTAAAGGGTAGAGAATGCGAAGGTTTTTCCGATTTGTTTATAACCGATGAAGAAAAAGGGGATGTTAAGGATAAAGATAAAAAGTCCGAGATTAATACCGGTTAAATGAGAAAGCATGATTGAAACACCGACGATTCCTCCATCTATGACCTGATTGGGCACTAGGAAAATTTCCAAGCCGACAGCCATGATGACAGCACCAACTGTGATCAGGACTGCCCGTTTCACCACCTCGTTCAGGGGAATTTTCTTATGCATCACCTTCACCTGCTGCCGTTCATTTATGATCTGCCCTTCCATCATCTTCATTCCTCCTTATAAGATCAACACCGTGACAGAACGACCACCCAACACCTTCAATCCTGAAAATAACCTGATATATGTAAATAACCCTCATCTAATCCACCTATATCACCCATCATCCCAAAAACAGAGAAACAGCTTGTATTCCTTATATATTCTATTCCTATCTATTTAATTCCTGCTAATGGAGAGGGACGGACCTCGAAAAACCCACTCTCATCCTGTATTATCGACTCGAAAAAAGTGGTTAAAACCGCTATATTACTAAACCGATCGCTGGTAGCCTTGTTTCGATATTAGCTTAAAATTGAGGTCCGTCCCTCAATAAGTAAGATTTGACTAAAAGGGGAAAATGAAGTATTTTTATTATTTGTATGTACATGTTTCTGTAAAGGCTGGGAACGTTTGGTGTTCTTAGGTAAATTAGATTTTGGAGGATTTTCTTTGATTACATTAATCAAATCTCTATTGGTCAATATCACGATTTTGTTTTCTTTCACTTATAATGCCAACGTATTGTTTCCTTTTAATGAAAAGCAGGAAGCATCTTTCAGACACAAAATAACGTATGGACTTGTTGCTTCATTCGGTGCATTATTATGTATGTTATATCCGATTGAAACCCTTGGAGAGACTCACTTTGATTTACGGATGATCGCGATTTTGATCGTGACCATCTACTCTGGTTTATTATCGGGTTCTATGGTTCTTGGATGCGTCATTATCTTCCGGTATTTTATCGGGGGACCTTATGTCATCGTGGGCATTGCTGTTTCCGTGTTGGCGTTTGTCATCGGAATTCTTTTTCGTAAGCTCCTTTTGAAAACGAAGTATAAATTAATCGTAAGTACACTCATTTTCCTTATTCATGCATTGTTTTACATTGCCATCATTAACGTCTTTATACCTATTCTGCATCTCCCTTTTTACTTTACGTACTTTACTGTTTTCTATTTTACATTTCTCGCATTAGTGTTCATTATTGAACATTTAATTCGCACAAATAAACAAATAGAAGAAATGGTATATCTGGACAAATTAAACATGGTTGGCCAAATGGCTGCGTCTATTGCCCATGAAATCCGCAACCCACTGGCAACAGTGAGAGGATTCATTCAACATTTGAGCGAAGATACTGAGGATGAACAATTAAAGAAGTATTCTCCCCTTATTTTAACTGAATTAGATCGTACGAATAAAATCATTACGGACTACCTTAGTGTTGCAAAACCAAGCGAATTCCAGTTATCGACATTGAATCTTGAAAACGTGATACGGGATTGCGTAGACCTGTTGAGCCCTTTTGCGTCATATTCTGGTACATCCATTTTATTTCATGACTCAGGCACCCATTTTATTAAGGGGGATGAGCATCACATGAAGCAAGCCATAATGAATGTCATTAAGAATGGGATTGAATCGATTGAAGATCATGGAGAAATCTCCATTACCTTAAAGGAAGATTCTTTCCCACATTCCATCCTCATTATCATTTCAGATACTGGAAAAGGAATGACTGGGGATGAACTAAAAAAAATCGGGTTACCTTTCTATACGACAAAAACCAAGGGTACCGGATTGGGGAGTATGGTGACGAATAAACTCATTCGTGAAATGGGTGGTATGATTGAATATGAGAGTGAACTAAATAGGGGAACGGTCGTGAACATTAGGCTTCCCCTCATTTCTAAACCAGAAACATCAGAAGAAGCTTAGTGCAATTCCCTAAGCTTCTTCTTTAATGATAACCCTTCACTTCAATGGTTCTATCTATGATAAACTTAATTTATCAAGATTTTCCAAAAATCCAGCTGAAGGGAGACGAACAAACAATGAACATAAGATGGACATTCCTATTTTTATTTACAGTGATCATAGCTTTCAGTATCGTGACGATTCTTAACAAACCTACTGAAGAAGAATATGTTGATTGGCTCCAGGAAGAGTATAATGTCGATTGCAACGAAGACTGTTCCATCATAGAAAGCAGGAAAATCGAAGGAAATATAACCAAGCGAATCAACGTTGCTATTGAACCCCCCTCCTATTCTACCGGCCTCTTCACATCAAGTATAAGGGGACACTATAAAAATCTTGATGACCCCGAACATATAGAAAAAATGAATGTACTCGGATTTAACGGTCGATTTTATATGTTGAATTCCGGTGATGTATTGGAATGAAATCATTGAAAAGGATAGCGCTTAGGTTTACATAATGATATTACCGGTAATTAATTTGAAATTATATTTTATATGTGAAAAACCCCGCCTAGATGTCAGGAGACGGGGTTTTCGAGTATGTCTATTCTAAGAACCTCAACAAATCACCATATACGATATCATCAGACATCCGTAATTCTTTTCTAACCGTTTCCTTAAACGGTTCACAAAGTGAACCTCTTACAGCTTTCTCACTACTCTTGTCATAGCATACATTATCTTTAAAAATATATTTTCCTGTAATAAAATCTCCATCCCTAAAAATAACAGGGTGATTTTCATCACGGGTGAATAGACTATGTCCAAAAGACAGTGTATTCTTCGTCTTGATTCCCATTAAATGAAGAACAGTAGCCCGAATATCGATTTCTCCACCTATGGTATCAATCCTTCTTTCCTTCTGCCCCGGCAAATGGATAATAAGCGGGACCTGCTGCAGCTTGGAATGATTGACCGGGGTATCTTCCTTACCCAATAGTTGAAACACTCCTTCTTCATACTTTTCAGAGATCCCATAATGATCTCCATAGAGGACAACTACCGTATCGTCATACATCCCATTCTCTTTAAGCTTGTCGAATAACGTCTTGATTGCTTCATCCTCGTAACGTACGGTTGTGACATAGCGATTCACTACATCTTCATCGGTGACGGCAGCCTCGATAAACTGATCTTTTTCCTCCAGTAAGAAAGGAAAATGGTTCGTTAAAGTGATGATTCTGGTATAAAATGGTTGCGGAATCTCTTCCAAATACGACACAGTCTGTTGAAAGAACGGAATATCCTTTATCCCATAGTTAACGGAATTTTCTTCCGTTACAGAGTAGTCTCTTTTGGAATAGTAGCGATCGTAGCCTAACGACTCATACATCATTTCACGGTTCCAAAATGTCCGGTCATTCCCGTGAAAAACAGCCGCATAATAATCCTTCTCCTCTTTCAAAAGATGTGGCAGGCTTTTAAAATCGTTATCAGGCTTTCGGACAAATGCCGATCCACTGGATAACGGGTATAATCCCGTATCAATCATAAACTCAGCATCCGAGGTTTTTCCTTGTGCTGTTTGATCATAGACATTAGTGAAATAAAAGCTATCCTTGATCAATGAATTTAAAAAGGGTGTAATTTCTTCTCCATTCACTTTTTCGTTGATCACGAAGTTTTGGGTGGATTCCATGCTGACTAATATAAGGTTTTTCCCTTTTGCCACACCAAACAAATCTGATTCACTTTGTTTTTTTGATTTTGTATATTTTATAGATGCTTCTGTGTCAGATTCATTTGCCATAATATGTGTAAATGGCATCGTTACTGCAATACCAATATCATAAAGATGATAATTGTATGGGCCTACAGACTTCACCATTTGTTCCCTGTCGTAGGATTCAGCAAATAAATAAGGGGATTTCAATAATCCCAACCCAATGGTTATGAACAGTATGAATAGACTGATTCCACTATAAGCGAGCTTCCATCTGCGTGTTACGGATACAGATTTCCTCCATTTCCCTTTTACTAACCATCCAAATAGGAAAATATCACTCAACAAAAGAAGATCCCACTTGCTCATCAGTTCAAATGTGCTCGGACCAATCCCGCCCACATTTTTAAATTGGAATAAAATCGGAACGGTTACAAAATCCGAATAAAATCGAAAGTACAATAAATCACCGTAAAGAAGTCCCGTAGCCACACCGATAATGATGACGAGAAGGATTGGCTTAATCCTCTTAAAGAAATAAAAGCTGAACCCCACCAGTAGCATTAACGAACCAATTGGATTAAATAAAATAAGTAATAAATCGAGAAAAGATTCAATATGTAAATTAAACCCGATGAGAGATACACATACAGTTTTCATCCAAAGGGAGAGAAGGGCAAAGATTATTAATCTATACGTTTTTAAACGAGAGAAGAAATCATTCATCCTGGTCACTACACAACCTTTGAATCAAACATGCTGTTATATTCTTTGATGAGTATTGTCATAGCTTTCAAAACCTTTCGTTGGTTGTGTGTCCCCATTAGTACTATCTGCACCCAGTTCTTTTCAACTAAATAATCACTTTCATAACTTAATAGGATGCCTTTCCCCTTACAAATGTCACCAAATTCTCTACTATACTGTTCCCCGTCTAGGTCAATCGTAATCACTGCAGGAGAATACGAGTCATCCCCAAGTAGCTGAATACCTTCTCGAGTTAAAACACCCTTAATATTTTCGGATATCGTTTTGCACGTTTCATAGTTAATCAAATTCAGGGCAACTTTCAATGCACCTAAAAGATTTGATGAATGAGTAAAGGGAATACTCCCATCCATTGCGTACATTCCAACGTCCAAATACCTTGGGATCGATGGACTTGGTTTGATCTCGTCACGATGGAATATGAGCGCTAAACCAGGGTAAGAACCAAGACCTTTTCCACTTACAGAAGTGGCCATATACAATTCCTTAAAGTCAACAGGAATTGTACCGACAGAGCTACAAGCATCCACACATAATTCCACCCCGTAGGTTTGACAAAGGGTCAGTATGGCATTGATGTCATATAAGTACCCGGTGGATGTTTCGCAATGAACCGTCCATATCCACGTAATGTGAGAATCCCCTTGAAGAACGGATTCTATTTCCTCTAACTGGATTCCCTGATTCCATTCTTTCTCGATTGTGTGAAAGGATAAGTTGAACCTTTCACCATGATCAATCAAGCGGTAGCCAAATTCCCCGTTCGCAAGTATGAGCCCTTTACCGGAAAACGCTTTCAACTGGGCTGCAACCATATCATTCGATAAGGTGCCAGTCCCAACTGCCACCTGTACATAATTGGCATTGGTCAATTCACGTAATCTTTGTCTTACTACACCCATTTCATCAATGAACGCGCTGCTTCTATGAGATGTCGGTTCACTTTGAAATTCTGCTTCAACCTTTTTATGTATAGGCACGGGACCAGGTAGAAATGAGTGGGAGTAAGAGTCTCCTGCCTTTCGAATCATTAAACGTTGAAAAGCTTTAGAGGAATTCTCAAAACTTTCTCGAGTCAAATACATGGGTTGGAATTCAGCCCCTTTTTCACCGACAAGATCAGCGAAAGGTTGGAAGCCGATTCTCTTATAGAGTTTGAGCTGTCGAACCGTCCCTGATATTAAAGCAATCGTGTAGCCCTGCTCTAAGCAGTAAGAAACCAATCTCTCACACAATTGATAAAATACCCTTGTACTCCTATATTCTTCTTTAACTGACAATAATCTGATTTCACAAGGAGTTGCATTTCCAGGTAAATAGTCGTCCAGGTCATTCAGTTTTTGATCAAGTGAAAAAGGACGTTTGGCACGCACAGCAATCATTCCAATGACTTCCTCCTGTACCTTTGCAATAACATATGTGTTCTCATCATGGAATTTATCCACAAGTTTTTTGTTATCATTGCCTTCATGCTGAGGAATTTCTTCCACGAAGGTTTGATAATTTAATGAGTATATTTGTTGAAATTCTAGAGGATCATTTGCAATTTTATATAGCAGAGTATGATTATTCATTCTTATACCTCCTATGTATCGACTGACTGATGAAGAGATCGTTTATGCAATAAGAGAACAATCAGAAATAACGTTAATAGCCCGATGGAAAGGCTGAATGAACCCTCAATCACATATACCGTAACCGGAATGGTTGTCATTGAAAGAAAACCGGCTAACGTGTACTTCCGGAGAATGCTTAGGGTAATCCCCATGGTAAGGGCGAAGATGGCAATGCTAAGAGGACAAAGAAATAATGCCGTAGCTAAATAAGCAACGACTCCTTTACCACCATGAAATCCAAGTTGGACTGGAAACACATGTCCCATCATGACAAATAAGGCGCTAAGGACTAAATAACCATCCCCATCTACCAATAGGGATGTAATCGTTAATGCGAAAATGACTTTTCCAGCATCGATCAGGAGAGTCAGTAAAAAGCCTTTTTTACCCAGCGCTCTCCCTGCATTCGTCGCTCCGACATTGCCACTGCCTAGCTTTCTGATATCCACTCCCGAAAGCCATTTCACTACATAATAAGCTCCGGTTAAACTGCCCAGCCCGTAAGAAAGCAAAACGATGACACTTATGATCATACTTTGACTTAACATATTTACACCTGACTTTTCTTATATGTTAATAGACGATTGAACAAATAAAAAAGTTTCATATATTTACAACTTACCTGTCTCCTTTTTCCCAAGAAGAAAAAAAGGGGAATATAGAAGTAAAAACAGAATCAAACTGACTCCTTCAAGTGACAAGAGGTACCAAGGATAACCTCCTAAGTAATCGATAGGATTCGCATTATACGGTTTATGTATGAGAAACATATAGTTCGCTCCGAAGGTTACGTCCACCACATATACGATGATTGCCATCGCATTTAATGCAAGAAACGCCCTTACGAGAGAAGAAAATGTCAATCCGTACCCTTCTATCCATACCATGTACAAACATGATAGTACAATCACCATGTGGGCTAAAAAAAATTGAAAATATCGGAAATGGGGAAATCCAAAAAATAATTCTGGTGTAATAATTGCTATAAACGCACCTGACATACTCACAAAGAAACTGACCTCAAACACTCTATAGCTTTTCGTTATCAGCATGATTGCACAAAGATATAATGATAAGGAACAAAGCTGAAAGGGTAAGTTTATGGCTATATCCCACCGATCATTTAGGATATACCACATCTGAAAGGTAGATTCACTCAATATAAGGAAAACAACCAACATCCATTTCAACATGCTCTTTAAACGCCCTTGTATATTGGACCTAAACACATACAACACCATCATGCATCCAAAAGAAACTATAATGGCAGCCAAATGAGAAATAGAAAACAACTCAAATGGATACTCATCATACCTAAAATTCATAAACTCTCGAACCACACTACTCAATCCCCCTCCCTTCACCCATCTATACTATATTCTCTCATCATCCCATCAATTCCTTTAAAGGGACGGACCTCTCTTTCATCACTCATTTCCCTTCTATCAAGCCTTTCTTTACTATCTATCCAGGGACGGACCTCCACTAACCCATTCCGACTTTTAGCTTCATCTTATGTATGAGAAAAAAATAAATAGTTACGATTTTGTCTTATTTAATCTTCATGGGGACATCATGAGTTGAGAATTTAAAAAACCTCCCCTTCCGAATTGGAATGAGAGGTTATCATTCTATTGAACCTTACGCAAAGATACGTCCTGATGGGTGAAAATAAAATCAAGAGCCAGTCTATTGAACTCACTTGGCTTTTCCACATTGCATACATGCCCGCAACCGTCAAGAAATACCTTCGTTGCAGCCATGTCTCCAAATGTGTCCTCCTTTAAGGAGCGAACAAACAAGTGATCTTCTTTACCTGATATGTATAGCTTTGGAATATGGGGTGCCCGTTCTTGAACATTAGCGTAAGTAGATTTTACATATGGGGTTAGACGGTACCAACCCAGAAAATCTTTCCTTTTCATTTTTTTTGCTTCCCTTACGAATAGCTTCCTTGAGATTTTATGGTTACTCTTAGGCATCATCACATAGGCGAATAATTTATATAACCACATGAACGGAACCAGGTTTTTTACTGCATGACCGATTTTCAGTAAAGTGTTTGAAAAAAATGTAAACCGGGTTATACATCCTCCCATGACAGCGGATTTCACTCGATGTGGCACCTTTTGCAACAATTCATGGATAACCACGGACCCCAACGATATCCCGATGAAATGGGCTTTTTCCATCCCGATGTCATCGAGTACATCAACCACTTCACGCACAATTAAATCGATTGTAAACGGCTCATTATATGATTCGATCCCTGGTGAATGGCCATGACCAGGTAAATGAATCGTAACGACATTATAAAATTCTTTGAAAGTTTCAAGTTGTTTGCAGAAGATCTTTGAATTCCCCCCGATTCCATGGAGAAACACTACATATTCTTTGCCGACTCCCTGTTGAACGTTGTATTCTAGCATTCATTCTCTCCTTAAAAACAGCACAACCTACCAAAAGAATGGAATGGATCAGGCGAGCGATCTACGCCGTTTTGCATTCATTAACAAAAACATTAATGAGAAAATCGGTTTTCAATCCGGTAGCATGACACATTCTAAGCTCTTGAAGCCTTACCTTAATGTATATTACATTCTATCCTATCTTCAGGTGATTTGTCATATAACTTCTGAAGAAATTCCGAACATTTTGTGAGGACAGAGAGAATACAAACCAGTTCTAATGAAATTTCTTCGCTATTGCAGGACTCAAATTGCCTCGTATTTGCCGATATACTTTGAATCCCTATATATTCTTCCTATATTTAATACCATTGTTTCTCACTCCAGATTTTCATTCATACAAGTCTCTTCTATCCTTCTGCTGTGGTGCCTGCTCCATCCATCCCCGCTCGACCAAAAGGTTAAGTCCTGCCGATCCATATTTCATGATTTCTGTTACAAAAAATGTGTAATGAACGGATAAATCCTTTCTTGTAGACATCGTAATCGCATGACAAAGTGTTGAAAGGCCTACTGCATTGGATGATGAAATAAAAAACAGCATGAGCTTCTCTGAAAACGTGGGAATTGTAGAGTCAGTCACCTCCATCGAGACGGGATATGTCGGAAATGCATCATCTTTGACCAGCACGTTATTAAAAGTGGTGATTTGTTTTTCACTAAGCTTTTTACCTTTTTTCAGATACTCTTTCACTTCCCGGTCTTTCGATGTCTGGATGAGCCCTTTCAATAAAATAATCCCAATACAATTCCGTTCGATCACAAAGAATAATTCACTCTGTTCTAATGCATTAAGGGGCCTTGTTTCCCCAAACCAGTTCACTAATAAAGAAGGCTGCTGGGAGGTGTACTCAATGGAATGAGGATAATTCATTTTGGGTGGGCGATCATAGATTCCCTTTTCAAGCATCAATTGCAAGGATCTCTTGTAAATGGATAAATTTTTCTTCAATGCCTCTTCAAAAAATTCATAAATATCTGTTCGGACAACCGTGCCCACAAGGGTAGTGTAATGGCTGTTCGTGACCTGTCCCCCCCGATAGACGAAGCTAAGGGCGAATAAGTCCGTGTATAGAGGAGGGGCTGAGACGTCAATATCCTTATCAGTGAAGCCATTTGGAACCGGAAAGCTTTCAGACATAAAGATGGTTTCAATCATATTCATTATGTCTACATTAGTGTCTAGACTTTCTTGAGTGATGGCTTTAATTCCTTCGTCTTTAAGATATGTAAGGAAATGAGAAAAAAAGCAATTTAATGCTGAACACTTAATATAAGTTGTCCACAAAGCGGAGATTTCTGCAGTCGTTAGTCCTATGTCGTTTTTCTCCATCTTCCGACTCCTTTTCTTTTTTCTTAGTGTTTTCCCGATCTTGTAAGTTATTCCTCATTCGTTTAGTTCCCTTTCAGCTTTTTGCCCCGTGTCGATAGTCTTACCTGTCATCTTCCTTTAATACAATGTTTACACACCCTTTTCTTAATTAAGGATTACATTTCATATTCATTTTATATCCTTGAACTGAGCCTAAATCAGAGAGGAGAAAAAACATGAATAAGCTTGTCAAAAACGTTTGTTTATCAGCTGCTATTATCGGAATAGGTGCTTCTACGGTTCAGCCGGCACTGGCACAATCGGGACACCACATGAATGACAACAAGATTTTAAACATCGCACACCGAGGTGGATCAGGTTACGCACCGGAGCATACCCTTCCATCTTACGAGCTGGGAGATGAAATGGGAGGAGACTACATAGAACTTGATCTCCAAATGACTGAAGACGGCGAATTGATTGCCATGCATGATGAAACCCTGGATCGAACTACGAACGGTGCCGGATTAGTAAAGGATCACACGCTAGAAGAAATCAAGAAGTTGGATGCAGGATCTTGGTTCAATGAGATGTACCCAGATAGGGCTAAGCCTGAATATAATGAGCTGAGGGTGCAGACTCTAGAGGAAATCATTCAACACTTCGGAAAAAACAAACACTATTACATCGAAACAAAGTCACCTGAAGTATATCCAGGTATGGAAGAAAAATTACTTAAGATTTTGGACGAATATAACTTGACTAGACAAAACGGTCCTTCAAGTAAAGTAATCATTCAATCCTTTAGTGAGGCAAGCCTCCAAAAAGTCCACGATTTGAATGATGATATCCCTCTTGTTCAGCTAATTGATTATAAGACGGATGCCACCATCACGGATGAGGAGCTTGACCATTATGAGGAATATGCGGTTGGCCTTGGTATGAGCTACAAGAAAATCGATAAAGAATATGTGAATAAAGTGCGTGAACACGGTCTGCTGATCCATCCTTATACGGTTCTTGAGAAGGAAGATATGAAAAGATTGATTGAATGGGGAGTTACGGGTATGTTCACGAATTACCCTGATCGATTGGACGAAGTATTACACGAGTTGAATAAGAAACACTGATAGAATCAAGAAAAGAGAGCTGCCAATGACGGCAGCTCTCTTTCTATCCATGTTTATTTTCATATTTCACGAAAAATGGCAGTATCAGAGAAATAACAAAAGCCAATAATACAATGAAACCAAAAGTCACCGGCTTCGATAATCCTTGCTCAGGTGCTATCAATAAACCGAACACAACGGCTGGTAAAATAATAAGAAGAGAAACGAAGAATTTCGAGGCAAAATTGATTGTATGTCTTTTACCACATTGTTTGCATTGTATTGGTTTATAGGAGCTCCATATAGAGAATAATAACTCTTTCCATTGGAACTGATTTTTACAACTAGCACATTTCTGCAAAGCACTTCCCCCTATGTAAAGCTTCTAATCTTAACTCTAGTTTACCATTTTTAGCACGGAAGGAGTAGATGACCTATTAATTATTAATCTAGCTAAATGGTTTACAACTAGAATATTGGATAAAGACCATTTCTAGAAATCCGTCCATGTGCTGGTTTATATTTTTTAACGATACTTGGACTGACTTGTAAAACCTTTTCCTGGATCATTTATTTTGTGGTTATTTTATGACTTCATGCAGGAATTTAGCGCTTTCATTCGAATTATGTACTATAACACTATTTCTTAAGGAGTAACTGAATTGATTCAATCATTTAAACTAAACGTTCAAACATTAGGCCAAAAATTGCCCGTTTATATTTTTCAAGTCGATGATGTTCTAGTGGATACTGGACCGTACAGTATGAAAAATGAAGTGCGTACCATCTTCAAAGAGCTTCAGATTCAAAGAGTCATTCATACCCACCACCATGAAGATCATACTGGAAATAGCTCTTGGATTGAGAGATTCTATTCCATTCCTCAATGGATTCATCCATTAGGGGTAAATAAGTGCAATCAAAGCACTAAACTTCCATTCTACCGGGCAATGTTTTGGCATAATCGACCAGCATTCCATCCTAAACCCCTACAGGAAGATGTGTTTGAAACAGAGCACCATTCGTTTCAAATTGTCCATACTCCAGGCCACGCTCAGGATCATATCGTTCTGATCGATGAAGAGAAAGGGATCTGCTTTTCCGGGGATTTATACTTATTTCATTCTCCTACCTCGAATTTCTCATTCGAATCCGTACCGGAATTGATTCGTTCCATAAACAAAACGTTGGAGTATTCTTTTAAGGAGGTGTATTGTTCCCATCAAGGGTACTTAAAACATGGCAGAGAGCTATTAGAGAAGAAACGGGACTACCTTCTCCATCTTCAAGAGTCTGTCACGAAAGCGTACATGGATGGGAAAACACCCAAAGAAATTCGCAAGCATCTTCTTCCAAAGAACAAACTCTTTCAATATATCTCATTCTTTGAAAATTCGCCTTCACACACAGTCAAATCTATCATAAAAGAAATATCCTAAAGAAAGATCCGTCCCTTATTGGAGGGACGGATCTTTCTATTTAATGGTCAGCAACATGTGACAGTTTCCCCTTAAAGTCAAGTTTACCGATGATATCAACGATTCTTGTCCCTACAAACTGACAGGCAATGGCAAACAGAATGATCTTCAAATCTACAACGATTCCGGTTAATAGCAAAACAGTTCCATTTATAACAAATAACACTTTACCTGGAGCATACCCTTTAAGTTTTGATATGATAAGAGCTAAAATATCCATCCCACCTGAAGATGCCCCCATCCTGAATAGGAGACCTAATCCAATTCCAAATAGAAGGCTTCCGAACAAGAGATCCACGATTACAAAAGATGGTGGCCCTGAAATATAAGGGGATACGACGTTTACGACACCAGATGTGAACGTTACACAGTACATGGTCCACAACGCATTCTCTTTTCCCAACCATTTAACGGCAGCCCCTAATAAGGAAACATTTAACACCCACAAGGTAATGGCAAATGGGATATGGAGCAAATAATTTAATAACACACTCATACTTGCAGCACCACCTGAAGGAATCAAGTGGGGAAATAAAAACACAGACATGGCGATGCCCTGGGTAATTGCTGCTACCCCTAAAATCGCACCTTTTCTTAATCCATTCATTTGTACATTTCTCCTGATTCTCTAAAGGACTCTATTCCATAGTCTAGTAGCTCTTCAAAGAATCTGCAACATCTGAATGATAGTGACTATTTATGAACTACCTGAAATTCTTCACACACTACTAACATATCTTCGTGGAAGATTTGGTTTAATTCTGTCATTTCTGCAGTGAAAAACTCGGTATGTACTTTTCTCCAATAAGATAAAGACCGATCTCCTTCCCCTTCTTTGCTGGCAAAATCGCGATCAACATCTTTAAACGGTATAATGCTGACATCTATGGTTTTGGTTATCGCTTTAGGGGCACCTCCATAATCCGTAATCACATTGTACTCTCCAACTTTAGGAAGTGGTTCATTTTCCAGGCCATACAACATGAACAATGAAGAGGTAGCGGTTTTCTTCCCGTCCATCACAAGACGAGCCAGTTCATTGGCTTCCCTTTCATCCATACCAAAGTACCAGGATGTATAAGGGATATCCTTATTGAGATGTTTATTCTTGTGGAGAAATTGAGTCCACATTTCTATCACTGATTGTCTTTCCATTTTCATCCCCCCTTTAAGCACACTTTCCATTTATTTTGCATGTTTATAGTTTCCTTTCCATCATCTTTTTTTCGTGCTCTATCAACCACTTTTTTCTGGCAATACCACCCCCGTACCCTGCTAGGTCACCATTCACTCTGATCACCCGGTGGCAAGGTACGACGATGGCAAGTTGATTATAACCATTAGCTCTAGCCACTGCCCTTACAGCAGATGGCTTCCCAATGGATTCTGCGATTTCTGTGTAAGAACGGGTTTCTCCCGAGGGGATTTTCTGAAGTTCATCCCAAACAGACTTTTGAAATGGAGAACCAATCATATGCAGAGATGTTTGAAACCCTAAGGATTCACCATTGAAATAGGAGCTCAGTTCCTCTTCAATCTTGCAAAGAGGTGTCGAACTTCCTGGAATGATCGCAGCTTTTGTTTTCTCTCGTAACCTCTCAACTTCGAGCTCAAGTCCACGTCGGTCAACGAATTCTAACAAATATAGAGCCTCTTCATCTGAAATTCCAATCATTGGCCCAAGCTTAGTATCAATCCACGCTGCCTTAAGAACTTGATTACTTTTAGACAATGCAGGAGATGCTCCCATTATTCGTGAGAAAGCATCTCTAAACCCGCTGCTTGACTCATACCCTGACGTAAGTTGAGCCTCTAACACCATAGATCCAGACCTGATTTGCTTCATAGCAATCCCCATCCTTCGTGCCCTTGCATATTCAACAAACGTCATGCCGAATCTCTTCTTGAATTGCCGACGAGCAGTGGATGAGTCGATCGATAGGTCTTGGAAATCCTTATCCTTCCAGCGTTTTTCAGGGTGTTCTTCCACAGCCTCAACCAACTTTTTCACCACTTCTGATATGCTATTTGGATGGGTTAAAGGTCTGCACTTCTTACAAGGACGGAACGAAGCAAGAAGTGCCTGTTGAGCTGTTTCATAAAATTCACAGTTCTCGAATTTCGGCTTTCTCGCTGGACATGTCGGTCTGCAGAAAACTCCCGTCGTCTTAACACCCACATAAAATAGACCCTCATAATCGGTTCTTTTTTCCAAAAGTGCTTGATAATACTCCAAATATAATTCGTTTGAAACCATGCTCATCCCTCCACATTTTCTTCATAGCTACAGTATAGCTGTCAAAAGAAAAAGATGCCGCCCGAAAATCAGGCATCTATTTTTTATTCTACTTATATAACTTAAGGGTGATTTCTAGGGAGTCGCTACTATTTCTCCACCCCTACTACAATATCCCCAATGAATTCCCCTCTATTTTTAAGCGTTATCTTCCATATCCCGGCTTTTTCAAATGAGATGATAAGGGGAACAGAATATGACTCTTCATTGAATGATACTAGCTTTTCTTCATCTATATCTATCTGTTTTCCATTTTCTTCATTGCCTTTTTCCTTGAGTACGATTGTCATGTCATCATATTGACTCCACACTAACAAAGACGTCTTGTATCCCTTTTTTGCTTTAGGTGTGCCCTCAAATGCTATCGCAACTTTATTCTCCTCACCTTGAAATAGTTTAATCCCTCCGTCCTTATCCTCAATCTGTATAATTGCATTTTCTCGCCACTCGTCACCTGCTGATACGAAGTAATTCATGATGAAGAGAACACCTGACGCCACAGTCAATGCAATGATACTATTTCGAAACGAATTTGTTCTCTTGAAAGAATTCATCAATTCCGATTGTGGGGCAACCCTTCTAGCAATCAGAAACACTCCCACAATCACCAGCAACAAACACCCCAATACCAAAAACATGCAATAACCCCCTTCTACAATCCAACTCTCATACATACGAATTCATGCCACTAAACGTTTCACTTTTCTTCCATTTAGAGGGACGGACCTCCGTACTTTTTCCTTATAAAAGGAGGGATTTCATTGGAGAATGGAAAATGTATAACTATAGCAACTAAACTATGTAAGTAAGGAGCTCTTCATATGAAACTTACCAAGAACCAATGGAGTCAAGCGAAAGCTTATATCATGGAATATGCCAGACCTCTTGAACAGAAATTATTCAATTTTTATTTTGAAGAAGGAAGTAAAGAAGAAGCCATTAAAGAATTATCAGTCTTCCAGAATCCGGACGGTGGATTCGGTCAATCCATCGAACCTGATTTCCGGCTGGAAATCTCGTCTCCCCTTGCCACCACTACCGGATTGCAGCATGCAAAGGACTTACAACTATCCATCAGTCACCCTATTGTGCTAAAGGCAATGTGTTATTTACAAAATACCTATGATGAAGAAATCAAAGGTTGGAATGCTGTGCCGGAAGAAGTCAATTCTGTTCCCCATGCACCTTGGTGGCACTTTGACTTGGAAAAGGGGCATTGTGGTGTTCAAACCAACTGGGCAAACCCAAACGCAGAAATCGTAGGTTATTTCCATTTATATCAATCGGAGAATCCTCGACTTCAAGAATGGACTGAAAGAGCACTGAATGAACTTTCAACATTGTCACAACCTCTTGAAATGCATGATTTCCTTTGTTATCAAAGATTATTAAAGGAAGTTAATGGCGAAACAAAATCCTATCTTTTCAAAGTTCTTTCCTCCAGTGTCAGGGGAACGGTTTGCACAGATCCATCACGCTGGAATGAATACGTGGCTAAACCTCTCCAGGTAGCAAGTGCACCTTCTTCACCCTTTTATGAATTACTTGAAAAAGAAGTATATTTGCAACTGGATAATGAGATAGAAACTCAACATGCGGAAGGGTACTGGCAGCCCAACTGGTCCTGGTTTGGGCAATTCGAAGAGATATGGCCCATTGCTGAAAGGGAATGGAGAGGGATTCTAACCCTGGGGATGCTAAGAGTATTCAGAGCTTACCAACTGAAATGAATGACTCGAATTCACCGAACTGTTTAAAATTCACTTTATATGTCATAAAGGCTTCTTGTGAAAAATCTCCGGAAGACGCGTCTTCCGGAGATTTTTCTACATTTATTGATATTTCTTCCCGAACCATAGCTTCGCTTCATCTACTTCTTCACGACGAAGTTCATGTCCACCTTCAGTCCAAAACTCTGTAACAGGGGAATTGGCATTCTGAAGATTTCTAATAAGTTCTTTTGTTTCTTCCATCGGGATAAGGGGATCGCGTTTTCCAGCTCCGACAAATACAGAAACCCTACTCAAGTCAGGCAGGTTGACTCCCCGTATTGGAACCATCGCATGAAATAAGATCCCTCCTCTTAATGCATCTTCTACATGATACATTAAGCTTGCCGCAATATTGGCTCCGTTGGAATAGCCCAACGCCACAACATTGTTGCGATTGAATCCGTACTGAATGGAACTTTCATCAATAAACTCATTCAATTCTTTCGTACGGAATAGTAAATCTTCCTCATCAAATACTCCTTCTCGTAAACGGGCGAAATAGCGGGCCATGCCGTTTTCATCCACATTCCCTTTCACACTTAGTACAGCAGCTTCCGGTGCAATCATTTCGGCTAATGGGAGTAAATCACGCTCATCTCCACCGGTTCCATGGAGTAACAAGAGTGTCGGTAATTCCTTGTTTCCCTGTTTGAAAATATGTTTCAAGTCATCGTCCTCCTTATTCTTTCGTATCCAATGGCTTTAACTTGGCTTCAATGGATTCTCGCTGGGCTTCAAAATAAGGTGGAAGAGATAAATTCTCTCCTAATGTATTGAAATCCTCATCTGTTTCAAATCCAGGACCATCTGTTGCAAGTTCAAATAGGATTCCGTTCGGTTCACGGAAATATAAGGAACGGAAGTAGTACCGCTCAACAAAGCCGGAATTCGGTAAGCGGTTTTCAGTTATCCATTTAACCCATTTTTGTAATTCCGTTTCATCTTCCACACGGAATGCAACGTGGTGGACACTTCCTCTTCCAGGTCGTTCCTCTTGAAGATCACTTCGTTCTTCAAGGTACACCTCTGCACCAGTTCCCCCTTCACCTGTTTCAAATACACGAATGTCCGGTTGACCGTTTATATCAGAAGGAAAGCTTCTTGTCTCTTTGAAGCCTAATACGTCCCTAAGGACAATCGCGGTGCTCTCCCCCAATGAAACAGTTAATGTGATCGGCCCAAGACCGACCACCCCATGTTCTACGGGAACGGGACTCTTATCCCAAGGCTTTCCACCAGGTACCCCTTCGTTTTTTTCATCAGATACAAGCATGAGGCGTTGCCCTTCGAAATCTTGGAAACGCAGGGTTGCACGGCCACTATGGTGTGAGATTTCATCATGCTCAACACCCAATTCTTCAAACCGTCGCTTCCAATAATCCAATGAATCATCAGAGTTCACCCGAAGTGATGTTAAAGAAATACTGTTCGTACCTTTATATGTGTGACCTGCATACGGGATTTCAAAAAAGGTAAGGTCCGTTCCTGGATTTCCTCTTTCATCAGCATAGAAAAGATGATAAACAGACGTATCGTCTTGATTGATGGACTTTTTCACTAATCTAAGACCGAGGATTTTGGTATAAAATTCATAGTTTTTCTTTGCATTTGCAGTAATGGCAGAAACATGATGCTGCCCTTTTAATGGTTTTAAATTCATCGTGCATTCACTCCTTAAGTGATAGTATTTCCTTCTATTTTAATCATACACACTTTTTATCTTTAATTCAAGATATTTAATTTCAAAGCTTTTTTTCTTCTGTTTTCACTAAAATTAGTCATAATCATTTCAACAAAAAAAAGCACCTATACCTTATAAAGTACAAATGCTTTTTAAATCGGTTCACTATTCAACTTCATTATTTTTTATCGTAAGAGCTTGTGACAATGTGGATGTGATTGTAAGATTCTCAAAATTCAAGCCAAGTTGGACTGCTGTATGGGCAATTTCCGGACGTAACCCTGAAAGAATCGGTTTCACACCGATAAGCTGGAGGGCATCAATTAATTGAAAGATTTGATGAGCCACCATCGTATCAATTAACACAACACCTGATAAATCAATAAACAGTAGAGATACTTCTTTATTGACACATTGTTCAAGAGCATTCTCTAAAATCAGTTCTGCTCTCGTTGGATCAATGTTACCGACAAGGGGTAATAGTGCAGTATGTGAATTCAAGCTAATAATCGGAGAGCTTAGTTCATTGATCACTTCCTGCTGTGATTGAATTTGCTGATCGACTACCTCTGTCTGAAGTTCCACATACCGGAGCATTACACGGTCGAAGGCTTCTATAATGACATTGTTCCATAAATTGAATTGTTCAAATATGTTTTCCTCCAGATGAGTTTTAGCATATTCCTCCAAGAACTCCTGGTATTGATTTCTCACCCGAATGAATTCTTTAAGAATAGAGTGATTGGGGGTATTCAAATGTTCTTTATCAGTAGCGATGGATAACACCCATTCATCGATTTTCTGATTAAATGTTTCTTTATCCTGCGCAAAGACGTTGCAAAGAATTCCATGAAATTCGAAGTTTTGATTTTTCAATGTTTCAACCACCTTTGGATCAGTGGATGAATACACACCTGTTGCCGCGTTTTTATCAAGTGAATTATACCATTCGTCTGTTAACTGACGAGCTTTACTCAATAAATATGTATATAAATCTTTATTTCGATGCATGTATGCTTCCTCCTATGATTTCCATCCAATTTATCAACTTTCTTCCCTATTTCACGTTATGTGTAGTCGGGAAATCATACTCCAATCCAAGTGAAGCTCCATCTTATCATTTATTTCTCAAAAATCTTTTAACATTTCTCATGCCAACAACTATTATATAACACTTCCATTCATCATTTCCATTCAGAGCGTTTATATTATTCCTACTTATTCAGTGGGACAGTTCACCCACTGTCCCGTTTTTCGATTCGTACCCTTTCCACCATCCCTTTATAAAAGAGGAAAGTACCTCCTTAGGGAAATACACATAGCCATGAACTTCTACTATCGATAAAGTCCTTGCTATATCAAATCGGTAATCACCTACGGTTGAATTGGTCCAGTCAATAATTCCTATATCAGAAAGCATGACGTTTAAAGAGTGATAATCCAAGTGAAGAAATGAGTGCTTTCCGCTGTTTAAAATAGAAAACAATTCTTTTTCCTTTTCTGATTCCGGTGTAAGCCAGTTTTCTACGGGTGAAGCTTTTAATTCTTTATATGGAATACTATGTAAATACGCAAGGTTTTCACCAAATTGGACTCCGATTTCTAATCCTTCGTGAGGTCGATCAAGTAAATGCTGAAACACTGTTTTTCCCCTCACCCCACCCAATAGCATGACAGCTCTTCCGTCTACTTCCTTCACTTGATGCACTTTCGGAATTGGAACTCCCATTTCCCGGGTAGTATTCATAATAGTTTCTTCTTTACGGAACTGATTAAGCTGGTCCTTTCCCACAACCCTGGCAGCGAGGATAGTTCAATCCTCAAGAATTACCTTCCATACTAGGCTTACCGCTCCTTCCCTCACGAGAGATACAGAATGGACTTCACTTACATTTAATTCTTTTAATATTGCGTGTATATTCACCTTTTGTCTCCTCATTTTAATATCTCCCCCTATTAAATGGACCCTTTTTTTCTTCCTTAGCAGTGAAAATAGAATCGAATGATGTCATCCGATTCTGACAAACTATTTTTCTTTTCACCTTTACTTATTTCGACTATATTGATTACAATCCTCTTATCGATTATATATGACGAATCAAAAATAATAAGTGAATTCGAAATATTCTACAAAATAATACTGATCCCTCTCTACAATTCCCAATATAAAGTGTATAATGAGCGTAATACCTAAGAAAAACGCGATGGCTAAGTTTTTATTTGCGACTTCGATACGAAGCATATCCTTCTAAGGTCCAACCATTTGTCTTATAAAATATCATAACCAAAGTTCTTAGTTATTATAGTTGGGAGCTGATGAAAAAATGAAAAACAATCTGTCAAGACGATCTATTGAAACCCTGAGTATTCAGAGTGCCTATCATTTTTGCGGTTCGATAGGAATTAAACCCAGTTTATCAAATCTATCAATGGTCACGGGCTTTTCAGATGAACGAATACTTGAAATATTGGAATCCAACTTTAGTAATCAAAGTGATAATACAGAGAATTACACTTTTTAAGTGCTGTATTTTCCCCTTTACTAGTCTTCAGGTCCTATAACCCTTCTTGCATATTGAAGCGACCCTTCTCCAAACACACATTTTTAGAAAACAAGCAACCTTTAGCTATTTAGATTACCGGTTCAGGCATGTCTATGAGCGTACCCAAACGAAAAGACCACACAGAAAAAGGCAACCCCTTTATGTTTGGGTTGCCTTTTAATATATTCTCTACAAAACATTAAAATATCTAGCTTCTGGATGAGCGAATACCATTGCTGTGACTGATGCCTCTGGTTCCATCATGCATCCATCGGTTAATTGAATTCCAATTTTCTCTGGCTGAATGAGTTTGAACAGTTTCTTTTGATCATCAAGCTCCGGACAAGCAGGATATCCAAATGAAAAGCGCTGTCCTTGATAATACGTTCTGAACCTGTCTTGCATTGTAAAATCCACGGGATCTGGAAATCCCCACCTGCTTCTCATCATTTCATGAACTCTTTCAGCAAGTCCTTCTGCGGTTTCTAAAGCAATAGCCTGTAGCGCGTGACTTTCAAGGAATCGCCCTTCATCCTTAAGTTCGGTTGCCCACTGCCTGATTTTCACACCAGCAGTTACAGCAAAGAAACCAACATAATCCATTTCTCCACTATCAACGGTTCGTAGATAATCGGCTAAACACAAATGCTGATTTCCTGACTGTCTTGGAAACTGAAAACGTTCAATTTCTGATGAGAAATCCTCAGGATGATAAATAATCACATCATCACCCTCAGATTGTGCAGGAAAGAACTGATATCGTGCGGATGCCCGGATCATGCCTTTCCTTTTGGCTTTCTGAAATAATTCATCGGTCACAGCTTTAAGACCTACCGTTCGCTCGTCTCTTTCTTCTAACAATCTACTGATTTTTCCTTTAATCCCTAAATGATGCCCCAACAGCATTTGTTGATTAATATAGGGATGAATCTGATCGAGTGAAAATTCCTTTATCGTATGTGGAATTAAATCAGATGGGACATGAACCCTTACATTTTTATTAACTTTCGATCGTTCTCTCACAGCAACAGATGTTGTATTTCGATTTGGTGTGTCTTCAGTTGAAACGACCTTTCTTAACTTTTCTCGACTTTCTACTTCCAACTGGAGCCTTGTTTCCTCATGTTGAATTCTATTCATGATGGAGAGTCCGTCCATGGCGTCTTTCGCATATAGCACCAGACCATCGTATTCCCGGCTAATTTTATTTGTTGTGAATTTCCTGGTAAGGGCCGCACCTCCTACAACGAGAGGGACCGAAATTTCGGACTGCTTCAAATCTTGAGCGGTAATCACCATTTGTTGAGCAGATTTCACAAGAAGCCCTGACAAGCCAACGATATCTGGCTCTTCTTTCCGAATGACTTCGATCAGTTGTTGAGGTGTAACTTTAATACCTAAATCAATCACTTTATAGCCATTATTACTGAGGATAATATCCACGAGATTCTTTCCAATATCATGAACATCTCCTTTAACCGTTGCTAAGATTACTTTTCCTTTTGAAGATGAACTTTCACTTTGTTCCATATGCGGCTCCAGATGAGCAACTGATGCTTTCATGACTTCAGCACTTTGCAGCACTTCTGCTACAATCAGCTGGTTATCATTAAATAATCGTCCGACTTCACTCATTCCGTCCATAAGCGGACCGTTAATGACATCTAGAGGAGCATCATATTGTTCCAGAGCCCGATTTAAGTCTTCAATTAGTCCTTCCTTCGTTCCTTCAACAACATAATGAGACAACCTTTCTTCTAACCTCATCGTGTTAACGGGGACTTTAACTTCTTTCTTTTTGCCTCTGTAAAAGGCTGTAAATTTAGCCAGGGTTTCATCATTCGTCTCAAATAACAGCTTCTCTGCCATTTGTACTTCTGCTTCAGGTATTGATGCAAACCGCTCTAATTTCTCCGTATTGACAATGGCATAATCAAGTCCTGCTTTCGTACAGTGATATAGGTACACCGCATTTAGGACTTCTCTTCCTACAGGAGGCAACCCAAAGGAAACATTGCTCACCCCTAGCATGTGAGGACATTCCGGCAAGGCTTCTTTGATACGTCTAATCCCCTCAACGGTAGCACTTGCTGATCCAATGTATTGCTTATCACCTGTTCCAACTGGAAATACCAGTGGATCAAATATGATGTCTTCTGATGCTATCCCATATTTTTCAGTTAACAGCTGATGAGAACGAAGAGCGATGTCTACCTTACGTCCTACCGACACTCCCATCCCCTTTTCATCGATCGTTCCAACTACAACCGCCGCTCCGTATTGCTTCATCAGTTTTGTTACTTTCTCAAAGCGTTCTTCCCCGTCCTCAAGATTAATAGAATTAATGATTACTTTCCCTTGGGAATATTTCAAGGCAGTCTCAAGTACCTTTTCATCAGTAGAATCAATTACAAGGGGAACCTTTACTTTCTTAACCACTTCTTGTATAAATACGTTCATATCTTCTTCTTCTTCACGATCGGGATCGGCAAGACAAATATCAATTACCTGGGCTCCATTTTTCACTTGAGCTCTCGCAATCTCTGAAGCTTCTTCAATTTTATTCTCTGCAATCAATCTCTTGAATTTACGGGAACCGATGACATTTGTCCGTTCACCGACCAGAATCGGTCTCCTGTCTTCGTCTTCATAAACGAAAGCCTCAATTCCTGACACCGCATGTGGATGGGACTGATTGGGATGACGAGGGGGTAATCCCTTTACAACTTCTGAAAGGGCACGTATATGATCTGGTGTCGTCCCACAGCACCCACCAACCAAATTCAGCCATCCTTTATCGACAAATCCTTTCATTTTTACACTTAGCGAATCCGCGGTTTCATTATAATTCCCCTCTTCATCCGGTAAGCCTGCATTCGGATAACAGCTTACATAAGTAGTGGCTAAATTCGATAAGGAACGGATATGGTCACGCATGAATTCTGGGCCCGTTGCACAGTTTAAACCTACCACCAATGGATTTAAATGTTCCAGAGATAAATAAAAAGCTTCGATATTCTGCCCTGCGAGTGTCGTCCCCATAGGCTCTATGGTTCCGGATAGTAAGATGGGAACCTCTCTTCTTCGGGATTCAAAGGCAGATCGAATCCCGAGATTTGCAGCTTTTACATTTAATGCATCCTGACTCGTTTCAAGTAACAGGACATCAACTCCCCCATCGAGTAGACCTTCTGTTTGGATCCGGTAGTTGTCTACTAAAGCATCGAAATTAATTCCGCCGGTAACCGATAACGTTTTTGTGGTTGGCCCGAGCGATCCGGCTACAAATCGGGGCCACTCCAATGTTGAAACACTTTCTACTGCTTTTTTGGCGATTTCAGCTGCTACTTTATTAATCTCATATGCTTTATAGCCTAAATCATATTCATCCAGGACGATGGGAGTGGCTCCAAACGTGTTCGTTTCAATCACATCAGCTCCTGCTTTCAAATATTCTAAATGGATGTGATGGATAACCTCTGGTGCCGTTAACACAAGGTTTTCATTACACCCTTCAAGCTCTTCTCCACCGAAATCATCTGGAGACAAATTTGCCTGTTGAAGCATCGTTCCCATCGCTCCATCAAGTACGAGTATTTTTTTCTTGAGCTGTTCTTCAAATAATGTGATGGCCATAAGGAACCTCTCTTTCTTTGTTGATTTTTTGTTGTATGTGCTGAATCAATTCAATGCTCATATCGTATCGAACAAATGGAGTGATGAGATAAATACCATTGAACAGTTCTAATGCAGTTTCAAGTAGCTCTTTTGCAATTTTCATCCCAACCGCCCGTGTAATGACGGGATCCGTTCCAGCCTCTCTCATTTTTTGTCTTGTCATTTCAGGGACATTGATTCCAGGTACCTCATGATGAAGAAACTCTGCATTTCTCGAACTAATAAGTGGCATGATTCCAATAAAGAGCGGCACATCCAAATGTTTCGTGGCTTCATGCACTTGAATCAATTGTTCCGTTCCGAAGATCGGTTGGGAAATAAAATAGTCTGCGCCTGCATTCTTCTTCTTCTCCAGCCTCTTTACAGAAGCGTCTAAATGGCGAAAGTTTGGATTGAAGGCTGCCCCTACTGAGAACTGGGTCCTTTCTCTCAGTGATTTCCCTGAAAATGAGGTCCCTTCATTGTTCTGTTTTATCAACTCTATTAGCTCAAGTGAAGATAAATCATATACTGAAGCCGCACCTGGAAAATCTCCAATCTTGGCAGGATCTCCTGTAATGGCCAGAATATTGTGAATACCCAATGTATGAAGACCCATCAAGTGAGACTGCAGACCAATCAAATTACGATCTCGACAAGTGATGTGGACCAAGGGGGTTAGATCATACTTGGATTGAATCAGGCTCCCGATGGCGTCATTGCTAATTCGGGGAGAAGCCAGTGGATTGTCCGCAAGCGTAAGTGCGTCAATTCCTGCTTCTTTTAATGCCCTTGCCCCTTGGAAAAACAGCCTTGTGTCCAAATGCTTAGGTGGATCAAGTTCAACAATAATGGTTTTCTTTTCTTTTACTTGCTTATGCAGCAAGCTTCCCTTAATTGAAGGTGACGATAACTGAACGACTTTTTTTGTTTTCACCACTTTTTCGGTCACTGGCTCTCTACTCTTTAAATTTTCAGCTACAGAACGAATATGATCCGGGGTCGTTCCACAGCAACCTCCAATGATTCTCGCACCTTGCCTCCGCAATTCATTGCTTATATCCCCAAAGTAATCCGGCTCAGCAGAGTAATAGAATCGCCCTTCTTCATAGTTTGGCAAACTTGCATTGGGATAGACAGATAAAAATGCTGTTTTAGGTAAGGGAACTTCCTCTAAAGAGTTCACCATATGAAATGGTCCCATGCGGCAATTAATACCAACCACATCTGCCCCAAGCAGCTCTAATTGCTGAAGAGCATCCTTTACCTCCATTCCATTTTGAAGAACGCCCGTTTCATGAAGGGAAACTTGTGCAATGACTGGGATTTCGGCTTCCCGTTTAGCAATTTTCAACACAGTCGTTAATTCTTCGAAATCATAATAGGTTTCAAGTAGAATTCCATCGACGCCCTCTAATAATAAACAGTATAACTGTTCACGGAAGCTTCTTTTGATTTCTTCCAGGGTTACATTTTGTTTGATTGCCCTAATCCCGCCAATGGTACCAAGAATATAGGTGTCTTCCCCGGCTGCTTTCCGTGCTAGACGGACTGCTGCCGTGTTTATTTCCTTCACTGAGTCTTCCAATCCGTATCTGGAAAGCTTTTGATAATTTGCTCCATACGAATTGGTCTGAATGATGTCTGCTCCGGCATCAATATATTCTTTATGAACCTTCACTACTTCATTTGGGTGGGATAGATTCAATTCTTCAAAGCATCTGTCCACTCCATAGGAATATAACAAAGTACCAATGGCTCCATCTGCTATTAATATTTTCTCTTTCAGTGCTTCCAACAACGGTTTCAAGATATTCCCTCCTTTTCTATAAATTTATTAAGCTATTCCCCTGAATCCTTTGTATACTATCCAATCCTTGCTGAAGATCCTTTATTAGTTCATCCGCGTTTTCAAGACCGACGGAAAGTCTCAACAATCCATCTGTAATTCCCCTTCTCTCCCTTTCTACTTTAGGCATAGAGGCATGGGACATTCTTGAAGGATAGGAAAGGATCGATTCCACCGCCCCTAGACTGACGGCGAAAACAGGGATGTTTATGTTTTGAATGAGACTCTTTACTTCTTCTTCTCCTTTTAACCTGAATGACAAAACTGCTCCAGGACCTTCTGCTTGTCGAATCTGAATTTCGCGACCTGGATGATAGCTCAATCCAGGGTAGTAAACCTCTTCTACTTCTTTTCTCTTCTCCAGGAATCTTGCGATCTTATATGCCGATTCTGATGACTCTTTCAATCGCACATGTAGTGTTTTCAGACCCCTTAATAGAAGCCAGCAATCCTGTACTCCTAGAACTGCTCCAAATGAATTCTGTAAGAAAGAAAGTTTTGTTGCAATCGCTTCATTTCCCGTAACAGCGAGGCCAGCCAGGACGTCGCTATGGCCAGCCAGAAATTTGGTTGCACTGTGGAGCACAACATCTACACCTAAACTGATTGGTCTTTGGAGCAAAGGGGTCATGAACGTATTATCAAGAAATGTCAAGCAGTCATTTGCCTTTGCAAGCTTTACGACTCCTTCAATATCTGTGATGTTAAGAAGAGGATTCGAAGGTGTTTCCATATATATCACTTTCGTATTGTCCTTGATTGAACATGCCACTTCATGCAAATCTTTCATGTTTACAAAAGAGTACTGGATTCCAAATTTAGTAAGGACTTCGGTGATCATTCGATACGTTCCTCCGTATACTTCTTCAGATACAAGAACATGATCTCCGCTCTCTAATAATAAAAAACTCGTTGAGATTGCAGCCATCCCGGATGAAAAGGCAAACCCCCTTACCCCTCCTTCCAGCTCAGCTATCGTTTCCTCGACTGTTTCCCTTGTTGGGTTTCCTGATCGGCTGTAGTCATACGTTCCATACTGATTGAAATCATGTTGATGAAAAGTTGTAGCATGGTGAATCGGTGTAGAGACTGCACCTGTTTCTTTATCGATCCCATGAGAATGAATGAGTGACGTCTGGAGTGAAAATGGTTTTTTACTCATACGTAAACACCTCTTTTTCCAATTGATGAAAAACATTCTCCAAGTCTTGGATCAGGTCGTCGATATACTCGATTCCTACCGAGAATCGCAGGAGTCTATTACAGATACCTAACTTATTTCGTTCTTCTTCAGGAATATCTGCATGGGTCTGGGTGGCGGGATAAGTGATAAAGCTTTCCACCCCACCTAAACTTTCAGCAAACGTTATGATTTTTAAACGGGACAGGAACGGGGCAACCCATTCTTCCCGTGCGATGCGAAAAGAAAGCATGCCCCCTTTTCCTGGATACAAGACATCTGTTACACAATCATGACCTTCAAGATACGTTGACAATTGTCTTGCATTTTTCTCATGCTGAGCCATCCTGAGACTAAGGGTTTTCATTCCCCGGAGTAAGAGCCAACAATCAAAGGGTGCAAGAACGGCGCCGATTGAATTCTGAATGGTATAGATTCTTTCCGCCAGTTCCCCCGAATTCACAATCACTACACCTGCCAGCACATCATTATGCCCGCCGAGATACTTTGTAGCGCTATGAATCACAATATCAGCGCCTTCCGTTAATGGCTTCTGCAAGACCGGTGTATAGAAGGTATTGTCGACAACTACTAGCAACTCTCTATTCTTTGCAAGATGGGCAACCTCTGAAATAACTGCCTCATTCATTAACGGATTGGTAGGCGTTTCAAGAAAAATGGCCTTGGTTCTGTCGGAAATAGTATTTGAAATGGTTTCCACATCACTTGTATCCACAAAATGAACGTTGATCTGGTACTGAGCTTTGTATTGTGTAAATAAACGGTAGCTTCCCCCGTAAAGATCCTTCGATACAATTAATTCATCACCACTTGAGAATAAGCTTAGGATGGCTTGTATGGCTGCCATGCCCGAACTGAAGGCAAATCCTCTGTGTCCTTCCTCCAATTGGGTTACAGCATCTTCTAAGGTAGCTCTCGTAGGATTTCCAGTTCTGGCGTAATCATAGCGGGTCGATTGTCCAACCCCCTTATGTTCATACGCAGTCGATAAATGAATGGGTAAGCTCACAGCACCCGTCGCAGAGTCTTTCCGGTTTCCTGCCTGAACAAGCAAAGTATCAATATGTTTTTTCAACATTCTTCTCTCCTTTTCTTTTCCTTGAAAACGAAAAGGGAAAAAACAAAAAAACCTTCTTATAAACATAAGAAGGTTTCGTCTATTCGTTCTCCCTCTTATCGTCCAAGTTGACATCAACTTGCTGGAATTAGCACCATACCTGTAACTGCGGCTGGTTGCTGAGGTGTCTTCGGGCCAGTCCCTCTACCTCTCTTGATAAGAAATTATGTGATTGTGTGAAAAATAACTTTCCCATACCTTATAACAAACCGTGGCTTCTGTCAATGAAAAGTAAGAATTTTTAAATAAAATCAAACTCCAAAAAAAGTTTCATTAATCCACACTAATGCTTAATTAAAATATCGTAATTCATTCCATCTGGATGATGGTGTACTTCAATATTGGCACATGATTCCATAAACATTGAGATATTTTAAATTCATTTTATTAACTGAATTTTACAAATTTTATGTTTAGCTTCTCCCCAAAGCGTCTATGCACATAAAAGAATCTCACAAAAAATATAGGAGTGATGAGGGTGAAAGGTGTAACGTTCCAAGGAAAATAAAAAATGGTCGTGAAAGAAGTAGAATATCCAACCATTCAAGAAAATACTGATATGATTGTAAAAATCATCGCTAGCGGAATTTGCGGCTCAGACCCTTCATCTTTATAAAGGCGGAATCGAACCGAAATAAGACTATGTTGTTTGGCATGAACCAATGGGTATCGTAGAAGAGGATAGAAAGAAAGAGGCTGGGACAAAACTAAAATGCCACGATATAAAGACGAACAATAGAAGTGTAGGTTCTTAATGCCGCTAATGATTTCCGTGCAAGACTACGCTTTCCGCGGGTAGCCCGTGAGCCTCCTCGGCAAGCCTGCGGGGTCTCACATAAGCTACTTTTCCCGCAGGAGTCTTCGTCTTGCACTCCAATCAACCGCTGGAAACAGCTAAAATCAAATGTACCGAAATAAATAATAAACCCGAACAAATCTATCTTCTAAGAAACAGAATTGTTCGGGTTTTACTTAGACTAAAACACTTTTGTCCCAGCCTCTTTTCATCTATTCCCTTCCCTTGAATAAGTGTGGGAGGTCAATACATACCTATCTTCTCTTTTATTTCCCTCATAAAAGGAAGGATTTTTGCTCTTGCTCTTTCAGCCCCTTTAAGTAGAATATGATCAATTTTTTCTGGATTACTCATAAGTTCATTGTATCTATTACGTGGTTCTTCTATAAACGAATTCATCACTCTGTATAATTCTCCTTTTGCTTCTCCCCAGCCAATTCCGGAATGGAACCTTTTCCTCATTTCTTCTATTTGATCCTGGGCTGAAAATTCTTTGTACAACGAGAAAATGATAGATGACTCTGGATCCTTTGGTTCTTCTGGCAAAGAGGAATTCGTTTTGATTTTATTGATTAATTTTTTTAGCTTTTCAGGTTCCTCGAATAAGGGAATGGTATTGTTATAGCTTTTACTCATTTTGCGTCCATCTAATCCGGGGATCACCGCAGTTTCTTCTTCAATGACATATTCAGGAACAATAAAGGTATCTCCATATTGTTTATTGAAATTTTCAGCTATATCCCGTGCAATTTCCACATGTTGAATCTGATCCTTCCCAACCGGGACCAAATCAGTCTGAAACAGAAGGATATCCGCTGCCATTAAAATCGGATAGGTGAATAACCCCATATTCACTCCCATATCCGCATCTCTGGCTACGTTGTGATTTTCCTCAACGATCGATTTATATGCGTGAGCACGATTCAGTAATCCCTTAGGTGCAAAACAGGCCAGAATCCAGCTTAATTCAAATATTTCAGGAACATCTGATTGCCGATAAAATATCGCTCGGTCCGGATCTAACCCAAGAGCTAACCAGGCTGATGCCACACCGTAAGACAGTTGCTTCATTTCATTTTTATCATGGATCTTTGTTAGCCCATGATAATCAGCAACAAAGTAGGCTGTATTGTATGATTCATTATCTGCCAGTTGTAATGCAGGTTTGATTGCTCCGATATAATTGCCCAAATGGATACGGCCTGTAGGCTTGATGCCGGTCAGTACTTGCTTTTTCATAGCGATTCCCCTTATTCATCGTTTTTATGAACGCAAAAAGGGCTTCTCATCCTATTAAAAAGGACGAGAAACCCGTGGTGCCACCTTCATTCGTTTACGACATGTAAACGCACTTCTTATGTAGAGAAGTCGAGACTTCAATACATTGGCTCTTCTATCGGTGAGCCTTTCCGCCAAAGCCTACTCCTAATTCGGCATGGATGCTCTGAAGTCCATTCGACCGGTATCCTACACTGATTCCCACCTACCATCAGCTCTCTATAGTGTTCCACCGGTTTACTTCTCTTCATCATTGCATACCCATATTTATCTGTTTCCATTATTTTAATGTATGGGAAAATTATGGTCAAGGGGCAATTACTAATTTACATTTCTTTTGATGACAAGGGAAGGAAGACCTTAATGCCCCTCTTATTAAAAGGCAGGATTTTCATATCCCCAATCAAGTGACTGACATATCCGATCACACACGCTTCAAATACCCCTTCAATCATTAGAGATGCCTCTAAATAATAGGCGACGAAGCTATAATATACGATACCAAGAAACGAGTGGGTATAGCTCCGGTGAGAAACAAATGAGGCAATAAGAATAAATACGCCTAACATCCATAGCCAGGTTTCATTTAACTGCCAGCCGCAAGCCGTTACCCCGATGCCAGTAATTGAAAGCATCCTCCTTTGGGTAATAAATGTCGAAATTGCAATCATTCCTGCTCCATAGCTAATTCCCAGCCATTGTTCTTTTCCGGTACCTTCGAGATAGCTATAAACCATCATAAGAAATCCGATGATTTGAGCAACTGCTTTTATCATCTTGGACGAAAAAGTTAGCCTGTTACTGAGTTTGCCGTCAATATCCATATCGGGCATGAGCGCGGATATCCCGCCAATCGCGACTAGTGTGGCTGTAATATCAGGACCCGATCCAAACGAGTTGGCCACCATAAACCCTGTTGCTGCTCCAATTGCCATATGAGATGTGCCGTTCAAGTGAGTCCTCCTACTTTCATGAATATGTATGTACTAAGTGAATATCATACCTTTTTTCCCCTACCATGACTATGGGAATGAAGCATTACTTTCTTAAAGATGAGCTTTAATGCGTTTAAGAATTTCAAGTAGATAAGATCTTTCATGGGGAACAAAATGGTGAAACCCCACCACTTCCGATGTGAATTCCTTTTCACCAACCTCATTGATCCGAAATCCTTCTACTTTGATTTCTGATTTGTGTTGTTGGATAAGTGCTTTGAAATCCTCAATGGTAGAGCGAAATACACCGGCTACCTCCTCCAACTGCAGATGAAAATCATCATACGTTACAGGCTTAGAGTAGAGGAAAACGTTCGTTAATTCTCGATCGATCATTCCGTCTTGATGGAGTTGCCCTTTTATGATTCCAAGAGATTCTAATGATTCAATCGGAACATAGAGACCTAATTCTTCGTGAAGTTCTCTCACACCATCTTCCATTGTTTCAGTGGATAATATGTGTCCTGCAGCCGTGATATCCAACAGGCTTCGATAGTCCTTCTTGTTGTCGCTTCTCAATTGAAAATAGATATAGGTTTCCTTTCTGCCCTCATCATGATGTGCAAGCCAGCAGTGAAACGTTTCATGCCAATATCCTTTCGTATGGACTTCGGAACGGCTTGCTATCCCAAGTCTGTTTCCCCTTTCATCAAAAACAGTCAATTGCTCGTTCTCCACCTGAAACCCTCCTGTCATTCAGTCGTTAATTTCTCCATATATTCTTTGATCTCAATCAGATCATCAACCACAATATCAGCCTGGAGCAGCTCCTTGTCTTGAGAAAAATCAAAGGCACATCCTATTGAAAGAAAGTGATTCGCTTCTGCACCTTTGAAATCAGATAGCCTATCACCAATCACGATTCCATGGGAAAGATTGTGATCCTCCTTAATTTGGCGGATTAAATCCGCTTTATCCTCAGATTGAATTTCCTGAATGCTGTAGCAGGTTGAAATCCATTCACCCAACGAGTGGTACTCCACAATAGCCTGTAAATATTGTGGGTAACCGTTACTCGCCACAAATATGGGAAACCCCCTTTCAGATAAATATCCTAAAAGTTTTTCCGTGTTCGGATAGAGTGCACCGTTCCCTTTTTGAATGTTGCCAATCAATTGTTCGTGAAACACTTCATTCATTTGCCGGTGTACTTGTATAGAATGATCGGGTAAAAGTGTATTCCACACCACTGAAAGGGGGACGCCCATCATTTCCCGATAAGTTTCAATAGGTGTACGACCTTTCCACATTCCTTCATCTCGAAGAAATTGAAAGGCCTCTCGAAGTGAAGCTTCAAGTATACGATTCGTTTGAAATATTGTTCCATCCATGTCAAAAATCATTGCAGCTTTCATCCATATTCTCCTTTATTGCCATTCGTCCAATCAGTATCTTAGCGATTGATGCTTTCTTCCAATATGACTTCATTCATCTTTTTCATTTATCATATCAAACTTTCTCTCACTTTAAAGCAAAGAACTCCTTGAGTGGCACATAAAACGTCTGACTTATCAACATCATCAAAAAAAGACACATGAGAATTAATTTCTCCCCCGTGTCTTTTCAAAGTACTATTTACGTTTAATCCCTTCTCAATTTTTCACTAAGATGCGTTTGGAAGGTAAAAAAAGACCGTCAACATCATACCGATTAAAGAAAAAATTACGATACTGACTGCCACGGATTTGTGATACTTTGAAACATGTTTCTTCTTTGAAATGTTAAAAAATGTGAATGCCATTAACGAAAGAACAAACATTGAAATAAACAGGAGCTCGCTCATGAACAATCCCTTTCTTGAGAAGAGGTGGTTACATCTTTAATATATGAGAACACTTTACCATATTTTCGTTTTCAATAAAAATTTTTTATTCTAAGCCATTTTTCCTTTTTCTTTTTCATATTGAGCATCGGATTAAATATACATCCTTCAAAAATAGTAATAAAGCCATTTCGGTGTTTTTCGTAAAGCTTTTTCCCAGAATGGTAATTCATCAAATGCTTTCTTGGTGAGCTTTTCGCTATCTTGTATGTCTTGTTCAATTAGTCTTTCTAACTCACGGGCAACTTCACTGTCCTGAACGATGGCGTTACTCTCGTCATTTAAGTGAAAACTTCTCGGATCCCAATTGGCTGTCCCTATATCTGCCCATTCATGATCGATGACCATCACTTTGCCGTGAAAGAAACCTTTTTCATATAGATATAGATGCGCACCGTTTTCTAATAGGCTCTTCTCAATCTGGTAACTCGGTGGTTTCGTAAACCATGCATCTGTATCATCAGGTACAAGGATATTCACTTTAACGCCACGTTTCACAGCTTCTTTTAATGCTGTTGTTAGTTTTACATTTGGGATAAAGTATGGAGTAGTGATGGTTACACTCTCTTTAGCTTCGTTAATCCAATCGATGGTCTTATCAACCAGGCCGTCACCGGTTGAAAACAAGAAGTGTAGATTGCTTCCGTCTCTTTCAGTTATTGCATTAACTGGAAAACCAATCTTGATGCTCTCACCACCATCTTCTTCCCAGTCCCTCTTGAACTGCTGAGATATATCTCCTACAGCTTCACCCAATATTCGAATATGATAATCTCTCCAATACCCAAGCTTCGGATCTTTCCCCAGGTATTCATCTCCCATATTGAATCCCCCAATGTACCCTATTCTTTGGTCTATGGAGATCAGCCTGCGATGGTTCCGATGGTGTAGAGAATAGAAGACGTTGTGCGGGTTAGGTGGTCTGCTCTTAACAACCTTCACCCCTCCTTCTTCCATATTGTTTACCGTTTCCTTCTGAATATCTGAACCCAGATAGTCTACAGACAACCGGACATCTACACCTTCCTGGGCTTTTTCAATCAGCATCTCAAACAGTTCGTTAGTGATTTCATCATCTCTGATAATAAAAAAATGAATCCAAATATGTTCTCTTCCTTGTTTAATATCTTCGAACAGTTTTTCATAGAAGCTTTCACCTGTATTGAAAATATCAATTGAAGCTTTTCGGGAAAGTGTTTCTGAAACGGGGTGAGTCCTCGTATAATTTTTAACGCCTTGTTTCACATCCCAGTGCATTATGAGGAACAATAACACACTGATTGCTGCTGCTATCAGGAATCCCTTCAAACCTTTTATTAACAAGATCACTCACCACCTTTAAATGTAGTGTTATCTTTTGTTTAAGAATGAGGACTATACATAATGCTTGAAATTCCATCCAGTTTCTGTGGAATATTTCAATACCCCTTTAAGAAACAACAAAAAAGAGCATCAACATAACGTCAATACTCTCAGTTCAGCTTCTTATTAATTTTCAAAAGCTTATAAATGAATCGGATCACTACAAATATTAATCCTCCGATACAGGAACCTAATGTATTCATGATCCAATCATCGATATCTGTTGCTCTTCCCAACGGTAGATAGAATTGTGCAAACTCAATTCCACTGGAAAATATCGCTCCTAAAAAAGTAACCATTAATATAAGCTGTTTCGAATACCTCATCCACCAAGCCAAGAAAAAGCTGAATGGGATAAACAACAAAACATTGGCTAAAAGATTTCGAATCGGAACATCCAAATGATTTCTGTAGATCAAATTTAGTTTCAGATTTGAAAAAGGATCAAAATTCACCGACCCATCGGCGACATTGCCTGAAGAAACGGGTGTTAACGTAATTAAACAGATTCCTCCAATGGAAATAAATGTAAATAATACAGGGAGCAGGTTCATCCATCTTCCCTTTCCCCTTTTTTTCTTCCAAAAGGACACTGCAAAGATAAGGGAAATCGTCACCACGATTAGAATTGGAATGACCCAGCCAAATGCGCTCCATAATTCTTTCATAAATGCTTATCCTACTTTCCTTTATGCTTCAAACGTATGTTGTAAAGGCATCACTAGAGATTCTGTTCGATTACAATTTAAGCTACTTCAACTAATCTTGTCATTTTCATCTTCATTTGTTTACCCTTTATCCTGAGATTCAACCCACTTTCGACTCCCTTTCATTCGAATCGAAAGTCCTTCCTTATCAAGTCTTTCTAATAAGGGTATCGTGTACTTTCTGGAAGTTCCTAAAATCGCCTTCGCTTCTGATATGTCGAATGTATCCCCTGTATGTTTCTTTAATTGGCGGATAGCGTTATGATACACTCCAAATGAATACGCCTTACGGTCATCCAAAGGGACAACCCGTTTCTCTTGAACGAAAAAATGAAAAAAGTCCGAATGAAACTTCTCCGGTATACCCACTTGATAGAAATATTCTTCCATATCCTTCACTTGGGTGCCATCATTATCTACTAAAGATAGAAGCTGATCACCTCGTTTTTTCCATTCAGATGGTAAATGAGGGATAAAACCTTCTAAATGTACAAGCGCACTTCCCTCTATCCCAATTCCATTTTCAATCACATAATCAACAAGAGCTGCCGGATACTCATTTAAGGATTGCTTCATCTCACCACGATTAATTCCTTTTAACAATGGGAATGTCTCATGAAATTTCTTTAGTCGATCTTCTATTGCTATTCTGCACTCGTCAACCATAATTTCATGGGTGACCCCGGTAGAAGAAAGATGGATCCACTGTTCATTCTGGAATAATTCATAGAGGGTTTCTTCAGAAAGAGAGGTTTCCCTCATAAGACACGCTTTCTCAATCGATTTAGAGGTTTCAAGAATTCTCAACACCCTCTGCTCGGGTGTTCCTTCCATCTCAGCTTGAAGAAATTCGATGGTCTTCGCTCCAAAGCGATAGTTACCACCCATTGGCTGAATAATCCAACCTCCACCGATCGTTTCCATAGGTGATGGTCTTCTGATAATAAATCGATCCCCCCTTTTAACCATGAGAGAATCCTCTAGCTGGATCTGACATAGAATGACACTTGATTCCGATTCAACTTTGTTTCGATCGAAGAACACAATCTTCCCCATAACTTCAGAAGTACCTGAATGAACCATGACAGGCATCCGCTGCTTGATTTCATGTCTGACAGAATGTAACACTGTAAGGCATACGTCTATTGTGATTGATGGTGACATATGGGGAGTGGTCACAATGACATTACCACGCTTTAGCTCTTTGTAGTCCACTCCGGAAAGATTAATCGCAACCCTTTGTCCCGCATGCCCGGAACTTACCTTCTTATGATGAACTTGAATTTGTTTCGCTTTCGTATGTACCCCTTGCGGTAATAGGATCAGTTCATCACCTGATTCCAGTCTTCCTTCATAAATGGTCCCTCTAACGACCGTCCCCTTACCCTTTACCGTGAAAGCATGATCAATGGGTAAACGAAATTGACTAGAAATCCTTCTTGAGGGCATTCTCTTCAAGGAAGAAATAATTTCCCTTTTCAGATCCTCTACACCATTTCCTGATAAACTATCTGCTAAAAGAACGGGTGAATCTGCGAAAACCGTATTTTTCAACTCTTTGGTTACTTCTTCATGTGCCAACTCTATTAGTTCCTTTTCTACTTTTGCAATTTTCGTTAACACGACAATTGCTTGCGTAATCCCAAGAAGAGAAAGAATATCCAGATGTTCCTTCGTTTGCGGCATAATGCCTTCATCTGCTGCAACGACCACTACAACTAGGTCAATACCCGCAACACCTGCAATCATCTGCCGTATAAACCGCTCATGTCCGGGTACATCAACAACGGAAATTTCAATATCCTCATCTTGATACAAAGGTGCGTATCCAGGTTCAATGGAAATGCTGCGTTCCTTTTCTTCTTTTAGTCGATCCGTATCCACTGAGGTAAGGGCCATCGTGAGACTGGTCTTTCCATGATCAATATGCCCGGCCATCCCAATCGTATAATATCTCTTTCCCATACTCTCACCCACTCTTTACGTGTTCTTCTTAAACCTGAACAATAATACCCCGATCATAATGGCGAAACAGATGGAAAATAAGGTTCCTCTCCCTAACTCTCCGTCAATAAATGACTTCACGACCCATATCAATATAAACAATGTGATCGTTACATCAAAGATCAGCATTCCTTTAGAGTTTCGAATACGTCTTCACCTGCTACTTTCGATTTGTTGTGTTTCTCTCAGTTTATCATATCCCCTCTTCACAGCTCCACCCGGTCTATATCTAGCCATGCAGCATTCCCCTACATATTGACCATTTTGTATGATGGAACCATGTTTAAATCCTTCATCACTAAAGCCTATTCGCTCATATAATGTCTTGGCTCGTGTATTGGACTCGATGACTGTCAATTCAATCCTTTCAATCATTAACCAGTTATCCGCTAGATCGATTGCATTCGAAAGGAGTCTGGTCCCGATTCCTTTCGAATGATAGTTTTCGTCTATGAATAAAAACAGGGTCCCTGTATGTGCGCGGCGACCAGTCCCTTGGGTTAATCCGCAAAGGCCCACTACCATTCCGTCTACCTCTGCTACAAAGTCATGCTGATCAGAAGAGGAATTCTTTAATCTGCTCTCAAACTTCTCTATCCTTAAGCTCGGCAACGCTATGATATTAGGTAATACTGTCTTTTGTCGCATGATTCCCACAATTCTTTCAGCATCTTTTACTTCTATCGGTCTGATTTTCATTGAGCCATTTCCCCCAGTATCTTTATTATCATTATAATCCTTAATACCCTTATATTGGAATAGAGATTCCGCATCCACATAAAAAAGGAGAATCACCTGACATACGCGATTCTCCCTTTTATACAACTCTGTGAACCTGGTTGAAAACTCCAAAAAGTTCTCATTAGTCTCTATTTAGATCCTTCTTTGATTAATATTTTCATATCTTCAACTATTTCATCGTAAGGAACATCACTATTGCCACTGTACGTTTTGACAACTGTCCCTTCTTGATTGACGAGATAGAAGCTCGTACCATGAATCATCTGATTAGAATTAGGATCGTCTGCAACAATCGAGCGAAAAGAATGTTCAGCAAGGTCCTTCACTTCATCGAATTTATATCCTGTGAGGAGATCCCATTTACTTGTGTCTGCTTCAAAGTTTGAAATATATTTACTTAATGCTTCCGGTGTATCCGTTTCAGGATCCACGCTGAAAGAAACGATTTTGTAATCCTCTACACCCTCTTCTTTAAGCTTACCTTGAAGCTTTGTTAAATTAAATGTCATTGGAGGACAAACTGTTTCACAGCTCGTGAAAATGAAATCAGCAATCCAGACTTGTCCCTTCAAATCTTTTAAACTGACTTCCTGATTTTTTTGATTCGTATAAGAAAAATCCTTCACTTCATAATCTGTTTCTGCTTGAAAGTCACTATTGCTGCAACCTGCAAGGAGAATCCCCATGATGATCATTACCACTGCAAATGATTTGGTTTTTGACATCTTTATCTCCTCCGACTTTATGTATCTCTCCACTCTATGTTAGTAAAAAGAGGATGAAAAAACAATTCCTACAGGCAAGATTCATTGTCCATTTTGTGAATATACATCTTTTTACCACCAGTTATATAGAGGGTATGAGTAGGTGCAATGAGTTTGATCCAATTCACTATTTCCCTGTGCTTATCACTCGAGAAAAATTCAAAATGCATCCTTTCTTTTTCTCTATATACTATCTTGGTCAAAGTCCCGCCAGCATCGATCCCTAGGATCCTCATTCCTCACGTTCCTTCATTTTTTTTTTAGAAAACAGATAGTGCAAAGTATACCCATGAACAACCATGATCGTAACAAAGGCAAGGAAATAATAAAACACACCCATAACTCCGTCAGAAACATCCTCTGTAATAAGCCACCACACAGATGCAAAGAGAAGGAATAGGAACTGAAGGGCAACCCCTTCTAAAAATGGCTTTTTATATGTATTAAAATCCAATAGGCGCTTCCAACTCCATCCGATGGCCACCACAGCCGACACTAATAGTATCAATATGTAAATACTTATTTTCATTTCTCTGGCCCCCATTGTTTAACTTATCTCTATGTTAAGCAAACATATCGGAAAATGAAAGAGCAAATGGAAAAAGATTGCGAATCTGGTGTCTACCCATTTTCAATCTTCTTTAACATATCGATATGCATTGAAATGCTTAATATCAACTTTCACATTTACTTGGTCTAATGAATTCTCAGATAGATAAAACATTTGACCCTTTTGATTCAATTCGTGAAACATCTTTGGATGAAAACGATACCACCCCACCCCTACATCAAGTAGATCCATTTGATTATTTAATCCTTGGTTGTATACCTTGGTGATTTTATTTTCTAAAGACTTTTTAAGAGTTGACTCTAATTCTTTGTACGGCATATCAGTTATCTTCTCTAGTAATTCAGCTTCTACCCTTACTTCCAATGAGAATTCCAAGAAATCAGAATCACCATTTTTATACTTCACTTTAGGTTTATCTGCTGATAATTTGAAAGTTGACATTACTTTATTCTCTTTATAAAGGGGATAGTCAAGTGAATTATTCTTATTTTGCAGCCAGTCCACAGTCATAGAATCTTTCGCTGAAATATCCCCTTTGTAGGTTGCATCCTGAAAAACACTATATCCATCTAAATACAGAGATGGAATTTCCCGACCAGCTCTCCAGGATTGATGATCAAGTTTTATAATTGGAATGAATGCTGAACCCATTGGTTCGTAGTATTCCCTTAAAAAATGCATCAAGCTTGTTGAATCAATATCATTTTGAATTCCCTCAGAGCTTTCTTCAGTTAGGAGAACAGTATAAACAGGTGGATAATCAAATAATCCGTTCGCGCTAAAAATATCCTCTATGTTCAGATCCGTCACAAATAATTCGAGACTTGGCCGTAACGACCGGTTTCTGCCAATGTCCTCCAACACTTCTTTAAACTTATACTTCAAAAGGTTCTTTGATAGAACCAATGTTTTAGTATGTCCGAAAAATAACGGGGGTCTCGATACTTTATATAGCTTACTTACTGCCATGTTCAACGTTTTCCCTTTTGCGGAACCTACAAAGATCGGGACCGGGTCTGTTGGCCTGCTTCCTTCTTGCTTGGCTACATTTGCGAAATTCAGTCCTTGAAGATAAGCGGTATATTCCTCATTCGTTTCATCATAATCTAATCCGATTGAAACAATATATGTCAAGTCCTGGATGTTTTTCGACCCTGTACAACCAGTTAATGCAATGAGCAACAGAATAATCATGAATTTACTCTTCTTGTTGTTCATGGTCATCGATTCCTTTCCTGGATTGGTCTTGTGGATTAGTAGAAGTGGTTCGTTGTTTATAGAATTGGATCGGCAGCCTGAAGAAGGCTCGAGTTATTTCGTTCCAGCTTATAGGAGCAACTGTTCCTAAGTAAGGAGCACCAAATGATGAAAGGGTGGATAAATAAATGAGGGTCAAGATGAAAATCATGACGACACCAAATAAACCAAAAAACGTACTTACGAGTAAGACAATAAACCTCAATACCGTCGTACCATATTTCAGGGATTGATTCACGAGTGTAAAAGACGAAATATAAGTAATAGCACCAATCACAAGCATAGTAGGAGAGGTTAAGCCGGCACGGATGGCAGCATCCCCTACTATGAGGCCACCTAGTACCGATACGGTTTGTCCGATTGCCCTTGGTAGACGTACACCAGCTTCATTAAAAAACTCAAATAAAAAAAGGACAATAAACATCTCTACAGGTGCTGAAAGAGGCAATCCAAATCTTGACATCGATATGGTTGCAACTAGTAGGTATGGAATCTGCTCTATATTATAGGCGGAGAATGCCACCCATAAACCAGGTAAGAATGCAGAAATTAAAATCCCGACCATCCTAATGATTCTTTCTAACGTTACATACACATAGTTGATACTTGAGTCTTCTGGAGACTTTATTTGTAACAATAAATTCACCGGTGCTAACGAAATAGTAGGAAATCCATCAACAATCAACGCAAACCTTCCCTGGTTTAACGAATCTACGATAAAATCTGGTCTACCTGTGTAATCAAAGCTTGTAAAGATTGAATATGGATTGTCATCGATTAGTGATTCTAGATGCTGATTCCCCGTTATTACATCGATATCGATATTTTCAAGCCTGGTATATAATTCATTCAGGACTTGTTTGTCTATGACATCATCCAGATACATAACGGCGATCTCTGTATGTGCTCTTGTCCCAATTTTGAATTTCTCTACACAGAGAGAGGGGGTGAATAGTCTTCTTCTTATTAAGGAAATATTTGTATTCAAATCTTCGACAAATCCATCTTTAGGTCCTCTTATGGATGTTTCCAATGCCGACTCTTCGGGCAATCTTTTAGGCATATTCCCTGCATGGATGGATACTATTTTTTCTTCTACAAAGAAAAGAACATACCCTGAAAATAAAGTAGAGGAAAGCTCTTCAATGGATTGATCCGTTACATCTCCCGCTTGAAAGGTACTGATAATTTTTTCGATATATGATTCATTGTAAGCTTCTTCTAGCTTTGGAAGGATAAATTGATCTAAGTAATGTCGATCCACCAAGCTTTCAAAATACACAATGGTAATTTCTTTATCTTTGAAGAAATGTGGCTTGATTAATAAATCTTGACTATGTAGAAATAATCTCCTCACTTCTTCCATAGTATCTACTTTGGCAGAAGCGTTATCCTTTTCTTCATAGGATTTCTTCATTAAGAACACCCTTTACTTAATAACTCTGGTAATTTTATTTATCTTTCTTAATACCTAAATCTCATTTATAAGTTAACAGAGCTTACTGAATAAATCGGAGAATGATGACAGAAGTAATGATTTGCACAAAAAACAGGATGACTGTCAACGGAAAAAATACATTAAACAAAAACATATAGAAGTCATAAGTATCAATATTGATTACCACTAACCCTAAAAAAACAATGAATATCGGTATCAATACCTTTAAAGAGATTCTGTATTGACTTTTCTTTTTAATGAGAAGGGTTCCCAGTAAGAACATGAACAAACTTATTCTTATTAGTGCTCCACATAGCCATTGATAGAGGGCAAAGAAATCTAAATGAGTAATAAACTCTCCTATTGATAGAATTCTCCATTGTTCATAAGCAGGATATCGTAAGTTTGTAGATTCTATTGGTCCGAATTCCATAATGGACGCCGTCAGCGGTCCAAACATTAAGCCCATGAATAGTAAGCCTAGAATGATTAAATGGTGAAACTTAATTTTCCCTTCACTATAAGGTTGAATCAAGACAATCAAGTATAGTTCAAAGAGACCACTTAATACATAAATCATCCCTTTCATGACCGGTGCATATCCATCACTTAGAATAGGCAACAATAAGCTCGGGTCTTTCATATTTGTATTGGTAATGGCAATAAAAAAGCCGAATAACATTACCAAGGGCAACAACATCCCACTTGCAATAGCCATGTGTTTGATCCCAGACCAAGTAATAAGGAAACAAATAATGAGAATACCTCCTACGATAACAAAAGAAGGCACATCTGCCAGGAAGTAAGCACTTAACCATAGTATTAAATCTACGAAGGTTATGTATGCACTTGACAGTAAAAATAAACCCATTGGAAGAGAATATAAAAGCACTGCCCACCAAGGCCATTTCTCTTGAAGTAATCGGTAGAACCCTTCTTTCGGCGAATTCCTGACTATGTAGTAGATCAAAAACGTCATTAGAATAAGAATCGGATACGCAAATAGAATACTGACCCATCCATCTCTCCCGGCAGCCAGAAGAATGCTTGGGATAAGCATGACATGGTTCAATAATCCTGTAGATAGAATTAATAACAATAGTAACTGTCTTGGAATTAAGACTGGACGAATACTCTTCATTAGGAATCTCCACTTATAAAATCATTTTACATCTATCTATTTCCATGTTTCACAAATGATATCCCCTGTGTTTAATACAAATGCTATTCCATAAATCCATCCAAAAAGAAGGTGGGACATACCTAAATCATTCCATTCTAAAGACGAACAATATGGATAAATAATCATTTTAGAATCTGTTAAAACTCCGCTATTGATTTTCGTGTAAGACTTCGCTTTCCACGGTCTGCCGGTGAGCATCCTCACCACCTCACTACTGGTCAGGTCTCCCCTGTTCCGCTTTTACCGAAGAAGTCCTTCGTCTTGTACTCCAATCAATAGCCAAATCAAGGTAAAAATAAGAAATACTTTAGCAAAACCTATAAAAAAATCCGAACGAATTCGAATTCTAATGAAAGAATTTCGAATGATCGTTCGGATTTTTTCTTCGACTAAAATACTTTTGTCCCTGCCTCCTTTGTAAATAAATTGCTTTTATGCTAAAAATTTAAATTCTGTCGTGCTCCCCCTTTGTGAAGAAACGACCTCGAGTCTCGCATCAATTCTTTCTTTCAACTCAGGAACATGTGAGATCAACCCTACCAATCTCCCACTGCTTTGTATATCCATCAGTGCTTCGATAGCATGGTCAAGTGATTCCGGATCGAGTGTACCGAACCCTTCGTCAATAAACATCGTTTCAAGGGAAACTCCACCTGCATACTGTTGCACAACATCAGCAAGACCGAGTGCTAATGCAAGTGAAGCCTTAAAACTCTCTCCACCTGATAGTGTTTTAACATGTCGTTCCTGCCCTGTATACTGATCAAAGACAAGAAGTTCCAATCCACTTTGCACGTTTCCTTTGCTTCGGTCCGTTTTTCGGATCAGTTGATATCGACCAGACGTCATTTTAACCAAACGCTCATTCGCAACATGAAGGATGTCTTCAAGGAAAGAGGCTAATACATACCGTTCAAATGTTATACGATTTGCATTCTGGCCACGGGCCACTTCTGCAAGATGTCCGACCATATGGTATCTGCCCTCTAAATCCTTAATTCCTTCATTAATCGATGTGACTCTGGAAAGAATGCGGGTGTTATCTACTCGATTCGTTTTTATCATATTGAGTGCATCAATGACCTTTTTCAATTCAACTGACACTTCAGATATACTTGTCTGAATACTATTCAAATCAGGCTTTTGTTTATCCTCTAAGTGTTCATCTATGTCGGTTAGTCGATCGGAAACCGAGCGCAAATCTTCCCCGTATTTCTTCACTCTTTTCTGCAACGTCATGATTTCAGCTTCAGATTTCTTCGCATCTTGGAAGGCCTTATAGTGGGAGAAACCTTGTTCTGTAAGAAGAGAAAGAAATGCTTCCCGCTCTGTTTTCATTTCTATTTCAATTTTTTTCATTTGGGCTTCTTTCTCTATCACTTGAGATTCTTTTACACTATTTTGGTTCTCCAATTCGTAATATTGCTTCTGTGCACTGTCAAATGACGCCTTTAATTCTTCTGTTTTTCGCTTCGCTTCCAGGAACACTTGTCTATATTCCGCTTTCGTTCTCAGGTCATGAGGAATCGATTCTTTCACTTTTTCAAGAGTTGTATTCTTTGTGAGAAAGAAAGTATTCAGTTCTTGAAGCAACTCTTGATTCCTCACTCTGGAGTCTTCAAGTTCTTCCAGCTTTTCTCTTCCTTTTCTTACCTCTTCCCTCATTACCTTTACTTGATCCACTTCTTCCTTCTTACCTGAAATTTCCTGTCTCAAGGTTTCGATTTCCTTCTTCATTTGAGAAAGGGTGGACTCGATTTCAGTTCTATCAAAATCTTTTTTCTTCTCACTTACTTTTTTGGAGAATTCTTCAATTCGTTCCTGAATGCTTTGCATTTTTATTTCTTCCTGAGCGATGACTAAGCTCAACTCTTTCTCTTCATTTTCAAGTTCCTGCTGTTTGCCTTTTGCTACTTTTATATCCTTTTCAGAAGGTAATGAGACAACATCATCAGCTGGTCGTGGATGATGCAGAGATCCACAAACGGGACATGGGATGTGATCAGTTAATCCTTTCGCAAGTATGGAAGCTTGAGCAGATTGCCACTTTTCTTCTAAATAAGCCAGAGTCGCTTTAGCATCCTTAATATGCCGCTGAAGCTGAGTGTATTGTGCTTTTAATTTTTTGTCTTTGGTTTGGTAACACTGAAGTTCCTGATTCGATTTTTGTATTTCACTAACATGTTCTAAGAGTAAGAGCTTTCCCTGCACCGATTTATCCAGTTCAAATAGATCTCCTTGAAGCCTCTCACCCTTTTCAATGTCCTTCTCCCGTTTTTTTATACCTTTTTGCAAAAATGTGATTTGCTCCGTCTGTTTTTTTACAACCACCTCTTGCTTATTATATTTTTCTTTCAATTCATTTGTATCTTTCGACAACTTATCCAAGGAATCTATGTCTTTTTCCATATTTTCAAGCTGAGTGACTTTCTTGGCATATTCAACCCGGAGATTTTCCTTTTCCGCTTCTTCATTTAATGTTTCTTTCGCTACATTTAGCTTTTGTGAGACTTCTTGTTTTTCCTCATTCAGTTTTGCTAATTGGTTATTCAACTCATTCAGGTTTCGGTTAAGTCGGTGGCAATATTCATCCTGTTGAACTAGTATGGAAGCTCGCTGGGCCAGGAGAACCTCTTTTTCCATTGATTCTATTTCAGGTTTTATTTTTAATAGGTCTTCTTTTTGATTCACAAGCTTTGCTTGAAGCTCATACTGCTCAACCAAGCTATTTGCTTCTGCTAGGTCCTTTTGAAGACGATCTCTTTTCTCCTGAACGTTTTCATAGTTCTGTTGCAGTTGCATTTCCTTCTTTTCCATCTCTTCGATGTGAGCCGGGAGCTTCTGGAGAATCAGATGATCATTCAACGGACTTTCCATTAATAAAGCTTGAATCTCCTCTTGGTCTTCCGAATGAATCCGTAGTAATTCTCTCGTTCTTTCTTCCATTGAAGTTTCGACAGATTTTTTTAAGTCGTCTGCCTCCGATTTTAACTTTTCTTGAATGTTTTTATAGATTTCAGTATGAAACAACCGCTGCAAGATAAGCTCTTTGTCTTTACTATCTGAGGTGAGTAGCTTTCGAAACTCACCTTGTGGAATCATAAGGATTTGCCTGAATTGATTGGCATCTAGTTGAATCAGACTTTTTATCTTCTCATCTACATCCCTCACATTTGCTGCTAGAAGCTGTTCTTTCCCATCTTCATCATATACATATAATTCAGATCGGGCGTTAATGGTTGTAAAACCCTCCCCCCTCGCTTTCTTTTTATCCTGTTGGGGGGAACGCCAAATTCGATAGGATTTTCCACGTAAGCTGAATATAAGTTCAACTTCCGTTATATCTTCATTAGTAGCAAATTGACTTCTTAACTCAGACGGGGTCCGATCCTCACCACTCGCCTTCCCGTAAATCGCATAGGAAATCCCATCAAAAATCGTTGTTTTCCCTGAACCGGTTTTACCTGAAATCACAAACATTGTACGACTTCCCAACGAGCGAAAATCAATCGTCTCTCGTCCGGCATATGGTCCGAATGCTTGCATCATTAATTGAAGGGGTTTCATGCAGGATCGACCTCCTTTCTGGCTTTTTCAATCACATTTTGTACCATTTCCTTCTTATCATCGGTGAATACACTAGTTGTCATATCATCATAAAACTCCTGAAACAAGTCCAATTCCGACCTCTTCTTATCCTCAAGTACTCGAAATGAATTTTTCTTTTTTGCATCGGTCATGTCCATTTTTCGTTCTAGATGAAGAACGTTTGGATAGACCTGTCGAAGTTGATTGATTGGATCGATTAACGCACCCTGGTCAAAGACTGTGATTTTCAAATAATCATTCACCTTCTGAGTTTGATAAAATAATGGATCAAGGAGTTCCTCCATGTATCCCCCAAGCTCTCTCATATCATGTTTTGGTTGGAGCACTTTTTCTCGTAAGTTGAATGACCCGTCATCTTCCATTTCGACAATGGTAACTGTTTTCCGCTGCTTTGATTCAGAGAATGAGTACTTTAATAAAGAGCCTGAATACCGAATCGTTTCATGCTTAATGGCATCTGGACTATGAAGATGTCCAAGCGCAGTGTAATGAAAAGGGTGGAAAACCTCAGCACCGACACAACCAGACCCTCCAACTGAAAGAGTCCTTTCAGAATCTGTCGTCTTCCCTCCTAGCACAAATGCATGACCAACAAAGACATGTGGTTCATTGGGATTCATGTTTTCTTCGATTTTCTTTACGATGGCTTCCATCGCCCCATGATGACTGGTAATTGAATCGTCTTCTAGTACTTGCCTGACCACTCCTGGTTCCGCATAAGGAACACAGTGGAAGTTCACCCCTTGTATAGTGACCGGAGTAAAGTCATTGGTGATCTTCCCTTTTAAATAGAAGTGACTATGCTTGTACCAGGACGAACCGAAGGATAATCTTTCAGCACTATCATGGTTTCCTGACACTGCTACAATTGGAGTGTTCAGCTCCACATTAATGCGGAATAACACTTCATCTAATAGCTCCACGGCTTCAGTAGGAGGTACCGATCGATCATAAAGATCTCCTGCAATGACGACTGCATCCGGTGCTTCCTCTTTTACGAGGTCGATTAACCCCTCTAATATGTATCGTTGCTCTTCTGTCATATATATCCCGTGCACCAATTTGCCCAAGTGCCAATCTGCAGTATGAATGAATTTCACTCCAAACATCTCCTTTCCGATCACTAAGTATCTTACTAGATTATATCAAACTCGTAAGTTATACGTATAAAGAAATGATATAAACAGAACGTTCGTTCGTGTCACGCGACTTATAAAGAACGAGAAGAAGGGAGACTGCCTCTCAAGGCTATAGTCTCCCTTCCCTTATTCTTTTAGCTGCTGGGGTAGTGTTTGTATGGACGTGATGACTGCATCTAGCTTTGTCTCAATTCGATAAAGAAGATACATCGTGACCACAATCGGAAAGCCTACTTCAGAAACAAATGAAATAATTGACTCCATCTTCTCCCTCCTCTCACCATTTATATAGGCAATGGAAGAGAAAAAGGATACTCTATCAAAGTCTGTTTATGTACAAAAACCATTATTTGTATAGGAGGTCTCTGTTGGAAAGTACCACAAAAAAAAGCAAACCCATTTAGGGATTTGCTTTATTACGGTTAACCGTTTAGGTCGCTGATTAAGCTTGAGCTTACTAAACCTGCATCATCAAGGATTGATTTGATTTGGTTTTCTGCCTCATTTAATTTTTCATCAGCTGCTGATAAGTCTGCTTCGCCCTCTTGATTGAGTGCTTCAGCTTTCATATTATAGGATTCTGTCAGAGTCGATTTAAACGATTCCACTGCTTCCTTTTTATCACCAAGTCCCTTAGGAATCTCAATGCCTTTAACTGCTTTAGCTGATGCTGTTGCTGATGCTGCAGCAGATTCTTTCAATTTTGCTAATTCTTCTCCAGCTGGAGGCTCTTCGCCCGCCATCGCTGCTTCATAGCCATTTAGATCGATATCAACACCATTAACGGTAGTTGTTACATTTAAGTAGAAATCCATTAATTCTCCCGCAACGTCTGTGTTTTCTTCCGATGCTTTTGTTGTGTCCTCTTTTTTAGCTTCGTCAGCACCTGAATCAGAACACCCAACCAATGCTAAAGATAATCCCAGACCTAGAAACCATACTTTTTTCATACTTGTTTTCCCCTCTCAGTATCTATCAATATGTTCAAGTATTATAGGTAAGCAATTCTTAGAAGAAATCGCTTACTTCACCTTTAATGAGCCGGCAAAAAGTATCTTATCACGGTAATAATCTGTTGGTAAAGAAATATTTGCAGATTTCTCCAAAGTTTAAATCTTATAAATATTTTAAAAAATCCGCATACTTTTCACTTCTAATCAGTACTTTACTCATAGGTCATTGGTTTATGTCTTAAACGATTTGAACATGTTGGTTTCCCATGGTATAACTATTATATACTCCATTTCGGGGCTGATTGTTTCGCTGGTGCTTACCTAGGTCTTCAAAACCTCTTGGGAGGCGCGTGCCGTCTCCGCTGAGTTCGATTCTCAGGCAGTCCCGCCAAACCTTATTTTACAAGGGATGCTTCTCTGGAATGGGAGTGGCATATGTACATTCTTTTTTTGCTGGATTTTAAACCTCTTATCTCTTTCTTCTTTTTTGGCTATTCTTACTTTATTTGTCTTTTTCCATAATAAAAGAGCCTCCTTTTTCTTAAGGGGCCCTCCAACAAATTAAAATTTCGTTATAGAAAATCAGTCTATGAAATGAACCCTTTGAAAGACCATATTCCCCCCCCTTGCAAGATGGTATCTTCACAATATATATTCATTAGAACCACACATATTCCTGTTTTCAAAACCCTGTTAACGGCTATTACAGTCTCCTCTAAATTCGCATACCAGGCACTCCCCCTATTTAAAAAAGCTCATTTCCCATACAAAAGAACCCTCATGTATTCATGAGGGTTCTTTTTTCATTGATTTTGTACCGTTTCCCTTCTTTTTCTCTCTGAGGTCTGCACACCATCGAACTTTATGTGGAAGGTCGTCCCTTCTCCCTGTTCGCTTTGCACACGGATATCCGCTCCATGATCACGAAGGATCCTCAGACAGATTGTAAGACCCAAGCCTGTACCTTTCGTCTTCGTAGTGAAAAAGGGTTCCCCAAGTTTATCTAGAATTTCCTTTTTCATTCCAACTCCTTCATCTTTGAAGGACAGTTGAACTTTGTTTTGAGTAGTGATGTTTGCATGTATGGTAATCGTGCCACCGTGAGGCATAGCTTCGATAGCATTTTTGATCAAATTTATAAAGACTTGTTTTAACTGATTTTCATCGCCACGGATAAACAGCTCTTTTTCATGGAAATCAGTTTGAATTTCGATATTATATAAAATGGCATTTGTATTTAATAATTGTGAGACGTGGTCGAGTGTCTCGATAATATTTATTCGCTTATATGTAACGGATTGGGGTTTTGCAAGGATCAATAACTCGCTTAGAACAAGTTCAATCCGCTTAATTTCTGAAAAGACAATCCCTAAGTATTCCCTTGTCTTTTCATTAGCATCATCACGTAATAACTGAAGAAATCCATTAATTGACGTCAACGGGTTCCGGACCTCATGTGCGATCCCGGCTGCTAATTGTCCGGCAACGGATAGTTTTTGCGACTCGATTGCCAGAGTTTCGTTCATTTCAATCAATTCTTCTTCATTATGTACTCTTTCAGTTATGTCTGAAATTGTTCCGACTGTCCCAATTAGCTTTCCATCCCCATTATAGTTCAGCTTAATATTTACTTCTCCCCATCGAAACTGGCCGTCTCTTCTCTGGTAAGAGAAGTCCATTTTTGTTTTCTCCTTTTTTAAGCTTGCACTCTGCCTAACTAATCGGAGGATTTCATGACGTTCATTTAGAGAGATGAAATGAAGAGCATTCTTATGTATACTTTCTTTAACCGTATAACCTGTGAAGTCTTCCCAGGACTGATTGAGGAATTGAAATTCTCCCTTTTCATTTGTGTGAAAGACCACTTCATCAATACTACGGAGCACGTGCTGCATTTCTTCATTTAAAATCTTTACTCTCTCTTCACTCTTTCGTAAAGCATCTAATGTCTGATGACTGCTGTCATACGTCTTTCCCATATAGTAACTTACAAAGAGAATCAACAGAGTAAATACCATATCCACCTTTATATCGATTGGATAATGCAATACAAAGTAATAAATGAAATCCCACGTAATAACTAATAAAAGTCCAGTAAGTACTGATATGACTCTACCCCTATAAGTCATTCTATTAGCCCCCTATTCATCCTTGCTGAGAATCGAAATAGTAAGAATTTTCATGTTATTTGTTATTTATTAGTATATCATTTCTAATTAAGAACAGTATAGACTTCTTTTGTAAAATCAACGATATTCTTGTCACAGGCTACTCCCTTGTCTATAATGAATACGATACATGTTTTGAAAAATTGAGGTGAAAGCATGCTTGAAGGTTGGTTCTTATATTTCATACTTTTTTGGGTCGTTTTTTTAGTAGCATCCTTTGCCATCGGTGGATTCTTTATGTTCAGGAAATTCTTAAAAAGGTTCCCTAAAGAGGACGGGAAGTCTGACTTGGATTGGGAAGAACATTATGTGAATGAAACCATCCACTTATGGAACGATGGTGAGAAAAAAATGCTCAATGAATTAGTAACACCCGTACCTGAATTATTTAGAGACGTAGCGAAGCAAAAAATCGCAGGAAAAATTGGAGAATTAGCTTTAAAGGAGAGGGCTAACGCCATTTCGCAGGAATTAGTCATCAGGGGCTATATATTAGCGACTCCAAAGCGGGATCATAAGTTTCTAAGGAAAAAACTGAATGAAATGCATATAGATGTGACCCCTTACGAACATTTATTTTAAAGTGAACAGGCAGGGAACTACATGGGAACGATTTTAATCATACCGATTGTTTTATATTTAATTTTTATCATTGGCGCTGCATTTCTTTTTATTAAATGGAAGAAAGCAAAAAAAGGTAAACGATAGCCGTTTACCTTTTTTATATACACTCTATTATTAATCAATGGGATCTTCAGCTTTACCGAATCGGATGACGTCCAGAATCGCCTGACCATCACTTGGTTTGCCCTCTCCGTTTCGAAATGGAAACAAAGAGAAGAATATAAAGTAAACCGAGAAGTAGGCAAATTGATAGAAAAAGATGTGAACAGGTATGACTCCCTCATAGATCAGATAGTTAATCAATAATATTGCCAACAAGTTAAATATACTACCTGAAAGATAAATAAGTACATGAACCCACACCTTGTTGTACTTTAATTCTCTATACTGGCACCACCCCTCCATGAAATACATCCTTTTCACTTCCAGTGGCCCTATATTCATTAAATGCTTCCCAGTCCCAATCGCAAATTCGATCTTGGCACCAAAGATTCTTGCTATCAAAATATGCCCAGCTTCATGGACAATGGTGACCAATGGCAAAGTTAGAAAAAATGCGAGAAAAAAAGTCCAAATGTCTGCTAACGTAAACAATACTTATCCCACCAATATCTTATCGTTTTTTTTTCACTTCTCTCTCTTTGCCCCAAATGAATAAACTTTAAGCTCTATTATCCCCTTTGTAAAAAAATTGTAATGTGACAGAAAAATCGCCATATTAAAATGAGCAGAGTGACATGCGTCACTCTGCTCATTAGGTAGTGTATCAAATGGACTTCGTCGTTAAATCTTTATTCTCATCGTGCAGTTTTCTATATTGAACATACATGGCAATCCTCCATGGTACGATCATTCCAAACGCGAGAATCCAGAACATCCCGCTCAGCTCCCCATAGTCAATCGATGTACTTAATATGGACTTCGCCACAATCCGGATTAAAAGCAGGCCGATTAAAATGAAGGCGAACGCTTTAGATCGCTTTAAATAAATATCATTTTCGCGAATTTCAAACTTCGACGTCTTTATCAATAATAATGAAAATATCATCCCAACCGTAATGGCTTCTAAAAACTCTCCTACATTGACTCGGAAAATAGGGAATAAAAACATCAATGCCCCTGTACTCATGAATAATGGAGGTAGAATGATTTTCTTTCCGCTTACCGGTCTTTTCTGAGCTTTCATCCTGATAAATATCACCATAAACCCCATACAAATCGCTACAATGGATGAAGCAATCATCATAAACCATCATCATCCTTTTATATCATACTTTAACCATACCTATTATAGCTCAAATGAAGAAAAAACAAAAACACAAAAAAAGAGAGTATGAATAGTGGCATCCAGCTCTCTTTCACTTTATCATCCTAGTACTCGCTTGATCGCTTCGTCCACTCGAACCTCATCAAAGGGTTTCACGATAAAGTCCTTGGCACCGGCTTCGATCGCTTCCACAACGACCTTCTGTTGGCCCATTGCTGAACACATAATGACTTTTGCCTGAGAGAACTCAGCTAGAATCTGTTTAACTGCCTCTATGCCATTTAGCTCGGGCATGGTAATGTCCATCGTCACTAAATCCGGCTGAAGTTCACGATACTTTTCCACGGCAATAAGTCCATTCTCAGCTTCCCCAACGACTTCATGACCGCTAGATGAAAGCATGTTTCCAAGTGTCATTCTCATAAATTTCGCATCATCTACTACAAGTATCGTTGCCACAGATGTTTCCTCCTCGTATACACTATCGCTGTCCATTGTTACTATTTCCTAATTCATCCACCTAACTATACCATAAAACGTAAAATTCATTCAATTTATTCTGTACATTCAAACCTTCTCGACTATCTATTAAAATCCTTTAAAGCCCCCAAAAATGGATGTGAAATACGCAAGTATGACTGTCATCCAATCAAAGAATAGCATAATCCCTACAGCAATCATGATATATCCTCCTGCTTTCACAATCTTTCCACTGTTTTTTCTGATCCACTTCATTCTCCCAATGAAAAATGAAAGGATGAAAAACGGTATGGCAAACCCTAATACATAAGCTGACATATACATGACCCCTGATCCAGGGTTAGAAGCAGCCAAGGCTAGGACTGAAGCAAGGATAGGCCCTGTGCATGGTGTCCACCCGGCAGCGAATGCCATTCCAATCAATATTGATCCCACGAATCCTGCCGGCCTATTCTTAAATTCAAAGCGCCGGTCTTTCATCAAGGTTTCAGGAGTAAAGACTCCTATTACGACAAGACCGAATAAAACGATAAATATCGCGCCCAACTGTCGGATAAGATCCTTATAATCCAAAAAGAAGTTACCTATAAGTGAAGTCCCAAAACCAATAGCGATAAAGATGGCGGAAAATCCGACCAGGAAAAAGAACGTATGTAATAAACTTCTCCTTTGTAACATTGCATTATCCGTTTTCAGTTCGTTGACGCTCATCCCTGTTATATATGAAAGAAAAGCGGGGTACAGCGGCAGGCAACACGGAGAGATAAAACTAAGGAAACCTGCACCGAATGCTAAGAAAATATTTATATCAGACATTTTTTCATCTCCTACCTTTTAGTATCTATTTCTATTCTATCAGACTCATCTTCAAACTATGAGGAATGTTTATGTGAAAGATTTGTGACCATTTCATTACATCTTGGTTCGACTCTTTCAAATATGTTAAAGTCTCTTTTCTTTTCTTAAAACTGTTAATTTTACTTTGAAAAATAACGATTAATTCGTTATACTAATTAAAAGTTACAGTTATTACTAGTTTTGTATTCCGTTTGTAAGGACGTACAAAAGAAAGGAAACAGCCGTGTCTAAAAAAGAGCTTCTCGAACGAATTGAAAATAAGCGTGCTCAATTGATTGATATTGTTGCTGAAAATGGACTCACGTCACCTCAAGCTATTCAATTTAGTCAGGAACTTGATCGTCTGTTAAATAGCTACAACTCCTTATACATAAAAAAATGCACTCCTCAAATAAGCTGACCTTTTTCTTTCATACAACTATTTTTTTCCATACAGCATCTGCCTTTTGAAGAAAAATTAGCTGTTAAAATGGGAACTACCCTCCCTTTCATTTTAGGCATACAAAAAAGCATCTCTAGTAAATAAGAGATGCTTTTTTGTATTGAGTTAAACTTAATGAATTTGAACAAACGGCTCTTGGTCTTGTTCTTTCACGATGGTCGCTTTAAGTCCCTTTGGTGTTTTGACATAGAGGTATACTGGTGTATGAGGGAAGTAATCAACTATTTCAGGCCCTATCGCCTGTGCAAAGCCAATTAACTCTGTCTCTTTCACCATGCCTGTATGTACATCAATCACCAGTTTATTCAACGTGTCCTTTTGGTATAAACCTTTTCCCACAAACTCGATATCCTGATGTGAGAAGAATTTTGAAACATAATCTTCCAAGTCCCGGATCCGATTATACAGGTCCCTGTCCTTCTCTTCTCCTTCATCACTCGGGAAGTAATAATATTTGTCCGATACATCATCCCATTTATTAATTTTCTTATCATTCTCGTCTAGGTAGGTAGTAGATATGTAATTACCTGATACAACACTGTTTAAAGGTTGAAGTTTATAAATTGAGATCATGATGGGTACATTTTTCAATTCTTTGATTGCTCTTACCCGGCTGACGACAGAAGTGGCTACTTTCTTGCCGTATTCCTTCATCATTTTCTCATCGATTTTCGCTTCATCAAAATGCATCAGCTTTTTATCATCTTCCACTCGGATATAATCAACGGTATTCATGGCAAGCCCAAGGGAAATCCCTTTTACTTTCCCATCTGAATCTACATAGTTTTGTTCATGGATATAAGCAAGGTACATGGGATTCTTTTTCTCAAGCTCCATCTGCTTTTCCCAATCCATATCATCCGTAATTTCCAAAGCCGGATTTAGACCCGATTTATTCGAATCAGACTTTCTCCCTAACCATGTACTGATTTTCTTTAAATATTGTCCTTCTTGGTACACATATTCATCAGGAGAAAAATGTTCTGTGGACATTGACATAAGTCCTGTTTCAATTTCATCCATATCACTGCGGTTATTGATCATCATCGTGATCAGACCACGATTCACCGATTTTTTTTCTTTGTTTATTTTATAGTTCAAATATTCCCGCGCATCACCTGCAGCACTATTTTGAACTTCAAGCGTATCTTCATCTATCACTTCTTGAGGCTTGTTGCTACATCCTGCAACAAGAATCAGAAAAGATAATGAAACAATCATCCATTTTTTCATATGACTCCCTCCGGACTATATTCTATCATATATTCAATTTCATTCTGACTGATAATCTTTAAGTTTTTATGAATTCATAAAAATAATTAGATTTTCCTACCTTCATCCAGTATCTTTCTTTTGTTATCAGAGTACCCGATAAATAGAAAAAGCACTCATCAACTGAGTGCTTCCGCCTATTATTTCGTGTTTTTATTCATTGCATTCATCATTTGATTGATTTTCTTCTGGGATGGTTTTTGACCCATCTGCATCATCATCATGCGTAACATTTGCTCGTTGATTGGTGGATTTTTCTTAAGGTAGCTCATCATATATTTACGAGCAATGAAAAATCCTAGTGCAACTCCAGCAAGTAATGCCAGAACTCCTACTAGAATAAGTAATCCAGTCGTTCCCATACTCTTACTTCCTCCTTCATGTTGTCCTTATAAAAGTGTACTAAACCCTGAAACATTATACAATATTTCTGTCATAATTTCTTATTAATATATAAATTTTCTTTGTTTAATCGGTTTTAACCAACCATAGCGTTCGTTTTGAACATCTATCGCCAATAGTTGCCCCATATTTCTTCGTAAGATTTCAAAGAAGATATATTCCGATTCATCGTGCCCCCATGAATTCAATGTCAACCACTTTTCATTTAAAATGAGGGTAGCCCTTGAATCCAGCCGTTCAATGCTGGCAACTGAATCAACCCAGAAAGCTCCTTCAGTTTTCATGAGCTCTTGCTTTAATAGTCTTTGTGTAGGAAGGTATGGTATGGGCTTCGTAATATAGTCCACTTGTTTCGAGATGATATCATGAAGCTCTCCTGAACTCGATTCCCAATCGGAAAACAATTGATAGAACATTCTTTCTCGACCATAATAGTGCTGGACAAACGTCTCTTCAATCCAATAGATTTGATAATTTCGCACCTATTCTCCCTCCTACCTCTCTTTCATTTAGTATAAATCAACTAGAAGGGAGTCCTTGTCATAAATTGTTGAAAATCTGCACTAGTTTTGTCGAACGTCATCTATCAGCTCTAATCTGGATGGCACCTCACATTTTACGAACTCTTGAACCATTATACCTTTCCATCTGCATGACAAAAAGAAAAAGGTCAACTCCTCAAAGAGTGCAAGGAGCTGACCTCTCTTCATTTTTCTATTACTGAAGCAAAGCTTTAATTCTTGATACAACATTTTCTGAAGTAAAGCCATACTCTTCCATGACTTTTTCTCCCGGAGCAGAAGCTCCAAATCCATCAATGGCTAGAATGTCTCCTTCGTCACCTACATAGCGATCCCATCCCATTGGAGATCCCATTTCGATAGCGAGACGTTTTTTCACACTCTTAGGTAAAATCGATTCTTTATATTCCTTTGATTGTTTCTCAAAGCGATCCCAAGACGGCATACTTACGACAGAAACACTGATACCGTCTTTTCCAAGTACATTCTGAGCCTCTACAGCCAAGTGCACTTCTGATCCGGTGGCAATCAGTATCGCATCAGGCTGTTCTTTCCCTGAAGCAGAAACAACATATGCACCTTTATTTACTCCGTTATACGCCTTATCGGCAGTACCTTTAAGAGTAGGAAGATCCTGACGGGAAAGAACTAACATTGTCGGCTGATCTTTTGACTCTAAAGAGAGTTTCCATGCTGCAGCTACTTCATTTCCATCCCCTGGGCGGATGACAGATAGATTTGGCATGGCACGTAGCGAAGCAAGTTGCTCTACAGGCTCATGGGTAGGTCCATCTTCTCCAACAGCAATGCTATCATGAGTGAATACATACGTTACAGGTAAGCCCATGAGAGCAGCTAGACGGATTGCTGGTCTTAGGTAATCACTGAACACGAAGAATGTTCCACCGAATACGTGGAGGCCACCATGAAGAGCCATACCATTTATTGCGGTACCCATTCCAAATTCACGGACTCCAAACCAGATGTTGCGGCCTTCATAAGATTCAGGCATGAAGTCGTTCTCATCTTTAATCATCGTTTTGTTAGAACCGGCTAAGTCAGCAGACCCACCGATGAATGATGGAAGATTCTTTGCGATCGCATTTAATACTTCTCCAGAAGAAGCTCTGCTTGCAAGTGCTTTTCCTTCTTCGTATACAGGGATGTCTTTGTCCCACCCTTGTGGAAGTTCTCCTTTTATCGCCGCTTCTAATTGTGCTGCAAGTTCTGGATGATCTTCTTTGTACTTAATGAATTGTTTAGCCCAATCTTCTTCTTTTTGAGAACCAGCATGTTGGATTTTTTCCTCAAAGCGTCCATAGACTTCGTCTGGAACATGGAAATCCTGATCAAATGTCCACTTATATGCTTCTTTCGTAAGCTTCATCTCATCTTCACCGAGTGGAGCACCATGAACAGCAGATTTACCTGATTTATTTGGCGCACCGTATCCGATGACTGTTTTCACTTCAATCATTGTTGGACGGGTAGTATCCCCTTGAGCCTCTTCAATCGCTTTCGAAATCTCATCCAGGTCATTTCCGTCTTCTACACGGATATATTGCCATCCGTATGACTCGAAACGGCCTTTCACGCTTTCTGAGAAGGACTTATCCAAATCACCATCCAATGAGATATCATTGGAATCGTACAGGACAACAAGGCGGCCTAATTTTAAATGAGCAGCCAACGAAGAAGCCTCAGAAGAAACACCCTCCATTAAATCACCATCTCCACAAATGGAATATGTAAAGTGATCGACCATATTGTATTGATCTTTATTGTATGTAGTTGCTAAATGCCTTTCAGCCAGAGCCATACCAACAGCCATACCAATACCTTGTCCAAGTGGTCCAGTCGTTGCTTCTACACCGGATGTGTGTTTATATTCCGGATGTCCAGGAGTTTTACTACCCCATTGGCGGAATCCCTTCAGGTCATCCATTGAAACATCATAACCGGATAAATGAAGAAGGCTGTATAATAACATTGAGCCGTGTCCAGCAGACAAAACGAAGCGGTCACGATTGAACCAATCTGGGTTTTTTGGATTATGGTTCATAAATTTCGTCCAAAGGGCATAAGCCATCGGAGCTGCTCCCATAGGCATTCCAGGGTGTCCGGAACCCGCCTTTTCAATTGCGTCGATAGATAATGTTCGGATTGTATTAATTGCTAATTGATCTGTGTTATCAAACATAAGTCAGACATCCTTCCTTTTAATGTACCTTATTAATATTAATCTTCTTTGGCAGTTTATACAACTATCTTGAATAATAACATGACTTCATCATCCTTGAAAATGAAAAAACCTTGTTGTCTTTGATATTTCCACATTACAAAATGGACAGTATTGGACGTATACTGCCAGAAGTTGAAATGTCATTGGGTAAAAAATAACCTGTTCTACAGCCTTGCATATAAATGGATACAGCTTAGTTCAAACAAGACCCGTTCCCGAAATATCTTTTGATACCTTTTGATGTCGTTGTAACCTCTGGCATTGACCTACCCAGTGCCATTCCCTTTGACAACTTGACTAAACAAAAAAGTGTCTGGCCATTTCAAAGACCAGACACTTTTTTCATTAATTCATTTTCTTTTTTGTTTGGATATCTTGAATCTTCTTGGGAGTCACTTCATTTCCCTCAGGATCAAAGATTCTTGTGTTTTCAATTGTACCTTTCATAGACTGACGAAATGTTGCAAGATACTCTTTTCTAAGATTGGTCTGCTCTTTCGCTTCTTGCTCGGTTAGACCGCTACTTTTGGACTTCTTTGCAAGTTCATTGATTCGATTCATTTTTGTCTTTGAAAGCATCTATAAAAACTCCTTTTAATGCATAGTCAGCAAACTCTAAAAACAACTGATAGTTTAACCTAATACTACCGCCATGTTACTAGATTAGCGAAGATAAAACAAGAGTTACGCATTCTCGGGAGATTCCATAAATTCTTTGAAACGTCTATGTACCGTGGCTTTTGAGACATCATAACCAAATCCTCGAAGAGTAGCTGCAATCTCAGCAAAGGTTAATTCGTTTTTCCTTAAGCGGACGATCTCTTCTACCGGTACTTCGATGCGCTCCCTTCCTTCCACATTCCCTTTATTTCTTAAATTTTTATGTGGTTGGAATCCATTTTCAACAGCCCTTTTCATCCCTCGTTTAATTTTTAAATTATGAAGTTTTCTTTGGTATTCCTCAACCATACTTACGATATTGATGACCATTGAATCAGATTCTGATAAGTGCAGCTCTCCATTATGAGTTTGACTCATGATCTTGACTTCCTCTTTTAAAAGGCAATGAATAAGTGCAATCTTGGCGTTCCCTCTGCCAATTCTGGTTTCATCTTGTATGAGTACAGCATCAATCGACTCATCTTTAATTAAATCAAGAAGCTCAAGTACACCCGGACGATCTAATTCAAATCCACTGGCCTGGTCTTTAATGATCGCTTCTACCTCATAATGAAGATCCTGAGCTAATTTTACAAGCTCCTCTTCTTGACGCTCTAATGATGTTTCCTGTGTATCTTTCTTTGTACTAACTCTGCAGTAGATTACTGCCTTCATCATCTATCCCTCTATTCTTTATTCATTACCAACTCATAATCCGAATGTGTTGATAATGTTGGATTTTCTATTGGTAAAATAAGTGATTCACCGGGCTTGATGGAGAAAGTTGTTAGGTTATTTTCCTCCCCTACCCAGGCAATAAATTCTTCAACTGTCATAGAATATTCTTCATTGTACTGTTTGGCAATAGTCCAGAGACTGTCTCCATCCCTCACTGTTATACTCTGGTAGGAAGGCTCACTTGCCATTGTGATTACTAAATATGCTGCAGATAAAATGACTAAAACAAATAATATAATTATGTAAGAGAATCGGCTCCAAATATGTGTTAACATGATATAACCCCTCCATACGAATGTTTGTTCTGTTTTGTTACATTCATTCTAATACGAACATTCGTTTGGTGTCAACTAAAATTCGAACTTATGTTTGTATCAGTTGGAGAGTCATGCTATAATGGGAACATAAGATCTATAATAGAGGTGCGTGAACATGACAAAATTGTCTAAAAGACAACAAGACATACTTGAGTATATTAAAGTCGCAGTAAGAGAAAAAGGTTATCCACCTTCCGTTCGTGAAATCGGGGAAGCTGTCGGTCTTGCATCTAGTTCTACCGTACATGGACATTTAGCCAGATTAGAGAGCAAAGGCCTCATTCGCCGTGACCCTACAAAGCCAAGGGCCATTGAAATCTTAAACCTTGAAGAGGACACGATCCCACGACAACGTGTTGTGAACGTACCTTTAATCGGTAAGGTTACAGCCGGTCAACCTATTACGGCTGTAGAGAATGTGGAAGAATTTTTCCCTCTCCCTGAGAGGATGGCTCCTTCAGATGAACAGGTCTTCATGTTAGAAATCATGGGTGATAGTATGATAGAGGCGGGAATACTAGATGGGGACTTTGTTATAGTGCGACAACAACAAACAGCGAATAACGGGGATATTGTCGTTGCTATGACAGAAGAAGATGAAGCAACGGTCAAGCGTTTCTTTAAAGAGAAAGATTATGTTCGCCTTCAACCTGAGAACTCAACAATGGCACCAATCATTTTGAGAAACGTTTCGATATTAGGAAAAGTAGTCGGTGTTTACCGACAAGTACATTGATGAATAACCGCTATGCAGGTATGCATAGCGGTTATTTTTCTATTATCACTATCCCCTTCTTGAATAAAACGAGCAAAAAGCCTATGTTCCCGGCAATCCCGCTGGAAACATAGGCTTTTGATCATGCTCTATTAATACATTTGAATGTATTGCTCGCGCTCCCAAGGGTGTACTTGTGTACGGAACATATCCCACTCGATTTCTTTCGCTTCCACGAAATGTTCGAAGATGTGTTCACCTAAAGATTTCACGATTACTTCATTGGTTTTTAGGTTTTCAAGTGCAGCGTATAATGTTGCTGGAAGATCGACAATCCCGGCTTCTTCTCTCTCTTTCTTATCCATAACATAAATGTTACGGTCAATCGGCTTAGGTGCAGGCAGATTGTTTTTGATGCCATCAAGTCCAGCTGCAAGTAATACTGCCATTGCAAGATAAGGATTAGCCGCCGGGTCAACACTGCGCACTTCCACACGAGTGCTTAAACCACGGGACGCAGGGATTCGGATTAAAGGGCTGCGGTTGCGGGCAGACCAAGCAACATAACATGGTGCCTCGTATCCAGGGACTAAACGTTTATATGAGTTTACAGTCGGATTCGTGATGGCTGTAAAGTCAGTAGCGTGCTTAATGATACCAGCAAGGAATTGGCGAGCTGTATCACTTAATTGTAAGTCCCCTTTTTCATCGAAGAATGAATTTACTCCGTTTTTAAATAAGGACATGTTACAGTGCATCCCGGAACCATTCACACCGAACAATGGCTTTGGCATGAATGTTGCGTGTAAACCATGCTTACGGGCAATTGTTTTTACCACTAGTTTAAACGTCTGTATATCATCACATGCTCTTAATGCATTTGCATATTTGAAGTCGATCTCATGTTGCCCCGGAGCTACTTCATGGTGAGATGCTTCGATTTCAAAGCCCATCTCCTCTAGTTCTAAAGCAATGTCACGTCGGCAGTTTTCCCCTAGATCAGTAGGAGCTAAATCAAAGTAGCCCCCGTTATCGTTTAACTCTAAAGTCGGTTCGCCATTTACATCTAATTTAAAGAGGAAGAATTCCGGCTCTGGCCCAAGATTGAAGTCAGTAAACCCCAGCTCTTCCATTTCACCTAAGATACGTTTTAGGTTATTACGTGGATCACCTTCGAATGGAGTGCCATCCGGATTGTAAATATCACAGATTAGTCGGGCTACTTTTCCTTTTTCAGCTGTCCATGGGAACACTAACCATGTGTCTAAATCAGGGAAAAGATACATATCCGATTCTTCAATACGTACGAATCCTTCAATTGAAGATCCGTCAAACATCATCTTGTTATCCACTGCTTTCTCAAGCTGACTTAAAGGGATTTCCACGTTTTTGATTGTCCCTAAAATGTCCGTGAATTGCAGTCGAATGAACTTGACACCTTCTTCATTCGCTAATCGTAAAACGTCTTCCCGAGTATACTTTGCCATTTACGTAATTCCTCCTCAAGTTTATTAAAGGTATTATTTAATGAAAAAAGCGAGACATGTCACCTTGACGGAGAGATGCTTTAGTAAATCGACCAGAGTGCATTAATTCATTTCGGAGTAATTTACGAAGCTCGTCGTCGGATAGATCCTGTCGTGTTTTTTCTTCCTTTTCATTACTTACGTCAGATACTACTTTGCTTTCATTATGACCGGACACAGAAAAGATTTTCTTGATGCCGGCCATGTTGATACCTTGATCTAACAGATCCTTTACTTCTAATAACTTATCAATGTCATTCAAGGAAAAGAGACGTCGATTCCCCTCAGTACGTGCAGGGATGATCAGTTCATGCTCTTCATAGTATCGAATCTGACGAGCCGTTAAGTCCGTGAGCTGCATGACAATACTGATAGGAAATAATGCCATCGTTCGACGAATTTCACTTCCGCTCATCTTGATTCCTCCCTTTGGTTTCCTTCTTGATTTCATTATATGTAATGTAAGGAGTTCTGTCAAACTTATGTTAGATTTTCTTACATAAAAAATCAAAACAAAAGGATAGTCGAGTATAGACTATCCAATTACTTCTTTATTATCCTTTTCAAACAGTTAGTAAACCTTTTTCAATCAAATTATCCACTGCAGAGCAGATTGCAATTTTCACATGGGAATATGTCAACCCTCCTTGCACGTAGGCAATATATGGTGGCCTTAAAGGACCATCTGCAGATAATTCAATGCTCGAGCCTTGAATGAATGTTCCCGCCGCCATAATAACATCGTCCTCGTATCCAGGCATATAGTCAGGGTATGGGGTGAAATGGGAATTAATCGGTGACGCAAACTGGATTGCCTGACAGAACGCAATCATCATTTCCCGGTCATTAAATTGGACAGACTGGATCAAGTCAGTTCTTACGGCAAGTGGTGAAGGATTCGTATCCATCCCAAGATCTGTTAAGAGAGCAGATGTAAATACAGCACCTTTTAACGATTGCGCCACTACATGAGGGGCCAAAAAGAAGCCTTGATACATTTCTTGTAAGCTGTATAGGGAGGCACCGGCCTCTGCCCCGATTCCAGGTGATGTCATTCGATAAGAACAAGCCTCAACAAGGTCTTTCTTTCCAACAATATAGCCACCGGTCTTGGCAAGGCCACCGCCAGGATTTTTGATAAGGGATCCAGCCATCAGATCGGCACCTATATGACACGGTTCTTTCTCTTCGACAAATTCACCGTAGCAATTGTCTACAAATACAACGATTCCCGGGTTGATTTCTTTAATGAATTCAATCATTTCCCTTATTTCATCTAAAGTGAAGGAAGGGCGATTCGCATATCCTTTAGACCGTTGAATCCCCACCATTTTAGTCTTAGAAGATATCGCCTTTGCCACTTCTTCATAATCAACCTTTCCAGTCCGGTCTAAATCTACACTTTGATAGCCAATCTGAAAATCTTTAAGAGAACCGGTTCCCTTACCCCGGATTCCTACGATTTCTTCCAACGTATCGTATGGCTTTCCCGTTATGTACACCAGTTCGTCCCCGGGGCGGAGGACTCCAAACAAAGCGATGGAAATCGCATGGGTTCCAGAAATGATTTGAGGTCTTACCAGTCCCGCTTCCCCTCCGAATACTTCGGCATAAATGCTTTCCAATGTGTCCCGCCCCGCATCGTCATACCCATATCCTGTGGATGGGATGAAATGAGAGTCACTTACACGGTGCTTTTGAAAGGATTTTAGAACGGCGAACTGGTTATTTTCCGCTCGTCTATCTATTTGTGAGTGTATGTCTTTAATGCTATCTTCCACTCTAGTTACTAGTGTATTCAATATATTTCCATTTTTCAATTGTTCATACATGAGGCAGTTGATTCCCTTCTATCTTTGAAATTTCTTGATGTTACCTGCTATTGGGTGATCTTCTAAATGAAAGCCCGTCAATTCATATGTTTGACTTTCTTCTATGAACTCTAATTTCCTTAAAATCGACTCACTTTTCAATTGTGACAGGAGCTTTCCTTCACTTGCCGGGATGATGACATGGTAGGATATCATATGTTGTTTCACGATCTCTTCTATTTTTACCAATAGCTTTCCACGGTCATCTTCGTCTAAAGCACTAATCATAATCCGGTCCCAATCGCTGCTTGGAACGAAGTCTGGGTCCACCAAATCCCGCTTATTATAAACCGTTAACTGTGGCAAACCATCCATTTCCAAATCTTCCAATAAAGATTGAACAGTCTTTTCATGTTGACTATAATCAGGATTCGAACTATCCACAATATGAAGAAGCAGGTCCGCCTCTTTCACCTCTTCCAAGGTTGATCGAAAAGCCGCAACCAAGGTTGTTGGTAAATCTTGTATAAACCCTACAGTATCCGTAAGCAACGTGGAATAACCTCTTGGCAGGGGCATCTTCCGGGTCATTGGATCCAATGTAGCAAATAACTGATTTTCTTCATATGAATCCGCAAATGAAATTCGGTTAAACAACGTGGACTTACCAGCGTTTGTGTAACCGATGAGCGCAATCTGAAATGCCTTGTTACGCTTTCTTCTTTCCCTATACCTTTCTCTATGCAAGACAATGGTTTGAAGTTGTTTCTTAATATCATCGATTCTCCGGTGAATGTGTCTTCGGTCACTTTCGAGCTTGGTTTCACCTGGTCCCCTCGTTCCAATCCCCCCTCCGAGTCTTGAAAGGGAGGAACCTTGGCCAATAAGTCTAGGAAGCAGATATTGCAGCTGTGCAAGTTCCACCTGCAATTTTCCCTCTCTGGAACGGGCACGCTGGGCAAATATATCCAAAATTAATTGAGTACGATCAATCACCCTTGCATCTAGTTCTTTCGACAAGTTCCGTATTTGACTGGGAGACAATTCATCATTGAAAATGATGATATCCGGTTCAAATTGTTCTTCCAAGAGGGCAAGCTCTTCCACTTTCCCCTTCCCTATATAGGTACCGGGATGAACTCCGTCCCTTTTTTGAGTGAGAGTAGAGAGAACCTGTCCTCTAGCCGTTTCAGTCAGTTCTTCAAGTTCACTCAGGCTATATTGAAAACGCAAGTCATCTTCTTCTAATTGACACCCGACGAGTATGACTTTTTCTTTCGTTTCATTCTTCAATATACATCCTTCTTTCTTTCCTATTCATTATAATCTTCATCATATCAAATTCGCTTCGTAATCTCTATGTAAAAAGCTATGAAAAATGGTTGCATTTAAGTGCATACATGTTAAAATCAGTATGCTTGATTAAGACATAACACTACATCAACATTCTACATAATGGCATGTAGCAATTTGTAATAGGGTTAGGAGGAATGTGTATGACATGGGAAGTACTGAGTATTATAGGTACCATTGCTTTTGCTGTTTCAGGTGCTATCATTGCCATGGAAGAGGAATATGATATTCTAGGTGTTTATATATTAGGAATCGTTACCGCATTCGGTGGAGGGGCCATTCGGAATTTACTAATCGGTGTCCCTGTTTCAGCCTTGTGGGAGCAGGGAATGCTTTTTCAGATTGCACTTCTTTCCATTACAGCTGTCTTTCTTTTCCCGAATAATCTCCTCAAACATTGGAGAAGATGGGGGAATTTTTTTGACGCGATCGGTCTATCGGCTTTCGCCATCCAAGGAGCGTTATATGCATCTGAAATGAACCATCCGATTAGTGCGATCATTGTGGCCGCAGTCTTGACGGGAAGTGGAGGCGGAATCATACGTGATCTTTTGGCTGGACGGAAACCATTAGTCTTGAGATCCGAAATTTACGCAGTGTGGGCTGTCCTATGCGGAGCGGCAATCGGACTCGGAATTGTCCACTCAGCTTTTGAACTCTACTCTTTATTTATTATTACCACAGCTTTGCGTGTCCTTTCCTATCTGTATAAGTGGAGGCTGCCGAACAGGAGGCTGCGGGCGCATGCTTAACAGAAAAATGCATTCATATGAATGCATTTTTTTTGGTTCTATTTTGCATAAGTTTGTTCACTCAGTTGCACTTTTTGTAAACACAAGATCGTTGCTTCGAATGGTCAATAAATCATGTCGATCAAAACAGTTTTCCATGAGTAGCCTCATCGCCTGAGCACGGATCGACTTTTCCAATACATTTCGCACATACCGCCCGTTGGAAAAAGCCATGGGTGATAATGTATTCTTGGCAGTATACAGATGATCCCTTATTTTTCTTTCGGCGTCGTGACTTAACAGGTACTGTTTCTCTTCCAACATTCTTCTGCCGATTTCCATCAACTGATCGACAGAATAATCGGGAAAATGGAACACAAGTGGAAATCTTGATTGGAGACCAGGATTAAGGGTTAAAAAATGCTCCATTTCCCTTGAATACCCGGCCAGGATCAGAATGAAATCATGTTGCTTATCTTCCATATGTTTAACAAGCGTATCGATGGCTTCTTTGCCAAAGTCCTTTTCTCCGCCTCTTCCCAATGAATACGCTTCATCGATGAACAAAATGCCTCCAAGAGCCTTTTTCACCAGATCTCTTGTTTTCTGAGCCGTATGACCTATATATTCTCCAACCAAATCAGCCCTCTCTGCCTCTATTAAATGTCCTTTCGTTAGAACATTCATTTTCAAGAACAGTTTACCTATGATTCTTGCCACCGTCGTTTTTCCTGTACCGGGATTACCCTTGAACATCATATGAAGAGCTTGTTTCCCCGCCTTTAGTCCCATTGCTTCACGCTTTTTATTTACATATATCCAAGCATAAATTTCTTTCACCATTTTCTTCATTTCTTCCATTCCGACAAGAGATCCAAGTTCTTCTTCTATTTCTTTTAACGCTATGTGCTCTTGAGGGAGAGAGTGTGGAATCGAATCTAATGTTTCCCGTACTGAACTTCGCTTCTGGGAATTCAATACGATACTGATCTGACCATTATTTTTCATTCTCATTGGTTGATCCAAAGATTTCACCTCACCATTCTAAGGACAGTATTCGTTCTTCTGGCTTTAAGAGTGATATTCGCTTCTATTCACCTGATATTTTTCGACATTTAAGAAGAATCCTGTCTATTCATGCGCTTTCCCAAGAAATAAATAGAATTACGCTGCCATTTTTATTTGCATATGCTCCATTTTTCATCTAGATGTAAGGGAAAGCTTAACTTTTATCCAGCTATTACTTGTCTTGAGACAAGTAATATCCCTGTTCAAACAGAAAATGTATGTCACTAATAAAAAAGCCTCTCATATTATCCTATTCAACTACTTTTCGTTTCATTAATTATTCTTGCAACACTCCTTCTTGATTTTATTAAGATGTAAACCACATTAATCTGGAAAAACTGTCCATCCTAATAAAAGCAATTTGGAACTTCTGATTTTTGAAATCATAATAGAAACCAAATCCCAGAAATTTTGTTTTATTTGGGCGGGTTATTCTACTCTTCTCTATATTCACCTTTAATCCAAGTTTCTTCTCGATGAATCTTGAGATAGATGTAAGAACCCTATTCGCTGCTTTTTCGCTTTTAACGAAGATGAGGCTATCGTCTGCGTATCTAACGAAACGCAGTCCTCTTGCTTCTAATTCCTTGTCCAACTCGTTTAACATAATGTTGCTTAGAAGCGGGCTAAGGTTGCCTCCTTGTGGTGTTCCAACTGGTGTGTCTTTATATTTGCCACCTACCATTACACCACTGATGAGATATTTCCTAATAAGGGAAATGACATCTCCATCTTTAATCGTATGGGAGATGATTCTCATTAATTTATCGTGATGAACAGTATCAAAGAATTGTTCTAGGTCGATGTCTACTAACCATTCATATCCGTCGTTTATGTACTCCAAGGCTTGAATAATGGCCATCTCACAGCTTTTTCCCGGTCGGAAACCATAGCTGTATTTGCTGAATTGTTTTTCGAAGATTGGACTCAGCTTTTGGCTAATTGCTTGTTGTACTACTCTATCGACGACTGTTGGGATACCTAATTTACGCATTTTCCCGTTTTCTTTTGGAATTTCTACTCGCAGTGCTGGTGCTGGCTGGTATTTTCTTTTACGGATTTGAGAGCGGAGTTCATCCTTATGTTCTTTAAGATGTTCCTTCAGTTCTTCTACGCTCACTCCGTCTACCCCACTTGCACCTTTATTGCGATACACGCGCTTATAAGCTTGATTCATGTTTTGGTTGTTTAAAATTTCTTCTAAAAGTTCCACACTCGTTTCTCCCTTTCCTTTCACGTGACGGTAAGACACTTCTCTTTTGAGTATTCTCTGAGATACGCTCATACTTTCCTCATTAACACATTCTGAAGTATATCTTCCGTGCATTCATGGTGTAGAAACACTATAAATTGTTCAGCCCTTCGTAAAAAAAGCTGCCCCTTAAGGCAGCTTTCACAAGTAAGATTAACTGTTTGTTTCTTCAAAATTTATTTGAACATTTCGCTGTGGAGCGAATGTTGAGATGGCATGTTTATAAACCAGTTGCTGTTTACCTTCCGTTTCAAATAGTACGGTGAAATTGTCAAACCCCTTCACTTGACCACGGATTTGGAAGCCATTTAAAAGGAATACCGTTACGAGTGAACTGTCTTTTCGCAATTGATTAAGGAATTGATCTTGGATATTAATGGATTGTTTCATGGTTAGTCCTCCTCTTCTATCTCTACATTACTTATTCGACTTTAATTGAAGCTTTCCTGCAATAAATTCTGAAATATCCTCAATATTTTTAGAATGCCGGCTCTTATCTGTTACATCGAACCAAGCTACATCCATCTTATTTCGGAACCATGTTAGTTGACGCTTCGCATACCTTCTCGAATTTTGTTTTAGGTTCTCGATTGCTTTTTCCAAACTGACTGTACCACCAAAATAACCGAAAAGTTCTTTATATCCGATGGCTTGCACAGACTGTACGTCCCTCAAACCCTCGTCATATAACCCTTTCACCTCTTCAATAAGACCTTGATCGATCATCAGGTCCACACGAAGGTTGATTCTGCTATAAAGTTTTTCCCTGTCCATAGTCAAACCAATCAGGGCTGCATTGTACTGCAAATCATGTGATTGGGTTTGCTGATATTCTGTCATCGTCTTCCCTGTACAATGATAAACTTCTAATGCTCGGATTACCCGTCGTGTATTATTGTGATGGATATTCAATGCTGCGACCGGATCGATTTTTACAAGCTCATTATGAAGCCATATGGAACCATTCTTTTCACATTCCATTTCTAACTCATCCCGATAGTGTTCATCCGCCGGAGTTTCCGTGAATTGATAATCATATAATACAGCCTGAATATATAGCCCAGTTCCACCAACTATTAAAGGAGTTTTCCCACGAGAATGAATGTCTGATATCTTCTTTCTCACAAGCTGTTGAAATTCCGCAACAGAAAAAGGCTCTTCAGGATTTTTAATATCAATCAAGTGGTGAGGAATACCTTCCATTTCCTCGGATGTAACCTTGGCAGTGCCAATGTCCATTCTTTTATAAATTTGCATGGAATCACCACTAATGATTTCCCCATTGAATTTCTTAGCCAGCGCTATACTTGTATTGGTTTTCCCTACAGCAGTGGGGCCAATAAGGACAATCACTTTTTCTTTCTCCAATTCTGTCATATGTTCACTGCTTTCTATGTAAATGATTCTTTACATATTATCGTACCATAATAATAAAAGGGATTAAATCACATCTTGTCAGTATCTCCATTTCTTTTTATGATTATGCATTATAAAAAGCATTCCTCCCTAGTCTTTGAAGTGAATGTACCCGTTTCTTCTATAGTTAAAACTCCTCAACCTGTAAAGATGAAACAGCTCAAAGGTAAGTCCTTCGAGCAGTTTCGTTTTTTATTCCGCTTGCAGGATTAATCGTTCTCCGCTCGGGCTGTTGATTGAGGTCTCATGATAGTCTCCATCGATCCATGAGTCGATTTGATTTTGATACCACAGGCTTTTATAGTGACCCGACTGTCCAGGTCCAACAATATGATAACCCTTCGTCATGTCCTCTGTATCGATGACAAACCTCCATGAAGCACCATGATTGACGATCCCTTCTTCATTATAGCTTGCAGCTTCTACCGTTACCCTGCTACCACCAACAGGAACAGGGTCCCTATCGTTCAAGAATTTCTTTAAGATCTTAGAGGCCCCTGATAAAGGATGTTCAAAATATACCCTATGATACATCCCCCACTCCCATCCATCCATTGAAGATCCGTATGCTTCCTCCAATTCTGCCAAGGCCTTTGTTAATGAGGAAGTCAGAAATGTTTCGTAGCCCCCTAAATCTTCAAACCACTTAGACTCATCTCCATTATGTGCTTTTCGAATAAGTTCATCTACGACACTTTGGCGGCCTTCAAATAATTTCATCATTTCCTTTGGTACTTCCTTTTCAAACAGCCCTGACGATATTTCGTTCATCCATTGATGAAATATCAGGGGAGCAGCGGATTGCTTATCATCCAGATAATCCCATGACTTTATTATTCTGATTGCCTTTTTCTCTTTAGTCGTCAAAGAACCTCCATCGAGATCTCCTGAAATGATTGGAACAAATTCCCTAGCTTGTAAATTCAATTGATCCATTTGAAGATCTTCCATATCGGAAAGAGTCAAATCACTCTTCCCCTCCAAGAATTCCGAAATTCTCATGTATCGATACGGCTGTGCCCAGTGATTACTAATATGATAGGGATAATCATCCGTAACCACTTTGTTATTCGCTGTTGCCACAAAGCCCGATTCAGGGTTGATCACTTTCGGAAGCTCCTCGAACGGAATAAAGCCCTGCCATTCATAATCAGGATCCCATCCAGGAACGGGAAGGAGTCCGTCCCCTTTCTTCCTGATTGGAATTTTCCCATTCGCTTTGTATGCAATCGTGCCATCATTCGAAGCAAATACGAAATTTTGGGTAGGAACATGAAAATCCTTTAATGCTTCTTCAAATTCATCCCAATTCGTTGCTTTATTAATGTTTATTATGGCTAGGAGTTCAAGACTCGGATCAAGGGCTGTCCACCTCATGGACATCACATTCTCTCCCTCATTCTGGTGAGCGAACTCTGAAATCACCGGTCCATGCCTTGTGATTGTTACTTTATAAGGAATGGTATCACCATCCTTTACTTGAATCGGTTCTTCAATGATAGTCGCCTTTTCCCATTTATCATCAAATAAAAACAGTTCGGGATCTTCTTCATTTCGTTTCTCTACGTATAAGTCCTGAACGTCTGGACCCGTATTCGTGACCCCCCACGCAATTTGTTCATTATGACCAAGGATAATACCGGGGATGCCGGCAAAAATCACTCCGCTTACATTGACGTCCGGTGATTCAAGATGCATTTGATACCAGATGGAAGGTGTTCCCAGCGCAAGATGAGGGTCGTCTGCTAAGAGTGGTTTCCCGCTGGCAGTTTTTTCTCCACTTACAACCCAGTTATTGCTCCCGTTAAATTCAGGGGGTATGAAAGCTTCTGCAAATGATTGACTTAGATCCACCTCCAGTTTCCCAACATCTGCTAATATAGTCGGTGCCCCTTCAGGATAGGTAGGGAATAAATCATATGCTTTTTCTTCCGCAAGGTTCTCCAATGCCCAGTACCGGAATGCCTGTCCCTGCCAATGACCACCTAAGTCAAAGGCCATGTACTTTCCAATCGTTAAAGAATCGACAGGTGTCCATTTTTCAGGTTTATAGCCAAGGAGAGTGAATTCAAAGGGAAGCTTTCCATTGTCTTCCGCTTCTTTCATATAAGCATTGACACCATCGGCATACCATTTAAGCAACTCCTTTGCTTCATCTGGATATGCGGTAAATGAAACCTGTGCTGCTCTACGCAAACCGAATGTACGGAAAAATTTATCCCGATCTACCGCTTTCTCACCAACGACTTCACTTAAACGCCCCGAGGCCTGTCTCCTGCTTAAGTCCATTTGAAATAATCGATCCTGGGCCTGAACATAGCCTTGGGCCATATACAAATCACGTTCATTTTGTGCCCGTATATGAGGTACACCGTCCTTATCTCTTATTACTTCTACGTCCTCAGATAAACCACTCAAAGGAATCGTTCCCGATGTTACTGGAAGGGATCTGTCAATGTAATAGTTGGCAAAAATCAGCAATCCCAACAACACAAACAAAATTGCTCCCGCTGTCCACAACGTAATCTTAAAACCTTTATTCATTTTCTTCCTTTGAAGCTCAATGCCTCCATTCATTCCTTTTCCCCCTGTATGATAGATAGAATTTTCCGAAAATATCTATATCTTATCTATTAGCCTTTTGGAACAGGAATTCCTTCATCTGAAAAGCAAATGAAGAAATTTATTAAAAAAAGGAATGCTAGGAGGATGCTGCCCGTTTGCCATTTTTAGGAACCGATTTAAACCTGGAATAGAAAACAAAAATAAGAATCCCACTAATCATAAAGAAAAGTGAACATCCATAAAAAATAACGTGGATAGTGAAATAGTCTAGCATGAATCCAGTTCCCATTACCGCTCCACTAGAGAAAATCGAGGTCCAAAAATGATAAGCTCCGATACTCTTCCCCCTTGATGCATGTTCTGTCACGTCACTAAGTACTACTTTCTCGGATGTTTTCTGGATAGCTCCTAATATGCCAAGTATCATTTGCACAAGATATACACCTTGAACCGAATCCACAGAAGGGATAAATAGAAACATAAGACTCATTCCGATAGAATACAACATGAGAAGAACCGGTCCGCCAACCACATCGGACACCCTTCCGATAAAGCGGTGACTGAGGGCTGCACTTAACGTAAATAACCCATAAGCAAACCCGAAACTAGAGAAAGAGCTCCCGATATTTTGAATAAACAACAAATAAAAAGGAAAAGACACACCTGCTGCCACCATGGCAAAGCTTTGGGATATGATAAAACACTTCATTGTCCATACCGCTCAAAGAATAAATTCGTAAAACGTTCTTCAGGATCAAGCTGTTTCTTCATGTCAAAGAATTCATCTGTGTTGGGATAAGCCTCTTGCATTTGTTTCACCGTTGGATATTCATAGTAAGGGAGATAATAACTACCTTCATGTTTAAGGCTTAAGTCGATCATCTCCCGAATAGTATTTCCTGTCTTCTTAATCTCCTTCTCACTTATCCCTTGATTGATCAATAAAACAAGTGCGAACATATCTTCTTTTGCATAAGACATGACGGCTTCTTCATTATGACTCACATATCGTACGGTTATATTCATTAAATTCAGGTCCTTTTCTGATAATAACTCCCGTAACTCATCTATATATTCCTCGTATTCATCAACGGGAATAAAATACTCCTGTAAGATATCTGTATCGTTCTTTGCTTCATACTCCAAGAATTCCGATTCTGACCGCATGACATTATTCCGGGTCACAAACTCACCATTCAGTTTTTGGAAAAATGATTTTTGCATTCCCCAAAATGCATTTTTCCCCCAATCAAAATCCCTCGAAAGTCCAAGTAAGAATTTCGTCAGGAATGTCAGTTTGTCTTCTTTCAATTGATTATGGTCGGAGTATTCCTCCTGATCATCTTGTAATACATAATTCGTCACATACATGTCTTTAAGGAATGTGTCAGGAGCAGTTGACAATCGGCCCAGATGCATCTTCACATTATCATTCCCCTGCACATTCTTCCTAAAATATTCTTCATATTTGTCATACGTTATTTCTTCCGTTTCCAAAGCATACAATTCGTCGTTCGTGAGTTTAAGTTCCACATCCAGAATCACTCCAAACAACCCGTACCCCCCAATGACCAGTGGAAAATATTCAGCATTCTCTTCCCTCGATACCTTTATGATTTCACCATCAGGTGTTAATAATCTAAACCAATTTACCGTTTCAATTAATGAACCATTCCGAATATCCCTTCCGTGAACATTAACGGAAAGCGAGCCCCCAACCGTAAAAATATTTTGGGACTGCATCACCTTTACCGATAGCCCATAAGGGTTGATGGCTTTTTGGATATCATCCCATGTTGCCCCACTTTGTACGTGAACGGTCTGATGGACAGTATCCACATTGAGTACTTTGTCATATGAGGTCATATCCAACATGATTCCATCTGGATAATACGTATGTCCTCCTTGACTATGCCTCTTTCCAGCAATGGAAACTTTAAGGTTTTCACTCCTTGCTTCAGCAATTGTATCTACAATACTCTTTTCTTCATTCCCTTTTATGATCTTGTGGATTTTCGTAGGCATCAGTCTCCCTACATCTGTTATACGATCGTTTGATTCCTTTTTGTTGATGGCCAACTGAAATATCATTATGTAGGTGAGCAACATCAAAACAATAAGCAGGAAGATACTCTTTTTACCTTTCAACATCGAAAAACACTCCTTATTTACCTTTTTAGTGTAATTTTACACTAAAACAATCGTTTTTCAATATAAATATGAAAGATTCCCTCTAAAGATTCACAATCACCTGCAATGATTTTTTTGAACTCTTTACTCTGGTGGATATTAGTACAGAAAGGAAAAGTTCATTTCCTTCACTTTAAGTTAACATAATATAGTTACCGTTAACCATTTAATGCTAATAGTTAATCGAACTTATAGACATATTAAAACAGGCGAGAAACCTTTTCTGGTTCCTCGCCCGTTTTTGCGCTCACATAATTCGTTTGAACATTTTTTCCATTTCATAAGTGGAATAGTGAATGATGATCGGTCTCCCGTGGGGGCATGTGAATGGGTCACTCGCCAATCTTAATTCATCCAATAACGCCTGCATGTCTTCATTTCGCAAATGATGATTTGCTTTAATGGATCCTTTACAGCTCATCATGATGGCTGCTTCTTCCCGCAGTTTTCGAATATCCACCCTATTCATTATTATAATCTGTTCAATCATATCTTCAATGGTCTGCTGTTCTTCTCCTTTTGGGAACCACTGAGGATGTGCACGGACAATGAAGCTGTTGTGTCCAAAATCTTCAAGGAACACCCCGACTTCTTCGAGAAGGGATCGGTGTTCATTAATCTTAATATATTCGTCCGTAGAAAATTCAAGGGTAAGTGGTACCAGGAGTTCTTGAAGCTCTTTTGCGACTTCCCCCACTTTCTCTTTATAGAATTCATATTTGATCCGTTCTTGAGCCGCATGTTGATCAATAATGTATAAGCCTCGTTCATTTTGAGCAAAGATATACGTTCCATGCATTTGTCCAACAAGATAGAAAGGAGGGACTCGAGGAGAGTGACTTTCCTCCTCATAGCTTTCATTCATTTCAGGTTTCTGGTAGTCCGGTTCTTCTTCAACGGGGAAATTCGGATCAGGTGGTTCATTGGAAACATGTCCTGTTGGTTCATTCATATCATTCCCTAATGGTCTTGGCTCATCTAGCTTGACCATTTCTTCCTTGGGAAGCAACCGCTCTCGAACTGCCCCAGGGAATCCTGATCTTTCTTTAGCTTTGGCCGAATGATCTAAATTCATGAACGTTTGCTCCGACTTTGCCTGTGCTACATTTGTTGCAACTGCCCCTGATGGAATCAGCTCTTTCCCTTTAAACACCCTTTTGATTCCTTCCGTCACCAGCGTATTTAATTCAGCTTCTTTACTAATCCGGACCTCCATCTTAGAGGGATGTACATTCACATCGACCAGAATCGGGTCCATCTCTATAGAGAGAAGCACGATAGGGTGCCTGCCAATCGGAAGTAGGGTGTGGTACCCTTCCCCGATGGACTTGGCAATGGCATAGTTCTTAATAAACCGGCCATTGATCATCGTTGATATATAGTTCCTCGAGGCCCGTGTAACTTCAGGAAGGGAAATGTACCCTTTTACTTTAAAATCAAGGGAATCCACATTGATCGGAACCATCTTCTTGGCAATTCCAACCCCATAAATGGCAGCAAGGACTTGTAGTACATCTCCATTTCCATTCGTGTGAAGGAGAGATTTACCGTTGTGCAGAAGTTTGATTGAAACGTCTGGGTGGGAAAGTGCAATTCGATTCACCACATCTGTTATATTCCCTAGCTCAGTATGAATGGTCTTCATATATTTCAGTCGTGCAGGTGTATTGTAAAACAGTTGTGAAACTGTGATATCTGTTCCTTTTCTTGACGACGAATTTTCAAGTGACTTGATTTCTCCACCTTCAAGTTCGATAGACGTTCCTGGACCATCCCCCGTACTCGTTTTTAATGTGAAATGAGAAACGGAAGCGATACTGGGAAGTGCTTCCCCTCTAAACCCCAACGTACGAATGCGAAATAAGTCATTTTCGTCTTTGATCTTACTGGTTGCATGGCGCTTAAACGCTGTTTTCACATCATCCCGTTCGATTCCGTCCCCATTATCAATGATGCGTATGGAATGTAGACCCGCTTCTTCAATATGAACTTCGATGACGGATCCACCTGCATCGATGCTGTTTTCAAGGAGCTCCTTCACTACAGAAGCCGGACGCTCCACCACTTCACCTGCGGCGATTTTATTTGATAGAGAATCATCTAGCTGAAATATCTTTACCACAGTTTCACCTCCTTTAGTGCTTTAGTTTTTTTTGGATTGCGTATAGAGTGTTCATCGCATCTAATGGAGTCATCTCCAGGATATCCAATTTTTTAAGATCATCTAAACACTTCTTTTCCTTCGAAGTGAAATGTACTGGTCTTTCCGTTTTCTCCGCTTCAAAGAAGGATAGCTGTGCCAGATCTTCAGAGTAGGTTTCTCGTTTATCCAACCCAGTTTCCCTTGTAACGGCTACTTCTTTCTTTGAAACAGTTTCTTCCTTCCTCTCAAGTTCAAGAAGGATTTCATTCGCTCTTTGAATTAAAGCCGAAGGGAGTTCTGCTAGTTCGGCGACATGTATTCCGTAACTTTTGTCAGCTGCCCCTTCCTTTATCTTATGAAGGAATACAAGCTTCCCGTTTTGTTCCATGGCGCTTACATGCACATTTTTCACCTTTTGTAATTCTTCTTCAAGGACCGTTAACTCATGATAGTGAGTTGAGAATAACGTTTTCGCACCTATATGTCCATGTATATATTCGATGATGGCTTGAGCGAGCGCCATGCCGTCATAAGTTGAAGTACCACGTCCGATTTCATCGAAAAGGATCAAGCTTTCTTGGGTAGCGTGATTGATTGCATTTTTTGCTTCTAGCATTTCGACCATAAATGTACTCTGTCCAGAGATCAAATCATCTGCTGCACCAATACGGGTGAACACCTGATCGAATATGGGGAGGTCTGCTTCGCTAGCAGGCACATAACATCCGATTTGAGCCAATATACTCGTTAAGGCAACTTGTCTCATATAAGTACTTTTACCGGACATGTTTGGTCCTGTAATAAGGAATATTTCCCTCTCCTGGTCCATATAACAATCATTAGGAACATACTCCTGGGCACCCATCACCTTTTCTACCACTGGGTGACGCCCGTCCCTCAAAAGAATTCTTCGCTCTTCATTGAAAGATGGCCGCGTGTAATGACGGCTCTCGCTAATGGTAGCGAAGCATTGCAGAACATCAAGCTCACTGACTAGTTTCGCTAGCTTCTGCAGGCGGGGAATGAATTCCTTAACCCTTTCCCGTATTCCAAGGAAAAGTTCATATTCTAACTCAACGCTTTTTTCATCAGCCTGAAGAATAAGTGCTTCTTTCTCTTTTAATTCAGGGGTAATGAACCGTTCTGCATTTGTTAACGTTTGCTTTCTTTCATAGCGGCCATCTTCCAAATGATGAAGGTTCGCTCTTGTCACTTCTATATAGTAACCAAACACACGATTGAACCCAACTTTCAGTGAACGGATCCCTGTTCGCTCACGCTCATCCCGTTCAAGCTCCGCAATCCAGGATTTCCCGTTTCGACTTGCATCACGAAATTGGTCGAGTTCTGAATGGTACCCATCTCGAATCAGACTGCCCTCTTTGATTGTAAGAGGAGGGTTTTCTACTAGTGCTTGCTCCAGGATATCTGTCAGCTCTTCACAAGGATCCAGTTTGCTTACGAGTTCGTCGGTCGCTTCGTTTTCAAGTGACTCAACTAAGTGTTTTAAGATAGGAACCTGTTGTAATGATTTCTTCAACTGAATCAAATCCCTGGCATTTACATTTCCGAAGGCCACACGCCCCGCAAGCCGTTCAAGATCGTATACTTCCTTTAACCTTTCCCTCAGATCCTGCCGTTCAAAGAACCGCTCCAGTAATACCTCCACAACGGTTTGACGCTTTTCAATCTCCAATTTATGAATGAGTGGACGATCAATCCATTGCTTTAGTAATCTTGCTCCCATGGCAGTCATAGTCTCATCTAAAAGCCAAAGCAAAGACCCCTTCTTCCCTTTGGAACGAATGGTTTCTGTTAATTCGAGGTTGCGCTTTGAATAATAGTCCATTTTCATAAATTGGTGGAGTTGATATGGTTCTACCGCTTGCAAATGATCCAGGCTTCGCTTTTGTGTTCGGAAGAGATAATGCAAAAGGATGGAAGACGCCTCTACTAGCTTACTTTGTTTCACGTGAGCCACTAGATGGGTGAAATCTTCCCGGGTATCGACTTCCTTCTCATATGATAACGTAATATCGTTACGTTCTTTCATCTTCCCTTGTACCTCTGCACTGAAATCAGGGTGGATAACCACTTCTTTGGCACCAATTGTAGATAATTCATTTACTAAAGCTTGCAGGCCATCATTGACAAGCGTCACTTTGGTCTCGCCAGTTGATAAATCACAATATGCCAGTCCGAATGTTTCATCTTGAAAATCAGTCACAGAAGCAATATAATTATTCTCTTTATCATTTAAACCTTTACCATCCATAACGGTACCAGGTGTAATAAGCTGAACAACTTCTCTTCTGACAACTCCCTTGGCTTGTTTTGGATCCTCAGTTTGTTCACAGATGGCTACTTTAAATCCTTTATCGATGAGTTGCTCTATGTAATTAGGAGCAGAATGATAAGGAACACCGCACATAGGAATCCGTTCTTTCCCTCCCCCATCACGACTTGTCAATGTTATTTCAAGTTCCTGTGATGCAGCGATGGCATCATCAAAAAACATTTCATAAAAATCGCCTAATCGGAAAAATAAAAAGGCATCCTGGTAATCTGCCTTAACGTGTAAGTATTGTTTTATCATTGGAGTGTATTGTGTCATGGTTTCATTCAAACCTTTCCATGTATATCTACTATTCTCGACTATTCATTATATCACAGCGGTAAGGGTTGAAGCATGTGGTTTGAGGAAGCATATTTTACCTAGATAGGTGTTAACATTGCACATGTAAACAACAAAAAAAGTTCGCTCCCTTTCAGTAGGAGCGAACTTTCATCATATCTATTCTGTTTGCTTTACGATATTGGTTTCTTCGTGCAAACATTTGGGCTTTGCCTTTGGTTTATAGATGAATTTATATACTAAGTAACCAATAATGAGTACTGCTCCTCCGATTAGTAAGTATGTTTGCACTTGACTCATCATGGATTGGACAGATTTTAGATTTCCATTTTTCCCGACTATTAACATCGCGAGGGTGATAGGGAATATTCCGATGAAGGTTAACGATCCAAATTTCCACTTATTCACTTTACTAATCCCTGCTACATAGGAGATATAATTCCCGATGCCTAAAGGCCTTGTTATCGCTATGCTCCACAAACCACATTTACGAAACCACTTCTGCCCCTTTTCAATTTTCTTAGTGCTCGTTTTCTCCTTGATCTTATCCTTTAATTTAAATCCGATACCGTATGGGATATAACTAAATATGGTATAGATCACACTGCTGGTAATAGCCAATACTACTAGCTTCACCCAAGAAGGATCTAAGGCATACCCATAAGTCAGCGTTACAAGCGCGCCTGGAAAAGGTAACGAAGACGCTTCAATGGCATTTCCAGCAAATAACCCCCACATTCCTAGCTCCTTTATTAAATTCATGACAAACTCAAACATCGGTTGTTTCCCTCCACGATTCATTTAAATACCTTTTTCCCTCTTTTCCATTTTAAAAACTTGATTGTTGAAAAGGTTTCACCCACTGGAGGAGGATATTGTCAGTTCCATTGACAATTACTGTAATTCTTTAGCCAACGATTTCTCGTCTATTTTCCACTGGTCATAGACATGATCTTTCAGGATGAGGAGCTTTACGTCCTTAACCTCCTGAGACTGGTCGTACCTTATCCATTTAACCTTTAACTGAATCTTCATTCCAACAATAACAGGAAGGTCTTCTAGAGGAAGGATCGATCTTTGGATAATTTCGATATGGTGAATTTTTTTAAGTGTCTCTTTAACCGATCCATTATCTCCTGATAATACTAGTGAGAGTAGCTTCTCATCATGTTGATTAATGGCAATCTCCACCACCTGGATTATTTCATATGGGTCCAATCGGGATAAAAACCTATTCAATTCCCCCCCTGCTTTTAAGATCATGATTTTGTGTGCTAAGTCAGGCGTGGGTGTCTTATGAGTCGTACTTCCGTAAAAATGCACACAGAAATGACCTGGAAAATTATTTTTAAGAGCTCCAGCTCCGTGAGGCATTCCATTCATGGAAGCAGATATGAGTTGATCATGTATCAACACAAGAATGGCACGACGATCCCAACTCCACTTCCCACCGTAAATGGCTTTCATTATTTTAGTGTCCTTGTCAGTAACCGGTTGGACATCCGCATGTTTACTTCCCGCTCTTCTTTGAACTTTAAAAGAAAGACCGCTTTCAACATCAATTATCGTAAAATACGACTGATTCGGAATGATTTCGTTTACTTGTTCCCAAGGAAGAATTTCCACTTTAAAACTCGGCATGGCCTCTGCCGGTTTTACTCCGTAAACGAAGAGCAATGAAACAACCATGGTGAACCTTAACATTAACAGCATATACTGAACCTCTTTTTTTAATCTTAGTTTGAAACCCATGAAGCAAACCATGATAATCAATTTTTGGCAATTGGGATTGAACATAAAATACCTCTCTTTACCGATACTACAAACGAAAGGGAGGATTTACATGCTATTGTTGAAATTAAGTGCTATTAGTCTTCTCACGCTTCCTTTAATGGGCAATCATGATCAATTACATATCCAAGTTCCAAATGGCGCACCACTGTCGATTGAACGCCAATCATTGAATGTCCCACTGGTGGATGAACCTCTATTGAATGAAAAAAACTATAAAGAATTCGTTTTAGAGCTCCAAGAAAAAGTTTACATACCTCCCAGAAATGCCTTTATCAATGAAGATAACATCATTGTTCAGGAACAGGCAGGATATAAACTTAATGGAAAGAAATTTCGCGCATCCGTATATGATTTCTTTCTTTCAAAAGGGGATCAACATATCGCTCCCCCTCTCCTGACCTTGTATCCTAGAGTAGACAGTGAGATCTTGGCTCAAATAAAAACACAGTTGATCGGACAGTATGTCACATATTTCAATAAGTATAATGAAGAACGCACAAGAAATATCATCCTTGCTACAGAAGAAATTAACAATGCAGTCGTTTTTCCAGGAGAAGTGTTTTCCTTTAATGGAGTGGTAGGGAAACGAACGAAAGAAAGAGGATATCGGAAAGCCCCTGTGATAGTAAAAGGAGAATTATCAGAAGATATTGGTGGAGGGATTTGTCAGGTGTCCTCTACATTGTTTAATGCAGTGGATCAAGCAGGGGTAGTCATATTGGAAAGATTCCATCATTCAAAACGAGTTCCATACGTGCCCCCGGGGAGAGATGCGACCGTAAGTTGGTATGGTCCTGATTTCACATTTAGGAATGATTACAACCAGCCCATCCTCATACGGGCTAACATAGTCGGTGGACAAGTGATTGTATCAGTTTTTTCTTCAGAATTTGTAAACGCACAAAAGAGACAGATTCCAAGTACTTCTCACGATTTATTTCAGGAAAAAGATGTGACTCATTCTGTTGAGGATTAAAGACATGCACCTCCCATTTAGAAGGTGCATGTCTATTTTATTCGAATTCTAAAAATTCGATGCGATTTCCGAATGGGTCAGATACAAAGAAACGAGCTCTTCCTTTAATAGGAGTATCTTCCTTTATTTCAATTCCCTTCTCTTTCATCGTACGCATAAGGGAAGATAAATTTGAAACCAACAGCCCGGGGTGGGCTTTCGTTGCAGGTACAAAATCGTCTTGTACCCCAATATGAATTTCCTGGTTTCCATATTGAAACCAGCAGCCTCCCCGTCCTTGAAGATTGCTGGGTTTTGGTATTTCCTTCAATCCAATGATGTCACCATAAAATTTTTTCGCTTCCTGTTCACATCCTTTGGGAGCCGCTATTTGAATGTGATCAATGCTTTTAAATTCAAAACTCATGATGGGTGATCCCCCTTTTCATCTTTTATTTACCCTTCATTATTTTACCATAATATTCAATGTATTCCATGAAATAAAAAGCATCCACAAATGTAGATGCTTTTTACGCTTATTAATATTAATGCAGTGTATTAATTCCAGCAATTACTGTCGACAATAACTGATCCAAATCGTCTTCTTCAATATTTAATGGCGGTGATATCGTCAGAACATTATTGAACCCTGCAACTGTAGCACCATTTTTTCCGATAATTACCCCGTGCTGCTTACAATAGCCTATGACCGTATTCACTTTTTCAATTTCTAATGGTTCTTTCGTATTTTTATTAGAAACCATTTCAATTCCGATCAACAGTCCTTTTCCCCTAACATTGCCTACAAAAGGATGATCCTGCAAGAGGTTTTTCAATGTATTTAGCGTCTTTTCTCCTAAATCTGCCGACCTTTCGAACAATTTTTCATTTTCCATGATTTCAATATTCTTCAAAGCGAGCGCACACGCTGCAGGGTTTCCACCAAAAGTATTGATATGGCGGAAATAATCATATTCTTCAGACCCTTTAAAAGCTTCATAAATTTCCCGTTTGACCGCTGTTGCGGAAAGGGGAAGATATGCGCTAGTGATGCCCTTTGCCATCGTGATAATATCCGGTTTCACATCATAATTCATAAATCCAAACGCCTTACCTGTACGTCCAAACCCGCAAATAACTTCATCAACAATCAAGAGAGCACCATGCTTCTCACAAACTTCTTTCGCTGCTTTCATATAACCATCCTGGGGAATGAGGACCCCACCGCCTGTAATAATTGGTTCCATAATCATAGCGGCCACTGTTTCACTTAATTCCCAAGTCATCGCCTGTTCAATCGCCTTGACACCCGGAAGTTCATGGGGACTTCCTCCTGAAAACTCGTCACGGTAAGCATCAGGAGGAGCTACATGGTGGAAACCTGGAGCTAATGGTTCATACTTATATTTACGTTGTGCTTGCCCTGTAGCAGCTAATGCTCCCATGGAATTGCCGTGATACCCCCTATATCTGGAGAAGATCTTATACCGTCCATGTTCACCTTTTTGTTGATGATACTGCCTCGCAATCTTAAATGCTGTTTCGTTGGCTTCGGATCCACTGTTAGAAAAGAAGATTACATAATCATCACCGAGCAATTCATTTAATTTCTCGGCAAGTTCAATGGCCGGTTGATGACTTTGTGTGAGTGGAAAATAGGCCATTTTCTTAAGCTGTTCGTAGGCGGCCTCTGCTAATTCCTGCCGCCCATACCCAACGTTTACACACCATAATCCTGCCATTCCATCCAGGAATTTCTGACCATCCTGATTTGTAACCCAGGACCCGCTTGACTCTGTTACGACCATCGTTCCATCGGGATTGTAAGGTTTCATCGAATGCCAAATGAGTTTTTCATCATTCTGTAACCATACATCTTGAGATTGACCTGCTTTTACCATGGAGGTTCCTCCTAACCCTGATTAAAAATCGAATCGAGAAGTGATCATTTTCTTCCTAGTATAGAAATTTACTCCGTCTTTGCCGTTCACATGCATATCTCCGTAAAAAGAATCCTTCCAACCTGAAAATGGGAAGAATGCCATCGTCGCCGGCACCCCAACGTTAATACCGAGCATTCCTGCATCTGCTTCTTCTCTAAACTGTCTAACTGCAGCTGCATCTTTCGTATAAATTGTTGCACCATTTCCATATCTGGACTGACGAATATAATCGAGACCCTGATCCAGGTCTGAAGCTCTCAATAAACTAAGAATAGGTGCGAACATTTCTTCTTTCGCAATCGACATATCAGGTGTAACATGGTCAAAGATGGTAGCCCCCAGAAAGTTTCCTTCCTTGAAATCGTCCATCTCTTTCCGACCGTCTCTGATAAGTGACGCCCCTTCTTGTACTCCTTTATCAATATACCCCAGAGTCTTCTCCCGATTTTCCTTTCGGATGACCGGTGTGAGCAGAACTTCTTCATCCATCCCGTTACCAATGCATAATTCATCGGCTTTATTGTGTAGAGCCTTCACAAACGCCTGATTATCACCTATAACCACTACAGCACTGCATGCCATACAACGCTGCCCTGCACTTCCGAATGCTGAACTGATAATGTGTTCCGCTGCTTTATGGACATCTGCATCAGGCATTACGACATGATGATTTTTTGCCCCTGAAAGCGCCTGGACCCTCTTCCCATGAGAGGCTGCTTGTTGATACACATATTTAGCTACAGGTTGAGATCCCACAAAGGATATCGCGGCAATGTCTTTATGCTCCAATAATCCATTAACCACGTCATGGGCTCCGTGAACTACATTGAAAACACCCTCCGGCATTCCCGCTTCCGTTAAAAGTTCTGCAAGTCTATTGGCTAATATCGGAGTTCTTTCAGAGGGCTTTAGGACGAATGTATTTCCACATGCAATCGCAAGAGGGAACATCCATAGAGGGACCATCATTGGGAAGTTAAACGGCGTAATGCCCCCGACAACCCCAAGTGGGTAGCGGAACATTTCAGAATCAATGTCTTCTGCGATTCCACTTAACGTTTCGCCCATCATTAATGTTGGTGCCCCACAAGCGAATTCAACACACTCTAATCCTCGTTGTACTTCACCGTATGCTTCCTTAAAAGATTTTCCATTTTCCTGAACAACAAGTTTCGCCAACTCTTCATGATTCTCAGAAAGCAAAGAATGATATTTATATAGAATCCGGGCTCGCTTCGGTACCGGGGTTTTCTTCCACATCTCTGACGCTTGTTTTGCCGCTTTTACAGCGATCGCAACATCTTCTTTCGTGGAGATGGGGACTCTTGCGATTTCTTCATTCGTCGCAGGGTTTAAAACTTCTGACGATTGAGAGCTAAGAGAATCGACCCATTTGCCTCCAATGTAATTCTTTAATACTGCTACATCTTTTTTTATTACCGTCATGTTAGTTCCTCCTTATTTTCATTTGATAATAATTTTCCACTATAGGTGTAGAAACCTTGGTCTATTCGTTATTTTTATTATGAAAGAAATTAGCAGGTCTTTCATTAGACATTGTGTAAAAGAACATGAAAGATCTATTGGACATTATTTCTTTCAACTCTGTCACTCAGCATTCAAGCGATCAACGTTATCTACTATTCTAAAAGGATGTCATTAATTGATCTTCGTTTTCTTCTGGACGTGTTTGGGCTGTAAGTATTCATATGAAGCAAGCAGAAATTCGATGGCCACACGTTTATCAGATGTCATGAAATCTCTACCTAATAAATCTTCAATTTTCTTAAGGCGGTGATAAAGTGTTTGTCTCACAATAAATAGTCTCTTGGAAGTTTCCTGCTTTGACCCCTGACATGAAAGAAATACTTTAAGTGTATGCATTAAATTCCCGTCGTGCTCTCGATCGTACTTCAATAATGGTGACAAGTATTCTTCGATCATTCCCCATAAATCCACATTATTATGGACAATTGAAATCAGTCTGAAAAGATGAAGGTCATCAAAGAAATAATACTTGTTCGTTCCCCCCATCATTGAACGATATTTGAGACTTTCTAGTGCTGTTTCATAGCTTTTGTGCATATCCATCATTTCATCTTGATAATTCCCTGTAGCAAATACCAAACGTGATGCTTCTTTGAAGAGATCAGAAAGAAGAATTTTTTCATATGCATTCGTCACCCGAGACTTCCAATCTCCACTTCTCCGAGTATCCAAGAGTATAAATGTGAGATTGTTACCTATTCTTTCAGGTACAACACAAAACCCATACTGCTCAAATATACTTCTTGTCACAAGGTTGAAATAAGTAATATCCAGCGTCTCTTTTTCATTTACCCGATTTGTTTCACAAATGCATACCACACCACCATGGATTGTTACCTTTTGTTCCCGTAAAAAGGTGTCAAGTCTGTCATAGGATTGGTCTCCCTTCAACCATGACATGATCCATTTAGAATCTTCCAACCGCTTTTGCTCATTAAAATAGAGTTCCCTCATTAAAAATTGAGCAAGAGCCGTGGATGTTCGGTCAAGGATCAACAGCTCATATTCACTAAATGGGTGATGATTCCGATAAATTATTAGCTCAGCGTATTCTTGATCAAATAGAATCACTTTCGTAGAAGAAAATTGTCGATTGCTTGTTTCTTTCATTCTATGATAGTTATTTATGAGCTTTACTTTTTCAGGTGAACACATGAGAGGATAGATCTCTATTTCTTGTCCTTTCAACTGAAAGAGCACCGGCACATTCAGCTCACTATGTAGAAATTGAAGAATGTCTCTAAAATGATTGACTCCAAGCAGCCTCTTATTTAAATCTTGAGCGTATGAATCTAATTTCTTAATCATTTCATATTGCTGATTTATTAAAACCGAGTGTATATCCTGAGTTATACTGACAAAGGGAACTTCTTGCTGAAAAACAATGACAGGGAAGTCAAATTCATCGGCACACTTTAATACTGACTCAGGCACTGAAGAGATATTTGTATCAAGTTCAATGCAAATTGCAGCAGCATTACACTCAATTAATTGCATAATAAGGGAAAGAAAGCTATCTTCCTTTTGCAGGGCAATCCCAGTAGATAGTATTAGTTCATTTCCGTTAAGGAGATTTTTTATGGACGTCACTTCAACTACATGCACCCATTTCACTTGTTTCTTCAGTCCGTTGTATCCAGCGATCACTTTTGCATGTTCAAAGTGTTTTCTCACAAGCATATCTTCTACTGAGAAATAGTAATTACTTTTCATTCTTTTCTCCTTTTTAATTTGCCATTAGAATGATAGGGGAAAAAGGATTGGCAGGACCAATCCTTCATTTTTTTCAATATGAGGGGATGTCAAACTGTATCTCTTTACCCCACCAATTCAAAATATCTTCTTCTGTCAGGTGAGTAGAGGACAAGACGGTTAACACCCATTCGATCATTTCATCAGACGTTGGCATATTACCTGGACAGAGTGTCAAGTCTTTACTGAAATTCGGATCACTCATCCATGCTCCCCCTTTCAGTTATGAAGTTTGCATTAAAATATTCGAAAAATATTTTCGAGCATTCGCTGTTTTCACATGTAGAGTAGCGCTTCTTTTGTTTTCAGTATGTTTAAAAACAACATAGGCACCACTAAGGTTTTCTGTCACTTTTTCAATTTTAAAGCCTTTTTGTAATAGAAAATCGATTTTATCTCTTTCGTTTAAGAACTCTTGATAATCAGACATCCCAACACCCTTTCTCCTTCATATGGAATAGGAGTTTTCCCGTTCATTCATGAAAGGCTTGTGCCTGTCGGTGATTCTTCCAAGACAACCTCTTCTTCCACCTCAATTTCCCAATCACGACCAACTGACAATCCTAAATATTTCTCATCACTTGGATCAAGAAGTTCTGCCTGTTCATATTTCTTGAACCACCAGAATTTTGCCAACACATAATAGCAAAGCGCACCAATTCCAAATCCAACTAAAAATGAAAAGTTAGGAACAAAATAGGAAGCAACGGCACCTACGATCCAAGAAATGAACCCGGCAAGATTAATCCCTCTCATATATTTAAATTGTCCGTTGTCCTCATAAAGAGCTGGAACATTGACACGTCTCTTTCTAATAAAGTAATAGTCTGAAATTAATATTCCTACAATTGCAGATAAAATCCCACCTACAAAGAGGAGAACCGGAATGATGACACCAAATAGATTCCAAGGCTGAACAATTGTCCCTACGATTCCAGCAGTTATGACCCCTGCCCAGAAAGGGAATTTAGGTCCACCCACATTGGAAAAGATGGTGGCAGCTGGGACAATATTCGCTGCAATATTTGTTGACCATTGAGCGAGGACGATCATCAGGAGAAGAATGCCTAATACGAATCCACTTGCTGCTTCCTGAAGGGCAACAACAGGATCATAGTTCAATACGGCGATATAAGATATTCCACCAATCATCACCATAAATGCTTGAGTGATCGGGAGCGCTACAAGATTACCAATTAAAGAGCTTCGATTTCTCTTAAACCAATTACGCTCATTACTAGGAGCCTTCATGAAGCGTGAAATGGAAGGAATATCAGCTGAAAGTGTAGCCCAAAAGCCCATATTACTAAAAATCACTACCAGAAATGCGGTAAAGGTTGCAACACCCGTTACCGGACTTTCCACCCAGCTCCAAATGTCTCTTCCCTGAGTGGCAGCAGAATCTGATAAGGAGGAATACATCCACACTGAAATAAGAATGATGACTGGGGCAGCAAGGTCAGCAAATCGTTCTACCGCTTTAATACCAAGGGCTGTATTCATCAATTGGAGGACTGCAAATAGTAAAAAACAAACGAACCAATTATTAAACCCAAATAAAATATTTAGAATTCCATTCATCGCTGTGGCACCAAAGTAAGTGTTAATACCAAACCACATGGAAGCAGCCAACCCTCGAACAACTGATGGTATATGGGTGCCAATCGTTCCGAATGGTGCCCTCATATACACAGGAAAAGACACTCCATGCTCAATCCCAATATCACCCGTTAAAGTTATAAAAAGACCGATTGCTAGAGAACCGATAAGTGTGGCCAACATGACGAGGGGTAATGGCAAGGATACGACTCCCGCCCCACCGATTGCGAAGGTAGCCAGAACCACTACCATCCCTACCCACATAAATGAATAACCAAGTTTGGTGATTTTCCTTTCACTTTCTTTAATTGGTAACAAATCCGGAGACTTTAAATAACTTCTTTTCACCCTGAACACCCCATTTTCATTTGCTTCGAATGGCAAAACCAATCATGGTACATGAGAGACAAACGGATGGGGGATGACCCCATCCTGTTTGCATGAGTAGTTCTACATTTAACATGGATGCATTTTCAAGATAGATTATCAGAACTTGGAGGATTGAAGCGCCTCACTCTCCTCATTTGAAAGCAGCTTGCCGTATTTCGCTCTCTTCACATACTTTCCGGAACCGAGATTCCCCACAAACTGCTTATCTTTAATGACATAGTCACCTCTTGATAGCACGGAAACCGGTTCACCTCTAATACTCATCCCTTCAAATGGATTATAATCTGCCGCCATATGATGGGTTTTTGCAGAAATCACCCGATCAGCATCCGGGTCAAATATGACCACATCTGCATCGGAACCTACAGCTATGGTTCCTTTCTGAGGATACAAGCCAAAGAGCTTGGCACTTCTAGTAGACATGATATCGACAAACTGGTTCAGGCTTATCCGCCCTTTCTCAACTCCTTCAGAGAATAATATAGATACACGGTCCTCAATGATCGGTCCTCCATTCGGAATTTTAGTGAAATCTTCTTTCCCAAGATCCTTCTGCCCTTGGAAATCAAATGAACATTGATCAGATCCCAATGTTTGCAGCTGACCACTTTTAAGGGCATTCCAGAGAACATCCTGATGCCACTTCTCACGCAATGGAGGAGACCATACGTATTTAGCCCCTTCAAAATTCGGTCTCTCTAAATAGGTTTGATCAAGTACAAGATACTGAGGACATGTTTCTCCCCATACATTCAATCCTTTGCTCCTTGCTGCTGATATCTGCTCTACAGCTTCCGCACAGGAAACATGCACGACATATAGCTGGGAATCGGCTAATCCAGTCAGTTTAGCTGCACGCCCAGTCGCTTCACCTTCAAGTTCAGGAGGCCTAGTCAACGCGTGATAAATGGGAGCGGTTTTCCCTTCCTCTAACGCCTTTTCAGTTAAATACTCAATAACATCTCCATTCTCTGCGTGAACCATGACCAGAGCTCCTAATTTCTTTGCAGCAATCAAAGTTCTAAATAGCGTTTCATCGTCTGCCTGAAAAACATTTTTATAGGCCATAAATACTTTAAAAGAGGTTATTCCCTCTTGCTCTATGACCTCTGGGAGTTGAGTCAGAACATCTTGATTAATTTCCCCGATCATCAAGTGGAAGCTATAGTCGATGACAGCTTTGTCTTTAGACTTGGCATGCCATGTATCTATGGCATTTTGAAGTGGCTCCCCCTTATTCGTTAAGCAGAAATCGATGAGGGTCGTCGTGCCTCCAAAAGCTGCTGCAATCGTTCCACTCTCAAAGTCATCCTTTGAAACCGTTCCTCCAAAGGGCATTTCAAGATGGGTATGAGGGTCTATTCCCCCTGGAAAAATATACTTTCCTTCAGCATTGATAACTTCTGCCTTTTGTTTGTCTATTTCTTTACCGATCGCTGCAATCTTGCCGTCCTGGATCAGAATATCAGCCTTATACGTGTCTGTTGCTGTCACGATCGTTCCATTTCGAATGATTTTATCCATTATCATACCTCCTGAATTATTTCACTGCATTCACGATAGAACCTGAAAGGTTACTAACCACCGCTTGACGTTGGTTCCATGTCATCGGCATTCCACCATTCGGCACTTCTATCATGTCAATCGCACCATCTACAGGACAGACGATTGAACACAGATTACAGCCTACACAGTCTTCTTCCCGCACCTTTAAATAACTGTTTCCTTTAGGATCCTTTAACATCTCAATACATTGGTGAGAAGTATCTTCACATGCAATATGGCACTTGTTACAGTTAATGCAAACATCCGTATTGATTTTTGCCACAACACTATAATTAAGATCAAGATTTCCCCAATCAGAAAATCTCGGTACAGACTTTCCGACGATTTCCTGCACAGAAGAGATTCCTTTATCATCCAAATAATTATTCAAACCATCGAGCATATCCTCGACGATTCTGAAGCCGTGGTGCATAGCAGCCGTACAGACTTGAACCCCTGAAGCTCCCATAAGCATGAATTCGACAGCATCCTGCCAATTTGATACTCCTCCCATTCCAGAAATCGGAACATTTATACGGGGATTTCTGGCACATTCTGCAACCATATTCAAGGAAATCGGCTTGACTGCAGGTCCACAGTAGCCTCCATGTGCGCCTTTTCCAGCAACATGTGGAATAGTGTTCCATGAATCCAAATCTACCCCTGCTAAGCTATTGATGGTATTGATCATACTCACTGCATCGGCTCCACCACGAACAGCTGCTTCGGCTGTTACGGTAATATCCGTGATGTTCGGTGTCAGCTTTACAATCACAGGGGTCTTAGCCATTTCCTTCGCCCAATGGGTTTGTTTTTCAACCAGTTCCGGGACCTGACCTGATGCAGAGCCCATTCCTCTTTCAGCCATTCCATGTGGACAACCGAAATTCAGCTCTAATCCATCCACTCCGACATCCTCGACCTTCTTAACAATCTCATGCCACTTTTCCTGTTTAGGTTCTACCATCAATGAAGCAATGATGGCGTGATTTGGGAACCGTTTCTTCGTTTCATATATTTCCTTTAAATTCACCTCTAAAGGACGATCAGTAATAAGTTCGATATTATTGAACCCTGCTACCTTCTGCCCATTAAAACTGACTGCTGCGAATCTTGATGATACATTGATAATGGGGTCGCCTAATGTTTTCCAAACAGCACCACCCCATCCTGCCTCGAAAGCCCTTTGGACTTGGTAACCTGAGTTCGTTGGTGGGGCTGAAGCTAACCAAAATGGATTGGGTGATTTGATTCCTGCTAAATCGATGCTTAAATTTGCCATGAATTTCCCCCCTTATAAGACATCTTAATTCATTTGAACTTCTGCAAACTTCCCATGTAAATGATAAGCTGCCTGCTTCCCTTGCTCTGCTGCGGTGACAACCATTGCTTCCCCAACCCCTTTACCAAATACAACATCCCCGCATGCAAAAATCTTCGGATTCGATGTCTGGAAGGTATCACGATCAATCTTTACAACCCCATCAGAATGCTCTAAACCAAATTGTTCAATGAGTGTTAAATGACGGGTTTGACCAATGGCCTTGATGACGACATCCACCGGTAACACAAACTGTGAACCTTCGACCGGAAGAGGTCTTTTTCTTCCATCCTTTCCAGGCTCGCCTAATACCATTTTGATACACTCGATACCTGTCACTTCGCCAGCCTCATTTCCAATAATTCTTTGAGGTGACGTAAGAAAACGGAACTCCACACCATCTTGCTTTGCAAATTCGTATTCGAAATCATAAGCAGTCATTTCTTCTTTTGTTCGTCGATATAAGATTTTCACATTGTCTGCCCCTAAACGTACAGAACATGTGGCCCCATCAATCGCTGTATTTCCAGCACCGATTACCACCACATTTTTACCTGCATACTCCTGATTCAATTCTCCGCTTTTCGTTGCCTTAACAAATTCAATGGCATCATGAACACCAAGAAAATCTTCGCCTTCAATTTTCAAATCAGGGACGCTTGACATTCCAATAGCAAGGATGAGAAAATCATGTTTCATTGCAATTTCTTCAACAGAAATGTCTTTTCCTACCTTTACATTGGTACGAATCTCTACGTTTAATTTTTTTACTTGCTCCACTTCCCAGAAGGAAATGCTTTGAGGAAGTCTAAATGAAACGATACCATAGGTATTTAACCCTCCCGCTTCTTTCTCCGCCTCATAAATCGTCACAGCATACCCGAAGCGGGCAAGTTCTCTTGCTGCAGATAGACCCGCGGGCCCCCCACCGATAATCCCTACTTTTTTCCCATTAGATTCCCCTGCTTCAAAGAGCACAGCATCGTTATGGCGTGCCCAATCCGTTGCATATCGCTGAAGATCTCCTATCATAATCGGTTTAGTAGAATGATTCAGTACACAGGACCCTTCGCATAATTCCTCTGTGGGACATACCCGTGAGCAGCTAGCACCAACAGGATTCGCAGTCATGATCGTCTTTGCAGACCCTAACAAATTCCCAGAGGCGATCTTTTTAATAAAGGAAGGTATATCGATGCTTGTTGGACAGGCTTGAATACACGGAGCATCATAGCAGTACAAGCAACGATTCGCTTCCTCGACTGCTTCTCTGTTAGTCAAACCCTCATGCGCTTCAAGAAAATTCTTTTCAAGATTGAGTAATGAAAGTGTGTTGGACAATCTGACTTCCCCCTCTTCATTTCCATTTGATGGCTAATCGTACACGATGATGATTCACAGTTCACCTTACCTATTTATGGAAGTAACGCTGTCATGTCGTTATAGGTTTCCGGTCTGCGGTCACGATAGAATTGCCAAGTATCCCGAACTTCCCTTAATAACTTTTTATTCATTTCCCCGATAATGACTTCATCTTGATCTCTGCTTCCAACAGCAACGAAGCTACCCCTAGGATCTACTAGATAGGACTGGCCATAAAATTCTCCCATATTCCATGGACCCTCATAACCAACACGGTTTATCGCTCCTAAATAATAGCCATTTGCAACTGCATGGGCAGGCTGTTCAAGTTTCCATAAATATTCAGAAAGACCTGCTACTGTTGCAGATGGATTGAAGACAATTTCAGCACCTTTCAATCCTAATAAACGGGCGCCTTCCGGAAAATGGCGGTCATAACAAATGTAAACCCCTACTTTTGCATATGCCGTATCAAACACAGGGTAGCCTAGGTTTCCTGGTTTGAAATAATATTTCTCCCAGAATCCATAGCCTTCCTCTCCAACTCCCACATGCGGTATATGCTGCTTCCTGTATTTACCGAGATAGGCTCCATCTGCGTCAATGACAGCCGCTGTATTATAGTAAGTCGCAATTCCTTCCCTTTCATAAATCGGTAGGACGATGACGACGCCAAGCTCTTTCGCTAACGCTTGAAACTGTTTCGTAGTTGGGCCATTTGGAATTTCTTCTGCTGAATCGTACCATTTGGGATTTTGCTCGGAGCAGAAATATGGTCCATAGAAAATCTCCTGTAAGCAAATGATCTGAGCCCCTTTTTTCGCAGCATCTCTCACTAATTCTACATGCTTATTAATTGCTTGCTCTTTATGGATCTCTACCCCTTCACTTCCATCCACATCATGAGAAGCTTGAATAAGTCCAATTTTCACCAAATCTGACATTCCATTTCCCCCTACAATAATAGATTTTTATAAAATAGTAAGCGCTTTCATTGTTTTTTCTTCAAATGTTCACACTTACTAGATTTCACTTGTTCGGAATGTAGTCTGAATTTTAAGTATTTTCACTCTATTTTACCTCTCATCATTTTGAAAAGCACTATACATTTTGTAACACGAACTCTCCTCTTCTTTTGTCACTATGTATATCCACGTCTAAAACTTATTCGTTTTACATAAGGTAGCATACTAATCTTGCGAAATTTGTAGAAATATTTGTTGTATTATTTAAAATATTCAGTTTTTAATCGACAAAAACATTTCTACCGCTTTTTTATACTTATACATCTCAAGAATGTATTCAAATGCAGTTTAATATACCTAAAAAAAACAGCCTTCTCTATTGAAAAGGCTGTTTCATAAAATACCGTTATGAACGTATTGATTTCATTTCTAAAACTCTTTGTCTTTTCGGTCTATATTTCACTAGTTGAATACCAAACCAAATGAATACCGCTAACCAAATGATGGATCCCATCATCATAGCCTTTGAATAGGAGAATCCAAAACCTTCAGGGGCATAAAAGATATAGGAACTAACAACTCCTGTCATAAATAATGCAGGAAGACTGCATATCCAGTGGAACTTTGCCTGTTGCAATAAATAGATGGCGGCGGTCCATAGCATAACGGTTGCAACTACCTGGTTGGACCAACCAACGTATCTCCATAGAAAGGTATAGTCTATTTGTGTTAATAGAAATGTAGGTACTGCCACAGGGACAACGAGCAGTATCGGTACCCATTTACCTTCGATTTCTCTTTTGCGTATTGAACTAAGCAAATCTGCAAGCATCATTCGAGAGGATCTCATCGCAGTATCTCCAGTTGTGATTGGAAGAATGATCACTCCAAGTATGGCAAGGACACCACCCAGAGAACCTAATGTTGTCTTGCTTATTTCATTAACCACACCTGCAGGTCCTCCCGCAGCCAGAGCTGCTTGTAGGCCATCTGTCCCATTAAAGAAGGCCATACCTGCTGCAGCCCATATAAGTGCGATAATCCCTTCTGCTACCATCGCACCATAGAATACTTTTCTTCCTTCACTTTCTCGTTTTAACGTTCTTGCTAAAATCGGACTTTGTGTTGAATGAAATCCAGAGATTGCTCCACATGATACCGTAACCATCAATAATGGCCATAGTGGTAATTCATTTGGATGAAGGTTTTCAAATGTTAAATTTGGAATTGGATTCTCAAAGAAGAATAACCCCACTCCAATCGCTACAGCCATGAAGATAAGGATGGCTCCGAAGAATGGATAAACCCTCCCTATAATCTTATTAATAGGAAGAACTGTCGCAATGAGAAAATATGTAAAAATAAGGAGAAGGCATGTCATAAAACTTAGCGGTGTCACTTCTGCCATTAATTGAGCGGGCCCAGACGTAAACGCCGCAGCTACTAGGATCATCAATACTATCGATAAAATGTTCATGAGCGTTTGAACATGTTTCCCTAAATACTGTCCAACGATGGAAGGAAACTGTGCTCCATTATGTCTGAGAGAAAGCATACCTGAAAAATAATCGTGAACCGCTCCAGCAAACAAAGTACCGATCACAATCCATAGAAAGGCTACCGGTCCATATAAAGCTCCTAGTATGGCACCAAAGATCGGTCCTAGCCCAGCGATGTTCAATAGTTGAACCAAGCTTGCTTTCCACCAGCTCATGGGCATATAGTCCATCCCATCTTTTTTAGTATAAGCTGGTGTCACATTTGAATCATCAACCCCGAAAATCTTTTCTACCACCTTTGAATATACGAAATAACCAGCTACAAGAATACAGATGGATGCAAGAAATGAAAGCATCACGATGTCCTCCCTTCAATGTAAATGAAATTACGGTTTATTTTAATACGTTAAACGACAAAAAACAACAGAATTTTCTAAAAACATTCAGTTTTCAGAATTAATTAAAGGCATTTTTTTTCGAACATCCTATGCCTTCAATGATGAAAGCGCATACTTTATTCTCTGAATTTTTACACGATTATTTATGGATATTTTCTAAACAAGCATGATGTTTAGAAAAAGTCAGTAAAAAAGCATCCCTATTTAAGAGATGCGATACAACGATCATGTTTTACTGGGCTTTACCCTTAGAGAATTCTTCATGTGCTTTTAGAAATACTTGATTATCCCTCTCCTTGGCAATATCTAAAGGAGTACGTTGTTCACTATCTGTATACATTTCTTGGCTGTCGCCATAAGCTAGTAACAAAGTCACAATGTCAGCACTTCCGTCGAAAGCAGCAATATGTAAAGGTGTATGACCAGATGAGTCCGGTTGGTTCACCTTCGCTCCTTGTTCCAGAAGAAACTTCACAAGCTCTTTTTTGGCTTTGCCGGCTATACCGGCATGTAAAGCCGTGTTAGAAGGAATGTAGGAAACCTTTGAATTTGAAACGGAATTGATATCCGCGCCAAAATTTAACAGTAGCTCGACAATTTCCATATGACCATAATGGGCAGCCACCCCCAACGCTATTAAACCATGTTCATTTTCTGCGTTACAAAGATTTGTGTCATTTTTTAAAGATTGTTCAACCCTCGCAATATTGCCTAATTCAATTGCTTGAAAGAACTCTTCCATTGTAATCGATGTCATGTATTACACCTCTTTTTCACATAATTAAAAATATTCTACCAATTATAAACAAAAAAAGATAGGGATGACTCTGAAAATAGGGAGTCATCCCTATGAAGTTTATTGATCTAACTTTAATTTGGCTAAAGCATCCGCTAATGCGGTATTGACTGGCTCATCTTCTTGCTGTGTATTCAAATACTTGTTTACATCCCGCTTTGTTGCTTTACTATTCTTTTCTTTCTTTCTGCGTTCATTGAATGCCGAGAGCTTTTCTCTATGTCCACATACACATGTGAATGTTTGCCCTTCACCTTCTCCTCTTAACTCAAGGCGCTTGTGACAATTTGGACAACGGGCGTTCGTTTTCTTGCTAATCTGTTTCCTATGTCCGCATTCACGATCTTTACACACCAATTTCTTCCCGTGTTTATTTTTTATTTCCAGCATTAAATTACCACAATCTGGGCATTTTGTCCCCGTCACATTGTCATGGGTGAATTTTTTAGTCGTATTCTTTATTTCGCTTACAGATTTCCGGGTATATTCTTTGATTTCTTTTAAGAATTCATCTTTTTTAAGAGAACCGTTTGCAATTTTTTCAAGCTTTTGCTCCCACTCTGCAGTGAGTGTTGGGGACTGCAATTCTAGTGGTGCCAATTCTAACAATTGTTTTCCTTTTGAAGTGATATGGATGTCTTTGCCCTTTGGTTCAATCACACCTGAGTTGAAGAGCTTTTCAATAATATCTGCTCTCGTGGCGACAGTACCGAGCCCACCTGCCTCATGGATGGTATCGAGGAGGTCTTTGTTGCTTTCCTTCATAAATTTCTTGGGATTTTCCATTGCAGATAATAATGTCCCTTCATTAAATCGGCCAGGAGGATTTGTCTGTCCTTGCGATTGTTTCATTGACAGAACAGGGAAGGTATCTCCTTTCTCCATTTTGGTTAAAAGTTGATCTCTCTCTGAATCAAAGTCATACACTTCTTTCCATCCAATTTCTACTATTCGTTTCCCTTTGGTCTGAAAAGATTGTGACCCTATCGAGGCTTCTACAGTCGTTTGTTCATATAAGTAAGGTGGATAGAATACGGCTAAGAATCGTTTTACAATCAAATCATAGATTCTTCTTTCCCGATCTTGTAACCGTTGAAGGGATGGTGTTTCCTCTGTTGGAATGATCGCATGATGATCTGTCACTTTTTGATCATCCACATAGGCCTTTGAAAGTTGCAGTGATCCCTGCAATGCTCCGTGAGCCATTTTACGGTAAGGTTGGACATTCACTGCATTCAATCTGTCTTTCAATGTTGAGACCATATCGCTTGATAGGTGCTTACTATCTGTCCTCGGGTAGGTCACCAGTTTATGTTGTTCGTATAATTTTTGCATGATTGAAAGGGTTTCTTTAGCAGAAAATCCGAAAATCTTATGGGCGTCCCTTTGTAGTTCTGTTAAATCATATAGCGGAGGAGCATAACTTTTCTTCAGCGCTTTTTTTACCGATTGAATCGTGATTTCCTTGTTATCTTTCAATGATTTCATGACATGATCAATTTCTTCTTTAGAGAAAGTTTTCGTATCGTTGGTTTTAGAATTTGACCAATTAAACGGTCCACTTTCAGTTGCTGCTTGTATCCCATAATAGGGCTGCGGTGTAAAGGATTTTATTTCTTCCTCCCTTTGTGCAATGATGCTTAAAGTCGGGGTTTGAACACGTCCACATGATAATTGGGCATTATGCTTGGTCGTAAGCGCTCTTGTTGCATTCATCCCTACATACCAGTCAGCTTCAGATCTTGCTTGTGCTGCAGCATACAGGTTTTCGTAGTTTTTTGCATCTTTAAGGTTATTGAATCCGTTCTTAATGGCCATATCAGTAACAGATGAAATCCACAGGCGTTTTAACGGTTTGTTTACCCGGGCTTTATCGATAATCCATCGTGCTACAAGCTCACCTTCACGGCCAGCATCCGTTGCAATGACAATTTCTTTGACATCAGACCGGTTCATTTGCGCTTTAACTGAGCTATACTGCTTACCCGTTTTCTTGATCACAACAAGATTAAGTGAGGCTGGAAGCATGGGTAAATCCTCCAGCTTCCAGGTTTTATAACGTTCATCATAGCTTTCAGGTTCTGCCAATGTCACCAAGTGACCAAGAGCCCATGTGACGATATAGTCATTTCCTTCCAAGTATCCATTTCCTTTTCTCGTGCACTGCAGCACTCTTGCAATATCTCTACCGACAGATGGTTTTTCTGCCAGGACCAAAATCTTTTTCATATCAAAAATCCTTTCATTACGGGGTGTATATTTTCTATATCTTTTTTATTTTAACATACAATAATATAGAGCGTTTCTGTTCACGTCGATATTCGGTTGTATTATAATGAAGCTTAAACTATTTTCATAAAGGAGCTATCTAAATTGCAGCATGACATACAAAAAAGTTCCTTTCTTCCTAAAGAAGCTTTAGGCATAATCATAATTGGCTTGATTGGTTTATTATCAATTGGATTAGGCACACTCTTCCCACTGATCGGAAGCCTGTTATTTGCGATTGTAATTGGAACGATTCTACAAAACACAACGAACCTCCCCCACGCATTCAATCCGGGAATACAGTTCACGTTGAAGAAACTCTTAAAAGTGGCAATCGTATTTCTTGGGGTCGGGTTGAGTCTTTATGATATCCTCCATATTGGCCAAAGGGCACTATTGGTCATTACTCTCTCGGTTTCGATCGGGATTTCAGTGACCTATTTCGTTGGTAAATGGCTCCGGATTGACAAGAGGTTGAGCTTATTAATAGGGATTGGAACCAGTATATGCGGTGCAACCGCTATATCAGCCATTAAAGGAATTGTTGGTGCAAAAGAAGATGAAACCGCATATGCACTATCTACGATTGTTTTCTTTAATCTGATTGCGTTTGTTACGTATCCGATCATCGGTCATCTCCTTGACATGTCTGATTTATCATTTGGGATATGGGCAGGTACGGCTGTACATGACACCTCTTCAGCGGTTGCTGTAGGCTATGCATTTGGTGATGACGCAGGGGAAGTTGCAACGACGGTTAAACTAGCACGAACTTTATTCCTGATTCCTGTCATGTTTTGCTTGCCATTTATTCTGAGAAAGAAAACTACGGGGGAATCTCAATACAAGAAGGCTTTTCCTTGGTTTATATTTTTGTTCCTAGCCGTTTCTGTACTTCACACATTTGGGATGATTCCAGTATCGCTTGAGTCGTTTCTTAAAAGCTCGTCCAAATTTATGATCATCATGGTAATGGCGGCTGTAGGTCTTCAGGTGAGGATAAAAGACCTTATAAAATTAGGATTCAAACCCCTGCTCACTGGATTCATTGCTTCCATTACATGTGCTATTGTCAGTTTATTCCTTATTCTTTAGTCTGAGAAACCAATCATCGTTTATTCGAGAAATGTTTCTCATGAAAAAAAGAGCATCTAAAAAAGAGATGCCCGCTGGATCATTTAGTATATCGTGATAAACGATGAATTGTCTTCAGCTAAGAAGAAAGACTAGGAAGAGGCCGTCTTCCTAGTAAATGTTATTCTTCGTCGCCTTCTAAGAAGTCTGGATCTAACTCTTCAAACTCTTCATCATCTAAGTCGCAATCCCAGTCTTCATCGTCACAACCCTCTGGATTAACAAGGACACAAACTTTTGTTTCTCCGATAACTTCCACTAGGAATTCACGTTCCACGTGAACAATGATTTTGTTACCGTTTGGTGAAATTACCGCTTCGCAGCAATTAGGCTGTTGTAATACTCGAGCACATACTTCAATATCATCTAGACAATCAGGATCACGGTATTTTAACTTAATGCAGTCTGTATATTCTACTCTTTCGGTTACAACAGATGTCTTAGTGTTGTCACTGTGGGAGTACCATACGTTGATATCATATGAACCGTGTACTTCAACCTTCTTGCCTACTTTGTGTGCTTCATACTGATGATTAATTATCCAGCAGCCTAAAATGCTCGATGGATTATGCGGCGGGCAAATCGTATGATGAGACTGTGTAAATTTACGTCCCTTCGCTACGACCGCTTTAGTAATAATCTCTCTATATTCTGCCATTCGAGCGAACCTCCTCATTCATTTTCAATTCATCTTATGCGACTATCTAGGTGTTTGTGCGAGTAAATTTAATTACATAATGGGAATGTTGCTTAGATAATGTATTGTATGCGAATCACCATTGAATGTTCCGGAAAGCACTCCCCCCCTCCCTCATAGAAAAACGGGTAATATAGATCCAGTGATGTCTTCGTTTAATACGGTCCCATCTTCCATTCTTTAAAGATCATCACCTCGAAACATACAGGCAAGACGTTAAAAAGAACGAATCCAACGAAAAAAAACGATCTTTGCAAAAGTGAGATACCTTTTAGCAAAGATCGTTTTATCTATTTTAAGTGGAGTCGTTTATTAACTTTTGAAAGTTCCTTTAAATTATGAGCAGCTTCCAGGTGTTGAGTTCTTCACATTAGACCCTGTTTCTCCACGAAGCAGGTCTCCACCAGTCGTTTCGATGATATGATCTGTCACGTTATTTGAAATAACGGATGCAACAATTTGTAGCAAATCATTCACATCTGTTTGAGATTCCTTAAACTGTTGAACAACCGGGATTTCATCGATTTCCTTCTCCAGATTTTCAATTTTAGCTTCAACCATTTTTAATGCTTCAATTTTCCCATAGTGCTGGAAGTTCACTGCTTGTTTTTGCAAGCTCTTAATACTGGCGATCATTTCACGCACCTTTTGGTTTTCATGTATCTGTGCTTCAGCACGTTTAAAGAAATCTACTTCTTCTGTTTCAGCTATCATCGTCGCAAGCTCTTCTGCCCGCTTCATAATATCGTCTTTTGTGTACTTTGCCATATTAATTCACCTCTACCGCTTCTTGAAATTCTGTTCCAATCTGGCCTTCTTCGACCATTTCCCCATCCAATGACCAGGACTTGGCGTCTATGATCTTTACTTTCACTATTTTCCCAATGGCTGTTTTCGGTGCTTTAAAGTTCACAAGCTTACTGCGTCGAGTGTAGCCGGCTAATATATCAGGATTCTTCTTACTTTCTCCATCTACTAATACCTCAACAACCTGACCAGTATAGTCCTTCATGGCTTCAGCAGAATATTCTTTCACGACTGCATTCAATCTTTGAAGACGTTCTTTTTTTACTTCCATCGGTACATTATCATTCATTTTCGCAGCAGGCGTACCTTCCCGAGGAGAGTAAATATATGTGAAGGCCGATTCAAATCCAACCTCACGATATAAAGAAAGCGTTTCTTCAAATTGCTCTTCGGTTTCATTAGGATATCCAACGATAATATCTGTTGTAAGAGCTACATCCGGCATGGCTGATTTAATCTTATCGACTAATTCCAAGAACTGCTCTCGGGTATATTTACGAGCCATAATCTTCAGCACATCTGTCGAGCCGGATTGAACCGGTAAATGGATATGCTCCACCAGATTTCCTTTCTTAGCCAGGACTTCGATTAAGTGATCATCAAAGTCTCTTGGATGACTAGTCGTAAATCTGATGCGTGGAATATCCACTTTACGAAGATCATCCATTAAATCACCTAAGCCATAGTCAAGTCCTTCAATATCTTTACCATACGCATTTACGTTCTGTCCAAGTAACGTAATTTCCTGGTAACCTTGGGCTGCCAGTTGACGAACTTCATGAATGATCTCTTCTGGACGCCGGCTCCGTTCTTTCCCCCGTGTATATGGAACGATACAGTATGTACAGAACTTGTCACAGCCGTACATAATATTGACCCATGCTTTAATATTTCCCCGTCTGACTTTAGGAAGGTTCTCAATGACATCCCCTTCCTTCGACCAAACTTCTACCACCATTGCTTTAGACATATATGCATCAGACAGGATTTTAGGAAGACGGTGAATATTATGAGTTCCAAAGATCATGTCAACTTGTTGATAAGTCTTCAAGATTTTGTTGACCACTGATTCTTCCTGAGACATACAGCCGCATACCCCGATCAAAAGTTCTGGTTTTTCTCGCTTTAAATGCTTCAGATGACCTAGTTCACCGAACACTTTATTTTCAGCATTTTCACGAATGGCACATGTATTTAATAGGATCACGTCGGCATCATCAGTTGAGTTCGTCGCTTCATAGCCCAAAGCCATGAAAATCCCTGCCATTACTTCTGTATCATGTTCATTCATTTGACATCCATACGTACGAATATAGAATTTCTTGCCTTCCCCTAGTCCTCTATATTGATCATCGATTGTAAAGTCATTATGATATTGAATTTCTTCTTTCCCACGTTTTTTTGCATCTTTTAACGAAGGTGGGATATAGACACTTTCAAAGTATTTGCTGAAATCCTTTTCGGATTTTTGGTCCGCTGGAGATACAGATTTCGATTGTTGTCCTTGTTTTCGCTGTTCTTCGTTCATGAAAAATCCCCTTTCTACCTCTATAACCAAACCGTTTATCTTCTATATAGTAAAGCGGCCGAATTAACAAGATATACATTCTTGCACATTATAATAGTATAAAGGTTTTCAAGGATACATACAATAGAGGCGCTTAAGTGTTGAAAAATGTATACATTTCAATCTTCGTTATTAAAGTCGTTTCCCTATGATAGATTCCATTAGATATGTGCCTTATTTCCATCCTTCTTTCTAAACCGGAAAACTCTCCTTCACTCAAGATAATAGTCATGAATAAAGACTAAAACTATTAATTGTGTAATGAAATGAACAATCTATTTTTATCGTTTTAGGCTAGAGGCTCAATCGAATAGTCACTGTTGAGCGTATGATATTTAGTAGTAAATTGTAAAGGAGTGTAAAAATATGAGCTATTATCAAAAATCAATTACCCAGGACAAATATTTTCATGAGGAATATGAGAATCATAAATGCCAGAAGTCACATTCCAAGCATTATGATAATTGTGTTGAAGACGTATTAGAAGCAATCCTCGATGCTCAAAAGAAAGTGAATAAAGATCATGATTGCGATTCATCCTGCAAAAAATCGATTGAAGATTTATTATGTGATAAAAAGAAGCCAAAAAAAAACACCATTCCCTTCATCCTCTATTGTGGCTGTAGTCCATTTAAAGGATCCGGTGTTACAACGTACCATTGTCATAGTCAAAAAAGTAATACATTCAAATGCATTGAAACCTTTGTCTTCAAAATAAAAGACATCAATCATAAATGTGCTACTCTCGAATTGCTAACATTTAAATCCGATCATCAAAAAAGTGACTATCATCCTAAACATGAAAGTAAGTGCGTTTCCAGTTCGCCTTGTAAACAAATAGACGGTAAATGTGTTAAGGATTTAATGAAAACCGGGATATGTATTACAGTCGATCTTTCTTGCTTCTGTGCTATCACTTGCCTGCCAGCTGTTCATTTGTAGGACACAATGTATTCAACTAAAAAAGGTGAACAAGACTCGTTCACCTTTTTTATCCTCCGAAAGCTTCAAGCAACTCTTCAATTTCTTTCATTCCTACTGAGGTATGATCATGTTCTTTTCTATTCAAGATGGTGCTTTCTTTCATGCCCTTCGTTGAATCATAACCATTTTGGAGCAATAGTCTTTTTAATTCTACTAATTCTTCTAGTATGGCATGATCCGATGCCATATTGATTTGAACTGGCTTAGAGTGGTGTAAGTAATCATGTAAAGCAGAAAAAACAAGATGAATCAGCGTGTTGTTTTTTGCATGATAGGAAATCTGCTCTTGAACCTTAGAAGTGATGGCTCCTGTTTTCCCTGTTTTAACATTAATAAAATTCTCGGGGATCGTGAGAATCGTTTCCTGAAAATAATCTGTATATTTCTTAGGCATATCCATCACCCTTTAGCTTTTTGTATATTCGACATGTACAGGATTGTTTTTTATTTGATTCAATTTTGCAAGGATCATTAATCCTGACACATTTAATTTTTCCATATTTTGCGGGAAGTATAATTCGATAGGGCGTCCTCTTTCTGCCCATTTTACCGAAGCTTCCCTTATATGAGATTCAGCTATTTTGGCAGCCCCACCCACTGCAATATATTTGACTGCACCTTTGATTTCATTTGAACTATTTCTAACCCGGTCGAAATGTTCCAGATATTTAATTGCCAATGATTTCAACTGGGGAATTATATATTTGCTTATATCCTTTTTAACACCAGCGAATGGTTCTACATACCACTCAGATTGACCAGCTACCAATTTTTCTTCAAGCTCAGATCTTGAATCGAATTTATATAACTCATATTTACTAACTTTCTGGATGATATGATCTAAAAACTGGTTAATCCCAAATGGCTCTCCTTCAATGGAAGCTACAGGCTTATTGTTTTTGATTCCCACAAAATCTACTGAATCCCCCCCAAATCCCCAATGAGGATTCCTTTGGCAGAATCCTGTAAAAGAGATTCATCTTTCACCCCTAATGTTTCCCAATCCCTTGTTAACGCCAGATAAGCGCAGGCTCCTTCAGCACCAATGATGACATCTTTAATATGAAGTCTTACGATTATTTCTTTAGGAGGGACCATTCCAGGAACCTTATGAAGATACACGGTATGAGTCCCGATTAAACGGCTTTTCAAAGTATCTTTCCGTTCTTTGTATTGAGTAGTCGGCAGAGAGACCGCTAATTGATCTATCTCAAAGGATACATCTGTATCAGATGGATTGTTCAATACAGCATGATTAGCTATCATGCCAAATAAGAGGGTGTAGGTCCGATCTTCGTCTACTTTCTGATTATTAAAGGATGTTAAACTCACATTACGCTGTCTCGCTGCCGATTTACCTATATAAAAGATATCTCTTTTCTCATGCAATGCTGAACTGTTTACTTCCACAATCAAATTGTCTTGTAGTATAACGTCCTCGTCATCGTAAGGTTTCTCATAAAATTCTTCATCAAATAATGCAATAGCATTGGGCATGAAATATTCCCTTATTTCACCATTTGTTGAAAACAGTGCTTTATAAAAGCTGTTCCCTAAATCCACAGCAACATAATTTTTTCTATCCATTACACCATCCTCCTTCCTTAAAGCCTATGCGGGGATGGAAATCATCTGTGCACGTACCCAGTCACAATTTTTTAAAACTAGTAAAGAAATACGGAAACGGCTTATTTCTACTAACATGATTTTTTATCGTAAATTTCCACTCTTATACTGATTCATTTAACCACTCTTAATAGATTCGTTCAGCATACTATAAAGTGTAGTTTAAATATTGGAAATTATATAGGAGGAAAAAAAATGAGTGATTATAATAAGAATAGAAATTGTGTGAATGTGGATAAGTCTGCATCACTCGATCACTGCGACAACACAGCTGCAGATCCAATTCTAACCCCGGCAGGAGAAAGAACTGTCCACGTTCCAGTAGATTTGGGAATTTATCGTGTATCCAGTAATCTTGAAGCACATATCACATTTCCAGAACCTGTGATGGAAATCAAAGATGTAAAAAAGAAGGTGGAAATTGTACAATGCCGTCTAATGACTGTTCCAACTAGTGATGGTGATTTCAGTGCAGATGGTGCACAATTCCCCCTGCTACTATCTGGATACGTGCGCAAAAACATTCAATACGCTACACCATGTGGTGGTTCAGGATATGATGGATCATGTATATCTTCCAACATTAAATCTTTAACGGTTCGCGTCCCGTTTAAATGCATGACCACGATTACGCTAGAATCTCCAGTCCAACTTCCAAGAACCAATAGCCGACAAGAATTTGACTTCTTTAGAGCTCAAGATTTAGGGACAGGCTATCCTGAAAAAGATCAATATTTATCAAATGATATCTCCCAATTCCATAAATACTGCACGAATTACTATAATCAGCTTCCTTATTGTGAACTGCTTTCCAGTAGCATCCTAGAGTGGGACGAATCAACAGATCGTGTATCTGACGGTCCTGTAGGTGAAGGATATTTCTACAATATGCTAGAAAAAATGTCTCTTAACTTTACCATTAAAGTATTACAAGAACAGCAGGTTCGTCTTGATGCATTAGGGAATGCATAAGACTCCCCGGCAACCCTTCTACTGTATGTATAACAGTAGAAGGGGTGCCCTTTTTTCCCCTCACACAATTCTCTGCAGCGGTTGTGAATCTTTTGAATGTATTTACTCTTTTACATATAGGCTTTGGCCCAAACAACTATAATATTTAATCATAAGATGGCATTATCTTGCTTTAGGAGGCCCCTTATGTTTGATAATCAAAACAAAATGTCCGAATGTAAAGTAACAACAAATCTGCATGAATGTAAAAGCCATTGTCATCATCCGAATGTTAGTATCGGTAAGATTGTGACGAAGGTACCTGTCGTATTAGCTGAACTGTCACTGGAAGTAAATGTTGATGCGACGATTACCTTTCCAGAAGCCGTATTGGAAATTAAAGATATTAAAAAAACAATAAAATTAACACAATGCAGACTTCTTCTCCCTACTAACAAACTATTTGTAAAAGGTTTTGTTCGAAAAAACATCCAATATGCTAGCCCTTGTAAAGAAATAGAAGAGAGTTCCCAAGCATCCATCGCTTCAGATCTTCACTCTTATACTGTTGATATACCCTTTCAATGTGTGACAGACATTAAGAAGTTCTTATCGATGCCCGTGATGCCTGAAGTAAATAATCGTCAGGAATTTGATTTCTTTATTTCGAAACCATTACCTTCTGGATATCCCGAAAAGGATGAGTTACTATCACATGATTTATCTCAGTTCCATCAAGAAAGTCATCAATATTACAATGAAATACCTTACTGTGAATTAGTATCCAGTAAAATCATTGAGTGGGATGAAGCGATCGATCGCTGTCCACTCCCTCATACAGGTCCGATTGGAGAAGGCTATTTCCGTACAATCGAAGAAAAAATGGTCATAGATATATGTGTAAAAGTCCTTCAAAACCAACAGATTCGTGTTACCTCCACCACAAATGATGACTGCGACTGAAAATAACTATTCATTACAGAGAGGAGGCAAAGGATTCGGTGTGATTTCGAAACGCACCAATCACCATGATTATGAAGAATGAGCACTATGACGATATAGAAAACCATTTTTCAAATAAGATGGAGGAATTTCAACAAGAAAAAGACAGACGTGAAACGACTAAAAACCACCCTCCTCATTATTCATTTTCTTTATTTAATCTTAATCAAAATCATGATCCTACCAGTGAAACGATTGTAAATAACGAGAAGAATGTACCTAACGATGCTATATTTCCTCAGGATCCACAGGAGGGATTTCTTTCTCACCCTACATTCTTCCCCCCTCCAGAAGTGATGGATATAAAAATCAGCCAGGACGAGAATAAAAGCATTACTAGGGAATTGAATGATATGGTTGAATGGGATGATGGTAAAGAAGAAGAAAACCTGCTCCCTAATCATTTCATAGAGGATTTACCTATCGAAAGGCACAAAGCCGATCTGCCTGCTTCAGATCAAATTGAAGAAGATAACGTACCATCTGTGGATGATGAACTATCAATAGATATTCAGATAATGAAAATGAATCTAAGTCGATAAGAGAAGAAATATTTATGATGTTAAATGAAGAGTTAGAAGAAGACTTCAATGTAGATGCACAAGAAGATCCCCTCCAAGAACAAGATGTTGATAATGATCAAAATTCAATCAGAACGAACAGAGCTTCATATCTAACGATTTTCCCACTAATTCACACAAGGAAGAGGATTACTATTCTTTTCTGGATCTTGATGATGAAGAAAATCATCCGTCTCCATTTACTCATTTTTTAGAAACGGTATATTGTGAAAAAAAATCGACTCAAATAAACAACCAAGATACTGAATTCGTTCGTTCCATAGACTCCTTGACCTCTGTTCTCAAAAAGATTTCAACTGAATGGGAAGTGATGAATGCAAGTCAAGAGTATCTACGTGAATTTGAACAAAACCATACTGAACTCGCAGCTCTAAAAAAGCATTTTGAAACCGAACTATTGTCAGAGGAGGCTCATCCAGAAGAAGAAGAAGCTATAGGAACTAAGTCAACTGACAAACATTCTTTAACTGTAAAAATCCCTGTTGTATTGTCTACTTTAAGTATTGAAGTAATCATCTTTGAAAATCTAAAATTACCGTTTCCGATTGAACATATTCAGACAATCCGTTGGTCTATTCATTCTCTTAAGACACATATCCCTATCCCTTCTTCTACCCTATTTGTAAAAGGAACTCTTGTTGCAGCGATTGAATATGTAAATCCAGGGAAAGAAAATACAGTACATTCAGTAAAGATTCCAGTTGAATGGAATCACACCAACCATATTCGTTGGATATTTCCACCAAATATCGGTAAGAGCTCTCAGAAAGAATATATATTCTTATCTCAAAGCAACCAAGAAATGACCACTCACTATGAAAGTCATCATTTCTTTTGTGAATCTATCCAAGGTTCTCTAAAAGATTTTAAGTTTATTTGTCAACAAGAGTCTTTAAAGCAAAATCGAAGGTCAATTCTAAAAATTCAAGGTTGTTTAACATTATGCCTTCATTTAACACAAGAACAATTTGTCCAAATCGATTCGAATAAATTGCTTTAATGATATGTATAAGGAATCAGGGGTACACTTCTTTGTGAACCCCTTTTATTGACGTTCACTCTCCCTCTATTAAGTCCGTATTCATAAAAAATGCCGTAAAGGCAGATTCGCATTTTCTATACGGGTCTGCCCATGGCATTTTGAGCCTACCATTATCGTTGGATGATGTTTCTGAAACGATTGAAGACTACTTCAGGTCCTTGCTGATCTTCTCCTTCACCGGAAACAACATCTCCAGCCATTTGTTGTTTCTTTTGGGTTAATTTAATAAGCAGGTTAATGTCCATCTTTTCTGTAATTTTATTAAAACGCCCCCAATTGTCGAAGTTTTCAGTAATATCCCATTGGTTTACTGCAGAGGCAAGAAGCTTGCAATTAATAGGCTCGTTATTGATTTCAAATGTTAATGAACCGAATTCGCATCGGTTTGCACCCATTCCGTCTTTAGCAAGTTCTCTTCTTTGCAAGACATTTTCTTTAATACTAAAGTCAATTCCAAACGGTTTATTGACAGGGTTAGCAAGTCTCACTCTATCATAAGCTTTAAACGGAATATCAACACTATAGTCTTTTACTACTCCGTAAGAACCTTCTACATATTGGATATTCTTGTGAACAATTCCTTCGACGAATAATTTAACGAATTCTGGAAAACCTGGAACAGGAATTGCTTTACACTGGGTTAGTGAGACGTTTTTCTCAATATTTTTAATTGCGCTTGCATACGTTGGAAGATAAATATCTGCTTCTGTTAAGGATTGAAGAAAAACATCTCCAAGAACAACCGTTACTTCTTCTAAATCAAGATCTGGTACATATGTTTCTGTAAATAAGCTATTTGACTTTGCCTTATCACTAGATGGTTGTGGAGGGCATCCATTATGTCCAAACCCGCAGCCTGTATTCTTTTTCATACTATTTCACTCCTGATAATCATAAATTAATCAATAGAAAAGGCCATCAGTGTAATGAAAATAGTAAGGATTCCTTTTCTATTGACTTACTATAATCTATGATTATTTTGACGAAATGAGTGGACGAGTGTCGATAGGCTTGAACATATTTCTAGTATTATTTCTATTAATTTTTTTAAAAAGAACTCCTTACGATGCAGTCGAAGGTATATATACATAATCATTTTTGGTCTTTGTAACATTTCTCCGCGTTCGTTCATACAATAGAGTAAAAAGCTTTAGGAGGAGATTATAATAAAGGAGGAAGCTAATTTATCACCGATGTACGCTATTTCTGACCAAGAAGTCCTTTATTTGAAATCTGAAATAGAGAACCTGCATAAAACGATTCGAACTCTGAAAAGTAGTTATCTGTATGCTGAAAATGAGTATCATAAGGCTGAACTTAAAAAGGTACAAGAGGAGTTAATACTTGCTCACCTTCGAATAGAAGAGAACGATACAGTTGAACGGGAACTCATTATAGATCGAAACCTGTTTAAAGAAGGTAAAGAGAAGCTAGAAAGTCAAGTACGTGCACTTCATGACGCTTTACATGAAAAGGAAGAGTTATTACAGCAGTATCAAGTGACCAAGAATGAACTCCAACAAGAACTCCTTTCCAAAGAGCTCGAACAAAGACAACTTTCTCAAAAAATAACTGAATTAGAGAAGGACCAACAAGAACTATTCAGAAAAATCAAGCATTACTGGAGGAAAATATCCTACATTTAAGAAAATCAGACAGTCAAAACAGTGAACTACAAAGCAAAAAACACATATTTCCGATTTGAATTCTGCATTGGCCTACTCTGAAGAAACAAAGAAAGAAATGTTTTACAATCTAATATCGAAGACCGAAGAGTTAGAGAAATTAATGTCTGAGAGAAAGCACACCCTCGATACTTTGCAATTAGCAAAGGATCAATTAATAGAAGCGGAAAAGGAAAAGATGAAATATCTTAAAACATTCATCAGCCAATACCAAAAACATTTTGAAGAAAATGAATGGTGGCTTTCCTCCCAATTTGCAGACATCGATCAGCGAAGAAAACAACAGGATGAACGAATCGAAGCAGTCGAGCAGGAGCAGGAAATCCATTTTACTCTACAAAATGAGGTGCTAGAGGGAAGGTTTGAGCAAGTCGAGCAAAGATTTATAGCATTTCTTGAAGAAGTCGATTCCATCCGTGACTATAATTCCAAACTGACGCACAATCTATTTGAGCTGAAACGCCTTGTGGAAAATCAAAAGCGAAGTCAGACACATATTATTAATCCACGCCCAAAACCTCACCCTGAGAAAATTTCGGTGCCTCGATCTTAGGAGGATAGAAAAAGAACATAAAAAAACGATGCCACAGAAAGCTCTGTGGCATCGCTTTTCATTAAAATGTGATCATGATTTTATTATTTGAACTCAGTTGCAGCTCCTGTTCTTCAAATAAGACAAAGCCCAAAATCGTAGAGGATTCCTGTTCCTCAAGATTTTCCACTGTAAATTGCAACCCTTCTACCACAATTGTTTCACCTGGGGGAATGAATGATTCCTGTATCGATTCTATCCAATATTCACCTGTTGTATAAGCTTTTTCCAGCCAGTCTTTCCCCATGTACTTCCACCCTTGCGCACCATTTTGACCTTGAATGGAAAAAATGTCACTCATTTCAGGTGGAAGTATTTGTCCGCCTATTTCAATTTTATCAGGAGGGTCCATCCGAAAACAGATTTTCGGATTCATTAAGTCCACATTTCCGGTATTCTTTATAAAAAAATCTGCTTTTATTGAGTAACGCTCCAGATTTTCGATTAGGTATTACATTGTAATCAAAATAAATTTCTGCATGAGGCCTTTTTCCTCTGCGTTTCACGGACTTTGCGATTGGCTTTTCGCATTTTGAGCTCTTCGTATGTTTGATCATCCATTTGGATATTCTTGTTTACTTTCTTGTTTTCAACCGGGACAATATCCATCTCCCTTACGCGATTACTTGTCGTTTGCAAAAGATGTAAAACATTAAGATCGAGTAAACTTGGTTTTCGATTGCCAAGTAATGTTTGAAGTACACAAGTTATTAAAATAGCGGATCCTTCTTTTAAAATAAACCCTTCATTTGTACTCTGCAATGAACACCTTAAGTGTGGAATGTCATGCTGATCTTGTAATAAGTAATACCCTTTAAATTGCAGCTCACCCCCATATATCGATAAATTTTTTTTTACATTGATGGAATTCAACTTTTCATTATATCCAATAGAAATGATCTGGTGATCGTCTATTGGTTTATTTGATAACAATTCAATAAGCAGGTCCCCGTTCCTTATCCTTTCGTTATCACTCTTTATCATAACTTCCACCCCGTGATGCGCCAGGGTCTCGGTCACTTTCTCTTGTAATTCCTTATTTAAGCCTTCATTCGGGGTGTTCACTGATAACCATATTCTCCTCCCGTGAAGGGAACTTTTCACTTCCACGGTTTTTTCTTCTTCATTAACAAAAAACTGATGATCGTTCTCAGCACAATAATACTGGATAGCAGCTAATGAATGAGATGATATCATCTCCCCACTCTTGGCTATTAATGATTAATTTCATGTACAGGCTCACCGCCCTTAAGATGTAGTCTATGTATCTTATGAATTCAAGTGACAATTTATGAATATGCCCTCTATGCTCCATGCTGTTTGATTCGCTTTAATGCCTCGTAGCCTTTGGTGTTCCTTCGGCTGCGGGTTTTAGATAATAGGCTGATGTTTGTTTTCATTTTCAGCCCTGTCCTAAGTTTGTGTTTGACATAAACTAGTAAGAGTAAAGCGCTATAGCCAAATATTTCACTTATTAGTGTTGGGTGATCTTCGGTGAAAATTTTATGTTGTTGGAAAGGAGAAATGTTTATGATATTCCCACACGGAGGAATACTCATTGATCAAGTAGTGTATGGAAAAGAGCGTGAAGAGTTATTGAATAGAGTGTCTACCTTCCCCTCTATCACATTGGATTCATGGGGACTTTCTGACTTAGTATTGATCTCCACAGGCGCGTTCAGCCCCTTGAGAGGATTCATGCATCAGAAAGATTATTTACATGTTTTGAAAGATATGAGGTTATCAAATGGTGTTGTTTGGAGTTTACCTATAACTCTTCCCATATCGAAGCAATTGCAAGAGACTCTTTCCATTGGTGATTCTGTTTCTCTTAAAGGAATGGATGGAGTCGTTTACGGCTCTATGGAAATAGAAGAAATGTATGAATATAGTAAAGAAGCGGAAGCTCTTTTCGTATTTAAGACATTGGACAAACTCCATCCGGGTGTTAAGAAAACCTTCCAGAAGGATGATGTGTATGTTGCTGGACCTGTTAAGCTCCTTGCCTTCCCGGATATTTTCAATGAAGATTTCCAAACCCCTGATCAGCTTAGGAGGCGTTACAAGGAATTAGGTTGGAAAACAGTCGTGGCATTTCAAACACGGAACCCTATTCACAGGGCCCACGAGTACCTTCAAAAAACAGCACTTGAGAATGTCGATGGTCTATTGATCCATCCCCTGGTAGGGGAGACAAAACAAGATGACATTCCAGCAGATGTCCGAATGAAAAGCTATAAAGTATTACTTGATGAATACTATCCCAAAAAGAGGGTTATATTGTCTACATTTCCTGCTGCGATGAGGTATGCGGGTCCACGTGAAGCATTATTTCACAGTATTGTAAGGAAAAATTTCGGCTGCACCCATTTCATTGTCGGGAGAGATCATGCTGGAGTTGGGAATTATTATGGAACCTACGATGCACAGGAAATCTTCAATCAGTTCACGAAAGAAGAGATAGGGATTGAAATATTGAAATTCGATCATGCTTATTATTGCATTAAGTGTGCTACGATGGCTACTTCTAAGACGTGCCCCCATAAAGATGAATATCATATTCACCTTAGTGGAACCAAAGTGAGAAAGATGTTGAAGGATGGAATCATGCCTCCTAAGGAATTTTCCAGGCCGGAAGTGATCGATTTACTCATGGATGAAATGAGTTCAGATTCTTAGAATGGGAGAATCACTAAGGAGACATCATCATGTTTGAATTTTATATTGTTATAATTGGATTGGTCGCTATGCTCTCTTGTTTGATATTCGAATTGGAGCGTCCTGAAATCGTTATTCCCACTACTCTCCTACTTTTCGTTATGACTGGCGTCGTTTCTCCCCAAGAAGCAACCAAGGGGTTTTCCAATGAAGGGATGCTTACCATTGGTTTATTGTTCTTGATTGCTGGAAGTATACAAGGGAGCGGCATCGTGGATCACGCTCTTCTGAAACTATTAGATCACTCCTCTTCAAGAAAATACATGCTCGCCAAACTGCTCTTCCCGATTTCCGTACTATCGGCTTTTCTTAATAATACTCCTATCGTCATCGCTTTTACTCCCCTTGTGAAGAAGTGGTGTGAAGACCATCAGCTTTCACCTTCAAAATTCCTTATTCCACTTTCATATGCCACGATTCTCGGAGGTACGATCACGCTCATCGGGACGTCAACGAATCTTGTTGTTCATGGTTTACTGCTTGATCATGGTTTGCCTGGTTTTACATTTTTTGAATTGAGTAAAATAGGAATTCCGATTACTCTGATTGGTTTGTGTTATCTTATTTTCTTTAGTTCTTATTTGTTACCAACCCGGCAAAGTCCCAAAATGACAAATATTGAAACGCTGAGGGAGTTTACGGGGGAAGTACTAATACTAGGAGATTTTCCACACCTTCATAAAACAGTTGAACAAGCTAGGCTGCGGAGCTTAAAGGGACTATTCCTTATCAGTATCATCCGGGATGATGAGATTATTACCCCTGTCTCAAATGCAACAGTATTAAAGGAAAATGATCGCTTAATTTTCACAGGGGACATCACGACCATCACTGAGCTTCAATCCAATAAAGGACTTCAATTACAAAGTAATAGCGGGGCCAATTTTCCTTACCATCATCAATTGGTTGAAGCTGTCGTATCTCACCATTCTTCCTTATTATATAAGAAAATGAAAGAGACGAATTTCAGGAGCAGATACAACGCAGCCGTCATCGCTGTCCATAGACAAAATCAACGACTCAAAGCAAAAATCGGGGATATTGTTTTAAAACCAGGCGATATCCTACTGCTTGTTACAGGTACTGACTTTCATAAAAAAGCACCTACAAATGACTTTTACCTTATCTCACTAATTAATAAAAAAATTCTTACTCAAAAACAAAAAAAACAGGGCTGGTTCTCTATCGTTCTCCTCGTGACCATGATTCTCCTGGTCACGTTAGGATTTGTTTCAATGCTCACAGGAATGACGTTTGCCTCTTTAGTTTTATTCTTGTTCAAGATCATTCATCCTCAACAGGCAAAGCAAGTTATTCAATGGAATGTATTAATGATGATTTCCTGCTCTTTCGGCATCGGTTATGCGTTGATGAACTCAGGCGTTGCCGCTTTTATTGCCAATTTACTTATGGAAGCGGCAAAACCTTTCGGAATATTCGCCATTATCATATCAATCTATCTATTAACCAATTTGTTTACTGAATTAATGACGAACAGTGCAGCTGCTGTGTTGATGTTCCCCATCATCCTTGAAGTTGCAAGTACAATGAATTTAGATACGATGCCATTGGCCGTTCTTGTCACCATAGCAGCTTCAGCAAGTTTTGCTACACCGATTGGTTACCAAACGAATTTAATTGTATATGGACCAGGGGGCTATCAGTTCAAAGACTTTCTGAAAGTGGGGATTCCCCTGAATATCCTTACGATGATCACCACAGTCGTATTGGTCTACCTATTCTGGCTATGAATGATTGTATGATGGAGGTGTAAAAGATGAAGAAAAAGAATATTTCATGGCATGAAGGTAAGGTAGGAAAAGAAAATCGACAACGTCTTCACAATCATAAAAGTGTATTGGTATGGTTCACGGGATTATCAGGTTCTGGTAAGTCTACCATTTCAGTTGAGCTTGAAAAGGCGCTCTATGAAATGAGGATCCACACGTATCGCCTCGACGGAGATAATATACGTCACGGCTTAAATCGAGACCTGTCTTTCTCTGAAGGAGACCGCAATGAGAATATCCGGAGAATTGGTGAAGTAGCGAAATTGTTTGTTGATGCAGGTGTCATCACCTTGGCTGCCTTTATTTCCCCATTTAGTAAGGACCGTGAGTTTGTACGCTCTTTATTTTCCGAAGCAGAATTCATAGAGGTTTATGTAAAAGCAAGCTTAGAGGAATGCTCCAAGCGAGATCCTAAAGGGCTATACAAAAAGGTACGGAACGGAGAAATCAACAATTTCACAGGGATTGATTCACCTTATGAAATTCCTGAGTCCCCCGAAATCGTGATCAACACTGAAATTCAAACCATTGAGGAGTCCGTGCAACAAATAGTCCACTACTTACAGAATAAACGATTGATATGATGGTGGAATGCTTTGTATTTGTTCACCATATTATTAATCTATACAGGAGTTGAAAAACGCCATGCTAAAAGATGTAATCGAGATCGCCATCCATGCAGGACAAAAAATTATGGAGGTGTACGATGAGATCTATACTGTACACCAAAAAGCTGATCAATCACCCTTAACCCTTGCAGATCAAATGTCTCATGAATATATACAAACGGAATTAAACTTGCTCCCTTTGAAAGTGCCCTTACTCAGTGAAGAAGGAGCACACATTCCTTTTGACGTGAGAAAGAATTGGTCAACATTTTGGTTGATTGATCCTCTGGACGGCACGAAAGAATTTATTAAGAAGAATGGTGATTTCACAGTCAATATCGCACTCATTCAAGGAAATCGACCTGTACTGGGAGTCATCTATGCGCCTGCCCGAGATACCCTATATTTCGCTGAAAAAAATAAGGGTGCTTCCAAATTACTTCATGCCAGTTCTTACACAAAAAGAAAGAAGATCAAAATCACTTCCTCCTCTTCAAAGATAAAAAAAGTAGTTGTTTCCAGATCTCATCTTTCTGAAGCTACTCAAGACTATCTTGAGCATCTTCAACAACAGGAAGGGAAGCTTGAATACTCATCCATTGGCAGTTCGTTAAAGTTCTGCCTGGTTGCTGAAGGAGCCGCTCATTATTATCCCCGCTTAGCACCTACAATGGAATGGGATACGGCTGCGGGTCAGATTATTGTGGAAGAAGCAAATGGGCAAGTGATTGAATATGAGTCGGGTAATCCACTGGTATATAACAAGAAAGTCCTTACCAACCCCTCATTTATATGTTCCATTTAAAGATGATTAGGCTGCGTCAAAGTGACCCAGTCTCTTTCTGTATTCACTGAAAATCACTTATGACATACACTATCATAAAACATTTCAGAGCAAGGGAGCGAGAATATGGGAAACACCCCTCCAAAGGTATCCATCATTTTCCCGGTTCGTAACGAAGGCAAGAATGTAAAAAGGACTCTAGACTCTTTGTTCACGGTGAAGACAAATATCGAAATCGAAGCCATCATTGTCGATGATGCTTCGACTGATCAATGCTGTAATTTTCTAACAAACTACCTATATCGTGACAAAGTGACATATATTCGAGCAAACGGTGTGGGACCTGCGAACGCAAGAAACATGGGGGCAAATAAGGCTCAACATCCATATTTGGCTTTCTGTGATGCTCATATGAGCTTTGAAAACTTTTGGATTGATCGTTTGGTCTACCATATTGTCAAGGGGACAAGCGACGCGGTCTGTCCTGCAATCGGATCCATCGACGATCCGACTATAAAGGGATATGGCCAATCCCTGACTCCTTCACTCAAGATCAAATGGCACCAAAAGCGCAAATCATTATTTGAAACAGCTGTCTTACCTGGTGCCTGCATCATCACCTCTCAACATGTATTCAACGAAGTAGGAGGATTTGAAACAGGTTTTTCTACCTGGGGGCATGAAGATGTGGAGCTATCCATCAAGCTATGGCTGTTTGGATATCGGTGTCACTGTGATCCTCAAATAACGGTTCTACACTTATTTAGAACGAGTCATCCGTACAATGTAAATTATGAAGGAATCTATTATAACTTAATAAGAATGGCCTATCTTCATTTTGATGATAACCGAATAAAAAAAGCCAAGTCGCTTGTTGTCCATGGATCCGCACTCTCGATAGAAAAAAAAGTAATCAAAGATGGTGTATTACTAAAAAGAGCTCAATATGTCAAAAGAAGAAAAATAGACATTGAAAAATTTTTCAGGAAGTTCAACATTTACTTTTAGAAACAATAAAAAATCTCATTACGGCTGAAAGACATTTCAGCCCTAATGAGACATCCCGTTACAAGTCTTCATAGTAATCGATGATATCTTTCAAACTTTGTTTTATGGATATGGTCTGTTTCCAACCCAGATTTTCTAGTTTGTCATTTACATAATGAATACTAGGTGTAGGATGAAATTGGTCCGTGGATAATGGAAGATCACTTTGGGATAACCTCTTCAATTCTTTTGCCACTTCTAAAAACCTGTGAGTTTCCCCTGATGAAACCACATAGGCCCCATTCTTACCTCCTTTGTGTAGAATACAGTCATATGCTTTTACAGCATCCCTTACATCTAAAAAGTCCCTACTATCCAATATATTCTGAAAGTGGAATCCTTCTGCATTTCCCTTGCGATATTGTAAACACTTTTGTGCAAGTATTGAACAAATACCAGTGGAATTACCGGGACCGATTAGATTGGACGTCTTAGCAATTCGTATATCCAGGTCATAGAAAAATGACCAGCTTGTAGATATGAGAGTCTGCATATACTTTGATAGTCCATAAGGGTGGTTGGGGTGGGGGGAGTGACATGGATCGTATTCGATTACGGAGCCTGTGATGAGAATTCCTGCGTGTGGAACTGCACGTTTAACTGCTTCGAGAAGGTTCATCGTTCCTATTACATTGGTATTTAAAGTGGAAATTGGATCTTCCCATGATCGACCGCTATGGTTCTGAGCGGCAAGATGAAGGATAAAGCGAGGTTGGACCTTTTCAAGTAATTCCTTCAATGATTCAGTATCCATTAAATCGCAAAACTCACTTTGAACTTCTTTTAGTGGATGTTGATGCCTACGTACAACACCATAGACTTCATATCCTTTGTTAATGTAATACTCACATGCATGGAATCCTGTGAAACCTGTCGCCCCGGTGATGAATATTTTACTCATCACCCTTTCATCCAATCACGGAGTTCATACAACATCTCCTTATAACTTGGAACGGAGTATTTATAATCATTTCTTGTATGAATAAGGGTCTTATCATGGACCGGTTCCTTGACTGGTATAATATCTACTTCATCTTGCCGAAAGATTTCCTTGAAAAGGAGTAAGAGGTCATATTTAGAAATCTTTTGTTCAGCACTTAAATGATAAAGCCCTGCAACATTATCCATTATGAATGCTTGAATTGCTTTAGCCAATTCCAACGTCGTGACACCATTCCAGTAAACATTCTCATAACCATTGACACTTCCGTTTTGCTTAAGAAACCAATGGAGAAGTCCGATTCCATTCATTTTCAATTCCGGTCCTATGATGGATGTACGTACAGTCAGATGTGGAAGGACTTCAATTTCTCCAAGGGCCTTTGATTTTGAATAAACGTTTGTTCCATCTTTTGTGTGGTGTTCTGCATAGCTCCCCTTCTCTCCTGAAAACACGCAATCTGTACTAATATGAATCAATTTACCTCCGTATTCATTCACCATCTCGACCAGAGAGTGGGGTAATAAACTGTTTACCTGGATCGCTTCCATTACATGGGTTTCAGCATACTGATTTAGGAGGCCAGTCGCATTGATGACAATGTCAGCTTTATGTTCGTTCAAAACCTTCCTCACACTTTCAAGATTCCTGACATCCAACAGAATACCCTTAGTATCTTCTTTTCTGACCGAGTATAAAACCTGATGGCCACTCTGTTTCATATAGTCAACGATGACGTGACCAGCCATTCCGTGGCCTCCTAGAACGAGAATCTTCTTCATTCTAGAAAACCTCCATCCTTTAACATAGATTTGATGTCATCATAGTCAATGATATTATCACTGGACGAATAGGTATCTAAATACACTTTGGGATAGCCCTCATAATATTCAGCTAATCCGTCAATCGGAATTGTTGGAAGTATAACAAAATATTCATTATCATAAACAATCGTATTATGACTCTCAAACTCTGTTAATAATAGTTCATGTAGTTTTTCTCCAGGTCGAATTCCAGATTCCTCTACTATAATCTCTTTATCCGGGGAGTACACATCGATCAATACTTGTGCAAGATCTGTGATTTTACATGTCGGCATTTTCATGACAAAGATTTCTCCACCATGACTTTCGTAGGTCGCTTTGAAAAGTAGTTTGATAGCGTCTTTAATGGTTAAAAAAAAGCGGGTCATCTTCTTATCTGTTATTCCAATTTTCCCTTTATTCATAATCCCATGTTTAAAAACGTGAATCACGCTTCCGTTTGTCCCCAATACATTCCCACCGCGTACACAAACGAATTTCGTCTTTTCAGTTAATACATTTGCATTTATTATCAGCTTTTCTCCCATCGCTTTAGTGAAACCATAGAAGTTAGAAGGGTTTGCTGCTTTATCAGTTGATATATTGACCACTTTCGTAACTCCATTAGCAATTGCTGCATCGATGACATTCTGTGTACCATACACATTGGTTTTAAGAGCTTCTAACGGCTGATATTCACAAACTGGAACATGTTTAAGTGCTGCAAGGTGAAAAATGAAGTCAATCCCCCTTGCTGCTTCAATCAGAGCCCCTTTATCCCTTACATCACCTATAACAAATTTTAATACTGGATCATGGTCAAATTTTCTGCTCATTGAAACTTGGCTTGATTCATTACGTGAAAAAATTCGAATTTCTTTTGGCTTTTTTTCTAATAGCTGTGTAACTAATTCATTCCCCCATGAACCAGTTCCACCTGTTACTAGAATTTTTTTATTAGTAAACAATGTTTCCCCCTCCAAATAAGATATTTATCACTTTATTGGATACTCCTGCATCCAAATATTCTTTAGGACATTCCCAAATATTTTTCCGAGATAACACTACATTTACTGCCTCAGCAATTCTTTTGTCTTTTAATCCTGAAACGATATTACTGCCACAATCCACTGTTTCAGGCCGTTCAGTCGAATTTCTGACTGTTATGGTTGGAACCTGAAAAATACAACATTCCTCTTGAACAGTTCCACTATCGGTTAAAACACATTTTGCATTTTTTTCTAATTTTACAAAATCAAAAAATCCAAAAGGTTCGTGAAATTCAATTAACGGATGGGTCACATATTTTTTGTTACTCATTAATTTTGATTTCGTACGGGGATGAGTACTAAAAATAATTCTGCTCCCATAACTTTCAGCTAACATATTTAAAGCGTTAATAATAGATTGAAGATTTTGATGCACATCTACATTTTCTGCTCGGTGTATGGTCACTAAGAAATACTCTTTTTTTATTAAGTTTAATGAGTTTATGATTTGGCTTTTGTTAATTTCTTGTTCGTAATTTTTAATCACTTCGAAGATCGGATTTCCACATATGATGATTTTACTTGGATTTACCCCTTCTCTTAACAAATTGGTTTTACTATATGATGTGTAAACTAGATTGACAGAAGATATTGCATCTATTATTTTTCTATTTATTTCTTCTGGTACACTCAAGTCATAGCACCGGTTACCTGCTTCCATATGGATTACAGGTATCCTTAGCCTCTCAGCTAAAATGGCGCTTAGCCCACTATTCGTATCTCCTAAAATCAATACCTTGTCCGGTCTTTCAATCTCCAATATCTTTTCCAATTCCATAAATAAAATGGATAATTGGCTCCCCAAAGACGTACCGTTGTTTTGAATTTCATAATTAGGTTTTCTGATTCCTAGCTCTTCAAAGAAGACTCCATTTAAAGAATGTGTGAAGTTCTGACCTGAATGAACTAAAACATGCCTTTCACATAGAGCATCTAATTTTTTTATAAGAACACTCAATCTAATCAATTCAGGTCTTGTCCCTACAACTGTTAATATTCTCACCTTCTCACCCCTCTGAACTAATTTATACTCCATATATTTATATGTACCATTAGGAATAACGTACTAGACTTCTATCTTATATTGATAAAGTTTGAAAATTTTTTTGAATTTGAATTTCATGCCTATATCAAAAATGAAGAATGAACATATTTTAGTAAAGGAGGTGATTTTTATGAAAATGAGAAAGTTGAGATTAAAGGACAATCCTGACATCGGGGTAGTAATGCCAATATATAAGCAAATACCTAAATATCTTCAATTAGCATTGAGTTCGATCCTTAACCAAAGTTATCGTAACTATCAGTTGATTATAGTTTTAGACGGGGCACCTAGTGAAGTAATTAATCTCGTAGCTGAATTAACGAGAAACGACCAAAGGGTAAGAGTTATTAATAACAAGGAAAATAAAGGTGTTTCTAATGCATTAAACACGGGGTTTGAATTACTTTATAAAAATCCTACAATTAAGTATTTAACATGGGTATCAAGCGATAATATTCATTATTACAGAATGCTAGAAAAGTTAAGGCACGGATTTATTTCCAGTAACAATAGTAGGCTTGGGTTGGTTTATAGCAGCTTTTGGCATATCGATGATAAGGGTGAGAGGATTTATAAAGACACACCAACAGAAGCATTTATGGAATACCAAGATCAACCTAAAGATAAATTACTGGACTACTGTTTTATAGGCACTTCCTTCATGTACAGGAAGGATATTGCTCAAGCGATAAAAGGATATTACCTTGAACCAGTCGAAGATTATGATTTTTGGTTGAGGTACACAGAAAACTGTGAATTAAAATTCATTAAAGACAAGCTGATGGAATATAGAGTAAACTCTCCGCATAGTATTTCTAACCAATTAAAAAGTTCTACACAAGAACAAAGAAGATGGAGAAACTCAATGAACCTTGCTCGTTATCAAGCAAGGAATAGAAGAAAGATCCCTTCTGATTTAACAGTAATCATTCCACTCCATACCAGCACATCAATTGATATAGGTAGATATGAACGCCTATTAGAACAATACTACAATAACTTTGTAGTATTATTTATCGATAATAGTAATAATGAAAAAGCCATTAATTTACTCAAACAAATACCCGACCCAAGGATTAAGATTATTAGACCTAATCGTGCAACGAAATTAAATTCTTTAGTTCTATACGCATTACCATACGTTACCACTCCATATGTAACTGTTTTTAACGAGAATAGTAATCATTATAATGACCAATATTATTTGGAAAATATAATAAGTCAGGAAAAATTCAATAAAATGACTTTCCAAAAAGGTGATGTTTATATATCTTCAGATTTAAAAAGAATAGTAGGAGGATAAAAAAAGATGAAAGATGATTCAAAAATAATCATAAATACGATTCCAAAAAGTGGAACTCACCTGCTTTTACAATTAATTCTAGGTTATAAGAATAAATCCGATTATAGATGGATTTTTAAAGAAGAAGATATAAAAGACATTAAATCTGGTGAGGTAATTCTAGCTCATCTCGAATTTTCAAAGGATGCTCAAAAATCAATTATTGACAATGATATTAAGATGATATTTGTATATCGGGATTTAAGGGACATTGCCGTATCTTTGCTACACTTCATTATAAAGAATCAATATAATCACCCCATGAATCCATACATTGTTAATAATTTTTCTTCAAATGAGCAAAGATTATTGACTATTATAAAAGGTGGCAAACAAGACCCTTCAAACCCAAATTCACCTTTTACCGTTCCGCCAATCGATTATTATGCTAGAAAGAAAATTCAGTGGTTTACGGACAAAAATATATGTAAAGTTTCATTTGAAGAACTAAGAAAAAGCGAAAGATCCTTAGACAATAGTCTTAGAAGAATAATAGAATTTCTTAATGATAGCCCTTCTGATGAAAGATCATTAACAACAAAAATAAATCAAATGAAAAATAATGTAAACCATTTAAAAAGTGATACCTTCCGCAAAGGACAAATAGGTGATTGGAAAAATGAATTTAAAGAAATTCATAAAAGTACCATGAAACAAGTTGCTAATGACTTGTTAGTAGAATTCGGCTATGAAAGTGATGATAATTGGTAATCTATACTATCTAGGTATCGAACCTCTTAGGAAGATAGTGAAGGATTAAAAAATCACTTTGAGGTTAATGAGCATCACCCTATTAGTTGCTACACTCCAATAGTAAATATGAGATCATTTTCTTCACAAAAAATTGAGTATTACTGGTTTGTAGCAATGTATCATTATGTATTCAATAAATATTTCCACTTTATAGAGGGAGGGAAAGTAGTGAAAATACTCTTTGTGTTCTATGTACCGAGCGGGGGGGTTGAAACGTTGGCTCGTCAGAGAAGCCTAGCCCTGAGAAGTCTAGGAATAAGCTTTGACTTTCTATATTTCCAGGATGGTTCAGGGACCCAGAATATTAATGAAAAAGTTTACATTACCAATAATGATCAACAGATTCGTGAAATCATTAACAACAATCAATACAAAGCAATAATAATAGATTCTGACTATCCATTTCTTTCAAGAATTAGAAAATTAGGCTATAAAGGAAAGTTGATTTATGAGATACAAGGGTTGGGTTCGTTTTCGGAAGCTGATCAAATCTTAAAAAACGCCCGGACTATTGTGAATGAATATGCCGATGCAATCCTTTATCCTCAAACACCCCATTTAATTGAGTTGGTTCAAAAATATTACCCGAATAAGAAGAAATTCAGCTTTCATAATTGTATTGATACAAGTTCATTTACTTATAAAACGTTTAATATGCCAATCGAAAAGAATACAATTATCGGCTGGGTAGGAAGAATCGAAGAAAACAAAAATTGGAGAGATTTTTTACTAATATCGTCTGAGTTATGTAAGATTAATAGAGATTTAAGGATTTGGATTTTCACTGATGACAACCTGGGAGATCCTCAAGAAAAGATTCAATTCAAACGTATGCTTAATAAACTAGGTTTAAAAGATAAGGTTACTCAATACTCAAATATTCCCCATAATAAAATGGCATATTATTACTCAAGAATAGGGAATTCAGGAGGATTATTATTATCTACTTCCAGGGTAGAGGGATTCGGATATGCAATTGTGGAAGCGATGAGCTGTATGTGTCCTGTGATTACAACAGATTCAGATGGAATAAAGAGTTTCATTTTCCACAATATAACGGGAAAATTAATTAAGAAGAACATTGTGGAAAATGGAAAATTACAAGCGATTGAGTTATTAAACAACCCAACCTTAAAGGAACAATTAAGAATAAACGCACAAAATTTCGTTAAAGAAAACTTCTCTTTAGAGAAATACTCCACAAATTTCTCTTATATGCTAAAAGATTTAGATTTACTTTAAACACTCCATTTAATTTAAGTATGAGGGATTTCCACCACCTTTTAACGGGTGGTTTTTATATTTCATCACTACCATCCTCTTTTAATATCAATGAGATCTTAATCATCATTACAAATTTCATAAGAACATTCACCTTGACTCCTATTAACAGTCGTACTTCCTGATGTTTGTGGAACTATAGAGCCATGTAGTTAATTCACGTATAAAATGGAAGAAGCTCTGTTAAGTTTTAACAAAGCTTCTTCCATGAATGGGATGTTTACTATAGTTAGGAAGGATTGACCCTATATTTTCTATAGAATATTTTCTTTCAAAATACCCCTCTCGATATCCGGAAGTCTTTAGAATATAACGGGAAATAAATTGGCTTTGAAAACATAGATGCAATATATCCATCTAAATATTACTGCCCTTCATATTTTCCCTCCTAGTGCTAATATAGTTAATATATTTAAGTGTTTGTATAACTGACGAGGCTTAAGCATAGAATATTACAAATTTTCTACTCTTCATACTCCATATCTGATACCAATGTTCCTGTATTTAATTTAAAATATTTTTTCAATTCACAATCTAGTTCCTCTTGCCAACTTCCTATTCTCCCCTTTCTAAACGTTGTACTGGATTTTGGGTCAATATTTAAGATCATCTTATCAACTATTTGTTCCCTATCAAAACCACATTCTTTACTTACACAAAGGTAATCTATTATATTGAGTATTGTCCTTTTTCTACTTATATCACTATAAACTAGATCTTCAAAGCGAATTGGTAGAACATTTTCCGATGCTTTCCATTGAGAAAATCTCAAGTACCATTCATGGAATGGTGGCTGAATTACTACATTGTTGTAAGTAATAATCTTACCTCCATCCAATAAAAATTTTATCCTTTCCTCAAAAGTTTTATGAATGAACGAAGAATGTAAGTGATGTGGTTTATGTTTCGGTATAAAGTGAGCATATGAGACAATTACATCACGAGGGTCCCTATATAAAAAAATTTGTTTCAGCTTTTTTGATAACAAATAACTTCTCCAATCTTCAGAATAAAATAAATGACCATTCCCGAACTCATTATTTGAAATTTGAGATAACTTTTTCAAATTCTCTTTTGGTTGTTCATCATAGTGTCCATATATGGCTAAAGAATGCTGCATTCCAGGAATACCCAATAAAATTTGACTTACTAAATGGGTCCCACTTTTAGGAACAGAATTGGCTATAAAGGGTGAAATGTTTATTTTTTCATTCTTCATTCTTTTTCAACTCCTATCTTTTATCTTTATCATTATTTTAAATCCTTTTCCTTCCATATTTGAAAGTCTTAAATAAAAGCCTGTACTTATTTTGAATCTGTATCGATTCTTTATTTATTTCTGGTGAATGATTTAAAGAACCCATTCTAGAATGTACTCTATATAGAGTTAGAGCCTCATCGAAATATTTAATATGCGTTTTCAAACTGATCCTGCACCACATCTCATAATCCTGGGCATACTTTAAGTTCTCATTGAACAACCCCACACTTTTTATCAAATCTACTTCAGCCATCACGGTACATCCATTAATCGGACATCCCTTTAATAACACATTTCTGAAATCAGCAATCCTCATTTGTTTTGAGTGTATTTCATTAATGATAATATTACCTTCATTTATCGTTTTGAACGCAGTATAAGAAATTTCAGCTCTTTTACGCTGCATAAACGCTAATTGTTTCTCCACTTTATTATTTAGGAACATATCATCTGAACTCAGCCAAGCAAAGTACTTACCTGATGCACTCTTCAAGCCCACATTTAGTGCAGAAGCGGTGCCACCATTTTGTTTCTTGATATACTTGATCCTCCCTTTAAATGGCTCCAATTTATCTATATGGATAGTCGATCCATCATCGACCACTATCACTTCAATATTTTTATATGTTTGGTTAAGGGCACTTTTTATAGCTCGGTCAATATATGGACAATTATAGAAAGGAATAATTATAGAAACCTTCATTTAATAATTTCTCCTTTGGCAATATTTTTTCTTACTTCAATATATGCATGTTTTTAGTTATTGATTGGACATAAAAAATTGGAGTGAAAAAAATCACTCCACAATTATTACTTTAAAATTATTTTTACTGGAGTTACTTTGTTATTCCTAATCCTGTAACACTTTAATTTCCCTGTATTTTTTCCAATGGCTGCAATTAAATAATATACTTCTGAAAATACGGCATATCTGATGTCATCCTTAGAAGGTATTGCACTCCCATATGGATGTGAATGATATATAGCCAGAAATTTCTCCTTTTGACTCTTCATCTGTTTAAAGACGAATTCCTGTTCCTCTTCGTCCATGGCAAACGAATAAGGGGAAGGTTCAATATTTTTCATTGGCCATAGTGTCATACATCTATTTATTAAACCTGATATTAATCCGCATGCTTCATTTGGAAGAGAATTTCTGGCTTGATTCATAAGATCGGAATATAGCTGTTTAGGGATTTGAATACTTTCTTTAGGCGTTGCACCCACAGCCTTTAAATTTAAATTTCGTTCTTTTGACTTCCATTTGAATTCTTTCTTCTTTTTTAATTCCCATGGGTATACTTTTTTTCTGTTTATAAATTTGGTTCAAATCTTTAGATTGCATTTTTATCCCCCCTTTCACATTTAACGCATGTATTTATTTGGATTGAACATGGTACGCTTAGAATCAGAAGACATTGGGATACTGCCGTATTCATCGAATTGAGGGTTAACTTGAGGAGTTTGCTTCTTTGAAGAACTCTGTTGCTTCATTTTGTTATACAATTCATTTTTCTTATTGGATTGGGATTGAAGATCTTTGCGAAGTTGGGCTAATTCCTTCTCAAGCTCCACTTCACGCTGACTTTTTTCCTTTTGTTTCCCCATATACTTTTCGTTTAGTAAGTCCACTTGTCGTTCGAGATCGTTTTCTCTTTGTTTATATTCTTCTACCTGACTCCTCAATCCATGGAGTTTCTCTTCATAGTATCCTTCGATTTTTTTCAATTCATCATATAAAGCACTAATTTTCTTCAAATAGTCTTGAGTGGTTTCCCCTCGCTCTTTACTCTGTTGAAGAGAATCTTTGACTTCATTGTATTTCGTCGAATAAGACACCAATTGATCCTCAATCAAATCAAGTTTTTTAATGATTTCCGGGTGATTGTTTTCCTCATGCTTACCCCATAAAAAATTCCACACTTTGTTATGCCACCTTTCATTTTTTATAATAACGAACTTTTTTTTCTGTATTTGAATCCAACCTATATGGGCATAAAATGCATGTTCACACAGGTCAACTTTTGCGAATTTTTCACTTTCAGTTAAAAAAAATTCATTTACTTCCATCAAAAGAGAGATAATATCATTTTTTATTCTCTCGAGATTTAATTTCTCATCACTTTGGGTGCTTTCATAAATGATCCTTATTTCAGGGATGGTTGCAGCAAGTACTGGATTATCGCGATTCCATATGCCATTTTCATGAATGTCTTTGTCGTCATCATGATTGTTCTGTTCTATTGTTGGATTGCCTGATGGCATCTCGATTGGTACAGATGCTACATTTAATTGATGTTGTATTTGAAGATAGAGCTCATGTTTCACCTCATTTTCCTGAAGTAAATAATCAATTTGTTCAGTTAACATTTGAATGGTGTGATGATTCTCAGCAATTTCGAATTGATAAACTCTGTGCTTGGACCTCTCCTTGGACAATTCCTCTGACACATTTCGGATTCGCTTTGAATAATGATTATAAAGAGACTCCAAATCCTTAGAAAGAACTTGGATATCATTCAATATTTCATGGTTTTCCATCTTGGATTCCGATATATTTACCTCCTCGCTCATCTTATAATCACTCCTAATAACCTTTTTTTATTATCTTATGTACGGTTTGTTTACATGTTAAAAAAAGGAGAGAGATGCCTCTCTCCCTTATTTAATTAACCTTCTAAACCTCCAAGTAAATCAGCGAATGTATCACACTCACCAAACTCAACTAAGGCATCAACAACACCACTATCAAAGATTACAACGTTAGCTGTATTTCTTAGAATTAAGCGGAAACCTTCAGTTGGAGCATCAAAGATTTGCAATTCGTAGAATAACTGTTCAGGTGCTCCATCAAAGTAACGGATTCCTTCTCCAACTGCAGTAAGTGCATCGACACTACATGTTACTCTATCAATAGAAGATGGATCGAAAGTGAAGCTGAAGTCCGGTTGGAATCCAGTTGCAGTCGGAGCCGGTGTAGGACCTACTTCTGTATCTGTGAAGGAGTAAGACCAAGTGCTGTCTCCAAGTGAGCATTCTTGACAAATTTCTGCTCTTAAAGTAGATAGACCTGTTACAATGTCAGCTGTACCGCCAGTACCGAATGTTGCTTCCGTATCTTCATTTCTAGCCAAAGCAGTCGCTTGGCATTCACAGTTCGCAACTGGGAATAATCCAGGGCATTGACGTGGGAATTCTAGTAGGCTCAAATCACATTTAAGTCTTTCTTCAGGCACAGGGATATTGTTCGGTCGTGGGAAACAGAATTTAGCTAATACTTCAAGCTTAACCGGATACTCAACTTGAACATCTTTACATAGTACTACTTTAAGAGGGATCATTGGTCCGAATGGATCTGGTCCCATTAATACTCCACCAGAGGTTGCAATGACTTGCGTCGCTCTGATGTTTAAGTTTTCATTTGTAATTCCTACCGGTACACACAGCATAATTTCATCAGTGAATTGTGTACGTACAGTAAAGGAACATTCTGCAACCCCTGCGATTAAGATTGTTACATCAACAGGAACCGTCCAAACAATAAGCACTTTTCCAGGGTTACCATTTTCAATGATCGAACCTGAAACGCTGACGTCAGCCGGATTAACTGGAGCAGTTTGCACCTCTACTCTTTGACCAGCTGCCAATGCTGCACTCACTGCTGCGCGGCATGCTTCATCGGGAATAAAGTTCTTGTTTTCGTATTTGTTCGCGAAGAACACCCAGTCATATACTTTGTCTACACGAATACATTCCGGTGCTAAATCATTGGGATCCAAAGGGATTGGTGACGGTGATGGTGTAGGAGTCTGGGAACCCCTAATTTGTTTACGCTTCTTCAAACAAATCTTCCTTTCTTTTAATGAATATTTATATCACATTATATCCTATGGACGAGAATGGATTTGGTATAGAGTAAACACCTATTTTTTCAAAAAAAAATTACTAGGCGGAATACTATCTTTTAGTAAACTAGTAAAAAATAGGCTGATTCTATAGACATTTGTCGGTACTCCAAATTTCCAAACGGCATATCATATAACATAAGGAAAGGGGGAATGTGGAGTTTATCAATACCCACTCTATCCAACTTGTGAAATTCTTAACTATGACCATAACGATGAAATGTTAAAATATAGCTTTTGAATAACCTCTATTGAGTTACGCTTACTCTTTTAAATGAATATTACGAACGTGAACGATTTTTCTATCATTGCAATGATATTAATTATATATAAAAGCCATGTAAACGCTGGGAAGTTTACATGGCTTATTTTATTGACTATTAGCGTTAAACCTGGTTTGAACATATACATACTAGTAAAAGCGCACAGAGAGGAGAAGTCACATGAAACAGCTTTCTTCCATTCAACTTCAACAGCAAATCATCCACTATAAATCAGAAATGGAAAAGTACAGACAAAAATGTTCATTCTTAGCTGAAGAATCCCTTGCTCAAAAATACACTGCCTTACAAAAAGAAAATCAGGACTTGCGAAAGAAAGTCGACGAATATGGTGAATACTTGGAGAACAAGGAATTGCAACTCGATAAACAATCACAAGATTCCCTTTCCCATCATATAGCACAAGAAAAGGAGATCACAAAGCTTCGATTTACAGTTAATCAACTCCGGGATCAACTTCGGAAAATCAATCACCTCTATATAACAGATTCAAAACTGCATACTGAACGATTACAATTATCTAAAGGTTCCTTTCACAAGGATATCATTGCATCACAAATGACGATTTGTCACTTAACGAATGAAATGGAGAAGTTTCTTTCAACCAAGGAAGAGATGGAAAAGCAATTATATAAGAAAGAAATCGAACTTTGGGAACTTGAAAAGCGATTAGGGGAAATGGAGAAAGAATGGAATAGAAAGCAGGAGTCTTTCCTCCTTAAGAGTGTTTGCCAAGAGAACAGGATTGATCTCCTCGCGAATGAAAATGATACCTTAAAGACTCAGCTTTATTTAAAGGAAGAAGTGGTGAATGATGCCTTTCAACAGTTAAAAGATATGACATTCTATTATGAGGACATCTTATTTCATCAAACGAAAAAACTTACAGAAGCATCCCGTCTTGAAAGGAATCATGAAGAATCTATTCGAACCCTTAAAAATAAGCTTAAAAAACAACAAGCTGATATTGAAATGTACACCAATACACTCCAAACAGTCAAAATGAATATTAGACAAATGAAAGAAGAAGCTTTCATATCCGATGGTGGAGATTCATCAGAAACGAAAAAATTATTAAAAAAACAGGAAAATACCATTCAACATCTTCAATTCACAAATGCCCTTTTAATTGAAGAAATCAATAAATTAAAGAATAAGATGCCAGGACATAACTAAATCACTCCAATAAACACCTAGAACAAGGTAAAAACAATAAAAATTGCTTTATCTAAAACCATTAAAAAAATCCGAACTTATTCGAATTCTAATGTAAGAATTTCGAATGATCGTTCGGATTTTTCTTCGACTATTAAACTTTTGGCTCAGGCCCTTTTTCTATTACATGAATTCCTTCACCAAATCATCGAATTTGCTTTCATCCAGCTTTAAATCATGACTGCTCAAAGGTTCTTTAGAATACCCTGCCACAAGATCTTGATAAGACGGCTGTTGTAGATTTTGATATATCAAACCTGTTACCAGTCCATCTTTCTCCATAAGTGTATTCATTGCTTGTTCCCGATTAGAAGGGTCATAACCTTCCACTTCAGAAAGCTTTGTCAGATTCTCTTTGAACCAGTCGTACGTATTGATCTTATTATATGTTACACAAGGACTGAACACATTAATCAATGAGAAGCCTTTATGATTAAGTCCAGCTTCAATTAATGATGTCAGCTCTTTTAGGTCCGAAGAGAAACTTTGTGCAACAAATGTTGCACCTGCCGTAAGCGCCATTTCCATTGGTGCAAGAGCTGGCTCGATGCTTCCCTCTGGTGTCGATTTAGTTTTGAAACCGGTTGACGAACGTGGAGATGTTTGACCTTTCGTCAAACCATAAATCTGATTATCCATGACGATATAGGTAACATCAACATTACGGCGTATGGCATGAATGGTGTGACCAAGTCCGATGGCAAACCCATCCCCATCACCGCCAGAAGCAATCACTGTTAAATCCTTATTTGCCATCTTCAACCCTTGGGCAATAGGAAGTGAACGTCCATGGATACCATGAAACCCGTAGGAATTGATATATCCTGAAATACGTCCCGAACAGCCGATTCCTGATACGACAGCCAATTGTTCAGGGTCCAACCCCACATTGGCCGATGCCCGTTGAATCGCAGCTTGTACTGAGAAGTCACCACACCCAGGACACCAGTTTGGTTTAACATTATTTCTGAAATCTTTAAAGGTAGCCATGGGTTAGTTCAACTCCTTACATCTAGTATGAATTTCATTAGGTAAGTATGGTGTTCCATCATACTTCGTCATCTTTGTGATTTTATTTCCGTATCCAACGTTCATTTTGATAATGTTGGCAAGTTGACCTGTGGCATTATTCTCGATCACGATCACTTTCTTCGCTGATTGCATAAGCGGTTCCAATTCAATTGTCGGGAACGGATGAATTAAGCGGATGTGAGCATGATTCACTTTAAGGCCATCCATTTCCAATCTGCCCATCGCTTCTTCAATAACTCCACGTGTGGAGTTGAAGCCAACTAACAAAAGGTCAGCTTCTTCATGAGGTGCGTTGACGTGGATTGGTTGATTGAATTTAATGTTATCAAGCTTCCTCAAACGCTTATCCATTTGGGCCTTTCTATTCACAGGTGATTCAGAAGGCTTTCCTGTTTCATCATGCTCTACTCCTGTTACATGATGAATTCCGTTTCTCATTCCAGGAATGACACGGGGAGATACCCCATCTTCTGTTACTTCAAATCGCTTATAATATTTTTTCGGATCTAATTCATCCAAATCAGTTTCATTACCAACAAGCTTCCCTCTTCGGATTTCCACTTTACTATAATCCAAAGGTTCAACCGTTTGCTTCCCTAAGGAAAGTTGAAGATCAGAAAGAATGATGACCGGGCATTGATATTCCTCGGCTAGATTGAAAGCTTCCACCGTATCATAAAATGCTTCCTGTACTGTGCTTGGTGCCAGAACGATTTTTGGGATTTCACCATGTGTGCCATAGATCATGGCCATTAAATCGGACTGCTCCTGTTTTGTCGGAAGTCCCGTAGACGGTCCTCCACGTTGAGTGTCAACGACAACCAAAGGCTGTTCCGTCATCCCGGATAATCCAATCGCTTCCATCATGAGGGAAAGACCTGGTCCAGCAGAAGCCGTGAAGGAACGGATTCCTCCGTAGTTGGCTCCGATTGCCATCGTGGCAGCTGCAATTTCATCCTCTGTTTGGATGACTGTTCCACCCACCATCGGGAGTTTCTTGATGAGGTATTCCATGATTTCTGATGCTGGAGTAATCGGATAGGCAGCCATCAATCGTACGCCACCTGCAAGTGCACCAAGTGCTATGGCATCGTTTCCGATCATAAACATGCGCTTATTTCCATCTGCTTCCCTCAGTTGTAAAGAGCCAACCTTGTCTCCGAGTTCTTCTTTCATCGTTTGGAATCCTTGTTTAATGGCTTCCATATTCTTCTCTACAACCGCCTCACCTTTGCGACCGAAGATTTCTTCTACTACTTCCTTGAAAACATCAGGATCAAGGTTAAGAACGGCACAAGTCGCACCTACTGCCACCATGTTCTTCATCAATGATGTCCCAAGTCCCGTCGCTAATTCAGTGAAAGGAATGATGAACAGGGAAGCGCTTGTATCTTCAGGCTTCTCAGGCTTGAATTTTGCATCTGCGATAATAACGCCATCACTATGTAATTCTTTATAATTCACATCAATCGTTTCCTGGTCAAATGCAACCAATATATCTAAGTCGTCAGAAATCGCACGCACTTGTGTGGTGCTTACCCGAATTTTATTATTTGTATGGCCACCCTTAATTCGAGAGGAGAAATGGCGGTAACCATATAAGAAATAGCCAAGGCGGTTTAGGGCCATGGAAAAGATTTCACCTGTACTCTCTATTCCTTCACCTTGCTGGCCGCCAACCTTCCATGAAAGTTGTTCCTTCATTTATTACACCCCTTCAATCATTATTTGCAGCATCTATTATAGAAGCATATTTTCTTCAGTTCATTCAATCGATTATTTAGAAGGATTGTTGTAACATTCTACTGCGTGTTCACTCTATCAGTTTATCACTTTTTTATTTAAATCACTACAGTATTAAAGAGATTATGAGTGTAATCACATTAATATAGTCATGAATAAGCCACTAAAAGTTAACCTTTAGTGGCTTATCTATCATTAATCTGGCAATCTTCCGGCAAAGTTTTCGAATAAGAATTTTTTCACTTGTTTCTCACTATAGTATCGTTGAAGTGTGTTAATTAAATGATCATATTGATCGAATGAAGATAAACCTATCACCGTCTCAGTTATTCCGTCGAAGTCTGAACCAAAGCCAATATGATTCTCCCCGCCCAAACTGCAGACATGTTCTACATGCCTGATCACATCCGAAATCTCTGCTATCCCCTTCTTGGTTAAAAAGGGAGGCACAAAGGTAATCCCCATCACACTATCTTTTTGAATAAGAGCTTCGATTTGATCATTTTTCAAGTTTCGGGGATTGGGACAGATTGAATATGCATTTGAGTGAGAGGCAATGGGGAAATCTGCTATATCAATCGTATCCCAGAATGCCTTTTCGCATAAATGGGATACATCTGTCCACAGTTTCTTATCATTCAAAAAAGCAACAACTTCATGACCAAAATTGGTCAAGCCTCCCCCCCTTGGTTCAAGGGCACCATCTGCAACCCCATTGGCCCAATTCCACGTTAACCCGACAGAGCGGACACCGAGTCTGTACAGAATCTCAAGCTTCGTGAGATCTTCCTCTATTGCCTCTGCGCCTTCAAGCGTAAGCATTGCACCAATTTCTTCCTTCCCCAGTCTCTTTAAATCCTTTTTACAGGTTACAAATCTGAGTTTCGGATTGGGCTTCAAGATTTGATTATGAAATATATTCACCATTTCTAACGCAGCTTGAAATCGGTCCCCTGGTTTTAAATAGGAGGGAATGTAGATTGCAAACAATTGAACCTTACCATTGCTTTGAATGAGCTGAGGGTAGGTAATATGTAATTTGTGATTCGTTTGAAAAGCTCCCATTCCCTGTTCTACGTATAACTTCATCAACACATCACAATGTGCATCAAATATCATGTGCGTTCATCCTTTCGGTCACAACGAAAATATGTACCATTATTAATAGTATAAGGGCTGTCCACTAAAGAATCCTCTTTAATGAACAGCCCATGATTTATTATCTTGGTTCTACAATTAACTTTATCGCCGTACGCTCTTCCCCATCGATCAGGATATCTGTAAATGCCGGGATACATATTAAATCTAAACCACTGGGAGCTACAAAACCTCTCGCAATCGCCACTGCTTTAACTGCTTGATTTAGAGCACCTGCCCCAATCGCTTGAATCTCAGCTCCTCCTCTCTCACGAAGAACACCGGCGAGTGCACCAGCTACAGAATTAGGATTAGATTTTGCTGAAACTTTTAATATTTCCATTCCTTTTCCTCCTTGTCATTTCCCCCATACCGCATGTCCGTGTTAAAGAACAAACTTGGTATAAATGATTCCACTGCTACTATATTCAGGAAATGGACAAATCATTCCGGTCATACCGAAAAAGGAAGGAAAACATTTAATATTCTGTTATGAAAGGGTGGTCTTCGTTAATTAATAGTCGTTCGATTTTTTTTGCTTTTCCTGTCTTTTGATCAATATCGATTAAACATGCACTCAAAATCTTCCGTCCGGTCTTAGGTACTTCAAAACGAACTGGTAAACTGGTCTGGAATCTCTTTAAAACAGAATCTTTACTCATTCCTAATACTTCGTCATACGGTCCGGTCATACCCACATCACACATAAAAGCTGTACCGTTTGGAAGAATACGGTTATCCGCTGTTTGAACATGTGTATGGGTTCCGATTACGGCAGATACCCGTCCATCTAAAAACCATCCCACAGCTTGTTTTTCACTGGTGGCTTCCGCATGGAAGTCAACAAATATAATTGATGTCCTCTTCCTCGCTTCATCAACGAGCTCATCAAGTGCCTTAAACGGGTCATCAAGAGGAGGCATAAAGGTTCTTCCCTGGGCATTGATAATAGCTACTTCTTTCCCATACACTTCAGCAAAAACCAAACCGCTCCCCGGTGTTCCTTCAGGAAAATTGGCTGGTCTCACCAATTGCTTTGCAGAATCGATAAAATCAAAGATGTCTCTATTATCCCATGTATGATTTCCTAGGGTCACAATATTGGCACCATCTTGTAAAAATTGTTTGTAGATTTTCTCTGTAATCCCCCTGCCAGATGCAGCATTCTCCCCATTAACGATCGTAAAGTCTGGCGAGTGCTTTTTCTTAAGCTTTGGCAAGTATTCTGTAATCATCTCTCGGCCCATTGAGCCGACAACATCTCCAACAAATAATATTTTCATGAAAATTCCCTTCTCTATATGTATTGAGTCTTGTAGTTATTGTATCATAAATGGTTTCAGGTCTATTCATCATTAAAGGGTTGAGCGTTTGATTTACGCGGTCGATAAAAAAAGCTGACTCAAAAAGGGATATCCCTTTTTGAGTCAACCTCTTATTTTGCGTATTCAACAGCTCTTGTTTCGCGGATAACCGTTACTTTAATATGGCCCGGATAATCAAGCTCATCCTCGATTCGTTTACGAATATCCCTAGCTAATCGGTGAGATTCCAAATCATCAATGGCTTCCGGTCGAACCATAATACGTACTTCTCGACCCGCTTGGATCGCGAAGGATTTCTCAACGCCTTCATAAGACTCTGAGATTTCTTCAAGCTTCTCAAGTCGACGGATATAGTTCTCCAACGTCTCACTTCTGGCTCCAGGTCTCGCTGCAGATAAAGCATCTGCTGCGGCAACAAGGACAGCTATAATGGACGTAGGTTCTGTATCTCCGTGGTGAGAGGCGATACTGTTAATGACTACAGGGTGTTCTTTGTATTTCGTTGCAAGTTCCACTCCAATTTCAACGTGGCTTCCTTCTACTTCGTGGTCAATCGCTTTTCCGATGTCATGAAGTAGTCCAGCACGTTTGGCAAGTCTTTCGTCTTCGCCAAGTTCTGCTGCAAGTAATCCTGATAGATAAGCCACTTCCATTGAATGTTTTAAGACGTTTTGACCGTAACTTGTACGATACTTTAATCGTCCTAAGATTTTAATTAAATCCGGGTGAAGGCCGTGAACGCCAACTTCGAATGTTGTTTGTTCACCAATTTCACGGATATACTCATCCACTTCACGTCGGGATTTATCCACCATCTCTTCAATTCGCGCAGGGTGAATACGTCCATCCTGAACTAATTTCTCTAATGCAATTCGAGCCGTTTCTCTACGAATCGGATCAAAACCAGAAAGAATAACTGCTTCAGGAGTATCATCAATAATTAAATCGATTCCTGTAAGTGTTTCCAGCGTACGAATGTTACGTCCTTCTCGCCCAATAATTCGACCTTTCATCTCATCATTCGGTAGGTTCACAACACTAACCGTTGTTTCTGCCACGTGTTCTGCGGCACAACGCTGAATAGCCAGTGAAAGGACTTCTTTCGCCTTCTTATCTGCATCTTCCTTCGCACGTGTTTCATGTTCTCTCACCATAATAGCGATATCATGGGAAAGTTCATTTTCAACGCGGTCAAGAATGATTCCTTTCGCTTCATCACGGGTTAAGCTTGAGATACGCTCTAGCTCTGTTTGCTGTGATCGTACCATCTCGTCCACTTTGCTTTCCATCTCTTCAATATGTTGTTGTCTCTCGTTAAGAGTTCCCTCTTTTCTCTCGAGTAAGGCTTCACGCTTATCAAGCGTTTCATCTTTTCGATCGAGGTTTTCCTCTTTTTGCATCAAACGATTTTCTTGTTTTTGCAATTCATTTCTTCGTTCACGAAGGTCATTTTCCATTTCTGTGCGAAGTTTATGATTTTCGTCCTTTGCTTCCAAAAGTGCTTCTTTCTTCAGAGCATCTGCCTCGCGCTTCGCATCTTCTAAAATCTGCTCCGCTGAACCTTTAGCACCAGCAATCTTTGCTTCAGCAATGGACTTACGAATTAGGTATCCAACAACTACACCGACGATAAGGCCAAGCAAAATGAAGATGATTGTAATAGGTTGCATTATTTCACCTCCTCTTGCTATGAACTGTCATCATGTCTTTTACATGTCGGCTTGTACATTGCTCATTTGAACAAAATATACAGCGCTAGGCTTTCAAATATTCATTCGAAAAATTTGTAAAATATACATGTTAATTTTAAATCTCTGAAAATTTATTGTCAAGGGGTAGAGCCTTCTATCACTAGATTTCTCAAGGGATTTTTCCCATTCGACATAAATTGACACTGTCACTCTGGGGTTATGGATGACTTTAAAGCCATAAACAGCTTTTTCAATTTTTTTAAACTTGTGAAGACATTTGTAAAAATTGGATTTGCAATCATCCATTTATGACAATCAGGTGCTATCTTTGAGAAAAAAGGAATATTACTATTTTCTACCAAAAGTTTGTTTGACATACATATCCACTGTATTCTTCATTATTTTCAAATACAGGTAGTCACTGATTTCCGCTATAGTGTCGATGGTGAGAATACTCTGTAGAGTGATATATGGATTCAATTGTCTATCTTATTCTGCAGAAGTCAGTACAAGGAAAGAGCGTTAAATATGTAAAAAAACGTAACAATCTGCCTTTACAATGAGCCTATATAATAAAGAGAAGCAAACCAAAAGATGGTCGCTTCTCTACCAACTCACTTAGTCTTCTAACAGACTTAAGTCACCTTGCTCGTCTGTTTCAGCTCGGCCCGTATCCAACCCATAATGTTCACGGATTTTCAGCATGATTTCGCTACGGATCTCAGGATTCTCTTTAAGGAAGATCTTTGCGTTTTCACGGCCCTGACCTAATCGTTCCTCATTATATGAGTACCAGGCACCACTTTTTTGGACAATATCCAGTTCCGATCCAAGGTCAACGATTTCACCTTCTTTGGAAATCCCTTCTCCGTACATGATATCAACTTCAGCTACACGGAATGGAGGAGCAACTTTATTTTTCACCACTTTAATCTTGGTTTTGTTCCCTACCATTTCGTTCCCCTGTTTAAGCGTTTCGGCACGTCTAACTTCCAAACGTACAGAAGAATAGAATTTAAGTGCACGACCACCAGGAGTTGTTTCGGGATTACCAAACATGACTCCAACCTTTTCACGAATTTGGTTAATGAATATCGCGATGGTTTTCGATTTATTGATAGCACCTGAAAGCTTACGTAGAGCCTGAGACATTAAACGGGCTTGAAGTCCTACATGGGCATCTCCCATTTCCCCTTCGATTTCCGCTTTCGGCACAAGGGCTGCAACAGAGTCAATAACGATAGCGTCGACTGCTCCACTACGTACTAAAGCTTCAGCAATTTCTAATGCCTGCTCACCTGTATCAGGTTGTGAAAGTAATAATTCATCTATGTTTACTCCAAGCTTCTGTGCATATTCAGGATCCAGTGCATGCTCGGCATCGATAAATGCCGCTTGACCACCTTGAGCCTGAACCTCTGCAATTGCATGAAGTGCTACTGTTGTTTTACCAGACGATTCTGGACCATATACCTCAATGATTCTACCACGAGGATATCCGCCTATTCCAAGCGCAGCGTCCAGTGCAAGTGACCCACTTGGACATGTTACTATGTTTCTATCCGTTTTCTCTCCAAGCTTCATGATAGAGCCCTTACCAAACTGTTTTTCTATTTGTTTTAACGCCATATCTAAGGCTGCTTTACGATCGCTCACAAATTTTCCTCCTTTGAATATAGAACTTGAAATCGACAACTTATAAGCTTGTCTCAAATCCAACCTATCTATACTATAAACGTTTTTATACTAGAAAACAAGAAAAAAATCGAACATTCATTCGGTTTTTTTCTATTGGTTTAGTTAATTGAAATGTGTAGGGTTCATCCGAATAATGATTGCATTTTCTTTTTTTTACCAATTGGAACGATCAATATTCTCCTCAAAACGCACTTATTCATTCAGCATAATAAAAAGGCTGCCCTCAAAAAAGAAAGCAGCCTCTCGTTCATTTAACTCAATGCCTTGATCAAAAAATGCCAACCATACTTTACTGTTCTCATGCGATTATCATTTCGTCCTCCACCCAAATCTAATCGAAATGCCTTGGTTGGTTTGCCTTTCATTGACATCCCGATCCAGACAGTCCCTGAGGGGTGGCCTTCATGTGATCCCGGGCCGGCAACACCGGTAAAACTCATTCCGATGTCGGAAGAAAGAAGCTCCCTTACATTTTCAGCAAGTTCTCTTGCACAGTGCTCACTTACGGATGTGTGCTCTGTCAGTGTACTCTCCCTCACGGATAAAACCTTTTTCTTAACCTCGTCCTGATAACATACTACTCCGCCACTTAGGATTGAAGAGGCACCGGGTAACGATGCCAATTGGGCTTGAAAAAGTCCGCCGGTCAGGCTTTCTGCACATGATAAAGAGAGCCCCTTTTCCTTTAACAGATTGAATCCAACCTCAACTAGAGAATCTTGGTTATATCCGTAAAAATACTCCCCAACTGTTTTCATAATTTCTGCTTCTACTCCGTCCAGTAGCGTAATAGCAACATCCTTTGATTCGTGTTTGGCCGTCAGCCTAAGTGTGACTTCACCATCACTTGCAAGTGGTGCAATGGTAGGATTGGATTGGTTATCAATCAGCTCTTCCAACTCTGTTTCAAGTTGTGCCTCTCCTATACCGAAAAAACGCAGGACTCTGGAATAAATAACTTCCTTCTTCTTTAGCAAGGTGAATATCGCTTGTTTTCCGTATTTACTAAACATAGGCCTCATCTCAGATGGAGGACCGGGTAAAAGCATATAGGCCTTTCCATCCTTTTTGTATAACATACCGGGTGCCATACCGTGTTCGTTTTTCAAAACATCAGACCCTTCTAATATGTGCGCCTGTTTTTCATTATTTGGGGTCATTTCCCGGTTCACCTTCACAAAGTAGCTTTTGATTGATTCCAAGGCTTCCTGATCCATCGTCAAAGTCGTGCCCAGGGAGCTTGCAATCGTTTCTTTCGTTAGGTCATCCTTTGTGGGGCCAAGACCACCGGTGAATATCAATAATTCAGCTCTCCCTTCTGCCACCGTGATGGCATCCTGTAATCGTTCCGGATTGTCACCAACACTAGTGTGGTAGTAAACATTCACTCCCATTTCAGCCAGTTGCTCTGAAATGAATTGAGCATTAGAATTGACGATTTGTCCTAGCAACAATTCAGAACCCACCGCTATGATTTCTGCATTCATTCTTATTCCTCCTATTATTGATGTAAAGAAAGGGTTGATTCCAGTAGAATCCCCCCCTTTTGTAAAACGATTTATTTTGAATTTACGAATGCTTTTTTATTATGTTTGAAATAATCCCATCCAGACCAAATGGTAAAGAACATGGCCACCCAAAGGGCAATTGTTGCAAAAGGAAGATTGATTAGCTCGAAAATAGCATTATGCAAAAGCAATGCTGAAATCGCGATAATCTGGGCCCACGTTTTAATTTTTCCAAGTTGACCCGCAGCAACCACTTCGCCCTCCCCTGCTAAGACGAGACGCAGTCCTGTTACAGCGAACTCCCTGCTGATGATGATAATCACGATCCAAGAGGGAGCAAGTCCAAGCTCTACGAGAACGATTAAAGCCGCAGAGACGAGTAATTTATCCGCTAACGGATCTAAGAACTTCCCTAAGTTCGTCACAAGATCGAGCTTACGTGCATAATATCCGTCCACCCAATCGGTTGTTGCGGCAATTATAAAAATCAATGCGCCTATAAAATGTTTCACAGGTAATTCAGCACCAAGAAACATCATATCCCCCCAGTTGAAGGGAACAAGCATAATGATTAAAAATAATGGAATTAAAAATATCCTTGAAACTGTAATCTTATTAGGTAAATTCACCTTTCTACCTCCAATACTTTAAAGAATAGTCTACCTATAGTATGTAAGAAAAAGGAGTTATTAAAACTCCTTTCTTTCTTATTATTGTTGTGTTCCAGGTTCGTAGTTGATGACAATATCCTGCCTTACAACATCCGAAGCGGGAACTTTGTATTCAAGTTGTTTTCCGTTTACTAAGATATCTGTATTCGATGCATCCCCAATGATAAGGTAGGCCTTTTTTTCTGAGGAAAAATCAAAGTCTTTTTTATTTCCTTCTTTTAATAAACCTTCAAACAACAATTCATCTGCGGTATTATATACCCCGATCCATGTGTCTCCATTTGCTGATAATTGCAGTTTGAACTCATCAGTACTTTTGAGATCATAGGTTGTTTTTTTGCCTTCGGTATCAACGGCTACTAATGATTGTTCAGACTTTTGTTCCTTCTTACCATCAGCTGTATCTTCCTCGGAAGCTTTACTATCAGCCTTTTGTTCTTTTTCTTCATTTTCTTCATCAGGCTTTTCATCTTCAGCACTTTTATTTTCATCAACATCCACTTGTTCTTGGTTTGCTGACTGCTCTGATTCTGTTGCCTTATCCCCTACTCTCCCCTGCCAGAACACCCATACGGCAATAAGGGCACCTATAATAAACAGGGCTATAAGCAACTTAGGTATAAAGTCAAATGCCTTTGTTGAGCTTTCCGAAACCGACTTGCGGGACTGGACCCTGGACAAAGAAACCGGGATCTCATCCTCATGGGTGGTCGGGATCTCATCCTTGTGTTCCTCAAAAATCACTTCAGGAGACAGCCCAACTGCTTCAGAGTATTGCTTAATGAAAGCACGGACATAGAATTTCCCCGGCATCGCATCATAATTTCCTTCTTCTATACCAATCAAATAACGCTTTTGAATTTTCGTTATCCTTTGTAAATCTTCAAGGCTATAGCCTTTAGCTTCACGAGCTTCCTTTAAACGATTTCCTAATTCCGTCACCACTTAACACCTTCCAATATTAAAAATCAAAACCTCCAAAATCGGAATTTTGAAATAGATTATTTTGTTCGACTAATTCATATGTAATTTCTTCATCAGGATCGTTTCTAAGTTCAATGATATAATCAAAATCTTCAAGCGAATATTCAGAGTTTTGAACAAAAACATCAGGATGTTCGATTACTTTCACTGCAGGCAATCTCATAATTTCCCTTACAAGCTGCCAATGCTTCTCGCTTGCACGGCGGGTTGACACAATACCATCAATGATGAAAAGGTTTTCAGATGAGTATTCGTCTTCGATCAGCTTGCTTCTTATCGTTTGTTTCAACAATGTAGAGGATACGAATAGCCACTTCTTATTTGCACATACGCTTGATGCCACGATGGATTCGGTTTTCCCTACTCGAGGCATCCCTCTAATCCCAACAAGTTTATGTCCTTCTTGCTTAAATAACTCAGCCAAAAAATCGACCAACAAGCCCAGCTCGTCCCTTACAAATCGAAACGTTTTCTTGTCATCTGCGTCACGCTGAATATACCGGCCGTGACGAACAGCAAGGCGGTCCCTTAATTTCGGTTCTCTCAGCTTTGTAACATTGATGGTATCCATCGTTTGCAAAATGGATTCCAACCTGATGATCTGTTCATCATTATTTGCAAGAAGAAGCAATCCCCTTCTTCCTTCATCAACACCATTTATCGTTACAATATTTATTGAAAGCATTCCTAATAAAGAAGAAATATCACCTAAGAGGCCTGGACGATTCTTTTGAATTTCATATTCTAAATACCATTCTTTCCGTTCCATTCGTAACCCCCCTAAAAACTGTGACATTCCAATTGGAGAAAATTCATTCAACATTCATTTAAACATCTAGGTCTTATAATAAATGATTTTCTGGTAATAGAAAAGCAAAACCTACATAAATATGTACAATTTCTCATTTTATCCCTGAGGACATTGTTTGGCTGAGGCGTTTAATTACCTCCATTGGGACTACATCTTCATGGAGTAGGGTAAATGTATAAAAAAAAGAAGAGGGAAATCCCTCTCCTTAACGAGTACCATTGTTATTAACAAGTTTCACCATCATATTAGCAATTGAATGCTGCTCTTCAGGAGAAGCGACAGACCATAAATCTGCTAATACCTTTTCCTGATCGTTCTTGGCTTCAACCTGATTAGCCAAATAGTCACCAATTTGATAAGCTAAGTCAGTTACTGTTTCATTTTCCATTCCGCCGTGTTCAGCCTGGTGAAGACGATCACCTAAAAAGTTTTTCCAATCAGACCAATTATCTAAAACAGACATTTGTCATGACCTCCTTTATTGAAATACACTCTTAGTTTGTATCCTGGAGAAAAAATTATGCGCCATAACCTTTGGTTGTAAAAACTTTTTCAGGTGTGCCAACCGCCATTTACTGACAGGGTTTGGCCAGTGATATAGGAGGCTTTGGGTGACAGTAGAAACTGTATAGAGTCTGCTATCTCATCTGCTTTGGCGAGACGCCCCATCGGTATTTCTTCATGAAGAGCCGTCACCTCTTCTTCAGAAAATAAACCCATCATTGGAGTATCAACGGCTCCAGGAGCTACTGCATTCATTCTCACTCCACTTAAAGCAAGCTCTTTGCTCAGAGATTTCACGAATGCCAATTGGGCACCTTTGACTGTCGAATATACGACTTCACAGGCAGCTCCTATCTGCCCCCAAATCGAGCTGACCATGACGATAGCTCCTTTTCGCTCAACCAGCTTTGGCAACAATCTTTGAACGAGGAGCATGGGGCTTTTCACATGAAGGTTAATCATATAGTCAATATCTGATTCGGTGTGATCTTGAAACAATCCCCAGTTTGAATTCCCACTACTATAGATCAGTGCATCAAGTTGAAAGATATTTCCTACAAGGATCTCCACTTCTTCTGGAAGGGAAAGATCTGCCCGGATGGGAATTACCTCTACTCCACAATGATCAATGCTATGTACCAACTCTTTCATAGCCTCTTCATTCGAATGATAATGCAAATATAAGTTCCAGCCCTCTTCGGCCATCTTCAAAGCCGTACTGCTACCGATCCCACCTGAAGCCCCTGTTATTAATGCATATTTCATCTGCTTCACCCCAACGTTTATAACATAAAGAAGGGAACTGCCTGTTTAGCAGTTCCCACTCTCATTATGATTTAGGTACTACCTGGCAAACCGTAAAGCGCTCTTTGCTTATAATGGTATTCACAATAGATTGAATATCTTCATACTTTAATGCTTCAAGTGTCGGTACAACTTCAAATAAATCCATTTCATTGAAAGCGTACCGTGTAAATTGATTCGCTATATACTCCGGAGAATTAATGGCTCGCAAGAAAGCTCCTATTTTCTTCTTCTTCGTTCTTTTTAACGCCTCGTCAGTAAACAGGGATTCTTGCTTGGCTTTAAGAAGAAGTGATTGAACCTTCTCCGCTAATTCATCAGGTCTTTCCGTATCTCCACCTACTGTGAGAAAGCCAAATCCATTTTCCTGTGTGTAATCATAATGGAACGTTTCATCAATCAAGCCTTCATTGTAAAGTTCAGAATAATAAGTTGAACTCTTCCCAAACAACATATCCAGGAATACGTTCATGGAAAGCTCTTGTTTAAGCATTTCCTTCCCTTGTTGCTGTGGCTCGGGAGCTTTAAGGCCAACCAGGCATTTAGGGCTTTGTACATTCATTTTGAGTACTTGTTTCTTTTGGGCAACCGTATCTGGCTCATCTTCGAATTCACGCTTGATTTCAGGCATTTTTTCATAATCCTTTTTTTCCTGATTCGAGCGAATTTGATCCATGATCTGATCAGGTTCCACTGAGCCGACAACGAAGAGGAGCATATTACTTGGATGATAGAACGTATTGTAACACTGATACAACATATCTTTCGTAATCGGTGTAATGGATTCGATCGTACCTGCAATATCAATTTTTACAGGATGGTTTTGGTACATGTTTTGGATCACACCGAAGTACAGGCGCCAATCTGGATTGTCATCATACATTGTAATTTCCTGTCCAATGATGCCTTTTTCTTTTTCCACTGTTTTTTCGGTGAAATATGGATCTTGAACGAAATCGATAAGGGTTTCAAGATTTTGTTCTACATTGGTGGTACTTGAAAACAGATAAGCTGTCCGTGTGAAAGATGTGAATGCATTTGCAGAAGCACCTTGCCGGCTGAACTGTTGGAATACATCCCCATCTTCCTTTTCAAATAGTTTATGCTCAAGGAAATGGGCGATCCCGTCCGGTACTTTAACCAATTCGTCTTCATCCAATGGAAGGAAATGATTATCAATACTTCCATATTTCGTGGTGAATGTTGCATACGTTTTATTGAATCCTTTTTTAGGGAGAATGTATACGTCCAATCCATTGGACATTTTTTCATAATATAAATTTTCTTGTAATTGATCGAAGGAAATTTTCTTCATCTTTATCCCTCCATTCCTGTTAAAAAGTAGATAGTATCCAGTTCAACTTTATTTGCGGCTTTCACTATATCTTCTTTGTTTGTTTTTTCAATTTCATCCAGCCAATGTTTCAAGTCGATTTCCTCATGGCCCACTGCATTATGGTAAAGAATTTCTACCAGTCCCCTTGATGTATCAATGGTTTCTAGAAGCTGGTTTCGAATGACCGCTTTCGTTTGATCAATCTCACCATCTGTAAAGTCACCATCTTTCATGGCTTGGAGTTGCTCATTGATGATCCCAACTGCTTGATCATATTTTTCGAACTCTATCCCTGACATCACCATCAATAGCCCTTTATGACTCTCCAATCTACTTGCTGCATAGTATGCAAGGCTTGCCTTTTCCCTCACATTAATGAACAATTTAGAATGGGAGAAACCGCCGAATATCCCATTGAAAACTTGAAGAGCAAAGTAGTCATCATCTCCATATTGAGTATGTGTACGGTAGCCCATATTGAGCTTCCCTTGCTTAACGTCCTGCTTTTCTTTCACGACCTTTTCTTTGTCTTTACGTTTCACTTCAGATGGATCCACTTTTTGAGAAGTACGATCACCCAGTTGAAGAAGTTGATCACATAGTGCTTCAACTTCAGCCACTTCCACATCACCAATTACATAAAGATCAAATTGATCTTCTTTCATGACATTTTGATAATACTCATACAAGCTTTTGGCCGTTATGGATTCAACTTCCTCACTAACACCATTGACGTGAAGAGCAAATCGCTCACCTTTACACATTTCTTCCACTAGCCGTGAATTGGCGTAGCGCATTTTATCATCATAAACTGATTGTATTCTTACTTTTTGGTTTCGTTTTTCTTTCTCTACTATTTTCTTATCGAATTCACCATTATCAACGTCAGGATTTTGCAGGACATCTGCCAAGAATTCAATCCCTTTTTGAAGCAAGGGCTCTGAATCCTTTAAGAACTTCTCGTTGGCAATTTCAACTGACATACTGACCACATGATACTCACCCTTTTTCCCAAGATCCACGAAAAAGTTCGCACCATATAGTTCATCCAAATAGGATCGTAACTCCGTTGTACTCGGATAGGTTTTCGTACTGCTTTGCATCACATGAGGAAGTAACCCCCGTAGCGTCACTGTATCTTGATCTAAAGGAGCCTTCATTTTCAAAACCAGGCTGTTGGTTTTATACTTATCTGTTTGAACGATATGTAGCGTGTACCCTTGTTTCCTTTTTACGATTTCATTAATGGCTGTCATCGTACCGTCCTCCTTAGTTCCACACTTCCGTCAATTTGTAATGAAAATAGATATAAACACCCTTATTGTGCGGTATTTATGTATAACTATACATGTAGTGAGTTATTGATTTCAAGCATCTTCCTCTCTTGGAAAAATACCCATGGAGTAAACCATTATATGCAGGTGGAATATCCTTTATGTTTTGTCTACATAACCAGAAGTATTTTCGTTCATTTCGCCACAATCAAGTACTCCACGCCTTTGGAAGCTTTGGAACAATCCTCTTGTGAAAAAAGGATACCCCGAATGACGGGATATCCTTTTGTTTTGTTATTCAATTAACGGTTCCCTTTAATATAAGGTGTTCCGAGAGCTTTCGGTGCGTCAGCACGACCGATGAATCCTGTAAGGGCCAGGATGGTTAACACATACGGTGCGATTAACAAGAATACGCTCGGAATATTTTCGAATAAAGGAATGCTTGATCCGATAATACTCAAACTTTGAGCGAATCCAAAGAATAAAGCCGCTCCCATCGCTCCCAGTGGGTGCCATTTACCGAAAATCAAAGCTGCAAGGGCCATGAAACCCTGACCGCTTATTGTGGCGTGGCTAAAGTCTGATGAAATCGATTGGGCATAAACTCCCCCTCCGACCCCAGCAAAAGCACCAGAGATAATGACTCCCATATAGCGCATTTTAGTCACATTAATCCCCATTGTATCTGCTGCCATCGGATGCTCACCCACAGAACGCAGTCTAAGGCCAAATGGGGTTTTAAACATGATGAACCATACAATAAAGGAAACTAGAATCGCGACGAAAGGAGGCCAGTATGTGTTGCTGAAGAAAATATCTCCAATGACCGGGATTTTGTGAAGCAATGGTACATCGACTTTACCGAAACCTTCGGAAATAATATCCGTTTGACCTTTACCATAAATCCGTTTGACTAAGAATAATGTCAAACCAATCGCTAGTAAGTTGATCGCTACACCAGAAACGACCTGGTCAGCTCTGAATGTAATTGACGCAACAGCATGAAGGATTGCTAATGCCGCTCCCATTACCATTGCGATGAGTAAAGAAACCCAAGGAGTCGCTGAACCAAACGTATCTGCGAATGCAAGGTTGAATACAATACTTGAAAATGCTCCAATGACCATTAAACCTTCCAACCCGATATTAACTACACCAGATCGTTCTGAGAATGCTCCGCCTAAAGCAGTGAATATAAGTGGTGACGCCCAAAGCAATGTAGATGGGATGAGGATTGTTAAGATATCAATAAAACCCACTTATTTCACCCCCTTTTTACTAAATCGTTGAATAAGGTATCGAATCATATAACCAGATGCTACAAAGAAAATAATAAGGGCTATAATAATGTCTACCAGCTCATTTGGAATTCCTGCTTCAAGTGGCATATTCAGAGCCCCTACTTTAAGTCCTCCAAATAAAAGCGCTGCGAACACAACACCAATTGCTGCATTCCCTCCTAGAAGGGCAACAGCGATCCCATCGAAACCTACCCCTGTAAACCCACCTTTAATGGAGGCATACCCAAATGTTCCGAGTCCTTCCATTGCTCCTGCAAGTCCTGCAAACGCTCCAGAGATGACCATCGAAAGAATGATGTTTCCGTTCACGTTCATCCCGGCGTATTGTGAAGCATGCTGGTTAAAACCTACTGAACGCAATTCGTATCCGCGGGTTGTTTTCTCAAGTAAGAACCACATGATGAACACACACGCAAGTGCAACGAAAATACCCCAATGAAGACGGGAATAATCCGTAATGCTTTCAAAGAAAGGAGATTTCAATGAAGCCGTTTCTGCAATATAATCTGTTCGATCTTTACGTTCTGTTAACACATCACGGATGATGGCATTAGCCACGTGAAGTGCAATATAGTTCATCATGATCGTTACAATAACTTCATGTACACGATATTTTGCTTTAAGTAATCCTGGAATGAATCCCCATAGGGCCCCAGCTAATGCTGCTGCGATGATGGCTAGTGGTAAATGAATCACCTTAGGTAATTCGTCAAACGCAACCCCGACCCAGACAGCGGCGAGCCATCCTACAATCAGTTGGCCTTCTACCCCAATATTGAATAAACCTGTTCTAAATGCAAAGGCAACGGCTAAACCTGCCAAAATGTAAGGTGTGACTTGACGAACGGTCTCACCTACATAGTAAATATCACCGAAAATCCCATTCCATAAAGCAGAGTATCCTGCAATTGGATCGTATCCACTGACAAGCATGATAATGGTTCCGACAATGATACCTAAAAGGACTGAAATAACCGGGATTAATATATTTGTTAATCGATTAGACATGTGCGTTATCCCCCGCTTCCTTCCTTTTCGAGCCGGCCATAAGAAGTCCAAGCTCTTGTTCGGTTGTTTCCTTCGGATTCACGATTGCGACAATTTGCCCCTCATAAATAACGGCAATTCGATCACTAACATTCATGATTTCATCTAATTCAAATGAAAGTAAAAGAACCGCTTTCCCATTATCACGTTGCTCAATCAGGCGTTTGTGAATAAATTCAATGGCTCCAACATCAAGACCCCGTGTCGGTTGAGCCGCAATCAATAAATCCGGGTCACGATCCACTTCCCTGCCGATGATCGCCTTCTGTTGATTTCCACCGGATAATGCACGGGCAAGAGTGAATTCAGAAGGGGTTCTTACATCGAACTCAGATATGAGTTTTTTTGCTTGCTTATAAATATTTTTATAACTTAGTACGCCTTTATTCGAATAAGGCTTTTGGTAATAGGTCTGGAGTACCATATTTTCGCCGATAGGAAAATCTAACACTAACCCATGCTTATGTCGATCCTGAGGGATATGACCCACACCGGATTCGTAAATCTTACGAGGTTTCATATTAAGTATTTCTTTTCCATTCAATTTGATTGAACCACTATCCGCTTTGTATAAACCCGTTATAGCTTCAATCAATTCACTTTGTCCATTACCATCAACACCGGCAATACCAAGGATTTCTCCAGCTTTGACTTCGAGATTCAAACCCTTAACAACTGAAACACTCCGGTGATCTTTCACGTTCAGATCCCGAATTTCCAGTACATTTTCAGCAGGATTCGCTTCCTTTTTCTCAGTTTTAAACGTTACTTCGCGTCCGACCATCAGACTTGCAAGATGGTTCGGGTCAGTGTCTGAGACTTTGACTGTCCCGATGCCTTTCCCTTTTCTGATAACGGTTACATTATCACACACTTCCATAATCTCTTTTAGTTTGTGTGTGATTAATATAATGGACTTTCCTTCTTTTATAAGAGTTTTCATGATCTGGATAAGTTCTTTAATTTCTTGAGGTGTCAATACAGCCGTGGGCTCATCGAAGATCAGAATCTCAGCACCACGATAAAGAGTTTTTAATATCTCAACACGCTGCTGCATCCCTACTGAAATTTCAGAAATCTTAGCTGAAGGATTGACCTTTAAACCGTATCGTTCAGAAATCTCTTGAATATCCTTCTCCGCTTTTTTAATATCAACAGTAGCACCAGACTTAGGTTCTCTTCCAAGTATAATATTCTCTGTTACAGTGAATGTATCTACGAGCATAAAATGCTGATGGACCATTCCAATTCCTAAATCATTCGCGATATTAGGGTTTGTGATATTTGCTTTCTTCCCTTTTACACGAATTTCTCCTTGCTCAGGTTGGTAAAGTCCGAACAATACGTTCATCAATGTGGACTTACCTGCTCCATTTTCACCAAGAAGCGCATGAATTTCACCTTTTTTGAGCTGGAGGGTAATATTATCATTTGCTACGATGCCGGGGAATTCTTTGCGAATATTCAGCATCTCGATTACATAATCCATTGCTAATCACTCCTTGCGTAGGCTAGGGATATTTATCTAGTAGTTAGAGGTCAGACCTTGAAACTCTAGAAAAAAAGGGGGTTCCCCGTTTAAAACTCTAAATGAAAGATAGAAAGAAGTTTCTATACTTCAATTAAAGTTTTTAGTTCTGTTAGCCTATATATTTGATTCTTTAAGAATAGGAGAATACAAGACTATAGACTCACTCCTTACATGTCAAATCGCTTTTAGTTCTAAAAAAAGGGATAAGAGACCAGCTTGCATTGATCCCCTTATCCCTGTTCAATTAGTTAGCTGAGAATGATTTAGCTGCATCAAGAGATTCTGGAACAGTGATGTCCCCGCTCTTGATTTTCTCTTTCCATTCATCAACTTTCGTCATTACTTCGTCCTTGTTAGAAAGCTCTTCATTAAGAGGAGCTAATCCAACGCCATCTTCGTTAAGACCGTAAGAAATAACTTCTCCACCTGGGAACTTACCATCTTTCGCTTTGCCGGAAAGATCGACAACCGCATTATCCACGCGCTTTAGTGAAGACGTTAAGATGATGTTATGATCGCCAACTTTACCTTCTGCTGATTGATCAGAGTCAACTCCGATCGCCCATAGTTCGCGTGAAGGATCTTTTTCTTTCAAGTCACGTGCTTCCTTGAATAGACCATTACCAGTACCGCCTGCTGCATGGAAAATCACGTCTACATCTTGAGAATACATTTTTGAAGCGATTGTTTGTCCAAGTTCAGCTTTATCGAAAGCACCTGCATAATCTGCAACGATTTCAGCATCTGGATTGACAGCTTTTACACCAGCGATGAAGCCTGAGTGGAAACGTTCGATTACTGGGATTTCCATTCCGCCGATGAAGCCGATTTTGTTTGTTTTTGTTGCTAAGCCCGCTGCTACTCCTGCAAGGAATGAGCCTTCTTGCTCTTTGAATGTGATGCTTGCAACGTTTGGCTGATCTACAACCGCATCAACGATTGCAAAGTTAGAATCTTTTTGTTGTTGTGCAATATCATTGACTGCACCTTCCATAAGGAAGCCGATACCATATACTAAGTCAAAGTCTTGACGAGATAAAGTGTTTAAGTTCGTAGCATAGTCTGCATCAGATTGTGATTGTAAGTAGTCGTAGCCTTTTTTACCTTTTTCTAAATCATTTTCTTTACCGAAAGCCTTAAGGCCTTCCCAAGCTGATTGGTTGAATGATTTATCATCTACTCCACCAACATCTGTAACCATTGCTACCGTGAATTGATCTTCTTTGTTGTTACCTTCACCACTAGATGTTCCTTCTTTGTCCTCGCTTGTTCCACAAGCACCTAATAATGTACCTGCAGCTAGAACAAATGACAACGCTAAACCGAATTTACGTTTTTTCACCTAGAGTACCCCCTAATATTGTAATAAATTAGTAGAAAGATTGATTGTTGTTATACACGTTTTCTTAATACGTGGAAGCTAAATTTGTCTGATCTGAAATAGTTTACTGAGTACAAAATCGGTTCATCGTTTTCATCAAAATGCATTTGTTTTAAAACGAGTAAAGCCGTTTCTGGTTCGCAATTGAGAATAGGGGAGATTTTATCGTGATACCCCATCGGTTCAATTTGTGCAACTGCATGAGTGATTCTCTTATTCTCCCGTTTTTCTAAAACGGTGAAAATCGAATTATCTTCATGGGTGAAATTCCTTGGCAAGATCTTCTCGGGAATTTTGTCTACACAGTATACAACCGGTTCCCCGTTTGCAGTACGAACACGTTCAATCAGGATCACGTCGTCCTCTTCATTGCACGTAAACCTCTTCACATCATCCTCAGTAGCTTCTTGAGTTGTCGAGCTTAAGAAAATGGTCCCTGGCTCCATACCAGCCTGTTTGATCATGTTGGTTACACTGTTCAGTTGCTCAATACCAGAAGTAAAGAGCGGTTTGGCGTTTACAAATGTACCTACACCATGACGTCGTACGATAACACTTTCTTCCTCAAGAATTCTGAGAGCTTCCCTAAGAGTCGCCCTACTTACACCAAGTTGTTTGGAAAGATCAAATTCGGACGGGAGTTTCTCTTTTTCTCTATAAATTCCCGCTTCGATGTCTTTCTTCAAACGATCAATAACTTGTAAGTATAAATGCCTATTGTCTGTTTTTATTGTCACTGGAACCACCACCAAATTTTCTCAAGACATCAGACCTCTGATGTATATCTTTCCTACTAATCGAAAATACTATAACACTTTTCTTTTGATAAATAAATAGTATTGTGTGATTTTGTCGAAAAAAATGATTAGAATGACAATTTAAAATCTTTTTTTGCCAATAAGTAGTAATATTATCTTCATGAATGGGTTTACATGGGAAATTTTAACTTATTATTTACAATAAAAGTATTATTCTCTTTCAATTTTTACAAAGACAAATCATTACTGTTACATTTGTAAACGCTTTTAATAGTATAACACATTCGTGGATAAACATAGATAACTTTCTTTCATAGAAGTTGAAACGAATTTATTATCCGTTATTTTTCAAAAAAAAAGTGTGTTGCCCCATTCATTTTTCGAATAGGGTAACACACCTTTTTTATGAACTTTGCTCCTCTGAAGGCTTACCGATTAAGACGGTTCTCGGCTTACTTCCTTCATAAGGTCCAACAACTCCCCTTACTTCCATTTCATCGATCAATCTGGCGGCTCTCGTATAGCCGACTCTAAATCTTCGTTGAAGCATGGAAACAGATGCAGTTTGCATTTCAGCGATGAGCTGTACAGCATCATTATATAATTCATCTTCCGCTTCCCCGGTTTTTTCATCCTCCTGAATTTCATCAGGTATCATTTCTTCTTGGTATTGGGCCTTCTGTTGTGAGATGACGAAATCAACGATCTCCTCTACTTCTTCATCCGATAAGAAGGCACCTTGAACCCTTGTTGGCTTTGAGGCCCCAACAGGCATGAAAAGCATGTCTCCGCGACCTAATAATTTTTCAGCTCCACCGGAATCCAAAATTGTCCTGGAATCGGTTTGAGAAGATACGGCGAACGCAATCCTTGAAGGTATATTCGCCTTTATGACACCCGTGATAACATCTACAGATGGGCGCTGTGTGGCTATGATGAGATGGATTCCAGCAGCACGGGCCATCTGGGCCAGTCTCGTGATGGCATCCTCGACATCGTTTGATGCTACCATCATCAAATCAGCCAGCTCATCAACTATCACCACAATATATGGGAGCAGAGGCTGTTTTTCTTCATTCTCGATATTTTGTCTCTTAACATAGTCGTTGTATCCTTCAATATTTCTTGTTCCTGTATGAGAGAAAAGTTCATACCTGCGTTCCATTTCATTTACAACCTTTTTTAATGCCTGAGACGCTTTTTTAGCATCAGTGACAACAGGTGCTAAGAGATGGGGGACTCCATTGTAGACGTTAAGCTCAACCATTTTCGGATCGATCATCATGAGTTTCACTTCATGTGGCTTTGCCCTCATAAGTATACTTGTAATGATACCGTTAATACACACACTCTTCCCGCTTCCTGTAGCACCGGCGACAAGTAAGTGAGGCATTTTATTGAGCTCTGCCAGTACCGCTTCACCAGTGATATCTCGGCCTAATCCGATTTGCAGTTTCGCATCCGGTTTATTTTGTTCTTTCGCCTCGAGTACCTCCCTCAAGGAGACCATGGCTACCTCGGAGTTAGGGACTTCAATACCGATGGCTGATTTACCCGGAATCGGTGCTTCGATTCGGATGTCTTTCGCAGCAAGAGCCAATGCCAAATCATCGCTCAGATTAACGATGCGACTGACTTTCACTCCCACATCAGGGTGCACTTCATACTTCGTGACGGCCGGACCCAAGTGGACTTGAGTTACTTTGGCTTTCACCCCGAAGCTTTGGAACGTTCTTTCCAATTTGGCAGCATTGGCATGAATCAGTTGGTATTCATTACTTTGATCTGTTTTTCTTGGACTCTTCAATAACGAAATCGGAGGGAGTTTATAATCTTTATTTTCCACTTCTGTAAATGTAATCGGTGGAGCTTTCTCTTCTTCTTCTAACCCCTGGTTTTGCTTTGATGAAGGGTCCTCAATTGCTTGATTCACGGTGGCAGCTGAAGAGGAAATATCTTCTTTAGGTTGTGCTCCACCATATGCCCGTTCAGCGAAATTAGAGATGATAGGTTCTCTCGATTCCTCTTCTTGTGGAAGAAGTGGTTCGGTCACTTTTTCTTTTTTCTGTGGATTCTCTTTCTTTTTCTGTTCTTTTATTTCTTTTTTCTTTGATTGGTCTTCCTTCCAATCACTCATATCCTGTTTAAATGCTTCCCATTGGCCACTAATGAAAGCTCCAAAGCGATTCCCTGCTCTCCCAAGTACATCACCAATGGACTTTCCCGTCACTAATATGATTCCGATCATTATGAATGTAGCGCTCACGATTCTTGCCCCTTGTGAATCGAAGAGAAAGTAAGAAACGGCAAATAGAATGCTCCCTATCATACCTCCACCAAGATCCGATGTACTCGTTTCGCCAGTTACATCCATCCAATACAAATCCCATGTATTCATAATGACACTCGGATTGTCGAATGCTCCATCATTAGAAAGTAAATCAAATAATTTCACATGACTTAAGAGCAAGAAGCTGGCAATGATAATATATACACCTACCAGTCTGCGACTAAATAACATGGGTATCTCCCGTTTAACCATTAGGTAAAGAGCGACATACAGCATCCAGAGAAGCGCCACCATATACCATTCCCCAAGAAAGAATCGGTAGAAATAAACTAATGCCTTCCCTACAGCCCCAAGCTCGATGATGGAAATTAAGCTCAAAGCAGCGAGGATCATGCCGGTAATTTCATATTTTATCGTTTGTTTTAAAGTCGAGCTCGTTGTTGACCGCTTTTTTCTTTTTTTCCTTTTTGCCAATCTAATTCACCTAAATTCTATTGAAGTCTATCAAGTTATGTACTTAAAGATGAAGGAAGGGCTGACCCTTTGGGGCAAATCGCGTGCCTAAGGTGTCAGACCCTTCCAGGTAATGTATCGTATGTTACTCTACTCTTCCAATAATATTATAGCATAACCACTATTTCGGGAAAATCATCTTTATCACTTAATTGTTGATAAATTCTCCTGGGCATAGTTGATCATTGAGATAATGTGCAGGATCGCTGCTCATGATTCTTATGACTCGATATTTATTTTCTTCCTGTTGAACAAGTAGCGGGACACCTTGATATTCCATCATCATTTGTCCACTGAACTCACTTTCATCTGTCGGATAAACAAGATCATTCGGAACCACTGTATAAAGAATCATTGAACCAGCCCCTCTTGGTGATCTGTTTGCTTTTTAATGTCTATCAGCTCATTGATCTTTCTAATCGCCTTTCCTATTCCACCTATACCATCTATTAAACCGTATCCAACTGCATCGTCTCCCACCACATTTGTTCCAATGTCACGTGTAAGATTGCCTTTTGCAAACATGAGTTCTTTAAAGTCTTCCTCCGTAATATTGCTATGCTTAGTGACAAAGCTGACCACCCGTTCCTGCATCTTATCAAGATACTCAAATGTCTGGGGCACTCCAATGACTAGTCCCGTTAATCGTACAGGGTGAATCGTCATGGTAGCGGTGCTCGCGATATAGGAAAAATCACATGATACGGCAATCGGCACACCGATACTGTGACCTCCTCCAAGCACGACGGAGACGGTAGGCTTAGAAAGTGAGGCAATCATTTCTGAAATGGCCAATCCTGCTTCTACGTCACCGCCTACCGTGTTTAAAATGACCACCAACCCTTCTATTTTAGGATTTTGCTCAATGGCAACCAACTGTGGTATGACGTGTTCATATTTTGTCGTCTTATTTTGAGGTGGAAGTTGCATATGCCCTTCTATCTGACCCACGATCGTTAAACAATGGATATTGGAATCCTGAGATAGCTGCGGGACGTTGGTTTGTCCTAATTGCTGGATTTTCTCCATCAGTCCTGATGGCTTATCTTTAGTATCATCCTGTTCTTTGTTTGGCTGATCCTGCATCGATAAATGATTTTCTTCCATGAAAACATCTCCTTTTCATTCCCATTCTCTTGTTATTATTTTATTAATGGAGTGTTTTCATACTTTATACTTTCTCGTGTGTTCCAAAGCGATATAAAAAAGAGGCTGTTTGTTTAAATACTCTTAAACAAACAGCCTCACGTATTATACTTCCATGATGATCGGTAAAATCATAGGTCTTCTTCTTGTTTTGTTGAACAAATAGTAATTGAGCTGATCTCTGATATCCTGTTTGATGGATGTCCATTCGAATGATCCCTTTTGTAAGTAAGAATGAACCACATCCGTCACGATGCCTCCTGCTTCTCCAATCAATTCCTCGGACTCACGGACATACACGAAGCCACGGGATATGATTTCAGGTCCTGCAACAATCGATTTGGATCTGCGATTGATGGTGACGACGACGGTAAAGACACCGTCTTCTGATAATAATTTCCGATCACGGAGGACGATGTTCCCGACGTCTCCCACACCGATTCCATCAATGAGAACATTTCCAGCCTGTACACGGCCACTCATCCTCATCTTGCCATCTTTATACTGAAGTACATCCCCCTTGTCCAATATGAAAATTTGCTTATAGGGAAGACCAGTGTCATGTGCCACTTGAGTATGGGCTACAAGCATCTTGTATTCACCCTGTATCGGGACGAAGTACTTGGGTTTCATGATATTTAACATGAATTTCAAATCCTCCTGGCTTCCATGACCCGAAACCTGTTCCTTTTTAGAAGACGTTAGTACTTCTGCTCCTGCACGGTAAAGCATATCGATTGTCTTACCAACGATCACTTCCATACCAGGTGAAGGAGTGGCGGTTATTAGGACTGTATCCCCTTCTTCAATATTCACCAGGCGATGGGAGCGTTTAGACATGCGCTGAAGGGCCTCAAAGGGCTCGCCTTGAGTTCCTGTTGCTATAATGAGAATTTCATCTTTTGGATAATTTCCAATTTCATCTATTCCAATGATCATTTCATCACGAACGTGAAGATAGCCAAGTTTCAAGGCTACATCATACACTCTTTTTAAACTCTTACCCACTACAGCCACTTTTCGATTATTTTGTTCTGCTGCATCAAAAACTTGTTGAAGGCGGATTAAGTTCGAGGCGAAGCACGCTACAATCACCCTTCCAGACGCTGTACGCAATGATTTCGTTATCTGTTGCTCCATCACTGCCTCGGAGGTAGTATACCCCGGTCTCTCGGCGCCTGTACTGTCAGATAATAGGCAAAGGACTCCCTTCTCTCCAACCTGTGCCATCACCCCTAGATCGGGTCTATAAAGATGTTTGGCAGATTGGTCAAATTTAAATTCCCCCGTATGAACGATAACTCCCTCTGAGGTATGTATGCACACTCCTACAGAATCGGGAATACTATGAGTCGTTTTAAAGAACGTTACATTCACTCCATCAAAATTGAGGTAACTATCTGAGTGGACAGTGAAAAATTTCACATCTTCACGGATATTCTCATCTTTCAATCGTGCCTTTACCAGCGCATTTGTCAATCGTGTGCCATAGACAGGCGCTTTGATTTTACTTAATACATAGGAGATCGCACCGATGCTGTCTTCATGACCATGAGTCAAGAAAATCCCCTTAACCCGTTCCTTATTTTCGATCAAATATTGAATGTCCGGGATGACGATGTCAATTCCGAGCATTTCATTTTCAGGAAACATCAGCCCTGCGTCGATCACGAATATTTCATGATCCACTTCAATCACGTACATGTTCTTTCCTATTTCTCCCACTCCTCCTAGAGGAATGATCTTAATACTTTCATTCTTTGACTTACCCACTGTTATGTCCTCCTATGCTGTGCCTTCCCCGATCTTCAATCAGTTACGTTCATTATACTTGATAACATTTTGGGATTACAACCAAATTTATCCTACCTTTATCAAGATTAGGAAAAAGACTACAATCTTTTATACTACGTTACTATTTCGATACAGGGCGGGGAAATCCTTCTTCTGTATGTGTAAATTATATCTGTTTCCGAATGGTGCAAGCACCATTATGTTTAAGATCATCGTGGAGGACACTTAACAAGGACATTTAAACGTCAAAAGACTGTGAAGTAATCCTTCACAGTCTCCTCTTAAGCGAAAATTCAATTAGGTTTGACGACACCTTATATGCGTTTCCCGTTAATATATCCAATCAAGATAAAGTCTGGAGTAAATGAGACAACTTAGCTCGTTCTACCTCGGTAAGCGGAATTAAAGGTAGACGTACTGATCCCACGTCAAGACCCTTGATTTGGAGGGCCGTTTTTACAGGTGTAGGGTTAGGACTTGTAAACAGTCCTTTCATGATCGGAAGCAGCCTTTGATGAAGCTTGGCTGCCTCTAGAGGGTTTCCTCCTGCAAAAAGGGCGACCATCTCCTGCATTTCGTTACCGATCACATGGGAGGCAACAGAAACGATCCCCGTACCCCCTATGGATAATACAGGTAATGTAAGTCCATCATCACCACTATAAAGCATAAAATCGTCAGACGTATGAGAAAGGATCTCTGTCATATTATCCAGGTCACCACTTGCTTCTTTAACAGCCACGATATTCTTCAACTCCGAGAGTCGGATGATCGTTTCAGGAGACATATTAACGCTTGAACGACCTGGAATATTGTACAGCATAATAGGGAGGGAAGTTGAATCTGCAATCGCTTTAAAGTGCTGAAACATCCCTTCCTGACTAGGTTTATTATAATAAGGAGCCACGAGCATGATCGCATCTGCGCCTGCTTCTTGTGCTTTCTTTGTAAGCTCTATAGAAGAATGTGTATTATTGCTTCCAGTTCCAGCAACCACCGGCACTCTACCATCCACCACTTTTACGACATGTCGAAATAATGCCACTTTCTCTTCTTTCGTTAAAGTAGGCGACTCACCAGTGGTACCTGCAACCACTAACGAATCTGATCCATTGTCGATCAAATACTGAATCAATTGGGTCGTCTTTGCAAAATCAATATTTCCTTTACGGTCAAATGGTGTAACCATCGCCGTAGAAACCCGGCCAAAATTCACACTTCTCACTCTCCTCTTAAGATTATCCCACTCTGAATGTAGCATTTCTCTCTTGTAATTGAAACGTATCATGAAGTGCATTAATCGCATTGATCAAATCCATCTCTTTCACCAACACCCAAATAGTCGTATGACTGTCAGCAGACTGGAGAATCCGGATCCCCTCATTAGAAAGGGAAGATACGATGGCAGAAGTGACCCCGGGGACTCCCGTCATTCCAGCACCCACTACTGAAATCTTAGCGCATTCTGACTCTACGATCGGGTTATGTCCAATTCTCCTTAGAACCGAAATTGCATCATCTGCTAAAGATGAGGCCACCGTATAGACAACACCCCTGGGAGAAATGTTAATAAAATCGACACTTATCCCCTCTTTAGCCATCGCTTTAAATACTTCAGCTTGAAGATTATACTGATCTTCTTTAGCAAAGACTTTTATTTGGGTGAGATTGGAGACATGGGCGATTCCAGTCACAGGATGACTCCGAAACTCTTTATGGGCCTTCGTATTTTCAAGGGTTGTCACAAGAGTGCCTTCCCCATTTGAGTAAGTGGAGCGAATCCGCATGGGAACATTCGAATTCATCGCAATTTCAACCGCCCTGGGATGAATCACTTTCGCTCCTTGATAGGCCATATTACATACTTCATTATAGGAAACAACCGTTATCGGCCTCGCTTTCGATGAAATACGTGGGTCAGCCGTCATCACCCCTTCTACATCAGTAAAAATATCGATAAACTCTGCTTTCAAGGCAACTCCTAATGCAGAAGCGGACGTATCGCTTCCTCCCCTGCCGATTGTTGTGACATCCCCATCCTTGGTTGCCCCCTGGAATCCGGCAACAACTACAACATCATGCAATTCCAGCTCTTTCACAAGGCGACTGCACTTCATTTCGATGATTTTTGCATTAGTAAAATCTGTATTAGTCCGGAATCCGGCTTGTGCCCCTGTAAGGGCAGTCGAACGGATCCCATGCTCAAGCAGTATGTTGGAATACACTAAGCTTGAGATGATCTCTCCGCATGATAACAATAGATCCTGTTCCCGTTTACTGATTGAAGTATTTTTGCCCCCTATCAATGACAGTAGGGAATCAGTAGCGTAAGGCTCCCCTTTTCTTCCCATTGCTGAAACCACTACAACGACTTTATATCCCATATCTATCGCTTGCTTTGTATGGGCAATTGCTTTTAAACGACTTGCCTCATCACGTACAGATGTTCCACCAAATTTTTGAACGATCACTTTCATGACTACACCTCATTGTCATATGTTCAAAGAGGTAAGAGAAAAACGATTAGTGGAATTATGCATATATTCAGCTGGAATGATCCCTCTTCATTAATGTATTAAGCCAAGCTTCATTAGACTTTCTGCGATTTGAACTGAATTCCAAGCGGCTCCCTTCAGTAAGTTGTCAGATACAACCCACATATGAAAGCCTTTGTCTTCATCAAGATCTTTACGAACCCGACCTACAAATACATCCGGTTTTCCAACGGCATATGCAGGCATTGGATAGATCTGTTCATCCGGAATGTCTTCGAGTGTAACACCTGGAGCATTCTGTAGTGATGCCTGAATATCCTTCACTGTAACAGAATCCTTCCCAATTTCAATATATACACTTTCAGAGTGACCTGTTACAACTGGTAATCTCACGCATGTCGCAGATACCTTCAACGAAGGCATATGCATGATTTTTTTCGTTTCATTGATCATTTTCATCTCTTCAAATGTGAAGCCGTTATCCTGAAATTTATCAATTTGAGGAATGGCATTATAAGCAATCTGATAATGTTTTTGATCCCCTTTTACAGGTAATACATTTGGCTCAAACGTCTCACCGGATAGAATGGCCTGTGTTTGATCATGAAGCTCTTCGATAGCGACGGTACCCGCTCCTGAGACTGCTTGGTAAGTAGATACGATCACTTTCGTTAAACCATATTGTTTCCGAATCGGTTCGAGTGCTGCCACCATTTGAATCGTTGAACAGTTCGGATTCGCAATGATTCCTTTATGACGTTTAATATCCTCTTCATTTACTTCAGGTACTACGAGGGGCACATCCGGATCCATTCTATATGCACTCGTATTGTCGACAACAATGGCACCGTGCTTTACGGCTTCAGGAGCAAGAAGCTTGGATACATTCCCACCTGCACTAAATAAAGCAATATCTACTCCTTCAAAGCTTTCGGGCTTTGCTTCTTCAACCGTCCATTCTTTTCCTTTAAATGTAACTGTGGAACCTGCTGAACGTGCTGATGATAATAATGTTAATTGTTTTATTGGAAAATCCCTTTTTTCTAAAGTTTGAAGCATTTGCTGTCCTACCGCACCTGTTGCGCCAACAACAGCTACATGAAATCCCGTTGTATTCAAAATCTTCTCTCCTTCCAACCATTCAAAGTTTTCATAGTACAATAGGTAAAATATTTTAGTCTATTACTATAATAAAGAATATTTTAACATAAACAATTATTCGACAATAGGAATTTTTCATTTTAGTTTTCATTCCATTTTTTCTCTTCATGCAGGATATCTAAATCTCAAATAAAAAAACACCTTCTTTAGGCATGAAAAGAAGGCCATCTTAGCAGTGCAAGGTGATAGCCTTCTTCATGTATTAATCTAAATATCTTTCGATGACGACCGGCTGAAGCTGCCTGCCTTCTATCGCCGCTTCGACTGTTTCCTGAATTAATGTCATTCTTGCTACCATAGATTTCGGTTTATTTTCAGGTGCATCCTGCCCAAATGGGATAAAATAAATATCTTTTGTTGAGATTAGTCGCATTAAATTCACACCGTTTAATCCTAATGCATCGTTTGTCGAAATACCGAGGACGACAGGACGGTGATTACGCAAAGTCGCTTTGGCAGCCATTAAAACTGGGGAATCAGTCATCGCATTTGCAAACTTACTCATTGAATTACCTGTCAGCGGGGCAATCACCATGCAATCCAATGGTATTTTGGGTCCGAGGGGCTCTGCCTTGACGATTGAATCGATTACTTTATGTCCGGTCACGTCTTCGATTCTTTTGATCCAATCTTCCCCTTTGCCAAACCTCGTTTCAGTATTCATAACGGTTGAAGTGACAATAGGCATTACTTCTGCACCATTATTCACTAAACGCTCAATTTCGGGAAATACAGCATCATACGTGCAATGAGAGCCGGTCAGTCCAAACCCTATACGTTTTCCTTTCACACTCATGATGAACTCTCCTTTCCTGAATCAAAATCTTCCTCTATTAATTGGCAAAGGACATTCGCCAATATCTGGCCTGCGGTCTTGGGTGCCACAATCCCTGGCAACCCTGGAGCTAATAGTGCTTTAATCCCACGCTTTTCTGCATAACGAAAATCTGTACCACCAGGCTTTGAAGCCAAATCAATAATTAAAGTATGAGATGGCATTTTGGCTATCACTGCAGCCTTTACTATATGCACTGGAATTGTGTTAATACAAATATCACAATCCTCAACTTCTTTTTCTAAGTTATCTAAGTGGAAAGGCATTAATCCCATCTCGGCCACACGAGCCAGATGTTCACTTTTACGAACCCCAACCTTCACTTTACCTCCTAGATGATGAAACGTTCTAGCTACACTCATACCCACTCTCCCAAGACCCAATATGACAACGGTAGATCCATGGATGGTAAAGTCTGTATGTTGAATAGCCATCATAATCGTTCCCTCTACGGTAGGAATAGAATTATAGATGGCAACGTCGTCTCTTTCAAACAACTGAACAAGTTTGCGGTTCGTTGAAGACATGATTTGGTCTAAATACGCATTACTAATTCCTGAATAGATCGTACAGTGTTCTGGCGTCTCAGATACAACTTCTTCTGTTAACATGATTTTCTCATTGGAAAAAATCGTATCGATTTCCCCTTGTAGATTCGTGCCAGGCACAGGTAAGATAATGGCATCAATCATCGAAAAATCCACTTCATCGAGCTTTTCCTTCGTAGCCCCTGTAAAAGCATGATCCAATTGTTCAAAACCTACGAGTGATATTTTGGCATCCAATTCCGTAAGCTTCCGAATAATCTCAAGTTGACGAGCATCTCCGCCTAGAACTGCGATCTGCATTCCGGTCAGCATCACTGATTTCACCTACTTTTTACATAATCGCTATTCTAAATCCCTTTTCACTTCAACAGTGTATGTTGCACTTACTCAATAGGTGAGAGGAAATGAGAGAGTAGACCGTTAATAAAAAAAACCAAAACAAAAAACGGGTCAGACCCGTTTTTTTGTTTTATTACTTTTCAGCTATCATTTGATACTTCCAGAATGATCATGTCTGAACCGATTGTTCTGATCTGATGCCAAGGTACTCGAATTTCTCCCACCTTGTTTCCTAAGCCATTTCCCCGTCGGAATAATAAGGGCATTGATACTTCCTGATTGATCATTGAATTCAAGATCTGTTTGCCCTAAGGATGCCAAGCCGTTCTGCTTTTTTATAATCAACAATTTCTTTTCCGCTTAATTCACTTAATCTCATGTTGGTTTCCTCCTTCAAAAAGCTCTTTAGTACAATGTATACACTGTCCACTTTTTTTAGAAGAAAAATGATTTCTTTGTTTGAAGGGTCACGGTCCAAAAAAGAGTTGGGTGAAGTCACTGTAAACGTGATGTTTAGGTAGTAACCTGGTCATTATGTATGATTAGACTCACAGAGGAAAGATGAGAGGAGAAATTAGTAGTTGTTTTTTGCTAGGCTGACTGTAGTAAAAAAAAGGCTCTTTTCGCAAAGATTGTTTTTTCCTAACATAGCAGCTACCAAGGATCGTTCTATGAGTGAGTGCGAAAGATGGTGAGGGGAACGGCTACGCTTTCCGGCGGACGAACGGCCAAGCCTCCTCGCATTCGCTGCGGGGTCTCGGCACGCCCGATACCCGCCGGAGTCTACGCCGTTCCCCTCACCATCTAAATGAGATATCCTGACAGAGCTTACTAGCGAAAAAAAACGAATGAAATAGGATCTTATTATTCAAGCTAAAATCGACCACTACACATGTTGAAAAATAATGTTTTTAGCCGCGTATGGTAGTAGATTCGTCCTCATACCTATAAAGTTGATTTACGCTGCAGGTGATCGACTCCTGCGGGAATTGCGGGAAAGTTGAGACCCCGCAGGGCAAAGCCCGAGGAGGCTAAGGCTCACGCCCCGCGGAAAGCGAGCACCTGCAGCGGAAATCAACTAGCACTCGCTACCTTAAATAGCAACAAAGTTTACGAAAAGAGCCAAGAAAGATACCTGCGATCTATAACACGGATCACAGGTATCTTTCTTGTTTATATCAATTATGAGTACAACCTTTGTGTTTCTTATCGTTTCCTAAGTGGAGTCTGCTTGTTTACATTTATTTTTTCATATTTTGAGGAAGAGTACCTTCTGGGCTGATTAGGGATGATGCATAATCGTCCGTAAAGATTTCAAGCGCTAATCGATTGACTTTGTCCATCGTCACACCATCAATTTCTTCAACAATCTCATCGAGTGTTCGGTGTCGTTTCAGCAGCAGTTCATTCTTTCCATTTCTGCTCATCCGGCTGTTCGTGCTTTCTAAACTAAGCATAAGGTTTCCTTTTAATTGCTCTTTACTATTCATTAATTCTTTAGAAGTGATCCCTTCTGCTTTAAGGGCTTGCAATGTGCTGTCAATCGTATCAAATAATTGATTCAATTGATTTGCTCCTGTTCCGCCATATATTGTCACCATCCCACTATCTTCGTAGGCTGAATGGTAAGAGAAAACGGAATAAGCGAGTCCTCTTTGTTCACGCACTTCTTGAAATAGTCGGGATGACATGCTCCCTCCTAATACGTTGTTTAGTACAATCAAGTTGTAGATGTCAGGATGACCGATTTCGAGACCATCAAATCCTAGACATAAATGGGCTTGTTCAGTATCCTTTTTCCGGGCAAGTTTGTTGTTATGAAAGGCTGGTTTAACTCGATCTTCTGGTCCTTTACCACCTTCATATGAGCCGAATAGCTTCTCAACTTCTGTGATGAATGTCTCGTCTACATTACCTGCAACCGAAACCACTACCTGCTCGGGTGTATACATATCATGCATATATTCCTTTAATTTAGCTTGATTGAATGAGTTCAACGTTTCTTCAGTTCCAAGAATCGGATACCCTAGTGGATGCTCTTCATATATTGCCTTACTGAGCAAATCATGAACGATATCGTCTGGAGTATCTTCATACATTTTTATTTCTTCATACACTACATTTTTTTCCTTCGTCATTTCCTCTTCTACATAAGTGGAATTAAAGAACATGTCTGAAAGGGTATGTAATGCATAATCAGCATGGTTGTCCAATACTTTCGCGTAATAGCAAGTGTACTCCTTAGAAGTGAAAGCATTTACCTGCCCACCAATACTGTCGAAGGATTCTGCTATCTCACGTGCGGATTTCGTTTTTGTTCCTTTGAAGAACATATGTTCCAGAAAATGAGAAATGCCGTTATTTTGTTCTGTTTCATTTCTGGATCCTGTAGCGATCCAGACTCCGATCGCTACAGAGCGGACGTGTGGAATTTCTTCAAGCACGATTCGTAGCCCATTTTGACATGTATATTTCTTTATCAAAAGAATTTCCTCCTATTCATGTTGCAAACTTACTGCTTCTTTTTACTATCTCCTTGTTCAGACGAATTATCGATGTCATCCACGATTCGCTCTTCCTTCACCAAACTTGAAATCGTACCGATCCTTAAATTTTTTTCTTTAATTTGAAGGATCAACGTATTGAATGAATTGGCTGTGGATGCGGTAGGATGCATGAGGACAATCGCCCCCTTATGCACTTTACTCATCACACGCTTTACTAGAACTTGAGGTTCTGGTTTTTGCCAATCAATCGTATCTACACTCCACATAACTGTTCTCATATGCATTTCATCAGCGATATTTACGACTTCATCCCGATAACTTCCACTTGGTGGAGCAAACCACTTCACCTTTTCCCCAGTCGTCACTTCAATCATTTCATTCGTCTTCTTCAATTCTTCCCTTACCTTTATGGACTCTAACGTTCTCATATCTGGGTGCGAATATGAATGATTTCCGACCTCATGACCCGCATCTACAATCATCTTGGCTAGGTCAGGATTATTCTTCACCCATCTCCCCTCTAGAAAGAACGTAGCATATACCTGGTGCTTTTTCAAAGTTGCAAGCATATCGGGGATGTATTCATTCCCCCAGGCTACATTGATAATAAAGGAAACCATTGGTTTATCCGGATTACCTCTATATACCGGGGACGCCGGTAAATCAGGTAAATGCTTGACCGGAGGGATTTGTTTATAAACCAGTTTATCTGCATCAAACGATTTTTCTTTCTTCATATTTTTAAGAGACGCTTCTACATCCACTTTCAATCCATTATATCCCGGAGTAGCTTTCCAAACCGTATCGATTATGGCATCCTGAGCAGGAATTTCTCTCAATTTTGCTTCATCTTTAATTTGACGAGTCAGATCGTTCGGCGCAACCGATCCGGTCACTTCTAACGCCTCATGCTTTAATTCCATCACATATTGATTTGATAGTGGATTTTCAACGGCTACTAAAGTCAGAATAGCAATTAGACTTATTCCAATCAAGTATTTTCTTTCCATACACGCCCACCTTCCTTCTCCTTAAAAACATATGAAGGAAAAGGACAAGGTAGAACAAAAGCGGAGGGGCTTTGCATAGAGGCGACAAGCATAAGACGAACCTATCGGAAAGGCGTTCTTTGCCTTTTTGATAGGTTTGGCTTATGACCTCGAGCCTCTAAGCCCCGGAGCTGGATGATACAAAAGCGGAGGCGGCTCGTTTAGGCCTGACAAGCATAAGACGATCTTGCACAAAAGGCGCTCTTTGCCTTTAGTGCAAGATTGACTTATGACCTCGAGGGCCTAGCCGCCGGAGCTGGATGATACTAAAGCGGAGGGGCTTTGCATAGAGGCGACAAGCATAAGACGAACCTATCGGAAAGGTGTTCTTTGCCTTTTTGATAGGTTTGGCTTATGACCTCGAGCCTCTAAGCCCCGGAGCTGGATGATACAAAAGCGGAGGCGTCAATTGGAAATAATGCTTTCCACATAAAAAAACTGCCCCTAGGAGAATTTACTCCTTTCAGGACAGCCTGCCAATCTTAAAAGATTATGCTTGGTTTTGTTCTTCTTTTTCACGCTGTTCCTTAAGAACGGCTTTTCTTGACAAGTTGACTCTACCTTGATTATCGATATCAAGAACCTTTACAAGGATCTCATCTCCGATTGCAACTACATCTTCCACCTTGCCAATACGCTCTTCTGCAATTTCAGAAATGTGAACCAAACCATCTTTACCACTGAAGATTTCTACAAATGCGCCGAACTTCTCGATTCGTTTCACTTTACCAAGATACATTTGACCAGCTTCAACTTCTCTTGCGATATCTTCAATTGTTTTCTTGGCCACTTTATTCATTTCTTCATCGGTAGAAGAGATAAAGATTGTTCCATCCTGCTCGATATCAATCTTAACGCCTGTCTCGTCGATGATCTTATTGATCTGCTTCCCACTTGGTCCAATAACATCACGGATTTTGTCAGGATTGATATGCATCGTTAAGATTTTTGGAGCATATTGAGAAAGATTTGTTCTAGCTTCACCGATAGTAGCTAGCATGCTTTCAAGAATTTGCATTCTTCCTATTTTCGCTTGTTGAAGTGCTTCTTCAAGGATTTCACGTGAAAGCCCATCTATTTTAATATCCATTTGAAGAGCGGTTACTCCTTTAGAAGTACCGGCTACTTTAAAGTCCATATCACCCAGGTGGTCTTCCATTCCTTGAATGTCCGTTAAGATCGAGTAGTTTTCACCAGATTTAATCAGACCCATGGCAATACCTGCTACAGGTGCTTTAATAGGAACACCGGCATCCATCATCGCTAATGTACTTGCACAGATACTTGCTTGAGAAGTTGAACCATTTGATTCAAGCACTTCAGATACAAGGCGAATTGTATAAGGGAAGTCTTTCTCGTTTGGAATAATAGGATCTAAAGCTTTCTCGCCTAGTGCCCCATGTCCGATTTCACGACGGCCGGGTCCTCTGATTGGTCCTGTTGAGCCTACGCTGAATTGCGGGAAATTATAATGATGCATAAAGCGTTTGGACTCTTCAATTCCCAAACCATCAAGAACCTGAACATCCCCTAAAGCTCCAAGGGTACAGATGCTCAGTGCCTGAGTTTGTCCACGTGTAAATAATCCTGAACCGTGTGTTCTTGGCAGTAAGCCAACCTCTGAAGATAGAGGACGAATCTCATCGACTTTACGACCATCCGGACGCACTTTATCCTCTGTGATTAATCTGCGCACTTCGTTTTTCACAAGCTTGTCTAATACTTTTTTCACTTGCTTTAATGTAGCTTCATCGGCTTCTTTTTCTTCTTCATAGACAGCCATCACTTTATTATTAACCTCTTTGATCGCTTCTTCACGAGCATGCTTCTCTTGCACTTGAATGGCAGGAATCAGTTCGCTTTCACACAAGGACCGAACCTCAGCTTCAACATCCTTATCCAACTCAACAAGTGGAATATCCAATTTCTCTTTCCCGAATTTAGCAACGATCTCCTCTTGGAAGGCAACTAAACGTTTAATTTCTTCATGACCAAACATGATGGCCTCAAGCATCGTTTCTTCAGGAACTTCATCTGCACCTGCTTCTACCATGTTGATGGCATCTTTCGTACCTGCTACTGATAAATGAATCTCACTCTTTTCCAACTGCTCTACGGAAGGGTTGATGATGAATTTACCATCAATCAGGCCAACAATCACCCCTGCAATCGGGCCCTCAAATGGGATGTCGGAAATTGAAAGTGCAAGTGAAGATCCAAACATCGCTGCCATTTCAGATGAACAGTTTTGGTCTACACTCATCACTATACTGATAACTTGCACTTCATTTCGGAATCCATCTGCGAACAGTGGACGAATCGGACGGTCGATCAAACGGCTTGCAAGGATCGCTTTTTCACTTGGGCGTCCTTCACGTTTAATAAATCCTCCAGGGATTTTACCCACTGCATATAATCTCTCTTCATAGTTTACCGTTAATGGAAAGAAATCCAATGGTTTTGGTTCTTTTGAAGCTGTTGCACTACTTAGTACAGCCGTATCTCCGTAGCGTACCATTACCGCTCCATTTGCTTGCTTGGCATACTGGCCAACTTCAACCGTTAATTCTCTCCCGGCCCATTCAATGGAAAAGGTTTGTTTAGTTTGTCCCATAAAGTGTACCCCTCTCTTTATATATCACTAAAGGGTTCGGCATGCACCTAACCCGGATAAATATTGTGAAAAATCTATATCATGCACTACAGTGCCGTTATATACGCTTAAAAGAATCACATAAGTCACTATGTAAATACGCTGATGAATCGGAGTTGGTCTATTCATATAATCGATAGAATGGAATCAACTCATCTGTACATATTATGTATTTTAGACAAAAACGATAAATTTGAATACTACAAATGAAAAATATTTAAAAAGAAGTGGGGGTTCATACAAAGATTTCCACTTATGAAAGCTAAAGAAAAAGCGGGACATAATCCCGCTTCCTTTGTCTGTTTATCGACGTAAACCTAATTTGTTAATTAACTCACGGTAGCGTTGTACATCTTTCTTACGTAAGTAAGATAATAGATTACGACGGTGACCTACCATTTTAAGAAGACCGCGACGAGAGTGGTGATCTTTCTTGTGAACACGTAAGTGATCATTCAATGTGTTAATTTCTTCAGTTAGGACAGCAATTTGAACTTCTGGAGATCCAGTATCGTTCTCATGTACTTTGTATTCACTGATAAGTTCGTTTTTACGCTCTTTAGTGATAGCCATCCTTTTCACCTCCTAGTAATTTCTTTCAAATCCCCTGTTACTGAGCAACCGTTGGTGAATCGTGATGCCAAGCAAAGGTTCATTTCATACGCTATTTAGAATACTACTCTTTTAATGAAAAATCAAGTATAATCATTAAATTTCCGAAAAGTAGCGAATTGCCTTGTCTTTATCTTTCTTGATTTGAGAGATAAGTTCATCTATGCCAGAAAATTTTTGTTCATCCCTGATTCTTTCGTACCATTCAATATAGACCTCTTCTCCATAAATGGATGTGTGAAAATCAAAAAGATGAACCTCAATTGAAAGAGAGTACTCTTCCGGATTTTTAAAAGTGGGCTTATATCCAATATTACAAACACCATTGAACCATTTATCATGAATCTTCATTTTTACCGCATATACACCTAGTTTAGGTGTGAGGTAGTCATCGGACAATTCGATATTAGCTGTTGGAAAACCAATTTTTCGGCCTCTTTTATCCCCATGAATGACTGTACCTTTCATCTTGAAAGGTCTGCCCAATAGTTGATGGACTTTCTGTACATCCCCATCTTTGAGGCTTTCTCTTATCAAGCTCGAACTTACTTTCAAATCCTGATCTGACAGTTTGGAGATGGTAGTGGATGTGAACTCATCTCTCGAATGGAACGGTAGTGTTTCCATCGTTCCTTTTCCAAGTCTTCCATACGAATAATCATATCCTGCCACTACATGTTTAACATTTAGTCCGATGATATATTGATCTACGAAGTCCTGAGGAATTAAGCTTGCAAACTCCGAAGTGAAGCGGACAATAAATAAATAATCCACTCCCAGTCCCTCTATGATTTCTTTCTTGTCTTCCAAAGGCGTTATGTAGTGTATATGTTTGTGTTTATGACCCAGTACCACTGAAGGGTGAGGATCGAATGTCATAACCGCACTACTACACTTAAATTCCTTCGCCTTGTCTACTGCTGCCATGATCACCCTTTGATGCCCTCTATGAACTCCATCGAAGTATCCAAGAGCCAATACAAGGGGTGGAAAATCACTTTTACTAATTGAATGTGGATGATGTACAGTTATTACCTTCACAGTATTTCACCTTTTTCACTAGTCGTTGAAAAGCACTTTGACAGGCTTTATAATCCCGGGCTTGTCCGGATGTCGATGATAGATGGCAATGGCCTTGTTAAGATACTCCATCACTACCTCCGAGCATTCTGGCCAATCCTCAGGCTCTTCTAAGCGTGCCCCGTTCTTCACTTTCTCTGCTAATGTATCACTAATTGCCATTTTCGGCAAATGAGAAAGCCCCATTTCAAGAGGAAGAAGAAGTCCTTCCGGATGGTTTTCCTCAACAAATTCTCTTATCTCTTCTAAGGTGAAACAATCTTCTTTTTTAAAACTTGCAGATTGCGTTCGGGTCAAAGCAGACATATGGGCGGGGTATCCAAGTCTATTCCCTATTTCAACAGCCAGAGTCCTCACATAAGTACCTTTTCCACAAACAACTTCAAAGGTAAACGAGCACGAATTGCTGTCTAACTCTTTCCAATCCTCTAGCAATTCCAACTTATGGATTTGAACTGTTCTGGATGGTCTCTCAATCTCTATCCCCTGTCTTGCATATTCATATAAACGTTTTCCATTTACTTTCACCGCTGAAAACATAGGAGGCGTCTGAGTGATGTCTCCTCTCAAGCTTTGTAGGATATCCTCTACCTCAGTTCTTGTTATTAACCTGTTTACTTTCTTTTCTTCTACCTTCTCTCCCCATGCGTCTTCTGTTGTAGTAGAAAAACCGAGAGTCACTTCCCCTTCATAAGTCTTTCCAGATGATGTAATGTACTCTGCTATTTTGGTTGCCCTTCCTATACAAATGGGCAGGACACCGGAAACCTCCGGATCCAGCGTGCCCGTATGTCCTACTTTCTTCGTTCCAAGGAGCTTTCTTAATTTAAATACGCAATCGTGGGATGTCATACCACGGGGCTTCCATAAGGGCAGGATGCCATTCATATTCATACCTCCATTGTAAATTCTACATTCATATAAAAACATAAAGGACCGATCCATTGGAATTGTACTTCCGTCCGGATCAGCCCTTTCATGTTACTCTTCTGTATCTTTAGACTCTTCTGGTTCATCTTGAACCTTTTTCAATAAAGACTCAATATGATTACCATAATCAATCGATTCATCAAACTCAAAAATAATTTCAGGTGTTTTACGAAGACGGATTCGCTGTCCTACTTCAGAACGGATGAATCCTTTTGCCTTCCCAAGACCTTTAAGAGTGTTTTCTCTTTGGTCTTCTCCACCTAGAACGGTAATATACACTTTTGCCTGTTGTAAATCCCCGGTTACTTGAACATCAGTAACGGTTACAAAGCCAATGCGTGGATCCTTTATTTTTCGTCCGATAATATCGCTGAGCTCTTTCTTCATTTGCTCGCCAACACGATTCGCACGATGGCTCATCAATATCACCTCTTATATATATCGTTAATGTTTATACGTCAAACATAAGCAACTCATTAAAGCGACTCGATTTGGGTTTCCAGCCGTTCCCACTCAGGAAAAGAATCAATAAATTTCAATGCGTGCTCGATCTCTCTTTCGCTCGCTCCTTTTGAAGAAGCGACAGTAACCATCGCAATCCTTGTTCGTTGCCAAACATCCTGGTGGTTGATTTCAGAGACAGAAACATTGAATTTTTGCTTCAGGCGTGATATGACCCTTTGCAGGACCGCTCGCTTATCCTTTAATGAGTGAGAATCATAAATCATACACTCACATTCAACATACGTGATCATTTACGTGTAATTTCCTCCATGATGAAGGCTTCAATTACGTCGCCTTCCTTCACGTCGTTAAAGTTCTTAATTGTAATACCACATTCGTATCCTTTTGCTACGTCTTTTGCATCATCTTTAAAACGTTTAAGGGCATCGAGTTCACCTTCAAAGATAACAATTCCGTCACGAATAAGTCGAACGCCACTATCACGCGAAATCTTACCCTCTGTTACATAGCTTCCCGCAATTGTTCCAACTTTAGACACTTTAAATGTTTGACGAACTTCTGCTTGCCCAATGATTTTTTCTTCAAATTCAGGATCAAGCATACCTTTCATAGCCGCTTCGATTTCTTCCATTACCTTATAGATAATGCGGTGTAAACGAATTTCTACACCCTCAGCGTCTGCCGTACGTTTTGCGTTCACATCAGGACGAACATTAAATCCGATTACAATCGCATTCGATGCCGCTGCCAAGGAAATATCAGATTCATTAATTGCACCCACACCAGTGTGGATGATTCGAATATTTACACCTTCGACTTCAATTTTCAGTAAAGATGCAGCAAGTGCTTCAACTGATCCTTGAACATCCGCTTTAAGAACAAGGTTAAGGTCTTTCATTTCCCCTTGTTTCATTTGTTCGAACAGGTTCTCAAGACTAACCTTCGATTTTTCACCACGCTGAGCTTGTAGAGCTTGGGATGCACGTGATTCACCTACTGATCGTGCCGTTTTCTCATCTTCGAATACGACGAAGCGGTCACCTGCTTGAGGAACGTCATTCAACCCTGTGATTTCAACAGGAGCAGAAGGACCTGCTTCCTTCACGCGACGCCCAAGGTCATTGACCATTGCACGAACGCGGCCGAATGTATGTCCTACTACGATGGGATCCCCGACTTTTAACGTTCCATTTTGAACGAGTAAAGTGGCAACAGATCCACGGCCTCTATCTAATTGAGCTTCAATGACAGTCCCTTGTGCCAGGCGGTTTGGATTGGCTTTAAGCTCTTCCACTTCGCTCACAAGAACAATCATTTCAAGTAAATTATCAATACCTTCACCAGATAGTGCTGAAAGTGGTACAAAGATTGTATCTCCACCCCAAGCTTCAGGAACCAGTTCAAATTCCGTCAGCTCCTGCATAACACGATCAGGATTTGCCGCTTCTTTATCCATCTTATTCACAGCGATAATGATTGGAACTTCTGCCGCTTTGGCATGGTTGATTGCTTCAACCGTTTGAGGCATGACACCATCATCAGCTGCTACAACGATAATCGCGATGTCTGTTACTTGAGCACCGCGTGCACGCATTGTAGTGAACGCAGCATGCCCAGGAGTATCAAGGAATGTGATTTTTTTCTCATCCACTTCGACTTGATAAGCACCGATATGCTGAGTGATCCCCCCAGCTTCTCCAGCCGTTACTTTCGTGTTACGGATCGAATCAAGCAGCGTTGTTTTACCATGGTCGACGTGACCCATAATGGTGACAACAGATGGACGTTCTTGTGCTTGCTCTTCCGTATCTTCAGTGAAGTATACTTCAAGATCATTTGTATCAACTTTGATCTCTTCTTCTACTTCCACTCCGTACTCACCAGCGATAAGTTCAATTGAGTCTTTATCCAATTCCTGATTGATTGTTGCCATAACTCCAAGCATGAATAGCTTTTTAATAATTTCAGAAGGCTCTTTGTGGAGCTTTTTTGCAAGTTCTGAAACCGTCAATGACTCAGTGAACGTAATTTTAGCAGGAAGCTCTTTTTTCTTAGCGGGCTGCTGTTGTTGTTGAGGAGCCTGTTTGAAATTTTTGTTTTGCTTATTTTGTTTATTATTTTTGTTTTTGTTGTTGTTATTATTATTGTTTTTGTTGTTATTATTATTGAAGACCTTCTTCTCCTTTGACTGGTGCTGTTGTTCGTGTTTTTTACCTTCACGACTTTTCGGTGCTGCTTTCACCTTCTCCTTGTTAGGAGCGTCTTCTGACTTGGATGCACTTGTTTTTGAATCCTTCTGGGCTGGTTTGTTCCCTTGCCCTTTGGAATCTCCTTTGTACATTGCGTCCAACTTGGTTACTGCGTCATCTTCTATAGTTGCCATATGATTTGATACCTCAATATTCAGTTGCTTTAATTTTTCGATCACATCTTTACTTGAAACATTGTGCTTTTTTGCATATTCATATACACGCATCTTGCTCATATGTTCACCCCCACTGAGATTCATCGAGCAGTTCGGATAATTTTTTGGCAAAGCCTGCATCCATTATGGCTACGACTACCCTGGCCTCTTTTCCAATGGCTTGACCTAAATCATGCCTGTCTTCCACTAAGCATACCGGGACATTATACGATTTACATTTGTCCGTGATTTTCTTATTTGTATTAGCAGAGGCATCTTTGGAAAGAATGACAAGATTCGCTCGTCCACTACGAACTTCTTTAATAACAAGCTCTTCACCTGAAATAATCTTACGTGCCCGATTCGCCAATCCTAAAAGTGACATCCAACGATTTTGTTTCATACGCTAAACGTTACTCCTTCTCCACAAGGCTAATCAATTCATCGTATAGAGATTCATCTATTTTCGCTTGTAATTGATTGGCTAAAGTATTTTTCTTTTTCGCTTGTAAAATGATGTCTTTATCCTTGGAAAGATAAGCACCCCGACCTGATTTCTTACCAGTAGGGTCGATGGAAACCTCCCCTTCTTTCGAACGGACAATTCTGATCATTTCTTTTTTTGGTTTCATTTCACCTGTTGCAACACATTTACGCAATGGTATCTTCTTATTTACAGCCATCTTGCTCACCTCTTAATCTTGATTTTCGAAATCAATATTTAAAGGTTCGTTATCATACTCGTCCTCTTCATCCTGAGGAAGGAAAGCCTCTTCTCGAGGATAAAGCCCCAGCTCTCGTGCGTCTGTCTCACTCTTGATATCAATCTTCCAGTTTGTCAATTTAGCTGCAAGACGAGCATTTTGCCCCCGTTTACCGATGGCAAGTGACAGTTGATAGTCTGGTACTACAACTCTTGTCGCTTTATCATCTTCATTCACCTGTACATCTAATACTTTAGAAGGGCTTAAGGCATTGGCTACGAATGTCACAGGGTTTTCTGACCACTGAACGATGTCGATTTTTTCACCTTTTAATTCGTTTACAATTGCCTGGACACGTGCTCCTTTAGTTCCTACACACGCTCCTACTGGATCAACTTCAGAATTTTCTGCGTGAACAGAGATTTTCGAGCGGTCCCCTGCTTCGCGGGCAACCGATTTGATTTCAACCGTTCCATCAAAAATTTCAGGAACTTCGATTTCAAATAATCGCTTCAATAGTCCAGGATGGGTTCTTGAAACAAAGATTTGAGGACCTTTTGTTGTCTTCTCTACCTTAGTAATAAACACCTTAATCCGGTCATGAGGCTTGTATGTTTCATTCGGCATTTGTTCACTTACAGGTAGTAGCGCTTCAATCTTACCCAGTGCTACATAAATAAAGCGATTATCCTGACGTTGGACAATTCCAGTCATGATGTCTTCTTCACGGTCTACAAATTCAGAATAGATAATGCCTCTTTCAGCTTCTCTTACTCTTTGCGTCACAACCTGTTTAGCCGTCTGAGCAGCAATACGTCCAAAATCCTTTGGCGTTACTTCAAGCTCTACAACGTCTCCAACCTCATAACTAGGATTGATTTCGCCAGCGTCTTCGACAGTAATCTCAAGACGTGAATCAAAAACCTCATCAACCACTTCTTTACGGGCGAATACTCTCATTGTCCCTGTATCAAGGTTAAGATCTACACGGACATTTTGAGCTTGGTTGAAATTTCGTTTGTAAGCAGACACAAGTGCTGCTTCAATTGCTTCTATGATGACATCTCTTGCAATGCCTTTCTCTTTCTCTAAAACAGTAAGAGCATCTAATAACTGAGTGCTCATGGTGGTTTCATCCCCCTTTATAGTGCGGTTCGTTCCTATGAAAATGTAACAGCCAATCGTGCGATAGCTATCTTATCTGTTGGAATTTCAACCTTCTTTTTTCGTGTCTTAATGGTTACATCTAATGCTAATTGGTCTGAAGTATAGGAAAGAAGTGTCCCTTCGAAGGCTTTTTCACCGTTCAATGGCTCATACGTTTTCACATAAACGTTCTTGCCAATGGCTTTCTCGAAATCCTTGTCTTTCTTTAAAGGACGCTCAGCTCCCGGTGAAGAAACTTCTAAAAAGTAATTATGAGGAATTGGGTCAATTTCATCTAACTTTTCACTAAGTCTTTCACTTACTATTCCGCATTCTTCAATGTCAACACCTGCATCTTTGTCGATAAATACACGAAGGAACCAGTTGGATCCTTCCTTTACATATTCCATGTCAATGAGTTCCAAAGACATGTCATCTAAGATGGGTGTGACGATTTCTTCTACTAGTGTTGTTATTTTGCTCATACTTACCTCCTGGTCTATATGAAAATCTTGCACCAAGACTAGAAATGATAGTTCAAAAATCTCCATGTAATAACGAAAGAGTGGGGTGCGACCCCACTCTTCTACCTTTAGAGCTATCTTTAGTATTTCCAATAAAAATATACCATAATCAACATTTTTATGCAAACAATTCCCATGGTATCAGCTTAGAACAGGGATAATTGGTTCTTATCCGGCATTGACTCCAAGCAGCCGTGATTGTCCAAATATTCGATAATCGTCTTTGAAACACGGCCTCTTTGTTGAAGATCTTCCTTCGACAGAAATTCTCCATCCTTCCTCGAATTTACAATATTGATGGCAGCATTGGTACCGAGTCCCGGAATGGAGTTGAAAGGCGGAATCAATGTATCTCCATCTATGATAAACTCTGATGCATGAGAACGATAGAGATCTACCTTCTGGAACTTATACCCTCTTTCACACATTTCGAGTGCTAATTCGAGTACGGTCAAAGTGTTCTTTTCCTTAGGAGATGCGTCCAATCCCTTATTGTTGATTTCTTCTATCTTCGCTCTCACAGCCTGAGATCCTCTTACCATGGCTTCAATATCAAAGTCCTCTGCACGAACGGTGAAATATGCTGCATAGTAAAGCAAAGCATGATGAACTTTAAAGTATGCAATACGAACCGCCATTAATACATAAGCGGCGGCATGGGCTTTAGGGAACATGTACTTGATCTTCAGACACGAATCAATATACCAATCCGGTACCCCGTTTTTCTTCATTTCCTCTACCCATTCATCCTGCAGTCCTTTTCCTTTTCGAACAAATTCCATGATCTTAAAGGCGAGCGACGGCTCAAGTCCTTGATAAATCAAGTAAACCATAATATCATCACGACAGCCAATTACTTCACTCAGATTACAAATACTGTTATGAATGAGCTCTTGGGCATTACCTAGCCATACATCCGTTCCATGAGATAGACCGGATATTTGGACAAGTTCAGAAAAAGTCGTCGGCTTTGTGTCTTCAAGCATTTGACGAACGAAACGAGTACCGAATTCAGGTATTCCCAAGGTTCCGGTCTTACACATGATTTGTTCTTCCGTCACGCCAAGTGATTCAGTTCCACTGAAAATTTTCATCACTTCAGGGTCATCTGTTGGAATCGTCTTTGGATCTACGCCTGATAAATCCTGAAGCATACGGATAACGGTAGGGTCATCATGACCAAGGATATCGAGCTTTAACAGATTATCATGAATAGAATGGAAGTCAAAATGTGTTGTTTTCCATTCTGAACTTGAATCATCAGCAGGGAATTGAATAGGAGAAAAGTCAAAAATATCCATATAGTCAGGTACTACGATGATTCCCCCAGGATGCTGTCCGGTTGTTCTTTTTACTCCGGTACAGCCGCTAACCAATCGATCAATTTCAGCACCGCGGATTTGCAGTTGATGATCATTCGCATATCCTTTCACGTATCCGTAAGCAGTCTTTTCCGCTACTGTACCAATCGTTCCTGCTCGATATACATTGTCTTCACCGAATAATACTTTCGTATAGTTATGGGCATTGGGCTGATATTCTCCTGAAAAGTTCAAGTCAATATCAGGAACTTTATCTCCTTTAAATCCAAGGAATGTTTCAAAAGGAATATCGTGTCCATCTTTCTTAAACGGAACCCCGCAATCAGGACAATCTTTATTCGGCAAGTCGAATCCTGAACCCACTGATCCATCATCAAAGAACTCAGATTTCTTGCAAGATGGGCATACATAATGTGGAGGCAGGGGATTCACTTCGGTAATTTCCGTCATAGTTGCGACAAATGAAGAACCTACCGATCCACGTGATCCAACCAGATATCCATCATCCAATGATTTCTTCACAAGCTTGTGTGAAATTAAATAGATGACAGCAAAACCATGACCGATGATACTCTTTAATTCTTTTTCGATCCTCGCCTCTACAATTTCAGGAAGCTCTTCCCCATAAATACTCTTCGCCATTGCATAACTCATCCGCCGCATTTCCTCATCTGCACCTTCAATTTTAGGTGTATACAAATCATCCCTTATAGGTTTAATGACATCTACCATATCTGCGATTTGATTGGAGTTATTCACGACGATTTCTTTCGCCGTTTCTTTTCCCAGGAAGGAAAAGGCATCGAGCATTTCATTCGTTGTTCTGAAATGAACATCAGGGAGTTCGTGGCGATTCAATGGATTGGCACCACCCTGAGAACCTACGAGGATCTTCCGATAGATCTTGTCGGTTTCATTTAAGTAATGTACATTTCCGGTTGCCACGACCGGCTTATCCAGTTTCTTTCCAAGATTCACGATATTCGTAATAATGTCTTCCAGGTTCTTCTGACTTTGAACGAGATCCAGTTCGATTAAATGTTGATAAACCTCTCTTGGGTGAACTTCAAGGTAATCGTAGAAGCGAGCTGTTTCCTCAACCTCTTCTTTCCCTTTTTGCATCATCCCTTCAAATACTTCCCCTTTGTCACACCCTGACCCGACCAGGATGCCTTTCCGATACTTTTGAAGTTGGGAACGGGGAATGCGGGGAACACGGTAAAAATAGTTCATATGAGAAATCGAAACTAGCTTATAAAGGTTCTTTAACCCTTCTTCTGTTTGAGCAATCAACGTACAGTGATATGGCCTTGACCGCTTATAAGCATCACCTTTACCCATATAATCATTAAATTGATTATGGTTAGTGATCCCTTTTTCAACGGCATCTTTCAGCATTTTCAACAGAAGGTATCCTGTCGTTTCTGCATCATAGATCGCACGGTGATGCTGGGTCAATTCAATATCAAACTTCTTCGCCAGAGTATTCAAACGGTGATTCTTAAATTGAGGATAAAGAAGTCTTGCAAGTTCCAGCGTATCTATGACAGGATTAGCCGCCTTTTTTATCCCTGCTTTTTGATATCCTGCATTTAAGAACCCCATATCAAAGGACGCATTATGGGCGACCAAGATATCCTCTTCGATCCATTTATAAAAATCGTGCAGTACATCATTTATTTCAGGAGCCGTTTGTACCATGTCATCTGTAATCCCGGTCAAGTCAATCGTTATCGCGGATAACGGATGATGAGGATTGGCAAATGACTCGAATTTATCAATGATTTCTCCATCTTTGATTTTCACTGCGGCAAGTTCAATGATGGTGTCGTATACAGCTGAAAGACCAGTCGTCTCTACGTCAAAGACAATAAAGGTACTATCTTCCAAAGGAAGGTCACGTACATTATAGGCAATAGGAACTCCATCATTCACAAGATTGGCTTCTACACCGTAAAGAAGTTTAATATCGTTTTTCTTACTTGCGTTATAAGCTTCCGGAAAAGATTGGGCAACGGCATGATCAGTGATTGCCACTGCTTTATGCCCCCATCTTTTCGCTTGCCCTACAAGGCTTGCCACTGAAGAAACCGCGTCCATTTGGCTCATGGGTGTATGCATATGAAGCTCTACCCTTTTCTCGTCGGCTGGAGCAGTATCCAGTCTGAGAACCGGTTTGATTTCATTCACGTCATTGGCGATCATCACAAGGTCACGTACAAACGTATCATTTTGGATACTGCCACGGCAGCGAACCCACATACCTTTTTTCATATTATTCATGACTGCAGCGTCTTCTTTGTCTCTTGAGAACATTTTGACTAGAATTGAACTTGAGTAGTCCGTTACTTTAAATGTAAGTAAGGTACGGCCGCTTCGCAATTCACGTGTTTCACAATCAAAGACATATCCTTCTACAGCAATCCGCCGCTCTTCATCATATATTTCTTCAATCTTTCGGAAGTCAGCATCGTCTTTAATCGATAGACCAAGCATAAAGGGTCCACTAGGCGCACCACTTGCTTCCTCTTTCTCGGCCTTTTCCATTTCAATAAGGGCCTGCTTGGCTCTTTCTTGATCTTCTTTAAGCTTTTCTTCTAGAAACTTCTCATACTCATTGTTTTGCTCCTCTACCTGACTTACTTCAGCGTCCAATACCAGTTTAGGAAAGCCGAAATTCTCAAAAGTAGAAGTGATCATTTCACCATATTTTCTTTTTAATTGTGTAGCTTCTGTATCATTCGAAGTCTGAACAATAATCTTGTTCCCAATGATTTTCGGCTTTTGAGTATTTAATAGTTTCAATAATGGTGGGGAAATGCCTTGAATTTCTTTCACACAGTCCTGCCAATAGTCTAAAATATGCTGATTCGTTGCTTCTGAGTTCAATACTTTAATCGTATAGCTGACGTTTGCAATATGTTTAAACGAGGTATGCAGGGCGATTGAAAATTCACTCCACACGTTACAAGGAATGATCTCATCAAACGTAAAATAAAAATGCCATTTCTTCTCTTTACGATACACCGCCAGTTTTTCAATTTCAGCATTCTGAAAATATTGTACAAATGCATCCTCTGTTAACCCCAACTGTTGAAGCAACAGTTGAAACCTTTCTCTTTTGCCCAGGGGCTTTTCTTCCATGTTCATTCTCCCCCATTTCTTATCGTATTTCACGTTATCATTACAGAAGAAAAAGGGCTGACAGATAAGGATTGCTCCCTTTAAAGTCTAGCCCTTTATGTTTAAGAAAGAGTCTTGAATAGTGCTTGCAGATTTGAAAGGAGTTCATCTTTATGAATCTCCAACATTTCACCTGTTTTTCTTACTTTCACTTCTACGATTCCTTCTCCCGCTTTTTTTCCTACCGTTATTCGGATCGGAAGTCCAATCAAGTCGGAATCGGCAAATTTCACACCAGGACGCTCAGCTCGATCATCCATTAACACATCATACCTATTTTCTTTGAAAGAGTCATATAATTCGTTCGCAAGCGTCGCCTGCGCTTCATCCTTCATATTGATCGGAATCAAATGAAGATCATATGGGGAAAGCTTCGTTGGCCATACCAGACCGTTGCTATCATTGAATTGCTCTGCAACGGCTGCAAGGGTACGGGATACCCCAATTCCGTAGCATCCCATGATAATGGATTGAGACCGGCCGTTTTCATCCAGGAATGAACTTCCTAAAGCGTCCGAATATCTCGTTCCCAGTTTGAATACATGCCCCACTTCAATACCTTTTGCGAAAACAATCGTACCGTTCCCGTCTGGTGATGGGTCTCCTTCTTGAATAAAGCGAAGGTCGGCATACTGAGAAACCTTAAAATCACGTTCTGGGTTTACGTTTGTGAAGTGGAATCCAGCTTCATTTGCTCCTGCTACTCCATTTCGAATGTACTTAACTGCCTGATCAGCAATAATTTTAACGTTCTCTAATGAACAAGGACCGATCGATCCGATTTCACACCCGACGAGAGCCTTCGTTTCATCGGCAGATGCCATTTCAACTACATTTGCATTTAGAAGATTCTTCACTTTAATATCATTTATTTCGTGATCACCACGGGATAATACCAACACGAATTCATCATCAACTTTAAAAAGAAGCGATTTGATGCATTGGTCCTTATCTACTGAAAGGAAGGTCGACACGTCTTCGATTGTTTTACTATCAGGAGTAGAAAGCTTGTCTAATTCAAACATCTCTTCCTTTGATTGTGTGTAGAAATCCACCACTTCTGCCATTTCTATATTCGCAGCAAAATTAGATGAATCGGAATATGCAATCGTATCTTCTCCTACTTCTGATAACACCATAAATTCATGAGTATCTTTACCGCCCATCGCTCCAGAATCAGCAATGACAGCCCTGAAATCCAACCCACATCGACTGAAAATATTCGAATACGCTTTATATAATGTATCATACGTATCGTCCAGGCTTTCAAATGAGGAATGGAACGAATATGCATCCTTCATAATGAATTCCCTACCTCTTAAAAGTCCAAAGCGAGGGCGCTTTTCATCTCGGAATTTGGTTTGAATCTGATACATTGTGAGAGGCAGACGTTTATACGATTTTAATTCGTCTCGCACCAGGCTCGTAATGACTTCCTCATGAGTGGCCCCCAGTGCAAATTCACGATCATGGCGATCATTCATACGCATCAGTTCTGGTCCATAAGTTCCCCAACGTCCCGATTCCTTCCAAAGTTCCGAAGGTTGAAGCGCAGGCATTAGCATTTCCACAGCCCCTGCTGAATCTAATTCTTCACGTATGATTTCTTCTACCTTTTTTAACACTTTATTCCCAAGTGGCAAAAAGCTGTATATGCCACTTGCATTTTGTCTAATGAAACCTGCACGCAAGAGAAGCTGATGACTTTTTATCTCTGCATCGGCCGGTACTTCTCGCAGTGTTGGGATGAATGTATTTCTTTGCTTCATTTACTAGCACCTCAGTTACTATATAAATTAGTTATGTAGAGTAGGAAATTCCTTCTCACTATTTTATCTTAATTCAACAGGCAGTAACACCCTCATTTTTTGAGTACAGAGGGAGAAACTGCCTGTTGTTGATTCATACGTTATATTTTACAAGAAAAATCTTTGGATGTCATTCCATGTAACTACAAGCATCAGAACCATGAGAAGGGCGAACCCGACAAAATGGACCATACCCTCCATTTGACGATCGACTGGTTTTCCTCTTACCGCTTCGACAGCAAAGAACAGAAGTCTGCCTCCGTCAAGAGCCGGGATTGGTAGAAGGTTCATAATTCCAAGGTTTATACTCAGGATAGCTGCCCACCTCATTAGATAGTAAATTCCGGATTTAGCAACTACATCTGTTGATTGATAGATCCCGACAGGTCCTGATAATGCATCGATTGAAAATTCTCCGGATACCAATTTTCCTAGAAGTACAAATATCATTTTGGTCCATTCATAGGTTTGCTGGGCACTATTGGATACCACTTTGAGAGGGGATTTTTCAACAGGACTATGAACACCGATAATTCCTATTTCTTCACCTTCAATTTCTTGAGGCTTTGGTGTAACAGGTACCTCTGTGTTTGAGCCATTACGATCTACGTTAAATCTCAACTCATCTCCCGGGTGCTTTTGAATGACCGTCACGATATCATCCCAGGTCGAAATCTCTTTTCCATCGATGCTTAACACAACATCATTCTTTAGCAGGCCGGACTCTTTCGCTGCACCATCTTCAGTCAGTTCTCCCAGAACAGGGTCATTTGTCGGTACCCCTTGTAAAAGACCGACGAGGATAAAAATGAAGAACGCCAATATGAAATTGAATAATGGACCTGCAAAGATTGCCAGTGCCCGCTCGGGAAGAGTCTTCGAAGCGAATTGACGATCCCAAGGTGCGATTTGCGTTTCTACACCGTCTTCAATGAATACAGCATCTCTCGAAATAGAGAATGTTTTCAACTCTTCCCCATCTTCTTCGTATCCACGAATATGCAACTTGTGCTCCAAGTCTGCTTCTTCTACTTCAATGACACGAATATTCGGATAGCGATCTTTGTTATTTAAGACAATTTTCCTTATTTTTTCATCTTGATCGAGCACAAGACCGACACGATGCCCGGCCTTTAACTCAACCATTTCCGGGTCTTCGCCCGCCATTCGCACAAATCCCCCAAGAGGGAGTAAGCGAATCGTGTAGGTCGTTTCATTTTTTTTATATGAAAAAACTTTAGGACCAAACCCTATGGCGAATTCACGACAAAGAATTCCTGCACGTTTAGCGAAGATTAAGTGTCCAAGCTCATGAAAAAATACTAAAGCTCCAAAAATAACAACAAAGGCAATCACCGTTTGCAAATAAAAAACCACCTTTTTATAACCTGTTGGTAACAGATTTAAATGTTAACTAATAGACGGGAGTAACATGTCCACTATCATTCTACGCACAATTTCATGTGAACATGCCTCAAGGACTATACTACTCTACAACCAGCTAAAAACGAGTTGGCGAGTTTGTTGATCAATCTCATGAATGGTTTCAAGATCCGGTCTATGTATCACTTGGTGAGCACTCATGGCTTTTTCAATATACGTTTCAATGTCCAGAAAAGAAATCTTATCCTCCAGGAACATTGCTACAGCAGCCTCATTTGCTGCATTTAATACCGTTGTCATACTTCCACCAATGCGTCCTGCCTCATAGGCAAAAGCGAGACAGCGAAAACGGTCAAAATCCATCTTTTCAAAATGAAGTTTGCCTATTTCAACTAAATCCAACCTTTTACCTGGTCTATCGAGCCTGTCCGGGTACGTCATTGCATATTGGATCGGTACACGCATATCTGGTGTACCCAATTGCGCCATGACGGATGAATCATGAAATTGGATCATAGAGTGGATAATGCTTTCCCTATGTTGCACTACGTCAATGTGATCATACGGGATATCGAATAGCCAATGAGCTTCTATGACTTCCAATCCTTTGTTCATCATTGAAGCTGAGTCGATTGTAATCTTGGCTCCCATGGACCAGTTAGGGTGATTCAGCGCTTCTTTTAGCGTGACACCAATCAATTCATCTCTCGTGCGGTCTCTGAAACTGCCACCTGATGCAGTAATGATCAGCTTTTCGATATTTTTTTCCTTTTCCCCTTGTAAGGACTGGAAGATGGCAGAATGTTCACTATCAACAGGTAACAAAACAGTCCCTTTTTTCCTTGCTGCTTCCATAACCAAGTGTCCGGCAGTTACCAGGGTTTCCTTATTCGCGATTGCGATGGTTTTCCCTGCCTCGATGGCCTGTAGGGTTGGATATAATCCAACACTTCCAAGAACCGCGTTAACAAGGATCTCAGCCTCCTGGTGACAAGCCACCTCCACAAGTCCCTCTTCCCCGTAGAGAATCTTGACGGTAGTAGGGAATTCTCTGGACAATGATTCAGCATCTTCCTTGCGCTGTACCGATACCATATGAGGACAGAATTCTATCATGATTTTTCTGGCTTCTTCTATGTTTCTGCCAACTGACATAGCTGTCAGTTTGAATTCTTCAGGGTGTTCTCGAATGACATCAAGAGTCTGCATGCCGATCGAACCCGTAGCACCCATTAAACTGATTTTCTTCACCAACTACACTCCTCTCGCTGAAGCCTTCTTCCTACTATAAATGCTTGTTATAATAGAAAGTGAAGAAGGGGCAACACAAATAATAAACTATCAAAACGATCCAGCATCCCACCGTGGCCTGGCAGCATTTGTCCGGAATCTTTCACTTTGTAATGTCTCTTTAGAGCAGATTCAACTAAGTCACCCACTTGCCCAAAGACAGATAGAATAGCAGTCACGATCATGAGTTTAGGGATCGACATCTCTAGGTCTGTGAAGAACGTCATGATGACTCCAACTATCACAGCACAAACGATGCCTCCTACAAATCCTTCAATCGTTTTATTCGGGCTGATTTCAGGCCACAGCTTCTTTTTCCCCATTGCTTTCCCGATAAAGTATGCCCCCGAATCTGTTGCCCATATGATGAATAGCGCATAGAAAACAAACTGAACTCCATATTCCAAACGGATATCCATAAAATAGTAGTAACCAATCCCTACATATAAAACACATAAAATGGAATAAGCTACATCGTCAAAATTAAAACGGTTCTTGGTAGCGACTGTATACGTTAAAAATAGTAGCACTGCTAGAAAAGCAAGTTCAATCTTGGAGTATCCGAAATCCGTTATGATTTCAATCACATCTCTTGGAATAAGGAAAACCCATAGCAAAGCTAATGATAATAATCCTGGAATAGTAAAAATCCACTGCCCTCTCATCTTTAACGCTTCATATAAACTGATAGACGCAATAAGATACATTAAGAGCACAAATGGCAATTCACCAAAAATGATGATTGGTAAAAAAATCGCTGCAGCTACCACCGCTGTAATAATTCTTTGTTTCATTATGATTCCTCACTTTGTAACCCGCCGAATCTTCGTGAACGACCTTGATATGCTTCAATGGCTTCAATTAATTGCTCCTTGCCGAAATCAGGCCATAGTACATCTGTAAAAAAGAACTCTGTATAAGCCAACTGCCACAGCATAAAGTTACTTAGGCGGATTTCTCCACTCGTTCGAATAAGCAGGTCCGGGTCTTTTAAATCTTTTGTCATTAAATAACTTGAAAATACTTGTTCATTCAAATCGTTTTCATCTAGTATTCCATTCTGGACATCTTTTAAGACATGCTTCATGGAATCGATAATTTCTGATCGGCTTCCATAGTTTAAAGCAAAATTCAATATTAGCCCATCATTATGTTTCGTCGCTTCCATTGCCTTTGTTACGGCTGTCTTTGTATGTTTAGGCAACGCATCCGGAGAACCCATCATTTTCACTTGTACATTTTCTTCTACTAATTCAGGAAGGAACGTTCCCAAAAACTCCTCTGGTAATTTCATAAGAAACTCCACTTCCATTTTCGGACGTTTCCAGTTCTCGGTTGAAAACGCATATAGGGTCAATGCTTCTAATCCCAATTCATTTGCGAGTTTCGTAATCTTTCGCACACATTTCATTCCTTCATGGTGTCCTGCTATCCTAGGTAGGGCTCTTTTCTTTGCCCACCTACCATTGCCATCCATAATAATGGCTATATGACCCGGAATCGGGTGATTTAATAATTCTTGAAATCGTTCATCCACTTCCTCAGAAGTCTGTTGTCGTTTCCATTGCTTAAGCTTGTTTAGCATAAAAAATCCTCCACCAACAATCAAAAAAATATTTGCCCTTACTATCATATCAAAAAATAAGGAAGATATCTTCAAGAAAATAGATTATGTATATTCCTATCAGTATAGGACGTTTATTTGGTCCAACCGTACAACAGATCATCATTGGATCAAAACTTTCTTCAAAGAAACCATTCTTTCAAATAACCCTACCCTAAACAAGCTAAAACAAAGGGACCGGCCCATAAGGAATATGAGTTCACTTATAGGACAGCCCCTTAGGTTTGAATTATGATTGATTATACTTCTAACATTTCTTGCTCTTTATTTTTTGCGACGGCATCTATTTTTACGATGTTCTCATCTGTTGCTTTTTGAACGTCATCAGAGAATCCACGAAGATCATCTTCAGTAATGTCTCCGTTTTTCTCTTTTTTCTTAAGGTCATCATTAGCATCACGACGAATATTACGGATGGCTACTTTCGCTTCTTCAGCTTCTTTCTTCACAAGCTTCACAAGTTCCTTACGACGTTCTTCCGTTAAGGCAGGAACAACGATTCGAATAATATTTCCATCACTTGTTGGTGTAATCCCTAAATCAGATTTCAGAATTGCCTTTTCAATATCACCTAAAGCTGTTTTGTCATAAGGCTGGATAACCAGCATACGTGCTTCCGGAATCGAAATCCCTGCTAATTGGTTGACAGGTGTCGGTGCCCCGTAGTAGTCAACTGAGATTTTATCTAACAAAGAGGCATTGGCTCTCCCTGCACGGATACTCGCTAACTCCCGAGAGAATGTTTGGACCGCTTTGGTCATTCTTTCTTTTGCATTTGTTATGATCGTGTTTGGCATTAAGATTTCCCCCTTACGATTGTACCTATATTTTCACCAGTAATAGCTCTTTTGATATTCCCGTTCTCCATAATAGAGAAGACGATAAGTGGGATATCATTGTCCATACAAAGAGATGAAGCTGTCGAATCCATAACAGCTAATCCTTCTTTCAACACATCTAAATAGGAAAGTTCTTGGTATTTTACAGCCGTTTCATCCTTCTTAGGATCTGCTGAATACACACCATCTACATTGTTCTTAGCCATTAGAATCACTTCAGCATCAATTTCCGCTGCTCGAAGTGCCGCAGTTGTATCGGTTGAGAAGTAAGGATTTCCAGTACCTGCTGCGAAAATCACAACACGTTTCTTCTCCAGGTGACGGATGGCTCTACGTCTAATGTATGGCTCTGCAACCTGACGCATATCGATGGAAGTTTGAACTCTTGTTTCGATGCCCATCTGCTCGAGGCTGTCTTGAAGAGCCAAAGAATTCATAACGGTAGCAAGCATCCCCATATAATCGGCAGATGCACGTTCCATTCCCATTTCACTACCTATCTTACCACGCCAGATATTTCCTCCGCCAACAACAACGGCCACCTCTACATCTAGTTCAGCAATTTCTTTTACTTCTTCTGCTACATTTTTGATGACAGAAGGATTAATACCGAAGCCATCATCACCTGCTAATGCTTCTCCACTAAGTTTCAGAACGACACGTTTGTATTTTGGAACGCTCATGGGAACCTCCATAAAATAGAATTTTTCTTGAAAAATAGGGAACACACTAGGTGTTCCCTACAAAGAATTGTTTAACTTTAGCTGATCTTATTTGTTTACTTGATTCATTACTTCTTCAGCGAAGTTTTCTTGACGCTTCTCAAGACCTTCTCCTACTTCGTAACGAATGAAATCAGTTAAAGTAGCTTTATTGGCTTCAAGGTATTGACGTACTTTCTGATCAGGATTCTTAACGAATGTTTGATCAAGGATACAGATATCCTCGAAGTATTTGCCAAGGCGACCTTCCACCATTTTTTCAACGATATTTTCAGGTTTCCCTTCGTTCAACGCTTGTTGTTTAAGTACTTCACGCTCACGATCCACTTCTTCAGCAGATACTTGATCACGAGATACATATTTAGGGTTTAATGCTGCAGCGTGCATCGCAACGTCTTTCGCAACACTTGCATCAGTAGTACCTTCCACCACTGCAAGAACAGCGATACGGCCACCCATGTGCAGGTATTCACCGAAAGCAGCGTTATCATCTTTAGTACGGATTTCAAAACGACGCAGGGTGATTTTTTCTCCGATTTTAGCGATAGCAGCATTGATGAATTCACTTACAGTAGAACCATTCGCCATTTTTTGCTCAAGAGCATCTTCAACAGAAGCTGGTTTGTTAGCAAGTAAGTGGTCCGATAATTCTTTAACAAGGTTTTGGAAGTTTTCGTTTTTCGCAACGAAATCTGTTTCTGCGTTCACTTCGAAAATAATTGCAGTGTTTCCTTCGCTTGCAATGTAAGTAGTTCCTTCAGCTGCGATACGATCAGCTTTTTTAGCTGCTTTCGCAATCCCTTTTTCACGTAAGAAGTCAATTGCTTTGTCCATATCTCCGTCAGTTTCAGTTAACGCTTTTTTACAGTCCATCATTCCAGCGCCAGTTTTTTCACGAAGTTCTTTAACCATTTGTGCAGTAATTGCCATTGTAGGTTTCCTCCTTAGTTTGACTATGTAGACTTTATATCACCGAATGGCGACAGTCTTTAAATGTTCTGCCTCCGTATGTGGGGGCAGTACATGTGAATACTCTTTAAAAAAAGGTGATAAGGGTAAGCCCTCTTATCACCTTTCCTTGATTACTCAGCTGCTACAGCTGCTTCTTCACCTTGCTTAGCTTCTAAAATAGCATCTGCCATTTTACCTGTAAGAAGCTTAACCGCACGGATTGCATCGTCATTCGCAGGAATTACGACATCAATTTCATCCGGATCACAGTTTGTATCAACGATACCCACGATAGGGATATGAAGTTTACGCGCTTCAGCGACAGCAATACGCTCTTTACGAGGGTCAATGATGAATAGTGCGTCAGGTAGCGTGTTCATATCTTTGATTCCGCCTAGGAATTTAACCAAGCGTTCATGTTCTTTTTTAAGTTGTACAACTTCTTTCTTCGGAAGTACTTCAAACGTACCGTTTTCTTCCATCTTCTCGATATCTTTAAGACGTGTAATACGCTTTTGGATTGTTTCGAAGTTAGTAAGTGTTCCACCTAACCAACGTTGGTTGATGTAGTACATACCAGCACGTTCTGCTTCTTCTTTAACAGACTCTTGTGCTTGTTTCTTTGTTCCAACGAAAAGGACTTTACCGCCGTTACCAGCTAGTTCTTTCACGAAGTTATAAGCTTCTTCAACCTTTTTAACTGTTTTTTGAAGGTCGATGATGTAGATGCCGTTACGCTCAGTGAAGATGTATCTCTTCATTTTTGGGTTCCAACGGCGAGTTTGGTGTCCGAAATGTACACCAGCTTCTAGTAATTGTTTCATAGAAATTACTGACATGTGTGTTTCCTCCTAATGGTTTTTGTTTTCTCCTCCGTTTCAGTCATCTTGAAAGTAGAAACTATTCTTCTGAAATAGCACCATCTACTTCAATCGAGAAACGTGTGTGATAACACCATGAATACTATAGCATACCTATTCCAACCAATCAAGAACTTCCTACATAATTTGTCGGAATTTTAACAGGAGTTCAATTTCTGTTTGACCTTTTCCTACGGTCTTAGCAATTTCTTCAATTGGCATCCCTTTTTCCTTAAGTAAGATGACTTGTTGAATAAGTGGATCATTGTCTGGTTGTATCTTTTTCATTTCTTCGTTAGGGTGGATGGGTTCCGATATGATGTCATTTGTTTTCTGATACGCCTTTGAAGCAAGTTTATAAGCTGCGCCTGTCCGCTTTGGTCTCACGTCTGATGCATGACCTTTGTCTTGAGTCATTTCATTCGTCTGAACAAACCCCTCTGTTTCGTCCTGTACCTTGGTTTTGAAAGTTCTGATAAATTCATCATTTTCTTCTTTCATTTCTAAGAGATAAGCTGAAATAACATCTTCCATTTCACTTATCATTTTCTTTTGTTCTTTTTCCATGTGAACAAAACGATTTTGTCTCGAGTATAAAATAATGATCGAAAGCAGGGAAATAATATTTAGAAGAAAAGATAAAAAGAGTAGAAACGTTACCATGTCATCACCTAGTTTGTATGATTTTCACCCTTTGTTTTAAGAGCCGAGCAGATTGCGCAATTTAAATATGGATTTGGAATGAATCTGAGAAATTCGGGAAGTGGATAGATTCATGATTTCTCCTATTTCAGTCAATGTTAATTCTTCCTTATAGAATAAGCTTAACACAAGCTGTTCTTTATCTGATAGGGTCTTGATTGTCTTCTCAAGTTCACTCAGCTTCTCACCTTTCAACACTTCTTCTTCAGGCGAAACTGTCTTGTCATCTTTAAGAGAATAGTTCTGGGTTTCGTGATCATCATCGGTTAACTGCTCATCCATGGACAGTACATTGGCAAAGAAATGTTCGTTCGTCGCTTGATACACTTCTTCTGGAGACATCTCCAGGGAAGCCGCTACCTCCTCAGCTGATACGTGACGCAATAGCGTTTGTTCCAATTCAACCGTTTTCGCTTCGATTTTTTTCGCTTTATCTCTAGTAGACCTGGGAAGCCAGTCCTCTTTTCTCAAGCCATCAAGTATGGCCCCCCTTACCCGAAATGAAGCATATGTATCAAATTTCAAATCTCTTGTCGGGTCAAACTTCTGAAGTGCATCCAGTAATCCCATCAACCCAAGACTCTTTATATCTTCTCTCGAGACATTTCTTGGCAGCCCAACGGAAATTCGCTGAACATGATACGATACGAGCGGCATATACTTCTTCACTAACATGTCCCCGGCTTCTGTATCACGACTGTTAATCCATTTCTCCCAATATTGTTGTTCATCTGTTCGAGGGGGTTGTTGAGACATAAGAATCCTCCTTGCTACCTATTTTCTTTCTCAGAAACATTTGGATATTCGATCACGGTCACTGAGGACGGTACACAAATGATTTAATAGATGGAATTCACAATTCCTTTATCCCTTCATTGACTGTCCGAACCTGAAGAATCCCAGTGGAAGTGAAAAATTCAATGGTTCTTCCTTTGTTACCGCCTAGATCCTCAGCCACAATTGGTACCCCATGCTTCAAGAGGACCTCTTTGACCGCTTCTGCATTCCTCGGGCCAATCCTCATGACATCGCTCTTGGATTGAAATTGGAACATTTGTGCTCCTCCTGCCATCTTGCATTGAAGCCTTCTCAAATTAGCACCCCGTGTTTTTAGTTGGCGGATAAGTTCTTCGATTCCTGTGTCAGCGTATTTGGCTAAATTCGGCTTCGCTTCTTTTCCAATCGATGAATCGGGGAGCATCACATGAACCATCCCGGCCAATTTTATCCATTCATCATATAGAACGACACCAATGCATGAGCCCAGTCCAGACGTACGGATAGAGGTTCCATCGTCAGCGATATTCATATCTGCGATACCGACTTTCACTACCGTACTTACACTCATCATAGCTTCACTCCGAGTGATTGGAAAATGATCTCGAATGATTCAGGGTCAGGCAGAAGGAAAAAATGTCCCTTCACACTCTCAGACGTCATCCCTTCATCTTCTTTTAAGGCTGTATCAATGACGATTGCGTAATCACTCACTTGAGATATTTCCAGTAGACCAAACCCGATAATTGCACCTGCCATGTCTACGGATAAGGCCGGAACAGATGGTAAAAGCATAAGATTTGTAAAATCAGACAGAGATGATAAGTAAGAACCCGAAAGAATATTTCCTAATTCTTGCATAGCGGATAAACCTAATTCAGAATAAGGAGGCTCATTAAAGGAAAACGAACGATCGTCAATCATCGTTCGTATGTACATCGTCGCTTGTTCAACTGGTAATAAGAAAAACATGCTACCAGGGGCTTCCCCTTCAATTCGCAAGAAAACACTTACGACGACATTATCGGGACCCCCTGCCATATCCATCATTTCATCAAATGAAACGACTTGTACACTCGGTACTTTCATATCAATCTTTTTTCCAAGAAGGGTGGAAAGGGCAGTTGCTGCATGCCCTGCCCCAATGTTACCTATTTCTTTCAATATATCCAAGTGCATTGAAGAAATTTGCTTTTCATAACCCATGCATATTCGCCCTCCTTAGATGGATTGTAGTATTTTATCCAAATGGAGCAGAATCAGTAGTCTTCTATTTTTCTTTACTACCCCACCTATATACTCTGCCTCGACTACTCCCACAACTTCTGGAGAGGGCTCTATCGCTTCCCTGGTGACATCCAGCACGTCGTTTGCCGCATCCACTATCAAACCTACTTCTTTGTCTTCCACTCCTGCAATGATTACCCGTGTGCTTTCAGTCGGCTCTTTGGAGGGTAATTCAAACCGGCTCCTTAAATCGATTATCGGTGTTACTACCCCTCGTAAATTGATAACACCCTTCACATATGAGGCCGTACTCGGCACTCTTGTAATATGTTGCAGCTTTTCAATTGAACGAACCTGATTGACCGGTATCACATATTCCTTATCCACCAATTGGAATACGATAAGTTTTAGGTCTTCCACTGTTTCTGTCACTTCACTCATTACCCTTACCCCCTATTTAATTAACGCATTACAATCAACAATTAACGCCACTTGACCATCCCCTAGTATCGTTGCACCGGAAATGGCAAATACATCATTCAAGTAATTCCCTAAGGATTTCAGGACAATCTCCTGTTGACCGATGAAGGAGTCGACCACTAACCCTGCCATCTTTTCTCCCTTGCGCACAATGACAACAGAATATAAATCCTCTTCTTCTGAATCTTTCGGAACTTCAAATACATCTTCGAGGAACAATAACGGAACTACCTTCCCTCTGAAGTCGATGACTCTTTGATTGTGTGCATTCATGATTTCTTCCTTTTTCACGATAGCTGTCTCAATAATGGAAGAAAGCGGTATTGCATATTTCTCTGCTTCGATTTCAACAAGCATGACAGAAATAATCGATAACGTTAATGGTAATTGAATCGAAAACAATGAACCATGTCCGACTGTGGAGTCAATGGTGATCGAACCACCTAAAGACTCAATTGTTGCTTTCACAACATCCAATCCAACACCTCTTCCGGAAATATCCGAAATTTGTTCGGCAGTAGAGAAACCTGATGCCAAAATCAGTTCATAAATTTGTCTGTCTGACAATGTATTGGCTATGTCTTCAGACACGATTCCTTTTTGAATCGCCTTTTCCAATACCCGTTGCTTATTGATACCAGCTCCATCATCTTCAAGCTCAATAAATACATGATTTCCACTATGATATGCTTTCAATTTGACCGTACCCTGTTCAGGTTTGCCATTTTTCACACGAATGTCCGGCATTTCAATTCCATGATCAAGGGCGTTTCGTATTAAATGAACAAGCGGGTCACCAATTTCATCAATTACTGTACGGTCAAGTTCAGTTTCGGCACCGATGATTTCAAGTTCGATTTTTTTATTTAAATCTCTTGCCAGCTGTCTCACCATCCGCGGGAAACGGTTAAACACAGTCTCTACAGGAACCATCCGCATATTAAGGATAATGTTTTGCAAATCTCCGGAAATCCTCGTCATTCTTTCCACTGTTTCATTTAGCTCTGGATTGTTCAATTCTTTAGAAATTTGCTCCAGTCGGCCCCTATCAATAACAAGTTCTTCAAAAAGATTCATTAGGACGTCAAGTCGTTCAATATTGACCCGTATCGTTTTACTGGTAGGGCTCGTTTGTTTGGCTGGATTGTTTGCTGGTTTAGGTGTCTTAACTTCTTCATGCCCCATATCCACTGTTTCCTTTTGTTCTGGTGCTGAGTCATTGCCTTGATTTTGAAGATGATGGGACGTTAGTTCGAAAATTGAGACTTTTTCCACTTCAGAAACCTTGCGGATACTTTCCTCAATCATACGTGCATCTTCTTTTGAGACAACGGCGATGACGAAGGAATGGTCGAATTGCTCCTCCTCTAGCTGATCTACAGTTGGAAGAGACTTTATCACTTCTCCTAGTTTCCCAAGCACCTCAAATACCATATAGACTCTAGCTGCTTTCAAAAGGCAATCCTCACGTAATGACACGGTAATTTCAAAACAATTGAATCCTTGCTCATAGGATTGCTGAATGACCGTTTGTTCGAATGCTTCGTATTGCATTGCTACTTCATGCATATCGGTAGCTATTGTTGCAGCAACTTCACTGCTTGCAGAAGGTAAAACACTTTCACCTTTTTCAATCGCCTGGAGCATCGCTACTACTTCTGTTACATTCCGTTTTCCGTCCCCTCCATCCGCAATGGAAAATACCATCGCTTCTAGATCATCCACGGATTTAAACACAACATCTAAAATTTCAGGTGTTACTTTTATTTTTTCATTCCGGATGGCATCCAGTACGTTCTCCATTTTATGGGTAAGATTGGCTAAATCTTCGTATCCCATAGTGGCAGACATCCCTTTTAAGGTATGAGCTGAACGAAAGATCTCGTTGACAATGGCTAGATCTTCAGGATTTTTCTCCAATTCCAGTAATTGCTCATTGCAGGTTTGCAGATTTTCTTTACTCTCTTCTATAAATACTTCTAAATATTGACTCAATTCCATGTGCTCCACACCTCTCTACATCATGTACTTCATTATTGAATGGGATATATCCCCGATATTTTCCACACTATCCACTAACTTAGTAGCGATAGCTGATTTCGGCATTCCAAACACAATACAAGTCTCTTTTGCCTCTGCAATGGCTTTTACTTCGCCATATTCTTTAAGCTTGATTAATCCTTCAGAGCCATCAGACCCCATCCCAGTCATGATGACAGCTATCTTTGCATAATTCCGAATCAAACTTGCTGATTCGAATAAAGTATCAACGGAGGGTCTATGCCCATTTCTTGGTGCCTCTTCCTTAGTCAATTGAAAGGATAAATGTGAACCGAGATCCTTCACCCTTGTATGAAAACCACCAGGTGCTATATAAGCTGTTCCTTTTTGCAGGGTTTCGTCGTGTTCCGCTTCTTTGACTTTAATAGCGGATTGACCGTCTAATCGATCGGCAAGGGATCTTGTAAATCCAGGTGGCATATGCTGTACTACTACTACCGGTGCATCAAGATCATGAGGTAATTCTGTCAGTACTTGCTGCAAAGCTCTGGGTCCACCAGTTGATGTACCAATTAGGATTATTTTAGATGAATTCACTTTCCATTGACGATCGAATACTTTCGGTTGATTTGCATTAATGACACTATGATTTGGTTCTATTTCTTCTGTCCTTTTTCGATATACTTTCGTCATTTTCTTTATGTTTACTTTGCTTGCGGCGACTACCTTCTCAACGATTTCACCCTGTACTTTGTGAAGGTCCAGAGAAATGGTTCCGGACGGTTTCGCTATAAAATCAACAGCCCCCAGTTCCATTGCTGTAACTGTTTCTTCTGCCCCTTCTTTCGTTGTGGACGAGAGCATAACCACTGGGAGAGGACATTCCTGCATAATTCTCCTTAACGCTTCAATCCCATTCATTTTCGGCATTTCAACATCAAGGGTGACGACATCGGGACGAAGTTTATTAATTTTTGCAATCGCATCTTCACCATTCCTGGCGATACCTATTACTTCCAGCTGATCTGAGGCTGATAAAAAGTCACTAATGAGCTTTCTCATAAATGCTGAATCATCTACAACTAAAACCTTTTTCATTCAGGACTTTTACCTCCCAAAAAATAATTTTTTGATTTTTTTCACAAACCCGGTCTGGTGGTTTGCTGAAGGACTTGACGTGCCTGTCAGGTGATGCACCATCGTCCGCAGGCTTAAGGTCATAGCTGAAGCAGGATACCCCACCACGATTGGCGTTTGATTGATCACGGATTTCCTAACAGCTGCATCCTCTGGCAAGACCCCTAAGGATACGATTTCTTTGTGAAGGAATTTCCTGACCGTCTCTTGTAGTCTAGTGATCGTCTCAAGACCTTCTTTCTTTATTTCTGCCCGATTACAAAGAAGGTAGAAATGCTTTCCCTGATCTCTCAAGTATATATATTTCATCATGGAATAGGCATCTGTAATGGAGGTGGGCTCTGGTGTTGTGACAACAATGATCTCATCCATAGCGAGGAGAAACTCCAGTGTCTCTTTCGTCGCACCCGCTCCCATATCAAACAAAATATAATCATAGTGGTGGACAGCATAATCCATTACGTGAAAGAAGCGTTCGATCTGCCTCTCTTTCCACTCCACGATATTTTTCAGGCCGTTCCCCCCACTAATGTAAGAAATGCCATGAACATTTTCACATATAATGGTTTCGATTCCTAGTTCCTTTTCCTCGATATAATCCATAATAGAGTAGGGATGATGACTTCCTAGTAATATATGAATATTACCCATACCTATATCAAGATCAAATAACAATACCTTCTTATTCTCTTTCCCTAGTAAAATGGAAAGGTTAGTTGTTATATTCGATTTACCAACCCCTCCTTTTCCGCTAACAATCGCAATCGTTTTCGCAGGTTCAGAGTCATTTAAGAGCATTTTCCTCCTTAGGTTGTAGGCTTGATCATTCATAGCTATATCCTTTCATTAGCAAATGGGCGATTTCATCATCATTCATCTCGATAATGTCTTCAGGAACATCCTGACCAGTCGTGACGTAAGCAGCACCGATCTTCACTTCTGTCATTACATTTATCATGGAACCATAGCTTGAGGTTTCATCCAATTTCGTGAAAATAAACCGGTCAATTCCAACAGAAGCGAATTGTGAGATAATTTCCCTCATATCCTGTTCTTTACTCGTTAGAGAGAGAACCAAATAAGTCTCCATTTGATGTTTGAAATCGATGATCTCTTTCAAATCATCTACATATTTCTTTTCTCTGAAATTGCGGCCAGCTGTATCGATGAACACATGATCATAATCCTGAAACTTTTCGATTGCTTTTTTAAAGTCATCCATTTTATACACAACTTCGACTGGAACATTCAAAAGACCTGCATACGTCTTTAATTGCTCAATGGCGGCAATCCTGTATGTATCCGTTGTGATGAAGGCGATTTTCATCCTTTTCTCAATGACAGCTTCAGCCGCCATTTTGGCTAAGGTTGTTGTTTTACCCACACCAGTCGGACCGATCACATTGATATATTTCTTCTTGTAGCTCATTCCACCTGAATCGATACCCAAGAGGTAATCCTGAAGAAATCGATTTACTTCTTTATGCGCCCATTCATCTTTAGGATCTGTGGAAAAGGAGTCAAGGTTGATTCTTTCTTCCAGATACTCTCCCAGGTGGAACAGGGTTGAATCATTTACCTCCTGCTTTTTAAGATAAAGGAGGATTTCCTGAACAATATCCGTGAATTTTTCAAATTGGTTTTTGGAATTCAAGGTGGAAATCATTTGTTTTAATTCCTTTAACTCTAACTCAACCGATTTATTTGAAGTCTTCTCAGTCTTTTTTTCTACTGGTTCAGTCGGGGTTGGCGGAGGAGTCGCCTTTGTTTTCACCCTACTCATTTCAACCCTCTCATTTTCAACCTCTGGATCGATGGCTGCAATCACTTCAATCATTTTCTTTTTGAACAATCCCATAAATCCACCGGTATAAGTGACTTTAGAGTTCAATATGACTGCATCTTCCCCTAATTCAGCCCTTACCCTTTTCATTGCTTCATTCATGGAAGGAGCTCCATACTTCTTTACCTTCATCCTACATTCACCACCCCTAAGCTTTGTACTTCTACATTGGCTTCCAATTCGTTATATGAAATGATCGGAACTTGTGGGAAATACCTCTCTGTTAACTGTCTAACATACATTCTAACTGCCGGAGAGCATAGAATGATTGGTGACTCCTCCATAAGAGAAAGCTGTTCCACTTGGGAGGCAACTGCCTCTAATATGCCTTGAGAGTCATTCGGATCCATGGATAAATAATTCCCATGTTCCGTCTGTTGAATTGCATCTGCAATCATTTTCTCCACTTTGCCAGACACCGTTACCACCTTTAAAGATGCATCACCTTGAACAAACTGATTTGTGATTTGCCTTGCTAACGACTGTCTTACATACTCTGCCAACAAATCTGTATCCGAGCTCATTTTCGCATAATCCGCCAGTGTTTCAAATATAATCGGCAAATTACGTATAGATACGTTTTCCTTTAAAAGCTTAGCTAATACCTTCTGTACTTCTCCCACAGTTAACGGATTTGGTGTCACTTCCTCCACGAGGATAGGGTAGGATTCCTGTAAGTGATCAATGAGCTGCTTTGTTTCTTGTCTACCAAGGAGCTCGTGGGCATTCGACTTAATCATTTCAGTGATATGTGTTGATACCACGGATGGCGGATCCACGACAGTGTATCCGAAAATCTCAGCTTGCTCCTTCATTTCTTCCGAGATCCATTTAGCAGGGAGACCAAATGAAGGTTCGATTGTATCGATTCCATCAATCGAATCATCTTCTACTCCAGGACTCATAGCCAGATAATGGTCGAGCAAGAGCTCTCCCCGTGCCATTTCATTCCCTTTAATTTTCAAGCGATATTCGTTTGGCTGTAGCTGTATATTATCCCGAATTCGTACAACGGGTATGACGAGACCAAGCTCAATGGCTAATTGACGCCTGATCATCACGATCCGGTCAAGGAGGTCTCCTCCCTGGTTGGCATCAGCAAGGGGAATCAGCCCATAGCCAAATTCGAATTCAATGGGGTCTACATTCAAGAGATTCACAACGCTCTCAGGGCTCTTCATTTCATCCTGCTCTACTTCTTCTTCCATCTCCATAACGTCAGTGTCATTTTCAGCAGGCGTCCTTGAAAGCAAATATCCACCGATTCCTAATAAAGCTGCGACAGGAATCGTTAATATATCATTTATAGGTGTCGCTACACCGAGCATAAAGATCGTGAACGCCGATACATAGAGCATGATCGGGTAGGCAAGGAGCTGGTTCATAATATCCTGTCCCAGATTTCCTTCCGATGCTGCCCTTGTGACGACGATACCAGTAGCTGTGGAAATCAGCAGGGCAGGAATCTGGCTGACAATTCCGTCGCCGACTGTTAATAGTGAATAACGGGTTGCCGCTTCAGCAATTGGAAGCCCTTGTTGGGTCATCCCGATGATGATTCCAAATATTAAATTGATCAAAACGATGACAATTCCGGCGATTGCATCACCTTTTACAAATTTGGATGCACCGTCCATTGCCCCATAGAAATCGGCTTCTCTGCCTACTTTGTCTCTGCGGTCCCTCGCATCATGCTCTGAAATCATGCCGGCATTTAAATCGGCATCAATACTCATCTGCTTACCGGGCATGGCGTCCAGCGTAAAGCGTGCCGCAACCTCAGAAACACGTTCTGATCCCTTCGTAATGACGATGAATTGGATAACGATCAAAATGATAAATACAACAAGTCCTACAAGTATATTTCCACCCACAACGAATGTTCCAAAGGTTTCCACAACGTCCCCTGCTTCACCCTTACTAAGGATCGATCTCGTTGTGGAAACATTTAGACCCAGTCTAAAAAGCGTCAAAAGCAATAATAGAGAAGGAAATATAGAAAATTGCAATGGTTCATTCATATTCATAGAAATTAGGAGGACAAGGAGTGCGAGTGAGATATTAATAATAATCAAAAGGCTTAACAACCACGATGGGAATGGGATGATAAGCATGGCGACGATTAATATGACACTTGCGAGTACGGATAAATCTCTTGCTGACATTGTTTCTCTCCTAACTGCTTACAGCTGATTTTTTATACGATAAACGTATGCTAATATTTCTGCCACTGCTTTGAAAAATTCTTCTGGAACAGCATCGCCTATTTCGGCCGATTCATAAAGGGACCTGGCTAACGGACGATTCTCTACCATTACGATATCATTTTCATTGGCAATGTACTTTATTTTCTGTGCCAGGTAATCCACTCCTTTTGCCACTACAAATGGAGCGTCCATTTTATTCTCATCATATTTTAGAGCAATGGCGAAGTGAGTGGGGTTAGTGATTACCACATCAGCATCAGGCACTTCCTGCATCATTCGTCTCATTGCCATCTCACGTTGTCTTTGTTTAATCTTTGATTTAATCAGTGGGTCTCCTTCGATATTTTTATGTTCGTCTTTCAGATCCTGTTTAGACATACGAATATTCTTTTCAAAATCATATCTCTGATATAGAAAATCAAATAGGGATAAAAATAATAATGCCAAGGAAGCAGCGATGCCCATTTGAACCGTCAAGCTTGCCATTGTGGCTAATGAATCACCGACTGATTTCAATGACAGACTTAACACTTGATCGATATTCATCCACAAGATGACAAAAGTGATCGCGCCAACAAATGAAATTTTCAAGATTGATTTTAAAAGCTCTACAATCGCCCGTAATGAAAAAATCCGTTTAAATCCTTTAATGGGATCAATTTTTTCTAATTTAGGCTGTAGAGGTTCCGTCGTAAACATGACACCCACTTGTATATAATTTGAGACCAAGCCTGCAAGAAGTGCCACAAGCATAATGGGACCTAAAAGCAAGGCAACTTCCTTCATAATGTCCATTGTAATGACTTGTACGGTATTCTCTGTAAGCTCCATGAGCATATATTCCTGAAACGTTTGATGGAACAGATCAAAAACTATATCCGCAATATAGGAAGCACTGAAGGTAAGAAATAAAAAAACAGCAAGAAGGATAATGGCTGTATTGACATCCTGACTTTTCGCTGTTTGTCCCTTCTTTTTGGCATCTTCCCGTTTTTTCGGCGTTGCTTTTTCTGTCTTTTCCCCACTGAAATACTGTAGGTCTAATGATAGCCACTGCAAATTATGTGCCTCCAATAATTTTCATTAAATCTCTCATCGTCACAAACATCATTTCAAACAGTTTTTGCATGACCGTAAACGTGACCCCCATAACAATGAATAATACAATAAAGGCAACTGCAATTTTAATGGGGAATCCAACAACAAAGATATTTAACTGGGGTACGGTCCTTGCAACGATACCTAATGCCACGTCCACCAGGAAAAGAGTGGCGACAACGGGAATGGACATCTGAAATGCAATGATAAACATAGAATTAAAGGATGTAATGACATAATCGATTAATTTCTCATCTCCAAAAGGAATCCAAGGACTATCGATGGGAATGAGCTGATAACTATAAAAAATCCCATCCAATAATAGATGATGACCATTCAGGGCAAGTAACAATAAGAGGGCAAATGTATAGAGATATTGTCCCGTTAAAGGACTTTGAGCCCCTGTTTGAGGATCAATCACATTGGCAATGGCAAACCCCATTTGGAAATCAATGAACCCCCCTGCGATCTGAATAGCGGTAACAATCATATAGGCAACAAATCCGATTAACAATCCGATCATTGCTTCTTTCATTATTAACAGGAAGTACTGACCGTTGATTTCAAATGCCTTTGATTCTATCGTATAGTACATGACCCATGAAAGGACCACTGAGAAAGCGATCCGGTGCTGTGCAGGTATATTTCGATATGAAAATAAAGGCATGGTGACAAAAAATGCAGACACTCTTACAAATACGAGTAAATATACCGATAGAATAGGTACAAGCTCTTCCATCCCTTTACCCTACGAACCTTGTTAAATCCGAGAAGATTTGTGATGTATACGTGACGAGCTTTGTCAGCATCCACGGTCCAAAAAAGACAATCCCTATCAAAACTGCAACGATTTTCGGTATGAATGCTAGTGTTTGTTCTTGTATTTGTGTTGTTGCTTGAAAAATACTTACGATCAACCCTACTACAAGGGCTAATAGCAATAAAGGGGCAGACACGATGAGGGTAACGTAAATTCCTCGTTCTGCAATGGCAATAACCGATTCAGCATTCATTGAAACTCACCTACTTAAAAACTTTGTAAAAGAGATTTTATTACTAAATACCATCCATCCACTAACACAAACAGTAAAATTTTAAACGGCAAGGAAATCATAACCGGCGGCAACATCATCATTCCCATTGACATCAAGACACTGGCTACAACCATGTCAATGACTAAAAAAGGAATAAAAACCATAAAGCCGATTTGAAACGCCGTTTTAATTTCACTTAATGCAAAGGCTGGCACCAAGGATGTGAGTGGGATATCTTTCACAGATTCCGGTCGTTCAGCCCCGGAATATTGTAGAAACAACTCAAGGTCCTTTTGTCTTGTCTGCTTACTCATGAATTCTTTAAAGGGTATCGAAGCCTTGTCGTAAGCTTCGTCAAGATTTATCTCTTCATTAAACAGAGGTGTCAACGCTTCATCGTTTACCTCTTGAAAAGTAGGAGCCATAATAAAGAATGTGAGAAATAAAGAAAGTCCTATCAAGACCTGGTTCGGTGGCATTTGTTGTGTTGCAAGCGACGTACGGACAAAGGAAAGGACAATCATGATCCGGGTGAATGATGTCATCAAGATCAGGATGCTTGGAGCAAGTGAAAGGACGGTAAATAATAATAATAACTTTACACTTGTGGAGACATTTTCTGCAGAACTACTGTTGAAAAACTCCATGAACTCATTCATCTGAATGATTCCCCTTATTTTTTAAATCATGAAGCATCTTTTTTCTGCCTTTGTTCATTTCTTCCAGTTGCGTTTTTAACTGTGATTGAAATGAGCCAGTGGGTTGAGATGATCCTTTAACCTTTGTCAACCAGCTTGATACCGCTGTCTTTGCATCGGGAAATTGAGTCTCCTGATAATAGGATAGAATCTCTTCCTTTTCCTTTTCATCCCGTACTTCTTTCAATAACTGAATATCCTCGCCAACGCCTAATACGAGTACTTGCTTGCCTACCTTCACAATTTGTACGGAGCGATTCCCTCCAAGTGGTGCTCCTCCTAAGTGATTGATTAATTTCGTTTGTTGAAAAGATCTTCCCTTTTGATTAATAAACTTCAATAAAAAATAGATAAGAGCAACGACAAAGATAAGAGCAATGATCATCTTTAGGTAATCTACAAATGTAACGGAGGTGGAAAGCCCTGTTTCAGAACCGTCCACTTCTTTTATTGGTTGCCCGTTGCATTTTTCTGGTTGATCTATACAGTCCTTCACATTATTCACTTCTGCAAATGCTGTAACACTCCCAGCACATGCAGTCACGATAAATATCATTATAGCTAATAGAATTTGAAACTTCTTCAATCACATGCACCTTCTTATTGATCAGTTAGCTTAGCGCTTTCTGGATTGCTTCAATTACACGATCTGCCTGGAATGGTTTTACAATAAAATCCTTCGCACCTGCTTGAATGGCATCGATTACCATTGCTTGTTGTCCCATGGCAGAACACATGATGATTTTCGCCCCAGCATCAACCGCTTTGATTTCCTTCAAAGCTGCAATGCCATCTTTTTCGGGCATTGTAATATCCATTGTGACAAGATCTGGTTTCAGCTCTTTATACTTATCAACTGCCTGATTTCCATCCGCTGCTTCTCCAACTACATCAAACCCGTTTTTCGTTAAGATATCTTTAATCATCATTCTCATAAAGGCTGCATCATCAACGATTAGAATTTTATTCGACATACCCTTCATCCTCCATCTTCTAGTTAAAATTAATTTGTTATTTTAGTTTTTTTATACGATCACTTTGACTTACAATATCTGTAATCCTGACACCAAAGTTTTCATCGATTACAACGACTTCACCCTTTGCCATCAGCTGGCTGTTCACGAGAATATCAACCGGTTCCCCCGCTAATTTATCTAGCTCAATAATAGATCCCGATGATAATTCCAAAATATCCCTGACTGATCGATTCGTCCTTCCAAGCTCCACCGTGACTTGCAAAGGAATATCCAATAACATATTTAAGTTCTTTGTTTCATTTTGTCCCAAAGTAGTAGGTTCAAAGTTACTAAATGTAGCAGGTTGTACATTGACTGGTTCAGATTGCATCCCTTGTCCACCCAGATGCTGCGGGGGTGCCTGCTGTGTTTGAGCAGCAGGTTGCGCTTGTTTATCCTGATGTACAGGATGGGGTGTTGTATGGACTTGTTCAGGTGTTTGGGTAATAGTCGCTGCCACTTCCGCTTCCGTTTCTCCCCCATTCATTAATTCATCAACAAGACTCTTTGCAAAGTTTAATGGTAGAAGCTGCATTATGTTTGAATCAATGAGATCTCCTATTTTTAATGAAAATGAGACCTTTAACAGCAAATCTTGATTGGGGATATTTTCTTCCCCTTCCCCTTCAGGTATGTACATGAGGTCAATGGAAGGTGGTGAAATATCCACTTTCTTACTAAACACCGTTGACATGGAAGTCGCTGCGGAACCCATCATTTGATTCATCGCTTCTTGTACTGCACTAAGTTGGATTTCCCCTAATTCACCGGATGGATTTCTTCCATCGCCGCCGAGCATTAAATCAGCGATGATCGATGCATCCGATTGCTTTATCACTAATAAGTTAGCTCCCGAAAATCCTTCCGTATATTTAACTTGTATGGCTGCATAGGGATGAGGGAATTCCTCTTCCAAATAGTTCCTATCGATGATACTTACTTTAGGTGTCGTTATTTCAACCTTCTGATTTAATAATGTGGATAAAGCTGTTGCTGAACTCCCAAAGGAAATATTCCCGATTTCACCTAAGGCATCCTCTTCTATGGAACTGATGTAATCACTCATGTTAATTTCTTCCCGGTCTTCAACTTCCTCTTCTGGTTCAGCAGACCCTCGGAGCAACGCATCTATTTCATCTTGTGATAACATATCATCACTCATCATCGTCGTCTCCCTCCTTCAACGAATCTAAAATTTGCACGGCCAATTTTTTATTTGATTTACCTGGCTGAGCTGTGAATTTAGGAACATCGCCCACTCGTATTGTTAATGGATCATCGATTCGGGTATTCATCTCGATGACATCCCCGATACCAAGCACTAGGAATTCTTCAATCGTAATATCAGAATGTCCTAATTCAGCAACAATGGGTACTTGTGCTTTCTTGATTCTTCTTTCAAGTTGTGCGGTTTCTTCTGGATTACTTTCTTTCTTTTTGGATTCCATCCAATAACTCCCGGATAACTTCGGAAGGATTGGCTCTAAAACAACGTGTGGAATACAAATATTGATCATGCCGCTTGTTTCACCGATTGTTGTATTTAAAGAAATGACCACAACCGTCTCATTTGGAGACACCATTTGAAGAAACTGAGGATTCACTTCAAATTCAGCAAAGAATGGATCGATATCTACTACCGTGCTCCAGGCTTCCCTTAAATTCTCGAACGCTTTTTCAAACAGCTGACTCATGATCCTGGTTTCAATCTCGGTTAAACTCTCTACTTTATTCACGCTGACCCCTCTGCCTCCCATGACTCGGTCCATCATCGAGTAGGCAATGTTCGGGTTGATTTCCATCAGGATCCTACCGTCCAGAGGGGGCAGTTCATATACGTTCAATATAGTCATTTTCGGGACAGACCTTATAAATTCTTCATAAGGAATTTGGTCGGCAGAAGCTACATTGATTTGAACATACGTCCTGAGCTGAGCCGAGAAGTAAGTCGTTAATATCCTGGCGAAATTTTCATGGATTCTGGTTAAACTTCTAATTTGATCTTTTGAAAAACGCAAAGCTCTTTTGAAATCGTATACTTTGACTTTTTTCTCTTCTTCTTCTTTCTTGAAATCGTCTGCACTCATCTCCCCTGTATTGAGGGCAGATAACAACGCATCGATTTCACTTTGAGATAAGATTTCACTTGCCATTCCTTCACCTCCAAACCTTCTGCCATAGGCTGCTTTATTGAATCATCATAGAGGTGATATAGACTTTTTCTACCATTCCTTTTTGCATTAGGGAATTCACTTTATCCTTGACCTTGGTCTCGATCAAATCTTTTCCCTTCTTCCCTTGCAGTTCTTGAGCTTTCAATTCTGAAAGCTCTTCTATGATGATATTATTCACTTGAAAATTTCTCTTTTCTAATTCACTTTTCGCTTTCTTACTATCCGTTTGAATCTTAAAGGAAATTCGAATAAAGTCATTGCTCATTAAGTTCGTTGTCGTCTCAGGTATGTCCACCGAGTATTCAATCACTTCTTCGATGCTAGGCTCTTTCGCTTCTTCATCTCCTGAGAATTTCAGAACCACGACTAATGCTACAACACCTACGAGAGTGATCGTCACCAACGAAATCATCATGATGGTTAGGGCTTTACTCTTCATATATACTCCCTCCCTCACGTGGCAGACTGAGTACATTTACCTTTTGAAAGAAGGAAAGTGAAAGACTGTTTACTTCATTCACTGTTTCTTTCACAACATACCGTTTACCATTTGTTAATAGAATTGTAGTATCCGGGAACGCTTCAACTGTTTCTATGTATAGAGCATTCAATGTGAATGTCTTTCCATTTAGTCTCTTCAACGTGATCATTAGCTATTGGGACTGACTTAGCCATCAAATGAAATGTCATCTTTACTGATTAGTCAGTCCCTTCCTCCCTTTTTTAAGGAATTATCGTTTTAAGTTTACAAGTTCTTGCAGAATTTCATCCGACGTTGTGATGATTCTTGTGTTTGCCTGGAATCCACGCTGAGCTGTGATCATTTCGGTGAATTCTTCGGACAGATCTACGTTCGACATTTCAAGTGCTCCGGACTGGAGTGCTCCTCTACCCTCACCAGCAACTCCCAGGTTTGGAAGGCCGGAGTTGTTGGAAGCTTGGAACAAGTTATTTCCTGCTTTCGTCAGACCCCCTGGATTAGAGAAAGTGGAGAGAGCAAGTTGGCTCAACACCCTTACTTCACCATTTGAAAATACTCCGTTCACTTCTCCGGAGGAACCGATGTTAAAGCTTTCCAAATAGCCTTCTGAGTTTCCATCAACCGTGTCGACATTTGCAGATGAAGAGCTGTCAAACTGGGTGATCTTGGAGAAATCAAGGTCGATTGTTTGGGTTGGGTTAGCACCCGTACTATTATTCAGTGTAACTTTAAAAGGAGTATAGCCAGTTGTTGGTGCTATGACTTTTCCATCGTTATCAAATTTTATGTTGGTGGAAGAAGTGCCTGCATTAACCGCAACCCCATTTGTCAAACTTGATATGTCCACACTCCAGTCATTTAACCCAGTCTTTTTCATGACCATTTTCAAGCTAATATCTTGACCAAGAGAATCTTTCACTTTAGTCTCTAATTCTACTTCTGTAGCGTTTGGTGCACTTGACTTCAAGTTCCCATTGTAAGTTGCTTTGCTCGTAGCTTGAGGCGCCATCGTCGTATTTGTATCAATTTTGATATCTGCTACACCACTTTTATTCACTTCTCCGTTTGCGTTAACCGGATACCCTTGCACAAGATCCCCCTGACCGGTTACAAGATTGCCGTTTGAATCCAAGTAGAAGTTTCCTGCACGGGTAAACATTTCGTTATTTCCTTGTCTTACTACGAAGTATCCATCACCTGAAATGGCAACATCTAATGATCTTCCAGTAGTCTGAAGGCTTCCTTGAGTCTGGATTGTATCAATTGAAGAGAGAGATGAACCCAGTCCTATTTGCTTTGCATTTTGCCCTCCGCGATTTTCAGTTGCTCTACTTGCTCCTGAAACGGTTTGGTTCATAAGATCCTGGAACGTGACGCGGCCTTTTTTATAGCCATACGTATTCACATTGGCGATATTGTTTCCTATGACGTCCAGCTTTGTTTGAAAGTTTTTCATTCCACTAATACCTGAATACATTGAACGTAGCATGAATTTTTTCCCCTTTCGTATCTGCTGCTTCAGTCAATCCACAGCATTAGGCTTCCATCGAAGGTCCAGCCTATGAATCGATTAATATGGTTCCATTAATATTGGTGAAAATTTGTGAGCTTGCTTCTTCACGGTCCAATGCTGTAATCACCGTTTTATTGGTTGCACTTACAATCAATGCTGCATCTTTCAATAGCACCAGTGAATCCTTCACACCTTTGGATTTTGCTTCTTTCATTTTCTCCCCTATCTCTTCCCATGTTTGTGGGGAAATAGAGATGCCCCGTTGTTCCATTCTTATCTTTGCATGTTTGCTGATCTGTATATTTGGATCATCTTGAATCGCGTGATCCAATTGAACGGCAAAGGATGTTGACAGACGTGCAGATTGTTTAGCTGTCTTTGAATGATAACTTTGCGTAATAGGATTCGGTGAACGATGAAAGAATGTCTTTTCCATACGACCACCCCCTAAGATTCGATTTTAGTCAATGTTCCACTGGATACTTTCTCTCCTGCCTCTGTATGAATCCAAATCTGTGAATCTTTCTTTGAAACCGATTGAACCACTCCACTCAGTTCCCCATCGTCGCCGGTCCAGGTCACTTTCTTTCCAATTAATAGAGAGGCATTTACGAGGGAAGACTCCCCTGTGCCGGTGGTATTCACTTGTGAAATATTTCCTGGATTCAAGATCGTTCCGTCCTCCATTATGAATTCTACAGAGTCTCCTTTAAAGCGAACTCCTTTAACAAGTCCTTGACCTTCCTGAATTTCCGGTACGTCACCAGATTCTGACTCATTGATTTTATGCCACGTCACTTGTTTCCCTACAAATTGATTATAGGAGATCAATTGTGACTGACTTTGGTTATCAACAAATTTCTCCATCGTTTTGGTGAGATTCGTCATTTGTTCCAAAGAAGAAAATGTAGCCATCTGTGCAATGAAATCTTTGTCTTGCATCGGGTTTAACGGATCTTGATTTTGCAGTTGTGTCATGAGGATTTTCAGGAAATCATCTTTCCCTAAAATATCCTTCCCTCCTTCACGCTGCTTCGCTTGAACGGTGGAATAAAGTAAACTGGGATCAATTTTCGTCATGTTATCACCTATATTTCGATATTTACGAGATAATCTTTAAAAGATTGAATGTCTTCTTCCCGTTGTTCTGCTTGCTCAGATTGACTTTGTTTTTGTTGTTGTGAAGAATGCTGCTGGGACTGACCTTTATATTGTCGTTCCGTATCTGCTAATGCCTGAGCGATCTCAATTTTTTCCACTTGTAGATTCTGAGCTGAAAATGCATGCTTTAATCCATGTATTTGAGAATCCAGCATTTCTTTCGCAGTTGAGGTCGATGCAAGTATCTTTGCGGTCATAACTCCATTTTGTTGGAGTAGTTCAATCCGCAATGAACCCAATTGTTCTGGGTAGAGCTTGATTAATAACTTACTCATATTTGGTTGAGTCGTCATTTGAGCTTTACTTAGGATCTGTTGGAATTCTTTGACAAATTGCTCATATTGGATTGATCGATTGCTTGAAGTGAGATTCATAGAAAAGGCCTCAGTCTTCGGAAGAACAAAGTGAAGATTGTTTCCTTGAATTCCTTGTGTACTTTTCTTATCTACAGATGTGACCTCATCTTTGGGTTGGGTTTCAAGAGACCCAAGAGATACTTGTCGTTGAAATGCTTCCTTAAGTGAACCTGTCCAATCCTTCGACTGTTTCATGAGGTTGACTAGCGTTCCTTCAATACCAGCTTGAACATTCTTTAACACATCTTTCAGCTCAGATGCTTTTGATGCTTCTTTCACATGTAGATCCCGGGTTCCGGCTATTAACTCGACTACCTTCGCAAGTTTCATTACCTCTTCTAGTTGTCTTCCACTTCCGTCTTTTCCATCCTGTTTCAGAGCACCCTGTAATCCTTTTACATTGTGATGAAGGGCAGATTGCATAAGCTGCATCATTCCAACCAATAGATCATAAGGATCTTCCTCTCCTTCAGAAGAGAAATCTTCCTGAGTACCTATCAGGGTCGCCTGTAGATTGGAAAAGAGCAATTGTATCTCTTCCACATTCACCCCCATGATTTCAGCAATCTTAGCAAAGTCAAGATCAGTTAATTGTAATAGTTCAGCCTGCTGCTCTTCGGTAAGACCAAGCTCTTCAACATTCACTGCACTTAAGATACCTTCCATGCTGATGAGAGAGGAAAGTGATTCTGGTTGGTTCAGTTGTTTCTTATCAACACCTTGAGTCGATATAAACCCTAATAGTTGCTGTGAAAAACCTTCGACTTCCTTTTTTGATAGGGTAGATCCCTTGCTCACCGCAATAGGGGAACTGGTACTCTTGTTCGCAATTCCGATTTCCACTGTTTCACCTCCTCTAAAAGACTCTCTTATCTTTCCTCAGTAGAAAGTAGTTCCGTATATCTAGCGGCATCCTCAGGAGGCATTTTCTCCAAAACATCGGCCAACGTATCAGGTTTAATATTTGACAGAATCTTCATCGCTTCGTCATCTTTCATATTCAAGAGAACAGGGGCAGCACTCTTTGCAGACATTTCCTCAAAGGTATTGACTACCTCTTTAAATGCCCTTTTGTTCTCTTCTCCGATTTGTCTTAATTCTTCAAGCTCTTCTTTCTGCTGTTGAATGGTAGCCTGAAGCTGTTCATTATCGCTGTCTTTCGTTTCGATTTCGCTTTGAAGTTGAGCGGTTTTGGCTTTTTGGTCTTCAATGGAAGCCTTTAATGAGATCATTTTCTCTTGTAACTGTTCACTTTCCTGTCCTTCATTTGACGGTATGACATCCGCCAAAAATGGAATGTCAGAGCCCAATGATTGTGCTTTTTCAAATACATTAATTCCTGCTACAGCCATGATGACAAGCGCGAAGGTTATGGCAAACAAGAGAGGAATCAAGATGATAAAAACGACCCTCTGGAAACGACTGTTTGACTCTTTCTCTTCTCTTTCGATTACCTTTGCCATGAAATCACCTGACTCCCCGTTTCAAATATTGTACAGCCGACACTTCGTCTAATTGTTTGTTCTCACTATCTTTAATGTTTTGAAGGAAACGGTCGAAATCTTTTTCCTTCATCTTCTCGTATTTCTTAACTTCTACATTCATATCAACAAGTTTCTCTTCATACCAGTTCATACGATTTCTCGCTTGTATCACCAAGTCCTGATAATAGGAAATGGTTTTTTCTAGATTAGTAATGAATTGTTGATGATGACGAATATCCTGTACAGATAAGCCTCCCTGTAGCTTATTTTCTTGATGCTGTTCCAGGGTTTCTTTCTTTTTCAGGAATTCATACAGTTTCTCGGCAACTGTTTCAAACTTTTCGATGGATCCCCTGTACAATTCGTGGACCTCATCTTTCTCTTTTTCTTTTAACGTTAGTATGCGTTGGAACTTGTATTGATAACTCATTGAATTCATCCACCTTTTTCCGATAGCTTTATAAGCTCATCAACACTCGCGGGAAGAGAAATCTGTTCGTAAACCCCTTGCTTCAAGAAGGAAATGATATCCGGATAGTATTGAATGGCTTCATCAATTTCACGGGAAGTTCCTTTTTTGTAGGCACCAATTTGAATAAGATCCTCTGAGTTCATATAAGTGCTTAACAACTCTCTTATTCTAGTGGCTGCTTGTAGATGTTCGACTTGTAGCTAAATGATTCATTAATCGACTTACACTCTTCAAAATATTGATGGCAGGATATTGCCCTCTATTGGAGATTTGCCGATCAAGCACGATATGGCCATCAAGGATCCCCCTAACAGTGTCGGAAATAGGTTCATTCAAATCATCACCATCCACAAGGACGGTGTAAAATGCTGTGATACTTCCATGGAGATTTGTTCCGGTTCTCTCTAGTAATTTTGGTAATATAGCAAATACAGAAGGTGTATAACCCTTAGTCGTAGGTGGTTCGCCGACGGCCAATCCAATTTCCCTCTGTGCCATTGCCACTCGTGTAGCGGAATCCATCATAAGCATGACGTTCAAGCCTTTATCCCGAAAATATTCTGCAATGGCCGTAGCCGTAAAGGCACCTTTTATTCTCATCAATGCGGGTTGGTCAGAAGTTGCAGCAACGACTATCGTTCGCTTCAAGCCTTCTTCCCCTAAATCTCTTTCAATAAATTCTCTTACTTCTCTTCCACGTTCGCCTACCAATGCAATGACATTTATATCGGCTTTCGTATTCCGGGCAATCATTCCGAGCAACGTACTCTTACCTACACCGCTTCCAGCAAAAATGCCTACTCTTTGTCCCTTGCCCACAGTCAACATACTGTCGATGGCTTTAACTCCGACCTCCATTTTTTCGTCGATAGGAGGTCTTGATAAAGGATTGGGAGGCTCTTGTTCTGTATAAGCTGTACTTAAACCAGATGGCAGTTGACTGCCATCAAGAGGGTGACCAAGGGAATCAATCACTTTTCCAATCAATGACGGGCCTATTTTGATTTCAAGCGGCTTTGCGGTTGCTTCCACCAAACTGCCTGGAGAGATGTCCTGCATATTCGTATATGGCATAAGGATCACTAAATCATTATTGAACCCAACGACTTCCGCTAATATCACTTTTTGTTTCCCTCTGGAGAAGATATGGATATGACACACTTCCCCAACAGAACTTTCCGGTCCCTGGGACTCGATCATCAGCCCTACAACTCGTTTCACCTTCCCAAACTTTTTGAATGTAGGAATATGTGGGATATGTGAGATAAGATCCAAAGCTTTCATTCTTCATCACCCTCTAGGAGATGATAAAGTTTCAGCTTTAATTCTTTCAGTTGAGTATCGACACTCACGATGACACGCCCTTGATTCGTTTCGATGTAACATTCCTCATCGTGCAAATCATCATTGGCATATATAAAACATTGAACATCCGTTGGAAACATGACTTCTAATTCGGTTTTATGATCAACAAGAAGTTTATGCTTGTTTGGGTGAACATGAATTTGTATATGTGGTAAATCCCTTACTTCCTTTAACCCACGTTCTACAATGGAAAGAAAATGTTGGGGTTCTTCTTCAAGCTTTTGATTCATTATCTTCTCGGCACATGCTAACCCTAAGCTCAAAATGACCTTCTCTGCTCTTTGAATGTAATCTTCATACAGTTGTTTATTGCGCTCATTTATCTCATTAGCCTCTATTAACCGATTACGATATTCCTGGTACCCTTTGTTTCTTCCTTCTTCTTCCCCTTGCAGAAACCCCGTGTTATAAGCCTCCTGCATAAGCTGTTCCCGTTCGATAATCCATTTTTCTTTCTCTTGTGCCAACTCTTCTTCTGCATGAAGACTTTTTTCTTTTGCTGCTTGAATAATTCGTTGGGCTTCCACTGTCGCTTCTTCTATCAAATGATTTCCACGAGAATCTTCAGGGAAACCTTCACTACTTGATAAAAGTTCATCAATTGGGCTCACACTTTTTAGCCCAATGACCTTTTTGTTCTCATCAATGGTATGAGCTACGGTAGACTTAATGATTCTAGACAATGATATCGTCTCCTCCACCACGGGCAATGATGATTTCTCCTGAATCCTCTAATCTTCTTATGACAGCAACGATCCGTGACTGTGCCTCTTCCACATCCCGTAATCTGACCGGCCCCATGAATTCCATTTCTTCTTTAAGGGTCTCAACCATTCGATTAGACATATTTCTAAATACTACTTCTTTCACTTCATCACTTGATACTTTAAGCGCCAACAGCAGATCTTCATTCTCACAATCTCTGATAACCCGTTGAATGGAACGGCCATCCAGGGTGACGATGTCTTCAAAGACAAACATTCTCTTCTTGATTTCTTCTGCCAATTCCGGATCTTGAATTTCAAGAGCATCGAGGATTGTCTTCTCTGTGGAACGATCAACCCCATTCAACACTTCCACAACAGCCTCTACTCCGCCAGTTTGTGTATAGTCTTGGGTGACAGTCGCAGAAAGCTTTCTTTCTAATATGGCTTCTACCTCACTGATCACTTCTGGGGATGTACCGTCCATTATCGCGATCCGTCTTGCAATATCTGCTTGAACTTCTTGTGGAAGCTCTGAAAGGATTTGTCCTGCTTGTTGTGGGTCAAGATAAGATAAGATCAACGCAATCGTTTGTGGGTGTTCGTTTTGAATAAAGTTGAGAATTTGGGCAGCGTCGGCTCTTCTTGCAAAGTCAAAGGGCTTGACCTGTAAGGATGAGGTCAACCGATTGATGATTGCCGAAGCTTGATCTGCTCCTAGAGCCTTTTCCAACACGGTTTTCGCATAGCCGATTCCCCCTTGGGAAATATAATCCTGGGCGATCGCGATATTGTGAAACTCCTCCAGGATCCCTTCCTTCGCTTCTGTTTCTACCTTCTTCACTCCGGAAATCTCTAATGTTAACTTCTCTATTTCTTCTTCCGACAAATGCTTGTACACTGATGCTGATACATCAGGACCAAGAGAGATGAGGAGGATGGCTGCCTTTTGTTTACCCGTTAAATCTTTCTCTCTTCTAACCATAATCTCATTCCTCCTAATCCTCTGTTAACCATGTACGTAATAATTTTGCAAATTCTTCCGGTTTGTCCTTGGCCATTCTTTCCAGCTGCTTCCTTCGTATCGATCCTTCTGTTTCTTCCTTCGGTTCAATTTCCGGGATCTCAACCGGTTGTTTCATTTCCTCTACTTCGAAATCCTCGATCTTTTCTTTCTTTCTTGAACGTAATAAGAAAAAGATTAATAGGAGAATCACTACTAGCAGGACTCCTCCCACAACGTATGTCCACCAAGGCAGGAACGGTTTCTGTTCAGCTACAACATCCACCTTACCATTAAATGGTTGAACAGATACCACGACTTTGTCTTGAATCGCTTCTTCAGTCAACTCCGGATTTGCGTCTTTATCAATCGATGTACGCACGATTGTAGACAATACTTGACGAATATCATCTACTCTATCCTGTGGCAGTGAATTCACTTCATCAGGATTCGGTGGTTCTACCATAACCTGTATACCGAGATCCCTTATTTTATAGGGGCTTTCTACAATTTCTTTATGAATGCGATTGACCTCACTGTTGATTGTTTCTTCCATACGTTCATAATCACCATTCGATTCTGAACTAGATCCGTATGTTACTCCACTATTTGTCGGCTCATTCGCATCGCCCGCTCCAGCTGTTCCTCCTGGATTTGCACCCTCTCCTGAGAAAGTTTCGGTTATTCTTTGGGCACTGACGGCGATTCCCTCAATATTTTCTTCATCAACAGGTGTTACGAGGTTTTCTTCTCTGTTTTCTTGGGTAAAGTCAATATCAGTAGTAACCGATACAACCACCTTATTAAAACCGATCAACGTTCCGAGCATATTCTGCACTTGGCGTTGAATATCACGCTCAACTTCTTTCTTGATATTCATCTGACCGGCAAAATTACTGCCTCCCATTGAATTATTTTGAGATTCCAAATCGAAGTATTCAAAAAATTGATTCATAATGGCAATATTTTCAGTAGGTAGATCCGGTACACTTTTAGATACAAGATGATAAAGTGATTTAATCTGCTTCTGATCAAAGCTGAAGCCGGGATCCGTATTTAAGACGATGGAAGCTGATGCTTTTTGCACCTCATCATTTAAGAAAACCTGCTTTTCAGGGAGATTGATCATGACTTTGGCATCCTGGATTCCTTCTATCCCTTTTATCAGCTGAGCTAGCTCCGTTTGCATGGCGTCTAGTTTCATAACGTTGAATTCATTATCTGTCATACCAAATCCAGCATTTTGACTAAAAAACGTATAATCGATGCTTCCAGAATTAGGGATGCCCTCTGCTGCCAATTCCACCTTTAATGTATCCACCTGTTCATTAGGAACCATGATGGTCGAGCCGCCTTCTGATATTTCAGAAGGAATCCCTCTCCCATCCAGATTTTCTTTTATGGTTCCCGTCTCTGAAGGTGATAAATTACTATATAAGGGAACGAGGGTCGTTCTTGTTGCAAAGAAACTCACAACACTAATCAGAATGACCGTAATAAGGAAAATAGCTCCCATACTTATTTTTTGTTTTTTCGTTTTACTTGCCCAAAAAGACTTTATCTGTTCTGTGAATTTCTTAAACGATTCATTCATTACAATCCTCCGGTACTTGACTGCATGAGTCTACTACATTGGCATTCTCATTATTTCTTGGTAGGCTTCCACTACTTTGTTGCGAACTTCCATCGTTGTTTGCAGTGTGATGCTTGCCTTCTGTGATGCAATCATCACTTGATGGAGATCGACATTATCTCCTCGCACTAATTTCTCGGTCAATTGATCAGATTGAACCTGCGTCTTATTGACCTCATCTATGGATTTTTTTAATAATTGACTGAAATCCCCTGCAGAATCTGATGGGGAAATATTTTTTTTTGCTAATGACGGACTAATAGATGCTGGATTGATCGAACTTATAGAATGTAATGCCATCGAACTATTACCTCGCTTTATTTACCGATTTCTAATGACTTCATCAACATTGCTTTGTTTGCATTAAACACCGTTACATTTGCTTCATAGGAACGTGTGGCAGAAATGAGATCGACCATTTCCCGTAATGGATCGACATTCGGCAACTGAACATATCCATCTTCATTTGCATCTGGATGCTCAGGGTCATAGACCATCTTGAATGGTGTTTCTTCGTCGTCTATTATTTTTGACACCTTTACTCCACTACCTATAGAGTCATTATCTCTTGTATTCATCGCTTTGTTTAAAAAAGAAGAAAACGGATTTTCCTTCGGTGCCATTACAACGGACTTTCGTTTATAAGGCTGCCACTCCCCATCCACTATTTTCCCTCTTGTGGTATCTACGTTCGCCATGTTGGATGATATGACATCCATTCTTAAACGTTGGGCGGTAAGTGCAGAAGAGGTTGTATTCATACCTGTAAATAAACTCATATTTACTTACCTCCCCTTACAACAGATTGAAGACTATTAAATTTTCCATTTAGGCGGTCCGTCAAGGCATTAAAGTAAATTTGGTTTGTTGCCATCTCTGACATTTCTTGATCCAAATCCACTCCGTTTCCATTGTGGTTATATTGGTAAGCGGCTTTTGTCTTAACAGCGGGATGTTGACTATCTGATTGGAAACTAATATGACGCTGATTGGTCCGGTTAGCATCCAATTGATGAACGCTTTGATTAAAAACCGTCTTGAATCCCACTTCTTTAGCTTTATAATTCGGTGTATCGACATTTGCGATATTCTGGGAAATGACCTTCTGATTTAAAGAGGCGTAATTCAATCCTCTTTCAAGAGTAGTGAACGTATTGGAAAAAAGTTTCACTCTAGGCACCTCTATCCTTTTTTTGACATGTTTCAACTATTTTTGACATATTTAGTATACAACAGTATTTATTGTAATGTTTAGCAAGATTAGTGTCTATGAATATTAGGTAAATTTTTGAGAAAGAGGGAGAGATTAGACGGAATTGTGACTTTCAATCTATATTTAATACTAATATTTCCATGTATATTTTTTCAAATAAATGATTATTTTTCTATATTTATTACATTAATATTACATATCGGTGAATCCACATGAGTAGACGACATATTATTTCACAACTCGTTTTTAGTTCTTTTTTTCTCTGAATCACATCCATCATCAATTTTCACATGAAAATACCACCCTAAATAGTTGAATCATTTGAATCTCCTATTAATAACCAGTTCCAGCTGGCAGTTGTCGAAAAAGGTCGTAACATTGTTGTAACTTTATTGTACTATCCATAGCATAGATGACAATACCTTAAGGTCGATTATCGGTAGTTCATTCGGCTTATTTTAGCTAAACAATCAGATATTTTTGTGAATTGATATACAAAATGCAAACAATTGCACTCCTCCATTAAAATATCTACTAATTCCCTTTATGCACAAACAGAAGGATGAATGAATTTCAGCCTAAATGCCTTAGGAAGGAATCCATTGTCCAGACACAAAAAAAGCTGTTTCCCTCATCGGGAAACAGCTTTTTTTGATTTTATTAGTTTGTTCTAAGTTTATCCAATTCAACTAAGAATTTGTTATTCAATACTTTAATGTAGGTACCCTTCATCCCTAATGAACGGGATTCAATAACGCCGGCACTTTCTAGTTTACGAAGGGCATTTACGATAACAGAGCGGGTAATCCCGACTCTATCGGCAATTTTAGAAGCGACTAAAAGTCCTTCATTCCCGTCCAACTCTTCAAAGATGTGCTCAATTGCTTCAAGCTCACTGTAAGATAATGAACTAATCGCCATTTGAACGACAGCTTTGCTTCTCGCTTCAACTTCGATTTCCTCAGCTTTTTCACGAAGAATTTCCATTCCTACTACAGTAGCTCCATATTCACCCATAATTAGATCATCATCTTCAAAGCTTGCTTCTAAACGAGCAAGGATCAATGTTCCGAGTCTTTCTCCCCCACCGATAATAGGAACGATGGTTGTTAAACCATTTTTAAAGAACTCTCTGTTTTCAACAGGGAAAGCAGTATATTGACTATTCACATCCAGATTTGGAGATGTTTCTTGAACATTGAAAAGGTTTTGAGTATACTCTTCAGGAAATTGACGGTCTGCGAGCATTTGTTTCATACGCTCATTTTCAATTTGCTGGTTGATGGCATATCCAAGTAATTTCCCTCTACGGCTAACAACGAATACATTTGTTTCGATCACCTTGCTTAGAGTTTCGGACATTTCTTTAAAATTAACTGGTTTACCTGCTGCTTTTTGCAGCATTGCATTGATGGTTCTTGTTTTACTTAATAAATTCATTTCATTTCCTCCTACTACAACTTAAGTGCATCTATTATTTAATTTAGTATGATAATGATTTCATCTTTCTTTACCCCAATAAGGTTGTGAGAAAACTTATAGGATAAACTGGCTTAAATCTTTATCCTTGGAAATTGCCCCAAGCTTATCATCTACATACTTAGGTGTGATTTTAACCGTTTCAAGAGTGATATCCGGAGCTTCGAATGACAAATCCTCTAGGAGTTTTTCCATGATGGTATGAAGTCTTCTCGCACCGATATTATCTGTGTTTTGATTTACATCATGAGCAATTTCAGCTAGTCTACGAATAGCATCGTCAGAAAATTCAATTTGTATACCTTCAGTTTCCATTAATGCAATATATTGTTTGATTATGGCATTATCCGGTTCAACTAGAATTCGGACAAAGTCTTCTGTAGACAGCTTCTGAAGTTCCACCCTGATAGGGAAACGTCCTTGTAATTCTGGAATAAGGTCCGAAGGTTTACTCATATGAAAGGCACCAGCCGCAATGAATAGTACATGATCTGTTTTCACTGACCCATATTTCGTTACGATCGTCGAGCCTTCCACAATAGGAAGGATATCACGCTGAACACCTTCTCTTGATACATCAGCAGATGATTGACCAGAGCTTTTGCTTGCTATTTTATCAATTTCATCTATAAAGATGATCCCTGATTGTTCTGCTCTGACAATTGCCTCTTGAGTCACCTCATCCATATCAATAAGCTTTTGAGCTTCCTCATTGGTTAGGACTACCCTTGCTTCTTTCACCTTTAATTTACGTTTTTTCTTTTTCTTTGGCATAAAATTACTCAATGCATCTTGCATGTTCATGCCCATTTGTTCCATACCCGAGCCTTGGAGCATATCAAACATCGATGCTTGTTGCTCCTCGACATCAATCGTGATGAACTCTTCTTCGAGCTCCCCATTTTCAAGCTTCTTCTCCATTCTTCGTCTCTGCTCCTGAAGGGAGATTTCTTCTTGTTTTTCTTCCTCTTCTTCTGATGTCCCTTGCGTCTGGTTGCCGCCAAAGATCATTTCGAAGGGATTTTTGTAAGAGGAGGCTTTTTTCTTTGAAGGCACGACAAGTTCTACTAAACGGCGGTTTGCATTTTCCGCTGCTCTTTCACGGACTCCAACCATCTTTTCCTCTTTTACAATGCGTACGGACGTTTCGACTAAATCTCTCACCATCGATTCGACATCGCGACCCACATAACCGACTTCCGTAAACTTCGTAGCCTCCACTTTGACAAAAGGAGCTCGGACAAGCTTCGCTATCCTTCTTGCAATCTCTGTCTTACCTACGCCTGTCGGACCCATCATCAGGATGTTCTTAGGAATCACTTCATCCTTTAATACATCGGAAAGAAGGCTGCGTCGATAGCGATTTCGTAAAGCAACAGCGACCGCTCTCTTTGCATCTTTTTGTCCTACAATATATTGATCTAAGCGTTCAACAATTTGCCTTGGAGTTAAGTGATCAGTACTCTTCATCGAATGGCACACTCCTTACTTTCTCAAGTAGTATGAAAGAATATAATGTTCAACCTGCTGTATTAAAGTTCTTCAACGATAATTTGGTCATTCGTATATACACATATATCGGCAGCGATCTGCAGGGAAGATCTAGCGATTTCTTTAGCAGACAAATGATCACCTGCATATTGCTTTAGTGCTCTGCCGGCAGATAATGCATAATTCCCCCCTGACCCAATGGCTAAAATGCCATCGTCGGGTTCGATTACTTCGCCTGTACCTGAAATTAACAGAAGGTGATTCTCATCCATCACGATTAACATTGCTTCAAGCTTTCTCAACACCTTATCGCTCCGCCATTGCTTGGCTAACTCTACAGCGGCCCGAGGGAGGTTTCCATTAAACTCCTGAAGCTTTCCTTCAAACATTTCCGACAAGGTGAATGCATCGGCAACAGACCCTGCGAAACCAGCTAATACTTTCCCATTGAATAGTTTTCGTACTTTTTTAGCCGTATGCTTCATGACAACAGAATTACCGAATGTAACCTGCCCGTCACCTGACATCGCGCATTTCCCATTATGCTGTACGGCAAAAATAGTGGTTGCGTGGAATTGTTCCATATCCTAAACCTCCAACTCTTCTAAGCACGTGGATGATGTGCTAAATACGTTTTTCTCAACTGATCCTTTGATACATGAGTATACACTTGAGTGGATGATAACTGAGAATGTCCAAGAAGCTCCTGGACCGTCCTTAAATCCGCACCATTATTCAAGAGATGCGTAGCAAATGTATGCCTTAACATATGGGGGTGGATTTTCCCGGTCAAGGAAGCTTTCTCGATAATCTTATTAAGGATTAATCGAACCCCCCTTTGGGTTAATGCCCCTCCACGATGATTGACCAGCAATTGGGTATGCGATTGGGTTTTCACCAACTTCGGTCGGGACTGTGTTATGTATTGTGCTAGAGCATCGTGAGCATAACTGCCAAATGGGACATATCGTTCTTTGTTACCTTTCCCCTTTACAAGGATTGTAGACAGACCAAAATCCACATCCTTCACCTGCATATTCGTACATTCGCTTACGCGGATGCCTGTCGCATAGAGAAGTTCAAAAATGGCCCGGTTACGGATATCCATTGGAGTCTCCCCTCCGCAAGCTTCTAACAGTGCTTCTATTTCTTCTTCATAAAAAAAGGTAGGCAGCCTCTGTTCTTTTTTAGGAAGGTTGACAAAGGAAAAGGGATTATCAAGCAGCTGTTTTTCCCGGTTTAGAAAACGGTAAAAGCTTCTTAAACTGGAAACCTTCCTAGATACGGATGATCTCATTAAACCATGATCATGCAGCTTAGTTAAAAAAAGTCTCGCATCAGAATACTCGACATCTTTTAATGAACGTAAACCTTGTTCTTTCATAAATACGTAGAACTCTTCGATATCATGACGATATTGTTCAAAAGTGTGAGCAGAATAATGCTTTTCTATTTGTAAATATTCAGTAAAGGAATGTAGTTGTTCATCTAATTGATTTTTCATGTTTAACACCTCACAAGGGCTTCTAAATAGTAACACAACCCAACAACCCTTGCAACGAATTTCACACTTTTTTCATAAAGTTCTGAATTGTTTCCAAGGCCCTATTCGCATGTAGTTCATTACGCTCATTCTTCCCTTTTACCTTCTTTGGTAAATCCGGGAAAAGACCGAAATTGGCATTCATCGGTTGGAAGTTGTTTTTGTTAGCAGTCGTAATATACCTTGCCATACTTCCTATGGCAGACTCATGAGGAAAGATGACAGGTTCTTCACCCATTGCTAGCTTGGCCCCATTAATCCCTGCAACCAAACCGCTAGCAGCCGATTCAACATATCCTTCCACACCTGTCATTTGTCCGGCAAAGAGCAGATTTTCATGACTTTTAAGCTGATACGTATCTTTAAGTACTCTTGGTGAGTTGATGAAAGTGTTTCTGTGCATTACTCCATAACGGACTATATCGGCATTCTCAAGGCCTGGAATTAATTGAAGCACTTCTTTCTGAGGACCCCACTTTAAGTGAGTTTGGAATCCTACGATATTGTAAAGTGTTCCAGCTGCATCATCTTGCCTTAATTGAACTACCGCATATGGTCGTTTACCTGTTTTCGGATCTTCCAACCCGACTGGCTTCAATGGTCCGAACAACATGGTCTTCTTACCACGGGAAGCCATGACTTCAATCGGCATGCAGCCTTCAAAGAAGACTTCCTTTTCAAATTCCTTTAGTGGTACTGTTTCCGCGGAAATCAGTGCTTCATAGAATCGGTTGAACTCACTTTCAGTCATAGGACAATTTAAGTATGCAGCTTCCCCTTTGTCATACCTGGATTTCAAGTACACCTTATCCATATTGATGGAGTCCTTCTCAATGATAGGGGCGGCTGCATCATAGAAATATAAATGTTCCTCCCCAGTCAGTTGCTTAATTTTCTCAGACAGACTCTGACTTGTAAGCGGACCGGTTGCTACAATGGTAATCCCATCTGGTAAACCCGTGACTTCTTCATTAAATACCGTGACGTTCGGATGGTTTTTCACTTTATCCGTAACATGAGCTGCAAATTCATGACGATCGACCGCCAATGCTCCTCCTGCTGGAACAGAACATGAGTCTGCAGCAGCCATTATGACTGAGTCCAGACGTCGCATTTCTTCTTTCAATACACCAACTGCATTTGTTAATGTATTCGCTCTTAGAGAGTTACTGCACACAAGCTCTGCGAATTTATCTGTATGGTGGGCAGGCGTTTGGCGAACTGGCCTCATTTCGTAAAGATTTACCTTTATGCCCCTTTTCGCCATTTGCCAAGCGGCTTCACTTCCCGCCAACCCTGCTCCTATAACATTTACTGGCATTTATATAGACCTCCTACAGTTCGAACCTCTTCTTCTTCCAAATGGATCGTGCATCAAGGATAAATGATAATCAAAGTAAAAGGTTCGTGTAAAACAGAAAAAGGCTGACCCATCAGGCGTTAGAGAAATCACCTGTTGGGACAGTCCCTCGTTACATTGTATAAGTTCATTGTTCAACAATCAATCGTTTTTTATTTGGTACTGCTTACATTTTCTATCGGCTTCCTAATTGTTGGATAATCTCCGTCATTTTAAGAAATTTCAACGCCATGACTGGCAGTAAAGCCTGTGAACAATAAACATATACTATTTTTGTGTTTCTTCTTTATAATCACAATTCGTACATTGAATTTGGTTACCTTTTTTAAGCTTTTTCTCAACTAGCAGTTCAGAACACTTCGGACATTTACGTTCAATCGGTTTATCCCATGACAGGAAATCACAATCAGGATATTGATCACATCCATAGAAAATACGCTTCTTCTTGCTTTTTCGCTCAATGATATTTCCTTTTTCGCATTTAGGACACTTTACACCGATTTCCTTGACAATCGGCTTTGTGTTTCTGCAATCGGGAAAATTGCTGCAAGCCATGAATTTTCCATATCGTCCCATTTTGAACACCATCGGATTCCCGCACTCTTCACAGTCTTCTCCTGCCGGTTCATCTCGGATTTCGATTTTCTCCATCTCATTTTCCGCTTTTTCCAAATGCTTTTCAAAATCCTGATAAAAACGTTCTATGATTCTTTCCCATTTCACATTGCCATCCTCAATATCATCGAGGCTGCGTTCCATGTTTGCCGTAAACTCAACATCAATGATATCAGGGAAAAACTCTCTCACTAGCTCTAATACAATCTCCCCAAGTTCTGTAGGAATAAATCGCTTATTATCTAAGGTCACATACCCTCTTCTTTGAATGGTATCAAGGGTAGGAGCGTAGGTTGAAGGTCTTCCTATACCTAACTCTTCCAACGTTTTCACTAGTCTTGCTTCTGTATACCTTGGAGGTGGCTGAGTGAAATGCTGATTGGGGTCGATGAATTCACTTTTCACTTTATCGCTTTCTTCCAATGCAGGAAGGAATTTATCTTTTTCTTCCTTCTGATCGTCAGAACCTTCTACATATACTTTCATAAAGCCGGGAAATTTCACTTTGGAACCCGTTGCTCTAAACATGACGGATCCGTTTATAAGATCAACACTCATCGTGTCCATGATTGCCGGGGCCATCTCACTAGCCACGAATCGTTCCCAAATCAACTTATAGAGTCTATATTGGTCTCTTGAAAGAAACTCTTTCACTGATGATGGATCTCTTAATGTGCTGGTCGGACGAATCGCTTCATGTGCGTCTTGAGCTTTTTGTTGTTTTTTATCCTTGCGCTCAGATTGCTTAATGAAATCTTCCCCATACTTATTTACGACGTATTCTTTGGCTTCTTTTTGAGCGACCTCTGAGATGCGGGTGGAGTCTGTTCTCATGTATGTGATGAATCCGACGGTTCCTTGTTTCCCCATCTCAATTCCTTCATATAATTGCTGGGCAAGCATCATTGTCTTCTTCGCCCGGAAATTTAATTTACGGGCTGCTTCCTGTTGGAGAGAAGAAGTTGTAAATGATGGAGCAGGATTTCTTTTTCTTTCTTTCTTCGTTACCTTATTCACTTCAAAGGATTTTCCTTTTACTTTACCAAGCACGTCTTTGACATCTTCTTCGGTCTTCAATTCAACCTTTTTTCCATCAATTCCATAAAATGAAGCTTGGAAAGTATCTTTACCTTTCGTGAATTCAGCGTCAATCGACCAATACTCTTCTGGAGTAAAGCTTTTGATCTCATTTTCCCTGTCAATGATCAAGCGGACTGCAACGGATTGTACTCTTCCCGCACTGAGTCCTTTTTTAACCTTTTTCCATAGAAGCGGGCTAATATTGTACCCTACCAGGCGGTCCAAAATTCTTCGTGCCTGCTGAGCATCAACCAAGTCCATATTGATTGCACGGGGATGCTTAAATGACTCTTTAATCGCATCTTTCGTGATTTCATTGAAAACTACTCGACATTCGGATGTAGTATCCATATCAAGGCTATGAGCCAAGTGCCAAGCAATTGCTTCCCCTTCTCTGTCGGGGTCAGCCGCGAGAAAGATTCTTTTTACTTTTTTTGCGGCCGTTTTCAATTCTTTCAATACTGGCCCCTTACCACGGATCGTAATGTACTTCGGTTCGAATTCGTTTTCGACATTCACGCCCATTTGACTTTTAGGCAAGTCTCTGACGTGGCCCATTGAAGCCCTTACCTTATATTTCTTCCCTAAATAACGTTCAATCGTTTTCGCCTTAGCTGGCGATTCCACTATTACTAAATAATCTGCCATCCAATAAGCCTCCTTAAAGAGGAAAATAATCACTGTTTTATAGCACCTTGGAATGTGTCTAGCGAACGGAAACGGTTACACTTACATTCGCGATAGGTATAGAAATGATTTCAGTGTAGAGAATTACTACTTTTGCTTATTTCTTCTCTTATATATAGTTTTAGATACCTGTTGCAAAATGTATAACAGTTTTACCTTAATTGCAACCATTTTGTATAAATTACTTGTAATTACTCATTCATATCAAGAGAAAATACGGCTTATTACATGATTTTATATCATATTTCCTCTATTTATACTCGTAGCTCTGAATAAATATCTTCTATAGATAACACCATGGTGGCACCTTCTTGAATTAGACTGTTTGTTCCTTCTGCCAGTGGTTCATGAATGGAGCCCGGTATACATAAGACTCCCCTTCCTTCATTTAATGCATAATCAGCAGTAATAAATGTTCCGCTTTTTTTCCTTGCCTCTGTAATCAGTACCGCTTCTGAAAGGCCGCTGATGATTCGATTTCGAAATGGGAATTGCCATTTTTCCGGTTTGATATAAGGAGGATATTCTGATAGGAGAAGATGGTGCATCATCATCTGATGCGCTAAGTATTCATTTTGTTTAGGGTAGATATGGTTGAATCCACTACCCAGTACCCCAATTGTCCTTCCTCCAGCGGTGATGGTTTCCTTATGGGCGATGGTATCTGCACCTTGTGCCAGGCCACTTACGATAACAATATTTTTCCTTACAAGTTTTGGAATCATTGTTTGAAGAACTTTTTCTGTGTAGGAGGTTGCATCTCTGGAGCCTATTACTGCCAATTTCTTTGTGGCAACCAGAAGAGATTTATCTCCTTTTAAGAAGAGTAGCAAAGGGGGATCATACACCTTTTTCAGTAAGGGAGGGTAGTCTGCATCCATGAGAGTAATCCACTCTATATCGTTTTCTGAATAGAGTTTCATATATCGGTCTGATGGGAAAGAATGGAGATCTTTATAGAAGAGTTCTATATTAGCAGGAGTAGAGCGGGTTATCTGGCGAAGAGTTGATGGCTTCATGTCAAAGATTGAGTGAAGATTCGGTAGTGTTTCCAGCAGTCTTTTCGTCCCTTTTAATCCAATACCCCGGCAATGATGGATATGAAATAGGGTTTGTCGTATATCTTTCATATATGGCCTCCCTCATAATAACTAATAGAATATATAAAACTGAGACTGATAGCATCACGCGCTATCAGTCTCAAAGAATGATTAATGAGTTTTACACTTATCCAGGATTCCTTCTTCTTTCAGAACCTTGATCAATGTTTCACCCATATCTGAAGGTGTTGGTGCAACCTGAATACCGCATTCGTTCATAACGCGGATTTTCTCATCAGCCGTTCCTTTTCCACCAGAAATAATCGCTCCGGCATGTCCCATACGTTTCCCTGGAGGTGCCGTACGTCCACCGATGAATCCAACTACAGGCTTCGTCATATTGGCTTTAATCCATTCAGCCGCTTCTTCTTCAGCAGTACCGCCGATTTCACCAATCATGATGACAGCATACGTGTCTTCATCTTCATTGAATGCTTTCAATACATCGATAAAGTCTGTACCGTTCACAGGATCTCCACCGATACCAACTGCAGTCGATTGACCGATTCCGGATTGAGAAAGTTGGTGAACAGCCTCATAAGTAAGCGTACCAGAACGGGATACTACACCTACATGGCCTTTTGTATGGATGTAACCAGGCATGATTCCGATTTTACACTCGTCAGGAGTGATGACTCCAGGACAGTTTGGTCCGACAAGACGTGTTTTCTTGCCTTCCATATAACGCTTAACTTTCACCATGTCTAACACAGGGATATGCTCTGTGATACAAATAGCTAAATCAAGCTCGGCATCTACCGCTTCCATGATTGCATCTGCTGCAAATGGTGCTGGAACATAAATGACGGAAGCATTTACACCAGTTGCTTTCTTTGCTTCTTCCACTGTATTGAAAACAGGTACGCCTTCAACCTCTGTTCCGCCTTTTCCAGGTGTTACACCTGCCACGATCTGTGTACCGTATTCAAGCATTTGCTTCGTGTGGAAAAGAGCTGTTGATCCTGTAATTCCTTGTACAACAACCTTGGTATCTTTATTAATAAATACGCTCATTAGTCCCCCGCCTTTCTTAGCCTACTTGCTCAACGATTTTTTGTGCGCCGTCTGCCATAGATTCAGCTGCAATAATATTTAAGCCTGATTTATTCAGGATTTCTTTTCCTAAGTCAACGTTTGTACCTTCAAGACGAACAACCAGAGGTACTTGAAGACCGATTTGCTTAGCTGCTTCTACAACACCCGTTGCAATAACATCACATTTCATGATCCCACCGAAGATATTAACGAAAATACCTTTAACGTGTTCATCAGAAAGAATGATTTTGAACGCTTCTGTTACCTTTTCTGCTGTTGCACCGCCCCCAACGTCAAGGAAGTTAGCGGGATCTCCGCCATAATGCTTCACGATATCCATCGTAGCCATGGCAAGTCCGGCTCCATTAACCATACAACCAATATTCCCATCCAAGGAGATATAGCTAAGGTCATATTTAGATGCTTCGATTTCTTTTGCATCTTCTTCTTCAAGGTCACGTAATGAGATGACATCTTTTTGACGGTATAAAGCGTTTGAATCGAAGTTGAACTTCGCATCAAGTGCCATTACATCCCCATCACCCGTTACTACTAGTGGGTTGATTTCAACAATCGAAGCATCCTTTTGGATGTACACATTATATAGTCCCATCATGAACTTGGCTGCTTTTCCAACCAGTTTTTGAGGGATGTTGATGTTAAACGCAATGCGTCGAGCTTGGAAGCCTGTTAAGCCGACAACCGGATCAATATACTCTTTAAAGATCTTTTCTGGTGTTTGTTCTGCTACTTCTTCAATTTCTGTACCGCCTTCTTCAGAAGCCATCAATACAACTTGTGAAGTCGCTCGGTCCAAAACTAGACCTACGTAATATTCTTTTTTAATATCACAGCCTTCTTCAACAAGTAAGCGTTTCACTTCCTTACCTTCAGGACCTGTTTGGTGAGTCACTAACGTTTTACCAATTAACTCATCTGCATATGTACGCACTTCGTCAAGGCTTTTGGCGATTTTAACCCCGCCAGCTTTTCCTCGACCGCCTGCATGGATTTGAGCTTTTACTACATATACGCTAGAATCTAACGTCTTCGCCGCTTCCACTGCTTCTTCAGCTGTAAAAGCCACTTTACCATTTGGTACGGACACCCCGTAATTTCTGAGGATTTCTTTACCTTGATATTCATGGATATTCATTTTCCATCCTCCTATCAAACTCTTCAAAAAATAGACTGCGCTTTCATTGTATTAAATGACAGTATAGATGTCTACCATTATGCAAAAAATATTATATTAATTTAAAAATTCTGAACATAACTTCGTAGAATTAGTCCACATTGCCCTATGTTTTTTGAAGAGATTCCCCTTGAATTATTATACTTAAAAAATATATTTCTTCACGTTATCAGATGGAATTCAACAAGTTCCTAATCAAACTGCATATTATTATTTCACATCTTTTTTAGAAATATCCCTGTCCAATCTGTAAATAAAAGCAAAAACTTCTGCTACCGCACCGTATAATTCTTCAGGTATTGATTCTCCCACATCCAAATTCCCGAGAAGCGACAATAAGCTCTTGTCTTCTTGTACAGGTACTTTATGCTCTCTTGCTTTTGCAAGAATGTTTTCAGCTATGATGCCTTTCCCTTTTGCCAGTACCTTTGGGGCTGATCCTTTTTCTTGGTCATATCCTAAAGCAATTGCTTCTTTCCGTGCTTGTTCTCTCTTCATATCTTTATATCAACTCCAGAGAATGTCCTACTAGCATGCTCCTCTAAACTTGTTTCAGAAAGTGCAATATGCTTATCCGGTATTTTCACTTTCACGGTTGATAACCGGTAGTCCAGTTCTTCCAGCCCTTCTTTTAAATCGGGAAGCAAGAAACGAGAGACTCCTTCGGCATCAGGATGATCGTTCCATACTGTTAAGGTGATCACACGGTTTTGAACTTGCATATCTACCAAGGTTTCATTCAAGCTATCCAGTTCCAAATAGAATAGTACCCGGCAGTAATCTTCATCAATGACCCCTTTTTCCTTTTCTTTTCCGGTCCATTGTAAAGTAATATCTGTGTCTCTGCCAAATAAATAAAGAGGAAATTGTTGTACGATTGTAAGAAAAGGAGAATTATCTTGTGATTGAAGAACTTGATGATTCATTTTCAAGACAATGTCATCAGCTAATTGGCGTATTTCCTGTAAAGGATGATTCCCGCTTAGCCCGATCAAATGCTCTTTTAATGTAAGGTTTTGAATGTCGTACCCCTTTTTCTGCAATTGAGCTTCGTAGTTTACACCAAACGCACCGATTACCCTTTTTAAAACCTTTGCTAATTCGTCTCCCTGGATTTGGTGGGTGAGATCCTGCTCTAATTGATGATAAAGCTTCTGAAAGATCCGCTCCTGATTGGATGCAGGTACACCATTGCTCCAGGTATTCTCGAGCTTTGTATAGTTCATCTCCATCAACTGCCTCTTCTCCTCACCGACAAGCCCCATCAGAAGTTTTGCCGCATTTAAAGAGGGTCTGTCTATATGATCATTCAGGAAACCTTCTGAATCCATCATGGCATTTATCCATTTATCTACAAAAGATCGAGCTGCTTTCTGGATGTCAGATTTGTTGTTTCCCATCATTGCTTGAAGCTGTGCCACTTCATTACGAAGCTTTTCCCCAATAGGATGACCATCTACCTTTCCTCTCAAAAATTCAAACTTCCTCTCAAATGGTTCATCAGAAGAAATTCCTTCCTGGATCGTAGCTGTTAAACCTTCCTTCCAATGATTCATGGGGACTTCTTCCTGAAAGAATCCAAGAGACTTCAATAAGTCGAAATGGCCTAATCGATTCGAGAAGGATTGGGATGGGTTAATCAATCCTGATAAGGCTTTTATCACAAGCCTCTCTGTCAAAATCATCCGCATTGGTTTCTGAAACTTCTGTAATAATGCAAGGGACGAGGCATCCCTTCCGGTTTCATTTAACTTCGAAGAGAGGAGGTTCAGCTTGGAGATGAAGCCGTTACTTGCTTCACCCGCTTTCATGGAAGAAAATATCCTCTCAGTGAACGGCAAATCCCGTTTCGCCATCTCTAGCAATACCTTCACGTTCTCAGGTGCCCCTTTTCCAAAAATATGCTTGTCTGCAAATAAAAGCATTTCTTTATTGACCGGTATTTTATTTTTCACCAACTCCATAACCAAAGAAGTCATCTCGTTCTCTTTACTCGAGATGGACAAATGACGTAAAAGGTTTAACGCTATACTCTTTTCATCAGCTTCACCAGGTTGAGACCGGATCAACCGGAGACTTACACCCGTTTCTGATTGCTTTACTTCCACCCAGTAACGCTCTCCTATTTCCAGTGGAGCCTCAAGTTTCGCTATGAACCGTTTCCCATTTGCAGATACCTCGGCAATGCTTTCTCCCAATATCTTATGAACCCGTATATTTAAAACTTTACCATCCTGCAATGAGAAGGTATTGCCATCTCTGGAGGAGACTGGCTGATTACTATTCGTACCATGAATGTGGGTCATCTTCCTATCTCCCGTTCCATGATTTATTGGCGTTTCTCACTTTCCCCGATTGATTTCATTTCAAGAATTAACCTAAAAAGTGTTAAAGTAGCTCTTTCACCGGTGCGAAACTCTTACGGTGAAGAGGGGTTACACCGTGTTTTTTCAGGCCGTTCAGATGGTCCTTTGTACCATACCCTGCATTTTTCTCAAATCCATATCCCGGATATTCTTCAGCGTGCTCCTTCATCATCCGGTCCCTCGTTACCTTTGCAATTATAGATGCCGCCGCGATGGATATGCTCTTTGAATCTCCTTTGATGATGGATTGACTCGGATAGGGAGAATCGATTTTCATCGCATCGATCAGTAGATACTCTGGACGTATAAACAAATTGGCGACTGCTTCATTCATCGCCCTTTTGGTTGCTTCATAAATGTTAATGGAATCGATCTCATCCGCATGAACCATTCCTATTCCAATCGAAACGGCATGCTCCTGGATGTAATCATGGTACTCTTCCCTTTTCGACTCAGAGATCTTCTTGCTATCATTCAAACCTGCCAAATAGAAGTCAACAGGTAAGATGACGGCTGCCGTTAAGACCGGACCTGCCAACGGGCCTCTTCCGACTTCGTCTATTCCTGCTATGAGATTGAAGCCTTGAAGGCGTAGATTATCCTCATATTGAGTGAGTACTTTGAATTCTTCTTTTTCCTTAACCCGCTTCATTCGGGCACGTTCAACCTGGAGAAGGAGTTTTTGTACACCTTTTCTGTCATCCTTCTTTAATTCTTCTAATACCGGATCGGAATCCGAGACAGATCCGATTATTTCACTAATTTCTTTAATCGTTCTTTGTGCTTTCGTCAAATGGGCTCCTCCTCTATATATCGGATATACAATATTAAAATAAAGAGGCTGTGTAAAAGAGAGTCCTTCTCTCTATACAGCCTCTTTATTTATTCACTATCCTGTTCTGATTCACCGATAAAATCAAACGTCATAGGGCCTAATTGCACATTTCGGATATCCCGAACGATGATCTCAGACGTTTTGTCATAATCCACTGCCCCACCAGCCATCAGACAGCCTCTCTTGGCGCCGATTTCGTTAAAGCTATCCACTACCTCTTCCGGTATTACTTCGAGGCCGTATCGCTCTTCTAAGCGCTCTGGGTAGTGCTCTTCGAGAAATCTTAAGCCGTATACAGCAATATCTTGTAAATTCAAGATTGTATCTTTAATAGCTCCGGTTAGAGCAAGTTTATAACCGACCTTTGGATCTTCAAACTTTGGCCATAAAATACCAGGTGTATCAAGCAATTCAAGCTCTTTCCCCACTTTGATCCATTGTTGGGCTTTTGTCACACCTGGTGTATTGCCGGTTTTTGCTATATTTTTCTTAGCAAGCCTGTTAATTAACGTCGATTTCCCCACATTTGGAATACCTACAATCATCGCCCTGATGGCACGAGGTCTCATTCCCCTTGATTTCATACGGTCAAACTTCTCTTTAAGGATTTCTTTAGCGGCTTGAACTATAACCTGTAGTCCTTTACCAGCTTGCGCATTGACGGCAAGCGCAGTTATACCCTGTTTTCTAAAGTAGGCAATCCATTGATTCGTTCTATCCTTATCTGCCATGTCTGCTTTATTTAACAAAACAAGTCGGGGCTTCTGTCCAATGATTTCTTCAATCATTGGATTTCGTGATGATAACGGAATTCTTGCATCTACTAATTCAATCACAATGTCGACAAGCTTTAATTTCTCGGTAACTTGTCTACGAGCTTTAGCCATATGCCCTGGAAACCATTGTATTGTCATATGACCACCTCCAAACAATTTTTTCTTTTATTTCACCAATCGTATATCTTTAACAGGCCAATAAATCACTTTGGTGTCGCCGATTACTTCATCGATACTAACCGTACCGATATGACGGCTATCTTTACTGAAACGACGATTATCACCCATTACAAAGATTTCCCCTTCAGGAACGGTCTCTTCTTCTGTAATATCCTTTAATGTGAAATCATCCGTTAACGCTCCACCGTTTAATTCGTCTTTATATTCATCTAAATAGGGTTCTGAATACGCTTTACCATTTATATATAGTGTATCATTTTTGTACTCTACTTTATCTCCAGGCAGACCGATGACCCGTTTAATATAATCCTTTTGTTCAGGAGCGTGGAAAACGACGATATCGAATCGCTCCGGCTCTCCAAGTTTACTTACAATCATTCGATCACCATTATGTAAGGTAGGCATCATTGATAATCCATCTACAACTATTGGTGCAAATAAAAAGAATCTGATAATAGCAGCTAATCCCACTGCAATTAACAGGGCCTTCATCCACTCCCACCACTCATTTTTTTCTTTAACCACATCTCCACCACCCAAAGTATTTTACTATCTTTTTCTATTCTACTAGAATCTCTTCGATTTCTCATCATAAAAAGGTGGTTTCTTGAAAATAGTGAGTCATTCTAAAACAAGGAAAAGGAGCTTGTCTCCAAGCTCCTTTTCTTACGTTCTTATCGAATTTCTTTAATACGTGCCGCTTTACCACGTAGGTTACGTAGGTAATAAAGTTTCGCACGACGTACTTTACCGCGACGAATAACTTCTAATTTAGCGATTTTTGGTGTGTGTACAGGGAAAGTACGTTCAACACCAACACCGTAAGAAATTTTACGAACAGTGAATGTTTCGCTGATACCGCCACCGCGGCGTTTGATTACTACTCCTTCGTATACCTGAATACGTTCACGAGTACCCTCAACGATGTTAACGTGTACACGTACTGTATCACCAGGACGGAAAGATGGTAGATCAGAGCGAAGCTGTTCTTTCGTAATATCTTCGATTAATTTGTGCATCTTATTCAACTCCTTCCAACAGATGCTCTTACAAAAGCGATAGATTGCAGCGGAACATCGGGATCAATGGCTTCAAGAAGCTATCTCCTCAAGCCACAAAGAATATAATATCATACAGGAAACAAGGATGCAATAGCCTATTTAGACTTTTCCCATTCCTCTATCCATCCCTTTTGTCGATCTGTTAGTGAATAGGTTTCCAATAGATCTGGTCTTCTTTCGTAGGTTCTTCTCAGACTTTCTTTCTCTCTCCATTCATCGATCAACCGATGATTGCCCGAGATCAACTCCTGAGGAACCTTCATTCCTCTGAAATCAGCAGGACGGGTGTAATGAGGGTGCTCCAGAAGTCCTGAAGAAAACGAGTCCATTATAGGAGAGTCTTCATTCCCGAGGACCCCGGGCAACAGTCTGACAACACTATCAATGACCACCATTGAACCTAGTTCCCCACCAGTCAGGACGTAATCTCCAATCGAAATCTCATCTGTTACAACATGTTCTCGAATTCGTTCATCATATCCTTCATAATGACCACATATAAATACGAGGTGATCTTCCTTCGCAAGTTCCTCTGCTTTTTGCTGAGTATAGCGCTCTCCTTGAGGACACATGAGGATGACTCTCGGTGTTGACTTCTGTTCCTTCTTCAATACATCAACAGCATCAAAGATCGGCTGGGGCTTCAATACCATGCCGGCTCCACCGCCGTATGGATAATCATCAACCTGATTATGTTTATTATCGGCATGCTCTCTGAAGTTGATCACATTGAATGTTACAGCTTCTTTTTCCGATGCCTTTTTCAGAATCGATTCACCAAAGATCCCCTCGAACATAGCAGGGAATAGTGAAAGGACGTCAATTCTCATCATGATAACAGACCTTCCATCAGCTCGATCGTGATGAGTTGTTTCTCGATATCAACGCTCTTCACAACATCTTCTATGTAGGGAATAAGATGTTCTTTACCCCGTTCTCCCTTGACCACCCATACGTCGTTTGCTCCCGGGCTCAGGATTTCTTTGATGACCCCGATGTCTTCTCCTGAAGTGGTCACAACCTTACATCCAAGGATTTCATGGAGGTAGTACTCCCCTTCTTCTAGTTCCTGAAGTTGATCTTCCTGCACCTTCAGGATACCTTCTTTAAATTTCTCAACTTCATTAATATTTTCATATCCTTCAAAGGTTAACAAATCAAAACTTTTATGATTTCGGTGAGATTTGATCACCAGACTGATCGGCTCCTGCTCCTGACCTTGGAACAAATATAGCCTGTTTCCCTTTTGATAGCGCTCTTCGGGAAAATCTGTTGTCGAAACGATTTTCACTTCACCCTTCACTCCATGGGTGTTGACAATCTTACCTACATTAAACCACTTTTCCATCGCTGTCACCTCTTTACTTAACGAATTTCTTTCACTATACCATCTTCTATCACAATCGTCTTCGAAAGTGTTTCCTCTACCCAATTGTCACCAACTTGAATATCCATCATACCTTGGACCTCTTTTTCCTTCAATTCACTTCCTATGGGTAAAATCGATAATTGCTCGATCTGGAAATCCAACAATTTGATTTTTTCAGCCCGTTCATTCATCTCTTTTTCAAAATGCTGATTCAATTTATGCGAAGGATATTTTTTTCCTCTTTCAATCTTTTTCATTTCGAACTGTAACTGGTCACTTTCCTTTGCTAAATGAAACTTTTGGTTTTCATATCGCTTCATTAACAAGTCCTTACTTTTTTCTGTTAACACCTGTTTAATCGTAATTGTATGTATCACATTCAAACGTGATCCTCCTCCTTATCATTCACCCCACGCTGAAGTATGAATCTTTAGGGTGTTCTTAGGGGAGCGGTGAATTGTGTAAAGTGTTTAAGTTCCCTGTATATTCCTTACCATTTCAGGTCTTCTCATCCCTATGAAAAAGGAGACTGACGTCTTAAGGCTATGTAGTAACCTTTGTGGGTCAGTCCCCTAATTCCCTAGAGCCGAAGCAAGTAGCTTATGAAAGCTCCCTTACTCCACAATCTCTAAAAAGATTTTCTTCTGTTGTGAAGATCCTGCTGCAGCGTATACCACAGTTCGAATCGATTTAGCTACTCTCCCTTGTTTCCCAATAACCTTTCCCATGTCCTCAGGATGAACGGATAACTTATACGTTAAACCGTTCGTCCCTTCATCCAAATCGACGTGGACATCATCCGGATGGTCCACTAAGGGTTTCACAATCGTTAGAATAAGATCTTTCATCGATCTAATCGATTACTTGCTGTTTTTAGCATTGTGGAATTTTTCCATAATGCCTTGTTTTGAGAATAGGTTACGAACTGTGTCAGATGGTTTCGCACCATTAGATAACCATTTAAGAGCTAGCTCTTCGTCGATTTTCACTTCAGCTGGTTTTGAAACCGGGTTGTAAGTTCCAACTGTTTCGATTTGACGTCCATCACGTGGTGAACGAGAATCTGCAACTACGATACGATAGAAAGGTGATCTTTTTGATCCCATACGTTTTAATCTGATTTTTACTGCCATTATTAAAGCACCTCCGAATAGTTTCACACAAGTTAGTATAATATCAAATGTGTATTTTGTTTGTAAAGTGTTTTTTCTTAACAGTTCAATTTTTCTTTTGAAAAACCGAACGAAAGTCTTACATAAATGGGAATTTCATCCCTTTTTTCTTTCCTTTTCCTTGCATGCCACTCATCTGTTTCATCATTTTTTTCATATCCTCGAACTGCTTAAGAAGTCGGTTTACCTCTTGAATCGACGTTCCGCTCCCTTTGGCAATCCGTTTACGGCGAGAGGCATTGATGGTTTCAGGATGAATTTTCTCATCCTTTGTCATTGATTGGATGATCGCCTCAACATGACTGATTTGCTTGTCATCGACTTGAACCTTATCGAGACCCTTCATCTTGTTGGCTCCTGGCATCATCTTCAGCAATTCATCAAGTGGACCCATTTGTTTCACCTGACCTAGTTGCTCCAGGAAATCATCGAATGTGAAAGACATGGTACGCATTTTTTGCTCAAGCTCTTTAGCCTTGTCTTCATCTACGTTGGCCTGGGCTTTCTCAATAAGGGACAAAACATCTCCCATGCCAAGAATCCTTGATGCCATGCGCTCAGGATGGAAGGCTTCCAAAGCATCCATCTTCTCACCCATCCCAACAAACTTAATTGGTTTTTCAGTGACGGAACGGATGGACAGAGCTGCCCCGCCTCGCGTGTCACCATCAAGCTTGGTCAAAACGACACCAGAAATACCAAGAGCTTCATTGAAGCTTTGAGCGACGTTTACGGCATCTTGACCAGTCATGGCATCCACTACGAGAAAAATCTCATCTGGATTTGAGAGTTCTTTGATTTCTTCCAACTCTCCCATTAGATTTTCATCAATGTGAAGTCGACCTGCTGTATCAATCAGGACATAATCGTGATGTTCTTCTTTTGCTTTTTCGATGGCGCTTTTCGCAATTTCCACCGGGCTTACCTGATCTCCCATAGAGAATACAGGGAGGCTCAGTTGCTTCCCGATTGTTTCCAACTGCTTGATGGCAGCAGGACGGTAAATATCAGCAGCTACTAACAGTGGTTTGCGATTATGTTTCTTCCGAAGCAGGTTCGCAAGCTTTCCAGTGGTCGTCGTTTTACCTGCACCTTGTAAACCAACCATCATAATGACGGTTGGTGGACGTTTCGCAACAGCAATTTGACTCTGCTCGCCGCCCATCAAGTTTGTAAGCTCTTCTTGAACAACTTTAATGACCTGTTGTCCCGGTGTAAGACTCTTCATGACTTCCTGTCCTACAGCACGTTCACTTACTTTCTTGACGAATTGCTTTACCACTTTAAAATTAACGTCTGCTTCCAAAAGAGCAAGACGAACTTCACGCATCATTTCTTTAACATCCGCTTCTGAGATCTTTCCTTTACCGCGGATTTTTTGTATTGTACCTTGCAGTCGGTCGGCTAATCCTTCAAATGCCATTCATGCCGCCTCCTAATCCAATATTTCAAGATCATCAATGAGTTTTAAACAATGAGAAGAATCGATTGATGGCTCTTCTATTTTTTGTCTTAGTTTATCAAGAATCTCGTTGCGTTCTTGAAATTTATTAAATAATAAAAGCTTTTCTTCGTACTCCTCAATCATCGCCTCTGTTCGTTTAATGTTATCATATACTGCTTGTCGACTAACATTATACTCTTCAGCGATTTCCCCTAAAGAGAAATCATCTAAATAATAGAGGGACATATAGCTTCTTTGCTTGGGAGTTAACAATGATTGATAAAAATCGTAGAGATAATTCATTCTGGTCGTTTTCTCCAGCACGCATATCCCTCCTTGTTAAGTGAAAAACCTTTACATATGAAGAATACAGTCTTTACGGGCGTTTGTCAAGGATACTACGTGATATTTTACGATTAAAAATGGATGTTTTTTCGTTTTAATCGTAAATTAAATGTTTGTTGCTATGCCTCTGACAAGAAGTGCGTGCTATAGTTGGTGAGGGGATAAATTCGCTTTTCGACGGACGAACAGTCAAACCTACTCGCTACCTTAAATAGCGGCATAGGTTGCGAAAACACTCTAAAAAGAGCAACCTGTAAACTATTCGTTTCTTCAGGCTACTCTTTTGTTATATCTATTCTTCTTCTTTATCAACGAGATTGGAGAACAGGCCGTATACATATTTTTCTGCATCAAACGGCTGCAGGTCATCCATTTTCTCGCCAAGTCCCACATATTTTACAGGGATTTCAAGTTCGTTTCTGATCGCCAGTACAATACCACCTTTTGCTGTCCCATCAAGCTTTGTCAGGACGATCCCTGAGACATTTGTTGCTTCTTTAAAGGTTTTTGCCTGTACCAAGGCATTTTGACCTGTTGTGGCGTCAAGTACTAACAACACTTCATGTGGCGCACCTGGGATCTCTCTTTCAATGACCCGTTTAACTTTTTCCAATTCTTTCATCAAGTTTACTTTATTTTGTAATCGTCCAGCTGTATCACATATGAGTATATCTGCTTTCTTCGCTTTTGCAGATTGAACGGCATCAAACATGACAGCTGCAGGATCACTTCCGGCTGCTTGTTTAATAACCGGAACCCCGACTCGTTCTCCCCATACTTCAAGTTGTTCAATTGCTCCAGCACGGAACGTGTCTCCCGCTGCAAGGACAACATTCTTCCCTTGTTCCTTGAACATATGAGCCATTTTCCCGATGGTCGTTGTCTTCCCAACGCCATTCACACCGACAAATAGTAAAACGGTCAGCTGATCCTCTTGAATGTTAAGGTTGCTATCCTCTGCACGATCTCCCTGATAGATGTCAACCAGCTTCTCTGAGATGACAGATTGAACATCTTCTGTGTCCTGTATGTTTCTCCGTTTCACCTCGAGCTTGAGTTCATCAATCAGCTCCATGACCGTATCAAAGCCAACGTCTGCGCCGATCAGGATTTCTTCCAGCTCTTCAAAGAATTCTTCATCCACTTTACGATATCTTGCAACCAGGTCATTTACCTTTGTAGTGAAGTTATCCCGGGTTTTACTTAACCCATCTTTGAACTTGTCCGTTACATTGTCACTCGATTGCGTAAATTTATCTTTAAGCTTCTTAAAAAAACTCACTCTTTCACACCCCGCTCATTAAGTTTCAAGTAATTCCTTTGTTTCTTGTAATCTGACCGATACTAGTTTAGACACACCGGATTCCTGCATCGTTACACCATAAAGCACATGAGCCTCTTCCATCGTGCCCTTACGGTGAGTGATGACGATGAATTGTGTTTCGTCACTGAATTTCTTCAAATATTGACTGAACCTCTGTACATTCGCTTCATCGAGAGCTGCCTCGACTTCGTCCAGTATACAAAATGGGACAGGTCTGATCTTCAGGATTGAAAACAATAGAGCGATCGCCGTCAAAGCTCTCTCGCCACCGGACATTAGTCCCAGATTCTGAAGTTTCTTCCCTGGTGGCTGTGCTACTATATCAACCCCGGTATGAAGAAGGTCTGAAGGATCTGTAAGCTTCAACTGAGCCCGTCCTCCGCCAAACAATGCTTTAAATACCCCTTCAAATTCCACTTGTATGGCTGTGAAAGTCTGATCAAAGCGTTTGACCATTTCTGTATCCATTTCATTGATGACCAGATAAAGCGTATCCTTCGCTTCTGCTAGATCGTTTTTTTGCTCTACTAGAAACTCGTACCTTTCTTTTACTCGTTCATACTCATCAATGGCTCCGAGATTAACGGTGCCCAGTTCTTCTAAAGCTAATTTGACAAGCTTTACTTTTTTTCTTGCTTCTTCCACCTCTAGCGTCAACGGGTAATCTGCCTTTGCCGCTTCGAAAGAGAGCATATACTCATCCCGCAAATGATCAAGGCGATTTTCCAGCTCAACATCCAGGCGATTGATTTTTACTTCTTCATCCCTTAATGCTCCGACAAGCCCTTTGTGCTGACGCTTTAGTTCTTTTAACTCAAGCTCTTCGCCTTCAACTGCTTGTTGAAGATTTAAACGTTCGTCCCTCCGCAATGAGATCAGCTTGGTTGTCTCAGCCTTTTGCAGGGCACATTCTTCTGCTTTATGACCGAGTTGTTCTTCTCCAGAGAAATTATCCTTCATTTCAGTTTGAAGCCATTCTAGATCATCCTGGAGTGCTTCTTTTTGTTTTTTCGTTTCCAACATGGATTCGTTCATGCGTTTCAATTGTTGGCGACTGTTAACCAATTGCTCGTTCTTAGCGGCTAGATTTGCCTTCATATCACTGATTTCATTCAATAAAGCATCCTTGGACGTCCGTTCACTATTTTTCTGAGAAGTGAGTTCGCTGATCTTTTGGTCAAGCCTGGATATCTCTTCTCCAATTTCTTTTAAAGACTCTTCCAGTTCTTTCGTTCTTGAGCTATGTTTTTCTTTTATCGACGTAAAATCTTTTTTCTCTAAATCATATATCGACAGTCTTTCGTCCAGGTTTTGTTGCGACAGTTCAATTTCACGAAGTTGAGAGAGCACCTCTTGTTCTTTTAGGCGCAAACGCTCCCCCTTCACCCTCATTTCTTCAAGCTTTTTCTCCCTGAAACCGCACTCTTCTTTGAGTGATTTCACTTGGGATTGAAGCTGTTCAGTCTGATTTTCCATTGCCTCGAGCTTTTCTTTCATTTCTTCAAGCTCACCTTTTCTGGAAAGAAGTGAATTCTTCTTCTGCTTCACCGTACCACCTGACATCGAACCACCGGGATTGACCACATCCCCATCCAACGTAACAAGACGATAGCGGTATTGAATGAGCTTGGCGATTTCATTTGCACCCTTTAAGTCCTTCGTAATGATGACATTACCAACAAGGTTGGAGATTACCATTTGAAAGCGTTCATCATATGAAAGTAAATTAGCTCCTATTCCAATAAAGGAAGGATGCCCTTTCAGCATATTCTTTTGACTTTCAGGTATCGATTTTCCCTTGATTACATTCATCGGTAGAAAAGTTGCACGTCCATATTGGTTCTTCTTTAGAAAAGCGATGGCTTTTCGACCGTCTTCTTCCTTTTCCACCACAATATGCTGCATGGAAGCGGCGAGAGCAGTTTCCATGGCCGTTTCATATGTTTTAGGAACCGAGATCAACTCGGCAACCGCTCCTTGAATACCTGTTAACTGACCTGAGCGCTCCTTAAGAACCTCTTTTACCCCCTGGAAAAAACCGGAATAATCTTCTTCCATCTCTTCAAGCATTTCTTTTCGTGATTTTGCTTGTTGAAGAAATTGATACGCTTGATAAAGCGTTTTTTCTTGTTTTTCATATTTTACTTTTATCGATTCGAGCTTATTTTGTTCCTCACGATAAAAGAAAATATGCTCATCGATTTGTTCTTTTTGCTCTTGAAGTTCTTTTGCCCGATCCTTGTGGCTCAACTGTAATTCTTCCCGCTGAGTCACATATTTTTCATTTTCTGCTTCCAACCGTCCACTTCGACTGGATTGTTGGTCCAGTTGCTGTTGGAGGTATTGGATTTCATTTTTCGCTGATGCCTGCTGATTCAGTTTTTCGATGTAATCACTTTTATAGGATTCGATCACATCTTCAATATTTTCATTGTAGTGCTTGAATTGTTCCTGTTTCGTGATGAGTGTTCTTTTCAGTTCCGCCACTTCTGACTCTATTGATGTGAAGTCACGTTCTGCCTTTTCTTTTTCAGAAGATAACCGGGTAATCTGGCTCTCTGCATCTATTATGGATTGCATTAATTGAGATTCATTTGTTGATGAATTTTTTTTTCGCTCCACTAACACTTGTTTTCTACCTTCAAGTTTCTCTAACTCTTCACTGGTAGAAAGGAGCACTTCTTGAAGATTTGAAATCGATTCATCAAGAGCTGCAATTTTATCCCTGGTTTGGGTCAAGAACGCTTCTTTTTTTTGAATATGCACAGATAGAGCTAATTCTTCTTTTCCATGATGTTCAAATTCTTCACTAAGCTTTTTCCACTGCTTATGTATATCTTCTATGTCATAAACCGTTAAGGCGACCTCGAACTTCTCGAGCTCTTCTTTCCTTTCGAGATAATCCCTGGCCATTGATGCTTGAATCTTAAGAGGTTCTACCTGACCTTCTAATTCATGAAGAATATCATTTACACGATTAAGGTTTTCTTGCGTTTCAAATAGTTTATTTTCAGCCTTTTTCTTTCGTGACTTGTACTTTAAAACACCAGCAGCCTCTTCAAAAATGGTTCTCCGTTCTTCCGGCTTACTATTCAGGATCTCTTCTACTTTCCCCTGACTGATAATAGAAAATGCTTCTTTACCAAGACCGGAATCCATAAACAATTCAATAATGTCCTTCAATCGACAAGGCTGTTTATTAAGTAAATATTCACTATCACCAGAGCGATATACTCTTCTTGTGACACTGATTTCTGAGTAGTCGATGGGAAGAGCTCCGTCCTCGTTATCTAACACGAGGGTCACTTCTGCTATATTCAGGGCTTTTCTCGAATCACTTCCGGCAAATATGACATCTTCCATTTTCGATCCCCGTAAGCTTTTGGCCGATTGCTCCCCGAGCACCCATCTGATTGCGTCTATAATATTGCTTTTCCCGCTGCCGTTTGGTCCTACTACAGCCGTAACACCCGGGACGAATTCCACGGATATTCTTTCTGCAAAAGATTTAAACCCCATTACTTCTAGTTGTTTGAGGAACATCTTCTTTCCTCCTATTTCGCGTCCAGCTTTTGTTTTAACATTTCTAGCGCCTTCTGTGCAGCTTGTTGTTCCGCCTCTTTTTTGGAACGCCCATTTCCTACCCCTAGTTCTTCCCCATTTAAACTGACACGGGAAATAAACTGGCGGTTATGGGCGGGGCCGCTTTCTTCTAAGATACTGTATTCAATCATTCCAGCACTGCCCCTTTGGACCAGCTCTTGTAACTGACTCTTATAATCCATCACATGAGAAAAAGCACCGACATTAATTTTTGGATAGACAACCTTCTCTAAGATTGATACGACTGTTTCCAATCCTTGATCTAAGTATAGCGCTCCAATAAAGGCCTCAAAGACATCTGCGAGTAAAGCAGGTCTCTCTCTGCCACCAGTCATTTCCTCTCCCTTACCAAGAAGAATGAGCTCTCCAAAGTTCAATTCAATCGAGAACGTAACAAGTGACGGTTCACACACGATCGCTGCCCTTAATTTCGTAAGTTCTCCCTCACTCATCATGGGATATTTCTTAAAAAGAAATTGTGAAACCGTTAATTCCAGCACGGCATCACCTAGAAATTCTAAGCGTTCGTTGTCTTCATAAGGCTTTCTGCGATGCTCATTCACATAGGATGAATGGGTAAAAGCTTGTTTAAGTAGTTTTTCATCTGTAAATTGAATTCCCATTTGATTTTGAAACGTTTTGAACTTTAAATCATTTTTGTGTTTCGATAATCCATTATTTCTACTTTGCTTTCGCATAAGGCACTCCACCTTGCTCCATATGTTCTCATAGTATACTAATCCAGTTTATTCTAAAAAAATCATTTACGCAAAAATTTCTTCAACATAAGGTTAGAACACAAATAAACTTGGTAGAAGTGAGACCTCTACCAAGTTTGAAATGGTGTTGAATGAAAGACGGGTTTTTACCATCTTTAAATTCAAGCTAACGATTAAGCCTTTGCGTTTATGTAGTTCACAGCATCACCTACTGTGCCGATTTTTTCAGCATCATCGTCAGAGATTTCCATGTCGAATTCATCTTCAAGTTCCATAACCAGCTCAACTACATCAAGGGAGTCTGCTCCTAAATCTTCTTTGAAAGAAGCTTCAAGAATTACTTGAGATTCATCTACACCAAGACGATCTACGATAATTTTTGTTACACGATCTAATACTTCTGCCATTTTTGTCACCTCCCCTCAAGTATTATAGAGCATTTTGACCTCTTATGAAAAGAGTATACATGAAAACGTTCAATAAAATATTTATATCATGAAGTTACATGACCATTCCACCATCAATATGGAGGGTCTGGCCTGTCATATAAGAAGCTGAATCAGATGCAACGAACGACACTACTTTCGCAATATCCTGCGGATCCCCAAAACGGCTTAAAGGAATTTGCTTTAACATTTCCGCACGTACATCCTCGGGAAGCTGATCTGTCATGTCAGTAGAGATAAACCCTGGAGCAATCGCATTCACCGTGATCCCACGAGGAGCCAATTCTCTCGCTGTTGTTTTCGTTAATCCGATGACACCGGATTTAGCAGCCACATAGTTTGCTTGACCAGGGTTTCCACTCACTCCGACAATAGAGGAAATATTGACGATTCTACCACTTCTTTGTTTCATCATCTGACGGGTGACGGCCTTTGTACAAAGGAATACACCTTTAAGATTGATGTTGATGACATCATCCCATTCGGTTTCCTTCATTCTCATTAACAAGTTGTCCTTCGTTATTCCAGCATTGTTAACAAGAATATCAATTGAACCAAATTGATGAATGGTTTCCTTTACCATAGCTTGTACCGCCTCGCTATCGGATACATTACATTGTACGGCGATTGCCTCTCTGCCTAAACCCTTGATTTCGTCAACAACCTCATTTGCTTTCGCTTCGCTCCCTGAAAAATTCACCGTAACATTGCAGCCTTGTTTGGCAAGTTCTAGAGCAATTTCTCTTCCAATCCCACGGGACGCTCCCGTAACCAGGGCAACTTTACCTTCTAAATTCATTTAAGCTTCCTCCTTCAACGATTGAATGGTTTGTTCCAAGGATGCTTCATCATGAACAGCATACGTTTTCACTCGTCTATTCACTTTCTTCACCAAACCTGAAAGCACTTTCCCAGGTCCAACTTCGATAAACGTATCCACACCTAATTCCAACAGTTTCTCGACAGAATCTTCCCATTTGACAGGTGAGTATAATTGTTCAATTAATAAACGCTTGATTTCTTCAGATTCGGTCACAGGTAATGCTGTCACATTCGCCATGACCGGTACAGCCGCATCATCTATCGCAATCGAATCTAAGATTGAAATAAACTTCTCTGCAGCAGGCTTCATTAATTGAGAATGGAATGGTCCACTCACTTGAAGTGGAATGATTCGCTTTGCTCCCTTTTCCTTGGCCATTTCTGAAGCAAACTCCACGCCTTTCACTGTTCCCGAGATAACAATTTGACCTGGACAATTTAAGTTTGCGAGGCCGACAGGATGTCCGTCATTCGTAACAGAATCGGTTATTTCCTTAAGAGGTTCTCTTGGCATTCCAAGGATAGCTGCCATCGTACCCTCTCCGCTAGGAACAGCTTCCTCCATGAATTCTCCTCTTTTACGTACTGCATATACGGCATCTTCAAAACGGAGAGCGCCTGCTGCCACCAAAGCAGAATATTCTCCCAGGCTATGTCCGGCAGTATAATCAGCGGTGATACCCTCTGCTTTTAACCGATCCAAAATGGCCATGCTCGTTGTTAATAATGCAGGTTGGGCGTTGGTCGTCTGTGTAAGCTCCTCTTGTGGTCCTTCAAAAATAACCGTTGTTAACTTTGTATCCAGTCTTTCATCCGCTTTTGTGAAGTATGCTTGTACTTCCGGGTGTTTTTCAGCCAATTCCTTTCCCATACCAACTGTTTGAGAACCTTGACCGGGAAAGATGAACGCGATTTTACTCATATTATTCCACACTCCCCTTAATTGCATCTTTAATTGTATGGCAAACATTGTGTTTAACCATTTCCCTCGCTTGCCTGATCCCATTATAAAAGGCCACTTCATTTGAGGAACCATGGGCTTTAATGACCGGTGCCTTTAGACCGAATAATCCCGCTCCTCCGTACTCGGTATAATCAAGCATGCCCTTTAATTGTTTCAAGTCATTCTTCACCAATCCAGCAGCAATTTTATTCTTTGTTGAAGCTGTAAACGTCTTCTTAAGCATAGAAAATACGGAAAGAGCCGTTCCTTCTATCGTTTTCAACACCATATTTCCAGTGAATCCATCGGTTACAACAACATCAGCAGGTCCTTCTAGTAAATCACGGGACTCTACATTACCTACGAAATTGATCGGAGCATCCTTTAATAACTGGAATGCTTTCTTCGTTAATTCATTTCCCTTTTTGTCTTCTGTACCGATATTTAATAATCCAATACGCGGATTGTTAATTCCTCTTACCTTTTCTGCATAAATACTTCCCATAATGGCATATTGAGCAAGGTGCTCTGGTTTTGCATCAACATTGGCACCTAAATCAAGCATTAGAAATCCATTTCCATCCAGTGTTGGTAGCGTCGGAGCTAACGCAGGGCGTTCAATCCCTTCAATTCTCCCAACAATAAACAATCCAGCAGTCATAAGGGCGCCTGTATTCCCTGCTGAGATACACGCATCGGCTTCTCCATTTTTAACAGCTTGAGCCATCAGAACCATCGACGCATTCTTCTTGCGTTTCACGGCTCTGACAGGCTCATCAGTAGCCTCGATCACTTCATCCGTATGAACAATCGTCAGACGATCCTCTTCAGTAATGTATTGCTTGATTTGTTTTTCATCTCCGTATAATAGAACTTCAATATCCTCATATTCACTTAAGGCTCGCTTTACGCCAAGAACGATTTCTTTAGGGGCATGATCTCCACCCATTGCATCAACGGCTAATTTCATCTACTCTTCATCCTTTACAGATTTTTTAGAGCGATACATGTCAAATTCACCTGTAAAAACGAGCTCTCCACCGACTAAACTTTGAACTTCCACCGTTGTTCGGTCCTTTTGATCTTTCGTATGTATCACTTTTGCTTTTGCGACAACCCGTTCCCCTTCTTTGACTGGCCGGGTAAAACGGATAGTCGACTTAGCTGTCAATGCCAAGTCGTCATTAATAACAGCGACTGCAAGGGAATTCGCCTGCGCAAATAAGTGATGTCCCCTCGCAATTCCATTTCGGATAAACACATGTTCCCGTTTTACGTCAAAAATGGAAATAGCACTTTGATCTAATTCTATATCAATAATTTCTCCAATAATTTCTTCAATAGGCAAAGACTTCACTTCGTCTTCAAACGATTTCTCTGCAACGTATTTAATTCGTTCACGAAGCTCTGGTATCGACAACTCCATACGATCCAACCGGATTGTCTGTACACTCACCCGAAAACGGTCAGCTAATTCCTCATCAGTGATGAAAGGATTTTCCTTTATCGTGTCTGTAAGGTTTCCCTGTCTTTCTTTTTTTGATAGTCTCAATATTAACACCGTCCAGTATTAGTACTAGGTACTAATAGTAGTATATAATCAAAAAAAGCAGATTGCAAGAAATAATCTCACAATCTGCCTTTCTAGTCCAGCTTCTCTCCCTCTAATACACCTGATTCAGATAAATATATCCTGAGGGGTTCAAATTCAGGATTTTTCCAGAAATGATCTGATTGAATTAAGCTTGTTGCATCGTCCCTGGCAACTTCTAACGCCCGGTAGTCATGGACCATATCCGCAACCTTAAACTCAGGAAGCCCACTTTGTTTTCTCCCAAAGAAATCACCTGGTCCCCTTAGCTCAAGATCTTTTTCACTCAAAACAAAGCCATCATTTGTTTCTGTCATGATTTTCATTCGTTCTTTTCCAACCTCAGTCTTTGGTTCAGCGAGGAGGATACAATACGATTGATGCTCTCCTCGTCCCACCCTTCCTCTCAACTGATGTAATTGAGATAAACCAAATCGCTCAGCGTCGTATATAAGCATAAATGTGGCATTCGGAACATTCACACCAACCTCGACAACAGTAGTGGATACAAGTACTTGAAGGTTATTCGCACTAAACTCTCTCATCACTCCGTCCTTTTCGTCTGGATGAAGTCTCCCGTGCATCAAGCCAACCTTGTATCTGCCCTCAAAGTAATGAAGCATTTGATTATAGACATCAATGGCATTTTGAACATCCAGTTTATCGGACTCTTCTATCAGTGGACAAATTACATAAGCTTGCCTTCCCTGATCTAATTCCTTATCCATAAATGAAAGCACCCTGGATAGCATATCCGCCTTTGCCCAATAGGTTTCAATGGCCTTTCTTCCTGCTGGCATTTGATCAATTATGCTGACATCCATCTCCCCAAACACCGTAATAGCAAGTGTTCTAGGGATCGGAGTAGCTGTCATGAACAACACATCAGGACTTTCCCCTTTTTCCCTTAGAACCCGTCTTTGATTTACACCGAAACGATGCTGTTCGTCAGTCACTACCAGTCCAAGGTGTTTGAATTGAACATCCTGCTGAATGAGGGCATGTGTTCCGATGAGGATATCAATTTCTCCCTCTTGCAACTTCTCCAACAACAGTCTCCTCTTCTTTCCTTTTACCGAGCTTGTTAACAAGGCAACCACTACGCCCATAGGGGCAAACAGCTCACTTAAGGAGTTAGCATGCTGTTCTGCCAGGATTTCAGTCGGTACCATTAACGCCCCCTGATACCCAGCTGTCACACTCGAATATAATGCAATAGCCGATACAACGGTCTTGCCGGAACCAACATCTCCTTGTAAAAGGCGATTCATCCGATAAGGAGATAACATATCAGCTGAAATCTCATTCACAACCCGTTTTTGCGCTTCGGTTAACGGAAACGGCAACGATTCAACGAACCCTTTCACCTTATTCAAATCATAATGCTGTTGCATGCCTGAAGAGTGTTCCCTTTCAAACTTCCTTAAAGCCTGCATTTTCAGCTGAAACAACAAAAATTCTTCATATACAAATCGTCTTCTTGCCTGCTTCATATCTTCCGTGGAATCAGGAAAGTGGAGATGATACAAAGCTTCCTTTCTGCTGGAAAGCTTATATTTCTCCATTAAGCGTTGAGGAAGATTTTCCATGAGCAAATGGTCATAATCCTCGAAAGCCTTTTTAATGAATTTCCGTAGCGTATTATTTTTCACTGAACCTTTCAATGAGTAAACAGGTTCGAAATCTCCCTGTTTACTATGAGGTCCTGCCTGAAAATACTGTACTGTGATGATTTGCCGGTTTTTATCCCATTTACCCGTTACTGTCACCGTATCATGTAGGCTAATTTTCTTCTTCAAGTAAGGCTGATTAAAAAATACGGCTTGAACTAAATTTCTCCCCACCAATATACGCAGAGTCAAACGGGATTTCTTTCTGCCATAAAACATCAAGGAAGGCTCAGAATGTACTTTACCTTCCACCGTGATACGCTCATCATGAGCTACTTCCTCCAGGTCTCGAAGCCTGTAATCTTCATATCGGTAAGGCAGATATTCTAACAGATCCAGAACTGAATAAATCCCCATTGTATTCAGCTGTAAAGCTATCTCTTCACCTATCCCCTTAATGTTCTGGACCGTTACTGCTTCATTATGAGTCTTCACGTTTATTCAGGGAAACCCCAAAAATTTTCGCTTCTAGCTCTCGACCGGTAGGTGTTGCAGCCAGACCCCCTTGAGCTGTTTCACGAAGAGCAACCGGCATTGTTTGCCCGATCTTATACATCGCATCGATTACTTCATCACATGGGATTCGGCTTGTTATACCAGCGAGTGACATATCCGCTGCGACCATTGCATTGGCAGCCCCCATTGCATTACGCTTCACACATGGCACTTCCACGAGACCCGCAACAGGATCACATACAAGACCTAACATATTCTTCAGGGTAATCGCCATAGCCTCAGCTGATTGACTTGGAGTTCCTCCGGCCATTTCCACAATAGCAGCAGCAGCCATTCCACTTGCTGATCCTACTTCGGCTTGACAACCACCAGCTGCACCTGAGATTGAAGCGTTATTCGCCACAACAAAGCCAAATGCTCCTGAAGTAAATAAAAATCTGATCATATCATCTTTCGTGGGATTGAGCTTATTTTTCACCGCAAACAACGTACCCGGTACTACCCCCGCAGACCCCGCTGTCGGTGTAGCACATATCGTACCCATTGCTGCATTCACCTCATTTGTCGCTACTGCCTTACTCACTGCATCTAGAATGGTGTCACCACATAGAGAGTGACCCTTTTCTATATATTTCTGTAAAAGCACAGCGTCCCCACCGGTTAGACCTGAATGGGATTTGACACCTTCAAGCCCTCTTGCAACCGCCTGTTCCATTACCTCTAGATTCTTCTCCATTTGACTGTATACTTCTTCAAATGTTTTCCCTGTAAATTCTATTTCTTGTTCGATCATGATATCAGAAATTTTCTTATTCTGACTCTCAGCAAGTTCAACTAACTCTGCTACATTTCGAAACATATTAACGACCTCCTAGTATGTAAACGCTATCATTATAGTAGTTGATTAATCGGTAATCCGTGTAACTTGAGTGATATTGGGCAGTGATGTCAATTCAATAATGACTGCTTCATCAATCGGCTGATCTACTTCAATAGTCATCAATGCCATCTGACCTTTCTCTTTACGAGAAACATCCATATGCCCGATATTCAACTGATGCTTGGCAATGATGTTGGAGACGGACGCGATCGCTCCAAATCGGTCATCATGAACGACCAATATCGCTGGATGGTGTCCGGATAATTTAAGTTCAAATCCGTTCAATTCAATGATTTCAACTTTCCCACCACCAATGGAAATACCGACCAATTCAATTTCACCTTGTTCATCCCCCATACGGATACGGGCAGTATTAGGATGGTCCGTGATGGCTTCTTCTTCTAGAAACTTGATCTTTATTCCTTTTTTCTTGGCGACATTAACCGATTCGATTATTCGTTCATCATAAGTATCATAATCAAGAATCCCGCCTACGATGGCTACATCTGTTCCGTGACCCTTGTAGGTCTTGGCAAAGGAACCATAAAAAGAAATCGTTGCCCATTTAGGTTCCCGCCGAAACAAGGTTCTTGCCATTCTCCCGATTCTGGCAGCACCAGCCGTGTGAGAACTTGAAGGACCAATCATAACAGGACCAATTATATCGAATACACTTTTGTACTTCATTCTATTTCCCCCTCACGATTCATCCAGTCTATACATTCATTCTAACATAGTTTAAGGGGACAAACTCTATAATAGAGCTGCCCCCCTTCCTTTATTCCTTATTCAACTGAGAATATATAGGAGTAAAGTGGCTGTTTCCCATTATGAACTTCCACTTCTACATCTTCATGATTTTCTTCTACATATTTTCTAAGGGATTGAACATCCTCTTCGTTTACACCTTCACCGTACAGGATGGTCAAGATTTCAGAGTCTTCATCCAACATTATCTCTAACAGGCTTTGAGCGGACTGCTGACGATCATGGTCAGAGATTACGATCTTACCTTCTGCAATTCCCATAAAGTCATCTTTCGCGATCGAAACTCCATCAATGTTCGTGTCTCTGACAGCAAACGTGATTTGACCCGTTTTCACCTGTTTAGAAGCTTCTGTCATGAAACGTTCGTTGTCTTCAACTGAAGCAGAAGGATTAAAAGCAAGTAAAGCAGCCATCCCCTGTGGCACTGTTTTCGTCGGAACGACCGCCACTTCCATTTCAAGAACTTCAGCCGCCTGCTCTGCAGCCATGATGATATTCTTATTATTAGGCATGATGATGACTTTCTTCGCATTCACTTCTTCAACGGCTTTCACAATATCTTCTGTACTTGGATTCATCGTTTGTCCACCTTCAATGACTGAAGTGGCACCAATGCTCTTGAATAACTCAGCAATCCCTTCACCCATCGATACGGTCACAATCGCAAAGTCTACTTCCTTTACAGTTGCAGGGGCTGCTGCCTTCACCGGCTTGCTTTCACCCACGATACTGCTATGTTGCTGTCTCATGTTTTCTATTTTGATAGAGATGAGACTCCCATATTTATGTCCATACGTCAATACGTCGCCCGGTTGTTCTGAATGGATATGTACTTTAGCTAATTCATCATCACTGATTACAAGCAATGAATCACCAAATACGCTTAAGTCCTGACGGAAGTCTTCTTCAACAAATGCTTGTTTGTCTTCTTCAAATCTGACCATAAACTCTGTACAATATCCAAACTCAATATCTTCTGTACTCATGAAATCCTGAGCCGTCTTGTGGTGTTCTGCACTTACAAGGTCGTTCATCGATGGTAAAGAAGCTTGGTCTGAAACTTTTTCACCTTTCAGCTCTGCCAAAAAGCCTTCATAAACGAATAATAGGCCCTGCCCCCCACTATCGACTACTCCCACTTCCTTTAATACAGGAAGTAAATCAGGTGTACGATTTAACGAAGCCTGGGCTTCATCTACGATTGCCTGCATCACCTTTACGAAATCACTTTCTGTTTCCGCAACAGTTACACCTTGTCTGGCAGCATCTTTCGCAACCGTTAAAATCGTTCCTTCAACAGGTTTCATAACCGCTTTATAAGCTGTTTCAACACCCGTTTGAAGTGCAATGGCAAATTCTGCACTCGATAAGGATTCTTTACCTTCAATGGCTTTACCAAAGCCTCTGAACAATTGGGATAAGATAACACCTGAGTTACCTCTTGCTCCCATCAATAGCCCTTTTGAAAGAGCAGTAGCCACATTTCCAATATGATCTTGAATATGGTTTTGGACTTCCTTAGCACCAGAAGTCATTGATAAATTCATATTTGTTCCAGTATCACCATCAGGAACAGGAAAAACGTTTAGCGCATCAACCAACTGCGCATTGGCAGATAATTTGGTAGCACCTTGTATCACCATTTGGGCAAAACGTTTTCCTTCCAAAGATGTAATCGACACGAATCTTCCTCCTCACTACGGGTTCGTAACACGAACCCCCTGCACAAAAATATTTACTGAATCTACCGCCAAGCCGACGGTCTTATCAAGAGTATATTTAACCTTGGATTGTACATTATGAGCAATCTCAGAAATTTTTGTACCATAACTCACAATAATATACATATCGATATGTACTTCCTCTTCATCTTGACGAACAATCACTCCGCGAGTGAAATTCTCTTTACGTAAGATATCTGTGAAACCGTCTTTAATTTGGTTCTTTGAAGCCATTCCAACAATTCCGTAGCAATCCACCGCTGCACCTCCAGCAATCATTGCAATGACATCATTCGTAATATCAATTTGTCCGTACTGCGTTTTTAATTCGATGGACATGGAATGTTTTCCCCCTTTAATTACATGCTTGGCTAAAAACATTTTACTATAAGTATGGTGTTTTTGAAAGCTAAACTATTATCTCTCCGTGATTTGTTGGATATATCCTCTATTTTTTCCTTATAATTCAAAGATTAATCATAGAATCTCTGGAATAAAAACCATCGCTGGGTATAAGATTGATTAATAGATCGCATGCCAGTAAGGTAATAAAGCGTTTACCCATGGCACCTAGGCAATGGTTTGTGATGGTGGAAAGAAGCAAGTCCCATGTTAAAAGACAAAAAGCTTTGTTAAAGGCTCATTTCGTAAACTTTGTTGCTATTGAATGTAGCGAGTGCTAGTTGATTTCCGCTGCAGGTACTCGCTTTCCGCGGGGCGTGAGCCTTAGCCTCCTCGGGCTTTGCCCTGCGGGGTCTCAATGTCTAGCTCCGGTGGCTAGCCCCTCGAGGTCATAAGCTAAATGGTCCATGAAGGCAAAATGCGCCTTCAAAGCCCTTTCATCTTATGCTTGTCGGGGCTGATCGAGCCACCTCCGCTTTTCGTACTTTCCCGCAATTCCCGCAGGAGTCGAGCACCTTCCGCTCCAATCAACAATCTGAGTATGAGGATGAACTTACTACCATACACGTCTAGAAAACATCATCTTTCAACGTGTGCAGTGGTCGATGTTAGCTTGAATAGTAAAATACTGTTGCATTCGTATTTTGTCTCTAGTAAGCTCTGTCACGAAATCTCTTAAAGATGGTGAGGGGAACGGCGTAGACTCCTGCGGGTATCGGGCGTGCCGAGACCCCGGAAGCGCAGCTGAGGAGGCTTGGCCGTTCGTCCGCCGGAAAGCGAAGCCGTTCCCCTCACCATCTATCGCACACACTCATTGACAGAGCCTCGGCAGCTCCTATGTTAGAAAACAACAATCTTTGCGAAAAGAGCCTTGTTAAAAGAACCTAGAAAAAAGACGCCTAGTAACTAGACGTCTTCTCATTTTAAGTATTATACGCGTTCAACTTTACCAGATTTCAACGCTCTTGCAGAAACCCATACTTTTTTAGGCTTTCCGTCTACAAGAATTCGAACTTTTTGCAGGTTTGCACCCCAAGTACGCTTGGTCGCATTCATTGCGTGAGAGCGAGCGTTACCTGAGCTAGCTTTACGGCCTGTTACTACGCATTGTTTTGCCATAATATATTCCCTCCTCACTAACAAGAAGCTGAAGTTAATTTCAGTTCTACATTTCACTTATTATCATAAAGATACTTTAATAATTTATCACACAACTTTCTATAATGCAATACTACATTTAAAACCTTTCAAGAAAAATTACTTTACACCAAGAAAAGCGGAAGGGGCTCGCCCAGAGGCGACAAGCATAAGACGAGTAACCTGGAAAGGCGTCCTTTGCCTTTTTGGGTTACTTGGCTTATGACCTCGAGCCTCTAGCCCCTGGAGCTGGACACCAAGAAAAGCGGAGGCGGCTTGCCCAGAGGCGACAAGCATAAGACGAATCAACCGGAAAGGCGTCCTTTGCCTTTTTGGGTTACTTGGTTTATGACCTCGAGCCTTTAGCCGCCGGAGCTGGACCAATTTAAAGCCGAATATATGTCTTTAAAGAAAGCAGTTTTACCAGTGTCAGCCTTGTTCACAATTTGGCGCAATAAACTCTGAAAGTGGCCCGAATATCAGTGAAAGTGGCCCGATAAAACCTAAAAGTGGTCCAAATATCAGTGAAAGCGGCCCAATAAAACCCTAAAAAATCGAAACATTGCTTTCATGACGCTCTTGCATGTTCCTAATAAACCAATATGTACTGATTTATCTCCAAACCTCCTCAAATACAAAAAAGAAGATGGCCCCGAGCCATCCCCTACCAAACATTTATTCTTTTTTAAACGTTCCCAACATCGCCCTCACAAGTCCACCTAAGAATTTTGGTAATTTGATTGTATAAAAGCGCATTTTTAGTCCCTCCCCACAATCTAAAGAACGTAATGTTTCGCTTGACAACATGTTAGTCTATTCAAGCAGTCTCAGTTAAGTACGTCTTCTTTCCCCCTGATTTAAGAAGCTTTAATCACTGCTTCTTATCACCATTAATATGCCATTTGAAAAGGAAAAAGTACCAGATGATTGTATAAGTTCATTACTAATACATAGTGTGGATCCCCTGGAAATATTCCGATTTTTTAATGGATATTTAAAGCCAGTGAGGGTGATTCCTTCGACACTTTCAGTTACGGGAACGAAGGAAATGTAGTTTAATTCAGGGGTCTTTTCAACCGGATGTTCACCCGATTTCGCTAGGTATAATCGATTTTGCACGTCGATGATTTCAACTACAATGTCCGTTTCTAAAAGACTTGGCATCATCAATAGTTGAATGTTCCCCATGAAATGATCAAGCCGTCCACCAGTAGCACCAAAAATGGTGATTTTATCAGGGTTCTGATCAATGGCCCAATTGAGGGCAAGCTCGAGATCCGTTTCGTCCTTTTCCGGCACATAACGGTTTACTTCCTGGACGTTTTCTTGAATCTGTTTCCATTCTTTCTCATTCACTGAGTCAAAATCCCCAAAGGCAACCATTGGTTCGATCTTTTGTTCCAATAAGGTGTAAACGCCACGGTCCACACCAATCCATTTAACTTTATCACCCTTATACATTTTTAATTCAGGTATGTACCTTTCAGGGCCACCAGCTACAATATTTAGTTCCATATTCCCCACACCCCTTCTATAGAAATGGGCTGACCCCCTACAGGATCAGCCCTTGTTCTCTTATGCCAGAGATTTCTTTAACTCTTCAATTGCTGCCCGACGGTCGTTACGATTATAGATGGCGGAACCGGCTACAAATACATCTGCTCCCGCTTCTGCACAAAGAGCTGCCGTTTCAGTATTAATTCCACCGTCCACTTCGATCTCAAGGGTCGGATTCACTTCATTTGCCCAATCGCGTATTTGTTTGATTTTCGGCAAGACAGATGGGATGAAGGACTGACCCCCAAACCCTGGATTTACGGTCATTAGGAGGATCATATCCACGTCTTGCAGGATCGGCTTGATCGACTCAGCCGGTGTGGCAGGATTCAATACGACTCCCGCTTTTACCCCTTTGCTCTTAATCAACTGAATCGTTCGATGAAGATGAGCCGTCGCCTCAACATGAACGGTGATATAATCCGCTCCCGCCTCTGCAAAGGCATCAATGTATTGATCGGGATTTTGAATCATCAGATGAACATCCAAGGGTAAGGTCGTGATCGGGCGGATGGCTTTAACCATCATTGGACCGAGCGTGATATTCGGAACGAAGTGACCATCCATTACGTCTACATGGATATAGTCTGCCCCGCCTTTTTCTACATCTTTTATCTCATTACCTAACTCCGCGAAATTTGCAGAGAGTATCGATGGTGCGATTTTCATGTTTAGTACCTCGGCTTTCTTTCTTTGATTTCCTTATGGAAGGTTAAATAGTGTTCGTATCGATAAGAAGGGATTTCTCCATCTTCCACGGCCGATTTTACCGCACATTTCGGTTCATTGATATGAAGACATCCCCTGAATTTACACTTCTCTGCCACTTCAACCATTTCTGGGAAGCATTGTGGGAGCTCTTCTATTTCAATCTCTGAAAACTCCAATGAACTAAAACCAGGCGTATCAGCTACTAACCCATTTTCAATATCGATGAGTTCCACGTGACGAGTCGTATGCTTCCCTCGCCCTAAATGTGAAGAAATCATGGCAGTCTTTAGTTCCAGCTCAGGTTTCAAAGCATTAAGCAAGGATGATTTCCCAACTCCTGACTGGCCGGCGAATACCGAAATTTTATCTTTTAAATAAGGTGTCAATTCTTCTACCCCGTGCTCCGTTTTCGAAGAAGTCATGAGGACTTCATAACCAAACGAGCGGTATTCGTTCACAAATCCTTCGATTTTGTTTGATTGATCTGGAGTCAGTAAGTCCATTTTGGTTACACATATAAGTGGTGCGATGTCCTTACTTTCCACCAAAACAAGAAAGCGATCCAATAATGCTGGACTGAAATCCGGTTCGCTTGCTGAGAAAACCAATATCGATTGATCCACATTGGCAATCGGCGGACGAACCAATTCATTCTTACGGTCAAAGACTTTCAAGAGGTACCCTTCCGTTTGATTTTCCGCTTGAAATTCAACATAGTCACCCACTAATGGGGTCACTTTATTTTTACGAAAGATCCCTCTGCCCCGACATTGGGTAACGCTACCTTCTGAAAGAACATAGTAAAATCCACTTAATGCTTTAACAATTTTTCCTTCCGGCATTCGAAACCTCCTATTCAATTGCGTTTATCAATACAAATCAGTCATCTATAGTATGTATCTTGATTTATTTCCATTATAAATGAAAACAAGAGGACTGTCCCGTCAGGTTTAGTAAAAACCCGGGTACAGCCCCTTGGCATTTGAAATTATTCCTCTTTAGGATACTCGACATTGGCTGATTTATACTCTTTTCCATCAACGAGAATGCGATATTTCCCTTTTGTACCTTCTTCTATGGTGAACGTCATGGTAATGGTGGTATCCTCAGTAATCCCTTGTAGTTGATCAGGTTCACTTTCGTCGATTTTGCGGTCCTTATCTTCTATGAACACTTCCACCGACTGTGGTTTTCCCTCTTGCCCCGTGTATCGGACGGTCTCTTCTAACGTAACCTCTTTAGTAGGGACCTCCTTGGGTTCTTCGGGACCTTTGGACATTATAACATAGACCGTGTCACCTTTTGTAACCGGAGTGCTCGCAACTGGCTTGTGAGAAATTACTTTACCTTCTTCTACTTCCGATGAAAATGTTTCACTTTGAACAATAATGTTTATCCCTTTGGACACCTCATATTTATCAAGTGCCGTTTGATCGAACCCAACCAAGCTGTCTAAGTCAAAGGATTCTCGTCCCTTACTTACTGTAAAGGTAATCGTCGTCTCTTCGGCCACTACTTCTTCCCCAGGGGATGGTTCCTGCTCTAAAATCGTTCCAGCAGGCTCATCTTCATTAAATTCTTCTTCTTTCTCCACTGTAAATCCTTTTTCTTCCAATTCTGAAGCGACATCGTCAAATTCCTGACCCGCATAGTCTTCTACTTCTACCTTTTCTTTACCGGTACTTACGTAGAGATCAATTTCCGAGCCTTCATTCGCCATCCGCCCAGCTTTAGGAATTGTCTTTATCACTTCTCCCTCAGGAACACTGTCGCTGGATTGTTCTTTCGTTTCACCGACGACAAAACCTTCGGATACTATCATTGAGACTGCTTCAGTAGTATTTTTCCCCTCCACATTGGGCACCTTTATTTCCTTCGGTCCCAATAAATTAGGCACTACCGTAACAGCAGCCACTCCCAATAAAAGGAGCAAAAAGAACAGACTAATAATTAGAATCGGCCACTTCTTTTTACTCTTTTTCTTTTGAGAAGCTTTCTTCTTACCCTTCTTCTTTCCCTCTTGGACTGGAGGGGTGGGTTTTGTTTGAAGTGAATCTGTACTTGCTTGATGATGAACAATCGTATCATCTAAATTTGAGTATGCACTCTGGTCCGTTATGACAGGTATTGCTTTCGTCGCCTCGTCATCAATAGGAACGGCGAATTTAGGCTCATTCAGCCGGTCAGGGTCAAGAGCCGAAGAGAGATCTTCATCCATTTCCTCGAGGCTTTCGTATCGTCTGAACGGGTCTTTTGCCGTTGCTTTTAGTACGATATTCTCTACACTCTGTGGGATATCGGGATTCCATCTTTTTAATGATGGTGTTTCCGATTGCAGATGCTTTAAAGCAATCGAAACCGCTGATTCTCCCGAAAACGGCAGTCTGCCTGTTAATAATTCGAACATGACGATCCCCAGGGAATAAATATCCGATTTCTTTGTGGCCATGCCTCCTCTCGCCTGTTCAGGTGAGAGGTAATGAACTGATCCAAGGACAGAATTGGTCTGTGTGATCGAAGTGGCACTAAGGGCCATCGCGATTCCGAAATCGGTTATTTTTACATTCCCCTCTTCATCAAGAAGGATATTGTGAGGTTTGATATCACGATGTACGATATGGTTCTGGTGAGCATGTGACATAGCAAACGTCAGCTGTTTCATAATATCGATCGCCTTATCTACTTGAACCGGTGAATGCTGCTGTATGTATTGCTTTAACGTCATGCCATGGACATATTCCATGACGATATAATAAAGTTCGTCCTCTTCTCCTACATCATAAATGCTTACAATGTTCGGGTGGGTCAAACTTGTAGCCGATTGAGCTTCCCGTTGAAACCGTTTTATAAACTCTTCTTCATTGGCAAAGTCGATCCGGAGCATTTTAATCGCCACTTCACGATCCAGAATCACATCGTGAGCTAAATAGACGTTGGCCATCCCTCCGCCGCCAATTAATTTGATAATTCTGTAACGCCCACTGATGCGCTTACCTTCCATCATGGTATCACCCGCTTTCCGTTTCAGCGGCAAACTCGACAATTACTACGGTAATATTATCTTCACCGCCATATTCATTGGCTAATTGAACGAGCGACTCCCCTTTAGTTTCCAGAGAGTGGTCCTGTACTAATACCTCTTTCATTTCCTTTTCAGAAACTTTATTAGAAAGACCGTCTGAGCATAAAAGAATGACATCATCATCTTCGAACATAATCGTTTTGATATCCATCGTAATGGAAGCTTCCGTTCCAATCGCTCTGAGTATCACATTTTTTCTAGGATGATGCTCTGCGTCTTCCTTAGAGATTTCACCGCTCCTAACCAATTCATTCACAAGCGTATGATCTTCAGTCAATTGGTGAAATCCATTTTCGTTCAGAATATACCCCCTGCTATCCCCAATATTTACAATGGTAGCAAACAAAGAAGTGCAGATGGCCCCGACAAGCGTGGTTCCCATCCCCTCACACTCTGAATTGGATTGAGAATAAGTATATACTTTGTTGTTTACTTCGTTAATGGTTGATTTTAACCAATTTTCTGCTTCATCAGCAGTGTTGAATTTCTCGGCATTCTCCCAAAGGTCCTTTAAGATCGAAATGGTCAGTTGACTCGCCACATCTCCTGCTCTGTGGCCCCCCATCCCATCTGCCACAATAGCTAAATGATCTCCATGATGATTTACAAATACCCCGGCACTATCTTCATTAAGTTGACGCACTTTCCCTTTGTCCGTAAAATAAACCGTCTTCACTTAGGTCACCTCGTCTCTTCTTCTGCACCTAATTCCAGCAGCTCCTTAACATCCTTGGTGCATCTTTCGTCCAAAAAAAATGAAATTATTAAGGGCCTTTGTACTTTTACGACTCTTCCACTGGATTTTCCTGCTTTTCTTTCAACATTTGATTATATTCGACTCAAACTTTTTTTCGAAAGCATGCAATAAAGAACCCGTCTCCCCCGAAATCTTGAGGAAATACTTGCAAATGATGTTCTTGAATGAACGGTGTTACAGAATCCGGGAGCTTATCGAGTGGATGCTTCTCAAATTCTGGATGATCACTTAAGAACGCTGCTACGGTGCCTTCATTTTCATTTTGGTCTACAGTACATGTACTATAAACCAATAGGCCGTCTTTTTTCAGCAATGGGGCAACAGACGATAATATATCTAGCTGAATCTTTTGTAATGAAAGAAGATCCGCTTCTTTTTTTGCGTACTTTATATCCGGTTTTCTCCGGAGGACACCTAATCCTGAGCAAGGTGCATCGACTAGGACACGGTCGAAGCTTTCCTGTTCAAACTTTTCCGCAGCTTTGCGGCTATCAAGTGTGGCTGTTTTGACATTACTTAATCCAAGTCGGTTTGCATTGTCGTCGATTAATTTGACCTTATGTTTATGCAAATCCAGCGCATGAACCTCTCCGGTTCCAGAAAGCTTTTCTGCTATGTGGGTCGTTTTTCCACCCGGTGCAGCGCAAGCATCCAGAACCTTCATACCTTCCTCGAGCTTTAATGCATAGGAAACGAGCATCGAGCTTTCATCCTGGATGGTGCATTGTCCGTTGCGATAAGCATCTGTTTTAGCCAGGTTTCCCCGCAGCGACTGAATCGCTTCCGGGACGATCGGGCTTTCTTTCACTTCACTTCCATTTTCGCTCAACAGTAGCATAAGTTCGTCCCGGCTTATTTTTGTTGTATTCACGCGAGCTGTCTGTTTCGGTGCAATTAGGTTGGTCTCGCACATTTCTTTCGTTTTCTCTAATCCGAATTGCTCTTCCCATCTCTTAACCAGCCAATAAGGATGACTTGTTTCGATAGCCACTCTTTCGACAGGATCTTTAATGGACTCAAGAGAAGGGAGACCTTTACGCTGCACCGATCTCAAAACGCCGTTCACTAATCCGGATATCCCTTTATGCCCTCTCTTTTTGGCGATTTCAACCGCTTCAAAGAAAACAGCACGATCTGGAATCCGATCTAAATAGACAAGCTGATAGAGGGATAAGCGCAACAAGTGACGAACCCACTCATCAAGCTTTCCTTTAATGAATGGTGCCAGATAGAAATCCAGCGTCATTTTCCGTTGAATGGTTCCGTATGTAAGTTCCGTTAACAAGCCAATGTCTTTCGTTGGCAGCTCATTTTTTTCGATTACAGAATGAAGCAATAAATTGCTATATGATTGATTTTTTTCAACCGCCTCAATGACATCAAGTGCTGCTTCCCGGACGGTTTTATTTCGTTTACTCATTTTTCTCTCCTAACATCATTCCCGCTTTTAAATGTGCTCCTGCTCCACGGAGGTAATCCAACGCATTCATTCGTTTTTTCCCGGAAGGCTGTAAATCTGTTATTTTAATTCCAACTGAATTACCTGTAGAAACTACGAAGCCATCTTCTTCTACACTCAGGATCTCTCCTGGTGATGTGGAACGACTTTCGACCTTTTCTCCCCACCATACTTTCATTACGGAGTCTTCTATGGTGGTATACGCAACTGGCCAAGGGTGAAGTCCTCTAATATGGTTATAGATTACTTCTCCGTCTTTCGTCCAATCTATTATTTCTTGTTCCCGTTTTATGTTACGGGCGAACGTTGCAAGCGAATCGTCCTGTTTCAAAGGAGAGATATCCCCTGACAATAATGCTGGGATCGTGTCTATAAGCAAGGCTGCACCAGCAACACTTAATTTATCATGAAGCGTCCCGACATGATCCCGCTCTTGGATATCCACTTCTACTTGACTAATAATGTCACCTGCATCCAGCTTCTCTACCATATACATAATGGTGATACCCGTTTTCTCCTTCCCTTGGAGAATGGAATAATGAATCGGTGCACCCCCTCTGAGTTCAGGAAGAAGGGAAGCATGAACATTGATACAACCATATTTCGGTGCCTCAAGCAAAGCGTTGGGAAGGATTTGTCCGAATGCAGCCGTCACAATAAGATCAGGTTTTAATGCAAGCACTTGGTTTAGTTCATCCTCATTCTTTATCTTTTCCGGTTGGTATACAGGAATCCCAAGCTTTTGGGCTGCTACCTTTACAGGTGGCGGTGTCAGGGTTCTTTTTCTTCCCACTGGTCGATCCGGTTGAGTCACAACCGCGATCACTTCATAACTTTCATCTACTAAAGATTGGAGAACGGGAACCGAGAAATCTGGCGTTCCCATAAAAATCACTTTCGTCATTAAGCTTCATACCCTTCTAATTCTTCTTCTGTAATATATTTTTCTACTTTTGAGGTGAATAAAATGCCGTGAAGATGATCAATTTCATGTTGAATCGCTCTTGCCAAAAAGTCCTGGGCTTGAAATTCGACCATTCTTCCTTTTCGGTCCAGTGTCCGGACCTTTATCGAATAAGGACGAGTCACTTCTCCGTATAGACCGGGAAAGCTAAGACATCCTTCAAGATCGGTTTGCGAACCTTCTGACTCGATGATTTCAGGATTGATCAGCTCGAGCGTTCCTGAATCATCCCCGATGTCGACTACAGCAACTTGAAGATCTATTCCTACTTGAGGCGCTGCAAGTCCTACCCCGTCAGCTTCGATCATAGTGTCATACATATTTGTAAGTATTTTTTTTAATTTTTTATCAAAATCCGAAACCTTTTCACATTCTTTTTCCAGGATAGGGCTTGGATGCATTACAATTGGAAGTATTGCCATAACTGTCCTCCATCTTTCTGTATAAATATTCTTACATCATCATATAAGGGTTCACATCTATAGAAATTGTTAATCCACTTGATGCGTACTGCTGTTGAAATTGGTCTAATACTGTTTTTAAAGTTATACCAAGATTTGGTTCCCGCTTGTATTTTATCAAACATTGGTAGCGATATCTATTCTTTATCCTGGGAATGGGGGAAGCAGCCGGTCCAAGAATGATGGTTGCCTCTGATAGCTTTGAGCGAATATACCCAGCCATTTTCTCTGCTATGTCCACAACCTTCAAGAGATCCTCATGACTTAATGTGATCAAGGTAAGATAGAAAAAAGGAGGATAGGACCCCATCTTCCTCATCATCATTTCCTGCTGATAAAAGCGGTTGTAATCATGATTTGATGCTAATTCGATCGAATAGTGTTCCGGTGTATACGTTTGTATGACGACCTCCCCAGGCAATGTGTGCCTGCCAGCTCTCCCACTCACTTGAGTCAACAATTGAAACGTCTTTTCCGCTGCTCTGAAGTCTGGTAAATGGAGCATTGTATCTGCACTGAGAACCCCTACCAGAGTGATATTCGGAAAGTCGAGACCCTTGGCAATCATCTGTGTGCCAAGAAGGATATCTGCCTTTCCTTCCCCAAAAGCTGTTAACAGCTTTTCATGGGACCCTTTTCGTGAGGTCGTATCCACATCCATCCGAATAATTCGAGCATCAGGGATCAACTTCGTCAATTCTTCCTCAACCTTCTGAGTTCCAGTTCCAAAATAACGAATATGTTCACTTGTACATTCAGGGCAAGTAGTCGGGACACTTTCTTCATATCCGCAATAATGGCATTTCATCCCGTTCGAAAATCGATGATAGGTCAGGGAGATGTCACAATTGGGACATTGCAGGACAAAACCGCAATCTCTGCACATAATAAAGGATGAGTGCCCTCTTCGATTAAGGAATAGAACCGTTTGCTCTCCTTTTTCCAACCGATCTTGAAGCTTTTCGAACAGCTCTGTGGAAAACATGGAACGGTTTCCCTTCCTGAGTTCTTCTCTCATATCGACAATATCAACTGAGGGAAGAGGTCCATCATTCATCCTTTTATCAAGAGTAAGAAGTCCATACACCCCCTTGGATGCACGGGCAAAGGATTCCAGTGAAGGAGTAGCGCTTCCTAAAATGACTGGGCACTGGTGATAGTCGCCTCTGTAAATCGCTACATCCCTCGCATGGTAACGAGGATTTTCCTCTTGCTTATAACTTGTCTCATGCTCTTCATCGATAATGATGATTCCAATATTCTCAAAAGGAGCGAAAACGGCGGATCTGGCCCCAACCACTACTTTTACTTCCTTTCGTTGGATCTTTCTCCATTCATCATATTTTTCACCTATTGATAATCCACTATGAAGAACCGCGACATCATTTCCAAAACGCCCCTTAAACCGGTGGACCATCTGGGGTGTAAGGGAGATTTCAGGAACCATTACAATGGCTTCTTTCCCTTCTTGTAAAACACGCTGAATGGACTGAAGATAAATCTCTGTCTTCCCGCTCCCTGTTACTCCGTATAGGAGAAACGTGTGATGCTTCTTCTGGTCGATGGTATTCAGGATGGGATGAATCGCTTGATCCTGTTGTGACGTCAAAGGGAGGGGGGATGTTTTTTCGAACGTTCTGTTTTCAAAAGGATCCCGGTACATTTCAACATTTTTCTCCATCAAGTACCCTTTATGGACTAGTGATTTAATCGTACTTGATGTTGTGGCCATCTCTTCAAGGAGCGTCGAAGCCAGTATCCCATCCCCACCCGGGGCGGAGTCGTTCATATACTCAATGATTTGTTTTTGCTTACTTGCCTGGGGGGGAAGGTTATTGAGCACTTCCTCTAAATCATTGGGAGAAATAGTAAGATATACCTTTCGAACCGTTTTCTTTTTGCCTTTAGCCTTTACTCTGTAGATTACTTCAACAGAACCTTTTTTTACCTCTTTATGAATGAGAGGGAGGAGACCGTTTTCCTCGATCGCTTTCCATGCCACTTCCCTACCATTATTGAAGAAGCGCTGAAGAGAAGGATTAATATCACCTGGGCTTTTGTTTTCTTCGAGCTGAAAGAATTTTTCATACTTCGCTTTCATGGCTGCTGGTAACATAGCTTGAAAGGCAGAGACCTTAAAACATAGGGTCTTCTCCGTAAGCCAGTTCCCCAATGTAAGTAATTCTTTATTCAGTACGGGAACAAGGTCCATCGGCTCCACAATCGCTTTGAGTTTCGTGACTTCTCCCTTTTCCTTTAATTCAATGACGAAACCTTGGATTTTTCTTGGTCCAAACGGAACGATTACTCTCATCCCCGGTGTGATGCTGCCTCTCCATTCATCAGGGATGCTATAATCATAGGTTCGATCTGTCTGCATGGCAGGAACATCTACGATGACACTAGCAACGTTCATGCTGGGTTCCCTTCTTAATGTGCTCGATTGCTTCTTTAAAGATTTCTTTCGATACCTCGGCCTTGGACAATAAAGGCAGCTCTCGAACGTTTCCTTCACTTGTTACGATCGTTACTTTGTTTGTGTCCGTTCCAAATCCTGAACCTTTTTCTTTTACATTATTTGCGACAATCATATCCGCTCGTTTTTTCTCAAGTTTTGCTTTCGCATAATTTTCCACGTTCGTCGTTTCTGCCGCAAAACCGATAAGGTATTGGTGATTCTTTCTTTCACCTAGACTCATTAATATATCTTTTGTACGCTCAAATTCGATCACTAGATTGCCTTCCTGCTTCTTTAACTTATCCTCATATATTTCTTTCGGTCGATAATCCGCTACCGCAGCACTCTTGACAACAATATCAGCTGTCGGGAATGCTTCATGAACAGCATTATACATTTCTTCAGCACTTGTGACAGAAACAAAATCTATGCCTCTTGGAATCGGCAACTGGGACGGTCCTGAAATCAACAGGACCTGTGCACCGAGAGATACTGCAGCTTCAGCTAAAGCATAGCCCATCTTCCCTGTTGAGCGATTGGTAAAGAAACGAACGGGATCCACCATTTCCCTTGTCGGCCCGGCAGTAATGACAACTTTCTTTCCATGTAATAACATCTTCTCGCTGCCTAGTTCTAAAAAGTAGCGATCAATCAATTCCACTACTTTCTCTGGTTCTTCCAATCTTCCTTTTCCAACATATCCACAAGCTAAATACCCTTCACTAGGTTCGACAAATTGGTATCCAAACTGGTAAAGGGTTTCTATATTGCGTCTTACTGCTGGATGGTCATACATATGTACATTCATGGCCGGAGCAATCCAAACGTTCGCTGTGGTGGCAAGAATGGTTGTGGAAATCATGTCATCGGCAATTCCATTCGCAAGCTTTCCAATGATATTGGCTGTAGCAGGTGCGACAAGGACAAGGTCTGCCCAATCCGCTAAATCGATATGGGCAATTCCCGATGAATCTTTTTCATCAAAAGTATCCCAATATACATCTTGACGGGACAATGCCTGAAAGGTGAGAGGAGCGACAAATTTCTGGGCCGATTCCGTCATGATGACCTTTACTTCTGCACCGCTTTGAACCAGCTTACTTGTTAAGGCAGCCGCTTTATATACAGCAATCCCGCCAGATACACATAACAATATTTTTTTTCCCTGCATCATTTTATTTTCCCCCATTACTCTTTATCCTCCTTATATTATGAAGGATATTGATAGAAAAAGAAAATAGGGTTGTCCCGAAAAGATGATGAAATCTTTCGAGTCAACCCCGTAGAGTTATTCATTAAGCTTCCCGCTATTTATTCATCGGAATAAACTGCTTTGGCATCTCTTTCTTTCATGGATAATTGTCCGGCATGAATTTCTTCCAGGGCTTTCCCTACAAACTTCTGGGAATCATATCGGTTCAGGCGATAATCGCCTGTGTCTTGCAGGTTTCTCGCACGCTTTGCCGCAATACTGACTAACGAATATTTAGAGTCAATCTTTTTCATTAATGAATCAATGGATGGATATAACATTTATTCAACCTCCAGCATATTTAAGTATCGTTGTTGCACTCGTTCCCGCTTACAGTGTTCAGCCTGAACAATGGACTTGATCTTACCGACTGCATGTTCAATCTGATCATTTTCAACAATGTAATCATATAGATTCATCATTTCTATTTCTTTTCTCGCTGTATTCATTCTTCCCTTGATAAGATCATCCGTTTCAGTTCCTCTTGTTACAAGGCGGTTCTGAAGTTCAGAAAGACTTGGGGGTGCGAGGAAGATGAATAACCCTTCAGGGAACTTATCTCTAACCTGCTGTGCTCCTTGTACTTCAATTTCAAGAAATACATCTTTACCGGCATCGAGTGTTTGGCGAACATAATCCACCGGAGTCCCGTAGTAGTTTCCAACGAACTCAGCATGCTCCAGCAGCTTTCCTTGCTCGATCAGCAATTCAAAATCATCTCTTGACTTGAAGAAATAATCTACCCCATCCACTTCTCCTTCCCGGGGATTCCGGGTTGTCATGGAAATGGAATATTCAAACTTGGTATCTTCCTGGGAAAAAATCGCTTTACGTACTGTTCCTTTCCCTACACCTGATGGTCCAGAAAGAACGATCAGCAATCCTTTTTCTTTCATTTATTTACCCTGCCCTTCTTCTACTAAATCCTCTTTATCAGTTAAACGATGAGCAACGGTTTCGGGTTGAACAGCTGAAAGAATAACATGATCGCTATCCGTAATAATAACTGCTCTAGTTCTTCTTCCGTATGTAGCATCAACGAGTGTTCCACGATCTCTGGCATCTTGAATCAAACGTTTGATTGGTGCTGATTCGGGACTGACAATTGAAATGATTCGGTTAGCGGAAACAATATTTCCAAATCCTATATTGATGAGCTTGATCGACATAACGCTCCTCCTAATCAATAGTTTAGTTTCGCCGGATTAATAGGAAACTAAACTTGTTATTCTACATTTTGTACTTGTTCTCTAAGCTTCTCAAGTGTTGATTTCAGTTCTACAACAATTGTGGCAATGAAGGAATCATTTGCTTTCGAACCTATGGTATTCACTTCACGATTCATTTCCTGAATCATAAAATCCAATTTTCTGCCTACAGGTCCTTCACCTGTCAAGGTGTCATGGAAGTACTGGATATGACTTTCTAACCTCGTCAGTTCTTCCGTAATATCGGATTTATCTGCAAAAATGGCCACTTCCGTAAGTAATCGACTTTCATCGAAGGACGTTTCATTGTATTCTATAATCCTTTTTCTCAATCGTTCCCTATATTGTTTGACCACTTCCGGAGCATGCTTGGTTAGTTCTAAGACACTATTTTCAAAATGGTTGAGATGGGTGAGAAAATCTTTCTTTAGGAGCTCCCCTTCTTTCTTGCGCATTTCCCTAAGGTCTGTCGATGCTTGATCAACAGCTTTTAAGACCAGATGCTGAAGCTCTTCATTCTCCCCTTCCATTTCTTCTATCAGCACAAACTCTTCCCTGTTTAAGAGATGTGATAAACGCACTTCATCTTTTAATGAGTAGGTTTCTTTCACTTTATTTACTAACTGATAATAATCTTGAATGAGCTTCCAGTCAATATGTAGATTTTTATGTACCAGGCCTTCACCGGTTATGGTGATGAAAACATCCACTTTTCCTCTTTTAACGTTGTGGGATACTTGCTTCTTGATTTTATCCTCGATTTTCATCAATTGTCGGGGCATTCTTATGTAACATTCACTGAATCTGTGATTAACGGATTTCATTTCAACCGTTACAGTATGTTGTTCAGAATCCACTTTGCTTCTCCCAAAGCCTGTCATACTGACAACCATTACGATCACATCCAATCTTTTGACGATATTTCTATGTAGATTAAAAGGATAGAGATTGATATAAAAAAGGTAATAGAGGCATTTCTCTATTACCTTTTGGATTATACCATATTTCACTGTTTTTTTCTTGCAAAAAATGACCCGGCAAGTAAAAATGTTGGAACTGAACTTAATCCAATGATTAAGAGCCAGTCCTTTAACACAATCGGCACGGTATGGAAAACCGGCTGCAAAGAAGGGATATAGATAACAAGTAACATTAAGACGAGGGAAGACAGTACAGCGAAGACCAGATACATATTCCCAAATGGATTTCTAGAAAAGACCGATACTTCACTACGGCAGTCGAATACATGGATTAGCTGAGCCATGACCAAAGTGGCAAACGCAACGGTTTGAGCGTAGGCCAAGTGATCAGGGTGGGTCTTATATGATAATATGAACGCGAGCAATGTGGCACCACCAATCAAGAATCCCCTGGACACGACTTTCCAACCTAAGCCTCTTGCGAACACCCCTTCCTTAGGATGTCTGGGCTTTCTCTTCATCACATCATCTTCAGGCTTATCAAGACCAAGTGCCATGGCAGGAAGCCCATCTGTTACAAGGTTCACCCAAAGAATCTGTATCGGGACCAGTGGTAGCGGAAGTGCCAGAATCATTGCAAATAGCATAACAAGGATTTCCCCTACGTTTGAGGCCAGCAGATACCGGACGAACTTCCGGATATTTTCGTAAATATTTCTGCCTTCTTGAATCGCTGATTTAATGGTGGCAAAGTTATCATCCAATAGTACGAGGGAAGAAGATTCCTTCGCAACGTCTGTACCGGTTATCCCCATGGCTACACCGATATCAGAGGATTTAATTGCAGGGGCGTCATTTACCCCATCTCCCGTCATCGCCACTACATGCCCCTTGTTTTGCAGAGCTTTGACTATTTTTAGTTTATGTTCTGGTGAGACTCGGGCAAACACCGAGACATCGTCTACGATTTCTTCGAGTTCATGTACGTCCATGTCGTTTAATGCTTTTCCATCGAGTACCCGGTCTTTATTCTTTAAGATTCCGAGCTGTTTGGCAATCGCCTTAGCAGTCAAGAGATGATCTCCGGTAATCATCACTGTCTTGATTCCGGCTGCCCGGCACTCTTTCACCGCTTGTTTCACTTCGGGGCGTGGAGGGTCAATCATCCCTTGCAAGCCGATGAACGTTACTCCATTTTCTATATCCCGCTCTGTCATGGATTCAACAGATCTCGCATCGATTGGTTTATACGCAATTGCAATATTTCTTAGCGCGTTGGATGACATTTCACTGATCGCTTCTTCCACTTTTTGAGATAACTCGTTTGTTTTAGCATGCAATCTGCCTTCCCATAGAATGGATTCACTTTTCCCGGCTAATACGTCTGGAGCCCCTTTTGTTACTGAGAAGTGATTGCCATTATGGTCAACAACAATGATACTCATCATTTTTCTAGTGGAATCGAAAGGGAATTCTTTTACAATTGTAAATTTTTTCTGTAAAGACTCTCTAGCGAGTCCCGCTTTTAATCCTGCCACAAGGATTGCGCCTTCTGTAGGGTCTCCATCAACGATGAAGAGTTGTTCACGGGTTACAAGCTCAGCATGATTACATAACATCCCGAAGGTCAATAATTGCTGAAGGGGGGGTTCACTGTGAGGCGTGACCCTTTGTGCTCCGCTGTAAAATTGACCGTTGGGTTCATACCCTGATCCTGTAACGGTCCAAGTTCTTCCTCCGCTCCAAAGATGTGTAACCGTCATCTTATTTTGGGTTAGTGTTCCTGTTTTATCAGAACAAATGACCGATGCACAGCCTAATGTTTCAACAGCCGGAAGCTTACGAACGATTGCTTTTTTCTTAATCATACGCTGAACGCCAAGGGAAAGGGCAACGGTCACAATAGCCGGTAACCCTTCAGGAATAGCTGCCACTGCCAAAGAAACTCCTGCCAAGAACATTGTATACATATCATGGCCTTGGATCACCCCTATTCCAACAACGAGCGCCGTTAATATGAGGGCAATCGTAATTAAGACTTTCCCGAGTTCCTCCAGTCTTCTCTGAAGAGGTGTAGTCATGGTTTCCGCCTTCTGGATCATATCAGCAATTTGTCCCATCGCTGTTTTCATTCCAATCGACGTTACGACACCTATCCCGTTGCCCCTTGTGACCATCGTCCCCATGAACGCCATATTTTCCAAGTCTCCGAGACTCATATTTTCCCCGTTCACGGGATTTTTGGATTTGGTAACAGGTATTGACTCCCCTGTTAAAGCAGATTCCTCCACCTCCAAATTATTCACCTCAATGAGCCGGACGTCGGCTCCGATCCGATCTCCGCTGCTGAAGCGAATGATATCCCCAACTATCACTTCCTTTGATATCAATTTCACCCAGTTACCATCTCTCAATACCGCTACCTGTGGTGCCGAAAGTTCCTTTAATGCTTGCAGGGATCGCTCTGCTTTCCTCTCCTGAAAAAAACCCAGGAAACCATTAATCAACACAATAGCTATGATGGCAATCGCATCAATATATTCACCAAGCAATCCGGAAATGAGCGTGGCTGCCAATAACACCAGAACCATGAAGTCTTTGAACTGACTGAAAAATAATAATAAAGCTGACTGTTTCTCAGCTTCTTCTAATTGATTGTAGCCAAATTGTTTTCGTCTCCCGGCTACATCCTCTGATGAAAGCCCTACTTGATAATTTGTATTTAATGACTGCTCTATGTCCTCTTGTCTCATCTCATGAAATTTCATGCAACCATTTCACTCTCCTCCTACGATACGAAAAGTTGTCCTTCTCATAGCATTCTTATTCAGACTCGTCCTAAAAAATGATATGATTTAGATACGTTTTGCATTTTATCCTTTAGAAGGGTAAAATCGATTACATTTGGTACTTGAAAAGCCTACCAATGATAGAACGATCATGAACGAATGAAACCGTTTAGAGCAAAGGATGTTGTATATGTCATTTGATGGATTATTTACTAGAAGCATGACGAACGAATTGAAAGAGAATGTATTACACGGACGAATCAATAAAATACATCAACCATATAAAAATGAAATTATCATGATCATCCGGGCAAATGGGAAAAATCACAAGGTGCTTTTATCCGCCCACCCAAGTTATTCGCGGGTTCAGATGACCAATGAAAACTATGAAAACCCCGCTGTCCCGCCCATGTTCTGTATGCTTTTGCGCAAGCATCTTGAAGGGTACGTTGTCCAGGGAATCAATCAGGTAGGACTGGATCGGATGATCATTTTCGAAGTGAAAGGCAGAAATGAAATCGGCGATATTTCCTACAAACAGTTAATCGTCGAAGTAATGGGTCGACATAGTAATATCATTTTGGTCGATAAAGAACGAAATATGATTCTTGATAGTATCAAACACATTTCACCAAGCATGAATACGCATCGTACCGTCTTGCCTGGACATACGTATGTACTGCCACCTCAGCAGGACAAGAGAAATCCTCTTGAAGCAACGGATGATGATGTACTTAGAGCTCTGGATTTCAATTCTGGCAAGCTCGATAAACAGATTGTTCAATCTTTCGCCGGGATTTCTCCTCTTTATGCTAAAGAAGTCGTTCACCGTGCAGGAATCGGAAACCAATCTACGATTGCAGAATCATTCTTACAATTGATTCAATATGCAAAAACGGATGACGCAACGCCTACTCTCATCAGCAGTGACAAAGAAACATTTTACTGGTTGGATCTTGAGCACCTCCAAGGGGACAAGCAAACGTTCCCTACTTTAAGTGAATTATTGGACCGCTTCTTTTACCAAAAGGCTGCACGTGATCGCGTTAAACAGCAAGGAAATGATTTAGAGCGATTTATCCGGAACGAACGTGATAAAAATGTAAATAAAATAGAGAAATTAAAGCAAACATTAGAGGATGCAAAGCTCGCTGACCGCTATCAATTACTTGGTGAACTCCTTACTTCGAATTTATTTGCCGTCGAACGTGGCATGACTGAAGTTAGCGTGGTCAATTATTATGATGAGAACGGGGAAAGCATTACGATTCCTCTCAATCCTCAAAAATCGCCATCCGACAATGCACAACTCTATTTCTCACGATATCAAAAAGCGAAAAAGGCCATAAAAATCGTTCATGAGCAAATTGAAAAGGCCAATGATGAGATTGCGTACTTGGAGCAATTACTTCAACAGTTGGAATCTGCATCTACGAAGGACGTTGAAGAAATAAGAGAAGAGCTTGAAGAAGAAGGCTACTTAAGAGCCCGAAAACAAACCAAAAAGAAAAAAGCCAATCTAAAGCCCGTCTTGGAAAATTACACATCAAGTGACGGAACCCCTATCCTGGTCGGGAAAAATAATAAACAAAACGACTACTTAACAAACAAGGTTGCAAGCAGGGGTGAGATTTGGCTTCATACGAAGGATATCCCGGGCTCTCACGTTGTCATCAAAAGTCAAAATCCGTCAGAAGAAACAATCAAGGAAGCAGCTAACATTGCAGCATACTTCAGTAAGGCACGTGAATCAAGCTCGGTACCTGTTGACTTCACTGAGGTCAAGCAGGTGAAGAAACCGAAAGGCGCAAAGCCCGGGTTTGTCATTTATGAGGGTCAGCAAACCGTTTATGTGACACCTGATATGGATTTGGTTCGATCGTTGAAGGATTGATTTTATTTAGAATGCACTTTCACTTAGTCTGAGATGGGACTGGGTGGGAGTGTATTTATTTTGGTTGGAACAGGACGTTTAAGGTTTGCCGAATGAAAGGTATATTTAGATTTTGGCAGTGAAAACGAAAACATGACCTTCCACACGTATATTCCCCAGCCTTTTCATACATAAAAGCAAAAAGCAACTCAACAAAGAGTTGCTTCCCCATCTTACCTGCCCCAATTCTCCGGATCCTCTCTCCAAAGCTTTAGTTGTTCTACTTCATCTTCACGGATAATTGAAGTTTGCAGTGCTACATCCAATAAACTTGAATAATCGGATAAAGCATAGGCTTTGATGTCATTTTCATCCAGCATCCTTTTTCCTTTTTCAAGTTCATATGTAAAGATGGCGACCACTCCCAATACATCACATCCCGCTTCCCTTAATGCGTTAACTGCTGTTATACAGCTTCCGCCTGTAGAGATTAGATCTTCCACAACGACGACTTTTTGTCCCGGTGCTACTTTTCCTTCAATCTGCTTTCCCTTTCCGTGAGCTTTCGCTTTTGATCGAACGTAGCACATGGGAAGGTTTACCTTCTCACTGACCCATGCGGCATGTGGAATGCCTGCCGTTGCGGTTCCTGCGATCACTTCTGTCTCGGGAAAGTACTGCCGAATCATCTCGGAAAGTCCTGTAGAGATTTCATTTCTTACAGAAGGAAATGACAATGTCAAACGATTATCACAATAAATCGGGGACTTTATGCCGGATGACCATGTAAAGGGCTCACTCGGGTTCAAATATACGGCTTCGATATCTAATAGTTGTTTTGCGATTTGTAGTTTCATTGTTTTCCCTCCCATTCATGTACGATGCGTTCATAAGCCTCCACCGGATTTCCAGCACCTGTAATGCTTCTTCCCACGACAATCAAGGAAGATCCCAATTCTTTTGCCCTTTGAGGAGTAGTGACTCTTTTTTGATCTCCCTTCTGATCTTCTGCTAACCTGATCCCTGGAGTGACACGGATAAAGTCCTCCCCACAGTATTCTCTTATCTCGGATGATTCGTGCGGGGAACATACCACTCCATCAAGTCCCGCCTCTTTTGCTAGAGTGGCGTAATGTAAAACAGACTCATTGATGGTTTTAGGGATTAGTTGTTCTACCTGCATTTGTTCTTCCGTCGTCGACGTCAGCTGTGTAACGGCAATCAGATTTGCACGTGTATGATTGGCAGGTGTGCCAGCATGAAGACCTTCGAGCGCCATTTCCATCATCACACTTCCCCCTGCTGCATGTACGTTGATCAGTTCAAGGTCGAACCCCGCAAGTCCCTTCATGGCACCGTAAACTGTATTAGGTATATCATGGAGCTTCAGATCAAGAAAAATACGATGATCTTTATTTAAAAGCTTCTCCAGTATGACCGGTCCATTTTGAAGGTACAGCTCCATACCGACTTTTACATTTAATCCCGCTGGAAATTGATCCAAAAAGGTTTTTGTCATCTCCCAAGAAGGGAAATCAAGAGCTATAAACGGTTTTTGATTCATGCTTCCCCCAGCTCCTTCCTGTTAAATCAGATATATGGTCGACTCCGAGTTCATCAAGTAATGTTGGTAAATCGTTTATGATTCGTTGACACACGAAAGGATCAACGAAGTTCGCTGTCCCGACGGCGATGGCACTTGCCCCTGCGCAGAAGTATTCAATTACATCTTCAGCTGATTGGATTCCCCCCATCCCGATAATCGGAAGATCCACTTGTTGACTCACTTCATAGATCATCCGGATGGCAACCGGCTTGATGGCCGGTCCGGATAATCCCCCGGTCTTGTTAGCAAGGATCGGCTTTCCTGTCTTCAAATCCAGCCTCATCCCAAGGAGTGTATTAATCATCGTCAACCCATCAGCTCCTCCTGCTTCAACGGCTTTTGCCATTTCAACGATATTGGAGACGTTCGGAGATAGCTTTACATATAGAGGTACCTGTGAGACTTCTTTTACCCTCTCAGTCAATTCTTTAGCCACTTCAGGAATGGTCCCAAAAGCGATTCCACCCGTTTTTACATTTGGACAGGAGATATTCAGTTCAAGAGCTGTCACGTTTTCAGCGGAAGAGATGACTCTTGCCACTTCAACATAATCCTCAACTTGAGAACCTGCCACGTTTGCCATGATCGGTACATCATATTGGGAAAGCCATGGAAGCTCATTTTCCATCACACTTGCCAGCCCTGGATTTTGTAATCCGATCGCGTTCAACATACCGCCATTTGTTTCAGCAACCCGGGGAGTCGCATTTCCAAATCGTGCTTCTTCCGTCGTCGCTTTGATCATGATTGCTCCAAGCTCACTTAAATCATAGAACTGACTATATTCACGACCAAACCCAAAACATCCTGAAGCTGGCATGACCGGGTTCTTTAAAGACAAACCTGGTAATTCGATTTGTAATGATTTCATAATTGCACCACCCCTACTGGAAATACAGGCCCATCACTGCAAACCTTTACATAACTCGCCCCTTCCGGATCATCCTGTTTGTGACAAACACAGGCGAAACAAGCACCAATTCCACAGCCCATTCGTTCTTCTAATGATATGAATCCGGGTTTGTCCTCCAATTGTAATTCCAATGCTTTAAGCATCGGTGTTGGACCGCAGGAATAAAACACATCATAGGCAGGCGCTTCCTCCCGGATGACATCTGTTACAAAACCCGACGCACCAAGAGAACCGTCCACTGTGGCAACATACGTTTCACCAAGTTCCCTGAACCTGTTTTCATAAAAGCTCACCGATTCCGATTGAAAACCGAGGATGTGCTTCACTTTCCAACCGTTATCTACAAGCTTTTTGGAAAGACCGTAGAGGGGAGGCACTCCTATTCCTCCCCCTACTAACAGTGCAGTCTTTCTTGCTTCTTCCACAGGAAATCCATTTCCAAGTGGCCCTAAAACGTCGAGGGTTTCACTACTTTTCACATTAGAAAGAAGCCTCGTCCCTTTCCCTTCAGCACGGTAGATCAATGTCATGGAGAGGTTTTCATGGTCGCAAGAGGCGATGGAAATCGGCCTTCTGAGCAATGGATCGATTCCCGTCCCTACTTTCACGTGCACAAATTGACCTGGTGCCTTGATTTCACCCACTAAATCTCCTTGTAGAACCAGCTCAAAGATGTTTTCAGCTATCCTTTCATGAGAAAGCACAACCATCTTTTCGTTTACGATCATTGAAAAACCGCCTCTCTCATTTTCGGTTGTGATCCAAGGGCTTCGGCTGAGAATGTCATGGATTCGATCACTCTCAGGATGGCGTCAGCTGTGTCCAGAGATGTAAGACATGGAATGCCGTTTTCTACTGATTCTCTTCGGATTCTGAATCCATCCCGTGCAGGTTGCTTTCCTTTTGTCAGTGTATTGATGACAAGCTGTGTTTCTCCACCTTGAATGATATCCAATAGGGTAGGTCCACTGGAACCGATCTTATCCACTTCACGTACTACGATATTAGCTTTTGCCAGATGCTCTGCCGTTCCCTTCGTTGCAAGGATTTGATAACCAATATCGATAAAACGGCGAGCTAAGAGAACTGCTTCGCTCTTGTCTTTATCTGCCACAGTCATGAGCACAGATCCATACTCCTTCATCTGCATGCCTGCTGCGACCATACCTTTGTACAGTGCCTTTTCCAAGGTTAGATCTTTCCCCATAACTTCGCCTGTTGATTTCATTTCAGGTCCTAAAGTGATGTCCACCCGTCTTAGTTTTGCAAAGGAGAATACCGGAACCTTTACATACACACCGTGTTTTTCAGGAATTAATCCTGATTCGTATCCTTGATCCCTTAGGGAAATCCCGAGGATGGATTTGGTTGCAATATTCGCCATCGGTACATTTGTGATTTTACTGATGAACGGCACTGTCCGACTGGAACGGGGATTCACTTCCAGAACAAAGACTTCGCCTTTAGAGATGACATATTGGATATTCAGTAAGCCAACAATATTCAAGCCTTTCGCGAGTCGCGTTGTGTAATCGACTATGGTTTGTTTCTGTTTCTGTGTCAGCTGCTGTGGAGGATACACCGCAATTGAATCTCCCGAGTGAACTCCAGCTCGTTCGATATGCTCCATAATTCCAGGAATGACGACGTCTACTCCGTCTGAAATCGCATCCACTTCGATTTCTTTTCCGATCAGGTAACGGTCGATTAATACCGGGTGCTGAGGATTGACTTTCACTGCATTATTCATGTAATGAAGAAGTTCCTCTTCCCGATAAACGATTTCCATCGCTCTTCCACCGAGAACGTATGATGGTCTGACCAGAACCGGATAACCGATGTTTTCTGCGATTTCAAGGGCCCCTTCTATAGAGACTGCTGTTTTCCCTTTTGGTTGAGGGATGCCGAGTTGGTTCAGAGTACGTTCGAATTTATCCCTGTTCTCTGCACGATCCAGATCCTCAAGTGACGTGCCGAGAATCGTTACACCCCTTCTCACTAGCTCATCTGCCAGATTGATAGCGGTTTGACCACCAAATTGAACCACGACACCCTTAGGCTTTTCAAGATCAATGATGTGCATTACATCTTCTACAGTCAGAGGCTCGAAGTATAATTTATCCGAAATACTGAAGTCAGTCGAAACGGTTTCCGGATTGTTGTTCACGATGATCGCTTCATAACCTGCTTCTTTAATAGCCCATACAGAGTGAACTGTGGCGTAATCAAACTCCACTCCCTGCCCAATCCTGATGGGTCCTGATCCAAGGACCATGACACTTTCGCGCTCTGAAACCCTGGATTCATTCTCATCCTCATAGGTTCCGTAGAAGTAAGGGGTTTCTGATTCAAACTCTGCAGCACATGTGTCTACCATTTTATATACAGGAGTCAGTTCATTCTCTTTTCTCCAGTTATATACATCTGATTCTGTACTATCCCATAGCTTTGCCACGGTGATATCTGAAAAGCCCATGCGTTTTGCTTTTTGACCCAGTTCAAGATTGAAAGAATTTAGGGCTAATTCCTTTTCAAACTCTACGATTCTATTCATTTTGTATAAGAAGAAGAGGTCGATTTTGCTCCAATCATGTATGGTCTCAATCTTCACTCCCCTTCTCAGCGCTTCACCGATATAGAAAAGGCGTTCATCCCCAGCTTTGCGAATTCTTTTCTCAATCCACTCGTCTGTCATTTGTGCTGCATCACTTAATTCCATGTGATACGTATTGCTTTCCAGGGAACGAATTGCTTTAAGAAGTGATTCCTCGAAAGTTCGGCCAATCGCCATTACTTCACCGGTTGCTTTCATTTGGGTTCCAAGATTACGCTTGGCTGCTTCGAATTTATCAAAGGGCCATCTAGGAATCTTCGTCACGACATAATCAAGAGCAGGTTCAAATGACGCATACGTTTTACCTGTCACAGGGTTCATCATCTCATCCAGGGTCAGACCAACTGCGATCTTAGCTGCAAGCTTTGCAATCGGGTAACCCGTTGCTTTTGAAGCCAGTGCCGACGACCGGCTAACTCTTGGGTTCACTTCGATGATGTAATACTGGAAGCTGTCTGGATCTAAGGCAAGTTGAACGTTACAGCCACCTTCAATCCCTAATGCCCTGATGATCTTTAAACTTGTATTGCGCAGCATTTGATATTCACGGTCGCTCAAGGTTTGACTCGGTGCCACGACGATTGAGTCTCCGGTGTGGATCCCCACCGGATCAATGTTTTCCATATTACATACGACGATTGCGTTATCGGCTGCGTCCCTCATAACCTCATATTCAATCTCTTTAAAGCCTGCAATACTTTTCTCCAGTAGACATTGGGTTACCGGGCTATATTTTAATCCTGAGGTTACGATTTCCATCAGTTCACCTTCGTTGTGACAGATTCCCCCTCCAGTACCACCTAACGTATAGGCAGGACGGACAATGACCGGAAACCCTACTTCTTTCACGAATTGGAAAGCTTCATCCACATTACGAATGATATCACTCTGTGGAACCGGCTCTTTCAGTTCATTCATTAGGTTTCTAAATAAGTCGCGGTCTTCGGCTTTCTCTATTGCTGAGAGTTTCGTACCCAGAATCTCTACTCCGCATTCTTCTAAAACCCCTGATTTAGCGAGTTCAACAGCCAGGTTTAACCCCGTTTGTCCACCTAATGTAGGAAGAAGGGCATCTGGACGTTCTTTCCGGATGATCCTGCTGACAAATTCCAGTGTCAGTGGCTCGATATACACCTTATCTGCCATTTCAGCATCGGTCATGATTGTTGCCGGATTCGAATTTACAAGAATAACCCTGTATCCTTCTTCTTTTAATGCGATGCATGCTTGAGTTCCGGCATAGTCGAATTCTGCCGCCTGTCCTATGATGATGGGTCCGCTTCCGATCACTAAGATGCTTTGAATGTCTGTACGTTTAGGCATGTTGAAGCTCCTTTCTTTTCTCATCATTCATTAGTTGTAAGAAATCATCGAATAAATAATTTGAATCCTCTGGTCCTGGCGATGCTTCCGGATGATATTGAACTGTAAAGGCTGGAAAATCTAAGTGCTTAAGGCCTTCTACCGTTCCATCGTTGATGGCCATATGAGTTACTTGGAGCCTTGAACCTGCCAATGACTTTTCATCGACTGCATATCCGTGGTTTTGAGAAGTCAGTGCGACTTTTCCAGTTTTCAAATCTTTTACTGGATGGTTTCCTCCACGGTGACCAAATTTCATTTTGAAGGAGTCTCCCCCACATGCTAGTGCAAACAATTGATGACCTAAACAAATTCCGAAGAGTGGTATTTCTCCCATCAATCCTTTGATTGTTGCGATGGCTTCCGGTACATCTTTCGGATCACCAGGCCCATTGGATAGCATGATTCCGTCAGGCTGCAAGCGGCGGATTTCTTCAGCTGACGTATTGTGTGGGACCACTATCACGTCACAATCCCGCTTATTTAATTCTCTTAGGATTCCGTGCTTCATCCCGAAGTCCATTAACACCACCCGGTAGCCTCTTCCAGGACTAGCATATGCTGTTTTCGTGGAAACCTGCATGACTTGATCTGTTCGTAAATCGGTATCTTGCAATTTATCAAGTATTGTCTTTGAATCTTTTTCAGCTGAGCAAATGATGCCTTTCATTGCCCCATGTTGCCTGATGATCCTCGTTAATTTTCTCGTATCAATATTTGATATTCCCGGTATTCCTTTAACTTTTAATAATTCATCCAATGTAGATTCATTTCTCCAATTAGAAGGAAAGTCTGCTACTTCTCTCACTATGAACCCTTTGATTGCCGGAGTGATGGATTCAAAATCGTCACGGTTGATCCCGTAGTTCCCTACAAGGGGATAGGTCATGGTGACAAGCTGTCCACAGTATGATGGATCTGAGAGAATTTCTTGATATCCTGTCATGCTCGTGTTGAATACAACTTCACCAATGGTTTCTTCATTTGCTCCAAATCCTTCTCCTACGAAAACTGTTCCATCGTCTAATATGAGTTGCCTTTTCATCATTTTTTTCCTCCTTCATTCCATACAAGAGTTCCTTGATAAAAAGTAGCCGCCGGAAACCCTTTACACTCCCAACCTTTAAATGGGGTGTTTTTACCTTTTGATAAAAATCCAGCAGGGTCAATCATTTTTGGTTCGTTTATATCTATGAGAGTGAAGTCAGCTTCTCCTCCTACTTCGAGTAGTCCAAACGGAAGATTAAAGGCTGAGCTCGGTTTGATCGTCATCCAGTCAATCAATTGCTTCAATGTAAAGATCCCTTTGTCAACAAAGTGAGTGTAAAGCAGCGGAAATGCTGTTTCCAACCCTACGATGCCGAAAGGAGCAAGCTTCATTCCTTCTGACTTTTCCTCATCTGTATGAGGGGCATGATCGGTGGCGATAAAATCAATCGTTCCATCCAACAACCCATCTATCAGCGCTTGTTGGTCCCCTTTACTTCTTAAAGGCGGGTTCATTTTGAAATTCGGGTCATGTCCTGGTATATCTTCTTCACACAGTAGCAGATGATGTGGTGTCACTTCTGCTGTCACATTGATTCCAGCCTTTTTCGCATCCCGGACTACTCTGACAGATTCTTTCGTCGAAATATGACATACATGATAATGTACGCCAGCCGCTTCTGCCAGAAGCACATCCCTTGCTATATGTACGGCTTCACAAATGGAGGGAATTCCCGGCAGGTTCTGTTCTTTGGCGAACGTTCCTTCATGAACTGACCCGCCGTAAATCAGCGTATTCTCTTCACAATGGGCCACAATCGATGCCTTTATGCTTGCTGCCTTTTTCATCGCTTCAAACATCATCCCCGCTGATTGAACGCCCACCCCATCATCGGTGAAGGCAAATGCCCCCGTTTTCTTTAAGGACTGTAAATCATTGATCGTTTTCCCAATTTGCCTTTCTGTAATGGCGGCATAAGGTAACACCCGGACGCTTGCTGTTTCTGTGATTTTCTGGTTAAGAGACTTCAAGGTTTCTACAGAATCAGGTACCGGTCTTGTATTCGGCATTGCGGCGATCGTTGTGAAACCGCCTTTGGCAGCGGCTTTCGTTCCCGTTTCAATCGTTTCTTTGTGTTCGCCGCCCGGTTCTCTTAAATGGACATGAAGATCAACAAACCCCGGCGAAATGAGTAATCCTTCTGCCTGAAATTCCTGATGATCATGCCCCATCAAATCTGTTCCCATCTCGACGATTTTCTTATTCTCCACCTTCACATCGACCTTTTCAACTTCACCATTTTTTGTTAGGATTTGTGCATTTCGGATTATCCAGTTCATTACGATTCCCCCTGATTAGTTGATTTCAAGTGCTCTTTTTAGCACAGCCATTCTAACGTATACTCCATTCTCCATCTGCTTAAAGATTCTCGATTGATCACATTCCACCAATGAATCTGCCATTTCGACTCCACGATTGACCGGTGCCGGATGGAGGATGATGCCTGCTGGTTTCATTCTTGCCTTTCGATTCTCCGTTAAGCCAAAGCTTTCATGATATTCTTCTTTCGTCAGGGAGGATGTACTTCCGTGGCGTTCATGCTGTATTCGAAGCAGCATGATCACATCGGAATCCGTCATACATTCATCTATCGGCATATATTGATGTTGGTCTTGTAACGGAAACCATTCTCTTGGTCCCGAGAAATTGACTTCTGCACCTAGCTTTGTTAATGCTTCTGCATTTGATCGTGCAACACGGCTATGGGCGATGTCTCCAATTATAGATACCTTAAGTCCTTCAAATCCCCCAAACTCCTGACGTATGGTTAGGAGGTCTAACAGGCATTGAGTAGGATGATTCCCACATCCATCACCACCGTTGATGACGCTTATGTTGAGTGTTGTCAGTTCATCAAAGTAACGTTCAAGGGAATGGCGTATGACAACAGTTTCGACCCCGATACTTTCTAATGTTCTCACTGTGTCATATAGGGTTTCCCCTTTTTGAACACTTGACGTTTGAGCTTCAAATGGAATGACTTCGAGCCCTAGCTTCCTTTCTGCCATTTCAAAACTGCATTTTGTCCGGGTACTTGCCTCGAAGAATAGATTAGCTACATATTTAGTTGAGCCTTCATTCCACGTCTCCCCCTCTTTAAAACGTTCGGCTGCATCTAATATTTCTATGATTTCTTCATTTGATAAATCATTCATTGTCAACAAGTTCTTCATCACGGGACAACCCTTTCTTCTCTCAACTTTCAAAAAAACACCCCGTCATCTTCCTGACAGGGTGTTTTTGAACATGTCAACAGGAATAGTGAGAAAGATCTCCCTACCTGCCTTGTTCAAGTTCACCCTTCTTAGACTCTCTGGACCATGTTAAAAGGTGGTTCTATGCAACATCATGCTTCTTTGTATTTTCTTCTTCGAATAGGTTGTTTTCCCCTTCGCTCTCTTCTCTGCCTGGTAACACCAGATTAAGGAAGACACCTACGATTGCGGCCAGAGCCATTCCAGATAAGGAAACATGTTCGTTTACCTTTACGAAAGCTCCTCCCACTCCGATCACCAGAATGACGCTGGAGATGACTAAGTTACGCTTGTTGCCCAAGTCCACTTTGTTATCAATCAACATACGCAGTCCGCTTGAGGCGATGATACCGAACAGTAGGATGGATACACCACCCATGACGGCAGATGGAATCGATCCGATCAAGGCGGTTATCTTTCCGACAAATCCGAACATGATGGCAAGGACAGCGGCGCCACCGATGACGAATACACTGAAGACACGAGTTATGGCTAACACGCCGATGTTTTCCCCGTACGTTGTATTAGGAGGTCCCCCAAGGAAGGAAGCAATCACAGTTGCTACTCCGTCTCCAAGTATGGAACGATGAAGACCTGGCTTTTCAATGAAGTTTCGTCCTACCACTTTACTTAATACCATCTGATCTCCCGTATGCTCTGCTAAAGTGACAAGGGCAACCGGGACCATGATGGAGACAATTTCCCATGAGAAGCTTGGCGTGTAGTCCACAAATGGGACAAAGAATTCCGGCATCTGAAGGAAAGGTGCATCGATTACCTGTTGAAAGTTCACAAGTCCTGCGAACACGGCGATGATGTATCCTCCAATAATACCAGCCAATATTGGCACCATTCCGAGAAATCCCTTGAAGTAAATCGAGCAGATTACGGTGATCCCTAATGTGGCTAAGGCGACCATAAAGTGTGTATTACTGTAAACCAATTGTTCTGCGCCGGGATTTTCATACATGGCCATATTCACAGCCGTTCCTGCCAATCCCAATCCGATGACCATGATCACGGGTCCAACTACTATCGGAGGAAGGATTCGCACGAGCCATTTCAATCCTAGCTTTGATATGAGTAAAGCGACGATTCCGTAAACAATTCCAGCTAGGAAGCTTCCCATCATGGCTGCTTCCGGCCCTCCAAAGCTCTTAGCTGCAAGAATCGGCGCAATGAAAGCAAAGGATGACCCTAAGTAAGCTGGAATCCTCCCCTTCGTAATCAAGAGATAAGCAAGCGTTCCTAGTCCGCTTGAAACCAAGGCCACTCCAGGGCTCAGCCCTACTAAGAATGGAACTAATACCGTTGCCCCAAACATGGCGAATAAGTGCTGAATGCTAAGGGTTATCCATTTCCCTATTTTTGGAACTTCCTCTACATCTAAAACGACTTGTTGATTTTGATTCATGTATGTTTCCTCCTCCGATACCCAAATTTACCCACAAAAAAACCCTCTTTGTCCAGAAGAGGGCACAAAGAGGGTACAAGAAGGTCTGGTTGCTACCTTCATTCCCATCCTTTGTCAGCCTCACGGGACCACTCTTAAAAGGACTTCCGTTATTCTTTTTCGTGTATGCTTACTATATCTTCCTGATCAACTTCTGTTAAAGCAACCATGATTTTTTCTGAGCTAGATGTCGGGATGTTTTTCCCGACGTAGTCTGCTCGTATCGGGAGCTCTCTATGTCCCCTGTCTACCAGTACGGCAAGTTGAATCTGACTTGGTCTTCCAAGGTCCATTAAGGCATCCAATCCTGCCCTGACAGTTCTTCCTGTAAATAAGACATCGTCTACCAAAATGACTTTCTTATTTGTAATATCAACCGGCAGATCTGACCCCTTCACTTCTGGTTCATGATCTGCTGTCTTCTTTGTAAGATCATCCCGGTAAAGCGTGATGTCGATCTCACCTACGGGAATCTCTTCCCCTTCAATGGAGTGAATTCTCTCTGCCAATCGGTTTGCGATGTATATGCCTCTTGTTTTAATACCTACAAGGATACAATCTTCAATTCCTTTGTTCCGTTCGATGATTTCGTGAGCGATTCTTGTCAACGCTCTTCGAATGGCGGGTTGATCCAGTACTGTTGCTTTCTTTGTCATTTACGCCACCTCGTCTTCTTGTGTTTAAAATAAAAAATCCCTCTCACCGTAGAGATGAGAGGGCACAGTTATCGTTATAATCTGATTGCACGCCAAAGTTGTTTGGTCGTACATTGCTCCTTCTCAGCCTCACGGGACCGTATTAAAGGTTACTTATTCGATTAACTTCATGATAAGGGTCAGGTCGAAATTTGTCAACGATTATTTTCCAAGTGTGTTACGAGTTTCGTGAACTCCTCTGGCAGCTCTGCATGAAACTCCACGTATTCTTCTGTTCTTGGATGAACAAATCCTAATACTCCCGCATGAAGTGCCTGTCCTTCAATACTCAATGTTTTACGCGGTCCATACTTCGGATCACCCGCAAGTGGAAAACCGATGTATTTCATGTGGACACGGATCTGATGGGTTCTACCTGTCTCCAATTCACATTCAACCAATGTAAAATCTTTATATCGATCCAACACTTTGAAGTGAGTGACAGCTTGTTTGCCATTATCCACAACAGACATGCTTTGACGGTCTTTAGGGTCTCTTCCAATCGGAGCATCAATCGTGCCGTATTCGTGGGGAATCAGACCATGTACGATGGCGGTATATTTTCTTGTTACAGATTTCTCCACCAGTTGATTCACCAGATGCTCATGAGCCAAATCATTCTTGGCTACCATCAATAACCCGGATGTATCCTTATCGATCCGGTGGACAATTCCCGGCCTTAAAACTCCATTAATGCCTGATAGATCTTTACAATGATGCATCAACCCATTAACCATTGTGCCTGAATAATGCCCCGGTGCAGGATGGACCACCATCCCTTTCGGTTTATTCACAACGATGACATCCCCATCTTCATAAGCAATGTCAAGATTCAGGTTTTCAGCCTCTACATCCAGTTCTTCCGGCTCCGGGATCGAAACCGTAATCACTGCATTCATCGGGCATTTAAAGTTAGGCTTGACCGACTCTTCATTTACCTTAATATGACCTTCTTTAATCCATTGTTGAACCTGGGAACGGGACCATTCCTTATTCAATTGACTTACGACCTTATCAATTCGTTCTCCCTGGTCTTCCTGCTGTATGTTGTGCTGAATTACTTCCATTTTTGTTCTCCTTCTTTGCTTTTCGTTCGTCTAAATACATGTAAATTAGTAACAACGCCACTCCAATCGTTAATGCTGCATCTGCAATATTAAAGATTGGGAAATCATAGGAAAAGATGTATGTATTTAAGAAATCAACCACTTCTTTTCTGAAGGCACGGTCAATAAAGTTTCCAATCGCTCCACCAAGCATAAAGGCCAAACTTAAGCTAAACAACGAATGCCCTTTTGCATGGACTTGCATATAATACACGATACCTACAATCACTACTAATGTAATAATGTAAAAAAACCACATTTGCCCTTGGAGTATTCCCCATGCTGCACCTTGATTTCGATGAGAAGTAAGATAAAAGAAATTGTCGATTATCGTGATACTTTCTCCCTCTGCCATTCGTTTCACAATCAACCATTTTGTTAATTGATCGAGTCCAATCACAACCAAAGCCACTAAATAATAATACACAAAGGTAACCTCCGAACATCGTTAAATGATTACCTTTGCATTTTAGCACAAAAGGGGAAATAAAGACACTTAATCCGGATAAGAACGACGAAAACAAGTGCACAAAAATTTATGAATAGGAGGAAATTTTCCCGAATCTTCTCCACTCTAATGCTTCATCGAGAGTCGCACATGTCGGATTCATCTTCATGAAATCAAATGGGATTTCTTCCCCACTCATCTCACAGAAGCCGTATTGATTATCTCTTACACGCATCAATGCTTGTTTCACTTCTGTAATTTCTTCGTCTATATACTGCTGAATTAAAGGATGTTGAGATTCACTTGCCTCTAGTTCTTTCAAGGATGTAATCAGCTCTTCTACAATGGATGTGTATCGGTCATATGTCATCTTGATCCCTCCATTTATAGTATGAGGGAAATGCATATGAAAATTGTGTTGCAAGATATAGCAATTATGGAATTAGAAAGATGCGCGTATAGAATATGAAAAAGGGTGACCCACTTTTTTAGGAGTCACCCTTTTTCACATTATGCTAAATGAGAATAGCTTTCTTTCACGACAGATGCACAGCGTGTGCAAAGCGTCGGATGGTCCTTATCCTCGCCTACTGTGGTTGTGACAATCCAGCAGCGGTCACATGTTTCACCTTCAGCTTTTTCAACGACAATATTATTTTCACCGAGACTTAAAGCAAAGTCTGGTGCCTCGTTCACTTCTCCGCCGATTTCAAATGCGGACACAATGAACAATTGCTTTAGATCTTCTTTGATAGTACCGAGTAACGCTCTCGTTTCATCATTTACGTAAAGGGTCACTTTAGCCGTTAACGATTTACCGATCATCTTCTGATTACGAGCTTCCTCGAGTGCTTTTAATACATCATCTCTTAATTCCAGGAATGCATTCCATTTCTTCTGTAGCTTGTCTGCATTTGCTAATTCCTGGACATCAGGCATATCGGTCAGTTGAACACTTTCACCTTCCACTCCTGGGATATATGCCCATACTTCGTCGGCTGTATGAGAGAGAATCGGAGACATTAGTTTCGTAAGTGCCAATAAACATTCATATAGCACAGTCTGAATAGCACGGCGCTCGTAATGATCTTCTGACTCGATATAAAGAACGTCTTTCGCAAAGTCTAAGTAGAAAGAGCTTAAATCCAATGTACAGAAGTTATTCACTGCGTGATAGATGCTTGCAAATTCATATTTATCATAAGAATTTTTCACATTTTTCACAAGATCATTTAGCTTCACGAGCATAAATTGATCCACTTCTCTTAATTGATCAAAGGATACAGCATTTGTACTTGGATCAAAGTCGGAAAGATTCCCTAGTAAGAAACGGAAAGTGTTACGGATCTTGCGATACACTTCAGCCACTTGCTTAAGGATTGGATCTGATACCCGGACATCTGCCTGATAATCAACTGACGCTACCCAAAGACGAAGGATATCGGCACCCAATTGTTTCATGACTTTTTCAGGAACAACTACATTGCCCAGTGATTTACTCATCTTTCTTCCATCACCATCAAGAGCGAAGCCGTGACTTAGTACGCCTTTGTATGGAGCTTTACCGGTTACAGCTACACCTGTTGTCAAAGAAGAGTTAAACCATCCTCGATATTGATCAGAACCTTCTAAATACAAATCTGCCGGACGTTTTAAGTCGTCTCTTTCCTCAAGCACTGCCTGATGTGAAGAACCTGAGTCAAACCAAACATCCATAATATCCTGTTCTTTTGTAAACGTACCATTTGGACTTCCCTCATGAGTAAATCCTTCCGGTAGCAGTTCTTTCGCTTCTTTTTCAAACCAGATATTCGACCCTTGCTCTCGGAAGAGCTTAGATACATGCTCGATTGTTTCATCGGTGATGATCTCCTGGCCATTTTCTGCATAAAACACAGGGATTGGTACACCCCAGGCACGTTGACGTGAAATACACCAGTCACCACGGTCTCTGACCATATTGTAAAGGCGTGTTTCTCCCCAAGCCGGTACCCACTTCGTCTCATTTACCGCTTCTAGTAGTTCTTTACGGAATTTATCAATGGACGCAAACCACTGAGCCGTAGCTCTGAAAATTACAGGTTTTTTCGTGCGCCAATCATGTGGATATGAATGTGTAATAAAGTTTAGCTTTAATAATGCTCCCGCTTCTTGAAGCTTTTCTGTAATTGGTTTATTCGCTTTGTCATAAAATAAGCCTTCAAATCCCGGAGCCTCTGAAGTCATGACCCCTTTATCATCTACTGGACATAATACATCCAGTCCGTATTTCTTTCCTACAAGGAAGTCATCCTCACCATGTCCAGGTGCAGTATGAACGCAACCTGTACCTGAATCTGTCGTCACATGCTCTCCAAGGACAACAAGTGATTCCCGGTCATATAGTGGGTGTTTGGCTACGATATGCTCAAGTTCAGCACCTTTTACTTTTTTGGAAACCGAATAGTCTTCCCATTCAAGATTTTGAGCTACATCTTCAAGCAATTCTTCTGCAACGACATAGTTATTGCCTTTCACGTTCACAACGACATAGTTCAAATCTCCGTGAACAGCAATTCCAAGATTAGCAGGGATCGTCCAAGGCGTTGTCGTCCAGATCACTAACTGCGTGCCTTCTTGAAGGATACCCTTTCCTTCTGAAACGTCAAAGCCTACATAGATAGACGGGGATCGCTTATCCTGATACTCGATTTCTGCTTCCGCCAAGGCCGATTCGCTAGAAGGAGACCAATAGACCGGCTTTTTCCCTTTGTAGATATAGCCTTTTTTCGCCATATCTCCGAACACTTTAATCTGTTGCGCTTCATATTCGGGCTTTAATGTGATATAAGGGTTTTCCCAATCACCACGGACTCCAAGTTGCTTGAACTGTGTACGTTGGTTATCAACTTGCTCATAAGCATATTCCTCACATAACTTACGGAACTCAGCGATCGTCATCTCTTTACGTTTCACGCCTTTATTCGTTAACGCCTGCTCGATTGGAAGACCATGGGTATCCCAACCTGGCACATAAGGTGCACGAAATCCACTCATGGATTTATATCGGACGATGAAGTCCTTTAGGATTTTATTTAACGCGTGACCCATATGGATGTTCCCATTCGCATATGGAGGTCCGTCATGCAGCACGAACAAAGGACGATCACTCGTTCTTTCCTGTACCTTTTGATAAATATTCATCTCTTCCCATTTCTTCTGTGTATCCGGTTCGCGCTTCGGTAAATTCCCTCTCATCGGAAATTCCGTTTTGGGCATCAGTAATGTATCTTTGTATTCCATAATTTCATCCTCCTAGACGTTTCTCTTTATTGCCATCTTTTCTAAATCATTCACTTCTTAATCAGACCATAGCTCTTTGAAATAAAAAAAGCTTTCTCATCCCTGGAAAGGGACGAGAAAGCTTTTCCCGCGTTACCACCCTCATAAAGATCGCTGCCGATCTTCACTCGTTAAGATTCGTAACGTGAATAAGACGCTATTCATTACTATCCGCAAAGAATTTCATGAGTAGGGCTCGAGGGTGATATTCCGCACTTGTGTTCCTTGTCGAGCTTACACCGTCCCCGACTCGCTAGAAAGGATTCATTATAAGTACGTACTGTCCCTGTCTTAGCCTCATTTATGACAATTTAAGATTGTTGTTCAATTATATGAAAATATTGCTCTTTTCGTCAAGACAATGTCTCTTCTTCTTTTAAAGTTTTTAAATCTGTTGCATCCAAATCGAATTCCATTAACTGTTCCCAGTCGTTTGTATCAAGGAGATCAAGCTGAGCTTCAATCAACATTTTGAAACGGGTTCTGAACACTTTTGACTGTTTTTTGAGCTCTTCGATTTCAATGGCAATCTTCCGAGCTTTAGACAACGATTCGTTCACGATTCGATCAGCGTTCTTTTCAGCTTCTCTGATAATTAATTTGGACTCTTTCATAGCATTGCGTTTAACTTCTTCCCCTGCTTCTTGAGCGATGACGATTGACTTGTTTAACGTTTCCTCGATGCTCGTAAAATGACCTAAACGTTCATTCAATGAATTTAAACGCTCTTCTGTTTCTTTCTTCTCACGAATAAGGATTTCGTAATCTTTAATAATTTGATCTAAAAATTCGTTAACATCGTCCTCATCATAACCACGAAAGCCACGACTAAATTCCTTATTATGTATGTCTAATGGCGTTAAAGGCATGGGAGCCACCTCCAGTACTTGGTGAATTACATATTTATTATAACTAAAATTTCGACAGCATGTGGGAGAATTCCTTTATTTTTCTTAAATTATTTCAGTATCCCTACAGAAATCCGCCATTTATCTCGTTTTGTTCTTCCTTCAATAGACAATAACTTGCTTCTTCCATACCCTCTTGCTGAAATTACATCCCCGGCTTCCACTTCAAAAGAGGCATTTTCGACGGGTTTCCAGTTGACTTTCACATGATTGCTTTTAATCAAGGTTTGAGCCTTTTGGCGGGAATCATTATAAATGGAGGCAAGTACCACATCCAGGCGCAGGGAACTTACGGTCGTGACTTTATCCTGCCATTGTTCATGACTCTCGATTCTTTCTTTAAGAGGAACATCCTTTAGCGTAATCTTCGCCTTCCCGATCTGTGTGAGTTCCATGCGGACGTATTCAGAAATTTCTTCAGCCAGCAAAAGGTGAATGGTATCGTTCTCTGCTATGATATCCCCGAACTTTTCCCTTTTCAAACCTAATGACATGAGAGTCCCTAATACCTGCCTATGCTCTATTGTAACAAACTTGGACGGATACTGTATTTCAAATACCCTAATTCCAAAATCTTCTTCCTCCGGCTGGAAATAGGAGGGATATAATAGAGCTCTTTTCCGTTCAGCATTTTCCGGATAAAAGGAAAGAAGCATTTCATCGTTTTGTCCAATAATTGATTCCACAATATGCTGCTGTCTCGGATCTAAAAAGTCCGTGCGCTTCGCTGAATATTGGTTTTCTACGTTCAGTTTCCATTCCAATACCGCGTCCACAAACTCTTTCTCGTCCGGTCTGAAGTGTTGATAGATTGAAGACATTTTTTCACCCCTCTTTGCTTTATGTATTTGTTCTAACTCTCTTTAAAAAATAAAAGAACTGAAACTGTTTAATCCGGTTTCAGTTCTTCCATGTTAATCAGGATTACTTCATTCACCTTTAAATAAGCCACCTAAACAATTGGTATAAACCATTTTGGGCCAGGTTCAACACAATAAAAGCTACAATTGGTGAAATATCGATCATACCGATCGATGGAACAATACGTCTGAACGGTTCTAAATACGGTTCGCAAATTTTCACCAGGAACTGACCGATCGATGTTTCTCTTGCACTTGGAAACCATGACATCAAAATATAAATGATTAACGCCCAGGAGTATATTTGAATTAGTTTTGATAATATTTCATAGAGCAATACCATAATTTACATTACCACCTCGAATCTGATAGATCTTCCTCTTTTAAAAATTCAGAGATATTCCCGCTTACTTCTACATTGTCAGGGGTGCATAGGAAAATATTATCCCCTACCCTCTGAATATCACCGCCGATTGCATAAACCGTCCCGCTAAGGAAATCGACAATCCTCTTTGCTTGGTCATGCTGGATTCGCTGTAAGTTCACAAGGACAGAGCGCCTATTCTTCAAGTGATCTGCAATTTCCTGAGCTTCAGCATATACTCTAGGTTCCACAAGAATCACCTTAGATGACTTTTGAACACTTTGAAGACTCACAACATTTTGTTTAGAACCCGCCACCGCTTGTGATTTCATAGGCTTTTTCTCCTCATATTCTTCTTCATACTGCTCTTCATCATAATCGTACTCATCTTCATCGAGCAAAAAGAATGTTTTAAACTTTGATTTTATGCCCACTTGTATTCATCCCCTTTCAGTCATTTCCAACTAATGCAGTTCCAATACGAATGCACGTAGCCCCTTCTTCAATCGCAATCATATAATCATTGCTCATGCCCATGGATAATTCTGTACATGGGGCATGTGAAAGGTGCAGGGAGCAAACTTCCTCCTGAATCGTTTTCAACTGGCGAAAACAGGACCGTAAGAACATTTCGTCGTCTGTATGTGGAGCCATCGTCATTAATCCAACGACCCTAATATTGGTGAATTCTTTTAAGTCTCCAATGAACTCCATCACTTTATCTGGAGATAAACCATGTTTCGATTCTTCTCCGGAAACATTCACCTGTACGAAACAAGAAACAGGCTTGTCTGCTCTTTTGTGAATTTCTTTCGCCAATGACAAGCGGTCAAGGGAGTGTATGTACGATACTTTATCTATGATGTTTTTCACTTTTCTCGATTGTAGGGAGCCGATGAAATGCCATTGAGGCTTGTCCTTTAGTACCTCCCATTTGGCGGTGAGCCCTTCATCCCGATTTTCCCCCAGGTGGTCGAGGCCTGCTTCCAGAGCTTCTTCAGCTCGTTCAGTCGATACATATTTCGTGACTGCAACAACACGTATATCTTCGAAAGATCTACCACTGCTGTCACAGGCAGTCTTAATGTTATCTTGGATGATTTTAAAGTTATCAATTACCTTCATCTTTTTTCTCCTTCCAGCCAATATAACTCATTATTCTCCCTGTCTTCCCACCATCTCTTCTATAGGAGAAGAAATCATCTTGACAGGATGAACAAAAACCAGAAGTGTAAATTTGATTCGTGTTCAGCCCACACTGAACTAATAGACGTTCATTTAATTTCTTTAAGTCCAACTGGTATTGTCCCTCTTCTATTAAATTATAGGGTAAGTTGTTTTCATCTTCTAGTGTTTTTTTCACTTTGTCGATCACACAGTCATCTACAACGTAGCATTCTTTACATATGGATGGCCCGATAACCACCTCTAAAGACGACACCTGAGACCCATTATTTCTAAATGATTCGACCATTTTTGGCCCTATTTCAAGGACTGTGCCTTTCCATCCAGCATGTGCCAATCCGATCATTCCCGTCATCCTGTCCAGGAAATAAAGGGGGACACAGTCTGCATAACACATGGTTAACAGTACTTTTTCTTCCCGTGTTATAAGGCCGTCAGTATCTTTAATGCTGCTTTCATAATTCTTTGCACCTTTTCCTGCGTCAGTCGCCCCTGGAATAACAATATTATTTCCATGAGTCTGTTCAGCTGCTACCCAGCTTTCGACAGGCATATTTAAGCGAGAAGCAAGTAATTGGCGGTTATGATTCACTGCCGCTTCTTCATCACCTACATGTAGTCCCATATTGAAAGATTCGAATGGTGATACACTAACACCACCCCATCTTGATGTGATCCCAGCGACCAATCCGTGGTTTTCTGTTTTCCATGGATCAATGGAATAATAAGATTCTGTCTCTTTAACAAAAGGTTCTTTGGACACGTTGAATCTCCTTCTTTTTTTAATTAGTGTACCATAGACCTTTAAGAGCCGTCATGTATCGGAAGATTGTTTCGGCTCCTGTAACTGCCCTTGTATATAATGACTATCTTTATATCTCACAAGAATAACATCTTCACCAATTTTCACAATGCTGCTCCACGGAATCACAATATCTTCTTCCTTGCCAAAAAAACCTAATATTTTCCCTCCGCTACCAATTACAATTGCTTCAATTCTCCCTGTATCCAGGTTAATCTCAATGTCCCCAATATTACCTAATTTTCGTCCATCTGAAATACTGACGACATCTTTCACCTGAAATTCAGATATACGTACCATATCAATCGCCCTCGTTTCTTGTTGTTCATATTGTATATAAAAATGGTGATGGTCTATTGACATCCCCCTCACCTATTTAACCTGTTTATACTATAAGTGTATGCAGCAAAAAGAAAGGCAGACCTTCCGTGAGGATGATCTGCCCTTCTTTTCTTCTATTCAGCTCCAATGGCTATGCCCATTGTGCTTGTCGGAGCTGAACGAGCCGCCTCTGCTTTTCGTTGTGTCCAGCTCCAGGGCTTAGAGGCTCGAGGTCATAAGTCAAACCATCCAAAAAGGCAAAGGACGCCTTTCCGGATGGTTTGACTTATGCTTGTCGCCTCTGGGCAAAGCCCTTCCGCTTTTCTTTTCTTATTGAATATTTTTGTTCATTTGTTTGATTGCTGCTTTTTCCAGTCTTGACACTTGTGCCTGAGAGATGCCGATCTCGTCAGCAACTTCCATTTGTGTTTTCCCTTGAAAGAAACGTTTACTGATAATGAGTTTTTCACGATCATTTAATCGCCTCATTCCCTCTTGAAGAGCAATTTCTTCAATCCAATGGAAGTCACGGTTCTTTTCGTCGCTCAGTTGATCCATCACGAATATTGGATCTCCCCCATCATTATAAATGGGTTCAAACAACGAAACAGGATCCTGGATGGCATCTAAAGCGAATACAATTTCTTCATGGGACACATCAAGTACTTTTGCTATTTCTTCTGCAGTCGGTTCCTTGGATGTTTCTCCCATTAATTTTTCCCTTACTTGCAGAGCCTTGTAGGCAATATCGCGGAGGGAACGTGATACTCTTATTGGGTTGTTGTCCCTTAAATATCGACGGATCTCTCCAATGATCATTGGAACCGCGTATGTAGAGAATCGAACATTCTGACCCAAATCGAAGTTATCGATGGATTTCATTAATCCGATGCACCCTACTTGAAATAAATCATCAACATACTCACCACGGTTATTAAAGCGTTGAATTACACTTAAGACGAGGCGCAAATTTCCATTTACAAGCTTTTCTCTTGCACTAATGTCACCCGCTTGCAATTGCTTGAATAATATTCTCATTTCATCATTTTTGAGAACTGGTAATTTGGAAGTATCTACACCACAAATCTCGACTTTATTACGTGTCATTCTTTCCCCTCCTTGTAGGAGCTGCTGTACAAAATTCAGTATTTCCTTGAAGAGGAAAAATATGCATTTCATTCGAACAAGTTATCGTCGATTCATTCCAAATCCCTTGCGTTATCTGGATAAATCAGAGAATTTTTTTCGAAAATCCCTGTAAACGTAAAAAGCTGATCTTTTCGGTTGAAAAGATCAGCTTCCACATTCTTAAACCATTTTATTAAATTCTTTCTTTAAACGTTTTATAATCCGCTTTTCTAACCGGGATATATAGGACTGGGAGATCCCCAGCATATCCGCTACATCCTTCTGTGTTTTTTCTTCTTCTCCCATTAAACCGAAACGAAGCTCCATGATTTGTTTTTCACGGTCTGAAAGTTGATGCAACGCATTAAAGAGCAATTTTTTATCTACAGTTGCTTCCAGGTCTTTTGTAATGATATCTTCATCGGTTCCAAGTACATCAGACAGTAGCAATTCGTTTCCATCCCAGTCAATATTAAGGGGTTCATCAAAGGAAACTTCGGAACGGATCTTGTTATTTCTTCTCAAATACATCAAGATCTCATTTTCTATACATCTCGAAGCATATGTGGCTAATTTGATTTTCTTCTCTGGGTTGAAGGTGTTGACTGCTTTAATGAGACCAATCGTTCCAATACTGATCAGATCTTCTATATTGATTCCTGTATTTTCAAACTTTCTGGCGATATACACAACGAGCCTTAAGTTACGCTCAATCAGTAAAGAACGGGCCGCTTTGTCCCCATTAGGCAATTTATTGAGTAGTACTTCCTCTTCCTCTTTCGTCAACGGAGGGGGAAGGGCTTCACTACCACCTATGTAGTAAATTTCATCTGTCTTTAGTCCAAGCTTGATTAAGAGTTTGTACCAATAGTATAAAAATTTAAATTTGAACTTTTTCATTGTTGCTCCCCCTTCTATTTCTTTAAATTGTGAGTATAGTAGTTATAATTGAACTATGAAACGTTCAGCACCGGTTTTCGTGAAGCCATTTTAGGATGAACGATCGCTTGAAAACTTCCATCGGCTGAAAATGGTTCTTCCCGAAAGGCAATTAACCCGTTTGGGATATTCCATTCTGATTCATGATCGATCAACACCAGTGAATCCGGTTTGATTGCAGCTAGAAGCTGACTCTTTCTGCCCACTGATTGGGCAGGAACGATTCGCAACCGATCAGACCATCGTGTATCGATGCTTTTCTCTCCTGAAAAAATTTCATCAACATCATGGCATAACGCCTTCACTTCAGACGGAATACTTCCTTGTAATTCAGCAATTGATAAGATCATCACAGGACTTTTGGAGATAGGGTCCTGGAGCTGATTCCCGCTGTCTACAAGGCCGGTTACGGTCCAATGATAATCTTCAATCTTGATGCTTACTTTCAGGAGTTGATCGTATTGAAGCTTTACGTGCTCGATACTATCCAATCTCCCTTTTGAAAAATACCAGGCAATCGGCAGGGCAAGCATAATGAATATCCAACTTATCGGATCACCAAATCCCCGAATATTAGCTAATATCATCGATGATTCTGCACCGGGATCAAAACGTATAAAATAATGAGACCCAATCAATATTCCCCCCGTAAAGAAGGTAACAAAATAAAACATCAGAAGATTTGATAAATAGTAGCTTAATCTTCTATAACCAAAGGCTGAATACACCATGAAAATGGAAAATAATAACTTAATAAACGGGTTTCCTGTAATATGTGCATAAGGTGAAAATGCAAGGAGGATAATAATTGATCCTATTAAACTCCCGATTCCAATTCTCCAGAAGGCATATTGTCTCTTTAAGATGATCCCTGTAAACCATAGCAAGAAAAAGTCTACTAACAGATTTAACAACCAGATGACATCCAGATATAAAGCCAATCTCTACCCTCCTTTTGAAACTTCACCTAGTCTATGTTTCTTGTCTCAAGCTTTTATTCTGACGATGGGAATGACTTATCAGAAGTATATCCTACATACCCTTTAAAAGTTGTCATTTTTTGTATGCTTCATAGAAAAACTTTTCAGAGATAAGAACGAAATATGTCATTATATTTTTGTTATATTCATGAGTATGTGCATAGGCTGCATTCGGGAGGATTGATACTTTTAAAAAGCGAGTAGTGGGTTATTTCCGCTGAGTTCCTTCATAATAATTAAAGGCTCTTTTCGTAAACTTTGTTGCTTTTTAATAGTGTGTAGTGATTTCCGCTGCAGGTGCTCGCTTTCCGCGGGGCGTGAGTTGAGCACCTGCAGCGGAAATCAACTAAGCATGTTTTTCTTGAACAATATCAAAGATTAGAATAAATTATGTTCAAAGGGTTCAGAGGTCAGGTTTAGATTGAGTAGAAATAATTGTTTCTTTCGTTGTATTGTCATATTTAAGAGCTGCTTTTACACGCATTCTCTATCACTTACATTGATTTACATCTCATTCACCAAACATGTTCGAAAGCAACAATCTTTGCGAAAACAGCCTAATAAAATATCAATCCAATAAAGGATTAGAAAATAGCATTTTTTCGAAGTGTGCAGTAGTGAATTTAATCTCGTAGAAGGAATTTCTGTTTTCGTTTTTCCAGGCTGATAGCTGAAGGATACTTCCTTAACTTAGCCAGGGCAGTGGGCTATCTTCGTTTTTTTAGTTTTAAAGCCTCTACTGACGTCTTATCATTTCAAAAAAAAAATCCCACCAGGCATTAAGTGCCTGATGGGATTTCCTTGGTGAATTTGTCGTGCTAAGCAAGCCACCCCTGCTTTACTTCTTATCGGCGGCGGTTACGGTTGCGCAGGAAGGTTGGAATGTCCAGCGTTTCTTCCGCACCTTGATTTGAAGAGGTTCTTACAGGCTCTTGCTGTTGAGGTTGCTCTTCACGTTTAGGTTGTTCACGTTTTACATGCTGACTCGGGTTCTGACTTTGATTTGGTTTCATTCCACCAAATGTAGGTCTTGTTTGCTTTGGAGGCTGAATCCCCTCTTCATTGAACCCGGTTGCAATAACGGTAACGACGATATCATCTTTTAACTCTTCGTTAATGACAGAACCAAAGATCATGTTGACCTCTTGATCTGAAGCAGAAGCGACAATGTCAGCAGCCTCCTGTACTTCATAAAGGCTTAATGAAGTGCCTCCCGTAATATTCATCAGGACACCTTGGGCGCCATCAATGGAAGTTTCTAACAATGGACTTGAAACAGCTTTTTTAGCGGCTTCCGTCGCACGATTTTCGCCTGATGCCGCACCGATACCCATTAATGCAGAACCTTTGTTAGACATGATTGTCTTAACATCAGCAAAGTCAAGGTTAATGAGACCAGGAGTAGCGATTAAATCTGAAATACCCTGAACACCTTGTCTCAACACATTGTCCGCTTCACGGAAAGCTTCAAGCATTGGAGTACTCTTGTCCACGATCTCAAGAAGACGATCATTTGGGATAACGATAAGAGTATCCACTCCTTCTTTCATCGCAGCGATACCACCGCTTGCTTGATTAGAACGCTTTCTGCCTTCAAATGTGAATGGTCGTGTCACAACCCCTACGGTCAATGCTCCAATTTCACGGGCAATTTGAGCGATTACAGGAGCTGCACCAGTCCCAGTTCCTCCACCCATTCCAGCGGTAACAAAGACCATATCTGCTCCTCTAAGAGCTTCTTCAATCTGTTCTTTACTTTCTTCAGCAGCTTTTTTACCAACTTCAGGATTGGCACCTGCGCCTAACCCTCTAGTTAATTTACCACCGATTTGCATCTTTATTTCGGCTTTTGATAGATTCAAAGCCTGTGCATCTGTATTTACAGCAATGAATTCAACACCCTGTACCCCATGCTCGATCATGCGGTTAACAGCGTTGTTTCCTCCACCACCGACACCAATAACTTTTATTGTCGCTAAAGAATCTAAATTTGTATCAAACTCCAACATGACAAATCCTCCTAACTCGTCGAATCTATGGATTCCTTTATTTATTCAAAGAAGTATCCAAAGAACTTTTTCACTTTTGACATGGCCTTTTCATCTTCATGTTCTTCTTCGTTAACCTTTGCAGGCTTTGGCTTTTTATTTACAGGTTTAGATTGACGCTTCTCAGCAGCCTCTACAGGCACTGGTTCTGCACTTACGGATCTTCCTTGCAATCTAGCATTCTTTTGAGCGTATTTGATTAAACCAACCGCTGTCGTATACTGGGGCTCTCTCACTCCGATATAATCCGGAATGGCCACTCGCACACGATTTTGGAAAACGATTTGTGATAATTCTAACACACCTGGGAGATTTGCTACACCACCAGTTAGCACATAGCCACCGGGGAGGTCCCTGATTCCCAACCGTTTCAGTTCATGGTTAATGAGGTCTAAGATCTCTTCCAGCCTTGCTTCTATGATATCAGAAATTTCTAATTGATTAAATTGCTGATGTTGATCACTGCCAATAATTGGTACACTGAACACTTCATCTTCTGACGCATGATCATAAAAAGCATGTCCATATTTGGTCTTGATTTTTTCTGCATCATCCGTTGATGTACGTAAGCCGATGGATAAATCCTTGGTAATGTGTTCTCCACCTACAGGAAGTACAGTTGTTGCTTTCAAGTGACCCTGTTCAAAAACCGCTATCGTCGTAGAGCCACCTCCAATATCGATTAATGCAGCTCCAAGACTCTTTTCATCCTTTGATAAAGCAACCGTTCCAGCAGCTAAAGGCTGGAGGACGATATCTACGATTTCAAGGCCTGCCTTTTCTACACAACGGAGAGTATTATGTAAAATCGTCTTTGATCCCGTAATGATGGTGCCTTCCATTTCCAATCGAACGCCAATCATCCCACGGGGATCCGTAATCTCATCCAGTCCATCAACGATAAACTGTCTCGGGATTACATTGATGATTTCTCTTTCTGGAGGAATAGATACAACCTGGGCCGCATCCATCACTCTAAGAACATCTTCATCGCCTATTTCTCGATTATCACTCGATACTGCTACCACTCCATGACAAGATTGAAGTGACACATGGTTTCCTGTAATGCCTACGATGACCTGGCTTATTGATAAACCAACCATCCTTTCAGCTTGTTCAACTGCCTTCTTGATTGTATGAACAGTTTCGTCTATATCTACGATGGAACCTTTTCTGATTCCTTCTGATTTCACATTCCCTACACCGATTATGTTCAAGGAATCATTTGACATTTCACCAATGATCACTTTTACTGTGGATGTACCGATGTCTAGGCTAACGTAAATTTCATTGCTGTTCACTCTATGGCACCTCCTTAAAGAATGTTTGTTTGGAACAACAATCCTAGAAAAACATTATTCTAAGTATATCTTATTATGATATTCGTCGTAACAAAAACGATTCCCTTTTAAAATTCTAATTTTTTTCTCTTTTTTCTTGATTATTTGACCAATTACTAATTAATATTCTTCTAATCACTGCAATGTTCTGGAATAATCTCACTCCAAAAGCAAACACAGCCGCCAAGTATAAGTCTACACCAAGATGTACACCTAGAAAAGCTAAACTTGCTGCTAGTAATATATTAAAAAAGAATCCAGAAACAAAGACCTTGTCATCATAAATATTTTGGAGGTGAGCACGAATACCGCCAAATAATGTATCCAGTGCTGCTAGAACGGCGATCGATAAATAATTCGAGTACTCTTCTGGTATTCTTATATCTGTAAGAAGCCCCAAGACGACCCCTACTAGCAACCCTAAAACGGGAAGCCACATTTAATCGTCCCCTCCTCTTTCTTTAACCGGTTCCATAAGGCGGACACGGATTGTTTCTTTATACGGTGGCACAACCACTTTTTCTAAAGGCTTGGAAATAGTGACTCGAAGATTATCGATAAAGAAGTCTTCCACAGACCTTGAAACTTGCATTCGGCTATAAAGATCCTTTGCAGCTTTTAAATCTTTGGTCAACACCTTTACTTCAAACGGTATTTTTCTAATCGAATTTCCGTCCACTTTGGTCTCCCCATTAATGTCCCGGATGACTGATGTATTGACTAGGCGATGTTCATCTATCGAGATATCTACTGCATCGTAGAGATTCAATTCATTTACCAGTCTCTCCAAGAGCTCAGGTGATACATTCTGAACCTTCTGGCCGAGGAGAACTTCCTCCATTGCCGGTTCAATCGTTAAAATGAGACCTGGGCCAGTTTTCTCAGTCAAGCCTATTTCAGTCCTTAATTCCTCCCACGTTTGCTTTAATGCCTGTTCAGGACTGGACGCCTGCTCTGTCTTATATTGTTCGAGCTTAGCCTCAACCGAACGCATTTCAGAATATAAACTGGAATTAACCTCTTTCTCTTTCAATAATGCTTCCCTCAGCTCCCATATATCCCGTGTATCCCGGACAACAGGTTTTTTGACGGTTTGGAACTGAATCGCAATCATAAACCCGATGATGATTGTAATCACGGTAAAGCTAAGCTTAAGTTTGTTGTCCATTTATTGCACCTTACTTTCACATCTAACCCGCACTTGGCAAATGCGCTAATCGTTCAAAGGAAAATGAACAAGCTTATGATTCACCGATGTTGGGCTCTAAGATAACTGAACTCTCTTTCTTCATTTCAAAAATGATATTATCGTTGACGAGCTGATCTTTTACCCCGCCTGTTATATTCATAGCAGATGATAATACTTCCGGATCCCCTATAGCTGTAACTTTAAACGGGGCAGGATATTCGATTCCATCAATCTGAATAACGGGACCATTACACAATATGTAAGAATCATGCTTAAGTCTTTGTCCATTAATCGCAACCGCAGAAGCCCCTGCAATATATAATTCATTGATCACCTTAAAGACATGATGTTCATGGACAATATAATTGTTTGCGTTCTCTTCCTCCGGGTCGTATTTAGCATCGGACAGCGTTACGGTCACACCGGGTCCCTTCACCTTGGTTTTGCCTAGGTACATTCGATATTTCTCAGCATCTTCTGCAAGGTTAAAATAGATTTGTTTCTCCTTAGAGAATTCCTTCTCCATATTGACGACCTTGTCTTGCTTCTCATAAAGATCTTCTTGAAGATTATTATTCTTCTGTTGAAACTCCAGGATCTGGTCCCTTAATGCCTCTTCCTGTTTCCACTGACCATTTGTTCTACTACCCTGTTCTGCTTGTTCTGAATTGGCCAGACTAAATGAAAATGCAAGGATGAAGCCCAACACTAAACATACAAGAGAGAGGATAACATGCTTACCTCTCACCTTCATCCTCTTCATTGTTTTGTTCACCTTCCGTTTCATATGCTCTGAAATATGAACCTACTTCTAAATCAATGACTCCTTTTACTGAAGGATCTAATTGACTGACAATTGAAGGATAGTGCACCATCTTTTCAGAAAAACTCCGAATGGTCGCGCTCACTTCGAAACCATCATTCATAAATAAGGTCAAGTGATATTGGTCCGTTTCCTTTGGCACAAGATTAATCTCTGAAATCAGGTGCTGAACTTCTTTCGGAAGCTCACCTAGTTCTTTCACCATTTTGAGCAGAACCTTATCTTCTTCGAACCCTCTTAACAAAGGGGCATCAACAGGTATCGACTCTGTCCCTTTATCAAGTACCTTTCCATTTTCTAAAATGACAAAAAACTTATTGCCTTTCGAGAGATACGCTTTTTTACTATATTCTTGAATCGTAACCTCATAAGAATTAGGAAAGGAAAGCTTCACTTTTGCATCTTTTACTTCAGGAAGTTCTTTTAATCGGTCCACTGTTTTCTCTCTGTTTACACTCCATACATTCATATCATTGTTAATTCCACTTTTTTGAAGAACCGCCTTATTTGAAATAAGCTCATTCCCGTTTACGGTCACTTCTTTCACATGACTCAATGGTGACTGAAAATATAGGACCGACAATATCATAAGTAAGAATAAAGAAAGTAAAAACAGCAGTCTTCGGTTTGCCTTCTTTTTTCTATGCTGTTTTAATTTAGGGATACGATCTTCAATGGAAACAACATTTTCTTTTTTCATTTCGTTCTCCTCAATTTCACTTTGAATTCATTAAGCCATGAATACATGATTCGCACCACGTCTTATAATGAAAGTACACTTTACATTGGGATACCTTCTATTCTATACGAAGGAATCAGATGTTAAAAGAGGAACAGAACGCAATTTATGACCAAACACCATTATTCGGAAACCCAATGAAAAAATAGAGTTGTAGGATGGAGAAGTGCTCACCTTTTATAATGGAGACTGAATAAAAGGAATGATTTAAGTAAGATGGATTATCTATACCACTTTTCCTATATGTACGTTTATTCCATATAAAGGGCCACCCTATGTATTACACTCTTGAACTCTATTTTAAACAACAATGTATGCATTATGAATGCATGTCATTGAATTGTAAAAGTTTTGGCTAACAAAAGTAATAAACTCTCCTTAATTTTGAAAAGGTATGATCATTATGCATTACGTATATGTAATTTATTGTAACATCTCATCTTTCATTATCCTATTGTTATTTCTATAAAAAGCGTAGAATTTATGCGTTTATTTAGAGCTTAATGCCATTAATGAACAATCATTTGTGATAAACGGATTTAATAGCATCATTCTTTTAGAAATCAAAAAAAGAGACGGACAGGAAAACAGGGAAGAGTGAAGAGCTAAACCCTTGAAATCGGATTTTCACTTTTCTTCCACTGTTTTTCATCGTCAATCCCATTTTTTATCTTTAATTCCTCGTATAGCGGCTAATGTTCAACAGAACCCCTACAGCCATTAACATTAGGGTCAAAGAAGACCCTCCGTAACTAAGAAATGGAAGAGTGATCCCTGTAACCGGCATAAGGCCCGTCACAACCCCCACATTGATCATCACTTGGATAGCGATCATGGAGACGATACCTAACGCCAGAAAGCTGCCAAATAAGTCCGGTGCACCTAATGCGATCCTGATTCCCCTCCACAAAATGAGAGAAAACAGAAGAAGGACCAATGTGCCCCCTATAAAACCAAGCTCTTCAGCTAAAATGGCAAATATAAAATCATTTTGTGGTTCTGGCAGGTAAAAAAACTTTTGCCTGCTCTGCCCCAGTCCTAACCCGAACAAGCCCCCTGGACCAATCGCATAAAGTGATTGAATAATTTGGAAACCACTATTTAATGGATCCTCCCAGGGATCTAAGAAGGAAGTAATTCGCTTAATTCGGTATGGTGCAGATATAACAAGACCGACAAAGCCTACTAAACCAATCATTCCAAGACCTACAAAATGTTTAATTCTTGCTCCTGATATAAAAATCATGACAACAGACGTTCCCACCATGACTGTTCCCGTACCTAGGTCAGGTTGCAACATAATCATGCCAAATGCTGCAAACACCAACAACAAGGCAGGGAGGACACCTTTTCTAAATGACGTGATGTACTTTTGGTTCTCAGATAGATATTTTGAAAGAAATGCAATCATGGCAAGCTTCATGAACTCTGATGGCTGGATCGAAAAAGCACCTACCCCTATCCAGCTCCTTGAACCATTCCGTAATACCCCTATCCCTGGGATTAGAACGAGTACAAGAAGGACAAAACAAATAATGATGATGATTTTCGACCAATTCCTCCACGTCCAATATTCAACATTCATGATGAAGAACATGGCAAACAATCCTACACCGGCAAAGAGTACTTGCCTCTTCGCAAAGAAAAAGGAATCAGCGAACTTGTAATCCGCCCATACAGCACTCGCACTGTACACCATGATTAATCCAATCGCAAGTAAAGTAAGTGTGACCACAATGAGTATAAAATCGGGAGTCGATTTTTTTAAGGGCAATCTTAAACACCTCGAATAGACAAATTTAGAGCCGTTCGAGCAAAGAAAACTACTTATCTTGGATTGAATGACTGGTTGTAAAAGTATGGATGCTCTTTATGGACAAGCCCTTATTAAAGCTTATGCACTGCATCGATAAAAATGTCACCGCGTTCTTCAAAAGTTCGATATTGATCCCAACTCGCACAAGCTGGAGACAACAAGACGACATCTCCTTCTTTTGCATGTTCGAAAGCAACAGGAACAGCCTTTTCAACATTATCGACAGGAATGATCGTCCGTATCCCTGCCTTTTCACCTGTTTTGACGAACTTCTCTGACGTTTCTCCAAATGTGATTAATACTTTCACATTATCTAGAAACGGAAGAAGATCATCAAATTCATTCCCTCGGTCCAAACCGCCTGCTAGCAATATGGTAGGAGATTCAAAGGCATTGAGTGCACTTTTCGTCGCCAGGCTGTTCGTCGCTTTAGAATCATTGTAGAATTTAATACCCTTTACTTCACGAACAAATTGAGTTCGATGTTTCACTCCTGCAAACGAACTAAGCACCTTCTCAATGCTATGGTTGGATACACCATAAATTTTGCATGCAGCAACTGCACAAAGGATGTTTTCAAGATTATGTGCACCTGGTAACACGATGGAAGCTAAGTCTACGACCCGTTCTTCCCTGAAGAAAATAGCGCCATCTTTAATATAAATCCCACCATCTACTTCTTTCTTTGTTGAAAAAGGAATCACTTGGGCTTTTGTAAAACCAACTGCGTCCCTGACATGGTCTTGATCCCCATTGATGATCAAATAGTCTTTTTCAGTTTGATTTTTCGTAATATTGGATTTCGCTTTCCAATATTCATCCAGATTTCCATGATAATCAAGATGGGCATCATACAAGTTCGTAATGATGGCGATATGAGGGGCGAACTCTTCGATCCCCATTAATTGAAATGATGAAAGTTCCACTACCATCTTCTCGTCCTCTTTCGCATTTTGGGCCACTTCACTTGCGACGGTCCCTATATTTCCGGCTATAAGAGGATTTTTCTTATCTTCTTTCAGCATGTCGAACAGAAGTGTTGTTGTCGTGGTTTTCCCATTTGTCCCAGTAATACCGATCATTTCTGCCTCTGAAATTAAATAAGCAAGCTCTACTTCTGTTAAAACAGGGATGTTCTTTTCAAGTGCCTTTTTAATTAACGGATTGTGATACGGGATTCCAGGGTTTTTTACGACATATTGAAAGCCCTCGTCAAGCAGTTCGATTGGATGACTTCCGCATATTACTTTGATTCCTTCCTGAAGAAGTCCCTGCGCTTCAGGGTTTTCCGATAAAGGCTTTTGATCGTTTACTGTCACAAATGCATCTAACTTATGTAGAAGAGAGGCTGCACTTACCCCACTTTTAGCTAATCCTAATACAAGTACTTTTTTATGTTTAAACTTTGTAATGTTCTTCAATTATAACCACACCTCAATATAGATTCCTAAAACAGCAAAAAGCAATCCCACTGTCCAGAATGTTACGACAACACGCCACTCTGACCATCCAACCAATTCATAGTGATGATGCAGTGGACTCATCTTGAAAATACGTTTCCCTGTGGTTTTAAAGGATGCCACCTGCAAGATGACTGAAAGAGTCTCAATGACGAAAACTCCACCAATAAGGATTAAGATAATTTCCAATTTGGTTAATATGGCAATCGCTGCGATTGCTCCTCCCAGTGCCAATGACCCCGTATCTCCCATAAATACTTTTGCAGGATGAGCGTTGAACACTAGGAACCCCAGTACCGCCCCAACTACCGCCACACCAAAGATGGCAACATCAAATTGTGATTGATTCCAGGCTAAGACCGCTAGAGCACCGAAAGCGATTGCGCTTGTTCCGGATACCAACCCATCCAGGCCATCTGTTAGATTGATCGCATTTGAAAATCCGACCAGCCAAAAGATGATGAATAAGCAATAAAACCATCCTAATTCAAACGAAATGTCCGTTAATGGAATTGAAACAGTTGTCGGGAAGTCGTTCTGTTTAAAGATGAGATAAAAGATCACCGATATGACAATTTGGCCGATTAGTTTCTGCTTGGACGTTAATCCCAAATTCCTTTTCATGACGACTTTAATAAAGTCATCCAGAAAGCCCAATAATCCAAAGCCGACTGTCACAAGAATCATTAAATATGTTTCAGGTCCGGGCTCTGAATATTTTCCCGTCATAACAAAGGTTGTAATCACAATGGCTACTAAAAAGACGATTCCACCCATCGTTGGTGTTCCAGTCTTTTTTTGATGAGACTCTGGTCCTTCGTCACGGATGCTTTGCCCAAACTTTAATCTTCTCAGGAAAGGAATAAATACGGGGGCAAGTAATACGGTTATAAGAAATGCCATGATGATTGTAAATAAGATCACTCGTTCCATCAATGTAACCCCCCTCCCTTTCCACTTTTTGGATCCTTATTACTGTTGAATTCATTACTGGTTTGTTTTTTTTCGGATTCATTGCTGAAAATAAACTTCGTCATAATTTCCCACTTTTCTTGATTGTGATTTTGTTTGTATTGCTCCTGTAAGTCTACATATGCTGTATATACATCTTCAACCATAAATAATGGAAAGTGGTTCGGAACAAATGATGGTATCAATTTACTCTTCGGCCAAAAAGAAGCAATCGCTCCATTTTCAATGCTTTTAAAAAGATTTATTTCATCACCAAAAGGGACATATAGTCCCTTTTCCATTCCCATCCTAGTTGAATTTGAAACTACTAGAAACGTAAAACCAGGCAGAAGTATTCCTCTTGTATCTGGAAATAATTTTTTCACCTCATCATAAAAGAGCATTTCTACATCCCCTTTATAATGTTTCTTGCAACTTCACGGTCATCGAAATCGAATACATCATTCCCGATGATTTGATACGTTTCATGACCTTTTCCTGCAATCAGTACCACATCTTCCGGTTCAGCAAGACTTATTGCTTCTTTGATTGCTTCCTTACGATCTACGATTAATTGGTAGTGTTTCCCGACAACACCGGATTCCATATCATGCAAAATCTTGTGTGGAGACTCTGTTCTCGGATTATCAGAGGTGAAAATGGCATAGTCCCCATAATCACATGCAATTTCTGCCATGATTGGCCTCTTGATCTTATCCCTGTCCCCCCCGCAGCCGACTACAACAATCACTTTCCCTTTTGTAATCGTCTGGATGGTTTCTAATACATTTTTCAAACCATCCGGAGTGTGGGCATAATCCACTATGACGGAAAAGGGCTGGCCCTCAGAAACTGTTTCAAACCTTCCTCTGACACCTTGCGCCCTTTCAAGACTCCAAATACTGTCTTCAATCGATATCCCCGCAGCAGAAGCCGTTGCGATTGCAGCAAGTGCATTGTATATATTAAACTGTCCTGCTAACTTCAGGACCATCTCCCGCTCTCCAAATGGTGAAACAAGCGTGAAAATGGACTCCGTTGCTTTTAAGACGATATCTTTCGCATGGAAGTCAGCTGATGGGGACAGGCCATATGTAAATACATTGGCGGCTGTTGATCTAATGAAATAAGCAGCTGCTTCATCGTCTTTATTGATAATGGCATATTTAGGCGATTTCTTAAAATAAGTATTCCCTAATTGAGAAAACAATAAGCCTTTAGCGTTACGATATTCCTCCATGGATTTATGATAGTCCAGGTGGTCCTGTGTGAGGTTTGTAAACACCGCTATATCATAGTCACAGCCATGAACCCGGCCCTGATCCAGGGCATGGGATGAAACTTCCATGATAGCAGATGTAACTCCCTTATCACAAAATCGTTTAAAAGTTTGCTGCAAGGTTAAACTGTCTGGAGTCGTATTATGACTAACTTGCAAGTCATCCCCCACTTTTATATGCAGAGTTCCGATTAAACCCGTCTTCATTCCACTATGAGCAAAAACCTGATCAATCAGGTGGGTGGTCGTGGTTTTCCCGTTTGTACCTGTTACTCCGACCAAAAGGAGCTGATGGGAGGGCTGTTTATAAAAGTAATCTGCCAGAATGGCCATTGCTTTTTTCGTATCTGGTACAATGATCACCGGGATATCGGCCTCCAACTCCCTCTCGGCGAGAATCGCAACGGCACCGTTCTTCTCGGCGACCCCTGCAAGTGAATGACTATCGATTTCTAATCCAGTAATACAGATAAACAAATCACCAATTTTCACTTTCTTATGGTGGTTAGCGATGTTTGAAATAGCTGGATTCCCTTCACCCTGTACTGAGAAAAACGGTAGTACTTCCAGCAAAGTGTGCAATCTCATCTTTTCAACTCCTCACAGGTAGAAAGCAACCTTTTTATATTTTACAAAAAAATGCGTTTGAAAGCTATCAACCTTTTAACTTAGTTCACTATTTTTATTGGAAGCTATCAAACACCCTTTACACAACCAAGGGCTTTCATCACATTATAAAGCCCCTGGCACAAATAAAAAGTATATCATTAATCTGTTCCAATGTAGACCACCGTTATCGTTATTCCGACAGGTAGACTCTCACTTTTGATCCCTGTTTGATCTTCACCCCTGGATCTGGTGACTGACTCACTACTTTTTTACCATTTCCACTAATATCCAAATCGAGGTTTACGAGCTGCTCCTGTAACTCATTTTTCGTCAATCCGATTAGGTCAGGGGTTTCTACCAATGGAATGTCCGTCCACGTCAATTCTTTTTCAATTTGCCCTTCACGCTTTGGCACACCCATTGCTTCTAGACTATCACCGATGATGCTCCCACCGATAGGGGCAGCAACTACTCCACCGAATTGAATTGTCCCCTTCGGATTATCCACTGCAACATATACGACAATTTCCGGATCATCCGCAGGCGCTACGCCCATAAAAGAAACGATGTGATTGTTTTCCAGGTATTTACCATCTTTTGCTTTTTGTGCGGTTCCCGTCTTCCCTCCTACCCGGTAACCATCTACAAAAGCTTTCTTACCGCTACCTTTTGCAACAACACTTTCCAACGCTTCACGAATCTGTTTTGACGTTTCTTCGGAAATGACCCTTTTCTTGATTTGAGGTGTCTTTCTCATAACCACTTCTCCGGTTGAGGGGTCAATAAGCTCTTTTGCAATATAAGGTTGATACAACACTCCACCGTTGACTGCTGCAGATACAGCTGCTACCTGTTGGATAGGTGTTACAGCCACACCTTGACCAAATGCGGTTGTCGCCTGCTCAACCGGCCCCACCCGGTCAAGATTAAATAGAATACCCTTCCCTTCTCCTTGAAGATCTATTCCCGTCTTTTGACCAAATCCAAAATCATCAATATAACTGAACAATTTTTCTTTCCCTAGTCTCTGACCCAATTCTACAAACCCGGGGTTACATGAGTTTTGTACCACTTCCAAAAATGTCTGGGTACCGTGGCCGCCTCGCTTCCAGCAATGCAGGGTCGATCCGGCAACTTCAATATAACCAGGGTCATGAAATGTTTCTTTATATAGATCGACTTTCTTTTCTTCAAGGGCTGCAGCCAGGGTAATGATTTTAAATGTGGACCCCGGCTCATACGTGCTCCAAATCGGTAAATTTCGGTTATATACTTCTTGAGGAACATTTCGAAAATTCGCCGGATCAAAAGTCGGTCGGCTGGACATTGCCAATATTTCACCGTTCTTAGGATTCATGGCAATGGCGATAATACCATCCGGATTATAAGTAGCCTGGGCTATATCCAATTCACGTTCCACTATTGTTTGAACCTTTGAATCGATCGTTAACTTTAGGTCCAGCCCATTTTCCGGTTTTTCAAAATCATCTGCCATGTCAGGCATTCTTTTCCCTTTTGCATCGGAGAAAAACTTCACATATCCTTTGTCTCCGCTAAGCTCCTCATCATATGAAAGTTCGAGTCCCATCAAACCCTGATTATCTATCCCGGCAAACCCAAGCACATGGGATAAATAGCTCCCATATGGGTAATATCGTTTAGAATCTTCGCCTAAATAAACACCCTTCAGGTTTAGATCCCTAACTTCTTTTGCTTTCTCATACGAAATCTTCCTCGCTTCTTTAATTAGCACCATATTGGCTTTCTGTGTTACATATTTATATGCAGATTCTACTGAAATATTAAGAACCGCCGCCAGTTTATCCGCAGTACCCTGAGGGTCTGTGATTTGTCGAGGGACGACAAATATCGTCGGTGCACTTTGATTTCCAGCGAGCTCAACTCCATTGCGGTCGACTATTTTCCCTCTCTCCGGTTGAAATGGGATGTTTCGACTCCAGGAATCTTTCGCCAAACCGGTAAGCCAGTCCCCTTTAAAAAACTGAACATACCCCAACCTTATATCAATGATGGAGAAAACGAGGACGCCTACCACAAGCGCTATGGCTAACCTTTTTCTTACTGTTACATTGGATACTCTTTTCACAAATGGAACCTCCCCTTCTATGGCTCGTTCCATTATATGCTTGGACTTATTGGGGTATGTTTGAAATCAGTGATTGGTGTTTTGCATATATTTCACTACCGGTACGATTCAAGGGGGATTTCAGGATAATTTGATTTGGCTTCATAATATGATCATATTATGAAGCCAAACAACAAAAAGGGTGACCCGGATGAGGACTTTCCTTTACCTGTTTTTCATCATCCTACAGGTAAGGGAAGGTGCCTCACATACACGAGTCAACCCTTTTTGCTAATTTAGCGGCTCTTCCTCATCTTCTTCTTTTGGTTCCGCTGCTTCTTCCGGAGTCTTGAAGTTAACGACAAGAGGCTCCTCCTTCTTGACATTTACCCCTGGCTGAATGTTTTGGCTAACTGCGTAACCATTTCCAACCATATTGATTTTAAGGCCGGCAAGGTTAGCCACCTTAAAGACATCCCTTACTGACCATCCCTTCATATCAGGAATTGTCACTTCACCGTCGGTTTTGATTACCACTCTCTCACCTTCAAGAATTCCACTTCCGGCTTGAGGGAGCTGTTTAACCACTTTGGAACCATTTCCGACAACAATTGGAGAAACCCCTGCTTTTTTAAGTTCTGTTTTCGCTTCTTCTACGGTCATGTCTCTTGTATCAGGAAGTGCCTGCTTTTTCAGGCTAACTTTTTCCTGTGGTTTGATATTTAAATATTTCAAGCTGTTTTGCATAACAGGTCTGAAAATAGCAGAGACAGGATCTGAACCTATCTCGGTCGGCTCCAATTCCGGCTGTTGAACTCCAACGTAGACAATCAATTGGGGATCATCGATCGGAGCCATTCCCATAAATGAGAATAGATAATTTTCTTTCCCTACCATATACCTGCCATTAGCAGGATCCGGAATCTGACCGGAACCGGATTTACCACCGACACGATACCCTTCTATTGCAAACTTTTGCCCTGTACCATGTTCAGAAGTAACTGTCGTTTCCAGATACTCCCTTGTTTTTTCGGCCGTCTCTTTCGTAATGGGACTTCCGGATACTTCAGGCTTCGTCTCTTTAATCACTTTCTTTGTATTAGGATCGACGATTTTAGATATAACATAAGGTTTCATCATTTTCCCATTATTCGCAATCGCAGATTCGGCTTGGATCATTTGAAGCGGTGTTACGGTTGTACCTTGTCCGAATATGGTCGTGTATTTCTCGATAGGGTAATGGTATAAAATTGAACCCGATGCTTCATTCGGTAAACCCACATGGGTAGATTCACCAAATCCAAATTCATGTAAATAATCCTCATATTTTTTAAATCCTATTTTATCCAGAAGATTAGCGAATGCCACATTGGAAGATCTTTGGACACCTTCCAAGAAAGAGATGGTTCCCCAACCTTCCCCACCGTTATGATCCCGTATCGGGTTTGGGACATTATCCACATAAAACTTACCAGATTCATAGGTTTCATTTGGATTAAACTTCCCTTCATTCACCGCTGCAGCCAAAGAAAAGGACTTCATTGTGGAACCCGGCTCATACGTATCCTCAACAATGATGTTGGTCCAGTTGTCCAATAATCCTTCTCGTGAATCAGGATGAAATGTCGGTCTTTGAGACATGGCCAGTATTTGCCCGGTTTTCGGATCTGAAACGATCGCAAACATTTTCTTCGGTTTATACTTTTTTTGGACTTCATTCATTGCTTCTTCAAGAAACGTTTGAACCTTCTTGTCTATCGTCAAGTAAATGTCGTCTCCGTCTTTGGGAGGTGTAACATGCTCATCTGCATTCGGCAGCAGGTAACCCCAAACATCACTTTTGTATGCTACTGAACCATCTTTCCCCTTTAAAACATCATTGAAGCTTGCTTCTACGCCCATTTTCCCAACAGTTGTAGAATCGCCGTTTTCTGAGGTTGTTTTTTGCGCAAACCCTATCAGGTGTGAAGCAAATGAACCATTCGGGTAGAATCGTTTCGCTTCCTTCCTGAATGTAACACCAGGTATGTCCTCTTCTTTGATTTCAAGCATCATCTGATGAGATAAGTCTCTTCCTGCAGCACCGAATTCCACTTGATACGGAATTTTTTTGTTTGGACCTTTTTTGGTTAAACGGTCGTATATCGCACTTTCCTTCATATCAAGGTACTTAGCGAGAACTTTAGCCGTTTTCCCGGGATCGGTCACATGTTTCGGTTTCTTAGGGTCACTGGTAATGCTGGGATCCAAGATGGCAACGAGCGTATATGCAGAGGTATCTTCCGCTATGACCTCACCTTTACCATCGAAAATCGTTCCTCTATGGGCTTCTAAAATATGGCTTTTAATATATTTTTTTGCCGCTTGGGAAGCAAGTACTTCCCCTTCCGCTTCACCTGTTACCTGAATCGTGACAAAGCGAACCATTAATACAAAAAAGAGCAAGCCGAAAATCCCGAAAAGGATGGCTGCCCCTATGTTCATACTTGGTCTTTTTTTCATTACTGTTCAACAACCTTAACATTCTTTTCTTTTAAGTTAAGTCCAAGCTCTTTGGCTTTTTCAAGGATACGCTCGTACGTACTCAACTCACTGACTTGAAGTTTCAGGTCATTGTTCGCCTTTTGTTGCTTGTCAATCGTGGTTTCAACATGCTGAACCTCTTTATTCACATCATAGATAGCTGCCTGAGTAGACACAATTTGCACCGCTAAGAAGCAGAATATCATTGCGAAGATGGCCACAAGGATTTTTTCACCCGGAGTGACAACTGACCTTCTTTCTTCTCTAAGACGTTGAGGTTTGGCTTGTACGGACTGATAGGACTTCTCACCTTTTTGCTGCTCATAATTTCTGGCTAAGTTACTCAAAATTCTCCCTCCCGTTTCCTTCTATTTATATATTTTTTTCTGCGATTCTTAATTTAGCTGACCTAGCTCGATTGTTTTCTTCTAATTCTTCTTCACTAGGTAAGATTGGCTTTCTCGTAACAAGCTTAAGCTCTGCTTCATAACCCTCTGGAATAATCGGCAATCCATGGGGCAGGTCAGGCCCTGATGCTTTTTCCTTAAACATCGTTTTACATATTCGATCCTCTAAGGAATGAAATGTTATGACACTAACTCTTCCGCCTTTATGAAGCAGTTCAATCGTCTGCTCAAGGGAATCCTCAAACGCTCCAAGCTCATCATTGACGGCAATTCGGATTGCTTGAAATACTCTCTTGGCAGGGTGACCTCCCTTTCGTCTCGCAGGGGCAGGAATTCCATCCTTGATCAGTTCGACAAGCTCTCCGGTGGTTTCAATGGCCTTAACCTCCCGGGCTGCTTCAATCTTTCTTGCAATTTGCTTGGAGAACTTTTCTTCCCCATATCGATAAAAGATGCGAACTAAGTCTCCAAACGGCCAATGATTAACAACATCATAAGCGGTTACGTCTCCTTGCAGGTCCATTCTCATATCGAGTGGTGCATCATGATGATAACTAAAGCCTCTTTCTGGAGTATCCAGTTGAGGTGATGACACACCTAGATCGTATAGAATCCCATCCACACTATGTACTCCAAGATGTTCAAGCTCTTCCTTAATGTTTCGGAAATTTGATTGAACGAATGTTATTCTGTCTTGGTATGATGAAAGCTTCTCTTTCGCGTGGTTGATGGCTGTTTCATCCTGATCAAAGCAATACAGATGTCCTTCTGACGTTAACTGGCTGACAAGGTATTCACTATGTCCTGCCCCGCCTAACGTACAATCTACATAAATTCCATCTTCTTTAATATTCAAGCCATCTACCGTTTCCCTTAATAATACAGTGGTATGTTTAAACATGTTGATTTCACCTTTCCAATCGAACGTTTTGTGGGGATTAGATATCGAACCCTACCATATTCTCTGCAAGCTCAGCAAATGAATCTTCAGACTGTGTAAAATAGTCTTCCCATAATGACTTACTCCAAATCTCAATTCGATTGGAAACTCCCAAAATAATGCATTCTTTATCCAATTTTGCATAGTTCACAAGTGTAGCAGGAATATTGACTCTACCGGTTTTATCCAACTCACTCTCAGTTGCTCCCGAGAAGAAAAAACGTGTAAAGGCACGGGCATCTTTCTTTGTCAGGGGCAGCGCTTTGAGCTTCTCTTCAAGCGCTCTCCATTCTTCCATGGGATAACCAAATAAACATTGATCCAGCCCACGTGTGATGACAAATGCATCTCCGAGGTGATCACGGAACTTGGCAGGTACGATTAAACGGCCTTTATTATCAATGTTATGTTGATATTCGCCCATGAACATATGCACTGCCCCCACTTTCTAACACAAATGTACCACATCCCCCCACTTTTCTCCACTCTTTTCTAAATTCTTTCTTTACAAAAAATCCCCTCTATTTTTCATTAGTCTTTTTCTACCTTTTCTAGACAATTTAGCACCGCAGAAATTTGTCTTTAAACAACGTAAAAAGGACCTAATTCGCACGATAAAGCGAATTAGGTCCTTTTATTTTTATGGTTGTCGAGAATTTCTTTTTGTATTAGAGATATACCACTTTATGGGTACCATCAAAAGTGAAGTCTTGAAGGGTGAGATCTGTAACGAAACCGTGGCCATATTTATTTAGGAAGTAGAGGAGATTCCATGTTCTTTCCTGTGGTCCTCCATTTGGCCTGATGCTATTTTCCACTTTCATAAATTGAGCAAACGTTAATGAATGCTTATCTTCCTGGGCTTTATCCACTTTTTTTCGCAAATATTCGAATTGACTAAGGTGAAATTCAAGGTTCTTATCGATAATAGAATTCAATCCTTTATCAATCATAGCCGCCTGCTGCCTGATCATTTCATACTTCCGTTTCAGTTCTTCTTCCATTTCTTTCATTTCCGACTCTAATCCTGGGCTTTCAAGAGACTTCCAAAAGGCATTGCGAGCAGTTGAAACCCCTTCAGTTATTACTCCATGAAGAGTTAATTGAAGGTCGCGGATCTTCTTATCCACTTCTCTTTCCACGATTGTAATATTCAGTCGAGGTACAACGGGTGGCATCTTCAAGTCTACAAATTCAAATGCTTTTTTCAATTCTCCCCAATAGGCAATTTCACCCGGACCTGCAATGAATGCAAGTGTAGGGAATAACCATTCCTGCATCAAGGGTCTTGTCACAACATTGTTACTGAATGCTTCCGGGTTTTCTTCCAATCTTGATAACAAGTCCATCGAAGAATAGGTTTGGCCACTATTCTTCTCAAAGAACGTATTCCCATCTCTATCTAACAAAGCCCGCTCATTTCGGATTTGCAGAAATAGATTCGCGGCTGTCGGCGCGATGTCCAATTGAGTATGGAATCCATTTCCTCGAATCTCATCTTGCTGCTTAAGAACCTCATTAGTAATCGACTGACTGTTTTCAATTAAGTATTGAAAATGTGGAGATTCAAGCCTTCTCAAAGAAGGATGGGAAGAATCTATGACTAGTAAACCGAAATCCTTGAATAAACTCATGATAATACGAGCAAAGAAGCGAACGATGGATTCTTCATTGTCTATCATTTCATAGAGCTCTGCAGAAAGAGGTTTTGTATATTCAGTTTCTCCAAGGGCAGCCAAAATCTCATCTAGCCACTTCTTCATCACGGATTTGGTATAAGTAATTTGAGAAGTCATCTTCTTATCAAGCACTCTTTCAGGGTACCCGATCTTCTCTAACTTTGAACCTTTCTCTACATAAATATGGTTCACTTCTTGATAATCGTGATCTTCTCCAGCAATCCAAAATACGGGTACAACAGAATGTTTTAACTCAGCTTCCTGCTGTCTGGCCAATTGAATAACTGATATGATTTTATGTATCGTATAAAGCGGACCTGTCAATAAACCTGCCTGTTGTCCGGCTACGACAGTTACTGCATCTTTTTTTAACTTTCCAAGTGATTCTTCTACTTTTTTAGACGTGGGTAATCCTTCCATGTAAGAAGATATGCATTCTGCAAGTCCTTCTCTCGGAAACCTGCGTGACTGTAAAGCCTTCATCCGTTCTGAATAGACTGTTGGGTTGTTGATATTATAATGAAAAAAAGAAGTGACAGGCTCTTCTTGTTTTAAGTATTGAGAGGCAAATCGATTTATTGCTGGAATGTTTAAGCTTTCCAATTCCATATGAATTACTCCTTTTCTAGCTCTTTATATCCTAACGATGAGTATATCATTCCACAAAAGGAAAAGGAAAAAACTTGCCTGACGTTTTTACATGGCTCGCTTTGCAGGGCTGTTTCCGTGTACTTTGTTGCTGGTTAAGGTAGCGATTGGTGCTTCATTGAAGCGAGAGGTGCTCACCTTCCCCGTGGCGTGAGTTTTAGTCTCTGCACTATCAAAGGATACGTAATCAACTTTTTAATATAAGTCAAGAATACGGAGTATCAAGCCTGTGATCATCAACGTAATGTATGCTGTGAAAAATAACAGGAAATTCATGCGCCAGAAACCCCTTAGCAGCTTCGGGTAGTGAATTTCTCCCTTCACCTTCCAATATGTAATGGCAAAAAGAACCCCGATTGAACAAATCGCCAAAAAAATGAGCCATAAATAAGAGGTATGCCAAATGGCAATCACAATAAAGTGCACAGAGATAATTAATAGAAATGTGGTAATATCAATAGCGACATGAACCGCTTTACGATGATTTTTCAGGATTTCCTTTGCCACTATAAAGCTAATGAAATAACCCAAAAATGGAATCATCACGAAAATGGCGATAATCGTTGAAAAAACGGAAGCCATTTTATCCCCCCAGACCTTCTCTTTCTATTCCTTTAACTAAACTGTAAAGTACATTCATGATGGGCACAAAATGGTTTTCTTCATGCGCTCTCTCTAGCAGAACACCTAAGATCGATTCGATTTCTGTTTTTCTTAGTGACTCAATATCTTTCAACATAGAAGATCTGTTTAGATATGTATTATGACAAATTCCTATTACACCCTCTAAAGAAATTATGCCTTCCATATGGGGAAACAGGAGGAGAAGCTCACGGAATAGGTCTCTCTGTATTTGGTGAAAATGCGGGTTATCAACTAGCTTTCCGTTCGTCACGCCAGCTAAAGCTGTCAGAGGATTGATCAATACATTAATAAATAACTTGGATAGAAGCATTTCCTCGTAGTCTGACTTACATAAAAATGGAAAGGTATCAATGCTCATTGCTGCTACTTCTTCTACAACTCCCCATTCTCCCCTAATTAAAGCAATGTTTGTCTTTGCTTCCCCGTGATGACGCACTGTATCGTCATTTACCTTCAATGCTCCATGCTCGATCGATGCCGCGAGAATGTTGGGGTGGGGCAACGATTTCACCCAATTGATGTGGCCGATTCCATTTTGAACAAATAATATGGGCATCGTTATTCCATTTTCAACAAGTTCATTTTCAATCGAGCTCAAATCGTATTCCTTTACTGTCACTATTACGAGATTGAAATCAGACTTGGCCTTCATACTAGTTGTCGCTTGTACGTTCGTAGTGAATGAAGAGCCTTCTTTATGGATCGTCACCCCATTCTTTAATAAGGACTTCACTTGTGACTCTCTTCTTACGATAAGTGTGACATCGAATAATTCCCCTAAATATCCTGCAAACAGGAGGCCTATTGACCCACCTCCAATGATTCCTATTCTCATAATAACCCCTTGCTGTTCATAGTTACTATTATTTTACCAAATTATTCTCTTTAAGAAAACAATAGGCTGAAAGAATCACTCTTCGTTCATTAGAAAAGGCCCGTCCCAAAAGGACGAGCCCCACTCAAATCATCTTATACAGGATAGACAGGATGTTTTCTTTCACTGAATTGGACATCCTTTGTTTCATAAAGTTTATAGCGTTGGATCAATACGGAACGTAACTCGTTTGGAGCGGTGATCTCATCAACAATCAATTCAGAAGCCAATTTATAAATATCAATATGCTCTTTGTACTCTTTTTGCTTTTCTTGCACGTACTGAATTCTTTCTTTCGGGTCTTCGATGGCTTGAATTTTGTTTGAGTATACGGCATTCACCGCGGCTTCCGGTCCCATTACAGCAATTTGAGCGGTAGGAAGTGCGATGCATACATCCGGATCGAAAGCGGGTCCCGCCATCGCATATAAACCGGCTCCATAAGCCTTTCTTACGATTACAGAAATCTTTGTGACTGTTGCAGAACTCATGGCTGCAATCAACTTCGCACCATGACGAATGATTCCAGCTCTTTCCACTTTTGTCCCGATCATAAAGCCAGGTACATCAGCAAGGAATAGTAACGGAATATGGAAAGCATCACATAATTGAATGAATTTTGCCCCCTTGTCAGCCGAGTCATGGAAAAGGACTCCTCCTTTAACTTTTGGCTGATTGGCAATAATCCCTACTACTTTCCCATCTAGTCGTCCGAACCCTGTAATCAATTCAGGAGCAAAGAGCTTTTTCATCTCAAAGAAGCTTCCTTCATCAATCAACGTGTCTATACAGTCGTACATATTAAATGGTGCATTTTGATGTTCTGGAATAATGTCTTCTAATAGCTTTTCGTGTTTAGGAGCAAGTCCATCTTTTACTTTAGGCTTATTTTGATAATTCGCCGGGAAATAACTTAAGTATCGTTTGGCTTCTTCAATCGCTTCCTCTTCTGAAGCAGCGAGCAGGTCTCCACATCCACTCACAGAGCAGTGCATTCTCGCTCCACCCATTTCTTCCAGAGTAACCTTCTCCCCTATTACTTTCTCTGCCATACGAGGAGAACCCAGATACATGGAAGCATTCCCATCTACCATGATCACAATATCGCAAAACGCGGGAATATATGCTCCTCCAGCTGCAGATGGTCCGAAAAGGACACAGATTTGCGGAACCATCCCTGACATCTTCACTTGGTTATGAAAGATCTTACCTGCTCCACGTCTGTTTGGAAACATATCCAACTGATCGGTAATGCGCGCCCCTGCTGAATCCACCAAATAGAAAATCGGCACTTTTAAATTCAAGGCCGTTTCTTGTATCCGGATGATTTTCTCAACCGTTCTGGCCCCCCAGGATCCAGCCTTTACTGTGGAGTCATTGGCCATTACACATATTGTCTGACCTCCCACTTTCCCAATCGCTGTGACGACACCATCAGCAGGTAGATCTTCGGCTTTATTGTTTGCAAACATACCATCTTCTTGATAATCCCCATTATCAAAGAGTTGTTGAAGTCGATCACGAACAAACATCTTCTTTTGTTCTTTTAATTTCTCATGATACTTAGATTGGCCGCCTGATGCGATCCTTTCTCTCGTTTCTTCGAGAGTATCTGTGATTGTTTTAGATGTAGACATATTATCCCCTCCGTCGTAATGTACATGATCCTATTCCTCATAAATCAGGTTCTGATTAATCGTCCAATGATGGAGAAGGCAGAGATTACGGATAATCTCTGACAGTCCCGTTTGATTAGTCTATCACCCTTCAATGACCAGTAATACGTCCCCTTCGTTGACGAAATCTCCTACATTCACTTTTATTTCAGAAACTTTTCCTGCAGATTCAGCCTCGACAGGTATTTCCATTTTCATTGATTCAAGCATTAATACCGTATCTCCAATAGAGACTTCTCCATTTTGTTCTACCAATACATTTAATACCGTACCAGCCATAGTTGATGTGATTTCTTTCATGATTGATTCCTCCAGTTTGATCTCTTTATAGTTGAGTGGTGTTAGTTTCCACACCATTTATTACGTCCGGTTGGCAGTTAAAAAGTCCTGAAGCCATTTGGTCGTATAGGTTCCTTCAATAAAGCCTGCATCTTCTATAATATCCTTGAATAATGTGACATTCGTTTTGACTCCCTCAATAGATACACCTTCAAAGAAGAGCTTCGCTTTATGTAATGCATCTTCACGATCACTCCCTTTGATGATGCACTTTGAAATCATTGGATCATAGAACGGAGTGACTTTATTCCCTTCTTCATATCCGCTATCGATCCGGGCATATTCCCCTTCTCCCCACACCAATGTCGTTAATTGACCAGGTGATGGGTAAAAGGTCTTTGGATCTTCTGCATATACTCTAAACTCAATGGCATGGCCATCAGCTGATATTTCTTCCTGCTTACATAGCGGTAAAGCTTCTCCCGCTGCCACAAGAAGCTGCCATTTCACTAAATCTAATCCTGTAATCGCTTCAGTGACCGGATGTTCGACTTGGAGGCGCGTATTCATCTCCAAGAAATAGAAATTTTCCTCTTCATCCACAATAAATTCGACTGTTCCTGCATTCGTATAATGAACCGCCTTGCCAGCTTTTACAGCAGCAGCGAACATATTCTCTTTCGTTTCCTTCGAAAGTGCAGGAGAAGGAGATTCTTCAATCACTTTCTGATTTCTGCGTTGTACGGAACAATTACGTTCAAAGAGATGAACCAAATTCCCGTGGTCGTCTCCGAAAATTTGCACCTCCACATGTCGTGCATTTTCGATGCATTTCTCAAGGAAAACCTCTTCTTTACCAAAATAGGCTTTTGCACGGTTTTTAGTAGAATCAAAGTTTTGAACGAGCGCTTGCTCATTTTCACAGCGAATCATTCCGATTCCACCGCCACCACCACTTGCTTTCAACATGACCGGGTATCCGATTTCAGTTGCTACATGTTTAGCAGTTTCAATGGTTTCCACGCCCCCGTCACTTCCGGGTACAACAGGAACCGACGCTTGTTGCATCGCTCTCCTAGCTTCTACCTTATCCCCCATTTTTTCAATAATGCCGTAAGCTGGCCCAATAAAGACCATTCCCTCTTCTGTCACTCTTCTAGCAAAATTTGCATTTTCAGATAATAAACCATAGCCAGGATGTATCCCATCTACTTGTTCTTTTTTCGCTACATCGAGTATATTTTCCATTACCAAATATGAACGATTCACCTGCGATTCACCTATGCGGTGTGCAACATCCGCTTCTTTAACAAAGGGCATATCCTGATCTGCATCTGAATACACAGCGACTGTTTGAATGTTTAATTGTTTACACGTTTTAATGATCCTCGAAGCAATTTCTCCCCTATTTGCAATTAAAATCTTTTGCACAATCTCTCCCCTTTCTTCTAGAACACACCTGTTCATAATACGAATTCTACAAAAATCGTTGAATTCCTTCTTCTCTATTGTAAACGTTTTCTTAATTAAGTGCAGAATTTTTTGTTTTTTTGTTATATAATAATAATAAATACTTGTTTAACCATTTGAACAATTGCAAAAGGATACATGATTCATCATGTTTTCCTAGAATTATTTTTCAGCATTTTAGGAGGTCAAACTATGGCAGTGAAAGTAGAGAAATTAAAAGTAAATTATAAAACTCTTGAAGAGTTTAAGAAATTTAAAGAATATGGTGTTCAGGAATTATCCATGTTGGAGGACTTACAGGCAAACATCATCGAAAATGATAGTGATTCACCATTTTACGGAATATACTTTGGTGATACACTGGTTGCTAGAATGAGTTTATATCAACGGAATACACGGTTTGATCAGTACTTCGATCCACCCCAAAATTACCTGGAGCTTTGGAAGCTTGAAGTACTTCCCAAGTATCAAAACAAAAGCTATGGAAAAACGCTTGTAGAGTTCGCCAAAAGCTTTGGATTACCAATCAAGACCAATTCACGAATTAAATCTCAAGGGTTCTGGGATAAAATGGGATTCGAAGCCGTAACCTATGATGTAGAAAGAGATCTAGGTGAAAATCCGTATGTATGGTTCCCTGAAGGAGTAACTGAGCAAAAGATCAGTTAATACCCTCTCATTTCATTTATCAGCGACGATTGTGAGGGGAACTTACCGGAAGGGCACCTTTCGGCTCTCCGGTAGGTTTTTCTTATGTTCCTGGGGCACCTTTAAATACTAAATGATTGTGACACTACTTACATAAAAAATATGAAAATAGACCGGCCAATGAGATTCTTTGGCCGGTCTATTTTCATATTTCATTTATTCAACCTTTGCAAATTACCATTTTTATCCATTTGAAATTTCACTTTGTCCTCATTCCCTTGTAGAAGTGCCATTTTTCTTGCCTTTTCAAAAATGGACAACAATGATTTATGGTCTTCTTCAAGAAGGTTAAATTTTGCTTCATATTCTTGCAAAACAGTTTCTGCTTCTTGAAGCTTTTCCTGAAGTTGAGAGATTTGTTCTTTAAACTGACCGTTTTCAGTTCTGGCTATTTCTTCATTTCGAACAGCCTCTTCAGCTTTTTGAAGGTATTTTATCATACCGTCCATTGAAAATACTTCTGGAGTAACTCGTTCTTTCCCATTCTCTTCCTTCGTTCCCTTAGGTTCAGTATATGTTTTACTTACAGGAGAATGCTTCTTAGATTGTTTCCTTTGTTTTTTAGCAAGTTCTATTCCAGATTTGTATTGTTTGCGTACAAACGAATTCCAACGAAAGCCACATGCCGCAGATGTTCTTGATAGTTTTCTTCCAACCTCTTCAAATGCTTGCAGTTGGGTTCCACCTTCTCTTATATATCTTAATACTACTTCTGCTAACAACACATCTTCATCTTGACTCCATGCATCTTGTCTATTTGAAGACATTTCCATCCCCCCTGTAAAGGTCAGTTTCTCCATACATATGCTCTTACTAGAGAAGATAGAATCTGCATCTGATTTTTTTAGCACAAAAAAGGAACAGGTTCATCCTTTCACCTGTTCCTTCGTATTTGCCATTTCCTCATTTGTTAAAGAAGCTATCGACCGCTTCATGATGCTCATCACTTGCCCACAGCTTGGCACATTGCCTAACTTCTTTCATGATATTTTCTTCTATTCTTTGTTTATCCCATTTATTAAGAATTTGCTGTTTATAGGCCTTTAACACACCCTCAGATTTAGATGAAATCATCTTTATAAAAGGAATTTCGTTGACTGGCATGCAATCATCAACTAATTCGTCTATAAAACCTATGCCCAAAAGGGTTTCAGCGTTTTCCACACGGGCAGTCATTAGCAGGGACAGGGCACTATTTGCTGGGAATTTTTCTAATAGCAATGTCCCACCTCCCCAACCGGTGGTGATGGCAAGGTTCCCTTGGACAAATCCCATTTTGGACGTTCTTTTTGATATTCTAAAATCACATGCGGTTGCGATTTCACAGCCTCCTCCAATGGCAGTCCCATTAATGAAAGCAATCGTAGGTTTTGGAAATAAGGCCAGTCTTGTCAGGATCGAACCCATTTTATGCAGCATTTCGAAGCTTTCATTCTCTGTTTTCAGACTGTGAAACTGTGATAAATCTCCACCGGAGCAAAAAGCCTGATCACCACTGCCGGTTATGAGTAACGCCTTCACATAGTTATTCTGAATACTTTCATCCAGTGCTTTGCTAAGCCCCTCCATGACCTCATAACTAACAGCATTTCGCTTTTCTGGCCGGTCTATGATAAACTGCATGATTCCTTCTTCATTCGTATGTATCAAATATTCTCCCAAATCCTTACCCCTCCTGTCTTACTTATAGTGTATGGTTTTTCTTATTGGATGAACAGGTATTTCTATCTACTATCAAGTTAATCAGGACAATGGTCTACATTTACATCATGCTTCCATTTCCTGACTACTCTTTTAATACATAAAAAAAGCGTGAAGAGCCATGGCCTCTTCACGCTTTTTTCCGAAGTAAACAATTATTTGCTTACAACTTCTTTTCCTTTATACGTTCCGCACTCTTTACAAACACGGTGTGCTAATTTCATTTCACCACAGTTTGGGCATGCTACCATACCTGGTACACGTAGTTTGAAGTGTGTACGACGTTGTCTTTTTGCTGTTTTAGAAGTTCTTCTAAAAGGTACTGCCATTCTTCCCACCTCCTTAAAAGAGATTCATACTTATTATGAAGCCAGTCGAACTGGTACTTCGCTTTTAAGATTTCTTGTTTTGATCAAGAAGTTTTGCTAAATCAGCGAGACGAGGATCCACTTTCTTCTCTTCCTCTTGCTCGACTTGATAAGCTTGCTCTTCAGTCAGAACTTCCCAGTTCTTACCGGAAGGCATCTCATCTTGTTCTCTCGCTTCATCACTGATTACTTGCATCGGAATCTCAAGTAATAGTAATTCTCTGATAGCAGGTTTTAAATCAATAACATCACCTTGGATACGATGTACTTCCTCTTCTTCGTACTGATCATAATCAGCTTCATTTAGAAGATACGTTTCAATCGTATTGATGTCAACAGGTAAATCAACATCCACAAGGGTTCTTGAGCAAGGTAACACTAACTTTCCTTCTATATGAAGATGGAAAGTGACACGGTTGGAACCGATATCTGCCTTTCCAGACACTCGAATAGGCGAGACTTCTATAATTTGAGGATCGATTTCTTTCAGTTCGTCCAAATTAATTGATTCGTCTATGGAAAGTCCCTTGTCTCTAAATTTTTGTAATTGTATTATTGACCATTTCAATGTAATCACCTCAAGGCAACAAAGGTAATTATAGCTTTCATAATACCGTTTGTCAATATTTTTTCTTTACACTCATTACAACCATAGTGGTGTAATTATAACGTTTAAATACAACGTCTTTCAAATATTTTATTTCTTTCGTGATGATTCTTTCAAAAAAGGGGAGAAACTATATCATTTCCTTATATAATGAACAGTATAAGCACAAAGTGAGAATATAGAAAGGATGTGGGGAATTTCATGAAAGCCACAGGGGTAGTAGTAGAATATAATCCCTTTCATAATGGACATTTACATCATTTAAGGGAAACGAGGAAAACGACAGGCTCGGATATCGTAGTCGCTGTGATGAGTGGTCACTTCTTGCAACGGGGTGAACCTGCACTCATCTCCAAATGGTCCCGTACAAAAATGGCCCTGGATGCTGGTGTTGACGTTGTCATTGAGCTTCCATATAGCTTCGCCACTCAGCATGCCGAAATCTTTTCGAAGGGAGCTATTTCACTTCTAAATAGCATTGGCTGTGAAAGCTTCTGCTTCGGAAGTGAAGATGGGGACATCGGTGCCTTTGAGGAAACGATACGGTTTATTCAGGCAAATCAAGCTCAATACAATTTTTACATAAGAGAATGTATGCAGGAAGGGATGAGTTATCCTTCCGCACTTGCCAAAGCATTCAAAATGTTAGGGGATAAGGAATCGATTCTTGATTTAAGCAAGCCAAATAATATCTTGGGGTTTCATTACATGGAAGCAAGAAATCAACTTTCATCACCATTAAAGGCCTATACCATTACGAGAGAATCTGCCGGATACCATGATCAACACTTTTCTTCCCCTTCCATCGCAAGTGCTACCAGCATACGGAAAAGTATATTCGACACAGACAGCAAAGATGAAGTCGGTTCCTATCTTCCCGATACGACTGTAGAAGCGCTGCAAAAATATCAACTTGAGTACGGAGGATATCATCGTTGGGAAAATTATTGGTCTCTTTTACAATACAAACTATTATCTTCTACTAAAGAGGAACTAAAGGAAATATATGAAATAGAAGAAGGCATCGAAAACAGGATGATCGAATGTGCGAAAACGTCTTCTTCCTTTGATGAGTTTATGACGAAATTGAAGACGAAGCGTTATACGTGGACCCGTCTCCAACGGATGCTCCTTCATATATTAACCAATACCCAAAAAGAAACCATGCGGGAAAGACATCATTCCCCTAGCTACATCCGGCTTCTTGGCATGAATCAATTGGGGAGAGGATTTATTCATCATCAGAAAAAAAAGCTATCTCTTCCTTTGATCAGCAAGCTCTCCAGTGCCAACCCCCGGGACATTGAGTTGGACATTAAAGCTGCTGAAATTTATGCAATGGGATTAGAGGATGTAACTGCCCGAAAAAAATTGCTTCATCAAGAGTGGTCTCAACCACCTCTCATGATATAGGGATAAAAGAATAAGCAAAGAGACTGCCCTGATTGAAGGCAGTCTCTTTGCTTATTCCTTTATCGATTTTAGGAAAGTCAATGCTTCGTCAAACGTTTTGACAGGTATCACTTTCATATCGGTACCAATGTCTTCTGCTGTTCTTTTTGCTGCGACATAATTTGACTCAATATCTGGGTATTTATCTTTCATTTCCTTCGTAATCGTTTCATGTGGAGCAAGGAAATACTCTGCACCTGCTTTGTCTGCTGCTATGATTTTCTGTTCAATGCCTCCAATGCGCCCCACTACACCATCCTCAGAAATTGTACCTGTCCCTGCAATCCGATGTCCTTTCGCAAGATCGCCTTCTGTTAATTGATCGTATATTTCAAGACTGAACATTAAACCGGCAGATGGGCCACCAATTTCGTCGGTATCGAGCTCTACCGGGGGATCTGTCTTGATTTCTTTATCGTCGCTTAATGTGATTCCGAGACCTATTTTATCTTTCATATCCGGGAATGCTTGAAGGGGAATCGTTTCATCCATTTTATTATTATCTCTGACAAAAGTGATTTCTACGTTATCCCCTTGCTTTTTCCCACTGATATAGTTAATGAATTCTTCTGATGACTGAAATGTTTGACCATCGATGGCAGTGATGCGATCACCAGGTTTAAGTATCTTTTCAGCAGGCATAGAAGGATATATGTTCAGGACATAAATTCCATTATACTTGTATTCATAGGGTTTTCCCGCCTTTTTATAAGCCACTTCAATCGCATGGCTTTGAGAATTGGCCATGAGCTGCAGCTGGCGAAGATTGTACTCTTCGTCACTCTCATGGGGACTTCTGATATCCTCTACTGGAAAGATAAATTCATATTTCCTTATGCTCGCCATAAGATAAGCATAAATATTCGCCCGTCCCATTCTGACGGTTGTAAGCATCAATTCACCTTCATCATCATACCCATTTTCCACATGGACGATTGGGTCCAATTCATGAGCACTTCCAGGTTTCGTTACATAAAAAGGTAGATAATAAAAAGAAGTTGCCACCATGATAATCGACATGATGACTAGGGTTCTTACGAGTGTTTTCGTTTTCATACGTTTACTCCTTCCAATTGTCTAAAGCTTTTTGAATTGAAGGAATAACCTTCTTCGCTTCTTCTTCTCCCATATCGATGATTTCTTCAATATTCTTGAAAGCCCTGGTACTGTACATTTCTACATGGGGTCTAATCATGAAATCAGAAGCAAATTCCCGGTGAGCGACAATTTCGAGCTGTAGGATATCAATACTTTGCATGATCACGTCATAAATGGTTGTGATTTCTGCATTTCGTTTCACGTGGGATACATCGACCCCTATCACAATATCAGCACCCATCTCTTTCACAACGGAAACCGGAACACGGTCAATTACGCCCCCGTCAACCAAAAGACGGCCGTTTATTCGTTCGGGCACAAAAATCCCTGGTATCGCAATACTTGCCCTAACAGCACTTGAAATAGGACCGGTGGTAAAGATGACTTTTTCCCCGTTTGTAATGTCTGTTGCCACAACACTTATTGGAATATTTAAATCTTCAATATTTTTATTATGTGTAAATAGTTGAATGAATTCTTTAATTCTTTTGCCTGCGATAAAGCCCATTTTAGGCACAGTAAAGTCTAAGTAGTACTTCCTTCTGAAAGTGGTGGAAAGCTTGTATAGGTCCTCCATCTTATGACCCACTCCATATAAGCAGCCGACCAACGCCCCCATGCTGCTTCCTGCAATCATGTCAATCGGAATATTTGCATCATCAAATGCCTTTAATACACCTAAATGAGCAAATCCTCTTGCGCCGCCCGAGCCAAGGGCTAATCCGATTTTTGGTCTGTCCATGCCCTTCCCCCTTTTCCCGAGTTATCGGTTTATTCATCATATGGTCTATTTCCATTATGTATGAGTATATTGAATAATATGAGGACAAGTTGAATTAATCTCATTTTATCATTCTTTTCCCTTTTCACAAGGAATTGAGATAGAAGAAACCTAATTCATAAGAGGGGGACGTCCGGTTGTTTAAATCGAAGCTCAAAACCTTGGCATTATCCATCAGCGTCACCGTATTTGCATCATCCCTCATCCTGATGCCAGGGGAATCTCTTGAAGCATCCATCAGGGGCTTGGATATGTGGTGGGAGATCGTATTTCCATCATTATTACCTTTTTTTATTGTTTCTGAGATGTTGATCGGATTTGGCGTAGTCCGGTTTATTGGCGTTTTGCTAGAACCATTTATGAGACCCTTATTTAGAGTTCCGGGTGTCGGAGGATTCGTGTGGGCCATGGGGATGGCCTCTGGATTTCCCTCTGGTGCAAAATTGACTGCCCGTCTTCGTCAGGAAGAACAAATCACGAAACTGGAAGCAGAACGTCTCGTTTCCTTCACCAATTCCTCCAATCCCCTCTTTATATTCGGGGCCGTTTCAGTCGGTTTTTTTCAAAACGCCACGCTCGGCATTGTATTAGCTGCCGCTCACTATATTGGAAACTTCTTTGTGGGAATCACCATGAGGTTCTATGGCAGAAAAGAGAACATTGACATAAGAGAAAGCACATCTAAGAAAAACAGGTTCATCCTCATGGAAGCTTTTACAGCTCTTCATCAAACAAGGCAAGAGGACAAGCGTCCCATCGGGAAGTTAGTGGGGGACGCCGTTACCTCTTCTATTCAAACTTTATTAATGATTGGAGGCTTCATCATCTTATTTTCCGTCGTTAATAAAATGCTTTATCACTTGCATATCACGACCTTTATTGCAGAGGGCTTATCGTCTCTATTTATACTGCTCCAATTACCTGAACAATTGAGCATCCCGTTAATTTCAGGCTTATTTGAAATTACGTTGGGCTCAAAACTCACAAGTGGGGTGTCAGAAGCGAGTCTTCTCCATCAAGCGATTATTACTAGTTTTATTTTGGGTTTCAGCGGATTCAGCGTCCAGGCACAAGTAGCAAGTATTCTGGCCGAAACAGATATTCGATTTAAACCTTTTTTCTATGCACGTTTTGTTCATGGATTTGCAGCCTCAGTCATAACCATATTCATTTGGAAACCGGTATATGAACGATTCTCCGATGAACAACACTCCAATGCCATTCCCGTATTCGCATGGGGCAATGACGCATTCTGGGGCGAAATGCTTTATTGGTTCAAGACATGCGGACCGGTTATTACCATTCTCAGTCTGATAGTGTATATAATCCTGTACATACGGAAACAGGTCTATGAATGAAAAACAGGGATGATTTCCTTTGCCTTCTCCACAATATGAGAAAGGTAGATGGAATCATCCCCGTTTTATTAATCGTTCTTATTTAATTCATGGTATTTTTCCTTCAACGATTCTTCCACACGCTTGGGTACGAGTTCAGAGATATCCCCACCGTATTTAGCTACCTCTTTCACAATGCTTGAACTCAAGAATGAGTATTGGTTATTCGTCATAATAAAAAATGTCTCAATATCATCATCAAGAACTCGGTTCATAGACGTAATCTGCATTTCGTATTCAAAGTCTGAAACTGCACGTAACCCTCTTATAATCGCCTTTGCATTCACGTTCTTTGCATAATCGACTAATAAGCCTTGAAATGAATCAACTACTACATTTGGAATGCTTCCCGTGACTTCTTGAATTAATTCAATTCGTTCCTCTACAGAAAATAGAGGCTTTTTAGAAGAATTATTCAGTACCACTACATAAATTTGATCGAATACTTTGGCGCCCCGTGTAATAATATCTAAATGCCCGTAAGTAATGGGATCGAAACTCCCGGGACAAACTGCAATGCTTGGCATTTTCTTACCCCCTACCTGATTACCTATTCTTCAATCATTCACTCTGGAAAAAATCGATATCCTGATGATTCCATAGGTCTCTTCCCTGATTTTCTTCAAGTTCCCTGACTTATCCGCCAATGTAATTTCCGATCCATGTTCACACATAACGAAACCGCTTTCATTTAGAAGATTGTGTTCGTCGATGAATTCCAGGAGTTGTTGAAGCTTTTGCTGTTTATAAGGGGGATCCAAGAAGATATAATCAAAGACTATCTTTCTTTTCACTATCGCCTTTAACGCTCTCGTAGCTTCATTTCGATACACTTCACTTTGTTCCGTTAAATGACAGTGCTCAAGATTGGACTTGATGGTTTGAAATGCCTTTGCGTCACGGTCCACGAAGATGACCGAATCCAGTCCGCGGCTAAGGGCTTCAATCCCCAGACCACCACTTCCTGCAAACAAATCCAAGCCAGTCCCGCCTTCAAAGTAGGGTCCTAACATATTAAAAATAGATTCTTTCACTTTATCTGTTGTGGGTCTCGTGCCACTTCCAGGAACAGCCTTGAGCGGCAACCCCTTTAATGTACCTGATATTACTCTCATAATCATCCACCATATATGTATTTTTTCTTCACTATCCTATCATATCTTGACACATATCGCCACATTCTAAAATTGATCAAAAAATGTATAAAATCATTTTGGTAGGTGATAATAAAACTAACAGCATCCTAACTGATGTTGTTGCCAACCGCGGAGAAGACTTACGATTCCCCATAAGTTCTTCCTCCGGTTTCTCCTCTCCCTTTTCCTTCTTTCCAGAGATGGATATAGAAGGACCCTGCAGAAATTTCTGCAGGGCTTTTTATGTTTCATTTAAAACCTGGATGGAGTCATCCTTTTTTCTCACCTTTACCTTAAATAATTTCTCAAACCAGTGGACATCCATATAAACGGAATTACCTATCGTCTGTATAGGCTTTATGAGTAAGCCATAATTTTCTTCATTATAGATAAAATAATCCTCATTCACATAAAACCTGAATGTATTTCCATCCTTAGAGGCAAAAAATACTCCGGGCTGAAGTTCTTTGATTTCCAATCCCAATCCCTTCACTGCTTCAGGAAATTGAATGAATTCCTTCTGTTTATAAGAGATATAAGTGAATTCAACTGGTTCCTTATTGAAGACGATCGGCTTATCCATGAACAAGACAAGAGGAATATTCTCTTTCCTTTTATCATTTTCAGAAAAAAAAGATGTTTGAAACCCTGTCACCGAACCTACGATAGCATCAAGCTTCTCGGCATCCACTGATTGAACCCGCTCATTGTCAATCCTTTGTCTAAAGTCATCGAGATGAGGTGGACTCAATCCTTCTACTATCTCCTTATATGACCATGATGACTTGGGAGTATTAGGAGGGGATTTCAGGAGGATTGCCGCAATAAATTCCTTCATCCAATCATCTTCGTCCTTTGAGGAATAAGATTGATACAGCAAGCTTCTCATTATATCATCCCGAGTCTTCCCTGTGACTTCATTCAACATGATCAAGTGAGGAGAATGATGTGGCTTGATTTTTTTTGATATGATTACCGTCACAAAACCTTTGACAGGACCCAAACCTTCTAACCCGTCCTCAATACCAACTAAATCCACACCATCAGAGAACACTCTTCCAGTGGACAAGTCCTTCTCTTTCCACTCATCGATTGTCCACACTAAATCAGACGGTTCCCCTTTACCATCGAAGAAATAATAATCAATATAATCAAGTTTTTTGTGACTAGACGATTGATAACCCGCTATCCATTTACCTGTCCTGAAGCTTTTTTCCGTTAGTTGAATATCTGTTTGGACTGTGGTAACAGATGAAAGAACAGGATACCAATCCTTTACTAACATGACATCAGATTTAGGTGCCTGCTTTAGGGAATATGTGATAACGATTTCCTTACTATCATTATTTACATTCATTAAAAAGAATTTTCCGTTCTCTTTCGAAAGACAATCTACTCCTTTATTATTGCTGCAACTATAACCCTCAGCACCTTCCGGCCATTGAATTGTCATCTGATCAGGGACCGTTGATAAGAAATGGACGGTTTGAGTGATCAGGAATCGATCAGCCTTATGTGTAACGGAATAAGACTGATTCACCTCAACGGTACCAGACTCTTCAGCACTTTCTGTAGAAAAACCCATCCATTGGAAGATGAGGATGCCAGAACTAATAAGGATCATACTAAAAATGAAAGTGAATGGAAAACGTTTCATACCTTACCCCTTAACTCCTTTAATTACTTATACGATAGCAGATTTTAAAACCTGATGGTGAACTTTTTTGGGGATATGCTAGATTTTCATCCCGTGTCCATATCCTTGCTTTCAATGAACGTTGTGTACCTTATTATAGAATCTTTACTTATGACTGTATGTTTGAAATAATAAGGAATTGATTAACTCAGTCAGAAAAGGAGATTAGAAGAATGATTCAACGTTTTATAGAATTAGGAGAAGGATATTCAGATATTTATGAGCTTATGGAGCTTGCAGTAACCAATAAAGGACGCTTACAGCATATGATGGCGTTCCATACCGTTGTAAAGAATCGTGCTGTAACGTCTTTAGCTCTTGTCATGAAACCGACAGAGCAAGGTAAATTCCAAGCCATCTATGTGTCCAGAGAAGGAATTCCCAACCCGAATATCACACCAAACCAGCGCTATTCGCTTTTTGAAGAGACTGCAGAAAAGGTGGATAAGGTCATTATCCAAATGGATGTAAAACCTTCCTCACTTTTTCCTGAAACTGTACTTTACTATCAACACTTGATTGCCATCCTGCGATTAAATCATTATATTCTGCCTCTACAATGAACGGTTGGGATCACAGAGCAGCTATTTGCAAAAGAAAATATCTTGTGGCTCTATAAAAAAAGCTGCCAAGACAACACTCTTTGGCAGCAATCATTAAAATCCCATTTTGTAATCATATTCCTTCGCTTTATCTGGACGGGAATTTTCAAAAACTGACTTGATAAATGGTTTAAAAGAAGGATCTACTTTTTTTACATATGAGTAAGTAGCTATTCGTTCCATCACCGAATCAATTTCATCCTGATTACAATAAAGCACAACATATTTCATTTTCTTCGATACATAGTGAACATTCCCAAATCGTCTAAGGGACTTGGCATGTTTCAAGCTATGTAACCAAACAACTAAACCTTGTCTTTGCGTTAACATATAGTTTCCCCTCTAGGAATCACTTTTTTATAAGTCTAGCATAAAAATATGGGAATTAGCAATACGAAAAGCGCAGGTGGCTCGCCCAGAGGCGACAAGCATAAGGCGAAGATACCGGAAAGGCGGTCTTTGCCTTTTTGGTATCTTCGCCTTATGACCTCGAGCCTCTAGCCACCGGAGCTCGACAATACGAAAAGCGCAGGTGGCTTGGACAGGCCCGACAAGCACAACTGGGAAATCCCAAAAGGCGCTTTTTGCCTTATGGGATTTCCCGGTTGTGACCTCGAGGGACTAGCCACCGGAGCTCGACAATACGAAAAGCGCAGGTGGCTATCCCAGAGGCGACAAGCATAAGGCGAAGATACCGGAAAGGCGGTCTTTGCCTTTTTGGGATCTTCGCCTTATGACCTCGAGCCTCTAGCCACCGGAGCTCGACAATACGAAAAGCGCAGGTGGCTCGCCCCGAATAGTACAACTTTCTCACACAAAACGAGATTTATGCACACTTTCATTAAATAATGGGTAAAGTGAATACTACATACTGAGGATAGGAAATGGAGGGTAATCATGGATTTGAATATGATTTGGGACTTTTTCATCGAACAACTTCAGCTGGAGGACGGAATTGAAGCTGCACATGTAAAAAGAAGTGCAGGCATTCCATTTCTCTATATTCAATCCAATAAAGAGAAACATGATATTGAGCATTCTATTAAAAAGTGGTCTGCCAAGGCGATGCGTGGAAAGAGACTACATTCTGATACGATATTTTTCAGGGAGAAGGAATCACTGTATGTATATCGACATCGGTTCTACGTTCCCCAGGAAAAAATGTTTTGCTGTGGAAACCTTTGCGTTGATTGTGTTCGTTTAAAGCAATAAACTAAAGTTCTCACTAATAAAAAAAAGAGCAGACCTCTCTGCTCTTTTTCTTATTATGCTGAACAGCCACAACTTCCGCCAGAACCGCAGCCGCCTCCGCAAGAACTTCCACTGGAGAAGAAAGGATTTCCTGAGGGAACCTTTACACTCTTAGACACGGAATGTCCAATTAAATGGCTCACTTGATCAAGGAGATCTTGCAGTTCATTCTCTGCCCTCCGGAATTCGGCTACATTTTCATCAAGATCCATTTCTCGTTTGATTTCACGGATCTCTTTCATGATGGTCTTATAATCCGGGTGGTACCGGCCGAAGCGTTGAACTTCTTCGTAACTCTCTTTCATACGGGAAAAGGTTTGTACTTTCCGCTGAGTACCTGAGTTGTTGCGAAGTTTATATAAAGACTTACGATAGTTTTCTGCCACATCAGATTCCAAAATCCACTGAGATAATTCATCAGCTGAATCTAATATTTCCATTCTTTCTATAGTAGCAAGCATAATGCCCACCTCCGTAAAGACATTTTAACACGTTTCACGAAAGGAAGCGAATAGACTAAAATAATAAAAAGGGAAAAACATACAGAAATTCTCTTTGTGGTTAAGGAACGGAATGTCTCTTTGGTAAGATTATGAGAAAAAGCCGCCATGATCCTACATCTACCGGCGGCTTTTTTTCATACCCTATTGAATCGTCACATAGAATTGTTTTTTCATACCTAGTGATTTGTTATTCTTCCCCACTATTTCAACATTGAGAAGATGAACTCCTTTTGGTAAGTTTTTCACAACAAACGCTGCGGTATGGTATTCTTTGTATAGGTTACCCGTATTTGAACGGACGACGATCTTCCCTTTCTCCGCCCCTTTTTTGCTAGTAGAAGTGAATGTTACATTGGGAACGATACATTCAATATATACCTGATTGCCTTGTACCATATGTTTAATGGAAAGGCCCTTGCTCTCATGATTAGCTGCTTCAGCTTTTTTAGTGAATGCAAAGCTCTCAGGTTCAGGCATTTTTTCCTTACAGCCGCTTAATAGAATTAGCAAACATACAGATAGAAAAATGATTTTCTTCATCGTCTACACCACTCCTTACTTATAGCCTTGCCCAACCAAGACGATTATTACTCAAATTAATGTAAAGAGAGGCTGATTCACGCAAACCATTGCATGATTTCCTGTTAGATGTGGGATTCTTCACGTTTCATTAGAAATTCGGCAAAAAAAAAATAGTGCATCAGTTATCGGCACTATTCATTGATTGAAACATACTGATCATCATGGAGGCCATTTGGACTCCATTTGAAAACTTTTGTACACGGTGTGGAATGGTTTTCTGAAAATGGTTTATGGACGCAATCTCGAATTTCCCCAGCTCATTGGGGCTTCTGGAAAGGGTACGGTACCATTGTGGTTGATCTCTTAAGAATAATTTCAAATCTTCTTTGGAATAAATATATTCAATAACATCTGCTCTCATTTTCTCTATAGCCCCCTAGTCTTTACGAAACGAGAAAGGATGGGAAGGTTTGGATGGAGTTTCCGTTTTAGGCGAAGTCGATGCCCCCCGATTGCTGCCGCTTTGAAATTGACTAAGTACCCCCTGTACTGTTCCAAGCGCCTCACTCAAGCTGTTAATATGCTGCTGCAATTGATTAGCATCCATTTTTTTAACCATTTCTCCCACTTGATCCATCCACCCCCCTTTATTTTCCGGGTTATTTGAAGTCGTATCCTTTTCTTTCATCGATTCGTCTTTGTATTTTTCCCATCTCGTATCGTCTTCTCCAAGTAAGTACCAGTCTTCAAATAGGTCTTGCCAAGTAGCATCCCCATTCCTAACATCTTTGACGATTTTAGGATGTTTTTTCACAAATCCTTTAAATTCTTTGACTTTAGGGTGTAATGTTTTACCCATCTGTTGAACACCTCCATTACAGTCATCTACCTATTACACTTTATGAAGAAATGAAAAGAATGGTGATACATTCCTTTTTGTAGTAATATTTACATGTATATCGACCCATTATTAAACAAACAGTTACCGGTAGATGCTAGCTGTGAACACAGAAGAGGATGTATAAAAAATGAAGCAACAGGTTCAGGAATTATTTAATGAATGTCTTTCAGGGGCGACAGATGAAGAACTCCTGATTATAAACCAGCTTTTAGAAGGTGTTCAACGGAAGAAAAAGAATGAAAATGGATCCATCATTGGTGGAATATTCGCTATGGATCGTGAAGTGAAAGACGGAAATTTCGAAGTGAGTATCCCGATAACCCCTGTTACGCATAATTCTCTGCAGATCGTCCATGGAGGAGTGACTGCTACATTGGTGGATACAGCTATGGGAACATTGGCCAATATGGTGCTTCCGGATGGGTTTGGTGCTGTAACGACCAACCTGAACGTACATTATTTGGCCCCAGGGCTCGGTGAACGCCTGACAGCTCATGCGACTATTGTACATCAAGGAAGCAAGACACTCGTAGTGGACGGCAAGGTCGTGAGCTCAGAAGGTAAGGTCGTTGCTCATTCAACAGGATCCTTTTTTATATTCAAAAAGAAAAAATAAATAAATAAAAGATGGATCCTCCAATCAGTATTGGAGGATCCATCTTTTATTCTTCTTCATCTGTTTTTTCGATAAAATTCTGAGTATATAAACCTTTATACACACCGACCCCTAGGTGGGTGAAATCCTGCTCCAGTAATATCTTTCGATGGCTTTCAGAATTCAGCCAGCCATGTACAGCTTCAGGGGCATCGGAATACTGTGAAGCAATATTTTCCCCTGCTGCTTTAAACCTTACTCCCTCTTTCTCTAAGCGCTGGGTCAGATCACCAAAGGTAGGTGAATCATGAGAGAAATAATCCTTGTTGTACATTTCTATACTGTGTCCTCTTGCTACCTGTGCCGTTTCTTCATCCCATTCCAGTGCATTTTCTTCGAATTGATGTCTGATAACATTGGTAATATCAAATATCTGTTGCTCACTTGCCTTGTTCACTTTTTCCCATTCATCATCACTTGGTTCTTTCTCTTCGGCTAATTCACCTCGATACATCATTTCATAAGGATGCATTTCAATCAGCGTCTTGCTATCCAGAAAGCGTATGCTTGTCAGCTTACCAGTGAATTTATCCAAATAAAGCTGCGCATAGATATCACCCAAAGGTACTAGTAGCCGTGTATTCAAATCTTCTTCATTTAGTTCAAATTGATAAGCACCTGTTTCATCGTTCACTACAATTTCCGAGTCCACAATCGTAAAGCGATAGATGTCTTCCAACCTTTGGCCAAGCTTATAAGGAGCGACATCCACTTGATTACCTATCGCGTATAGTGTAACGACTTTATGATTCTGAACGCCCATTTGTATGTATTGATTCGTTGATATGGGATAAACCCACCATTCATACCCATAGGAGCTTGGTTCTATCCTTTTAGGCTCACCAAATGATTCCTTTACCTTTTGAGTGTCTTTGCCAATCCATGTGGTCAAACCGGATGTTGGCCTTTCGCCAGGTGTTTCAATGTGTTGATTCAATTGATTATCTTTGTTTTCCTTAAGAGTTTGGGTTTCTGGTCCTCTAAGTGGTTCATTTTCCTGCTTTTGACCTTGATAAATACCAATAATTAAAATAATGACAAGAATGATCAAAATACGCAAAACCGATCTCAGAATTTTACCTCCTCTCTACTTTCCGTATCAACATACGACACAATGACTAGAATTATTATACCACTAATGTTGATTCTAAAAATTGTGTCTACTAGTAAGAATAGCATATATTCTTTTCTTCTAAAACTAACGAACTCTTCATAGACTACTGTCTAACAAAAAGGAGATGATCATGTGATATGACCACCTCCTTACGATTAAAATGGTTTATTCCTGAAATTCGATTCTGAAATGTTTTCTAGCGCGACATAAGCTTGTCTACCCAAAGATTCCCTAATGGCAAAATCACCTAACGAAATCATTCCAATCAAACGTTGACCTTCTACGATAGGGAGTCGTCTGACCTGATGTTCAGCCATAATATGTGCTGCTTCATCAGCTAATGTGTCTGGTCCTGCTGTTATTAAATGTTTGCTCATTATATCTTCTACTTTAGAAGAAGCTGGATGTTTTTCAGCGATACATCTGAGGACGATATCCCGGTCTGTCATCATTCCCACAAGTTTTTCTGCGTCTACAATAGGGATGGATCCTATGTTATGTTCTTTCATTTTAAGGGCAACCTCGTATACATTGTCGAGTAACGAGCACGTTTCAACGTCTTTCGTCATAATATCCTTGAGTTTTGTCATTATGATCCTCCTCTGGCTATGCATATCTTCACCTTATTTTTTCCTTTTTAAGGAAAAATATTCACCTTTTGTCATTTCGTCATAATCAAATGATCGAAGACATTGCAAGATAAAGATTTTTCCACTATTATTAAGAATGAGAAATACCGCATTTAGTATCAATATACATATAACGATATAAATGCTGCTACCATACGAACAGCATCTGGGCTGAGTTGAACAAAAAAGTCCTCATGCAAGCCAATATAGGAGGGAAACATTATGCGTTTTGAAGCAACTGAATTTGAAAGCTTAAAAGTGGATTTAAACCGATTAGACGAAATCATGGAATCTCACGGACTTGTCCGTGCAGGTCAATGGGATTATGAGCGTGTGACATATGACCGCAAATTCGAAATTAGAGAAGGTATTTTCTATTTGCGAATCCAAGGTCTTGCAGTGGAAGGGGATATCGGAAAACATGATGCCGTAATCCAATTAATGACGCCGCTTCTAGGGAAACATTACTATCCACATGGAGTCGAATATGGTGAAGGCGAAGAATTCCCTAAACACCTTATCACTTCATGTGAAAAGCTGATTGCAGATGTTAAAAAAGATGCAACCACCTTCGCTTGGTAATACTCATGTAAAGACTGTCTGCCTTTTTAGACAGTCTTTTTCTATATTTTCCACCCTATGTGATTCTTTTCTCATCATTGTATCAAAATACTGTCAGGGTAAATAAATTGTTCCAACTCCTTCAAAATTTCACTTTCTTCCCTCTGTTCATTCTTCTCCCACTCTAATATAATAAGAAGAAGAGGTTCCTGTTAGAAAGGGGTACACAATTGTCCAAGTTTTTCACTAAAAAGGTATTCATGATCACCTTGATCATCACCATAATAGCAATCATTGCATTTTTCGTTTTACCTGTTTCCGTCACGCTAATTATGGCGATCATTACCGCTCTTTTTTTAGAACCTGCGGTAAGCTTTATTCAAAGGCGCTTCTCGGCTAAACGTCGAATTGCAGTACTATCTGTTTTCATTCTGTTTTTGCTTCTTATTAGCGCTTCTACCTTTTTTGTCACGACGAAAGTGGTTGGAGAAGGAATAAACCTCATTGAAGACGCACCAAAGTATGTCAATCAGTTAAGTGATATCTGGCTTGAATATGAAGATAGACTGTTAAATGCAACCGAGGACCTTCCGGATGAATTGGTGAAAAGCTTTAGCGAAGACGTACAGAGTTTCTTAAACAGCGGGAAAACTAAAATCCTTAACTCATTCAATATAGAAAGAATAAGTGTATTTTTATCGTACATCCCTAATTATTTAGTTAGCTTTCTCGTATACTTAATCGCTCTATTTCTGTTCATGTTAGATTTACCCCGGATTAAAAAATCTATCTATGGACATCTTACAGAAAGAACCGCTGAGAAAGTAACCTTTATGACCTCGAGGCTGACTTATGTCATTTTTGGATTTTTCAAAGCACAGTTTTTGGTAAGTATCATCATCTTTTTCGTTTCGTTGATTGGCCTTCTCTTTATCGCTCCGGAAGTTGCGGTTGTTATGTCTATTATCATTTGGGTCATTGATTTTATCCCCCTGATCGGCTCCATTGTAGTACTGGGTCCGTGGGCAATATTCCATTTGTTGACTGGAAGCATTGCATTAGGAACACAGCTAGCCGTATTAGCCGCCATTCTGTTGATTATCCGCAGAACCGTAGAACCGAAAGTGATGGGCACCCATATCGGTTTGTCTCCTCTTGCTACACTCATTGCCATGTATCTCGGATTAAAACTCTTTGGTGTATTGGGCTTTATTATCGGACCTTTGATTCTTATAGTGTTTAACTCGGCTAAAGAAGCAGGTATCATTAAAACGAATTTCAAATTATAAAAGGGGCTGTCCGAAAAGTAGTTTTAAAGCTCTAAAATAATTAAAACAAAAACCAAGAACGCTTATTTATCAGCGTTCTTGGTTTTTTAGTTTGCGTAAATTTTATCTAGAAACGGACTTTTTAGACAGCCCCTTTCTTTGATTCATACGAAAAAACCTGCCATGTAAACGTTCATGACAGGTTTCCTTCATTAATAACCGAGTATGGCTCTGATAGCAGATGTTGTTTCTCCGCCCTTATAGAATACATAAAGAAGAAGATAGACAGCAACGCCAGTAATGGCTGTAAAGAACCATATGAAGCTCGTAATCGGTCCAAGCTTCCGATGCCTCTTCAAACGATCATTATAGCCTGTCCAGAGGCTCAAAATACCAAACACAGCGCCTACTGTGGCCAACGTAATGTGAAAGACTAAGAAAATCGTATAATAAAGCTTAATCGAATCTGGTCCACCAAAAGAGGTATTTCCGATAAAAATGGTTCTACTTAAATAGATGATGAAGAAGGTGAGGGCAAAAATCCCTGCAAGTGTCATCGTCTTCTGATGTTGCTCAATCTTTCTCTGTTTAATCTGCCACCAGCCAATGGCTACTGTTATTGCACTCAACACGATAAAGCTTGTGCTAATGGAAGGTAATATAGGTAAATCCATCTCGTTTCCTCGCTTTTCTTGAAAATTATAAACCGGGACAGGAATATTGAACCGCATTCTTCAACGCAATAAAAACATACCCTATGTACTTTCAGGGACAACGGTCCTAAGAGGCGTTATCCCTATCCTCTCTTTATTGTTCAGGCAATGTAGAATCCACTACAGGATCGTAAGAAAGCTTTTCTTGCTGCTCCTGATCCTTACGATACCACTGGAAGAATAAATTAAAGAGAACGACTCCAAATACAATTTCCTGCACGATTTTCATCAGTACTCCACCTAACTGCTGATCGTTCAGGGTAGACATGGACGTAAACAATTCAGGTCCAGTCAAAGTCAATCCTTCAAGTGTATTCACTGGCACACAAAGTGATAATGCCTGTAGCCATTCATTTGGGTCATAATAGGTCGCATACATTGGATTTTCAGCGAATATGATTAATCCGCATGCAGGAGTTAATAATACGGCACTTCCAAGTATATATCCCATTCGCTTTAATCCGCTTAACTCAATATCATCATCCACCGGGTTAATCAATGGCCACCACATAAATAATGCTAGTAGAAACAATATGAACGTGGTCAAGGAGTGTAAAGTAATATCTGTACGGACGTTATCAAAAATTAACGGGATATGATAAACCGAAAAGACTAAATTGAATGACAATAAAGAAATAAGAGGCTTTGTCATAAAGGTGAATACCTGCTTCACCACAGGTAATCCGAGTGTCGCTTTCCATAACCAGTTTGGTATACCTAAAATCATTAATGGAGTGAATACGAGATATAAAAAGGCCATCTGCGTCATATGAGCAGAAAATAAGATTCCACTGAGGACTTCAACAGGTGATCCCTTGATCGCATACAATAGGATCATTGAAGAAAGAAAAAATGCAGCCTGTTTCATCGTCAGCTTTCTGCTTTCCTTGAAACTATCTCTCCATTTTATTGTAATTAAAAAATATAGGACTGTCAGGAACGCTAGAGTCATGAGAAAAAACGGACTCCATAACGCCATAAATCCAAAAATACCCAAAGGCATTCTCTCACCTCATTTCACATTTAACATCTATCATCATTATACTGACAACCCGCACTGACTTCAATGCAAGGTCATGACAAGTTCTTGACAATTCAAAAAGCGGAGGGGCTTCGCTAAGAGGCGACAAGCATAAGGCGAACCTGCCGGAAAGGCGCTCTTTGCCTTTTTGGCAGGTTTGACTTATGACCTCGAGCCTCTAAGCCCCGGAGCTGGACAATTCGAAAAGCGGAGGGGCTTCGCTAAGAGGCGACAAACATCTCCTATACTTCTGTGACTAAAAAAAGTCAGCCGAATGGCTGACTTCTCTTTTAAATCCAAACAATTGTTAAAAATGTTAACACTGTGATAAATGCAACAAGTGCACCAGAATACAAGAATAATGAAGGTGCTTCATGTCCTTTATGACTCATATGCATGAAGTAATAAAGTTGAAAAATGAGCTGAACGACTGCCAGTAAGAGTATGAACGGTACAATAAAGTACTTGTCAAAATCTCCTGCGACAGCAATAAATGCCACCAATGTTAAGAAAATCATTAACATGAAAGACGTTAACTGCATTCTCATGTCTTCTGCATTCTTTTTACGACGATATTCGTAATCTACACTTGGGTTACCTGAATTTGATTGTTGATTCGCCATCAGTTTATCCCACCATTCCCATTAAGTATACTACTGTAAAGATAAATACCCATACAACGTCGATGAAGTGCCAGTATAGAGAAGCTAAATAGAACTTCGGAGCGTTATATAGATTCAAACCACGTTTAGCATTACGAAGCATTAAGCTTGTAATCCAGAGGAGACCGAAAGCTACGTGACCTCCGTGGAACCCTACTAGTGTGTAAAAGGCTGAACCAAATGCACTACTAGTAAAAGTATGCCCGTATTCATGTACATAATGATTAAACTCATAAACCTCCAACCCAAGGAAGCCTGCCCCCAAAAGCACAGTGATCAATAACCATGCCTGCATTCGTTGGAAATTATAATTTTTCATATGGTACATGGCGTACACACTTGTCAATGAACTTGTTAAAAGAAGCATCGTTGCTAAAAACGAAAGTGGTAAATCAAAAAGATCTGTTGTCAGTGCATGACTATCACTAGGAACTCTGTTTTTCAGCGCTAAATACGTTGCGAAAAGTGATCCGAAAAGGACTGTTTCTCCACCAAGGAAAAACCAGAAGCCCATAAACTTATTTTTCCCCTCAAGGGTTGCCTTTTCAGGGGAGGCTGGCCAGGTCTTTGGCGTGAATTTTTCTTCAGCGTGCATTATGCCTTACCCCCTTTATCGTCATCCATTAAATCTTCTTTATGAACATGGTAACCATGATCATCCACGACAGAACGAAGGAACATTGATCCTAAAGTAATGAGCATACCAATAATCAGTACTGGAAGTGCCCAAGCTTTATCATCCACGTGGTACATAGCACCGAATGCAGCGATAAATAGTCCCAATGAAATAAAGAAAGGAAGAATGGAATTATTAGGCATATGAATATCGCCAATTGGTTCTGCAGGAGTCAAGTCTTTCTTCCCTTCCATTTTCTCTAACCAAAAAGCGTCCAATCCACGGATAAGTGGAGTTTGCTTAAAGTTATAAAATGGTGGTGGTGATGGGATCGCCCACTCAATGGTACGTCCATCTCCCCAAGGGTCATTAGCTACTTTAACACCTTTAACCTGTGTGGAGATGACATTGATTATAATAACGATAACCGCTACACCCATGAAACCAGCACCAATTGAACTTACTAAGTTTCCAGTTTCAAAACCTTGACCTGGTAAGAATTTCCACACACGGCGTGGCATTCCCATTAAACCAAGGAAATGCTGAATGAAGAATGTTAAATGGAATCCGATGAAGAACAACCAGAAAGAAATCTTTCCTAGGAAGTCATTTAACATCGTTCCAAACATCTTAGGCCAATAGTAATGCGTTCCTGCAAGTAATGCGAAGACCACACCACCTACGATTACGTAGTGAAAGTGAGCAACAACGAAATACGTATCGTGGAACTGATAATCTGCTGCTGCAGATGCAAGCATGATACCTGTTACTCCACCGGCTACGAATGTAGGAATGAATGCTACAGCGTAAAGCATTGGAGTCGTGAATCTCAAACTTCCACCCCACATGGTAAGAAGCCAGTTAAAGATCTTGATACCGGTTGGAACGGCAATAGCCATAGTAGCTACTGCGAAGATCGCATTTGCAATCGGTCCTAAACCTACTGTGAACATATGGTGAGCCCATACCATGAAGCCTAAGAAACCGATCAGTACGGTTGCAAATACCATGGATGAGTAACCAAATAAACGTTTTCTTGAGAAATGTGGAATGATTTCAGAGAAAATTCCGAATGCAGGCAATACAAGGATGTATACCTCAGGGTGACCGAAAATCCAGAAGAAGTGTTCCCAGATTATCGTATTACCGCCATTCGCAACATCGAAGAAATTCGCTCCAAACATGCGATCAAATAACATTAAGAACAAACCTACTGTTAAGGCTGGAAATGCGAATAAAATAAGTGCAGATGTAACGAACACTGTCCAAGTGAACAATGGCATACGCATGTAGGTCATCCCTGGTGCACGCATATTAATGATGGTAACAAGGAAGTTGATACCACCTATTAGTGTACCTGCACCGGCAATCTGCAATCCTAAAACATAAAAGTCGATCCCATGACCCGGTGATGCCATGGAAAGAGATGCGTAGGATGTCCATCCTGCATCCGGTGCCCCTCCCATAAACCATGAAAGGTTAAGGAATACTCCACCTAAGAAGAATAACCAAAAACCTAATGAGTTCACGAAAGGAAACGCAACGTCACGAGCACCGATCTGTAATGGTACAACCGCATTCATAAATGCGAATATTAGCGGCATGGCAGCCAAGAATATCATCGTTGTACCGTGCATTGTTAATAATTCGTTGTATAAACCTGCACTAACAAAATCATTGTTAGGAACAGCAAGTTGTATACGAATGATAAGAGCTTCTAAACCGCCGACTAGGAAGAAAAATCCTCCCGCCATAAGGTAAAGGATGGCGATCTTCTTATGGTCTACTGTTGTCATGTAATCCCATACAGTCGCGCCGAAGCCTTTTTTCTGTGCATAGCTACTCACGATTAAACCTCCCTTTTACTAATCCCCAATTAATCTTGAACTTTTAAACCCATTAAATATTCTGCAAGTGCATCAATTTCATCTTCCTGCAGGTTACCATATGTACCTGTCATTTTATTGCCTGGTTTGTACTGCTCAGGATCAGTTATCCAGTTTTTAAGCTCTTCTTTATTATGATCCAAAACTCCAGCAATACGGCTACGTTCACCGAAGGTAGATAAGTTTGGAGCAAGTCGAGCTGATTCTGGTCTTCCATCCTGCGGTGATACCGCGTGACAGCTTAAACATTTTTTGTTGAAGATTTCTTGTCCTTGTTGAGCTAAATCAGAAGTCGGTTTAGGTTCTCCTGCATTTTTCATATCTTCAACCCATGCTGTAAATTCTTCTTGAGGAAGCGCTTTAACTTTAAAGTCCATCAAAGCATGGGAAGGTCCACATAGCTCAGCACATTTCCCATAAAATGTTCCGCCTGCTTCTTCGGATTTTTTTCCGTCAAATTCAAGGAAGAATTTGTTCACACCATCAACGTTTGTATCAATCTTTCCTCCTGCAGCAGGGATCCAGAATGAGTGTTTTACATCAGAAGCTGTCACATTGAAATATACCTTTTGATCAGTTGGGACAACTAAATCTTGAGATGTAATGATTTTTTCATCGGGATATTCGAACTCCCACCAGTATAGGTTGGCACGAACATTTACAACCAATGCATCACGATTTCCATCTTTATCTTTTTTGTCCATGGCCTTTGTATCTGCTAACTGGAATGTTGCAGTTACAGTCGGCACAGCCAAGATTAAAAGAAGGATGATTGGAACAACTGTCCACACGATTTCAAGTGTGTGACTACCTTCAACTTGTTTTGGGATTTTTGTATCCCCTTTCTTTCTACGGAAACGAACAATCGCAACCATATAGACGACCATGACTACAATGATAACCAATACCATAATTAATGTAGCTAGTATCATCAGATCATATTGTGTCTGTGCTACTTCACCAGCTGGCTGCAGTGTGGAGAGAAATGGCTCTCCACAGCCAGAAAGAACTAGCGCCAACATTGCTACAATCGAGAATAAGCGCCACTTAGATAGCCTTGCTTTCATAGCTTAATCAAACCCCTCTTTCATGTAATGTACTTTTGAATAAAACAAGGACTCATAAAAAATATCTATTTGGATTTCTTAGTCAGAAAGAATTCCCACTAATCTTAAAGTACCGTAACGATGACCATTGCTACGAACAAGATAGTTAAATAATTTAGTGAATAGACAAACATCAGCTTAGACCACTTGATATCGTCCTTCATTTTATAACCTGCCAACCCGAGTGCCAGCCAGCCAATATTAAAGGCTGTCGCAAGAACAAAGAAGAAGACCCCAAGGTCCATCAAGAAAAACGGCAATGGCAATAATGCCGCCACCCATGCCACGATGTGGTGCTTTGTTGTAGCGAATCCCTTGACTACTGGGAGCATTGGTATATTCGCTGCCCGATATTCTTCCACTCTTTTCATCGCTAATGCGTAGAAATGGGGAGGCTGCCAGATAAACATCATAAGGAATAGCACCCAAGCAATCGGATCAAGGTTTGCATCTACTGCTGCCCAGCCGATTAATGGTGGAACTGCGCCAGAGATACTTCCAACGATGGTATTGCTCACATATTTTCTCTTAGACCACATTGTATATAATACTACGTAACTAAATACCCCGATCAGACCGATTATCCCTGCAGTGACCGTTGTCATAAACAACATGGTGAGACCCACTGCAATCATGATGAACCCCAGCATCAACGCCTTTGGTCCATTAATTTTACCTGTTACGGTAGGACGTTCCTTCGTTCGTTCCATCAAGTGATCAATGTCCCGATCGTATACATTATTAATTGTGCAGGAACCCGCAATAATTAGGGAAGAACCTATCAACGTAAGAAACATTGTATCCAGGGAATTTAGAAAGTGTGTATTCGTAAAGTAAAAAGCTAACCACATTCCTGTAAAGGTTGTAATTAAATTAGAATTAACGATACCAATTTTGATAAGTGCTAAAAAATCCTTCCAAGCAGTTGAAGCTGTCACATCTGCTTTTTCAATGTCTGTCACCATTCGACTATTAGACATTTTCTTCCTCCTCTCTATAAAAAGCAAGAGGTATACTGTCACCTCTATACTATATAGGAAATGATTAACTATTTCTATATGCATCTGTAAATTCATGCATAGTTAAGAAATAGTATATATGCTATCAATATTATATTAAACCATATATTTTTTCCTTTTGGGGAGAGAATTAGGCAATAATGTGAAGAAATTGTGAAGAAAGAAAAACGCAGAGAATTCTTCACATTTCTACAAACATTTTAATCCCATCATACCATAAAACAGAGCTAAGCGCTTACAGATTTTGTTTTTCATCAAATTAGTCCATCTCTACTATTATTATTCACTATAGCCTTAATATAAATGCTCATAATTCTGTAACATTTTATCGGTTGAGTTTTAAAGACCTTTTATGTATTATCGTAGGGGCATATATATTTTTCTACTGTATTTATTTATAGAAAGTGTGTAGAGTCTATTAATTAAGAAGGTGAATAGATTGCAAAAAGGTGTTCACAAAGGATTAAAGTGGCTTGCCGTTCTTACTACTCTAGGTATGCTATTTGTTCTATTAGGAGGAGCCCTGGTAACGAAAACCGAATCCGGGATGGGCTGCGGAAGGTCTTGGCCCCTTTGTAACGGGCAATTGATTCCAAGTGATATAACGTTTGAGCTTGTTATAGAATTAGCACACCGTGTCGTATCAGGTGGTGTAGGTTTATTAGTTGTTGCATTATCGATTTGGTCTTGGAGAGCGATCGGATATAAACGGGAGACGAAACTCCTTGCAGCCCTATCATTCTTTTTCTTGGTCTTGCAAGGACTTATTGGAGCTGCAGCCGTTTTATGGGGACAATCAGATTTCGTCCTTGCCCTGCATTTCGGTATTTCTCTTATTTCCTTCGCTTCTATATTATTATTGACGCTTCTCATATTTGAAGTCGATCAGAAATTTGAAGCCAATTCATTGAAAATCAATAAGCGTATGAGATTTCATACAGTTGGAGTTACGGTATACAGTTATCTGGTCGTGTACACCGGTGCATTAGTGAGGCATACGGAATCAAGCCTTGTTTGTAAGGATTGGCCATTATGCGTCAACTCCTCCCCAGGGCTACCGACAAACATATATGAATGGATTCAAATGGGGCACAGGGCAGCTGCCGCCTTCATATTCATATGGATCGCTTATATTACTTTCATTGCTGTAAAGGAACATAAGCAGCAGAAAGTGATCTATTGGGGCTGGATCATTGCCTTTACCCTTGTATGTCTACAAGTTTTTTCAGGTGCACTTATCGTCTTCACACGACTGAATCTGGCGATAGCCTTGATGCACGCTTTAATTATTGCATGTCTGTTTGGATTACTCTGTTACCTTAACCTCCTTGCTTCAAGAAGTAAGCGTAGAGTATAGACAAAAAGGATTCCGAGATTTGACTCGGAATCCTTTTTTTTATGCTTTATTCACTTCAATGAGTAAATCACCAGGGCTGATTGCATCCCCATTTTGTACATAAATATCTTTAACGGTTCCTGCAAAAGGAGCTTGTACGGTCGTTTCCATTTTCATGGCTTCTGTGATCATTAAATGATCTCCCTTTTCAACCGTTTCACCCTTTTCTGTGATTACCTTGATTACGGTTCCCGGCATGGAAGCACCTATATGGCTTTCATTTTTAGCGTCAGCCTTCATCTTCTCAGCAACCGTAGATTTAATGCTCTCATCCTTAATGACGATTTCGCGGGGCTGTCCATTCAGTTCGAAATAAACGATCCGTGTACCGTCTGCCTGAGCTTGGCCCATTGAAACGAGCTTAACAATGAGTGTTTTCCCTGTTTCAATTTCCACTTCAATTTCTTCACCGAGCCTCATGCCAAACAAGAAAGTTGGTGTATCTAGCACGGAAATGTCTCCGAATTGGTCCATCGTTTGGGCGTATTCCATAAACACTTTCGGATACAGCGCATATCCCAATGCATCAAAGCTAGTGACTGGACGCTGAAGCTCTTCGAATAACTTCTCTTTCAGGGCGGTGAAATCCACATCATCCAGTAGCTCTCCCGGGCGAACCGTTAGAGGATTGCGTCCTTTCAAGATGACTTTCTGTAATGCATCCGGGAATCCACCGTGGGGCTGTCCAAGGTATCCCTCGAATAATTCTACGACTGAATCCGGGAAATCAATCTTTTCTCCTTTTTCAATCACATCTTCTTCTGTTAATTCGTTTTGAACCATGAATAATGCCATGTCCCCGACAACTTTAGAGGATGGTGTGACTTTAACAATATCTCCGAAGAGGTGATTGACTCTTGCATACATCTCTTTTACTTCTTCCCAGCGATGACCCAATCCAACTGCTTTAGCCTGTTGCTGAAGATTGCTGTACTGTCCTCCCGGCATTTCATGCTTGTATACTTCTGAGTGAGGTGACATCATGCCGCTCTCAAAGTCTGTATAGTACTTTCGTATATCTTCCCAGTAGTGGGAAAGTGTTTCCAAGGATGTAATATCTACATTTGGTTCTCTTTCCGTTCCTTTTAACGCGTAGTATAGGGTATTGGCACTCGGTTGAGATGTAAGACCTGACATCGTACTCAGAGCTGTATCCACAATATCTACACCTGCTTCAACGGCTCTTGCATATGTGTATATTCCGTTTCCACTCGTATCGTGGGTGTGTAGATGGATTGGCAAGTTGACTGTATCTTTCAGTTCTGAGATTAGGCGGTATGCTGCCTGTGGCTTGAGGAGTCCTGCCATATCCTTTATCGCTAAAATATGGGCTCCGCTTGCTTCTAACTCTCTTGCAAGATTCTTATAGTAATCAATACTGTATTTTGTACGGGTCGGATCATCAATATCGCCTGTATAACAAATGGCCGCCTCAGCAATTTTACCGCTTTGTCTTACAGCATCAATGGCGACTTCCATCCCCTTCACCCAGTTTAAACTGTCAAATATCCTGAAGACGTCAATTCCCGCAAAGGCTGATTTTTCCACGAATTCCCTAATAACATTATCAGGGTAGTTCTTATATCCAACGGCATTCGAAGCTCTTAGGAGCATTTGGAAAAGGACATTTGGAATTCGTTCCCTCATTGTTAATAATCGATTCCACGGATCTTCCTTTAGGAAACGGTACGCTACATCAAATGTTGCGCCTCCCCACATTTCGTAAGAAAACATATCTGGAAGCAACTGGGAAGTAGGTTCCGCTATCTGCTTGAGATCATTGGTCCTTACCCGGGTAGCAAGCAAAGATTGATGGGCATCCCGAAATGTCGTATCAGTCAATAATACTGAGTTCTGCTCTTTTACCCAATTAACCAGTCCCTCTGCTCCATGCTGATCCAAGATTTGTTTGGTGCCTGGTTTGAACTCCTTTTTCACATCAATGGACGGCACTCTCGGCTTCGAGAACACGGGCTTTTTCTTCTGCTCTATTCCCGGGAAACCATTGACGGTTACATTCCCGATATATGAAAGCATCTTCGTTCCCCTGTCTTTACGCTTTGGGAAAATGAAGAGCTCGGGAGTAGTATCGATAAAGGATGTATCGTACTTACCGGATATGAAATTTTCATGCTTGACGACATTTTCCAGAAACGGAATGTTCGTCTTGATCCCACGAATTCTAAATTCTTGGAGATTTCTGACCATTTTGGATGCAGCTTGGTCAAATGTAAGTGCCCACGTAGAAAGCTTAACAAGCAGCGAATCATAATAGGGTGTAATGACCGCTCCCTGGAATCCGTTACCAGCATCAAGTCGTACACCAAACCCGCCTCCAGAGCGATATGCCATTATCTTTCCAGTGTCAGGCATGAAATTATTTAATGGATCCTCTGTGGTAACACGGGATTGAATGGCAAATCCATTCGTTCTGATGTTATCTTGAAGAGGAATCCCAAGCTTTTCACTATGCAGGGCATGTCCTTCTGCAAGCATTAATTGGGATTGGACGATATCTACCCCAGTTACCATTTCAGTAATGGTATGTTCCACTTGAACACGTGGGTTCACTTCGATGAAATAGAATTGATTATTAGCAACCAGGAATTCTACGGTTCCGGCATTCACGTATTTCACATTATCCATCAATCTTACGGCAGCCTCGCAGATATCCTCCCTCATCTGATCAGTTAAAGAAACCGAAGGAGCAATTTCGACCACTTTTTGGTGACGCCTTTGGATTGAGCAATCACGTTCATATAAATGAACGATGTTTCCGTCTTCATCTCCAAGGATCTGTACTTCAATGTGCTTCGGATTTTCCACAAACTTCTCAACATATATTTCATCGTTCCCGAATGCAGCTTTAGCTTCGGACTTCGCACGCTCATATGCTTCCTTTAGACTTTCCAGATTGCGGACGATACGCATTCCACGTCCTCCACCACCTAACGAAGCTTTGATGATGATCGGGAATCCATGATCTTTTCCGAAGCTAATGACTTCTTCTAGCGTCTCTACAGGTCCATCCGTTCCGGGAATGACCGGTATATTCGCTAGTTGTGCCTGATGACGTGCTTTCACTTTGTCACCAAACATATTTAAATGCTCTGAGTGTGGTCCTACAAAGGTGATTCCTTCTTCTTCACATCGTCTGGCAAAATGAATGTTTTCAGATAGAAAGCCATAACCGGGATGGATGGCATCGACATCTGCAGTCTTAGCGATCCGAATGATCCCCTCTATATCTAAATAAGCATCAATAGGTTTTTTCCCTTCTCCTATTATATATGCTTCATCAGCTTTATAACGGTGATACGAACCTGAATCTTCTTTACTATAGATCGCAACGGTCCTAATATTAAGTTCTGTACAGGCACGGAATACTCTGATGGCAATTTCGCCACGATTTGCTACTAATACTTTTTTAATTTTCTTCAATACTCTCTCTCCTTTTGGCTATTCATGATTGATTTTCCCTTTATTGCAGTCTATGAAAAAAGGGCTGACCCGAAAGATAATTAGAAGTATCTTAGGGGGCAGACCCTAGACTTAGAGTTTTAGATACTCTATCGAAGTGACCTACATTTTTACACCATATATTTTTTTGCTATTATCCATATTCTCCGAAGGATAGCCATTTTCCTTCTTTGTTTTATATTTTTCTTCATATTTTACGAACATCGACACATTTACAAGGACACCCATCGACAAAGATAGCACCAAAAGGGAAGACCCTCCGTAACTGATGAATGGTAGGGGGACTCCTGTGATCGGAATCAATCCCGATACCCCTCCCAGATTGATAAATGCCTGAATCCCAATCATACAGGATATTCCGATGGCAAGCATCGTTCCGAAGGGATCCTGACACTTCACGCCTGTATAGATCCCTCTCAGGACGATATAAGACAATCCTAGTATGACAAAGCTTACTCCAAATACACCCAGCTCTTCGGCAATAATGGCCATAATGAAATCGGTTTGCGGCTCAGGTAGATAGCCCAGCTTCTGCACACTCTGCCCCAAGCCAAGCCCCTTCACCCCGCCTGCACCTATGGCAAGGTAGGAGTTCACTAGGTGATACCCTTCTCCCTGTGCATATTTGAACGGGGAAAGATAGGCTTCAATCCTGCTAAGTCTTTCTTCAGTAAAGATAAAGCCCCTCGCCAAATAGATGACCGGGGAAAGGACGATAAAGAACCCCACACCTAAGCCAGCAAGCTTGAAGAATGTTTTGAAGCTAATCCCCGAGCATGAGATGACAATGGCTCCGATGGCAAAAATGATGGCAGCTGTCCCAAAGTCAGGCTCAAGAAATACCAAGAAACAAATAAAGCCAAGAAACAGCAATGGTGGGGCCAGGCCCTTATTGAAGTCATCTATGTATGCTTGTTTCTTAGAGTATACTGATCCAAGGTAAATAATGACGGCAAGCTTTGCGAACTCCGATGGCTGAATTGGCATGAAGCCCAGGTTGATCCAGCTTTTGGCGTTATTTACTTCATATCCGAATAAATGGACACCTATTAATAAGCCAATAATCATGATCATAAGTCCCTTGATGATTTTACTCACCTGAAAGGCTTTGTACGGAAACCATGCTGCAATAGTAAATGCAATGAAACCGATGATAATATTAAGCATCTGCCGCTTATAAAAATGGTCACTATCCCATCCAAATCGTTCTACAGCCATCACCATACTTGCACTATAAATCATAACAAGACCAAACAAACAAAGAAAAACGTAAACAGCGATCAACGAATAGTCATAGGACTTTGCAATTTTTTTAATCATGACATTCAACCCTTTTTCTCTTATATCATTTTAATACAACGTAATCATTCATGATCGTTAACAAAAAAACTCAAACAACAGGTCTATGCAGTGTTTGAGTTGTCATGACTATTTTACTTTTTTGTAGATGCTTCATGAAGGGCAGAAAGTTGTCTTTCTAAAGAATCTATCAGTTCTTTTCCATCTTGATCATCTACCAGCCCTAAACGGACTGCAAATTCTATTTCACGAGATAATCCGAACATTTGGGTATCCAATACTTCCTCATAAAGAGGGCATTGGGGCATCGTTAAATTATCCATTTGTACCTTAATAAGTTGTAAAATTTTTTCTGCGTCAGCCTTTAAAAGTTCATAGGCTTTTTCTCGGTGATTAATTGTCATTTCTGACGCCACAGTGATCCCCCCATTCCGAACAAATAGCTTTCCTGTCTTAAAATTTTATCGTTAAATCGCAGAAATTGCAAGAAAAATAAGTGTTTTCCACTGGATTCAATGACAGAAATTCGAATAATATTTGTAGGAGGATCTTTTTCCGTTTTTTATCAGCTCATTCCCTTTTCATTCTGATGTTATCATGGATATATAGTGAATTTCCTCAATCAGCACTATATATCGGCATCATCGCCTTCTCATTAAAATATACTCCATGAATATTCTTCACTAAGCATTTCAAGAAGCTTTAATCCAGCACTGCTATTTCCTACATCATCCAGTGCAGGCCCAAAGATCCCAATTCCGCACTTACCGGGAACGGCGCCCATAATGCCTCCCGATACGCCACTCTTTGCCGGTATCCCGATCTTAATGGCGAACTCACCGGAAGTATTATACATTCCACATGTTACCATAAATGTTTTACATACTCTTGCTACATCTCTGGTAATGATCTCTCTGCCACTTTCAGGATCTACGCCGTCATTCGCGAATACCGCCCCCATCTTTGCAAGATCAACACAGCTCATTTCCACTGCGCATTGCTTTGTATAAAGGACAAGCAAATCTTCTACATTCCCTGTAATCACTCCATGCTGCTTCATGAAATAACATAAGGATCTGTTTAGATGTGCTGTTTGCAGTTCTGAATAGGCTACATCCTCATTATAAGAGACCGTATCCCCGGTCATATGATTGATGAATTCAATCAGCCGTTGCCACTTTTCCAAACCGGTGTTTCCCTTGATCATATTCGTCACGGCAAGGGCGCCGGCATTAATCATCGGATTTAGTGGCTTTGATGGTTTATGGGTTTCGAGTTTTGCAATGGAATTGAACGGATCCCCGGTCGGTTCCATCCCTACCTTCGAAAAGACATACTCCTCCCCGTAATCCATCAAAACAAGAGCAAGGGTAATGACCTTGGATACACTTTGTAACGTGAATTTTTTTAAATGATCACCTGCATAGCAAGAGCTGTTATCTAATGTGTAAATACTGATTGCCAAGTCAGTGGGGTTTTGATCCCTTAGTGCAGGTATATACTCTGCCACTCTGCCTTCCGCTGCAAATGGCCTGGCCCTTTCAACCAACTCTTCCAACAGTTCTTGTGTTTTTATCATTTTAAACATCAGCTCCTTCTGTCCTACCTATAGTTTCCCTAATTTCCTCCTTTAAAAACGCTGAAAATGCTTTCATCCATATGTGACAAACCGAATAAGAACATTTATACTGTTAGTAACAGCGAGAGGAGGAATCTGAAGTGGAAAGTATTATACCTATTAAAGGGAACGTGAAATTCACCATAACATTGGATGCCGGTGTTTGGATATTTGATGATCGTAAAGTGGATTTAACTACATATTTCGAGGAAACGAATGAACCAGTTGATGAGTTAGAAGAATATACAAAGGCCGTTTCGAAGCATTGGTCCAGGGAAATTCAAGAGGGCGCAACATATCCCCCTACACTTAAAACAGAAAAAAGATATGAAAAAGAAAAGATTCTAAATGGAACGTTCGCTATTCCGTTAGCCCCTTTTCTTATTAATGCCGAACCTTTCGAGGAAGCCGCTGCCATTGTGATCGAAACCGAAACCACTGAATATCCTATTGATCTCGCTAAGGCAGATCAGCTTTTAATGGGATTCTCGAAAGATGGGAAACCTTTAAAGGAAAATGGTCCTGTTCATATTTTTTTCAAAGATGGATCAAATAGAGAAAACCCTATTACCGATGTAAGAGCGTTCCGCGTGGAATAAGGGATATAAAAAACCGGTTCAGGAACCCCCTGAACCGGTTTTTTCATACGTTATAAATGTGTTTCTTATCCACCAGCTCTATAGAAGATCGGCTGCCAGCTGTGCAAGACCCGATCTCTCACCTTTCATTAGCTTGACGTGTCCGGCTAGTTTTTGATCTTTGAATTTTTCTACCACGTATGTCAATCCGTTATTATATTCATCAAGATAAGGGTGATCAATCTGAGCCGGGTCCCCCATCAATACGATTTTACTCCGCTCTCCAACACGGGTTAAAATCGTTTTCACTTCATGTTTCGTCAAGTTTTGAGCTTCATCAATGATGATATATTGATCAGGTATACTTCTACCTCTTATATAGGTTAAAGCTTCCACTTCGATGGATCCCATTCCAGCCAGAATATCATCCAGCTCTCCCGGCTTTTTCGTATTAAACAAGTATTCCAGGTTATCGTATATAGGCTGCATCCACGGTCTCAGCTTCTCTTGTTTTTCACCTGGCAGATACCCGATATCTTTTCCTACAGGAACGATCGGGCGGGCGACGAGCAGTTTATTGAATTTATTGAAATCCTCTGTCTGTAACAGTCCAGCTGCAAGTGCCAGCAGTGTTTTTCCTGTACCCGCTTTCCCAATCATAGTCACGAGCGAAATATCATCTCGTAATAGCAGTTCAGTCGCCATTGTTTGTTGCACATTTCGGGCTTTAATTCCCCACAAATGCTCTTGATCGTATACTAATTTTTTCACCTTCAGGCCAGTGGCATCAACCATCCCGATTGCAGAAGCTGAGCTCCCCAGAGCATCTTTCATGATCAGAAACTGATGGGAATAAAATCGCTGTTTTGTTATATCTGTAAGGGTCAATTCCCCTTTATTATAAAATTTATCAAGGAATTCTCTCTCTGTGTATAGTTCGATAAAACCCGTATAAATGTCATTCACTTCAATAACCCTGTCACTCAGGAAATCCTCTGCTTGTAACCCCAATGCATCAGCCTTTACCCGGACAAGAGTATCTTTACTAACCAATATGACCGATTTACCATCCTTTTTCGATTCTTCTTCAAGAGAAAGATTTTTAGCTACGGCAATGATTCGGTTATCATTTGTCTTCTCAACGAATATATCTTGAAGCTGCTGAAATGAGCGGTGATTTAGTTCAATCCTTAATGATCCACCTGTATAAAGGGGGATTTTTTCGTGGAGCTTTCCTACTTGCCGTAGATTATCTATCAGTTTCGATACATGTCTTGCGTTTCTTCCGATTTCATCCATATAACGCTTTTTGGAGTCCACTTCTTCTAAAACGACTGCAGGTATAACCACCTCATTATCCTGGAAAGAAAAGATGGCTTGTGGATCTTGTAATAAGACATTGGTATCTAATACATAAATTTTTTTCAAATCGATGCCTCCTGCTCCTGATTTCTTATTACTATTGTATGTAGCCAATGTTGTTCCGGTTATTCCCAGCTACTCAAATAGGACGGCCCGTTTCTTAAAATATATGAATAAACGTATAAAGATAGAAGAAAATTACACAATAAGAAAAGATATTGATTCTAATTCGGGAGGTATTCACATGTTAAAGCTCATCTCTCTACTTATGGTAACCATTATTCTTGGTGCATGCGGCAACAAGAATGAGGTGGGATATAAAAAAGATGCGAACAGTCAAAATAATAAACCGATAACCGTTCAGGATAGCAATATTCAAACAGTTGAACGAAAATCCGGCCAACAAATATCAAGACATCTAGTTGATTTGACCACCAGCGTCCCAGATGTAAAAGACGCCACAGCTGTCGTCATCGGAAAATATGCTTTTGTTGGAATCGATATCGACTCCAACATCGAGCGATCTCAAGTGGGCTCTATAAAATATTCTGTCGCAGAAGCACTTCAACATGACCCATACGGTGCAGAAGCCATCGTGATTGCAGATCCTGATCTATTCGCCCGTCTGAAAGAGATAAGCAAGGATATCCAAAGAGGCGAACCCGTACAAGGAATTATGAATGAGCTTTCTGACATTTCAGGAAGGCTAATGCCCGAAATCCCTAAATCATTGAAACAAACAGATCCGGAAAATGCACCAAATGAGCCTAAGAAGAAAATGAATAAGCAGAAAGAGAAACAGCTTAAGAACAAACAAGAAGATCAAACGTACAATAAGATCGATTGATTTCCATACTGTGATGGCCATATATGAGAAGAAGCCATGAAGAAAGCTTAGATCACTAAGCTTTCTTCATGGCTTCGATTACTTGACGGTCCAAACGGTCTGCTGCTTTCTTATCATACGTTTTCTCATAGGCAGGCACAGCTGATATTTTCGATCCATAGAACATGACATCTCTCACTTCAATAATTGCAAGTTTAACAAGGGTCAGTTTTAATGGAACCCCGTTTAATTTCTCTTGCGAGACTTCTGCTTTTCCGCTTATAGAATAAGTTGATTCGTTTGCAATTAAATTCACCACAACAAGTGGATTGCCTTTAATATTCTGAATGATTCTTGACCGTTGATCCACGGCAAACAACAACGTATGCTCATCACTTGCAAGTACCCAGGATATTGCACTTACATTCGGCCCATTCGTTTCATAATCAACGGTAGCAAGTGTAACGAACCGCTCTGACTGAAGTTCTTCGAATAACACAGGAATTAAACTGGGTTCGACTTGATTAGCCATACAATCCCCCCTAATGATGCCTCATATTCTCTCTAAGCGCTTCTTTTCAATCATGATTCATCTTGATTATACTATACCAAATTCTATTGTTAAAAGCATACATGAAAGTTAAATAAAGCGTTTGACTATACTACATGATATACTAATAAGACTAGACTTATGATTAGAACAAGTAGAGGTGTAATAAATGAGAGTAAAGTGTGCTTTGTGTGAAATAATTGAAAATATCGATGACTATTCCTTACAAGCCAAGAAATTGCGCAATAGGCCAATTCATACGTATATGTGTGAAAAATGTCATGAACGCATCAAAGAAAAGACGGAAGATCGTGTATCGACTGGAAACTTCCGTTTTTACCGTTCACCTCAAGTAGAAGATGACTTTTAAAACATTCGGAACAGGCATGTTCCTTGGCCTTGTTTCTGGTGCATTCTTAGGTTTTTTTCTTAAAGGGATGCAAGCATGGACAGGCATAAAGGTTTATGTACTTTTATTGAATGTGGATTTCATTCCTTTGTTGGGGGTATACACCCTCCCTGAATGGCTAGAATTTTTGTTTCACTTACTCATTTCTTGTTTCATCGGTGTAATGTTTGTGTACTTGGTGAAAAGAATTAATCTTACAATGAAGGGAACTTGGATTCTTTCCTTTCTGTTGACTTTGCCGACAATATTCCTATACTTCCCCCTTTCTTACCTGGCTGTGAAGGAGGTCCCGGCATTATTAAATGGCGCGGCCGTTCTCTTATGGGCAACAGGACATTTCCTATATGCCTTGACTCTACCCCCAGTCTATAAGGTCTTACTGAAGACCGAAACCAGAATATAAAAAAAAGCTGTAGTCCCTTCGTGAAGGGACTACAGCTTTCTTATGCTTAAAAGGTGCCTTTTTTCTTTTCGTTGTTCAGACGGATCTTATAAATCACTAAGATCATAGCCGCTACAACCAATCCTTCTGCGACCGGCAGAAAGATGCCGAGAAATGTCAGGACAGTGCATCCAAGAATAAGAAAAGTATAAATCAGGATTGATTTCATCACCGGCAGCTTCTTCGCAAAACCGAGCTTATATACTAAGATCGAGAGACCAACTATGGTTAAATAAAGCAACCACATACCCATTTCCGCATTTTGGTCAACACGGTAAAGGGATGCGAAAAAGGACAAACGCTCCGTTACATCCATTTCCTACTCCCCCTTCACTTAGTTATTGAGATACCTTATTTTTCTTTTCGGCTCTTTCACGTTCATTTTTATCAAGAACTTTTTTACGAAGACGGATTGATTCTGGTGTTACTTCACAATACTCATCATCATTTAAATATTCAAGAGATTCCTCGAGTGTCATGATTCTTGCCTTCTTAATGGTTACCGTTTGATCTTTATTAGCAGAACGGACGTTTGTCGCCTGTTTCAGCTTTGTGATATTAACGGTAATATCATTTTCTCTCGTATGTTCCCCGACGATCATACCGCCATAGATTTCTGTTCCTGATTCAACGAAGATGATACCGCGATCTTCCACTTGCATAATTCCGTATTGAGACGCTTTTCCAGTTTCCATCGATACTAGAACACCTTGACGACGTCCACCTACGCGACCTTTTTGAAGTGGTTGATAGCTGTCGAATGTGTGATTGATGATACCATAACCACGAGTAAGGGTCATGAACTCGGTTGAATAACCGATTAATCCACGTGCAGGTACCATGAACATCAGACGAACCTGACCATTACCGTTGTTCACCATATCCAGCATTTCACCTTTACGTTGACCAAGTGATTCGATTACGCCACCCATATACTCTTCAGGAATATCGATTTGAACACGTTCAACAGGCTCACTCTTCACGCCATCGATTTCTCTGATGATAACCTGTGGTTTCGAAACTTGTAATTCGTACCCTTCACGACGCATGTTTTCAATCAGGATGGAAAGGTGAAGCTCTCCACGACCGGAAACTGTCCATGCATCAGGTGAATCAGTTTGTTCAACACGCAAACTTACATCTGTTTGAAGTTGAGCCATTAAGCGCTCTTCGATTTTTCTTGAAGTAACGAACTTACCTTCTCTACCTGCAAATGGGCTGTTGTTCACTAAGAAAGTCATTTGAAGAGTAGGTTCGTCAATGCGAAGAACTGGTAGTTGATCTTGATGTTCAACCGGACAAACCGTTTCACCGACGTTAATATCTTCCATTCCTGAAACAGCGATTAAATCACCCGCTTTTGCTTCTTGGATTTCTTCACGCTTTAATCCGAAGAAACCGAAGATTTTCGTCACACGGAATTGTTTGACAGATCCATCAAGCTTCATTAAAACAACCTGTTGACCTACCTTCATCGTTCCTCTGAACACGCGACCGATACCGATACGACCAACATAGTCATTGTAATCAAGCAGTGCAACTTGGAATTGTAGAGGATCTTCAGAGTTGTCTACTGGTGCAGGGATTTGCTCGATGATGGACTCATATAGACACTGCATGTTTTCTTCTTGTTTCTCTGGATCTGGATCTTTACTTGCCGTTCCATTGATAGCAGATGCATATACTACCGGGAATTCAAGCTGTTCATCATTGGCGTCCAGTTCAATGAATAATTCCAATACTTCATCAATTACTTCTTCAGGACGTGCTGACGGCTTGTCTATTTTATTTACTACCACGATTGGTGTAAGGTTTTGCTCAAGTGCTTTCTTCAGAACGAAACGAGTTTGGGGCATACAGCCTTCATACGCGTCGACTACTAGTAAAACACCATCTACCATTTTCATGATACGTTCTACTTCACCACCAAAGTCGGCATGCCCTGGTGTATCAAGAATGTTGATACGTGAGTCTTTATATTGAATTGCCGTATTTTTCGCAAGGATTGTAATACCGCGTTCTCTTTCTAAATCATTTGAATCCATCGCGCGTTCTGAAACTGTTTCATTTTCGCGGAAGATTCCAGATTGCTTTAAAAGCTCATCTACTAATGTCGTTTTCCCATGGTCAACGTGAGCAATAATAGCTATATTTCTAAGGTCATTTCTTAATTTCATATTTCCACTCCTGAATATTGGATTTCTTTATAGTGTAAAAGATAATATATTTCAGTTCAACTAGACCATTATATCACAGCATTGACAAAAGCCCTAATAATTATTTCAAATCGATCATTCAAACCTACTAATCGTTTCCATATAGAATAAATTCATTCTCCTTCCCAAACCCTCCATTACCCATTGCACATTCGCAAATAGATAGGTAAAATTCAAATAGGAATAGTATATCAAAATCAGTGAACGTAACTGCTTAATCAACAGTCAACATTTTTTGGGGGTTTTAATATGGGAAACATCAAGTGGATTTTTGTGCTTTTTTCAGTTTTGGCTGCAGTTTCATTGATGGGAATCGCGGTTTCAATCAGCCTGCAAAGTATTTTACTGGCAGGAGCAAGTATCATTTGTTTATTTATTGTGATGGGGTTTGGTTTCAAGACAAAGAAGAAATATCGGGAAGAAGGAAAGCTTTAATTAACAGGTAGCATTCTTATTGTTTTAAAACAACAATCTTAACAAGATGATTCAATTGAAAAAAGGAGATCCGGACATTTACTGCCCGGATCTCTTTTTTTTAGCTTTTCCTATGAAGATAATCTGTTAATATGGATTGATGCAAACCAGGTTTTCCTACAAAGACAGAGCTTTTGTTTAACGGATTTAAAGGTTCTCCTTCAAGATCGGTTACAACCCCTCCGAGCTCCTCTATCATTATTTTCCCCGCAGCAAAATCCCATGGTGCAAGACGCATTGTGAGATATGCATCAAGCCTTCCAGCAGCAACATATGCTAGTTCAAGGGCAGCCGACCCATACGAGCGGGTCCCCCTCACATCCTGTACTAATGGAGAAAGGATGTGAGGGTTTATACGTTTATTATCTGTAACCCAAAGCGCATTCAATGCCACTATGGCATCCTGAACCGGTACAGGGTCGAGTTTGGGCAGCTTCACATCATTCATAAAGACTCCTTGACCCTTGCTAGCAAAATAAAGCTCATCATGAACCACATCGTATATGTACCCCAACTTCCCCTCGTCTTCATCATAAATACCAATTGAGATGGCAAAGTTTCGTTGTTGATGGACAAAATTCATCGTTCCATCGATGGGGTCGATAATCCAGGTGATACCTGATAATTCTTTAAAATCATCACCGTAGCCCTCTTCACCCAATATTTGATGATCCGGGTATGTGGTACGGATGTTTTCGGTAAAATAACGCTCTGTCGCTTCATCCATATCCGTAACCAAATCATTCCGGTTTGATTTCGTTTTAATACTCAACTCGGTTTTGAATGACTGACGAATCCTCTCGCCGGCTTCTTGTATCCAAGTTCTAACATTTTGATCTAAATCAGTCCAATTTGTCATAAATCTTTAGCCTCCAGTGTGTGTAACGTCAATCTGTATTGTCATTTCTAATATGGTCAATTGAGTTAATGTTAAATCTCAATCCGTAGATTCAAAAAACAATGTGCTTAACTAATTACCTTAATGGATTATGTAGTCTCTTTCAAGTGATTGACCTCAAGGTGGGGAAGTACGTATCCAGAACAATATGAAAAGGGAAAGGGATTTTATGCAGGTTAAGTAAGAACATTCAATTTATCCATTGTAAAGTAATTGCAAGGGATGGGGTTTTCTCCATAAAAAAGCGAACTCTCTAACCACTATGAGCTCGCGTTCAAAAGTAGATTATTTAATCAGCATACTTTATATCCATCGAGAGGATCAATGCTTTATAAGGCCTTCATCTTCATAAGCTCTTCTCGAATGTTCATAAGTTTTTGTTTAGATTTGGTTTGCGTTTCTGTATTCTTCGTTTGAATTGCCTCGAATAATACAGCTAGTTCATAATCCATTTCCAGTCTCAATACATTCATTCTTTGCTGTTGGACATCACGTTTTTTTGAAGTGTTCATTACTTGTTTCATGGCCATACACCCCTTCCGGTTTATCATTTTATCTGATTGTTCTGATAATATTTACTACATGTTATGAAGTTTCCCTTCATCTTGTAACTAAAATGTGCAGACACCCAAGGATAAGTCAATTGACTTCAAGCTTGTACCCTATTATGGTAAGATACTACTTGGAAACAAGGAGGTTACAACATGACATTTAACGGTTTCACTAAAGAAGATTTCAAAGTTTTCACGATTGTTGGGCTTGAAGACCGAATGACTGCCATCCAGGAACAGGTTAGACCAAAACTGGAATTACTCGGTGATCATTTCGCTCCCACTTTAAGCGCCTTGACAGGAGATGAAATGTTTTACCACGTTGCAAAACATGCTCGCCGATCGGTTAATCCTCCTGATGATACGTGGGTTGCATTTGCGAATAATAAACGAGGGTATAAAAAGCATCCTCATTTTCAAATTGGATTGTGGGAAACCCACGTGTTTATTTGGTTTGCAATGATCTATGAAGCTCCAAATAAAGCTGAATTCGGTAAGAAGGTCGAAGAAAAGGCTGATGAGATAAGATCATTGATTCCTGGTCATTTTGTTTGGTCAGGAGATCACACAAAACCGGATGCTACACCTTTTTCTTCCCTGTCTCAGGAACAATTCGTTGCTTTAAGCGAAAGAGTTCAAAATGTGAAGAAGGCTGAAATGCTTTGCGGACTTCATTTAGATCGTGAGAAAGCCATTAGTCTTACAGGTGATGAACTACTTGAAAAAATAAAAAGTGCCTTTGAAACACTTTTACCCCTTTATAAAATGAACTAAACCCTATGCCTGTCGGGAATAATATAGAAAGAACGGCTGCCAAAAATGGCAGCCGTTCTTTCTGTATTATGACTTTCTCCACGTGGCATTTGCTTAAAATGCCTAATTCATCGATATTTTGTCTACTTCAGAAAGTTCCTTCATTTTTTTCACTACACGATAAGAGGAATAGCCGCTGGATTCTTCGAATTCATTGCATATTCTCTTTTCTTCCGCTTTACCAGGGACGATTTCTTTAAAACGCTTGTACCGATTTATAAGGTCCTCTCTAGAAACGCCTTTTTCATAGGCTTTTTCAATGGCTTCGAAAAAGGCTATGACATCTATAACTTCCTCGGTTGACCAGTCTATATCGAATGGGTATTGATATTCCATCCTGTACAACAACTCCTTGATGAATGATGATGTGTTAGTTCCATTTTCGTCGAATGATTTCCCCTTGAGAAATCATCCGGTGAATGAGATCTTTAACGGAAGGGACATCTTGAATCAACCCCATCACTTGTCCAGCCCACGCAAACCCACCATCCACTTTTCCATCGTAAATATACCGTTTGTTCGCTTCACCGCTTATGTATCTTTTTAATCCTTCATAGCCAACATTCGATGTTTCAGCTTCAAGTATCTGTTTGGTCCAAGAGTTTGACAACGCTCTCGCCGGGGCTCCCAAAGATCGTTTGATGACTACTGTACCACTCTCGTCGCCCTCAATCAAGGCACGTTTATAAACCTCGGATGCATGGACACACTCCTGCGTTGCAATAAATCTTGTGCCCATCTCTACTCCTTCCGCACCAAAGCTGAGTGCGGCCATTAACCCTCTTCCGTCTCCGACACCACCAGAAGCTATAACCGGTATGGATACAGCATCAACCACTTGCGGTATCAAGACAAATGTGCCGATATCATCTTTCCCGAGATGACCTCCCCCTTCCTGCCCCACAACCATAACGGCATCTGCACCGAGTTCTTCCGCTTTCACCGCCTGTCTTTTCGAGGCGACTAATACTAGCTTTGCAATATCCTTCCCTTCAAGTTGTTGAAAAAAAGGAGTGGGGTTCCCTCCTGTCACGGATACGACAGGAACATTTTCTTCAATCGCTACATTTACAAATTCACTAAATGGGCGTCCATGTTGACCAATGGCAAAATTCACGCCAAAGGGCTTGTCGGTAAGAGACCTTACCTTTATGATTTCATCCCTCAATAGCCCGGGTTTGTCTAATGACATGGCAGTGATCTGCCCCAGCCCACCTGCATTAGACACAGCCGCAGCCAGTTCTGCGTAAGCAAGATGGGCCAATCCACCTTGTATGATCGGATATTGAATGTTTAATAAATCGGTTACTCGTGTATTCCACTTCAATTGAATCCCTCCATACACATCTATTCTCGGTTGAAGGGAGGAAATCCTTTTCTTACTAGAGCATTTGAAAAAGAGAACAAATTCACATCAGTAAGGCGTATGATACTATGCAAAGATTTTTTTAAGTGCTATAATTCATGTGTTTGTAAAAAATATCGTATGAAAAGTTATGAAATTATGGGAAGAATCCTATATAATAATATCCTTAGCAAGGTTGTAAAACGTACTAATTAAGAATTCGAAGAGGTGTTGAATGAATTGTCTCAAAATGAAACGCCGTTATTTACCGGCTTAATTGAACATAGTAGAAAAAATCCCGTCCAGTTTCACATTCCCGGGCATAAAAAAGGTGCCGGTATGGATCCAGCATTTAAAGAATTCATTGGAGAGAATGCCCTTTCCATTGATTTAATCAACATTGGCCCTTTAGATGATCTCCATCAGCCTAAAGGGATGATTAAAAAAGCCCAGGACCTGGCTGCAGAAGCTTTTGGAGCTGACCATACATTCTTCTCTGTTCAAGGAACTAGTGGAGCAATTATGACTATGGTCATGAGTGTATGTGGACCTGGCGATAAAATCATTGTTCCAAGAAATGTCCATAAATCCGTTATGTCTGCAATTGTATTCTCTGGAGCCACCCCCATCTTTATCCATCCGGATATTGATGAAGATCTGGGAATCTCTCACGGAATCACTACAGATGCTGTTGGCAAAGCGTTAGAACAAAATCCAGATGCCAAAGGTGTCCTGGTCATCAATCCGACCTATTTTGGAATTTCTGCTGACCTGAAAAGAATCGTAGAAATCGCACATTCCTATCACGTTCCTGTCCTTGTCGACGAAGCTCATGGAGTGCACATCCATTTTCATGACGAACTTCCACTGTCAGCAATGCAGGCCGGTGCTGATCTTGCAGCTACAAGTGTTCACAAGCTCGGAGGATCCATGACACAGAGTTCAGTCCTTAATATGAAAGAAGGTCTCGTTTCAGCTAAGCGTGTACAGACGATATTAAGCATGCTGACGACAACTTCCACTTCATACTTATTACTCGCATCCCTTGATGTTGCAAGAAAGCGACTTGCCACTGAAGGGCGTGAGCTCATTACAAAGACAATTGAACTTTCCCAGGATATAAGAAACCAAATCAACAGAATTGATGGATTATATTGTGTAGGGGAAGAAATACTTGGAACGAAAGCTACCTTTGCTTATGACCCTACAAAACTTATCGTTTCAGTAAAGGATTTAGGAATCAGTGGATTTGATGCTGAGAAATGGCTAAGAGAAGCTCATAATATCGAGGTGGAAATGTCTGACCTATACAATATTCTTTGTATCATCACTCCAGGAGACACTGCTGTAGAAGGAAACCAATTGGTGGTAGCTTTAAAAGAACTCGTTACAAGCCTGAAGAAACAAGGAGAAATGGCACCAGTTAAAGTGATGCTGCCTGACATACCTGTTCTCTCGATTACACCGAGGGATGCCTTTTATGCTGATACTGAAGTCATTCCCATCGATGATTCTGTGGGCAGAACGATTGCAGAGTTCATCATGGTCTACCCTCCAGGAATTCCGATTTTCATCCCTGGTGAGATCATTACTCAAGAAAATATTCATTATATAAAGACAAACATAGAAGCCGGCCTCCCTGTACAGGGACCTGAAGATTATGATTTGCGTCACCTGAGGGTCATCAAGGAACATCGGGCCATACGATAAAAGAAAAAAGGATGAAGAAGGCCCCACCCTTCTTCATCCTTTTTATTTATAAGGAACCCCTTTCGATTCCATTCACTCCCTGCTCCCCTTAGCAGGTATTAATCATCTAGATCTTTATCGTCGTTGCAATCACAGCAGTTAGAGAATAAAACAGAAACCTTCTCATCTTCATAATGCTCAATCGTACTAAGGCATGACTGACATACAATTGTTCCCATCTTTTTTCCTCTCCTTCACGATGTTTTTGTAAACGCTTTATCTTATCTGTTTCTATAATAATATAACACATTTAAAATATCAAGCCTAAATTGTATAACCTATTTAACTTTTTATTCTAGGAATCAATCATACTATTGAATAATAAACTATATGTAAGCGTGACCAATAGTATGATTAGTTTTTTGAATCTGTTTCTATATTTTACCTTATTGTCAAATTGGACAGAAGGGACACATTTCATTAACAATTGGACGTATTGACAGTTATTTAACTGATTCAATCTTCTTATCAAATTAGCCAATAATAAACGCTGCATGAAAGAAACTCATGCAGCGTTTATTATTGATCATTATTCAATGGTTTTTATTCGGTCGGGATCCAATGTTTCATACCCCTTTTCCCGAAGACCCTTCACAATGTCAATCAGGGCTTCACTTGTCCAGGTGCGATCATGCATGAGAAGATTTGCACCGTCATTAAGGAAGGGGCTATTAACCATAATATCCGTGATTGCTTCTTTATCTTGATATTGCTTCTCCCAATCGTATCCATAGGTCCAGTTCATTAAAGACATTTTCTCTTCTGCTGCAAGTTGACGGCTGTAATCCGTATTTTGCCCGAATGGTGCCCTGAAAAATTTCGGTCGTTCTCCTATGATGGATTCCACCAGTTCGTTGACCGAAAGGATTTCTTCTTTTTGTTCTTCTGGTGAAAGATCTCTTAAGCTGCTGTGACTATATGTATGATTCCCGATTGTAAATCCCATATCGTGTATCTGTTTTAATGTGTCTTTTTCCTCCGGTGTGTCAAGGAAATGACCATTCACAAAGAAAATGGCCGGGGCATTCAGTTCTTTAAGATCTTTCGCCATTTGTAAAGCATGCTGGTCTGGTGCATCATCTATGGTCAGAAGAACCACTTTGGGATTTGCATCTTTAATAGGATTGATGCTCCAATTATTTTCATTTATCTTGTAATCTTTCGTTTGCAGGACCTCCTCAACAGGGCCTTCTTCATTGTCACCACTGGCCTCTTCAGAGTTTATGTCTTCACTTTTCTGTTCTTCATCTTGTTTCACTTCAATCTGATCGGTTTCCTTTGATTCTTCGTTGGTGCTGGTTGGTTCACTCGAGCAAGACGTCAATAATAGTAGGACTAACCCGGATGCTAGAATCTTTTTCATGTCTCTCACCTTTCCGTATTCACTTTGAATATTTTAACATATCCTAAAGGAAATCTGGGAAAGAATTAAAATATTTCCATTACATTTTCAAATACCAACTTAAAGGCAAAAAAGCAGGTTAAACTGAATGATGTAATAAATAACGTCAGTTTTCTTGAATGAACAATTTTCTTTGCCGCAATAAATGCCAGGTAAAAGAATAGAACAAACATGATCCATTTATACTCTAAATGATCTTTATCAGATATCCATTCCGCAATATAAAATACACTCCACAAAATCATTTGAACTAAAAAAGCAATATACGATTTCATGTTTATTTTCATCCTTTAAAAGATTTATTTAAAGACTTTACTCTGAAAAATGGTTGTTTGTTTGTTTATTTACCCAATCTTCAATCATACAATCATTCCTACAATGTCCGTATTAATATAGTATATTCTTTTTTCCAAACATTCATTATGAATGTCTTTTCAATTTTGTAACATTTTAATGACTTGACCCTTTTACTTTTTTCCCTATGATAAAATGTGACGTAAGATCAGTTCAATAGTCATTCATTGACAAATATCCAGTTCATAGCATCGTTTAAGAAAAGAGGATGATGTATGAAGCAAATACTCACTTTTATAATACTTTCTTCCACTATGTTGCTTTTGACTTCATGTGATTATATTTCTTCCAACAAGGCTGTATTAGCAAAGGATCAGTTTATCGAAAAGCAAGTGATCTATTTTACGGATGAACGAAATGTTTCTAACGAAATACCCTATTACGATGCAATCATTGAGCTTAAAAAACAATACCCCAACCACCTTAAACGATTAAAGGTAGTCAGCTTAAACACGGAGGAACCAAGTAAAATCACAGATTCCCCACCTTCTTCCCCAGCTATAGTTGTGGTAGAAAACAATCAGATTATATGTAAAGTAGAAGGTAACATTTCTAAAGAGAACATTATAAAACCCGTTTCAAGTGCTATAAATAGCTGGTAACGTTAAAGGAGAACGAAGCGACGCTTCGTTCTCCTCTTTTTGTTCAAGCAAAAAAGGATGACCCCAGAATCGGAGCCATCCTTTAGTTAAATTATATTATTTCACAATGTGGATTGGACTTCCCATCGCAACTTCAGCTGCTTCCATGGAAATCTCACCTAATGTCGGGTGAGCATGGATGGTCATCGCTACATCCTCAGCTGTCATACCTGACTCGATTGCCAGTCCTAATTCAGCGATCATGTCTGATGCTCCAGAACCAACAATTTGCGCCCCGATAATTAAGCCATCTTCTTTACGTGTAATCAGCTTCATGAAGCCATCACTAGCATTAAGAGCTAAGGCACGACCATTAGCTGCAAATGGGAATTTAGCAGCAACTACTTCGATGCCTTCTTCTTTCGCTCCAGCTTCAGAATAACCTACTGTCGCTAATTCAGGATCTGTGAAGCATACAGCCGGAATACCAAGGTAATCGATTTCTGCTGGTTCACCTGAGATGACTTCAGCAGCGATTTTCCCTTCGTAAGAAGCTTTGTGAGCAAGTGGTGGTCCATCAACAATATCACCAATCGCAAAGATGTTAGGGATGTTCGTGCGGCACTGCTTGTCAATTTTGACAACCCCACGGTCTGTCATCTCTACTCCAACTTCTTCAAGACCAATTTCATCAGTGTTTGGACGACGGCCAACTGTAACGAGAACGTAATCAGCTTCAACAGATTTCTCTTCGCCTTTTACTTCGTATTTAACAACCACGCCGCTGTCACTTTCTTCAACACCTTTAGCCATTGCTTTTGTTACAACGTCTACGCCTTTTTTCTTAAGACCCTTTTTCACGATGGTGGTCATTTGCTTTTCGAATCCGCTAAGGATATCGTCTGCCCCTTCCAAAATCGTTACCTCTGATCCAAGATTTGCATAAGCAGTACCAAGCTCAGTTCCGATGTAACCTCCACCGATTACAACAAGCTTGCTTGGAATTTCAGTTAATGCAAGAGCACCAGTAGAATCAAGTACGCGTTTAGAGAACTTGAAGCTTGGGATTTCAATCGGGCGTGAACCAGTTGCAAGAATCAAGTTTTTGAACTTGTACGTTTGGGCTGAACTTTCATCCATAACGCGAAGTGTATTAGCATCTACCAGGTAAGCTTCACCGCGAACGATTTCAGCTTTATTTCCTTTAAGAAGTCCTTCAACACCGCCTGTTAATTTCTTTACAACTCCGGCTTTCCACTCTTGAACTTTATCGAAATTCACTTTTACGTTTTCAGCAACGATCCCCATGTCATCCGAGTGTTTGGCCTGATGGAAACGGTGACCAGCTGTGATAAGAGCTTTAGATGGAATGCAACCAACGTTTAAGCAAACTCCACCCATATTTTCTTTTTCAATGATTGTCACTTTTTGTCCTAGTTGAGCTGCACGGATTGCAGCTACATATCCTCCGGGACCTGAACCGACTACGATTGTATCTGTTTCAATTGGGAAATCTCCTACTACCATTGTATTACGCCTCCATTAATAATAATTCTGGATCGTTCAACAAACGCTTGATATGGTTAAGTGCGTGTTGAGCAGTAGCTCCGTCAATCATACGGTGATCGAAGCTCAATGATAATGCTAACACAGGTGCCGCTACAATTTCACCATTTTTAACTACAGGTTTTTCAGCAATGCGTCCAACTCCAAGGATGGCAACCTCTGGATGATTGATAACTGGAGTGAACCATTGACCACCGGCAGAACCGATATTTGTGATTGTGCAAGATGCACCTTTCATTTCGTCGCCTGAAAGTTTACCATCACGAGCTTTTCCAGCCAGTTCATTAATTTCATTTGAAATTGAGAACATTGATTTACGATCTGCATTTTTCACAACAGGTACGAGTAGACCTTTGTCAGTATCTGCAGCGATACCGATGTTGTAATAATGTTTTTGAACGATTTCACTGGTAGAGTCATCGATTGATGTGTTTAGAACCGGATATTCACGTAAAGCGCTCGTTAATGCTTTAACGATGTAAGGTAAGAATGTTAATTTAACACCTTTTTCAGCTGCAACTTCTTTGAACTTCTTGCGGTGAGCCCAAAGTTTGGTTACATCAATTTCATCCATTAATGTTACGTGAGGAGCTGTTTGCTTCGAGTTTACCATTGCCTTCGCAATCGCTTTACGCATTCCGCTCATCTTCTCACGAGTTTCAGGATATTCGCCTTCTGGTGCTTTCGGTGCAGCCGCTTTTGATTCTGAAGATGATGACTTATCTTCCGTTTTCGCCTCTTCATTTGTTTCAGCTGGCTTAGAATCTCCGCTTAAGAAAGCATCGATATCTTCTTTCACAACACGTCCGTTTTTACCAGATCCAGATACTTGGCGAATTTCCACGCCGTTTTCTCTCGCATATTTGCGTACAGAAGGCATAGCGATCACTCGTTTATTAGGATCGACTTCTGTATCCGCACTTTGCTTAGCTCCAACAGATTTCTCTTCAGTAGCTTCTGGGGATGCTTCTTTCTTAACATCTTGACCTTGTTCAGCAGTTCCTTGAACTTGACCTTCTGTTTTCTCTTCGGCTTTGGCTTCTTTCTTCTCTTCGTCTCCACCTTTGAACTGAAGATCTTCATAACCAGGTGCGTCGAACCTGATAAGTGTATCGCCTACAACTGCTACTGTACCTTCGTCAACAAGAAGCTCTTCAACAGTTCCTGCTACTGGAGATGGGATTTCAACAACAGCTTTATCATTTTGCACTTCACATAGTACATCGTCTTCTTCCACTTTGTCGCCAGATTTCACAAACCACTTGACGATTTCACCTTCATGAATACCTTCACCAATATCTGGTAATTTGAATTCGAATGACATGGACTCGACCTCCTGTATTGAATAATGATTGAAAATAGATGAATGTTATTTATTATATTTGTCTTTTTTCTTATATCTATAATTGGAAAAGAGAAGGGTGGAATGCCCTTCTGTTTACATTTTTATATCGAGAAGGGGCATATACGCCCCTCCCTCATTAGAAATTAAGTACTTTTTTCGCCGTTTCAATAACGTCTTTGTGGTTCGGTAACCAGATTGGCTCTGCTTGAGAGAAAGAGAACACTGTATCTGGTGCCGCTACACGAAGTACTGGTGCTTCAAGGCTAAGGATTGCACGGTCATTGATCTCAGCAACTACGTTTGCTGCAATACCAGCTTGTTTTTGAGCTTCTTGAACTACGATTGCACGGTTTGTTTTCTCAACGGATGCCATAATCGTGTCAATGTCCAATGGGCTTACTGTACGTAAGTCGATTACTTCCACTGAATGACCTTCTTTTTCAAGTTCTTCAGCAGCTTTTAACGATTCGTGTACCATCGCACCATATGTGATGATGGAAAGGTCTGTACCTTCACGCTTCACGTCCGCTTTTCCTAATTCAATCGTGTACTCCTCTTCAGGAACCTCTTGTCGGAATGAACGGTATAGTTTCATATGCTCCAAGAAAATGACAGGGTCATTATCACGAATGGATGAAATCAATAATCCTTTTGCGTCATAAGGTGTTGATGGGATAACCACTTTAAGACCAGGTTGTTGAGCCATTAATCCTTCCAAACTGTCCGCATGAAGTTCAGGAGTATGTACTCCGCCTCCGAATGGGGAACGAATTGTTACTGGGGCACTATACGTTCCACCTGAACGGTAACGCATACGCGCCATTTGACCACTTATTGAATCCATTACTTCGTATACGAAACCGAAGAATTGGATTTCTGGCACTGGACGGAACCCTTCCAATGCTAAACCGATTGATAAACCACCGATTCCTGACTCTGCTAGTGGCGTATCGAATACACGGTCTTCACCGAATTCTTTTTGAAGTCCTTCCGTTGCACGGAATACACCACCGTTAAGGCCTACGTCTTCTCCAAAAACTAATACGTCTTCGTTGTTACGTAGTTCTGTGCGCAGTGCATCAGTGATTGCTTGAATCATTGTCATTTGCGCCATGGCTTATTTCGACTCCTTCTCTTTGTAGATTTCTAATTGTTCTTTTAAGTTATAAGGAAGCTCTTCATACATATTGTTAATGAAGTCTGTAACTTTTTGTTTTGGAGCTCCATCAGCTTCTTTAATCGCTTTTTTGATATCTTCTTTCGCTTCATCGATTACTTCGTTTTCTTTCTCTTCACTCCATAATCCTTTTGCTTCTAAGAATTTACGGAAACGTACCAATGGATCTTTCTTTTCCCAGTCAGTATCCATTTCTGAAGTACGATAACGAGTTGGGTCGTCACCAGCCATTGTATGTGGACCATAACGGTAACATAATGTTTCAATCAATGATGGACCTTCACCATTTACTGCGCGGTTACGAGCTTCCAATGTAGCAGAATACACTGCTAATGGATCCATACCGTCAACTAAGATACCAGGGATACCCGCTGCAACTGCTTTTTGGGCAATTGTGCGACCTGCCGTTTGCTTCTCCCGAGGTGTCGAGATTGCGAATTGGTTGTTTTGAACAACAAAGATCGCCGGAGCAGCATACGCCCCTGCAAAGTTGATTCCTTCGTAGAAATCACCTTGTGAAGAACCTCCGTCTCCTGTATAAGTGATGGCAACAGCTTTCTTACCACGTTTCTTAAGACCAAGCGCCACACCTGCAGTCTGGATGTATTGAGCACCAATGATAATTTGTGGTGATAATACATTCACACCTTCAGGAGGTTGATTCCCTTTGAAGTGTCCACGTGAGAATAAGAACGCTTGAGCTAACGGAAGTCCGTGCCAAATGATTTGTGGAACGTCACGGTAACCAGGCAGGATCCAGTCTTCCTTCTCTAAAGCGAAGTGAGAAGCGACCTGAGATGCCTCCTGACCAGCTGTTGGTGCATAGAAACCTAAACGTCCTTGACGGTTAAGTGAAATTGATCTTTGATCAAGAATACGAGTATAAACCATACGGCGCATTAATTCCTGTAGATCCTCATCAGAGATCTCAGGCATTGCGTCTTCGTTTACTACTTCGCCTTCCTCGTTCAAAATTTGGAACATTTCAAACTTGTCTTCAACTTGTTCGAGCGTCTTAACTGCATCGAATTGTGCCTTCTTGGATTTAGAAGCCATCGAAGTCACCTATCCTTTCTTTATACATTTATTTTGGATTTTTTACATACAAAGTTTAGATTACCCAAATTCAGTATGCCCTACCACAATACTTGCGGACACACACACTATAAGTAGTTTTCCACAAATACCAAGAAAGAAAACCCGAAATTACATTCGAGTTCATCTGTATTAGTCGTAATTTCATTATCACTAATACAATTCATAAATACCTTTATTAGTTTACAATAAAAAAATTCAGTAAGTCAACGACAAAGTATTATAAATTAATGTTTCTTAACAATTTTAATAATCCTTAATTTTCTTTTTCTAAAAACTGTATCACTACCCATCAACTGACTGTTATATATAAACATGTCAACAAAACCTATCTGTTATAGAGTAAGAAAATGAAACACCCCTAAAATACTGACATCTATCGGGCAGTCTAATTGGCCGATCCGATTTTATAAATCAACAATATGTGTAAAAACGGCCTTTGAAGAGAGTTTTTTAAAATGAGCATAAAAAAAGTGAAAGAGGCATCTATCCCTCTTTCACTTTTATGTACGATATTATTCTGAACTTTCCATATCAAGTTCAGCTTTTGAGTAGAATTCCTGCTTTTGCTTATTGAATTCTTCGGTCTTATTATTGTAGCCCTCATTGAACTTCACGATTTTTTCATATTGTTCGTTGATGGACGCGATTTGTTTCTCAAGGTCTTCCATTGTCAGATCTTTCTTTTTGAACATACTATAAAGTTCCTTATCCAAAGTCAAGGCCTCTAAATAAGAAGACGTTAGTTTTTCATGAAGCTGATAACGTTCATCCATCGTTTTTTTCAGCTTTTCTGCTTGTTTTTTTAGATCTTCACTTTCTAACTTATCAACATAATCGTCTATTTTAGCAAACTCTTCCTTCGCTTCACTCATGGACTCACGTTCTTTATCGATATATTCTTTTCTTTTCTCGATATTTTCCAGAGCTTCGTCGGAGAGTTTTTCAATTTGGTCAAACTCTTTCATTCCAAGATCCATGATTTTCGTATAAATCTCTTTTTCTTTTTCTTCTAACTCTTGAAGAGGTTTTTGAACTTCAACAAATTTACCTTCTTTGGATACTGTTTCTTCAAGAACATTGTACATATTTTCTTCGGGTGAAGAACCACCGACACAGCCCATTAATACAAAAATAGCGGCTCCTAAAATGAAAGCAAAACGAAATTTCGACACAACTTGATCCCCCTTAACTATTTACCACCTTCTACTATATCTATGTCTACAACTTTTGACAATAGGGATTTACAACTGTGGAAAAAATTGTCGATTAGACTATTCTTCCTATTAGAATAATTATGTTTTTTCGCTGTTAAGTATTCCTAATTATATCAAATCTCATTCATTAACTTTTTTAAATTATAATGATAGACTATTATCATACATAATAGATTATAAAAAAACGTAAAGTAGAGAAGGAAATACAGCTCCCCCTGTCTTTTCCCGTTTGTATAGAAGCCTAGCTTTTTACTCGTATCTCTATTGTACTTGAGGAGGAAATACAATGATTTCGATGAATGACATCATTCGTGAAGGTCATCCTACATTATCGATGGTGGCTAAGGAAGTTCCGATTCCGCCATCTCCAGAAAACCAGGAAACATTAAGAAGCTTATTGGAGTACGTAATAAATAGCCAAAACCCTGAAACAGCAAGTAAGTATGGGCTTAGACCCGGAATTGGTCTTGCTGCCCCTCAAATTGATATCTCAAAGCGGATGTTAGCGGTCAATGTGACCGACATTCAAGGCAAATTGTACAGCTATGCATTGTTCAACCCAAAGATTATCAGTCATTCCATCGAGAAAGCTTACTTAACCTCAGGTGAAGGATGTTTATCAGTCGACCGGAACGTCCCTGGCTATGTTCCCCGTTATGCTAGAGTAACAGTCAAGGGATGGGATATAGATGGAGCTGAAGTGAAACTCCGCTTGAAGGGTTTGCCCGCCATCGTGTTCCAACATGAGATCGATCACCTGAACGGAATCATGTTTTACGATCATATCAACCCAAAGAATCCATTCGAACCAATCCCTGATGCAATTGCCATTGAACGATAAATCATAAATGGATTCAGGAGGATTTATAAAATAAGGCCTTCCCCATTCATTTTGAGGAAGGCCTTATTTCAATTATATTAATTCAAGCTCTTTCAACCCATGGTAGATCCCATCATCATCCACGTTTTTAGTAATCAAGTCTGCATGCTTTTGTACTTCCTTGACAGCATTTCCCATTGCCACACCTGTTCCAACCGACTGAATCATTTCAATATCATTCAATCCGTCCCCAAATGCATAGACATTTTCCATATCAAACCCAAGCTTAGCAATCATCTTTTTAATCCCTTCAGCTTTGGATCCGCCCCGTGGAAGAATATCCATGGCGTATTGATGCCAGCGAATAAACGTAAATTCATTGTATTTCTCACGATAGAAATTCTCTTCTTCTCTTGTACAGAATAATAAGGATTGATAGATATCTCTCCCTCTATAAAAATCGGGGGCGAACCCTGGATGAGGAAACTTCAAGCTGTTCATGCTCTCCTCGATATATTTATGATGCTTTTCATTCGACTTCATCGTTTCATGATTCAAATGAACAACAGGATGTTCTTTCGTATACGTATCTTCTAATATCTCTTCCAACGTCTCTGTTTTTAAAGGATTCGTGTAGATGACTTCATTTTCAAACACTACATACTGACCATTGAAGGAAATGAACGATTCGATTCCTAATTCTTCTCTCAAACTCTCGTACATAAATGGAGCCCTTCCCGTCGCAATCGCCACATATGTCCCGTTTGTCTGCAGCATTTTGATGGCTTCCTTAGTCGCCTGAGGAAGCTTCTTATCATGATCGAGCAGCGTACCGTCTATATCGAAGAAAACTATTTTTGACATAACCCTTCTCCTTTTCCTAACGAACGATTTAAAATCTCTTTAACCCGTTGATTAAAGTAATCCTTTACGAAATAAATGTCAATGATGTGGCACAGACAGAGCGATTTACCAAACATAACCATGTAAGAGATTCCATAAATTCCGTACAATATAAGTAAGACAACAGAGACGTCCGTATTATTGTTCCTTTACTTCAAAGAGAAATCTCGGTAAACTAATGATAAGGAGTGATCCACCATGTTAAAAAAGCTCAGAAAAAAGCTTTTAAAACAGTGGAAAGAATTGCTTAGAAAAAAAACAATTGCTTAAATCATTCTTTCCTGAAGATCGAATGCAAGCAGGTACATGACCAACATGAACCCCAAGCAGCTAAATGAAAATGCCTTTACACACTGAATAAGGGACTGATGCCACTAGTGAGCTTTACGTCTCCAAGGGCTTTAGTCCCTCTTCTATATTTGTAATAATTTAGTGAAGGATTATTCAAAAACTTTATTTACAAGGAAGAATCCTTTATACTTTATAACATACATAAACTTGATGATTCACTTCTATCTAAATGATAGGCTATTATATAATAGTAAACATAAGAATTGCCGATTACTATTTATCTTTCTTTCAGTCTTACTGAACAGTCGCCTTGTGTTAAGGAAATGATTTCATTATGAGAATCGTTTCCTTAACACAGGGCGTAAATGAGCAATAGATGAACATACTGATTGTTCCGATCTCAGAGGGTATTCCTATACCGATTAGGGGGAAACTTGCCCCCTAATATCCAGCTCCAGCGTCAAGCCCTAATCGTCACGGAAAACACCTCTCATATGTAGAGCTTGATTCCATGCCTTTAGGTGTCTCGGGCGCCGCTTATGTTATGTAGTTGATAACTTTTTTATCATAGAAGAAAGTTAGATTTTTGAAAACGGATAAGGAGAGAGAAAAATGATTTTTAAAGTATTTTATCAAGAAAGTAAAGCAGAAGTGCCTGTTCGCGAATGCACTCAATCTCTTTACATGGAAGCAGATTCAGAACGTGAAGTACGCCTAAATTTAAAAGACAAACCGTATAACATCGAATTCGTACAAAAGCTTGAGGGCGCTTTTTTAGAGTATGAGAAAAACCACCATTCTTTCGAGATGGAGCAATAATTGATGAAATTTGTTAAGAATGACCAAACTGCTGTATTTGCCCTTGGCGGTTTAGGTGAAATCGGTAAAAACACATACGGCGTACAATTCCAAGATGAAATTATCCTGATCGATGCAGGAATCAAGTTCCCGGAAGACGAATTACTCGGCATTGATTATGTTATCCCTGATTACACCTATTTGGTGAAAAATGCGGATAAAATCAAAGGTCTTTTCGTTACTCATGGCCATGAAGACCATATCGGAGGAATCCCATATTTACTTCGCGAGTTAAATATCCCAATATACGGTGGGAAGCTTGCACTGGCCCTTATCAAGAACAAACTTGAAGAACACGGATTATTACGTAATGCGAAATTAAATGTCATCCAGGAAGATGATGTTGTGAAATTCCGCAAAACATCTGTAACCTTCTTCAGAACAACACACAGTATCCCGGATTCTTACGGAATCGTTGTCAAAACACCACCTGGAAATGTTGTTCATACAGGTGACTTCAAATTCGATTTCACGCCGGTTGGTGAACCCGCGAACTTAACCAAAATGGCAGAAATCGGAAAAGAAGGCGTTCTATGTCTCCTGTCTGACAGTACAAACGCTGAAGTTCCAAACTTCACTATGTCAGAACGTAAAGTAGGAGAAAGCATCAATGATATTTTCCGTAAAGTTGACGGAAGAGTCATCTTTGCTACATTCGCTTCGAATATTCACCGTCTTCAACAAGTGGTTGAAGCAGCAGTGTTCCACAACAGAAAGGTTGCTGTTTTCGGAAGAAGTATGGAAGCAGCCATCACGATTGGACAGGAATTAGGATATATCAATGCTCCTAAGGATACATTCATCGAACATAACCAGATCAATCGCCTTCCAGCGAATGAAGTGGCTATTCTATGTACAGGTTCTCAAGGTGAACCGATGGCTGCATTATCCAGAATTGCGAACGGTACACATCGTCAGATTCAAATCCAGCCTGGTGACAATGTTGTATTCTCATCTTCACCAATCCCTGGAAACACGATCAGCGTCAACCGCACGATCAACCTTTTATACCGTGCCGGTGCAGAAGTCATTCATGGTCCATTAAGTGACATTCATACTTCTGGTCATGGTGGACAGCAAGAGATGAAGTTAATGCTCCGTCTAATGAACCCTACCTTCTTTATGCCGATACATGGTGAGTTCCGGATGCAGAAGATGCACGCACAGCTTGGTGTAGATTGTGGAGTGCAAGCAGAAAATTGCTTCATCATGGATAATGGCGAAGTTCTTGCATTAAGCAATGATTCCGCTCAAGTAGCTGGAAAGATCCCTTCCGGTAACGTCTATATCGATGGTAGTGGAATTGGTGATATTGGAAATATCGTCCTCCGTGACCGTCGAATCCTTTCAGAGGAAGGTTTAGTGATCGTGGTTGTCAGCATCGACATGAAGGATTTTAAAATTGCTTCCGGTCCAGACCTTATTTCAAGAGGATTTGTGTACATGCGTGAATCAGGTGATCTGATCAATGAAGCACAAACGCTGATTTCTAAGCACCTGAACAAAGTTCTTGAAAGAAGAACTTCACAATGGTCAGAAATCAAAAATGAAATCACCGATACATTAGCTCCATTCTTGTATGAAAAAACAAAACGACGTCCAATGATTTTACCAATCATCATGGAAGTATAATCATTAAAACGAAAGAAGAGGCGGACCAAATAGGTCCGCCTCTTCTTTCGTTTTATAGAACCTTTTTTTCGAATCGACTGATATCCGTATCGGCTCCAATCACAATGAGAATATCCCCCACGCGGATCTGTTCATCTGCTTGAGGTGAAACAATGATATCCTTATTCCGTTTAATCGCCACGATATTAATTCCGAATTGCGCCCTGATATCTAAATCAATCAGTGAGTTCCCACTTAGATGATCATTTGCCACGATTTCTACAATGGAGTGTTCATCAGAAAGTTCCAGATAATCCAGAACATTATTCGATATAATATTATGAGCTATTCTTCTTCCCATATCCCGCTCTGGATGAACAACTTGATTCGCCCCGATTTTCCGCAATACTTTTTCGTGGTAATCATTCTGGGCTTTTACTGTAATCTTCTTCACACCAATTTCCTTTAACATCAAAGTCGTCAGTATGCTCGACTGGATATCGTCTCCAATTGCTACAATCACGTGATCAAAATTACGGATCCCCAAACTTTTCAATACGGATTCATCCGTTGAATCCGCCACCACTGCATGGGAAGCGATGGAAGAGAATTCATTCACCTTATCTTCATCTTGATCAATCGCCATCACTTCCATCCCCTGGTCCGTCAGTGAACGGACAATACTGCCTCCAAATCTCCCTAACCCTATTACTACAAACTCTTTTTTCACCATTATCCCCCCGTACTATGTATAGTCTATATTTTAGCATAAAAAAAAGGAGAAAATGAAATTTCTCCCTGTCGATCAGTGAATTAATCCAGCGATAATCGGTGAACGATTTATTTTCTCCCTTTTACATAGTCGGCATCGAATAAAAACAGCCTCATTAATAGATAAAGAGATGGTATTAATAGCAATAGACCTGCGATAAAGACAATCACCAGTGCCATTCCCATAGTGGGATTCGTTACGCTCCCTCCGATGGTAATGAATGGTTTAAGAATATAGGGTAGATGCGATGCCCCGTATCCAAAGAAGGCAAAGAAAAATTGCATCATTACCAGTACAAATGCCAACCCGAAATGCTTTCTCCGATAAATGAAAAGTGATGCACCGAAGAAGCTGAGTAAGGAAAGCCCAAACATCCACCAAATGTCAATGGCACTCGTAAAATGCTCAGGATTATGTTCTCTTAAAGACACAAAGACTACTAAGCTCGCTAAGATGGTTGGAGGACTCCAAAACAGTGAAAATCTTCTCAGCTCTTCCCTTGAATCCATGTCCCCTGCCCGATTAGCATAATAGGTCAGAAAGGTAGCACTAATAAATAAGACCGACACGATCGACAATGCTACAACACTCCATGAATAAGGACTGGTAAACAGTTTTGTTGCCAAAAACACAACTTTATCCCCTTTTTCTTCAAGGAATCCTCCCTCTGATATCGTTAGAGCCGTTGACAATGAAGCTGGGATCAACAACCCTGTCGCTCCATATAAAAACAAATAGACGATATTATCCTTTGAACCGTAGTTTCCGAAAGCATAAAAGCTCCCTCTGATGGCAAGCAAGATGATCGCAATGCTCCCTGGCAATAGTAAAGCCGTTCCATAATAATAGGCTGCATCAGGGAAAAAACCTACCAATCCAACAAAGAAAAACACAAAAAAGACATTGGTCACTTCCCACACTGGGGAAAGATATCGACTGATTAACACATTTAATCTATGCTCTTTCCCTTTCATTCTTCCATAAAAGGCGAAGAATCCAGCTCCAAAATCAATGGAAGCGACAATCAGGTAGCCATATAGAAATAACCATAGGACGGTAATACCCACTATCTCCAAGCTCATACCCATTCCTCCTTCGTAACAAAATCAAATTGGAAGAGCCCCTTTATTTAGAAAGAACCTTCCATTCTACCTAACTCTCTTTCTTAGGAAAACGTTGTTCGAGCTCTGCTTCTGCAGGCTTATTTTTAAACATTTTTATTAACACAACGACACAAAGGATGCCAAGAAGAACATAAAGTCCTACAAACAGCGCAAACGTTAAACCTACTCCATCGGCTTTTGTTGCTGCTTCTGCCACCTTCATATAACCCCTTAATATCCATGGCTGCCTGCCGACTTCTGCATAGATCCAGCCAAACTCAATGGCTAGCATCGCAAGTGGCCCGCTCGCAACAATTCCCCATAACAACGGCTTATTCCATTCATTCCATTTTTTCAACTTCCAAAATAAAATAAATGCCGCTGCAATGAAAATACTGTAAAACCCAATGGAGACCATTAAATCAAATAGGTAGTGTATCCATAAAGGAGGCCGCTCGTCTTCAGGAAATTCATTTAAACCGATTACCTCAGTTTCAAATGAACTTCCTGCCAAGAAACTCAAGAATCCTGGTAACCTGATTTCATTATGAACTTCATTGTTTTCATCAAGCGTTCCAAAAACAATTAAATCAGCTTTCTCTTCCGTTTCAAAATGCCACTCTGCCGCTGCAAGCTTTTCAGGTTGGTATTCCGCTAAAAACTTAGCTGACAAATCCCCTGCAAAAGCAGTGGCAAAAGCAAAGATCAAAGCAGAAACCATCGTTAATCGAAGAGCTTTCTTATGATAATCCCCGCCCTTTTTGCGGAGGATCGCAAATGCTGTAATAGCTGCTAATACAAGTGCAGATGTTAAATACGCTGTCGTTAATACATGAAAGACTTTAGTTGGCGTCGCAGGATTTAACATCGCTGCAATCGGATCGATATTAATGGCTTTCCCGTCTTTCAATTCAAATCCCTGAGGCGTATTCATAAACGCATTCACCATCGTAATGAACAAAGCCGATGCCGAAGATCCGATCATAACGGGAATGGTCAGGAGCCAGTGAATCCACTTATTCTTGAACCTATCCCATGTATATAAATAAATTCCTAGAAAGATCGCTTCAAAGAAAAAAGCAAAAGTTTCCATAAACAGAGGCAACGCAATCACTTGTCCTGCCACCTGCATAAATGATGGCCATAACATAGAAAGCTGCAGCCCGATTGCTGTACCGGTCACAACCCCTACCGCTACCGTAATCGTAAAACCTCTCGCCCACCTTCTTGCGAGCAAAAGGTAGTGAGAATCATTTCGCTTGATCCCCATAAACTCAGCTATGGAAATCATAATCGGAACCCCCACCCCTATCGTCGCAAATATAATATGGAATGCAAGGGTTGTCGACGTGAGCATTCTGCTCAAAATTACACTATCTAATTCCATTCTATATTCCCCCACTCTTCTACTTAGTAACGTAAACATCTCTTTCCTATTGTTTATCACTTATTGTTCATTATAAAACCTAATTACGAGTTTGTGAAGTGTTGAACATGAATATTTTGTGACGTTTTTCACAAAGTTTTATTTAGTTGAGGTTTTGGTGGTGAGAGGATGTTGAATTGAGTTCAAATTCATGATTATGTTTGGGGGATTTCAAAAAACGGTAAGGTTATTTTAAGGGAATGAGTAGGTTCGGCCTTTTCCTTTGCCTTGTGGGGTTAGATTCATGGAATTAAGGAGACGGTGTATGATTTTAGGGGACTCTATATTTAGAAATTTTCTAGCCTGCTTATTATTGATTGTTGGACCCTTTAATAAAAGAAAATCATGAATTGCTTGAATATGTGCATTTTTATCATATACCTTACAAGTTGGGCAAAACCATGAAAATTTGTTTCGAATCATGGAAAATGATAAGCAGATGCTACATTGCACGCCCGTAATAATTTCATTTTCAATCGAGTTGGGAAAGTACTGTGTATGGTTTTTCAAAAGGAGATTTGAGAGTTTTTTTAACTCTTTGGTAGTTAGATGGGGGGTATGGTAATATTGCTGAAGTGATAGGTATTCTGATACGAAACTATCTATCTTAATAATTTTCCTTTTGTCTTCATTACTATTACTCAACGAATTCAAAACTGAAGATGTGTTTGTAAAGACTACAAGAAAGTCAATTGGCGGAATCGCTAACTTTTTTGTGTTCATCCATTGATTTAAATGTATCTTATAGCGTTTCGCTTGTGCAACTGGGTTACTGAAACTCATTATCTCTCCATTCATCATTCTGGACATTTGTTCAAATTCTCCTCCTATTTCTAATGTCCCTGAGATGTTTTTCACCTCAAGCACTAATGCAAGGTAACGAGAGAGAATAAGTGAATCTATTTGAAAAAAAGTTGAGCCAATTGGGATACAGAGATCATTGAGGATGATTAATTCATTGTTATCAATTGTACTGATATGACGATCTAACTTACATTCACCATGGTAACCAGCCCATAACTTAAGGAGTTGCTCTTCCATTTTTAACGACTTGTGATTGTCTTGGGGAATCCGTCTTTTCATAGCTTGATAATAGGGGATATTCAGAGGAATTTCTCTTTCTTTTAGAATCAAAACCTCACACCTTTCCTTCTAATGAATGTTAATATTCGATATTTTTCTTGAATTTCCTCCTTTTTAAATGTAGAATTCGGTAAAAATTTGGTATTAGAATTTTATCTGCCATATCTTTGGTTTATCTGCCATTTTCAAAATATATCTGCCATAAATTTTATTTATCTGCCATTTTGGAGTTTTATCTGCCAGATTTCGGATTTATCTGCTATTCTCCATAACCCGACAAATATCGACACACCCTCTCTACCATCCCCCTCCCTCCATAAACAAAAAAAACCCCACACACAAAGTGCGGGGCCCCTCACTAAACTTACATCGCTTCCAACATTCTAAACTGAGACTTTACCAATTCAAAATAATCACCTTGCTGCTCCATCAATTCATCGTGATTGCCGGATTCTTTGATTCTTCCATTTTCAAGGACAAAGATATTATCCGATTCACGGATTGTGGACAGTCGGTGGGCTATGATGATTGCAGTCCGGCCATTTAGCAGTTTCTTAAGAGCATTTTGAATTTTGACTTCCGTTTCTGTGTCTATAGATGCTGTCGCTTCATCCAGGATAATGATACGGGGGTTCGCCAGGAGCGCCCGTGCGAAAGACAGTAATTGCCTTTCTCCAACAGATAATACATTGCCCCGTTCCTCGACTTCTGTTTCGTATCCGTTGGAGAGCTTTTGAATGAATTCATGAGCTCCGATTGCCTCCGCGGCTTTCTTAACCTCGTCATCCGATGCATCAGGACGCCCGAAACGAATATTATCCATGATTGTACCTGAGAAGATAAAGGTATCTTGAAGCACAATGCTGATTTGACTTCGCAGGCTACCAACTGATGTATCTCTCAGGTTCACACCGTCGATTTTCACCTCTCCTTTTGTCGGATCATAAAAGCGGCTGATGAGATTCGCAATCGTTGTCTTTCCTGATCCTGTATGGCCGACTAATGCGACGGTTTGGCCGGCTTTCATTTCAAGATTGATGTTTTGCAATGCTTTTCGTTTATCATCATAGGAGAATTCTACATTTTCAAACTGAATGTTTCCTTTGATCTCAGTCATATTCACAGCATTCGTTTTCTCATTTACAATCGGTTGTTCATCGAGGAATTCGAAGATTCGCTCTGATGATGCCATTCCGATTAAGAGCTGATTGTATACTTGACCAAGCCTTGAAATCGGCTCCCAGAACATACCCAGGTAGAATGCGAATGATACAAATTCCCCCAATTCCAATGAACCGCCTTGTATGAGACGTGAACCGTACCAGATAAGTACAGCTGTCCCGATGGCATTCGTCAGTTCAACCATAGGACGGAACATGGCATTTTTCTTTGTGGCTGTTTTCCAGCTATCGTAGGTTTCAGTGTTTACCCCATCAAAGAACGCCATGTTTTCTTTTTCTTGTGTGAAAGATTGGGTGACACGGATCCCTTGAATACTTTCATTCAGGTGGGAATTTAGTTTAGATTGCTTAAGACGAACCATTTGCCATGATCTTCTGATTTTTTTTCGTAAGCTGGTCGAGATAAAAAACATGATTGGCAAAATGACCATAACAGCAAGCGTCAATTCAGGGCTTAATGTAAAGAGAATGACGATGATTCCAACGAGAAGAATGATATCCATTAATAGATTGATAACTCCGTTTGTGAAGAGTTCTTGAAGAGAGTTAATATCATTCATGATGCGAACCAGGATGGAACCTGCCGATCTTTGATCAAAGAAGCGATGGGATAACGATTGAACATGGCTGAATAAATGCTTTCTTAAATCGTATATGACTCCTTGCCCAAGCTGATTCATCCACTTGATCCTGAGCACATTTGCTGCATAGTTCAGTACATAGAGGCAAGCGATAATTCCTACTAAAGTAAAGAGTAGATTTGAATCCTTCTGCCTGATTGCTTTGTCTAATGTATATACCCCAATCAGTATTGGCACAATTAACCTTACGGCTGTTGTAATTAGAACGGTAATAATGGAAAGGGGGAGAAGCTTTTTAGAATATGGTTTTAAATACGTTAATAACCGATAAAGTTGTTCCCAGTTAAATGGTTTATCGATCACTTGATCTGTTGAGTAATGAAATCTGTTTAATATACTTTTATTTACTTTGTTTTTCTGACTCAAATCCTCTCACCTACCCTTCCCCTGAGTTTGTACTATCTTTTTCTGGTCTTTGTATTGAATATCATAGATCCGTTGATATGGTCCGTTATTTTTCAATAGGAATTCATGAACACCTCGTTCAGCGACTTTTCCGTTTTCCAGAACGATAATTTCGTCTGCATGTTTAAGGGAAGAAATCCGGTGTGCAATAATAAACGTCGTTCGATCAGACATGACTTCTTTCAATGCTCTTTGAATTCTGAATTCAGTATCCATATCGACGGCACTTGTTGCATCATCAAGAACCAGAATCGACGGGTCTGTACAGATGGCACGTGCAATGGCTATACGCTGCTTTTGACCTCCTGAAAGACCCATCCCCCGTTCACCCAGTTTTGTATCATATCCATCGGGCAATTCTGAAATAAATTCATGTGCTTGTGCCCGTTTGGCTGCTTCAATTATTTCTTCCATGGATGCTTCCGGGCGTCCATAAGAGATATTGGCTTTGATTGTTGAGGAGAATAAAAATGTCTCTTGTAGGACAAATCCAATATTTTGACGAAGAGATTTTATAGAGTATTCTTTTAAATCCCTACCATCAATGAGGATTTCTCCCTCTTCCGGTTCATAGAAACGGGTAATAAGCTGAGTGATACTCGTTTTCCCTGAGCCGGTGCCTCCGATCAGACCGATGACCTTACCTGGTTCTACTTCAAATGAAATATCCTCTAGGGCTGCTTCATCATGAACGGTATAATTTAATGATACATGCTTGAACTCGACTTTCCCCTTTACCCGCTCGACGTGGAGAACTTCTTTCTGGTCGTATATCTCTTCATTCACTTCCAGTATCTCTAATAAACGTTCTCCAGATGCTTTAGATTGAGAGAACAGGTTAATCGTAAAGCCCAGATTCATGATCGGCCAGATTATGTACCATACCAAACTGTAAAAGGCGACCAGCTCTCCAGGTTGCAGATTCTCATTCATTACAAGGTAACCTCCGTAGGCCAGTAACGTCACGACACTTACATTACCGAGGAATTCCATTAACGGAAAGTACTTTGCCCAAATGTCAGAAGTGAAAAGATATTTATCTTTATATTCACCATTTGAGCGGTTGAATTTATTGATTTGAAAATCTTCCCTTGATAGTGATTTCACGGTATTGATCCCTGAAATATTTTCTTGTACATTTGTGTTCAGTTTTCCGAAAGACTTTCGTATTCCACGGAAAGCAGGATGAACAGCTTTATCGAATTTGTACACGGCAATTGCCAGGAAAGGTAAAGAAATAAGGGTGACAAATGTCAGCGATGGGGAATAGTAAAACATGACACCAAAGCTTACTGTCACCAGTAGGAAAAAGCGAAGTAATTCTGAGAAGCCAAAGGATAAGAAAAAGCGGAAAGCTTCCACATCAGCTGTCAGCCTAGACATCAGATCCCCCGTTTTGGCGTTGTCATAGTAGCTAAATGGGAGGAACTGAAGCTTCTCATACAGTTCGTTTCTCAGACGGTAGACCGATGTGATCCCGAACAGATCTCCATTGTATTGTTGAATGAATGTGGCCACGCCTTTCACTACCATGATACCAATGAATCCGAATGCTAAGTATGGGATCCACTCATACTTCCCTTGTAAAAAGACATCATCAATTGTTATTTGTAATATCATTGGATATACGACGGTAATTCCCGTAACAAATATCAAGAAAATCATTGACATGAAAAAATACCTTTTATATGGCCAATAAAAGGCTTTCAATTTTTTAAATGTATCCATATTTTCTCCCCCTTCATGTGTTCTATAAAAAAACAACGTATTACTAAATATATCGGGTTTCGAAATATTTATCTACCCTTTTTTTGAATTTTTTACTTTTTTATGAATTATCCTTCAAGTCTTACTATTCTTATTCATTGTAAAAATAGATCAAAAAAAAGAGATCGGTCAAAAGACCGATCTCTTCTCGCTAATTCGATTGATTCCTAATCACTTTTTTCCATTTCATCCAGCACACGATTGACTCGCTTTTCAAGCATTTTCATCCCGCTGCCTCCAGCTTGGAAATGTCTTAGCTTACCTTCTTTATCAAATACATAGTAAGCAGGGACATATTGATTCTCAAAGGAATCAGTCAGTTTATGTTCACTATCTACGAAGATGGGTTGCGTGATATCATGTTCTGCTGCAACCTTCTTGATTTCATCCAGATTTAAATCATCTTCCGATCGCGGCATATGAACAGCCATCACATTCAGTTTATCACTGTATTGATCACGAAATTCATTAACTTGTGGCATAGCCTCTTTACAAAGATGACATGAAATCGACCAAAAGTGAATAAGAGTCGGTTTTTCCCCGACAAGGCCTTCCTTTGTAACTTCTCCATTTAACCATTCTGTTGCGCCAGTAAGGTCTGGCATAGGTGCACGAAGTTTCATTCATTTAACCTCCTTTAAATTTCACTGATACTTTCTCTATTGTGAAGAGGATGTCTTTTTAGTCTCTTCTAAAAGCTAAACATGATATGAAAAAGGCCTAACTAACGGTTAGGCCTTTATTCATTTGAAACTTATAAAGTTTTTTGACCTGGCTTCCAGTTTGCTGGGCAAAGTCCGCCAGTTTGAAGCGCTTGTAGTACACGTAATGTTTCTTCAACATCACGGCCGATATTGTTATGGAATACTGCCTGGTATTGAAGTTCCCCTTCAGGGTTGATGATGTATAGTCCACGAAGGGCTACACCTTCTTCTTCAATTAAGACACCGTATTCACGGGATACAGAGTGGTTTGTATCTGCCGCTAATGGATAATTCAACTCACCGATACCATTTTCTTTACGGTCCGTGTTGATCCAAGCTAAGTGTGTATGGATAGTGTCTGTAGAAACACCAATGATTTCTGCATCTAAGTCTTCGAATTCATCGTAACGGTCTGACATTGCCGTAATTTCCGTTGGACAAACAAATGTGAAGTCCATTGGATAGAAGAACAATACTGTCCATTTATCATTTTTCATATTTTCTTCTAATGATACTTTACCGAATTCTCTGTTTGGCATTACAGCGTCCATCTCAAAACGTGGAGCTTGTTTGCCTACCATGCGTTCAGCCATGAATAAATCCCTCCAAGGAGTTTTTAGTAACTATTTTTTGAGAAAGGCGAGACTTGTTAGCCTGTCCTTCCTGACTCACAATTTTCATTATAAGGGATTGATTTTTTTTAGTCAATGTTAAATTATAATAAATTTAATATTAAAATCATTATAATCTAATACACTTCTCACTGACTTAGTTTTCCCCTATTAGTAGAAGTTTACACTCATTTTCCGCTAAATAAACATCCAAATAAAGTTTATCATTTCTCAACTAGGGAATAAAACAATATGCTTTTTACACATATGCCTTTGACATAACCCATCTGGTATTGTGTATACTAATAGGGGCTTTATTTAACCTGGAAAGGATGGTTTGGTTTGGAATACATATTTGGTCTTACTGCTTTAAGTGATCGGCTTGCCAATTTTAATTGGGGCGGTCTATTGGTTACGATTGGAATTGGTGCCCTGCAGATAATAGCGATCTGGATCGCTTTCCTTATTGTAAAAGGTGCGGCAAACAAAGTGATTGAAAGAATATTTGATAAGTACCGTAAGAGGAATGATGTTTCTGAAGGTCGTGCCCAGACGTTACAAGGACTTTCAAAGAATATTATCGGGTATATCCTGATTTTTATCTTTTTCGTCACGATCTTACAAATCTTCGGTATTGAAGTGACTGCGATTCTTGCCGGAGCCGGAATCATTGGACTAGCTGTAGGATTCGGTGCGCAAGGATTGGTAAGCGATGTGGTGACCGGTTTCTTTATTCTATTGGAAAAGCAAGTAGATGTTGGGGACTACGTCACTAGCGGAAGTTTCTCAGGGATTGTAGAAGAGGTCGGTTTACGAACAACCCATATTCGCGGTTTCGACGGCACACTTCATTATGTTCCTAACCGGGAAATTACGAGTGTCAGCAACCATTCCCGTGGCAATATGAGAGCACTTGTTGATATCGGGATCTCCTATGACGATGATATTGATAAAGCGATGGTTGTGCTTCAGCAGGTATGTGAAACAATCGCTCAGGAAGACGAAAATATTGTAGATGGACCGAATGTGGTGGGTGTTCAGACTTTAGGGGCATCCGATGTTGTGCTAAGAGTATTATGCAAAACGAAAAACATGGAACAATGGGGCGTGGAACGAAAGCTTCGCAAAGCTCTAAAAGAAGCTCTCGATCAAAATGGGATTGAAATCCCATACCCTCATCAAGTTTATATTGAGAAAAAAGAAAATTGATGACCATGAAAAAGAGAAGGCGAAGACTGCCTTCTCTTTTTCATTTGTTTTTTCGCTACGAGCAAGCGCTTCATCCGGTCATCCCCACTTTTGTCATGGGGAGTTTTGTTCTTTTTACTCTTTTTTAATTTCATTACCTGCGAGGATCGTCCAAAGAACTGCCTCGATGAATTCATCATAGGTCATAGCACTATCCTTCTTCTATGCCTTTCTCCCCAATGCCACTATCATTCCACATATGAAAATACAAATAACTCCGATTAAGAGAATCCGTTCCCAATAAGGGAGGACGATGATAGCTGCCAAAGTGATGACGCATAGACCAAAGGCTCCTGCATAAACGAGCAAAAGCTGGATGGCGTACCAGGATTGACGGCTCCAGAGTGTATTCTTTAAGCTTCTGAGAAATTGATGAAATTGTTGAGAATGTTTCTTCTCACCCTTTAATGTTTACTCTTCACCTTCATGCTCGGTCTTAGCTTCAGAATACTTAAGGACAGGCTTACCACCGCCAGGATAGAGTAGATACTCAAAAAGGAAACCCATAATGGAAATTCGATCCCGCTACGGTTGTATATTTCTTCAGTCACCATCGGTTCGAAATGTTCCATAATGACAATCGCAGGATTAAACATGGCGATTAGATAAGGTACGGGTGTTGTCTGATTCTGATACGGGCCACTTCCTATCGCCATCGACAGCATAAAGAGAAATAATGTCCCTCCCACGAGGAACAAAACTGTTGCATAGGTTGTGACCATTGATACAATCGTCTTTCGTATGATAGTTGAATAAAATACTCCGACTGACCCAAATGCAAAAACCAAAAACAAACTATATCCAAACACAATAAGTAAATCATTAGGTGAGACTCCTCCGAATAAGAAAACAAAGCTATAAAGAGGGAGGCTTGAGACAACAAGTAATAGCAAATACGAAACGGACGAAACAAGTTTACTAAGGATAATACTCATAGAGCTTTGTTCGGTCGTTAATAGCATGCTTAACGTTTGCTTTTCTCTTTCCCCACTAATCACTCCCCCTGTCAACCCAGGTGTAATAAATAAGACGAGGCTAAGCTGTAAGAATGAGAGAATCATAAACATCGTCCGGCTTTCTTCTGGACGAAAATAGCCGTTATTTGAAAAACGGGTTTGCATATAGATAAACCCAATCACCACAATTCCCACTGCCATTAAGTAGCAAAGCATCCCGATAAAGGCTTTGAAGGAACGGAAGCGAAGTTTAAATTCTTTGTTTAACATGGGATTGATGAGTAACTGTTTCATGAAAGGGTCACTCCTTTCGTAATCTCCATAAAGACATCTTCTAAATTCGTTTCTGATTCCTTGAAACTCACAATGGGAATATCATTTAAGATCGCTTTTTTCAGAAGCTCAATTTGCTCTGTTTCTTCCCCTTTATAGAGGAACTGGAGTGTCCTGTTTTCTTCATCGGCATCAATCTTCGAAACTTGGGGATCATCTTCAAAGAATGCTACAGCACTCTCTACTAATCCCCTTACTTTCACGACGATGAGCTTCTCTGCCTGGAGTTGAAATTGAATGTCCGAAACCGATCCTTGTGCTACCAATCTTCCGTTATCGATGACACCTATCTCATCACACATTTCGGCTAACTCGGGAAGAATATGGGAAGAGATTAAGATAGTCTTGCCCATTTTCTTCAGCTCTTTCAGAATTTCCCTCATCTCGATCCTGGCCCTCGGGTCAAGACCCGAAGCCGGTTCATCGAGTATCAGTACCTCAGGATCATGGATGAGGCATCTTGCCAAACAAAGTCGTTGCTTCATTCCCCTCGATAGAAGGTCTACATAGGAATCTTTTTTATGAGATAAATTAACAAGCTCCAGCAACTGTGGAATAAGTTTCTTTCTTTGATCAGCCGGGATTTTATAACTGGCTCCATAAAAGTCTAAATATTCTTCTGCTTTCAATTGATCATATACACCAAAGAAATCAGGCATATAGCCTATCTGCCTTCTGACAAGCTTTGGGTCTTTACTAATATTGAATCCATTCACCGTCGCACTTCCCGAGGTAGGAGCCAAAAGAGTTGCAAGTATTGAAAAAGTCGTTGATTTCCCTGCACCATTCTGACCGACAAATCCAAATACAGTTCCCTTTTCAATAGATAAATTCAAATTATCAAGGGCCAGGAACGACCCATAACGTTTTGATAAATTTTGAATCTCGATCATCGTTGAACCTCTCCTTTCAACACAATGGCAGGAAGACGAACAAACGGATCCCCTTGAGAGCGTTTCTCGAACTCAAAAACAATTTCTCCATTGTCATTTATATAATCATTCAAGTTTTCCTTCACTTCGATTGAATTTGCAGATGATTCTTCAAGACGTTTCCCTTCACCGGTTTGTGGATCAATCAGTGATAACTGAAGAACGCCACCATTGTGAAGTGTCATATTCAACGAATGAAGCGTGACTTTCTTTGTATCGATTTGTTTTGGTAATTGAATGGTCAATTGATATGTCCCATCTTCAAGACCCAATTCATCTGACCCATTATGTGAATAATGCTCGATTACTTGACCATTAATAGGCTTTATATCCAGATCAAGTTGCTCGTTCCGAAGGGTGAATCCCCCTTTGTAATTTCCTAGTGAAGGAAAATGTTGATACAACAAAGAGAAATTTTCTGCTTTAGATTCTTTGCTTTTGATACTCATTTGGAAGATTTCAGCTTCTGTATATCCAAAGATGACTGGAGAATTATTTTCATTGTCAGCTGCGATCATTTGTGATGCGAAGTTTTCTAAACGTTCCTTTTTCTGCTGTTTGATGCTTTGTTGATTCGGGAATGGTGCTGACATATTCGGATTTCCCGATGGTGACGATAAATAATCCGTCGAAAGCTTCTTATCAATATTCAAGGTTTCCCCTGTTTTCACTTCACCCAATCGATAAATCCGTGATCCGGACCAAATATATACATCAGTAAAATCATAAGGGAAATCATTTTGGATCGTACCTGTGAGGGTTTTATCCTTCAACACCAATTCAGGGTTAAACTTTCCTACTTCCTCTCTTTCACTGGTACCTAATACGGTTCTAGTTGACCAGTATTCCACATCCCTGAAGGTAATGATCCGTTTATCCTCATTCATTTCTTCAATGGCAAATTTATACTGACTGGACCCACCACCATTATTTCTCATCCTTGCCGGTGTAAGCTCTAATTGACTTCTGTCGGATATAAAGTCATAATCTCCCCCTGAGTTTGATAAAGCGGTAAACGCTGAAATTCCGTGAATACTGTTATCATCCTCCACTTTCAGGATGTTCATTTGATTAAAGTGAGGTTTTGAAATTCTATCTTTCGCTCCAGTAACAAAAATCCCCGTGGATACAAGGACCGAAATGGCAGGAATAATCCACCACGCCTGTTCACGTTTGTCCAGTTTCCTTAGTAAGAAATACAACAAAGGTACGACGACAATCAAGTACAAAATGAGAATGATGACTAGTGTACTAACTTTAAAATTAGTCGTTGGAAAAAGTTCATTACTATCTGCTACTTCATAATAAATCCGCTCCAGGAAACTTTGATCACCGTTTTGCTGACCAAGTAAAAAATACGGTTCTGTTTTCGCTATGAGATTGGCAAACCATTCATCATAGTATTCCCAGTCGTTCAAAACAGGATCTCCTAATGAGAAAGACGTTTGCCATACTTCACCCAACCCTACATCACCTTTTACAACCATGGGAATATCCCCTTGTTCTACCATGATCTCTGAATCTGGTTTCGCGATTCCTTTATATATTGGCAGCGACTTGAAGGAAACCTGTATATTTTTCTTTACGTTGAAAGAGGAAGTATCGGAAAGTGTTGCTTCTTCCTGTTGTGTAAGAGGGGAGATGGTTCCAATAGGACCAAGTGTGTCTGCTAAATGAGGGGATGCCCCAATAACCAATACACCTCCATTTTCAACCCAGCTTTTCAGTACATGTTGTTGATTCTGGCTGAGATCCTGTATATTAAATTGATCAATGACGATAAAATCAAGCATTTGCAAACCGCTTTTTTCTTCAGGGAAGGTATCCTTTGTGAGAGTTAATGCCTCGACACGGCTCCCTCCCATGGTTGAACCCTTTATTCCCTTCAACCGATCGGGATTTACACTCAATAAACCAATCGTTGTATTATTCGAATAAATAAAATTAGGAGTTAATCGTTTATCTCCTTTAAATTTTACTTCTTTTCCGTTTTTCCATGATCCTTCGAACAAATGAATGGTCTCAAGATTCGCATTGTGCCTGATTTCATCATTGAATCCTGGAATGGACAATGTGTATGTACGAAAAGAGTCGGCGGGAACATCAATGGACAGCACTCTCGCTCCCCCGGTTTGATAAGACGGAGCATAATCAAACAATAGATCTCCCTTAAAGTCAGATCCATTATTTTCTACTTTCACTTCAAGAGGAAAACCTCGTCCTTCCTTTACTTTTCCATCGATTCCTTCTTCTACTGAAATTTTTATTTTCCCTTGCGCTAAAGATGTATCCTGCATGAACAGAAACATTAATAAGCCTAATAACACCACGAAAAGTGCTTTCCCCCACCTATTCACTTTCAATCCCCTTTCTCTGTCTCTCTTAAAGATAGACGAAATATAACAGGAAAAAGTTTCTTTTTTCCTTTATTGCCCAACTTCATTAAGTGTAATTTTACACTATTTCATTTTAATCGCAAGAGTGTTATAGAAATGAATGTCATTTTTTTCGTTTGGTCTACAAAAAAAATCACGGAAGGAGATCTATGATCCCATTCCGTGATGTACGATTCACTATTATAATGTACGAATATAATCTGAAAAGAGGCGGATAGCAAAATCGATCGCTTCCTCTCTTGGATTCAATTTTGAATGATGAAGGCCGAATGGAGAATCTACTCCAAGCCAAAACATAAATCCGGGTATTTCCTCAAGCATATAGCCAAAATCTTCTCCTGTCATGGCCTCTTTGCATATGATAAAGTTTCGGTCTGTTTCACGTAGAAATGAAATGAAATGATTTGTCCACTCTGGGTCATTGTAAACCTGTTGGTACATACTTCCATAATTTACTTCTATGTCACAATCATAGCTGATTTTCATCCCTTGGATTAACGATTCCAAACGTTTTTTTACACTTTCCATCGACTCAGATGAAAGTGTGCGGATTGTGCCCTCTAATCGGGCTGTTTCTGCAATGATATTCTGCACCGTCCCACTTTCCATTTTCCCTACTGTAATGACCGCACTGTCTAATGGATCGACATTCCGGGATACAATCGACTGCAGTTGTGTTACAAAGGAAGAAGCTGTCACAATCATATCCTTGGTCTGATGAGGGTAAGCTGCATGCCCACCCTTCCCTTTAAATTCAATAAATAATTCAGACGTATTCGCAAAAAGCAGCCCATCTTTAACAGCAACGGTACCCACTTCATACTCAGGAGCAATATGCAGTGCGAAAATGACATCTGGCCTCCATTCAGCCATGATTTCACTTTCAAGCATGGGCTTCGCTCCGCCAGGTCCTTCTTCTGCCGGTTGAAAGATGAACAGAAGATCATCTTCTATTGGCTGGCCAACAAAATGGGTCAGTACCCCAAGTTCAATCGCCATATGAAAATCATGTCCGCAGGCATGCATCGTTCCTTCATGTGATGAAGGAAAATCCAGATTAGTTTCTTCTTTGATTGGCAGTCCATCAATGTCACCTCGATACCCAATCATCCTTTTGGGATTGGTACCATGAACCTTAACAAAGAGTCCTGTTCTCCATGTTTTCACTTCTAATCGTTCAGATGGCAGGCTTGATAGATAATTCAATAGATATTGCTGTGTTTTAAATTCTTGAAACCCAAGTTCGGGAATTCTGTGTAAATCTCTCCGAATCGACTTAAAGTCAACTGTTGACATAAGGATCCTCCTTAGAAAGTAAACTGGTGAATAGTGTTTCTCAAAAACAAGAGTTTACAAGAAAAGAACAGACGTCAACCGTCCGTTCTTTTCTTGTGGTCAAACTATTAAATGATAGGGAGATATTAGAGTTGACGTAATTCCTGTTTAATTTCTGTCTTTGATTTCGTTTTGTCATCTATATCTTTCAATTTCTTTGCAGGTGTACCTGCCACCACCGTGTATGGTGCTACATCATCCACGACAATCGCTCCCGCTGCCACAACAGCTCCTTTACCGACTGTTACGCCTTCCAACACAACGGCATTGGCTCCAATTACAACATCGTCTTCAATAACGACTGGTTTAGCTGATGGTGGTTCAATCACCCCGGCAAGGACCGCACCCGCTCCGATATGACAGTTTTTACCGACAGTTGCACGGCCACCAAGCACCACATTCATATCGATCATGGTTCCTTCGCCTACTACAGAACCGATATTGATCATTGCACCCATCATGATAACAGCATTATCACCGATCACTACTTGATCTCGAATGACTGCACCTGGTTCTATGCGTGCTTTAATACCTTTAAGATCAAGCAAAGGAATGGCTGTATTGCGGCGATCATTTTCTACTACATGGTCTTCAATTTTATGTTTATTGTCTTCAAGAATGGTAGAAAGCTCGCTCCAATCACCGAAGACAACCCCGGAGTTTCCTTGCAGGAAAGTTTGAGAAGAACCGAAATCGATTCCCTCAAGGTCGCCTTTCACGTAAACCTTTACGGGAGTTGATTTTTTACTATTTTGAATAAAAGAAATAATTTCGTTTGCGTCCATCATTTTCATAAGGATTCCCTCCGTAATTATGTATAAATTCAGAATTCGTTTCTTGAATTACTTTATCAAATTAAAGGGGAGAAGACAACCCATAAACACCAATCCTATGAGTTTTCATGAATGAATTCGTTTACAACTTCAAGAAATGCTTCCACCTGTCTTAATTGAAATGCAGACTCGTATCCCAGTAACCATGTGTCCCGATGAATCAGGGCATCATGTTCATCGATTAAAGGGATTTTGTAAATATCTTCTTCCATACCATCTAATGTAATGGCTGGTAAGATCGCATAGCCGATCCCATTCAGGGTCATCTGTTTACACGTTTCAATTTGATCTACAACGATCGTGCGCTTAGGTGTGGTTTGGAATTGTCGATGCCACCAATCCTGTATTTCCTGATAATAATTCGAATCACTCTTAAACTGGATGAAGGGGCGATCTGTTTTCATTACCTCATCAATGGATTGAATTTCTCTATCCACTAAGTAAAGTGTATCTTGAAAAAGGTGATGTTTTGGACCTTTCCAATCAGGTGTACCTCTGATGATTCCGATATGTACTTCATCCTCATAAATCGCTTTAAGAATTTCACTACTCCATCCGGTCATCAATGAAATTTTTGCATGGGGATAGGTCTCAACAAACCGTTTGAGGACTTTCGGAAGCCAGTTTTGACCAACGATCGATGCGCAGGCAATCTTCAATGTTCCATGCACCTCAAATTCAAGTGCTTGAATCCTCTCCTTTACATTCTCTTCCTTCTGAAGCATTTCTTCAGCCAGCTTCACGACAAGCTCCCCAGCCGGAGTCAAAGAAAGCCCTTTTTGTGAACGGAGAAATAATTTAGTTCCCCATTCCTTTTCAATCGTCTGGAGTCGTTGCGACAGGGCAGGCTGAGATACAAATAATCTCTCTGCTGCTTTTCGCATATTCATTTCCTGTGCAAGGACGTGCAGAAGTTGATATTCTGAAAATGCCATGCCTTCACCTTCATAAGTTTTTCTTATATTATATCTTAACTTATATAAAATTTCATTATTAGTAGTAATGGAATACACTGAGAGTACAACGAAATGAGGTGTTGGTCTTTGGAAATGATTTTGTTTTGTACTGGAGTTGTTGTAGCATTCATCGGCACGTTGGCAGGTAGCGGTGGATTGATTGGAATGCCTGTGATGCTTCTGCTTGGGGTCCCTGTTCATACAGCGATAGCAACGGCTAAATTTTCTAATATCACGAGCTCTCTTACAAGCTTTGTGTATTTAGCGAGAGACCGGAAAGTGACGTGGAATGAATGTATCCCCATTCTTCCCATCGCACTTGCTGGAGGGCTGACCGGAGCTTATTTGTCAGACCGCATCCCCCCATCTCTCTTAGAATGGATGGCTTTTTTCTTCCTTCTATTCGCCCTTCTTCTCAGTATCCGAAAGGGTTTCAAGCCAAAAGGAGAGAAGAAAAAGTACTCCCCCGTTTACGGATATCTGTACTTGATCAGTACGTATGACGGTTTATTCGGTCCAGGGCAGGCGACCATGCTCATGTATACTCATTTATTCCATGGAAGGTCGTATCTGAAATCAGTTGCTCTCACCCGATTTCAAACCTTCATCAGCTGTTTAGGAGCATTTACAGTGTATTTCCACAACGGTCATGTCGATTGGAGTATAGCTCTTCCATTTGCAGCCGGTGCCCTCATTGGAGCACAATTTGCTGTAAGAATGGTAGAAAAACTGTCTATAAAACACGCACAGATCCTCTTGAATATTCTTACATTCATCCTAATATTACAGCTTGGTAAGACTTTATTTTTCTAAGGAACGGTCTCTTGGCAGGAATAATATCCCTATGAAGCTGACAAGTGCAAAAAGAAAAACAACCATATAAACCCATTCTAGTGAACCTGTGAGTGCATTTTGGAGCAGGTGAAGAACCTCTGTGGATAATTGGTTTCTTTCATCTTGATTCAGAAGCCTATTTACATCATTAATGGAAAAATTTTCACCGCTTTCTTCTAAATACCTTTGCAACCTGCTATTCAGGATACCACCCAATAGTGCTGCTCCAATGGTCGTACCTAAATTCCGCATAAACATATTGGTCGCCGTCGCAATTCCCCGAACCTTCCACTCCACTGTAGACTGAATGGAAACGATAAAGGAGGTTGATGTAAGACCCATCCCCACCCCTACAAAGAATGATCCACATGCCGCCCATAATGGGCCGTAGGAGGGATCCATCATCACAAAAATACTGCCTCCCACAATTAGCGATATTCCTCCGATTAACGACGTTTTAAAATAGCCGATTTTAAGTAATAACCTTCCCGCTATCGTTGCTGAAATCGGCCATCCTATAGACATAGCCGTCAATGTGAACCCTGCGACTGTTGCACTCTTATCCATGACACCCTGTACAAATGCAGGAAGAAAGCTTGAAATCCCGATTATCATCACACCTGTAGTCAACGAAACGATATTGGCTACCAGAATCGATCTTACTTTCCAAATATCAAACGGCATCATAGGCTGGGCGGCTCGTCGTTCCTGATAAATAAATGCAGTGAGCCCTAGTAAGAAAACAGAAATGAGAAGGATTGCCTGCCAGGAATCCCAAGGGAGGTGAACACCTCCCTCAACAAGTATAAACATTAAAGACGAAAGGGAAACGACCAACAGAATGGCACCCCCATAATCAATGACTGGCTTCTTCTTCTCAATGTCCTCATGCAAAAACAACCACAATCCCACAATGGCAAGTATACCTAAAGGAATATTCACCCAAAAAACGTATCTCCAGCTTGCATATTCAACCAGTAAACCGCCGACTAGGGGGCCACTAATGGCGGAGATCCCCCATACGCTAGATAAATAGCCTTGAATCCTTGCTCGCTCTTCCTTGGAATAAATATCCCCCACAATGGTTGTTGCCATCGGCAATACGGCTCCGGCACCAAACCCTTGAATAAACCGGAACACAATCAGCTGCTCCATCGTTTGAGCAATTCCACATAAGACCGATCCCGCAAGAAAAACAACAATTCCAATCGTAATAATCACTTTTCTTCCAAATAAATCAGACAGTTTCCCGTAGATTAAAACCGTTATGGCGTTCATTAATAAATAGGAAGAGAACACCCAGCTATATAGTGAAAATCCACCAAGATCACCTACAATGGCAGGCATGGCCGTTGATACAATCGTAGCTTCAATCGCCCCCATAAACATGGCAAGCATCACAGCAATCAATACAAGCGGTTTTTTAGTCGTTTTGTTTAAATCCCGTTCAAGACTTCTCATCCTGTTCTCCTTTACTTATTCGATGAAAAAATAAAGAGGATGACAAATCTGCCATCCCGCACGATTATTGAATTATGTAACTGCCCTACATGGGATTAGTCTGTTCTAAATAATTGTCGTTGTAGCTGCTTTAAGACAACTCTCCTCGTCATGATTCCTTCAAAGTACCCATCATCGGATACCACACATAGGAATGGATGATCCACCAAGAGCTCCAAAGCTTTCTTGAAATCTGATTCCAAGGAAACAATGGGAAAGTCAGCTGTCATGACTTCTTCAACCTTCATCGATTCAAGCTTTTCAAACTCAAAACGTTCAAGACCAAGAATGGAATCGGTTATTAAGCTTGAACTGATTAAGCCTTGGAAACGAAATGTTGGATCCAGGACAGGGATGGCTGAGTAACCACTCTTTGTGAGCAATAGTAACGCATGTTCCAGGGAGTTCCCTACTTGCACATGTGCAACCTTCTCAGAAGGAATAATAAAATCCTTAATATTCGTTTCTAATAACTCTTTGCTACTCAATGAAATCATGTATAACCCCTCATTTTAGAAAATAAAAATTCATAATATAAACAACAGTAATATACACATTCTATTTTAACATACTGGAAGAAAAATGTATGTTTTCACGATTGAAATACAGACTAAAAAAGATAACCGCATGGTTACCTTTCAAGTGAATTAATCTTGTTGAGCTTCTTGTAGAAGTTCGAATATTTCTATAGCTGTAATGTCTATGTTATCAAAAGGAAAGCTGTTTCCTTTTTCATTCATGACTTCAATTTCGAAAGTATCCTGTTTAGGCAGATATTTTACCTCACATATTTTCTTTCCATTGTACTCGAAAAATCGTTGTTGAGTTTCCCCTTGTTCACCTTGTTCTTGTAATGATTTTAATCTCTGTATAATTCCAAGAAGCTGAGACATAATCGGTCTCTCCTTTCCTGATCTAATCTTGGTCATAGCTTTTGCATTGTACCAGATTCTATCCTGTTAAATCTAATGTTTTGTCCTTTTTCTACAAAAATTCCTTTATAATGAAAGGGTAGAACGATATTCTTCCCCGGAAAGGATTGATTGGATGAGCATTTACCGTATAGATTCTCGAATTTCCCTAGTTGACCTAATGGATTTATCATTACAGGAACGTACAGGGAGTTACATAATAAAAGAAAAATCCCTGACGATTATCGAAACATCTGCCAGTCCTTCTATACCTCATCTAAAAAAAGGTCTCTCTAAGTTAAACATTAATCTAGAAGATATTCAATACATAATTTTAACCCACATCCATCTCGATCATGCTGGAGGCGCTGGCCTCTTTCTTAAAGAATGCCCTAATGCAAAGGTCATTGTGCACCCGAAAGGACGGCGCCACCTTGTAGACCCCGGACGATTGATTACAGGTGCGAAGGCCGTGTATGGAGAGAAATTTGATGAACTGTTTGACCCGATTGTACCTATACCAGAAGACCGGATGTTGGTGATGGAGCACGAGGAAAAACTGCCCCTGAGTGATAACTGTACCTTGACGTTTTACCACACTCCTGGACATGCTAACCATCATTTCAGTATTTTTGACTCCGTTTCAAATGGAATGTTCACTGGCGATACATGTGGGATTCAATATACCGTGGGATCTAAACACTTTTATTATCCTTCCACCTCACCCAATCAATTTAACCCCGATGAGATGAAAAATTCTATCCGTAGATATAAGGATCTGAAGCTGGATCGTTTGTACTTTGGCCACTACGGGGTAACCGAAGAAGTATCGTTTGCCCTTTCGGAAGTGGAAAAGGGGCTAGACTTTTTCATGGAAAAGAGCAGGGAAACGTTTTCTTCTCATGGTACAATCGAGGAAAACGTAGAAGCAATCACTTCTGTCCTTTTTGAACACACTAAGGGGCAAATGATCCAAAAAGGAGTCGATCCGGAGAACCCAATATTCCAATTATTACTGCTCGATATGAACGTTTCTGCAATGGGGCTAGTAGATTATCTCATCAAGCAAACGAAAGGGGATTCAATATCTTGAAAGAAGTCACCTTATATACCCAACCAGATTGTCCACCTTGTGAGGTGGTCAAAATGTATATGAAAGAACATCATGTCACTTACAAAGAAATCAACATAAAAGAGAACGAACAAGCAAGAAGTTATCTGATCAATCATTTAAAATCATTCTCTACTCCAACCATAACTGTTGATTCTCAAATCATATCAGGCTTCAACCTCGAAGCACTCTCAGAAGCATTAAATCAATAATCCACCCTAAAAGAAAAAGAAGTTGGTCCGATTCTCAGAAGCAATCATGGTCTTAGATTGATAAGCGAGGATTGGGCCAACTTCTAGTTTTATTGGGGTTGAATTGTATCAGGTAATTCGTATGTGATCGATGAAACTTTCCACGTACCTTCTTCTTCACTTACTACAACACCTTCGATACCAGTCATGGTTGAGAATGGCCCTTCTTCATCAAAGTGCTCTTCCCAGACGTACCATTTGCCATCTATGTATTTCACCTTGGTTGATTCATCATATTGAAAAAATGGAATATAATATGATGCAAAATCAGAACCAAATGTGATAAAGCCGCCTTCTACCTCATAGACATTCTCGCTGATGAAGTTTTCGGTAAGATCGTTTGTAAAATACTTAGAAAGGTTTAGATGAATTTGTTTCTTCGTTTGTGGCTCTTCACTCAAGGAAACTTGAGTATGGTAGGCATCTTCTACAAGGGTCAACACTTGTTCTTTAGTAAATTCAGATGCCTGAGTCTGACTGACTTGTCCACAAACCGAAGTAACAAGACCTAAAATAATCAATAATAACCAAAACTTTTTCCTTTCCATTTGCTATCCCTCCATTTATAAGCTAGTTGAAATCATTGTAGCAACAGAAAATTGTCGGTTGGGTATCATTTGTTCGATTATTCCTAACACTGACTGACATATTTTTTGGTTTGGTTGTAAAATCCCCCCTATTCATGGCAGTCAAACATGATATTAGGTGGTAATTTTAACCAAAAAAGGTGTCGCAAGTTTATGCGACACCTTCCATTTAACTCATGACAAATAGCGAATCGACCAATATACGATGAATAATGTAATCAAAATGGAGCCAATTAAAATGGACAGGAATACTGGATTTCGAATAAAGGGATGCTCTTTCACAACGTCTGGAATATCCGTATCGAATTCACCTTTTAATCGTTTCTCCTGTCCAGCAATCCTAAAGGTATACACCAGCGAATAGCCGGCAATCCCTAATACAATCAAGGCAAGAACAAGCATAAATATACTCAATAAAAGCCCCTCCTTACAAATGTCCTTGTACATAATTTGTCCTATTTGGCAAAGGCTATACAAGAAAAGCGAAAGCGGCTTGACAAGACCCTACAAGCATACGTATTGCCCATTGGATGCTTCATCCTGGTCATCAGAGTGCATCAATTTAAAAAAGCAGACCATCTTCCTCGAATAAAAATTCATACGACAGATCCATGAACAGATACAACCCATTGCCAAAAGGATAAGAATAGGTACGGATGGACTCTCCGGAATCAATATCGCTGTATATGTCTGATAATAGCCCTTTTTTATTGATTCTCATCCGTATGATGTTTTCTAGAAAGTACGGACGCCAACTCCAATTCTTACCTTTGTATTTCGGTTCAATCAACCATTCTAATCCAGATTTCACCACATTACTTGTAACTTGAAAACCGTTCTCATCACATATATATAAGCGGAAGCATTTATCAGAAAAATTCTTAGCGACCTCAATCAGAATGTCATCGAATTCGATCGTTTGTTTCATTTTCCCTATCATCATCTGACTGATTTCTTTATGTAGGACATCAGCGAAATCATAGCCAGCTTCTAGGTGCTTCTTTTCGTAGCGGATATAATCCTGACACTTCTCTTTCAGTTTGTCTTTTAACAGATCAGGGTTCAAGAAAGAGGCTGACGGGTGCTGCAGGTAGTACCCTTGATAATAACGCCCCCCATTCAGCCAGGCAAATTGAAGCTGGAAGTTGATTTCGATATTCTCAAATAATAGGGATGCTCCGATCTTTCTGGCGAGAACTGAAAGACTATATAGAATATCCTTATACACTTTATTACCAGCATCGTTTCTCAATTGATATAAATCCACTTTCAAAATATCCGGTGAGAATTGTGAGAGGCGGTCCAAGTGACCACTATTCCCACCGACATTATCGATTGCAATCTTTATTCCATATGTTTTATAGTACAAAAGCAAATGGACCAGCTGATCAAAGTCCCCTGAAAACGTTTTTTCAGACAGTTCAATCACTGTCCGGTTCAAACTCAACCCTTTTTTTTCGTATTCCAGGAGAAGCTCAAGAAGGGACTCTCCATGGTCGAGCATCAAAACCCTCGCATCACGGTTTAAGAACATGAAGCCTTCTTGTTTCTCTTTTAAAAATTTGTCCATCGCTAGGCGAGTGACGTGTTCATCCACTTCTACCTTATATTCATCAGGGATCTCTTCATCTCCAAAGAATGGACCAAGACTCTCAATGTTTTTTTCTCCGACCATAATTCTTCCTAATACTTCATATCCGATGATTTTATGTTCATCTGCACTGAAGATTGGTTGAAAGTACGGAATCACCTGATCAATATTGGTTAACACTTCTAATGCGTCCATTCGTACTCCCCCACCATCTCGCTTGTTTTCGCATGATTATAACACAATTATACAGGGTAACGAAAAGGACATAAACAAAAAAGCTTTCCCTCCCCTGTCATCTTGACATGGAAATCGGGAAAGCTACTTGATTATTCATTCCTACATTACCTTAAATAAATTAGAATGGAAATTGGCTCAGCCACTGTCCTCCATCCATCGTTATGCATTCACCATTGATGTAAGATGCTTGTTCTGAAGCAATAAAATAAGCGAGACCGGCAATCTCTTCAGGTGTTCCCAATCGTTTCATCGGGACACTGTCGATGGTTCTTTTCGCCGCTTCTTCAGAAACCCACAGCTTCTCTGCCCCTCCAGTGCGTTCAATCGGGCCTGGAGCAATCGCATTCGTACGAATACCGTATTTATGCCCCCATTCCACAGCAAGGGTCCTCGTCAATGATAAGACACCTGCCTTTGCTGCTGCAGAATGCGCCACACCGGCACCAGCATTCCAGGCGTAGGTTGCGACCATGTTGATGATCGTTCCCTTTTGATTATGCTCAATCCAATAGTTTCCTACGGCGTGTGAACATAGGAATGTTCCGTTCAGAACAATATCAATCACAGACTTCCAACCATTAGGAGTGAGCTTTTCCGCAGGACAAATAAAGTTTCCTGCTGCATTGTTAATGAGCACATCGATTTTGCCAAATTTCCCGGCCGTAAATTCAACCATTGCCTTTACATGCTCTTGCTCCCTCACATCCATTTGAAATACGTCAATATTCCCTTTAAGGGACGCGAATTCATCTTTCACCGATTGAAGTCTTTCTTCATTTCTTCCTGTGACGACGACGCTCGCACCGGATTCAACGAATTTCTTCGCCATATATTTCCCCATTCCACTGGAACCGCCTGTTATAATCACAACTTGTTGCTCTCCCATATGTATCTCCCCCTTTTTATGAATGAATATTCACTCATTATTTTATCATATTGACGTACATTAAAACCATTTATTCTTACAAAAAAGACTGATTTTTAAGAAAATAACTTTTTCTTAAAAATCAGTCAGAACGATTAACCATCAGGGTTGTTCACGATCGCATCGTGTAATTGCGCAAGCGCCTTTATGATGGTTTTATTTCTATAATAGCCTTTTGCCTCAATTGATACGTTATTATATGAAACAACTACCTGACCTAAAGACCGAGGAGATTTAAAGCCATATACATACACTTTAACCGTACCTCTATCGGTAGGGAGAAATAGGATTTCCATACGTTTTGTCTTTTTCATAATCCCTCTCCTTTATAAAGCACTCGAAAACCGTGATCCATATTGAAAGTAATCTTTACTTAATCTTTCTATGAACCTTTTATTCTCCTCACTTTAAAATAAGTCATAGGAATTACTCTGTCAAACATTTAGGTGAATGCATATAGAGTGCATCAACCTTCATTTAAATGATCCTATAGCTGATAGCTCACTAGAGCCTCAAATCAGGACAAACTGCTGCTGCTCTATTTCCTCAGGACAAATCGGTTTACTAAAGAAATACCCTTGCGCTTTCTGACAGTTTGCCTCTTTAAGAAAGTCGACTTGCCCCTCTCTTTCTACACCCTCTGCGATGACTTCAAGACCCAGGCTGTGTGCGAGATGGATGATCGTTGTCGTTATGGCTGAGTCCTTCTGGTTCACCCCTATCTCTCTTACAAATGATTGATCGATCTTTAAGATATCGATGGGGAAACGTTTTAAATAATTTAGTGACGAGTATCCTGTTCCAAAATCATCGACTGAAATGTATACGCCAAGATTCTTAAGTCTTTTTAACATTTTCAACGTTTGCTGGGTATCTTGCATGGCACCCTCTGTAATTTCAATTTCTATGCAAGAAGCAGGGATATTATACGTTTTTAGATAAAATCCGATGGTATCGACTAATTGTTCCTGCAGAAATTGCTTTGGAGAAATATTAATGGCCACCCGCACCGATTTATATCCTTTATTTCGCCATTTTTGCAGTTGACTGCACACTTGTTCAAGCACCCATTCTCCAATTTGATGAATCAAGCCGGTCTCTTCTGCCAAAGGGATGAACTGTACGGGTGAAACAAAACCGAATTTCCGATTGTTCCATCGAATCAACGCCTCGAAGCTATCAATCGACCCTGTTGCTAAATTCACTTGTGGTTGATAATGGACGTACATTTCACCTTTTTCTATTGCCCTTCGTAAATGAGACTCCATAATGATATAGTTCGGGAAGCTTGATTTCATATGCGACTGATAAAAACGGTAGTGACCCCTGCCTTTTTCCTTCACTTCAAACAGCGCTTGTGCAGCTTTCTGAATCAAGGAATTAGAGTCATACCCATCTGCAGGATAACGACTGATTCCTACTGAAGGAGAAATATAGAATTCCTGTCCATCAATTGAAAAGGGATCTATAAACAGAGCCAAGGTTTCTTTTGCTTTCGTCTTCGTTTCTTCAAAGTCCGTATTCTTCAAGAGAAAGATGAATTCATCTCCACCCTGACGATACAATTGACAATCTTCATTTGTTAGGCTAACCAATCGTTCTGTAATATTTTTGAGGATCTTGTCTCCACCCTTTAACCCTAAAGTATCATTCACAAATTTAAACCTGTCCAAATCCAGGTATAATAAAGAAAGCTCCACTCCTCTTTCTTCCATATTATGAATGATGATGGGAATATGATCATCCAGCGCCTTTCTATTCCATAGACCCGTCAATTGATCGTGAAGAGCCATATAATGAATCATTTCATTTTGTTCATGATGCTTGGTAATATCTTTGGCGATAATGTAGCAACCATCATATGTATCATTGACTACAATGGGGACCATCTTCAATTGAGTGATTTTCTCTTCTCCTGCTTCGTTAAGCAGTAGACTGTAATCGATGGTAGAGGAATTTCCCATTAGTGTTCTATTTATTGACTCAGTCAATATTTTCTCATTTTGATAATGAAATAAATCATAGATACTCATATTCATCAATGCTGCATTTGTATAGCCGGTCAAGAGACTTCCTGCTCCATTGGATTCAATGATGATCCCAAGAGAATTCAAGATGAATATCGCATCAAGGTTATGTTCGATAATGGATTTGTATCGTTCCTTTGCTTTTACGAGCTTATTCTTTTCCTCAATGGAAGGAGTGATGTCTCTCGTAATAGAAACAACATACTCTACATTCCCATCCTTATTCTTGATTGGTGTAAGGATTGATTCATTTACAACCTGACTCCCGTCTTTAATAAAAAAGGTATCCTGGTATGTAATACTCTCACCAGTCTCTACTAGCTCGTTATATTTCACCTTTATGATCCTTGCAACCTCTTTTGAAACCACTTCCTCCAATAATCTCCCCATGTCCTCATGTCGTATGGAGGTGTACTTTTTGGCTGATTCATTTATATATAAGTACCTGAAAACTGGACCTTCTTCAACCTTCATAATAAAAATCATATCGTGAATATTGTCTAAAATCAGTTCTTTCAATACGGTGTCAAGTACATCGAGCTCTGCACTGATTGTGTTGTTTATATCTGTCCATTTCATGGATTCTTCATCCTTTTAGGCTTCTGTCTTTATAAGCATAATGTGTCATGATTATATTTTACTATTTAACCCATGATTTTCCTATAGACTTAGAGGAATAATCGATAATTTTCTTACACTGCATCTATTTAGAATCATCACAGCCCCCTGTCACCTTGCCCATTATAAGGGAGACAGGCGCACAGTTTGAGCAGAAACCATACACTAAAGGGAATAGAGAGAGGAGGTTTTTCATTGATGTATAGGATGTATAGATCCCCATATTACCCATATGCGACATATAGACAATATAATGAGGGAGATCAACGCTTTTTCCCATTTTTCTTCGGGTTGCCATTTTTAGCAGGTGGATTAGCAGGATTGGCCATTAGCCCGCTTCTTTTCAATAGGCCATGCTACGGTCCTGCTTGCTATCCCCCTTATCCGCCTTACGGAGGGTACCCTTATCCAGGGGGATATCCACAACCCTACGGAAATAACTTTCAATCATCACCGAATAATCTTACGGAAAATATCAATATATACCCCCAAAGATAACCAAAAGGCTCTCCTAAAAATGTACCCCCTACATGCTTAGGCAGAGCCATAACTATTCCCCTGTCGTACTTGTAAACAGTAAGATTTATAAGCCTCTTCTATATCAGCCTTCATTCACTCAAACTGCTTCATACCTTTCCAATCAAAGGAAAAAGGGGTATAATGGATATGAATACATTAGAAAGGAGCCAATAACTTGAGAAACACTAGTAAATCCACCTCTTCTTCCACTTCCGTAACCACCCTCTCTCAAGCTATTTTCACAGTGAATCGGCATGCGAAAACGGCAGGTAATCCGAAATACTTATATTCATTAAAAAAAAGAGCCTTAATGAAAATGATACGGGAAGGTAAGGCGAAGAAAGTAGGACTGCACTTCTCCAATAATCCAAAGAATAGCCAGCAACAATCTGACGTATTGATTGATTGTGGAGAGTATACCTTTCATATTCCACCTTCAAAGGAAGACTTTAAAGAGTTACCCCACCTTGGGTCTCTCGATGAACGATTAAGAAATCCTAAATGTAAAATGGGGCTGCAACAGGCGAAAGGGATTTTAGAACAATACACAGGTATGTCAGATCAGTTAGATCAGACACGAAAGTCAGAAAAAAATAATTATCAGAAACCTGTATTTAAAAAATTGGGTGATAGCTTCTTTTAATACCATAATATTTTAGTGCATTAACGCACATCCCCCCTAAAGGGTTCAGATAACGTTCTGAACCCTTTGCCTTTTGCTTAGAGACCACTTATAAAATATGTTGATCAATTTTTAAAATAAGCTCCGCTATTTCCGGCTTGCTAATTTGATCTTCCGCCCCTACCATTTCTCCTTTATGTTTCAAATCATTCGTTATGAGTGAAGAAAATATGATGACTGGGAGTGCTTGGAGCTTAGGATGGCTTTTGATTCGTTTGGTCAAATGATGTCCATCCATCTGCGGCATTTCAATATCGGTCAATACAAGCTGTACCGCTTCGGTCACATCTTCTGTTTCTTCTGCAAGTGATTCTAAATATCGAAACGCATCTGCCCCATTTTCAAAAAACTCCACGTCTTCATATCCAGCTTCTTTTAACGTATCGTTCAACAGCTTCCTCAGTAATGGAGAATCCTCAGCTGCCACAATCTTCTTATTTCTTCTTTCTCTTGGGCCCAGTTTTTTCACTTGATCCACCCGGATTCCTGTTTCAGGGTTTATTTCCAACATAATGCTCTCAAAATCCAGTAACAGAATCATGGATTCATTTCGCTTGATCACGCCAATTATCCCTGAATGGACCCCAGAATACATTTCTGATGGCTTATCAATTTGATCCCAGGAAATACGATGGATTTGAGTTACGTTATGTACATGAAATATGACCTTCTGCTGATTAAACTCGGCAACTATATACTTAGACGTACTCGTTTCTTCTTCTTCCACCCCAAGGACCCTTGCCATGTCTACTACTGGGAGAACCTCTCCCCTTAATTGAATGAGACCTTTAACATGTGGGTGAGAATGAGGAATCGGTATGACCGTTTTAGGCTGAATGATCTCCTTTACTTTAATGACGTTAATTCCAAATTTATTATTTTGAACCTCAAATTCCACAATTTCAAGTTCGTTTGTACCACTTTCAAGAAGAATTCCATTTGTTTGATTCAATTGTTTTCGTCCTTCCATGCAAATTAGCTAGATTGCCTTCCCTTCTTATATCGACAATTGTGGAGCTACTTTACACCTCACTATAAAAATAAGGCTTTCTAAACTATCCGTAAGCCGCACTAACAGACATTCACTGTAGTATTTAAAGGAGTAGATACTATTTATGAAATCACGCTCATTCTCCTTATGAAAAAAATTCTATTTGTTTCTCTCCATCTCTAGAAATGTTTATAGAAAATAATTTCCTATACATACTAAGACGAGGAGGTGTTCTGATGGCTGAGCAAAGAAAGCGTGAAAACGGGAGGCTACCGGATTATGATGAAATAAGCAATCATATCCTTCCTGCCCAATACAATCTTCCTTTCATTGCAATCGGCAAAAATGCTGATGGCATGGATGGACCTGATGACCTGTCCTATTTAGAGGGACAAAATGGAATTAAAAATGAGCAGGAGAACCCCCGCTCTTAATCCGAGCCTTTCCTATTTTAAAAAAAGCGATTGAAAGGTTTACTTTCAATCGCTTTTTCCCTATACCCCTCGCTTATTCCCCCATACAAGGGTATGTAATTGAGGGAGTACCCGAACATTATTTAATTCTTCTCTTTCACAGACTTTTTCTATAAGTGTTTCATAATCGATTAAAAGATCCGAAACCAGCTTCTCGGTATCCCCCTCTGAAACTGAAGGATTACCTGTTTGAATATAAAATGGGACGAAAGGATAACGTCCATGAATGTCTGAGGCATATTCCAAATCCTTATCATCAAAGACAACAACTTTTATGCTGAATTGACTTTGATTTTCCTGTAACCGGAATACGATAAGATCAAGCTTTTCTAAATCGGTATCCATCCCGGAACTAGGGGGTTTAGGAGAAAGGGTCAGATCATCAATGTCATTGAACCAATCCTGCCACCGACTTCCTTGGGTTTCAAGGGCCGTCTCAATACCGTTTACTTTAAATATGTCGATAAGCTCATTTAGGTTTGCTAAAAGAGCAGGATTTCCACCTGAGATCGTTACATGAGAAAACTTGTTTCCTCCAACTTCCTGCAATTTGTTCCACACTTCATCGGCTGTCAACAGGAGGATATCCTCTTTGGCTGACCCATCCCATGTAAAGGCTGAATCGCACCATGCACAGCTATAATCACATCCTGCCGTCCTTACGAACATCGTTTTTTGCCCGATGACCATCCCTTCCCCTTGGATGGTAGGTCCAAATACTTCTAATACAGGTATTTTCTTCATGACTTCTTCCCCTTTGGTCTATAAATGACATAACTACTCGGAGTCTCTCTTAGAAACACCTGCAGGCATCGGGGGCGATGGGGAAGTGTATCTAAATGCGCCTGGATAATTTCCCACATCACTTTTGCTACCACTTCAGTTGTAGGAAATTGTGTACCGCCCTCAGCAGAAAACTTTTCATCCTGATTGATCACCGTATGATCAAAACGTCTATGGATGAGTTTTTTTATATGTTGAAAATTAATAAGGAAGCCAGAATCGTCTAATTGATCTCCGCCTATCGTAATATTGGCAAAGTACGTATGTCCATGAACCTCTTGACAGCTTCCTGCATCTTGATGGGGAATATAATGGGCTGCTGCAAAATGCATATCTTTATTTAATTCAAACTCATAAGGATGGTCGGGAGCAGGGTATATTTGTTGAATCATATTCCCTCTCCTCCTGTTTTATCCTTCACATACTCTTCTAATCCCTTTTGTCTAAGCAGGCAAGCAGGGCATTCTCCACAACCACTGCCTTTGATGCCATTATAACATGTAAGGGTATGGTCCTGAATATACTCGAAAGCACCTAGGTGATCGGCCATTTCCCACGTTTGTGCTTTATTTATCCACATAAGTGGAGTATGGATCACAAATTGGTCATCCATGGATAGATTAAGTGATACATTCAACGATTTAACAAATATATCCCTGCAATCAGGGTAACCGCTAAAGTCCGTTTCACATACTCCGGTTACAATATGTTTGGCTCCTATTTGTTTCGCCAGTATGCCAGCAAATGACAAAAATAAAAGATTTCTTCCAGGAACAAAAGTAGATGGCAGCTCTCCTTCCCCATGAGTGATTTCTTCATCAGCTCTTGTTAATGCACTTGGTGCAAGTTGATTCAATAAACTCATATCTAATACATGGTGAGTTACATTCAGGTCGTCCGCAATTTCTTTTGCACAGTCCAACTCTGCAACATGTCTCTGACCATAGTTAAACGTCACGGCTTCTACTTCTTTAAATTGCTGCTTTGCCCAAAACAAACACGTTGTACTATCTTGACCTCCGCTAAATACGACTAACGCTTTCTCTGTGTTCATAAATGGTGCTCCTTTCTTTTCTACAGGCTTTTTCACCTGAAAAGAAGAAAAAGATTCTCTCATACTCTATAACATTGGCATTGAACCGCCATTAACAAAAAATAACGACACCTAAGGATGCCGTTTTCCTTAGTTTTTTATAGAGGGTTGTGCTAGAACCTCTCGGGGATCGTCTTTCACCCCAATTCTTCTTCGATTGTCTTCAACTAATATAACGTTTTTCCCCAAAAAAATCTACCACTTGCACCAATTTCATTTGAAATGGTCTATGAATTAGAATGATGTCTTGAGAATGGCTACATAAAAATTGAACCTGCCAAGTATTGCAAAACCCTCATCTTCTCATCATAATAAATAGATAAAACAAGTCAATGGAGGGTATGGCATGTTAGCTGAAATGATGACGTTTATAAAAGAAGTGGATAAACTAAAAACGATTGAACGACGGACGTACATAAGTGACCAAAGCAGGAGGGAAAATAGCGGTGAGCATTCCTGGCATGTATGCGTGATGGCGATGACCTTATTTGATGTGTATGAAAGAAAAAAAGAAACTGACCTTTTCACTTCCATCCGAATGCTTCTCATACATGATATCGTCGAAATCGATGCCGGTGATACCTATGCATTTGATGTATTGGGATATGAGGACAAGAACGAACGTGAAGAGCTTGCAGCAGATCGCATCTTTGGCCTGCTCCAAGCCCCCAAAAGGGATGAATATCGTTCTTTATGGGAGGAATTTGAAAAAGGGCAAACCAATGAGGCCATCTATGCAATGATTATCGATCACATTCAGCCACTTCTCTTAAATGTATCAACGGAAGGGAAATCCTGGATCAAACATCAGATCAATGCTCATCAAGTATTAACACGAAATTCTTGGATTAAGGATATCTCTCCTCTCATTTATTCTCAAATACTAGAATGGATTGAAATCGGCATTGACCAAGGCTGGCTCAAGAACGATTAATATGAAAAGAGCGGGACTCCTTATGAGCCCCGCTTTATTTCATGCTTATTTCAAACGAAGAAGCCTTCTCTTCTTTCTCCGCTTTTTTGTACCGAATCGTAACCATCCGATTTTCATAAAGAAGCCGAACATGATCAAGGCGATCAACCCCATTATACCGAGGACGATGAAGTAACCGCTTCTCTCATCAAGTTCCGGCATATAGACAAAGTTCATACCGTATAAACCTGCTATGAACGTAAGAGGCATGAAAATAGTCGTAATGACAGTGAGAGTCATCATGATATTGTTCATTTTATCCGAATTGATGGATAAGTAATTATCCCGGATATCAGAAGAGAACTCCCGATAGGACTCAAGCATCTCCACGAGCTTGATTAAATGGTCGTATACGTCATTAAAGTATAGTTGCTCTTCTTTCAATGCATTTAATCTGCCTGAGTTACTTATCCGGTACAATAAGTCTCTCATGGGAACAAGCGTCCTCCTTAACTTGGACATATCATGGCGAATATCGAATAATTCATCCATCAAATCGCTATCCGCCTCTTCATTAGTGTTGTCCTCTGTTGTATTAAGGCGATCTTCAATGTTGTATATAAGCGGGAAATACTCATCCACTAATCGGTCAACAATTCCATGCATGACCTTAAATGGACTCAATTGCTCTCCCTCTTGCCCCATCTTTTCCCAAAGATTATCTACTTCTTTTACAGGTTGTTTATGAAAGGTAACGATGAAGCTTCCGTTCACAAACATGTTAACCTCATGGGCATCAAGTTTTTTTGGATTGATTCCATGTAGAAGGACGAATATGTACTGATCATAAAAATCGAGCTTTGGACGCTGACTAAAATCATCCAGGCAATCCTCTACCGCAAGAGGATGGAATCGAAAATACAGCTTAAGTAACCGGATATCTTTGCTGCTTGGCTCAGAAAAGTCCACCCAGTACCATTTAACATCTTTCTCTTTTATACTGGATAGGGGAACATGATGCCTGATTTCCCCACTTTCCATGACGATGCTCGTTCGAATCATAAGGCTCTCCCTAACTGATTTTTTATTTTTTACTTTTCCCTTTTACATACACTTTCAAACAATATTGCTTCGTTAAAGTTAATAATAATGTTAAAATATGAATCAAATTATCAAAGTAGGTGTACAGATTGGAACAGCATATTAACCCCTTAGTAAGGGACATTCAAATTTCAGGAATACGTCGTTTTTTCAATATGGTCTCAGGCATTGATGACATGGTTTCCCTTACAATCGGTCAGCCTGATTTCCCCACACCTCAGCATATTAAGGATGCTGCCAAAAAAGCCATCGATGATAATTTCACATCGTATACCCATAATGCAGGGTTTCTCGAGTTACGTGAAGCGGCAGCTAGATTCGTCAAAGAAAAATATCATGTCCATTATAACCCTGAAACGGAAGTCATCGTAACCAATGGTGCCTCTCAGGGAATAGATGTGATCCTTCGTACCGTATTAAGTGAAGGCGATGAGTGCCTTCTTCCTGGGCCTGTTTATCCGGGATATGAACCTATCATTCGATTATGTGGGGCGACTCCTGTACATATCGATATCACTCAAAACAGCTTTAAATTAGATGCCTCCCTTATTAAGAATAGCTTGACGCCCAGAACGAAATGCATCATACTTCCTTATCCTTCCAATCCAACAGGGGTAAGCTTATCAAGAGAAGAGTTAAAGGAGATTGCCGAGGTATTGAGGAACCGGGACATTTTTGTCCTGGCTGATGAAATCTATAGTGAACTTACCTTTGATGATCCCCATTATTCGATTGCAGAATTCCTAAGAGAGCAAACGATTGTCGTTAATGGCTTATCGAAGTCACATAGCATGACTGGATGGCGGATTGGTCTTGTATTTGCCCCCGAATCGATTTCCAAGCATCTTCTTAAGGTGCATCAGTATAACGTTTCATGTGCCTCGTCTATCTCTCAAAAGGCAGCTTATGAAGCTCTGACAGTCGGAAAAAATGATGCTGAAGAAATGAAGGCAGAATATAGACAGCGAAGGAACTACGTATACGATCGACTGGTTGACATGGGATTTGAAGACATCGTAAAACCTGATGGTGCTTTTTACTTTTTCATTAATATACCAGATAAACTATTGTTAAGTTCATTTGATTTTTCATTGGCTCTTGCTCAGGAAAAAAAGGTAGCTGTTGTACCTGGAGATGCCTTTTCTGAGCTTGGCGAAGGATACTTCCGTCTATCCTATGCCTGCTCTATGGATCAACTGAGAGAAGGCCTTAACCGCCTTCAGGCATTCATCCAAACCTAATGAAAAGGGACGGACCTCTGACAAGGTCCGTCCCTTTTCATCTTACTCTCCGTATTCGCCATTGTTTTTTATCGCTTTATATTTTGACTTTATCTTTGTGGACTTTACTCGTTGCCGCACTGCCCAAAATGCAGACAAAAAAAGAACCAACACAGATAACTGAGTCGGTTCAAAAAAAGGAAAAGGGGGTGTTAGTGAGAAATTAATCTCCAATTTCATGCTTAGTAATAGAATACCCGTATTTCACAGCAATAAACCACTCTTCAAAACTTTTTTACTTTTTTGTTTCTATTTAATCATTCCTATTTCTTCTTAACTCTACTTCTCATTCATTCCTTTCGATTTATTCTTCAAAATTGTAAACAACCTTAAGAAAAAAAGTTATTTTAGTAAAATACTTTAAAAAAGCGCTTTCATAAAGTATAATAAACAAGTGAATTCTGAGAAATGGGGTTCTGACATGTATATGAAAGAACAATATGTTTTCAGACACGAACAAATACATAAAGAAGTTATGGTGGCCGCATTCCCAGGTACCATATAGCTGCCTACTCTTATGAAATCGCAGAAAACAGTAAAAACTGAGATAGATCCCTTAAATAAAAAAAGGGATTGAAGGAACGGACAATTCCTTCAATCCACTAGAAAGGGGGAAATGAGAATGAAAAGGCCCAAAGGGTGTGCCTTATTCTCCAAATATATAATACCCCCATTCCCTTTTCATAAACCTATATTTACTCCATTGATGTCGCTTTTTTCACTGCAGAAATGACAGCATCATTCGTGTCTAATTGCAGTGCTTGTTCTGCCAGTTCTTTCATTTCAGCACGGTTCAACTGACGGATTTGAGAACGTGCCCGTAAGATGGATGTGGCACTCATAGAGAACTCATCCAAGCCTAATCCAAGAAGGATCGGTACAGCAATCTCATCTCCTGCCATTTCGCCGCACATACCTGCCCATTTTCCTTCTTTATGAGCCGCATCGATCACCATTTTCACTAGACGTAAAATGGCAGGATTATACGGTTGGTATAAGTAGGAAACACGCTCATTCATGCGGTCGGCAGCCATTGTATACTGTATTAAATCATTCGTACCGATAGAGAAGAAATCCACTTCTTTGGCAAATACGTCAGCCATGACAGCAGTTGAAGGGATTTCCACCATGATTCCCACTTCAATGTGATCGGCTACGCTTGTCCCATTTTCAAGAAGAGCATTTTTCTCTTCTTCAAGAATGGCTTTCGCTTCTCTGAATTCTTGAAGGTTAGAAATCATCGGGAACATAATCTTCAGGTTTCCAAATGGACTCGCCTTTAATAAAGCTCTAAGCTGAGTACGGAATATTTCCTGCTCATCTAAACAAAGACGGATTGCACGATAACCAAGGAATGGGTTCATTTCTTTAGGCAGATGTAGGTAAGGAAGCTCCTTATCTCCACCAATGTCAAGGGTACGAACCACTACCGGTTTCCCTTCCATACCTTCTAATACAGCCTTATATGCTTCATATTGTTCGTCTTCTGAAGGTAATTCATCACGACCCATGTATAGGAATTCTGTACGATACAGACCAATACCTTCTCCGCCGTGATTTTTAACTCCTTCAAGATCCTTAGGTGTTCCAATGTTGGCAGCTAGTTCAACATGCTCCCCGTCCTTGGATACCGTTGGCACGTTTACAAGCTTAGCCCATTCAGCTTTTTGCTCCTCATAACGGGCATGCTCTTTCTTGTACTCTTCAATGACTTCTGGAGTCGGATTAATATGTACTTCTCCATTTAATCCGTCAACAATGATCATATCCCCGTTTTCAACAGTTGAAGTAATGGATTTCGTTCCCACTACAGCCGGGATCTCCATTGAGCGTGCCATAATGGCCGAATGAGACGTTCTCCCACCGATATCCGTTGTAAATCCTTTAACGAATTCTCGGTTTAATTGTGCCGTATCAGAAGGCGTTAAATCCTCTGCAATCACAATGACCTCTTCTGTTACCATGCTTGGGTTTGAAATTTGCACGCCCAACAAGTGTGAAAGAACACGTTTCGTCACGTCACGGATATCTGCCGCACGTTCTTTCATGTATTCATTATCCATGGACTCAAACATGGACACGAACATATCCGCTGTTTCTTTAAGGGCGAATTCAGCGTTTACATTTTCTGATTTCACTTTATCTTCAATTGGTGTCAGTAGTTCTGGATCGCTTAAGACAAGGAGGTGGGCTTCAAATATTTGAGCTTTATCTTCCCCTAAATCTACTCTGGCTTTATCGCGAATCGCTTCAAGTTCTGTCTTAGACGTTGCAATGGCTTCCTGGAAGCGTGAAACTTCCACTTCAGCATTGTCTACGCTTTTTTTCTCAAAGCTCAAGTCAGGCTCAACTAAACGATACGCTTTCGCTATGGCAATACCATTTGATGCTGCAATTCCTTTTATAAGACTAGACATTACTCAGCTAAACCTTCTTTGTTTAATGTTTCTTCTAAGCTGCTTAATGCTTCCTCTTCGTCACTACCTTCAGTAATGATTGTGATTTCTGCACCTTTACCAACACCTAAAGACATAACACCCATGATTGATTTTAAGTTTACTTTCTTTTCTTTGTATTCTAGATGTACATCGCTGTCGAATTTGCTTGCCGTTTGAACTAGTAAAGTTGCCGGACGAGCGTGAATTCCTGTTTCAGCTGTAACTGTAAATGTTTTTTGTGCCATGTAAATCGACTCCTTCAATTATCTTGTTTTTGGTTGCTTCATAAAAGTAATGGATTATGAAGAAAACGTCAACTATTTCTATTGAATAATCCATTCTTCCTATAAGGCTATTCAATAGAAAAGAATAGCATGCAATGGAGATATACACAATTGTAAAGCTTGATTTTTTTAGTATTTCATAAATTTCCCACTCTTATAAACCTATTTATGTAAAATCCCTGTCAGGATAGGCAGTGGTTGTTGTTAACGACGTTAAAAAACTGACTCATACTTAAAGACACATCAAAGTGGTGATGGAGTCTTTAGTATGAGTCAGTTTTTCGAATGCCATTCTATTTTTTTTCTATCGCTTCTATTTTAGGTTTCATGAGATTATAGCCTATCTTGGCTTTTATAACCGTTCCTTTTAAGGTCATTTCATGATCTTCTGAGGTGTTCGTATACACATTGACTAAATCACATATACATCTGGAAAATAATTCTGACAGCTGTTTCAATTCCTGCCGACTCTGCTTTCCATCATCTTTCATTAACTCTTCCATGACATCTTTCACCAGACTCTTCACTCGCAGGGCTTGTTCTGTTTCATATTTCATGTGATTCCCTCCCATTCTCTATCATTCTTTCTCTAGCATATGCCGAGGAAACTAGATTAGAACCAGAAAATGGCAGTAGAAGCCAAATGAGATATTGTCTGATCGGGATAACGAATCTTCGTCAATCCAAAAAATATTGTGAAGCTGATGCTTGTAGGATCACTAGTCCCGACAGCATCAGCTCATTTTATTGGTCTTTCATATTCTGCTTATTTTTCAATTCTTCAATATGCAAATCAATTTGACAGATAAAGTAGTCTATTTCTTCATGGCCAGGTTCATTCATGCCGTACCTTACTCCTTCATATAGAGTGAAAAATGCCTCATCTTCAAGAATCCCAAGTCTCGTAAACCATGTCCGGATATTTTCATTGGCATTTCTGCCTAGGTTTGCAAATGATGCTTCTCTTTCTAACTTTTTCATGTATTTTCGAATGGTATTGCTTGCATCTGAATAGACAATAGAAAAAGTTTGTTCATCTTTTTGTGTTCCAGCAGTTTGATAGGTCGTGAATAAAGAAGTCTCAGCAACATCTTCACAGGCTTCAAGAGTCACTTTCCTCTTTTTTAACACATATATTATAGCTGCCAAAATGAAGAGGACAATCATGATTTCTTTCAACCATGGTATTGAAACACCTTCATAGAAGGCATTTTGCTGTTCAGAATCAAATTCTGGTTTGTTCAGCTTTAACCCTGTACCATCCAGTGTATCTCTCGAAATAAGACTCATAAGCCAGTCTCTTATTTTCAGGAGTAGGTGAAAAAGCGGATCAACTAAAAAAGATAATACCCAAAAAATATTATGAACAATCCAATAGAAACCGGTTCGTACAAAAGGGCTGAAGAATGCGAGGCCCGCCCCTGAAATCACCACAGTTGCCAAGATAACAAAAGGCTTGAATATATGTTTATTTCTCTTGGATGTGGAATTCTGTACATTCATCATCCTATGAACCGCAGTGCCCGCCGCAATGATTGAAAGAAAAAGAAAAAGCAGGCAATAAATAATATGTTCATTCCCCAGGTCCCTTATGGATCCAAATGTTATAGAAGCAATGGACACAAACACATATCCTAGTACCAAACCGCTATTTATCTCAATATAAGTTTCCTCGCTTTGAAAATGAGTGACGAATCTCCAATGAATAAATATTAATAGAACGGATAGGAGCAACCATGAAACAGAAAACACATAAATTCCTGCGGCAAGCATCAACAACAAAAGACTGTAGAGAATGAGTTGATTTACATGCTTCCATTTCACAAACATGATGACACAAGGGAATAAACACATAAATAAGAGACTCATCAACGGCAGGTATCCGGTTATGAATTCGGACCTATAGGTGAATAGGGTTACAACCAAAAGTGCCGATAATACATCTACCGCCAGTACTAGACTAAGCTTTACAATCAGCAATTGATTATGTTTGGTCAAGAAGGGATTTTCAATGTTTGATTCCATAACGTAACGACTCCTTGCTCTTCTTCTGAGTTCAACCTATAGATGTTGGTTCTTTCACAGCAATCTTGCTTAACCGCTCTTCTTCCTTGGCATTCAGTATACCGGCAACGATAAAGACAGAAGGTACAAGTTGCTTTAGATGTAAGTGTTGTAGAACGATGTGAAATGGAACGGTGAATTCATCCGTTGATAATGTCGCTAACATTTCAAGTGCTTTTTGCTGATGTTTCCTTCCTGTACCCCCCGGCAGGTAATAAAATGGTGTGACACCTTGAGTTCGTGCATTCAACACTAACGAAAATGTAATATTTTGCTCTACGGCAATGTGCATTAAATAAGACACGTGCTTAATGATGGATTCTAACTGACCGGTTATGGAGTAACGGTCTGATAGATTAATGGCGATCATCCATTCTTTCTTAATAGATGGAGCATAAACTTTCGTTTGCAAGTGGCCGGTTCTCGCAGACGCCTTCCAATGAATATCCTGAAAACGGTCCCCAGCAAGATATTCACGGGTTCCAATGGGTTGGAAAACATCGAAGAAAAGGGAATGGGGTGTAGTCACATCCCCATGGCGTTTCGAGTCCTGATGTTTAAGGAATATCACCGGAGACGGAGCAGGGAAGACAATCATGGCTGATGGAATATGATCTTGTAAGTCCATGATTACCTTGCCGCTCCCGAATAGATGGGGGATGACCAGTTGTACTTTTGTTAATCGGCACAGTCCTCTGCGCGTCCCTTTTATGGGTAAACGAATCAATCCCTTTTCCGATTTCACCATAGAGAAAGGAACATATACTTCGATCATATTGCCATGATAAGATTGAAATGTATGGGAATGTCGGCTCAACAATATCTTTAAAAATAATTTCAAAGTAGCTCCCCAAACCGGAAGACCTTGATTTTCAACATGAAAATCCCAGTAACCCTCCTCCCCACAATGAAGTCTGACTCTCTTTGGTTTATTGCCAATAACTGATGCCTTTACCGACTTTCTCCAAATACCATTGATGAGCCCTGAAATAGAGGAAGCATAGGAGAAAAAGACCTAACCCTATATATGACTGAAAGAAAAAGCATGCTCCTGAAGCTATGATGAGAATGATTTCACTCAAGGAATTATTCGGGTCTTCGATCACTTCACGTTTCCAATCCAATTTTCTCTACCTCGTTTCAACTGGAAGATTGACCAATTCAACTATTTGCCTCGTCACTTCTTCATTCGTTTTTGTCAGGGAAGCTTCTGCAGTTAATTGAATCGATGTTGCAACACATATGGAGCCACTCTCAATTACATCCTGAGGACGGACAAAATCGCGCCCCTCTATAAATGCCTTGCCTTGAGCAGCTTTCAGGAGTGCAAACTTGCCCTCGGGCTTGCACCTGTCTCAATCCAATCATGTTCCCGTGTACCCCTCGTCATTTGTAATATGTATGCCTCAACATCCTCGAATCCACATGTACTTCTTTCACCGAACAGATAATGATCCTGAATCATCAGACAATGTGATAACTTTTTCCACTTCACTTAAAGGTTGAGATGTTTTAAACCGGTTTAGTATCAATCTCTCCTCTTCAAAGCTTGGATAAGCAAACGGAATCTTCAATAAAAAACGGTCAAGCTGTGCAGCAGGCAGTGGAAATGTCCCCTGCTGGGATTCAATAGGATTCTGAGTGGCCACCACGATAAATGGGGGCTCTAATGGAACGGTTTCTCCGTCAATTGTGATCTGCTTTTCTTCCATCACTTCCAGTAAGCTTGCCTGCGTTCTCGGAGTAGCCCTGTTGATTTCATCTGCTAGTAAGACATTTGTAACAACGGGGCCAGTTCTTAATTCAAATTCTTGCGTTTTTGGATTAAAAAACTGTATACCTGTTACATCACTCGGTAATACGTCCGGAGTGAACTGGATTCTTTTGAACGCCCCATCGATGCACTGGCTGAATGTTTTGGCAAGCAATGTCTTACCCGTACCCGGAACACTTTCCAATAGAACATGTCCTTCTTGTAGTAATGCAATTATTAAGAGATCTATCTCTTTGTCCTTCCCCACTAACACTTTATTCATTTCTCTCTTTATTACATCCAATCGATTCATCCTTTTTCCCCCTCGTTTACACTCATCAATATTGATTAAATTTTCTAAAAATACTATTTATGACATTTTACCATAACACTTTGTTAAATTATCCCTTTTTCGACAAAAAAAAACGATCACCTCTCCATGTCGGTGGGTGATCGACTCTATTTCACTTAAAAAACCTTTACAAATCCTTACCAAAGTTCTTGAACCCATTCCATATCCATCTCATATTCTAGAAAAAAAGAGTGGGAGTGTATAGTAGCATGATCGTTAGCATCTTATTTGTTCTTTTCATCGGATTTATCAATATTGTCTTATTAAGAAAGGGATAGGCGAAGTGAACTGCGAACACCATCCATTAATGCTCATAAATCATCTTCCGTGTCATCCCGCCATCAACAACGAGATTTTCTCCTGTTATGAAATCATTATCCGGGTTCGCAAGGAATAAGCAAGCCCTCGCAATATCTTCCGGCTTCCCTACCCTGCCGGAAGGATGCTGACGATGGTCTATATCTCTCAATGAGTCATAGTCTTCAGTTTGAATCCACCCGGGACTGATGGAATTAACTCGGATCTTCATTTCACTCAAAGTGATGGCAAGTGAACGAGTAAGACTAACAATTCCTCCTTTCGTCGCTGAATATGCTTCAGTGTCCGGTTCAGACATAGAAGCCCTTGTGGAAGCCATGTTTATAATGCAACCTCCACGACCCTTCATTAATTGGGCGGCTTCACGGCTACAGTAAAAAACACTGCTTAAGTTTGAGGATAGAATGTTATTCCAGTCATGGGGTTCCATCTCCCAGAAGGACATGAATCTGGAGACACCGGCGTTATTAATCAGAACATCCAGCACCCCCCGATTTTCTTTTATTTTATTGAAAGCGTCTTTCACCTCTTGGGGTACACCTACGTTCACTTCATGAAACCGTGTTATGTATCCTTCTTCATTGAGTGCCCGGGATTGTTCTCTTCCCTTCTCCCTGTCCACATCCATAAATTCTACAATCGCGCCTTGTCTCGCAAAATGCTCAACGAGGTTTTTCCCGATTCCATTGGCTCCCCCTGTGATGCATACAATCTTATCTTTCAATCTCCTCATCTCCCTTGTCCATTATCTATTGCTTCTATAATTCTACCCATTACCTTTACTACTCAATCTTCTTTATTTAAATAGAAAAGGGTTAACCCAGTGGAAAATCTCTCTAACGTCAGAGAGGAGATTTCCGGGGTTAACCCTTTTATTTCTATTTATTGAATGATTTTATTTTGTGTTATTTTTTTAGAATCATTTCGCTGATGAATATTGATCAAGGCATCCAATTCTTTGCTCAGTTGAATGGTAGCCGGACTGTCTAGTCCAAAACGAATACCCGACTGGATCATCTTCCATCTTACCCTCTCAATCCGAGTGACAAGTGTCCCAATCATCAACATCACCTCTTTAATCTTTACTCTATTTTACTATTAATTTTCCGTAGAGAAAAGAAAAAAGTAAACAAACGAAAGAAGATTATGCCTACTTTACGAGTAACCATCATCTTGCAAAGCGATGTTTTCCAATCGTCAGCAAGGTTTCCCTGCTCGTGATCCAATCACTAGTCGATGTGACAGGATTATAGAAGAAGAGCGAACCTTGTCCCTGACCTCTGAAGGCAAGCGCTTCTTGCACAGCGTCTCTAGCTTCTTCTGAAGGTCGGTTATTAATTTCTCCATTTTGCACTGGTGAAAAAGCATAGTGTCCATTTGAAACCTGATAGACCACTTCTTTAATAGAATCAGGGAATTCAGTAGAGTCCACTCTGTTTAATACTACGATCGCGACTGCTACCTTACCTGCATAGGATTCTCCTTTGGCTTCTGCATGTACCAGTTTGGCAAGTAGCTCCTGCTCTGCTGCCGTTACGTTATTGTCAGGTAACTGCAGCGTTTGACCTGGGTAGATTTCATTCGAATTTAAATTGTTCTCTTCCTTCAATTGTATAATAGATACAGCATTCTGCTTACTAATATCCCACAGAGATTCACCTTTTTCTACGGTGTGCGCTCCCCCTGAAGCAAATGTTTGAGTGGAGAATGTAATAAGAGAAAGTGCTGCAATCCCTACTTGTAAGCTTTTCTTCATCATAATACTACCTCCTCAAATAGCGTTCCACATTAAGATAACAATGAGCGTAAGAAATTTCAGCAGGTAATGGTTACCACCCATTGTTCTCAGCTGTATACTAAATAATGAACATCCCTCATATAATGGATATACGCAAGGCGCATCTACTCGGTTTACGTTAAGCAGAAAGCATAAAAAAATGGAGGGATTCTCCTCCACCCTTTTCTAACTTCTAGGTGTATCTAAATAATGAAAGAGGATATTCCCACCTTGCTGGGCTATTCCCCTGAACTGTTTAAAGTCATCTTGAGTCACCAGTACTGAGCGAAAGGTAAGAAAGTCTTCTTTCATCACCCTGACTTCCCCAATTTCCCTCGTTCGCAGTAATTGCAACTGTTCAAGAATTTCTGCTTCACTCATATCCAAACCTCCATTCTTATTGATTCTATTGTAGTTTCAAATGGAGGAAAAGCTCAAGACCTATTTTTTTAATGAAATTTTTAGAAAACTCTTTACCTTTTCATTACTTTACGTCAAAATATGAGTAATTGTTTGTAGAATTTTGGAAAAGAGGAGCGACTTCTGATGAAAAAAGCAGAAATTGGTGATCTGATCGAATTTAGAGAAGGATTAAAAGGAATTGTCGAAAAAGTGAATGAAAACTCAGTTATCGTAGATTTAACCTATATGAAGAATTATCGGGACCTTGAATTAGAAGAAAAAACAGTAATTAATCATAAAAACTATAAAATTGTGGAAGCATAATCTTCAATCATGACTTTCTAAAAAAGCGGTGGACTTCCTCCGCTTTTTTTAATAAGGTCCGCTTCGTAAAAGGTTTACGCAAATTGCCTTTTTAGGTTATTCTTATCGCATACTGTATTAAAGGTGGATCCATCATGAATTTGAATATACATATGTTTAATAAAGCCAAAAAAAGTTTTTGGTTTGTACCGTTTTTATACTCACTTATTTCTTTACTGCTATCTCTACTTACCTTTTATTTCGACTGGTGGTTAAGCGAACATAACTATCCTTTATTCCCTAAGGTTCTGTTCTCTAATTTCAATCTCTCGATGACAATCATGAGCACAATCGCTTCATCGATTATGACCATGACAACCATTACCTTTTCAACCATCATGGTCGTCTTGACTACATTCCTATCCCAATATTCACCAAGGACATTACAGAATTTCATCAATGATCGTCCGACTCAACGGGCACTTGCCATTTTTGTCTCAGGAGTGGTCTACTGCATCACTTTATTGGTACTGCTTCAGGATGAATCTGGGCAAAAATTATATATATCGTCTGCTTTTGCAGGAGTCGTGGCGGTCATTTGTTTATTTGTCTTCGTATATTTCGTTCATCACGTGTCCAATTGGGTGAAGGTAAGTAATTTAATCCATAACATAACGATTAAGACGAATAAAAAAATCGACAATAGCTATTTGTTTCGAAAGAATGCCGTCAATGGAGAGCCACCAACATTTAATGAATCCTTTTTTGAAGAAACAGATCCCATTTATGTGTATAGTGAGAAAACAGGGTATTTACAGCAAATAGAGATTGAAGGGATGAGTAAGAAAGCCGTAAAGGACAATGCCATCATCAGAATGCTGAAAACACCGGGTGAATACTTACTTGAAGGAACTCCCGTCATGACAGTTTGGGCATTGAATCGTGACATTCGTGTAGAAAATTACTTAGAATACCTTGTGTTAGGACCGGACAAAGAAGCGATCGAAGATATTGAGCTCGGGATTCGCAAACTGGTTGAAATCGCCTTAAGAGCCATTTCTCCAGCGATCAATGACCCGAACACGGCTAAAAATTGTATAGAAGAAATCGGGATCATCCTTTCAAAGTTAGCTAAACATAAGTTGCCTGGCTCATATTTGACAGATGAAGAAAACAACGTGCGGATTATCTTGGAGCAACCGACCTTTGTCGACTATTTATACAAAAGTTTCTACCAACTGAGGCATTACGGAAAACAAGATATTTCCATCATTACAGAAATCCTACGTTCCCTCCGTATGATTGGAGAAAATAATCATGAAGAAACGAGGAATATGGTGTGGACTTTTAAAGACTATATTCTTGAAGGCGTCGACTATAGCAGCCTCCAAACCCTCGATATGCAATATATTATGAGGCATCTCGACGAATTGGCTTCTGCGTGCGGGAAGAAAGACTGGGATAAGGATGAGGTACGCAATAAGTACTTTCCCGATCGCTACAAAACCACTGACTCCTATCCTCATTCAGAAAAAGAATAACTACCCTCACAAACGAAAGACGGACGCACACAGCATCCGCTTTTCGTTTGTTTTTTTCTTACGCTCCGCTTGAAGTCTCTTTGTACGATTATTTATCCGGCTTCATCCAAAGCAGAATAATGAATAACAAACTCATATAACCGAAGAGAGGGTACAAATAAGACAATAATTCGCTATATTCAAAAAAGCTCAGAGCATAGATAACCAGGAAGATACCACTGAAGGTCAGTAAAGATGAACCCCTCCAATAGTTGGTCAACTGTTTCTCCAGTCCAAACACTCCCCCAATAACTGACGTGAAAATCTCACCATATATGATGATGATATAAATAAAGTAAAAACCGGAAACAAATGATTTCATCACAACAGCCATGGGAATCTGGTAATGTGTTACATTTGGAATCGTGACCAGGGTCATATGGCTAGAAATCAAAATCAGCGTTAAGAAAAAACCGCCCAGATATCCTCCATATTTAATGATATCCCTATCCTTGACTTCACCTGCAACGGGAACAAGAACAGCCTGTGCCATCGCAAGGTTAAAGGCTACATATGAAAAAGGGGCGACTACAGATTTCCATCCATCTTCAGCATGTGGAATCATCAAAAATGCATCTAAAAATTCAGTATGACGCACAGAATAAATCATCAGGAACAGATTAAAGACAATCATGAGAGGAACTACAAACGTATTCACAGCAAATAGACCTTTGATTCCCACCATCATTGTGAGGAATCCCAATGCAATGGTTAACAAAATTCCTAATTGTTTGGATAAAAGGAGCTGCTCCTGGAATACCGCCCCTGCTCCCGAAAGCATGACCGCGGAAACACCAATCAGCATGACCATCATGACTATGTTCATAATCTTCGCAAACCATTTCCCGAATAAGTATTCATTAAATTCTTCGAAGGACTTTGCCTTAATATCATGTGATTTCAGCATGATTTTTGTACCCATCGTAATAAATAAATATCCACTTAATAGAATGGCAATAAACCCGACAAAGCCAAAGCGGGTGAAAAACTCTACAATTTCTCTTCCCGTTGCAAACCCGGCTCCTATTACTGTGCCTACATACACTGCAGCTATTTGAAACGATCCGGCTATCTTTTTCATTCAATCACCTCTGCCACCTTCTATTTCACCTTATGTACAAGCAGAGGAAATCAGAAGCAAAAAAGCATTTTTCTTCAAGAATTAAACCCCGGATTGTAAATGTGACCCCACAAAAAAAGCAGCCATCCTAAATGAGGCTGCTCGTTTGCGTTATAGGGATGTATCATCTACTCCATTTAACCATTGTCTTATCGGTTCGATCACCTTCAGAACAGTGCCCTCAGTGAAAGGTGAATCTAACCGGGCCGCTTCTACCAGTTCAGTGAAAGAAAGGCTGCCTCCCAGTTTACAAAGGGCAACATAATCTCCCCATGCTTCGTCGCGATTCACGTTCATTTTCTTCCAGAACTGAAAAGCACAGATTTGAGCCAATGTGTAATCAATATAATAGAATGGAGAATTATAAATATGAGACTGTCGTTGCCAGAAACCTCCATTTTCCAAATAGGAAATGTGATCATAATCTTTATGAGGGAGATAGTCCTTTTCCAAACTCCTCCATGCCGCGTTACGTTCAGCTGGAGTGGCATCTGGATTCTCATACACAAAATGCTGGAATTCATCTACAGCCACACCGTATGGAAGGAATTGCAGAGCGTCACTCAGGTGAGAGAATTGATACTTATCACTATCCTCCTTAAAGAAGTACTCCATCCATGGCCAAGTGAAGAATTCCATGCTCATGGAATGGATCTCACATGCTTCGTACGTCGGCCAAATATACTCAGGTATATCAAATCCCCTGCTGGAATACACCTGGAATGCATGGCCCGCTTCATGGGTCAATACATCAATATCACCGGAAGTACCATTAAAATTAGAGAAAATATACGGTGATTCGTGATTCGCAATATACGTACAGTATCCTCCTCCAGCCTTCCCTTTCTTCGCTACCAGGTCCATGAGATCATGTTCTATCATGAAATCAAAAAATTCCTTTGTTTCAGGCGACAATTCTTCGTACATTTTTTTACCGTTGTCGATGATCCATTGTGGACTTCCTTTCGGGGCTGCATTTCCGGAAGTAAACTTAAACCCTTCATCATAGAATTTCATCGAATCGATACCAATGCGTTTTCCTTGCCTTTCTTTTAGTTCGGTAGCAAGAGGCACGATATGCTTCTTAACCTGATCGCGGAACACCTTTACCATTTCTGGTGTATAATCTGTTCTCGTCATCCTGTGATATCCTAATTCAACAAAATTCTTATACCCTAGAGTCGTGGCAATTGTATGACGAAGTTTAACTAACTCATCGAATAAGCGATCTAATTCCTCCTGATTTTCTTCAAAGAAGGCGACAGTCGCTTGAGAAGCTTCCTTCCTTGTTTCTCTTTCCACAGATTGAGTAAAAGGTCCCATTTGAGCCAAAGTCCGTTCTTCACCTTTAAACGGAATCTTGGCAGATGCCAATAGCTTTGTGTATTGGGAGGAAAGTTTATTTTCTTTTTGAAGAAGCGTGACGATTTCTGGAGAAAATGTCTTGATTTCACTTTCTGCAAGGGAGAACAGCTGCTTTCCCCACTTACTTTCTAATTCTTCACGAAAATGAGAGTTCACCAACTCCTTGTAATATTCCGTCACCAACCCATGTACTTCTGGCATCATATCATCAATATACTCTTGTTCTTCCTTGTAAAATTCATCATTTGTATCGATGGAATGTCTGATGTAACAAATATTTTGCATAGTGTCAATGTTGAGTCGGATATCATTTATTTCCTTCATCGCGTCCACTTGTTCCTCAACCTTGGAAGCAGCTTTAAACCTTTCAAGAACCTTCTTGAAATCAGGTTTAATCTCTTCAAGTTTCGGTCTTTCATATGTAAATTCTTCAAACTTCATAATCGTGCCTCCTTATTATTTCATCTCGATTATAGTTATTCGACTTCTGGCAGGAAATCTCCTGTTTTATCGAAAAATAGAATGAAGCTGAAGTGTATAAAGTGGAAGAAAGCTCAAAAAAAGCCCCATCTGGTTGGACGGGGTGGGTGAACGTATTTAATAAGACAAATCTTTGATTGATAATCCTAATTTTTTCAGCATTTGAATCGTTTCTTCCTTCTCATTATGGGACAATGCGGACATCAGCTCATGAATACGATTCTCGTGATTCGGAAAGATATCATCGATTAACTTTGTACCATTTTCCGTAATATGGGCATATGTCACACGACGATCCTTCGGGCATGCATTTCGCTTAAGGTACCCTTTTTGTTCCAGTTTATCTACAACGTATGTGATGCTGCCTGAAGCCAATAGAATCTTTCCGCCAATTTGTTGCAGAGGCTGATCTCCCTTGTGATAAAGAAGTTCTAGAACGGCAAATTCGGTCGGATTCAAACCATTCTCTTGGATGTTCCTGTTTATTTCTTCATTTAAAGCTTTAAAAGCTCTTGAAAGGACAATGAAAAGTTTTAAAGATTGTTTTGTGTCTTCTGTTTTGTTCATATCATTCATTCCTTTAAATATAAGTATCTCAGTTTCAAAACATTATACAAACTAATTTCTTTCTTGTCAAACTTCAAAGTCTGATATATCGACAAAGAAAAGGCCGATACCTCAAAAACCGTATCGGCCTTTCCTTTTTGAAATCACGACAAATTAGATTGAATGAGCAGGTTAGTTGTGGAAATGATTGGAGTTTTTTTGTCTCTCTTGTCATCCTGGTATAGTGAGGGAATCTTGTTGAGAAGTCACGAAGCTGTCCGCTTTAATAGGCTCTTGATGTATTGACTAAATTCACTTGATGTTTCTTGGAGGGTGAAAGGCACAACATTATTTGTACACTTTGCATAATCGTTCAATAGCAGATCCAGCTGCTGGCTGCATTTGATCGTTTCAGCCGCACATAACCCTAAATTTTCTCCTAGGGAAATCATTTCTGAACGTTTCTGATTGATTCTCATTGATAACCATTTTTGTTTTAATAGACGACCCATTTCTTATAAACTCCTTTTTTTAAGCTCCTAGTCTTAATAAAGTAAATTCGTTACTTGAGAATTATCGCAAGTATTATCAGAAAAGTAAATAGATTCGCAAAACAAGACAAAATAACTAATATTGTATGTTTTTTAGACATTTTCCGCCAAGTACCCCGTTCTCTATCAGCCACGAAGAAAATGGATGAGGCTGGGACATAACAAAATCAATATAATCGAAAGACGAACAATCAGGATAAAAGACCAAGTTAGGATTTCTTGTGACACCGCTGCCCGATTCCGTGCAAGACTTCGCTTTCCTCGGGCGGAAGGCGAGCCTCCTCACAGCTTTCGCTCCTGCTTAGGTCTCACCTATTCCGCTTTTCCCGCAGGAGTCTTCGTCTTGCACTCCAATCAACAGCTAGAACCTGCAAAATACATATTATACGCTTTGAAAAAACAATAAAAATCCGAACGAATTCGATTCTGATCAAAGAATTTCGAATGATCGTTCGGATTTTCATTTGGCTAAAACCCTTTTGTCCCAGCCTCATCCAGAGATCTGATGAATAGATTCTTCGTGGAGATAATCCGTACTCAAACTACTTCCCCTTGAATAATTCTAAACTCTCAATACGTGCAATCGCCTCTTTTATCCTACCGTTTGTAGTTAAAAGGCCAACCCTTACGTAGCCTTCTCCACAATCCCCAAATCCAACACCTGGGGCTACAGCGACTTTGATTTCTTCAAGAAGGTAGGTTGAAAATTCCACAGATGTGTATCCCTCTGGAACCTTTAACCAGGCGAAAAAGGAGCCTTGAGGTGCCACAACATCCCACCCTATTTCCTTCAGTCCGGTGATCAATACCTTCCTTCTTTCTTCATATGTCGCAACCAGTTCGGTTACACAGTCCTGGGAGCTTAGGAGGGCAGTTGTTGCCGCTTCTTGAATGGCTCCGAACAAACTGACAAAAAGGTGATCTTGAAGTACGTTAATCGCTTCAATGACACTCTTGTTCCCCACTGCAAACCCAATTCGCCACCCAGCCATATTATATGTTTTGGATAATGTATAAATTTCGATTCCTATATCCTTTGCCCCTTCAGTTTGAAGGAAGCTTTTAGGTTTGTGTCCATCAAACCCAATTGCCCCGTAGGCAAAATCATGAACTACACAAATTTCATGCTGTTTAGCAAGTTCGACTGTTTCATTAAAAAATGACTCTGTTGCGATTGCTCCTGTTGGGTTATTTGGATAGTTAAGAAACATTAGCTTGGCACTTTCCAGCTCTTCACTGGAGTGAATCTGGTAATCGGGTAGAAATCCATTTTCTTCTCTCAGAGGCATTTTGATCATACGGGCTTCGGCCAATGCAATTCCAGATAAATAATCAGGGTAACCAGGATCAGGCACCATTACCCCATCACCAGGATTGAGTAAACATTGTGGAATTTCAACTAACCCGGATTTCCCACCAAACAGAACAGCTACCTCTGTTTCAGGGTCTACTTCTACATCGTATTCACGGCGGTAAAAAGTAGCTACCGCCTCTTTAAATGATGACAAGCCCCGAAAGGGAGGATATTTATGATTCGACGGAGAAGCTATTGCTTCAGTCATTTTTTCCACTATATGTGGAGGGGTCGGTTGATCAGGATTGCCCTGTCCTAAATTAATGACATCATGGCCCTCTTTCACTGCGGCATTTACCGTCTTTGCGAGAGATGCGAAAAATTGTTCAGGTAATAAATCCAACCGCTTTGCCTTATTAAAGGTCTTCATACGCTCACCTCATTATTTTTTGAAAATTATTTACTTTCAAATTCTAGTCACAAATGATATAACGGATACTAAAGAATGTAAAGGAATAAATTCTTAAAGCCTAGAGTGAGGTGTATGAAATGATTCAAAAAATTGGTCTAGCTCAAATGGATATTGTCTTCGGTAATCCTGAAGAAAACAAGAAAAAAGTAGAAAAATGGGTTGAAATAGCGAGCGACCAAGGCTGTGGAACGGTTGTATTGCCAGAACTGTGGCCGACAGGATATGACTTGACAAGGTTAGATGACATCGCTGATGAAGGGGCAAAAGATTCAAGCATCTTCCTGTCTTCCCTCTCAAAAAAGTATTCTATACACATTGTCGGCGGATCTGTTCCAAACAAAACAGAGCAAGGGGTTGCCAATACCCTATTAGTTACGAATTCCGATGGAGAATTAGTGAAAAAATATTCGAAACTTCACTTATTTAAGCTGATGGATGAACATCACTATTTAGTTCCTGGATTGGATATGGGCATGTTCACCCTTCAAGGTGAAGAAATGGCCGGATTAATTTGTTATGACATCCGATTTCCTGAATGGTTCAGAAAGCATGTCCTGCAAGGTGCAAAGGTAGTATATGTGGTAGCCGAGTGGCCTGAGAAGCGAATTGACCATTGGCAAACCCTTCTAAGGGCCCGGGCGATCGAAAATCAATGCTTCGTTATTGCCTGTAATAGGGTAGGCAGTGATCCAAACAATGAATTTGGCGGTTGTTCCCTCATCATTGATCCATGGGGAGACATACTTTCAAAAGGATCTCGTTCAGAAGAATTGGTCACGGCCGAAATCAATCTGCAGGAAGTGGAAAAGGTGCGCAAACAGATTCCAATCTTTCAGGATCGAAGACCGGAATTTTATTCTTAATTAAATTGGAACGTCATGACCCAACCAATAGACAAAAGAGAAGGATGCTACCTTCTCTTTTGTCTTCATCATTTTGCTTCATATAATTTCGTCGACGCCCACATTTCCCTTGGATTCACTTCATAAATGCTATTTTCCCGGTACATGAACTGGTGGATAATAAATTCTCTTCTTATGGTAGCAAAGTCTTCATGAAATTGCTGGATGTATTCATTCACTTCTTTTTCCTTATATTTCTCCCCAACTTTTAACCCTTCCACCATATGCTCCAATATAAACAATTTCTTTTTTTGTTGAGAAGGTATATTCTTGATTCGACCATTATTCTCAAGGAAATTATTTTTCACTTTCTGTTTTTCTTTCAATATCTCTTCTGACATCTTTCTATCCCCTTTCTCTTCATGAGCAAACTGCTGAAGAACGCTCCCATGATGACTTAGAACTTTTCTATTTAAATAGTAGTACACAGTGTTTTTCTCTCTTCTTGAATAAACGAGATTACATTCTTTCAGTTTCGTAAGGTGATGAGAAATGGTTGGCGCAGTGAGACCAAGCTTACCTGCAATGGCTCCTACGTGTAAACACTCTGCTGCCAGTAAATAGACAATCTTAATTCGGGTAGGGTCACCCATCGTTTTATGAAAAGCCACCTGTTTGCTTAATTGCAAGTGGCCACCTCCTTGTATTTAGATTAATATCTAATTAGATATTAATCTAAATACAAGGATTAATCAACCTTATTGACTCTTTAGTGCCATTTTTCCACCATGCCATCTCCCTCAATGATTGAAGACGCTTAGGAAGATGAAATTTTTTTACTTGTAAAGCTACACAAGAAAAGGCATTTTCCTAGGAAAATGCCTTTTCTCACTCTATTTTTCCAATAACAATAACGTTGCTTTCTTATCGACTTGCTTACCCGCATAGCCTGTAAGTGATTTATTTTTCCCGATGACACGGTGACAGGGGATGATGATGGGGAAACGGTTGACTTTATTCGCCTGACCGACAGCCCGCACAGCTTTAGGTCTCTGAATGGCTTCTGCCAGTTGTTGATAAGACCAGGTTTCACCATATGGAATCGCTTGAAGGGCGTTCCATACTTCCTTTTGAAAAGCCGTTCCTTCAATTTTTAAGGGGATATCAAATTCTCTCCTTTCCCCAATAAAGAACTGGTGAATTTGTCGTTGTGCACTCATTAATAGTGGATTCTCTGTTTTCATCGATACTTTGTCTTCTTCATCCACGAATTGTACTGACAGTAAATGATGGTGATCCGCTGTAAGCTTTAACTTTCCGATAGGGCTTTCCATCACGATTGTATCAATTGACATGACTAAGCACTCCTTTAAGATTTAGGAAGATAGATGTGGAAAATGGTTCCTTTTCCAACGATGCTCTCAACTTCAACACTTCCTTTGTGCTCTTTAATAATTTTAAAGCTAACCATAAGTCCAAGTCCAGTGCCCCGTTCCTTTGTTGTATAAAACGGTTCGCCCAATTTTTTTATTTTGTCCTTTGATATTCCTCCTCCCTCATCTTTTATTTCAATGTGTATCATATCACTCTCTTCCTCACGAATGCAGATTGATATAAAGCCCCCGTCTTTCATGACTTCAATCGCATTCTTAATCACATTGATGAATACCTGTTTTAACTGATTAGGTTCAGCAACGATGGTCGGCAGATCTTCCTGATATCTCTCTTTATACTGAACGTTATGCATAACGGCTTGTGCACTTAACAATTCTACCGTATCTTTCATGATCTTAATTAAATTTGTTTCTTGATACTGAACCGCCTGTGGTTTTGCCAACACCAGAAACTCGGTAATGATTGATTCAATCCGTTGAAATTCAGATGTAATCACATTAAAGTACATCTCATGGTCCTCGCCTACGCTATTCTCCAGCAACTGTATGAATCCCTTCAGGGCGGTCATTGGATTTCTAATTTCATGGGCAATCCCAGCAGCAAGCTCTCCCACCACACTTAGTGTATCTGACTTCCTTAGTTGTTCCTGCATGTCAATTTGGTCCGTAATGTCTCGAATGATAGTAAGATTCAAGTTGGAGAGTAGATTATACTTGGAAGATAACTCAACATATTGGACCTTTTCACCATAAGAAGTGAATGTTTTTAAAAATGTTGCTTGCCCGTTTTCCTTTAATTGCTGCAAGTATTCCTCATAAGATTCTTCAATTGGATCAATATTCAATATTTCACGTACATCTTTACCGATGAGGCGATCTTTTTCGATGTTGATGATTTTGCTCACTTCCGGATTGGCATCAACGACCACATAATTGTGATTCGTTAATAGAAGACCGTCAAGAGAACCTTCGAAGATCTTTCTGAACTTTTCCTCACTTTCACGTAATTCCTTCTCCATCTGGTACCGCTCACTTACATTTCGAAAAATCGTCATGTTGTAGCCATCAACAGAATGTAATTTAGAAGTAAATTCTAAATGTTTTAATTGATTATTCGGCATAAGAAATAATACTTCATCCCTCACTGCACCGCATCTGTTCAATTGTTCCATAACTAAATCAAACTTATGACTTTCCAAAGGATACACAAAATCACTGATTTTTTTTGAAAGAAGATCTGCGAGGGTACACTCAAAGATCTTCAGGGCAGATGTATTCGCTTTTAACACTCTTCCATCTTGATCCCATAGCACAATGGCATCGATCGCTTCTTCAAATAAGCCCTTAAACAACTCTTCATTTCGTTTAAGTTGAATCTCCATCTGTCTCTTTTCAGTTACATCTCTCAAAATCGCCATATGAAGTTTATGATGTACATAGGGGCTGGTTGTAAATTCCACAACGGAAATACTATGTGATTTCTTTATCGGGATTTCGCCCCGGGCTTTTTTATTCTGGGAGATCAGCTCTTTGATCTTATCAATCTTGTAATGGGCGTTTTCAGGTATAAATGTACTTATGTTCCTTTTTGTAATCTCCCCCTTTTCCAGACCCACTTGTAAACTGAATGCTTGATTCACGTCATTAATATTTCCTTCAATGTCAAATAACACGATACCCTCCGAAGCATTCTGGAAGATATTCGAGAGAAGATGTACATTTAAATGATCTTTTCGTTCTTTCTCTTTGAGTTCTGTTACATCTTTAAAGTATAAATAGGCATTAGCGGTAATGGTCGATTTTTTGAGTAAAAGTTCAACATGAATGATGTGCTTATCATCGATGTTCATCAATGTTTCATCTTCAAGGGTTATCCCGGTTTCCATTACTTCCTTGTAATGGGCGACAATCGGAGCGGGAACAGACGTAAAAAAACAGCTGAACAGTCTTCCAATAACACTGTCATGGTTTGATTGCAGCGTTTCACAGGCCCCCCTATTAGCGTAGACAATTTTCAGTTCTTTATTGATCACAAGCATCGGCATGGGTGATGCTAAGCAGATTTCCCTATCGACGGGATGGCATTGTTCCTGATTCCGGTCTTTCTGCAATTCACTACTATTCGTCATTTCCTCATCCCCTTACTATTTTAAAAGACGACTATTGGCTTAACATTTACAGAATCCGCATAGCTCCCCATCCTATTGGTGATAATTAACAATGAAATCATGTTTTGCTCAATGTATCCTAGGGTAAGAATGAATTAGGATAAAACTTTTCTAAAAGATGGTGAAGATATGAAACAGCGTGACTATTACTTCGACAATGCCAAATTCATTTTGATCTTTTTAGTGGTATTTGGACATATTATTCGGTCTTATATCGAGAGTGATCCCTTTATCCTTTCATTGTATAAAACGATCTACACATTCCATATGCCGGCATTCATCCTAGTGGCCGGGTTTTTCGCAAAAGGATTCTACAAAAAGGGATATATTCAAAAACTTGCTAAAAAGCTAATACTGCCTTATCTTTTATTTCAACTGATCTACACGGTTTATTATTATTTTCTGTATCATAAATCAACATTTGAGATGGATCCTCTGAATCCCCATTGGTCATTATGGTTCTTGATCAGCTTATTCTGCTGGAATGCATTGCTTTATGCTTTCATCAAGTGGTTTAAGTTCAAACCCGGTATCGGCTTGACTGTCGCTTTTTCTCTTGGGCTTCTTGTAGGATTCGTTGATGTCATTTCAAACTATTTAAGCTTGTCCAGAACGTTTGTGTTTTTTCCTCTTTTCCTGATGGGGTATTACATGGAGAAGGAGCACTTCAATTATTTTAAAACGAATAAAGCTCGTATTGTGGCAGGTACATTATTTGTAATCGTATTTTTAGGGATGTATTTCATTCCCGAATTCTCAGACAAATGGTTGCTTGGTTCCAAGCCCTATGAAGAGTTTGAAGAGAATAGCCTGATAAGTATGACTGTAAGGGCTGCTGTTTACCTTTTAAACGTCGTGATGATTTTCAGCTTTTTTACCTTTGTCCCTTCAAGGAGACAATTTTTCACGAAATGGGGGAAAAATACTCTATACGTTTACTTGATGCACGGCTTTCTTATACGGTTATTTCGTGAAAGCCATCTTAAGGATACGATTGATCCCACCACAAGCTTGTTAGTGTTACTTGGGGTATCCCTAGTTCTCACGATGATTTTTTCAACTAAATTTTTCACTAGCATCACTCAACCAATCATTGAGTTTAAATCAACCAGACTACAGAAATTACTTTCCAAAAGGGAAATGAAAACGAGATAACCTCACTAGAAAGGGCTGACCCCAATATACGTACGGGTCAGTCCCTTTTCATGAAAACTATTCTCTTAATGAATGGTGAAGTCACTTCTTCAATGGGGTGAAAAATGACGGTTTAGTTACTTAATAATATTCGTAACTTTTCCTTAAATTCCTTCTAATAGTTACAATAAATTTAAATTCATTTCAGACAAACATTGAGCTTTCCCTCAAGCTTAGATAAAATGATAATCAGAACGGATTTTATAAGTTGTACGAACAACTTATACTTTATGGAAAAATATGGTTACAATAATTCAATTGATTACCTGTCGAGTGGATTTAGTATAAAGGAGATTATTAATGAAGAAAGTCGTCTTAAGTACGTTAAACGCAAAATATATTCATACGAATCTAGCTATTCGATGCCTAAAAGCCTATGTGGAAAATGAACATGAAATAGAGCTGGCAGAATACACGATTAAAGACCCAATCCTTAATATCGCTTCAGACCTGTTCTCTAAAAAGCCTGATGTGATTGGCTTCAGTTGCTATATTTGGAATATCGAAGAAACCATCAAAGTGATCAAGATCCTTCGTAAAATTCTTCCGGAAGTAACGATCGTCCTTGGGGGACCTGAAGTCACATATGATATCCCGTATTGGCTTGACCGTCTGGAGGACGTGGACTTTATTGTAATCGGTGAAGGGGAAGAATCCTTTAAACAATTATTAGATGAGCTTAATAGCGATCGGGATTGGACAAAGGTTCATGGAATAGCTTATGTAGAAAACGGAAAGCACGTCATCAAGCCCCAGCAAAATAAAATCGATTTACGGGAAGTGCCCTCACCTTTCCGCTTCCAAGAGGATTTACCTCAGTTGGGCAAAAGGGTGACGTATATTGAAACAAGCAGAGGCTGTCCATTCCGCTGCCAGTTCTGTCTTTCTTCTATTGAAGTGGGTGTACGTTACTTTGATAGGGAGAAGGTTAAAGAAGAAATCCGCTTCTTGATGAGAAACGGAGCGAAGACCATTAAATTCGTGGATCGAACCTTTAACATAAGCAGAAGCTACGCTATGGAAATGTTCCAATTTTTAATCGATGAGCATTTACCAGGCACCGTTTTTCAATTCGAAATAACTGCAGACATCATGAGACCGGAAGTGATTGAATTCCTTAACGAAAATGCCCCTGCAGGGTTGTTCCGTTTCGAGATCGGCATTCAATCCACCAATGATGAGACCAATGACCTTGTGATGAGGAAACAAAATTATAATAAGCTAACAAGAACTGTAACCATGGTCAAAGATGGCGGCAAGATCGATCAGCATCTAGATTTAATCGCTGGCCTTCCTGAAGAAGATTACAATTCTTTCCGTAAAACGTTTAATGATGTATTTGAATTACGTCCGGAAGAGCTTCAACTAGGGTTCCTGAAGATGCTCCGTGGTACCGGCTTAAGGATTCGGGCAAATGATCATCAATATACCTATATGGATCATTCTCCTTATGAAATTCTTGGGAACAACGTATTGTCCTTCGATGATATTGTTCGAATCAAGCAGGTGGAAGACGTTCTCGAGAAGTATTGGAACGATCACCGGATGGATCGTACAATTGAGTACCTAGTAATCGAATGCTTTGAAACTCCTTTCGATTTCTTTCAGCAATTCGGTTCCTACTGGGAAAACCAAGGATGGTCAAGAATTGGACATCAGTTAGAAGATTTATTCAGACGACTGTATGAGTTCTTATCTACAGAAACCAGCTATAACATTTCAGTCATCGAAGGGCTGATGAAACTGGACTATTTAGAAAATCAAAAATACAAACCAAGAAAGCCTTGGTGGATTCATGAAATGACGAAAGAAGAGCGTTCCTCCATCTACCAGAGCCTCCTTCAACAACCATCTATAGCGGGAGAGGCATATGAAGGGCTAAACTTAAATGAAAAAGAACTGTATAAACATACGCTGCTTGAGGCAATTAGATCAAAAGATGGACAAGATCAATATGTATTGGCTTACTTTGAGCCGGCAACCGGTCAATCAACAGTATTTGCATTTGATCGTCAACTTGTTAACCTTTAACAAAAAAATGTTAAGCGGATTTCCGCTTAACATTTTTTTTTGTTCTCTTTTACTTTGGGCTGTTTTTGTGTCACTTCCATGATTTTGGCAGCATTGACATCTCCGAATTCCTGCCCGAACTCTTCGCGAAAGGACTGTTTTTTATCCTTCATCAGCTTCTTCCCTTCATCCCTTTTGCAGAGTTTCGATTCTTCCCTTTTGCCGGATCTTCTCCTTGAGTATATTCAGCCGAGAATTCTGTCTCCTGCTTATTTTTAAGTGGGGTTTTATTGTTTTTTTCAGCAGCATGAAACTGTGCTTTTCTTTTCATTTTTACCCTCATCTCCTTTGCTATCCTTACTTTTCCCTCTAGTCTGTATTTCCATTCTTCTAAAATAAGGCATTGCAGCCTGATACATCCGGAGATTCCTCCAAGCTGACTGAGTAAAAAACTGAATAAATCAAGCATTTAACCAAAAACTAAGCTAAAATGCTGAATGGGGAAATATAATGATTCTACTTTTTTTACTTTTTTATGCTATTATTGGCTGGAGATTCGGTAATTGGAAAGATTTCCTAAGCTACTATCCCACTCTGTTGTTTTTTATCGTTGGAGATTTACTCTCGCAATTTCTATTGTATGATTACTCCATGTGGAAATTCAAAACCATAACACCTTTTGAATTTCACATCCATCTAAACCACACCATGATCTCTCTGAGCAAAATGGCAATTCAATACACAGCGACAGTCTCCATTTTTATCGGCAGACTTCCCCATACGATTAGGGGGAAAATGTGGTGGATTCTCCTTTGGACAGGGATCTACGGGCTTACAGAAGGGATGACCCATGTACTGGGAATGATGACGTATCATAATGGTTGGCATTTCGGATGGGATCTTCTCTTTAATGTTATGATGTTCACCGTTCTAATCATTCATCATAAGAATCCACTTATTGGCTGGATCGTATCGTTTCCAATTATCATCTTTCTCCTTCTCCACTTTAACGTGCCTTATTCCGTAATGAAATAAGGCGTCACTCGATGAAACTCAATAAAGAAGGCTCTTTTCGCAAAGATTGTTGTTTTCTAAACATAGGAGCTGCTGCCAAGGCACTGTCTATGAGTGAGTGCGATAGATGGTGAGGGGAACGGCTTCGCTTTCCGGCGGACGAACGGCCAAGCCTCCTCAGCTGCGCTTCCGGGGTCTCGGCACGCCCGATACCCGCCGGAGTCTCCGCCGTTCCCCTCACCATCTAAAAGAGATTTCGTGACAGAGCTTACTAGTGAAAAAAACGCATGAAATGGCATTTTACTATTCAAGCTAAAATCGACCACTGCACGCGATAAAAAATGATGTTTTCTAGCCGTGTATGGTAGTAGATAAGTCATCATATTTAGTAAGTTGATTGTAGCGGAAGGTGCTCGACTCCTGCGGGAATAGCGGGAAAGTTGAGACCCCGCAGGGCAAAGCCCGAGGAGGCTAAGGCTCACGCCCCGCGGAAAGCGAGCACCTGCAGCGGAAATCAACTAGCACTCGCTACCTTCAATAACAACAAAGTTTACGAAAAGAGCCATAAAGAAAAAACGATGCTCAAGTACGCATCGTTTTCTGAAAGCTCGTCATCCGATTATGACTCGTTCCTTAGGGTAATGATATTTAGCAGTCTTTTCTTTTCCTCCTATCATGAACAGAAAAGAGAGTATTCCTACTCGACCGATAAACATTAAAGCGATTATGACGCATTTTCCTACGGATGAAAGTTCAGAGGTTATTCCCATTGATAACCCGGTAGTTCCAAAGGCAGAAGCGACCTCAAACACTATTTCCATTATAGAATGATCCTCTGTGAATGACAGGATGATAACGGATAGAAAGCAGATGAAAATGGCCATCATCGTTACAACCAGGGATTTAATAATATCCTGCTGATGGATTTCCCTCTTAAATATCTTGATTGTTTGGTTTCCCTTTGCAAAATGAAACAAGAATAAAATATTCAGGGCAAATGTTGTCGTCCTGATACCACCGCCAACCGAGCTTGGTGACGCCCCAATAAACATCAGTGCACTCATCACTAACAAAGTAGGGGATGAAAACTCAGCCACATTCATCGTAGCTAAACCGCCATTCCTCGTTGTAGCTGATTGGAATAATGCATAAAAGAAAGACTCATGCCACGCCATGCCATCAAAAAAGCGATTATATTCAAAAACAAAGATAATCAACGTCCCTAATGCCAGTAATCCAAAAAATGTAACGGTTGTAATCTTAGTGTATAAAGAAAAGTGATGTCTGTTTCTTTGTTTGCTCATGAGATAATCCTTCGTCTCAATCAGAACAGGGAAACCAATTGCACCCAATGTCAACAATATGATGGTGATGAATTGTACAAAATAGTCATTGGCATAAGGAATGAGGGATTGGCCTGTAATATCGAAACCGGCATTGGTTGTCGCACTGACAGAAGCAAAAAGTCCTTGCAAGAAAGCTTCTTGCCAATTCGGATAATATCCTAAAAAATATACCCCCAATATAAATGCCCCAACGAGTTCAATAAGTATGATCAATAATAATATTTGCTTTAATAAACTGACCAGGCCGGCCAAACTTGTCTGATTTTGGTCCGTCATAATCAAACGACGTTCCTTCAATCCGATCTTCTTTCCGACGATCAACCAAAAAAACGTACCAAGGGTCATGATTCCGATGCCGCCAAATTGCAGCACAAACATCAAAATGAAGATTCCTGTTGTATTGAAGGTGTCAACCGTGCTCACAACGGTCAGGCCCGTTACACTAACTGCACTTACAGCTGTGAAAATCGCATCTAAAAAGCTCCATTCAGCCCCGGGTTTATGAGCAATCGGCAGACTTAGCAAGATGGTTGCAATCGTCACCGCAAGTAAATAATAGGTTACAATAACTTGAGCTGGCGTTAATTTATTTAAATTCAATCTAAGCTTATACCACATATATGTATTTCCCTTTCAACGTTATTTCCTTTTCTATCTTAATGAATATGAACCAAGAATGAAAGGAAAAACCTATAATTTCTTTTTATGTTTATTCTTCCTTTAACAGAAGTTGCTTAAACCATCTTGTTAAATGATTCATTTCATAGAAATGTAAACTATACAAATTCGGCGAAATATTACCAAACATGTTCTCGGTATTTATACAAATAATATAAGTACTGAAACTTCCATTGTTTCAAGTATATCAATAAGGAGGTAACAACCATGGCTAAAAGTACAAATAAGTTACTTGTTCCAGGTGTGGAACAATACCTTGATCAAGTGAAATATGAAATCGCCCAGGAGTTTGGGGTGACGCTTGGATCAGATACTGTATCTCGTTCTAACGGATCTGTTGGAGGAGAAATCACAAAGCGCCTAGTGAAACAAGCCCAGTCTCAATTAACTGGACAACAAACTAAATAATAATGGCATGGGGTAGCTGGCTTTCACCAGCTACCCCCTTCTCATACTCAAAGACTCATACAGCAAACGCGCCTTTGCATCATATTCTTAATCTTTTTTATTTTCTTTCCGTTCGTGCTGATCCTGTTTCTTCTCATCTTTTTTATTTTCACGGTCATGATGTCTATTGTCATCTCCCCTAGAGTGGGAGTTATTCGATTCATTATGGGAAGATTTATTATCCCCTCTGTTGGACTTGTACTTATACTCATCGTTATGATTAGAAGAATTCCGGTTTTGAGACGGTACCGGTTTTTCTTTTTGCTTATTTTCTTTAGGATGAATCTTATCGTTGGTTTGATGGTTTTCAGGCTTGTCAGCTTTGGAATTCTTTGCTTCCACAGGGGGGTCCACCTTTTGCTCCTGAACCTTGGAGCGGTCATCCCTTTTGTCCATTTCTGTTTTGGTTTTGGTTTTGGTTTTGCTTTTTCTTCATTTATCACAGCATCTTCATGTTCTAGTGGCTCAGAAAGTGTGTCTGCTTTCTTCTTATCTTCGCTTTCTTTAATGAAGGAACCGGCTGTCATTCCTTTTTCTGATGCTTCATCTCTAATTTCCGGGGATGTTTCTTTCATGATAATATTCGCGTTATGTTCAGAGCGAAAGCCTTGAACAAACTCATTCAATTCAGCTATTAAATCACTTTCCCTATGATGGTCCGCCCCCTCGATAAAGGAAGAAGTAATCAAGACATTTTGATTGTCCTTTAAATATCCCATTTGTTCACTCAGCAAGAAGATCTTTTCTGTCACTTCGCTCACATCGTCATGTTCCCAGTCATTAAGTTCCTTTAAGAGCATCTTAGCATCCTCGTTGTATGGTGTGATGCTAATTACCTGTTGTTCATGGTTCAAGGCTAATTCCATACTGGGGTTAATATCGACAGAAACATAGGCATATGCTTTATTGCTCTGTAGAATAACGCTTGAAAACAAGGCAACAATGACGATCATAGCTGTTATGATTGAAGTGGATACCTTCCAATTCCATCTAAAAATTGGTTTCGGTGTGACAGATTTGTTGGGAACCGGAAAGAAAGGAACCTCTTCACCGATAACATACTGCTGGTCGGGCTGTTTTCTTCCTGTAAGAAATTCCCCTTCTGGTGTCATCATAACAAGGATATCCTGCTTGATTTCCATAATGATCCCTTTTTTCATATCTCTAACCGCCCCTTTAAGTAATCCCGTAAATACACATAATCCCCAATAAGAATAAGCGAAATAGCTATAATATATTTCCTGTTTCTTTCAATGGTTTTTCTACTGACGTTTACCTGTTTCTCTAATCTTTTAATTGGTAAACGTCTCTTCTCAATAAGATAATCCATTAATTCCTTTGAGTTAACGACTGTTTTGGCAATGTCTATGGCGTTCAGTCTCGCATCTTCATGTTTCGGTGATTGTTCAACCAGATCATAGAAGGATAATTTGAAGTAAGAAAGCTGTTCTTGGAAAGAACTGATCTCTTCACGTCTCATTTGTACGTCCTTCTGTTTACCGTATTCTTCTACAGATACCATTTGGTCGATGGTTAAACTTGTCTCTTCTTCACCATCTCGGGCAAGTGGCATATCCATACTGACATCCTGTATTTTTCCATTTTTTCTGATATAGTCGATGACTTTTCGTTTAATAATGACTTCAGAAAAACTGATGACTGAAGAGCCCCGTTTATCATTATATTTTAAAATAGCGTCATGAAAGGCTATCAGGCCAATGCTAAATTCATCATCACTTTCGTAAATATATCGTTTACAGACGGAAGACACCGTTTTTTTAATAAACGGTTTATAGTCTTCAAGGACTGTATTCAGTAATGGTTCATCACCATTTTGTATTTGAATCGCCATTTCTTCCAACGATTGCTTCTTTTTTTGTTTTGCAAGTGAAAATAGTAATAAATTCAGCATCAGTCTCACCCCGTCCTGCACACTATTATACTCATATGCTGATGAATTTAAAAGGATAATAGGGAGGAAGGGGCTGGTTTGGAACCCCTTCCTGACTGATGTGCCAATAATATTTCAGTCTCTACATCTAAACGATCACCACTTTACTCTTTGTGATGTCCCTTACCATTTTCTTTCCCTTTTTCATTATTATGATGACGCTCTTCTTTGGTGTTTTTAGGGTGCTGTCTCTTTTCTTCTTTCTTCTCGTGCCGTGATTGTTTTGCTTCTTCCTTCATGTGTTTACGTATATCTTTTGTTTCATTTTTCACTTCTTTATGTTGATCTTTCCATTCTATTTTCGCTTCTTTTTTCTCTGTATGATGGTTGACTTTTATGGGTGCAGCCTTTCCTTCTTCTTTTATAATTTCTTCTTTATCTTCTTTTGTGGTTACTTCTTTTGTGGTAGCTGTAGACTCTTCAACCTCTTTTTCTGTTGTTTCTCCTGATTTAGGTGATTCTGAATCCTGATCCAATGATTCAGATTCATCCCCTTCTTGCTCATTTGATTTTTTCTCTTCTTTTTCATCCGCTTCTTTTGCTGCTTTTTTTGCTGTTTTCTCTTCAAGCTTTGCAAGCTTTTCAGCTAATTTCATATAGCTTTTTTCAATATTTTTTTGTAGGGCTTCTTTTGCTTTAGGATTATTGATTTTTTCTAAATTTGCTTTTAGAGATAAGATGTTGTGGGACATAAGTTCTTCCATGTCTGTATTTTCACCAGACACTTCTTCTGTTTCAGTTCCTTCAGAAGTGGTATCTCCTTCGATTTCAGAATCATCCACCGAGGAATCTTCGGTAGTTGTTCCCTCTGTGTTCTCGTTCTCTTCCATTTCATCCTTCACTTCATCTTTAGCATCGGTTTCTGTCTCTTTTATATCTTTGTCACCTTCATCATTCTCATCCTCAGACCAGTGGCCTTCAGATTGAGCAATCATGTCAATGGCTTTATTTAGAGCTTCAATTGCTTCTTCCTGCTTCCCATCTTTAAACAAAGCTTCTACTTCAGCCAATCTTTCAGCTGCATATTCCGCTAGTAGTTTTGCTTCTTTGGCATCATCCATCGTAAAAGCAAGCTGAATTTTTTCAAATGTCAACTTAGCAAAATAGAAGAAATCACCAGGTAATAATGTAGGTGTGTCTGCAGACCCCTGCAGTTCTTCAATTTCTTTTTTGGCTGATTCAATCATCGCTTCATCATTAACTGCAACATTCGTATTAGAAGTAGGGTTTTGTTGCTCCATATTGATTGTGTCAAAGTTTTCATCGTTTGTATTCGCGAACACCATAGAGCTTGGAAAGCTGATGGAACTTGCTACAAGAACAGCTAATGATGATTTCATAATTTTTGATTGTTGTTTTTTCATATGTACACCTCGGAAGTTTTATAGTATTTGGCCGATCGATCGCCTTAGTAAAGGAGTTACGTTTAAAGAACTTTTTTTGAGGGGGTTTATTAAAATTTAATTTCGGAAAAACGTTGGAGGAGCTAGAAATGTCTAGTTCAAGAAAAAAAGCTAATGCGATAATTTCGCATTAGCTTTTGATTCGTCTTTATTCAGATTCAACATCTGTCTGTTTTGCTTTTCTTCTTGAAAGGAGATAGCCACCGACTGATAAAAGGATCAATACACTCCAGAATACAAGCTTCCATCCTTTTGATTCAGGGAAATGATGATCGAGTATGGCAACATCAGGATGAGCAAGTGTAAAGACAGCAAGCTTCACCCCTACCCAGCCAACAATTAAGAATGCTGCTGATTCTAATGTAGGATATTTCTCCAATAATTTGACAAACCAGGTGGCTGCAAACCGCATAATCACCAAGCCGATAACTCCACCAAGGAACATGACGATAAATTGACCACCATCAATTCCCCCTACATCAAACCAACCTGTAGGCTGAAGTGTGACGGCTAACGCAACAGCCGCTAGCATGGAATCAACAGCGAATGCGATATCCGCAAGCTCCACCTTGAGGACCGTCGTCCAGAACCCTGATCCTTTTGCCGGTTCCGAATCTACTGCCCCCGTATCTTTCCTCTTTTTCACGAAGTGGTGAATCGCCACATAAAATAGGTATATCGCCCCGATTGCCTGAACCTGCCATACATTGACTAAGAACGAAATGAGAAATAATGCAGCGAATCTAAATACAAATGCCCCTAAGAGACCATAAAAAAGTGCCTTTTTCCTCTGTTCTACCGGCAGATGTTTTACCATTACTGCCATGACAACCGCATTATCTGCAGCTAGTATCCCTTCAAGTCCTACCAATATCAATAGAACCCAACCATATTCCAATAACATTGAAGCATCCATACCTTTTAGCCCCTCCCTATTTAGATAGTTAGTTTTCCAATAGGCAAGGATTTTTATAAAAATAAAAAGACCCTTGCCTAATTAAGGCAAAGGTCTTGCTTAGCATACGTATATGCCAACAAAGCCGATGGTATACACCATGTATTGACGACTTTGTTTAGGTATGAAACCTATAGCTACTCCCCTTTGACAGGTAGAAAACGTTAAATTGTATACGTTCATTCTACCCCAAAAAGGTTTTTTCGTAAAGATTTAATGTTTAAAACGGATCAGGATTGAACGGAAAAACAACCCGATCAGCACTCCTGGAATGACAAATAAGATAGGTAAAAAAATGGGCCCAATAAATTTTCCGAAAATATAAACTTTAGGGGAATACATCAAACCCACAGTCACCATGTAGGCGGTTATGACGAAAGGCAAAAAACTATATCTTTCTTCCTTTGTCCCAGCAATCTTATATGCATCCCACATAGCAAACATATATAGACAGGGATAGAACATCAGCCATTGGTAATCAATCACGGAAGCTGCTTTACGGGTTTCCCCTAAAAAGCTGTACATGATACCAAGGTTGAAATTGCTCTTTACATTAATAATAATCTCAAGAAGGACAAACAGTGTTCCCTTAAACCACAAACCAACCAATAATTGAGGAAACCCTGGAAGGGCGATACTCCATAGTATTCCTTCTAACTTTGATATTGATGACTTCATGTGCACCCCATCGGTAAGGTCTGCCTACTGCACGGTGCCATAAGAATGCATAGATGCAAATGATTATTTGTGTAATGGTTTTTGTATAGATTAAGGGACAATGACATCTCGAGATTCCTCCTATTGATGCTTCTCTTTTTATTTTTACCATATCTCTCCCAAATATTACGGTTTTACATTTTAGAAACCTTTCCCCATTTTCGAACCTTAATGAATCTTCACGTGCAATTCATCATTTGAGAAGTGTTCGAGGTAAAATGAAACCATTTTTTCGATTTGCGTTGAAAGGGGCGGGCAGTAAATGCCGGATCCTTGTAGATCATGTTGAGCCTGTTCACAATCGAATGAACCCTCCATTAAAAAATAATCCAGAGCTTCCCTTTCCACTTTTAAATAACGGCGCACAAATCGTAAACTTAGTGCCCAATAAGAAATGGCGAGAGGAATATTCCCCTTAGGTTTCTTCTTGAACATATGCCAATAGATCTGTTCATACACCTCTCTTACCGATAATGGATCTGGATCAGTAAGGTGATACGTCTTCCCGTTACCAACTTCTTCATGGACGAGATGGATGGAAGCTCTCACTACGTATTCAACCGGTACTATATTGATATGGGTATTCCCCTCACCCAGAAATGGCACCCAGGGCAGGAATGATAATCTCTTAAACATATTCATTATGAAGTATGGTCCATCAAACTTCACTGTTTCACCGGTTTCTGAATTTCCTTTTACAATGCCTGGCCGAATGATTGTAATGGGTAGTCTATCTTTTGATCCCTCTACCAGAACCTCGGCTTCATACTTTGTCTGTTCATAAAAATTATGAAAGCTTTGAGGAGGGATGAGTTCATCCTCAAAGAGTTTCCCTTTTCGCGCGCCTGCTATGAATGCAGTGGAAAAATATACGTATCGCTTTAATTGTCCGAGGGTTTCACAGAAGGCATTTACTTGACGTGTCCCTTCCACATTTACCTTTTGTGCAAATTCCTCTGGAACCGCTAAATCATAAATGGCGGCCAAATGCCAGACATAATCGATTTCATCTCGCAATTCAACGATACGTTCTTGGGTCATACCGAGATTTGGTTTAGTGATATCCCCCTCAACCAATAGTAGTCTGGTCTCTGACATGTCATTCAGTTTCCTTACCCATCCTTTTGCCTGCTCTGTCATGGAGCTTAAATGCAGCAAGTATACTTTCGATGCCCTGCCTTGGCTTAATAGTTCTTCGACAACATTAAAACTTAAGAATCCTGGGAAACCAGTGATAAAATATGTTCTTTTTTCCACACTCTTTCTCTCCCTGCCATAAAGAATTGGATTTGCACATAAGCTCTGTTACAAAAAAAGAGTTAACCTTCCACCTAAGGTACCTGTTCAATAGGTCACTACTCAGCTTTTCAGGTTAACTCCGGTTGTATTCAATTACTCTTTAAATGCAGATCTATTTCTCTTCATCCTTCTTGTTTCTTTATCAAAGAAGCTGTAAACAATCGGAATCACATAAATGGTCAACAATGTACTACTGATTAATCCACCAATTACAGCGATTCCCATAGGTTGATTAATTTCAGTACCTTCCCCGAGCCCAAGGGCCAGAGGCAACAAGCCAAGTATCGTTGTTAAGGCCGTCATAAATATCGGCCTTGCCCGATCTTGTACTGCTTCGACAATGCTATCAAAACTGCTAATGCCAGCCTGCTTACGCTGATTAATGTAGTCCACAATAACGATGGCGTTGTTGACTACAATCCCTGCCAGTACAATTACTCCAATAATTGCCGAAATGCTGATAGGGGTTTGGGTAACGGCAAGCGCAATCGCTACTCCAATGACCATGAGCGGGACCGTAAACATGATGACAAATGGATATTTAAATGACTCGAATTGTGCCGCCATGACCATATACACAAGGACAATGGCAAGACCAAGCGCAAGAGCCATATCGTCAATTGAATCCTCGAGGAGCTCTCTGTCCCCACTAAATGAAACCAGGGTCTCATTCGGGAGTTCCAATGATTCGATTCTTTCATCAACGGCTTTTGAGATTGCTCCCAAATTGGTTTCTGACGAATATTGCAGGGTAAATTGAACTGCATGTTGCTGATCAATCCGCTGGATACTGACAGGACCATCTTCGATTGCGAAATCGACTACTGAATTCAATTGAATGTATTTTCCTTGTCCATTTGGAATGAGGAGCCTCTTTAATGAATCAAGATTCTCCGTAATATTTCGATCATATTGGACGAGAACGTTGATAACATCAGAAGACTCCGTAACCATTTGAGTAGTCAATACGCCTCGAGTAACATCTTGAACGAGCGTACCTATCTGAGCCGGAACAAGCCCTTGATCAAGTGCGTTCTCTCGGTTTACCTTCATTTGCACTTCTTTCACAGTCTCCATCTGATCGGTCGTGACTTCAGATACATCATCCATGTCTTTCAAAGAAGTAAATAACGAATCAACCGATTTTTCCAATCGATTCGGATCCGTGTCCCTCAGGTTAAACGTAAGAGTTTGAGGACTGGAGCCGGATGTTGACTGAAGATTAAAGGAAACATCAGCTGACTTATTTACTTTTTGAGCGGCTTTTTCGATTTCCGGTTTCACTTCATCAGCAAAGCTGAATATCGATCTTTCCCTGTCCTTTAAAGGTTTCATTTTGACGTAAACTTCTGCAATATTCCCTTTGGAACTTCCTCTAAAGGATTCTTCCTGAGTTGAACCAACCAAACTTACGAATACATCTACTTCTTTTTCCTTCTCTAATCTTTCTTCAATCGCATTTACAACATGATTGGTTTCCTCTACAGAGGCTCCATTTTCTAATTCGACCCTCATGTTGAAAAAACCTTCATCGGTAGGTGGTAAAAACTGCGTTCCTACGGTTGTTAGTCCAAGGCCGCCTCCGACTAACGTAAGAGCAGTAATAGCTAACACGATAAATCGATGACGAAGTGCCCAAATAACTGTTCGAGAAAACGTTTTTCGACTTTTAGAACGCCTTCTCTTCGCTTCTAAATTCCCTTTCGGTTTCTTCAACAACCTGCTGGCAAGCATTGGAATAACCGTCAATGCCACAACGAGAGAAGCTAGTAGGCTAAACGAAATCGTCAATGCAAATTCTGTAAATATTTCCCCCAGCAGTCCTGAAATAAAGACAATAGGTAGAAATACAGCAACGGTCGTTAATGTGGAGGCAGTGATAGCTCCCCCTACTTCTTTGGCACCGATAAGAGCCGCTTCTCTCGGATTTTTCCCAAGTGAAAGATGGCGGTATATATTTTCTATCACGACGATCGCATTATCCACAAGCATTCCGATTCCAAGAGCCAAAGCTCCAAGCGTCATAATATTCAACGCAAAATCAGCAAAGAACATTAAGACAAATGTAACGATTACAGAGTATGGAATCGCTACGCCAATGATTAACGGACTCTTAACATTCTTAAGGAATAAAAAGAGTACGAGCATGGCAAACGCCCCACCGATCAAGAGTGAATTGGCTATATTGCCAATCGCTTGAGTGATATAGTCACCCTGGTCAAAGAGAATGTCGGCTTTGATCGATTTGTATTGATCTTGTTTAAGAAGGCGGTTAAGCTCCTTTTGAAACCCTTTTGATACAGATGCTGTATTGGCGTCCGATTGCTGCAGAACACTAAAAAGTATGGCAGGCTCTTGATTTGCACGGGTAATCGTATTTGTATCCTGCTGTCTCTTCTCAACTGTAGCTACTTCTGATAGTGTCATTTTCTTACCGGTTTGAGGATTTACCTTAAGTACTAATGCCTTTAACTCATCAACCGACTGCAGTTTGCTCAAAACGCGAGTGGTCAAGGTTTGTCCTTCGGTTTCAATTGTATCTCCAGGCGCAGTCACATTATTCGCTCGAATCGTTTGAATGATATCCTCTTGGCTTAGTCTGTTATCCTTCAGCTTCTGCTGATTCAATTCAATAACCACTTCATCCTTCAATGAACCTGAAACGTTCACATTGGCTACGCCTTCTACCCTCGTTAGTTCCAGTTTCAAACTCTCGGAGAGTGTTTTTAAATTGGACTCTTTCCCCTCTTCCCTTAATGAGAATTGAATGATAGGGAACTGCGCGGGATCAAATTTAAGGAATCGTGGATTTTCCGCACCGTCCGGAAGCGGGGTCTGATCCAACCGTTGCAGGACATCATTTTCGATGTCATCGATGGAGGTAGACCATGAGAACTCGAGGAGAATAAAGTTCGAGCCCTCCCTTGAAGTGGACTGAATGTTCTTCATTCCCGGAAGGGTGGATAAACTCTCTTCCAATGGCTTGGTTACTTTCTCCACCACTTCCTGAGGACCGGCACCAGGATAATTGGTCACGACGACCCCAACTGGCGGATTCAGGTCTGGAATCAGCTTTAATGGTATTCTCAGGAGAGAAACTCCACCAAGAATAAGAATGAGAAGCATGGTTACAATGGTGAATACAGGACGCCTTATGGAAAAATCACTTATCTTCAATTAGGGGCCCCCCTTTCTTTATCTATATCGTTCACTACGCTTTGGAAGCAGTTACTGTTAACTATAGTCTCTTCAGGAAGATCCTTCAATATTAAAGCGTCTCAAGCTATTAGTTTCTTTATAAAATAAATAATTCCACTTATTTTGTACACACTATTTTCTATAATGCAATGTAAGGAGCATCATAATGGCGAACTGGGTACCATTTGTTTCCCTTAGTCTTATCAGCATCTTTTTATTAGTTTTCATAGTGATGAATAACCGTCATATTTCTGCTCAAATCATACTATTTTGGCTTTTTATTTCCGGCTTGGCATATGTATTCGAATATGTCATTTTTGTCATATATAGTAGCTATTCGTATCATCCCCACATTTTATCGAATGATTACAATGACAGTGTATTAGGATCCATCAGTTCTCAAGCATTTTCTGTTCCAATAGCAATTACGTATATAGTGTTATATCGTTTGAAACTAAGCAGCATCTCCCTTGTTATTGGGTTATTTTTCCTTATAGAAACCTGGTTTACCCACTCTCAATTGTACGAGCATCATTGGTGGAAATCGTATTACACGATTTTTTTCCTCGTCATTTCGGTCATACTGGCCAAGACGTGGTGGAAAGTTTTGGTGGGCAAAACAAATCATTATGTTCAATTTATCACCCTGTTCTTTGCACTATCCACCATTTCTCTTTCCTTCACGTGGATTCTTTCTTCGATTCTGGAGCTATATATCATCCCGATGAACCATTTTTCTAACCCTACGAGGGATTTGGTCGCAGGAAATGCCTTGTATATTTGGTTTACTACTTACCTTTATGCGATGGTGATTTTTTTTCGAAACAGGAATTGGACTTATACTTTATCGGTCCTTCTCTTCCTATTGACCATTGAGACCTTTATGTTCCAGTTTGGTGTATTAATCTTAAAAAGTCCCATCATGATTATGGTTTTGCCGCTTTTTCATTTTTTAATGATCACAATAGGGAACTTTTATTATAGTCAGAACTTCCCCACTTATACTGAAATGCATAGAAAAGGACTGTCCTCTAAATGAATCAACTTCCCCACGGAGAAAGGTGATTCAAAAGGACAGTCCTTTCAAATTTTACTATTTAATTGCTGACGACCGGATTGGTTTCCTTTTGTTCTTTTTCAATTGTCCACCCTGTAAACCCGTAAAGAATCGTTATAACAGGAGAAATCAGACAGAATACAGCAAACGGTAGGTACTCAAGGGTAGGTACTCCCAACACATCTGTTAGAAAGATCCCACATACACTCCATGGAACCAAAGGATTGACCACCGTCCCTGCATCTTCTAAAGTACGAGATAATGTTTTGGGGTGAAGCCCCAGTTTCTTATATTGAGATTGAAAAGCTTCTCCCGTCAATAGGATCGATAAATATTGCTCGCCTACTACAAGATTGATTCCAATTGCTGCCAATGCAGTGGAAAGAATCGTTCTTCTTCCAGACTGAATGATAGTAGAGACTTTCGTTAGCAACGCCGGAATGATACCGAGTTTAAATAATAACCCACCTAGACTTAAGGAAAGGATCACCAGGGAAACGGTGAACATCATACTGTTCACTCCCCCTCTTGTTAACAGGGAATCGATGGATTCAACTCCTGTTTCAGATGTATACCCAGAAAACAATATATGAAAGAGTTCATTCGCTTGCAAGGATCCATGGAAGAAAGATAAGAAAACGGAAACGGCAATCGTAATCGATAGAGTGAACAATGCAGGTGTTTTATAAACAACCAACACAACCAGCAATAAGACAGGAATCAAACTATACCAGTGAATGAGGCCTGATTGCTTTAAACCGTCCTGTAAAGCATCGAGCTGAACTAAATCGGCATCACTTGATCCAGGTGATAAGAAGCCGAATACGATCAATGTAATGAAAAATGCGGGTACCGTCGTCCACGCCATGTTGCGAATATGTGTAAACAAATCTACTTTCACAATGGATGAAGCAAGATTAGTCGTGTCCGATAACGGAGACATCTTATCTCCAAAAAAAGCACCTGAAACGATTGCTCCTGCAGTAATGCTCATGGATAATCCCATAGCTTCACCGATCCCTATCAATGCAACCCCAATTGTCGCTGCTGTTGTCAGTGAGCTACCAATCACCACCCCGCTTAAAGATGTAAGCAGGAATGCAATGGCATAAAAGTAATGAGGTGTAACAAATTCAAATCCATAAAACATTAATGTAGGAATGGTTCCACTAATTAACCAGCTACTGACTAGCAGCCCGATGAAGAAAAAGAGTAAAATAGCACCCAGGCCACCTTGGGCTCCGGCAATCATTCCTTGTTCGATTTCTTTGAACCCCACTTTTCGCACCAGCCCATATATCATTAGAAAGAAGAGGGACAGGATGATCGGAATATGGGGAACAGATCCTACCCCGATAATACTGACGCTGATGATGCCAAGCACGGCTAATAGTACAGCAGCTGCCTCTAGAACAGCAGGTTGATGAACACTTTTAATATTTAACATCGTGACACTTCCTTTTCTCGGTTGACTAGATTCATTAAATGGGATCGAACAACAAAAAGAACCCACCATCCCCGATAGGGACGAAGAGTTCTCCGCGTTACCACCCTAATTGGAATAAACGAATTCATGTCATAAAGAAGATCAGACGATCGATGACGACAAACGGTTTATCCCCACTTCATAAAGGCGTCCCCTATTAAAGCCTCGATATGCAAGACCTTATGAACAATGTAATTCAGAAATAAATGGACCTAGACTTCCACCTCACGTCTAGTCTCTGACTGCTGTCACATTTCCCCCTACTCTGTTGTTCAGGACAATAACTATACGATTAATCAATAAGAGTAAACTTCTTCTCTTAAACGCTTTCAAGCTTTTATGCGCTAAAGTATTTTATATTAGTATTTTATCATCATCGATTCATTTGTCAACAGGTATCTTTTTTACATCCCATTTATCCAAAGAATCTCCTTTGGCACAGATCCCGTTGCCCTATACTATTTGAGACTTTCCGAAAGGTACAATTGCTGTTTGGGCTGGTTTTCCTATGAAATAGCCCTGAGCATAATGAATTCCGATATCTTTGCAGAATAACAATTCTTCTTTACGCTCTATTCCTTCAGCCAAAACAAGAATATTTAATTCCCCGGCAATCTTCATGACTTTGCGTAAAAATTTCTGATTCTCTGTATTACGATCACAGTAACTGATGAAAGACCGATCAATTTTCACATAATCCGGTTGTAGAAGTGTCAACATTTCAACCGTTGCAAAACCTGAACCTACATCATCAAGGGCCACTTTCATCCCTTCTCGTTTATATACGTCAAGGACTGACCTTAAATGTTCCACATCTTCAATCTTCTCTGTTTCCACTACTTCAAAAATAAGGTCTTCAGGATTCACTCCTATTTCATTCACAATTTTAAATGTATGTCGCAAACAAAATTCAGGATTATATATGGTCGAAGGAAGGAAATTAATAAAGCTCTTAATACCAGGTTTCACCTGATTCTTCCTGCATTCGATTGCTGATTTTCTTGCTTTCTGATCCAACATGGAATGAAAGCCCGTGAGCGATGCTACTTCGAATAATTCCCCTGGATTTACTGCTTTCCTGCCACTCCCTACTCTCAGCAACGATTCATACCCAAACAGACTGTCATCATTAAGGTCGATGATTGGTTGGAGATGACTTGTAAACTCTCCTTGCTGAATAATCTCTACCATCTCTCTGTACCTAATCAAATTCAGGAATTTCCCTGCAGGGATGAATGGTCCGGGATGAGGATGACAATTAATACTGAGCTCCCAACCATCTTCAGCTAGTAACTCTTTGGTTTCTGCCAATTCCACATATAATTCATCGAGATTTTCATAAGGAAAAGAATATATACCTCTTTCAGATTGATGAAAATCCCTTTTTAATGGGAAGCCTTTATTGTGTTCACTATGTAAAAAAAAGTATCCTTGCTCATGATACTCCATCGTAACTCCGCAATTTGCACATGCTATGTTCACTTTTTTGCGCTCCCTTTCGATAAAATAGAATTAAATACCTATACCTCTATACTAAGACTTTAAACCCAAATAACGCTAGTGATATCCCTTTATTTTAGGACAATTTCACTAATTAAGTGTATTTGAATCCCTCAGGTGCTTGAGAATGGCTGCAACATAATAAAAGCACCCTCACATCGAATATGTAAGGGTGCTAAACGCTTTTACATTAAACTAAATAATCGAATATCAGGATTTTTATCATTAAACCATCTCATGGCAAAATCATTTTCAAACAAGAAGACCAGATTGTCATGACGGTCTTTCACCAACATGCTTCGGGAGCTTGACATGGAATCCTTTACGTCTTCTTCGTTTTCAATCCAACGTGCAATTTTGGATCCAATTGGTTCCATCTTCACATCGACATTATATTCGTTTTTCATTCTGTGCTCGAATACCTCAAACTGAAGCTGTCCAACTGCACCAAGAATAATATCTTCTGTTCGAAGAGTTTTATAATATTGGATGGCGCCTTCTTGAACCAGTTGAAGGATCCCCTTTTGGAAATGCTTCTGCTTCATCACATTTTTGGCAGTAACTCGAACGAAAAGTTCCGGGGTGAACTGGGGAAGCTTTTCGTATTGGAAGCCGTTCTTACCTTGCACAAGTGTATCACCGATCTGATACGTGCCTGTGTCATAAACTCCAATAATATCCCCACTGACCGCTTCATTTACCGTGCTACGATCATCTGCAAGAAATTGTGTGGATTGAGCAAGCTTAATGGACTTGCCTGTACGTGAAAGATTAACTGTCATCCCTCTCTCAAATTGTCCGGAACAAATCCGGACAAACGCTATCCGGTCACGGTGGGCAGGATTCATATTGGCTTGAATCTTAAACACGAAACCAGAAAAGTCCTCAGCTGTCGGTTCAATCTCACCTGCGTCGGAATTCCGAGGTTGCGGAGATGGTGCAAATTGTAAATATGTTTCTAGAAACGTTTGAACACCGAAATTCGTCAACGCACTCCCGAAAAATACCGGAGAAAGTTCTCCGCTTGCTATACGTTCACGTGAAAACGGATTACCGGCTTCATTCAGCAGCAGCACATCTTCCAAGCTTTGATGATAAAGATTGCTTTCCTTCAGTGGATGCTCCCCTTCAATTTCGCCTTCATCATTTAACGAAATGAATCGATCATCCTCTTCTACGCGGAATTGCTCAATTCGGTTATGGAAGCGATCATAAATCCCTAAGAATTCTTTCCCCATTCCGATCGGCCAGTTCATCGGGTAAGACTGGATCCCTAATACTTCTTCAAGCTCCTCTAATAATTCCAATGGCTCACGTCCCTGACGATCGAGCTTATTGATGAAGGTGAAGATTGGAATGCCTCTCATACGGCATACTTTGAATAGCTTTAAGGTTTGGGCTTCGATCCCTTTGGCGGAATCAATGATCATGACCGCACTGTCAACAGCCATCAAAGTTCTATATGTGTCTTCAGAAAAGTCCTGGTGACCTGGAGTATCAAGGATATTCACTCGATAATCATCATAATCGAATGCCATAACGGAAGATGTAACGGAGATTCCTCTTTGTTTCTCGATTTCCATCCAGTCAGATGTAGCAAACTTCCCTGTTTTTTTCCCTTTTACTGTTCCAGCTGCACGAATGGCTCCTCCGAATAGGAGTAGTTGCTCTGTTAAGGTTGTTTTCCCAGCATCAGGATGGGAAATAATAGCGAAAGTCCGTCTCGATTGAACTTCCTGTATAAAGTCTATTTTCATTCGTAAAATCCTTTCTCGTCATTCTCACTTTCTCATCATATTCGTTCTAAAGTAACAATGCAACAAAGAATCAATGCAGTTCAAAGTTAATCCAATGGTTATCAACGTTTCTTGCCCATTGAAGCAATTTAATAGTAGTACTAAGTTACATTTCGTAACAGGTGGAAAACACTGTTACATTTCACAAGTCCATTGAACAATTCTTAAACTTAAGGTATTCGCCGCTTCTTCTGATACCCTTCCTTTTAAGGAAGCGAATAAATTCATTTGGATATTTTCTTCTTCATATGTAAGTGAATAGGACCATTCAATTGTTGGGATTGAGATTAAAATGAACTCTTCCTTCTTATTTTCATAGATATATACTTTTTGTTCCAATCCATCCAAAAAATTTTTTCTGATTTTCATTTTTGTATCCCCTTTCATGAAAACGCTGTATTTGCGCATACTAATGCTCATAGTACTTGTACAAAATTCGACAAAATCAGTAATTGTAGGTTGTCAGACGTCTGAAAGCATTGTAAAATAAAAACTCGAAAGCATCAAGTTTCAATCATACTTACTGAAGAGGTGAAAGAAGTGCAATATTTATGGGGTATCATGGGTATTATTGTCGTTATGGGAATTGCATTTGCATTTTCTAATAATAAGAAGCGGGTTAATTTCAGAACAGTCCTCGGTGGACTTGCTATACAGATTTTTTTCGCTTTCATCGTGCTAGAAACATCATGGGGCCAGAACGCTCTTAAAGGATTAACAGAAGTCGTAAATGCAATCATTAACTATTCAAATGAAGGGATAACCTTCCTATTTGGAGGTCTTTATACAGAGGAATCGAATATCGCTTTCATTTTTGCATTTAATGTCCTTCCTGTCGTTATTTTCTTCTCTGCTTTAATTTCAGTTCTTTACTATCTTAAGATCATGCAATTCTTCATCAAGATTTTAGGTGGGGGATTATCAAAGCTGTTAGGAACCAGAAAAGCTGAGTCATTGTCTGCAGCTGCCAATATTTTTGTTGGACAGACTGAGGCTCCACTGGTCGTTCGACCTTTTTTATCAAAAATGACTGAGTCAGAACTATTTGCCGTCATGACGGGAGGTTTGGCGTCAGTTGCAGGATCTGTATTAGTGGGATATTCTCTTTTAGGTGTTCCTTTAGAGTACCTATTAGCAGCAAGTTTCATGGCTGCTCCTGCAGGTCTAGTTATGGCTAAGTTGTTTGTGCCTGAAACAGATGATTCACCGGAACCTGAAGCGTTTGAAATGGAAGCGGATTCGGAATCTGCAAACGTGATAGATGCTGCAGCAAATGGGGCAAGTGTCGGGTTACAATTGGCTTTAAACATTGGGGCAATGCTCCTTGCATTCATCGCCCTTGTTGCGATGATCAATGGTCTTCTAGGATTGGTAGGTGGATGGTTTGGATTTGACAGCCTTTCACTTCAACTTGTCCTTGGTTATGTATTTGCTCCTTTGGCTTTCGCTATCGGTGTGCCTTGGAGTGAAGCGGTTACTGCAGGAAACTTCATCGGGCAGAAGCTTGTCATTAATGAATTTGTTGCTTATTCAGCTTTTGCACCAGAAATCGGTAATTTATCTGATAAAACAGTTGCCATTATTTCATTCGCCCTTTGTGGATTTGCGAATCTCTCTTCACTTGGGATTTTACTTGGAGGATTGGGTAATCTAGCTCCTGACCGCAGAAGTGATATTGCACGTATGGGACTGAGAGCCGTAATTGCAGGTGCACTTGCTTCTTTACTAAGTGCTGCCATTGCAGGTATGTTCGTATAATCACCTGAATAAAAAAAGAGAAGGATGCCCTCCTTCTCTTTTTTTATTGCTACACCTTACCTCTCATAGACTGACAAATAAGAAGCGATCCCCCAGTATATAACGAGGGATTGCTTCTTATTTCTTCAAATGGATCTTTTTCAGTGAGAACCGATTTTTTATCAGTCTCTCATGGAAATAAGTTATTCCGATATACGATACTTCAACTTACTTTGCTCAATCGCAATATCTTTATCACTATGAGGATATTTTGTGTTTTCAATGATTTGATAATCTTCATGACCCTTCCCGGCAAAAATGATGATGTCACCCGGCTCACTTATCTCGACCGCATGCTTAACTGCTTCTGCTCGATCTCCAATCAATGCATATTGATCATGCTGCATTCCTTTTTCAAGGTCGTTCAGGATGCTGTCATACTCTTCATATCTCGGGTCATCCGTTGTTAAAATGACGTAATCTGCCAATGACGCTTTTTCTGCCATCGTTGGACGCTTCGTCTTATCACGATTACCTCCTGTGCCCACAAGAAAGATAATTTTATTCTCCTTAAACGGCAGGACAGATTGGATGGCATTCTCGATTGCATCGGGCGTATGGGCGTAATCAATGTAAACCGAAAGGGGTGCTTTCATTTCGACTTTCTCCATGCGTCCATTTACAGGAGGAAGCTCTTTAACAATCTCAACAAGACGGGATATTTCCATCCCTTTCGCATACAAACAGGCCATAGCTGTCAATACATTGTATACATTGAATTTCCCTAATAGGTTCATTTCAACCTCATAGCTTCCTTCAGGAGAATTCAATGTGAATTTCGTTAAATCATTGAAGTATTCTACGTTTTCCGCTCTGAAGTCAGCATGCTTGTCAAGGCCATAGCTAATCACTTCATGAGCTGTCATATTACTGTAGCGGTCATACCATTCTTCATCTGCATTAAGAACCGCATACTTTGGATTTTGGAGGTCTTGACCCAACTGGGAGAATAATAATCCCTTGGCATACCCGTAGTGTTCCATCGTTCCATGATAGTCGAGGTGGTCGTGACTTAGGTTCGTGAACGCCACAACATCAAAGTCGATTCCCCATAACCTTCCCAGTGCAAGTCCATGGGAGGATACCTCAAGGGTGAAATTCTGAATATCCCGATCTAATGCAGTTTGCAACATCTGCTGATTTGTCAGGTTATCGCATGTAGTGTTTTCACTTGGCAGCAGCTGCCCATCTAAATTAAAGCCGATGGTTCCTGATAATGCAGAGCTTTGATTGTCCTTTTTCAAGATGGAATGTATCAGATTGCTTACTGTTGTCTTACCGTTTGTCCCTGTCACACCGATAACTGATAATTTCTGAGATGGATAATCGTAATATTTATTTGATAGGTGGGCCAAGGCCTTGAATGAATCCTTTACAACGACTAATGCCGCTTTGCTTAAATCAAGGTCCAGTTGTTTTTCCGCCACGACTAATGTAGCACCTTTTTCAACGGCATTAACAGCAAAGTCATGTCCATCCACTGTGTACCCTCTTGTGCACACAAACACGCTGCCATTCTTCACTTTTCTCGAATCCACATGAATGTCGCTTATTTCTAAAGGCAGTTCACCGTATATGGTTTTTAATTTTATACTTTCTAACAGATTGTATGTATTCATTCTCTTACCTCATTTAACTTATTAGTGTCTCTATTTTATCTTATCATTATCGCTTTGATAAGAGAAATACCTCCTAAATTCATAACAAACTTTTATCACTTAAATGTATCCATACCCCCTTTCCTTTGTTGCAAAACAAAAAAATCTTCTTTCACCCACCTTAGTGGATGAAAGAAGATCGCTCATTCATTCCATTATCATTTTTGATTGGACATAGTGCCAAAGTAACGTTTCTGTTTGAAGAATGGATGATTCATGTGTCCGTTCATATGCATGCGAAGCATCGATTCCTGCTCCTATCAGCCCATGAACGATATCAAACCCTGCTCGTATTGCAGCTGACGCATCAGATCCATAGTACGGATAAATATCAACTTTATAGTCAATTGCATTTTCTTCTGCTAATGAGACTAAGTGTTTGCGTAATCCGTAGTGATAAGGTCCACTCGAATCCTTTGCACAAATCGAAACGGTATATTCATCAGTTGTTTGACCATCACCGATCGCCCCCATATCGACAGCGAGATATTCGATCGTCTCTTCAGGAATATTCGAATTCCCCCCGTAACCAATTTCTTCATTATTTGAAATTAAAAAATGGGTCGTGTAAGGAAGCGTAATGCCCTCCGTTTGAATGTGACGGATTAACTGCAGGAGCATCCCTACGCTTGCTTTATCATCCAGGTGACGTGATTTAATGAACCCGCTCTCTGTAATTTCAGCACGGGGATCGAAAGAAACAAAATCCCCTACTTCAATCCCAAGGTCTCTTACTTCCTTTGCATTACGAACTTTTTCATCAATCCGAACCTCTATGTTGGTATCATCCCGTTTCGCTTCTCCAGCATTTTTATAAACATGGACACTCGTTTGGTGCATGAGGATGGTTCCACTATATGTTTTCCCTGAAGAGGTTTCAATCTGACAATACTCCCCTTCAACGGCGTTCCATCTGAAGCCTCCAATCATGGATAAGCGCAGGCGACCATCACTCTTGATTTCCTTCACCATGGCACCTAGCGCATCTACATGGGCTGTCAACATACGATGTTTCCCTGTGTCTTCCCCTCTCAATGTGATGATTAAGGCACCTTTTCGATTCCTTCTCATCTCTATCTGTAAATCAGAGAGATATTCTTCCACGTAGCTCATGATGGTATTCGTATTTCCTGAAGGGCTCGGTATTTCTACAAGCTCCTTGATCAATTGAAGTGTCTTAGACGAATCTGGATATGTATTCATTTCATTCCCTCCCTTATAGTATTATACCGTCATTTACCAGGTAACTACAAATCCTGTTCACCGAATATTCCATCGAATGTATTTTTCTTTTTTCTCACCCTGATCCTCGAACTTCTTTCGCTTTTCCTTGTTGAAGGGATGTAGAAACCCACATCGTTCACAACTATAAAAACTCACATTTCCCACTGCCTTTTGACCTGTGAGGTACATCCACTCCATTTCTCCATATTCTTCTCTCAAGTATAGTTCACTTTCAACTAAGGAGTTATGACCGCAATATAAGCATCCTTTAAACATATTTTCCACAGCCCCTTTTTGTACATGCCTATGAGAAGAACGGGAATACTATGAAAGGATTTGGAAAAAAACATACTTTTCCTCCTCATTGACAAGATAAGAAAATGACACAAAAATACAGGAGTGATAGAGTGAACTCATCAAATTTAGACAGTTTACCTCAAGGTAAGAAACATCCTAAAGGATTGTATCTATTATTTTTCACTGAATTATGGGAACGGTATAGTTACTATGGCATGAGAGCCTTACTCGTCCTTTATTTAACAACTGTTTATGTAAGCGGTGGTCTTGGCATCGAGCCCGCGAAGGCATTGTCCATCTATGGAATATATACAGGAAGTGTTTATTTCACACCGATTTTTGGGGGATGGTTGACGGATCGCTACATTGGATTAAGAAAAGCGATCACCATCGGAGGGATCACGATGGCTTGCGGAGATTTCACCATTTTCCTTACTCATTCTCAAATCGGTCTGTATGGAGGATTAGCTCTTCTCGTGCTAGGGAATGGATTTTTCAAGCCGAATATATCAACTCTCGTCGGTGAACTCTATCCCCGGAATGATAAACGAAAAGATGCAGCATTTACGATATTCTATATGGGAATTAACCTGGGAGCATTATTCGCACCACTTGTTGCAGGCTTCCTTGCAGAGGATCTGTTTCTGACTACAATGAATGACGGCACGATGCATTATGGCTTTAAATGGGCATTCCTTGCTTCTTCCATCGGGATGATCACAGGTCAAATCATCTTCACTACTTTAAATAATAAATACCTCGGAAACATTGGACTAAAGCCTAACCGCGTGTTGGCTGAAGAAGCAAACGAAAATCGGGATGTGCCTTTGACCAGAAAGGAAAAGCAGCGTACAACCGCCATTCTCATCCTTGCCTGCTTCGTTGTGTTTTTCTGGGCCGGATTTGAACAGGCAGGCAGCTCGTTCACTTTGTACACGAAGAACTTTATCGATCGAGATGTGTTTGGCTATACGATACCTGTCGCATGGTTTCAATCAGTCAACCCATTATTTATCGTGATCCTGGCACCGATACTGTCAAGTGTGTGGTTACGCCTTTCCAGGTCAAAGAGCGGGGATTTAAACATGACGACCAAAATGGGTCTCGGGATGATCCTCCTAGGGCTCGGCTTCATGGTGCTTATCCCAGCTGTCATGCAGACGGGTTCTGATGAACAGAATATTACTGTGAAAGCCAATCTGTTGTTTATTGTCTTTACTTATCTCCTACACACTTTAGGAGAACTATTCCTATCACCAGTTGGATTGTCTCTTGTCAGTAAAGTTGCTCCTGTGAAAATCGCCTCCCTCCTGATGGGGGTTTGGATGGCTGCAATTGGAGTAGCTAGTTTACTTGCGGGGCAACTTGCTTCCCTTACCGCTACACTTGGATATTTAGAAATATTCGCAGTCATTGGGGCAACTGCGATTATCCTTGGCTTTGTTTTACTTGCCATCTCGAAGAAACTGGTCGTTATGATGAGGGAAGAAAACCACTTATGACAACTTACATTTGGACCAATCAAATTGTTTAGAAAAGTAAAAATCGCTTGGCTCCACCGCCAAGTGATTTTCATTTCAGCTTTTTCTCCGCTATACTTCCATTTAACAATCCACCAATCAATAAGATCGTGGAAGATATATAAAACCAGACCACCAACGTAATAACACTTCCAAGCTGGCCGTAAAATTGGGAATAGTCGTTTAATTTAACATATGTACCATACAACCACGATACACCCTGCCATCCAAAGGTAGCAACCAGGGCACCAGGAAGGACATGAAGAAACGATATCCTCTTACTTGGGACGACCATATACAGAAAGACAAAAAGAATGAGCATAAAGATTGAACTCAGCCCCCATTTCCCAATAACCCAAGCCTGACTCCACTCTCCATTAATTCTTCCTTCCGTAAAACGCGCATGATGAATGTACTCTTCAACAAGTGGAACAATAAGGGAAAATGATATAAGGACCATAAATCCTACGGTCAATAAAAGGTCATACAGCAATGCGATTAAAAAGGGTTTCTTCCGTTCAATCTTATATGCCTGATTTAATGAACGAACCATCGATTGAACCGCCATTGACGCAAGCCAGAAGGTGAAGAAAATCGAAATGGATAACACATCTCCCCTTTGGTCATAAAGGATGCGTTCTATATTGTTTTGGATGATGGCGTACGATTTATCAGGAGCAAAGGGTTTGATTAAAAGCAGTACATTGGTTTCTGAAATCGGCAAGTAGCTGATCAGTGAAAACACAAAAAGTAAAAACGGAAAAATCGATAATAATAAATAATAAGCCAATTGCGCAGAGTGATCAAAGAATCTCTCCCGGAAAAACCGCACCGTGACCACCTTGCAATGATGTAAAATTTTCATGTGATTAGACTCCTATATAGGAAAAGATATTACTATTTTCCCCACTTCCTTCCAATTCAACCCCTTTGGAACCGTTTAGATTACTGAGAGGCCGTTACGACTGCTTCCTAACGATAGATAGAAATCTGAGGATATCCCTATGCGTATACAGGTTTGTCGCTTTCCGAATGATCACTTCCTCCATTCATCTTCTAATAATCCATAAATAAGCGAATCTCTCCATCCATCTTTCACTTTCAAGTGATGGCGGATCTTCCCCTCCAATGTCATCCCGATCTTCGTCAAAACGCCCTGGGAGGAAAGGTTTTCTGGACCACATGTCGCTTGGATCCTGTGTAGATTGAGGACAGAAAACCCTCTCTCAATCATTGCCCCTCCCAAGAGCGTCCCTATCCCTTTTCCCCAATAATCCGGATGAAGAATATAGCCGACCTCCCCCGAACGATGTGCAAAGCTCTTGATGATGATTTCGCCAGCACCGACGACTCGATCGGTTTGCTCATCGACTGCCACCTGAACGAATCGGGTTTGCGGAGTCACCTTTTCATCCTTCAAGACACCCTCTACATATGCAAGGGTATCTTGTTCGGTATTTGGTCCCCATATCTGGTATTGGGATACCTCTTTTCGAGCAGCATAGTGATGAATATCCTTCCAATCCTTTTTCTTTAAGTTGCGTAAATATAAATGGGTGGAAAGATAGATCTTTTCCACATATCTCACCTCACATGCAATATAAATTGTTTTAATATTAACATAATTCTCTGGATTAAATGGTATCTATCAAAAATCATTTACTGCTTTTATGCTGTACAAAAAAACTGGTTGTAAGTGAATGAAGGAATTCCCTTTCCCTTTAAAGAAATGAATAACAGGGGGATATTTTCATAACCGCTCTGTATCAAACAGACGAAAGAAAGGGAGAAGTTAAATGGTAAATAAAAATGAATCGATGGGGAACGAAGATGTATATACAGACTTTATCAATAAAATGACTTATGGTGAATACCTCGGATTAGATACCTTACTAAACAGCCAGAAACGGTTATCCGGTCACCATGATGAAATGCTTTTTATCATCATCCATCAAGTAAGTGAACTTTGGATGAAATTAATCCTCCATGAACTCAACGAAGGGATTTCATCGATTCAAAGAGGGGAACTTTCTCAAGCGTTTAAAATGCTTGCCCGAGTTTCAAAGATTCAATCTCAAATCATCCACGCCTGGGATGTATTATCCACTCTCACTCCATCAGAATATGTGCAATTCAGGGACAGTCTGGGTCAAGCTTCAGGGTTTCAATCATATCAATACAGGATGATTGAATTTGCATTGGGATATAAAACCAAGCACGTTCTGGAAATTTATAAAAAGGACCCCGGTTTATCTGTGCAATTGAATGAGGCATTCAATGCCCCTTCCTTATATGATGTTTCTATCTTGGCTTTAAAGAGTGCCGGGTTGCCAATTCAAGAAGAAGTGCTTCATCGTGATTATAAAGAACCATACTCGGAAAATCAGTCTGTATTGGAAGCATGGACGACCGTTTATCAAAACCCTGAGAAATATTGGGATTTATACGAATTAGCCGAAAAATTAATCGATATCGAAGATTGGTTACAGCAGTGGCGTTTCCGTCATATGAAAACCGTGGAACGGATCATTGGTCACAAGGTGGGGACCGGTGGTTCAAGTGGTGTGGGTTATTTAAAAAAAGTGCTTGATCATCGTTTCTTTCCGGAGTTGTGGAATGTTCGAACTGCTCTTTAAACCTTTTAAAATCAAGCTTTTAGTCGTAAAAAAGAATGGACTGAATCTTCACATTATAGATCTGTCCATTTTCATTTTAGCCCTCTCTTCGAGGGTTGCCTTTTCTAATGTTACCTGATATTATGTAAGAGAATTATTTTTGTTCGGAATGGAAGGATAGACAAGTTTTTCAAGCTTTTCGCCTTGAAGTTACATGAGCAAGAATAGTAATACATTTGTGTGTAGAACACACGAGGAGGTAGCAATATGTTAGAAGGTACAGTTAAATGGTTTAACGCAGAAAAAGGTTTCGGATTCATCGAGCGCGAAGGTGGAGACGACGTGTTCGTACACTTCTCAGCTATTCAAGGCGAAGGATTCAAGTCTTTAGAAGAAGGTCAAAAAGTTTCATTTGAAATCGTTCAAGGAAACCGTGGCGACCAAGCTGCTAACGTTACTAAAGCATAATTCATGCCATCCCAAAAGACTCTACTCTGTAGAGTCTTTTTTCTTTGCCTTCACTTAAGAATGTGTTTACAATTACCATAACATGCATTAGAGGAGGCTTACTTGTTATGGCTAGACATTCCTTTCATATCACGACGGATTGGCCTGGGCAGAGGAATGATGTAGGTACCTTGGGTTCAGAGAAATTCCATACAGAAATCTCGATTCCGCCTGAAATGGGTGGTCCCGGAGTTGGTACCAACCCAGATGAAATGCTCTTGGGAGCGGCTGCGACCTGTTATATCATCACACTAGCCGCCATGCTCGAGCGAAGTCATATCGAGAAAAAAAACCTGACCATGACATCAGTTGGAATAGTGGAAGTTGAAAATGGGGTCATTACCTACAAAGAAATCATTCATCGCCCCGTCCTCACATTGGGTCCTTCCACCTCTGAAAAGGTTATCACCCTTACGAAGAAATTATTGGTGAAAGCGGAGCAATCATGCATGATAACCCGTGCCCTTAAAGGGAATGTGACTGTGAAAGTCGATCCGGAAATACATCATATGTAAGAATCAGAAGAAAGGGCATCCAAACTGGATGCCCTTTCTCATAAGATTTCTATCAGGATTCTGAATGCACTAGCTTCACCAGCATGTGAGAAAGCATATGCTGCTCCTCTTTGGTACCTGCTTTCCATAATTCACTTAGCAACTTTTCTTCCCGGTTCTTTGGTTCTTCATGAGCGGCAAGATAATCCCCGACCTTCTGCGCTGCCTTCGCCTGAAGCTCTTCATTCATCCCAAGTTTATCCGCCAATGAAGCTTTATTGCCTAAGTATTGTTTGAAGTGATCAAAGTTTGAAAGAATATCTTCTTTCTTGTCCTGAGACATATTGTTTAACGTGCTGTCTACCTTTGATCCCATTTTTTCTTCTGTCGAATGATTTGCCATATGGAAACCTCTCCTTTTTCTTAATCTAATATGTTTATTCCCATCAGATGAATCGTTAAACATTTTATTTCATTTATTTGGTAAATGGGCTATAACTCTCTTTCGTCAGTTTAAAACGGTGGCTAAGTGTGTAAACAGAATAGAAGAATGAGATTTACACACTTTAAAGGAGGACGAATTGAAATGAAAGTAGCAATTATTACAGGAGCAAGTAGCGGAATCGGGCAAGCCACAGCAAAGGAACTGGCTTCTAAAGGAATGACCGTGATGCTTGCGGCAAGACGAGAGGAACGGTTAAAAGAATTAAAGAATGAAATAGAAAAAATGGGCGGGACGGCACACTACCATGTAACAGATGTGACAAGCGCAGAAGAAATGGAACAACTGGCCAAGAAGACCGTCGAAGTCGCTGGAAAGATTGATATATTGGTCAACAATGCCGGTCTCATGCCCCTTTCATTAATTAACAAAAGAAAAGTTAATGAATGGGATCAGATGGTCGATGTAAATATTAAAGGAGTACTCTACGGTATATCCGCTGTCCTCCCCTATATGGAAGAGCAAAAGTCGGGACACATCATTAATATTTCATCGGTAGCAGGCCACAAAGTCATGCCGGGAAGTTCAGTCTACAGCGGAACGAAATACGCTGTCCGTGCAATTACAGAAGGGCTGAGACAAGAAATGAACGCTTCTCATAACATTCGTACGACGATCATCTGTCCAGGAGCGGTCGCGACAGAACTGACTGAAACGATTACAGATGAAGATATCCTATCCGCATTCAATGAACGGAAAATGAAGCCACTAGATAGCGAAAACATCGCGAAATCCATTGCTTACGCTGTGGAACAGCCGGAGCATGTAGATGTCAATGAAATCATCGTACGACCGACACAACAAGATATGTAAACAACAAGGAGGCCCAACAATGAAAACTGAATTTAATAAACTTTTTATTAATGGAGAATGGGTGAAAGGTAGCAGTGAAAATACCATACCCAACCAAAATCCATTTGATCATACCGAAATAGGTTCCATCACTGCAGCCAGCAAGGAGGATCTTGACCTTGCCTATACCTCTGCTCAAAAAGCACAAAAAGCCTGGGCAAACGAGCTTCCTCAGACGAAGAGAGAGATTATGGAAAAAGCTGTACAGGTTGTTGAGACCAATAAAGATTTAATCATCGATTGGCTCATTAAAGAGGCTGGGAGCACCTATATGAAGGCCGCCGGGGAAGTGAGTGTTTCGATTAATAGTATGAAGGAAGCAGCTACCTACCCTTACAGAATGGAAGGGAGAATCTTACCTTCCCAAGTACCGGGCAAAGAAAACCGTGTCTATAGGGAGCCTTTGGGCGTAGTGGGCGTCATTAGTCCATGGAATTTCCCTTTCCATTTAGCTGTACGCTCAATCGCGACGGCTTTAGCAACAGGAAATGGAGTAGTCGTTAAACCCGCTACACATACACCTGTAACCGGCGGACTATTATTCGCGAGCATTTTCGAAGAAGCGGGACTTCCAAAGGGATTGTTAAATGTGATTGTGGGCAAAGGATCTGAAATCGGTGATGACATCGTTACCCATCCAATTCCTCGATTGATATCCTTTACAGGATCTACTGAAGTTGGACGTCGAATTGGTGAACTTGCAGGGAAGCATCTTAAAAAAACCGCTTTGGAACTAGGTGGGAATAACGTCTTTATCGTATTGGAAGATGCAGATCTTGACCAGGCAGTTGAATCTGCCCTTTTCGGTAAATTCTATCACCAAGGTCAAATTTGTATGAGCATCAACCGGATCATGGTTCAAAAAGGCATATATGAGAAATTCATAGACGCTTTTGTATCAAGGGTTAAAGAATTGAATGCAGGAGACCCTTCGAAAAAAACAACCCACATCGGTCCATTAATTGATCAAAATCAAGTAGACCGTATATTGGAAGATATCGAAAGCAGCAAAGAACAAGGAGCGGAAGTGGTTCTCGGTGGCAACTCAGATAAGAACTTGCTCCATCCCACTGTGTTGACCAATGTAACCAACTCCATGCCCATTGCGAAAAACGAAATTTTCGGTCCAGTTGCGGCCATCATTCCGTTCGATGATGATGAAGATGCCATCCGCTTAGCCAATGAACACCCATACGGTTTAAGTGGCGCGGTTCATTCTTCTTCCATTGAAAGAGCGACGAATTTGGCTCATCATGTTGAAACAGGAATGATTCATATCAATGATGAGCCTGTAAATGATGAACCCCATATGCCATTTGGTGGTGAAAAAGATTCCGGACTCGGACGCTTCAATGGAGAATGGGCCCTTGAAGAATTTACAACAGTTAAATGGGTAGCCGTTCAACATAAGCGACGGGATTACGGTCCTTTTATTGAAAAAAGATAACATAAAAAGCGAGTCGTCACGACTCGCTTTTTATTATTCATTCGTTTCCCCAAGTTATGTCTTGATTACACGGAATACATCCTATTATCAACAACAACGAAATTCTAAATATATCAGCTAATCAGAGAGAATTCTTAGAATTCACAGTTCATCAAAGCCGTTAGCATCCGATGTTTTCGTATACTGCCTTGATCTTTGCTCAAAGAAATCGGTCTTTCCCATGTCCACTTCCTGATAGGCAATGATCCATTTAAGAGGATTGTTTTTATATCCTTGAAATGGCTCTTCGAATCCTAATTGCTTGGACCGTTTATTCGCCATAAATTTAATGTAATCTTCAAGATCGCTCATCAAAAGTCCTTCTACCCTTGAGCCGACGATTTCTCTCCCCCACTCTATTTCGAGCAGAGCCGCCTGTTTGAATGTTTCCCTACCGAAGTTGTACAACTCTTCCGTTCGATACGAGGGGTTCTCTTTAAGTACTTCTTTGAATATCTTCTCAAACAATCCAACATGAAGCTGTTCATCCCGATTGATATAATTGATCATCGTACTTGTGGCAACCATTTTTTGATTTCTGGCTAAATTGTAGAAAAAGGCAAAACCCGAATAAAAAAACAGGCCTTCTAAAACCACATCATAAATCATTGACCTTAATAAATTCTCAACATTAGGAGATTCCACAAAACCCTTATATCCATTAGTTATAAATTCATTTCGCTTCTGAAGGATCGGATCATTCTTCCAGAAATCAAACACTTCATCCTGCTTTTTCTTCGAAACGATGCTCGATAACACATAGCTGTAAGAGTGATTATGCACAACCTCTTGTTGTGCCAGTATAATCATCAAGGCATTTAGACTTGAGTCGGTCAGATAGTCCGCTACTTTACCCGCATAATCGGTCTGGACACTGTCAAGAAGAGCCAATAAGCCGATGATTTTCAAAAAGGAGTCTTGCTCCTGGACTGAAAGTGTCGGGAATTGTTTGATATCCTTGGCCATATTGATTTCAAAAGGTGTCCAGAAATTTCCAAGCATTCTTTTATATTTCGGGTATGCCCATGAAAAACGCACATCGTCCCAGTTTAAGATATTGGAGCTTTCACCATTAATAATCCCTGTCGATTTATTCGGTGCTGTCGGGTCTACCAGTATACGTTGCTTTAATTCATTCATTTTCCCTTCTCTCCTTCTAGCTGTGGCAGCTTTCACATTCTTCAAAATTGGAAATAGACGTCGATCTCACATAATAGGTAGTTTTCAAGCCAGACTTCCAAGCATCTATATGAAGATCTAGTAAATCTTTTGCTTTAATATCATTTCTTACATAGAGATTAAAGGAAATGCCCTGATCGATATGCCTCTGTCTCTTCTCGTTCTGTTCCACACTCCAATGCTGATCCACATTATACGCGGTTTTATAATACCACTTCGTCTTCGGGGATAGATCAGGAGCAGTCACAGGAATCTTATAGTCTTTCTTTTCTTCCGAATACTCAAGCCTGAAGATCGGGTCGATACTCGCAGAGGAACCGGCAATTAGAGACGTAGAGGAGTTCGGTGCAACGGCCATTAAATAACCGTTCCGAATTCCTTTTGAAGAAACGGCACTCCGTAATTCATCCCAGCGCCAACTGGAATAATCCCGTTTCGAAAAATACTCTCCCGTTGACCAATCCGAACCGTCAAAATAAGGATATGCCCCCTTCTCTTCGCCCAATTCTTGGCTTGCTTTTATCGTGTAATAAGCCATTTCTTCATAAAGGGAGTCACAATAATCGACTGCCTCTTTCGACTCCCACTTCAATCCTTTTAAGGCAAGAAGATGATGCCATCCGAATGTACCCAGCCCGATACCCCTGTAACGCTGATTGGTGATCTGCGCCTGAAGAACGGGAAGATCATTTAAATCAATCACATTATCCAGCAACCTCACTCCTATTGATACCACCCGTTGCAGTTGATCATCCATCATGGTTTTAGCTAATGATATGGAAGCGAGGTTACATACGACATAATCTCCTGGAGATTTATACGTAATGATTTTCCCGTTTTTAATTACTTCTTCTTCCATAATGGTTGCACTCATATTCTGAGCAATTTCCGTACACAGATTACTGCAGTAAATCATTCCCCTATGTTGATTAGCATTGAGTCGATTGACCGTGTCTCGATAAAACATATACGGTGTGCCCGTTTCTAGCTGGGAAATCATGATCCGCTTAAAAATCTCAATTGCAGGCACCACTTCTCTTGAAAGAACCTGGTGATCAACACACTCCCAATACTTATCGCGAAACGAACCACCACCTTTGTATTCATCATAATAATCTTCCAAGGAATATCCCATGACTACCTTCACTTCATGAGGATCGAATAAGTACCAGTCCCCTCGGTTTTCCACTTGTTCCATGAATAAATCCGGCAAGCAGACTCCTGTGAAGAGGTCATGGGTCCGTTGCCTTTCATCCCCATTGTTTAATCGTGTATCAAGAAAAGGGAAAATATCTTTATGCCACACATCTAAATAAACGGCAATCGCACCTTGACGTTGACCTAATTGATCAACGGATACCGCCGTATTATTTAATTGCTTCATCCAGGGGATAACACCGGAACTGACCCCCTTAAAGCCTTTAATATCACTACCCCTGCTCCGCACTTTCCCTAAATAGATGCCAAGCCCCCCACCGTTTTTACTCAGTGTGGAAACGTCTGTATTGCTGTCAAAAATGCTTCTTAAATCGTCGGCAACCGTATCGATAAAGCAACTGGATAACTGACCATGGCTTTTCCCTGCATTCGCAAAGGTTGGGGTTGCAACAGTCATATACAAATTGGATAGGGCCCAGTAGGCATCTTCTATCAGTTCGATTCTCTTCTGCTTTGGTTCGTTCCTCATAAGGGTCATGCTGATAATCATAAACCGCTCTTGAGGTAGCTCAAGGATTACCCCTTCATGGGACTTTGCTAAATATCTTTCAGTTAATGTAACAATGCCTATATAAGTAAAGAGATGATCCCTTGTTGAATCCATAATCGATCCCAAATAGTCCATTTCCTCTTTACTGTAAGATTCAAGTAAAGCAGGAGTATATAATTGTAAATCGGTTATTCCCTTAATAAGCTCATAGAATGAACCGTAAAGCATGTCTTCGGATACTCCCCTCGTCAAAGCCATTGTCCGGTAGAGATGCTTTACATATAGCGTTGAAGCTACATATGTCCAATCCGGCTCAAGTGCCGTGACCCGTTCAACAGCGGTTAGAATCATGAAATGATATAACTTCTCCTTGGTTGAATCCGGTTGTTGAACTGAATACAATCGGATTTTCTCAGTGAATTCTTTGAAACACAGTTGCGGAAATTGTTTATGCAGACTTTTCAAAAGCTGTTCTGCTTCCTCTTTGTTGTGATGATGATTTGCTACGATTGCCATCCTTATTCCTCCCATTTTTTACAACGGGGAGGGAGTTTTTTAAAAAAAGCCCATCCTTCAAGAAGGATGGGCTTAAGACATTACGGAGATATGTGAACAGGCGAAAGCCTATTCCTATCCTCGCTTATCCTCCCAATTCCCGAAGAAGATAACACGTGATAAATAAGGCAGGTCTCCTGACTCGTGCTTTCACCTACTCTAAGGCCTTCCCATCATAATTGACAGTGGCAGTTCCTTATTTCGTCAGCACTTACAGTTGCGGGGACAGCTCCGGATTCACACCGGATTCCCTTTTAAGTCTCAATCGACACCCTATTCACAGGTTATAATCAATATGTAGTTAATTATTAAATAAAAAACACAAAATATTGTGTTCCGTTCTATCATAAACGATTCAAAATGGATTTACAAGTAAATCTACTAACCGTTTACCAGTATCCCTTTTCTATCATTATGAAGTCAATAGCTGTTAGGAATTCCATATGAACACGTTAGACATGATAGGCTTTTTTGAACTGTGGACTTAGTTCACTCCAAACATCGAAAAGGTTTCCATCACAGTCCGAGAAAACAAAGTTCCTTCCACCATGGCCTCTGTCTTCAATCTCCCCTACCTCTATCTCGTCATTCACAAACTGTTCTCTTAACGCTACTAATTCACTCATTCCGTCCACTTCAAATGTGATTGAAAATCGTTTATTACGATGCCTATCCGTGAAATTACTGCTTTCTCCTTCTAATGATTTCACTAGAAAGATGCTTTGATGGGCTAAATCCAATATTGCTTTATCGCTATCTTGGAAATTCAATTTTGCTTTTAATTTTTCCTGATACCATGTACTCGAACTCGAGACATCGCGTACTGGAATATACGTTGTCCCGACTCTTATTAATTGTTTCATATTGACTCCCCCTATTCATTAATTCTGTAACTAATTCAACAAAACGAAAGAAATCACCTTCAAAAATATGCTTATAATTATTAATTTCCATGAAAGGGAAAGGAGAAGTCCAAATACCATAACCAAATGAAGACTAGTCCGCCCTCACCTCCCCTAACAAAAGTTGAGGGATGATTCATTACTCTTTATAATTCGAGTAGAAGGTTGTTTGACAGTATTCTTTGGTCCCCAAAATTTTTTACAGGTTGTTTAAATGGAAGTTGGATTCTATTTAAGCAACCTCTTTTTTTATGAGATATTCATGTAATAATGTTCTTTTACCTGCCCTATTTACATGAGTCGGCCCCATTTTTTGTAACCGCATACATAGTGATAAAATGAAGGATGGTCACATGTCCTTCACTGTTTCAGCCTTATTACAATCAATACTTTTTAGCTTAAATACTTTCTTTTTACGGGTTTATCCTTTAAAATGCGCATTAAGTGATTTTTTTACGCAATCACACTTTAGTTCTGAAAGGAGTCTATTATGAAAAAACTATTAACGACTTTACTATTAGTATTATTGACAATTGGACTAGCTGCTTGCGGTTCAGATGAGGAGAGCCAAAAACAAGCTGACAATAAAGCGAAAACAGAAAAGAATGATAAACAGTCTCAAGAAGAACAAGCGAAGAAAATGGAAGAAATGCAAAAGAAAATGGATGAACAAAAGGTTCAGAAAGATAAAATCGTCGCCATTGTGAACGACGAAAAAATCAAAGGTGATGATTTTAACTCAGTCTTATCACAATCTCAAATGCAGTATCAGCAAATGGGACAAGACCCAACAAGCAAAGATGCAGCAAAGAAGATTAAGGAACAAACCATGGACAGCCTGGTCGGGCAAACTCTTCTAATGCAGCAGGCAGACGAAAAAGGCTACAAAGCAACTGAAGATGAAATCAATAAACAGCTTGAAGAAGTGAAAAAGCAATATGAAGATGAAAAGAAATTTGAAGCAGCAATGAAAAAAGCCGGATTTACGATGGACGAATTGAAAACTCAAATTGCTGAAAATATTAAATACACAAATTATGTTGAAAAAGAAATTAAAGTTGAAGATGTAACTGAAGACGAGATGAAGAAGTACTTTGATCAGTATGCAAGCCAACAAGGTCAGGATCAATCAAAGGATGCACCAAAATTTGAGGATGTAAAACCTCAGATCAAAACTCAGTTAGAACAGCAGAAAAAACAGGAAAAACTTGTACAACATGTAGAGGATTTAAAGAAAAATGCGAAAATTGACGTAAAAATCTAACTTAAAAGCAAAGAGAGCCTTCTAATTCGTTAGGTGGCTCTCTTTCGTTCTAATTATAATAATCCGTTTTTTCTCTACCTTCAAAGGGTACAGTACATCAACTGCTTATTATGAAAGGATGAAACCAATTGACGAAAAGATCTAATGATAATCCAGAACAAGTCAATGAAGACCAAGAGAGCATCCTCGATCAGCATGAAAGTGAACAAAACGTTGATGCCATACCACTTGAAGACCTAAAGAAAGAACAACATGAAGAAAAGAATAAACACCATACTAAAGATGATTCTTCTAGTCAGGAATAATATGAAAATCAAACGCCCCGTGCCATTGCACGGGGCGTTTGATTTGTTATTTAGATAGCCAATCTGTGTGGAATGTACCTTCTTTGTCTATACGTTGATACGTATGTGCGCCGAAATAATCCCGTTGTGCTTGCAACAGATTGGCAGGCAGCGACTCAGAACGATAACTATCGTAATAGGCCAATGCACTGGCAAGACCTGGTACAGGAATCCCCAGTTTAATGGCCGTTGCCACTACTTCCCTTGCTTCATCCTGATAGTTCTCTACAATCTCCTTAAAATATGGATCAAGGAGTAAATTTGTTAAGGAAGGCTCACGATCATAGGCATTCTTGATTTCCTCAAGGAATCCTGCACGGATAATACACCCACCTCTGAATATCATGGAAATTTCACCAGGTTTCAGGTTCCATTTATACTCATCCGAAGCAGATTGAAGCTGGGCAAACCCTTGTGCGTACGAACAAATTTTGCTTAGATATAGTGCTTTTCGGATCATCTCGATGAATTCTTCTTTGTTGCCAGAGAACTCTTTATTCTTTGGTCCTCTTAATAGTTTACTGGCTTTTACACGTTCTTCTTTCATGGCAGAAATGAAGCGGGCAAAGACAGATTCAGTGATGATCGATAATGGTACTCCTAATTCAAGTGAGCTGATGCTTGTCCACTTGCCCGTCCCTTTTTGTCCTGCCGTATCTAATATAACTTCAACAAGCGGTTTACCTGTTTCTTCATCCACCTTCGTGAAAATGTCCGCTGTGATTTCAATCAGGTAGCTATCGAGTTCACCTTCATTCCATTCTTTGAAAGTTTCATGAAGTTCTGATGCACTTAATCCCAACACATTCTTCATTAAATAATAGGCTTCACAAATAAGCTGCATATCACTGTATTCAATTCCATTATGCACCATTTTCACATAATGACCAGATCCGTCAGGACCGATATATGTACTGCATGCATCCCCCTTTACCTTTGCGGCAATGGCTGTTAAGAAAGGCTCTACCAGGTCGTATGCTTCTTTCTGACCACTCGGCATAATAGCTGGTCCGTATAGAGCACCTTCTTCTCCACCAGAAACACCGGCACCGATAAAGTTGATTCCCTTCTCGTCAAGCTCCTTATTGCGACGGACCGTATCTTCAAAGTACGTATTTCCGCCATCGATCAGGATGTCCCCTTTATCCAGATGAGGAAGCAAGGATTCAATCGCTTTGTCGGTTATATCACCTGCAGGAACCATGATCAGAATCTTTCTTGGTGTTTCCAGGGATTGAACGAACTCCTTTACGTCATGGGTACCTATCATTTGCTTATCTCGATGTTCGCTCAGTACTTCCCTTACCTTTTCATCCGAAACATCATATATAGAAACCGAATAGCCTCTGCTCTCAAAGTTTAAAGCGAGACTCTTCCCCATCACCCCGACGCCGACTACACCTATTTGTTGCTTTGTCATAACCATCATTCCTTTCTATACGAATAAAAATATCTTTTCTCGATTATTATTATAATACGAAATAAATTTCCATGGTGGGTTTTTATGAAATAATATTTTTTTATTTAGTGAAGTAGGTTAAAATTATTTTCATAACCGTCTTATAGGAGGAACTTTCATGATCAAGGATGAAAAGGCTCAACATTGTTTACCACGTATCCGATCCCATTACACACTATTCAGTCAGAAAGAAAAGATGATTGCAGATTTTATTATTGCTAATCCTGAAAAAATTATCCATTCAACCATCAGTGGAATAGCAGAAGATCTTGGAATTGCAGATGCTACTGTTTTCCGTTTCTGTAAGCGCTTGGGCTTTAAAGGCTACCAGGCCATGAAGATTTCATTAGCTTCCGATCTTGTTACACCTATTCAAGATATACATGAAACCATTCATGAGCAGGACTCTGAAGGAGTTATCGCCCAAAAAGTATTTCGCTCCAATATAAGGACACTCGAGGACTCATTGGGAATCCTGAACGAGGAAACCTTTACTAGAGCTGTGCAAGCGATGTTGAGTGCAGGAAGAATCGAATTTTACGGGACAGGCGGATCAGGATTTGTTGCCATGGATGCCCATCATAAGTTCCTCAGGACCGGTATGACGACTACAGCCTACAATGATCCCCATATGCAGCTCCTCTCTGCTTCCCAACTGACGAATGAAGATGTGATTGTCTTCATTTCCCATTCAGGTGCTAATAAAGATTTATTAGAGGTGTTGGACGTGGCGAAGAAGAATCGAATAATCACAATTGCCATCACCCATTTTGCTAAATCTCCTTTAAGCAACCGAGTTGATATTCCTTTATACACAGTATCTCAGGAAACAGAATACCGTTCCGAAGCCCTCGCTTCAAGGATCAGCCAACTGAGCATAGTAGACGCTCTTTACGTGAACATCATGATGAAAAGAAAAGATCAATCAAAGGCATCCCTGCAAAAAATGCGTGACGCGATCTCTATTAAAAAAATTTAGTTTTAACACATATCTGGATATTGGAACGTAGATAAAAGTCAGGCAACCGACAATATAGCCTATTTGATTCATCTGGCAAATTCATCGGACCCTAAAATGAGCATATAAAAAAAACAGACTCACGAATGAGTCTGTTTTTGAATGTGTAAAGTTAGATTATGCTTTACGTACGTTAGCTGCTTGTGGTCCACGAGCACCTTGTTCAACGTCGAAAGATACTTCTTGACCTTCGTCAAGAGATTTGAAACCTTCACCTTGAATCGCTGAGAAGTGTACGAATACGTCGTCTCCACCTTCTACTTCGATGAATCCGAAACCTTTTTCTGCGTTAAACCATTTTACTTTACCATTTTCCATGTTTGTTGCCTCCTAAAGTGCGTTAAACACACAATATATTACTATTCTTGCGATATCAGGTGAAAACCAAATCTTGTTCTTCCCATGTATACCGGACAAAAATAATTCTTCTATAGAATAACAGGTATAATACAAATAAGCAAGTTCTTGACGGTGAAGTTTTAAAAGTCAGACCTCTAGCATGCAAAAACCACTTGAAATCTCTCCCTTGTTTCTTAACCCCCATTCTTCCAAATAGTCCAATGGAAGGATTCAGGTGCTTTATAAACAATATCATTCATGAGATTCTAAATTGAGGGGAAAACTATGTTATAATGAGTAAATATGAAAGGGAGTGCCCAATGAAATCCACAAAAAATCGGTTTAGTAATGGTTCCATGGTGACGATAAAGGAAACAGGCGAAACAGTGACAATATTAAAATGGCAATACGTTAAAAACATGAAGCGATACTCTTACATAGTAAAAGAGCATCCTGGCACGTTTTATTTTGAAGAAGAATTAGAGGTCAACTAAAGCCGCAATCATACTTTTTTAAAAAAATATGGTTTTGACAAGGACTCTTACCTCATGAATTGGAGTCCTTTTTCATATTTTTAAAAACGCTACGATAATAGATCAATACATGTGCCTTTTCTGTCTTCCCATGGAAATGCCAATGAAAAAAGCCTGCATCTAGAAAGATGCAGGCTTTTTTCTATGTATGACCTGTGAGGGATTCGAACCCACGACCCCTTCCCTGTCAAGGAAGTGCTCTCCCACTGAGCTAACAAGTCGCAATGGAAGGTATATATTCTATTATATTCAGAAATGTGATAAAGTCAATCGTTTTATTGAATTATACTCCTCTTTTTTCACATCCATGCATAAAGGAACATTCGTTCGTATATACTGTGAGTACATTGGATGAGAGGAGCTTTATGTTGAATACATTTCTAATGCGTTCTTTGATGGATCAACGTCCTATCGAGATCATTTATATGACTCCTAGGCTTCAATGTACGAAAAGAAGAATCCTTGTGAAAAAAGTGGAGAAAGAGTATATTATGGCCTACTGCTTCTTAAGAGAAGATATAAGAAGGTTCAACATCAGAGATATATTAGCTTCTTCCCCCCTCCTTCCTTATCAAAATCGTACGATATCCTAACTTTTCCGTTCCATGAAAAAGAGGCTGGACTTTAACAGTTCAGCCTCTTTTTTATTTTATGCAGTTGCTCTTGTAGGTGTCTTATCTTCTCTCTTAATAAAGAATTGGAGCGCAAGCATCACACCGAATAACACTAACCCGAATACATCAGACATACCTTCTGGATAAATCAGAAGTAGACCTGCAGCAACGCAAAGGAACCGTTCAATGACAAACACTCTTCTATACCAATATCCGATCATTCCGGCACCAATGGCCATCATTCCGGTAATAGCCGTAAAGATCACCCAAATTAATCTTGGAATTGTCGTATCAATCATTAACAGTTCAGGGGACAGTACAAACATATACGGAATGATAAAGGCGGCAATGGCTAATTTAGCCGAATTGACCCCGGTCCTTATCGGTTCTCCCCCCGATACCCCCGCGGCAGCAAAAGCAGCCAGCGCAACAGGTGGTGTAATATCAGCAATGATCCCGAAATAAAATACGAAAAGGTGAGCAGCTAATTCAGGTGCCCCTAACAGGATAATCGCTGGAGCAGCGATTGTGGATGTAATGACATAGTTCGCGGTCGTCGGAGACCCCATACCGAGGACAATCGATGCGATCATCGTAAACACCAACGTTAGGATCAATTTAGCCTGCGCAGAATTTGTAAGGTCAGCAGCAAGGTCAACTAAACCATTCGCAAGGGTTAACCCCAAGCCTGTTTTCGTCACCACACCGACAATGATTCCGGCAGCAGCAGTTGCCACTGCTACAGACAGAGCAGTTCGGGCCCCATCAACCAATGCATCCACTGCATCTTTGAATCCGATTCTTGTATCTTTTCTTATCGCACTGATGGCAATTGTCGCAACGATTGACCAAAGTGCCGCACGCATGACGCTCATTCCACTTACCAACAGAATGATGACAGTCAGGATGGGAAGCAGAAGATAAATCTTTTTCAGTACTTCTTTACGATTAGGCATCTCCTCATCTGATAATCCCCGAAGACCTATACGTTTCGCTTCAAAATGAGTCATGATCCAAATCCCTGTAAAATAAAGGAGTGCAGGGATTGTAGCCGCTTTAGCAATATCCCAATATGATATCCCGCCGATAAATTCAACCATAAGGAATGCAGCAGCCCCCATGATCGGAGGCATAAGCTGACCTCCTGTAGAGGCAGCTGCTTCAACTCCACCGGCAAACTCTTTCCGATATCCGAGCTTTTTCATCATCGGGATGGTAAAAGAACCGGAAGTTACAACGTTCGCTACCGAACTCCCACTAATTGTCCCTTGAAGGGCACTTGAGAAAATCGCTACCTTGGCAGGACCTCCGACACGCTTACCTGCAATCGACACCGCCAAATCATTAAAATATTGGCCGACACCTGTCTTCACCAGGAAAGCTCCGAATAGTAAGAACAAGAAGATAAAGGTGGCTGAAACATATAGCGGTGTTCCAAGGATCCCTTCACTAGTAAAGAACATCGTCTTTACGATATCATCCCAGTCGTATCCTCTGTGAGCAAGAAAACCTGGCATCAATCTGCCATAATACATATAGAGAATGAAAGCAGAGGCAATGATCGTGATCGGTAAACCAACTGCACGACGTGTGGCCTCCAACACTAAAATCATAGCAGCAAAACCAACATAGAAGTCCAGTGAGGTCATTAACCCCACTCTATTTACAATGTCGTCCTGCATAATCGGCCAATAGGCACCGATGCCGATCGAAATGATGGATAGCACGACATCATACCAGGCGATTTTTTCCTTCTTTAAATTCTTCTTTCGCGCCGGAAATAATAGAAATACCAAGGAAAGGGCAAATCCTAAGTGAATGGATAATAATAATTGCCTAGGTATAAATTGAAAGATCGATGCTACTAATTGAAATAATGAAAAAGCTAACAGACCAAAGAATATAACCCACTTGAATATTCCATGCTGAAATTTTCTAGTAGAGGATTCAGGATCGTATTTCTCTAGTAACTCTTGTTGTTGCTCTGCAGTCAATGATTCAAATTCTTTATCTTTCTCCAACTACAGTCACTCCTTTCCATTGATCATAAAGTGATTGTTTCTTCAATTGAACCCGAACGACAGACCCTTTTTCGAAATAGTCAGCTAATGGATACTCTTTCTCACCTATGATGAGACGGTGATTGGCTACCACTTGTCCGATTCGAATATCAATGTATGGAAACAATTTATTCATATTAGAAATTTTATATTTGCCTTCCTTTGTTACTTCAAAGATTTCATTTCCTTCTGCATTGGCCGGCATACCAATCGCAGTATCTTCATAAAGTAATTCGGTTTGTTGAATTTGATCTGTTGGTGTTTGTTGATAAAACTCCTCTACTTCAGATAAGTGAATAGAGTGAGTGTAACGAACTGAAAACGAATGGTTTTCGGGTAGACCGAAGAGAACCGACTCTCCATCTGTGCTCCTCGGTTCTATTACCAAATACGATTGAAATGGTATAAAGATCATGCTGAGGAGAGCGACAATCAGGAGAATTGCCCCTACGAATGTAAATTTCTTCATAAAACAATGCCCACCATTCCACTATTTTAACCTCAATGATTTAAGTGAATGAGCTTAAACCAAAACAAAAGAATAGACCGTTATAAGCGGCCTATCCCTTCGTCCATCTACTGGTGTAAAACTATTCCATTGAAATTCCTTTTTCATCAAAGTATTTCTTTGCACCAGGATGTAATTCAATTCCCATACCTTTTAATCCATCTTCTGCTTTGATTATTTCACCTTTTGCATGAGTGATTTTATCTGTGTTTTCAAAAATGGCTTTTGTGACATCGTAAATGACATCTTCTGGAATGTCAGCATTTGTTACTAACATCGCACGAACAGCAACAGTCGTAACTGCATCGTCGACTTTACTGTAAGTACCTGCAGGAATTTCTTCCTCAGAGTAGTATGGATACTTTTCGATCAACTCATTGATCTTACCAGATTCAACTGGGACGATCGTGATATCTTCAGTCGCAGCCAACCCTTCAACCGCTCCCGTTGGAGTACCTGAAGTGATGAATGCAGCGTCAATCGTACCATCCTGAATACCTGTCGTTGAATCATCAAATGAAAGGTTACGGGCTTGTAAATCTTCCAATTTAATTCCATGAACTTCTAAGATTTGCTTTGCGTTAAGTAATGTTCCTGATCCAGCTTCACCGACAGAAACGACTTTCCCTTTTAAATCTTCAACAGATTTAATACCTGAATCTTTCGTTGTAACGATTTGAATCGTTTCAGGATAAAGAGTCGCAATCCCTCGAGCATTTTCTACTTTATTATCGCTGAACATCTCAGTTCCTTCCGATGCATAAGAAGCGATATCCGTTTGTGTAAAAGCGATTTCAGTTTTGCCATCTTTAATGGCCGCCATATTTTCAGCAGATGCCCCTGAAGTAGAAGCAGATGATTTGATTCCAGTTTCATCTTTAATAATATTAGCAAATGTGCCGCCTAACGGGTAATATGTGCCCCCTGTTCCACCTGTTGCAATTCCGATGAAGTCAACCTCTTTTTTACCTTCACCATCAGATGATGATCCTCCACCTGATCCTCCGCCACATGCAGCAAGAATGACAGATAGAACTAGAAGTAGTGCAGTACCTAGAAATAAACTGCGTTTTTTCATATTCTAATTCCCCCTATACAATTTTATACTTTAACGAAATAATTGTAACACAGCCTGTAACAATATTGTCAAATCAAATACATAAAATTTTAACATTTTTCATAAATAATCCATCTATAGGTTAAAGCTACCCCTGACATAGCTTGATCCTATCTTTTCAATCTTTCAAAAAATGTATAGATAATGTATAAACCGCTTTCATACCAGTGCTCTTTGTTACATATATGACGTATGTTTGTCCACATAAAAAGGACTGAAGAAAATATTTGTCTCTTCAGTCCCACTGTTATATATCAGATTGTAAACTATCCTATTAATTCCTCATCTTCAAATTTCAATTTATCTTCTTCTGAAAGGTTCTCTTCCCTGTCCCTCAGGCTATGGGCAATTCTTGAAGAAGCATTGGCTGCAATGCTTGCAACAATATCGTCCAAGAATGTGTGGACACCCTTCCCATTTTTCGTATCCAGCTCACGAATGATCCCAATCTTATTTTTATCAAGATGCCCAAAAGTTGTCACCGCTATGCTACCGTATCCAAGGGCGGCGCCCAGTGCTATCGTTTCGTCCACTCCAAAAAGGCCCTCATCTGTTTCCACAATAGATTGAAGAGGTTCTGAAAGTTTTTTCTCCTCAGCAAGCTGATCTAATTCCACACCTACAAGGATGGCATGTTGTATCTCTCTTTTTAACAGGACTCTTTTCACGCTGTCCACACAATCTTCCATGGTCAGACCTTGATTATATGGAAACTGCATTTCATGGACGATTTCTGCAATATCTTCTATTAACACGCCTCTATCTTTAAGCCTCTTTAATGCAGCCTTGGTCACATCTTTTGAATGTACTTGTTTATTCATTTCGGGTACCCCTTTCTAGTCAATCGCTTTATCTAAGGAAATTATAACATTCTTTTGAATTTTCGTATTGCAATCCGCTTTAGGGAAATCTTTAAAAGAATATGATACAATCTTTCTGTAAACGTTAACACTGAATATAGGAGGCCTTTGTCATGACAACCGCAAGAGGGACCGTTACCGAATTAAACCTCTTTAGTAAGGAACTAAATGAAGAGATTAAGATGCTCGTCTATTTACCGGCAACTTTTTCTCCCCTATATAAATATTCGCTCTTGATTACACAAGATGGAAAAGATTATTTCCAACTTGGAAGAATACCTCGCCTTGCCGATGAGCTTCTCGGGAATAGAGAAATCGAAAACATGATCATTGTCGGTGTACCATACAAAGATGTGGAAGACAGAAGACGAAAATATCATCCACACGGTGAAGAAAATGATTCTTACATCCGCTTCTTGGCACATGAATTGGTGCCCTATCTGGATGAGCATTATCCAACCTATCACATGGGAATGGGTCGGGCACTTGCGGGAGATTCATTAGGTGCAACCGTGTCACTAATGACCGCATTAAAATATCCAAACACCTTTGGAAAGATTCTTCTTCAATCTCCATTTGTCAATGAAAAGGTGTTAGAGGCCGTAGATCACTTTAAACATCCTCACCTACTGAGCATCTACCACATCATCGGTAAGCAGGAAACCGAAGTGAAGACGACAGATGGACAAGTTAAAGACTTCTTAAAACCAAACCGGCAGCTTCATGAACTATTCGATCAAAAGGGATTCTCATCTTTCTATGATGAATTCGATGGCGACCATACTTGGAAGCATTGGCAACCCGATTTAAAACGTGCATTAAAAATGTTGTTCAGCTAAGGCACGGGGAGGCGGCATCACTCTGTCTCCCTTTAAATCAATGTCAGGTTCTTTATTACACGTCCGTTTCCTCTTTCGTTCGCCCTATATTAAATATTTGAAAAATTTGCTATACTAGTAGTAAGACAAAGATAGTGAAAAAGAGGAGGATTGAAGAAAATGAATTATGGTATAGTCATTTTCCCATCGAAAAAGCTTCAAGATATCGCGAACTCTTATAGGAAACGTTATGATCCTCATTATGCATTGGTTCCACCTCATTTGACCTTAAAAAACGTCTTTAGTGCAGATGATGATCAAATTAAAGATATCGCCAATAAACTAACAGTAATCTCAAAAAAATACGACCCCTTCAATCTTAAAGTATATAAAGTAAGCTCTTTCCAACCTGTAAACAACGTGATTTATTTCAAGGTAGAGTCAAAACCCGAGCTACAAGGTCTTCACGATGACATGCATAACCAGAACTTCATGGGCGACGAGCCTGAATTTGCCTTCGTTCCTCACATTACGATCGCCCAGAAACTTTCGAATGATGAGCACTCAGATATTTTCGGATCTCTGAGCATGCTTGGAATCAACCATGAAGAAACAATTGACCGCTTCCACTTACTCTATCAATTAGAAAATGGATCTTGGACCGTTTACGAAACATTCCGTCTGGGAAAGGATAATAAGCTGTGAATGTAGAAGTTGCCAAGACAGAAACTCAGATTCAAGACGTATTTAACATCCGAAAAAAGGTTTTTGTTGAAGAACAGCAGGTTCCTCTTGAAGAGGAGATCGATGAACACGAAAATACTTCAACACATTTCGTTCTTTATGATCAAAACCATGCGGTCGGCGCCGGCCGCTTCCGGATCCTTGATGGAGTAGGAAAAGTTGAACGGATTTGTGTCCTTAAAACGGTGAGAGGAAAAGGAGCGGGGCGGAAATTAATGGTTGCGATAGAAGAATACGCGCAGCAGCAGTCCTTATCTCAATTAAAATTAAATGCTCAAACATATGCCATCCCTTTTTATGAAGGGTTAGGATATGTGGTGACGTCGAATGAATTTTTGGACGCGGGTATCCCTCATAAATCAATGAATAAGGTCATCTAAAAAGAACAGGATTCTAGTTTTCGGACTAGATACCCTGTTCTTTTTTTGTTGCACCAATCGTATATTCATCTCCCAACTCGTCGATAATGATACGTGTATGAAAAGGGGGGATCCTGATGGAAATCAAGTCCATTGCCATTGAACTGATTGTTGGATATTTTGCTTTGCTCGTTTTAACCAAAATTCTCGGAAAAACACAAATCACACAAATATCCGCTTTTGATTTCATATCTGCTTTGATACTTGGTGAGCTTGTGGGGAATTCCCTCTATGACGGAAAGACAACCGTATTTCAAATCCTTGCAGCCATCACGATTTGGGGAAGTTTGATCTTCATTACCGAATACTTCACTCAAAAATCAAGGCGATTTCGACATATGCTTGAAGGAACTCCATCGTTGATTATAAATAAAGGCAGGATTAGTTATGAGGAACTCAAGAAGAATCATCTGGACTTGAATCAGCTTCAGCATCTTCTCCGTGCAAAGGATATCTTTTCGGTCAGGGAATGTGAATATGCCCTACTTGAATCTAACGGTACGTTGAGTGTCATCAGAAAGCCTCTTTATGACATGGTACAGCGCCAGGATCTGCAATTACCATTCAAATCTGCGACACTTCCTCTTTCTTTAATCGTTGATGGAGAAATTGTTTATGATAATTTAACTCTGGCCGAACAAGAAGACGCCTGGCTATTGGATGAAATCAAAAAACAAGGCTTCCAATCTTCCAAGGACGTACTCTATGCCGAGTGGGAAGATGGAAAAACCTTATTGGTTCAAGGCTATGAATGAGGGATGATAACCAGCTGGTTATCTTGAATCGTAAATGATAATAGCTTTCTTCGTTCCAGACTGGTAAGGTATGCCGTTACGGATGTTCTGAGCAGTAACCACTGTCCAACGTTCGATACAACTATATTATGTAAATCCAAATACTCTTTCAGAATTTGTTCGAGGGAATTCCCACTTGGATCCACCGTTACCAAGTTTAAGAGAGAATTTAATCTTACTTTGTGAAGTTCAATATTCTCCTTTACGGTATGATGAAAATTTTCTTCAAATTCACCATGACCCGGGATCGCTCCTTTGCATGAAATGTGAAGGAGTTTTTCCAATGACTCCAATGTTTGATCCGCATCCACTATGAATGGAATGATGTGCTTCTTTAACACTTCGCTTCCAAAATAACTGTCGGCTGCAAATAAAATCTCATCTACCAGAATCCCTACCTGCCCGTATGAATGTCCTGGTAAATCAATAATTTCCAAAGAGAACGGCCCAACTCTCGACTCCCCTGTTCTTATTTCTTCAACCATATCCACAGCCTTTCCTTCAAGAAACTTATTTCGCAAGTCTTTGATTGGCTTAGACCCATTGAACAAATAAATAGGTTCCAGCATAGGGTTCTCCATGATGGCTTTTTCAACTTTGGGTGCAAACAAGGGTATTCCAAATTTTTCTTTGAGGTAGTGCGCCCCACCAAAATGATCCGCATGGGCGTGGGTGACCACACAAAAGTTCAAGGGAAGTCCTTCCTGTGTCAGTATTCTCGATACTTTCTTAGAAGTTGAAGCATCCAGCCCACTATCGATGAGAAGTCCTTTTCCATCTTTCACACAATATCCAATCGTAACAGCGCCGGTAAATGCAAAACAATGTTCAGTGAATTTCTGAAGTTTCAAGTCGATACCCCCAAAAGAATCGGTTCACTAAACATATTCGTTAAAGTGTTTTCCTTTTCCTGTTAGCTGAGCTAATAAGTTCGAAGGAATGGGTTGTTGACTAAGTTCCTGGTATGAAGTTCCCTTAGTACCTGTCGGGTGGGTAAAATAGCTTGAGTCCGATTCCTCGGAATGAGATTGTAATTTATTTTTCAACGGTTGTACCGGTTGAATGGGGAAAAAGCTGAACGGGTGTTTTTCTACTTTCAATTCTCTTTCTTGATATTGTTTATATTGATGGTGGGGAATTGGTGCAATGTATCCCATGATTATTACCTCCTTGGTTTTAGTTACCCGTTACGGTTCATTTGAAAACTTTTGAAGGTCATTTGGTTTTCATATTTGTGGAGAGCTTGAGGTTATGTGCAAAGTTGCAGACTGGCAAAGGCAAACCATTCGGTGCTTTTTTTCAGCCGACAAAAAAGAAAGAAGAATTTACATACAATACGTGTCGGCACGCACTTTTATGTCCATCCTTCTTTTGTTTTTTGAAAATTCTTATTTTTTACCCTTATTTAACATATTGGAGATGGTCCCAAAATCTAATTGCTTTCCGTCATTTATGATCGATTGAACAATTTTATCTTCCATTTCCTTGTTCACAGGTTTATTGGCAATTTTGGATACCCGTTTGATGACGCTTCTAACCGTTGCCTCATCTTTGAAGTTTGCATTTTGTAATGAGTTCGCAAGCTCTAACACTTCGTTCATGTTTACGCCTGTCTTCTTCTCTAAATTCTTAAAAAAGTTATTATTCATTTTCATCACGCCTCCTTTTAACTATAAACATCATATGTAAAAAACCCAGGAGCGTGATTCTTTATCAGCTTTTTCATTCCATTATTAACTTCAATCCTTTCATTTTTTCTTTTCACCCATTCCCATTTAAAAACAAAAAGACAAAATCCCTCCAATTTAGGATTCTGCCTTTTGTACCCCTTTCTAACAGAAGCTAGCTCCAACAATAATTAATAGAATGAAAAGCACAACGATTAATACAAACGTTGAACCGTTACCGCCACCGCCATATCCGCAGCCACCGTAACCACCGTAACCATATCCATAAGGCATTTAATATCACCTCTCTTTTACCTTTAGTCTCTTATAACATATGTATAGAGAGCGGATTAGGTATGGGCTTTTAGATAAATTATTGTGTGTTTGTCCAATTGTAAAGGTCGAAGGTAAGGTTTCCTTCGCAATCTAATTGAGCAAGAAAGATGGATTCTACTTTCAATTGCCTTCTATTTATTTCCTTTACTAACCATGTCAACGGAAACCCAACTTCTGTCAAGGCTTTGTGATCTATTTCCCCATCTGTTATCACTGCCTGAGGCGGCGTGGACTTTTGTGAGCTAGTGTATACATCTTCATGAAGGATCGGCCTTTTTTCCTTTTTTAATAAAACACTTAGATCCCCGTTGGTATCCAGTGAAGCAAACTCTACATCAGCTACACGAAAGACATCTTTTTTACGCAATTGTTCCAAGAGCTCATCAACAGAATATTTTTCCTTTTTCAATGCCCGTTCATCGATATTTCCATCCTTGATGAATACGGTCGGTTGCCCTTCTGCAAATCGTCTGAATCGAATGCTTTTCAGTGATAGGAAGGAAAATAACAGGGGGAATGTAAACCATAGAAGGATACTCATCAGTCCTTCACTCAAGGGGAGCCCAAGGTCCATCGAGAGAGTCCCTGCAATGCTCCCTACAGTAATTCCTGTAATGTACTCAAAAAAAGATAATTTAGAAAGTTGTTTCTTCCCTAATAATTTGGTTATGGCAAATAGTGAAAGTAATATGAACAGACTTCTCAACGCCACCTGTAAGTATTCAGGCACTAGATTTCACCTCTATTATCCCTTTGGTTTAAAAATGAGCGCTCCTATGAATCCGAATATGATGGCAGAAGAAATCCCTGAGCTTGTCACCTCAAACATACCTGTAAGGACCCCGACAACCCCATGCTCTTGCGCTTCCTGCATGGCTCCATTTACCAGAGCATTCCCGAAACTAGTAATCGGGATTGTAGCACCAGCACCTGCAAAATCAATGAGTGGCTCATATAAGCCGAATCCGGAAAGCACGGATCCTGAAACAACCAATAAGCTTAATGTATGGGCCGGTGTGAGTTTCGCAACATCAAACAGCAATTGACCGATTACACAGATGATACCACCTATCGTGAATGCCCAAAAAAACATGGCTAACACTTGGTTTCCTCCTTTCCCACTTACAAGTATTCAATGGATACGGCATGAGCGATACACGGGATGGATTCTCCTTGTTGAAATGTCAACGGGGACAATAGCGCTCCTGTGGCAATGACTAAAATGCGTTTATATTTACCTTTTTTCATTTCATTGAGGAGGTGCCCGTAGAGAACAGTAGCTGAACAGCCGGGTCCACTGGCACCAGATTGGACCGGCTGATGATCACCGTAAATCAGCATCCCACAATCTTGAAACTGCTGTTCAGATAATGCATATCCTTTTTCCTTTAACATTGCATAGGCCGCCTGCCTTCCTATCTTAGCAAGATCTCCTGTAACGATGAGATCGTAATATGTTGGGTCCCTTCCGAGGTCCTGAAAATGACCAATCATTGTGTCGACTGCAGCCGGTGCCATGGCCCCTCCCATATTGAAAGGGTCCTTCAATCCCATATCCATTACTTTCCCGATCGTTGCCGACGTGACTCTTGGTGTAGGCATGTTGACGGATGACCCTTCTCCAATGACTGCATATCCTGCCCCTGTGACCGTCCATTGTGCGGTTGGCGGTTTTTGACCACCATATTCTGTAGGATAACGAAACTGTTTCTCCGTAGCGGCATTATGACTGGAAGCCCCTGTTACAACGTGATGAGCCCCTTGATAATTGACCAGGAATGCTGAAAGGGCAAGTCCTTCCATGGAAGTTGAACATGCCCCGAACAATCCGAAATATGGAATGCCATTCGTTCTGGCCGCAAAGCTTGAAGGGGTTATTTGATTAATCAGATCACCAGTTAAGAAAAACTGAATGTCGCTTTTTTCTAATTTCTGTTTTTCCAATGCGATTTGAACAGCATCTTCAATCAGTGTACGATTGGCTTTTTCATACGTCTCTTGCCCCATCCATAAATCATCGTAGAAGTGATCAAAGTCGGCTGACAAGTCCCCTTTTTTCTCAAAAGGGCCACCCACCACGCCGGTTGAGAGAATGGCAGGATGTGACGTGAATACCCAAGATCTTAAACCTTTAAGCATTAAATCACCCCCCATTGAATTAAGAGCGTCTTGATTAAGGCTACAACGAATGCAGAAAAAACACCAAACACAATAACCGATCCAGCGAGTTTAAAGATATTCCCTCCGACTCCGAGAACAAGACCTTCTGTTCTATGCTCAATGGCAGCAGAAATCACTGCGTTCCCGAATCCGGTGACAGGTACAGCACTTCCTGCCCCACCAAATTGACCAATACGGTCGTACATACCGAAGCCAGTCAGAAGCATCGCAAGAAAGACCATCGTTGCTACAGTTGGATTCCCTGCGGTCTGCTCTGTGAAATTGAAATAGTAAATATACATATAGGTGACGGCCTGACCGATTAAACAGATAAAGCCTCCAACGAAAAATGCTTTGATCACATTTTTCAATAATGGCCGCTTTGTTTCATACTGTTTTTCCAACTGCTCATATTTTTTTTGTTCAGGTGTTTTTTGTGACTTCCCCACCTAACATTCCTCCTACGTTTTTTCCTTTTGAAGTTTCACAATTTCCTTGAACTTGGTTTCAGCATCCTTCTTAGAGATAGTACCGTTTTGCAGTTTTTCTTTTAAGCGAATGGTTTCCAGAAAAATTTTATAGTCACTTGATAAAATGAAATTCTCACCAGGATACTTATTTTCTAAAAACGCATCCATTTTTTTTTCGATTTCCTTCATTTTGAACCTGTGTAAATGCTTCACTTTATATACGACCAGCGTTTCTTCCTTATCTTGAATGACCGCTACATCATAGAGCTCTTTCATCTTTGAAATTTCCTGTTTGATGGCGTGGCCGTAGCTGTCCGTTTCAGGATTGTCAACTAATTCAATGGGTGATGGATTGGTTTTCTTCATAAGTGCAATCTTACTATCACTTCCATCTTCCTTATTTGCACATCCTATTAAAACAAATAAAGCTAACGGAATGATGAGTCGAATATTGTTCATGGCATATCCCTCTTTTATTTGTACTCATCCTTTATTTTTTTCATAAACTCATTTTTTATGAAAAAAAGACTGCCCAATTTGAGCAGTCTTAGCTTTTCTTCACTTTCGACCCGCAACCGCATCCTTTTTTCTTTGTGGATGAGCCGGATTGTTTCTTTATATTTGTAGAGGCTATCTTCACTTCTTGTTACCTCCTTTATCATCATTCCCTTCCAGTATATGTGAATATTTCCGAGCTTGTTTCCACTAATTACCTAATGAATTAATCCGTTTTCCAACTTTGTACAGCTGCTTCAAAAATGGAAGCTATACCAGCAACTGCCAAAAGGGTGATGAGAGGCATAAAATAAAATGGGAAAAAGAAATATCCTCCGTAAAGAAAAATAGAAACCCAAATTCCAGTACACCAATAACAAGACAATAATTCACCAATAAAACCGACCAATCCACCCTTCTTGGGCGAAAGATAGACCGCCTCTTCACCATCATCCTCGACTACAATGTGCTCATCAAAAAATGGGACTCTTAAAAATTCAGTTATTTTATCAAAGACAATAAGATGGGTTAAGCGAAAAATGGCCAACCCCAACGTAATAAGTTCAACCAATTCTAGCTGCAATGAAAGGACTCCCTTCGATTTTCAAATTATACAAGCCCAAATTTTCAAAAGAGGGCAGATGTCCGTTACCTAATTGCCTACCCGACAATATGTTAGTAATGTAAATGAAATTCATTTTAAGGAGGAACTTCTATATGGGTTGCGGAAGAGATAAAGACAAAAGTTCAAAAGATCGTGGTTGCGTATGTCAAGCCGTCCGTGCTATTAAAGATATCCAAGACGAAGCAAATCAGGAGTGTAACGATTGTAAAAACGATTGTTTCCTTGAGCCACTAGGTTCAATGGTGAGTCCTACTAATCGATTGAACACTCGTATTTTCAAGTTATATCTTAAAAACGGTGAGACTTTTAAAGCGCACATCAAAGGATGTCCTTGGAAATCACCATTTTTCCGGGTGAAAGAAGTATTCGATAACTGCTGTGCTACGCTTCAAGTGTTAAAGCCTGACTATGCTGAAGGTACTGGTTCTAGATCAGGTTCTGGCTCTGAAATGGAGACTATGGGCAATAATACAGAGTGGGTATTTACAGACGAATGTATCACAGTTGACCTGGATTGCTTCTGTGCGATTCAATGTATCAAAGACGTACACGTATTCCTTGAATGCGAAGACTAATATCCAAGTTCATATGAAAAAGCCAGCCGGGTCTCCCGCCTGGCTCCTTTTTTATTGCAGTCCAATCATTTTGATTGTTTGAAGTGTATTTTTCCTTATTCTAACCACTTCACCATTAAAGCTTTTAACCGTTATTTCATCTCCTTCATCGTCTTGGATGACACCCTTTACAGAAACCTCTCCAGTTGAAAACTCACATGGAAACGGCACTTGACCGGAAATACTTGCAGAAATGTATTCTAATTTCTCCTCTATCGTCAAATCTCTGAACGGTTTTAGTTTTCGGAATGAGGCAGTCGCTGACTTTCTCTGAGTCTCGAGAGTGGTTGATTGGACAGCTCCAGGTCCTGAATCTTCAACCCCTCTCGTCTGAAATGGATACTTCAGCTCATCTAGGTAGTGATCGTCTTGTTGCTCACGCACTTCTGTTTTGTTATCGATAACAGTCTGCGTCTCCTCTTGCTTTGGTTGAAGCTTATTTTTGGAAGAGCGATACGTTACTTGCATGTTTCCTTTAACGTCTTCTAATCTGGGCTGGTTTATATAGAGCAAAGGTTCTTTCCCTGCTTTTTTCTCTGTGTTCACACTTGACACCTCCTAATTGTTCTCCACTTTTATATGTATGCGAATTGCGCCTAGGAGTTTCATTTATTAATGGATTTTTATGAATTCTGTCTAAAGAAAAACGACTGCAAGAATGGAATCTCGCAGTCGCCAACTATTTATTATCCTAATATGTGATATCCTGAATCCACATGTAGATTCTCACCAGTAATCCCTCTTGAGTAATCACTGAATAAGAATACAGCCGTATCTCCGACTTCTTCTTGAGTCGTATTCCGGCGAAGCGGAGCACGCTCTTCAATTTCTTTCAGGATACTGTTAAAGTCACCAACACCTTTTGCAGAAAGTGTGCGGATCGGTCCGGCAGAAATGGCATTGACACGAATATCATGTTTCCCGAGGTCACTCGCAAGATATTTTACACTTGCTTCAAGGGAAGCTTTCGCAACACCCATCACATTGTAGTTTTGCATGACTCTTTCTCCGCCAAGATAGGTCATTGAGACGATGCTTCCACCCTCTGTCATTAGATCCTTCGCAACTTTCGCCACAGCAGTCAAGGAATATGAGCTAATATTGTGAGCAAGCAGGAAACCGTCTCTTGTTGTATTCATATAAGTCTCCTGCAAGCTCTTCTTTATTGGCAAATGCGATACAGTGAGCCAGTCCATGAATAACGCCGACTTCCTCTTTGATTGTTGCGAAGCATTTTTCAATGTCTTCATCCCTTGTCACATCGCAAGGAAGAACGATCGAATGTTCTCCACCTTCCAATGTGCCGGCAAGATCCCTCACCCCTTTTTCAAAACGTTCCCCTGCATATGTAAAGATCAAACGGGCACCTGATTGGTGTAAGGAACGGGCGATTCCCCAGGCTATACTTCGTTTATTCGCAACTCCCATCACGACATATGTTCTACCTTTTAATGAAAGAGTCATTATAATCCTCCTAATTAATACATGTTATTAGTACCTACTACTAATTCTACAGCAATCCCTAGGAAAAGAAAAGAAAATTCCTATCGTATTCTATTTTTCACCTCTTCGATTTGCAGGAGGTGCCTCTGTTCATGTTTACCAAGAAGCTCCAGCACCTGCCAAATCGGCATTTCTCCAAAGCGATGGTGGTGCATCGAACGATTCTTCAGTCGTTCTTTCGTGTGTTTTTCTAAAAAATGTGTTGTGAATGATCGGGATTCTTCCAATGCCTTCAATAAATCTTCTTTGCTTTGAGGATCTCGTGATGGTTCGATCGGAGCCTTTAATTTCTGCGCCGGATCATCAAAAACGCTTAAATCCACTCTTTCATTACTTGTATCTGGCCCCTTCTCAGCTGAATCAAGTGCCAAAGTCATAAAACGCGTTTCCGCTCCCGCAAGATGAAGCACGATCTGAGCAATGCTCCATTCCCCTTCTGATGGCCGGCGGTTCAATTTTTCCGGTGATAGATCCATAAAGCTTGCCTTAATCTTTTCCCTGATTTCTAACACTTTCGTTTCCCACATGATGAAAACCTCCTTATAAATCTTTTCTCTCTTATTAGGTATTTGTTGGTGATGGGCCGGATTCCTCTTTATAAATGGCTGTTTTCGTAAACTTTATTGCTTTTAAATGGTATGTGGTGATTTCCGCTGCAGGTGCTCGCTTTCCGCGGGGCGTGAGTTGAGCCTCCTCGGGCTAAAGCCCTGCGGGGTCTCAACTTTCCCGCAATTCCCGCAGGAGTCGAGCACCTGCAGCGTAAATCAACTAAGTATGTTTCCCTAAAATTTCTTAAAAGAGTAGAAAACAACAATCTTTGCGAATAGAGCCTTATAAATAAAACTTCCCAAGAAAAAGTTCTTGGGAAGTCTGGGTTTATCTTAGCAATACTCACAGAATTCAAGTTCTCGTTTGAGTTCGTCAACATACTCTTTAGAACCTGTGACGATTAATCGATCATTCATGTGAAGCTCTGTGTCTCCATGTGGAACAATGGAATCTTTGCCTCTGAAGATCCGGACGAAAATGACGTCTCCCGTAAATGGAAACTTACGCAATGTCATACCTTCAAATTGGCTGTTCAGCATGCGGATTTCATATAGGGACGTTTCTTGGTTTGTCAGGATATTCATGACAGACGGAGATTCAATGAGAGCTCGTAACAATGCCTTCGTGGATAAGAAGACAGAATAGACTTCTATCTCTTGCTCACGGAGGGTTTCATAAAGGTCAGGGCTCTCCACCCTTACGATCACACGATTAACTCCATATTCTTTGGCCGTAACTGCCAATGTTGCATTCACTTCTTCATCACCTGTGGAAATCACGATAATATCTGATTCGAAGATATTCTCTTCTTCAAGTGTATTCAGTTCATAATTATCGATCTCATTGATTGTAAAGAGTGAGTCAGCAATGCTTCGTTCCGATTTATCCTGTTTGGTATGATACAGAACGGGCTCATACAGAGAAGAATGAAGCTCTCTTGAAACCGGCATTGTTAACTGATTGGCACCTAAGAACGTTATTTTAAGTTTCTTCTCTTTAGCACTCTCTCTCGGGAAGAGCTTTTTAAAGAAGATAGGTGTGATGATACATGTAATGACCGCAACTAAAATGAGGGTACCACTCATTTGTGGGGTGATCATTTCAATTCTTTCTGCGATTTTCGCAGCGGCGATGACCAATGATAAGGTCGATGTAAGTAAAAATGCTGATGCAATCGTGGTTTTCGTATCATACCAGAATTTCAATAAATAAACCGGAATGATTTTGGAAATCAAGAATGCTATAAGCAATAACGGAATGAGCAGGAGCATCTTCTTATCACTGAGAAGCGATCCAAGATCAAGCTCTACACCGACCATCACGAAGAAAATCGGAATTAAAAATCCATATCCAAACGAATCAAGCTTATGAACCATTTCCTGGTTCGGCGCAAGCAATGATACGAGCACACCTGCAAGGAAGGCCCCCAGAATATTTTCGGCTCCAACGGTCTCTGAAACTGCCACCAGTAAAATAATTAACGTAAAGACAGCACGGGTTCCGATTTGAACGGTTCCTGTAGATAAGCTCTTGATGAATGGGTTGTTCTTCAGTCTCTTAGCAAGGAAGTATAAAAGCACTCCAACCCCGAACAGGATTAATAGTAGCCACATATTTCCATGCCCCTCACCATAGAGGGAGACGAATACTGCTAATAAAATCATGGTCGCAAGGTCTGCAATCACTGCCACCAATAGGATAATCTGTCCGATGGCACTTTTCATAATATGGGCTTCCTTCAAAGTAGGAACCACTACGCCGAGTGAGATTGTCGAAATGATCAACGTCATCAGGAACGCATTATCTATAAGACCAAACAGGACAAATAGATACGATAGTCCAAGTGATACAAAGAAAATACCGATGAAAATGATGATCGCTAATTTCAATCGGTTCGGTTCTTCTTTCCCATTCGGCATAATCACTTTCTTCTTTTTCCCGCCTGAAAACGCTGTGAAATCAATTTCTAATCCGCTTAAGAACATTAGGAAAATAAAGCCCAGGGTAGATAATGTCTCAAGCCACATATCCTGATGAACGAGATTAAACCCGCTATTACCAATAACCAATCCCATGATGATTTCAGCAATCACAACCGGAATGAAATTCAGCTTAAGTCGATGTAACAAAATGGGAGTCAAAAAAGCGACTAGGATTACAATGACCAGTGATGCAACGGATGCATGCTGTTCCATTTATTCCTCCCCCTCTTCTCTCTATATTAGGTAATTCATAAAAAGTGTCGCTAATCCAAAATAAATTAGGATACTTATAATATCATTGATCGTTGTAATAAAAGGGCCAGAAGCAACGGCTGGATCTACTTTTAGCTTGTGCATTAATAAGGGGACTAATGTGCCTGCAAGCGTGGCGACAAATAATGAGACCAACACTGAAATCCCCACAAGGAGTCCAAGGAAGAATTCACCTTTCCATACATAAACGACGATACTGACCACAATTCCGCATGTTGTACCTGTAATCAGCCCGGTACCCGCTTCCCGTATGACAAGGGACATCTTGTTTTCCTTTTCCAAATCCCCTGTTGCAATCCCTCTCACTGCTACCGCCAGTGCCTGGGTCCCTGTGTTCCCGGCCATCCCTGCAATCAAGGGAATAAATACTGCAAGGATCGCTACTTTATCCAATGTATCTTCAAATCGTCCGATCAAACTTGCCGTAAACATTCCGAGGAATAATAAGGCAATCAACCAGGGAAGACGCTTTTTAGCTGCATTCACAGGACTCCGGTCGATTGAATCCAAATCGGCAATACCGGCGAGTTTGGAGTAGTCATCAGATGCTTCTTCTTCCATAACGTCCATGATGTCATCCACCGTTATGATACCGAGAAGATGATGTTGAAAATCGACTACAGGCAGAGCCAGAAAGTCATAATCTTTCATTTGTCTGGCAATGGCTTCCTGATCCTCACTGACGCCAACAGCCCTCACACGACCGCTCATAATTTCACCGATCATGACATCATCATGGCTAATGATCAAATCCCTTAAAGAAATAACTCCTACAAGTTTTTTATCATCATCCACGACATATATGTAGTAAATCGTTTCGGCATTCGGTGCTTCGTTCTTCAATATGTACATAGCAGATCGCACGGTCTGATTTTTTGAAATGGCCACGAACTCCGTGGTCATGATACTTCCTGCAGTATACTCCTCATAATGCAATAATTCTTTGATTTCTTTAGCTGATTCATCATCCATTATGGTCAGATAGCTGACGACTTGATCTTTATCCAGTTCATTTAGGACATCAACCGCGTCATCGGCGTACATATTGGAAAGCATTTCTGCAGCGTATGTAGGGTTCATCTCGGCTAGAATACCCTGATAATCCTCTTCATCGATATCGAGGCTTTCAAAGAGCTCAGCCATTTCTTCCGGAGAAAGATAGTGATAGAGACGATTTCGTAAATCTTCATCTATTTTAGAGAAAAACTTCGCTTGGTCATAAGAGTGTAAATGGACAAATTCAGAACGAAATAAATCGAGATCTTCTTCGTGAAGGGCTCTAATGAGAAGGTCTTCATCGTACATTTCTTTATCCTGCTTCTCTCTTTCCTTTTCTTGATCTTGAGTTACTTCAGACATCATATACACCCTCCTTCTATTCTTGAATTGTATATAGTCGTAATAATACTAGCAAATCTTGAAGAGAATGTCTCTTTTGAATTCATTTTTCATGTATGTATTATTTTGCTTGATTTTTCATATGAATCTCTATGCCAAAAAACTGGTTTAGAGCTCCCATCACATTAAGTTGTGATTAAGGAAGGTTCGTTTTCATACAGCTTTACCCTTATGGCCAGAGACATAATGAATTATAAACTCATCTGATGAAAGACTGAATCATTAATATGGCATAAAATACAGGAAAAGAAAAGAAAAAAGGCACGGTCCTACTAGAAAGCCATCGTGGACGATAGGACAAAGACATAGGATTGAATTTCATAGATGACGTGTCCGGATATAATATTCATCTACTGATCACATACAATTCGCACAACCCTATCCAATCTTTCAAGATATCACGATTAAAAAAGAGACCCTGTTCAACTAAGCTGAAAAGGATCTCTCTTTTTATTGTCTATCAAGCAACATTCTCATATCCGAAGGCAACTCAGCCTCCATACAAATCCATTCCTTTTTAATAGGGTGAAAAAAAGAAAGGTGTTTACAATGAAGTGCCTGCCTTTCAATCAACTCTACACTGCCTCCATACAGGTCATCCCCTGCCAGGGGGTGTCCGATAAATGACATATGAACCCGGATTTGATGGGTTCTGCCTGTATCCAAACGCAACTCGATATGGGCAAATTCAGAAAACTGCTTCACAACGGTATAATGCGTAAGGGCGAACTTTCCGCCTTCTTGCACTTCTCTTTCGATGATACTATCAGATTTCCTCCCAATCGGCTCCTCAATCAAGCCCGCCTTCCTGTCAAGTATCCCTGCAGCGATGGCCTCATAGGTCCTCTTAATTTCCCGTCCCTTCTGTTGAAGGCTGAATAAATGATGCACGTGGCGATGCTTCCCTATTAAAACAAGTCCAGATGTGTCTTTATCCAACCGTGTTACGATATGAACGGTTGATGGAATATCACTCTTACGATAATATCCCAAAATCGCGTTAGCTAGACTTCCTCTAGGCTCATCTTTCGTGGGAATCGTCTTCATTCCCCAAGGTTTATCTACTACGAGCACGTCTTCATCTTCATAGATGATCGATAGATTGGCCTCATCTGCCACCAGGGTTTCACTCCCATTTTCTTTCGGGAAACGCACCTCAAGGATATCCCCTTCCGAAAGGGGGTATCGTACATTCTCTTCTTTTCCATTCACGGTGATGGATCCACCATCATATTTCACAGCAGTCAGGGTGCGCTTTGAAATATGCTGATCGATTAAGAATTCTCTCATCAGCTTCCCCTCATAGAGGCACGGAATGATCCATTTCAGCATATAGCCTTTCATACCGTACTGCCTGGTCTTTCCTTACTCATCTGCAACAAAGGAATCATGCACCCTTTTCCAAAACGGGAAAGGACGGAAGCGGGCAAACCGGATTTTTTCATCAGCCACACGATACTGAATACTTTTCACATCTTTATGAAGGAGGGATAGATGGTCGATGGTCACAAGAAAATCAGGTCCATTCACAGGCTTCAGCATGCATGTATGATGGGCAGGTAAAATCAGTGGTGATCCAATGGTTCGGAATACACGATTATTAATGGAAGCCATCTCAGCGAATTGAATGGCAGGTAAAGACGGATGAATGATCGCGCCGCCAAGTGCCTTGTTATAAGCCGTACTGCCTGAAGGAGTCGAAAGACACAGTCCATCACCCCTGAAACGTTCAAAGTGCTGCCCCCTGATTTCAACATCCATGACTAGAGTACCTTCTACGCTTTTTACCGTTGATTCATTTAGAGCTAAATAACGTGTTTCCTTTCCTCCGTGCTGATAGCGAATGATGGTTTCAAGCAAAGGATATTCGATGATTTGATAAGGCGTTTTTGCAATGGCAATGACCAACTTCTCAATCTCTTCTGGTACCCAATCGGCATAGAAACCGAGGTGGCCCGTATGTACCCCAACAAAGGCCGTCTTATCCAGCCGGGAGCTGTATCGATGAAAGGCATAGAGGAGGGTACCGTCTCCTCCCACCGAAATGACGATATCAGGTTCATCGTCATCGTAGACCAGATTGAAATCCTGAAGATACGTTCTCATTTTGTGCATTAATGTATTGGACTTCGAATCACCTTTAGATGTTATCGCGAACTTCATTCGTTTACCCCCTTCGAGTCACTGCTGTTTTAGTTGATCCTTTGAACTTTTCCCTCGTTGATCCTTTTCCTTTTTGTTTGTGAAAATGACTTGGGCTTCCTGAATTTCTTCTCGAATCAAGCTCATCTCTTCATCAAGTCGGAAGGCGGCCTCCGCGGCGCTCTGCAGACGAAAACGAATTTGTTCAGGAATTTGACCACTGTACTTATAATTCAAAGAATGTTCAATTGTCGCCCAAAAATTCATTGAAAGAGTACGGATTTGAATTTCTACCAGTAAATTCTTTTCACCGTATATTGTTTGCACCGGATAGTCGATGACCACATGATAGGAACGGTATCCGCTTTGTTTCTTACACGTCACATAATCTCTTTCCTCAATAATGGTAAAATCCTTGCGGGCACGAAGTTTTTCCACAACGACATGAATGTCCTCAACAAATTGACACATCATCCTCAATCCTGCTATATCCTGTAATTCTGCGCCTAAATTTGCTAGTTTGATGCCCTTTTGATTCGCTTTATCCAGTATACTCGCAATTGGCTTTACCCTGCCGGTTACGAATTCAATGGGAGAATGGGTGTTATGAAGTTCATATTCTCCTCTCATCCCTTTAAGCTTAATCTTCAATTCATCTACCGCTTGCTTGTAGGGAGCTAAAAATTGTTCCCAGTGATTCATTCTCCTCACCTCTTTACGTCACGAGCCTATTTTTCAAGAAACACGCTCTCTACCTTTTTAACCATTTCGTCACCGTAGTTACCATTTCCTTCTATATTACCAACAAGATAATCAAGCTCTTCAATGAATTGATCCAATTCCAAAGAATACTCATCACTTTTGGCAATGACAGCAGCTTTTTCATTTAAAGCTTTCTTCAGTTCAGACCAGATAGACTCATCAAGGTATAGGTAAACATATTCTTCTTCGTTTTCTGCCAGGTATACGAACGCATAGTGATCAGAATCTGCAATGATTTGACCGGCTGCACTCGTTCCTTGTAAGAGGTCCGCTTGGTCCGTATGTAAGTATAATGTACCGTCTTCATATGTAGTGTGTTGAAATTGAACTATTTTCCTCATGATATTCTTCATCCTTCCATTAAACAATCAGTATCATTTTAACATAAGACAACCATTTCATCTAAACATTGAAGTTCCCTTTTATTAAAGAGATAATAGAAGAAGTATGCAAGGAAAGGATGCTTGAAATGGCACAAGAAATCGAAATTGAATTCAAGAATCTAGTAACCCAAGATGAATTTTCACAATTGATCTCTCATTTCCATATTAATGATGAGGACTTCACCTCTCAAGATAATCACTATTTTGATACGCCAGACTATCAACTAAAAGACAATCAGTCAGCTCTAAGAATCCGCCATAAAAGCGGGACCTATACGCTAACGTTAAAAACACCCTTAAAAGAAGATCTCTTAGAAACGAATCAGCAATTATCGAAGCAGGAAGCAGATTCGCTTTTAAGCGGAGGTGTATTTCCTGAGGGTGAAGTCAAAAGTGCCATTCACTCCCTGAATATCTCCACTCAATCCCTTCAATACTTCGGGACACTTACGACGAGCAGAGCTGAAATCGATTATAGAGAAGGACTTCTTGTTTTCGACAAAAGCTCTTACTTACAAAGACAAGACTATGAGCTTGAGTATGAAGTGAAAGAGCGTCAATCAGGCGAAAAGATTTTCCGTTCCTTATTGGAGCAGCTAAATATCCCACTACGAAAAACGGATAATAAAATCAAACGCTTCTACACGGAAAAATTAAAACAGGATTGATTTTTACCGATATAGAAGAAGAATCCATGTTTTCAAAAAGAGGAGTTAATTTTATGAATGTTCAGCAGTTAAAAACGATGATGGAGTTGCAAGCCCTTACTAGCTTGGGGTCTATATCTTCTGTTCAACAATCCACTGGAAAGTCCAGTGATTTATTTCAACAACTATTAAATCAGGCACTTTATACGGGCCAACATAATGAAAGTATGAATCAATCACTAGGATCGGTTCGAGAATCACTAGCTTCTAAATCAGCGTTTTCAGGCACACCACCCATTCAAGGACTGACCACCTTGAACCAGCCAAACCGGAAAGCGCCTCAGGAAATCGATGCCATTATTTCACGTGCATCAGATCATTATGGAGTCCCCCAAAAGCTTATACAAGCAGTCATAAAGCAGGAGTCCAACTTCAATCCTGACGCGGTCAGTCCGGCAGGCGCATCAGGACTGATGCAGCTCATGCCAAGCACGGCAAGGGGACTCGGTGTGAACAGCATCTTTGATCCGGAAGAAAATGTATTCGCAGGTACCAAATACTTAAAGCAAATGCTTGATAAATATAACGGAGACGTACACATGGCTTTAGCAGCCTACAATGCAGGACCTGGAAATGTTGATAAATACAATGGAATCCCACCGTTTAAGGAAACGACAGCTTATGTTAAGAAAGTGACAGATCGCTATTTTGCATAACCTCTAACTTCCAATTGATGGTAAGCAAGAAAAATGCCTGTGATTTCAAAACGAATCACAGGCATTTTTCTATTCATTTTTCCCATCTACCACATATTGGTTACTCTTATCCCTATATACGGATGTCATCTTCGCTCACCAGAAGGAGTAAAAAACGAACAGGATGATAGTCCCGTTCAATACTCAATAAAAAACCCACCATATTTTAATGAAAACAGGATAGGCAAGTAAAAGAAGGCTACACTAATTTAGGAATAATAGGTTGGGGCAAGCCGATTTGTTTGAGATAAAGATGAATGCTTGCTAGAATGAAAATACAATCTAAGGAAAAAGGAGTCATTCTTATGGTCGAGAAACCACAAATGCCTTATAATCTTATCGGCGAAAAGAAACTCTCCATGCTCGTTGAAGCTTTTTATAATAGAGTATCAAATCATCCGGAATTAGCATCCATCTTCCCAGATGATTTAACCGAGACAGCTCGTAAACAAAAACAATTTCTAACCCAATATTTAGGTGGTCCGGCTCTTTACACAGAGGAACATGGACACCCTATGCTGCGTGCAAGGCATACCCCCTTTCCCATTACAGAGGAACGGGCAAAGGCTTGGTTAAGCTGTATGCATGAAGCGATGGATGAAGTCGATCTAGAGGGTCCAGTAAGAGATGACTTTTTTCACAGACTGGTATTAACCGCTCATCATATGGTGAATACAGAAAATCCAAAGGGGTATGGCATTGACTAGAACAAATAGTTGGCATCACTTTAAAGGATGTGGACATGGCAAGAAACCTCTGGAAATTTATATGTTTGTAGACCCTCTTTGTCCGGAATGTTGGGCCCTGGAACCGATATTAAAGAAACTGCACATTGAATACGGACAATACTTTCGGATCCGCTATATTTTAAGTGGACAGCTCGCATCCTTGAATCTTGCCACTAAACGGAAACAGGAAGATTTAGCCCAACAATGGGATAAGACAGCTAGCCGCTCAGGAATGTCATGCGACGGAAGCTTATGGATTGATAATCCTATTGATTCACCGTATCTTGCATCATTCGCCATTAAAGCAGCAGAGCTTCAAGGAAAGCATTCTGGAATTCGTTTCTTACGCTTTTTACAAGAACGATTATTTTTACAAAAACAAGATATTTCCGATATCGAGGTACTAAAGGAATGTGCCCGTGCAGCCAAACTAGATTTACCTGAATTTATGAATGACATAAATTCTTCCTCAGCTTCTAAAGCCTTTCAGTGTGATGTTAAGATCACATCTGAAATGGAGGTAGATGAAATCCCGACATTAGTCTTCTTCAACGAGAACATTGAAGATGAAGGGTTGAAGATTACAGGGTTGTATTCCTATGAGGTGTATGTTCATATTATTGAAGAAATGCTCGCAGCAAAGCCAGAGAAACAGCCCTTGCCTCCACTGGAAGTATTCATGAAATATTACCGGGTTGTCGCTTCGAAGGAAATAGCCGTGGTTTACGATTTATCTATAGAAGAAGTCGAAAAGCAAATGAAAAAATGGACGCTTCAGCAAAAAGTAAAAAAGCTCCCCGCAAAGCATGGAACGTTTTGGAAATATATAAACCAATAATTATTTCAATATAATAAAATACCGTATAAAACAAGAAAAGCCGATGTTGTTACCAACATCGGTTTTTCAATACGAACAAAGGGGATGGGAGAAATTTTTCACGGTCAAACAAAGGGGTATATGTTTGCTTGTGATCAACTTCACACTGATAATATATCACTTATGCACTTGTATTGGCAAGTTGTTTGTATGTTATTTCACAATATTGTCAAAATCAATACATGTTCTCTGCCAGTCCTTCATATACATGGTAATAAGACTACCTATGGAGGGAATCACTATGACATTAAAGATAAAATATGGAATCCTCCTCCTATTAATCATGATCAGTTTCTTTATTAACATCCTCGGCCTCATGCACCTCATTCCGATTTATATAACCTCCCCAGTCCTCTTTCTCTCACTCCTGCTTTTCTTCCACTCCCTGGGGAACCGTAATCGCTTTAGAGGATTCAATTCCATGAAATGAGGGACGGACCTGTTATTTCAATAGAATGATTTCATAAACAAACATCCCCCGTCTTGCGGCTTATGCCTTAAGACGGGGGATATTCTTGTTTTCAGTAGTCTTTACTGAAGTTTTTCCAACAATTCTTCCATTTCATTCAACTTTTCCTCGAATACTTTGCATGCATCTTCCACTGGTTTGGTGGTTGTCACATCCACACCGGCCTTTTTCAATACTTCAATCGGATAGTCGGAGCTTCCAGCTTTCAAGAAGTCGATGTAACGTTCAACGGCAGGCTCTCCCTCTTCAAGGATTTGTTGACTGAGGGCAGTTGCAGCAGAGAATCCCGTTGCATATTGGTAGACATAATAATTGTAATAAAAGTGAGGAATGCGTGCCCATTCCAATCCAATCTCTTCATCAATCGAAATGTCTTCCCCAAAATATTTTTTATTCAACTCATAGTACTCTTTTGTTAGGAATTCGGAGGTAAGGGCCTCTCCTTCTTGTGCCTTCTTATGAATTAAGTGTTCGAATTCAGCAAACATGGTTTGACGGAAAACCGTGCCTCTGAAACCTTCCAAATAATGATTTAAGAGGTACAAACGTTTTTTCTCGTCATCGATTGTGTTCAATAGATAATCATTCAATAACGCTTCATTACATGTAGATGCCACCTCGGCAACAAAGATGGAATAATGCCCATACGTATAAGGCTGTGTTTGTCTCGTGTAGAAGCTATGGACACTATGCCCGAATTCATGAGCCAACGTAAAAAGATTATTCACATTATCCTGCCAGTTCATAAGGATATATGGATTTGTACCGTATGCTCCTGATGAGTATGCACCGCTTCTTTTACCTTTGTTTTCAACTACGTCTACCCAGCGGTTTTCAAAGCCCTCTTTCAGCACATTTGCATATTCATCACCAAGGGGCTTTAGCCCATCAAGAATCATATTCTGAGCTTCGTCATAGGATATTTCCATTTTGACTTCTTTCACAAGCGGAGTATAAAGATCATACATATGAACCTCGTCCAGTCCCAACACTTTCTTACGGAGCTTTACATATCGTTGTAGCAAATGAAGGTTCTTGTTGACTGTTTCAACGAGGTTATCATACACTTCTTCAGGAATATTGTTATTTGATAACGCTGCATGCCTTGCTGAGTCATAATGCCTTACATTTGCGATAAAGTTATCCTTCTTCACAGCACCGCTCAATGTAGAAGCAAACGTATTTTCAAACTGTCCATACGTTTCGTATACCTTTTTAAATGCTTCCTCACGGACACGGCGATCACTGCTCTCGAGGAATCGGATAAAACGACCATGAGTAATATCTACTTCTTCACCATTCTCATCTTGAATACTCGGAAACTCAAGGTCTGCATTATTCAGCATACCGAATGTATTACTGGCTGCACTGAACACCTCAGATGCTTGTGCAAGCAATGCCTCTTGTTCAGCAGAGAGAATATGGGGACGCTCAAGGTTGATCTCCTCCAAAGCGTGCTTATATTGTTGCAGGGCTTCATTCTCCTGCAGGAATCCTTGAAGCTTCTTCTCATCAATGGATAGAACTTCAGGAACCAGGTAGGCAAATTTGCTTCCTAATTGTGTATAAAGGCTTTTGGCACGATCATCCAGCCCTTGATAATATGAATTGGTCGTGTCCTGGTCATAGCGCATATGAGAATATGTATAAACCTTCCCCATACGTTCCATCAATTCATCTTGGAAGGCGAATGCTTTGTATAGCTGATCTGCACTATCACCCAATGTCCCTTTAAATTCATCTGCCCGACCTGTTAACTCTTTAATCTCTTTATATTCTTTCTCCCACGCTTTATCACTTTCAAATATATCTTCCAATCTCCACGTTAATTTCTCCTCTACCTCTTTTCTACCAGGTAGACTTTTTACAGCTGTATCTTTTGACATATACATCCTCCATTCTGAAATCTACAGAAAATTCCTTATAGTTACATTCTCTCTTATCTAAGAATTTCCTGCAACAAAACAATCTCGGTTATACCTTTTTTAATATATGCTTCCATTTAGAAAAAAACTCATGCTGGTGCTGTTCGAACGCGGGAAAACGATCCGGACATTTCCAAGGGATGGATACACCATACGCTCCCCCCTTTCCTCTCTTCACCACATGCAACTCTTCTAAAAGATCTAAATATCCCCTGACACTTCTCTTAATCACTCCATCGACTACTGTCAAGGGGAAGCATCTCAGTTCAATATCCCCCCTATCGATTCTTCTACTGACCACCCTGATCACTTCTTCCTCTGTAAAGAACAGGTTCTTCTTCAAATAGTCCTTCCATATATAGTATTGCCATTCAACAACGTGATTCTTTATATGAATACTATGGGGAATGACCGGTAATCCGACATAAAGGGGAAGGTACAACAGAGTATCGCCTTCCCCGTATACTTCCCGTAAAAAGGAATCCTTTTTCCCTTTGTAATATTGAAGTTTATTATAGATCCACTTCGTACGGTATCGATTCCATTTTTCTAATCGATTTGGGTGATTGACAGCAGAGTCGGGAATGAATAGCGGAAGAGTGAGTTGCTCGATAGGTATTCGAATAGGGGCGGAGCAGATAAAGGCTGAGGTTGAGGTCGGGATTAGATGGGTGAACAATTGGAAGCTTCTTTTTTCAGGAAGAAAATGAAGCAAAAAATAGTGTAACTGGGGAGAGTATCGGATAAAAGCCTGTTGAAATGAAGATAAGGATAGAAGCTCTTTATCCTTTACTTCTTGAGTTAGAATCCATAACGGAGTAATATCACGCTTGTGATAGCCCTGAGTTCGGGAAATGAGATCTGATAAGGGGATAGTGGAACACTGAATTTCAATGGCAATCTCTTGCGATTCCGTTTTCACATATAGGTCAGCGGTTTGCTTTAGTTCATTGATATAGTGCTCCACCTGTACTTCATTATATAGAAAGCTTAACCTCTCATATAGGAGTTGCTTACTATGCAGGTGTCTCGGTGATTCTTGTCGATAAATGTCGCAATCAGAATCCGAGAGATGTGCGAAATGAGGAACATTCTTAATTCCTATTCGCAGATTTACTACATCCGAGCAGTGAGGACAGCGAAAAGAACGACCTTTCCACTTAAACTCCTTTAATTCCTCTCTTGAGTAATGAATCGTGGTAAATACTTTATGATTTAATAAAGCTGTTAACATAGAACACCTCCTCCTGTAATCATTCGCCAAAAAAACCGAAATTCCTGCAAAAAAAAGCCTTCAAGTGATTTATCACTTGAAAGCTCCTATTATAGTAACGGAGACATTAACCGAGAAGTTGATTCCAATATTCTATAGCCAAGATGTCTCTTCTGGAATTCTTCCAGTTGTAATTCTTTAGAGTCCTCTAGATCATGAAGATATTCTTTCACGATGCTGGTTGTACTTTCTGTTTTATATAAAAATGCATTCACTTCAAAATTCAAATGAAAGCTCCTCATGTCCATATTAGAGGTTCCAATCGAAGCCATTTCTTCATCAACAATTACAATTTTACTATGCATGAACCCCTTTTGATACTCGAAAATTTGTGCCCCAGCTTCTAGAAGGTCAGGAAAATAAGATCTTGAGGCATGGAAAACAATACGTTTATCCGGCTTATGAGGTACCAACAGCTTTACATCCACTCCACTTAGTGCAGCAATCTTTAAAGCTGAAAAAATATCTTCATCCGGCACGAAGTATGGAGAAGCGACCCACACACTTTTTTTAGCAGACGTGATCATTGAAAAGAAAATATTCTTCAATACACTCAATTCATTGTCAGGTCCGCCTGCAATCATCTGCACTCCACCATCATTTGCATTTTCCAGTGGATCGGGACTTAAATATCCAGGCGTCAAGAAGTCATCGTTCGTCATATAATACCAGTCTTGAAGAAAGATTAATTGCAGGGTCCTTACCGCTTCTCCCCTGACAAAGAGATGGGTGTCTCTCCAAAAACCGAAATGAGGATTCTTACCTAAATACTCATCCCCAATATTAAGTCCTCCGACAAATCCAATACTCCCGTCGATTACAATGATCTTCCGATGATTTCTAAAGTTGAACTTATTATTCAATACAGGGATCTTAACTGGTCCAAAGGGAACAACTTCGATTCCTGCCTCCTTCATCTGAGCAATATAATTCTTAGATAATTGCCAAGCTCCCACAGCATCATAAAGGAAGCGGATTTTGACCCCATCATTGGCTCTTTCAATAAGAATGTCTTTAATTTGATTTCCAATATCATCATGGCGGACAATGTAGTATTCCAAATGAATATGATGTTTGGCTGTCTTTAACCATTTCAATATTTCACCAAATGTCTCTTCCCCATTTGTCAACAATTTTGTTTCACTGGAGAATGATATGGCACTATTTCCAATACGCTGGGCAAGCTGAAAATGTTTTTCCTGAAACAATCCAAACATATCTGCGTTGATGTCCTTAGGCCCTGGTTCATATTTATTATAGGTTTCCTTATCCAATATGTACTTTTTCTTGTACATCTTCTCCTTGCGATAATTCCTGCCAAATAATAAATAAAAAATGAAACCCAAAAAAGGAAATGCACCTAACACGACCAACCAAGTCAATGTTTGAGTCGGGTGACGATTCTCAAAGAATATGAGAAATCCAATGACAATGACTGAGAATGTAAAGACGATACTAATATACTTCACCATGCCGGATAGGTACTGATCAAAATAGAAAATATAACTTAATGCAAGAACAGCAATAAATAGGAGGACCCTCACTGTATTTTTCATACGCTTAACACCTTCCACTGGCTTAATGTTTCCATGAGAATGAAGCCCTGTTAATCATGCCTCCTTTTTAAAAATTTCAATAGGAGGAACAGGGATATAAATATAAAAAAATACCGATTTCTAAATGAAACCGGTATTGATTCTTACGAAAAGTGTTTACTCAACGTGTCAAAAACATGTTCGGTTATGACCACTTTTCCATACTCTTCAAGTCGATGAACGGTCATTCGCGACTCATCGGCATATTCAAGCAATATACTTAACATATTGTCGATATCTTCTTCTGCAAAATGCTCTTCTGAAAATTTAACATAAATAAAATATCTATTATCAAATGCTAAAAGCTTTGTTTCTAAATGTTCCAAAGGCATGTCATTCATTCGATGAGAAAGGGCAATCGCATCCTCAAAATCATTGAACTTCAACGTGAAATCAAGAGCCACCTCTGCATCCTCATCTTGGTCCTGCTTAATTTGGAAATGCTGATCGAGAAGATCCTCTATTCGTTCATCAACAGGAAGTTCCTTCAGCTTATCCTCTGGAATAGGAAGTTCAAATCGCTGACCATCTTTTGATACTTGAGCTCTGGTAACGAGTACTTCCAGTCCTTTATCTAACGCCTGCACCTGGATCCATAACGGACCTTCAATTCCAAACTCTTCTTCTTGATGAACCTCATCCATCATTTCCCAGAAAAGTTCTTCACTTCTTTCCCGATTATACCAGATTTCTTCACGGTCGAAGCCGCGATCTTCTATATCTCCGTATGATATATAGAACTTAACGGTATTTTCATTAATACGTTCGATTTCCAATTAACACCTCTCCCTTCTTGCATGATGTTGGTGAAGGGACTACACCCTCTGAGCGAATACACTCTAATGCTGGTGAAGATAGAAGATACATTTATGTTAGTTTGTACCTTGTACTCCTATTTTATGATAAAACCGCAGAAAATGGAATTAAACGAACACCCATTTTTCTTCACACATCCACTTAGGTGTTTTTGACATTTTAGCGAATATTCGCAGAAAATTCAAGTGATAATACTTACTCTAATATAAAAGGGGTTGACCCGAAAGGATACGCAACGTTCCTTAAAGGGTCAGCCCCTTTTACTTATATATTCCCACACATTAAAAATATGCTGAGAATCTAAGATTGCTTTAGTTTACCATCCTTTGAGCTTCCATAAGTTGGAAAGTACGAACTTTTCTTGGAAGGAAACGTCTGATTTCATCCTCATTGTATCCAACTTGAAGACGTTTCTCATCTAAGATGATCGGACGTCTTAAAAGTCCTGGATTTTTTTGAATAAGCTCGAAAAGCTCTTGAAGTGGTAATGTTTCTAAGTCTACATTAAGTTTTTGAAACGTTTTAGAACGAGTCGAAATAATCTCATCTGTTCCATCCTCGGTCATGCGCAGGATTTCTTTGATTTCATCAATACTTAATGGCTCAGAAAATACGTTACGCTCTGTATATGGAATCTCATGCTCTTCTAACCAAGCTTTTGCCTTACGACAAGATGTGCAACTAGGTGAAGTGAATAATGTAACCACGAATCATTCACACTCCCTTAAGGATTTTTTTATAAGATAGAGTATTTCATTTAAACGAAACCGTTAATTACAATTAGTTTAAATAAGAAATCTCTATTATGTATTATACATGAATTACTGTCCCTTGAACATAGTTTTAACCAATTTGTCAAATTTCCTATACATAGGTTTAACATACGTTAAATGATCGCTTTCTATTAAGGGTTTACCCGGTTCATCTTTACCTTAAACATGATATCGTACATTTGTATTTTTTCATTTAGAAAACCTTATTGCGAATAGACAATAAGGTTTTCTAGGTTTAGAGGTTTTTCAAAACATCCTCATCACGATCATTATCTTGCTTTAATACTTCTTCCACAGGCTGGTAAGACGCACCATAAAATTTCTGATCTTTGTACGTATGAATTAACTCATACGTTTTCTTCATGGAGTTGAAAATAAGATCTTCAGATTCATGATGTGGGGCCCAATAAAGGATTTCCATTTCATTGATTTCGTTTGTAGCTAGTGAACGACGGGCATAGCCGATACTGACAGCATGTTCAAAGCCTTCACGCTTATAGAATTTTAAACGTTTCTCCGTATCTGTGTCATCATAATCCACAGGTTCAACTTCCAGGATGATGGCTTTCTTCTTTTCTTTTAATTGATCTAGTAATTTATGCCCTAATCCCTGTCCTCTGGCATCCTTCGACACAAATAAATAATCAATAAAGATAAAGTCATCAAGTTCAACATACATAAGGACATGATGAGGACCCTCATCTTTATGATAGATGTCGCTTCTCTCTTTAAGCAGAGTCTCGAGATGTTCTTTTGATTTCATTTCCTCTACAGGGAAATACTGATTTAACTTTTCATACCAGTGCATGGATCTACTCCTTTAAGTGAATTTTTAAATGACATTGACTAACGAGATACCATTAAGTTTCTCCGAAAAAAAATGTTTATGTTAGATGTTAGTCCTATCCGTGGGATAATAATACGAAATCATGAGCTATACTGCCCATGAAGGGGGTAATGTGGTTGAAAGCGGTTAATCTTACCAATACTTTAATGATAACAATATTTCAATCTTTTATCAAATGGTTAGCTATGAAGGAGTTTCAGAATGGCTATCCCTTTCTTACGAATTTCCAGTTGATAAAAACTCATCAAAAAAAGACTGACCTGTCATATTTCAGGTCAGTCTTTTCTATTATGGAGTGTAATCTACACCTTCTGTATATGAATTCCCAGCATCCCATAGAAGGAATTCGTTAATTCCTTGATCATTTAATGCTTTAATCTGAGCTTCTACTTCTGCTTTACCATATGCTTTATAATTCCCGCTCCCCAGCCAAGAAGCAGTGAAGTCTTGCAGCCATGGTCTGGATATTGGCTTATTCTTTAATTCTGCTATTTTCGCTTTCTCAACCTTGGAATATTCAGTCACTAATTCATAAGGTTGCATATCAGGTTTCGCTATTCCGAAGTAAGGTGTCCAATGGCTTGGATAAATCATCGATGAAATCACATCTACGTTTTCTGATATCTTCGAGAAATTCTGACCGATGCCTGGCGCTTCCGGAAGTGTTGCCGTGTAACCGAAAATATCGACAGACACTTTCACTCCATAAGGCTCAAGTTTTTTATGGGCATACTCAACAAAATCTGTGACGGCATGCACACGCTTTTGCACATTATCAATGTCTTCCTTGGCATATTCTCCACCATCATACTTTAACTCGTCATCGCGTTTCTCGAATCCTTCAGGGAATCGAACGTAGTCAAATTGGATTTCCTGGAAACCCATTTTTGCTGCTTCAATCGCAATTCCTACATTGTAATCCCATACTTCTTTAAGGAATGGATTTACGAAGGAGTCCCCTCCTCCATTTGACCAGACCTTATCTCCGTCTTTAAATGACAACTCTGGTCTTTGATTTGCCAATACCGTATCCTTGAATACAACGACTCTGGCGATAGGGTAGATTTTCTTTTCTTCTAATATTTTCAACATTGCTTTGGGGTCTTTTATATATGGTTTACCCACCTTCGCATATGGAGAGGACTCTTCCGGTTCATATGTAACGTTCCCTACATCATCTTTCACATCAATGACCATCGCGTTTAAATCTGTATCGTCCATTAACTTTGTAAGAGTATCGAAACGGGCTCCACCAGCTGAATGTGCAGTAACATACACCCCTCTTACAGCATCAGGATATTCAAAGTTCAGACCTGAATCATAGACAAACCGTGGCAGTGTGTTTGTAATTTCTTTTTTATTCATGGAAAGCGATCTCTTCTCGTGAGTTTTCGCCTCCCCTTCAGCAGCACTTGCCGAGTTAAACGGCCCGACGAACATTGTGACTAAACATAAAGATGTCGCTACCTTACTCCATTTCAAAATTAACCTCTCCTCTATTAAATAAGCTATCTAGTAAATTATGTAACTCCATACTCTATTCTACCAAGGAAATAACTTGAAAGAAAAGGGATAATCCACCTAATCTGTCGAAATTTCCGAGGAAATTAATAATCTTCAATATATAGTATGATTTTCTTCGCAAAAAAGAATAAATGGCTCAACTATTTCAATTCTCAATGAAAAAAGCTCCCCTCATCGAAGGGAACTTTATTGGTTTTCTAGTTTTTGTATTGTGCTTTATATTGTGCGAATTCTTTCTCTGAACAATAGACGAAATGTCCAGGAACCACTTCACGCATTTCAAGATTGTCATCTTCTGTATAATTGTGAACAGAAGGATTATACTCTTTTCTTCTACGTGTACGCTCATATTCAGGATCCGGTAAAGGAATCGCTGATAAAAGCGATTGAGTGTAAGGGTGAAGCGGGTTTTTGTATAGGGCTTCACTAGTTGTCAATTCAACTAGCTTACCATAATACATAACGCCGATACGATCACTAATGTATTTAACCATGGAAAGATCATGGGCAATAAACAAGTAAGTTAACCCTTTCTCTTTTTGAAGCTCCTGCATCAGATTCACAACCTGAGCTTGGATGGAAACGTCAAGAGCTGATATCGGCTCATCAGCAATGATAAAATCAGGATCTACTGCTAGAGCACGGGCAATCCCGATACGCTGACGCTGTCCACCTGAAAATTCATGTGGATAACGGCCAGCATGCTCTTTGTTCAACCCAACCGTTTCAAGCAGCTCATGTACCTTTTTAAGACGCTCTTGTTTCGAAGTAGCTAACCCATGAATGTCAATTCCTTCTGCAATGATATCGGCTACTTTCATACGGGGATTTAAACTTGCATAAGGATCCTGAAAGATCATTTGCATTTTACGGTTGAATTTCTTCAATTGGGAACGGGATTTTTTACCATGCACGTCTTCCCCGTTAAAGAGTACTTGTCCGTCAGTGGCATCATATAAACGAATGATTGTACGTCCAGTCGTTGATTTACCACAGCCTGATTCTCCTACAAGACCAAGGGTTTCCCCTTTATAAATATCAAAGCTGATATCATCAACCGCTTTAACCATATTCGGTTTCCCGGGGTTAAAGTATTGTTTTAAATTTTTGATTTCTAATAATTTTTCAGTCATTATAAACGAACCCCCTCAACAAGTACCGGCTCTTTATAATTCGCAGGCATTTGTCTTTGTCTTACTTTAACTGCTTCTGGAGGCTCAACCTGTGGAGCACTCGGATGCATTAACCACGACTTCACATAGTGAGTGTCTGAAACCTGATAATAAGGTGGTTCTTGCTCAAAGTCCACTTTTAATGCATATTCACTACGAAGAGCGAAAGCATCTCCCTTAGGGGGATTCAAAAGGTCAGGCGGAGTACCAGGGATAGCAACAAGCTCCTGTTCCCCTTCAGTATCTGTAGTTGGCATAGAGCCAATCAATCCCCACGTATAAGGATGGCGAGGATCGTAGAAGATTTCATCTACTGTTCCTGTTTCTACGATTTGTCCACCATACATTACAGCTACACGATCTGCTACATTTGCAACAACCCCAAGGTCATGGGTAATGAAAATGATCGATGTTTCAATTTTATTCTGCAAATCCTTCATCAATTCAAGGATTTGGGCCTGAATAGTTACATCCAATGCGGTTGTCGGCTCATCGGCAATCAGAATTTTAGGATTACAAGCAAGCGCAATCGCAATAACGACACGTTGACGCTGACCACCGGAAAATTGGTGTGGGTATTGTTTAAAACGTGTTTCCGGGCTAGGAAGGCCCACTAGTTTAAGTAATTCTATTGCACGTTTCTTCGCATCATTCTTACTCATGTTTTGGTGCTTAACCAACGGTTCCATAATTTGCTTACCAATAGTCATTGTCGGGTTTAAAGATGTCATCGGATCTTGGAAGATCATTGAGATATCTTTACCACGAATCTTTTGCATATCCTTTTCAGGAAGCTTCGCTAAATCTTTGCCTTCAAAAAGGATTTCTCCACCCTTTATAAATCCTGGAGGGTTTGGGATTAATCTCATAAGTGCTTTGGTCGTAACCGATTTACCAGAACCGGATTCCCCTACAATCGCTAACGTTTCACCTTTATCTAAATGGAAATCTACACCGCGGACAGCCTGAACTTCTCCTCCATGCGTATTGAAGGAGACGTGTAGATCTTTCACTTCTAAAATTTTTGACATATTAAATATCTCCCTTCGATTACTTTCGCATTTTCGGATCTAGTGCGTCACGTAAGCCATCAGCCATTAGGTTAAAGCTCAGGATGACTAATGAAATGACCGCTGATGGTACTAACATCATGTGAGGGAATGATTGAATAGATTTATATCCATCATTCACCAGTGATCCCAGGGATGCCTTTGGAGGAGCAATCCCCAATCCGATAAAACTCAAGAATGCTTCAGTATAGATCGCGGCTGGGACTGTAAACATTGTAGTGATGATAACAGGGCCCATAACGTTCGGAAGTAAGTGTTTAAAGATTAGTCTATTGCTGGATGCCCCTAGAGTTCTAGAAGCCAGAACAAACTCCTGATTCTTTAACTGCAGTACTTGACCACGAACAATACGCGCCATGCCAGTCCAACCGGTTATGACCATTGCCATCGTAATTGAGAATACCCCAGGTTCAAATATTAATATAAACAGGATAACAACAATCAAGTTTGGTATCCCCACTAAAATTTCAATGATACGTTGCATGACGTCGTCGACTTTTCCACCATAATATGCAGAAATCCCACCATAAGAAATACCGATCAAGAAATCAATAATCGCGGCAAGAACACCAATATATAGTGAAATGCGTGTACCACTCCAAGTACGAGTCCAAAGGTCACGCCCTAGATCATCCGTACCAAACCAGTATGAGTCCTTGATTTGTCTAGCTTCATATACATCAAAACCATCTGAATCTTTACCGTCAAATGGAAGCCAACCGATCCCTGAAAGCGCTTCAATTTTTGGAGGTAGCTTTGCATGCCTGATTTCTTGATCACTAAACTTATAATCATTCATCATGGGGCCGAATATTGCAAAGAAAACAATAATTGCAGTGATAATGATCCCTAAAAGGGCACCTTTATTCTTGCGTAAACGAATCCATGAATCCTGCCAAAAATTTAGACTTGGACGTGAAATTTTTTCTGCTTCATCTCCACTCGCCTGTTGAGGTTGGAAGAGGTCTGGGCTGAGTTGCTCTAATTTCTTTTTGTTTGATTCCATTACTTCTTCCCTCCAGCTAAGCGAATACGTGGATCAATGATTCCATACAGAATATCCACCAAGAAAATAACACCAATGAATAAAGCACTAAAGAAAAGGGTAATTCCCATAATCACCGTGTAGTCATTCGTGTTAATTGACAACACGAATTGTTCCCCTAGTCCAGGAACGGCAAAAATTCGTTCTACAACAAGTGACCCTGTCATTACGGCTACTGTCATAGGTCCAAGGATTGTAACAATTGGTATCATTGCATTTCTTACAGCATGCTTCACAATGGTTCCCGTTTTCGAGATACCTTTTGCAGTTGCTAATAAGATATAGTCAGAGTTTAATATCTCAAGCATCTCTGTCCGCATAAAACGTGCAATAGTAGCAACTACACCTACAGTTAGAGCCAATGTCGGAAGAATTGTATGTTTATATTCTCCCCATAGAGCAACTGGTAACCATTCAAGTTTCACACCAACATAATATTGGAGTAATCCAGCAAACACGAATGAAGGGATAGATATTCCTAATACAGCCATAAAAGTAGATCCATAATCTAGCCATGTATTGTGTTTGATAGCTGCAACAATACCTACCAGAAGTCCTAAAAACGTTCCTAATACCATTGCTTGAAATCCTAGAAGTGAGGAAGGTCCAATACGATCTCCAAGTATTTGAGTAACTGGACGATTATCATATTGGAAGGACAACCCTAAATCTCCTTTTGCCAGCCCGACCATATAGTTAACATATTGTTCCGGCAGCGGGTCGTTAAGACCATATTTATCCAGGATGATTTGTTGTTGTTCCGGAGACAGCCTTTCTGTGTTTTGCAGTGGAGATCCAGGTAGGAGCTTCATCAGAAAGAACGTGGCGGTTGCAATAATAAGCAAAGTGATGATCATATAGACGATACGTTGAATTGTATATCTGACCATTCTTTAGCCCCCCTTTTTTATCTTTTTTTTCTACATTTTTAATTATAGCTAATTTCGACAAATTTTCAATGTATTTTTACTTTTTTGATAATTATCGACATTCACTGGAAAAGGAGAGCATATGCCTATGCATACGCTCTCCCCTTTAAGGTTTGTCGTTTGAGTCAAATACTACTCAATTGAAGCCCATTTGTATGATGCATCTGCACCAAATGAGTGACGTAACAGACCTTTAACATATGGACGCTCTAAGAAAGCAGATCCACGTTGGTACATTGGGCTGATCGCTTGATCATCAAAAAGGATTTTCTCAGCGTCAACCATAGCTTGCCAGCGAGCTTCAGGATCATCAAGAAGTTCACCTTTCGCTTGTTCAATTAACTTGTCATATTCTGCATTAGAGTATCCCATTTGGTTATGAGCACCGTCAGTCACGAACATGTCAACGAAAGTCATCGGATCTGGATAGTCAGGACCCCAACCAGCGAATGAGAAGTCATATTGACCTTTTGATTCTAATTCAAGCTTTTGCTTGAATGGTTGTGCTTTGATTGAAACAGTTAAACCTTCAAGATTTTGCTCTAGTTGTTCTTTTAAGAATTCACCGATTTTCTTAGAACTGTCAGAATCATAGTTCAATAGTTCTAATTCAATCTTATCTTTACCTAACTCTTCTTTTGCTTTAGCCCAGTACTCTCCAGCTTTTTTAGCATCAAATCCACCGAAATCGCCTACCGCTTCACGGTATTCAGTTCCATCAGGACCAGATACGAAATCTTTCGGTACTAGGTAGTAGGCAGGGATCGATCCATTATTAAGAAGAACGTCAACCATACCTTGTTTGTCATAAGCAGCATCAACCGCTTTACGTGCGTTTACGTTTTTCATTACTTCGTTACCTTCGTTCAGGCGTAAGAAGAAAACAGATGTATCAGCTTTTGTTTTGAAGTTTTCGTCTGATTTGTATTTGTCAACAAATTCAGCAGATAGACCAGCTACGTCAACTTTATTGGTTTCATAAAGATTTACACCAGTAGCAGTATCTTTAACGATGTTGAAGTTAACTTCTTTCAACTTAACAGCGTCTGCATCCCAGTAGCTGTCGTTATGAGTTAATTTAAAGCTTTGCTCATGTTTCCACTCAGAAAGTGTGAATGGACCATTATAGATAGCCGTGTCAGCTTCAAGACCGAATTTCTCGCCTTGAGACTCAACGAATTTTTGGCTTTGTGGATAGAAAGTTGCGAAAGAAAGTAATGCTTTGAAATATGGTACAGCTGTTTCAAGCTGAATTTCTAACGTCTTGTCATCAGTTGCTTTAACACCTAATTCTTCAACTGGAACATCACCAGCATTTACTTTAGCAGCATTTTTGATATCGTACATGATGTACGCATACTCTGCACCAGTATCAGGGTTTAAAGCTTTTTGCCAAGCGTAAACGAAGTCGTTAGCAGTAACTGCTTCGCCGTTTGACCATTTTGCATCACGGATTTTGAATGTGTATGTTTTACCGTCTTCACTGATTTGTGGCTCTTCAGCCGCCATACCAAGAACAGGCTCATCATTTTCACCTAAACGGTAAAGTCCTTCAAATACGTTGTTCATTACTTTGAATGAAACAGAGTCAGTTGCCAGAGTGGAATCCATTGATGGGATCTCAGAACTCTCAAGTAAGTTAAGTACCTGTTCTTTCTTTTCAGCAGAATCTCCGCTGTCACCAGTTTTTTCTCCGCTATCAGTCTTCTTGTCGCCGCCACAGGCAGCTAGGAAAGTACTGAGAGCCAAAAGAAGAACTAGCAAGAATGAAAACTTTTTCTTCATCTTGAAATTGACCTCCTCGTAAATCTCATATTTATTTATCTTCTAATTTTCAGAAGATTTGTTACTTATTATACATGATAGAGAAATTATTGCAATATGAATTTAACAGTTTTTTTGCTAAATTATCAGATTAATAGGTATATCGACTGCAAAACCCCGTCATTACAGCGTTTTTTATTAACATTTTAGATAGCAAGTCCCATTACAATTGTTACAATTGTAAATTACAGTTGGTTTTATCTTATTACCATTTTGTGAATTATGTCTATTTCACCTACTCTCTTTCTATTATAAATATGAAATCCGCAGACTAAATATAAATAATAGAATACATACTTATTTCTAGCTTCTTTAATAGTGGGAATAAGGATTTCCGTGTGAGTATTCCCCACTTGAGATTTGTCGAGGCAGCCCCATCTCCACCATGAACCATTTGAATATATATGCTCAGCATTGAATTCCCCCTTGTGCATCAGGTATACTTTTATTAAAAACCATTTAAGGAGCATTATGAAAAAACTCAACTTTTTCTATATACTTACATCATTGTTTTTCGGTATTGCGATTGTATCGGGGTTAATTCAGGAGAAAAATCTTCTTCTTTCTATTATAGACAGCTTGTTTATAATCGGGATTGCCTATGTAGCCATAGGGGCCCTCTTATATATTATTCAAAAAGGATTCTTTAACGGAATCGTGTATGCTCTTAAGAGGTTTCGTAACAGTACGAAACAAGGGAAGTACATTTCGCAGTTCGATGATCTCGATGAAGCAAAGGAACCCCACGAAGAATACAATGTCGAGCGGTCCTATTCCATTACACGATCCTTCCTTTTGGTCGGCAGTATAACCCTGGTTCTTTCTATATCTATGACTTATCTACTGTACACTTGAATTAGGTACTATTTTTTCATATAATAAAAATATAAGAATGAAGTGTATTGGCGAGGATGAAGAGTAGTACTTTTCAGTATGAATGTAAGAGAGCTTGTGGTGCTGCGAACAAGTATTCATCTGAAGAAGAATGGACTTCTGAGCTTTATTTGTGAAATAAAGTAGCATATAACGGGGTAACCTCACGTTAAAGGGGTTCCATGCACGTCATGGACTAAGCTGACTCATTGGAGTACTTAGGGTGGCACCGCGGAAGTGATCCCATTCGTCCCTATCTTTCATAGGACGGGTGGGTTTTTATTTTGTGTAATACTAGGAGGAAATTAGATGAAGACAATTTTTAGTGGCATTCAGCCGAGTGGAACGATCACACTCGGAAATTACATAGGAGCGATGAAACAGTTCACCGAGCTGCAGGAAGAATATAATTGTTATTTCTGTGTGGTCGATCAGCACGCGATTACAGTGGCACAGGATAAAATGGAGCTGCGCAAAAATATCCGCAGTCTTGCAGCTCTTTACATTGCGTGTGGAATCGATCCCGAGAAATCAACATTATTCATTCAATCTGAAGTTCCTGCCCATGCGCAGGCGGGGTGGATTCTGCAATGTGTCACGTATATTGGTGAACTTGAAAGAATGACGCAATTCAAGGATAAGTCACACGGAAAGGAAGCTGTTTCTGCCGGGTTGTTAACCTATCCTCCATTAATGGCCGCCGACATCCTCCTATATGGTACGGATTTAGTCCCTGTTGGAGAAGATCAGAAGCAGCATTTGGAATTAACAAGAAATCTCGCTGAGCGTTTCAACAATAAATACAATGATATCTTTACCGTACCTGAGGTCCGCATTCCTAAAGTGGGAGCACGGGTAATGTCCCTGCAGGATCCATTAAAGAAAATGAGTAAGTCCGATGTTAACCTGAAATCGTTTATTACATTACTCGATGACCCGAAACAGATCGAAAAGAAAATAAAGAGCGCTGTAACGGACTCTGATGGCATCGTGAAATACGATAAGGAGAACAAACCCGGAGTGTCGAACCTCCTTTCCATCTATTCGATTCTTGAAGGCAGTACAATTGAAGAACTTGAACAAAAATATGAGGGGAAAGGATATGGAGACTTCAAAGGCGACTTGGCACAAGTGGTCGTCAATGCGATTAAACCGGTACAGGACCGCTACTATGAGTTGATTGATTCTGTAGAATTAGATGATATCCTCGACCGTGGTGCTGAGAAGGCAAACTTTGCGGCAAACAAAATGTTGAAGAAAATGGAAAAGGCCATGGGATTGGGCCGAAAAGAGAGAAAAAGAAAATAATGATCGTACCCAGAGCTTCTGCAAATAGAGCTCTGGGCTTTTTTTGTTTCTGGAACAGACACAAAAACCCCAAGCCCTTCAAAGGCTCGAGGTTTCAATTTCTATTAATTTACCTTAGGACGATTTTCCACTTCCCATAACTTTTCAAAGAAGGGTTGTCCCTTAATGAGATTTTCACAGAGGGTTACGTGCTTGTCCGACCAACCGTATTGTGTTTCTTCGTATAGCATATGCCATATTTCTTCAAAGTCCAAATCCTTGATGGTCCTGTATCGCTGCGGGGCCCATTCAGTGTACCAATAGCGGATTTCTGCCGTGTTGTTTGAGCTGTGAAGTTGATCCAGCGCCATGAATAATAGCTGTTTCAACTGCCTTTCTTTCCTGGTCAGTCCACTCATCATATAGGGACTGGGTGACAGGATATGATAGGAATCTTCCCTCTTAGATGCTGGCTGTATGACATACTGTGTTGCTTCATGATTATCAACCATTTCATAAACGAGTTGTTCTTGTCTCGGTATAAGTCTGCTTTTTCTGATTGGAACTGTGTATCCGATTGTATCCACTGCAAGGATCCCGGTTCCATCTGTCACTATGAAGCAGTAATCAAGCTGAATGCGTTCATGGTTTTTACGTAAGTATGCTTTTTGATAAACATTACTGAGCAGTTGTTGAGGTAACTCTGATAAATCATTCTCGATGTAATGAAACAGGACACTGTCCACTTTAATGAGAGGAACTTGATCTAGTAATTCAATGACGTCCTCTTTTCTCCACTCGTGAAAATGACAGATATTGTAGCCATTTTCTTCTCCTTCGAACCAATTTACCCATACATCATGAAGATATAACATGATTGACCCCTCGCTTTGCTTCAATCTTATTTGTCAATCAGTATGGGCTAATCAGTGTAAATTTATTCCTATTATTCAAGGGTTTTATAGATAGTGATTATTTTTTCTGCGGGGTATATAGATTGAGAGCGTAATAACGAAGATTCCAATTAGGAATAAATAGCATTCGATTCGGGTGGATACGAAGAGGATATAGTCTGTAAAACTCATTCCATTTGTAAGCAGGTTTAAATACATAATCAGGCTTACTCCTCCTGAAACAGCCAGTCCAAATCCTATAAACAATCCAAACAATTGTACCACCATGCCTTCCGCCTCTATCCTTGCATTTTGATAGTGTAGCTCGTCCATCATGCATACTATAGTTTATGAGAGGAAAGAAAAGTTATGACGGCACAGAATGACCATTTTTTAAAACCGTTTTCATCATGGCTTACTTGATCGCACCTGCCCGGTCAAGGTATAAACGATGAGGACGGTTTTCCTATCAGTCTTAAAGTTGACGAATCCTGTTTTTTCAGATGGTTTTGTACGAGTCTGAAACCCGCAGCATATCCGAGCATAGTAGGGTATGACTTCTGTCCAAGGAGCAGGTGATCATGAAGGGGGTTGCTGCGTTTCACATCTAAATTTGGCTCGATCCATTTTTCGTGATAGCCTGACATCTCTTTCTCTCCATATGCCTTGGTCCATGGCGCCATATATTGTTCTCCACAGTACTCTTTAACCGCATATTCAGCCAATCCTTCAAAGATTATAGAGTCAAGCAATGTGTACTGACTGTCTTGTTTATTTAAACGCTTCATCCTGACACAGTGATGATATTCATGGACGAATAACGCTTCATATTCTTTAGTGTCTTGCTGATCGGTCACGAAAAAGAAGATTTCATTTTTAAAGCATACCCCTGATTTTTTCATTGACGATTGGAACATCCCTCTTTTTTCTTGAACAGGGAATAAATAAATCGGAACACTGGGACCGTTCCACTTACGCTTGTACTTTTTTTCATATATGGAAAACCGTTCCCAAAGATCGTTATCTTTCATTTTTTTATAAATATCCTCGGCATGTTGCACAGATCGATACATGCCATGCTTCATAAGATATTGATAAAACGATTGTTGGTCGTCTTTGCCGTTAATCGTTTTCTTAAGCAGGTCCAATGGCTTGTCAATCGAATCATCTAACCATACATTAGTGGGAACAACGGTCATCTTTATCCCTCTTTTCCGGCTTTTTATTATGTATATGTATGGGTATGAGGGTTCACAACAAAAAAGCCTGCCAACTAATTGGCAGGCACGCATTTATCGTTAGTTAGAATACTTCTTGAATACGATGGTAGCATTATGACCACCGAAGCCAAGTGAATTACTCATGGCAACATTTACTTCTTGTTTTCTTGCTTCGTTCGCTACGTAGTCAAGATCACAATCCGGGTCAGGTGTTTCAATGTTGATGGTCGGTGGCAAAATGCTGTCTTTCATGGCAAGCACAGTGAAGATTGCTTCCACCCCACCTGCTGCACCAAGAAGATGACCAGTCATTGATTTGGTAGAGCTCATGGCTAAATTATAGGCATGTTCTCCAAATACCTCTTTCACAGCCATTGTTTCATATTTATCATTATACGGCGTACTTGTTCCGTGGGCATTAATGTAATCCATTTGATTTGGAAGAATTCCACCGTCATCAAGAGCCATCTTCATCGCTCTCGCACCACCTTCTCCTGCTGGTGCAGGAGCCGTGATATGATAAGCATCGCCCGTACAACCATATCCAACAATTTCAGCATATATCGTCGCCCCGCGATTCAAAGCGTGCTCAAGTTCTTCAAGAACGACGACACCAGCACCTTCCCCCATTACAAATCCATCCCGGTTGGCATCAAATGGTCTAGACGCTTTTTCCGGATCTGCGTTAGTGGAAAGGGCAGTATTGGCACAGAAACCTGCTACTGACATTTTCGTGATCGGTGCCTCAGCCCCACCTGAAACCATGACATCGGCATCGCCTCGCTGAATGACCTTAAAGGCGTCGCCAATCGAGTTCGTGCCTGTCGCACATGCTGTGACTGTACAAGAATTGAAGCCTTTAGCCCCAAGCATGATGGAAACTTGTCCCGCTGCCATATCCGGTATGATCATCGGAACGAAGAAAGGGCTCACACGGCGGTATCCACGTTTTTGGAATGTTTCATATTGTTGTTCGAAGGTTTCCATGCCACCAATCCCTGATCCGATCCATACGCCGACGCGGTGAGCGATTTCGTCTGTTATGTCAAGCTTTGAGTCTTTTACTGCCATTAACGATGCCGCTATTGCGTAATGAGTGAAGCGGTCCATTTTTCTTGCTTCTTTTCGTTCGACTCCAAAATCCTCAATATTAAAGTCTTTTAATTCTGCCGCTACCTTCGCAGGGTAATCATCAGCGTTTAGTCGTGTTAACGGTCCTACACCCGTTTTTCCAGCCAAAATATTCGACCATGTCGATTCAACGTCATTACCTAAAGGCGTTACACTGCCTAATCCTGTTACCACTACTCGCTTCTTATTCATTCATTCCATCTCCTTTATCTGCAAGTTGTATGTGAAGTATTGTTATTATTTATTTACCCCAGCGCATGATGATGGCGCCCCATGTCAAACCGCCACCGAATCCTACCATGACGACTACATCGTTCTCTTTCACTCTTCCGGCTTCCAAATCTTCCACAAGGGAGACCGGGATGGAAGCCGCTGAAGTATTTCCATATTTGTTAACGGTTTTAGACATTTTCTCCACCGGCAATTCTAAGCGCTGTCTTGCTGCTTCCATAATGCGGATATTGGCCTGGTGAGGAATTAAGAAATCCACGTCTTCTTTGTTGAGACCTGCTTTTTCGATGACATTTATACTTGATTCACCCATTTGACGTACAGCGAACTTAAATACTTCACGTCCATTCATGATCAGTTTCTCTTCTTGGTATAAGTGCTTGGCTCCAGAACCATCAGATCCCAGTTCAAAGGCAAGAATCCCTTTACCATCCGGAACCTGTCCCAGAACCGCTGCTCCTGCCGCGTCTCCGAATAGAACGGCAGTATTGCGGTCTTCCCAGTCTGTAATCTTGGATAATTTCTCAACCCCTACAACGAGTACATTCTTATATGCACCATTATCAATGAACTGCTTTGCCGTGATCATGCCGTACATAAAGCCTGCACATGCAGCACTGATATCCATTGCAGCAGCTTTTTTTGCCCCTAATCGTTCTTGAAGCAAACAGGCTACAGAGGGGAATGGGTAATCCGGCGTAACCGTTGCTACCATTATTAAATCGATGTCTTCAGGCTTGATATTCGCATCAGAGATTGCCTTTTGGGCCGCTTCAAATGCCATATCAGAAGTATTTGTTTCATCATTTGCTATCCTTCTCTCTTCAATGCCTGTTCTTGTACGAATCCATTCATCTGTCGTATCCACCATTTTCTCAAGGTCAGCGTTTGTTAAGATCGTTTCAGGAAGATAACGTCCAATTCCAATAATACCTGTATTCATCGTAGCATTCCCTACTTTCTTTTCTATTTTTTTAAAATCTATATAGTTTATTATCAATTATTATGACTTGGTACTAATTTTATCGAAGATTTCTACATTCTGCAATTATTTTTTACTTCTTCCTTTCTTCTACACGTTTGACCTTACTCGTACAACCCTTCCATACATAAGGTATGTAGTAGGGTGAGGGGGTGAGGAAGTGTCTGAAGAAAAGAAGCAACATCCATTCGATCAAATGATGTACGGAGGAAAAAACAGAAAGAATGAACATTCTCCTTCTCAAGAAGAAGAGGGGGAAGGTCTAAGCGATGGATCATTTCTCGACAGTGTACATTCCATCATGAATTCCATCGATGATTTGAAACCACTTTATAAAAAAATAAGCCCTTTTTTAAGCCAATGGAATAGTAAATAGGCTTTGGTTAGAAACAATTGAAACAAAATCGTTAAAATACCAAGAAAAAAACGGTTCATTGAAATCAATGAACCGTTTTTTTCTTCACTTACTCTTTATGTAAGGCATCCTGTTTCCCTAATTCATAGGCTTCACCCATGACTTGAGTAAACAGAGTCATAAATGGCTGTAGCATTTCAGGAGAGAACTCGACTCCAGCTTGATCAAGCTGTTCCTTTGCTTGCGGGAAGTACTTCATTGCGATCTGCATAAATTCCATTGTCTTGTCCTGATTCATTGCTTCGACTCCTTTCCATTTGGTAATTTTCCTGTTTCAATGTAGTGCTGTACATGTTTCTTCATTTCAGCTTTAAATTCTTCAGGAATGAGAGGACTATACTTCCCCATCGATATGACACCATCTTCGAAATCAAATTGCAGATTACCGGCATCCAGTTCTCCATTTGCGAACCTCTCTGCCACTATCCCATACAACTTATCGGCATGCTGTACAGTGCTGGTTAAGACCGTTGATTCCCCGAGATCCGATTGATCAGAGACATATCCAATGGCATAAAGTCCTTTTTCCTTCAGCTTTTCGATTACAGCTACATTATAGCCATCACCTGCAGGATACACAACATCCACACCACGCTGAATTAAATCATCTAATTTTGTAAGCGCGATGTCTTGATCGTCCCAGTGATTGGTATACTCTATCATAAGTTCGATATCACTGTTTTGGTAGTTCGCCCCATCGATAAAACCTTGAACTTCAGGCTGCCAGTCAAACGCAGCAATGACACCTATTTTATCCGTATTAGACTGATTGGCCGCTGTCATCCCCCCGAAGAATCCCATAGCATATCCCTTAAATTGCAAACTGGTGGTATTTTTCTCTGTTGCGTCCCCATTGAAACTTACAAAGTGAATGTTTGGGTACTCTCCAGAGAAGCCATTAAAGACTTCAGCATACTCGCTACCGTGACCGAATAACAATTCTACGCCCTCATCACTATACTCTTCTATTGCGTGCTTAATTGATGTATCACTCTTCATACTCTCTTTATAAAAGACGTCTGCATGATAATCCGATTGAATTTTCAATAATCCTTTATACCCTTTTGTTCCCCATACCCCATCATTTATCGTTTCTGGAACAAGTAAACCGACCTTTTCTATATGTGCGCTATTTCCCGATGAACAACCACCCAGTCCAATCATGATGACGATCAAGAAAATCGTGTAAAATTCCTTTCTCATGTGCAGCAACTCCTTTAAAGACCGTGCAGCAATTATAAAAAGTATAATAGAAAATTATTACATCATCCCTATTTTACCCTCATCTCCATCCTCATGAAAAGAGAAATTTTTTTCATTCCCGCATTTCAAGCATACGGATCCCTTTTAATTGTTGTTCGATAATGTACTGGTGCGACTTGGAAGGCTTAACAATAAGCTCATTTCCAACAGACTCTGAATCATTGTGTGTCCGTTCCGGAGAAAGGGATTTCTCTGTTACGTAGGATAATGCTTCATTCCAGCTATGTGCCGAGAGAGGTTTTAACGTGAATGATTCGCTTTTTGACGCTTGTGAAATGATCACATTTGCCGCATCCTTTACATAGATCGCTCCACTCGGGTCATCCACAAATGAGGACTCCGCCTCTCCCTCCATTAACAGTTGAGCAAACAAAAATTCTCTAGGCTGGTGGATTCCGTATAAAGTTGGAAGGTAAAATGCTGCGCCCTCCTCACCGTGACTTCGAGTCCCATTCGGATAGATCCTAATCATATGGGGGGGTTGTTCAAGTTTTGAAGCAATAGCTTCCACTTCTGCCAAATAACTTTCTGTATTTTCTCTTAACTGGTCATAATATGGAAGGAACACGTTGCACTCTTCATTCATGTTCTTATCCCACTGTTCATATGGAATGTATTGAAGGTTTGCGTTCCTTCCAATTTCCAGCCATTTATCTTTTACTTCTATGTCTTTATCAATTGCTGTAACCGTCCATCCTTTTTCTAAAAGTGCGTCACATAGTTCAAATCCTAAAAACTGTTGGGCAGCAAATACGAACGCATGATTCAAATCAATCACTCCAATTCATTTATTATAACTCTTTCTCATGTAAGGAAAAGTAAGAGGCAAACTTCACACCAAGAGACCCGCGCTTTTCAGGTAGTACAAAGAATAAGTCTGTCGATGTTCCATTGTCTAAACGCTCCGTATATATATCTTTTATGAGAGTGAACTGATTTTTATAACGGTTTAGAGTAGTTGGTTGAACAATATAGAGGGGGATGGAAATGGTCTTGAACACTTCATAGTCTAGAGATTGTCGGGAAATGAATGTGTCACATTCATCCTCCCTTACTCCAAGCGTTTGAGATAATTCTTTTATCGCTTTCTTATAAAAGAATTTCTGTTCCCTCTCTTGTTCAAGATGGTCATATATTGATACGCAAGGTGCGAACATAACTGCACTCCTTATATCTTGTTCCATTTTTGGATACAGATTTTTCAACACTAGTGCTCCCATTCCTTCTGCCAATATATGAATCTTCCCATTGATGATTTCATTTCGCTTTACATGCTGATAAAGCCGTTTGGCCAGTTGAACAGCCTGATCGCTACCCCAATTCGCCCCGTAGAGATTACTATAATACACAATATACCCTTTGAACGTCAGGTCCTGAATCCACTTGTAACGTGCCTCATGCTGAATCCAAAAGCTGCTCTTATCATCTACATAGTGATGAGAGTCCCCAATAATCATGACGGCGAACCCGTTTGGACGTTCAGGATAATGAATCATGCACCACTCTTGCTCTAATTGAAACAATCGCTGATACATTTGAATTTCTCCTTTTACATAGTAAGTCATTATAGTTTATGTTAGGAGACAACTTTGGTAAGGAAGAAAGCCCAATCATGCATGGATATTTACAAATAATTGGATGTCGCCTTTGATTTCATCCGTGATGGCAAGAAAATGATAAGGTTTACATTTCACAGATTAGTCATTTATTAATTGATTAAGCTGTGATAAAATAAAAAAGATTGAAATTGGTTACAAACTGCTAATTTAGTTGATTACATAGGAATGAGGTGCCTTGCCGTGAGATTTTTTTGGATGTTTTTCTGGGCTTTTGCTCTGAGTGAAATGTTAACTTACGTTGTAAGCTCTATGAATGGACTTGAATTCCATTTTCAAACAGGATTGATACTATCCGTTTGTGTAACAGTATTGGTGTTTCTTATCACACTTGTTATTCCCAACGAGCCAGTTGAAAAGCACTAAAAAAAGCAGCCAGTTGCGGCTGCTTTTTTTAATTATTTAATTGTTAATCCATTTTCCCCTGCATCGATGGTGATGGTTTGATTTGGCTTAATGTTACCGGCAATTAATTCCCTTGCAAGTTTCGTCTCGATTTCTCTTTGGAGGTACCTCTTTAAAGGCCTTGCACCATATACAGGATCGTATGCCGTTTGGGCAATGAATTCTTTCGCCTCTTCTGTGAGGGACAGGTTGATCTGTTGATCCGCTACCCGCTGTTGCAAGTCTTCTATGAGCTTATCAATGATTCCCTTTATATTTTGAATGGTTAATGGTTTAAAGAGAATAATATCATCCACCCGGTTAAGAAATTCTGGGCGAAACGCGGAACGAAGCTGCCCCATCACCAGATTCTTCGTGTCTTCGTCAATCTCTTCTTCCCCTTTATTCCGTTCGAGTAAATGAGATGATCCAATATTGGAAGTCATGATGATCACTGTGTTTTTGCAATCAATGGTTCTACCTTGAGAGTCGGTGATCCGTCCATCGTCAAGCATCTGCAAAAGGATGTTGAAGACTTCGGGATGGGCCTTTTCTATTTCATCCAATAATAGGACTGAATACGGTTTTCGCCTGATCGCTTCTGTCAGCTGACCGCCTTCTTCGTACCCTACATATCCCGGTGGTGCACCAATCAAGCGGGAAACAGCATGCTTTTCCATGTACTCAGACATATCAATTCGTATCATCTGCTCATCACTATCAAATAGGGTTTGGGCGAGTGTCTTCGCAAGCTCTGTTTTCCCTACTCCTGTTGGCCCTAAGAAAATAAATGAACCAATTGGCCTGTTTGGATCCTTGATCCCTGCCCTTGCACGAATCACCGCATCGCTTACTAATTGAACAGCCTCATCCTGACCGATCACCCGCTCATGAAGGATCCGATCAAGCTTTAATAGCTTTTCTCTTTCCCCTTCTACAAGCTTGGTAACAGGTATACCGGTCCATCTGGCTACAATATCAGCAACTTCTTCTTCCGTCACTTCTTCCCGTAGCAGACGCCCTTCTTGCTCCTTCATCATGTCCTTTTCAACTGATTCCAGCTCTTTTTCCATCGCTGGAATCCGACCATGTCTTAGCTCAGCCGCTTTATTGAGATCATAATTGCTCTCTGCTTCTTCTAACAGACGCCGCAATTTTTCCAGTTCTTCCCGCTTCCCCTGAACAATTCCGATGCTTTCTTTTTCCTGCTGCCACTTTAATTTCATCGCATTGGCCTTTTCCTTCAGATTACTTAAATCTTCACGGATGCGTTCAAGTCTCTCAAGACTGGCAGAATCTTTTTCCTTATTTAAAGCCGCTTCTTCAATTTCAAGCTGCATCACTTTACGTGTTACTTCATCCAATTCCGACGGCATTGAGTCAATTTCCGTACGAATCATGGCACATGCTTCATCAATCAAGTCAATGGCTTTGTCCGGGAGGAAGCGGTCTGAAATATAGCGATCAGACAATCTTGATGCCGCAACAATGGCCCGATCATGAATATTAACCCCATGATGGATTTCAAATCGTTCTTTTAACCCTCTCAAGATGGATATCGTATCTTCCACATTCGGCTCCTGCACAAACACTTGTTGAAAGCGTCTTTCCAGTGCAGGATCTTTTTCAATATACTTTCGGTATTCATTAAGAGTTGTAGCCCCTATACAATGGAGCTCCCCTCTTGCAAGCATCGGTTTCAGGATATTCCCCGCGTCCATGGCTCCCTCTGTTTTACCTGCACCAACAATCGTATGAAGCTCATCAATGAATAGAAGAATCCGCCCTTCACTTTTTTTCACTTCTTGTAACACTGCCTTTAAGCGCTCCTCAAACTCCCCCCTGAACTTTGCACCAGCAACCAATGAGCTCATATCCAATTCAAAAATGGTTTTATCCTTTAATCCTTCCGGGACATCTTTTCTGACGATTCGCTGTGCGAGTCCTTCAACTATAGCCGTCTTCCCTACACCAGGCTCACCAATTAAGACAGGATTATTTTTCGTTTTTCGGGAAAGGATCCGAATGACATGGCGAATCTCACTATCTCTTCCGATAACAGGATCAATTCTTCCTGACTTGACATCAGCCACGAGATCCCTTCCATATTTTTTCAATGCTTCATATTTCACTTCCGGGTTTTGTGTTGTCACCTTGCTCCCTCCTCTTATCTCTTCAATAATGACCAATAAGTCCTTTTCTGTTACTCGATGTTTTAATAAGTATGTGTTAATCTTGTGATCCTTTTGCTTCCATAACGAAATCGCGAGATGTTCAATCGAGATGTAGTCATCTTCCCAGTTGTTCTTTAGATGATCACTATCTTGTAGAAGCTGATGAATATCCCTGGAGAAAAACTTTCCATATTGGATACCCTCCCCCTCTACGGCAGGAATATCGTTTAATCTGTCTTCTATCCACTTCATCAAGTCCTGCACGTTGACCCCTGCTCGTTCATAAATCCTGCTGAGGAAGCTGTCTCCCGTACTAAGAAGCGACTTCCATAAGTGTAGAATGCTAATATCTGTATGTAGTTTTTCTTTGGCGATTTGTCCTGAAGAAGCCAAAGCTTCTTGAATGCCATGAGTCATAGTATCGAAATTCATTGCGTTCCACCTCACTTCTTGACCTTTATTGACCTTTGTACTTATTATATCCCTTTCCATGGAAAAGGAAAAGAAAAAAGGAACAAGGATCCTTCACTCAAGACAAATGGCTTGTCCTGACCGGATCCTTGTCCCCAAAGGAGTTAAGGCTTTCGCGTATAGGTCCAAAGACGATTGTGATTGGAGTTTTCTGGAAACCTGTCCCCTGCATTCAATCGAAGTTTTTGTGGGTTTTTCACCATGCTGCCTGTTTCACCAATTTCGATATATTCTCCATTATTAGGTGCCTTATCTCCAGCTCTGAATTGTCGTGACTGTCCCATAATTACTCCTCCTTTTCGAAGCAATGCTTCCTTCCTATTTTTCTACAAGAGAGAGCTTTCATGCATGTCAGATGAAGGATAAATATAATAAACAAGTTACGGTTCGGTTAACATTCTGAAAAACGCTTTACAGTCTTTCCCTTTATGGTGTTAAATTAAAAAATGTGGAGAAAAAAAGCTTGGAGGATACACAATGGATTTTTATCTGATTATGAAATATTTGTTTTTAGGGATTTTTCAAGGGTTTACTGAACCGATCCCGATCTCATCCAGTGGCCATCTGCTGCTTGCTCAGCATTTCCTAGGAATTGATGATGCAACATTAACATTTGAAATGCTGGTAAATACCGCTTCATTACTTGCTGTACTTATCATTTACCGTGAAGACATTATGCGTTTGATCGTGAATGGATTGGGCTATTTCAAACATAAGACACCTGAAACAAAACGTGACTTTCATTTCATTGTATACTTACTTATCGGTACAATCCCTGCTGGGGTGATTGGCGTAGTTTTCGGTGATGTGATTGAAGAACACCTGACTTCTATAGTCACTATAGGCATTACACTTATCGTCACTGGTATTGCCCTCTGGCTGATCCGTAACCTAAGAGGGAGAAAAAATGACGGAGATTTAAATGTACGAGACGCCATCATCATTGGTCTCGCACAGGCGGTTGCCCTCATCCCAGGAATCAGTCGTTCAGGTGCAACGATCGTTGCAGCTATGGCGAGTGGAATGAAAGCTGAAACAGCACTTCGCTTCTCATTTCTTCTTTATATACCGGTAAGTGTCGGTGTTATGGTATTTGGAATAAGCGACCTGATGAATGATCCAAATTTAGCTTCGAGGGCGATTCCTTACCTTGTTGCATTCATTGCATCACTGATTGCTTCTTACTTCTCTTTGAAGTGGTTCATGAATATTATGGCAAAAGGGAACTTGAAATACTTTGCGATATACTGTGTCGTGGCCGGAGCTGCTGCCCTGATTTTCGCTTAAATTTCTCTTCCATCTCTCAGATCCCTTTGTTAAGCTTGAATCAATAAGACATTTTGCTGGAAATGGTGTGATCTCATGAGTGAAATAACCGAAGTTCCTTCCGAGATTAAACAATTATTTATCGAAAGGGACTCATTGAAACACGTGAAAAAAGGAAGCTTTTTGTTTCAAGAGGGAAAAACTGCTCACGAGTTATATTTAATCAAAAGCGGTCGTGTTCAAATTAGCAAAGTGATTCCGGATGGACGTGAACTTTCACTTCGGGTCTGTTCAAGTGATGATGTCATTGGCGAATTGACTTTATTCAGCAAAGAGGCTTACTACATGCTTAGTGCTAAGATCCTTGAAGATGCTGAAATGTATGTGATACCGAAAGAGGTTTTTGAAGAACAGCTGTCACAAAACAGTGATCTGACGATAAAATGGCTGAAATGGATTCAAGTTCAAAATCAGCAGAACCAAACGAAATTTCGCGATCTCATCCTTCATGGAAAAAAAGGAGCCCTGTACTCTACCCTGATCCGCATGACCAATAGCTATGGCAAAATCGTCGATAGAGGAATCCTGATTGACCTGCCTTTAACAAATCAGGAATTGGCCAATTTTTGCGGAACGTCCAGGGAAGTCGTGAACCGGTTATTGAGTGAACTGAAGAAAGAAAATGTTCTGATATGGGAAAAAGGATATATGACGATTTTTGATTTGAACTTCCTAAAGGAAGCCATTGATTGTGAAAATTGCCCTGTTTCAATTTGTAGGATTGATTAAGGTAAAAGCTGAGACTGCCATTAGATTCCCCTCGCCATAAAAATAAAAAAATCCCCTGAGGCTACTTTCACCTCAGGGGATTTTTTTTATGTGCATTAAAAATTATCTTATCCCCAATGCGATCTTTGCATAGCGGGACATATTATCTTTGCTCCATGGCGGATTCCATACGATATCCACTTCTGTTTCTTTGACTTCCGGAATATCACTTAGTGCTGTTTTCACCTGGTCGACAATCGTACCGGCCAGTGGGCACCCCATTGAAGTCAGGGTCATGGTTACTTTCGCTTGTCCTTCTTCGTCTAAATCCACGTCATATACTAAACCTAAATTCACAATGTCTATACCTAATTCAGGGTCTACAACTTGTTCTAATGCACCCATCAGATTATCTTTAAGATCTTGATCCATGCTATCACTCCTTTACTTTCTAAGCTTGTTTCTCTCTATACTCATTATTCATCTTAACAAATATACGTGTATAAAACAAAAGGTTAGACTGTTAAATGCTTCTCAAACCATTCGACCAGTCCTAACACGCCTTCCCTTGATACTTTGTGATCTGCTTTTTCATCCTCAATGAAGAGAAGGTGGTCTTTCTGCTCTTCATAATAAGGCAAAATGCTTTCATAGAATTCCCGGGTCAGATTGAATGGTACAACTTTATCCCGTTTTCCGTGCCAGAACATAACGGGCCTGCCTCCGAGTTTCTCAGGTTGAAGACTTAGATCATAATGAGACAATTCCTGTAACATGCTATTGACTTCTTCTTTGCTGAATGGGATCTCATACCCCAATGCTTCCACCTGTCCCAACTGTGCTTGAGCAAATTTCACGTATGTAGGATTTCCCATCAACGAAACGGCAGAAGAAATCCATTGATATTGCGTCAAGGCTCCCAATGTGATTATACCGCCCATAGAGGTACCCGCAACACCAATTCTATTAGGTACTACCAAGCCTTTTTCTTCAAAGTGCTCTTTTAGTATCGGTAATTCATGAATCGTATGTAAGACGATTTTCCAGAATACTTCCCCTAATTGATGCTCTGACTTTCCTGTCGATCGTTCTCCATGTTCCAGGGCATCTGGAAGAATGACTCTAAATCCCTTTTCAGCGAGATAGTAGGCATAGTGTAGATTATGTTCTTTCGCACTCGTAAAACCATGAATGAAAAAGCAAAGGGGTACCTTCTTATCTATATTCTCTTCCTTCACTAAATGTAAAAATGGAATGGTTTGAATAGTTGATTTATCAACAAGAATCATATATGTTCTCTCCTTCCGGAATGCATTTCACTTTTTTATGATATCCTAGATTTGGTAGTATGTATAATATTTAACCCGTAAGCGTTTGTAAACATTTCTTAAAGATATAGGTGTATGCTGTGGACAATATTCAGTATCTAACGCTAAACTGGAATAGCCGTAATACCAATAAGAATGGGGATTTGCAAATATGAACTCACAAGAAAAACATCTGATTGTTCTGGATCTAGACGGAACACTTTTAACCGATGAGAAGAAAATCTCAACCAAAACACACGATATATTAAAAAAAGCCCGCCTAAATGGGCATGAAGTGATGATTGCCACTGGCAGACCGTATCGTGCCAGTGAGTTGTATTATCAACAGTTGCAACTGACGACTCCTATCGTCAACTTCAATGGAGCATTCGTGCATCATCCCACTGATGATTCTTGGGGTGTCTTTCATGAACCGATGGATTTAAATGTTGCAAAACAGATCATTGAAGCATGCGATGATTTTAAATTCCGAAATATTGTGGCTGAAGTGATGGATGATGTTTATTTACATTATCACGATGAAAAGATCATCGATGTTTTCATGATGGGCAATCCAGCGATATCAACGGGTGACATCCGCAATCTCCTGACTGACCATCCTACTTCCATGCTTATCCATGCAGAGGAAGAAGATGTGGCAGATATTCGGGCACATCTAGATGAAGTTCATGCGGAACTGATTGATCATCGCCGCTGGGCTGCACCTTGGCATATTATTGAAATTGTTAAATCAGGACTGAATAAAGCGGTGGGAATCGAACGAGTAGCTTCTTCGTTACACATCCCACAGGAGAGAATCATCGCATTCGGAGATGAGGATAACGATCTTGAGATGCTTGAATACGCAGGAACAGGCGTTGCAATGGGCAATGCCATCGACGCTCTTAAAGACATTGCGAATGAAGTGACACAATCTAATGAAGAAGATGGCATCGGCCGTTACCTTCAAAAACGTTTTAATCTGTAAACTCTGAAACGTCAATGGCAGTGTTGGGTATATATTCTTCCTTTTTTATCTCCCGTTTTTAGCCATACTAACAAAGAGCGCATCATGCGTTCCAACTTGCAAAAGGGGTGGTAGTGTTGGGTAGAAATAAATCAAAACGATTTGTACAACAAGGTAAAATTGCTGTATCAAAACATGATGAACGCATTCCGTACCATCTGACCTATGCTGAAGCTGAGGCTAAAAAGCTTGCCTCACACGGTGCAGGTTCAGGAGGGATGGAATAATGAGTAATCCATTATTCCAACAAGCACGTAGCGCTGTAGCTTCTGCAAAGCTCGCTTGCAGTACGGGAGAAAACGCTCAAATGTCCATTGATAAAGCCAAGAATGCTTTGTCATCTGCTTACGCTAACTCAAATGTTGAAGAGCAAAAGCAGCTCCACTCTTTTCAGGATGAGTTAAACCGCCTATCATAAACAAGATCAAAACAGGGTTGTCCTATCTCGGACAACCCTGTTTTTTTATGAAATCGTGATGACATATGGATGAATAATCTTCCCATCCCCATCATCCCGCTCATATAAATGGATAAACATCTGATCAGTGCTTCCTTTGATCTCTGGAAGTGTTATCGAAAAATCCGTCCAATTAGGTGCTTCTTTATTAACCTTTAGTAACGCTTCTTTCAGCAGCACCCTATGCCCATCCTCCACGGAATAATAAAAGCTTCCATTCGATACACGAGCTTCTCCGGAGACCGTATACCTCCCCTTAATCTTTCGTACATTTACATGTCTGAAAGAGTGATTCTCCTTGGGTACGGTTAATGAGGTCCCAGCCGCCCGTAAAGGATGGTCGAAACCACTTAAATCTCCCCCCATAAGAAGCCAAATGCCGGCCCCTTCTTCAGGAAAAGACGTTACAGAGAAATTCAGGGGTGTTTTCTCTGCATTGGTGGTCAATGGTAAACTGACAAGCATGAATGTACTAGCGAGTAAATACAATAGTGCTTTCAAGGTGATGCCCCTTTCTAAATAGGTTCACCTCTAGTATTTGTTAAAGCGGGGAATCTAATCTTTTCTAAAGAATCCAAATATGCCTGTCGTTTGAACAATATTCGTGAAGGCATTCGGATCTACATCTTTAATGATATGTTCGAGTTCATACAGCTCATAGCGTGAAATGACGATAATCAACATTTCCTTATCCTCACCAGAAAACGCCCCTTTCGCAGGTAAAGTCGTAATCCCCCTCACAAGCTTGGAATGAATCGCTTCCCTTAATTCTTTCGATTTCTTTGTTACAATCATGGCCGTCAGCTTTTCATGCCGTGTATGAATAGCATCGATGACACGAGTCGAAGCATATAACGTCACCAACGTATACAACGCCTTCTCCCAGCCATAAAGGAATCCGGCAGATGTAATAATAACAGCATTCATCAAGAAGAAATAAGATCCAACCGGCTTATCTTTCATTCTCGAAAGAATCATGGCAATGACGTCCATTCCACCAGTGGATGCCCCCCATTTCAATGTGATCCCTACACCCACTGCGGCGATGACTCCGCCGAAGACCGCATTAAGAAGGATATCAGGTGATAATTTAATAACTGGAATCACTTCTAAGAATAACGTAGTCAGGGTAACAGAAATAAAGCTATACACAGTAAAGGAACGGCCAACCTTAAGCCACCCCAGAATGGTTACAGGAATATTCAAAATGAATAATAAGATACCCGTTGAAATATTAAATGGTGCAAATTCTTTTAATACACTTGATAACAGCTGGGCAAGTCCCGTGAATCCACTGGCATAAACATTGGCCGGGATAAGGAAAAAATTCATGGCAATTGCGCCTAATAGGGACCCGACCAACACGACGATAAACTTCTTTGCTTCTAACTGAACATGATCTCTCGACATGCACATACCTCCTACATCTAGTTGTTATTTTCTATGTTCCACATTACATCTTAACTAAACTCACTCGACTATTCATCTTTTTATGATAAATTAACGTCCAAGCGATTGTTATTTTTATGAAAAATCGCTAGACTAAAACTATAAAGCTTAGTCAAAGGATGATATGAATGACTGTAAAATTATTTGCTGATAGTGCAAGCGACCTTCCTGCTGCCTATTTCAACGAACACAACATAGAGCTTCTACCACTTAAAGTACATATAGATGGCCAAGACTATGAGGACTTAGTCACCATCGAGCCGAAAGTCGTATTTGAAAAGATCAGGGAAGGCCATATGCCGAAAACCTCTCAAGTCTCACCGGACCTTTTCTTGAAGAAATTCACACAACTGGCAGAATCAAATCAACCAGGCATTTACATTGCCTTTTCCTCTCAATTGTCAGGTACGTATCAAACGGCAGTGATGATTCGGGATCAGGTAAAAGAAGAATATCCGGATCTTGACTTGACGATCATCGACTCAAAATGTGCATCCCTCGGTTACGGGTTAGTCGTCATGAAAGCGGCGGTAATGCTTGAAAACGGTGGTTCAAAAGAGGAAATCATTGACGCCTCCCGCTTTAACTCTGAACACATGGAACATTTATTCACCGTAGAAGACCTTGAATATCTTGCAAAGGGAGGCAGGGTTTCAAAAGCCTCGGCCTTCCTGGGCGGACTCTTGAATATAAAGCCTTTACTTCATGTTGAAGATGGAAAACTCGTTCCGATTGAAAAAATGAGGGGAAGGAAGAAGCTCCTCAAACGCATACTCGAATTAATGGAAGAACGTGGGGAAGACCTTTCAAACCAGGTTATCGCCATCAGCCATGGCGACGATGTGGAAATTGCTCATGAAATGAAAAAGCTGATTGAAGAAAGGTTTTCACCCAAGGAAGTTTACATCAGTATTATTGGATGTGCAATCGGTTCTCATACAGGCACAGGTACGTTGGCGATCTTTTTCTTAAATGAACACTCATAATCTCCCCTCCACTTTCCCATACTAAGAGGGAAACCCACTATGGAAGGGAGTATCAGCATGCCACATACATCGGATAACGAAAAAAAGGCACAGGATAACAATGCCCTGCGCCAGGAAAAGAATAAAATCAGAGAAGTGAACCGCAAAGAGGGTAAAAATCAATATTCCAAGAAGACGGATCATTTGTAGGGAAACAACCGGTTGAGGGCACTAGTTCTTTATTGAGCTAGTGCTTTTTTCGTGGAATCCAGCGGACAGATGAGAGGCAGAACGAATTTTACACGTATGTGCAGATAATAACTCATGAAATGTTTAATATAATATCGACTTTGACCACTATATTATCGAGTTTCAGGATATATTATCGACTTCAGCCCGTATATTATCGACTTTTCAACTATATTATCGAGAACACTCCATATATTATCAACTTCCCACATTACCTTTTTAAAAAAACCTCCACCATTTCCATCCAAAGAAGTTGTATGTAACATCCTTGCTTGTCTATAATGAAAAGAGAAAAGTTATGGAGGGGTTACATATGGCAAAAGAGAGTTCATTTGACATAGTGTCAAAAGTGGATATGTCAGAAGTGAGCAATGCGATTCAGATTGCGTTGAAAGAAGTTCAAACACGCTATGATTTCAAGGGAAGCAAGAGCGACATTAAATTAGACGGGGAAGAAATCGTTCTCGTATCTGATGATGAATTCAAAATGAATCAATTAAAGGATGTCCTGCTAAGTAAACTGATCAAGCGTAATGTTCCCGTTAAAAACCTTGATTACAGTAAGATCGAAGGAGCATCAGGCGGGACCGTCCGTCAACGTGCGAAACTTGTTCAAGGAATCGATAAAGAAAATGCAAAGAAAATCAACACTATCATCAAGAATTCAGCCGTAAAGGTAAAAAGTCAGGTTCAGGATGATCAAGTTCGTGTCACTGGAAAAAGCAAAGATGACCTGCAGAAAATCATCGCTGCCATTCGCGAAGCTGATCTTTCCATTGATGTACAATACGTAAACTTCCGTTAATAACGGTTTTGCCAAGAAGTCTAATGGGTACAATAAACCCATTAGACTTCTTTCATTTAGGAGGATTGACATGAAGAAAAAAGTCATCATTATAGGAGCAGTAGGTGGTGGTGCCACAACTGCATCGCAAATAAGAAAATTAGATAATGAAATAGAAATCGTTCTTCTCGAGAAATCATCCTACTTATCTTACGGAGCATGCGGGATGCCATACTATTTGGGAGATGTGATCAAAGAACGGGAAAGTCTTTTTGCAACCACTCCTGAAAAATTACATACTCAGAAAAATATCGATGTGCGGATGCATCATGAAGCGCTAAAAATAGACCGCAGTAAAAAGGTCTTATCCATTAGGGATCATGATAAAAACCAGGATTATGAAGAAGCATATGACTATCTTGTGATCGCGACCGGAGCAACTCCTTTTCTCCCGGACATTCCCGGCATGCATCAAATCCCCGCTTTTCATCTTAGAACGGTGGAAGACATGGACAGAATCAAACAGTTTGTGGAAACCTCCAAGCCTGACAAATGCACCATCATTGGTGGTGGATTCATAGGGGTGGAGATGGCTGAGAACTTCACTCACCTTGGAATGAATGTGAGTATCGTCGAACGATCTGAACACGTGATCAGCGTCATCGATGAAGAAACCGCGATTACATTACAGGATCATATTACTGAGCAAGGTGTAAAGGTATTGACAAATGACGGTCTGAAAGAAGTACTGCCTGAGGGTACGTTGAAACTCGATAGCGGGGAAACGATTCAAACCGATTTCATTCTCTTATCTGTTGGTGTGAATCCCAGAAACCAGTTAGCTAAGGAAGCTGGATTAACCATAGGAGAGTCAGGCGGTGTAGTAAGTAATGAGTTCATGCAAACTGACGACCCTTACATATACACTGTGGGTGATGTGGTAGAGTCCATCGACTTTATTGACGGCACTCCAAAACAAGTTCCCCTTGCATGGCCGGCACACCGACAGGCGTATATCATCTCAAGACATCTGTCAGGAACCCCAGTGCCTTTTAAGGGGATGCTCGGAACGGCGATTGCTAAAGTGTTTGACCTCTCCATTGCTTCAACTGGACTAGGGGAAAAGGAATTAAAAGAAAAGGGCTACACATACAAAACAGCCGTTCATGAAGGAAAGTCCCACGCAGGCTACTACCCTGGGGCCCGTGATATATATGTGAGAGTGCATTTTTGCCCGGATTCCGGGAAGATCTTTGGAGGGAACGTAGTGGGAGCTGAAGGAGTCGACAAGCAAATCGACATTCTTGCGACTGCCATTCGTGGGGGACTTACCATTCCCGACCTCCAGGAAATCGAAACATGCTACGCCCCTCCCTTCTCCTCACCTAAAGGCTTGTTGAATATGATTGGGTACAAGGGCGCCGGGTTGATGAAGAAGAAATAATGGAGAATCCTTTAGAATTTAAAGACTATAGACAAAACACGTTAATAAAAACTTTTTTCGGGTAAACACTATTCTAAGATAACCCAACAAAGGAGTGTTTTCATTGGCGGATAAGCAAAGTCAGAAGCAAACGTTTCCCCCACAGCATCAGGATCATCAGCCAGGTACGGTGGATGAGATGAATCCACAACCGATTCATACGGATCAAAACTATAAAGGTAGTGGTAAGTTAGACGGTAAGGTTGCTCTTATCACGGGAGGAGATAGCGGAATCGGACGGTCGGTTGCCTGGTATTTCGCACGGGAAGGAGCCCATGTGGTGATTTCATACTTAGATGAGCACGAGGATGCCAATAAAACGAAGGAACTGGTAGAAGCTGAAGGGGTAAAATGCGTTCTTTTTCCCGGTGACATAGGAAGCTCGACATTTTGCAAGGACCTCATGAACAAAACGATTTCAAAGCTCGGTAAGCTTGATATTCTTGTAAATAACGCTGCTGAACAGCATCCTCAGCAAGGCCTGACGGATATCAGTGACGAACAATTAGAGCGTACCTTCAAAACGAATGTATTCTCCATGTTCTACTTAACGAAAGCCGCCCTTCCTCACCTTAAAAAAGGTGCTTCGATTATTAATACGGCTTCGATAACAGCCTATAAAGGGAATAAGGATCTGATCGATTATTCTTCTACAAAAGGGGCCATTGTCAGTTTCACCCGTTCACTGGCAGAAAATATTGCATCTGATGGGATCAGAGTAAATGGAGTGGCTCCCGGACCGATTTGGACACCATTGATACCGTCCACTTTCAGCTCAAAGAAAGTATCTGAATTCGGAGGAAATACACCTCTTGGGCGTGCGGGACAACCCTTTGAACTTGGCCCTGCTTACGTGTATCTAGCGAGCGCCGACTCAAGCTATGTGTCAGGACAGATGATTCATATTAATGGTGGAACAGTCATAAACGGATAAACAAAAGCGACTGAAGCATGATTCTCCTGGTAAGCGGAGAGTCATGCAAGTCAGTCGCTTTTTGTTATGATTTCACTTTTCGTCTACTACAAGAACTTCTTGTCACCAGCTGATGTGGAACAATAATTCTCTTGATCGGCTCTTTCGGGTTTTCAACTTTTTGGATCAGGCTTTTGGCCGCCTCATTCCCAAGATTGAATATGTTGATATCCACTGATGTTAGTGGTGGTCTAGACATTTCAGCTAACATGACGTTATTGAAGCTGACAATCGAAATATCATCAGGAACACGAATACCCATTTCATCGAGTGTGTTCAAAACTCCTAATGCCATTAAGTCATCAGCTACAACCAGTGCAGTCGGAGGCTCTTCCAATTGCATGAGCTCATTGATAGCCTCACGTCCACCTTCACGGAGAAACTCTTCTTGGATGATATAGTCGTCCTTCATATCGATACAAGCATCTCTCAATGCCTTCTCGTATCCTAAGAGACGCTCAACAGTCACAACAAGATTCAGATCCCCACCAATAAATCCAATACATTCATGCCCAAGTTCCAGGAGATATTCTGTTACTTCCTTCGTTGCCCTGTAGTTATCATTATCTACATGTGTGATTTCTTCACAATATTTATAGGGTTTCCCTACGACAACAAATGGAAAATTACGTTCCCTTAAGTAGTTCATCACCTTATCTTCCACTTTCGAGTAAAGCAAGATGATCCCGTCCACTCTTCCCCCTTGAACCATTTGGACGACACCATCATATATTTCCTCTTCGGACTGGCCGGTAGACATTTGAAGGGCATACTGTTTTTCCTGAGCCCCTTCACTTAGACCTCTTAACACAGTTGGAAAGAATGGGTTTTGTGAAAAAGTACTGGCTGAACCTGGTAATATAAGTCCTAGCACTTGAGTGGACTGATTTGCCAGACTCCGTGCAATAAAGTTAGGATGATATCCCAACCGCTCCATTGCTTCCCTTACTTTTTGTTTTGTCTTTTCACTGATTCTTGGATTATTAGCTATAACCCGTGAAACGGTAGAAGGAGCTACATTTGCAAGTTTCGCTACATCCTTTATCGTGACAGCCATTCATTCCACCTCCCCTCTTATGAAACGGAAACCTCTCTTTTTAAGAACAGTTCCCAATTAAAACGCTTCCAATTTAATTTTGGAAAAACCATGTTAGTAGGGCTCTTTGAAAGTGCCCTACTGTCCATTTATTTCTGCTTCTTTCCTTTTCCACGTTTCCATACGAGATAGAGAAAGAGAAGGAATAGGGTATACATGATACCAAGTGCGAATAGGTAGGGGTAATTTAAGCCACTCTTGTCTTTAAGCATGTAAACCTCTGCCTCTTCCCGGTCAAGTACAAGCTGATAGTTTCCGTCCTTGTCACTTCGAACCAGGTCATCACTGATTAATCCTTTTAATTCATTATTGTCGGCTAAATCTTTTTTTGTTAATTGAACATTTTGTGTTTCACTTGTATTGTTAATGGCGATTACGACGGTTTGATCCTTGTAGGTTCGCTTGTATACACCCATTCCGTCTTTGTCATAGAGAGGCTCGATATCCCCACGTGTAAGCGCAGGGTATTCTTGACGAAGTTCTCCTAATCGACTGATATAATCAATTAATTCTTCATCGGCCCTGAAGTTCATAAAGCGGCGATTATCAGGATCATTCCCACCGTCCACGGCAATTTCAGATCCATAGTATACGATTGGGATACCAGGTGTGGTGTACATGTACGTAAGAGCGAGTTTCCACCTTGTACCAGGGAAAAGCTTCTCTTGAACCAGCAATCTTGTAAACCGTTCCATATCATGGTTATCAATGAAGGTGCCCATCATATATGGATTGTCATAATACGTTTCATTGTATTTCCAAAAGTTAAAGAGGCGATCCATTGACGTATCCGGCTTCTTGAATACAGAACGCAATTCTTCTGCTTGAGGAACATTTACGAATCCATCGATACCTACCCCATTGTACTCAGCAATCTTCTTGGGGTCCCGATCAAACACTTCACCTAACAGGTAGAAGTCTTCTTTAACAGACTTCACCTCATTACTGAATTCAGTCCAGAACTCTTGAGGGACATGGCGGACCGTGTCCAGTCGGTAACCATCTATATCGGTCTCTTCGATCCACCACTTCGCAGCATCAAATAAGTAGTCTCTCACTTCGGGATTTTCAGTATTTAAATCGGGAAGGTCGTATAACCACGCATTTTGAAGACTTTCTTCATTATCAAAATTCATTGGCTGTTTCTCATGGAACCAATCTTCTTTTTCCGGGTCATTTACCCATGGGTGTTCCGGCCCGACATGGTTCACTACAAAATCTAACATGACTTTCATATCACGTTTATGTGCTTCTTCCACAAGCTTCTTGAACGTCTTCATTGAACCAAAATGTTCTTCCGTCTTATAGAAATCTGTAATCCAGTAGCCGTGATACCCCATTGGCTGATTATCAAAGATCGGAGTCAGCCAGATGGCGGTGAATCCCATATCCTTAATATAATCAAGCTTATCGATAACACCTTGAAAATCCCCACCTTGATAGGCTTTGGGGTCTTCCGTATTTACATTCTTATCATTGCTCGTATCCCCGTCATTAAAGCGATCGACCATCAGAAAATAAATGGTCTCATCCTGCCATTTTCGTTCTTCTTTTTCAACTGCACCTACCGGAAGGGCGTAAAAAAGAAGAAACGGGACTAAAATGAGAGATAATACTCTTCTTTTCATCTCCGCTCCTCCTCGAATGTTAGTAACGCCTATAAGATTATCCTTTTGTACCCCCTGCCGTCAATCCTGAAACGAAGTATTTCTGGAAGAACAGGAATAATAGAGCAATCGGTACGGCAATTAGTACAGATCCGGCAGCGAAGGTTGTAAATTCTGCTCCGAATTGTTTTGCTACCATATCATATAGGGCAACCGGTAATGTATACATCTTTTCTGACCGTAACAGGATACTTGCAATGATAAAGTCCGCGAATGGTGCAATGAATGAAAACAGTGCAACAACCGCAATGATCGGTTTCGCTAGAGGCATGACGATTTGGAAGAAGATTCGCAAATGTCCTGCTCCGTCCATTTTGGCTGATTCATCAAGTTCTTTCGGAATGGTATCCAGGTACCCTTTCATCAACCATGTGTTCATCGGAATTTGACCTCCAACATACACGAGGATCAAGCCGATATGAGTATCTAATAATTTTGTTAGTAATGCTAGTACGAATATCGCAATTAAGGCAGCAAAGTTAGGAATCATTTGTAAGATCAAGAATGTCATCAACCCATTCTTGCGTCCAGCAAAGCGATAACGGGAAAATGAGTACGCCGTTAAACTGACAAGTAATACGGTAAGTGCCATCGTAGATAAACTGACCTTCAATGAATTCCAATACCAAAGCATATAATTACTTTTTTCTAAATCGAATAATTCTTTATAATGTGCCAATGTTGCATTTTTAGGAATGATGGATGAACCTGATAAACTTTGTCCCGGGTTAAAGGACGATCCGATGATCCAGGCAACCGGGTAAAGAATAATGGCAAACATGATTCCGATGGCTGCGTATGAAAGTGTTAAACGTATGAGTTTCTGTCTCTTCATATTCATATTACATCATATCCTCTTCTTGGAATGATTTCGTTCTCTTGAACTGCAGAATCGCCACTGTGATAACGATAATAGATAATAATAATGTAATGGCAGCCGCTTTCGAATATTGTGCGGATGTCATAGTCAGACTGTAGATCCATGAGATCAGGATGTCTGTTCCACCTGCGTTTTGTCCTGTTAAAGCAGGGCCGCCACCATTGAACAAGTAAATGACATTGAAGTTATTAAAGTTAAACGTGTATTGCGTTATGATGATTGGTGCCGTTGCAAAAAGAACAAGAGGCAGCGTAATGTTCTTGAATTTCTGGAAGGCTGATGCCCCGTCGACCGTCGCTGCTTCATAGAGCTCATCAGGTATCGATTGAAGAACTCCCGTTGTCATGGCAAAGATGAATGGGAAACCTAACCAAGCCTGAATACCGATAAGGGCAATTCGTGTATACATTGGTTCGGTCATCCAAGGAATATCACCTATCCCGAAAAACCCAAGGATATCACGGTTGATCGTTCCGAATGATTCATTGAACATACCGGCGAACACAAGGACGGAAACGAAAGCCGGGATTGCCCAAGGCAGGATGAATACCGTACGGATGATTGCTTTTCCTTTTAAATCCTTTTGATTGACAAGAATAGCCAAAAATACACCAAGTGTCACTTGAAGCGTTGTCGCTCCTAATGTCCAAACGAGTGTCCAGGCCAGTACGGTAATAAATGTTTCACGCCAAATATCAATCTTGAAAATATCAACAAAGTTTTGAATTCCTACCCAATCGACTAATTTAGCCGGTGGTGAGTGATACAAATCGTAGTTTGTAAATGCCAGTAAGACAACAAAGATAATTGGAAAGATGACGACGAACACGAGTAATAAAAATCCTGGAGACATAATCAGATATGGAAAACCATTGTCAATCAGATTTCTATATTGCTCGCGGATCGTGCTGATTTTCTCTCCCCTGTCTCTCTTTTCTCCGTTCTTATATGCGTCCCGTAAATTAAACAGATAAAAGCCAATTCCGAAAACGGATACTAGGATTGCAAGGATTCCATATACCATTAAGAAAATGGAATGATCTCCATATGAGGTATCTGTCCCAAGGGTTGTAATCCCCCATAATCCGTATCCAATCAAATCTCTAAAGACAAGAATGAAAGCGGCTGTCATGATAAGGAAAAATCCGCCCTTTAAAAACTGTCTATGATACATCTGACCTAAACCAGGGATTAGGGAAAGGGCCAGCGCTTTTTTTCTATGTTTTGTTTGAAAGGATTGTTGTTCCATCCTATATTCCCCTTTCTACGTTCACTATTTTGACAAGCTTCAAGAGCTTTTTAAGAAAAGAAGTGCTTATTTCCTTAAAAAGCCCTTGAATAGGTCTTTAAAAGGATAGCAGTACCTCTCAAAATGAGAAGGTACCGCTATGTTCATTCATTAGTTAGAGTGGTTTGCATCAATATTTTGCTCGATTTGTTTCACTGCAGCATCAAGAGCCGCTTTCGGTTCTTGCTTACCAGTCACAACCGTTTGAAGTGAGTCAGCCATTGGCGACCATACTTCTCCCATTTCAGGGATGTTCGGCATTGGAACTGCATATTGTGATTGTTCAGCAACCGCTTTTGCACCAGGGTTGTCAGCAATCGCAGGATCGTCGATCAGTCCTTGGTTTGTTGGTACTTCTTGTGTTTGTTCAAATCGTAATTTTGCATACTCGTCTTGAGTGATGAATTCGATGAATTTTTGAGCCCACTCTTTATTTTCAGAGTATCCTGATACGTGCCATCCTTTAACACCCATGAATGTTTTCATGTACTCTCCGTTTGGAAGCTTAGGCATTGCAGAAATGCCAATGTCGATACCAGCATCTTTATATCCTTGGAATGACCAAGGTCCGTTCATGACAGAAGCAACTTTCCCTTCACCAAACAGACCGTCCATTGCAGATCCGCCATTTTCTCCGATGATACCTTTAGGGAATAATCCATCTGTGTACCATTTTTGAATATATTCAGTACCTTCTACAGCACCGTCATTGTTTAAACCAAGATCTTTCGCATCTAGTGCACCGTCTTTTTCAGCAAATACATATCCGCCGAATCCACCGATCGGTGCATGTGCGAAATAGAAGTTGTCCCAAAGAGCTAAGAAACCGTAGTTTCCATCTTTCGTGAAATCTTTAGAGAATGAATACACTTCATCCATTGTTTTTGGCGCTTCTTCCATCAACGCTTTATTGTAAACAAATACTGGTGTTTCAGAAGATTTTGGAAGACCATATAATTTCCCATCATAGCTTTCAGCTGTCATGGAAGATTCAGTGAATCTATCTCCGATTTCCTCATCTACTTCTAAAGCAGCGATATGGCCAGCAAGAGCAAGCTCGCCGATTTGGTCATGTGGTAATGTTAATACGTCAGGACCCGTTTTAGCAGGGCCATCTAAACGTAGTTGTTCTTTCATCTTAGTAGCCATTTCTACTTCTTTCACTTCAACTTTGATGCCAGTTTCCTCTTCGAACTTAGCACCTACTTCATCCAGCCATCCGGATTTCTTTTCATCTTCCCAGACAACCAGTTTCTCAGGTTTGTTTCCATCGTCAGCTTTTTTCTCTCCGTTGTCTTTGCTTTCTGATCCTTCCTCGCGGTTTGGACCACAAGCAGCCAACGCCCCTAGTACAAGCATGATTACCATAAGTAATGATAACGCTCTCTTCATCTTGACCCCTCCTAAGTATGATAAAAATGGTGATGATTTGGTAGACTGAACAAACGCTTGCACTTACTATGACTTAAATCCTCAAGATACCGCTTACATTTACTGTGAAAACGATTGCACAACCTATTTCTAATTATACAAACTATCTTCCTTTTGACAATACTTTTTTGAAAATTTTTTATGTTCTATGGAAAATATAGAAAACGCATTACTTATATGTGTGCGTTTTATTGACAAGTTTCAAGGTTTAGAATACTCTTTAAATGAATTAACTAAGAGGAGGATATTAGATGTTGCTGGAAGCTATTTATCATAGACCGAAAGACAATTATGCATACGCTTGCACTACTGACGAACTACATATCCGTATACGCACTAAGAAGAGTGATGTGAACACTATCACCCTCCTGCACGGTGACCCTTATCAATGGGCGGATGGGAAATGGATATATGATCGTGAAGAAATGGTGTTAACTGGAACAGACCGTCTGTTTGATTATTGGTTTGCTCCCATCTCCCCTCCTTTCAAACGACTTCGTTATGGTTTTCTGCTTCGTGACGATACAGATGAAGTGTTCTACGGTGAGAAGGGGTTCAATGAATCTCCTTCTACTGATATAGGCGATTACTTCTGCTTTCCTTTCTTGAATGCCATTGATGTCTTTCAGGCTCCTGATTGGGTGAAGGATACAGTTTGGTACCAAATATTTCCTGAGAGATTTGCAAACGGGAATAAAAAAAATGATCCTGAAGGGACACTGGATTGGAATAGCACAGATCCGACCCCGACCAATTTCTTCGGGGGAGATCTTCAAGGCGTCATTCAAAACATTGCCTATCTCAAAGAACTGGGTATTTCAGGAATCTATTTCACCCCCATCTTTAAGGCACATTCCAATCATAAATATGACACAATTGATTACTTCGAAATCGATCCTCAGTTCGGGACCAAAGAGACATTAAAGGATTTGATCCGAATCTGTCATGAGAACGGAATCAAAGTGATGCTGGATGCGGTGTTCAATCATAGTGGATTCTATTTTGAGCAGTTTCAAGATGTTCTTGAAAACGGCGAAAAATCCCCATATAAGGACTGGTTCCATATAAATGAATTTCCACTTGATATAGAGAGTAATCCGCCTAACTATGATACGTTTGCATTTGAACCCTCGATGCCGAAGTTGAATACGGAAAATGAAGAAGTACGGAATTATCTATTAGAGGCGGGACGCTATTGGGTCAAGGAATTCGATATCGATGGATGGCGCTTGGATGTGGCTAACGAAGTGGACCACCATTTCTGGCGTGAATTTAGAAGAGAAGTAAAAAGCATCAAACCCGATTTATATATTTTAGGAGAAATATGGCACGACTCCATGCCTTGGTTACGAGGGGACCAATTCGACGCTGTTATGAATTATCCATTCACCACCAATCTCTTGAACCTGTTTGCAAAGCAAACCATTACTGCTTCACAATTTATGGAAAATATGACTTCAGTTGTCCACATGTATCCTAAGAACGTCAATGAAGTGAATTTCAATTTAGTGGGAAGTCACGATACTCCCCGGGTACTAACAGAGTGCGGGGAAGATATCCGCCGCACCAAACAGATCTATACGTTCATGCTTACCTTCACAGGGACGCCTTGTATTTATTACGGAGATGAAATCGGTTTGACCGGTGGACAGGATCCCGGTTGCAGAAAATGCTTTCCTTGGGAAGAGGATCAACATAATGAAGAACTTTTCAGTCATATCCAAAAACATATTGCACTTAGAAAGCAGCGTCCACTATTGAGTAATGAAGGGACTTTGGCGTTTTTACCGGGAGACTTTCATGAACATTGTCTAGCTTTCACCAAATCAAATGGCGATGAAACCATTTTCGTTCTACTAAACTGCAGTGAAGAATCAACGAGCTACTCTCTTCCTTTTGAATTAAAAGGAAAGAAAATCACGGACCTTTGGAGCGGAGAGGATTTTGCTGCTGAAGCAGACTCCATTGAAGTGTCACTTGATGGCTACGGATTCGCTATCCTTCAATTTTAGTATCTAGCGGGGCTAAACCTAAATGGTTAGTCCCCTTCTCTATTTAACTCGAAAACGACCAGGCGCTTCCCCCTGGCAGCCAAACAAAGGAGAATATCCATGAGTAAAACCCAAAAGAACATGACCCTATTCGCCTTAACTTGGCCGATATTCATTGAAATCTTTCTCCACATGTTGATGGGTAATGCCGATACGTTAATGCTGAGTCAATACTCAGATGGCTCCGTTGCCGCTGTTGGGGTTTCAAACCAAATCCTATCTCTTATCATCGTGATGTTCGGATTTGTCGCGACTGGTACAGCCATCCTCGTTGCTCAGCACATAGGAGCGGAAGAACATCGCTTGGCTGGAGAAATTTCCATCGTCTCCCTTTCTGTGAATCTCGTATTCGGTCTTCTCTTGAGTATCGCCCTTATCTTTTTTAGTGAACCTATCCTTTTATCCATGGATCTCCCCCATACTCTACTGAAGGAAGCCTCTTCTTACTTAAAAATCGTTGGAGGGTTTGCTTTCATCCAGGCTTTGATCATGACGGCCGGAGCAATCATGAGAAGCTACGGCTATACGAAAGATGCCATGTACATCACAATCGGTATGAATATCATAAATGTGATCGGAAACTACCTATTTATCTTTGGACCCTTTGGTGTACCTGTATTGGGCGTGGAAGGTGTCGCTATATCAACCATCTGTTCCAGACTGATTGGGTTCATCGTCAGCATCGTCGTAATCAAGAAACGAATCCCGACCGCCCTCCCACTAAAGAGATTGTTTCAATTACCCGCCTCTCACGTTAAAAATTTACTGAGGATCGGTGTTCCTTCTGCCGGGGAGCATCTATCGTATAATGGCTCGCAAATGGTCATTACCTACTTCATCGCAAGTATCGGGACCAACGCGTTGACAACGAAGGTTTACGCACAAAATCTAATGATGTTCATATTTTTATTCAGCGTCGCCATCAGTCAGGGAACTCAGATCATCATCGGACGTATGATTGGAGCCAAGGAATTCGATAACGCCTATCAACGATGTCTAAAGAGCTTAAAAATTGCGATCGTGATCTCACTCATGATGGCGGGGGTTTTTTCCCTGGTGGCTGAACCGCTTTTTCGCATCTTTACAAGTAATGAAGAAATCATATCCCTTGGAAAAACCCTGATTTACTTGACCATTATCCTTGAACCAGGGAGAAGCTTTAACCTGGTAGTCATTAACGCACTCAGGGCAACCGGAGACGTGCGTTTCCCCGTTTATATGGGGATTTTATCCATGTGGGGGGTGAGCGTCACCCTCTCCTACGTACTTGGCGTCTGGTTCGGCCTCGGACTGGTCGGGATCTGGATTTCCTTCATAGCGGACGAATGGCTGAGAGGAATCATCATGCTTAAACGCTGGCGATCAAAAGTCTGGATCCACAAACGATTCACCCAAAGCGAAAAAAGTGCCGGATAAAGGGACGGACCTCTACCTTGTTTTACGAAGACGATGAAATTGGGATGAAGCACGAAAACTCCCCAATAATAGATAACACTCATCTAAAGAGAGTCAGCTCGAAATTGCAGCTGACTCTTTTTGCGTTGTCCACTAAATTGGATTTGTGTAATGAAGACCTATTTTCTTCTCTCAAATAGAAAAAGTTTACGAAAAGAACCTTTTTAAAATATCATCTCTGCAAAAAAGATAATCCACTGGAATGAAAACGCATTCATAAATAAATGTTAACTTTTTTTACATTAAAGCGTTTTCATTATGAAATAACACTTGAAATTTTGTTATTTTCTGAATATGATAAATAATATAACTTATTCATGTAAGAAAACATAACATCACCAAAGAGATAAATCAGTGGAAATACAAAAGGAGGCAACAATGATGAAAAAAGTAGAAGCGATTATCCGGGCAGAAGCATTTTTATCCTTAAGAGAAGCTCTATGCCTACGTGGATTCAGCGGTCTGACTGTATCAGAAGCTGCAGGCTGCGGGAAACAAAAAGGAAAGCAAGGCATTTTCAGAGGAAACAAATTCGAACTTCAGCTCGTGCCACGGATAAAAGTAGAAATGATTGTGGACGACGGGCAGGTCGAAGATATCATCGACCTCATCGTGGAGCATTGCAGCACTGAAACCGTTGGAGATGGGAAAATTTTTATTTATCCGGTTGAAGAAGTCATCCGCATCCGTACAGGTGAACGGGGAAAGAAAGCAGTCTTATAGATTACCTTACATTAATCTAAAATCACTTTCGCCACTGAACAACCACATTTTGGAGGGATACCATTGATTAAAAAAATTACTACTCTGTTCGTTCTGTCATTGTTCGTTGGCACCACGGCTTTTGCTGCGGCTCCTACCCCAGCATCGGTTCAAGCTTCCGTCGACTCCCTATGGGTCATGATCGCTGCCGTTCTCGTATTCTTCATGCATGCAGGCTTTGCCATGGTCGAAACTGGATTCACACGGGCCAAAAATTCACTGAATATTCTGATGAAAAACTTTTTAACCGTCGCGATTGCATCGGTACTATATTTCATCGCAGGATTTGCATTCATGTTCGGCGGGACATCAGGAGGTTTCATTGGAACAAATAGTTTCTTCCTCGCAGGCCGTGAAGATATCGGCTTCTTCCTCTTCCAGTCCGTATTCGCCGCTACTTGTGCTACCATCATTTCCGGTGCGGTAGCTGAACGGATGAAACTGAAAAGCTATATCCTGTTAACCATTGCCATGACGGGAATCATTTATCCAATCGTTGGACATTGGGTGTGGGGTGGCGGCTGGCTTTCAGAACTTGGATTTGTCGATTTCGCCGGTTCAACCGTTGTCCATTTAACTGGAGCAGTCGGGGCATTCATCACAGTCCTTTTCCTAGGTGCACGGGTCGGAAAGTACAATAAAGGAAAAGTGAACGTTATTCCTGGTCATAATATACCGATAGGTGCACTCGGCGTTTTCATCCTTTGGTTCGGATGGTTCGGATTTAATGGTGGCAGTAGTCTAGCTGCTGACCCAACTCTCGTTCCCCAAGTTATCACGACAACCTTGTTCTCAGCATCCGCTGCCATTCTTTCATCCGCTTTCTATACGTTAATCCGATTTAAACGGATCGATCCATCCCTTACATTAAACGGTGCACTTGGTGGACTGGTCGGAATTACAGCAGGATGTGCCAACGTATCACTTATCGGCTCACTCATTATTGGCCTTATTGCTGGAGTGATTCTTGTAGAAGCCGTTACTTTCATCGATTCGAAACTTAAAGTCGACGATCCTGTAGGTGCCATTGCCGTTCATGGAATTTGTGGAGTATGGGGAACGGTAGCCGTTGGTCTGTTCGATGTCCAAAACGGCTTATTATATGGAGGCGGTGCTTCTATGGTGGCCATTCAAGCCATTGGAGTGTTGGCCGTCATCGCTTGGACTTCCATCACAGTAGGAGGATTCTTATTCATCGTAACACGGGTTTCCGGCATTCGTGTTTCTCGTGAAGAAGAACTTTCTGGACTTGACTTTACAGAGCATGGATCGAACGCTTATGAATTAAAGGATACTGTGTTAGAATCAAACGTTTCTTCCTCTTCTCCATTCGGATCGGAATTAGTCGAACGATTAAATTCGATTGGAACAGGGAAAGTGAGTGAAAAAATGAATCAGCGAAACACGATCTAATTTAAGAGCCGCTTTAAGCGGCTCTTTGTCGATTCTGAAGGACTCTTCCCTTAAGCGAGAGTCATGAATCGCATACAAAAAATAAGCTCCTATGGAAGGCTCCTGTAAAGCTTCCATACAAGCTTATTTATGAGATGGTGGATATGATTCTTTCTTTTAAATCCTTTGATACATGGTGTTTCTTTGAGAAGACATTGTAATGATTATTCCTCACTTCGCCGAGGATCGCCCGGTATAATAATGCTGCGCCTTTGACAGGGGTTCTTGAATACACCGGATAAAGGTTCAAGGTGCGAAAAGCTTTCTCATAATAGTCTTCAGCGAGACTGGCCATTTCTTCCCAAATAGATCTAAAAGCCTCGTTATTCCGATGTTCCATTAAATCTGTTATGGTATACTCATATTTCACTAATAAATCCTGTGGAATATATAACCTTCCTCTTTCCAAATCTTCGCCAATATCTCTTAATATATTGGTGATCTGCATCGCATACCCCAGGTAGATCCCACCTTCTCTAAGTTGCTTCTCTTTGCCTGGAGCAAGAACAGGCAACAGCATCAAACCCACTGTGCTCGCCACATGATACGAATAATCGAGGACATCATCCATCTTCACATACACCCTGTCACTCAAGTCCATTCTCTGACCCCTTATCATATCCCTGAATGCTTCAATGTCCATGTTAAAATTCTTAAAAACATCATCCAGTGCTACCCACATGGCGTCGTTATGATTAAATCCTTTCAGGAACGATTCGAATTCCATTTCGAACTGACGCAATTCTTCGGAAGGACTCGTACCTTCATCGACAATATCGTCTACCCTTCGACAAAATGCATACACTGCCCATACCGCCTTCTTCTGGTTCTTCGGCAAAAGGGAGAATGCTCTATAAAAAGTTTTGGAGTGTTGTTTAATGATATTCTCACAATGATCGTACGCTTCCAAGATCTTGTTCATGTAAGGACACATCCTTCCTTTCTGATTCGGTGTTGCAATGTTCTTTAAAGGCTTCCGCAACAAGCTTTGCCCCCTGCATGACAATCGGCACTCCTCCACCGGGATGAATCGATGCTCCTACAGCAAAGATATTCTTTTCTGCAAAAGGTTGTACCTGCGGTCTGAAAGGACCTGACTGATTTAGACTGGGTGCAATACCGAAGCTCCCCCCTGAATATAATCCCTCTTGTTCTGCCTCTTCAGGGGTCCTGATCTTCATCCAAGTGATTCGCTCTCTCAAACGATCGAATCCCCTCTCCTCCATTGTATCTAATACATGATTGGAAAGAAATTCCGAAGCCTCCTTCCAGTCCAATTTCCCGGAAACCGGTACCGGAATGAGTACGTATAGAACACTTTTCCCTTCAGGAGCAAGTGTCGAATCCACTTTGGATGGATTAAACACATAGAATGAAGGATCTTTAGGGATTCTCTTATTCTTGAAAATATCCTCCATATTCCTTGAGAAATGGTCGTTCAAGTAGAATTGATGCATTTCCTTGTTTTCAAATCGACCCTCGACTCCCAAATATAAGAGCACACATCCTGATGAGGGCTTGTAAGGTTTGGGAGCCTTTTTCTTTAATAGTCGGGACGCTGCGGGAAAGTCCCCATTGATAATGACTGCATCGATCTGTTCTCTATGGTCCCCTATGACAAGATGGGTTGCTCTATCCTCTGTAGTCTCGATTTCGGTGACTTGCGAGGAAGTCTTGACAGTGACACCATTCCGATCACATGCCCTTTTTACATGATCCAGTAAGCTTGCATAACCTCCTTTAATATAATAAATGCCGTGTTTATGTTCACTAAAGGATACCAAACTGTAAATGGCAGGTGTCGTGTACGGATTTCCCCCGATGTATAGGGTTTGCAGACCATATGCTGTCCGGAGTTTTTCATGATTAAAATAATACTTTAAATTCCCCATCACATTTCGATAGGCTTTTAACTTAAACAATGACCCTATCGTTTTACGGTTGAGATAATCCTTCACCTTCAGAAATGACGACTCGAGGAATTGAGGTTTTCCAATTGTAAATCGGTCATCCATGTCCTTCATAAATCGAAGGAAGCCCTCTTCATCCCCTGGAAACTGTTCCTTGATCTCCTCATATTGCTTATCCATGTCTGCATATTTCCGATATGATTGACCATCCGCAAAATGAACATGATAGAGGGGATCACACCGAACAAATTCAATTTCACTAGTAGTTATACCTGCTTCTGACAGAATGGAGAGAAGCATTTCGGGAAGGAGAACGATAGTAGGACCTTTATCAATCTTATAATCACCTTCCTGAACAAAGGCGAGACGCCCACCAATGGTTGATTCTTTCTCATAAACAGTGACATCATGACCATCCTTCGCTACTAACAGCGCTGATATCAATCCGCCAATTCCAGATCCAACGACCGCCGTTTTCATAAAGCTTCCTCCATGATCTGACCTTTGGTGAATGAAAAGGCCGGGTCTTCGTTCATCAGCATATTCGTTGTAATCCGTGCTGATTCCAATATGGTTGGCAACCCGCTTCCTGGATGGGTTCCTCCACCGACGAGCCAGCAATGATCAAGCTCTTCAAATTTATTGTGAGGTCTTAACGCCATCATCTGCGTTAATTGGTGACCCAGATTAAAGGTCGCACCTTCATAAATATGGAAATCTGATTCCCAGTGATGAGGCGAGATGATCTTTTCAACTTGGATATGTTCCCTAATGTTGTTAATGCCTGTTTTACTTTCAACTATATCAAGAACAAGATCCCGAAACGTCTGTTCATTCTTTTGCCAATCAATACCACTCACGTTATTTGGGACGGGAGCAAGGATATACAGAGTGGAATGTCCAATAGGAGCCAGAGTTTCATCTGTCACTGAAGCGTTTTGGATATATATGGAAGGATCTTCCGGCAGCGTATACGTCTTTGTTATCTCCTCCACATTCCTCTTATAGTCTTCAGCGAACACTATACTATGGTGGGGAAGGTCATACTGTTTATCGACACCGAGATAAATCATAAATGTCGAACAGGAATACTTTTTCTTCTTCAGTTTTTCTTTGCTGTATTTCTTAAGTACACCATCTTCCACAAGATGACTCATGACATGGGCAAAATCCCCATTAATGATGACTTCATCGGCTGATACCTTCTCACCGTCATCTGTGATGATACCCTTCACCACATTTTGTTGTTCAATCCACAATTTCTTTACTCCCTTGCCGAGGTTGATCGTTCCTCCATGTTCAGTCACTACCTTTGCCATGGCTTTGGAGAGCTGATTCAAACCGCCGATCGGGTGGAAGATGCCATATTCATGCTCCATGAAAGACAGGATAGAGAAGGCACCAGGGCACTCCCATGGAGACATCCCTAAGTACTTCGATTGAAAGGTAAAGGCCAATCTCAATTCATGTTCTGTAAAATAGTCACTTAAGACACTATAAAGAGACGTTCCCAGTGAAAGCTTCGGAAGTGCTCTCAAAACTTTCCAGCTGATATATTGATAATATCTATCCATCGGACTTTGGAGAATTGGTTTCAGACGCTCCATTTTTATTCGGGTATCGTTCATAAAACGGGTATACCCTTCTGCGTTCCCTGGGTAATGGTGCTCAATTTCTTCTGTTAGCAGTTTAGGATCTTTAAACATTTTCACTCTTTTATCTTTAAAAATGAGTTCATACATCATGGAGAGCTCTTGTAAATCGACATAGTCATGAAGATTTCTCCCTGATGCTTCAAATAGTTCTTCTGCAATTTCCGGCATGCTCAGGAAAGTGGGACCAATATCGAACGTATAGCCATCCATCGTGACAGAACCATTACGTCCTCCAACAAATGTTTGCTTCTCATATACTTCTACGTTGTAGCCTTTCCCTGCAAGAAGCATTGCCGCAGCGAGGCCCCCAGGACCTGCGCCGATAACGATTATTTTTTTGGCCATCGTTCTAGCCTCCTATGTTTTTATTTGTACATTTATTATACAATACTTATACAACTCTTTTCCACCAGAAAGATAGTCTAAACTCTATTTTTCCAAATAAAAGGCATAGTAAAGGTCTCCCCTTTTACTATGCCTCCCTTTCAAATCATTATTACTTCAAATCTATGTTTGTCCCTGTCTCTTCATTCCTTGTATCCACACCGAAGCGACTTCCCAACAACAAAAAAAGGTAAGCTTCTCTATTACAAGAAACTCACCTTCTTTAAATCGTTATCTATTCCACAATCTCTATATTATAATCCTTAAACCAAACGTGGATCTGGGCGAGGTGGGCGAGTAGCTGAGGTCCGGTCATCAGTTGTCCGTACCAGGGAACCTCAAAGGCAGCCCCTCCCGTTGCAACAATTTCCTTCAGCTTTTCTTCATTGAACAATTCATAGAGAATGCTTGATTTGTCTTCGAGAATTTCGTTCATCCAGTCACTGACCATTTGAGTATACTCTGGGTGATGGGTTTTCGGATATGGACTTTTCTTGCGGTAAAGAACTTCAGGGGGCAGTGTGCCTTCAAGAGCCTTTCTCAGGATGCCTTTTTCTCTGCCTTCATGCATTTTCATCTCCCAAGGGATATTCCACACATATTCTACTAGTCTATGGTCGGCAAATGGAACCCGGACCTCTAAGCTTGCTCCCATGCTCATACGATCTTTACGATCTAACAATGTGGTCATGAACCACAGTAAATTCAAATAGAATAATTGTCTTCTCTTTGTCTCTACCTCATTCTCCCCTTCTAATAATGGGGTTTCTGCCACTGTGCGGTCATATTGCTTCAGCACATATTCTTCCAGATTTAATTTCTTACTCCACTCTTCCTTTAAGAGGCCTTGACGTTCAGCTGTCGAACGCATCCACGGGAAGCCCCTGCGATTAAAGTCTTCAGGACGGTGAAACCAAGGATACCCTCCAAAGATCTCATCGGCGCATTCTCCCGATAGTCCTACTGTGAAATCCTCTTTGATTTCTCGGCAGAACCATAATAGGGAGGAATCAACATCGGCCATACCTGGCAGGTCCCTCACATGAACCGCCTCGATCAGGTGATCCTTTAGCTCTTTCTGACTGATGACACAACGGTGATGGATCGTATCGAATTCCGATGTCATCTTTTCAATCCAAGGAGCATCAGAGTTCGGCTGGAAATCGTTCGCTTTGAAATATTGGTCATTTTCTTCATAATCGATGGAGTACGTATGGAGATTTCCTTTGCCCTCTTCTTTATAACTATTCGCTGCTACCGCGGTAATCGCACTAGAATCAAGGCCACCAGATAAGAAGGTACACAACGGTACATCTGACACAAGCTGTCTTTCGATGGCATCGGTTAATAAGTAACGCACTTTTTCGACTGTTTCATCAAAGGAATCCGAGTGCTTCTGGCTTTTCACATTCCAGTATCTCCAAATGTCCAAGCCACTCTTAGAAAATCGCAACGCGTGTGCCGGCCTCAGCTCCTTAACCCCTTTAAATACACCATTTCCTGGAGTACGTGATGGTCCTAGCCCAAGCACTTCCGCTAACCCTTCGTGATCAACCTGAGGAGAAACGTCAGGATGAGCCAACAACGCTTTAATTTCCGAACCGAAAAGAATCCCTTCTTCCTTTTCTATATAAAATAAAGGCTTTACGCCCATCCTGTCCCTTCCTATAAATACATGTTCCTTTTCACTATCCCATACAGCAAAAGCGAAAATACCGTTCAAATGGTGGACGCATTCCTCCCGCCACTCAATATAGGAGGTTAATAGGACCTCCGTATCAGAATGACCATTAAACGTGTATCCTTTCGAAATAAGTATCTTTCTCAAATCCTCCGTATTATAAAGTTCTCCGTTATAGCAAATGGTGAAAAGGTGGTCATTATGCTTTTTGTTCATTGGCTGCTTTCCACCTGCCGGGTCTACTACAATCAATCGTTTATGACCGAATGCAACATGTTGACCGGTCCATACATTCGTTTCATCCGGCCCTCTTTTAGAAAGGGTTTCTGCCATTTTTTCTACCACTTCTTTTTGATTTGACAGATCTCGTTTATAATGGATCCAACCTGTAATTCCGCACATAGTGATCATCCTCACTTTCTAGTAAAACGCTCTGGGCTCACTGACACATAAATTATTCTATGCTCTCGTCAAGAAATGGTTAATTGTCTCAATCAATCTTCACATGAATGAAATATGATAATTATGACAAGAAATGTAGTTAAGGAGGGATATTCACTTGAGCAACATATTTCGATCAAACATTTTAAAATCCCAAAAAAGGTCCTATTCCGAGGGCACCGCTCTTTTTGAAGAGGATACGTGGTTCTTTTTCGAAATCGATGCCGAGGAAGAGTCTGAGCTTGAATTTTACCTCAATCATGAATTAAAAGTATATAGAGATGGGGATTGGCTGTCTGGTGTTCTTTTAGAGGACGGTATTCTTGTCACACCATATGAGCGAATAAGAATCGAGAATGGCGATCGAATCCAAATAAAGAAGAATATACTGTATTCGTTGGAACATTTATTAGAAGAGATTTCTGATGATGCCTTTCATCAGTTTACAACGGCCTTAAACAATCTTGGCTATTCTATTTATGATAGTATCTTTTGCCACAACCATCTCGTCTTCCTCGGAAATAAAAAAATCAAAGAGGGCGTTAACTTCATCACGTTTGATAACGGTGTAGAAGTGTGTGCTGTCCAACACCACTTCACCTACTACAAAAAGAAACGGGATCGCTTTGAGTTCACACTGAGTACAGGTAGACGGATCGTCATCGAAAGCTTTAATATATGATGGTGTCAACCAATTAAAAAAGCAAATGCAGATAATAACTGCACTTGCTTTTTTAAAATTATTCCTGAACGGTCACCAGGTGAGAATTTTTTAAAAATAAGTTCATATTCTCCAAAGGCATGGGCCTTTCAATAAGATATCCTTGAGCAAAATCACATCCAAGCTGCTTTAGTAACTCCAACTGCTCCGTTGTTTCAACCCCTTCTGCCACTACCTTCATTTTCAACCCCTTGCCCATGGTCGTGATGGCTTGTACGATGGCCACATCTGGACTATAGTTACTCATGTTCTGTACAAAAGATCGATCGATTTTAAGAATATGAAGGGGCAAATCCTTTAAGTAGCTTAAGGAAGAGTATCCAGTTCCGAAGTCATCAATCGCAAGTTTCACGCCAAGATTTGCAAGAGATTGCATGACGCCGATTGTATGAGTTGCATCTTGGAGCATGATGGTTTCCGTTAGCTCCAGGCATAGATTTTCCGGAGGGAGCCCTGAAATGTCCAACGCATCCTTCACATCAGACTGGAAGGTTGGATGCTGAAATTGCTGCGCCGAAACGTTGACAGAAATATAGAAATCTTCTCCATGCTCATCCAGCCATTTCTTCAATTGAATACACGATTCCACCAGTACCCATTTACCGATTTCATAAATCAGCCCGGTTTTCTCAGCAAGGGGAATGAATTCACTTGGTGAAACCATCCCCCACGAAGGATGGATCCATCTTAGTAAGGCCTCACAACCGATAAGGGATTGACTGGGGATATTGATGATCGGCTGATATGCGATATGAAGCTCATTTCTTTCAATGGCTCTGCGAAGTTGTGCTTCCATCTCAACTTTACGGGTGATTTCTTCCTTCATATCCCGGGAGAAATAAACAGTAGTATTCCCGCCTTTTGATTTCGCCCAATTAAGTGCAGAATCGGCATTCTTCAATAAATCAGCAGACTCTTCTCCATCCCTTGGATAAATTCCAACTCCAATGCTGACTGTTATATAGAACTCTTTCCCTTGATAAATGAATGGTGCCTGGATTGTGCTCATTATCGATTGGGTGACGATTGAAATAGTGGATTCATTTACATTCTTCGTGAGTAGAACCGTAAATTCGTCTCCGCTAAAACGCCCTACATACGCGCCAGTAGGAAGAACTTGCTGGATTCTTTGAGAAAGCTCTTTAATAATTAAATCTCCCGCAGAATGACCAAGAGTGTCATTGATCATCTTAAATCGATCCATGTCTAGAAACAATACCGCGAGCTCCCGTTTCTTCTTTCTCACCCTGATGATTCTATCGTCTATAATTTCCTTAAACTTCATTTTATTAGGGAGATTGGTTTCCCCATCATAATAAGCAAGCTGTGTGATTTTCTTCTCGAATTGACGCTCTTTCGTTACATTCCGTCCAATTCCAAAGATCCCCACACATTCCCCCGCAACGGTTATGGGGATATTCTTGATTTGAAAGTAGTTCACTTCACCATCTTTATTGGTGATGGGTAGATCATAATATTGTTCCCTCCCATCCATGGCTCGGTAAAAATGTCTTCTGACACGATGAACATCTTCCTTATTTATAAAATTCAGGGCTGATTTCCCAATAATTTCTTCTTTCGTAAATCCAAACGTTTTCATGAAAGATGGATTGAGTGATGTAAATCTCCCTTTCAAATCCGTACTGTAAACAATGTCAGTATTGTTATCGAAAAGGGACCGATAGTATTCTTCTGAAATCTGGATATTTTGTGTCAGTTCTTGAATATCCTTTTCCGCTGTATTGATTAAATTGGTTAGAGACATCATGGCACTGGCTTCAGGAGATAGGGTGAATTCGATCTTCATCCCTCTGATTGATTCCAGAACCCCTTCTGACAACCCAAGATACGTTAAAGAGTGGGCCATCATTTTTGGCTGGTTATCCCTTCTCCCAAATTCACCAAAAGAGAAAAACCCACTGACTGGGGAAATTTCATTTAAATAGGAAAGCCCTTGATTCGTTACATCCCGTATATACTTCTTCTTGGCTACACAATTGTAAACAAAATGACTTTCCACCGGGTGGCGCTTTAATTGAGTCAGAAGCTTCGTTTTAGAGTGAATCAAATCTTGAATGTTTACAAACCCGAACGACACGTTCTCTCCCTCGGTCACTTCCTGACTGCATTCCAGACTGCCATTTGCCAATACATTCATAATATAGACTGCCACTTTGTCTTTTTCAGTCTGCCGCAGAAATGGAAATTCAATGGATGATTCCGGGAGATCTCTCACGAATCTTTTTCCTAAATATTTTTCCAGAATGTGTTGGGGTTTCATATCGTTGATTTCTTCTATAATATTCCCTCTTGCTTTAGTAATGTTGAAGGTTGGTCCGACTTCCTGCCATTCTTCTATGGATTGTGTATGAATCATTAAATCCTTCCCGCAAAGGGCGGCTGATACGAAACCCTCACTTGAAATTTCATGGTTTGTGAAGACATAGGTTGGCCTTACATGAGGTAGATCAGAAGCAGTTCCACCGACCACGACGATTCCATCCCCTTCTTCTGAAACACCTTCTAGAAACTCTTGAACGTGAAGATGTAAGTGACTTGCGAAAGTGATGAATGCTTTTGTTTCGGATTGACCTATTTTTTCATAGAGCTGTTTGCCGAGTGATCTGCTTGATATGGATTTTTCTTGTAAGAGCGACTTGATGTCAGTCTTATCAAATACAGTGAATGTAAGGACGATTTCTGATACAATCACCCCGTCTATCACTTGACCGTTTGAACTGCAACCAATGAGGGTTCCTAGAGGTAATAGCCGGGTAATTTGACTCTGCAAGGATTGGATGGTTTCAATCGGGGAGCTTCCGACAAAGGCCTGAATCAGAAGGGAAGGGTATTGATCTAATTTATTCTCAATAATAAATTGACTTAAAGAATGTTCATTTATATGCATATACTGAAAGGACTTAACCATTTTTCACACCTACTTGAAAGACATCGTTTCTATCAAAATACCACAATTCGACAGATTTGGATATTTAATTATACAAAAAGAAGAATAGTAACCGTTCTTAGGTCCATTAAATCCTTTGGGGGCTCTGAGTCCTTATCTGCTCCACTGTTGAATGAGTGAAGGAACCCCACCCTTTCGATCATTCTTGTTGACATCATACAGGAGAGGGTACATGGTATAAAAAAACATTAGGAGGGAAATATCCAAATAAAAAAAGTCGACTCATAAGCGAGCCGACTCTTTTATCGATTATGCAAATGGGTGAAAACCTAACGGTAAGCGTAATCCCAGATATAGAACAATGATTAATGAAACAATCAATAGTATCCAGAATACATTTGTGCTTTTCCCTTTGTTCAGACGGACCAGGATCATTTCAAACATCCCGATCACCCAGATTCCAACCAATCCTTTAATGCCGTATAGAGCGGGATCAAGACCTTGATGCTTCCAGAACAAGAGGGCACCGGTTAAAATAATGAGCAAGTAGAATAATCGTAAAATCATATGTACAATTTTCATGCCTTTGTTCTTTCCTGCATTATGCAAGCCAACCGCTACAAAGAAAAGAATGAGGGCAACGACCCAAGTTGTAATATGGGCATGTGTAGTATCAAACATAATAAACCTCCTACAGGTATATAGTATACGCTCATAATATTACCACAGTCTTTACGACAACAGAAATTTTAACTAGGCCTGTAACTGATTTGTCAAAATTCCAATGGATTCGATTTCGACCTCAACCTTGTCTCCCTTTCTTAGGAAGCGTGGCGGTTTGAAACCCTTCCCCACTCCTGCCGGTGTTCCGGTCGCAATAATATCACCAGGCTCCAGTGTCATCCCACTGGATAAAGTCGATATGATCATGGGGATGGTGAAGATCATTGCGCTTGTATTGGAAGATTGACGGATTTCTCCATTAACCTTCGTTGTAACCGCAAGATTCTGGGGATCTTGGACTTCATCCTTTGTCACGAGGTATGGCCCGATCGGACATGTTGTATCCAGGCTTTTCCCAATGAAAAATTGACCATGCTTCTTCTGCAAGTCACGAGCGGTAATATCATTCAGGATCGAATAGCCAAACACATAGTCCATTGCTTCTTGAGGAGTAATCCCTTTCCCCTTTTTACCGATGATGATCGCAAGCTCTCCTTCATAATCCAGCTCTTCTGTCATTTCACCGTGATGAAGCACCGTTTCTTTGTGACCGATGACCGTATTGGTTGCTTTCGTGAAGATCATGATTTCCTTGGGGATATCCTGTTCACCACCCATTTCAATGGCATGATCACGATAGTTTTTTCCTACACACATGATATTTCTCTTTACCTTTGGAATGGGGGAGAGCCATTTCACTTCTTCATGTGTAAAAGAACGTAAATCACCTTCATTTTCCTCAAGCACAGTTTCCACCTTCCGAAAGAATCCATCGCCTTCTTCTATCCCTTGAAGTAGATCCTTAGGTAAGTCATGAACCCCTGCTAACTCGAGGATTTCACCATCCCGTTCCACACCATACGTTTCTCTTTCACCATATTGAAAACTAACGAATTTCATCCTAATTCATTCCCTTCTCCTGTCTACCCAAATTTCTTTTTCCATAACTTAACAGACGCCAAAGTTTTTCCACTGGACCATATCGGAACCTGGATAACCAAATTTCCGATAGAATAACCTGTATCAAATAAATTCCGAGTGCAAGCATTGTTCCAGTCGTTAATGTAACTTCCCCGTAAAGTCCAAATCCATATGAATAGAAAATCAAGGTGCCAACGATCGATTGTAACAGGTAGTTCGTCAGGGACATCTTCCCAACAGAGGCTAATGGCTTGCTCCATTTCATAATTTTTTCGTTCATCAATAATAATGAAAGGATTACTGCATAAGATACTGATAAGAACGGACCTCCGAAAAAGTCTTGAATATAGGCATAAGCAAAATTGGACTCAATGAATAGCGGGAGTGATTTAATCAGGATCCCGGCCGCTAATGTGACGCCACCTATCATCATCCATATTGTTTTTTGAGTTCTTACCTTTTCCAATAGTTGCAGTTTACTTGCCCCTGCCCCGATCATCATCATGGGCAGGATCGAGAGTATCAAGAATATGAGATTGTCCGGTGAATTCACCGCATACCAATCCTGAAAACGTTGTCCCATGATACTTGCGTAGTTCCCTGAAGCATATGCGGAAACAGAGTTCTGTAGTGCGCCAATGTCCGTGTAATGCGTGACTCCAGTTGGATCGGAAAATGTCATTAACACTAGTAATATACTGAAAAATAATTGAGGCAAAAGAAACAGTATTCCCCCCAACCACATCAGGCTCTTGCCCGACATTCTCATGAATATGAGTAAAACCATCCCAAACAAAGCATAATTAATCAGGATATCCCCTGACCAAATAAGAAACGCATGGATACAACCGATCCCTAAGAGAATAAGAAGTCTTCTGATTCCGAACAGATAGAATGATGATCCTTTCCTGTCTGCCCGTTGCTTTTGAATACCCAACCCATACCCAAACATCATCGCGAATAGTGGATAAAAGCTCGCTTGAACCAATACATCGATCCAAGGATACAAGGCAGCATCTTCTGGTGTTTTCCACCAGGTATAAGGATCAAAATAAAGAAATGGTGAATGAAAGGAAATCATATTGATGATAAAGATCCCAAGTAATGAAAATCCCCTGATTACATCAAGGCTTATAATACGTTCTGAATGTTCAATTGGCGACATGCTGTTCATTAATCGTTCCTCCGGAAAAATAATCTTAGTTCTATTCTAACTTGAAAAGTGAAAATAGGCGATTATCACCTATTCATTCTTCTCACATAGAATAACAATAATTAACTTTGTCTTAAAGGTGTGAGTCGTAATGCCCGCAATCGTAGGAATTGCACAAGTCGTAAGCGTCGGTTCCAGCGCCGTCTTTCATATAGGGGACGTATTTAATATCAGTCCCATTTCAACAGCCAAAACCTTCGCCGGGGCAGGTTCGTTCATAACCGGTAAGGGGATTTCCGTATACAATGAAAGCTCCCTGACCTATACCGTGGATGATGATGGAATGGATCAAGGAATAAACTTTAACGTATGAGTGTGATGCCGAATGTCGAATTATTATATTCAACAATCCATACAGATCCAATTCATTAAAATTGGGGGAATGACCAATTCCTCCATCCTTCAGATTGGAACATGTGGTCAAATCACTACCAATGACTTCCTTTATAATACAGGGGGATATACAGAGCCTGCTCCAGAAGCCGAGAAAATCAGCAGCGGAGTCAACCCACCCTATCCCACACCACTCGTTCCGTTACAATCGCCAGGTTAATGAGAAACTGCGACAAAAGAAAGAGGTGGCAGAATGAATAATTACTATATGACCCCCCAACAACTCTATCAGTATATCGAAGTATTGAACTCGAAAATTGTCGCGTTGGAAAAAAAAGTGAATGACCTGTCAGAGGAATTAACCACCCTCAGGGATACGCCGAAAATCAATGTGGAAAAAATCGAATACAAATTCGATCAGCTTAAAGTGGAATCCCTGGACGGCACGCTGAATATCGGTCTGAATCCAAGTAATTTGAAGGAAACCATCGAAGATTTAGCCGTTGAGCCCAATGTCGATGTTAAATCGATTAAAGATTTGGATCCTTACAAAGAGAGAATCACAGCCGAAATAAAAATGTATATCGATTCAGAATTACCAAGCCTGATCCAGGATAATGAAATGCAATTCCAGCGTTCTCTTGATCCCTCCTATTACGAAATGATTCAGCAGGACCTTCTGAATCAAATGCCGCAACGAATTGATTTCTATTTACAAAATATCCCCTATATTGAATCGAAACAACAGGAAGGGGAATGGGAACGGAAAATCATCAACAAAATTAAAAAAGATGTTGAAGCGGCCCTATTTTCCTTTATGTCCCAAATCCCAGATCATATGGAAGGAATGAAGAACAATGAACCTCCAGGTAATCAATCGTGAATTATCCGTCGGAAATATAGAGATAGCAGGGGTGGCCAGCTCCTCCCTCGTTCTCGTTGGGGATGCTGACATCATTCAGCTTGCCTCGGCCTTTGATACCCCGCCTGAATCACTGCTCATCGGCCCATTCGTTCCTCTTACCCCTAAGTGATTTATGCTTAAGAGATACTCGATTGTGAATTCATTAGAAGGTGTTACCTTAGCCTTTAGCTCGCTTTACCAAATAGGGGATTCTCAAAATATTAATGCTTTGTCAAAAGCGTACGCCGTTCAGCGTCAGAAAGAACTCTTCTTAACCAGCGAGGGGAGCTTTGATTTTGAAGTGTTTACCAATCCAATTGATCTTCCTAAAATTAACCCGAATATCAGGATTAACCGATTAAATTTGTGCCCGATCAAAGTGAATAAAATGTATATACGATATACATCGTTTTCATCCATCATCCACATCGGGAACACATCGAATGTGTACATGGAAGGCAGAGTCAAAAATATCCGTCAGTTGGAAAAGGGAAAGGGAGAGGAACAACAAAATTTCGAAACCATCAATGAACCCAACTAGAAAGATTCCCTTCTATCCGGAAGAGCTTTTCACATGAACCTTCCTGTTACGTTCACATAGGCTACTAGTAGAGACAAATAAAAAGAGGATGTTGATTATGCCCGCTTTAGTAGGTCCTGTCGCTATTCTTAACGTCGGTGGAGGAAATGTTCAATTTGGCGACACAGCCATTATTTCACCTAAGTCAGCGTCTAAGACATTCGGAGGATCCGGTTCCTTCAATACCGGTCCGTTTCAGTTAAGCTACAATGTATTCAGTGTAAGTACAACATTTGATTGTAACGTGGTAGACCAACCAATAACCGGAAATAACTAGGGGCAGTTGCAATCAAGAACATTAAATGAAGGGAACTGCTCTTCATTCTATTTGTCACCTCGAAGATAGACTACTTCCTTGATGCTTGTTCGGCCAAATTTCGAGGTTGGCCACTTTCGTACTTTACCTGGCCATTTTCCAGGTTTTCGGGGCAACCACGGCACACTACTGCTCCACGACTATCGCTACCCTTACTACCTAATGGGGAGCACATATCATACAAAACAAACAAAAAGCCTCCTCAGAAGGCTTTTTGTTTTGTTTAACTCTTATCTTTTTTTCCTACGCTCGACACTCTTTCTTGTTTTCACCAATTTCGTCGATGGCTGCTTACGGATCCATTTAATGAATGCTTGAATGTTCTCATCTCTTCTTAAGTCTGCTACAGTGCTCAATCTCATACCTAACTCATCGTTCGAATAAAGGGAATGAATTTGCTTGTGGCATGGAATGCATAGCCTGGCCGTTGGAAGAAAGGCCCCTCCTACCTCTTTAGGTGTAAGGTGATGAATCGTCGTTTCCACATTTACTCTAGAGCACAGTTCACATGTACCGATTTGCTTTTTTCTCATTTTCAGACCTTCTTCATATAAAGGTTCGTATAGTTATTCCCTGCAATGAGAAGAAAAAACACTTCGAAGACTGGCTTCGAAGTGTTTTTTCTTTTATAGCTCTAAAACATGTCCACCATCGAAGAAGTAAAGGTATTTCTCTGAGACGGTTTCCTTCCAAATCGTTTCAAGTGCACGGGTGTACAATTCGATCTGTACTTTATACCTCTCTTCTAGTATGGGCCTCGCTTCCGTGAATCCCTCTTTGTAGCGGTCATGGATACCGTCTGTCTTGTAATCCAACAGCACGATTCCAGCTTCATCCCGGAATACACAGTCGATGACCCCTTGAACGAGGATGGTCTCTTCCGGAGCACCTTCACCCGTTTCCGATAATTCACTGAGAGGGACGCTCATGCTAAATGGAATCTCCCTTTGAATAGCCTTAGCATGGACCATCCGTCGTCCCAGGTCGCTTTGGAAAAATTCCACGATGTTATCTAAAGAAATCGCTTTTTTCTGTTCTTCAGTCAAGATTTCTTTATGCACCAACCCTGATAACAATTGTTCCACCTTTTCTCCAGTTGGAATTCCATCTGCAAACGAAATATGCTGCATGACTGTATGCATGGCAGTTCCTTTTTCAGCAGGTGAAAGTTCTTTCGATTGCATGAATTGTGGCCGGTTGTATACAGGTTTTTGATGACGGCGAAGAATATCGATGCTTGAGGCTTCATCCCTTATCTCCACCATCCGCTTCAGCTCGGAAACTGATTGTTTAGAACGGAGACTCGTTGCACTAAGGTGAGGATACTTCCAGGATAACCTGTTTAATACCTCTTCTTTATAAGATGAAGCACTCTCCACTACCAGACCATTCTTCACTTTCTCCTGCCAGTAGTTTTCCTCACTATATACTTCTTCGTCTTCTGCACCCAGCTCAGACTTATGAATCGTCGTGATAGTAAAGCTTGAAGGATGCCGAAAGATCTCTTCATTAATCCTGCTTCTCTCCGATACTGACTCACCACCAAGTTCTCCGCTTTGTGGATGACGCATGAGGGCTGGACCTATCCAATCAAGATAGGAACTTGCTTGTGCCCGATCATAATCAGATAACAACCATTCCGTCTGCCCTAAAGCACTACGCCAGTTCTTAAGTGACTTCTCTAAACTTTTCACGGTACCCACTAAGAATAGCTTCTCCTTTGCACGGGTTAACGCCACATAAAGCACACGCATTTCCTCCGATATCGCCTCCATACGTTTCTTCCGCTTAAAGGCCAATTGAGGCAGTGACGGATAGCTGATCCGTTTCTCCGGATCTGTAAATTTTGTTGCAAACCCCAGGTCTTTATCCAATAAGTAGGAAGCATTCAAATCCATCAGGTTGAATTGTTTAGACGTCCCTGCTACGAATACAACAGGGAATTCAAGCCCTTTACTTGAGTGGATCGTCATGAGACGGACCACGTCTTCCTGTTCACTCAAGGCTCTCGCAACGCCAAGATCGTCCCCTCTTTCCCTCATCCGGTCAATGAAACGCAGGAAGCGAAATAAGCCCCTGAATGAAGTTTCTTCATATTGCCTGGCGCGGTCATATAAGGCTCGAAGGTTTGCCTGTCGCTGCTTCCCTCCGGCCATCCCCCCTACATAATCATAGAATCGGGTGTCCCTGTACAATTGCCAAATCAATTCGGTGACAGACCCTTGACGTGCCTTTGTCCGCCAATTTTGCAGATGATAGAGGAACACTTTGACCTTTTCAAATGTTTCTTCTTCCCTTGGATTAGTCGGTTTTTTACCGGCAAATTTCTTCACGGCTTCATAATACGTTCCGGCCCGGGAATGGATCCGGATGCTTGCAAGGTCTTGTTCGTCCAATCCTACAATCGGTGAACGCAACACAGAAGCAAGAGGGATATCCTGATATGGATTATCAATCACTTTCAACAGTGATAGCATAATGGCAATCTCGGTCGCTTCAAAGTACCCAGTGGATAAATTCGCATAAATCGGTATTCCCTGACGCTTGAATTCTTCCATGATTTCTGCCGCCCATGGCATGGAACGGAGTAATATCACGACGTCACGGTACTGAACCTGCCGTTCGGTTTTCGTCTTGGCATCATAGATCGGGGTCCGTTCTTCAATCATCATTCTCACTTTGTTTGCCATATAGCGCGCTTCAAGGACAGACTTCTCAATGTCTCCTTCGTCAAAGATGGACAGCTCCTCTTCTTCAGCGGGAGATTCATTCGATTCCTGATTGATAATGGCCACTTCAATCGGATACTCCTTCTCTTCCGGATAAGGAGCGCCTTTTACAAGCTCCGCTTCCCTGTTATAGTCCATCTCGCCGACAGAAGTCCCCATGATTTGTTTGAATAAAAAGTTCGTCCCCTCCAACACTTCTTTTCTGCTTCTGAAGTTCTGAGAAAGATCGATCTTCAATCCAGATTCACCGCTCACGGGTAGAAAACGGGTGTACTTCCCTAAAAATAAATTGGGCTCCGCTAATCGGAAGCGGTAAATGGATTGCTTCACATCTCCCACCATAAACCGATTCCCAACCGCTTCATGTTCTTCTGTTATAAGGAGGAGAATGGATTCCTGTACCATATTCGTATCCTGATATTCATCCACCAATACTTCTTTGAATTTATGTTTATATTGTTCCGCGGCTTCTGAAGGACGTAAAGCATCGGACGCCGGATCTCTTAAGATCGCGAGGCAAAAATGCTCCAAATCAGCAAAGTCCACGAGTCCTTTTTCTTCTTTCACCTGTTTGAAACGATTGCCGAATTCCACCACCACTTCTGCCAGGGAGTGAATCACGTCCTTCATCTTCAACATGTCTTTAAGGAAAGACTCGGGTCTTCTGGAGAAAAAATCTTCCTGGATTTTTTCTAACGCTTTCTTCCCTTGATCCCGAAGTTTCTTTGCTTCATCCACAATCTCTTTATTGAAGTCGTCACCTCGACATGGTTTTAATTTGGTAAAAGTTAATGTTTGAATCTTTTCATACAGCGCATTCCATGAATGACGATGACTTTCCTCGAGACTTTCAACTACAGTTATATCGTCAAGGAAATTTTCAGCTCTCGGACCCGGTCCCCCTGGAACACGGGTGAGATCCAATGCGCGTTGAAATAAACTTTTGGCTCCGTGAAGCTGTAGCTGAATGTCTGTTAACAGTGGCTGAATAAAGGAAAGCTGATCAATTTCAGCTCCTTCTTCTATCACATACATCTCCTCTAACCCTCTTAACCATTCGTCAGGGTTTGGATGAGAGCGTGAAAAATCATACAGCTTGCGAATCATGTCCTGCAGAGCACCGTCACTACGATCGTTCGTGAACGTATCCACCAGTTTAAAGAACGCTTGATTATTTTCTTTACCGTATTCCTCTTCAAACAGCTCATCAAGCACTTCGTCCCGAAGCAGGTCCCCTTCTGTTTCATTGGCGATCCTGAATCCGGGATCAATATCGATGAGATAATAATACTTACGAATTACTTCAAGGCAAAAGGAGTGAAGGGTAGAAATGGAAGCACGGTTCAATAAGCTTAGCTGCTTTCGTAGATGATGGGAATGGGGATCCTCATCGATCGCCTTTTCTAACGCCTGTCCGATCCGATGTCTCATCTCTGCGGCTGAAGCATTGGTAAAAGTAACCACCAATAGTTCATCCACATCCATTCTGTCACCTTCTGCAAGGATCTTCTGAATGATCCTCTCTACCAGGACCGCGGTTTTCCCTGACCCTGCTGCTGCTGCTACAAGTATATCCTGACCCTTCGCCCAAATCGCCTTCCATTGATCATCCGTCCATGTCACATGATCAGGTTTGGCTGGAATCATATTTTTACTCATCTGATTCTACCTCCTCTCGCACTTTCGCTAATAAATCTTCCGGTTTTGCTGTCGGCAACACCCTGTACTCGTTCTCTTCCAGAGACTGATCGAATTGACAGACGGAACGGAAAGAACAGAATTGACATGGTGTCCGGTCCTTCAGCTTGTAAGGGGAAATATTTGTTTCACCTGAGATGATTCTGTTCCCTGAAGTTTCATAGAGCTTTCGCACATGTTGTCGCATATAGTGGAAGTCTTCCTCTGAAGCAGCTTTCGAACGGGAAGATAATGATCCGTCCTTCTTGATGCCAGCCGAGATGATATCTGAATTCCCAGTCTCTAGCGTTTGATCCATTAAGCGGACAATGTCTGAATCTCCAAGGACGAGTCCCTTCATTTTAAAGCTCTTAAAGATTTCCTGTTCAATCTGATCGAGCGTCAAGATTTTCTTACTATTGATCATCGGGTTATGAACATGGAAATAGAGTACGCCGGCAGGCTTTGCTTCCTTCCCGACAAATTGCGTCGAATTCGTTAAAACAATATCTAAATATGTCAGCATTTGGAGAGCCAACCCATAATATACTTCAGTCATATCCAAATCCCTGGCGCTTGATTTATAATCGACGATTCTGAGATACACTCCGCTTGCATCCTCCGCTTTGTCTACACGGTCAATCCTTCCTTGAAGCTCCATCTTTGTCCCATTTCTCAACTGGAACTGGAAAGGAGAAAGGGTCGCATTGGGTCCGAACCCAAGCTCTACACCGACCGGAACAAAACCGCTCGATTTCGCATGTTGACTAAGAATAAGGCTCGCCCGACTAATGATTTGCTCAAGCTTCTTAGCGATGTAATAATGCCGGTTCGAGCTTAAGAGAATCTGATGCTGAAGCTTTGGTGCAAGCATTAGAACGGCTTCTTTCGCCAGCTGAATACACTGGGCTTTCGATAGTGAGGCCCAGGTCAATCCATGACGTTCCACTTCCTCTGATATCCATTTTAAAGCCGAATGGAACATTTCACCGATATCCGGTGCCTCAAGCTTAAAGAAATCCCTCTCTCTAAGTTTCAACCCATGGCTTGCGAAATGAGAAAATGGACAGCTATGAAACAGCTCCATCCGGGAAACACTGGCCAGGATATGGTCTCCGTACAATTCCTTACTCGTATCCTCTGATAGCTGATCCGCACGATTCTGGTAGAAAAGACTGGATAAAATATGCTGGGAGTGCCACTTCCAATCGTTGGACGTTGTATAGAAGTTATACACATCCCACCAGAAATCAAAAATCGGGTAGTCCCTCTTCTTCAATTGTAATTGAGACGTTAAATGAGAAATCGTCACATTCGGATGACATACATAATGGAGTTGTTCCTCTTCCGTTAGCTCAGAAGGTTCATTAAAAAGAAGCTTTGTGTTTGCCTCAGGAAACATTTCATTCAGTCTTTTAATAAACGAGGAAGGCAGTAATGCTTTTCCTTCTTCATTTGCAATCGGATAGCTAATAAACAAACGCTCACTCGGAGTCGTAAAAGCTTTATATGCCACAAACTCCTCATCAAGGAGCTTCGTCCTGTTACTTGGGGCAATCTTAAATCCCCTTCCGACCAATGACTCACGATCTTCATCGGAGAGGACCCCGTCTTCATTCATCTTCGCAGGGAGAACTCCATCATTCGCTCCGATGATAAATGCTGCTTTAATATCCCCAAGTCTTGATTTCTCCAAATCAGCGATAATAACCTGGTCAATGGCTGGCGGCACTAACGAGAACTGCATCGTTTCAATTCCCGCATCCAGGATGGCGGAAAATTTCTTCATCGTTGTTTCTTCATCACCAAGCATCTCTACGTACTGATCAAGCAAATCCATCACCGCTGACCAGGCTTGATCATGCTCTCTTGCAGCAATCAAGTCCCCTTTTTCCTCTGCCTCAATCCGTAAACGCTCAAGCTTTGCCGGGATATCCAATTCTTCCAGATACAAATAGAGAGTTTCGCAGAATTCCCGTCCGGTCGATTGCTTTTTTAAACGTTTTCCGAGACGGATGATCGGCGCAGAAATAAATAATCGCAGTTCATTAATCTCATGCTCAAGCTCCCGTTCACGATCCGTTTGCGTGGCATCAACATGCTCAAGACCTCGGAATCGACGGTATTTCCACCTATCTTTCTTCGTCCAGCGGTCCCCTTTAATCCCATAAGCCAATACATAGTTCTCTAACCTATCCATCTTTTCACGGAGATCGGTAGGATTCTTCTGATAGGGGAATAAGAGATCTGTTTTCACTGCCCGAAAGACAGGTTCGTATCTCCAGTTTGTGTTCATGATTTCCAGTGTTGAACGAATCAATTCAATGAGGGGGTGATTCAACATCGTCCGCTTCTGATCAAGGAAGAATGGAATCCCATAGTCTTGAAATACCGTCTCTACCTTATCACGGTAATCCTGACTATTTCGGACCAATACGGCGATATCTTTATAGCGATACCCATCTTCTCTAGCAAGCTTTCTGATTTCCCTCGCAATCCCTTCCACCTCTGCACGGCGGTTGGACGCTTCCAGAAATTCGATCTCCCCATTCCCTTTTTCAAAAGGAACAGTAGGACGTTCTTCAAAATGACGCTCTAAATGGAGCATCGATTCATTATGAAAGCGAATCGGTTTGACCATGATGTCTTCTTTTACGGATGCCCCTGCACTATGACAGATGTCCCCAAGCGTTTGATAGGTTTCGTTCGTCATTCGATACAAGCTTAATTCGTTCATGGCCCCCATTTGTTGTTCCGGATCTGTTGTAAGAGCTACCGTCACCTTCTTCGAGTGTTGAATAAGCTGCTCAATGATCACATACTCCTGTGGTGTAAAGCTATGAAAGCCATCTATGTAGATTTCTGCCTCTTTCAGAAGCTCAGAATTTTTCACATTATCAGCCAGCAATTGAAAGTAATCTTCCGAATCAATGTATTTGCCGAGGAGCTTTTCCTCGAATTTTTCATAAATCAGTTCAAGGTCATGTAGTTTATCCCTCAGCACCTTGGTGCCTTCTCTTTCACCTTCTCTATCAAATTGATGAAGGTCCATAGGTGTGATGCAGTATCGTTTGAACTCGGTCAACATCGCTTCCACATGATGAATGAATCCCGGTTTTTCTGAAGACTTTGTGAAAATATGCAGATTTTCTTTGTTTTCATCTATAATCTTTCGAATCATCATATTCAATCCGACATCAGATAGGTGGTACCTGCTCATCCCGCCGGTTTCCTGAAGGATTTTCCACGCCAACCGTGTGAAGCTGAACACTTGCCCTCGGATCATCCCGTTCAATCCCGGCGTATTCACAAGCTCGTATTCGGATATAAATGACATTTGATCCGGTACGATGTAGATAATTGGATCCCCGTTCGGCTTTTCTAATAAGCTTTGCTTCATCTCGTCCAATATGCGAAAGGTTTTCCCCGTACCGGAGCGTCCGAGAATAAATCGTACAGACATTCTCTCACTCCTCTTCTTAATCTTATCTATTTTAACCCAGAGGTCATATGAATCATTGTATAGGTTCATTATAGTACACTGGGGCAAATCTTTCCCGTCTTAGTCTTGAATGAAAAGAATTGGATCATCCGTCTTTTGTGAAGGTCGTCATCATGCAGCTCCATTACGTTCAGTCCTAATTCTGCTGATTAGTTACCTATCGCTTCTTGCATGGATGAGAGGATTTTTATAGTAACCGGAGGATAGGGACGATATGGAGGTTTATCACCATACGTCCATTCTTTCTTGCAGGTTTGACGTGTGGAGCTCGAATTGGACATAGTCGGGGGTTAAAAAATTTACGCTCTATTCTCTTTATTGCGTCGTTTTCAAACTTTATGCGTCTATTACAGGGGTTATTGCGTCGTTTTTCTTTTTTATGCGTCATTTTAATTTTTTTTGCGTCATTCACCTTGGTTTATGCGTCTTTTGGTAAAAAAAGAAATTGACTGAGCTCTCGTTCACTACACTCAAACAGCAACACCAAAAAAAGAAGGACAGCATCATCCTTCTTTCACACTTTCATTCCATTCATCTGCTAAAAGCCCATATAAGAGCATATCATATCGTTTTCCGTCTCTTTGCAGAAATTGCCGGTAGTTTCCTTCTTTCTGAAATCCCAATGATTCATATAATCGGATGGCTCGCTCATTATATGAAAAGACCGTCAATTGTACCCGGTACAGATTCAATTCATGAAAGGCATACGCTAAGAGACATTCTATCGCTTCCTTGCCGTATCCATATCCCCATGACTGTTCGTCACCTATGGATATGGCTATCCCTCCCACTCGATGGTTCCATAGAATGCCATCCAATTCAACAAAGCCGATGATCCTTCCATTATCCTTTAGGCGGATCGCAAACCGAAACCCATTGTGCCCTGGATTACCCATCCATTTCTTCATTTCGTCTTCTGATTTCGGTTTATGGGGGATGGCATCCAGTAATCTCTGAACTTCTTCATTTTGATTCCATTCCCTTATGGCCAATAGATCTTCATCCTGAAAACCAGAAAGATAGACTCTTGTCCCTGTTAATAAACGTTTCATCTTTTTCACCTCGACATATGTATTTCGGGGTCTTCCCCTCCTTTTCCTTTATTGCCCTTGTAAAAATGTCATTATCGCTTTTTTTATCGACTTTACCCACGACGGTTTTCGGAAGTTCATCGATGAAATGATAGTCCTTGGGAATTTTGTATTTGCCAAACTTTTGTAAGCAATGCGCTTTCACATCTTCCGTGGTCATGCTAGCACCGTTTCGAAGTGAAATATAAGCCGTTACGATCTCTCCCCATTTTTCATGAGGCAGGCCGATTACTGCACACTCTGAAATGGAAGGATGCTCGCTCAGCCAATGCTCAAGCTCTTCGGGATAAATATTTTCTCCTCCTGATATGATCATGTCTTTTTTCCGTCCAACAATATAGTAATCTTCATCCCTATCATACTTCGCCAGGTCACCGGTATGCAGCCAACCGTCTTTTAATACCTCTTGTGTCTGTTCGGGATTTCGCCAATATTCCTTGAATAAATGATCTCCTCCCAATAATAGCTCTCCTACTTCCCCCTGCTGTACCGGGTTTCCCCTTTCATCGATGACTCTCACCCGATTCAACATCATTGCTTTTCCCACTGATCCTTTTTTCATTCGGGAAGGATCGATGTAAAAATTATTCGGGCCCGCCTCGGTCAAACCATACCCTTCTTTAAACGGAATCCCTTTCCCCTTGAAAAATTCATATACCTTCCCTGGACAAGGGGCTCCTCCTGAAAGAAACACTTTCATTTTTGGAAACGGAGTATGGGAGAAAACCTTATTTTCCATTAGCAAGTGGTACATCGTAGGTACTAGTAGCACAATGGTGCAACCATATTCGTTCAGTGCCTGTATCGCTTGATTGGGTTCAAATCGTTCAGCAATCACTACTTTCCCACCAACCATCAAAAGGGGGATCGATAAAGCATTTAAGCCCCCTGTATGAAACGTTGGTAAATAGGTTATCGTGCAGTCATCCTGCGACAAATTCCAGCTCACTACCGTATTCAGGGCATTGGAAGTGATCGATTGATGAGAAAGAACGACTCCCTTTGGACTTCCCGTCGTTCCCCCTGTATAAATCATCATCCACGGATCCGAGGGTAAGAGATTCGTAGATAGTGCTGCAGTATTCTCCTGCGAGTATACTTCCTTCATCACATCGTCTATGCAATTCCGGTGGCAGCTACGAGGCAAATCGGGAACAAGAGATTGAAAGCCATTCTTATAAAGTAAGAGGCTTGGCGTACAATTCCCCACAATCGCCGTGATTTCAGATGGAGATAACCGCCAATTCAGGGGTACAAATACGGCTCCAATCTTTCCACAGGCAAACAACAACTCGAAGCAAACCGTATGATTCGTGGAAATGAACACCACCCGATCTTCCTTCTTTATTCCATTATCATACATATATTGAGCCCACTTAGATGCCCGTTCATCTAAAGTGCGATAATCAATCATTTCGTTTGTAGAAGCATTTATTAACGCAACGTGATCAGGAGAGATCATTGATCGCTTCTGCAACCAATCTGTGACTCTTTCCATATTCATCTCCTCCTTTGGATGGTTGATTTCATGATAGATGGTGGAGGTTACAAATGAGTTACAATTGGAGATAGACCCCTGGCTGATGGATAAGTTGGATTCTGAAAAAGGTCATTTTAGAAATCCGTTGGTGCCACTACAACTTCATAAAAAAAAGAGCCTCGAAAATCTCAGGCTCAACTAAGCTTACCAAATCATTTCTGCCCACTCTGGATGGTCAATAAATGGATTTCGGTTTCCTTGATATTGTTCATAAATGATGTTATTTCTGCGAATTTCCCTGTCATCGACTGGATCTTGTTCATTCCATTGAAGAAGAACCGACATTTTCCCCATATAAGGGGCACTTCCGTTGTTGACGTTATTGTTCAATTCTAAATCCAGTTCACCACTGTCCCCTTCATAGCGTACATCCATATAGAAAATCATTCGGGCAACGTCTCCTTTTACTTCATCACGGGGTTCCCAGGAATCGCTGTCGTAGTAGTTGCCCGGTGCTTCGCTATGCTGAGTCCCGCCATTATCAAAATCCAGATTGCCTCTTGTAGAGTTAACCGTTACATCGGTCGGTCTTAAATGATGGAGGTCCGTCCCTGGTCCTTGGGCCGTCCCAAAGTCTCCATGGGATTTCGCCCATACGTGCTCCCGGTTCCAGTCGTTTATTCCACCACCGTTTGTCGTTTTCGATTGGGAGCGACCGGAATATAGAAGGATGACATTATTCGGGTTGTTCGGATCTTCATCCGTATTGCGTAACGCACCCCACACGGCATCGTAGGAAAGGGTTTGATGGTCGTCGATGATGTTATGTAATGTCGTTTTCAACGCTTCCCCCGTTTCCCCTTCTGCAGCATTATAGTATTCTTCATAAGCAGGTGGATCGCTTGGATCCGTTCCGCCATCTTCCACTGATTCAAATGCAGTTGCCGACTTCACTCCCGGATGGGAGAAATAAGCCGTTAAACTTCCGGTTACTTTGATTTTTTCACCCATCAAAGCCGGATTGCTTTGCAGTCCATAGCTTGAACGATATGAAGATGGAATTTGAACATACACCATCTGATCGGTACTGGATTCTGACGGCGCGGATGCTAATGCTAACGCGTAATCGTTCGGAAAGTTACTCGTGACAACGGATGACGTCGAAGTGGGCTGTCCGACCACATACCCTTCCACTGTCTGGTTGGATCCATTTTGATTCGCTATGGCTTGATCCACTGTGTAGGGGGAACTCCACGTCCCATTTCCGGCAGCACTCATTTGACTTGGAGATACCTGACTACACGCAATCGTAAAAAGAAATACAAAAGCAAAAATGCCGATGACCTTTTTCTGTAATACCTTCAAACTACTTCGCCTCCTTGGAATGTGATTACATATTTAGCGTACAATACCCATTGTCATAATTGGGGAAATTTTGTGTAAATAAGGGAAAATGAGTCTAATTGCACAGTTCCATTGTGTGAAAGAGTTTGGTGATAAATGTTTAGTGGTATCAGTTAGATGATTTTTTATTCGAAGGTATGGTAATGGTTCGAAAATTGAACCTTTTCACCTTTATAATGTAAAACGACAACAAAAAAAGCACCAGTCCCCTATAAGGACCAGCACTCGCCTTCTACATTCCTTCTACGAAAACCGAAGCTCCCATACCCCCGCCGACGCATAATGACGCAAGCCCCTTCTTTAATTCCCTGCGTTTCAACTCATGCAGTAAAGACACAACGAGTCGTGCACCGGTGCACCCGACGGGATGTCCGATACTTATACCACTTCCATTCACATTGACTTTTTCCCGGTCGAGACCAAGCTCTTTTTCTACGGCTAAATACTGGGCCGCAAATGCCTCGTTGATTTCGAATAAATCAATATCATCCAATGACCAGTTTTCAGTCGTATGTAATCCTTTTTGAATGGCCGGTACCGGACCGATCCCCATCACTTTGGGATCAACGCCTGCCACAGAGTATCCGACGATTCTTCCAAGCGGCTCCAAACCTCTTCGCTCTGCTTCCTCTTCACTCATTAAGATCAATGCCGCTCCTCCGTCATTCAAGCTTGAAGAATTACCGGCAGTGACCGTTCCTCCTTCACGGAATGCAGGTTTCAATTTCTGCAACTTCTCCACCTTCAACCCAGCCCGGGGACTCTCATCTTTATCAATGACCTTCTCACCTTTACGTTCCTTTACGATAAGTGGTACTATTTGTGAATTGAAATAGCCTTTTTCCATCGCCTCTACCGCTCTTTCATGACTGAGAGCTGCAAATTCATCCTGTTCTTCCCGGGATATGGAGTGTATCTCCGCAAGGTTCTCTGCGGTTTCTCCCATCATGATCCCATGGATTGGATCTTCGAGTACTTCCCAAACGGAATCCCGGACTTCTCCATGCTGCAATCGTTGACCAAAGCGGTGCTGCTTTAAAATATATGGACTGGAGCTCATGGCCTCGACCCCTCCTGCAAGGACTATATCCGATAAGCCTGTTTGAATTTGCATGGCTGCTGAAATGATGGCCTGCATGCCACTTGCGCATTGACGTTGAATCGTGTAGCCGGTCGTGGTGTCATTGAATCCTGCCAGTAACGCTGCCGTTCTTGCCGTATTCGGCTGATCGGTCCGTTGGATGCAGTGTCCGAGGATTACTTCATCTATATCACCTGCGGATAATCCGCTTTCTTTCGCTGCTTCTTTCATGACAGGTACGATTAAGTCTGTCGGGAGAAGGTCCTTCAATGTCCCTCCAAATGCTCCAACAGGTGTGCGGAGAGCCGATGTGATGACTACATTTCTCATCTTGTCACTTCCCTTTCCTATCAAATTACATCATGATGCCACCATCAACATGGAGTACAGTGCCATTTACATAGTCACTATCATCTGATGCGAGATATAAGTATGCCTTCGCGATATCATCCGGTTTACCTAGTCTGCCAAGAGGAATCATCGCTTTCATTTGATCGATGACTTTTTCAGGTACGTCTGCCACCATGCTCGTTTCGGTAAAGCCTGGAGCGACGGCATTGACATTGATCCCTTTGCGGCCTAACTCCTTCGCCCACGTTTTTGTCATTCCCACCACAGCTGCTTTCGTAGCAGCATAGTTGGTTTGACCGACATTACCGTAAACCCCGCTGACAGAAGAGGTGTTGATGATCTTCCCTCGTCCCTGTTCAATCAGGTGAGGAAGAACCGCCTGGGTACAGTTGAAAACACCTGTTAAATTAACGTCCAGCACTTTCTGAAAATCTTCTGGTGACATTTTATGGACCATACCGTCCCTGGTGATCCCGGCATTGTTAATTAGTATATCGATCTTTCCGAACTGCTCTTTTACTTCTCTAACAAAAGAATCAACAGAAGAACGGTCTGCCACATCTCCTTGAAAAAATGCTGCTTTACCCTCTCCCATGCCATTCAACCGACGTGCTTTTTCTTCCCCTGCCTCCTGATTGAAGTCCACAAGGGCAACATGACATCCTTCTTTTACAAATGTTTCAGCTGCTGCATATCCGATGCCGTTCGCAGCTCCCGTGATTAAAGCTACTTTCCCAACAAGTCTCATGCCAGTTCCTCCTTCGTTTGCAAGAACAATTGTATTGTTGCAAGCAATTGTTCTACATCATCTATCAGTGGGGAATGCCCACTATTCTTTAATTCTACAAATGTAGCGTTTTCTCCTATATCCTCGACAATTTCCTCTGCCATTTCTTTTGTGATCACATAATCCCTGTCTCCCCTTAACACCAGGACCGGGATTGAAATCGAGCTTGCTTTCCCGTTTCCTTCAACGAGACCATTGTGGACGCCGCTTATATTGAATGTATTTAATGCTTGATAAATTTCGGCCAGATTTCGCTGAGTCCTCATGTCATCGATGTATGATTCGTAATGTTCCTCGTCCGGTTGATTATGAGAATAAATCAGGGCATTCCACAACGTGCGCAGGAACTCCCGGTCATCTCCGTCATAGGCTGCTTGGACCGGGACGGTTTTGCCACTATCCCTCCTCACGTCATCAATCGTACGAAGACGATTCTCCATATCAGGTGTGCCATCTGCTTTTGTGCCAAAGAATGGGTAACCTCTTGTGGAAGCGGAAGCTAGTAAAATAAGATTTTTGCAATGCTCAGGATAATCGATGGCAAACTGCATGGCGACCGCCCCGCCCGTGGACCAGCCCATCATTGAAAAGTCCCGTAGGCCAAGTTCCTCCACCCAATCCTTCAAGTCGTCGGACAAATCTTTGATACCACCGACCTCCCCATGATAGCTGGATTCCCCAAACCCTCTCATATCGACGGCATAAACCTTATAGCTTTCATCCAGCTTATCTAAAACCACATCCCAATGCTTTGACGAAGTCATGTTCCCATGGATGAGGACCAATGGGATATGTCCACCGACCCGTTCCCTGTAAGCAAACGTTTCCCCATTTTCAAGCAATACTTTCTTTAGTTGAACCGTTGTCATTTTTTTATCCCCCTTTTATGAATTTCCCCAAAGTATGGTGGTCGCTCCCCATGCATACCCAATTCCAGCACTGACCAAGACAACAACATCCCCATCCTTCAGTTTGCCTCTTTCTTCTGCCAGTTCCAGCGATAAAACTTGATCAAATTGCCCAATATGCCCATATTCTTCCAGATAGATAGAATCCTCTTCTGTTAAACCCAATTCTTTTAATACGTAGGAATGTGCAGATTTTTTCATGTGAAGCATTGCCACATAGGAAATATCCTTTTCCTCATATCCACTTTGATAAAGGGACTCCCGGACGACCTTCAAGAAATGGTCCATCGATTTCTGTTCCAGTCTCCTTTTCATGCCTTCAGGATCGGTCACGTCCAGCTTATATCTACTAAGGGATTCTCCTGTCAGGGGCTCTACTGTTCCTCCTACCGGGACAATGACGTCTTCTGAAAATGAGCCATCGGTGATGATGGACGTTTCTAATACAGCATTCTTCTTAAGGTTTTTTTGGAGAATCATCGCTCCACCGCCAGCTGCAAGGTTGAACATAAAACGGGTTCTGCTATTCTCATAGTCTATGAAATCACTATTGCGGTAACCTCCTGCAAGGAGCACTGTTTTAATGGAAGGATCCGTTTCCATTAAACTTTTTGCGAGTTTCATGGCCATAATGGTCGTTCCGCATCGCAAGGAAACGTCAAATGCCCAGGCGTGGTAAGCACCGATTTCTTCCTGGAGCTTGATACCGGCTGTCCAAAGAGGATATTCTTTATGCTCTTCCCCCACATAAATGACCACATCGATATCCTTGGGATCAATGCCTGCCTTTCTAATTGCTTTCTGTGCCGCTTGAATCCCCATGGCACATGTATGATCCCCCGGACCCGGGACCGTTTTCTTTTTTATCCCCATTTTGCTTTCTACAACCTCTAACGGAAGTCCTGCTTTTTCCGCGATTTCCTCACTTGTCATGATGGATGAGGGTAAATATATTCCGGTACTGAGTATACCGATTGTCATGAAGACCCTTCCTTTCAGCTTGCGATGTTTTTCTCTTCTTTGTGCCCTTGTTTCACACGTTTTCTTTTCTTGATTTTCTTGATTGAACCTACAATTCCTGCCGGGAAGAACATGACCGCCAGAATATAAAGGATACCGAAGAAAATGATCCAACGTTCAAAGATCGGGTACGTTTTGGCTAGTTCTACCAGCCAGTGATGGGCAAATTCGATCAATGCTGCACCGACGATCGGACCCAATAGAGTCCCGACTCCACCGATGATGGTCATCAATAAGGCATCAAGGGTCACATCCATGGTGAATACACTTGTGTTCACGAATCGTAAGGACAAGCCGTACAATGAACCGGCGAAGCTTGCGGTCACTCCCGCTATCACACTCGCCAGAATCTTATAATGTAGAACTTGGAATCCGATTGATTCCGCCCTCTGTTCATTTTCCCGGATCGCCTGGAGAACGGAACCAGCAGGAGAATGAGTGAATCTCTTTAATAATAAAAAGATGACGACCATGACACCGAGACAGATGAAGTAGAAGACGAGGCGGTCTTTCATTAATTCCGGTGCCCGAAACGTGAACCCATCATTCCCAAATGTCAAACTTCTCCATTTTTCAGCTCCGACGAGGAACAATCCAGCAAAGGCAAGGGTCAACATGGCATAGAAATGACTTTTCAGCCGTAACGTCAAGAGTCCCACGATGTAGCTGACGATTCCCGCTATGACGGAAGCGGTCAGGATGGAGATTGCTAACCAAAACATGGTAGGCTCCATCCTGTCTAAAAAGATGCCTGTGGAGTAGGCTCCGATACCAAAGAACATGGCATGCCCAAAGGAAACGATCCCTGTATATCCAAGAAGAAGATCGTAGCTCATGGCGAAAATTCCAAAGATGAATACCTGTGTCAGAAGGATCATCATACTTCTTGAATCATTGAAAAATGGATAGACGATTAAAATTGCTAATGCTATTCCAAAAAAGACGTTGTGCCGAAGAATCCTCATTTCCTCACCCCTTTACTGTAAATAATCCTTGTGGTCTAAAAATCAGAACGAGTGCCATTAAAATCATATTAACGGCAAGGGAAAGTTCAGGAACATAATAGGTCATAAAAGACCCCGACAATCCGACTAAGATTGCCGCAAACAAAGATCCCGGGAAGCTTCCCATGCCACCGATCACCACTACAATGAAAGCCAGGATCGCAAATTCCATGCCCATTTCGGCATAAATAACACCCGAGTAGGGAGCAAGCAGAACACCGCCCAGTGCAGCAAGTGCAGATCCGACCATGAATACGTACATAAATACTCTCTTAATATTTATACCAAAGGCCTCCACCATTTCTTTATTCATGACACCGGCCCGGACAACCAATCCGATTCTGGTTCTATTCAATACCAACTGAACAATGGTGAAAATGAGCAACCCGACCAGGATGATGAAGATGCGGTATTTAATGACGATGATATCACCAACTGCCCAGCTTCCGGCTAAATAGTCAGGTGCTTTTGCCGATAGCTGATTCGGTCCCCATACGACCTTCAACATTTCGGATAGGACAAGCATGAATCCTAACGTAATGAGAATTTGCTGCACATGGTTTCCATACACAGGCTGTATGATGAATTTCTCTGTCACAAACCCCAAAACCAAACCGGTCGCAATCGCGCCTATGATTCCAATTACAAAGCTCCCTGTTACGCTGTAAACCCACACGCCGCTGTAGGCTCCCCAGGCAAATAACCCACCGTGGGCAAAGTTCAATACATCCATTAATCCAAATATGAGCGTCAAACCGGCTGCCAGCAGAAAGATCAACATCCCGGTCGCAAGCCCATTCAGTGCCAGGTTAATGATGAGGTCCATCTCATTCCCTCCTCACGCGATTCCTAAATATTTTTTCTTCATTTCTTCATCCTTCACCAATGCATTCATCTGCCCATCGTGAACGGTCGTGCCATCGTCAATAATATAGAAACGGTCCCCGATTTGACTTGCCATGATAAAGTTTTGCTCCACAAGCAGGATCGTGGTTCTTTCCTTCATTTCCTCAATGGAATGCATCACCTTTTCAACCACGATCGGAGCAAGACCCTTACTCGGTTCATCAATCAAAATCAAATCATTATTATTTAAGTATGCCCTCGCAATGGAGAGCATTTGCTTTTGACCCCCGCTTAAATTCCCCCCTGCTTTCCTCCAGAATTTCTTCAGATCTGGAAACAGATCAATGATCCAATTCATGCGATCCTCGGTTTCCCCGTCCTGTTTTTTCATGGCCACTTTCATATTCTCCTCTACCGTTAATTCTCCAAATATCCCTTGATCCTCAGGTACATATCCGATGCCTTTATTGGCGACTTTAAATGTTGGGAGCATTTGGATTTCTTCCCCTTTATAGATGATCTTCCCTGATGACGACGGGGAGAGTCCCATGATGCTCCTCAGGCTTGTCGTTTTACCCGCACCATTTCTCCCCAGTAAAACCGTCACTTCTCCTTTTTTCACTTCAAAGGTAACACCCTGCAGGATATGATACTGTCCGATATACGTTTCGATGTTTTCTACTTTAAGCAGTGTGCTCATCGTAAAGTCCCCCTAAGTATGCCGATTGCACTTGTTCATTTTTCATGATTTCCTTCGGATGATCGTCTGCCAGCAGCCGACCATTGAATAACACCATAATGCTATCGGACAAATCCATGATCATATCCATTTTGTGTTCGATGAGAACGATCGTTTTCGTTCCTTGAGATTTGATGGTTCGAATCACTTCCAGAATTGCCGGCACTTCTTCCAGGGACATTCCTGCTGTCGGTTCATCTAACAGTAAGATTTCCGTATCAAGGGCAAGAAGCATGGCGATTTCAAGCTTTCTTTTTTCCCCATGTGCAAGATTGACCGCCAGCGAGTCCGCTTTACCCGTAAGCATCACAAGCTTCAATAATTCATACGATTCACTCATCATTTCACTGAACGCTTTAATATTCCTGTGCATGACATACCTGATTCCGTGCTTGGACTGAACGGCCAATCTCACATTCTCTAAAACCGTTAAATTCGGAAATACATTCGTCATTTGAAAGGAACGGCCGATTCCCAGACGGGCACGTTTTGTTGGAGATAACCTGGTGATCTTCTTTTCCTTAAGAAATACCTCTCCACTCGTTGGCTTTAATTGACCGCTCAATAGATTGAAGAGAGTCGTTTTTCCGGCACCATTCGGCCCGATGATGGATTTGAATTCCTTTTCTGGTACAGAAAACGTCACATCATCAACGGCAGTATGGCCCCCAAACTTCATACTAAGGTTCTTTGTTTCTAAAATACTCAACTGTCTTCACCCCGCTCAGATTTTCTAAAGGGGCTGACTGTATACAAAGTGCCAAAACACACCTGTCAGTCACCCCCTCTACTATTTCTTATGTTCTATTTAATTACGGACCGGAGGAGCTGTTTCTTCCGGTGAAAGTTCCCTGATGAGTACAGGAACAGGATATGGAACCCCCTCTTTCTTTTCAAGCTTAATGGCATAAAGGGTTTGCAGGGCCTGATGATCTTCTTCTCGGAATGTCATCGTTCCCTTTGGCGTTTCAAAGCTCATCCCTTCCATCGTATCAATAAGAGTATCCGGATCCAGATCACCTTCCGTTTTCTTGATTGCCTCTACAATGGAAATCGCGGAACTCATTCCACCAGGAGTAAACAAATCCGGTACTGCCCCGTCATATTTCTTCTTATGCTCTTTCACTAACCAGTCATTGATTTCATTATCCGGAAGTTCATGGTAGTAGACACTGAATCCTTCCATCCCGACCAGGGGTTCCATGGCGGATAGAGCTGCAATATCAGGTGCCCCTGTGGATATTTTGATTCCTTTTTCCTGGAGCTTCATATCCCCGATCTGATTCCAAGGAGAATTGGCGCCGGCCCAGATGACAAAGAGATAATCGGGTTTACTATCAATGACCTTTTGGATATTGGATGTGAAATCAGTCGCCGCAGGATCCGCATATTCTTCGAGGACGATCTCTGCTCCCAGATCCTCAGCAGCTTCTTTAAAGGCGGCCACCCCGTCACGTCCAAAGGAATAATCCGGTGCCAATGTGGCAATCTTCACCCCGTCCTTCGCAATCGCAGCAGCCCCTGCAACGGCATCCTGGGAAGAGTTACGAGCGGTCCGGAAGATATATGGATTAAACTCGGAACCTGTAATACTATCGGCTACAGCAGGCTCGACAATCATGACCTTTTCGTATTCTTCAGCAAGAGGAAGCACGGCCAGTGTATCACCCGAGCTTGAAGACCCCACCAGGAAATCGACCTCATCTTCTTCAAATAGTTTCGTTGCTTTCTGAACCGCTACTTCCGGCTTTGTTTCGGTGTCTTCATACACCACTTCTATTTTCTTCCCGGCTACTTCCATCGTTCCATCCGTTGCGTATTCGAGTCCCAATTCAAAGCCTCTCTGCGTTTGTTTTCCATATGACTCAAGTGCGCCGGTAAGGGAGGCAAGTACCCCTATCTTCACTGTCTCTTGACCCTTTTCATCCGTGTCTCCGGAACCACCGCTGCTTTTTGATCCGCATGCACTCGCTGTTATCAATAAGAATGATAACATCAACATTAAAGCCGTCCATCTAAACGATCGTTTCATATTTTCTCCCCCTAAAGATTGAACTAAAGCGATAATAGCTTTGATTTCATCATAGGGGAGGGGAGTTACAAATGAGTTACAAAAATCCCGGTAGTCGATTGAGGTGAGAGGCAGAACCGGATAGGAGCAGGAATCACACAACTCATTTCAAACTGTATTTGTCGCCCCAATCATGCTTTTACTCTTCATAAAACTTGAAATCCCTTGTAAACCTATAAAACAATCATGTTCTGATCTCTCATTTTCCTATATAATGAATCTACTAAATGTTAGTGAAATTGGAGGATTCATCCTTGAATATATTTCAGCAATTTCAGCGTACAATCATTAAAAATTACTTGTTAGGAAGTTTCATAGCAGTCTTTGGTGTCGGTTCCGTGTTTATTTTTCAAACCCTTTCCCTGAAGCAGAATGAGTTATTGGTCATGGGAAGCATTATCTTTCTCTCGATTATTACGATGTTCGGCTTTGAATTTATGGTGTATCAGAAGCATATTAGTCCGATCAAACGAGTATACAAAAGAGAAGGCGTACCCGAATTGAACCTTCTACTATCTGCCTATCAACAAGCAGAAAGATTCCCGCTTTTAACAGTCAAACGGATCATGTTCCCTCATTTTCTTGGCCTTGCGCTTCCGTCGACTCTGATGACGGTTCTCTTCATCAAAGGAGGGGGGCTTTCGATTCCTTACTCATACATCCTTTACGCCTGGTGTGGCGCCTTTTTAGTGGCGATCCTTCATGCGTTAATTGAATTTTTCTTAACCTTTAAAGCTTGCCAGAGGCTGCAGGGAGACCTTATTCGCGAAACCATTGAATCATATGGAATCGATCCATCCCAACAGTCCACTTTATTTATTAGTTTGAAACGAAAGATTCTGGCAGCTTCATTGTTTCTTGCCCTGTTTCCCATCCTGCTATTTTCACTTGCTTCACAGATTCGCCTGTCAATCGCAGATTCCACTCTCTTAGTAGACTACTGGGAGTGGGCAGGGGTTTTGATCTTGATCATCACGCTTCTCGCCTTCTACGGAGCGCTCCTTATTTTTAAGAGCATTGAAGCTCCTGTGAAGGAACTAGTAAACCGTTTTGAGAAAGTGGAGCAAGGTCATATGGCCCCTGTTGTAAACACGTACACGGATGAGTTTTCCCACCTATTCTCCGGGTTTAATCATATGGTGGAAGCCATCAATCTCCGGGATCAGAAAAACCAGCAACTCCTTGACCAATTTTTTGCAGTCGTAGCAGGCACATTGGATGCAAGGGATCCCTACACTGCAGGTCATAGCAAGCGGGTCGCCGAGTATTCCGTCCTGATTGCCAAGCAGTGCAGGTGGTCAGTGAAGGACATTGACTTACTCAATAAATCTGCCCTCCTTCACGACATTGGAAAAATCGGTATTCGGGATGATGTGCTTTTAAAAGAAGGGAAATTAACGGATGAAGAATTCGCTCAAATAAAACGGCACCCTGTTATTGGGGAAGAAATTGTCAAAGGGGTCCAGTTAACGGAAGAACTTCTGCCGATATTGCCTGGTATCAAACACCATCATGAGCGCATGGATGGTTTAGGATACCCTGATCAATTAAAGGGCTATGAGATTCCTATTTTCGGACGTTTGATTGCTGTAGCCGACGCCTTTGACGCCATGACATCTGACCGCCCTTATCGAAAAGGCATGCCTGATGAGAAAGCATTTTCCATTCTCCTTGAAGGGAAAGGAACACAATGGGATGAGGAATTTGTCGATGCGTTTCTGAATGAAATGGATTCCAAAAACAGCAGAAAAACAGGTTGACTGACTTGTCGGCTGTAGCTGCTTTCAATACTTACGTCCACTCCACAAAAAAGGAACACATCCCTCACGGATCTGTTCCTTTTTTTGCTTTAATACGGCTTCCCGCTACCCTTGTCTCCAATGACCATTTCGTACATTTGCCGGGTCGCCATCATCGGGTCGACACCAAGTTCGGATTCCAGAAGGGCCTTGCATCGTTGAAACCATTTTACCGCTTGTGGGCGATTATTCTTCTGATAATACCCATACATGAGAATCCGATAGGCCTCCTCCCACAGTGGATCATATTCGATGATTTCGAGACAATAATCAATGGCTTTGTCCACCTGTTCTGCTCTGACTGCGAGCTGGGCCCGTTTTTCCAATCCCCTTAAGTATAGAAGATAAAGTTTCTCCCTCTCCTTCTCGGTCCACCATGTACCTTTGCGGTCCGGCAAGAAAACGCCTTTATAGTAGTGGAATCCCCTTTCCAAATATTGAATGGATTTCTCCACATCATTTTCCTTTAATCCTTCCGTTATCCAACTCGTAAATTGATTGGCATCGTACTCGATGCACGCCATCGGGTTCAACTGGTAGCCTTCTTGATGCCGTCCTATGAAGAACGCTTTTCCCCGCGCTTCACGGTTTGGCTCCAAAACATTATTCAATGCGTTGAGGGCCACTTTGAAATCACGATCCGATCCCGTCCCCTCCGGCCAAAGTTCCTCGATGATTTCTTCTTTCCGCTTTAATTGGTTTCCCTGAATCAGAAGATATTGAAATAATTCCTTCGCTTTCTCCCTCTGCCATTGCTTCTCATTGACTTTAGTATCTCCCAACCGGATTTCAAATCGTCCCAGGGTTTGAACCTTAATCGTATAACCAGGGTGAGAGGAGATGGAATCATATCCCAACCCCGTTAATAATTGATGACAGTACGGAGCATGAATCCCTTTCTGATAGGCTCTCACCACTAATGGAACCAGACTTTGCAAATCTTTCGGACCGAATGTGGTCGGCTTGAAAAAGACAAACTCATACTCTCCCATTTGAACTTCATTTAAACAGGAGGTCATGCTTTCTACGAACAAATCATCATTGTCCGTTTTGTGAGCGATGGCGCCTTTCCACAGGTCTGTTACCATCTTTCCGTATCTGTCACCGCACGCATCGAACTGTCTGCCAGCCCGCTCGAAGCTTATCCTCGACTCTTCAAACGCTTCCCTCAAGAAGTCCGTCATCCCGACGCTCAGAAGAATGAGGGAATGCAACCACATGTCCTCCACTTTCTCTGTTTCATGCAGTGCTTCTTCGGCCAATTCCTTCGCTTTTTGAAATTCTCCTGCCCTCGCATAAAGAATCGACAGCCCCATGAGCGGTTCTGCTTTTCCCCTTGAAATATTAATCTGATTCATCAATTCCAATGAGGTTTCATAGCAGCTTTTCGCATGGGCTGCGTCATAATCACTGATAAGCTGGACGGCATGGCCCATCCTGATCCATCCACACGCCTCCACGAATGGTGATTTCCCTTTTATTCCCTGACTGATCCCCTGCTGTGCCAAAGCCTTGGCTTCATCTGCATTTCCCATGAATGATTGGATGAGCGATAAGAGTAATTCCTTTTCCCGATGGGATTGAGGAAGCTGGTCTTCCCCTTCCTTGAAGAGAAGGACCTGTTTTGCTTCTTGAAGCTTTCCTGTACGAAGGAGCATCCTTGCCTCAAGGTTTCCTTCTTCCTTCATAAATCCGTTTTTCTTTCCTTTGTCATACCAAAGCTTTGCCTGCATCGCTTTCCCGGAGTTTACAAGGTTTTCTGCTATCAATACGTAAAGATGGTTCTTTTCTTCAAGATATTCTTGCTTCTCCCCTTCCAGGCATTCAATAGCCTTTAGCAAAAACCGCTGCGCTTTTCCGGGCTGAATCGTGTCTAAATAAATTCGCCCAATTCCCTCGTACGCTTTACTCAGCATAATCGGGTCGCTTTCTGCAAGCTTGATTCCACTCGTATAAGCTTTTTCCGCTTTTTCATAAAACGAACGATAGCGAAAGAATTCTCCCTGATAAAACCACAAGGAATAATATTGATCTTTTAGTGAATCGGGTATTTCCCCTAAGTAGTCACCCAGTGTCTCGAGCTGTCCGCCTTTGATCATCCCTTCCGCTTCCCGGACCAGGATAGCGCAAACTGCCTCGATGTTTTCCATTTTCATATAATGGAAAACGGCTTTCTCCCACTTCCCTTGCCGTTGAAAGAATTGAGCGCATTTCAGCTGTAATTCCTTATACAGCCCCAGGCTTTCTACTTTTAATTTCCGATCTAAAAACGTCTGGAACAAAGCGTGAAGACGGTAATGACCGGACCCCTTCATTTCCTGCAGAAGGGCATTTTTCTCTGACAACTGTTTCAGCATTTGTCCTGATCCCGGAAGTTCAAAGATGGCTTCGCATATACCACCGTTGATTTCATCGAGAATCGAGATTTGCTTCAGGAATTGCTGTACGATCGGTGTCTGCTTTGAAAACACCTCATGTGCCAAATAATGAAAAAGTTCTTCCAGGGAGGAATGCTGTTTTTCAACCATGAGAATATCCGGATTTTCCTGAAGCTGTGAATGAATCATACTGACCGCAATCACCCATCCTTCGGTTAAGTCACAAATTGCATCCAGCTGGGTTTCGGGAATGACCGTTTCGTGAAAGTCCGTCAGAAGCACTTCCACCTCTTCTTTTGTCAAACAAAGATCACTTTCTGTTATTTCCAGCAATTGACGAGATATTTTCATCTGTATAAACGAAGCCCACGAAGGTTTGGTCCGTGTTGAAAGAAAGAAGTGGATATGACCTGGTAAATGTTCTATGACCTTCTCCATCCACTGATTGATCAGGAAGGAATGGTCCACAAGATGATAGTCATCGACGATAATCGTGAAGGTATGAGGGATTTTCATGCATTCGTTAATAAATAACGCACTTAACCGATAGATATCATCATCTTTTATATATTGCCCCATGGACACCATCGTTTTCTTCAGTTCTTCACCGAAATGTGGAACCTGCTTCTGAATGCTGTATACAATATTCGTGACAAAAGGTATGAGCCCTTCATCAGTCTGCGTGATGGAGTACCAGCAATGACCCAGCTTCACATCCTGCAAAAACTGACTGATGGCTGTACTCTTTCCATAACCTGCCCCTGAGTGAACAATCATCAATTTATAGTCTGTAATCGCTTTCAACTTTTTCATTAAACTCGGCCGCCTTATATATGACTCCTTGACCACAGGCGGCACAAATTTAGTTTCAATGATTGGAATTTCAGTTGTCACACTACCACCCTCAAAACGAACGAATTTTCTTACTATTCTATCATATTTATAGCGGATGTAAGGGGACAACTAGTACTAAAATGGAAATTCCACTAAAAAAAAGGATGCGGCTCATTCATTGAGCCGTATCCTTCATTCGTTATTTTCTAAATTGCATATCCCATTCATTGATGGGCCAATAGCGGAGATCCACTTTCCCGACAATCTGTTCCCTGTCGACAAAGCCGAAGTAACGACTATCCATGCTCCCACGGCGATTATCTCCAAGGACGAATATCTTTCCTTTCGGGACCGTTTTTTCACCAGTGATTTCCTGAAGGGTAAAGTCCCCGGTAAGCTTGCTTCCGATATACTCCTGCTTGAATTTGTCCAGGTATGATTCAGGGTAATACTCCCCGTTAACATAAAGCTTGTCGTCTTTGTACACGATCTTATCTCCAGGCAGTCCGATGATTCGTTTCACATAATCTTCTTTTTCATTCGCATGGAACACCACTACATCAAAGCGATCCAATTCCCCAATATGATAACCGATTTTATTCACAACGAGTTTATTTCCATCCTGTAATGTCGGCATCATGGATTCACCTTCCACCACATAGTTGGAAAAGAGAAAGGTCCGAATGATAATGAAGATAATTAGTCCAATTCCCAAGGCTTTAATCCATTCAAGTCCTTCTCTTTTTACCTCTTCTCTCAATTTGATTCCTCCTGCTTTTTCCGTTCAATTCGTTGATCTAATTCCATTTTCTTATTCAGATGTATCTCAATTCGTTTTCCTACTAACCATAAAACGAAAATAATGGCCACGACAATCACTGTACGGATGGGCTGTTTTACTAATGATATAATATCATATCCTATAAAGCTTATGGTGAAGATCATTACCATTTTCCCCGTTACCACCGCAAGCATATATTGAGCAATGCTAATGGAAGATAGTCCTGCAACTACATTCACAACGGCCGACGGAGTAAACGGGAAACACAACAAAATGAACAATGGCCCGAATCCATGCCTGTCTACCCATTTGGTCAACCGGTTCACTTGCCTGTTCTTTCTTAAGAAACGAAAGATCCGCGTCTCTCCGTATCGCCTGACCAACAAAAAGACAATCAGGGCACCAAGAGTCGCACCAATCCACGAAAACAGGAAGCCCCACCATAACCCGAAGGCATTGGCATTGGCCGTCACGAACACCACCAGGGGAAGAAACGGAAGAAATGCCTCCAATAGTGGAAGCAGAATCCCCGGAATCGGTCCAAACGAACGATACTGTTGAATCAGATCCATCATATTTTCTAGTGTAAACCATTCTTTTATCGTTTTGATATCCATATTATATGTTTCCCCTTAAACGACCATGAACAGATAAGCTCATTTCATCATCACAGTACTTACTATATTCATCATATCACACCAGAACCGGATTTCCATATTGTTAACTCATACATCGTTTTTATTAATACAAGGTTGCCTAAAGAGGGAGATTGTAAACGTTCGGGGAGGGTAATTTTTAGAGAAGATGGCAGAGCTGCGGAAGGCACCCTCCCTTTTTCAACCAGCACGACCACTTCGACTTCCTTTTCATTTTGCTTGATATTATCGTCTTCTCCCCCTATATTATCGACTTTCCGGATATATTATCGACTCTGGTCCTTATTTTATCGACTTTGATCCATTTATTATCGACTTCCTTCCCCCAAAAAAACGGCCATCTCCAATTAGAGATGGCCGCTTCCTCTTCTATAAATATTCATCGAACCAATCCACTATCTCCTGTAAACGTGCTTCACGCAAGGACGGCTTACCTGTCCTGGACAGATTATGGTTTGATTCCGGGAATCGGACAAACCTCGCCTCTTTTTTCTCCCGTTTTAAGGCGATGAATAGCTGTTCGGCTTGTTCGATCGGGCAGCGATAGTCCTTTTCGCTGTGAAGAATCAATAGGGGAGTGTCCATGTCCTTCACATAGGCGAGTGGTGAGTGCTTCCAAAGAATTTCAATGTCACCCAGGTCACTTTGGATTTGCCATTCTGAGAAGTAGTAACCGATGTCGCTGACTCCGTAAAAACTGATCCAGTTGCTGATGGATCGTTGGGTGACAGCTGCTTTAAATCGATCGGTGTGGCCTATGATCCAGTTGGTCATGAATCCCCCGTAGCTTCCACCAGTCACACCTAAGCGGGTTTCATCAATAAATGGGAATGCCTCCAGTGCGTAATCGACTGCCCGCATGATATCCTCATAATCCCCACCGCCGTAGTCACCTCTAACAGCATCGACAAATTCCTGACCATATCCATGGCTCCCTCTCGGATTGACGTATAAAACCGCATAACCTTTACTCGCAAGCACCTGAAATTCATGAAAGAACGTGTTTCCGTACATCGTGTGCGGACCGCCGTGTATTTCGACGATAAGAGGGTAATTCTTTCCTTCTTCATACCCCACAGGTTTCATGATCCAGCCTTGGACAGGCCAATCTTTTGCCCCTGTATATATAAACGATTGTGGTGAAGACAATACACGGTCCTCTAGAAAATCCTCATTCAAGCTCGTGACTTTGGTCAGCTCTCCAGTCGGCACATGTAGCGTGTACAACTCTCCCGGTTCCGTCGGTTTACTCATGGCCAACAGGACCATTTGCCGGTCCGAATCCAGATCGAATCCGTACACATGCTGCTCTTCCTGTAAGAGTGCAGGATAAATGGCCCCTTCGATATGAGCATAGTAGAGAAGCGTATTGCCTGCGTCCGATGCCAGAAAATAAAAGCTCTCATTATCCTTTGACCACTTTATTCCCGTTTGGGAGGTGCCCTGAATGCTGTCGCTATTAAGAAGATCCCCTACAGTGACGTCCATTCCTTCTGTCAGGCAAACAGAATATCCAGCCCCGAGCTCACGTATCCAAATCTTATTATGGGTCGCATTCTCATACTCTCGTTCGTGGCCTATGTAGGCAAGATGTTTTCCGTCTGGAGACCAGCTCGCTTCCCCGTAGTAACCGGATCCCTCATTAATTTGTTGATATACCCCTGTATCAAGCTGGAAAATATATAAATCGGACTTAAACGAGAAATCCTTGTCTTCTGTCTTATCTGTTGAAAAGGCAAGGTGCTTCCCATCCGGGGACCATGAGTGAAGGGCGTAATCATATTCATCATCCGTAACTCTTCTCACTTCCCGCGTCTCCATGTCTACGATGGCTACCTGGGAGTGACTATTATCATGGAAGCCCCGATCATCACTTTTATATTTCATGCTTGTCGTCACGTATGGTGTTAGTTTATCCTCTTCGTCTTCCTTTTGAATGAACGCCTCGCCTTTCTCTAAGCGAATCAAGAAAGCAACTTTTTCACCACATGGAGACCAGACGGGATTAGAGACACCTTTCGGGCAGTCAGTGATGCGCTCTGCCTCCCCTCCATCCCGGTTTATGAGATAAAGCTGATTGACACCGGATCGATTTGAAATAAAGACAATCCTTTTCCCATCAGGGGACCACCTGGGCGCCGACACTTTCTGTTCGCCAAAGGTCCATTGACGTGTGGACAGATTTTGAAGATTAATGCTATGTAAAGTTGATAAATAGTCGTTCCTTTCTTTACACATGACGGTTTGGACAAAGACAGCTTCTTCTCCACTAGGGGAGAATCTTGGATCTGATACGGCCTTTAATTTATAAAGATCGGCGATTTCTATTCCTTTATTCATATGTTGGTACCTTCCTTTCTTGCTTTCCTCTGGATGATTTCGACGCTTTCAATACGATTCCCTTTATGCAGGGATCCTTTCATTCCCTAATCTACAGGGTTAAGATGCTTTATGGATAAAAAAGTGGATTCACTTTCATAATAGAAACAAATTCAAATTCTACAACTTTCCCTATTGAAAGTAAATTGAATTCAACGTAAAATAAAAATACGAACATTTGTTCTATAATTAAATGAAAAGGAGTCTTTTCATATGACTAGAATTCCAGAAAACGATCGGAACATTTTAGAGCAGGCGATTTATTTACCCATGGTGTTGACGATTTTAAATCGCGATCTACAAATCGTCGACAGCAGCCCATTTAAATTAAAGCGACCGTATGTAGAACTGATCGAGGAGACGATGAAGGTCATTCAGGGAGAACTGGCCCATGTCAAAAAGTACATGAGGACGAACAAGATGAAGGTTGAACGGATGCAATCGGATGATGCCTTTACGATGTACATGTTCCTCTATAAAGGTTATGAAGAACATCATAATTACTTCAACCCCCGCCTCCGAAACCGGGTCGAGGATTTAATGAGACATTATTTGTATCGCAGATTTCTTGAAACGAAGACCGATACTACCAAAGAAGCGTGATGTTAGCTCACGCATCGGTCTTGTGGATATGTCGATTAAAATAGAATGTCTTCACATTATTTGTTTGGGTCTGGGTCTGGGCCTTTGTGTTGTATTTACTCTCCATTTCCGAAACCCTTTGAGTGTAGGCGATACGTAAGTCGGATGTGCGGAGCATTTGATTTTCAAAGGAACTGTAAGATATGGGAACCATGCAGGATTCATTATTGTGAAGAAAAACCTTTGTCGTTCCATTGTGTGAGCGTTCGTATCCGCGAACATGGGAGTGGGAAACCCAGGTACATTCCTGTTTCACTGGAGAAGATGTTGGAAAGAGATAGATGGACATATCAGGATTCACCATGATAGGGGCTTTATAGATGATACCCGTTAGTTTTTTTGTGCCTTCTTTTCTTCCCTCATAGGAGCAGCCAAAGAATTCGCAGCTTTTCTTTAAGATATCAAACGGTTTGAATGGGGACACTAACACGTCATCTACCTCTATGATTTTAGTAAATGTCCTGGCGCCGTATTCCATAGGCTGAAGGATCATCGTATGGGGGTTCACTTCATATTCTTCTATAATTCGAGATTTTTCTCTCATTTCATCGCCTCCATTTACATTTTTCACCAAAATAATACCACAATTTTCGAGGATTGTCTTCTATATTTTTAAAAATTCTGAAATTAATTCCCCACCAGCAATGCATGGATAAAAAATTTTCAGAATATTTAATTTTTTGGTTGAATTTTTACTACTTACCCCATATACTAATAAAAAGAATTCAGAGGTGATCGTATATGGAAAATAAAAAGTCCTATACCGAATTGATGAAAGCTTCTGCGATGACCCGCAAAAAAGCCGCTGAAAGAAGCGTGTTGGAGATCTATATCGACATGGTGTTGCATGAAAGCATTCTAAAGACGCAAAAAGCCAAGCTCTTAACAGACATTGACGCCGCCCTGGATAAAAAAGATAAATCCCTTTTCTTAAAACTGGCGAAAGAATTAAATCAATTGAACCTAAGCTACGGATAATAAAAAATAGCTGACTCAAAACTTGAGTCGGCTATTCCTTTTTTAATGGACGGGCCAAAGGTACCTATCGATTTTCATTTAAATCCTGTCCACCCTTGAGTTTAATAATGTACCTGGATTGAAATAGAACCTCAAAAGAAAACAGGCCTGGTCACATGGTGGACAAGGCCTGTTTTCTTTATTCTTCTCTTTTCTCCACTTCATACTCTTCCAGCATAGACAAGCGTTCAAGCATGGTTGGATGTCCGTAACGGAAGATCTTCACAAGCAGAGGAGGATTCACCTGGGATAATCCTACTTTCGATAACTTCTGGAATGACGAAATCGCTGCTTCTTTATCACCGGTCATTTCGATGGCATATCGGTCAGCCCTCGTTTCCTGATAGCGGGAGATCCAGTTGCTGAGGGGGCTGATCGTGAACAACAGCATCGATGTGATCATGAGGAACAGTGGTAAAGAACTCAGGTTCGATACGCTCGAAACTTTCATATTATCTTTATGATTGGCGACGATCCCCCTCATCAGCTTAGAAGTCAAGAAGAGACCGAAGAAGGACAGAAGGAGATAGATGCCGATTCCTATATAGATATGCTTTTCCACATAGTGGGCCATTTCATGGGCCATTACGAAAAGGATTTCCTTGTCTGTCAGTTGTTCCAGCGTCGTATCCCAAAGGACGATCCGTGAATTGGATCCTACACCGGTCACGTATGCATTAAGGGAATTGGTCTTTTCCGACATGTCGACTTCAAATACATGGTCCGCAGGGATATTCGCTCTCTCTGCAAGGGAAAGGATCTGCTGTTCTAACACTTTATCCTTCAATGGATAGAAGTCATTGTAAAGCGGATCAATCAAAACGGGCTGCACAAACATCATGAAGATCGTAAAAGGCACAGACAAGGCCCAGGCCGCCAGCCACCAGCGCTGTTTGAACCGCTTCATCAGAGCATACAGAACCGAAACAATGATGAACATGAGGAGATAATTCACCCAGAAATCCGTGATTTCGTCCTTCATCCACATAGAGAAGGTCTGGGTGGAAATATGGTAGCTCTTTGAAATCTTATATGAAATATACTGAAGTGGAAAAATGGCCAGGAAAGAAGCGATCGATAACCAGAACAAGTAAATGGCCGTTTGTAGGAAACCATTCTTCCCCGTTCCCCTCGCCCACTTCTCAAATACCCGTGATACACCAAGAATCAAGATCAAAAAATAAAACAACCATTCATAAGGCGTAGACAAGAAAAACAAGAGATTCTTGATTTTCGAAAAATCCTCACTCAACATAATTTCTTTTTGATTCATAAAGGTGGCAGGATCCGCACTACTTCCCTTATACACTTCAGGTAAAGTGGAATCTGCCATGAAAAATAAATACACATATAAAAATAAGCCTAATAGTAAATAAGCCAGTATCGACCTGAGTGCCCATTTTCTAGCCAACCTGCTTCCTCCCTTCTCATCTTCACTACTATATGTAATACCCTGTCCAAAGTTTTAGAACCTAAACACTTATTAGTGAGAGTTCACGGCTTGTGCTGGGAAATCGTTTCTTTGCCTTTTTGGGGATTTCCCATGCCATATGTTCATTATATCTACCAAGAATACATTTTATCTTCCATTTTTGAGATTTATCTACCTTTCGACAGAACTCGACATTCCTCCCCCTCATTCTTCTCAATAGAAAAGCCACGATTCATATCGTGACCAAATACTTTCTACATTAAGAAAACCGAATACAAGGACAAAACTGAAATCGCCCCGATCACCACAACGATGACGTTGGCACCGAGAAACGCAATCACAAAGGCGGAAACCGTACCCACGATGCCGAACAGGATATTCCCTTCCTGTATCAACAAGATGCTGGGAAAAATCAACGCACCCAATACGGCGAAAGGAACATTTTTAAGCACGTTCTGGAGAAAGGGAGGAAGCTCTTTCCCTTTAAACACAAGAAAAGGAAGCATTCTCGGAATGTACGTCACCACAGCCATGCCAAGAATCATCCACACAATCGCACTATTCATCGACTTTTCCTCCTCCCTTCATCATCATTACTATTTCCACAATCACTGCTGAAACGAGCGTAGCCGTCACAATCGACCACCCATTTGAAAGGTTCGTAGTATAAAGAAGAATGCTATTCAAAACTCCTGCGACCACAGCCAAAAAGGTGACCTTTATACTTTTTTTCATAGAGGGGACGAGGAGACCGACAAACATGGCATACAGAGCAATCGTCATACTTGCCTGCAGGAATTCTGGGAGGAGTTCTCCGATGAAATATCCGACCCCTGAATTCACGACCCAGCTTCCGTACGAAATAAGCATGACACCAACGACGAACCCCGTTCTCACTTTTCCCTCTTTAACACTGATGACCGTAAAGGTTTCGTCTGTGATGCCAAATGCATAAAAGAGCTTCTTAAACAAGCGATCTTCTTCCAATTTTTCACTCAAAGATGCAGACATAAGAAAGTGACGGATGTTGACGATGAACGTAGTGAGAATGATTTCGATGATTCCTGTTCCAACCGCAATCAAACTTAATGATATGTATTGGGCTGCCCCCGCAAACACAAGCATGCTCATCAGGATCGTTTCAGTTATCGTTAGACCTGTGGTACGGGCCAATAATCCAAAGGTTAACGCCACAGGCATATACCCGATGGCGATACTCAGACCACCTTGTAATCCTAGACGAAAATCACTCACCTTTTTTGTCGAAAGAAGTGCCTCCATCCTCTCACATCCTTTATAATAGAAGTAATTTACTAATTTAATTTTTTGATAATTTATTATATTATACATATAGATGTTATAGTATACAAGAGGAGTTTTAACCATGGAAAATTTCCCGGTACAAATTGGTAATAATATAAGAAAGATTCGCAAGGAGCGGGGATTCAGCCTGGAACAAATGGCTGAGCGCACCGGTGTGAGCAAGGCGATGATCGGTCAAATAGAACGGGGAGATTCAAATCCTACAGTTGCGATACTGTGGAAAATAGCCAATGGTTTGAAGGTTTCCTTTTCTTCACTGATCGAAAAACCCAGCACCCAAGTATCCATCATTCACTATGAAGACGTTCAACCGGTGTTAGAAGATGATGGCAACTATATCGTTTACCCTATCTTCCCATTCGATCCTTTAAAAAAATGGGAAAGCTATCGTGTTGAAATGAAGCCTGGATGTTCGTACAACAATGAAGGGCATGCGAAAGGTGTAGAAGAATACATCACGGTCCTATCAGGGAGCATCGCCCTTATGATTGCCGAAGAAAGATATGATCTGGCGGAAGGAAGCTCAATCCGATTTGCTGCTGATTCTGGTCACGAATATGTAAATGATTCTGATGAACAGGCCGTATGCCAAATGGTTATCTATTATGGGGAAGAGTGAAGATCCTGTATAAAAAATCATTAAAAGCTGCCATTGAATGCAAATGCATTCAATGGCAGCTTTTTCTTCATCGATTTCGTGTCAATGGAGCCGCCAATCAATATACTATTACATCATAAAAAAACTCTTCCCGTAAACATCGTTGCTATTTTCTCCATATCAATCCAGGAAAAATAAGAGAATGATGAAAGGAGAATGATGAGATGACTGCATCTTTGCCCATATATGAACTGAAGTTTGAGAAAGCTGATTTAAAGGAATTGGAACGTGACGTTTGGTGTAAGTCACCTGTCCCCGCCAAAATCTGCATCGAGCAGGCCTTGTATGACATCGAAATACGGTATAGGGGATCCTACACGAGAAAATTGGAAAAGAAGTCGTATCAAATAGACTTTATTCTTCCAGACACAGACCATCTCCCATCAGAGATCCATTTGAATGCAGAAGCATTTGACCCCTCCCACTTCCGGAACAAACTTTCACTGGATTTCATGCGGGATTTGGGGATTCACACTCCCGAAAGTCACCACATCTTCCTTACCCGGGACGGAAACCCTCTTGGCCTATATCTTAAGCTTGAATCTGTTAATGAACTGTATTTAAAAAGCAGGAACCTTCCTCAAGGAACTATTTATTATGCCGTGAACAATAAAGCTGATTTTTCACAGCAGAAAAAACGTGGCCTTACATCAGGATATCAACGAAAACTCGGAAAAATGCAAGATGACCACCACCTCATTCATTTTATTAAAATGATCAATATAAAGTCCCGTTCATCGTTCCAGCAAGAAATACCGCAACTATTAAACATCGAAAACTACTTTATATGGCTGGCAGGGGCCGTATGCACGATGAATAATGATGGATTCACCCATAACTATGCATTATATCGAAACGGTGACAATCGGTTGTTCAATATTATACCTTGGGACTATGATGCGACGTTCGGCAGGAAAGTGAACGGAGAAGTCATGGAATGGGATTATGTCCCCATCACAGGAAAAGACACAAATAAACTCACGACACAATTGATGAAAACAGCGGAATTCCGCAGAATGTACAAAAGGATATTAGAAGAAATACTTGAAACAAAATTCACTGTTGAATACCTTGAAAAGACTGTGATGGACTTGCATGCCACTCTACGGCCTTATATTTTGATGGACCCTCATTTTATGACAACTATCAACCTGTATGATGAAGAACCCTCATTCATCTTTCAGTTTATTAAAAATCGGAATGCTTTCTTAAAAAGGGAGTTAATGTTCCTATAAAAAAACTGCTTGCGAACAAGACGTTCACAAGCAGTAACACTTTCAATGAAACTAGCAAAAGGTATCCTTCGGTTTCGGCACTGACAATCCGAACAGCGGACGAAGATACAGGGCAAGGAACGTACCGGCAAGGGCCAGGATTCCCCAAATGTATCCGTGAAGGCTGAAGGAAGCAATCCCGCCGAAGTAAGCACCGATATTACAACCGAATGCAAGGCGGGCACCGTAACCCATCAACAATCCACCGATGACGGATGCCGTGGCATTTTTTCCGGTGATCTTATTTAAACGGAACAGCCCTCCTGCAGCAGATGCAAGGAACGCTCCAAGAATGACACCGAAATTCAAGACGGTTGTGGAATCAGCAAAGATCGATGCTTGAAGAGCTTGAGCATTCGCTCCGGACCAGTAGCCCCAACTTGCAACGTCGACTCCAAACACCCCGGCAACCTTCGAGCCCCAAAGAGCAAAGGCCGACGTGATTCCCCAAGGATTCCCTCTTGTCATGAGAGTGAGTGCATTTAACACAGCAAGGACCATCGCTGCAACAAAAATTGGCCACGATCCACGGAAGATCCGCTTCCATCCTTTCGTTGAAGGAAGTGTCGCCATACGGGGCGGATTCTTCTTCTTTTCGATTCGCAGCGTGATCCACGCAACCAGGCCAAAGAATAACATGGAAACGACCCACGCCCCGAAATAACCTAATCCAGTGGATGTCGCTAACGAAATCGGCTTAAAGGAAGGAAGTTCCTCCGTCCAAAATGGTAGATGAGCTGCTCCCACTGTTGCACCCACAATAAAGAATAACAACGTGATGAACATGACGGAACGCCCCCCGCCAATCGCGTAAAGGGTACCAGAAGCACATCCTCCCCCGAGTTGCATACCAATCCCGAACAGGAAGGCACCAACAATCAAGCTGACACCGACTGGTGATACATAACCTGCCGCCTCACCTCCAAAAAATGTGTATCCTGTGGCAAGAATTGGCGCAAACAAGGTCACAGCTACGGCAAGCATGAGCATATGGGACCGCATCGCCTGCCCGTTCCCTACTGACATCACCCTGCGAAAGGCAGAGGTAAATCCGAACCTCGCATGAAATAATGTATATCCTAACAGCAGTCCAAGAACGAGAAGCACGGTTTGGGCAATTTCTTGTGTGAAGAGAAGATATAGACCAAAAACCGATGTGAAGATGATCCCACCAACCACTAATGAAGTCTGTGGCGGGTTCAATTCGGTACTCGTTTTCTCCGGACCTTTTTGTTCATTGATTGGTTGAACATAGCCATTCATCGTAATCCTCCTTAATCTTATTGATTTGGTTGGAATTCATTTTTCAATCTTAATAGATTCTAAAACTCCTGTCAAAAAAATGAGTTTCCATTTAAAAAAGCCACTTGAGAACACTCAAGCGGCTTTCTGTCATGAAACAAGTGCCAACATGACCGGAATTGTCACGATACTCAAAAGGGTCGTGACCAAAGTACTTGCTGACACTAAATCTGGTTCCGTGTTGAATTGCAGGGAAAACATCGTCGTATTGGCTGCGGTCGGCATGCTGGCCAATATGATGAGAATCGAACTCAAAGTGGAAGAAATGGGCAGCAGGGAGACGATCGCCAATGCCAGGATGGGTGAAGCCACCATTCTCATGATCACAATAAATGATAATGCGCTCCTCTCCACCTTCTTTCCTCCAAGCGTGGCAAGCTGCATCCCGAGAACCACCATGATCGTTGGAATCGTGGCTTGGGAAATCAAATCAATCGTTTGATTTAAAAATAAAGGAACGTTGAGGTGTAATATCTGAAAGACAAGTCCGATGAACGCCCCATGCAGGATCGGCATCTTAGCGATCTTCATCCAGATTTCCTTCGACTCCCTCGCCTTATCGCTTCCACTGATGGCATAATATAAGCCGATCGTATTCATAAGGAAGGACTGGATGACCATCATGATGACCGCGTAGCGAAAGCCGAGCTCACCGAACCCAAATAGGATGATAGGAACGCCATAATTGCCTGAATTCATAAACACTCCTGAAAGGATCATCGCTGACACTTTAGGTTTCGAATAGTTTCTGAACTTAGCCACGATTTTAATCGAAACAATCAAAATGAGGCAAAGGGCGATACAAAAGAGAAAAATATAAAGGTAATCCATATTCAGTTCGTTTTCGTAAAAGGTCTTAAATGCGAGAAATGGATACATTAAATAAATGGCCATCTTCGAAATGGAATTGATCTCGAATCCAAGTTTTTTCTGACCGATATATCCAACAGCAAATACAAGTAATGCAGGTAGTACAATCAATATTACATCCATCTTTGTCACCACAATCTATTAAAATGAAAGATAGGCTTGACTATGAGAGCCAAGCCTAAGTGTACCATATTTACAATAATGGAATAATCAATTCGGCTAACAGCAGGATCAATGCTCCACCAAGTCTGGAAGAAATTTGAGCGAATGGCATTAGCTCCATTCGTTTCGATGCTGACAGCACAGCAACATCTCCTGTTCCTCCCATATTTGCCATGCATAAACCAGCAGTAATGGCTGCTTCAATCGGATAAAAACCAACGACCTTCCCCAGAATCGCAGCACCGATGATCGCACCTAACACCACTCCGAAAACAGTCAGGATATATTGCAGCGTTAGCGCCTCAAGAACTGTATGTAAATCAGTATAAGCGACACCGATTCCAAATAGTAAAGCAAATGTCCAGTTACTGGCTACAAACTGATACCACTGACTTGCTCCTTCCACTACATTTTGAGGGATGATATTTGAAATTTTCGCTGCAGCCACAAGTATGATCATAATCGCATATGGATGCAGGGGAAGGACTGAGCCCAGTAATGTCCCCACTGTAAAGAACGTCAGTGCAGCAAGTAACCCCACTCCCATCTTTTCGATGTTATACGTTTGTTTCGTTTTTTCGTAGGTGAATCCTTTCATCAACTGCCCATTCCCACTGAGGGAAGGTACTTTCTTTCCGATAATATCCAGTACAGATGCTAAAATGATCGCAAACACATTCCCGAGTGCCAAAGCCGGTACCAGCATAGAAATATAATAGCTTGGGTCATTCCCCATCATTTCAGAATAAATTTGACTCATGGGAACCGCTCCTGCTCCCATTCCACCACCCATGATCGGCATGGTGATCACAAGAATGGCTTCTTTTAATGTAAACCCGACCAGGGAACCGAAAATCCCTGCCACAATCACTGCTCCAGCCACTGCTCCAAAAATCGGCAGGAAGTAACGGAGCCCGACCTTAACCAACACCTTCGAATTCATTCCAAGAATACTTCCCGTAATTAAAGCGGCAATGTAAAAATTCAAAAAACCTCCTGATTTCATAAAGTCTGTCATGGACGTAACCGTCGTTTCCGGCAGTAAACCTGCATACACCATATAAGCGGATCCGAAAATTGCAATAATCGCTCCCCCGCCGAGGAATGTTTTCACGATGGGGGTACGATCCCCTACCCAACCAAATGCTTCCCCAAGAACCATCATCACAAGGAGACTTCCGATCATTCCACCTGGCAGATTTCCCGTATACATGCTTACAAGGGTAACTCCCCCAAAGACTAAGAACCACAGAATCGGTACATTGAAAATTTGAAACGACTTATCTTTGGTAGTGCTAAGATTTTCTTTTTCTTTCTCATTTTTATACGAAAGTGTTGGTGCTGCCTGTCCCATTCTCCCATCCCCTTTTTGCTTTGTTTCAAGAAATTATTCTTATTGGCTTCCTACATATTCGTTTGCAATATATATTCATTTTATGAAAGCGCTTTATTTTTTCATAGATTATGAAACTATTGTTTGAATTTTGAAATTAAAAAAAGCAGCCTGTTTAGCTGCTTATAAATAACGTTGAAGTCGTGGGCTATTCCTTTTATTCAACGTATATTGATAGACTGGCCTTCCGATTCCATAGTTCAAGGCTTCCTCCACCACTCCGATGTCTTTTAGGAACTTAAGATACTTTCTGATCGATACTCGGGATATAGAAGTTACTCCTGAAATATCATCCGTCGAAAACGATTCTTCTCCAAAACTTTCAACCTCGTCGAAAATGGACGATAACGTACTGATCGTCAAGCCCTTTGGGAGAGGTATTTTCTCTTCGTTTTTTTGCCCATTTTTCTGTAAAAGGATGTCCAACTCCCTTTGATCGATGGTCGTTTGTTTTTGCAACAATTTGTTACTCTTCCGATAAGAAATCAGTGCTTTCTTAAATCGTTCAAATTCAAATGGTTTAATTAAATAGTCCACAACTCCCATCCTGAGGGCATGTTGGATATTTTCGACTTCTGATGCAGCCGTGATGAGGATGACGTCGGTCTTCCTCTGCTCCTTACGTATACGATTCAGAAGGTCTAATCCTGTCCTCCTCCCCGGCATATACACGTCCAATAGAATGAGGTCGATCTTATATTCGGTTAGCTTTCCAACTGCATCTTCAAAGGAGTTAGAAATTCCCATTAACTGAAACCCTATAATTTCTTCCAGATACATCTGATTTAACTGTGCAACCATCGGGTCGTCTTCTACAATCAATACATTAATCACTCATTTTCCCCCTCCTTATAGAAAGCCTGAACGATCATTGTCGTCCCCGATCCTTCCTTTGATTCAACATGCATGGTCCCGTTCAGTTTTTCCAAACTCTCCTTTACCAAGAAGAGACCGTAACCTCTTCCTTCACCCTTGGAGGAGTACCCTTTCATGAAAATATCCCCCATCATCTCTTCTTCCATTCCATTCCCTGTATCAGTCACAACAATTACCAAGTGATCGTCCTGGTATGATAATTCCATCAACACTTCCTTCTCAGCACAATCTGTTGTAGCTTCAATACTATTATCCAACAAGTTTCCGATGACGGTTATCAGTTCATGTGTAATAGACGGATCTCTTGGTTCCGGAATAAAGTCGTTACATTCAATGGTCACTGCAACGTTCTTTTCCCTCGCATAACTTAATTTCCCCATAATAAAACCGGCCAGGGCAGGGTCTTTCACCTTTGACGTCACAGCGCTCACTTCATCGAGACGGAAGGAAACAAGCTCTTTCACATACCGATCCAAATGACCGTAATCCTTCATCTTCACTAATCCCAAAATTACATGCAACTTATTCATAAATTCATGTGATTGTGCACGGAGCGCTTCTGCATAGGATTTCACACCTGTTAACTGTTCTGCCAATTGATTCACTTCCGTCTTATCCCGGAACGTGGAGATCGCTCCCACGACTTCATCATTCACAATCAGCGGAACCCGGTTAACAAGTATCGAGATCCCATTGATTATCTGTTCCTCATCAAGCTCCGGTTTCCCCGTTTCGATAACCCGTTCGAGCCTGGTGTGAGGCATGTATTCCTTAATGGACATCCCGATTGGATCGGAGGAGAGCCCTGCTTCATTGAAAATCTTCAAGGCAGACTTATTCACCAACGAGATGGTCGTGTCCTTGTTCACAGCAACCACCCCTTCATGAACCGACTGCAGCATCGTGTTCCGCTCTTCCAAAATTTTCGCGATTGCAATCGGCTCAAGCCCAAATAAAATCTTTTTTATGTATCTGGCTACAATGATTGCTCCAATGATTCCTACAAATAGTCCAATAGCAGATCCCAATAAAATGTTGGAATGACTTTGACCTAGCGCTTCCTCCACATTATTCAGGGAAATCCCTACAGAGACCGCTCCAATCTGTTGATTTTGTTCGTTATAAACCGGCGAAAAAGCCCGGACCGATTGCCCCAGCGTCCCTTCGGAAATGGATAAGCTTTCTTTCCCATCCAGGACGTCCTTCTCATCCCCACCAACAAAATGCTTGCCGATTCGGTCAGGAGCTGGATGGGATTTGCGTATCCCCTCCATATCCATGACCACCACAAACAGAACTTCAGCTGATTCCTGGATTTCCATGGCGTATTCTTGAATGTCGGCTTCATTCTTCTCATTCTCCAACCCACTCTTCACAATGGTTGAATGCGCCACAGTCCTAGACACTATCTTCGCTTTTTCTTCAATGTTTGCCTCGATGTTATCATTGATGGTCCTTGAAATGAGTAGATCGGTCATGACAAGAGAAACGAGTACAACGACACAGACGAAGAGAATGATGATGGTACTTAGATTAAACTGCTTCTTTTTCACAGGAACCACTCCAGTACAGGTTTGGTATGTTTATTTTACATGAAATTTGTTAATTAAAAAGGCATAAAAAAAGGAGAATCCTTATGGGAACCTCCTCTGATTATTCTATTTCTAATGTGGTGATGGTATCCTGATGGAAAATCCCTTTATTAAAACACTTTATTTCAATAAAAGAACCTCCGCAAAAAGATTTTTTCAATAACCCTATTTACTTCCCCTTAAACTCAGGCTTCCGTTTCTGACTAAAAGCCAACAATGCCTCCACCCGGTCTTCAGTCGGGATCGTGATTTCATATGCTTTTCTTTCAATCTGCAATCCAGTCTGCAGGTCTACGTTCATGCCATTCTTCACGGCAAACTTAGCCTGCTGAAGGGCAATCGGGCCATTTGCTAACATCGGTTCCACAAACGCATGAACCTCGCCCAAGAAATTTTCTTTTTCTACTACTCTTGTAACGAGTCCGATTTCCATGGCTTCTTCCGAACTTAATCGCTTAGCCGTAAGAATAAGCTCAAGAGCCTTTGATTCTCCGACCAATCTTGGTAAGCGCTGGGTACCTCCTGCTCCCGGGATAATTGCAAGGCTTGTTTCGGTTAGACCCATGGTGGTTCCTTCAACAGCTATTCGGAAGTCGCATGCGAGGGCAAGTTCCATTCCCCCTCCGAATGCATAGCCATTCATGGCGGCGATGGTCGGTTGTGGAAGGGTGGCGACAGATTGGAAGACTTCGCCGATTTTGTAGACGTTTCGGATGACTTGCTGCTCAGTAAGGGTTTTGCGTTCTTTGAGATCGGCTCCCACTGAGAAGGCTTTTTCACCGCTTCCTGTGAAGATGACAACCCGGACGTCCGGGTTGATGCGGAGTGCTTCGACAACTTGCTGCAGTTCGTTCAGTGTATCGTAATTAAAGGCATTCATTGCCTGCGGTCGGTCGATAGTGACGGTTGCGACGTTTCCTTTTTGTTCTAGTAGTATGGATTCCATATTTGTTCTCCCCTTTGTTTAAGTGTTTCCTCTTTATGTATGTTTCGACATTTCTCGAGAAAACCCTTTCATTTTTTTTGGTAAGAACACATCTCAATTAGCTGCATAGACTAAACGTGACATCTACCCATAAAGGAGCTGCTTGCATTATGTATCACCCTTCCATTCATAACCCATATTTTCAGCATCAACAGATGAATCCTTATGGAAACGAATTTGCCTGGATGCATCAATATTACCGCGAACCCCAAAGCCTTCCCGATCAATGGGTTGAGTATATTAAACCTCTTGTGACCCGAGCCTTATCCGAAGTGGAAGAAGGAATCAACCTCACCCACCTCTTCCAGGAATTCATCTTATCGGGAGTACTCGTCGGCCAAGGATTTACGCCGGAGCAGGCTATCGAGCAGGTGGAAACGTGGGAAAAAGGTGAATCGAAACTTTTACAGGCAAGTAAAGCGATGAAATAAACGGAAGAAGATGTTCAGTGATCCACTGAACATCTTCTATTTTTATGATTGAAGCACTTGCTCTTTCAGCGCTCTTCTCAAAATTTTTCCTGTTGTATTTTTCGGCAGTTCTTCAATGAACTCAATCGATGCTGGAAGCTTGTACTTGGCAAGATGCTCTTTACAGTACTCCAGCACTTCCTGTTCGGTTAAGGTTGGTTCGCTTTTGACAACATAGCAGCTGACGGCTTCACCCAGTTCCGGATGCGGGACACCGATGACGGCTGCTTCCACAATTCCAGGGTGATTGTATAGCACTTCTTCCACTTCACGGGGATAGACGTTGTAGCCTCCGACGATGATCAGCTCTTTTTTTCGATCGACGATGTAGAAATACCCTTCTTCATCCATTCGGGCAAGATCACCGGTGTATAACCAGCCATCCCGGATTGTTGCCGAGGTTTCTTCTTCCATTTTGTAATAACCCTTCATCACGTTCGGACCTTTGACAATTAGTTCCCCGACTTGTCCGACCGCTACTTCTTCACCCAATTCGTCTACGACTTTATTCTCCAGATTCATGATTGATGTACCGATAGAACCTGGTTTTCTTGGTCGATCCAACGGGTTGAAGCATGTGACCGGTGACGCTTCGGATAATCCATATCCTTCTGAGATCATGACGTTGAATTTCTTTTCAAAGTTTTTCAAGAGGGCGACAGGTAAGGAAGCCCCCCCTGAAATACAGAGACGGAGAGATGATAAATCTTCCGTATTCCCTTCTGGATACTGAAATAGGAAGTTGTACATGGTTGGTACGCCAGCGAATACAGTTGGCTGATGCCTCTTCGACAGTTCAAAGATCGTCTTCGGACTGAACCGGGGTACAATTAACAAAGTCGCCCCAGTCATCAACGGGGCATTCAGTACCACTGTCAAACAGAAAACGTGAAACATAGGCAAGGCCGTAATGACGGTATCATCTTCATTCATTTTTAAATAGCTGCCGACATCTGTTGCATTGGAATAAATATTTTTGTGGGTCAGCATTGCGCCTTTAGGTTTCCCAGTCGTTCCCGAAGTGTACAGGATGATGGCTACTTCATTTTCATCCACTGCCTCCCCTTTGAACGTATGGTCACCTTTCCCTAGAACATTTGTAAACGATTTCATTTTTGGATATGCGACAGATAGTTTTTCCAGGTCGATATCCCTTGCCCGTTCATCCCCGGATTCACACAGGATGAAATGCTCCACATCGGATAATAGATGCTGCATCTTCTCGATTAATGGCACTAATAGATCAAGCGTGACGATAGCTTTCACATCACCATTTTTTAAAATGTATCCAATCTCATCCGGTGTGTAGATTGGATTGACCGGGATGACCTTTAACCCCAGGCGTAGTGCACCATATAATCCGATGACAAAATGTGGCGAATTCCCTAATACCAGCGCGATGTGATCCCCTTTTTTCAGACCCAACCGCTCTAAGCCGCTTGCAAATTTGGATACAGCTCCATTTAATTCTCCATATGTACTGGAGGTGTTCAGAAAATGATAGGCTGTTTTATCTGCTCTCTCTTGAGCGATTTGATCTAGACGTGTAGCGATATTCAATTATATCCCTCCCCTTTTAGAAAAACTGAATGAATGGTCATTCATCAAACTATTAAAAGTATTCAAAATATATTCTATATAAAGAATAGTATTAATACAAGTATTATAGACGAAAAAAGCCGCCCAAATTGGACGGCTTTTCCAAATAAAACGAAAGTGAAATGAGTAAATCAATAAACCAAATTCACAAATTCATCCTTTGTCACATTACCGAAATAGTGTTGAATATCAACACCCTCTAAAGCACCTGCAATGTCTTTATGTTCATAGCGTATACCAGTCAGTTTCTCTTCGATTTCTTCTACATTTCCGACTCCAAAGAAATCACCGAAGATCTTACAGTTATCAATTTTCCCTTTGTTCACTTCAAGACGGACATCAATGGAGCCCACAGGAAAGCGGTGGGAATGCTGGAGATTGAATTTCGGTGATCTACCGTAGTTCCAATCCCAGTTCTGATAGCGCTCTGTTGATAATTCATGGATGTTCTTCCAGTCTTCCTCTGTCAGGACGTATTCTTCTACGTCGCTTCCGTCGAAAATATAGTCCAACAGTGTGGAACGGAACTCTTCTATGGGCATCTTTTCAGTCAGAAATTCTGAAATATTGGCCACACGGCTGCGAATCGACTTGATTCCTTTCGATTCAATTTTATCCTTTTTCACTCTGAGTGCGGACACGACGTTTTCCATTTCAGAATCGAATAATAGCGTTCCGTGACTGAACATACGGCCTTTTGTAGAGAATTGAGCGTTCCCGGAAATCTTTCTTCCCTCTGCGATAATATCATTACGCCCACTGAGCTCCGCCTTTACGCCAAGTTTGTGGAGGGCAGTCACAACGGGCTCGGTGAACTTTTTGAAATTATGGAAGCTCTCTCCATCATCCTTCGTGATAAAGCTGAAATTCAAGTTGCCTAAATCGTGATAAACCGCTCCTCCGCCGGAAAGACGACGGACGACGTGAAGACCTTGTTTCTCCACATAGTCGGTATTGATTTCTTCAATCGTATTTTGGTTCTTTCCGATGATGATGGAAGGTTCATTAATATAAAATAATAAATAACTCTCATTAATATCTAAGTTCTTCAGTGCATATTCTTCTATAGCAAGATTAATCCTGGGGTCTGTGATTCCTTTATTATCAATAAATAACATCATTCTTCCTCCTAAATAAATACTTCCATATCTTTTTCCGCTAACAGTACTTCGCCGTTATAAATGCTTTTCGCTTCGGTTACGAGCTGTAGAAGATTCCCGAAATGAGGCAGATGGGTCAGGATAAGCTTACCAGTATTCGTTTTCTTAGCCAGGTTCCCTGCGTCCAAACTTGTCATATGACCAGCGTTCGAAGCATCCATCCCTCCATAAAAATTACATTCACACAAAAGTACATCCGTGTTCTTTCCGAATGAAAAGAATTCTTCTCTCAGTGCGGAATCAGCTGTATAGAACAGCGACTTCCCGCCAGCTTCAATTCTCATTCCGAAACATGGAACGGGGTGTTTTGTCTTTACAAACGTGACCGTAAAAGGACCGATCGTCAGGGATGAATCTTCCTTATATTCATGGGCTTTCATTAAATCCTTATATGTAAGCGTGTCATAACCTCGCTGATCCTCCCGATGAGCGTATACAGGAAGTGTTCCCTTATTTTTCCCAAGGAAGGATTGAATCAATAAAGCGTGTTGTAGTACACCTATATCCGCTATGTGATCTGGATGATAGTGGGATAGTAATACGGCATCCAAGTCGGTTGCTTCTGCGTGATGCTGCAAGCGGGAAAGGACACCGCTGCCACAGTCGATCAGCAGTTTAAAGCTGTCATGCTCTAGTAAATATCCTGTGCTAGCTTCTCCGGCCTTCGGGTAACCGCCCCAATGCCCGATGATGGTCAGTTTCATATTGAACCTCCTTGATTCACTTAGTATGTACCCTTACTATACTTCATTGTGCCTATTTTTTCATTTTTTTCGCCCATTTTAGAAATAATCATTGACGAAGAACACACTGTTATAATACAATAAAATAAATTAGCACATCAGTTATATAACACAAACAATTGATGGGTGAAAACAAATTTACGGAGGGTGATGAACATGGTAAAAAATATTATGGAGTTCTTTCGAAATTTGCCGCCTAAGTCTTGTGCACAGTGTGGAGATACAATTGAGGAACAGCATGAATGCTACGGCATTTATTGCGAGAAATGCACGACTGATTACGAATATTAAGAAGCTGGTTATCAAGGGGTAATAAAAGGGATGCTCTTCATGAAGAGCATCCCTTTTTATGTTTATTGTACTTCTACTGTTTCCATTGTGTGTTCGTGAATTTCTTCTCCTTTGGTGACATGAACCTGTACATTATATGAACCTTTTTCCGGGAAAGTATAAGAACCGCTATATTTACCGGCCTCACCTTGTGCCAGATCCACCCACTCATGTTTCTCCTGTCCGTCTTGATAAATTTCAAAACGAACTTTGGCATCTTCCAAAGCAGCTTCTTCATTTTCAACATGCACTATCATTTCTGCTTCTTCACCTGCTGTAACACTGTCAGGCTTTATCAGGTGAATGGACACGGTACTTTCATGATCACCATGTTGATGACCCTCTCCTGCTTCCTCATGTTCCCCTGCTTCTACTTCACCAATCGCAATTTCTGTTTTAGGCATCGTGTGCATGTCCCGGGCCGTTACATGCACTTGTACAGTATACATGCCGTCTTCTTCAAAGGTCTTTTCAGCTTTGTATATCCCGCCTTTGTCATGCTCTGCTTCAATCATTTCACTTTCTTCTTTATGACCAGTTTTCCAAATCTCATATTTCACTTCACCGGCATCCTCGACTTTCTCATCACCTTGAGTGACTTGTGTCGAAAGAGAAACGGCTTCACCCTTTTCTCCTTTTTCAGGCACGTCTAATTTTGCCTCTATCGCTTCCAATTTTTCATCTTCTTTTGCTCCGTTGTCTTCTTTGGAATTACCGCATGCAGCGATAATCAAAGCAAGAAACCCTACGAGCATCATCAAGCTTACCTTTTTCATTCTAAATTCTCCTTTACCCATTCTTTTTTCTGTGTATCACCATTATGTACTTCTCCCCATTAGTATACACGTTCATGTTTACGAAGGGTTTGTCGATTTCATGAAGAAAAAACGGTAGATGTGTGTGACATCTACCGTTTTTTTCCTTAAGCCTCTACTGTTTTCGTATATTGTTTCTTGAATAGTCCTACAAAGAACACAGCAGTTAATGCCACAAACACAATGAAGTACCCTAGTAGGATGAAGAGGTTTTGCCACATGAAGGCAAAATCTCCGCTTGAGATGACCGCTTTGAACGCTGACACCGAATATGTCATTGGTAACAGTGCACTGATTGGTTGCAGTGCAGTCGGGATTAATTCGAGTGGGAAAGTCCCTGCACTCGTTGTTAATTGTAGAATCAAAATGATGATGGCTACAAATCGTCCCGGATCACCAAGAATTGTAACGAGCATTTGAATCAGCGCCAAGAATGTAAGACTCGTAATAATAGTAGAAAGTAAGAATAATGGTACACTTTCTACTTCAAGTCCCAATCCAAAGAGTAAAATGGCTGCTGCAATCAGTGATTGGATGATCCCCACTGACGTTAGAACAGTGAATTTACCCAGGAACCAGCTCATTCCGCTTGATGGGCGGTCAGATGGTTCTCTCAGTGGATACACAATGGAGATCAATAACGCTCCGACAAATAGTCCAAGAGATAAGAAATATGGAGCAAACCCTGTTCCGTAGTTAGGAACATGATTGATTTTCTCATTTTTCACATCTACGGGACCTGCCATCATATCATACGTATCGTCATCCGCTTTGACACTATTTGCTTCTTTTGCTGCATCTTTTAATTTCGTTTCATATTCTGTTGTTCCATCAGATAGTTTCGTAGATCCTTCTGCGAGCTCCGTTGAACCATCAGCCAGCTTCCTAGATCCATCTGCTAATTGATTGGAACCATCGTATACCCGGTTAAGACCGGAGCTTAGTTCATTCGCTCCTGAAGCAAGGCTTACTGTTCCTTGGTATACGTCTCCAAGTTTCCCATTTAATAAACCGTAATTTTTCACGACTTCATTTTGACCGGCTACGAGCTGATTAGAACCTTCATCCAGCTGCGCTGATCCGGCTACAAGCTGATCGACGCCACCCTGTAGTTTCTTTTGGCCTTCATTTAAAGCACCAATACCACCTGAAAGAGAATTCGCTCCTTTTTGAAGCTCAGTAGCACCATTGCTTAAAGCGCCGGTACCCGTTTCAAGTCCGGATGCGCCCTGCTTGATTTGATTGATTGCAGCCTTTAGTTCAGCCTGCTTTTCTTCAGGAAGGCTTCCCATATATGGAGCCAATTCATTTTCAAGCTTAGTAGCTCCTGCTCCGATATCTTTTGCCCCAGCTTGTGCACTGTCAGCTCCGCCTTTCAGGGCACCAATCTTTTCAGCCAGGGTTTGAGATCCTGCTTGCAGTTTAGCTGTATTGTCTACTGCACTGTCAAGCCCAGCGTCTACTTGTTCTAAACCGGCCTTGCTTTTATCGATACCGGCTGCCAGGGAATTCATCCCCGATTGTATATCTTGTGTTCCTTTATACAGTTGTTGAGATTTATCTGTCATGACCCCGACACCGTCAGATAATTCCTGAGAACCTTTTGCCAGTTTCTCAGCACCTGCACGGGTTTTCGCCACACCGTCTGTCATCTCAACATTCTTCTCAGCAAGGACAGCTAAATTATCCTTAAGCTTGTTTGCACCTTGAGATAGGTCAATGGCTCCATTATTGATTTCGCCCGCTTTGTCACTGGCAGTCTGGAAACCATCACCCATTTCTTGAATCTTATCAAACATCGTTTCAGCATACGTTTCGGAAACCGATTTAGAGAGACTTGCTTTGATCTCTTTCATAGCCGTATCCCCTATTTGAGCAGATAGGAAGTTAAAGCTCTCATTAGGCACATATTTCAGAGAAAGCTTCTGAGGATTCTCTTCTAACAATGTTGTGCCATTTTCAGAGAAATCTTCTGGAATTTCCACAAGCATGTAATAGTCCTGCTTCTCCAGATTCTTAAATCCTTCCTCTTTATCGACGAAATGAAAATCGAATTGATCACTTTCCTTCAACTTATCAACCAGATCCGATCCGATATGCAATTCCTTCCCGTCAAATTCTGCGCCCTGATCGCTGTTTACAACAGCTACCGGCAGATCTGATAGTTGCTCGTAAGGATCCCAGAATGCCCAAAGGAACATGCCGCTGTATAACACAGGAATAAAGAGCACGGCAAGTATGGGAATGAGTAATTTTTTATTGCGAAAAATCGCTTTAAATTCTGAACCTATAAATGATTTCTTCATGTTTACCTCCTATTAATATTCGAAATAGAACTATTGACCAATAAGTTCAAACGGTCATATTAGAGTAAAAATAAATGACTATTTTATTCGAATGGTCATTTAATACCAAAAATGAAGGACTATCAATTCGATAACCCTTTAATCAGATATAGCTCAAACAGGTTGGCTATTTCATCTTTATCAAGTGGACCATGAGTACGTTCCCAATCAAAGATCAATGAAACATATAGCTTCAGCAGAACGAATGCGGTCATTTCCGGGTTGCATGGCTTAATCGCTTCTGAGGCAATCGCCTTTTCAATTCGATAACTCAGGAATTCAATAACCACTTTCTCCATGCGATCAATGACCTCGGATACAGCTGGTGTGCCCATTTCCCTGGCTTCCTGATAAAGCTTGATTGTCAGTTTATGCTCTATCCGAAATTCGAGCAAACGAAACAATGCACGATGAACATTTTCAGAAAATGTCTCTTCGGTATCAATTACTTCTTCAGCTTCATGCTTCATTTCATTGATTAATGATGAAACAATCTCGTCGAACAATTCTTCCTTGTTCTTAAAAAACGTATAAATCGTTCCTTTTCCCACATTTGCTAATTTTGCTACTTGATCCATCGTCGTGGCTTTATACCCAAACAAAGAAAACGAATTGGTAGCGGCATCTAAAATCTGTTTCTTTCGATCAATCGCCATGAACTCACTCCTCAACTTGACCGTTTGACCAAATTTGTAATTTAGTCATTTTGTTAACATTGATAAATTTATCACATCTTTCTCCGTTACACAAGTGTTTTTTTCTCCTCTGTGCCCATTCATATTTCATAAAGAATAAGCCCTCATGAATAGGCTATAAGAATAAGGTTTGTTTGGAGGTGTCATATGAATATTTATGTGGTGAAAAGCGGGGATTCACTTTGGTCGATTGCTTCTGGGTACCGGGTTGATGTAAATCAAATCGCGTATGGAAATCAGCTAAAGAACCCGAATATACTTGTAATCGGACAAAGTCTTCTCATTCCAGAACCTTTAAAGGAATATATCGTGCAGCCAGGTGACACGTTAAATGCCATTGGCCAGAAGTACTCTATCTCTGTTAAAGAACTGATGGAATATAATCAAATGACGGATCCATCCCAACTGTTTGTCGGTCAATTAATCGTCATGCCTGCCTTTATCCATAAAGTGAAATCGGGTGAATCACTCTATGTCATTTCCTATAATTATAAAGTTCCTCTTCAGGAAATATTGAATGCAAACTCAATCTCTAATCCATCACTGATCTACCCGAATCAACAGATCAGGATTCCAAATCCTAAACCAGTCATTGCAGTCAATGCCTATACGACCCGAACAGATGGTGAAGGAATAGCAGAAGTAAATGGACTGGGGAGTTATTTCTCGTATTTAGCACCGTTTACTCACACTATCACCAATGAAGGATCGGTCACGGAATTGAATGACGAAGGTGTGATTTCAGCTTCATTGGATCAGCAAGTCGATCCTCTACTCGTACTCACCAACTATTCAGACGGGAAGTTTAACTCTGATTTAGTCGCTACCATTTTAAGAAGCGAATCACTTCAGGACACGTTAATCGCTTCAATAGTCAAGAAAATGAAAACGAAAGGTTATAAAGGATTGAACATCGATTTCGAATACGTCTACCCGGAAGATAGGGAGAATTACAATTCATTCTTAAAAAGAACCGTTGCTTCATTGAAGCCTAAGGGTTATTCCGTCTCGACGGCCCTTGCCCCCAAAATAAAAGGCGACCAAAAAGGACTCCTATACGAAGCCCATGATTATAAAGCTCACGGAGAAATTGTCGATTTTGTTGTCCTTATGACCTATGAATGGGGCTGGGCTGGTGGTAAACCTTGGGCAATTGCCCCTATTAACGAAGTCAAAAAAGTGTTGGACTATGCCGTGACCGTCATCCCAAGAAACAAAATCCTGATGGGTACCCCCCTTTATGGACGCGACTGGAAGGTCCCGTGGGTAGATGGAACCTTTGCTAAAACCGTCTCACCCCAAAAAGCAATTGATTTGGCTAGCAAATACGGTGTTAGAATTCAGTACAATGAGCAATATCAATCTCCCTTCTTCACGTATTGGGATGAAACCGGTCAAAAGCACGAAGTATGGTTTGAAGACGCCAGGAGCATGCTGGCTAAACAAAAAACGCTTGATGACTATAGATTAAGGGGGCTAAGCTACTGGGTGCTAGGTTCTGCCTTTCCACAGAACTGGGTGCTTCAGCATTCCAGGTATAGGGTTGTGAAATGAAGAAGGCACCTTCTGCTGTGAGCAGAGGGTGTTTTTCTGAGTAAAAGAGATGAACAAGAAGAAAATATAACTCAGCTACCTCCATTCAGACATCCGCTTTTAATCATTCCAGTGTCCTTTAGCCTCATCTCCAAACACACAAAAAAGACCACCGGCTATCCGGCAGTCCTCATCAATACGATTTCAAATACTCCAATACCTTGGTAACCGTCTCCTCCCCCTGCCCGATGCAGTCAGGAATGCTTAGCCCGTTATATGAACTGCCGGCGATGAAAACTCCCGGCAGAGCAGCTTCCGCTTGATCATACATTCCCTGGATGCGTTCACCATGACCTACCGTATACTGTGGCATGGAATTTTTATAACGGGAAACGATTGTAAAATCCGGCCCGCCTTCGATATCCATAATCTTTCCCAGATCCTCCATAACGATTTGTTCAAGATGATCATCGGATAAATCCACGATGGTTTCATCTCCTGACTTGCCCAGATAACATCTCAATAGTGCTTTTCCTGGAGGTGCAGTGTGAGGCCATTTTTTATGGGTCCAAGTTCCCGCAGTCAAGGAATAGTCACTGTTACGTGAAACGAGGAATTCTGTGCCGGCGATGTCTTTTTTTATGGCATTTTGTGAAAATCCCATTGCAACCGTTGCAACTGAGGTAGCAGGCATGTCTTTCAAGAAGGTTAAGAATGGATACCTTGCAAACATGGATTGCAGTACATGATGGGGTGTAGTGACGATTACACTGTCCGCTTCCATCTGTTCCCCGTTCGTAAAGGTAATCGTATAATCATTGCTGTCTTCTTTCTCAATGTCGGTTACTTTCATGCTTTTGTAGACCGTATTTGGGGCGAGACTTGCCTCCATGGCATCAATCAGGGATTGAAGACCACCCTTGAATGTCAAGAAGTTTCCTTCTTCATTAGAGTCGGCGCCGTGACCGCTCTTTTTGATACCTGCGATCAAACTTCGATGTTTTTGTTCTAATTCATAGAGCTGCGGAAAAGTGGACATTAAGCTTAACTGATCGATATCCCCGGCGAAAATCCCTGTTAAGAGCGGTTCTATCAAATGATCAACGACTTCATCTCCCATTCTCCTTCTAAAGAATTTTCCAAGTGACTGATCTTCACTTTCTTGTGAACGTGGAAGCACAAAATCTGCTGCTGCTCTCATTTTTCCTGTTAATGAAAATAAACTTGTTGTGATAAAAGGAGCGATTTGAGTTGGAATTCCTACGATGGATCCTCCAGGTATAGGATAGAGTTCACCGCCCGCTATCACATAGGAAGCTCCCTTGCGATTCCGAATGAGCTTATCTTTCATTCCAAGATTTTCTGCTAAGCGGGAGACTTCCGTTTTGGTTGATAGACAGGAATCCGGTCCCTTTTCGATAACATAGCCGTCCTTTTTCAAGGTTTGGACTTTCCCACCCAGTCGGTGGGTTGCTTCTACAAGCTTTATTTCGATGGGAAGTTTTTTTGCTTTTATTTCCTGTTGCAAATAATAAGCCGTCGTTAATCCGGTGACCCCCCCACCAATGACTACGACCTTTTTGGTTTGTTGTTCCAACACGTTCATCGCCTTCTTTAACAAAATATCTTCAATTCCAACAATAGAGAAGGACTAAAGCAGTGAGATTGAACTCATTTGCTTCAGTCCTTCCTTTGTTTCAGCCAAAAACGAGAAATTATTTTAGGTGCTTTAACACGACATCTGCCATTGCATCGATGAATTCCGGTTTGGCATTTGGCATTTCCGGACGATAGTAGGAAGCACCGATATCATCTGTTACTACTTTGCATTCATAATCATTGTCATATAACACTTCAAGATGATCGGCTACAAACCCTACCGGAGTGTACACAAACGTCGTATAGCCCTTTTCCTTATAAAGATCTCTTGTCAGATCCTGAACGTCAGGACCTATCCATGGATCCGGCGTGTTACCTTCACTTTGCCATCCGACCGCATAATCCGTCACGCCTGCACTTTCTGCAATCATCTTCGCTGTTTCCTCTAATTGCATTGGATAAGGGTCTCCCGATTGAAGAATACGTTCAGGTAAGCTGTGAGCGGATACGATGAGGACCGCTTTGTTTCGCTCATCATCAGACATCCCTGCAAACGTTTCCTTCACTCTATCAGCCCAATACTGAATAAATTTGGGTTCCCCGTACCAGCTCTCAACGGAAGTAATCTGTGGCCCACCCAATTTTTCTGCTGTTTCTTTCGCACGTCCATTGTACGATTTCACGCTGAACGTTGAGAAATGTGGGGCAAGTACGATTGAAATCGCTTCTTCAATGCCGTCATTATGCATCTGTTCCACAGCGTCTTCTACAAATGGTTCGATATGTTTCAAGCCCAGGTACATAGTGAATTCAATCTCGTCTTGAATATGATTCAGATGTTCTTCCAGGCTCTTCGCTTGTTCCAGCGTGATCTTCGCCAGTGGAGAGATCCCTCCAATGGCTTCGTAACGTCCACGAAGATCTTCGAGTAATTCACTTGAAGGTGCTCTTCCATGGCGGATGTGTGTATAGTAACGTTCCAAATCTTCTTCTTTATACGGTGTCCCGTAGGCCATCACCAATAAACCCATTTTCTTCTTTGTCATACCATTTCACCTCATTATCAGTATCATACATTTCATTATTGTGCCATGTTTCTCTCATAGAATCCATGTAAAGACACATGTGGATGTGCTCTATCTCGCACTGTATTCATGTACGAAGGCTGCTAAGCGCTTTAATGTATCCGGTTGAACTTGCGGGAATACCCCGTGCCCCAAGTTAAAGATGTGAGTGGGAAATTCCATCCCCTGGTCGAGGATCTCTTTTGCTTTTTCTTCAATCACGTTCCACGGAGCGAGAAGAATCGCGGGATCAAGATTCCCCATAACCGTTTTGGAGATGCCTCTGTCACGTGCTTCTGTAATAGGAAGACGCCAATCCAGACCAACAACATCAATCGGAAGGTCATGCCATTCATTCGCCAGGTGACTTGCTCCTACACCAAACATGATCAATGGCACGTTTTCTTCCTTTAATTCATTAAAGATTCTTTCCATAACCGGCTTAATGAACGTGCGGTAATCCTGTACGTTCAAGGCACCGACCCAAGAATCAAATATTTGGAAAGCGGATGCCCCTGCCTTGATCTGGGCTTTCGCATATGTGACCGTCATCGCTGCCAATTTATCCATTAAAGCAAACCACGCTTGTGGTTCTGCATACATGAAAGCTTTTGTTTTATTATAATTCTTGGAAGGACCGCCTTCAATCATATAGCTTGCCATTGTAAAGGGTGCACCGGCAAAACCGATTAACGGCACAGATAATTGTTCCTGGGTCAATAATTTAATGGTGTCCAGTACATACGGAACATCTTGTTCAGGATTGATTTCTCCCAGCTTTTCAACGTCCGCTGTCGTGCGAATGGGGTTATCGATAACAGGACCGATTCCCGATTTAATCTCTACATCCACTCCAATAGAAGGAAGTGGTGACATGATATCCTTATAAAGGATTGCTGCATCAACGTCATATTGTTCAACTGGGAGCCTTGTCACATATGCACAAAGCTCAGGTTGGTGTGTTATTTCAAACAGAGAATATTTCTCCTTGATTTTACGGTATTCAGGCTGTGAACGACCAGCTTGTCTCATATACCAAACCGGAGTATAGTCCGTCTTTTCTCCCCTTGCCGCTCGTAAAAAAGTATCATTCATATGTTTCATACCTTTGTTCGTCCACCTTTCTATGTAACTCCATTATTCCCATTGTAAACTAATTTGAGTAGATTCTAAAATTGTCCTATTTTTAATATGACCGCTCGAATTGTAACCCTTTTAAACTATAGACGTTTTAAAGAGAATTGTATAGTTATCAAGAGAAAATGTCATAAATTTGCCGATTTTCACTGGGGAAAGAAAAAATATCCAAAAATCATGTTAGATGAGATTAGGAAAAGGGAAGAGTATAATAGAAGTAACTAAATTATAGAGGTGATTTGGATGAAGCTATATATGACAACTGGGACCCACGAATTCCTACAAAAAATAATGGATGAGCATTCCAATGAAAAGATGATCTTAATGCAAGGCGAAGATGCATTGCTTTTACATGAGACAAGTGGAGAAAGCGTGTTTGAATCTCCACGAAGCTATGAAATTGTCGATCAATCTGGTGAACTTGAACATAAAGGATATGTGGTGTTTAATAATATTCCCGTATCCGACGAGGGTCGTCCGCTGTTTGAATACCGCTTTAAGAACCGGGCAGGATTGATCGAAGAAGTGCCGGGCTTTACAGCGATTCGTGTCCTGCGACCGTTAGACAGTGATACATACGTGATTATGACTCTTTGGGAAGATGAGAAAAGCTTCCTGGGCTGGCAGGAGTCGAAGCAATACGAAAAGGCACACGCCAAGCGCGGAACCGAAGAAGGAATCGATAATCAGAAGGATATCTTCCCACGAGCTTCCTATGTAAGTAAATACTACGTATCAGGTCAGTCCTAACGACAAAGCTGCCAAACTTCTGGCAGCTTTTTTTTATGGTTTATGAATCTTAACAATTACAGTTGAGGTGTACATACATAATTACAAAAAATAAACAGTATACTTTATCGTGTTGGTCACAGGATGTTACTTTCATACCCTGAATGAAAGGAGAGGAATATTGATGAGTCAAACATGTCTGCTTCTGATTGATTTCCAAAAGGCATATAGCCATTCTCCATGGGGAAAACGAAATAATCCAAGTATGGAAAAGAACGCTAATCAACTGTTACAAGGTTGGAGAGAAAAATCTTGGCCTGTTGTTCATGTACAACACTCTTCTAATAATATGGAGTCGCCACTGCATTCAAGTTCATCAGGTTTCGATGTTCTAGATGATTTCCGACCATTACGAAATGAAAAACAAATCATCAAGCATGTTAATAGCGCTTTTATCGATACAGATTTAGATTTATATCTAAAAAAGGAAAAATACACTTCCCTTGTTGTGATGGGTTTCACGACGAATCACTGCGTTTCCGCTACCGTTCGCATGGCTTCTGACTTAGGGTATAAGGTAACGGTTCCTTATGACGCCACTGCATGTTTTGAAACCTACTCGTATGATGGTTCACTATTTTCTGCAGAAATTGTTCACAGCCTTTCACTTGCAAATCTTCATCGAGAATTTTCTGCTATCGCTTCAACAGAGTTTCTGTTATCATCACTTTTAAAACTAAGCAAACCGGCCATATTCTAAACAATCTCATGCTTATATATCTTAAACTAGAGAAACGCTCTTACTCTTTCTTTTCTCCCCGATACACAATCCCATTGCGATTCGCATAAATCGCTGCTTGCGTTCGATCCGCCACATCAAGCTTGCTCAGGATATTGCTGACATGAGTCTTGACCGTCTTTATTCCGATAAACAGACTTTCAGATATTTCCTGATTCGTCATCCCTTCTCCAAGGCACTGAAGAACCTCCATCTCTCGTGATGTTAATTCTTCATGTGGTTTCCTCTCTTGAGGGCGGAATCGGTTCATCATTTTATCAGCTACCTTAGAGGCAATAACAGACTCTCCCTTCACCGCCTTATAAACAGCATCTGTCACCTCTTCTGCACTTGCAGTTTTTAATAGGTAGCTATGGGCACCGGCTTCTATGGCAGGAAACACCTTTTCATCATCATAATAGCTCGTTAAAATGATAATTTTACAGTGTGGATGAAAGCTTAGTATCTTCTTTGTCGCCTCAATCCCGTTTCCGTTTTCCATTAATAAATCCATGAGAATGACGTCTGGCATATACAGTTTGGCAAGTTGGGAAGCTTCATTTCCACTCTTCGCTTCTCCTAGAAATTCAATCCTGTCCTCCGTAAGCAAATACGTTTTCATTCCCAAACGGACCATTTCGTGATCATCTACAATCATAACCTTAACTTTATCCACCAGTTTTCCTCCTTTGATTAGACCGGGATACGGAGATCGATATATGTTCCTTCACTTTCTTTCGATCGGATTTGAAACAATCCCCCTATTTCCTCGGCTCGCTCTCTCATCGTTTGAAGTCCATAAGACGTCATCTTGTTTTTCATTAAATCGAAGCCTTTTCCATTGTCACTGATGTACAAGCTTACGTACCCATCCTTTTTCTCCGTTACAATCTTCACTTTTGTTGCATCAGAATGACGCAATATATTGGAAAGACTCTCCTGGATGATTCTGAACATATGCGTTTCTGTCCCTTTCGACAGGTTTTCAATTCCATCGAGATTAGCATCAATCTCGATGGACGTCTTTTCCTTTAATTCTCTTATTAAAATGGTTAACGCTTCGCAAAGACTTTCTCCCTTTAAATCAATAGGGCGGAGATGAAGAAGAAGGGCTCTCATCTCCCCTTGTGCTTTCCCAGCGATTTCGGCAACTTGCTTCACGATGATTTCTACCTTTTCACTATCAGTTCCTACACTTTTTTGCGCTGCGGAAGAAAGCATATTTAACGCGAATAATTGCTGACTGACAGAATCATGCAGATCCCTTGCCAGCCTTTGCCGCTCTTCCATGACCGCAGCTTGATGAGCCTGATCGGCAAGCTCGGATTTTTCATCAGCCAGCCTCTGGAGTGATTTCACCTGTTCCTGGATATACACTGCCAGCTGATTCAATTCATCTGATAAAATCCCAAGTTCGTCATGTTCAAATCGTTCCACTCGTGCCGAAAATTTCCCGCTTCTTAATAAGGTGATGAATGTCGAGATATCGTCGATTCGACCTTTAAACGTATAACCTGTGCGAAAGCCAAAATAAATACTTAATAATAGAAGAATGACTGCTAACCATATGGTCAAATAAATCGAAAATTCAAGTGAAATGCTTGGATCATCTGAAAAAACCAAATACATTTGCAATGATATAAAGAACAATAGAATCACCATTACAGACATCATAAAAAAACTTTTGAAGATCCAAATTCGAATATTTGAGGATTTATTCAAGCTCTCCCCTCCTTTTTCAACTATGTTGACCCTACACTCGATTTATTCGGATAGAGCCGATTTTCACATCAACAGACAATTTTATTTTTTTGACTGCCTGTTCGTATTCCGGAGAACGGTATTGGAGCTCAGAACGGATGTCGGCAGACTTCTGCTCAAATAATTTCACATCCCCCACCTGTACTTTCAAGGTGATTTCCACCGGCACATTTTCCGGAATGATCATCTTCACATCGCCAATCCAGCCTTTGATATCAATAGTCGTTTCCCCTTCAGGAATAAACGCTTTGCTGAAATCAAAATAGTAATCTCCAATAGCGTTGTACAGTTTCATATTTTCCAGTGGCCAATTTGCCTCTGAAAATCGAATATCCCCTACGATGAACCCTCTGTTCATTTTATTCTTTTTGAAAGAGGCACCCTTCTCCTCTTCCCCATCTTCAAAAGTCATTTTCGATGATGGTTTATCATATGGATATTCGTTGCTGATGCTTACCTTGATAGGCTTCTTACTAATGCCGCGATTAATTGCAATCGCGATAATGAAGATCGGCCACAGCTTCCACCAACTTGCATACTCAAATTCCAACACCCCATACTTATCAAGAATGGCTAACGAGCCCAGCGCTAAACTAAAGAGCCCCACAAGTAATTTCCCGAAGCTTTTCTTCAAAAAACTGTCTACCGTGCATTTCAAACCAAACAGTAGCAACAAAATAGGAATTATATTGACAAATATCTGCGTTATTTCCAAGGAAATGACACCAATATTCAAGAGTAACAACAACAGTCCTATTGCCATTAATAAAAACGAGAAAAACCATTGCTTCCTTCCCTTATACCTCATACGAGCACCACCTTCATATCTATTATTAGTTTCGCTGTAAATGGGACATTTCCTGTTATGTCTATCATTATAAATTTTTTCCCCTTCATGGTTGAGGAGCATCGGCATGATTCTACCTCCGTCTCAAGGCGGAAAAATATCGCTACGCAGTATCACACCTTTTCCATCGTTTCATAATCTATAGTACAGTTCAGGGCAAATGCCTATATTGAGGAACGATTTTAGAGGAGGTTGTTTTAATGGGGATTGATTTAACTTCTCTTCATTGGATTTATTTAGCTTTCATTGGGTTGATTATTCTATTTATGATTTTCCGTAAAGATACGACGGTTGTTTGTATCCTGGGAATCTTCAGTATCGCTTTGGTTGCAACAGGCTCTTTAAGTGGTTCGATCAGTAGTATATTTAATAGCTTCATCTTTGCCATCACCGAACTTCTATCTACGATTCTTGTGATTTCCATTATCGTTGCCATGAGTAAGGGGCTGACGTCTACAGGGGTTAATGATATTATGATCCGCCCTTTCACTAAATTCATCCGGACGCCTGCCCTTGCCTACTGGACGATTGGTCTGGTGATGATGTTTATTTCTTGGTTCTTCTGGCCTTCTCCTGCAGTAGCACTCCTGGGTGCAGTGTTGGTACCTGTTGCCTTACGGGTTGGATTGCCTGCTCTCGGCATTGCCATGGCCATGAACCTCTTCGGTCATGGTATTGCTCTTTCAGGTGACTTTGTCATTCAGGCAGCACCAAAGTTGACGGCTGATGCTGCAGGAATACCGGTATCTGAAGTTATATCAGCCAGCATTCCGCTCATTATTGTCATGGGGGCCGTCACCACCGTTACTGCCTTCATTTTCCTAAAGAGAGATATGAAAAGAGGGATCCTCACCGTGAATCCAAGCGCTCTCTCTCCTAACACACAAGATCAGGATTCTTCTCCCAATCTACTTTCAACTCGATGGAAGAATCTCATTGCCCTTCTCATCCCTATCCTGTTTGCTCTCGATATTACTGCAATGGTTGTGTTTGACCTTCAAGGCGGGGATGCAACGGCACTAATCGGTGGTACATCCATCGTCATTCTGCTACTGATTTCACTGGCCGCTTTTAAAGGGAAAGGATTGGAGAAAACGACAAGCTTCATGATTGACGGATTTCAGTTTGGATTTAAGGTTTTCGGTCCCGTAATTCCGATTGCCGCTTTCTTCTACCTGGGAGATTCAGGCTTTCAAACGATCATCGGGGACTTCCTCCCTTCAACGTCTCACGGCATCGTCAATGACCTAGGGGCATCCCTGGCTGCAGCCGTCCCGCTTTCAAAAACGGTCGGTGCAATCACACTCACTATGGTGGGGGCGATAACAGGTCTTGATGGATCGGGATTCTCAGGTATTTCCCTTGCCGGTTCCGTAGCTAATCTGTTCTCAGAAAGCATCGGATCAGGTATCGCCACCCTTACTGCCCTGGGGCAAGTGGCAGCCATTTGGGTCGGAGGTGGTACACTCGTCCCATGGGCACTCATCCCTGCAGCCGCCATCTGCGGAGTTGACCCATTCGAACTCGCAAGACGTAACCTGTTGCCTGTTGTCATTGGATTAATAGCCACCACCATCGTGGCCATCTTTTTGATCTGAATAGTTGGAGGGACGGACCTCAGAACTCGAGGTCCGTCCCTCCTGTTTGTTCCTCCTATTTTTCTGGCCTCTTCTCGTAAAGAAAGATACATAGTACGAAGAATGTGTATGCCAGAAGGAATCCTGCTGCAACATCTGACGGGTAATGAGCTTGTTCTGCCACTCTGCTAAGCCCTGTGAGAATGGTGAGGATTACTGCGAAGGTAAAGATTCCCACTTTCACCCGTGTGGACGAAAACTCTTTACTAATGAAATATGCAACCACCAATAAAAAGGCAAGTCCCACCATGGCATGACCGCTCGGAAAGCTGAATCCTTCTTCTCCGTGTGAAAAAGGGGGTCTTTCTCTTTTCATTAACCCTTTGATCGCTTTATTCAGTACGTTGCTTCCAGCTATTAGTACAACGACGGTAAGAATTCCAACATAGTCTTTCTTGACCCACCAAAGGTAGAGAATCAGGGCGATTGATGCAATTCCAATCACCAGCTGGGTTCCGATCATTGAAAACCCTCCGATAAAGGAAAGCTCCTTCATCTTCGCCAACAGATCATCTTCGCCGAAAATTTCCATCTCATGAAAAACAAAATATGCGATGGTCATAAATAGTACAAATGAAATAATGGCTGTTATGTATTGGACTTTCTTCATTGTATTCCCCCTAGAAATTCTCTCCAATTATCCTCTCACCTCACCACAATAAATGTTATACTATTCGTAATATTCATCAAATACTAGGAGGTTCTTCACTTGCTGAATGAATTATACCGGAAATTGGAAGATCGTTGGATAGAAATGGTTGATATCAGAAGGTTTCTTCATCAACACCCCGAATTATCCTTTCAGGAAACTAACACGGCAGCGTATATTGTTGATTACTATAAGAGCATCGGCGTTCCCGTTCAAGAAAGGGTTGGAGGCAACGGTGTCGTGGCGAGGATCGAAGGAGCTCTTCCAGGTAAGACCGTGGCGCTTCGGGCAGACTTTGACGCTCTCCCCATCCACGATGAAAAAGATGTGGAATATCGCTCTACTGTTCCCGGTGTCATGCATGCTTGTGGTCATGACGGACACACAGCATCTCTTCTAGTATTGGGAAAAACCCTTCATGAAATGCGTGATACCCTTTCAGGTACAGTGGTCCTCATTCATCAGCACGCAGAGGAATATGCACCTGGCGGGGCTAAGTCCATGATAGAGGCAGGTTGCCTGGAAGGCGTGGATGTCATATTCGGCACCCATTTGTGGTCAACAGAACCCCTGGGGAAAGTTCTTTATCGAACTGGTCCGATCATGGCTGCAGCCGACCGCTTTGAAATTGTGATCAATGGATCCGGTGGTCACGGTGCACAGCCGCATAAAACGAAGGATTCTATTGTGATTGGATCACAAATTGTTTCTGAACTCCAGCAAATTGTCAGCAGACGAGTGAACCCGATCGATCCTGCTGTGGTGACGATTGGTTCCTTTATGGCGGATAATGCTTTTAATGTCATCGCTGATTCAGCTAAATTAATCGGAACGGTCCGTACCTTCAATCCTGAAGTCAGGGACTTTATTGAAGAAGAAATTGAACAGATTTTGAAAGGGGCATGTCTTTCAGGTCGATGTGGCTATGAATATGTGTATGACCGGGGATATCCGGCGGTTGTCAATCACCCTGAAGAAACAGAACTCTTTATCCAAAGCGCCGTTACTGTAGATGAAGTTCACACCGTGGATGAAATCGATTTACAAATGGGTGGTGAAGATTTCTCCTATTATTTAGAACATGTGAAGGGAACTTTCTTCTTTACCGGGGCCAAACCGGATAATGTGGATATCGCATTCCCTCACCATCATCCAAAATTCGATATTAACGAAAAAGCTCTTTTGATTGCTGCAAAATCACTTGCAAGCGCTACACTTCATTACCAAGAAAAGCATTCCGTCTCAAAAACGGTTACGAAATAATTCAAAAAAGGATCAGGTGCCATGAGCCCCTGATCCTTTTCACTTAATAAAAACGATGATTCTTTTCAATCTTACTTACAACCAGTACCCACCAAATCAAGAGTGGCTGAAATAATAACCTCACCCACAGAAGGGCTACATTCGCTTCTTCCTGCCCCGGTGCAGGAATCCCTTTAATAGCCGCATAGATATTTGCAGGAAAAACGAGAACTAAATAAATCGCCGTGACGATTCCGGTTTTTTCACGAGTCTTTGGAATCAATAATAATACAGACAATATAAATTCAATTATTCCTGTAATATAAATGAGCTCTTCCTTTAAAGGAATAAATGCAGGTATCATTTTCGCAAACCCTTGCGCTTCTATAAAATGAAACACTCCTGCTAAAAAGAAGAAGAACGAGAATACAATGAGTCCAACGATCTTCAATCCTTTTTTCTGTTTATTCATCTACTAAACACCTCACTCTACACAATGTACCCTTATTTTACCACTATACCTGAAGTCATCCTGGAATCAAAAAGATTCAGTTTCCGCTTCCCAAGGTTTAAAGGAAAAAGATCGACCATGACGATCGACCTTCTCTATGATACTATTCTAAGTCATTAAAGTAACGGATCCGATAAGCAAATTTTGCCACCTCTCCAAGCTGATCGAGGAGCTGATAATTCGCATAAGCCCCTACAACAGCCCCAACTCCCGGAATGAGCTGAAGCATCTTCACAAAATCGATGTAGTCCCGATACTCTTGTTGAAAGGTTTTCCAATCGAGTTCCTTCAGTTTTTCTTTTTCGACTTCCCAGTTTTCAATGATCTGAAGGACATCCTTCTTGTGAGAATCACTGGAAAATGCAAGTTGAAAAACATATAGAAGAAATAGACGTTCCTCATATTGTTTTGGATTATACCCGTGAATCGCAGCGCATTCGCTTAAAAATTTCATCTTAATGGACAGAAGCAGAGGGAAATCAGCTAGTCCGAGGAAGATCCCACCAGCTCCTGTGCCTGCCCCTTCAATGGTGGCAGCTTTCCGATAAAATTCCATTCGTTCTTTCATCAGTATTTCCCGTTCTTCCAGGGAAGGATGTAATACGATCGTTTGGAGGGAGACCCATTCACTTCCCTTCAAAGTCACTTCCACCATTCTCTTAATACTCTCCGTGACGACTTTATGGGCTTTTTCAGGGATCCATTGATTCACTTTCGTTTGGGCCTGCTTAGAAACCCTTTGAAAAATGGACGATTTCCTGGTGTATTTTCGTTTCCAGGATTCCAACTCTTCTCTTTCCCGGTTCACAGAGTACCACCATCCTTTTTGATTAGCCTTCACACATTATACGTTTCATGCTACTGAATCGTTTCCCTAAAACAGGGATTCTTCCATCTTCTTCAACCGCTTCACTAAGTAGAATTGACTGAAAAAGATGGAAAAGGTTATTCCAGAGAGCAGGGTGATAAGCCCCTCAAGCCAGGCTCCTCTTACAAAGAGGGGCAGGGAAAATACAACTGCTTGGACCATCATCGACTGACTCATGATTTTTTGGAAGGATGATTTCTTCAACTTCTCTTGAGACTGGATAGATGAGAACCCAAATCTTATAATCAAAACGCTTAAATAATGGGATCAACTGGAAAGCGGTCAAATATAGAAACACCAAAGCCGTCAAAATGCTGAAGATAAAAGAAGAATTCGAATAAATCAACAACACTCCGATCAGAGTCAACCGTATATAAAGACCTGAATATTCACTTGTCCGGACAAGCGACCGCAGATATAAATAGCGATACGTAGACGCTTGTGAGAAAGGTGCCTTTACCAGCCAATCAAGCCATTTTCTCCGATGCACCTTCCCTTTCAGCTTCGGAACGTCCGTGAACATATTGGCGATACGGTAAAAGATCAGCATACGCTGCTGCTCCAAATTAATCAGTAAATCCCATTTAAGATTTTTCCCTTTTGTTGATTGATAAAAGTAAAGGGCATATCCGAGCATCAATACAGCGACAACCATCGTCATCCAAAGGGCCGCTTCTGATAAGACAAGGAAAACGAGTGCCGAGCTCAAAAGAAATCGAACAAGACTGTCCGTGAAATGGACTTCCCTTTCCTGATATCTTAACATGCTAAAGCGGACATAGAGATTCCATACTTTCATGACCAATATAAAAGCAAGAAGTGGTAGGAAGCTGCTGAAACTGCCTCCGGTGACGGCCACATACATGGGCATGAGGGCCGCCAGAACAAGCAGTTGAATATATGATTGGAACATGAAGCTGATCCAAATGCATTTCGTGAAGTAACTTGATAAACGCTCCTCCAATGGTAAAAGAAACACCGCGTCCGCTTCCTTCAGGAAAGTATACACAGGACTCCATGCCAATAGAAGGCCCAAGATGACCGCCATGATGAGAGGAGCCGGGAAGGTGGGGTCAAGTGTCTTCACCCACTGGTTATATGTAAACGCCGCTCCCCCAAAGGCAAAAATCAGAACAAATAACAAGTGGTCATTGAACATGTATTTCAAGTACTTTTGAAGTTCCTGATTATACTCTACGACCCGCTTCTTCCAGATACCTTCCACGTTATTCATCATCGGATTCTTCCTTTGTCAGCTGGATATAAATATCATCTAAAGTCGCATCAGGCATTGAGAATTCACTGCGAAGCTCCTGAAGAGTCCCTTTCGCACGGATTTTCCCTTCATGAAGGATAATGAATGAATCACAATACCTTTCTGCCGTTGCCAGTATATGAGTCGACATCAGGATGCCTGCACCGTTACGTTTCATCTCTTCCATCCAATCCAATAATGACTGAATCCCAAGGGGATCAAGACCTACAAAGGGTTCGTCAATGATATAGAGGCTTGGCTGAATAAGGAAGGCGCACATGATCATCACCTTCTGCTTCATCCCCTTTGAGAAATGAGCAGGGAACCAGTTCATTTTCTTCTCCATCCGAAACGCTTTCAGAAGCTTATCAATTCTTCCCTTATATTCAGATTCTGATAAACCATAGGCCATTGATGTTAGCTTCAGATGCTCCTCTAACGTTAATTCATCGTATAAAATCGGTGTCTCAGGTATGTATGAGAATTGTTTGCGATATTGATCCGCATCGCCTTTCAGCGTATGTCCATTGATGGAAACCTCGCCTTCCTTCGCCTCCATCAGTCCGATGATGTGTTTGATAGTCGTGCTTTTCCCTGCTCCGTTCAATCCGATTAATCCCACAATTTCGTTGGATTGTATGGAAAAGGAAATATCCCTTAAGACAGGCTTCCGAGTATAGCCACCTACAAGGTGTGAAATTTCTAATAATGACACGAGCAGCAACGTCCTTTCTGTACTACATGTATTGTTTCTATTTTACCAAAATTTCGTGCTGAAGGCATGTTTGAATGAAATTGCTTTCCATAATTTAGAATTCATAACCTCCCTTAATATGCACATTATAATATCAGAAGGGGCCAGCAATAAGAAAAAGGGGATGGTTGTTAAAGACCAGCTAACCGATTTCACTATTGTTTGCGACTTGAAGGATTCGTCGTCTTCTATAGTGAATGACACACTCACCCAATTCATTTAATCAAAAAATTGATAAATGAGGTGTTTGTTAAAGCACATTTTGACTAAATCAACTTTCTTTATAAGCTTACCTTAGCCTACCGAGATAAGGGGATGGTCAGTTTGCACAGAGTCATTCATGTTTCTAGAGATTTACACATATCATCCTTATAGCAAATGAGGTGTTTGTCCAAGACGGCATATAAGTTTCTATTGTCTTACTTGCTTAAATAGCGAAAAGATAAGGGGATGGTCGCATTGAACAATATTCATTCTACCCAAGAATGGTACACTTTTAGAAGCTCCTAGCGAATGAGGTGTTTATCAAAGAGAATGAAGCCTGACAATTAACCTTTACAGTATTACCCCTTCAGAAGAGAGGCAGGAAAATCGTTCCTGTCTCTTCTTCATTTAATTTCGTATTAATGGTAAAATACATACACTATTACTGAAAGGTGGAAACGAATATGAGCGACTGTATTTTTTGTAAAATCATTGATGGGGAAATCCCTGCAATGAAAATCTACGAAGATGAACATGTCCTTGCTTTTCTTGACATCAGCCAAGTGACGAAAGGCCATACCCTCCTTATTCCTAAAGTACATAAAGAAAATGTATACGAGCTGACACCGGATATGGCGAGTCATCTCTTCTCTGTTGCACCGAAGATTGCAAACAGTATCAAGACAGAATTTAACCCTGTTGGAATGAACCTTTTAAGCAACACAGGTGAAGAAGCAGGACAATCAGTCTTCCATTTCCATATGCACTTCATTCCACGCTACGGCAACGGAGATGGCTTTGGGGCCGTGTGGAAAACACATAATGATGACTACAGTCAGGAAGATTTAAAAGAAATTGCCGATTCGATCTCACAGCACCTTTCTTAACGTTATGAGTGCCTGAACCCTTTACACGAAAGGGTTCAGGCTTTTTTTTTCGCACCTTACATCTTTGACATTATTCTTCAATATGTTATAATGTACCTATCTTTTCGCTAATGGCAATAGTGCACATTAGGAGAAGTAAAACAAAAGTTTAGTTTAGTTGAGGAGAGATGAGAAATGAATACAAAAACACTTGTATCCCTATCATTATTAGTAGGGATTGGGGCTGTCCTGCACACGGTGATTCCTGGAATTTTCTTAGGTATGAAACCGGATATGATGCTGACGATGATGTTCTTAGGCATTATATTATTTCCAGCAAAGAAAAACGTTTTGCTTTTAGGTATTTTAACAGGCGTTATTTCAGGATTGACTACACAGTTCCCTGGAGGATTCTTACCAAACCTGATTGATAAGCCGATCACTGCATTCGTTTTTTACGGATTATTCTTAGCTACAAAGAAAATCACTCGTTCAATTGTAGGCGCTTCTGTTCTAACTGCTATCGGTACACTCGTATCAGGAAGTATTTTCTTACTTTCTGCGTATGTGATTGTAGGCCTGCCTGGAGCTTTCTTCGCTCTATTTGCAGCTGTCGTACTTCCAGCTACCCTTGTGAACGCTGGAGCAATGTTTGTTGTGTATCCGATCATCAACGGTATCTTAAAACGTTCAACCATTGGAGAAGCTGTCACAACAGAACAGCTATCCTAATTGAAATCATAGAAAAGCCCTCCATTTAATGTGTTCCTTCACAAAATGGAGGGCTTTTTTCTATTAACTGACCGCAAACCATAAAAGTATTCCAATAAGAAACGTGATCACCCCACCTGACCCCATTATAGTCGCACGCTTTTTCAATATATTCTTAGGAGGATACATTCCTGGTCTTTGAATGCTAATGAAGTTATACACCATACTTAGAAATAATACGCCACTGAGAGCAAAGAAACCAAAGATTATCCCGTCCATTACTTTAGAACCTCCTCCTCTCCACTACCTCTTATCTTTATTTTTATGCAATCAGAGAGTAAGATATGAGCCGTCTTGTTTCAATCTGTTCTAAAAGGGAAAAGGAGAATACATACTGATTGTAGAAATATAGTATTATAGAAATAGAATATCGAGGTGAATAACAGTGAATAAAAAATCTCTTGCTTACGGCCTTTTAATCGGTGGAGTAGTTGGAGGAGTCGCTTCCCTTCTTTCATCCCCTTCATCCGGAAAGGAAATCCGTGCACAAATCAAAGAAAAGAAAGACGATTGGACTGAAGTCATTGAAGAGATGAAAGGTCATATCAGTGAATTGAAAGAATCCATCGGCACCCTCTCCGGGGAAGGAAAGGAAACGGTCCTCCAGCTTTCGAAGGATCTTCAAGCTTCCTTCAAACAATGGCAGGCTTCAACCGAGCCGAATAACCAACGGCTTCAAGAAGAAATCCAGTCAATCCAGCGAACAATCGAAGACTTGGAGAAATCGATCAACTCAGCTAATACGACGAATCAATAACAGCATCTCCCGCATGCCTTACAACCTTTTAAGGCTGCGGGTTTTTTCTTCAGCTGTTTCCTCTTCAATCCATTACTGCTTTCCCCACTAATATAACAACCAACTTCGTGAAAAACTCCTCAATTTAAAAATAAATTAATTTTTCTTCCGAACTTCTTTCAATATAATGATGATCCTTATAAATCCCGTCATCACGGTATTTATTCAGTATTTATTTCATGTAAAACAGTAGATATAACAGCCAAATATTATATACTTCGAAAAATTTTGTCAATTTAGCCTTTATTAATTATTACTTTATTGGCATAATAAAATATAAGCGCTTTCTTTTTTAGGATAGTTGTTTCAGAGAGTCCTTTGGCCTGGCTACACGAAAGCGTAAACTTTCTTGAATACAACCATCAGAACGGAACGGATTATAGAAAAAGATTTTCTAGCAAAGTGGGTGAATGAGATGAAGGATAGAGAATTTACTTTAAAAGAGGCAATGCTTTTCAGTCAAAGAATGGCTCAGCTTAGTAAAGCTTTGTGGAAAGCTATCGAAAAGGACTGGCAGCAATGGATCAAGCCATACGACTTAAATATCAATGAACATCATATTCTCTGGATTGCGTATCATTTAAAGGGTGCTTCCATTTCGGACGTAGCCAAATTTGGTGTTATGCATGTTTCCACAGCATTTAACTTCTCGAAGAAATTAGAAGAGCGAGAACTATTGAAGTTTTCCAAACGAGAGAATGATAAGCGGAATACGTATATTCAACTAACAGATAAAGGGGAAAAAATCCTTCTGGAGTTAATGAAGAATTATAAGCCTGAAAGCCATTCAATCTTCCAAGGAGTTTCTCCTTTACGTGAATTATATGGAAAGTTCCCGGAGATGATCGAAATGATGACGGTTGTTCGGAATATCTATGGAAATGACTTTATGGAGATTTTCGAAAAATCGTTTCATAATATCGATAATGATTTCTCTGATGACAACGGAAAACTTGGGGAACTCTTTCAAGATGAAGAAGAACTGGCTTAATTTACAAGCTCTTCTTTAACTGTTTCATCAAAGCAGGATAAATGTCTTGAGCTAAGCAGCCATCAACCACTTCATGCACTTCAAGCCTTGCATGGAGTTCAGCTTCAAATTCCTTAAAAAGCGGAGTATTATAAACAAATCCTTCCGCTTTTTGCTTTTCAATCTTCATGCTCAATTTATCACAAGTATTGAAAAACTCCATTACTTCTTTCTCCGATAAACCTTTTCGTATGATTAACCGATGAAATGGAAAACCATTCTCAGGGATCATATCAGTCATCAATCGCTGATAATATTCAAGTTTCTCTATTCTTTTTATTAATTCATCCATACTAATCACCTGCTAAAATTCTCTTATTCATATTGTACAAAACTATAACATACCTGTCTTCAAAACAATCCTAAAAAAATAAGAAAAAATCGTCCCAAAATGTATTGATTTTTTCCGGCAATCGTAATAAAGTATGTAAAGCACTTAATTAACAACTATTCGTCTAATGGAGGCGATTTTTTTATGCATTGCTGGAAAACAATCAATCTTGAAAAACAATTTGGATTTTACCGAGTCTTTTTACTTTCATCCATCATCATGATGATGGTATTCTCATTAATATACGTACCGATTAACTTGCTATTTCCGAGCGCATTCTACGATAGTCATTTTCTTGGCTTTTTCGTAGGGCTGATGAGTATTTATCCATTGCATAAGTTTTTTCACATCGTACCTATTTTACCGTTTGTGAAAAAAATAAAGTGTAAATGTAATCGGAAATTGTATCTATTGCCGATACTTTCATTGCGGGTGGATCAACCCATTTCAAAATACCGTTATTTGGTGGCACTTGTGGCTCCTTTCTTCGTATTAAACAGTATTTTGTTATACGGATGCTTCCATTTTCCGCATTATTCCCATTACTTTACGATGCTGCTTGCATTTCATTCCGGTATTTGTGCCGTTGACTTTATTTATGCGAAACAGCTGATGGATTCTCCAAAGAATGCATTAATTGAAGAAAATGAAGATGGATATGAAATATTGATTTATCAGTAAGGATGATGGATGGCCATTGAAGTGACTCACTCGATGGAAGAAATCATCCTTCTCATTTTTAAAGAGGCGATTTTCTCGAATGCTGCAGGCATTTCTGTTTAAAATGCTTTCTTAAAGATTTAGGCAGTACTCTCGCTACCAATCGGAGAAATAATTTGGTAATGTATAGTCTATAGGAGATAACGGGGAGGGGTTTGGATGATCTCCATGTTTTTAGTTTTTGCTGTTTTCATCTTATTTTATATAAATAAAATGACAAACGCATTATGTTTACAAAAAGAAATACCTGAAGAACGCCAACCTAAGGTGTTTAGAACCATCAATATACTAATCACTATACTGCTGATTTCTTCTTATATTGAGATATTATTTACATAGTAGACAAAGATATGCGGAGCGGGCTCGATCAGAGGCTAGTAGTTGTAGCAGATAGTATGGACCTTTGAGCAATCCTCATAAGATCCTTAGTCATTCTCACTGCACTATCGATGCCTCCATCGACTCCCATAGTAAAAAGCAGACCCGAAAAAAAACGGATCTGCTTATTTTATCTATTTAAATTAGCAAACGTATGCTGCACCAATGATGATTAACAAAATGAATAAAACTACGATTAACGCGAAACCTCCGCCGTAAGCACCTGACATATGCGCTTCCTCCTTTCATGTATGAAAAGCGATATGAGCAAAAGGGGTCAGCCTTTCTGAAGGTGTTGCCCCCTCCTACTGTCATTATCCGATGAATCTATTCCCTGAGGCTAAAATTATAGCCATGCTGCACCCACAATGATTAACAGGATGAACAGTACTACGATTAACGCGAAACCTCCGCCGTATGCATTACCCATAACTTTCCACCTCCTTTGAAGCGCTAATTTATCTTATTCAAGTTAGCTGCCATTTGTTTAGGCTAATGTCATAAATTTAGGTTTTTTTAGTAAAGATATGCGGCACCAACGATGATTAATAAGATGAACAGCACTACGATTAACGCAAATCCGGAATTGTATCCACAGCTCATATTTATTACCTCCTTTTCTCTCTTCGCTCTTATCATATGAAGGAACCTAGGAAATGGGTGTGTAAAATGCCCATTTTTCTGAAGATTAGTTTGGAAATTATTTTTTAAAATGGAAAAAGTGTGTTATAGTATGGTTTGTAGAAATTTGACAAGCTATCAAACGAATATATTGTAGGAGTTGGTCACCATGAAAAAATGGATCATTTCTGTATCTTTGGCTGCTGGAGTCGTCGGACTTGCCGGATGTAGCGGAGACGGTGCAGATGGAAACAGTGACGTTGTTGCAACAACTAAAGCTGGAGACGTAACAAAAGATGAACTTTTCAAATCAATGAAGCAAAAATTCACTCCACAAATGGAACAAGCCCTTCAGGAACTGGTTTATACAAAAGTACTTGAAGAAAAGTATGATGTGTCTAAAAAGGAAGTTGATGAAAAGCTGAGTGAGGCGAAAGATCAACTGGGTCCTCAATTCGATACGTTCTTACAACAATATAATCTGGATGAAAAATCATTCAAACAGTACTTAAAGCTACAATTGCTTCAAGAAAAAGCGGCAATTTCCGATGTGAAAGTAACGGATAAAGAGGTTAAAGATTTCTACGAGAAATGGAAGCCGGACATTCAGGTGCGCCATATCCTTGTAGAAGATGAAAAAACTGCTAAAGAAGTAAAGCAAAAATTAGCTGATGGAGCAAAATTCGAAGATCTTGCTAAAGAATACTCCACTGATCCCGGTTCTACTGAAAACGGTGGAAGCCTGGGCTGGGTAGACTACGCTGGTCGTCAAAATTTCGTTCCTGAATTCTCAAAGGCTCTGGACACTCTTGAAGTAGGCAAAGTAAGCGAACCGATCAAGACAGATTATGGTTTTCATATCATCGAAGTGACAGACAAAAAAGAAAAAAAATCCTTTGATGAAATGAAAAAGGAAATCGAAAAAGAATTGAAGCTTTCAAAAGTGGATCCTCAAAAAATCCAGGAAGCGATGAAAGCGGAAATCGAGAAAGCTGACTTGAACATCAAAGATGAAGACTTGAAGAAATCCTTTGATCAAGTTCTAAATCCTCCAGCGGCACCTGAAGGCGGGGAAACACCTGCACCTGAAGGAGAAGCTCCTGCATCGGAAAAAGAATAACCAAAAAGGACTGACGGCACTATTATGCCATCAGTCCTTTTTTTAGCTATATCAGGACGTTAGTTGACGTCTCTTCTCTTTTTCCTCTTCCATGCGATGAATATAAACTTCTCCTTCTTTTTCAATCCATTCATCTTCCAGCGTCTTTTCTTCCTTCGCTGATTTTATCGTCATAAAGGCACTCCCGAAAATCCCTGCTACAATCAGATACATCCAAATAGGTAGTGTCAATTGCTTCATCTCCTTATAGGTTTGTCCTCTTTTATTTACACTATATGAGGACAAGGATGAAAACATGACCATATTATTGAAAAAGGACTCGGTCCATTGACCGGGTCCTTTCACTAATCATTTATGAAACGTTGGTTTGTAGAAGGAACGATTATCAAGAGCGAATACTCTTTCTGTGTACTCTCCTGGCTTAACCCGTTCAAGGGCACGATCGAGCATATTCATCTTTGCGTCCACATTATCAATGTAATGTAAGATTTCGGCCTCACGGATAAGTGGCGGCTTAGGACTGCCCCACTCCGCTTTTCCGTGATGGCTTAACACAAGATGTTGAAGGATCATGACTTCTTCCCCTTCAATTCCCAACTCATCGGCCGCTTTCCCTATTTCATTCACCATAATGGAGATGTGTCCGATTAAATTCCCTTCGATCGTATACGTGGTCGAGGTTGGACCTGATAGCTCGATGACTTTTCCTAAATCATGAAGGATCACTCCTGCATACAAAAGGTCTGAATCGAGGGAAGGGTACAGTCCTGCTATTGCCTTTGACAGGTCAAGCATTGATACAACGTGATACGCAAGACCGGATACAAATTCATGATGATTCTTTGTGGCTGCAGGATATTCAAAGAATGGCTTTTGGTATTTTTTGATCAGATGCCTTGTGATTCGTTGGATATTTGGATTTCTCATTTCAAAAATATACTGAGTGATCTTACTCGTCATGTCCTCCATACTCACTGGAGCTGTTTCGAGGAAATCTGAAATCGCAAAACCATCTGCTGGAGATGCCGGTCGAATCTGTTTGATCTTCAGCTGGCTCTTTCCACGATAACTATGTATATCACCAACGACCCTTACAATTGTTTCAGGCTGGAAAGCATTCTCATCCTGCTCAGATGCATCCCAAAGCTTCGCTTCCATATCTCCGCTCTTATCTTGCAGAATCAGCGTTAAAAACGGCTTTCCTGTATTTGTCGTGCCTTTTGTCATTTGCTTGATTAAAAGGGGTAAATCTATCGTCTCACCAACATTAAAATGTGTGATACCAGACATGTCTTCTCCTCCGTTCAACTATTGTAGTGGTTTTAGTATATCATATTTTAGTAAGAAACAAGGTAGGAAAGGGTTAGGGAGGGGGAATTGCCTTGTATGATTTTTCTTCGGGATAGTGAGAAAATGACGAATTTTGATGATGTTAAATGACTAAATAGTGTAAGCTTTCTTTGATAAGAGATTTACCTTTTAGTTGTCTTACTTTTAACATAGATTATGTCAGAATCCAGGTTTAATTGCACCATTTGTGAACACTCCCATTAGAGGTCCGTCCCTAAAACGAAAACCGTCTCCTACTTGAGAGACGGTTTCATTTTAATTTACTAATGCTCTTTTCTTTTTCTTGCTGATCCATACCTTTGTCGCTATTAATCCAACGAGCATGATGAATGCTCCAAAATAGTATGGAATGTGAATATTCCATTCAAATAGTGTGCCTGCAAGTAGTGGCCCAGCCACGTTTCCTAGACTTAGAAACGAATTGTTCAACCCCATCACGGTTCCTTGACGTTCTCCCGCCAATTTTGAAATAAGGGAGTTGAGTGACGGACGAAGCATGGAGTTTCCTATAAAGAATACTGCCGTAGTGATCAGGACTCCTACAAAATTAGTGGCAAAGTTCATGATGACAAACCCCAGTGCACTAATGAGCAATGAGCCGGTCACAACTTTTTCTTCACCGAACCTTTTCGTTGCCCTCCCTACTCCAACTCCCTGGACGAGGGTACCGATGAGTCCGATGATCAATATGATAATTCCCACTTCCTGAGGTCCATATCCGAAATTCTCCAGCGCATAATAGCTGAAGATCGATTGGAAATTGGCCAAGCCGAAACTCATGATGAAAACAAGCACCAACAAAAATCCGACTGGGCTCATGACAGCATTTTTCATCACCACAAAACGATTCTCCCGCTTTTCATCCAGATCGAAGCTTCTTTTTTCCTTTGGGTAGGATTCAGGTAATATGATAACAGACACAAGGGCAGCAACTGTTGCCGCAATCCCGGCAAAGATGAATGGATAAGAGAGATCGATTTCTGCGAGCCAGCCGCCAATTCCAGGTCCGATGACGATCCCGAGTCCCATGGCAGCACCAAGGATACCCATGCCCTGACCCCGATTATCTTCATCCGTTACATCTGAAACATAGGCCATCGCAGTGGGCATTAAAGCTGAACCGAATATTCCTGCCAGGATTCTCGAAAGGAAAAGCATCCATAATCCTGTAGCGAAGGCGAAAATAAATTCAGCCACTGCAAAGCCGACCAGCCCGATTGTAATCAATGGCTTCCTTCCGATTCGGTCAGACAAACGTCCCCAAATGGGCGCAAATAAAAACTGCATAAAAGCAAATACTGCCACCAACGCTCCAAGTGTTTGGGCATTGGCATTGAATTTTTCCACATAGAAAGGAAGAATGGGAATGACCAGTCCAATACCAACCATAACAATAAAAAGGTTAAAGCTTAGTAGTGCCAGTGGTCCCCGATTTCGTTTCCATCCTTTTGTTTTTGTCATACCAATTGTTCCTTCTTTCTAGCACTCATTTCTTTCCATGCGGACATCTGTTTGTTCAGTCAGCAATGGATGTTCCTAGATGAAACTCCTTGTATATTGTACCGAATTCTGGAGCTTATTGCGAGTCGTTCCCTTGGATAATCAGGAGTTGGTGACCGATTCCTCCTCCATCCTTTTTAATAGAATCATCTCTGCGCTTGTAAACGCTTCTTTGATATGGGGATGACAGGTGAACAATAGCACTTGATGTTGTCTTGCCATTTTCCTTAAAAGTGTCAAAAATGCGTTTGTTCTCTCCCTGTCAAAGTTGACTACTCCATCATCAATCAAAACCGGTAAAGGATATTTTTCACGGAATGATTGGATGAGTGCGAAGCGAATAGCAATGTAGAGCTGTTCTTTTGTTCCTTGACTGAGTTCAACTGCGTGAAAGACTGCTCCATCTTTCCTTTCCACTTTGATCATTTCGTCTTCCAACAAGTACATGCGATGATAATGTCCTTCAGTCAGCTCCCTGAAGTTATCCTCTGCCATCTCAATCACTTTGGGCATTTTCGTTTTCTGATACATTTCCATTGTCTTCTTTAATGACGTCTGAGCCAAAGTGTATTTAGACCAATCATAGGCAAGCTCCTGCAGCTCGGCTTTCTTACTTTGAAACTCTTGAAGAATTGCTGAGTAACTCTTCCCTTCTTCGAGCATCTTGATTTCATATGAAAGGGAGGCAAGCTCTTTTTGATGGTCGGAAAGATTCATTGAGAGGCCATCTATTTTTTGTGATACACGACTTAATTCTTTCCTGCTCTCTTCTAGGGAGGTAAATTCAAGAAAAGTGTGAAAGGTTCTTTCAGTAAGCCTTGTCTTCATCCCCCTATACTGTGACAATAACCTTGTTTTTTCCTCAAATTGAAGAGCCTTTTCTCGAAAGACCATTTCTTCAGTGCAATCGGCAGTCAGGAGGAGCGATTGTATTTCATCTCTGATTTTTCTTTCCTCAATCATACGTTTTTCGATTTCAAAGGAGAGGACTTCTAATTCTGAAACGATATTTTCGTTTGTCAGTTGACGTTTTTCCATCTCCTGGATGATACTCTTCCATTTCATAAAGGCTTCCTCAATCGTTGTGAACGTTAAAGAATGCCGTTTGAACCATTTCTGACTCTCTTCCTCGTAATCATTCATCTTCCGTACAACATACATTTCTTCTTCGTTCAATTCACCATAGGTTTCATAGATGCCAACCAGTTCTTTCATGTTAGTGAATGCATCCCGTAGCCACTTCCAATGGAAATCTGGAGGTAGGTGCATTGCTTCTTTTAAGTTGGCCATCTTTTCCTCACCAAGCAGAATCGCTTTCTCTACTTCCTCCATTCTTCCCCTTAGTTTGTTGATTTTCACTTCCTGCTCTTCCAATGAAAGGATACGTTGCTTCCATTCATTCCTGTACTCCATTTGCTGCTTCAGGCTTTGTTCTGCTTTATCCAAATTGTGACTTTCGTCAACTTCCTCTGGCTGAAGCTCCTTTGCTCTTGCCTTCGTTTTTTGAAGAATGCCGGATTCTTCCCTGAGATTCGCCTTTGCCTGCATTCCTATAGCTCCGATAACCAACACAATCAACAGACTAACAGCTGACAAGATACTATTTCCGTTTACGATCCCCCAAGCACCGAGTCCCAGCAAAAGCAGAAGTGCTGCAGCGCTTAAGACAAGCTGTTGTGAAAAAGTGGATTTCTTTCTCCTAAAACGTTCATCTGCATCTTTCACTTGCATATTCAACCATTGGATCTGGTCGTGTGATGCCTTTTGGGATGAGTGGGCTTTGACTTTTCTTTGTAGCTCCTGATATTCATCTTCTTCCATCAACCGGTTTTCTAAGATTTCGCATTTTCTTTCCAGGGTATGTCGTTCATCCTCATCCCCTTCGTATACCCTTTGCAAGCTTTCATGCTCATGTATGAGCTTCGTTTGTCGATCTAAGGCTTGTTGGATATGTTCAGACATCATCAGGCTCGTGTCCAGTTTTGGTATGTCTTCGGTTTCAACCTGCAAACCTAATTCCCGGATCGTTTCGTTGATTTTACTACGAATATTTTTCAGTTCTCTGTTCCGTTCAGCGCTTTCTTCTTTCCATTTCAGATAGAATGCTTGTTGTGACAACATCTTTTCCATAAACGGAATTTCATCTTTTAAGGATGAGTGGACATCTTCAGACTCTAATTTATTCAGCAAGTTCTCTTGTTTAGCTGTCAAGGTCTCCAAATGGGAAGTTAGTTGTCTTTCTTCATTCTTAAACTCATTAAGTCGTTCTAACCCTTTTGAAGGAAACTCTATGTCTGCGAGCTGAGAAAGACGTTCCTTCACGTCCTTGAATTGCACAAGCGTCTCCCAATTCTCATTAGCGGAAACGAGATTCTCTCTTCTTTCAGCAAGCACATCCCTTTCTGATTCCTGGGACAGGATCAGTTCTTCCAACGATTGACGCTTCACTATCAAAGGGCGATACTGCTCATTTTTCTCTTTTCCTTCCCTTACGTCCTTTTCAAGGGATTTTAATTCGGTCAACACCATATTGATTCGGGGTTTTCGCCCTGATTTCTTAAATAGCTGCTCTCTTTCTTTCTGCCAATCCTGCTCCTGTTGTAAAAGGAGGTCCGTCCCTGTTGAGCCAGCCGAGAAGAGGTAGCGGTTTAGTTCTTCTTTTTTGAGGCGCTGGATGTTTTGAAGGCCCTCAAGGTTGAATGAGAAGATATTTTGATAGGTTGCTCTATCCATCTTCCCAAGCAATTGTTGAAGGGTCTCTTCCCCTTCCGTCCTTCCGTCTTCAAATTGGACGATTACATCTCCTGTAGCTTTTCCTTTCGTACGCTCGATGCTTACAATCCCATGACTGTCGATTTCGCACAAGAGTTTCCCACCGTATGTAGTCGATGATTTCGGCACATATCTCAGAAGTGATTGCTGCTTTGTTGGAAAGCCAAATAGAATGCTATGGATAAATGACATGATCGTCGATTTACCTGCTTCATTTTCACCATAAAATAATTGAATATCCCCTAATCTGTAGTGCTTGTTTTCTATTTTTCCATATCCGTAAATATGAAGTTCGAGTAATTTCAACTCCTCCACCTCCATCCTCAGCCTTTATTTTGCAGTAAATGCTCAGTTTCTTCTATTAGGAAGTTCTTATCATCTTCCTCTAGAGGATCAAGAAAGCGATAAATGGACGGATGCTCATAGAGTTCTGCAAGGGCATCCTCCCACTCATCCCCAGTCATCCCTTGGAGGGTGAGCATGACTTCCTGTCTGAATGGATCCTGTTCACTGCCGATACAGATATTGGCAGAGCCCTTGCGTATGCTATGGACCCATTTCAACCCCCCTTGGCCCTCATAGTCGGATTGAAGCGCCTCCAGTAGATCTCCGTTTTCGATGCTAACCCTCATTTCCTGGGACAATGATTCCACATCCGTTAAGACGATTTCAATTAACCTGCCCCCGGTCATAGAATCCATTGCCCGGTAAATTCGCTGAAAAACCTCTCCAAACCGCTCTATCCCTTGAAGGGACACGGTGCACACTTCCCACATCAAGTCATGTGTAGGTATAAACGTCAGCTCTGTATGATGCTGATTCAGTACGACTTCATAGCACCCCTTTGGCCCCGTTTCCTTACGGTGCCTCCCTTGGATGTTCCCTGGGTAGACGATAAATGGCTCTTCATGTAAAATACGCCGATCATGTATGTGCCCGAGAGCCCAGTAATGGTACTTCTTCTCCAACAGTTCTTCTATGGAAAATGGGGCATACGTTTCATGGGACGAGTGAATGCTTCCTTCACTTCCATGAAGAATTCCGATCATATAGCGATCCCCTGTCCGTTTTGGGTAACCTGCAATCCGTCTTTCTTTAATATGCCTTGTACCATAACTGAATCCGGCAATGTCGACCATCGTCCCATTTTTAGTGATGAGCTGTTTCACTTCTGTTTCTTCTCGGAAAATATGTATATTATCCGGCATATCGAGCTCTAATCGATGGCTCCCCAAATGATCATGGTTCCCATGAACGACGTAAACAGGAATATTGTTTGCCTGTAAGAGATTGCATTGCTTCAGTAACTTAGCCTGAGCCCGAATGCTCCGATCTTCTTCATCAAACAGATCTCCACTTATGATCATGAAATCGATTTGTCTTGCAATCGCCTCTTTAACCACTTTATCAAAAGAGACGAAGGTACTATTTTGAATCCGTTCAAACACTTCATTAGGTAAATGCTTAAGTCCTTCAAAAGGACTGTCCAAATGTAAGTCAGCTACATGAAAAAACCGAATGCTTTCCATGAAAACCCCTCCCTGCACTACGAATGTACGTTCTTATATTCTTTCATTATATCCTAAAACAGGGGAATATTTCAGTATGTATTCATAATTTACACGATTCATAGGAAAAGGCTGCCTCTAATATGGAGACAGCCTTGCTTCATCCATTATTTTTTTGATGTTAAATCGATTGCTTTCTTAATATCTTTATAGGAATTTGATTTCCCATAAAGAAGGACACCTCCACGATAGACACGTGCACCAAACACGCCCAATAGAGTGATACTCACAAGGAGAAGCAGAATTCCGATGATCGGCTCATACACTGGTAGATTCAGCATCCCCACACGAAGGAACATGACCATCGGGGTGAAAAACGGGATATAAGACGTAACCGTAACGAAGCTTGATTCCGGATTGCCGAGCCCAAACATGGAGATGAAGAATCCAATCATAATCAGGAATGTCATCGGCATGATCATCTGCTGAACATCTTCGATTCTACTAACAAGCGATCCTAATAATGCAGCAAGGGTAGCATAAAGAAAATATCCTAGTAAAAAGAATATGATGGCATATATAACGACGCTGATCGACAAGGATTCAAAGCCGAAACCATCAAAAAAACCTCCGACCAACTCATCCTTTCTTCGAATCATCGTAAAATAACCCACACCGAGGATGACGGCTAATTGAGTTAAACCAGCGAGACCGATCCCGATGATCTTGGCAAACATTTGTTTCACTGGAGACACACTTGAAATAAGGATTTCCATGACGCGCGAACTCTTCTCTGTCGCCACTTCCATGGCGGTCATGTTCGCATATGCGATCACTGAAAAATAAATGAAGAATAAAAGAACATAGACTATCCCCCGTGCCTGACTTAATTCTTCTTCAGACTTGGCTCCTTCAACCAAGGCTTCCTTTTCAAAGACAACCGGGCCGCTTAACAATGTCAATTCTTCACCTGATAGCTCAAGTTTACTGGCAGCTAGAGAAGATTTCAAATTTTGAAGGGCAACTTGAAGCTCTCCAGTCACGGTAGAGTCTGATAATGAATTCGATTTATATAAGGCTTGTGGAAGGCCGTCTGGACTTTCACTCAAAATCAGTAAGCCCTTCAGTTCTTCAGTTTCGATATCGCTCTCGATCTTTTCCATCGACTGGGAGGCAGGTTCTAATTGAAGCTCACTATTCATGACGTCTAGTTGTTGAACGAGTGGCTCATACAATTTACCCGATTCATCCTGTACTGCTACTTTACTTACCTCATCACCGGTGAAGTTTGAAATCACACTGTCAAAATTCGCCAGCAGCACGAGTGCCGCCGCTATGATGACTGTCGATATGATAAACGACTTCGCTTTGAGCTTAGACATATAAGAATGGCCGAGCATTAAGAAGAAATTATTCATAAGAGGTCCCCACCTTTTCTATAAAGATATCGTTTAGAGAAGGTTCCTCTAATTCGAATTTACGAAGGAATCCCTTTTGAACAACCTCATGAAAGACGCTTTCCGCAGCTGCCTCTGATTCCACTTGAAGGAGGATCCCCTCTGTTGTTTCCTTCAATTTCACAACGCCATCCTTTCCCTTCAGAAACGTGAGATCAAAGTCTGCATGAATCACGACATTCTTCTTTCCAAAAGAGCGCTTGATTTCCTTCAGCCCGCCATACACCACTGGACGTCCTTTATGCATGATGCACAAGCTTTCACAAAGCTCTTCCACATGCTCCATGCGATGGCTTGAAAATACAATCGTCGTCCCGTTCTTCTTGATTTCCCGGACGGCGTCCTTCAAGAGCTCCACATTCACCGGATCAAGACCACTGAACGGCTCATCTAAGATCAGTAACTTGGGTTTATGAATGACCGATGCGATAAATTGAATTTTTTGCTGATTTCCTTTTGATAGTTCTTCCACTTTCTTATTCATGTATTGAGGAACATTGAAACGCTCTAACCAATATTCCAATTCCTTGAGGATCGTCTTCTTTTCCATTCCCCGAAGACGTGCCAAATAGACGATCTGATCACTTACCTTCATTTTCGGATACAGACCTCTTTCTTCAGGCAGATAACCGATCTCGGGACTTGTGGAATAATCAATCCCTTTCCCGTTCCATGTGATTTGCCCTTCTGTTGCATCTAACAATCCCAGCACCATTCGAAACGTAGTCGTTTTCCCTGCTCCATTCGCTCCAAGAAACCCAAACATTTCACTCGGTGGAATATCCAGTGATAGCTCGTCAACCGCTGTAAAACTCCCAAATTTTTTGGTTACTTGTTGTATTCTCAAACTCATATCACCATCTCCCTCCTATTACCCATTGATGTTTATCAAGCATCCCTTTTCTCTATAGTACTCTACGATTCTACTCATAAAAGGTTTCATTTCCCAATATTTTTTTCATTATCAAACTATTTAGACTTCCCAAAAAAATGATAGTATGAAAAAATAAAAGAGTACATACTTCAATACAAAGGGGTAAAATATAATGAACGTATACAAACTGACGGTATTTGAAAAAGACGGGAAAAAAATCCTGGATGAATCATTCGAGGCTTCCTCTGATAACGACGCGAAGAAGATGGGGGAAACCATGCTAGAAGAAAAAGGCTATTCTGAGCATACTCACCGCTGTACGTCTCCTCTCGGGAAACTTCTGCTGTTTCATGTTTAAGGAGATCAGGGCATAACCTTATCTATTGCATGACAAGTCACATAATGTGTCTTGTCATGCTTTTTTTATCAAACTCCACGAAAGAAATCATGATCAGCACTAACGAAAAAAAGAACCAACCCTCCTAAGGTTAGTTCTTATCAAGATTATTCTCCCTTGAATACAGGTCTTCGTTTTTCAACAAATGCCTGAATCCCTTCCTGGTGATCGGATGTTTGACGCATGAGCCATTGACCTTCTTTTTCAAGATCCAGTGCATGCTGCAGCTTAGCTTTGTTCAATGAAACATATACTTCTTTCGTTTTCAGCATGGCTTTCGTCGGCGCACCCAAAACCTGTTTCGTGTAGCGCTCGATGCCTTCCTCTAATTTCCCTGAAGGAATCGCTTCATCGACCAGACCTTTCATCAATGCTTCTTGGCCTTCGAATACCTTTCCGTTCCAAATCAACCGTTTCGCTTTATGTGTCCCCAATCTCTCCTGAAGAAGAAAATGACTTCCTCCATCCGGAATCAATGCGATGCCGATGAAATTCATGGCGAGCTTGCTGTCTTCTTCGCATAAGATATAGTCGGAAGCGAGAGCGAGGCTCAATCCAAGACCTGCAGCTGCCCCATGAATACCTGTAAGGACTACTTTCGGCATAGAATAAAGGGTCATCACCAGTTCACTGATCGTATCCATAATCTCGCTGAACTGCTTCTCACCACTCAGTGAAAGCATGGATTTAATATCGCCACCTGATGAAAACCCCTTTCCTTCACCTGTCAGGACTAATAATGAAATCGACGGATCATTTTTCACTTCCTTCAATGCGGCAAGCAGCTCTCTCATCAGGCCGGCATCCAATGCGTTCAAGGATTGTGGCCGATTCAGCTTTAGCCTCGCCACTTTCCCCTCTTTATGTAGTTTTACTGTTTCATATTGATTTGACACTGTCAAAAAAATCCCTCCCCTTTCTCCAAGCATAGCGTAATTTTCTGATTTCAGGAACAATTAATTTGAATAGTATAACTATTCATACGAGAGATCAACTTCCCAGTCAACCTCCCGTACTGACTAAATTTGTTTCATTTGGTTCTGAACCTGATCGCGAAGGGCTCTCTTTAAGAATTTCCCTACGGACGTCTTAGGAATTTCATCAAGGAATAGAATTTCATCCGGCAGCCACCATTTGGCAAACTGGGGCTTCAAGAAATCTATGATTTCTTCTTTGGATACATTCCCCTTGCCTGATTCCTTTAACACGACACATGCAATCGGCCGTTCCTGCCATTGCTCATGGGGAACTGCTACGACAGCAGCTTCAAAGATATGCTCATGGGCCATGAGGGCATTTTCAAGATCTACTGAAGAAATCCACTCTCCACCTGATTTAATCAGGTCTTTCGTTCGGTCGACGATTTTGATATAGCCTTCTTCATCAATAGTGACGACATCACCTGTATATAACCAGCCATCACGGAACGCATCCTGTGTCCTTTCATCCTCATAGTACTCAGAGGCAATCCAAGGACCTCTTAAGGCAAGCTCTCCCATTTCCATACCATCCCAAGCCACCTCCCCGTCTTTCCCTACGATTTTCATGTCCAAGCCTGGGACGAGGATTCCTTGCTTTGCTTTCAAGTCGAGTTTCTCTTCTGCAGAAAGTTCATCATGATAGCTTTTGGATGCAGCAATCACAGCAAGTGGGCTTGTTTCGGTCATCCCATATGCATGCATAAAGGGTATGCCGAATTTCTCTTCAAACGATCGAATCATTCCTTTAGGGGCAGCTGATCCTCCGCATAGTACGGAACGAAGACTGGAGAGATCATATTCATTCTTTTCCAATTCATTTAATAGTCCAAGCCAAATCGTCGGCACTCCTGCAGAAATGGTTACTTTCTCATCCTGCATTAACTGGGCCAGTAACTCCGGCGTGAAATAAGGTCCCGGGAGAACCTGCTTTGTACCGAACCATACCGACGCGAAGGGAAGCCCCCATGCGTTCACATGAAACATCGGTACAACTGGGAGAGCAACATCTCTTTCACTGACGCCAGTTGTATCAGCAAGCCCTAAAGCCATGGCATGTAACACGATTCCTCGATGAGAATAGATGACTCCTTTTGGATTGCCTGTCGTGGCGGAAGTATAGCACATGCCTGCAGGAGCATTTTCATCGATGTCTTTCCGGAATTCGAAGGATGGATCTCCCTCTTCAAGTAATCTTTCGTAGTGATAAACAGGCTCTAAAGAGGTCTCAGGCAAGTCTCCATCCGTCATCACAATGAAGGCTTTAACCGTTGGAATCTGATCTTTTATCTTTTCAATTAGCGGAACAATATCAGGATCGATAAGCAAGACTTGATCTTTGGCATGATTGATAATATAAATGATGTGTTGAGGCGATAGACGAATATTGATCGTATGTAGCACTGCTCCACTACATGGGATCGCAAAGTATGCTTCAAGGTGACGATGGTGATTCCATGCGAGTGTCCCGACCTTATCTCCTTCTTCAATCCCGAGTTTTGATAGGCTGCTTGCCAGTCTCCTCGTCCGTTCCCCCCATTGTTTATACGTGAAGCGGTTGATTCCGGACTCCGTGCGTGAAACAATTTCTTTCTTCGGAAAATATTTTTCGGCTCGTTCAATCATTTGTGTAAGTAGCAGAGGTGTTTGCATCATATTCGATCTCTCCCCTCAATTCGGTAAGCGTTTACAAAAATGTTTATTTTTCTATGTCTATCTTACTAATTCTACTTTTCTACGAGTAATCCTTTATCTATTATTGAAAAATTCCGGTAATTCTCGATTTAATTCTGGGTAATAACTTACAAGAGGAAGATGACACTATACAATAAAACAAGGTGCCGAAGAAAAGCTTATTGGCACCTTGTTTTTATATTATGAAAATAAATCATTAAGAATCTTGATTTTCTTATCGGTATACTCTTTGAAACCAAGGTTATAGGCGTTTGGCTCCTTTGGGTTGGCAAAGTGCGTGATTTTTCCGGTCGTAGGATCGATGAATTTACTCGCAGCACCGCAGCCGATACCAATAATTGTTTGGACCTCTTCCATAATCATGATGTTATAGAGGCTGTCCTGTTCAGGGAGAGCGTAGCCGACATTTTCCAGGTTACCAAGAATGTTTTTCTGACGATATAAGTAATACGGCTCGTAGCCATGATCCTTTGTCCATTCTTCAGCAAGGTCCATCATCTTCTCGATTTCCACCCGGTCTGCCACCTTGTACTTGTCTTTATTCTTCGTCATTTCAGATGCCCGCTTGAAGGACAAGGTGTGTACGGTCAATGATTCAGGCATAAGCTTCTCTGTTTCATCCAATGAATGCTGAAGCTCTGGAAGCTCTTCACCAGGAAGTCCGATAATCAAATCCATATTGATGTTGTTCATCCCCGAGTTGCGGGATAGATGAAACTTGTCGATTGTCTCTTCGACAGTGTGATGACGGCCGATTGCTTTTAATGTTTCCTGTGTATACGATTGTGGATTGATGGAAATACGGTCAATATTCCACTTCTTTAGTACCTCGAGTTTATCAGGGGAAATCGTATCCGGTCTTCCTGCTTCTACCGTCACTTCCCTTACCTTATCCACATCAGGGAAGGAGCGGTACATCTCTTCATAGAGGGCGTCCATTTCTTCTGCCGTGATGGACGTCGGTGTCCCGCCTCCATAGTAAATCGTCGTGATCTTGACATTATTCTCTTTCAACCAGCGTCCCATTTCCTGGATTTCGTAGTGAAGTCCGGACAGAAATGAATCGACCCGTCCTTGTTTCCCAAGAATGGCATATGCTGGGAAGGTACAATACGCACATTTGGTTGGACAAAACGGGATTCCAATATAAATGCTCACTTCATGTTGCAAATCATAGAGATCGGGAACAACGGATAGCTGACGATCTACGATGTTTTGCATCAGCTGAATTTTTTCATCAGTGATGAGGTATTCTTCTTTTAACTTCGTATGAATCTCCTCTTGAGGCATACCGAGCCGGGTCTGTTTATGCAGGAGCTTGGTTGGACGGATTCCTGTTAAGATCCCCCACTTTTGCCTGATACCAGTCAAGTCTTGCAGGACATTTAAATACACATGAGAAACTGCGGTTTTCAGCTGTCTAAACCTTTCTTTCTCATTTTCATAAGGCACCCAATCATGCTCATACTGAGCAACGTATGATTCTTCCGAAGACATCTTTGTTAGTAAAGCTTTCGCTTCTATCTTGCTTTCTATTGAAAGATCTATATGGACTTGAAGTTCAGGATTATCACACGTACCAAAGTGAATCACTGACTCTTCAAAAAATAAATTCGCAATCAATCTCAGAGGGCGCTCGAAACGCTCATCCTCGATTCCTCTTATCAAAACATTCACGTTTTAATCACCTTTCACCAAATCTAATAAGCTTATATAAGTGTACAGAACGGGATGGGAATGGTCAATGGTCCCAGGACTCACCGTAACAAAAACGGCACTACGCATATCCTAAGAAAATGCGTAGTGCCCCGTATCGGTTATGATTTGATAATGTTCATTTTTTTCAGGAATGGGATGGGGTGCTGTTTTCGAAACAGCTCTGTTACGAAGTATGGAATCCCTTTTTCACTCTGGCTTCGGGTGATCCAGTTGGCCGCTTCCCTCACTTGAAGTGGGGCATTCCCCATGGCGACACCTAGACCGCAGCATTCCATGGAATCGATGTCATCGATTCCAGAACCGACCATTACGATCTGATCCTTCTTCACTCCAAGGCGTTCAGACAGGTACATTAATCCCCGTAGCTTTGATGCACCCCTCGGAACAATATCCACTTTATAATCTGATGTCGGGATAGCATCCACCTCCTCATACATTCCTTTTATGGAGCCTACCACATCCCAAACATCTTCTTTATGCTCCATGATGACGGAGATCTTCGGGACCGACATCGGATTTTCCAAGAGATAATCACTTACTTTGTCTACATACTGTTTGCTATAAAGCAATCTGGATTCCCTTTGCCAGGAAACCTGTGCCATATCCCTTGCCTGAGTATTGGCTTTGCCAACGATAGAACGCTTTTCGTGAGATAAGTGGACTTGACTCGAGAATTTTTCCAAAAATAGGGCAATTTCATACGTAATATCCTCGGCAATCTTTTTCACATACAACGGTTTTTCAAGCTCATCTGCTATATAGCACCCACTATGGGTGACGAGCGGGCTATTGAGCTTTAGGGCTTTGGCTACTTTTTTTGCTGAAGCAAAGCTTCTGCTCGTAACCAACGTGACCGGAACCCCTTTATCTTGAACGTACTCAATTGCTTCCTTTGTTTCCTTCGCAATTTTTCCGTTTTCATGTACAATCGTTCCATCAATATTCATCGCAAGCATTCGATAGATCATCATGGTGTCCCTCCTATATGTTGTCTACTCCCTTTCTTTACTTTTATGAAGAAGATGAGACAAATATGACTTGGGGTGGGGGAATTCAGAAATAATGGCCTATATCACCATTTATGGTGGGGTGAAGACGTATTGAGGGGAAAATGAGGTTATAAAGGCCGTGATGTTACCCATGCGGAGGTTAAACAATCGTTGTCCACATCGTATGTTTGCGTCGTTTTGAAACTTTATGCGTCAATTTTGACCTTTATTGCGTCATTAAAATTTTTTATGCGTCATTTTTTCGTTATTTGCGTCACTTTCCAGCTTTTATGCGTCAGTTGACTCTAAATGGAAACTACATACACCTGCTTCCAAACAAAAAAAAGACCGACTTCCCATCAGGAAATCAGTCCTTTTCTCCTTACATTTATTTCTGCATAGAACCGTAAAGCTCTTCAAGGGGCTTCATGATAACTTTGTTTAAGTCATTGATGACCATGCTCATGCGTTGCTCTGCTTCCATAAGCTGAGCGATTTTTTCATGTTGTTGAACAAGTTGAGCCGTCTTTTGAGCTTGCTCCACTTCTTCCTGGGAGATTTCTTCGCCGCTCATTTGTTTTTGTTGAAGTGTCATTTGAATGTTTCTGAAGTTTTCGAACATCTTGCTAGCAGATTCGTCATTGTTTACTTCATCATACATTTTCTTCAGTTCTAGAAATTCATCGCTTTGACGCATTGCACTTTCCAGTTCGTTCGCTTGATCGTATAAGTTAATAGCCAAAATACGTACCTCCTATAATTTCTCTCTATGTTTCCTCCATCACTATAACAAACTATAGAGTGAATATCTAGGATGAACCCTTATAGGACAAAGAATCAGGAGATCAAGAGGGCGATCATACCTTGAACGATCCCGATCACTCCCCCGAGTAACGCCCCTAAGTAGGTAATCATCTTAAACTCACGACGGGAAATGCCGAGAACCAATTCTTCCAATCGACCAACAGAGAAAGATTCAACCTGTTCTTTCACGATATGCTGCAGATGCATTTTCTCCATCAGGTTTGGAATCTTCTTTGATAAGAGGTCCGTCCCTCTATCCACCCATTTCGGGAGTTGGATGTTGAGGAAGGAGTGCTTGTGGGGCTCGAGCCAGTGGCTTAGTGGCTTTGACATGTGCCCGTCGATGTTGACAAGTTTAACCAGGGATGTTTGGACGGTTTCGATCATGTCCTCTTCCGGTAATCGGTCGATGAATTCCTCAAGCTTCATTTGTTTCAGTTTCGACCACTCATTTGTCAACAGATTAAAGAGGATTTCCTGTGTTCCTTCATGCTTGATGAACTTTACAATTTCAGGCTGTACTTTATCTGCAACCGACGTGTTACCAAGGAACATGCCAAGCATATTCCCAAGCATCCCCCGTTCTTTCAGGAAATCGTCGATCATGATTTTCACTTTCGCTTTCCCTTCCGTGCTCGTGAAATACGTTTCTGCCCTGTTTGCGATGAAATCAACAAGCTTCGGAATGTTATCTGACACTTTTTCCTGCCATTTTTCCGGAAGAGCTTCTTCCAGTGTTCTGGATGTATACGTTGATTTTGCAGCCTTCACCTTTACAGAGACCCACTCTTCTAGCCACTCATTCAATCGTTCTGAAGAAATGGGTATGTGGAGGATGTCCAGCCATTCATTTACCGTTTTGTCTGATGTGAATACCGGCTGTAACTCTTCAGATATCCAAAGTGTTACATCTTTTTGGAACTCATCGTTCATGACTTTCTTCTGAAGGCTTTCAGGGGTGATTAAATGATCCACCACCATCTTCCCCAGTTGTTCCGCCAATTCTTCCCTGCGTTTCGGGATCAATCCTGGTGTGAACGGAACTTTATATTTACCAATATAGTAAGCCCGATATGGCCTGAATAACATTTTTATCGCTAATGAATTGGTGATCCCCCCAATAAGGGCTCCTACAATAACCATAAACAGTACTAGGATGAAAGCATCTAGCATGAGTGCACCTTCCTTTTCTACTTCTCTCGTTTGAACATTTTGCCCAGGTTTACATAGAATGCTATATCAACCTTAGCCCAATAAATCATTATAGAATCAATCTCATGGGTTATGCAAACGGGGAATGTCGGATGAAGATAAAATGTTCATTTATTTCCAGAAAAAACACAAGTGGTCATCATCATTTGTATATACCAAAAAGGCTGATGAATCAAACTCCCTTTCAACGGAACATGACGTTGAGGTTTGGAGATTCTCTTCTCAATGTAACATGTATGGAAACAAAAACTGATTCTTTACAGATTATGTTGGATACAGCTGATTCATTATTCTCTTCCATACCAAACTTGGAAAATATATGGATTTCAATTGATTTGAGACGTTCCTTGATTCAGATGGGACCGGTTGTGGCTCTATTAATCAACCAGTTTACACTAACTGGGGTCCATTCACACTCTTTAAAAGGATATTTTACAGAGTGTCATAACTGGTTTCAACGAAAAGGTGGATTTTTCTACCTTCTCCCCCTTTCGTCTTTTGTTGGGGATAAGTCCGAAGGTGTGGCGTATGACGGACAGGATTGGAAGCTCTCTCAGCTTCCTGCCCCCCACGTCATATACAATCGATGCCATTCCCGGAAAGCAGAGGGAACCCCTTCCTACGAAAAAGCTCTAATACGCACTGAGGAACATAACATCCATGTATTCAATTCAAGATTCCTTTCGAAAGATGAAGTAAATGATGCATTAAAAGATAGTCCATTTCTATCTGAGCACCTCCCAAAGTCCGTGAAGGGAGTGGATTCATTGGAGGAGATGCTCACTTTATATAAGGACGTTTTTGTGAAGGGGATAAATGGAAGCAAAGGACGCTACATCATGCGTATACAGAAGAACGACGGCGATTTTCTTATGCAACAAAATTGTTTTTCTGATGAGAGTCCTCTCACCTTCCCCACCTTCACCGCTCTATCAGTGCAGGTTCGTTCATGGTGCAAACGGTCTTCTTACTTGGTTCAAGAAACGATCCCCTTCCTTACAGTTGAAGGGTGTTCTTTAGATTTCCGGTTTCTATGTCACTTGAATCAAGAGGAAGAGTGGGAGATCATCTCTTCTGTAGCAAGGGTATCTTCCACGGATCAATTCGTGGCAAATGTGGACCAGGGGGGGCGCATTGAAAAGCCATTATCCGTCTTGCACACTCACTTTTCCCAAAAGAAAAGTGCAGCAATTTTAAACGAAATGAGACAGTTATGCATATCATCCGCAAAGCTTCTTTCTGAAAGCATCGATGGTCATTTCGCAGAGTTCGGCATGGATGTTGGAATTGATCGAGACGGTAAGCCCTGGCTGATTGAAGTCAATTCCAAGCCTTCGAAACGAACGTACTTGGATAATGATCGAATTCGTCCCTCTGTTAAAGCACTGTATGAATACAGTTTCACCAAATGGACCTATAAGGAGGAGTAGCATCTTGAATCATTCATTAGGCATCATGACCCTTACCCCAGAAGTGACGAACAGTTACTTTCTAGAAATAGCGAAGGAGTCCCTTTCCCATTCGATTGACCTTTATCTGTTTTCTCCTAAAGGAATTTCTCCACTAAATGAAACGGTGGAAGGATTTCATTATAATCGCTTGTCACAGAAATGGGAGGAAGATGCGTTCAATATTCCCGCTTATATTTATGATCGAACCTATTATCAGAAGGATATCCAATCAAGGCAGGCAAAAGCAGTCGTGCAATGGTTGAAAAATCAGAAGCAAATCCGATTTCTCGGTTACGGATTACCCAACAAGTGGCACTTGTACGAAAAACTTAAACATACCTCCCTTTCCCCCTATATTCCTGAAACCTTTCTTATTAGCGATGGAATTCATTTATTAAATCTTCTGACCCAACATAAAGATATAATAATCAAACCGGTCGATGGCGCTCATGGATATGCCGTTTACCACCTGAGTTCCCGCTCTCAAGAAATCGTCGTACGGACAACTAAGAAACAAGGGATCATGGAGCAATCATTCTCAAGTAAAGAAATATTTCTTAAATGGGTGGACCGCATTTTCAAGAAACACACATTCATTTGTCAAAAGCGCCTTCCCAATCTGACAAATGTAGATGCCCCCTTTGATATGCGTATTCTCCTGAATAAGGATAGTAACGGGGAATGGAGGGAATTTCAACGTGCCATCCGTGTAGGGGAAGAAAAAGGCATTCTGACAAATATCAGTCGAGGAGCAACCTATCATTCTTTCACCCACTGGAAGGAAGCCCATGATTCAATCCCATGGGGGTTCTTGGAAGAAGAGATTACAGACATACTTGATGAAATGCCTTTACTCCTTGAAGAGCATTTTTCAGCGCTATTTGAAATTGGTGTTGACCTAATCATCGGGGAGGATCATTCCCTGTGGATTCTGGATATGAACTCTAAACCAGGTCATAAAGTCGTGGGCGCCCTTGAGCCTGATAAGCTTCCTTCTTTATACAAAGCACCTTTGGATTATTGTGACTTCCTATCCTCTCAATCTCTATCATCCTTAAGAAGAGGTGACTTCTAATGCTTAATACGTACAAAGTCGACCATTTTCAAGATGAAGAAAGCATACTCTACCTTCCTTCGGGGTTCAGATTGGATGACGACAAATTGCCTCATACAGTAATACTGGGTACGGCAAGACAATCCGCATCATGTTGCCGTCATCCCAATGGTCGCAATGTAATCGGCATCAGCTCTGAGCTAGCCAAGAGGTTGCATCTTCCTTCTAAGGTGGATTCACTCTCCCTCTTTTGTAAAGAAGATTGTTTATATGCAGGTGTGCTGATTGGCATTTTCACTGCTGGATTCACAAGCTTTCGGTTAAGCCCAATCGGTGAACGTTCTTACTTTTTCAAGAAGCTCTTATCTGTCCAATCGTCCTTGGGCGTCATTCCTTTCGTTTTCGGGGAGCGTCATATCGATTGGGAGAATGGACTGATCAAGGGTTACTTCCACTTTGGGGAAGGGTGGGAAATCGAGGATATCCCCTTTCCCAATGTGATATATGACAGACTTCCAAACCGTCGCAGCGAGAAACGTAAAACCTATCAAAGCATCAAGGATAGACTGCAAAGAGAGTATGGCATTCCTTGGTACAATCCAGGTTTCTTTAATAAATTGGACCTGTTCGAGCGCTTGGAAAATGATGGGTCTGTCCAGCACTATCTACCTGAAACCCATCGCTTCCAATCGTTCGATGAAATGGAACGTATGCTCTCGACCCATCACCATATCTACCTGAAACCCAAAAATGGAAGCCTCGGAAATGGGATTCACAAGATTACGTATAGTCGTTCATCCCAGGAATATTTCTGCCGTTTCAGAGATCAAGAACAAAAAAACCGATTACTTAAATTCAAAACCTTGGAACAGCTCGCCAACACAGTCTTCAAAAACCGTAACCTGGACACCTTCATAGTCCAACAGGGCATTTCCTTACTGAAGGAGAATAACCGTGCCATCGATTTTCGGGTTCATACGAATAAAGATGAGGAGGGAAACTGGCAGGTGAGCGCAATGGCTGGAAAAGTGGCCGGGTCGGGAAGCGTGACGACACATGCCAATAACGGGGGGAAAGTAAAAATCTTATCTGAGCTGTTCAGCGATGACATAGAACGGCAATCCATTGAAGACTCACTTAAGGAAGCAGCTTTAGCTCTCTCGCTCTCCATCGAGCGAAATCTTGAAGGATTCATTGGAGAAATCGGATTTGATTTCGGAGTGGACGAAAATCATGACATCTGGATGTTTGAAGCAAACTCCAAGCCGGGAAGGTCTATCTTCTCCCATCCCCAATTAAAGAGTTTTGACTTATTAACAAGAAGGCTAGCCTTATCATTCGGGATCTTCCTTACCCAACAAAGCTTGAACCACCCTGAGGAAATGATTCCATGAATATTCTGTATGACCGTGGTAAGAAGACCTTCTTTCACGGAGAGGAGTCCATTACAACCTTTGGATTTGGGAAAAATTCCTTTCTCCTCTCTTCTAAAGATCTCAACGAGTACTATGAATTTGTGATTTCTCCAAAAAAGAAAAACATACCTTCCATTCCATTGATAGGTATCGTTTCGAGTAAGGAAGGAAGGAACAAATATAAGGGGAATTTCGAATTATTCCGAGCCATTCAACAGGATGTAGAGCAGGCTGGCGGCATCTGTTTCGTCTTCTCACCGCAGGATATATTTGGAGATACCATTGCTGGAATCATCTATAATCAGCCCTTAAATAAATGGGTCAAATGCCTGTTCCCTGTTCCGAACGTCATATATAATCGGGTGCCCTCGAGGCTTGCCGAGCAAAATCATGCATACGAAAAGTTTCTCGATTTCATCCAGAAGCACAGGATCCCCTTTTTCAATCCCCATTTCTTTAATAAATGGGAAATTCATGAGCTTCTATCTAAGAATCAAGCGCTTCGGGCATACCTGCCTCACACTGAACGAATAACAGATGAAGAATCCTTTATTCATTTTCTTACCACCCATAAGAAAATGTATGTGAAACATACCCTCGCTTCACAAGGAAAAGGGATCAGACTGATTGAAAGCGACTCCTCAGGCAGAATTCTGTGTAAAAGCATCAAAAAGATAGAGAGGTTTGTGAACGTATCCCGACTCCTTCAAACTTACAGAGATTGGTTTACAAGTAATCATTGGATTGTGCAGGAAGCGATCCCTTGTAAAACCTTGCATGAACATCGCTATGATTTCCGAATATTAGTCCTTCATACAGGAGAGGATTTCAGTTTGATTGGTATAGGAGTCCGCATGTCACAGCGGCAGGAAGTCACAACCCATGTACCTACTGGAGGAAAGATCATATCTCTGAAGGAAGTCGCAGACACCCAGACAAAAAAAGAAATTTCCCGGATTGTTCAAGTTTGTGGAGGGGAGTTGGCCAAATCCTTTGGCTATGTCGGGGAATTTTCCATCGATCTTGCCCCAAGGGAGCAAGGGGGATTCGTGTTGTTCGAAATCAATTCAAAGCCAATGAGCTTTGATGAGGAGGAAATTGAAACCAATCGGAGAAAACAGCTTGTCCGCACATTCTTTACCCTCAGTGCGAAAAATAATGAAGGTTGAATCTTCGTGGATAACACAAGGTTCAACCTCTTTTCTAATACCCTATCTCAAGGAATTATAAATAGTGGAAAATCTTGTAGCATGCTCCTGTTCGTCCGTCATGGCAATAAAAAGTGGCTTATACGCTTGTTGATTCGGGATTTCCAGAAGCATATCCCGGTAAAACTCTGCACCCTCCAGTTCATCCTTCAACGCACGTAACACCCCTTCCTTAAATGTTGTAAACCCCACGTTTTCTTTCTTATGCTCGTAATACTCCCCGGTTAATAAGTAATGAAGATATTGAAACATTTCATAATGCTCTTTCTCATCCTTCTGTGCATGCTCTATAAACTCCACATATAATGGATTATTCGTTCGCGCTTTTAACTCTTTATAGAAATAATAACCTGTCCATTCATCACTTATCGCCTTTTGTAAATCACGAATAAACGAATTCATCCCTCGTCCCTCCTATTCTCTTCAGTAAATTCTATTAGAGGAAGATTCCATTTATGATACATTTCAAAGCCAATGCTACACAGCCTGGATTAAAACGTTTACAATATGAATGGAGGTGATGAACAATGATCCAACATTTTCAATTCAAAAATATGTTTGAAAATAAACAGCTGCCCGGCTGGACGTTTACGTTTTTTTTCAACGGAGTGAAATACACAGGCAATTACCATAAAGACGGCAGAATCGAATGGACAGGTGCCACTCCTCCAGAAGAGAAAGAAGAGACACTAAAGAAACAGCTGCATGAACTGATGCTTTTCCATGTTTATGAATGATGGAACGTACATAAGATACCTGAAGATAAATGAATAGGGTCCTCATGCATAACTTCAGCCCCCTTTTTAAAAACTAAAGAAAGGAGGCTGATGAGCATGAAAAAGGATAGTAAAAATGATCAATTCCTTCCCGATACAAATTATGAAGGAAGAGAAAAAGCGTTTTTGGATGTTGACCGCTTCATCAACGAAGGAATGTCAGGCGGCTCAGTCCACATGAGGGAACACACAACCAACATCGAAGAAGCCGTTGATATCACAGAATACGAAGAACCACCTAAGTAATAAAAAAAAACTGCCTAGACTTCCTTTAGGCAGTTTTTTACCATTTAACGGCTTCTGACAAGCATATTGACGGCTTCTTGAATGGCATCTTCTGCATTCCCGCCCTCTTCTTCTGATTCCTTTATGCAAGCTTCTAAATTTTTCGCAACGATGAGGCCAATTGTGCGGTCAACTGCAGTACGAACGGCAGATAATTGAGTGACAACATCTTTACAATGCTTTTCATCCTCCATCATTTTCAACACGCCACGTACTTGGCCTTCAAGACGTTTCATTCGATTCGTAACTTCTTTAGTATATTCCATATTTGGCACCCCATAAGTATTTATTCATTCTACAATAGTAATAAAATTCGTATACTTTTGCAATTATACACTCTTTGAATACCTGCACTATTTCAGTACAATAGTCATTATAACCTTATTTACTATAATAATGAACAAAGAGGGATCACATGTTCACACCTTTGCGTAAAAAATATCCAACTGCTATTATTCAAGATCATTATCCAAACCGAACAGAAGCAACGAAGGTCTGGTTTACAAACGACCGGGAAGATGAATATATCGGAATAGAAAAAGAGGAGATTACACAACAGGAATTGGATTTATTATACTGCTTGTTTAAGGAAATTAAACACAAAACCGGAATTGTGAATGATTCTCCACAGTCGTCAGAATGGTATACCTATTTATTTGAAAATGGAGCCCAACCCTCTACGAATGACGAAGAGTTTCGTATCATTCAATTCAGCATGAAGGAGAGCTTTGACCAGCAGCAAATGAAAGAAGCGTTTCAACATTTATTACCACACGGCACCATATTGGTTTTTCAAGCTGATCATATGGGCATACTCGTTGAAGAAAAAAATGAATGGATGATAGATGAGGAGCAATTGTTGGCGATTTCCCACGTCATTGAATCTGATTTTTTCGTCAGTCCTTCTTTTTTCATAGGTCAATTTCGAGAAGTGGACGTTCATTTTCCTCTTTCGTTTACTTACGAACAGGAACTTTTTTCATTTTCCAGAACAATACAGAGACATGCTTTCCTCCACACGGCTGTGACGGTCCTGCCTGAGTTTGCCCTCTATCATTTGCCGCACCAATGGAAAGATCATATTTTCAAAAAGGTTGTTGATACCTTTCATGAAGATCCTGAAATGATTCAAACCGTAAAGGCATTTCTTGAACATCAATTCAATATCAGTCAGACTGCCAAGAAATTATTCATGCATCGCAACAGCGTTCAGTACCGAATAGATAAGTTTATTGAAAAAACAAATATAGATATAAAAACATTTCAAGGAGGAATTTTAGCCTATCTTGCCTGCTTAAGCTTCCAATCAGTCAACCTGCCTAAAAAGGAGTAAGGAACTTTGTGCAGGTTGACCATATCGTTTCGAATCCGCTTTCCCTACAATAGATCTATAGATGTAAACGATTGCATTTCAAGGAGGAAACTTAAAGTGGCTGAACTAAAATTAGAACATATTCACAAAATTTATGATAGTAAGGTAACGGCAGTAAATGACTTTAATCTCCACATTCAAGATAAAGAGTTTATTGTATTTGTAGGACCATCAGGTTGTGGTAAATCAACGACCCTTCGGATGATTGCAGGACTTGAAGAAATTTCGAAAGGTGATTTCTCCATCGATGGCAAGCGAGTGAACGATGTGGCTCCGAAAGACCGTGACATCGCAATGGTATTCCAGAACTATGCCCTTTATCCGCATATGAGCGTATATGATAATATGGCATTCGGCCTTAAATTGCGTAAGTTCGATAAAAAGGAAATTGATCGCCGTGTACAGGAAGCGGCTAAAATCCTTGGCCTTGAAGCATTACTTGACCGTAAACCCAAAGCATTATCAGGTGGACAGCGTCAGCGTGTAGCACTTGGGCGTGCCATCGTCCGTGATGCGAAAGTGTTCTTAATGGACGAACCTTTATCCAACCTTGATGCCAAGCTTCGTGTACAAATGCGTGCAGAAATCGCAAAGCTTCACCAACGTCTGCAAACCACGACGATTTACGTCACACATGATCAAACAGAAGCGATGACAATGGCAACCCGGATCGTTGTCATGAAGGATGGCGTCATCCAACAAGTTGGTTCTCCAAAAGAAGTCTACGATAAGCCTGAGAATGTTTTCGTAGGTGGTTTCATCGGATCGCCTGCCATGAACTTCTTCCACGGTACACTTGAAGATGGATATTTTGTGAACGGTCATTCGAAAGTTTCCGTGCCTGAAGGAAAAATGAAAGTACTTCGAGAACAAGGCCAAATTGGTAAGAGCATTATTTTAGGGGTTCGCCCTGAAGATATCCATGATGAGCCCCTGTTCATCGATACTGCTCAAGGTGCTAAAATCACAGCGAAAATCGAAGTATCTGAATTAACAGGTGCTGAGACAATGCTGTACTCTCAATTAGAGGGGCAAGAGTTTGTAGCCCGCGTTGACTCCCGTACGGATATCGTTGCCGGTCAAACGATTGAACTGGCATTTGATATGAATAAAGCACATTTCTTTGATTCAGAGTCTGAGTCAAGAATCCGATAATAGCAGAAGAAAAGAGGCCGTCGACGGCCTCTTTTCTATTTTGAAACTAAGTCTGCGAGTACATTAAAATTCAGTCAACTCTAAACTTTTCCCCTCTTCTTCCCCACATCGTATACATGTGAAAAGATGAAGACATGTATCAGAGCAACTGCTATTCGGTATCCCGTCAGCTAATTGAAGATGTTGTATGTCCATATATGCACTGTACTCATCGTAATAATCATAATACCTTCCCTGATCCACTGTAGAGTCTCCACACTTCTGGCAAAGTCCCCTATATTCAACGATCCCGTTACATAATGCGCAGGCTTTCATGTTGTGTCACCATACTTTCAATCTAATTCATTGTATAGTGTTATCCTTTTTACAATCACGTTGATTTATGTAGAAAACTTGTAGGGATTTAACAGGAATAAATTCCCTGTCTTCGCGTTGAATATTAATCCTGAAACAAACCATAATACCTAGTAACAAGGCGTCAACAAGCCTTCTCTCACCCACTCGATGGGTTATACCATAATAGAATGGTCGCTCATGGAATAGCGTGCTGGTGCAAACCCGGCTAACCCAACCAAAAAAAACTTATACATTTTAAGGAGATGACAGATTATGCAACAGCAACAATCTCGCAGCAATTCATCTAACCAACTAGTAGCTCCAGGAGCTCAACAAGCAATCGACCAAATGAAGTACGAAATCGCTTCTGAATTTGGCGTACAATTAGGACCAGATGCAACAGCTCGTGCTAACGGTTCTGTAGGTGGAGAAATTACGAAACGCCTAGTTCAAATGGCTGAACAACAAATCGGTGGCGGGTACCAAAAATAATTAGCAATTTGATATGAGTGGATAAATAAAACCCCCGGTCTCTGACCGGGGGTTTTCAATTTGTCCCTCTCTTCTTGAGGGAGCCAGTCCTTCTCATCTATTTATTATGAACCATGCTTTCAGGATCGATCCATTTATCGTACTGCTCTTCTGTAAGATACCCTGATTCAATGGCCGCTTCTTTTAATGTGGAACCATTCTGATGGGCCATTTTGGCAATTTGAGCTGCTTTTTCATATCCGATATGTGGATTTAGTGCAGTGACGAGCATAAGCGACTTTTGGACAAAGCCTTCAATGACCTCTATGTTAGCCTCTAGACCCTTCACACATTTATCGTTAAAGGACTTTATCCCATCAGTAAGCAGACGGACTGATTGAAGAAGATTATAGATGATGACTGGTTTAAATACATTCAGTTCAAAGTTTCCTTGACTGGAAGCAAACCCGATTGATGCATCGTTCCCGAAGACTTGTGTCACGACCATCGTCACAGCTTCACTTTGGGTCGGGTTCACTTTCCCTGGCATGATCGAACTCCCAGGTTCATTGGCGGGTATCGTTATTTCTCCGATTCCACTTCGGGGACCGCTTGCTAACCATCTGATGTCATTCGCTATTTTCATCAGGTCGGCAGCCAGCGCCTTTATCGCCCCGTGTACATAAACGATTTCATCATGGGATGTTAACGCATGAAACTTATTATCGGATGAAACAAACTTGACGCCCGTTTGCACCTCTAATTGTTTTGCCACCTTATCACCGAAGGTCGGGTCGGCATTGATGCCCGTCCCTACAGCCGTACCCCCAATGGCCAGGTTGACTAATCGCTGTAAGCTCTCTCTAGTCATACTATAAGAGCGTTCCATCATGGACCTCCACCCACTAATTTCCTGACCCAGTGTCAGCGGAGTGGCATCCTGTAGATGGGTACGTCCGATTTTTATAATATCCTGGAACTGAATTTCTTTTTCTTTTAATGTGGCAGTAAATTCTTGAAGAACCGGGAATAGCTTTGATTCTATTTCATGGTAGGCTGCGATGTGCATAGCCGTTGGGAATGTATCATTGGAGCTTTGGGACATGTTCACATCATCATTTGGATGAACCTTTTCATCTAACCCTTTTGCCCCGAGGATTTCATTCGCACGGTAGGCAACCACTTCATTTACGTTCATATTGGATTGAGTACCGCTTCCTGTTTGCCAGACCACTAGGGGAAAATGTGTATCCCACTTCCCTTCAAGAATTTCATCACACGCCTGGCCAATCGCCTTCATCTTGCTTTCTGTAAGCTTACCAAGTGAATGATTGACGACTGCAGCCGCCTTTTTAAGCTGGGCAAAGGCATATGTAACCTCAATAGGCATTTTCTCTGTACCGATTTGGAAGTTTTCTTTACTTCTCTGAGTTTGTGCTCCCCAATATTTTTCCTTTGGTACCTTCATTTCTCCGAGTGTATCATGTTCTAAACGATATTCCATTTTCAAATCCTCCCTTGAACTTTTCTTCTCATTACCATATTTCCACTAATTCAAGTGAACTAACCTTTTTATGAAAATTTCAGTTCATTCCAGACAGGCTCTTCCCATATGCCAACTTGTTTGCCGTTCACGCTATAAACAGCACCAGTTCGGATAGAATCTTTATTTTCCAGGAGTTTTGTGACAAATAAGGCCACGTCTTTAGCAGTCCCGATTTCCCAATAAGACTCTAATTCTCTCCCTTCTTGAGCGGCTCTTACTTTTGCCTTTTCTACATGAGGGGAGGTCATATCCGTCAGAGCTGCTGGAGATACGGCTAAGACACGTATCCTTTCCCTTTTCAACTCTTGGGATAAGGTTTTGGTCATTCCGATGATCCCTGCTTTGGCTGCACTATAATTTAGTTGGCCCATCGTTCCCTTTATCCCTGCTCTGGATGTCATATTCAGGATGACCCCATCTCCTCCATCACTTTTCCGATGTTGAATAAATGGTCTCACAGATGAAAAGGTTCCCTTTAAGTGAGTGGAAATGACAGCATCCCAGTCTTCTTCAGATAAACGGTGTGCCATTCGATCCCTGTTGTTTCCGGCATTGTTAATAAGAATCGTTGCACGCCCAAATTCATTGATCGCTGCTCGTACCAACGCTTCTCCCGTTTCCATGTTTTCAACCCTTCCACATACTCCGACAGCTTTTCCTCCTTTTACTTTAATTTCATTAACGACTTCATCAACCGCTTCTTTTCCGGTTCCGTTAATGACGACTTTGGCACCCAAATCGGCCAGAGTATAGGCAAGATTCTTCCCAATGCCCCTTGTTGAGCCTGTGATGATAACAACTTCATTTTCCATGTCCATCCTCCTCGTAATCCTTAGATCCCTTCAAATAAAGCTGCCAGGCCCATTCCCCCACCGATGCCGAGGGTAGCCAGGCCCCTTAAGCCCTTTCGAGTCTTCATTTCATGAAACAGGCGTGTCACAAGAATCGCACCAGATGCCCCGTATGGATGACCAAGTGCCAGTGCCCCTCCCCCGATATTGACTTTTTCTTCAGGCAGGTTCAATTCCCTTAAAGAGGCAATGACTTGACTGGCAAATGCTTCATTAAATTCCACGACATCGATATCAGTGGATGAAATATTGTTTCTTTCATACAACTTCAGTACGGCTGGAATCGGACCGATTCCTAAAAGATTTGGATCGACACCTTCCGCTTTGGCATCTATGAATTTCAAAGCGGGTTCGAGTCCCAGTTCAAGGCATTTTTCTTTGGATAATACTAAAACAATAGCTGCTCCATCGTTAATGGGACAAGCATTTCCAGCCGTTACCGTTCCCCCTTCGCGGAAGACAGGCGGGAGCTTTGAGAGCTTTTCCAATGATGTATGCTCTCTTGGACATTCATCCATTATGATCGTGTTTACAGGTACGATTTCATCTTTAAAGCGATTTCCCTTCTGAGAGCGAATCGCTTTTTCATGACTCCTTAACGCATAAGCATCTTGGTCCTTGCGGCTTATCTCATACGCTGCTGCTACATTTTCAGCAGCCTCCCCCATTTCCGGATCCCCTATCTCATCAGGTGAGAATCTTGCTCTTGAATATATTCGTGGAGATTGCATGGGGTTCTCAGGCTTTTCCATTTTCCAGGGGGCGAGGCTCGTACTTTCCACCCCACCTGCAACATACATGTCTCCCGCCTCAGATTGTACAAGTCTACAAGCTGATACGATAGCTTCCAATCCCGAACCACATTGCCGATCTACCGTCACTCCTGGAATCGTGACAGGCAAACCTGCGGTTAAGGCAGAAAGCCGTGCCAGATTCCCCCCTTGACCAACTGTGTTCCCAAGAATGACATCATCTATTTCAATGGGGGCAATATTGGTTTCTTTAACCAACGCTTTCATGAGTGTGGCTGCAAGAATCTCCGGTCTGATATCCTTCAGGCTTCCTCCACATTTACCAATCGGCGTTCTTTTAGCCCATACGATTACCGCTTCCTTCATTCCGTTTCCCTCCTTAAGTGTGAGGTCCGTCCCTCTAACGTGGCTTTTCGGTCGATTTTTCCGCTTTTTGTGTAATAAAAGGTGGGAAGGGGAAGAATTTGTTTCGGGATTTTATAGTCTGCTATTTTAGCTTTGCAGAATTGTTTCAACCCTTCCATTGTCAGGCTAGCATGATTCTTCACCTTTAAGGAACATACGACCATTTCACCCCAATAGTGATCCTCCACCGGATAAACGATTGACTCTACAATATCCGGATGGGTTTGAAGAATGGCCTCGACTTCTTCAGGATAAACCTTCAATCCTCCACTCTTGATCATATTGCTTTCTCTTCCTACAAGAAATACCTCCCCAAACTCATTCTTATAACCGACGTCACCTACAGTCGCTCCATGAGCCGTTAAGACCCTTTGGGTTTCTTCTTCCTGGTCAAGATAACCAGAATAGAGCATACGGCTAGTAACGAACACTTTCCCGACCTCACCAATCTTTGCTTCGTGAAAGTGTTCATCAAGAATACGTATAGAAACATCAGGAAAAGGCCGGTGTCCGTTTTCCCAGTCTTTCTTGTACATGACAAAACTCAATTCCGACGCCCCGTAATATTCAAATAAGGAGGCGTAAGGGAAAATAGATAAAGTCTTTTCCTTTGATGCAGATGACCATCCAGCTCCCGATATAATTAAGTTCTTTATACAGCAATACTGTAATGAACGTGATTGGCATTCCTCTAACAAGGCTTCCACCATGGTAGGAACCCCTACAAATGTATTGATTCCCTCAGTATGTATTCTTTCCACCAATGATGTTCGATTGAAGGTTTCTGCCACATGAAGCGTTGCCCCCATCTGTATCGTGTGAACTGCGGTAAACAAACTAAGGGAATGACAAAGTGGCCCCGGTGAAATGATCGCATCATCTTTTGTCAGATGAAATGTTTCCTCGCAAACTGAGAAGCTTTCTGTCCATGACTTATGTGACCTTGTAAATCCTTTTGGTTTACCAGACGAGCCGGACGTAAAGCCAACATAGAAGTCTGTCATGGGGTCTGGAGTGAAGGTAACATCGCCCACTTCTCCATTACTGAATAACTGATTAAGCCCGATTAAAAAACCCTTCTCTTCAATATCCCTTACACAATCTGTAATGATGTGATCCGGTGATGCGATTTCATTTGCATCGTTTAGCTCTCCCTGTGTCCACTTTGAATCGATTGGCATAGCCTGCCAACCATTTCGTACGATGGCAAAGAATAATGCAAGAAATGAAAGGGAGTCTTCCACATGTATCCCGATACATTTTTCTTGTTCACCGGTATATTTCAATAGAGCTTGCTGGTAAGTCGTAACCAACCCATACATCTCTTTATAAGTCATACTCAATTTCTCAGATGAAACTGCCAGCTTATCAGGCTGATGAAGACTGTATTCTCTTAAAGTGCTTCCCACATAGCTCATGAACTGAATTCTCCTCTTACATAATGATCAGAAAATTGTCTCTATTATCATCAAATCACATCTATTTCCCAGCTACAAGTTAAAAAGGCTCAACAAGTCAGTGTTTCCACTATCTTATCAAGCCTCTTATCTTATGCTACTTTTTTCTCGTTATGAAATTTTGCTATTGGCGCTGCTCTATGCAGTTGAAGAGCAACGGTACCTGCAATGACAGCCTTTACTGCATCACCCGGTATATAGCTCAAAGCTGAGACCGCTGCCTGCATCCAGGAAAGCTCCGTCACTAGAGATAAGAAGGTAATACCTCCAACATATACGACGATGATGCCGCCTATAACATTAAACAAAATCATATTCCAAAGTTTCAATCGACCTTTGTACCGGTCAACCAAGAAACCGATGACGAATGCAGCAATCGGCCAGCTCAGTATGTATCCCCCACTTGGTCCAATCAGGGTGGGCAATCCCCCTCTTCCTCCTGAAAGAATAGGTGCTCCTATCCCCACTAACAGAACGAATAATCCAAGACTCAGTCCCCCGAGTCTCGCCCCTAATACCGCTCCTGCTAACATCACACCGAACGTCTGCGCTGTAATTGGAACTGGTGTAAACGGCAGAGCGATTGGTGGGATCACACCTAGCGCTGCTACTATAGCTGTAAACATCGAAACAAGAATCATGTCTTTTAATCTCATCCAACAACACCCCTTAAATATTCTACAATTCAAAATATAAGTTTTTTTACGCTTTATGTCAACTTATTATTTTTTTCGTTTACATATAGGCGAGTTCAGTGAGAGGTATACCTGTAAGAAGATCTCCCGAGATTGATAAAATAGCAAAAAAGGATGAATGGGCAACATCCTCATTCATCCTTTTTCTCATTGTATTAAATTCAAGAATTGGCGGGTACGTTCATTTTCAGGTGCCTCGAATACTTGTTGTGGAGAGCCTTCTTCGACGATATAACCGCCATCCATAAAGATGACTTTATCAGCTGCTTCTTTCGCAAATCTCATTTCATGTGTCACGACGACCATGGTCATACCTTCTTCAGCAAGATCCTTCATTACTTTCAGGACCTCTCCAACCAGTTCAGGATCTAGTGCAGAGGTGGGTTCATCAAAGAGCATCACTTCCGGCTCGATTGCGAGGGCTCTTGCGATTCCGACCCTTTGCTGTTGTCCCCCGGAAAGCTGAAATGGATAGTAGTCCACTTTATCACCGAGCCCTACTTTTTCAAGCAATCTGATGGCTTTCTCCTTTGTTTCGGACTTGCTGCGTTTTTGTACAACTGTCGGTCCCTCCATGACATTTTCCAAGGCAGTCATATGTGGAAACAAATTATAGTTTTGGAATACCATTCCCGTTTTTCTTCTTAGTTTAATAAGTTCTTGCTTGGGTACCTTTTTGTTAAAGTTAACGGACGTTTCCCCTATTGAAACTGTGCCGTCATTAGGGATTTCAAGTGAATTCAAACAGCGCAGGAAGGTTGTCTTTCCAGATCCTGATGGGCCGATCAGGACGATAACTTGTCCTTTACCCACCTCTACATTCATTCCCTTTAACACTTCTAGTTTGTCAAATCGTTTCGTTAATCCTTTGATGGAAATCATATTCAATCTCCTTTTATATTACTTGGCAATATATCGATCTAGTCTTGCTTCAATTCGCCCCTGAATGATAGATAGGATAAAGCAGATGATCCAGTAAAGCAGGGCAGCTTCCATGTACATGAGTAGGAACTCATAGTTTGTGGCAGCAATTTCCTGGGCTTTCCTGAACATTTCGGTCACCAGAATCAAGGAGGCAAGAGATGTATCCTTCACCAGGCTGATGAATGAATTGGATAGTGGTGGAATGGATACACGGGTCGCTTGCGGCAAGATGATTCTTTTAAGTGCCTGTGAATAGGTCATACCGATCGAGTATCCTGCTTCCCATTGTCCTTTAGGGATCGACTGGATGGCTGCACGGACAATTTCTGATGAGTAGGCACCCATATTTAATGAAAACGCAATGACAGCAGCCGGGAACGGATCAAACTTGAGAAATTCTATCCCGGTTGAAGGCATACCGTAAAAAATGATGAATAATTGTACCAATAATGGCGTACCGCGTATGGCAGAAACATAAAACCTTGCGATTCCTCTTAGAATCGTGATACTTGACAATCTTGCTAATGCAGTCAGGACAGCCAGAATCATTCCCAAAACAAATGATATTAGCGCTAGAGGGATAGAATAATACAAAGCTCCCTTTATCATAGGAAGCAGGGAGCTTTGTAAAATATCAATCATTGCTTCGGGATCCTGGTAAATGCTACTTAGGAGATACATCTTCCCCGAACCATTTCTCAGAAATCTCTTTGTACGTACCGTCTTCCTTCATTTCCTCTAACGCTTTATTTACTTCTTCCACTATCTTATCGTTCCCTTTACGGAACATTAGCCCACTTTGTCCGGCATCTTCAGCTTCAGCTGTAATTTTGACATTCGCGTTCGGCTGTTTCTTCAAGTAATCCAGAATGGAAATCTTATCGTTCACTGTCACGTCCACTCTTCCTTGTTCCAGAAGTTGGATGGATTGAGCCAGGCCTTCTACACCTTGGATTTTGGCTCCATTTTTTTCAGCGATATCTCTGTAGTTACTTGTCAGGGATTGAGCAGACGTCAATCCTTTAATATCTTCAAATGATTTTACATCTTTATTGTCTTTCGATACAACCACTACTGCACTTGATTCAATATATGGATCAGAGAAATCATATTTCTTCTCTCGGTCTTCACGAATCCCAACTTGGTTTGCGATCATATCAAATCGTTTCGAATTTAAGCCTTCAAACATGGCATCCCACTGGGTTTCTTGGAAATTCGCCTCAACACCAAGGCGCTTCGCAACTTCACGTGCAATTTCCACGTCAAATCCAGTCAATTCTCCTGATTTGTCATGGAATGTGAAGGGAGGATATGTACCTTCCGTTCCAACGAGTAATTCCCCTTCTTCCATTACTTGATCATAAAGAGATGTTTTTCCATCTTCTTTTGAATCACCGTTTGACTCTTCTTTATCTTCAGATTGTCCACATGCAGCTAACACCATGGATAAGGTGATTAGCAAAATGATGGATAATTTCCATTTTCCCATTGTAAAACCCCCACTATTCTTATCGGAATTAATTTAGTTACGATTGTCATCATAAAACGATTCAGGTCATAAGTCAATATAAAAGTTTTCACTTCCAGAGTTTTCTCCCTTTCCCATTAGTATGGATTCCTGCTTGCATAATCATGTAAAAATCTCCGATTATGCGATACACTATTTTTTATAAGAAATAGGAGGTCATGAGGATGAAAATCGCATTATTCGGGAGCACCGGGAGAGTTGGTTCCGTGGTTTTTCAACAAGCTCTCTCAACATATCAAATCAACCGTTTAGTACGAAAAGAAAGCAAGTTAGAATCTATTGACATGGAAATTGTAGGTGATGTACTGAACGAAGAGGACGTAATGAAAACCATCGAAGGCTGCGATGCGGTAGTGAGTTGCTTGAATACAGATAAACATGATGTACTCTCAAGAAGTATGCCGATTCTTTTAAAGGCCATGAGGGCTCATGGGGTGAAGAGGATTATCACCTGCGGGACCGCAGGCATACTACAGGCACGAAATGAGACCGGACTATATCGTTTTCAAGCAAGTGAGTCGAAAAGAAGAGGTACAACTGCAGCCGAAGACCATTTAAAGGCATTCCTGATTTTACAAGCATCGGAAATGGATTGGACGGTCGTTTGTCCGACCTATTTACCTGATGGGGAGAGAGTCGGAAAATATCGAGTAGAAAAAGATGTACTGCCTCAAGAAGGAAAAAGCATCTCCATGTATGACACTGGGGATTTCATCTATCAACAACTGGAAGATTCATCCTATATCAGGAGTCGTGTGGGTATATGTTATTAAGATCACATTTCGTCGAAATAAAGGCACATTGAGTAAGAAAGAAACAATGGAAAGAAAACAGCACCTCTACTATTCATCACAGGGAAACAACCACTACTCGCTTGGTCCATAGCAACAACTGGTACAAAAACAGCTAAATAAAAAAGACAGTTCACATGTTTGAACTGTCCCTTTTCCCATTATTTAAAAATTGTCGAAATGATTTCGTCAGTGGTCATCCCACTTTCCACTTCGAAAGTGCCTGGGCGCAAATCATTTTCAAGACCACGATTTTCTACTTCTTTGTAGAAATCCAATCCACTTTTGATGATGTTCGCTTTCTCCAGGGCATTCCCGACATCAATGCTGGTCATTCCTGTAGAGACAGTCAACATTGTACGATAAATGATTTTCCCATCCGACTTTTGATCTTTTTTGTCCTCTGATTCACCTTGCTGCTTCTCGTTCATCGCAGCAAGCTGCTTGTTCCACTGTTCTTCAGTATGTACCACGTAGCCCTTCGAGGTGAGCTGTTTCACCATGTCGTCTTCCGATGGCCTTTCAACTTTAACAGATTCTTCCTTCGCCGTACTTTTCGCCTCTGAAGGTCCGAAAAGATATACAGCTCCAATTAAACTTGTAGCAATCAATAGACCTGCAGCAAAACTTCGCAAAGAATTAGATGTCACTGTCATTGTGCCACTAAGCCCCTTTCACTCTTGCCTGCAATGTAAGGTGCCAGCATATGCTCTACTTCATGTGGCTTAAGCTTTGTTTGTGCTGCGATGCTTTCAAAGGAATATCCCCTTTTTTGCAGATCAATCATTTCACGGAGCATTACACGTTCGTCCGATGCTGCCGGTGCCGCCCCTGCCTGTTGAGCTGTAATCTCTGCATCCAGCTGAATATTCCGTAACTGCTTCTCAAGTTCATGAACCTCGTTCAATACCGAGATCGAAACATGCTCTATCTGTTGTTCAAGCTTTGAGTTAGATTGTGTCGTTTTAATTAACGATATAATGAGCAGCACGACTGCCGCACCAAATAAAATGGCGATTATCCATCCCATCATGGTATCCTCCCTTATTATGAAACTTTTTCATCAATTAAATTATACATTGATATGGGAAGAATTTCGATTTAAAACGTCAAAATAACACAAAAGTCCTGTTTTCCTAACAGAAAATTGTATATATAATCGACTTGCTTGATGATCTCCGTTCGGATTTACTTTGCCGGTGTTTTCACTCAGGAGCACTCGCATTTCCAAAATGTACCTATCAACCCTTATACGTCTCCTTCGTTTCCCTCATAAACATTTCTGTCCCCAAACTCTCCACCGGTTTTTTTAACTCCAAGTCCGCTTTCTTTCTTCCGTTATTCATCTTTCCTTTATCTCCAAAAAGCACCTTTTGCAGAGAGGATGCCATGAGGTTGTAGGAAAGAGCAGTTAAGGAAAGGGAAAAAAGGGGTACAAATAGTATCCATGGTGCCACCATCAGTTCAAAATAGGCTTTTCCGATATTTCCTGCCCATTCGTTGGAAAGAGAAAATTTCCGGATCACTCCTATCATGATTTCTCTTTCTATCGCCCCTCCAAGAAAGACTTCAAGAAACCCGAGATGGGCGAATAAGATCAATACAGCTACATTCCTCTGGAAAAATAACAGGATCAACCTGGGGAATAAGTTACGGATCACATGTCTCCTGTATAATGATAAGCCTCTTGCTCCCAGGGTTCTTGCACTAAGGACAAACTCTTCTTGGAGCACTTTTTTGATTTCTTTGGATAGCACGACGATCAATGGCGGTATACCAATGAGTGTCAAAAGGAAGATTTGAATACTTAATACTTTCACAAATGCCTTCTCTGGTTCAACCATGACGAAACTGATTGGTGAAAGGAGCATGAAGGCGATGACGGCCATGGGGATATATACCATGGATTCTACCAACTCTTCAAATATCCTCTGCACGTTTTTAAAGAAATTTATAAAGAGCACGGACAATGAAAAAGCCAGCACCACTTGAAGAAAGCTGATGATCAATCCAATGATGATCGTATACTTTGCCCCTTGAACGACGTAAGACCATAAGGGAAGCCCCAATCGATCCGATCCGAACGGAGGGAGTTCAAGTGGCGTGAACGGTGGTCCCACCCTTTCACCGTTATGATTTAAAAAACTATACATTTTCACCTTTTCTTCTATAAAAGGTTCGTACAAAAAACTCACAACTAAAAGTCCTGTAATGAATAGGAAACCAACGAGGAACTGAGGCTGCTTCGATACGGTTTTAAACATACGTCCCGTCCTCCTTTAAGCCGATGCTCTTTTTCAAACGCATCTCGATCACCGTGAAAACCAGATAAAAAGGCAGGAAAATAACCGTAGAAATAAGTACGAAGGTCAATCCACTTGACCAGATCAATAGATCCATGATTCCCCTCATATTGAACAATCGTTCCAGAATAAACAGATTGGATAACATAAAAGAAAAGATGATCTTTGATCGATAGAATAAACTGTAGACCACATTCCGGAAGCTATGGGTCACAACTACTTGATATACATTGAGTCCTTTACCTTTTGCTAGCTCTATGTACGGCTTCTGATCTTCTTCTGTAAGCAATAACACGATGGTTTTGATTAAGAATACAGTAGGCACGATCGTCAGGCATGTGACAGGTAACAAATACAGTTCCTCATCCATCATCGCGATTTCCCCTATTAACACCCCGGTATGTCGAAAGAACACAACAACAGCCAGTTGAATCCCGATGATGATAAATACATCAGGAAGAGATTCCAGGATGTTCACAAGGCTTAAGAATGCACGTTGAATCCATTTTGACGTAAGCGAAATGAATAGACTTACTAAAAATGAGATCCCTAGCGCCAAGCTTAATGAAAATAAAAACACTTTCATAGAATAAACATATCTTCCAGCCAGAACGTCCTTAAGTGGATATTCCTTATTCAATACGAACAAATTCCATTGATCCGGTCGAAAGATACCTGTAAACACATGATAAATCCCTATGAGATACTCTTTCGGATAAAAGCCAAACGAGCTCCCGTTTCCATTTATCATCAAATAAAATAATTCTGATTTGCCCCCTCCATAAAACAAAACGGGCAGTACACTGATCAGGATGAACCCTGCAATGATAAGCAATAATTGACGCAATACCTTCATGACATCACCCTTGTATAATCTTTGTATCTACTATAAACTTCTAGCCCAAATGGAAAAATCCTTTTTTTGGATACTATTTCACGCAAAAAAAAGGCATCTGACTTTAATCGTCAGATGCCTCTCCTTTTCTATCCTGCCTTATCTTCCTTTGATCCTTGCTGGAGCTGATACATTTGATAGTAACGTCCCATATGCTTCATCAGCTCGTCATGATTTCCCCGCTCCACGATTTCACCACGATCTAATACAAGGATTTGATCGGCATTCTTAATTGTGGAAAGTCGATGGGCAATGATAAAGGTCGTTCTACCCTTCTTCAGTACTTCCATCGCTTCTTGAATGATGGCTTCTGTCTCTGTATCGATGCTTGAAGTCGCTTCATCAAGGATCAGGATCGCCGGATTAAAGGCGAGAGCCCGTGCGAAGGAAATCAGTTGACGCTGACCGGATGACAATGTGCTGCCTTTCTCGATCACCGGTTCATCATAGCCATTCTCAAGGTTTTTGAATACTTTCTCTGCACCTACCGCTTTAAGCGCAGCATCCACCTGTTCCCTTGAAATTCTGGGATCATCAAGGCTTACGTTTGAGGCAATGGTTCCAGTAAACAAGTAAGGATCCTGCAAGACAATCCCCATGTGCTCTCGAATGGTTTGATAGGGAATGTCCACAATGTCTTTTCCGTCAATCAGGATTTTCCCTTCATTGGTATCATAAAAACGGAATAGCAGATTCATGATTGAGCTTTTTCCAGACCCTGTGTGGCCTACCAGCGCAACGGTCTCCCCTTTGTTCGCTGTAAATGTAATATCCTTTAATACATATTCGTTTTCTTTGTATCCAAAGAATACATGTTCAAAACTTACATTTCCATCATATCGATTCATCTTCTCATCTTCCACAGGGGTTCCAGTCTCTTCTAACAGTTTGAACACTCGCTCACCTGCCACAAGTGCCTGTTCAAGATTAGCGAGTTGATTCACAATGCCTGTCACAGGTTGGAATAAACGGTTGATGTAATCGACAAATGCGTAAAGGACTCCTAATGTGACAACCGATCCGACACCAATCGAAGCGCCACCAAAATACCAAATGAACGCCACAAAGGTGATATTTCGGAGTACCCCCACAAGATTATGGGAGGTCATCGAATTAAGGCTTAACAGTTTATTTTGGTACTTGAAATGAGTTTCGTTTAAATCCTCAAATTCTTGGTTCGTTTTCTTTTCCCTGCTGAAAGCCTGTATGATGTTCATGCCCTGAATTGACTCATTGATCATGGCATTGATATCACTTACTTTTGACCGGATGATGTGATTGTATTTCGACGCAAAGATCCGGTACAGGTAAGTCCAGACAACGAGGATCGGAATCAGAATCAAACACATCGCTGCTAACTTAACATCAAGAATAAATAGTGCGATGTAAATCCCGATAATGTAAATCGTGCTTGAGAAAAAGGTTGATAAAACTGTTACATAAAGGTCTCTTATTGCTTCCGTATCATTTGTGATCCTGGCAACGACTTTCCCTGCAGGCAGATTATCAAAATAACGGATCGGCAGCTTTTGAATATGCTGAAACACGTCATTCCGCATTTTCTGGATGACCCTGTTTGCTGCTTTCTGTAAATAGAATCGCTGGCCGTATTGGAAAAAGGCAGCCACTACAAGGAGACCAAAATAAAAGGCAATCAGTTTAATGATTTTAGGGATTTCCGGATTATAGAACCGGAGCAGTTCATCCCCTGTTAACTTCTCAGCGGGATAAGTGGCCGATTCATCCCCTTTTGTAATTGTCATTTCCCCTGACTCCACCGATCTTTTCCCGTCAAAGGAGACGGCGGTAGGAACGAAATAAAACGCTCTCCCGGCTTGAAGGATGCGATTCTTAGCCCCTTTGGATTCTCCTTCAGAGAAATATTGGTCCCGCTTATACCATTTCCCCTCATAGGAAACCGATTCTCCCCCTTCCACCGTTTCATACCAGGTGGATTCGATTCCCAATATGTGATCATCAATCAGTTTTTTCGCAATGAAAGGGCCTGCCAGTTCTGCTGCTACTGATACACTCAGCATCAGGAGGGCAGCGATAATGATTTTTTTGTATATTAGGGCATATTCGGTTAGTTTTCTTCCGACGTTCATGCGCCCACCTCCTCAAGTGAGGAATCTTCAACTTGTTGGCGATCGAATTGCTCTTTGTACCAACCACCGTTTTCAAGGAGACGTTCATGGACGCCTTCTTCTACCACTTTCCCATCTTCAAACACGATAATCCAATCTGCATGCTGAACGGCCGATAGTCGATGAGTCGTAATAATCGTTGTTTTTCCTTCACGTTCTTTTCGTATATTGTCAATGATCTTTGCTTCTGTTTTCGCATCTACAGCTGATAGTGAATCATCCAGGATCAGAATTTCAGGGTTTTTGATAAGAGCCCGGGCAATTGATATCCTCTGCTTCTGCCCACCTGAAAGAGCTACACCCTTTTCTCCGACAAGAGTGGTCAATCCATCCGGCAGCATTTCTAAATCTTTCTTAAAATCAGCCAGTTCAATGGCTTTTTCCAAATCTTCCTCAGTGGCATCATGTCGACCGAAGAATATGTTTTCTCTTACGGTTCTTGAGAAGAGAACATGATCCTGAGGTACGTAACCAATCCAGTCCCTGACCTGTTGGATGGTCAAATCGGCGATTGGAACGCCTCCAATGGATAAAGATCCCTTACCTGCAGGATATTCACGGAGAAGCTGCTTGATAAAGGTCGTCTTCCCGCTTCCGGTCTTGCCTACGATTCCAAGGGTACCCCCTTGATGGATGTTTACATTAATATTGTTTAAATTCAGGACCTGGGAGGAAGGATATTGAAAATCCACTTCCTTGAATCCGATATGTTCAGGTGAATCGATCCATTTAGGATTCTCAGAATCTTGAACATCCTGCACATAATCAAGTGTCTCTTGAACCCGGTCAAGGGACGCATTCCCTCGCTGCATGATATTAATTAACTCACCGATTGCAAACATCGGCCAGATTAACATTCCGAGATAGACATTAAACGAGACAAGTTCTCCTAACGTGATTGTTTGATGAAACACCAGATAAGCACCATACCCCAGTCCGATTAAGTAACTCAACCCGACAAGGACTTTAATGGTAGGTTCAAAGAGAGAATCTATCTTTGCCACACCAATATTTTTGTTGTACACATCTTCTGTCATATCAGAGAATCGCTTTTCATCGGCTCTTTCCTGAACGTATGCCCGAATCACACGAACCCCGGCAATCGACTCTAACACTTTGTCATTCAAGTCTCCAAATGAATCCTGCGCTTCCATGAATCGTTTATGAATTCTTGCACCGTATACCTTCATTAACATGGCCATGATCGGCAGTGGCAAAATCGCCGCTATCGTCAATTTCCAGCTGATGAGAAATCCCATCGTACATAGAATTGTCAGCATAAACACGCTCGAATCAATCAAGGTCAACACTCCGAACCCTGCGGTGACCGAGATCGCCTTCAAGTCATTCGTAGCCCTTGCCATCAGGTCCCCTGTACGATTTTTCTCGAAGAACGTTGGCGTCATCTTTAATAAATGCCCCATAAATTTACTGCGTAGTTTTCTTTCAACGAGGAATGCTCCTCCAAATAATTTATACATCCACACATACGTCATGGCATACGACACAATGGCAATGCCAGCAATCATCCAGAGATACTTTCCAACAACATCCCATGTCATTGCACCCAGATGAATGTCATCGATGCTATTCCCTACAAGCTTTGGGGGAATCACATCAAGAATTCCCACAATGGTTAACAGGACAATCGCCACCGTATACCTCTTCCAATTTTCAATAAAAAACCATGATAACTTCTTAAAAATACTGAACATTCTCTCTCTACCTCCTCATGTTGACTTACACTATCCGCCTTCTGTCTCCACAGCAGACATCATCTTCTTCATTTGAACAATTAACATCATCATTTCCTCCTTCTGAAATTGAAACTATTTATATGATCAAGGATGAACCTTGGATTCACCTTACAAACCCCTGCCACTTGAACAAAAAAAGACAGACGTCAAAAGGCTTCATCAATAGATCGGTGTGGTACTTTGGCCGACCTGTTGCACCTTATAAACGTCCGTCTTTGTTATAGGACATACAAAAGCACAGATTACATACATAACCTGTGCCCATTAATGGTTTGAAATTAGTAAGGAGTTACCGGTCATGTGATGATATGAAATTAGTATGAATAGCTGCTGGTACTCTATGGATTGTATACACGTTCATCATCACAAACCCTCCATTCATTTTTAATTTATTCCATTAATAACCATACTATACGGGTTGAATTGTGTCAATATTATTTTTATTGATAATTTTCTATATACTATATGTTGTTCCTTCTGAATAGTTAACTATCTTTAGCCTATTGAAAGTGTATTATTCCACATAGACTGCTGTCCCGTAAGCAATCATTTCAGATGCGTTTTGCATGACCGAAGACGTTTCAAGACGAACTGCGATGATTGCGTTCGCGCCTTTTTTTGAGGCTTCCATGATCATCCGGTCAATCGCTTGCTTTCTAGCTTCCTCCATTAGCTCACTGTATTCACTGATTTCACCGCCAATGATCGTTTTAAGGCTTGCGATGATATCTTTACCAATGTGCTTGGCCTGTACGGTGCTTCCTCTTACGAATCCCTTTAACTCTTTGACTTCCATACCTGGCACATAATCAGTTGTAACGAGTATCATGTTTTTCTCTCCCCTGCTTTCCAATTTCTCCAAACTTTCTTTGCGAATATAAAATAAAAGATAATGGGCATCGGGCATTGTATCAAACCCCAGATCCCCCAGAACCAGTAATGATGTCCGTTTCTCCGTGCATCGATAAACAAATAAATGCTTTGTATCAGAAGGATCGGTATGACAAGGGGTAAAATGTAGAGTTCTTCTTTTGTCATATCCTTTTCACCTTTTTCATGTATGTTATCCCTGTAAAAATCGCTCCTCCTACAAAAATGGCTGCTTGAAGGAGAAGAAATAGAATAGGCATTTGAAATAATGTAAAAAAGAACACAATCAGGATGCAGCAGGCAAGAAAAAGGAAAATGATAAGGTCTCGTTTAAACCTGGCTTTAAGTTGCGCCTGCTGATCTAATACCATTTGCTCAAACCATTGCAAGGAGGGAGTATTTTCATCAAGTTCTTTATTCAATGACTGAAATCCTTCATCCATTAATTTTCTTAGATCATCCTGTTTATTATCGTTGGTCATCTAATTTCAACTCCTTTCTCAGCCTGGTGATTCCGTGGTGAACCCGCGACTTCACTGTCCCTGGAGATATCTCCATCATGTGCCCTACTTCTTCATAGGAATAGCCGTAGTAATGCTTCAGAATGATGGGGAGCCTGACATCTTCAGATAATGTGGACAATGCAGCTAATACATCATTCCATTCTTCATTTCGTGATTCTATTTCCCATTTCAACTTTCTGACATTCACCTCTTCATGTTGCCAATCCTGCTCTCTCTTCTTTTTACGCTGAAGATCGATCAAACGATTGGTCGCAATGGAGATCAGCCATGAGGAAAACTTGGATTTCCCATTGTACTGATGAATCTTCTCTACACATTTCGCCATTGTATCCTGAGCAAGTTCTTCTGCCTGATCCCGGTCCATAGTCACTTTTATTAAGTATTTCACCAGAAACGGATAATGTTCATTAAAAAGAAGAGCAAAGGCTTCATGATCTCCTTTTTTCGCTTGTTTGATCCATCGACTCTCTTCCATCCTTTACTGTCCTTTCCATCCGCCTCAACCGGCCTAGTTCATTGATAAGACGCTGAACTGGAAAAATCGTTCATGAAATCATTATACTTATTTTCATTTTTTTCATTCGTTTTTATAAAAGGCTCTTTTCGTTAACTTTGTTGCTATTGAAGGTAGCGAGTGCTAGTTGATTTCCGCTGCAGATGCTCGCTTTCCGCGGGGCGTGAGTTGAGCCTCCTCGGGCTTTGCCCTGCGGGGTCTCAACTTTCCCGCAATTCCCGCAGGAGTCGATCACCTGCAGCGTAAATCAACTCACTAAGTATGAGGACTAAACTAATACCATACACGTCTAGAAAACATCAGTTTTTCAACCAATACTTTGTTCGATTTCAGCTTGAATAGTAAGATACTATTTCATTCGTTTTTTCACTAGGAGGCTCGGCCGTTCGTCCGCCGGAAAGCGAAGCTGTTCTCCTCACCATCTATCGCAATCACTCTTAGTCAGAGCCTTGGCAGCTCCTATGTAAGGAAAAAACAATCTTTGCGAAAACAGCCTTTCGAAAAGAACGTTATAAAAAATCCCTCTATTGAATCGGATTATCTATTCAATAGAAGGATTTTTTTATTTATCCATTTATTACCGCCGGCTGATTATCCTCTTCCTCTTTCACATATTTAGGAAGGATGATGGTGTAGAAGATGCCTACAATGATCAGGCATCCTCCCACGAGCCAATAGAGCATTTCAACAGTTACAACAGACGGGAATGTGACAGCAATCACTCCGAGAGTAATGGATTGGGACAACATCATAAGTGGATTGATCCAACCCTGGACCCTGCCCATCATTTTGGGATCGATAATGCTCGGCATCCACCCGCCAATGGCAATATTCACAAGGGGCAACCCGAGTGCTGCGATGAAAATGATCATAAGGAAGGTCCAGGTTGTTGTGGCAAAAGATGCTGTGATGATGAACGTTCCTGATATCACGAGCCCTGCCACAATCAATACATGAAACTTATACTTCTCTGCTAGCATCGATGAGAATATGCTTCCAATTAAGACCCCTGCTCCGAATGCAACCCCTAATAGTATCGAGTATTCTTCATAAGAATCTGGTGCTAATTTATATTTCAATATGAAGATAGGAATGACCGCAAATCCACCGTTTACCACTCCGAATACCACAAACCCGCCAATTAATGATAAGAGCAGCTTATGATTCAGGATATACTTCATTCCCGCCGTGAAGTCTTTTGACACGGATCGAATGTTTAAATCTTTCCAGGAATGCTTGCCATTTGGAAGCCGCACCTCCTCAGGAATTTCACATCGCTTAATCAATAAAGCAGAAACCACAAAGGTGGCGAAATCAACTGCAAGAGCACCATATATCCCGGTGGTCCAATATACAAAGATGGCAATCGCATTTCCGAGTAACATGAATAAGCTCATCACCATTTGGTTCAAACCTGCAGCGGTAGAATAATCATCCTTTGAAAGGACCCCTTGCAAGATTCCTTGTTCAGCAGGAAAGAAGAATTTCTGGACGCCGCTTCGTACAAAAAGAACGAAGAATATGAAAGGCAGCCAGCCAATAAAGATGGCCCCGAATAACAAAAGCGTAAGAAAAGCACTGATCGTATCACAATGGTAGGCAATTTTTTGCCGATCGATTCTGTCAGCCAATACCCCTACAAGGAAAAACACTAACAGCGTAGGTAGGGAGTACATCATTTCCGTTATCGAAGCATACATAGGCTTCTCAGAAAAACGATCAAGAAGGTAAAACATAAATGCCGTCAGACCGATCACACTTCCCATATGCGAAGTGAAATTAGCAAAAAATAATTTCAAAAATATTCGATTCCTGAAGATTTCAATCATTTTTTTCATAAACCCGTCCCCCATCAATGATTAACATACCTTAATAGTATAGAGATTCTTCAAACAGCATGAGGGTCTATTGGTGGTTTCTTTCTCCGTCTAGGGTCGGATAGGGACCTGTAAAAATATGTACGAAGATCGATTCAAAAAACAACGGTGTGATCTTTGTGCACACGTCAGGACGGCTAATCACAGGCCAGTAAAGCAGGCATTCTATCATTCAATCACTTATTTGCTCAGTGAAAATAAAATAGCCCAAAGCACAAAGGCTTCAAGCTATCTTTCAATAATTATTCAAACGTCCCCTTCACGACCGCTTCCCCGTTTTCTACCATCATTTTCCCTTTGGCAAAAACCGTGTTCACTTCAAGCGTACTCTTATCCAGCAGCACCAAATCAGCGTCTTTTTCAACTTCCACATGACCTTTTTGCTTTAATTTCAAGATTTTAGAAGGGTTGGAAGTGATAACTTTAATGGCAGTTTCTAACGGGATGCCTTCTTCGAGAACAGCGTCTTTTACTTCATTGTATAGACTCGACACCTGACCTATCTGCAATCCGATAAGTTCGCCTTCCCCATCGAAATTAGGCAGACTTGCTTGTCCATCAGATGTATAAGTGATTTGTTCAACCGGTACGCCTGCATCCAGCATCATCTTTAACGCTTTACTGCACTTCACTTCTCCATCTTCAAGAAATTGAGGGATCGTACTCGTTGTAAAATCTACATAACCGCCTCGCTTGGCGTATCGAATGCCAGCTTCAAAGAGATGGGCATTCCGGTTAATATGTGTCGGATAGAACTGTTTAATTGGTATATCTGTTGTATCGACGATCCCTTCAAGCAGACTTAGATGATCATAACTATCTCCTACGTGTACATTCACAATCCCAGCTTTACCTGACAGCATTCCACCTATCCTTGCAGCGGAAGCAATTTTCGTTAATTCGTTTACCGTTGGCTGGGAAGATCGGTGGTCAGCAATTGCTACTTCACCCACTCCAATGATTCTGTCTACTAACATAATATCATCTTCTATCTTTCCAGTGAGTGTTTTCAAAGGGACCTGGTAAGAACCTGTTTGCGCATAACAGGTGATCCCTTCTTCCTCCAAGCCCTTTGCTTTTGCTATCAGGCTTGCCATTGTTCTTGTCGTACCATCTGTTCCGATGACTCCGACAAGCGTGGTGATTCCTGCAAGTGTAGCTTGAGACAGTTGAATTTCAGGGGTTCTCGTACGAAAGCTTCCTTCGCCCCCTCCCCCTATAATATGTACATGTGAGTCTATGAATCCTGGTACAATATATTTTCCTGTTGCATCCACGACCTTTATATCTACAAATTGATCAGGAAGCTGGATCTTGTCTTCCATAAATCCTATTTTATTATCTACTAGAAGTATATCCTTTTTCCCTACATATTCTGGAGCATAAACTTCTCCGTTTTGAATTAAAGTCAGCATGATGTGTGCTCCTTTCACTACAGGTTAAAAATTCGCACCGAGCCTACTGTTAAGGACCCGGCACGATAGACCGAATTAGAATCCAATCAATGTTGCCGTAATCACAAAAATGGATGAAAGGACGAATAGGATAAGCATAAATTTAATAATGAATTTAGCCCATACTCCCCAATCGACACGTGCTGCTCCCAGTGTACCCATTAAGGCAGCAGATGTCGGAACAAGAATATTCGTTAATCCATCTCCCAATTGGAAAGCAAGTACCGCTACTTGGCGGCTGACACCCGCAATATCTGAAAGTGGTGCCATTAATGGCATCGTCAAAGCAGCTTGCCCAGAACCGGAAACAACGAAGAAGTTGAATACAGACTGGAACATATACATGCACCAGGCAGAAATGGCTTCAGGAAAGTCCCCTACCACTTGTCCAGCGCCATATAACACTGTGTTTAAGACAGAAGGTGCGTCAGGTGCATCTCCTCCAAGGATGATGACGATCCCTTTTGCCATACCTACTACAAGTGCTGCAGGCAATAAATCTTTCGCACCATCGATGAAACCATTTGCTACGTCGTCCCATGACATTCCGTTTAATTTAAACAGAACGCCGATGACTCCTGCAACTAAACCAATTGTAAAGAATTGGCTCGCAATCTCAGGAATATAATAGGCATGTTCCACTACTCCCCAAATGATCCAGGCAATTCCCACTGCTACCGTCAAGATAACGAGCGAGTGACCCAATGTAAACTTCGTATTTAAATTTTCAACTTTACCTTCTTTACGGAAGTATTCGTCCGTTGTATACGAGAGACTTCGTTTAGGTTCCTTGCGAATCGCATTGGCGTATCTCCAGGTATAGATGATCCCAACAAATGTAAAGACTGCCCACATTGCGATTCTAAAGCCTGCTCCTGAAAGAACCGGAACTCCGGACACCCCTTGTGCAATCGCAACGCCGAATGGATTCATCCATGATGTCGCAAATCCGATTTGGGTGGCTACATAAGTGATCATGATTCCCGTAATGGCATCATAACCGATTGCAATCATGATTGGAACGAGGATCATAGCAAAGGCGATGGCCTCTTCACCCATTCCGAAAACGGCTCCTCCTAATGAGAATAAGAAGAACATAATCGGAATAATGAGAGATTCCTTCCCCTTCGTTCGATCGATTACCTTCAGGATCCCTTCTTCGATCGCCCTCGTTTTCATAATGATTCCAAAGGCTCCGCCAATGATAAGGATAAAGGCCACTACCCCGACAGCCGATCCCCATTTATCTCCAGACACTAGTCCTTCGAATACATAGTTAAGGAAACCAATTCCCCCACCTGGTTCGAAAAGACTCGTTCCTTCTCTGATTAGATTTCCATCTTCATCTTTTAAATAACTAAAGGAATCTGGATTTAATACCGTTTTCGTTTGTTCCTCTCCATCCTGCATGTACGTAATCTCTTCAGTTGTAAATTGTCCCTTAGGTATGACATACGTTAAGATGGCAGCAGCAAGTACGACGAAAAAAACAATAATAAACGTATGCGGCACCTTCCATGCTTTTTGTTCTTTCTCCATTTCTTTCCCCCCGTTTGACAGTATGATGTACTTCACTTCCTTACATGCAAGTTCCGTGCCAACCTCAAATTATCTGAAAATACAAACTTTGATTTCTTTAATGGTTGTAATAGGTTAGAATAAAGACAACCAATAAACATATTAATAGCCCATTTAACCATAAGGAGGAGCCGAATGAAACGTGAATTAATTCTTTTAGCCGGAACAATGGAAACAGAGAGAGCCTTGAAGGAACAGTTGCAATCCGTTTTTGGAGAACTGATCCATATAAGGAGCTTTTCATGCGATGAGGGAATTCAAACCTATTTTACAAATCAATTGATCGTTTACTCTTCATCACTGATTGCACCTGAAGTACAGGAATATATTGATTTCGATTCCTGCACGATCATAAAAGCCAGGAGAACGGTCAATTACGAACACATAGATCGGATATTTGAATTACCCCCTGGAAAGAAAATCTTATATGTGAATGACTTCATTGAAACAGCTCAAGAAGCTGTCGCTACATTAAAACGGCTCGGGATAGATCACGTTGAATATATCCCATACTCCCCATCAGGAGAATATCCCAGACTAGTCGATATTGCCATTTCACCTGGAGAAACGACCAGTATTCCTTCTTCCATTAAGGAAAAAATCGATATCGGTGTTAGACTGATTGATTTAAATACCATTATGAAAATTATTTATCATTTTCAATTATCAGAGCAATTAACCTTTGATATTACGGACCGATATACGAGAAAAATCATTGAACTTAGTCAAAAACTCGGTGCTATCAACCGCCGGGCAAACACATTGAATAAATTTCTGAACAAGGTGGTCGATGGAGTCAATGACGGCATCCTTGCCTTTCAGGAGGATGGAGAAATCACTGTATTCAATGAAGTACTTGAAAGAATGGTAGGTATTTCAGCAACCCATGCCAAAGGAAAAAAATTAAACAGGGTCTTTAAAAACATTGAACTCAATCATTTTTTGACTTCTCATCAGGATGAAGATCAGGAATATTTCACTCTAAGACAACAAAATGTAATGGTTTATCGTTTCCGGTTGGAGACTGAAGGAGTCATTGTGGCAACATTCAAAGATATGGAAGAGACAATAGAAATGGAGAAAGTACGAAAACGGGAGCTTCAGCGCAGAGGATATATCGCTAAATATACATTTGAAAGCATATTAGGAAACAGTCAGCTTATCAATGAAACTAAATTGATTGCCAGGAAACTCGCACAAAGTGAGCTCCCAGTATTAATCTACGGAGAGACAGGTACTGGGAAAGAACTCTTTTCAAGCGCCATGCATAATGACTCTTCCCGTAAGAACAGTCCTTACCTTGCTGTAAACTGCAGTGCATTACCCGAAGATCTTTTGGAAAGTGAATTATTCGGCTATGAGGATGGTGCCTTTACTGGAGCAAAAAAAGGCGGGAAAAAGGGATTATTCGAACAAGCCGACGGAGGCACCCTTTTTCTTGACGAAATAGGAGATATAAGCTTAAAGCTGCAGGCCAGGCTCTTAAGGGTCCTTGAGGAAATGGAGATCAGAAGGATTGGAGGAAACAAAAACATTCCTGTAGACGTGAGGATCATTGCGGCTACAAACAAAGAGCTTCCACTTTTAATAACAGAAGGAACGTTTCGTGAAGATCTTTATCATCGATTAAAAGTCTTATCCTTACAGCTACCAAGCCTGAGAGAACGAAACGAGGATATTCCTCTTCTCATCGAAAACTTCCTTCGAATGCAACAGAGTAAGATCAAGGAGATTGACAAGGCTGTATTGGAAGCCATGCAGAAAGCACCTTGGAGCGGAAATATCCGTGAACTAAAAAACACACTCCTTTATATGATGACCGTAGCGGGAGACCATCGATTAACCATTCAAGAATTGCCGAGAAACGATCATAATTTTACAAATGGAGAGCAAACTAATAGTACCTCTTCCCTTCCGGAAATCACCATGTCCAAATCCGAGGAGTATATCAATGTCCTAACTGTCTTAATGGGATTTTTCGAAAAGGGGAAACGGGCAAGCAGACAAAAGATTCACTCTTCACTTGAACAAAGCTCGACACCTCTATCCGTTCAACAAATCAGGACAAGATTGAACGAACTTCAGGATTTGGGATATGTTCTCATCCAAAGAGGAAGAATGGGTACTGAAATAACGCCGGTTGGAGTAACGTGGTTAAACATACAAATGGAGAATGTTTTAACAATTAGATAACGGGGTATCTTTACTTTAACCGGTTAGAAACAAATTACATTCTTCAATACGATAAGTCGAGGTGAAATTCATGGTACGCACAATCTTAATGGTCATCGGGGCAATTGTTGTTATTGGCTGGATCATCAGCATGCTTTAAGAGTGACCGTTTCAGTTAACATTATTCTTGCTATTATTTGAGTTTTTATATTGTAGAAAAAGGAGCAGAGTGGATCTTCCCCCACTCTGCTCCTTTTTTTGAATTAATGAATTGCTGATGGGACAGCCGGAAAAACTCACTTTCAAACTCATATTTTTTCAGCTGGCAGCCTTCCACAATTACTGCGAATCCTTGCCCATTTGTAAAGTTTTTTCACGAAAAAGGTTAAAGATTTTTATACTGGGTAAATAATGGGTATCCTACTGTAGAGGTGATTATGATGTATAAACATATTTTATTAGCTTATGATGAAACAGATGGCAGTAAAAAGGCATTAGATGAAGTTTCGAAATTAATGAAAAGCTCTATAGACACTCACTTAACCGTTCTTCATATCTCAGAGGAGAAAACAGCGAATGAATCCCGGGAAAGCAATATGCCGACACATGCGATTGCTGATACGTCACCGGGCTTAGATAATCAGTACATGGGGAATCTATCCGTATCTCCGGACAATAAAATTCATGGATCTGAGGAAGACCACCATGAAATCAAGACGCCGGTATCGACACATCCAATATTAAAAGGTGCAAGGGAGAAACTTTCTCCACATGGCATTGATGCCAATTTTATTCATCTATCCGGTTCAGAAGCGAAGCGCATATGTGAATATGCCAAAGAAGTACAGGCCGACTTGGTAGTTGTCGGAAGCAGTCAAAAATCCGGCATGAAAAAATGGGTACTCGGAAGCGTCAGTGAAAAAGTAACCCAAAACTGTGAATCCAGTGTCCTTGTAGTTAAATAATCATATAACAAAGGAGGGACGGACCTTTCAAAGGTCCGTCCCTCCTTTGTTATACATTCATTATCCACCCGATAGCTCATCAAAGCGTGTGTGGGCATTATCTTCGTCAAAGCTGCTATAGATCCGGTAGTCTTCAGCGTCTAATATTCGATAGTGTTGACTGAACAGGTTTTGTTGAAGGATGTACTCCTCGCTTCTCCTTACATCTTTCCACCAGATTTTCCCACCAAGGGTTTTCTCTTTGCGATAGTCAATGCCTTCGCGGGCGATTGTTTCAATGACTTCAAGGGGCTCCCCTCCCAGACTGGTGGTCAACGTTTCACTATCCTTAAATAAGGCACAAATCGCAATGGCAGCCGTCCAGCTTGCCATCACCCTCCCTTTCTCTATTTGAACGAGGGTTTTCTTCGATAACCCTATGACACTCGCCATCTTATCCTGTGTATATCCTGCTTCAGTACGTATAAGCCTTAATTTATCCGAAATGATTAAAATAATTTCTTCTTTCGTCATCGTTTCACACCTTACTTCGTTATAGTGTAATATTACACCTAATTCATCGTTCATTTCAATAAGCATTACACATTTTCTTTATAAGCCCATTGATTTTTGAACCGCCATGACGATTTGATTATACTCTTAGTAAAGTCATTACCAAATCCGCTTTAAGGTATAACCATATAATCAAAGGAGGAAAAGGAATGGATCATCACATCATCGTCCTCATTAGGGAAGACCTCAGGATTCATGACCACCCCGCCCTCTATAAAGCTTCTCAAGAAGGAAAAGTCATTCCTCTTTATATATTGGATGAAGGCACCTCACAATTCCCCACAGGTGAAGCAAAGAAATGGTGGCTGCATCAAAATCTGGCGTCATTTCAGTCAACCCTTCAATCCATTAACGGGAAATTATGGATGGATAAAGGTGAAGTCGAAGAAATACTTCCCAAATGGGTAAAGAAAACGAATGCCCGTGCAGTATATTGGAATCGTGTCTACGAACCTAACACCCATGAGAGGGATCGAGCTCTTGCTCACTCATTATCTTCAGAAGGGATAGAGGTCCAAACCTTTGAGGGGATGCTCCTGCTCCCACCTTGGAAAATCAGAAAAGAAGATGACACCCCTTATAAGATGTATTCGGCTTTTTACAAAGCATTAATTAAAGAACATATTCCCAAACCGGTCCCATCCATTAAACTAATGGACGTTCCCCACCTTGAAGATGAAGGCTTATCCCTTAAGGATTTAGAACTCCTTCCACCGGTTCCCTGGTATCGCATCATGGAAAGCATATGGGACCCTGGGGAAGAAGCTGCAATCAAAAGATTTCACTTATTTATCAAGAAACGCATTCAGCATTATGCCGAGGGAAGGGATTTCCCAAGTGAAGGGGCCCATTCGAGCCTTTCACCCTACCTGACTCTTGGGGTTATATCAGTCCGAAGGATGTTTCATACTCTAATTGAATTGGAAACCAAACCGGTTGAACCTTTTATTAAGCAGCTTATTTGGAGAGACTTTTCATATGCCGTCCTCCTCCACTTCCCACAGTCTTCTATCCGACCAATCAATGAGAGATTCGAGTATTTCAGGTGGGAAACAGAAGAAGATCAGTGGAAGAAATGGACTGAAGGAAGAACAGGGTATCCCATCGTTGACGCAGGAATGAGGGAGCTGTGGGCAACAGGGTTCATGCACAACCGGGTACGGATGATTGTCGCTTCATTCCTGACAAAGCATTTACTCATTCCATGGCAACGAGGTTCACAATGGTTCATGGATACCCTGATTGATGCAGACCTTGCGAATAATTCAATGGGATGGCAGTGGGTTGCAGGCTCGGGCTTTGACTCGTCCCCATATTTCCGCATCTTCAACCCGACGCTACAGAGTGAAAAATTCGATAAGGACGGTACGTATATACGAATGTGGGTACCTGAATTAAATGAGGTTCCGGATCGATATATACACGCTCCTTCAAATGCACCAAGTGATGTCCTCAAAAAGGCTAATGTCTCCCTGGGAGTGGACTATCCCTACCCGATTGTTGATCATAAAGCATCCAGGGAAAGAGCTCTCCAACACTATAATGAAATCAAGTAAAGCCCTATCCCGGAATAAGTGAGACTCCAACATAAAAACGAAGATGAAATCACTATGATTTCATCTTCGTTTTATCATCGGGATCCATGAAAATGGTTTCCATTATCATCCCTGCCTTGTAAGAGGTTATGATTCTCCCCTTTGAATCTTTATCGTTCGTTTTTTCTCTGATTCCGATACAAATAATGCACAAGCCGCATCACCGGAAATATTGATAGATGTTCTGGCCATATCAAGTAAACGATCTATTCCTAAGATCAAGCCGATTCCTTCGACAGGTAGGTTAACACTGCTTAAAACCATGGCAAGTAGGATTAATCCTACCCCTGGCACACCTGCCGTACCAATACTCGCCAATACGGCTGTCAACACAACGGTAATGAGCTGTTCCAATGTTAGGTCTACATTGTATACCTGGGCGATAAAAACAGTCGCAACCCCTTGCATGATCGCTGTACCGTCCATATTGATTGTAGCCCCAAGCGGCTGGACGAAGGAGCTTACCGATTTAGAAACGCCTAGTCGTTGCTGGGCTACATCCATTGAAATCGGAAGGGTTGCATTACTGCTTGATGTACTGAATCCTACGCTCATCGCTGGACTGAAGTTCTTAAAGAACCAAATTGGGTTTTTCTTCGCCAATAATAGAATGGTTCCACCATATGTGATGATGGCATGAATGATCAACGCAGCCAGAACGACCACGAAATACAGCCACATCGCTTTTAAGGCACTGGACCCTTGGCTTCCGATGGCTGAAGCAATCAGTCCGAACGTTCCATAGGGAGCAAATTTCATCACAAGGGTTACAAGATACATCATCAATTCGTTCCCTTGCTCCACAAGTTTGAGGATGCCCTTTGTCTTATCGCCCAATGCCGTCAACCCGAAGCCGATAAAGATGGCGAACGCGATGATCTGCAGCATATTTCCTTCCGTCATTGCCGTAAGGGGATTTTTAGGGATAATATTCATGAGCGTTTCTCCAACAGGAGGTGCTTCTTCTGTTTTAAAGCCTTTTGATTGGGATGTGTCTATTCCTTCCACTAACCCAGGGTCAATAATGTAAGCAAGTGTTAATCCAATCACGATTGCAATGCAGGTTGTAAGTAAGAAGTAGACAATCGTTTTCAATCCTATCCGTCCAAGTTTCTTAGGATCACCCAACCCAGCAGATCCAAGAACGATTGAAAGAAATACAATCGGCACGACAAGCATGCTGATCAAGTTTAGGAAAATTTTCCCTAGTGGAGTGAAAAGATATGGGTCTAAAATGCCGAAGAGATCTTTTGCAAAAAGATTTAGCATCAACCCCACTACTGCCCCTAATATTAAGGCTAGAATAATCTTTGTTGTTAAGTTGAATTTCATCGATGTACCTCCCTATATTTTTCCAAATAATAAAGGATGTTTACCCTTATATCATTTTTATGAAACCATCAGTTTTCAAATCCTACAGGGGATTTACCCTCTTTTTTTCTCCTTTGCTACCTATAACTTATGTTCTCTTACCAGGGTGCATATTCAATCTCCTTCCCCTATTATACTGATTTTTTTAATAATTAAAGAAAATCAAGGAGAATCACATCATTTTTACTATTCATAAGTCGGATATCATCACAATTTCAGGAAGTTCATTGATTCTATTCTACTAAAGATTGTATACCAATTTTTTCTTTTAGCAAAACAGGGATTAAAGTAAACGGGATTGGGTAAATAGTAATAACAGCATGAAAATAGAAAGGAACATATTATTATGAATAAAACAGTCTATTTTCTTTCAAGTAGTCAACAGCGTAGCTTAATGGCCGAAGGTTGGGCTGAGAAGCTCGATGTTTCGGATTGGTCTTTCAAAAGCGCAGGATGGGTTGCTGAGAGTCGTGCTGAATTCAGCGTTATGGCAATGAAAGAATTATGTATTGATATTAGTACATTCCCACTTACACGCATTGAAATGAAAGAACTTGATGATGCTTCGGTTATTGTAGCGATTCAGGATACAGAATTCGATGATGAAATGGACCTTCCATCGGAATTAGAGGGAAAGGTCATCTATTGGAATTTACCGAATCCACAAAAGCGTGCAACCACACTGATTGAAGAATGGGTGCACTATCAAGAAGTTTGTGAAGAAATTGCCTTAAGAGTGAAAGATTTAGAAAATATCCTTCCACAACTACATTGAGAGGACTGATTACAATTGGAAGTTTTAGTAATCAGTCCCTTTTTTTTATGTGAAATACTCAAGCTTCGCTTGTGGGAAATGCTTTTCCATATAGGCATATAGATGATCTTTGATTTCTTGTTCCTCATCCTTCTGATAAATATACTTACCGATCCCGTATTTACCCCATTTATATCTTCGTTCTTCTTCATTTAATTCAAGCTTTGTCATTGGATAATTCTTCTCAATCACTCTTTTAGCAGGCTTCGTGAAACGATGCTGAATGAATTCAAAGGTTAAATCCTTTTTGGCTTCTTCAGGGAGGTGCGCTTCCAGGTGTTCGAACATTCGCTTATACCCTTCCTGCCATCCCTCATGAAGATAAATAGGGGCGACGATGAACCCAAGTGGATATCCAGCTCGTGCCACCTTTCCTGCCGCTTCCAGCCGTTTATCCAGGGAAGAGGTACCGGGCTCAAAATTCTTGATCACAAAGTCGGCATTGATACTGAAACGGAATCTCGTTTTCCCATTATGCTTTGCATCCAGGAGATGATCTACATGATGGAATTTCGTGACAAAACGCAGCTTCCCATATTCCGATTCACCAAAGTGCTCAATCGCCCGTTTGAGGGTATGAGTCAGATGGTCCACTCCTACGATGTCCGATGTACAAGCCGCCTCAAATCGTGTGAACTCAGGCGCCCTCTCTTCGATATATCGATCTGCTGATTCAAATATTTCATCCACATTGACATACGTCCGAATATAAGGCTTGCTTCCCATAGTCGTTTGTAAATAGCAATAATGGCAATGCCCCATACAGCCTGTTGCAAATGGAATGGCATATTCTGCCGATGGCTTGGATGTATCAAACTTCAATGTTTTTCGGACTCCGACGACTAATGTCGATTTGGCAATCCGGTATTTTTGGAAATGATTATCCCCTGGCAGATTGCGTACTTGATTATGGGATGTTGTATAGCGGATTTCAACATTCATTTTCTCGAACTTTTCCTTAAGCTGCTTCCCTAATGGATAATCTAGTGCATTGGGTTCAAAATAGACCAGTTGAGGCATAAACGGTTTTACCATCTAAAGACCTCCAAACGATTGGGAATAAGCATGTTCCGCTTCTTCTTCTGATGAATAAACCGCTACTTCATGTGTTAACGGATAATACGTCTCATAAAGAAATAGGGCTAGTTCATGAGGATGCTCAGGATCCTTCACAACTGCTGCTTCCTGTACATTGGCAACACTTTGAGTATGGGGGTTCCTGTAGATTACATATACAACATCACCAGCTTGATACGGCGTATATTGATTGTTCCATTCCATTCTTTTCACCTTTTTCTATAAGTCATTCCTATTATTTTCTGTTAATAGGCACCGATTTATGATGGTAAAAGATGTTTAAACTGAAACTTCTCCTGCAAAAAATGAATGCAGGAGAAGTTTCTTTATCCTATATACTATAAAATTCCGCTGTATTTCTGAACAATTGTTTATACATGTCTGTTTCCCGCATGCTTTTCAATTCGGCGATTTTCTCAATGGTCCGATGCATCATACCCGGGTGCGTCATCCTCCCTTGAAAGACTCCTTCGAATCTCCACGGCCCGTCTGTCTCCACCATCATCCCGTGAATAGGATAATTCCTGACGAGATCTTGGATGTCATCTTCATAAAGGATGTCGGGTGTAATCGATATGAAGTAACCATTCTCAACCATTCTTTCCACAGTCTTTGGGTCCCCTTTAAACCAGTGAAAATGCGCTTTATATACTGAATGCTTCTCCAGTAAGTCACAAATGATGGGTGCATGCTCATATATCCCGTGAAGAATGATGGGTTTATCCAGCTTCTTGGCTTGAATGATAAATCGTTCCAACAGTTCTATATATGATTCGAGCACCAGTGTTGGGTTTTCTTTCATTTTATAATAAGGTAATCCCACTTCCCCAATTGCAACCAGCTCTCTATGGTGCAGCTCTATGAAGGAAAGAAGCTCTTCTGTCTGTTTGTCAGAGGGCAATTCTTGCTCCGGATGAAAGCCGGCAGCAGGTTTGACTCTGCTGTCTATTTTCGCGATTTCAATATTTTGCTTTGATGAACGGAGGTGAAAGGATACAGAGATAAGCGCCTCTACTGAATAGAGATCGAGCTCCCGCAAGATTTTCCCCCGTTCGATCGGTTCATATAAATCCAAGTGAATATGGGAATCGATAAGGGCTGGTTTACACATATTGAGATAGCTCCTCAAATATATCCGTTTTCCATTTCAGAAACTCCTCTGTTAAGAGGATCTCCTTATTACGGGGACGGGGAAAAGGCACAGTGAATTCCTTCTGGACCCGGGCTGGCCTGGTCGATAATACGATGATCCGATCGGACAGGAATAGTGCCTCGTCAATATTATGAGTAACAAACAGGACAGAGCTCATGTCCTCCTCCCAAATGGAAAGGAGCCACTTCTGCATGTCCAATCGTGTGAATTCGTCCAGGGCAGAAAAGGGTTCATCGAGGCATAAAAAGGATTGCGGGCTGACAAGTGCACGAATAAAGGCTACGCGTTGCTTCATCCCTCCTGAAAGATCTCCTGGATAAGCGTCTTCATACCCTCTCAATCCAGCACGCTCAATCATGCTCAATGCTCTTTCCCTGTCCCTCTTCCCATGTAACTCCTGACCAAGCATCACATTTCCCATCACAGTCCTCCACGGCAGGAGAGACGGACTTTGAGGCATATAGCTAATGGAGCCTCTCCTGCCATTTATCGACTGACCATCTAACTGTATATCTCCTGAATCTGGTGCGAATAATCCACCAATCACATGGAATAACGTACTCTTCCCGCTTCCCGATGGTCCAAGAATCGAAACAAACTCCCCTTCTTTCACATGGATTGAAAGATCATCAAGAATCAACTCCCCATCAAAGGACTTGGACATATGTTGAATGGATAAGGTCGTCATGCTACTTTTCCTCCTTTTGATTCCACTTCACCATGATTTTTTCTAGTACAAGAATGATTCCAAAGAACACCAAACTGAGGAGCATAATCATGAAAATCGCAACAAAAACCCGATCAGTCCTGAACGAGGAAGACGCGAGAGTCATATACACTCCAATCCCTTTTTGAGCCCCTAACCATTCCGAGATGACGGCTCCCATTACACTATAGGTTGCTGATATTTTCAAACCAGAGAAAATGGACGGCAGTGCATGTGGCCATTCGACTTTTCTGAAGATCTGTCCTTTTGATGCTCCTGACATCTTCATGTACAGGATATACTCTTTATTGGTCTGCCTGAATCCATCTAATGCAGATACCGCAACAGGAAAGAAACAAATCAAAGTGATGACGATGATTTTCGGCAATAGTCCAAACCCAAACCATATGACTAGGAGAGGGGCCAAGACAATAATCGGTATATTTTGAGACAATATCATGAGCGGATAGATGGCTTCCCGTACCTTTGGAAGGAGATGTAGTGCGACTGCTGTTCCGATCCCAATCGAGCACCCGATCACAAATCCCACAATCGTCAGTAGAGTGGTAGATGAGAGATGCCCAGTGAATTCAGACCACGAGGCAACCCCTTCAACCCATATGTCTGAAGGCGCAGGCATCAGCCATGCCGGTATCTCAAATACCTTTATGGTGATTTCCCAAATGATGAATAAAAGGATGAGGACCAAGAAGGGTCTCCATCCTTTTGAAATCCAGGTTCTCATTCCTTATACTTCTTTGTTAATTGATTCATCTCAATACCATCTGGCTGATACAATACTTTGATTTGCGAAATGACGTTCGTACTGCCTATTTCAATCATCCGTTCATTCATCTGTTCAATCACCTTGAATAAATCCGCCAGATTTCCCTCCATCGTTGTTTCTAACGGATGGACTTCATATCGGACCCCCGATCTTTCAATGATTGCAATCGCTTCATCAACATACGGTATGACATCTTCACCGTTTTTCGTCTTCGGAATGATTTGTACACTTACGAGTGCGTTCCCCATTTTGTTCACCTCTTATTTTGGTAAGAATTCATTTGTGAATGCTTTTTTGCTATCCAGTTTCTTATCTAATAAATCATTTTCATACATCCATGCTCCATAATTGTCCCAAACTTCAAGCTTCTGCTCTCCCCATCTTTTGGCATCATCCTTGTATTTAGGTGCTAACCATTCTTGACTCTTCATAACTAACTTTTTATCTAAATCAGGCGCTGCTTGTAATAGAATGTCACCGGCCTCTTTCGGGTTGTCGATTGTGAATTGATACCCTTCTGATGTAGCTTTCAAGAAAGCTTTCACCGTTTCAGGGTCTGAGTCGATCATTTTTTCATTTGTTGTCAGAACTGGAGTGTAGTAGTCCAATTTCTTCGAATAGTCCTTCACATACATCATGTTCAACTCTTCACCGCGAAGCTCTGCTTCAATCCCCGTCCATCCATAATAAATCCAGGCGAAATCAACATCCCGTTTAACGGCAGTAAAGAAATCAGTGTCTCCCATATTGATGAATTTCACTTTTTCTACATCGGCATTCTCTTGTTTCATAATCGAATCCATAACGGCTTTTTCAACAGGCGAACCCCAGCCTCCATAGCTTTTCCCTTCGAAATCCTTTGGCTTTGTAATACCTTTAGTCTTTGGTGAAGCAAATCCGGAAGTATTATGCTGAATCACAGCAGCAATGGATACAAGGGGAACATCCTGAACCCTGGCTTGAGTCACACTTTCCTGATATCCTACCCCGAATTCCGCTTTCCCTGAAGCAACAAGCTGATCAGCCCCAGCCTCTCCTGGTAAAATGATGTCTACATCCAGCCCCTGCTCTTTAAAATAGCCTTTTTCTTTGGCTACATACAGTCCGGTGTGATTGGTATTCGGTGTCCAGTCCAGTACGACTGATACCTTTTTAAGTTTATCTTTTTGATCATCTGCTGTCTTCCCTCCCCCGTTACATGCGGCTAGTAGAAATACAGAACAGATGATGAACAACCGTTTCTTCACGATGATTCCTCCTCGAATCTTTCTATGTAGTCATTACGTTTAGTCAATTATTCTTCACATACTAACGAGTTTAAATGTAAAACAGGAACAGATTAACCATCTAGCCCGGGAATCGACAAAAAGCGCCCCAAGCTACAGCCTAGGACGCATCAATAAACAAGTTTATGTATCGTTTAAGAGAATGTTGTTTCCTACGCTGGTATCAGCCAGTTCAGGTTCAAAGGGTCAGTATCTAAAGGATACAATCTCAACCGGCCACTCCGGTTCCCCTACACTTAGTATATGAAATTAAACGTTATCTTCTTCCCTACTTTGCCATAGAACGGGAGGTTATTCAAGTATTTCTTATTAAATTGATTAAACAAGAAAAGCCCGATCATATTCAATCGATTGTACAAGCTCATTAATAAATGGAATGTAGGCAGAACCTATGTCCGAATAGCCACTTTGGTGATAGAAAAATACATATTGAAGAAGGAAGATAACAAGTAGAAGCGGCAATAGCCCTTTCTCCTCTAATGTCAAGGTGCTCAACTGATCATACCCTCTCAAGAACACCCTTATATAATTCATCGAATCCTCTCTGTCCTTCTTGCTCCTATCTTTGAGCATCCCAGCGAGAAAGTAACCTATGTCAGCAACACGGGGGGCCATCCTTATCCGCTCGAAGTCAATGATTCCGTTCACCACCCCCTCCTTCACCAGAATATTGCCTCGGTTGTAGTCACTATGAACAAGTTGATGAGGTAATTGTTTATAAAGTATCGTCCATTCATCCAGTCTTGGTAGAATGTCTCTCGCCCACTTCCCTATGGGTGTGAACCTTAGCTCGTTCAACCATTGCCGGATATGTCGGTCAATATGCCAACCTTTAATCTCTTTATGACAGTGATAGTCTTTGAGCAGTCGGTGAAGGTTAGCAAGCGATGTCCCCGCATTTGTCAGGTAAGATAATGAATATTCCTGTAGTGGCTCTCCTTCTAATGTTTCATAGAGGGAATAGAATTGTTGACCTTTTTTAACAAGCGGCTGATGCGAGATGGTCAATAACGGAGATTCAACATTCATTCGGTTTGCTAGCAAATAAGTGGTTAGATAATACTCTTCCATCTGGCTTTCGAATGCACGATCCTCTCTCTTTTTTAAATAGTACGACTTCCCACCACTCTCCACTTTTATAACATTCGGATGGCACTTGAGCGTCTCTATATAGGGATGTTTAACATTCCAGTTCCATAAGATATCACCAATAGGTTCAATCATTTTCATTTCCTTTCAAAACGTAGTAATATACGGTTAGTATGACTATGAAAGAATGTCTACATACCATTTGAAAAGAGGTCGTATTGATGCAGAGAATACATATGACAGAAGACTTGTCATTTTCACGAATCATTCATGGATTGTGGAGACTTGCAGATTGGAATCAGTCGAAGGAAGATACGCTGTCTTTAATTCAACACAATATTGAAAACGGAATCACAACCTTCGACCATGCGGATATTTATGGGTCGTACACGTGTGAAGCACTATTCGGTGATTCTCTTGCCCTTCTTCCTTCATTGCGGGAGAAAATGGAGATTGTAACGAAATGTGGGATTGTTCTTCCTTCAGACAATCGCCCTGAGCATCAAACCCATCATTACAACACAAGCAAAAAACATATTTTAACGTCTGTCGAAAACTCTCTCCAAAATTTAAAAACGGACTACATCGATCTTTTACTCATTCACAGACCAGATCCTTTCATGAATGGCGAAGAAGTGGCTGAAGCCTTCACTCAATTAAAAGCAGAAGGGAAAGTCCGTCATTTCGGAGTATCCAATTTTAAAGCTCATCAGTGGAATTTGCTTCAATCTTATTTGCCTTTTCCACTAATCACCAACCAAATTGAATTGTCAGCTTACCATTTAGAAAACGTTGAAGATGGTACATTAAACCTTTGTCAGGAAAAGCGTGTAGCGCCAATGGCCTGGTCACCACTTTCAGGTGGGGTGATTTTCAGAGGGGAAGACGAGAAATCGGTCCGTCTTCAACACACCTTAAAGAAAGTTCAAGAGGAAATAGGTGCAAAAGGGATCGACCAGGTTCTGTATGCATGGCTTCTTAACCACCCTGCCAACATCATGCCTATCGTGGGTTCAGGTAAGAAGAAGCGAATTCAGCATGCAATCGACTCTCAAGCACTTTCGTTGAATCATGACCAATGGTTTGAGATCCTTCAAGCTTCTATGGGACATGATGTGCCGTAACAAGTTATCGACCCCCTGCATACGATTATTTTCCACATAGCAAAAAAGACGATCCTTTATGATAAAAGGTTCGTCTTTTTTATTGGGCGATATCCCCGCCAACATAATATTCCAGATAAACATCCTGTAACTCATTCATCGAAAGCTCATAAAGCTGCTTCCCGAAAGATTTATATACGCCAATTCTTAATAGTTGTTGAATATAGAAGTCCTTTTTAAATTCAGGCGTCTTTTGCTGTTGTGTTTTCGTTTCTTGATGTAACATGATAATCCCTCCAATTGAGGATATACCCCATTTCAAGAACAGACTAAACATGTCTTTTCAAATTAATTTTTCTTTAATGGCAACTGGTCATGTACAGAAGTGGTGATGACCTTCTGTGACACTTTCACCCTCAACTTGAATCGTTGAATGATGAATGGCATATTCTTTCTCTAGAAAGGAAGTAAATTGAACGAGAATTGAATCCCGATTCACTTCATCCCCCACCACAACATGGCAGCTTAAGGCTGTAAATTCCGAGGTGATGCACCACACATGAAGATCATGGACTTCAATCACTCCAGGCAGTTGAGATAGACTCATCTTCACTTTTTCCAGATCCACATCTTTCGGTGATCCTTCCATTAGAATATGAATGGAATCCTTCGCCACATTCCAGCCGGATACGATAATGAGAACGGCTACAATGACCGATGCAATTGGATCTGCCATATTCCAATTGAAGAAATAAATCAGAATCCCTGCAATGATAGCCCCTACTGAACCGAGCATATCTCCGAGGACATGGAGGAAAGCACTGCGAACATTCAGATTATGCTCCGTGTCCCCCCTCATTAAAATCCATGCAACGATTATGTTTACAATCAAACCGATAACAGCGATGAGCATCATGCTCGGTGAAACCTTTGGTGTATCTATGAAGCGGTGGTATGCTTCCCAGAATATATAAAGAGAAACCAGAATCAAGGTGATTCCGTTTATGAAAGCCGCTACAATCTCAAACCGCTTGTAGCCATAAGTTTTCCCTTTATTCGACGCCTTCTCGCCAATATAGAACGCTGCCAAGCTAAGACCTAATGCTGCAGCATCACTCAGCATATGTCCTGCATCTGAAAGTAGGGCGAGACTATTCGTCATGATCCCTCCGATCACCTCTACAATCATAAAGGTAAAGATAAAGATAAAGCTGATGAATAGTGCTTTCTTATTTTGATTATGGCCATGACTGTGATCGTGACCCATTGGATATCCCTCACTTTCGATCTTTGATTCTCAATAATCTAAGTCCATTCAATGTTACAATTAACGTCGCCCCCATATCGGCAAAAATTGCAATCCACAAAGTAAGCCAACCTGGAATGACAAGTAATAAAGCAAGAAGCTTGATTCCGATCGCAAATGAAATATTTTGCTTGATGATGGTAAGCGTCTTTCGACTTAGTCTGATGATATAAGGTAATTTACGCAAATCGTCGTTCATTAACGCGATGTCTGCGGTTTCTAATGCAGTATCTGTTCCAGCTCCCCCCATAGCGATTCCGACGGTCGACGCCGCAAGGGCAGGTGCATCATTGATCCCGTCTCCAACCATGGCGACTTTTCCGAATGAATGCATATACCGCTTGACAAAGTCCAGTTTTGCCTGTGGGAGCAGTCCTGCCTTGATTTCTTTGACCCCGATCCTGTTGCCGATTGATCTGGCCGTTTTTTCATGATCTCCTGTAAGCATCATCGTTTGTTCTATCCCCATCTGATGAAGCTCTCGAATGATTTCACTGCTCGTATCCCTCACTTCATCGGCAACTCCTACAATGGCTAGTGGAGTATTCAGCACGCCAAATACCATGACAGTCTTCCCTTCATCTTGAAGCTTTTGCATTTCGGAAGAAGGGGCATCGGCAAACAGGTTTTCAGATCCAAGGAAATATTCCATACCATCAATAATGCCACTGATTCCTTTACCCGTGTGAGATCGAAACTCAAACACATCACAACCCTTGTAGTCCAGTTCCATTTCCTCCGCTTTCTTAAGAAAAGCGTGTGCGAGAGGATGCTGGGAGTGATATTCAAGTGCTGCCATCTTCTTCATCAGCTCTGTTTCTTCCATCTCACCTAGAAGGATCACATTTGTTACTTCCGGTTCCCCTTTTGTCAGTGTGCCTGTTTTATCAAAGGCAACCGCCTTCAATCGGCCTAATTCTTCTAAATACACGCCACCTTTAATGAGAATACCATTTTTGGCTGCATTTCCAATTGCCGTCACAATCGCGACTGGAGTTGAAATAACCAAGGCACATGGGCAGCCTACTACAAGTACAGACAATCCCTGATACACCCACATATACCAATCCGCCCCGAATAATAAGGGTGGAACAATAGCTACAAGCAATGCAATAGCCATGATAACTGGAGTATAATACTTAGCAAATACATCGACAAATGCCTGGGAAGGAGCCCTTTCCCCCTGAGCTTCCTCGACTAAATGAATGATCTTGGCGAGGGTTGTATCTTCAATGCGCTTTGTTACCTGCACTTTTAAGAACCCTTCCTCGTTTAACGTACCGGCAAACACTGCCTCTCCCTGAAATTTCTCCACTGGAAAAGACTCACCTGTAATCGCCGCCTGGTTGACGTTTGAAGATCCCTCAAGAATGGTTCCATCCATGGCAATTTTTTGGCCTGGCTTTACCACCATGATGTCCCCGATCTCTATATCCTCTGCATCAACAACCACCTCTGATCCATTTCGGATGATAAGTGCTTGTGGAGGTGCAAGATCCATGAGGGAACGAATCGATTCCCGTGCCTTATCCATTGAGTAGGCTTCAAGCACTTCGCTGATGGCAAAGAGGAGTACTACAATCGCTCCTTCTCCCCATTCTCCGATAATCGCTGCCCCAATAATCGCTATGGTCATTAAGGTCCTCATATCGAACTCGAATTTCAGCAGGTTCTTGAATCCCGTTTCAAATAATCGATATCCACCAATCACAATTGCTGCAGCGAATGAAAGGGTTGAAAGGAATTGACTATTCCCCACTCCCGTAAAGGGAAGTGAATATGCAATCAGAATAAAAAAGATGGAAGCGAGTAAATGTTTATATCTTCTATAGAAAGGGACTTTTTCTTCTTCGGTTTTTCTCATTCCGTCTTCTGTTAAACGCAGGCCTTCAAACGCCCCTGCTTTTTCCACTAATTCCTTTGAAGTTTCTCCGTATACCGTAATCTTTGCGGCTCCAAAGTTCACCTTGGCATCTACCACTCCATCAAGATGCTGAACGTTCTTTTCGAACTTTGCCGCGCAACCTGCACACGTGAACCCTTCTACTCTGTATGTTTGTTTATGGGCAGGTTGACCGGTCACGTTCCTCCACCTCCATTTGATGTGTGACAGCAATTTCAATTAACTGTTTTACATGATGATCATCTAAAGAATAATAAACGAGTTTGCCTTTTTTCCGGAATTTAGCCAACCCTTGTTTTTTTAATAAACGTAAATGATGTGACGCCGTTGCCGTAGAAGAACCTACAATATTAGCCACATCACATACACACAGTTCGTCTTCGACCGTAAGTGCATAGGCAATCTTCATCCTTGTATGATCCGAAAGTGCTTTGAAGATTTCAGCTACTTTAGACGTATTTTGTGTTAAAAGGTCTGTTTTTAAGCGATCTACCTTTTCGCCTTCTACACAAACCACTTCACATACTTCTGTCTCTTTCATTCCTTACACCTCTCTAACATTCAAATATCCTTTTGAATATAGTATAAAAGAAAGCACAAAAATGTTCAAACATTCTTTTGAATGTTTGAACATTTTTCACCCCTTTCCAGAGAATCAACGTACTGCTTGAATTTTCCCCAATCACACAAAGTGAGCCCTGGAATATTCCAGGACTCACTATACGCAACTATTAATTTTGCTGAAGTTTTTTCCGATCACGTTTCATGAAGAAATCAAGGGTAACCCAGAAGACAACGGATGAAATCGCGAAAATCGCAATCGCAAAGTAAATGTCTTCTGTTTTCCAACCTAATCGTGGAATAAGCAGGCCAAGTCCGCCTGATACTATATAGTAGCCACCGATTAATTGCAGATATGTTCGTCCTGATTTGGACTGAACATTTTCCAGATAGCCTTTTCCCGCTTTACCAAAAAATATGGCGAATCCTCTTAACATGACATAAACCGAAAAGGCAATGATGAGGGCTACAACAAACTCTTGATTGAATACGTCTGCCATAATCGTCCTCCTTTCCAACTATCCACTTTTCGAATCGTAAATGATTGTATTGTTCATTGATTTTCTCTATGATGAAACCATACTCATCATTTTGATAAATCGTTATATTTTAGAATAAACGAATGGAGATCACTTTGCAATTGCATTGGAACATTTGCGAATCGATAAGAATGTGATAGGTTTAAAAGGATGATTTAACGTGCATTCTGCTATTATTTAATACGATATATCCACATTATAATACAGGAGGTGTTTGAGGCTTAAGAAAGGGGCCAAGTCCCGTTCTATTCGCTTCAGCTTATTGGACATTTTACTTAATTTATTTCTAGTTATTCTATTAATTGCAGTGACTGCTTTCTTCGTGGCTTCCGAGTTTGCCATCGTCAAGGTGAGGAGTTCGCGGATCGATCAGTTGGTTTCTGAAGGAAATCAAACGGCGATAGCGGCGAAAAAGGTCATATCCCATTTGGACGAATATTTATCTGCTTGTCAGTTGGGGATTACCATCACTGCCCTCGGACTTGGCTGGTTAGGGGAACCTACCATTGAAACACTTCTTCATCCCGTATTTGAGCGAATCGACTTAAGTCCTTCGATCACGAGTGTCATTTCATTCGGTCTGGCTTTTTCCGTCATTACCTTTTTGCATGTGGTGATTGGGGAATTGTCGCCGAAAACCTTTGCCATCCAGAAGGCAGAAAAGGTCACTTTATTATTTGCGCGTCCACTGATATGGTTTTACCGGATCGCCTATCCTTTTATATGGACTCTAAATAGCTCTGCACGGGTTTTTACAGGGTTGTTCGGTTTAAAACCAGCTTCAGAGCACGAAATCGCCCACTCTGAAGAAGAACTGAGGATCATCCTTTCTGACAGCTACAAAAGTGGGGAAATCAACTCCTCGGAATTCAAATTTGTCAATAAAATATTCGAATTCGACGAACGAATTGCCAAAGAAATCATGGTACCCAGAACGAATATCGTCACACTATCTGCAGGATCGACAATCGAGGAAGTGCTTGCCATCATTCAAGAAGAACGCTATACACGTTACCCTGTTGTGGATGGAGATAAAGACAATGTTCTCGGTGTAGTGAATGTAAAGGAATTGCTGACAACTCTAGTGACTCAAAATGACGATCACAAAGACGTGACTCCCTTTATCAAGCCCGTTATCCGTGTCATTGAAACCATCCCGATTAAAGCACTGCTCCTCAAGCTGCAAAAAGAACGGTCACCAATGGCTGTTCTGCTGGATGAATACGGTGGTACTGCAGGTCTTGTGACACTGGAGGACATCATCGAAGAGATCGTTGGAGAGATTCAAGATGAATTTGATATCGATGAAATCCCTGAAGTACAACAGGTGAAGGAAGATCATTATATCTTTGACGCCGTGATGCTCATTGAAGATGTGAATGACCTCCTTGGTATTTCGATTGAAGAAGAGGAAGTTGACACAATCGGTGGCTGGTTCCTTACCCAGAAGTATGAAGTGAGGCCCGAAGATAAGATCGAAGAACAAGGCTATTGTTTTAAAGTAAAGGAAATCGTCGGCCATCATATTCAATACTTAGAAGTGAGGAAAATGAATAAAAACGATAATGAAAAGAACGAGTCTAATTAACGACTCGTTCTTTTTCTTTGGTCCTTTACTAACCGATTTAGACCTTCCTAAAGAAAACATACATAAGCCCTGAAGTCCAAGTCACTTTTCACAAAGAATAAATCCTCTCATTAAAGGAAAGATAACTACAAACATTTATGAGAGGTGAATTATGACTAGCATCATCGTTGGATTAATCCTACTTATGGTTTTAGCATATCTAGGCTGGTCAATCATCTGGATCGCTCCGTTAGTAGCAGGGTTGGTAGCGCTAATGAGTGGTCTCGATCTTCTTCCAGCCTATACGGAAACATATATGACTGGCTTCGTGAACTTCGCCAAAGAATGGTTCCCTGTATTCCTTTTTGGAGCCATCTTCGGAAAGCTGATGGAAGATGTTGGCGCCGCTCAATCCGTCGCGTACAAAATCACCAACATTATCGGGAAAGACAGGGCGATACTGGGTGTCCTCATTGCGGCTGCGGTTTTAACGTATGGTGGCGTCAGTTTATTCGTTGTGGTATTTGCGATTTATCCTCTAGCGATTGCCATGTTCCGTGAAGCGGATATTACGAGAAAGCTATTGCCGCCTACTTTTGTATTAGGTGCGTTCACCTTTACGATGACAGCCATCCCGGGTACACCACAGATCCAGAACCTGATTCCCATCGATTATTTCAAAACGTCGCCTACCGCTGCTCCGATCATCGGGATTGTCGGTGGATTAATCATGGCAGCCGGTGGGTACTTTTACTTAAGATGGCGACAAAAGCAATTTACAAGTAAAGGAGATACTTTCACCGAGCCTAAAGGCGGAAATGATGTGAAGGAGATTAATGAATCAGAGCTGCCAAACTTTTATTTATCTTTCCTTCCACTCGTCATAGTCGTCGTGACACTGAACGTCTTCAAGTGGAATATCCTTACATCATTGCTTGTAGGAATACTTTCTATTTTAATCATTAATTTCAAGCATTATAAGAAGTTCATTCCCGCTGTCAATGGTGGGGCCAAGGGGTCCGTTATGGCCGTGATCAATACAAGTGCGGCAGTTGGTTTCGGTGCTGTCGTCACGTCTGCACCTGGTTTTAAGACACTGACAAACCTGATACTGGGAATCAAAGGAAACCCTGTGATTTCTGAAGCAATCGCCGTTCAAACATTAGCAGCCATCACCGGGTCTGCTTCTGGGGGAATGGGAATTGCCCTGGAGGCTTTGGGGGATAAATACTATGAACTGTCTCAAACAAGCGGGATCAGTGCAGAAGCATTCCACAGAATTGCTTCCATCTCATCCGGAGCATCGATTCTGCCCCATAACGGTGCCCTTCTGACCTTATTTGCCGTAACAGGACTCACCCACAAGGATTCGTATTTGGACGTAGCCGTTGTCGGTCTACTTATTCCGACGATTGCAGAAATTGTTTCGATCATCCTAGCCAATATGGGAATTTATTAAATCGAGGAGGAAATGAAAATGGTAAATGATAAAGTTGTATTTATTACAGGTGCTGCAAGGGGAATTGGATTTGAAATAGGGGAACATTTTGCTCAAAACGGCGCGAAGGTCGTTCTATCCGATATCAATCAAGAAGGATTGGATGAAGCTGTCGATGAACTGAAAAGCAGAGGATTCGATTGCATTGGTATCAAATGCGATGTAACAAGCGAAGATGAAGTGAAAGCAGGAATTGATAAAACAGTTGAGCACTATGGCCGCATAGACGTACTGATTAATAACGCAGGTCTTCAACATGTATCTCCAATTGAAGATTTCCCAATTGAAAAATTTGAGCTATTAATCAAGATTATGCTCACCGCTCCATTTATCGCTACGAAATTTGCTTTTCCTCATATGAAAAAGCAAAAATTCGGACGCATCATCAATATGGCATCCATTAATGGATTAATTGGCTTTGCAGGTAAAGCCGCTTACAATAGCGCAAAACACGGTGTCATCGGTTTAACAAAGGTGTCTGCCCTAGAAGGTGCTGAACACGGGATTACGGTTAACGCCATGTGTCCCGGATACGTGGATACACCCCTTGTCCGCAATCAGTTACAGGATATTTCAAATACCCGTGGAGTAGAGCTTGAAAAAGTATTGGAGGATGTCATCTATCCCCTTGTTCCACAGAAACGATTATTGTCAGTAGAAGAGATTGCCGACTATACGATTTTCCTTTCCAGTGATAAAGCAAAGGGTGTAACGGGTCAGGCAGTCGTCTTAGATGGCGGGTATACGGCTCAATAAGATAGAATTTGGCCTGGAGTATGATAGGAGCAGGTTGTGGAAAAAGGCGTTCGCCGATAAAAATGAAATATCGCCGTTATAATTAGGATTTCGCCGTTAAATCCGGGATTTCGCCGTTAAATTTATTATTTCGCCGATATAACCATGAAACCGGTACAAAAGTATTCAGCTGGAGTAAAAATCCGAACGATTATTCGAGATTCTTTAATAAAAATCGAATTCGTTCGGATTTTTTGTTTTTGTATGAGTAATCAATGTATGGATCTGGTGTTCCAGCTGTTGAGTGGGGTGTAAGACTTGGATCGGGTTGTGGAAATAGGACGTTCGCCGTTTAAAATGGAATATCGCCGTTATAATTGGGATTTCGCCGTTATAACCAGGATTTCGCCGTTAAATTAACAATTCCGCCGATATCAGCAGGTAAGTAATGCGTCCCCTGACTGAAGCGCACCAGTGAGCGGAAAAGTATAATCGGTAACAGGGCAGTTGCCGGTATCGGTATCGCTTCGGTTATCCACCAAACCGCTATCCAGACTGTAGCAGCGAGGACCCCGATTGCCTCTCGTGATAGTCCCTCTGGTGAAAAGGTCAATAGGATCATATCATCTTAAAACATTCCGTTGTAAAATAATGTTAGAAAGTTTTGACTATGAAAAATAAGGAGAAACGATGAAAATCTATTGGCAAATAAGCTATTTTGTAATCGGATTAGTCATTTTCAGCTATGGAATCAGTATGTCAATAAAAGTACAATACTTAGGAATCCACCCATGGGACGTTTTAAACATTGCCATGTTCGACAAGTTCGGGTTAACAATCGGAACGTGGAACATCATCGTCGGGGCGACTCTCATTGCAGTCACTTTGATGTTAAAAGGGAAGTATGTTCGGATAGGAACGATCCTAAATGGAGTGCTTGTGGGCATGCTGGTGGATTTTTTTCTTAAGTACGATCTATTGCCTCCTCACATGAATCTCGGCAGTGATATCCTTATTCTTTTATCAGCTATCATGTTAATGGGAGTCGGTGGGGGATTATATTCATCTGCCCAGCTAGGTACAGGTCCTAGGGACGGATTTATGCTGACTATTTCAGATTTAACCAACTTATCAATCAGTAGAGTCCGTATCCTATGCGAATGCGCAATCTTACTGGTCGGATTACTCCTCTCAGGACCCGTATTCATCTTCACATTTATTTATACGTTTATTCAGAGTCCTATCTTCCAAAAATCCTTTTTATTTTTCACCGACAGACTACACACCCGTTTCTCTAATCAAAACAACATAAGCATGTAAAAAGGACAAATTGCCTCAATGGGCACTTTGTCCTTTTTAGGCTATGACATTTCGCAGGCTACCAGTCCATATTGTTGTTCCTGATCAAGCTGCTTGATAAACTGAAATAGTTGTTGGACCTGTTCATCTTCCACTTCTCTCTTATAATAATCTTCTAGCATCGACAGCATTTCAATTGGATACATTAAACAAGTGTGACTTCCCCAATCTGTCTGCCTGCCCTCGATTCTCTTATAATAGATACCATCCAACAGGGAGAAGAAAAGCTCATGTCCATTAGGGAAAAATGGACTGATCCTCTTCGGGTAATTGTGGTTCCAATCTCCACCCTCATAGTGAAAGGTACGGTCCGTTAAATCACCGATAAACACTTCAACATCTGCCATCTTAACTCCTCCTCAATAAAAATCCCTCTCTTATTATGTATAAGCCCGTCCTCTCTTTTAGAACCCGTTTTTTCTATAGGAAAAGAGCCGCTCCGGGATTCCACACTGGAGACGACTCTAAACGTTTATAAATATTTCCGTTGCACACTTCTTCCATCATACGTAAATAGCATATCCCGGTTCTCCACCTGGGTTTCGATATGGACAGGTCTTCCCCACAGCTGATGCAAGTATGGCAATACCTTTTCTAAATATTTTATATCAAGCTCTACATCTTCAAACCAGTGTTTGAGATATAGCTCCCCGCTCTTCATATAATCCCCATCATTCACGGTAATGTAAGGAAAGCCTCCATTGACCCTCATTCCTACCAGCTGATCACGGACATGGGTCCATTCTTTATCCACAATTTTATAGTCTTTTCCCTGTTTCTGGAATAAATACATATCTTCTCTCATTACGAGATCCTTCGTTAAATAGTTCCGTAAGAAGGAAATATCAGATTCAATTTCACGAACCTCAAACATTTTTTCCCGGCCTGAATTTGGCTTCACGCCACGTTTTTTCATTTCTTCTGTCGGATTATCGAAACGTTCTTCAATATCTTCAAAGATTTTCAGCCCTAAATAATACGGATTAATCTGGGTACGGGAAGGCTGTACAACACCTGCATTCAGCTTGGCAAACTCGATGGACTCTCCACTGGTCAAGTCCATTTCACGAATGATACGCTGGTGCCAATAGGAAGCCCAGCCTTCATTCATAATTTTTGTTTCAAGCTGTGGCCAGAAATACAACATCTCTTCCCTCATCATCGTCAAGATATCCCGCTGCCAGTCAGACAACTCTCTGCTGTATTGTTCGATAAAGAGAAGGATATCCTTTTCCGGCTGTGGTGGGAATCTCTTCTTTACCTTCTTCTTCTCCCTATTCTTCGGTTTTTCATCCAGCGACCATAAATCATCATAAGGAGTTGCAAGAGGGGACTCCACCTCTTCCCATTCTACATCGTCCATCGTCCACGACAGCTTTGGACGCATCAAGGATGGATCGATATGTTCATCAATGGCAAGAACGGCATCAAGGAAATTTTCAACCTCCCGCTTTCCATGCTCAATCTCATAACTTCGCACACGCTCAGCCGTAGCCGACATACTCTCTACCATGTCACGCTTTGTATTCTGAAAACGGACATTATTCTTAAAGAAATCACAATGTGCCAACACATGAGCAACGATCAATTTATTCTGAATAAGCGAATTCGAATCCAATAAAAATGCATAACAAGGATCCGAGTTGATCACCAGCTCGTAAATCTTACTCAATCCCAAGTCGTATTGAAGCTTCATCTTATGAAATTGCTTCCCAAAACTCCAGTGTGAAAACCGGGTGGGCATCCCATAAGCACCAAATGTATAAATAATCTCAGCAGGACAAATCTCATAACGCATCGGATAATAATCAAGACCAAACCCGGCTGCAATCTCCGTAATTTCTCCTATCGCATTCTGTAACTGCCTTTGTTCCTCTAAGTTCATCGCCATCCCCCTCTTTATACTCTTATCTAAATGTATGAAGAAGAAAGGGATTTGATGAAAAGAAAAGCGGAAGGGGCTCGCACTGGGGCGACAAGCATAAGGAGGGGAACCCGGAACGGTACACTTTGCCTTTTTAGCGGAATTGACTTATGTCCTCGAGAGTCAAAATAGGAAGAGCGGAACCGGGGGTGGGCAACACAAAAAAAAGCTGCCCCCTTTTTGAAAAGGAAACAGCTTTGTCTTTATAACGACCTTAAATTCTTTTGCAGGGCCATCACAGGAACGAGAGCGCTTAGGAGCAATAGTGCCGAAAGGGTAAAAATAATCGGAATGCTGAACACTTCCAAAAGTAATCCGACTCCCACCGATGATAGCCCAAACAACAATGTGGTCAAAGCTCCTTGAGCAGCATAGATTTTTCCGAGTTCTTCAGGAGGAGCACTTTCCTGAAGATACGTTTGAAGAACAACATTTTTTATCTGATCGAATAGACCAAACACAAAGGATAAAACAAGTGCCATGAGAGCAATCTTATTCCAGGCAAACACGAGTGTCACCGCCGAGGTAAGAATCATGCAAACCGGCAGCCATCTTTGTCTGTGTTTTGAAAACATTCCATGCAGTTTAAAGATTACAAAGGATGCAAGAACCAATCCGATAAAGAAACTGGAGTTAATGAATCCCCACCATTCTTCTCCCCGCTGCAGCTGGAGATCTACATATAGATATAATACTGCTGCGATCCATACCGTCCCAGAGATCGACTCCATTCCATAGATCCAAAAAACGGCAACAAGGCCTTTACGCTTTCTTACTTCTGTCCAGCCCTCCCCAAGCTGCTGCCACCACACCTTTCGTACGTCCAGGGTAGTGGTTGGAATGACGGGAAGCTTCAGCATAAACAGCGTACTCGCAAGAAACAGGACAATCACAACAATGAACAGATTTGTTTCATGCAAAAAGGACAATAGGATTCCACCTAAAGCCCAGCTTGAAAATTGAATGGTCTGATCAACGGTTGATAGAAATCCATTCGCCCCCATTAACTCTTCCCGCTTCACAAGAAATGGTACATACGAATTTCTCGCAGGTAATGCCCAACCATCAAGAAAAGAAATGATGCTAGCACAAGCCAGAAAGAACCACACATTTTCCTTATTGAGTACCATCAACAATAGGAACAGGCATAAAAAGAAGGTCTTCCCCATTTGTGAGTACGCAATTAAAGTTCTCATTTGAGTGCGATTCAACAAAAGTGGGGCTGCCATACTGCTGATAAACCGCGAAAACGTAATCACTAAAGGAACAGCCGTCATGTAGACAGCCGATCCTGTAAGGGTATAAACCAGGGAGATCAATCCAACGATATAGAAAACATCCCCCATATTGGCCAGCGCTTGACCAAACCACAAATTTCGAAATGCATTGGAATGCATATCTCTTCCTCCCTTTATTTAATTTTAATATTAGGTGAGAAAAGATAGCATCACATTGGAACAAAGATCCCCTTTCAGAATCAAAACGAATATGTATAGATTTATTGTAGCAAAAAAAGGCTTCATTTGCTGAGGCTATTTTAATTGCACAGAAAATTTTTTGGTGAAAGCGGCGTTTTTTATATACCCCATTTCGTATATGAGGGGTTTCAGGCCCTGAATTGGGCCACAATCGGGGTTAATTGGGCCACTTTCTACGTTTATCGGGCCACTTTGGCGCATTATTGGGCCACTTTCAAGTAAAATTGGGCCAACTCATGAACACAGCAGTAATTACGGATGAAAATACCCTGCACACACTAACAAAAAAAGCCTCTTATTTAGAGACTTCCTCTGTCCAACCTATTCCTGTACCGTTATGTTGAGTGTTTTTTCATTGTCGAGATTGTGCACGACGATAACGACGACTTTCTTATTCGCATTGTTTTCCTGGACAGTAAATTCAAATGAATCTGCCACTTTGTTCTCTGTCATTTTCCGGCGCCCCTGGTACTGATAGTCCTTCACGGCCTGGCCGGGATAATCCTCTTTAATGACGGCTGTCGCAATACGGCCAAACTTCTCATAATCCGTTGGCTGAGCATTTGCCTGACCTGAAAATAGAAGGAAGATTACAGTTGATACGATTACGATTAATTTCTTCATTGTTATCACCTCTGGTTACGTTTCATTCTTATGATGAATCAAAATCGTACATTTATTCACCCAATAGAAGGAAAACAAGCATTTGCAACATAACCAACTTTTACAGAGAAATAAATACGGTTTTCTCCATACAATATGATTACCCCTTCAAAAGGAGGGAAACCAAGTGAACAAAGTCGATTACGATCGGGCCTTGTATTACACTCACCGATCAGAATGGGATAACCTGCTGATCCTCATGGTGAGAACGAAGGATGACCTTCTTTCGAAAAGAATTGAACATTTCTTACATGCGTATCACTTTTCAAATGATTACACGGTTGTAGAGCGTAACCTATATACGCTTTTACGATATATTGAACATGCAAACTTCACCTATAGTGTCGAGCAACCACTTGAGGAAACCTTTGCAGAAATGTAGCAACAAGAGAATTCCACCTACGGCTGATCCAATTAGTATGTGCTATTGGATCAGCCTTTACTATTTTCCCATGGAAGTTTGCGGCTGTATCTATTTATACCTGCACCAACATTCAACCAACAAAAAAACCGGCACAATGCCGATTTTCCCTGTTAAGATGAACTTTCACTTTTGATTAGCTCAGCCGCTTTCACATATAGCTTCAGTTCCTTCATCAAGTCATCGACTAATTGAGCTGGCTCTTCCAGAAGTCCGTCCCCCTCATAATCGAAGCAGTGTGGATCAAGGATAAGCTGCTTTGGAATGACGTTTGCGTATACTCCCCGGCCAACGACACGAAGATTGTTCAAGCAATTGATCCCGCCTTTTCCTCCACCTGCACAGGCTAGAAGTGCCACCGGTTTGTGTGCGAATTGTTCACTGCTCAGGAAATCCAATGCATTTTTCAATGTTCCACTCATACCGCTGTGATATTCCGGGGAAGCTAAAATGACTGCGTCTGCTTCCTTTACCTTTTTCTTGAGTGACTGAACCACCGGGAGTTCTGATTGGTCCTGCTCCCCTGTATATAAAGGCAGCGTACCTTCACTTAAGTCAATGATGTCGCAAGTATAGGTCCGTGCGATGAATCGGGATGCGATTCCAGTACGTCCTTTCTTTCTCGGACTTCCGTTAATAATTAATACACTCATGTGTGAAAAATCCTTTCTCCTTTAATTAGATGTCAATTGATGTTTAACGGCATACAAGGCCGCTTGTGTCCGGTCTGCAACCTCAAGCTTAGAAAAAATGTTCGAGATATGGGTTTTGACCGTTTTTTCCGTTATATATAGGCTGGAAGCAATCTCCTTATTACTTTTCCCTTTTGTCAGCTCAATCAAAACATCCTTTTCCCGCTTTGTGAGCTCATGAATTTTGTGGGGAGGTTCTTTTTTGGAAATCCTCGTCAGGAGATGATTGGTGGCTTTGGGATGAAGCGAGTTTTCTCCGGATAAAAGCTTTCGGATGCTATTCACTAATTCATCGGGTTCTATATCTTTAAGCTGATACCCTGCTGCTCCTGCTTCGATGGCTGGAATTACATGGTTCTGATCAGAAAAGCTCGTCAGCATCAGGATTTGTATGTGAGGATGCTTCACTTTAATTTTCTTAGTGGCCTGTATGCCGTCCATAACCGGCATCATTAAATCCATTAAGATGATATCAGGCTTCAATTCTTCTGCTAATCGGACGGCTTCTTCACCATCCTTTGCTTCCCCAACGATGTCCAAGTCCTTTTGTGTTTTCAAAAAGAAGACCAGACCTCGTCTGACGACATGATGGTCATCTGCAATTAACACTCTTATCATACGTGACACCTCCTAATAGGGTATTCGCACGGAAATGGACGTTCCTTTTCCGAGCTGACTATCGATCGTCAGTTCTCCGCCAATGCTCTTCACACGTTCTCTCATACTTTGAATTCCCAATGACGGGAGAGATTGTTGCCTATCATATTGAAACCCGTATCCTCTATCTTCAATCATTAAATGAAGCGTTTGCGATTCATTTATTAATGTATAGAAAACGTTCTTTTCACCAGAATGCTTTTTACAATTATTAAGCGCTTCCTGACTGACTCGCCAAAGTACTTCTTCTATCTTGGAGCTTAAGGAAATGATTCCTTCTACTTTCGCTTCCAGATGTAATCCGAGCATCTCCGAATATCCTTTAACCGCTTCGACGACCCCATGTTCCAGCCCATTGGGTCTCAATTGCCAGATGAGTGCCCTCATTTCCGATAACGCTTCCTGTGCCAGGCATTGAATGGTCTTGAAGGTTTCCTTCATTTCCTCTTCCCCTGACATTTCTGCACCGCCTCTGGCCGTTAATGTAAGAGAGAACAACAGCTGATTCACGGAGTCATGTAAATCTCTTGCTAATCGGTTTCTCTCCCCGATCAACGCAATCTCTTGTTCCTTCTTTGTCAGCATAATGCGTTTAATCGCAGAACCGATTTGGAAAGCAACCGACTCCAGAAGAGCCAGCTCATCGGAGGAAAAGTGAGTCTTATGAGGGGCAGCCACATTCAATAAACCAAAGGATTCTTGACCAGACTGAAGGGGTACCGTGGCATGATATGTAATATCATCTGTTTCACCCCTGTTTTCTTCGATGGCCTGCTCGATGCGCTGACATTCGATAATATTGGAAGCTTTCGTGAGCTTGCCCTTCCGAAAGCGATTCACACACCAGCAGCCTCCCTTATTCATCAGCTCACATTTACGATCTGAGAGTGATTCTGGAAGATTTTCATAAGAAACAAGCTCATGACTTCCTTCCTTTTCAATAAAGAATATCCACCCGGTTGTAAAGCTTGATCCCCTGATCAGCTTTTTCAACGCACCTGAAAGCATGGAAGCAAGCTCAGTTTCATTATTCAGCAATTCGGCGATTTCTTTCAATAGTTCAATATTCGAAAGGGATTCTTGATTCATCTGCATCGTCCTTTCCAACCCTACAGTATTATTATATAGATTTAACGCAAAACCGGTATTCTCAAAAAGAATGAGACATTCTACGACCTTGGACTGAAAACGTATGTTCTTCTTGTAATTTAAAAAACAAGAGAGGTCAGCGACTCATCTCTTGTTTCAGTATTATGCAATGTGCTGTTTAGCTTACCAAAAAAGGAATGAGGTTTAGGCCTCTCCTACAGATGAGCTAATCATCGTTTCGACTTTCGTCATGATGGCTTCTTGTAAAGCGTGTAGCTTTTGATCGCTGTCCCCTTGCGTTTCACCTATCACACTGAAATAAAACTTGATTTTCGGTTCTGTTCCAGATGGACGCAGGCAAATCCATGATCCATCCTCAAGATGATATTTCAACACATTGGACGATGGGAGATGAATGGCCGATTCTTCACCAGATACCAGGTCCATTTTCTTACTCACTTTATAATCTTCTGATGAAACGACGCGTAAGCCCGCCACTTCTTTTAATGGTTCGTTTCTGAAGTCCTTCAAGATTCCTTGAATTTGCTCAGCGCCTTCTTTTCCTTTCAGGGTTAAGCTCTTCAATCCTTCTTGATAGAATCCGTGTTTCTCAAATAATTCATTTAACACATGATATAGTGTCTTTCCTTGTTTTTTATAAAAAGCAGCCGCTTCCGCTGCCATTAGTACGGCTTGTATGGCATCTTTATCCCGGGCGAAATCACCGATTAAATAGCCGTAGCTTTCTTCATAACCAAATAGGAATGAATATTCACCTGTTTCTTCATACTTCTTGATTTTTTCACCGATAAATTTAAAGCCTGTCAGCACATCCTCAACGGAAGCTCCGTAGTGCTCAGCAACTTTACGTCCTAATTCAGATGTCACGATGGTCTTGAACACCCGCCCATTTTCAGGGATCAAATTCTTTTCCTGCTTACGGGCAAGGATATAATCAAGCAGGATGGCACCTGTCTGGTTTCCGGTAAGGAGGATGTATTCACCCGTTTCCCCCTTCACAGCTACACCTAAACGGTCAGCATCGGGATCTGTCGCAATCAGGATATCCCCGTCGATTTCCTTTCCGTAACGGATGGCATACTCAAAGGCCGCTTTATCTTCCGGATTCGGAGATTTGACCGTCGTGAACTCAGGATCTGGCATTGCTTGTTCACGTACGATGTGAACCTGCTCATATCCCAAGGCTGTCAGACCTTTTTCAGCCATTTTAAGAGCTGTACCGTGAAGGGGCGTAAATACGATTTTCAGGTCGATTTCCTTAGCGATTTGAGGTTTTTCAGAAATTGAAATCAAATGTTCCAAATAAGATTGATCGATTTCTTCACCGATCATTTTGATCAGTCCGGCTGATTTCAGTTCTTCTTCGGACTTAACATGGATTTCAAGCTCATTTTCCACACCATTCACTTTATTGATAACCGCATCGGCTGCAGCTGGTGGCAGTTGGGCTCCATCTTCACCATATACCTTATACCCATTGTACTCAGGCGGATTGTGGCTTGCGGTTACAACAATCCCAGAGAATGCCTTTAGCTGTCTCAAGGCGAATGAAAGTTCAGGTGTAGGTTTTAGTTCATCGAACACATACGTTTGTATGCCGTGTGTCGCCAATGTCTTGGCTGACTCCATCGCAAACTCAGGTGATTTATAACGGGAATCGTAAGCGATTACAACTCCGCGACCTTTAGCCTCTTCCCCTTGTTCTTCTATGTATCGTGCCAATCCTTCAGAAGCTTTTCTGACTGTATAGATGTTCATTCGATTGGTTCCAGGGCCGAGTTCGCCCCTCATTCCACCAGTACCGAATTCAAGATTTTTATAAAATGCGTCTTCTAAGGTTTTATCATCGTCTTTCATTGATTCTAGAAGGTCATTCACCTCTTCATCAAGATGTAAGTAGTTGCTCCATTTTTCCCACGTTGTCTTCCAATTCAAAACGATCCCCTCCTAATGCTATATAATAATAAATTCTATCATATATTGTAGAAATCCTTCTAAAACAATCCGTCACATGTCGACAAGGTTTTTTACAAATCTTATTTTAGCATAATTTTAAAAATGAATTTTTCTTTTTTTCTCATGAAAAAAGCCTCACTGAATAAATCAGCGAGACTTCAGGTATTGCTTATTTTTTATAATTCACACCGTACACATCATGGCGGCGATCCTTCAGTTGACGGACGGTTCCGGATTGACGCTGGCGTCTGAGCACTTCCAGGTCTACGTCTCCGATCATGACCATTTCGATGTTCGGATTCGTTTCTCCAACGATTCCATCACGGGCAAATTCAAAGTCAGACGGTGCAAAGATACCGGACTGAGCATACTGAATGTCCATATTTTCCGTTTGAGGAAGATTCCCTACTGTACCGGAAATGACCGTATAGATTTGGTTTTCCACCGCACGTGCCTGCGCACAGTATCTTACACGAAGATAACCTTGGCGATCCTCTGTACAGAATGGCGTGAAGATGATCTTCGCACCTTTGTCTGTAGCAATGCGGGCAAGTTCAGGGAATTCAATGTCATAGCAGATTTGAATCGCGATTTTCCCGCAATCGGTGTCGAATACCCTTACGGAATCTCCCGGGCTGATTCCCCACCATTTTCGTTCATTTGGTGTGATATGAACTTTATACTGCTTTTCAATCGTCCCATCACGGCGGAAGAGATACGCGATATTGTAGATTTCATCGTCCTCTTCTTTAACGAAGTGGGATCCACCGATAATATTTACGTTGTAACGAACGGCTAGGTCAGTGAATAGTTCAATGTAGTCCTCTGTGAAATCCGTCAATCTTCTTACAGCAAGGCTTGGAGATTGGATGTTCAAGAATGACATAAGCTGTGTGGTAAAGATTTCAGGAAATACCACGAAATCGGATTTCGCATCTGAAGCTACATCAGTGAAGTATTCGACCTGATTCGCAAACTCTTCGAAAGAATTGATTTTACGCATCATATATTGAACCACACAGATTCTGACCGGATAACTCGTTTTAAAGTGACGCTTGCTCGACGGACGATAATCTACGTTATTCCATTCCATCAGCGTAGCATATTTATGGGAGCGTTTATCATCCGGTAAATAGTTCGGATTGATTCGCATCAGGGTGAAACCATTTAATAGCTGGAATGAAAGCACAGGATCATAAATCTTATGGCGTCCAACTGAATCCACATACTCCCTTGGAGACATTTCATCTGAGTGTTTATGATAATTGGGGATCCGGCCACCGATGATGATACTCTTTAAGTTCCATTGGCGGGCAAGGTCCTTTCTTGCTTCATATAAACGGTGACCAACCTTCATACGTCGGTATTCAGGATGCACCATGACTTCAATCCCATATAAATTATAGCCATCGGGGTTATGGTTCGTTATGTAACCGTTATCCGTCACATCATCCCATGTATGGCGGTCATCATACTCATCGAAATTGATGATTAAACTTGAGCATGAGGCAATGATTTCCCCTTCTAATTCAGCGACAAGCTGTCCTTCAGGAAACACGTCCAAATGACTTTCCAGATGCTCTACCTTCCATGGATCCATCCCCGGAAAGCAGACCGATTGCATATTGATAATATCTTGAATGTCCTTATGTTCCATCGGACGTATGACCATTTTCTTTTCAAATTGTGATAAGTCTAGTTTTTCTGCCATCTATGATCTACTCCTTCATCAAATACCTGAATAATATACCCTTATAGTGCACTGTTGAAACGAAGTTCATGACAGTCCATTTCTTTTATTTTAGCAAAGGGGTGTGCATGATTTGAAGAAATTTGATTTCAGGAAGCGTCCCTTACTTCGACTGTTCTGTACATTACCCTTTAAAATAGTAAGCGGTCGCTTCCCAGGGAGCTAACGTGAAATCATGTTCTTTACGGCATTCTTCATTTGTGATCAGGATTTCAGCCTGCTTGATATCAAAGGACCCCTCATTTTCAATCACTTGTATTTCACTTGATACATTGCAAAGAACCAGGATCTTTTCATTTTTATACGTCCTTGTATAAACATAGACTGAAGGATGATCCGGATAGTGAAGCTCGAATGAACCATATGGAATGATACTATACTCTTTACGAAGGGCGATCAATTTTTGATAATGGTAAAAAATTGATCCGGAATCTTGTAAAGCTGCTTCTGCATTGATTTCTTTGAAGTTTGGATTGGTGGCGATCCAAGGCTCTCCCTCCGTGAATCCGCCATGGTCATGGCTGTTCCACTGCATCGGGGTTCTTGCGTTATCTCTGCCCTTTGCATAAATGGACTTCATGATTTCTTCAGGTTTGATGCCTTTTTCCACTTTCTCCAGGTACATATTCAATGTTTCAATATCTTTATAGTCTTCAATAGAGGAGAACCGAACATTCGTCATGCCGAGTTCTTCCCCTTGATAAATGTAAGGTGTTCCCTGCATGAGATGTAAAAGAGTTGCCAGCATTTTCGCGGATTTCACGCGATACGCCTGGTCGTCACCCAGTCTTGACACAATTCTCGGCTGATCGTGATTGTTCCAGTACAGGCTATTCCAGCCCTTTCCGTGAAGTTCTGTCTGCCACTTCGTTAAGATGGTTTTTAATTTCACCAGGTCGAATGGAATAAGGTCCCATTTCCCTTCAGGGCCTGAGTCAACGTCCATATGCTCAAATTGAAATACCATATTCACTTCATCGCGGTCCTCCCCTGTGTACAGGACAGCTTCGTCCGGAGTCACCCCTGGCATCTCACCGACTGTCATTGCGTTATAATGCGAGAGGACCTCTTGATTCATCTCTTGTAGAAATTCGTGAATCCGTGGACCATTCATAAAATACTCATGGCCCGATGCATACTTTTCCCCATCTGGATTTGGTGCATCAGGGAGACCGGGTACTTTAGAAATAAAGTTGATGACATCCATACGGAACCCGTCAATTCCTTTATCCAGCCAGAACTTCATCATGTCATAAATTTCTTGGCGGAGAGCGGGGTTCTCCCAGTTCAGATCTGGCTGTTTCTTAGAGAAAAGATGCAGGAAATATTCACCAGTCCCCTCATCATATTCCCATGCAGAACCGCTGAATACCGACTCCCAGTTGTTCGGTTCGGCTCCGTTTTTCCCTTCACGCCAAATATAGTAATCACGATAAGGGTTGTCCATTGATTTTCTTGATTCCACAAACCAGCCGTGCTCATCAGATGAGTGATTCACCACGAGATCCATGACAAGCTTCAAGTCACGCTTATGCATTTCATGGAGCATCTCTTCCCAATCTTCCATGGTACCAAACTCAGCCATGATCTTTTTGTAATTGCTTATATCATAACCATTATCATCATTGGGGGATTCATAGACAGGTGATAACCAAACCACATCGATTCCGAGCTGTTTCAAATAATCCAACTTGGATATGATCCCTTTGATATCCCCTACACCATCACCACTCGCGTCCATAAAGCTGCGAGGGTAAATTTGATAAACAACCGATTCTTTCCACCATTGTTTTTCCATATGTATTCCTCCTGTTGAATCTATTATAAATTCATTACTGAACCATTTCTGCAAACGGTTGCATAAATCGTTAAAAAAATATCACATTTCCCTAAGAAGATTTCATATTTTACTTTTATAATGATAGCATACTATAATTTGATAGAATATACGAAGAAAGGAATTCTATATGAATAAAAAAGCAGATTCCCTTTTATTCCTGGCTTGGGCCTCCTCCCTTATTGCAATGTTGGGGAGTTTATATTTCTCTGAAATCATGAAATATGAGCCGTGCGTATTATGCTGGTACCAACGCATTTTAATGTATCCGATGGTCATTCTATTAGGAATGGCGTATGCCCGTAAAGATTTTCAAGCGGCATTCTATTCTACTATTTTATCCGGCATCGGTCTTCTCGTTTCACTGTATCACTACTCTATCCAAAAAGTTTCATTCCTGACAGACAGTGCACCTACATGTGGACGTGTCCCATGTACAGGGGAATACATCAACCTGTTCGGCTTTATCACCATCCCTTTTCTCGCATTGACAGGATTCACCATCATCTTCATCGCAAGTGTAATGGTAGTAAAAGCAATAAAGGAGGACAAATAGGTTGAAGAAAATCATTATATTTCTAGTTGCAATCGTTGGACTATTCGCAGCCATCGCCATCATCACAAACGTACAGAACAATCAAAAGTCCGAGGGGAATATGTTCAAAAAAGATAACTTGAAACCGGCGACTGTGGAACTATTGAATGACCCGAACTACCAAAACGTCATTCTCCCAGAGGAATTGGAAGAGAAATTAAAGAACAAAGAAGACGTGACCGTATACTTCTACAAGTCTGATTGTATCCACTGTAAAAGAACCACTCCCACCCTGGCACCTCTTGCAGAAGACATGGGCGTCGATATGGTTCAATACAACCTGCTTGAATTTGAGCAAGGTTGGGACCAATACGGAATCGAAGCTACTCCGACACTTGTCCACTACGAAGGTGGAAAAGAAGTGGCGAGAATTGTAGGCGAACAATCTGAAGAAGAATTCAAGGCATTTTTCGAAGAGAACGTGAAATCAGAATAACAAAAAAGAGGGGCTGACTTTTCCACGAGTCAGCCCCTTTCAAGTGAGGAGGAATTTCAAGATGAAGATATTCGAATATCTTCAGGATTAACTTATTACAAAGTATTTTCCCCAGATAATAACTTTCTAAACATCTTTATGAGAATTTTCTAAAGTATCTAATTTCTCTGGAGATGAATCAGTTATACCAGGAGCTGATTATCCGCCCTCGAATAGATGCTTAGATTATGCTTACAATCCGCTTCTACACTGAATTGATCAAACGATAAGGGAAAAAACATACCGAATCCCTGGAGGATCTGAGCATTGTGGTAGAACATCTCTTCATAAACCTCTTCTCTTGATCCGCTCTCAACAATTGAAATCACGGTTTGCAGACAAGAAATCACTTGGAACGCTTCTTTAAGGGTTCCAAAATAGTCAAAATTCCTCGTCGTCGTATGTAGCACTTGCATATCATCGAATTGTTCAATTTCATCATCTGTGAAATAATCAGGGAAAATAGTACAATACATGTACTGTATCAGCTCTTGAATTTTTTCTTCCTGTTCATGTGTTGATGCTAGTAAAACTTTCACCATCATAACCCACCTTCGTAATGGTTGTAATCTCTCTGTAATAGATATATTAAGGATAACATAGAAGTAGAACCAACTGCGTGGTAATTATACCCATGAATTGGGTTGAATAGGTGTTATAGTAGGTATAAAAACCTATATGGATATAAGATTTTTGTCATTTAAAGGAGATTTTCGATGAAAACAAGGAAAAAAGGCAACCAATTTGAACTAGTTATTCCAGATAATTGGAAAAATGTGACGATTGAAACAATTCTTAGGAAGTATTGGGAGGCACCTAAGAAACTCATTCATACGATGAGGATGGAGAAGGATATCAGAGTGAATGGCGAATTGATTCCCTGGACTGATCTCCTTTCAGCAGGCGACTTACTACAACTTCATTTATTCAAGGAAGTAGAATACGATGTCTCACCAACATATGGAGAAATCGAAGTGCTGTTTGAAGATGAACACCTTATAGTGGTAAACAAACCTGCCGGCATCGACACCCATCCCAATCACCCCGGAGAAACGGATACTCTGGCAAACTTGGTTGCCTTTCACCATCAATCTCAAGGAGAAAGTTGCCGAGTGTTGCATATCCATCGATTGGATCATGATACATCTGGAGCAATCATTTTTGCCAAACATCCGTTAAGTAAAGCGATTCTTGACCGCCTGCTTGCCGAACGAAAGATTAAGCGAACATACCATGCTCTCGTCCACGGACGATTGAATCAGAAAAAAGGCACGATTTCTGAACCTATCGGCAGGGACCGCCATCATAATACCAGAAGAAGAGTTTCTCCTACTGGTCAGGATGCCGTCACTCACTATAAGGTGATGGAAAATAGGAATCCCTATACACTCGTCGAAGTACAGCTTGATACAGGTCGTACACATCAAATCCGCGTCCATATGAGTCATCTCGGTCATCCTTTGGCGGGGGATACATTATACGGTGGAAGACCTGTTTTCAAGAGACAGGCGTTGCATGCGGCTCGAATTTCCTTTCCTCATCCGCTGACTGACGAGAAAATAGTGTGTGAGGCTGCATGTATGGATGATGTGGGACTGGGTGACTTGAGAACATAAATTCCATTCTTTAGTGAAAGAGAATTCGACAACGAAAGAAGGAGCCCCCATTTCCCGGGAGCTCCTTCTTTCGTTATTTATTATTTCAATCCATTTTTCACTGCTTCTGCAATTTGGATCGTACGTTTTGTCTGATGTTTGACTGCAGGTTCTACGGATTCAACCATGTTCCCTTCTTGATTGACCGTTACACTCGTTCCGTAAGGGTTTCCACCTGTTGTGAAACTTGATTGATCTGTATAACCTGGAGCTGCAATGATGGCACCCCAGTGCATCATGGTGGTATAAAGAGCTAAGACGGTTTGTTCTTGACCACCGTGGGAATTACTTGCTGATGATGTGGCGCTGACTACCTTATTTGCCAGCTTCCCATTGAACCAAAGTCCTCCCGTCGTATCCAGGAACGCTTTGACTTGAGACGGAACATTTCCGAACCGGGTTGGAACGTTGAAAAGATAAGCATCTGCCCACTCCAAATCGTCCAGTGTAACCACAGGCACGATATCTTTTGTTTCATTATAGTGCTTTTCCCATGCTGAATTGGAAGCAATCGCTCCTTCAGGTGCCGTTTCTTCAAACCGAAGTAATTTCACTTCTGCACCCGCTTCCTTCGCTGCCTCTTCTGCCCATTTCGCCATTTGATAGTTTGTTCCAGTTGAACTGTAATACATGATCGCCAATTTCACATTAGACATAATCAAAATCTCTCCTTTAAATATAGTTGTATATAGTAAATGGGTGAAACACATAATCAGTTTGCAGATAAATCAATCAACATAAACCTGCATGTTTCATTTGCTATTACTTTTAAAGAGGTGATGTCTGTTATAAGTGCTGAGTCTCTCTAATGCTGGCATCTTCATCCTCCTTCGTACTTTCCCCTCGAAATTCATCTTCAAACCTTTCAAATTCAATTATTCTTAAATTAACTATCTCGAACTTGAGATATATCCATAAAAAAAGAGTCTGAACTATCTCGAAAACATTTATTTTGATTTCGAGATAATTGTATAACACTCTTCACTCCACTGTCAATCACTTCTTTACATTTATTGTCTACTATTATAAAAACAGACGGCATAAAAAAAAGGTCCGTCCCTCGAAAAAAAATCGAGGGACGGACCTCTTTTGTATATGGTATAGATTAGAAATCAAAGTTGTCTGGATTTGGACCAAAGCGCTCGTCAAGATTCAGCTTGTTGATTTGACTCATTTCTTCTAATGATAGTTCGAAGCTGAACAGATCAGCGTTTTCTTTAATGCGGTTTTCATGGACAGATTTAGGAATGATGATGACATCATTTTGCAGATGCCAGCGCAGAATAACTTGTGCTGACGATTTCTCATGTTTTTCTGCGATGTGATTCAATGTCGGTTCATCCAATACTCGTCCTTGTGCGATTGGGGACCACGCTTCTACCGCGATATTTTGTGATGCACAGAATTCTCTTAGTTTCTCTTGATTTAACCGTGGATGCAACTCAATTTGATTTAAAACAGGCTTTTCATTACTGTTTTTCATCAAATCTTCGAGATGATGCTGGTGGAAGTTACTGACACCGATTGATTTCACTAATCCTTCGCTATGCAGTCTCTCCATCGCTTTCCATGTGTCATTGTATTTTCCTTCTACCGGCCAATGAATCAAATAAAGATCCAAGTAATCCATGTCAAGCTTCTTCAGGCTCGTTTCAAATGCTTTTAATGTTGTATCGTAGCCTTGATCACTATTCCACACTTTCGATGTAATGAACAGCTCTTCTCTTGCTACTCCACCTTCTTTCACACCTTGACCCACGCTCTCTTCATTATCGTAGATCGCTGCTGTATCGATGGAACGGTACCCTGATTCAATCGCCGTACGAACGGCCTGTACCGTTTCAGACGGATCTTTCATTTGGTAAACTCCTAAACCGACATAAGGAATCTCAATTCCATTATGTAATGTCTTCGTACTCTGTAAGTTTTTCAACATTTAGCATCCCTCCTGATGATTATTTTACAAACTTAGTTCGTATTATGCTAATGATATGATTGGATACATTGCGAATACCCCCGTCTTCTTTCAGTATTTTTATCCTGATTGCCAAGATCGTATAGCCACACTGCTTGCTCCAGACAACCTTTGAGTCTAATGAGATTTTCATAATATAACAAAACGAAGAGGTCCGTCCCTTGAACCATGGGGGACGGACCTCTCTTTACTATTTGGCTATATGAAGACTAGCGACCGATGAATTGCTCTCTTCTTTTACCTATAAACGCAAGCTTGTGAAGGGGACGGGTCATGGCGACGTATTGGAGCTTGATGTCGAGTTCGTTTTCTGGATTGAAAGCTTCATCCACTGCTGCGATGATGACGACATCAAATTCCAAGCCCTTTGAAAGATAAGATGGAACGACAACGATCTGATCTTTCGGAATCGATTCCTGCTCTTCTAACAGCTTCACTTTCCCAGGCTGCCGCTCGTGCAGGATTTCGCTGATCTTCACACAGTCTTTCATGCTCTTGCCGATGACTGCGAAAGTCTGGAACCCTTTTTTCCTCCCATCAACCACCTTTTCTTCGATGATAGAAGCCAGCTTTTCAATCTCCACATACTCATCAAAGGTTGGAGAATCCCCATGCCTCACCACAGGATTCACTTTTGGGAAATCATAGGGTAATAGATTCAGAAGTTTATTCGCTTCCTCCATAATTTCAATTGTGGTCCGGTAACTTTTTTGCAGTTCTGTATACGTTGCCCTTGGGAACACGTCACGATAGACCGGTTCCCACGACTGAAGACCGCGGTAAGAATGGATTCCTTGAGCAAGGTCCCCTACAAGGGTGAACATATCGGTTTCCAGTGCCCTCTTCAACGAATACAGCTGCAGATAACTATAATCCTGGGCTTCATCAATGACAATATTTTTAGCTTTGTAGAATTTGTCTATGCCGAACAGGTGGGACTGCAAGTATAGAAGAATGGCCAGATCCTCTACTTCATACTTTTTTTTCTTTGCATATTTAAGCGTATAGTGACAAAGTTCTTCCGCTTGATTCCTGCTCAGCTCGCCTTTTGAGTAAGAAACAAGCCGGGCCGGGTCTGAGAATAATTCGAGGAAATATTGATCTAAGTTCTTTTTTTCAAACTGCTTCATGTATCCGCTGACACTTGTGCGGATGGCTTTCTTAATTTCTACCACACGTTCACTTTTCTTGTCCAACGCCTTCGAGACGTATTCTTTCCGGTTCGCTGCCTGTGTCCGTTGAAAAAGAGCTGTTTCAATCCGTTCATCGAAAAACTTCTCTACCCCCTCCACCATTTGCTTCTTGTTCGACCGAACATAACTTTGTAAGAGAACCTTAAGCTTGTCCATCCGGCGATAGACCGGCATATACGTATATTCTTCTTTAAAAAGATGAGTGAACTTTTTGGCCGTATAAAGCTTGTATTTATCCACATAGAAGTCCTTGGACGTATAAAATCGTTGTTCGATTTCTTCTATATAAGTATCAAGTATTTGTCTAAATCCTTTTGAACCTTTCATTCCGGATATCCAGGAAGTAGTCTCTACTTCTTCATTATGGGTTTCAATCAACTGAATGAGCTTATTATCTTCTACTAATGTAAGCTTCTTCTCCAGGCAAGTCATGACATAATCAGTGAACGTCGTTTGCCTCACCCTATCTACCCCAAGTTCCGGCAGAGCTTCTGAGATATAGTCGATGAACAAATTACTCGGTGCGAGTATCATCAATTGTTTCGGATCAAAATGTTGCTTGTAATTGTAAATAAAGTAAGAAATCCTGTGAAGGGCAATCGTGGTCTTCCCACTTCCAGCCGCTCCCTGCACAATGATAGGCTTGTTTAGATCGGCCCTGATGATTCGGTTTTGTTCTTCTTGGATGGTGGATATGATTTCGGTCAATCGATTGCTGGAGCTTTTGGCTAATGAGTCCTGAAGCAGTTCATCTGTGGTGGTTAAGTCAATGTCCCGGATTTCTTTGAGTAATCCGTCTTCAATCATGTACTGTCGCTTTAATGACAAATCACCTTCGTACGTTTCGTCTTCTGCTTCATACGAAACATCGCCGATTCTTCCTTCGTAATAAAGGTTTGCAATAGGAGACCGCCAGTCCACAATGATTTGCTCTTGACTTTCACGTTGATACAAGGAAGTCTTTCCAATATAATGCTTCTCCACTTTGTCTGAAGCCTCATGTCGAAAATCAATCCTGGCAAAATACGGCTTGGTCTTTGCTTTAAGAAGTGATTCCAATTCTTCCTTCGACATCTCAAAAAAGCTTGAGTTCGTCAAGATATCTATGTAAGCTGCACTTGACTCTCCCCAATCAATATCTCCAAAAGCTTTTTCCATATTTTCTTTATACTTTTCCTTACTTGTTTGGGATGTGCTGATCACAACGTCGATGTACCGTTTCGTAAACTCTAACCGTTCTGACTCAGTTGAAAAATCGGGATGAATGTTCGATTCCTTCGTCATACATTTCTCCTTCCAAATATTAGTCGCCGCAATGGAGAAAAAAACGTCTTACCGCAACCACCAAGGTAACGACTCTCAGTGGATGCACACGTTTATGACCTGACTCTTAGGCAACAGCCACCCGAGCAGGACATCATAAAGACATATCGAAATCTGTAAAAATTATGTAGGCGTTAGGAGCAGAAATATATATTATCAGATAATTAAGGAAAGTTCAATAGAGAAAAGCGGAGGCGGCTTGGGAAGGCCCGACAAGCATAAGACAAGAACACCGGAAAGGCGCTCTTTGCCTTTTTGGTGTTCTTGTCTTATGACCTCGAGGGACTGGCCGCCGGAGCTGGACAACCAGAAAAGCGGAAGGGCTTTGAACAGAGGCGACAAGCGTAAGGGGAGCACACCGTAAAGGCGCAAGTTCAAAACAAAAAACCCTCCATCTAAATAGATGAAGAGTCCTTCATTTGATCTATGGGAAACATAATTTGGAAACTCGTTCCTTTTCCAATTTTACTCTCGACCGTGATCATTCCTCCCATCGCTTCAATGATCCGATATGAAACCATTAGACCAAGACCTGTCCCCTTTTCCTTCGTCGAAAAATAAGGTTCTCCAAGTCGGGCTTGTTGTTCAGCGGTCATCCCATCTCCGGTGTCGCTGATGTTAATGAGCGCATTCCCTTTTTTGACCTCTGATTCGATCTTGAGGTCTCCTCCCTGAGGCATGGATTCGATTGCATTTTTGATGATGTTTAGAAATGCCTGCTGAAAACTTCTCGTATTTCCGACGATGGTGACGTCGACGATGTTTTTATGAACGAGCACCGATTGTTGATTGCTTAGCGGCTCGACCATATCAGCGAGCTTATGGAGTTGTTCAGAGATGGAGATGTTCTCCACTTGATCCGGGTCCGGTTTGGCAAATGTAAGGTAGTCATCAATGATTTCTTCAGCCCTTTTCAATTCAGAGGATGCAATCGTCAGGTATTGCTCTTTTTTTCCCGCTGGAAGATTATCTTGATTGAGCAGTCTCAGGAAACCTTTGATCACGGTTAAAGGATTCTTCACCTCGTGTGAGATGCTGGCAGCCAGCTGAGAGAGTACTTCCATTTTTTCTATTTTCACAAGGGCTTGCTTAATTTGTATCTGCTTAAACAGCGTTTCACTTATGTATGTCAGAATCAGCATCCCAACTGAAGGAAGGGCGATGAAATTGATTAAATAACTTTTATCGATTACAAATACTGTCAGGGCATTAGCAATAAAGGCTGCCACTATAGAATGAATCGTAAAAAGGACGACTGAGAATATGATTTTCTTCCTGCTTGTAAGAATTGGGAAATCGAACCACTTCATTCCCATAACTGTAATAAGATAAATAACGACATAGATGACCAGTGCCACTAGACTCCAACCATAGATCATGGTCCTCGATGCCAATAAAACCACTAATAGGGCAAAGCCTGTATATGGCCCTCCATACATGATGCCAAGAACAAATGGAATCATCCTCAAATCATGAACGCAGTATGGATTATTGTAGATGGGAGAAAGCATGCACAGGATAATCGCTATACTAAAAGATACAAGGGTCGCCACCCCCGTATACCAGCCTTGTATACGCTTTTTTTCGACAAGGAAAAAAATTAAAAATATACTTAAAATGATATAAAAGAAATTATTAATAACATCCTGATTAAAGATAATCATACTTACCACTTTAACCTTTCACAGAATTGGCCACATTATTGAAATTTTACCATACTACAGAATAAATCGTTACAGTTATATGTATTTTTGCACATATAAAATAAGTTAACTCCCCTGTATTAACACAAGAGAGTTAACTAAATCACATCGATTTCAAACGTCTTCCCAGATAGTTTGCCAATTCAAGCATGCCATACCGGCCGTACTGTTCTTCAGCATCTTTGTTATAATTGGTATTCGTATTCACATCATACGTGTAGAACGTTCCTTCTTTATCTTGAATAAATTCGATACCTGCAACATCGATTTGGTTCGCTTGTAAAAATGATTCATAGGATGCAATGAGGCTATCTGAAATACCTTCTCTAATTTGGAATTTCGGTTTATCCTCCTGCTCTCCCACAGGGCAGAACAGATCATCCACCTGGCAGGCGTCTGCCGGACATAACTCGAAACCTTTAGATGTATCCACTTTCACAGCGTACATGAATTTCCCGCCTATGAACTCGCACCTGGTAATGGAAGAATCCGGTGCTTCGATATATTCCTGGATAAGTGTCGTTCCGTCTAACGGCTCTTCGAAATCATTACTGTACACATAGGAATTTAATGCTTCCACAGAATGAAATAACTGTACTCCAAGGCCCTTCCCTGCCCGATTATGCTTCGTGATAAAGGATGGTTTATTGAGCTTCCGAGCCGCATCGACTATTTGCTCTTTTCCAACAGCAGCCATAGTCACGGGTGTCTTGATATTAGAGGCGTTCAACGCCATATACTGGTTCACTTTGCTTACTTCTAAACGAAGGGCACGGCTTCCATTCACAACGGTTCTTTCATGCCGCTCCAACCAGGAAAGAACGCTCTCTGTTAATTCTGGTGCAAAACGATGGTTCCGGGTATGGGAAGATGCACTGATGCGATTATAAAAAATACCTTCTGGAGGTTCTGAAGATAAATCGACAACTCCCTGATCAAGGAACCATTCCTCATAAGGCAATTGGAGCTCGTCCAAACGAGCCGTTAGATGATTGGTCCACTCACTGTTTTCATGTATGATATGGATTTTTTTCACGATCCTGCCCCCATTTGTTTGTTGAATTTCCCAAAAAGTTTCACAACACAAAGTAATCCTACTATAAAAGTAGGATTTAGGTCAATGATCGTTGTTCACCTAGGCTTTCTATCGGCTCTCATTTGAATTTTCATACCGCTCTTTGTAAGCTGATCGCCGGGTTTCGGTATGGTTTGTTTCAACCCGTTCATATTATCTTCTATTAAGATATCTCTAATTTCCTGTAAAACTTCCAGATTGGTCGTCTGTCTCACTTTGTACTGCTGTTCCCCGCCTTTTAGGTGGTTTACCACTTTGATCATAAGAAAAATACTCATGGCCACAAGTAGAAAGTCAACCAACGCTCCCAGGAACTTCCCCACTTCAATCACCTCTGCCCCTATCCGAAGCTCTAGCCCTTCGAAATTAATGCCACCAAATAAAACTCCGATTGTGGGCATCATCAAGTCCTGTACTATCGATTCTACAATCTTGCCAAATGCGGATCCAATGATGACAGCAATCGCTAAATCGAACACATTCCCCCTCGAAATGAACTGTTTAAATTCTGACCACATCTTGAACTCACCTACCACTTCATTACTACTAACATATGGTAGAAAATAGTGGGTTATGAAGACAAGTGTATAAAATCTTACAAAATGAACTTCCCTATGATTGCAATCAATACGACCAGGGCCACTACGCCCATTAATATGATTAACATTTTTTCTTCTTTGTTTCCTAACACGTATATTCGCCTCCCTTTTGAGCAAATGAACTCAAACACTTCCCCGTTCAAACAACTTGGTGTCCAGTATGACTGAAGTCGGAAGTTCATTTCTCAGAAATGATTTAAACGATTCTTCTCCCATTTTCCTTATTGGTACTTCAAATGACGTAATATCCAGTGCATCGGCAATGGGATGGTTATCATAACTTAGAATGGCCAAGTCTTCGGGTATTTTTATTCCTCTTTTCGCTGCCTCAGCTATAATACCTGATGACACATGATCACTCGTAACGATAATGCTTGAGGGTTTTTCTTCCAGTTGCTCCCAAATCTTGACGACATTCCGTCCATCCTCCAGGTCATAGCAGTCATTGAAGACCCATTCTTCACGAACCTGGTGGGAGACAGCTTCTAAGCTTTCACGGAATCCACGAATCCTCTCCTCACTATTAGTGCCAAACGTACGGTGAAGGCAAAGTCCGATGCAGGAATGTCCTTTTGAATAAAGATACTCCACTCCTCTCCTTATCCCCTGATAATGATTGATGAACACCTTCTTACAGGAGTGGGTGGACACATTTTCACAAAACACCACATTGGAGTCAATGAATGGTGCAAGAACTTCAAGTGAATTGGACCTGGATGTCAAGATCAACCCATCCACTTCCTTCATTTGCAAGCGATGGAACGCATCAAGCTCCGCTACAGTATCATAATTCGTTTGAAAAAGTTGGACGTGATATCCATGTTTCAACGCTTCCCCTGCAATTCCTTGAAGTATTTCTCCGAAGTAAGGAAGATTCAAGTACGGCAAAACCACTCCGATACTATAGGTCTTTCCCTTTGATAAGTGGACTGCATTCGCGTTTTTTATATAATTTAATTGCTCAACAGCATCGAGGACCTTTTGGCGTTTCTCTTCTTTTACATAGGGGTGATCATTCAGCACCCTTGAAACAGTTGAAACAGAAACCCCGGCAATCCTCGCAATGCTTCGAATATTTGTCATACCCATTCCCCTAATCTGTTTTTAAAAGGCTCTACTCGCAAGCTCAGTTACTTTTTCAATTAGTGAGCAGTGGCTGATTACAATAAATATCACATGTATTTTTATCAGCGCTTTTTAAATAAACACTTGCTCTGAAACGCGTTTCACACTTTACAGTGAATAATGTAAGGGTGGTAGTGGTATTTCGCCCCCTATTATACTAGAAGGAGGCTATAACAATGATCGGTATTTTATGTTTGCCCATTCTGTGTGCCATCATCATCGGAGGGAGCTATGCCGCATTAAAGCCCATCAATTTTTACACTCCCCGGGATCGGAATGATCCATTTGAACAGATATTCAAAAATGATAGCAACTAGGTGCGATACCTGCTTGCTTTTTTAAAGGAGCAGGCTTTTATTCCACCCACTTCATTGCCCATATTTGGACCTCATCCATTACAGGCTTCAGTTCTTTTCCTTTATTGGTTAAGCTATAGAGGACTTTGACCGGCTTTTCGTCAAGGACTTCACGACGAACGATTCCGTTTTCCTCCAGTTTCCTCAACCTTTCAGCCAGCACCTTCTGACTGATATTCGGGATTTCTTCATGTAAATCTTTAAAACGGCATGTTCCTTCAAATAATACCCTTATCACCATCCCTATCCATCGTTTTCCTAGTAATTCAAAGGCAGAAGCGTATTTCGGACAAAGTTTTGTTTCCATATCAGTTAACACATCCTAAATCATAATCCCTTGACGCAAAATAAGACGTCGGTTATATTATTCATATTGCTTTTCAACTTACAAAAAGTAAGTAACGTACAAATATATACCATATTATAACACTGTGTGAAACATCAAGGAGGCACGATCATGGAAAAATTCGTTCAACTCGTCGACGAGCGCCGCTCAACGAAGGTATACGACCCTCAAGTGGAGATTCCCCGGGAGGAATTAGTCAGTTTGCTCGAAACAGCTGGAAAAGCACCTTCTGCCTGGAATCTTCAGCACTGGCAGTTCTTAGTGTTCGACAATAAAGAAGTACAAAACCGCTTACTCCCGATTGCTTATAATCAACAACAGGTGCATGATGCATCGGCAGTCGTTGCCATACTCGGAGATCTTGAAGCAAATAAAAATGTAGATCCTGTATTCGACCCAGCTGTTGAAAATGAAGAAATGACAGCAGAAATCAAAAATGTATTAAAAACTCAAATCGATGGTGCATACGGACGTGAGGAATACCCACGAGACGCAGCATTCAGTAATGCTTCTCTTGCAGCCATGCAATTCATGCTTGCAGCGAAAGCGAAGGGCTGGGACACTTGCCCGATTGGAGGATTCAATCCTACGGCTCTTGTATCTGAGTTCAACGTGTCTGAGCGCTATATCCCGATCATGCTGATTACGATCGGAAAACCACTCCAGGAAGCCCGAAAATCGGGTCGCTTGGACATCCGTAATTTAATCGATTGGGCAGAATAACTCATCTTATAATGAAAAGCCGCATCCCCCTGGATGCGGCTTTTCGTTTAGAAGAGTACACTCTTTTCAATTAGTTTCATTTCGTGGAAGTATCCCTGCTTACTCATAAGTTCTTCGTACGTTCCAAGCTCAACTATCTTACCCTGCTCCATGACAACGATTTGATCCATCGCTTCAAGTCCTGTCAAACGATGACTGATCAGGACCATCGTATCATCCTTTGCCACGTTATAAAGATGATCAAATATCGATTTTTCTGTCAGAGCGTCCACGGATGAAGTAGGCTCGTCCATCATCCATAAGGGGGAAGCTTTCAACAGAGCTCTGGCAATCGCTAATCTTTGCTTTTCTCCTCCGGAAAGATTCTCCCCTTTTTCAAATACATTATCCTCTAATGAGAAGTGATTCAGCTTCACTGTTTCTAACGCAGACTCCATTTCCTCGTCACTCAGCCCATCACCCACGAGCATAAGGTTATCCCTGATCGTCCCATAGAAGAAGTGATTCTCCTGCAGGACCACATTCGCAAGCTTCCACAAAGACTCTTTACTCACTTCCTCGATGGAAGAACCATTCACAAAAATCGTACCTTGATCGGTTGAATAAAAGTTTAGCAACAATTGAAGCAATGTCGATTTACCTGATCCGGATGCTCCCACAATCGCCGTTTTCGAACCCCTGGGAAGCTCAAGGCTGACGCCATCCAACGTTTTTCGCTCTTCACCTTCAAATGAAAAGCTCACATCCCTCATGGTTAAAGAAGGTGCATCCCCATCAAGATATACGTCCCGTGAAGGTCCGTCCCTCTCGATGTTTTCCCCTTGACCTACGGAGTAGAGCCTGCTCGCTGCCCGGCGCGAATCTTCATAGTGTGTAGGCAGTATCGCCATTGGTGTGGCGTTTTCGAACACGGTCAAAGAAGTCATGACAAGCATGGCAAGAAAGATTCCGTCCAATTCGCCTGCCCCGACTGAATAAGCCCCTGCCGCCAACACGAGCCATGAAACAAGAAGTGACACCAGGGTGTTCGTTGAATGACTAAAGAGAGAATACATATTATCCCGTTTCTGCTCCTCCACGTATTCAGAAGAAGCATGATTGAGTCTAGTTTCTTTATCACTGAGTCTTTGGTGAATTTTCAAATCCCTGAAACCATGAAGAAATTCAGTCACCTCAGTAGATAATTCTCCACGACTTTCCCTTAAAGCCGATTCCATTTTCCTCTGTTTACGGGCGAAGGCCGCCGGGACTATAAATCCTGTGAACAACAGTCCCATGAGGAGTATGAGTGCCACAGACAGAGAATAAAATGTTGTGAAAAAAATGGTGCTAAAGAACACCATCACTAAAATAATCGGCGGATAAAAGACACGGAGGAAGAAATGTTGTAAGCTCTCAACGTCCCCTACGATTCTTGAAAGCAGATCCCCACTTCTGTATGTGTGAAAGATCCTCGGAGCTAACGGCTCGATTTTCTCATAAATGGATACTCTCAAGTTTGCTAATATCGTAAATGTTGCCCGATGGGAAAAATAACGCTCCCCGTACCGGCTTAAGGCCTTCGTGAAACCAAACAGTTTCAAGAGGGCTATCATGACCGTCAGCGCATAAAGAGGGACTTCTAATGCAGCCTTCGAAATCAGATAACCACTGGAAGCAAACAAGCCGACAGATGTTAACCCAGCCAGAAAGCCCAAAAGAATCGCGTATACAATATCCTTCTTTTCTTTCATCATCAACTTTACCACTATGCCTAATTCCTTCATCCAAGATTCACCCCTTGCTGCACAGTCACCATATCACGATAATAGGGAATGGATTTCATTAATTCCTGATGATTTCCTATTCCCCCTAGCTTTCCGTTGTCTAAAAACAGGATTTGATCAGCATTTCGAATTGTATGCAGACGATGAGCAACCGTAATCACCGTGGACTTCTTTGATAACTCATTAATGGAAGACTGTAGAACCCTCTCTGTCTGAAGATCCAAACCGGTGGTCGGTTCATCGAATAGAATGACAGACGGATTCTTCAAAAAAGCGCGGGCAATCGCCACTCTCTGTTTTTCTCCACCAGATAGCCCCCTTCCTGCTTCTCCGATTGGTGTGTCAAACCCCTTATGAAGATCTGTGATCATTCGGTAAATACCCGCCTTTTCAGCAGCGTATTCGATTTCTTCCCGAGTGACATCACCCCTTCCCCCAACCGCGATATTCTCCGCAATGGTTCCCGTAAATAAATACGGATTCTGAGAAATATAACTCAATTGATCAAACCATCCATTTTCTCCGTATTCACTTCTTGAGTGGCCATCAATGACAATGTCCCCCTCTGTAGGATCAAGAAGACCCGCCACTAGATGAAGGAGAGTCGTTTTCCCCGCTCCACTTTGACCGACGATCGCTACCTTGCTGAGTGGAGAGATCATTACATTCACTCCTTGAAGGGCAAATCCTTTTTCACAGTAGGAAAAGCCGGTATTTCGTAATTCAATGGAAGGAGGATTCCCATTTACTTCAAGCTTCTTCTCCCCCCATTGTACCGGGCGATCCTTCGCTTCAAGCTCCTCCATCACTTTTTTAGCGGCGCCCATACTTCCACGGCCAGTATGAAAGGCACTCCCGAGTTCTTTTAATGAGAGATAAAATTCCGGAGCCAGCACGAGTACAAAAAAAGCGGTGAAGAACGAAATACTTTTAAAAACGACTAATTGCAGACCGACTTCCAAGGCAATCAGGCCGATGCTTAACATGGAGATAAACTCAAGCATTAAGGAAGACAAGAAGGCTGTCTTCAGCACGTCCATTGTAGCTTCTCGGAAGTCAAGACTACTGGTGCGGATTCCTTCTTTCTGCCTACTCCCTTTTCCAAGAAGCTTCAAAGTCGTCAAACCTTGTAATGTATCAAGAAAACGCCCTGAAAACGCCGTCAGTTTATCCATCTGCTTCTCTGATTTTTTTTTGGTCATGACTCCGATAATCGCCATGAATATTGGAATGAATGGTGCCGTTATGACCATGATCAAACCCGTATAAACATGCTCTGTAAAAATCGTGATCAACAGCATCAACGGCATGATTGTCGTTTGGATCCTTTGAGGTACATACTGGCTGTAATAACCGTCTATCCCATCAATCGCATCCATCATCGTACTTACTTTTTGTCCCGACTGACCTTGAAGGGATGCTTGAAGTGGATTTTTGGACCATTTCATCAAGAGCCTTTCTCTCAGTCTCTTCTTGATCTCGGAAGCCATCCTAATTCCTGTTCTTCCATTCACATATGAGAGCACAGCTCTACCAATTAGAATCAGAAGTAAAACCCAAAGCATCGGGAGTATTTCCTCGAACCTGGCTCCATTAATAAATAGTTTATTTACAATGCTAACCAGCAAATATGCTTGTCCCACTACAACTCCCCCCATTAATAGGGATGTCAGGTAAAGAGTCATCATGGATGACTTCTGCTGTTTAGCCAATCGATTAAGGTCTTTCATAAGATCTCTCAACTCCAAAAGTTAAAAGTTAGTGAAATATTTCACAAATTAATATCTCTATTATAGTAAACTTGTCCCATTTGTGCATCTTTTTAAGATTGACCTTTTTGTGACAATTTCATATCTCCGTATCCGGGTGGATAAATTCACTTGTTTTGATAGACATCCTTTTCATCAAACTTTATAAAAAAAAAGAACCCTGTACCAGGGCCCCATTCAAATCTTTAACAACTCTTTCGTCACCCGCTGGATGATTTCTGGCAATACTTGAAATGTGTAGGGTTTATACACTCTCTCTGTCCATTGATGACCGTCTTTTCCGTACACACCTATATTAATAGAAGGGATGTTCAGCTTTCTGATCATATCGATGGGTACCGGATACAGCTGATCAATGAGGGGCAGGTTCTTTTTGAACACTTCGATATCCTCATCTTCTTCATGAAGGGAAAGAAAGCTTCCATCAGCAAGATAGGGAAAAAATCGCTTGATCACGAATTCTTCGCCTGTTTCAATTGAAATATCATGTAAGCATTCGCCCAACACCTCTTTGACCCTTTTTCCATACTCATTTTCCTCATTCACATAGTTGTGAGGCAGAAACGGCGGTGCAAAGAATAGGATGACTCTTGGCGTCCGGTCAGGATCTAGGTGCTGTAGGGCTTCCACCATGGCATAAGCAATCGTTCGTCTGTCCATACCTTCCATATCATGAAATATTTTCTTCATGACTGGATCCGGATCGATCCCCCGTTCCTTTAACCAGAAGATATATTCCCTTAAACTTAGTACTTCAACTTCCCATGAAAATTCTCTTTCCGGGAAGCCATGATAGCTCCTGTACATTTCAAATTGCTTCTTGCTCCGCTCTTCTCCTTCACTTACTACCTTCAGGGCTACCTTCTTCATATCATAAAGCACTTCTCTCGCCGTTCTCTCATATACGAAATAGTTGAAGTAGAGGGACGCACTGAGTGGTGTTTGAACATTATACGTATGCTTATCGTCTTTAAAATACAAACAGGAGGGGGGAAGGGTGAATTCTCCAGGGATATCCTCCAGATAATCTAAATTCTGATTGATTTCGAGATTAATCTTGGAAGCGATCACTGTCGGGTCAATCGAGGTCAGAACATCCCCCACATGCGCCTCCCTTCCGTATATATAGAAGCTTGGCAGAAGCTTACCGGCAGCTCCTGTATAAATATATCGTTTACAGTCTCCATCATAAATGGGAGATATGAAGTCTGTGTTAATCGCTGCTAAATAATCCAACCCTTCTTTTTTGAGACGATAGAGATCACTTAAGGCAGCAATCATGCCTGCATGCTCACTTTCTTCGTCTCCATTAAATAGGAAGAGTAAATGTCCATCATGCGCCTTTTCACTCGAGTGATATAAAAGATTCGCGAGGTGTACGGCAATCCCGCTCTGCATATCGAGCGCCCCTCTGCCAAATAACCACTTTCCCGATAGGGCGTCCTCTCTTACCTTTTCTTCTCCCTCATAATCCATGAAGAATTTCTGAAGGAAGTCGGGATCATGTGCCATATCTTGAAGTGCCCCGTAATCATCCGTGCCCACTGTATCGTAGTGTGCATGAAAAAGGACGGTTTTGGATGACAGTCCTTTTACAAGGGCAAACACGTTTTTCCTCCCGATCGGATCATTAGGGACTTCTTGCATCCAAACTTGCTCAGGGTGTTCCTTAAAATAAGGAAAAGTAGAAATCATCTCATAAATAAACTGTGCTTTTTCACTTTCTCCTCTTGTTCCGTTATAGCTTTTCAGAGCGACCAAGGACCGTGTGATATATTCAATCTGTTCGGAAATTGATTTTTGTTTCAGTTGAGTATACACGTTAGTACCGCTCCTTTCTCTATGAAATATCAGCTTATGGGTGGTAAAACGTTTAGTGAATGGGCATTATAGAAACTGTTTCCTCTATAATTGATAACATCTTATCGAAAACGGAAGGGGTTTGGAAGGGGTTTCAAGATAATTTCTTAAAAAAATTTCGGTCTTTCCTATTGAAATATGACCTATTACCGAATATTATAGAAGATGCTCGTTTTTAATGTTCGTTTTTATTGGAGGTTTTACGATGTTTAAATTGAAAGAACACGCCACTGATCCTAAAACGGAAATACTCGCCGGGATCACAACATTTTTAACAATGGTTTACATAGTTATTGTGAATCCAATCATTTTGTCCGATGCAGGTGTCCCGTTTGATCAAGTCTTCTTGGCCACCATCATTGCAGCAGTAGCAGGGACGTTATGGATGGCCCTGTTCGCTAATTACCCGATCGCCATCGCACCTGGTATGGGATTAAATGCTTATTTCACCTACTCAGTCGTTGGTGCACATGATGATATTTCTTATCTCGTTGCATTCTCTGCCGTATTTGTAGCAGGTATTGTCTTTATCTTGCTTTCCTTGACACCTTTACGAAAAAAATTGATCGAAGCCATTCCTCAAAATCTAAAGCATGGAATAACTGCAGGAATCGGGTTATTTATTGCCTTTATTGGATTGCGACTGACAGGTCTTATCCAAGCTCATCCAACGAACCTGGTGCAACTGGGAGATCTTCATTCCTCCTCAGCCGTGTTAGCGTTAACTGGGTTGGCTGTCACCTTGATTCTCATGGTCTTGAATGTTCATGGTGCACTCTTTATCGGAATGATTGTCACTGGATTGATTGCATACTTTACTGGAGAATTATCATTTAAAGAAGGATTTGTCGCCCTTCCACATCTTCCGGAAGGCCTGATTGTCGCAAATCCGCTAACGGCGTTTGCTGACGTCTTCCAATATGGACTATATGCCGTTGTCTTCTCCTTTCTGCTTGTTACCATCTTTGACACGACAGGTACAATGATTGGAGTCGCCCAGCAAGCAGGACTCATGAAGGGAAATACTTTACCAAGAGCCCGTCAGGCCCTTCTGGCTGATTCGATCGCGACGACGATCGGAGCGATGTTCGGTACAAGCCCTACATCCGCATATATTGAATCTTCAGCAGGAGTTTCTGCAGGGGGGAGAACGGGACTGACAACCTTAACGGTTTCGATCCTGTTTATCGCTTCAGCCTTCTTCGGTCCACTTGTCAGTGCAGTGTCAGGGATTTCAGCCATTACGGCCCCTGCCCTGATCATCGTCGGAAGCTTGATGATGGGAAGCATCTCACAAATTAAATGGGATCAATTAGATGAAGCCTTCCCTGCGTTTTTAATCATCCTGAGCATGCCGTTAACATCAAGCATTGCGACAGGAATTGCACTCGGATTCATTTCATATCCATTACTTAAAGTAGTAAAAGGACAATGGAAGCAAGTACATCCACTCGTATATATCTTTGCCGTCTTGTTCTTCTATCAATTGGCATTCCTGCCTCATTAAGGAAAGAGAGATACTTGAAAGACCGTTCACAATGAACGGTCTTTTTTTATCATATTTCATCAGGATGTGACCAGACTCTCGAGACATCCTGCAACTCCAAACCATTAAATGTTAAGCAGTATATATCCGGCATCTCAAGTTCTTTCCAGAAGCCAACATCATATTTTTCATCAAAATGGTTCATGATGAGCACCATGATGTTTCCATGGGTTCCAATGACTACGTTTTTCCCATTATATTCTTCCACTATTTTAAATATCCCCTGTACACCTCTTTTTTGGGCGGTAAGATTCGACTCTCCCCCTTCGAATGAATAGGCTGGATCCCCCCATACTATTGAGATGGCTTCATCAAAGTTTTCCAAGGGCTTACTTGATAACGTCCTCTCTTTCATATCTTGGACTAACTTGATTTCTTGACCCGTGTGATAGGCGATTCCTTCAACGGTTTCAACCGCCCTTTTGTAAGGACTTGAACAGATGATATCGATGCATTCTTTCATTAATAATTCTGTGACGTGCCGGGCATCCTGTCTTCCTCTTTTCGATAAGGGCCTTTTCAACTCATCGGGAGTATACACAGAATGAGCATGTCTCACCAGGTACAGTTTTGTGGTGCTCACCTTTCATCACTCCTTCTTGTTTTTTTGCATCAAAAAAAAGCTGTCATCTACTACAGCCCTTCTTACTACCACACCGTATCCAATTGCTTGGAATAAAATGCGATCGCCTTCTTATATGGCTCAAGCGTTGCGTCTTGTGAAATGTCTCCGATACAGGTCAATAAGAGCTCCATCGCTTTACTATGTTCTTTCAAGTTATATAGAGTCATGGAATAAAAGACCGTCATCGCTTTATTGTCAGGAAATCGTTCGATGCCTTTTCTAAAGACACTTTGACTTTCTTCATACTCACCCAATGACCGATATGTACTTCCCAATCCTATATAGGCTCCTTGTAAATCGTTATCATTCAGCCCCAGGTGAATGGCTTTCTCATAATAAGGAACCGCTTCCTTTTCATATCCCATTGCATCATGGCTCCATGCACATTGATAATGCAGAAAACCATCTTCTGGATCCTCTTGGATCAATTGCTTCCACATGTCTATGGAACCTTCATAGTTTCCTGATTCTCTTAATGAAATAGCCTCTTCTATTCGATTCATCTCTTTCGTCCCCCGTTTATTCAGGAATGAACTCCATTAACCAGGAATCGTGGTACTCCCCTTCATGTAGCTCATTCTCCTGGAGTATTCTTGCTTTGCTATATCCGCATTTCTCATAGCAGCGTATCGCCCTTGTGTTCCAAGTCATAGGATCCATCACTAGCCTGTGGACCCCCTCCTTCTTGAGCAAATATTCAACCACAGCTCTGATTAGTTCAGTCCCAACTCCCCTGTTCCAATACGCCACCTCTCCGATGAATTGATCCGTACCGTAAATCACTTCATCTAAATTCGTATAGCCGTATCGAATCATCGTTTCTTCATCTAGGGGATAGTACTGCAGATAACCGACCTCTTTCCCTTCATACATAACGAGACAACTCATCACATCCCTATCCCCAAAGAATTTCTCCCCCACCATCTCAAGGCTGAAAGGACGATCCCTTCCTTCATAGAATTCCAGTACCTCAGGATCAGACAACCACCTGACTAGCGTATATTTATCCCCCTCTTCCAAAGGACGAACAACCAACTCACCTTTCCTCACATTCATACAAATCACCCCCCATAACATTCCTATCCTCTATACATTCATCAACCATAAGAAAAAACCCTTTTTTTATTTGAGGGACGGACCTTGATTCCTAGGACCAGGTCCTAGGAATCAAGGTCCGTCCCTCAAGAAAGATGTATGACATTTTTGTGAATTCTTTCACAAACACGTGTGGTATGCTGTATGTATGAGTAGAATATCGATGGGAATCGTGTTATTATTCGGTTGTGAATCACTTCACAATGTTTCGTCCGTATTTATGATTCATGGGAACAAGCATAAAAATAATTCGTGAATAGGTGATGACGTATGACAATCAGGTGTACAAATAAAGTAGCGTTAATCGGTACAGGATTTGTTGGTTCAAGCTATGCTTTTGCCCTTCTCAATCAAGGAATTGCACATGAGCTTGTGATGATTGATTTGAATAAGGAAAAAGCTGATGGAGATGCACGGGATTTGAATCATGGGCTTGCCTTCGCATCTCCAATGAAGATATCCGCAGGGGATTACAGCGACTGTCAGGATGCTGATCTTGTCGTGATTACGGCAGGAGCGAATCAGCATCCTGGAGAAACCCGTCTGGACCTTGTTGAGAAGAATGTGAAAATCTTTAAAACAATCGTAGACTCTGTCATGGCCAGTGGGTTCAATGGAATATTCCTTGTGGCGACGAATCCCGTTGATATCTTGACGTATGCCACTTGGCAGTTTTCCGGCCTGCCAAAGGAAAGAGTCATCGGATCTGGAACGATTCTTGATACAGCCCGACTTCGTTACTTAGTCGGGGAGCATTTCGATATCGACACACGAAATATTCACGCCTATATCATGGGGGAACATGGGGATACCGAGTTTCCCGTTTGGAGTCACACAACAGTCGGGGCAAGTCACCTAAGTGAACTTATCGACATGACTCAGGAGGATATACAGACTAAACTCGATGACATTTTTGTCAATGTGAGGGATGCAGCCTATCAAATCATTGAACGGAAAGGCGCAACCTATTACGGTATCGCCATGGGCCTTGCCCGGATTACAAAAGCCATCTTTAATAATGAAAATAGCATCTTAACCGTTTCCGCCCTTCTTGAAGGAGAGTACAAACAACAAGATATCTACATCGGTGTCCCTGCTATCATAAATCGTGAAGGAATCCGAAAAATCGTCGAGCTTCCCTTGAATGAGAAAGAATTTGCTCAATTCACTCACTCAGCAGATACGTTAAAAACCGTCATGAAAAAAGCGTTTGATTCTTGATCGGACACCCCTTTCTAACTGGATAGACACGCACGCCCATTTGACCTCCTCATATGATAAAGAGAATTCTTTATGAGGAGGTTCTTCTATGTACGATCACAGACAATTATTCCCCGGCTTTCCGGGCGGTGGATCTGGAAGTGGCGGATTCCCAAATACTCCTGGATTTCCTGGTGGAGGGCAAGGTTCAGGCGGTGGATTTCCAGGTTTCCCTGGAGGCGGCCAAAGTTCAGGCGGCGGTAATTCCCCTGGCATTCCCGGGTTTCCTGGCGGTGGACAAGGGGCACCAAGCTCACCACCGCCATCTGGAGGGCAAGGCGGACAAAATCAACCACCACCTGGCCCACCACCGAACTTCCAACCACAAAAGACGTCACTCCAAGGCTCACAAGGTGGACCCAGTACCTTCGCTGTCGACGCGGGAGCCATCAGAAGGTGCTTATTCCGTTACACTTATATTTGGCTAAGAAGAGATGCCTTCTGGTTTTATCCGGTCTTTGTTGGACGCCGTTCCATTGCAGGCTGGAGATGGATTGGATTCACATGGGTATATTTCGGTATCGATTTAGATAAAATCGAATCCTTTACGTGCGTGTAGGTTTCACTATGTATTCATATCCTTTCTACAGAACCACCACAACCAACGGAACCATAACCGTGACAGGAGAACACACTTTATACGTCGACCCGAACCAAGCCATCGTTTCCATAGGAATCGTCACAAAAGATAAAAATCTTGAAATCGCCCAAAATGAGAATAAACAACAATCAGGTAAAGTTATTCAATCGCTTCTAAATAACGGCGTAGCAAAAGAAGATATCCAAACCTCAACCTATCAAGTGACCCCTCAATACAATTATGAGGATGGAAAACAAGTGTTCACAGGTTATGAAGTCCGCCAAGTCTATCGGGTAACCATTCAAGAAATTGAAAAAGTGGGGACGATCCTTGATGATAGCTTAAAAAGCGGGGCAAACCGGATAGAAAATATTCAATTTGTGAATTCAAATCCTATTGAAACCTACCAACAGGCACTGGCCATCGCCTATCATAAGGCATATCAAAAAGCACTCACCTTAGCCAGCCAATCAGGTCAACAGCTTAACCACCAGCCAAAATCCATTGTAGAACATTCAAATTCTGGTAGTCCCCCGTTCATGAATACCGCTTTCCTTAAAGCGGCGGACGAAAGCACAGCCATCCAGCCTGGCCAAATTGCTGTCACGGCAACCGTTTCAGTAGAATTCAGGGCCAATTAATATAAAGAACTGCCAAAGTAGATTGCTACTCAGGCAGTTTTTTTATTAAGGAGGTCCCTAATCGAGGGTTTCTGGATTAAGAGAGAAACCATATTCTAGTTTCCTTTCGAATGTTCGCTTGATTCATGATTTATGCGTCGTTGTCAGCTTTTATGCGTCACTTTTTTGATTTATGCGTCATTCCAAGCTTTTATGCGTCATTCCAAGCTTTTATGCGTCACATTTGAACTTTATGAGCCATTCCCAGCTCACCCGGAATAATCACATCTAAATAAGAAACCACTCATCCTCCATCATGAACGAGCACTCCTCATCTTACTTAACCACTTCCATTCTACTCTCCCAAAGATTTCGACTTACGGCCGCATGCCTCCATTGCCGATAAAATCGTCCCTCTAAACTGATTTCTTTCCAAGGCTGCCACCGCTTCAATCGTTGCGCCACCCGGTGAACAAACAGCATCCTTCAGTTCTCCAGGATGTGTGCCGGTTTCAAGGACCATTTTCGCTGCTCCAAGGACTGCTTGTGCCGCCAATTGATACGCTTGCTTTCTAGGAACGCCTTGCAGTACCGCTCCGTCAGCCAGTGCTTCTATGAACATAAATACATATGCCGGGGATGATCCGCTCACAGCAGGGATCGCGTCCATTAGTGCCTCTTCCACCTTTTCGGCTTTCCCGAAGCTTTCTAACGTCGCTTTCACATCTTTAAGATCTGAATCCGTCAATTTCTTATTCACGCAATAAGCCGTCATTCCTTCTCCTACAAGAGACGGAGTATTAGGCATGGTTCTCACGATTTTCATAGACTTTGAAAGCTGCTCTTCCATCCATTCAATCGTGATTCCGGCTGCGATTGTTATGATGATGGCATCTTGTTTCAACGAGTCTTTGATTGTTGAAATCAACTGTTCATATTGATCAGGCTTGACAGCCAGGAATACAATATCTGAAGCAGCCGCTATGCGTTGATTATCACTGGTCGTTTTTACTCCGAATTGCTCCGCTACCTTATCAAGGGTTTCTTGCGTCCGTGCACTGGCACTTACGGATTCTTTGTCCACTAATCCGGACTTCAATATTCCTCCCATGATTGCTTGCGCCATATTGCCGCATCCTATAAATCCAATGGTTTTATCCATATGTTTCACCTCGTCAGTTGGTATGTAAACAGTCTTTTGCATCATACCAAACTTTCTCCCCTTAATAAAATGTTTCAAGCTTCTAGTAAGAAAAAAAGCTTAAAGGAATCCTCCTCTAAGCCTTCGATCATTCAACTAGCTTTCCGCAAAAGGGAATGACTGCGCGTTTTCACATTCACTGGCTGATCAAACCAATCACCTTACATGCTTTGTAGGTGGGCTCCCATCAGTCGGACGAATATTTCTGTGATCAGTCATGCTCAAATCATGTTGCTCTTACTTCTCCAAGGATTTTACGATAATCCAGGTCGACGATTGGTTCGTCGTTCAGCAACCGATGCCTGATTTGAGATAACAGCGACTCCTCACCATCAGATAAATTCTCCAGATCCCATTTTTTATGGAAGACCGAGTACAATGTTAGATCTCTCAGGAGAAGGAAGTGAGGAATCCGTTTCACCCATTCATCTTCCAGTTCACACTCTGTCAAATATCCTTTCAAAAACGAGACAAGAAACGTTTCACCGAATCGACTCCGGTTAGCAAGGCTCTCATTTCGAAACTTCCACCACACCGAATAATAAAGAGGGATAGACACATCACTTACAAAAAAGAATTGTGAACTATCATCAAAGTCAAACACGTGAAGGTCACCTTCATGATAAAAAAAGTTACCAGGATGGATGTCCGAATGAATGAGTCCAAAGGAATCCTTCGTTTCTACAAAACTTCTAATTGCCTCTATATTTGAATGTCCTTTTTTAACTATCCCAACGTCTTCCTCAGACGTTATGTATTTGTCAAAATCCAATACATCATCTTGATCCCAGCGTTCACGAAGACTATCATCCTGCTCATATTCCTTCGTTACCCTGTGCATATGTCCTGTGAGCTTCCCCCATTTATAGAATAACGGTTCATCAAACAGAGGGTCATTTATATTGACAGGATCTCCCGGTGCTTTATCAAATAAACAGACGTAGAAATACGTGTCTCCTGCTTCCATGACTTCCACAAGATTCCCCTCTAAAGAAAGGTTGACTAACGAGACATTCACTTCATGCTTATGTAAATAGTTAATCCATTTCAGTTCAGCTTCCACTTCGTCTTTTGAACGATGTGAACTGTGGGTGAGTCGGAGAATATATGGTACCCCATCCTTATGCACCTCGTACACATAGTTTTCAAAATCACCCAGTTTCTTCGCTTGAGACGTTTCACAGCCAAAGCGGGTTGCAGAGACCGACAATATTTCTTCTGTAAACAGTTCTTCTATCCACTTTTCCATCTTATCTTCTCCTACTCTAAATGTTATTGGCTTCCTCTTAAGAGAGCCACGCGATAAGGGAACAGGTCGGCCGTCATAATCCCCTCTTTCACGGCTGGATCCTCCTCCATGAATGACTTTGCCTGATCCTCACCATCCGCTTCAAAGACCACGATCCCAAAGGCATTTCTCTCTTCGTTCAGAGTTCTTCCTGCAAGGATCACAACTCCTGAGTCAGTCCATTCTTGCAGCCTATTAAAATGTTGTTGTACAATACCTTCATCCACGGGCGTCCAATTTTCCTCTTTATGTAAACGTGGAATCAGTTTTAACATATAAATAAATTCCATTAATCCACCTTCCTTCTTCTTTACATATACGACCCTTTTGACATAGAATCCTTTTTTTCACAATTGGATATCAAAAAAGCCGCTGAGTTCAACCCAACAGCTAAAAAATTTTCATTCTGCCTTCATCCATGCATCCATCGTTTTGATGATTTCATCCTGCTGATTCCAGACTGTTATATCGGCTTTACGATCGCCTTTTTGAGGACCATACACCCCGAAACCTGCATGATTTCCCCCCTCAATTTTGTGGAAAGTCGTTGATGGAGGCAACAGGGCCTTACTCTCTTCAATATCTGTCCTTTTTGTGAGCCCATCGTTTTCAGCATAGATGCTAAGGAACGGGATTTCACTATCCATGAAATTAGTTGATTTTGTTGGATAGGATGCAAGGAAGATCACCCCTTCTACCCTTTCCTGATGATCAAAGGCATAGGATGAAGCCGCGACGCCACCCAGAGAATGTCCTGATACATACCAGTCCAAATCCTCATTAAAGTTATTTATGATGTTTTCTGATTCATCGATTCCGAAAAAAGCGATATGAAGGGGCATCCTCGGAATGACGACGGTATATCCCATCTCAGATAAACCCTGACCGATATACCCGTATGCCTCTACTTCCACCTTGGCTCCCGGATAAAGGATAAGACCTTTACCATTCGGATGTTCGCTGTTAAAAATAAGCCAATCATTTTTCTCACTTATCGACGTGCTTTCATCGAAATCAACCTTTTTCATCAGTTCATCGGTAGCTGAATACGATTGCTCCGACCAAATGTAAAACCCAAGACCACAGACTATGAAAAGAGAAAGAAGAATGATACCAGTCCATTTCAGTACTTTTTTCATCAGCTCACATCCCTTATTTATCTGCAGGGTAAACCAACCCAATTTGCTTTCTTGCATTCTCCATGACCTTTGAACAAATCCTCGAATGATCATACGAGTTAATATGAGATTCGAATTTTTCACCTGACATAATTATGGAAATGAATTCCTTTATTTCATAATACATTGGTGGATAATCATCGGTTTGAATATGTTCGCACGATTCTCCGTTATGACTATAAAACGTCAGATGACTGAAATCACCGATATTATCAATGGTTATCGTACCAAGTTCACCTTGAATTTCTGTCGGGATACGGCTATTCGAAATCTTTGAGAATGTCGCCACAATCTCCATTTCATCATACTTCATGATGACGCTCCCCGAGCCATCGACACCTGAATCCAGCATGATACTGGAAGCTTTCACTTCTTGTGGCTCTCCAAATAAAACGACCATCGGATAAATACAATAGACACCCAGGTCCATCAAGGCACCATTGGAGAAAGTCGGATTAAATGCATTTAAGATCGTTCCCTCTTTATAAGCATCATATCTTGAGGAATACTTACAACAAGTCACCAGAACTTTCCGTATTTTCCCTATGTGTCGGAGTTCTTCCTTTAAGACTTGAAAGTTGGGAAGAAAGGTCGTCCTCACCGCTTCCATCAGTAATACATTGTTCTTCTTTGCAGCAGCAATCATTTTTCGGACTTCTGTTTCATTTGATGCGAGAGGCTTCTCACATAATACGTGGATCCCCTCGTCCATAAAGCTGATGGCTTGGCTGACGTGTAAAGAATTTGGACTTGCTATGTAAACGGCATCTATATGGTTTCTACTTGCCATTTCACTGATATCTGTAAAAGTATGTTTGATTTGATAGGTTTCCGCAAATGCTTTAGCCTTCTCTTCTGTTCTGGAATAGACAGCTTCTAATTGAAATCCATCTACTTCCTCTGCCGCTTGAATAAAACGATCAGTGATCCAATTGGTGCCGATGATCCCGAATCTTATCATATAATCTCTCCTTCTTTCATTCATGTATATTCTAGTATAGAATTCAAAATAATACGAATCGCAAACATTCATTATGAAAGGGTGTAAGAACGTGAAAAAGAGAATGGCTGGTGAAAAAGCAGTTGATTATATACAGGATGGCATGACAATAGGATTGGGTACTGGCTCAACCGTTTATTGGACGATAAAAAAAATAGGGGAACTGGTTTCTAAAGGATTACAAATAAAGGCGATTCCGTCGTCAGCGGAAACTGAGCGTCTGGCAAGACAGTTCGGCATTCCATTGACTTCCTTCTCAGAAGTGGACCAGTTGGATCTATCTATAGATGGTGCTGATGAAGTGGATCCTGAATACAATCTGATCAAAGGCGGAGGGGGTGCGTTGGTCAGGGAAAAGTTTGTTGATGCTTTCACTAAGAAATTCATTGTCGTAATAGATGAGTCCAAATTAGTAAAAAAGCTTGGGTCCTTCCCCCTGCCAGTCGAGATTGTCCCCTTTGGGTGGGAAATGACTTCCAATCAACTGGTCGAATTTGGGTGTACACCCATTCTCAGAATGAAGGATGGGGAGATATTCATATCCGATAACGGAAACTATATTGTGGATTGTCACTTTTCATCGATTGAGAATCCTTCATCCCTGCACGTTGAATTAAAACAATTATTAGGTGTGATCGAGACGGGGCTTTTCATTGGGATGGCAAACATGATCATTACCGGTGACAAAGATGGAGTAAAGATCATCTACACGAATCAATAAATCAAGCTATCTCATTTTTTACAAATAATAAGTGAGGGAGATTCATCTGATGAAACTCCCTCACTTATTATGTACATATAAAAAACGCAACTTTCAAAGTGCTGCTATTGATTGGCACCCTGAAATTCAATTTCTTTCTCTCTCATCAAATACTGCAATGCTGTCCGGAATGTCAGGAAGCTTTTGATTCCCTGCAGCTCTCTCACTCCCGAATTGATCATCACCTGGGTAAGAGCAGGGGTGAATCCGACAAAAAGGGTATCGATTCCCATTAACCCAATGGCCTTGACCATGTTATGGATATAGGTGCCGAAGATGTCGATCTCTCCGATTTCTTTTTCAGATATGGCAGAGAAGTCTACAATGATTGTGTTAATGTCTTCACCATACGATACGTCCAATATCTTAGAAATGATCATTTCAAACCGCTCTGGACTGAGTCTTCCAGTAATGGGGATCAAAATCGTTTCCGGGACGATGGATGGGATAATGGGTGCAGAGATGTCCATGATAAGTTGTTCTGATTGAGCCAGCTGTTCTTTCAAGTCTTTAATTTCCTTTTTTAGTTCCTGAATTTCCTTATTTTCATTCGTCATGATAAACCTCACCGTTTATAGAATGTTTTTAAGTAACTCTCTCTATTCTAGCACTTTGTATACGGCAGGACCTAATGATTTCATATGTAATGTAACGGCAGAGAAAAACCAGCCTCATCGGCTGGTTTTTTTCAAGCGAATGCTTTTTCCTCTTCATTCTGGAAGAAACTTTTCATGGCATGGAACACATCTGCTTTTTGCTTGAGAATGTAGTAGCGGAAATCGTCGTTTTTAATATTTTTGTAGGCTGACATCAAGGTGGAGTGACGGTTATATTGATTCACTTCCCCATATCCGAACATGCTCGATACTTTCATTAATTCCTCTACAAGCTTGACACATCGGACGTTATCAGACGTTAGGTTATCTCCATCAGAGAAATGGAATGGGTAAATATTATAACGGCTCGGAGGATACTTTCCATCAATGAGCTCCAATGCTTTACGATAAGCAGATGAACAGATGGTCCCCCCGCTTTCTCCTTTTGAGAAGAAGTGCTCTTCTGACACTACTTTAGCTTCGGTATGATGAGCAATAAATTCAATTTCCACTGTTTCATATTTCGTACGCAGGAAACGAGTCATCCAGAAGAAGAAGCTTCTTGCCATATATTTCTCCCAAACTCCCATGCTTCCACTCGTATCCATCATTGCTAAGACGACGGCTTTTGATTCAGGCTTCAATACTTCATTCCAAGTCCTGAACTTCAAATCTTCAGTAAAGATCGGATGGAAGCCTGGTACTCCCTTCATGGCATTCCTCTTAAAGGCAGACATCATCGTCTTCTTTTTATCAATATTCCCCATTAGTCCCGTTTTACGGATATCATTGAATTCTATATGCTCGACGGTTTGAACATCCTGCTCTTTCTTCTTGAGGTTCGGAAGTTCCAATTGACTGAATAACGCTTCTTCAATTTCAAGCATCGACACTTCTGCTTCATAATAATCTTCACCGGCTTTATCCCCGGCTCCTTGACCTTTTCCAGGACCCTGCTGCTGTTGTGAACCATCTCTTGCAATGACATCTCCTACCTGACTCTCACCGTCTCCTTGCCCGACATGTTTATTCTTATCGTAGTTGTAACGGATTTTATATTCATCTAAAGAACGGATCGGGATTTTGACGACGTCTCTCCCATTGGACATGACAATATTTTCTTCTGTAATCAAGTCTGGTAAGTTGTTGCGGATCGCATCCTGTACCTTCTCTTGATGTCTTTGTTGATCATCGTGACCTTTGCGGTGGAGGGCCCAATCTTCCTTGGAAATGACAAACTGATGATTATCCATCTGACTCAAATTATTCCCCTCCTTCATTTTTTTCACATTTTCTCTTATTCCTGCATACACTATGTTGACTGTCTAATCTGCACCTATCCCGTGAAGTGAAACGGGGATTACTCTATCCTATGCAGAAGTATTGATAAATTTACAAATAATTTCGACAATTAATCGTTCTTTTATGATTGGACAAGCCTATTTTTCTGACAGGTTATGTGTAGGGATCTGAAAGCACAACTGGGGTATAAAATGTTATCATTCCAGATGATCACCATACTGTTTTCGCTATTCCCACAGGTGAATTTTTATGTGTCAGTCGTCGATTTAGGCTTAGGGGATGTACATATGGGGTGTAGCGGAGTTATTTTGTCTTCGTTGCGGAACTTTTATGGGGTTTTTGCGGAACTTTTGGGGTCCGTTGCGGAACTTATACCGCTAATTGTGCCACTTTCATCGCCTATTGGGCCACTTTCAGACTTTATTGGGCCACTTCGACCGCCTATTGGGCCACTTTCAGACTTTATTGGGCCACTTCGACCGGTTATTACGCCAAATTGTGACCAACTATAATAATTATCAGTCATCCAACCGTTCCTATCATGATTTAATAGGAACTAACTACAATAAAAAGAATTCAAAAAAAATAACCAGGCAGATTCACCTGATTAAGCTTCCTCTTCATATTGAGCCGGGTCTGATACTCGATTGTGTATCTTTAATTCACCACTGGAACGCAATTTCTCCATCTGCTTCCCAAGCTTAATGACTTCCTCCATATTGGAGGCCATGCTTCCGTTAAGAGGTCCTGCTTCTTCCGGCCGATTAGGTTTAGAAGACATCCTCTCCACCCACCTTCTAATTAGATAATGGGCCCAGCTCTCTATCTTCAAAATATTACATTCAGATTTTTCTGTCAACTATCCTTTGTCCTTTTCTCTATACTGAACGGGGTCTGGCTGCTTTTTGTCTTCTTTCAGCTCTTCATTGGTTCTGAGCTTCTCCATTTGCTTTCCCAGTTGCTCCATCTCTTCCATATCATTTGCCATTGAGCCATTTTCAGGTTCGTAATTTCTATCTAATTCATGTTTATTTTTACTCATTTCTCTCACCTCTTGGCTACTACTTTTCCCTTTCGGTGCGAGATTTAAACTACATATAAAAATCGGAAGGTACCTGGCACCTCCCGATTTTCACGTTTTTATCGATTCAACAGGCTGCCCACGTAGCGTAATAAGTCATTGGCTGATGTTGAGTTGTAGCCATGTTCATCGATGAGGCGGGCAACCACTTCGTTGACTTTCTTAAGCTGCTGTTCGTCTGGCGTTTTCGAGGATGTCGTGATTTTCACAACGTCCTTCAAGTCAGCGAATAGCTTCTTCTGAATGGCTTCTCGGAGGCGATCATGTGAATTATAGTCAAAACGCTTGCCTTTACGGGCATAAGCAGAGATACGGATAAGGATTTCTTCACGGAATGCTTTCTTTGCATTTTCAGAAATGCCGATCTGCTCTTCAATGGAACGCATAAGCTTCTCATCAGGATTGATTTCTTCACCTGTCAGTGGATCATGGAGCTTCGCTTTATTACAGTATGCTTCAACATTATCGAGATAGTTATCCATAAGCGTTTTCGCAGATTCTTCATATGAATACACGAAGGCTTTTTGCACTTCTTTTTTCGCAATATCATCGTACTCTTTACGGGCAAGCGAAATGAAATTCAAATACTTTTCACGGAGCTCATTTGTAATCGACGGATGCTGATCCAGCCCTTCTTTGAGTGCCCGAAGAACGTCTAACGCATTAATCGTCGGTATCTCTTTCCGGATAATCGTAGAAGAGATCCGGTTGATCACATAACGTGGATCGATTCCGCTCATTCCTTCATCCTGATACTCCTTTTTCATTTCATCCACGTCTGCGGAATTAAAGCCTTCAACATTTTCCCCATCGTACAGACGCATTTTTTTGATCAAATCGATGTCTCCACGCTTTGGTTCCTTCATGCGGGTCAGAATCGTGAACATGGCCGCGACTCTTAACGTATGAGGTGCCACGTGGACATTGGACACATCACTTTCGTTGATCATTTTTTCATATATTTTCTCTTCCTGGGTGACCTTCAGGTTATAAGGAACCGGCATCACGATGATACGTGAGTGTAAGGCTTCATTCTTTTTATTTGAAATGAAGGATCGATACTCGGTTTCATTCGTGTGAGCCACAATCAGCTCATCGGCAGAAATCAATGCAAATCGGCCAGCCTTAAAGTTTCCTTCCTGAGTGAGGGATAATAAATGCCATAAGAACTTTTCATCACACTTCAGCATTTCCTGAAATTCCATCAAACCCCGGTTTGCTTTATTTAATTCCCCATCAAATCGGTATGCCCGCGGATCAGATTCGGAACCGAACTCGGCTATTGTGGAGAAGTCAATACTTCCTGTTAAATCGGCGATATCCTGTGACTTTGGATCGGAAGGACTGAATGTACCAATACCCACACGTTTATCTTCTGAGAAAAAGACTCTTTCTACCTGAACGTCCTCAATACGCCCATGATACTCTTTCTCCAGACGCATCGTATTTAATGGAGAGAGATTTCCTTCAATTCGGATGCCATACTCATCGTAAAAATCTTCACGTAAATGCTGTGGTATCAAATGCAGCGGATCTTCATGCATCGGACAGCCTTTTATGGAGAAAACCCCTCCTCTTTCTGTTCGGGAATAGTGTTCAAGTCCCCGCTTCAACATGGAAACGAGAGTCGATTTCCCTCCACTTACAGGGCCCATCAAAAGCAGGATCCTCTTTCTTACGTCCAACCGTTTCGCAGCAGGATGAAAGTATTCTTCAACGAGTCTTTCCAGCGCCTCTTCTAAGCCAAATAATTGATTGCTGAAGAATTTGTACTTCCGTTTTCCCTCGACCTCCTCGACCCCGGCATCTTTAATCATATTAAAGACTCTTGAATGAGCAGACTGCCCAATCCAAGGCTTCTCTTTCAGCAGGTCTAAATACTGAGCAAACGTCCCTTCCCATTTCAGTTTCTCTTCTTCTTCTCGGTAATGTTCGATTTTTTTTAAAATATCCATAAGGACCTCCCCCTGTCGCTTAATGAGAGACGATTAATATACTTTATGCGCTTGTTCACGTGAACATGTTAATAAGATATATTTATTAAAGACAAAGTATCTATATTCATCACAAACACTGGGATAGGCATTTAAAATTAAACCGGTTTCAAAAAACAGTAAAAAAAAATCCCTCTTCCGTTCACATCAATTTAAAAATAGGCTATACTAAAGACAGACTGTGGAATAAGGAAACTTAGGAGGTTACCAAACATGGGTACTGTAATGATCGTAGGTGTATCTTTAGTGTTCCTAGTAGCGATTTTCACTGCTGGATATAATGATAAACCGGGCTCAAACTAATCAATAAATAGTAGAAAAAGAACCGCCTCTCGATAAGGTCGGTTCTTTTTCTTTTTTTTCGTTTAAACTTTTCAATCCATCTTATCTCTTATTAAACCCTTTCTTCTCCACAAATTTCTTCATATACATCCGGTTTTTACCCGACAGCATCTTGGCCATTTGCCCTGTCCAGCGATCCGATCTTTTTCCCGCTGTCCTTGCGTGGTAATAGGATGAAATGGTTTCGTCATAGCGATCAAGATCCGCTTTCATGGTTGTTTCATCACTTTGGTAGGAATCTTCATGGTAAACAGCTTCCATCGGTAACCGAGGCTTTACATCAGATATTCCTTCTGGATAGCCGACAGCTAATCCGAATAGAGGGATGACCCGATCAGGAAGTCCGAGAAGCTCACTTACTGATTCCAGATCATTTCGGATTCCACCGATATAGCAGATCCCAAGTCCCATTGATTCAGCGGCAATGGCCGCATTTTGAGCCGCTAACGAAGCATCAATTACTGCCACCATGAATTTTTCCGTACTTTCCAATGAAGGAATCACATCCGTTGCTTCCCATTCGCCAATTTTCTCATGACGATACAGATCGGCACAGAACACGAAGAAATGACCGTTTGCTTCCACATAACTTTGATTTCCGGCAAGCTCTGAAAGCTTCTTCTTTTTCTCCGGATCCTTCACCCCTATAATCGTGTAGGCTTGAATATAACTTGAGGTACTTGCAGACTGGGCACTGGAAATAATCGTCCGGATTTGCTCCTCGCTTAACGGCTCATTTTTGAATTGACGGATGGATCGATGCTTAAGAATGGTTTCAATGGTTTCGTTCATTATGTAGACTCTCCCTTCCTCTTCTTCTTCTTAGTATAAGCCAAATAAAAAAAGGAATGAAAATCATATGATCTTCATTCCACGTTTTTTATAATAGTCCTGGATAATCTCTCTGTCTTAATGCTTCATAAATCAGTATGGCAGCTGTATTGGACAAGTTCAATGAACGTACATTTTCATTCATTGGAATACGCAATGCCCGATCTAAGTTGTTCTGAATTATGTCATCAGGCAGTCCGGATGTTTCTCTACCGAAGATAAAGAAGTAATCCTTGTCTTCTACACTGTAATCAAAGCTCGTGTGCGGGGTCTTCCCGTATTTTGTTAAGTAGAAAAATTCTCCGCCATCATTTTTCTCGAAGAACTCTTCAATTGAATCATAGTATACAATGTTTACAAACTGCCAATAATCAAGGCCAGCCCGCTTTAACATTTTATCATCTGTCGAGAATCCGAGTGGACGGATCAAGTGCAGTGTTGTGTCTGTCGCTGCACATGTTCTTGCGATATTCCCCGTATTTGCAGGGATTTCTGGTTGATATAATACAACATGTACTCCCATATCAATGTCACCTCATTCATAAAACTCTAAGTGACATTATACCATTTCTTCCTCATAGAACAATACTTACCGGTCATCTACGATTGTAAAAAATCGATACTGTATACCGGGCGTATACGCTGTCGAGTCCTCGTAGTTCCAATATCTCATCCTGCTATTGAACGTATGGGCATTGACGAGGGGCATTCCCGCGGCATCCTTCCCGGTGACAATCGTCGTATGGTCAAAACGTCCATCCCCCTCAAAGTCATAGCAAATCACATCCCCAAGCTTTAATTCCTGCGGATCATTTACAAGCTTCCCCCGTAGGCCCATTGTAGAGTTAGGGATGTGCCATCTCAAGGAATTGGCCACCGTCCAACTGTAACTCCAGTTCTGATTCCGCATCCACCAACCCTTTCCCTTGGTCGGATATCCACGCATGGGTGCATCCCCTGCGTGAAGGCATTGTGAAATATAGTTCGTACAGTCATTCTCGAACTTCTTGAAAGCGGGATTATAGCTGTTCCACCACCGTTCAGCATATCGAACGGCACTCAGTCGATCGTATTGATAGGTAACCCTATCTTCTTCAAAGGATTGAGTCTCTTCGTGCTCCTCAATTTCTTCACATTGAATCTCGATTTCACTATCTTCGTATATTCGATCTCCATAAAAAACGGCCCTCCGATTCTCTACCTCTTCTTCCAAATACAGTAAATCACCTTGCTTAATTAGATATTTATAATGAACATCATATAGTATGGTTCGAGTCTGATTACGGTCAGGTGTGATACGATGAACCTTACCTGCTGCATTAACCTTCACGATTTCTGCATGTCGCTCTTGACAAGATTCTTTCTTTCTTTTCACCTTTTCAGTGTAGCCTGCCTGATCCCGCGAAGTATATTCTTCAATCACATGATGGACATTTTCCATTAACAACTTTCTGATCATTGTCTTCCCTCCTCCCTAATTGTTATGCGGGGAAAGGACTGTTCAAAACAAAAAAGGATAAACCCGGAGTGTATTGCGGGTTTATCCTTTCGACCTATTCAGTTATAAGGTTAAGACCTTTTTGAATTTCACTTAATACATCTTCATCTGCTTCGATTGATTGTTGTATCACTAATGCCTGATGTGCTTCTTCTCCACCAATTTTACCCAGTGCCCAGGCAGATGTACCACGAATGACCGGTCGCACATCATGACTCATCACATGAACGAGCTCATCGATGGCCGTTGTATCCTTATAATGAGCAAGGGCGATAATGGCGTTTCTCTGAATCGGCTTCTTTCCTCTCCATGATCCTGATACATGCCCGTACTTTTCTTTAAACTCACGGTTACTCATTGTTAAAAGAGGCTTTAACAGCGGCTTCGCAATCGCAGGGTCCGGTTCCATCTCTTCATGAAAATGAAAATCCATCCCTTTGTTTTCAGGACAAACCGTTTGACACGTATCACACCCGTACAGACGATTGCCTAGCTTCACACGGTATTCATCTGCAAGAAAGCCCTTGGTTTGGGTCAAAAAGGCAATGCATTTCTGAGAATCCAGCTGTCCGCCTTCTATCAGTGCTCCCGTGGGACAAACATCCACGCATTTATTGCATGTACCACATTGATCCTCCATCGGTGAATCGGGAGCAAATGGAAGGTTTGTTACCATTTCTCCCAAATAAACATAAGATCCGAATTCAGGTGTGATAATGGAACAGTTTTTTCCGCTCCAGCCGATGCCTGCCCGCTCTGCCACAGCACGATCCACTAGCTCACCTGTATCGACCATCGATTTGAAACGTGCTTGAGGTACTTTTGATACGATGTATTCCTCAAGCTTTGAAAGACGGTCACGGAGCACATGGTGATAATCCGTCCCCCAAGATGCCCGGCAAAAAATGCCCCGTCTCTCCCCCCGCTTACTCTGGGGTGCGTTCTTCATCTTCGAAGGGTAGGCGAGAGCAATGGCGATGATCGATTTAGGCTGATCAAATATTAATGAAGGATCGACCCGCTTTTCAATGTCCTTTTCCTCAAATCCCGATTGAAAGCCCAACATCTCCTGGCGCAGGAGGCGGTTTTTCATTTCTGAAAACGCTCCTGCCGTCGTAAAACCGATTTTATCAATCCCGATTTCCTTGCTATATTCGATAATATCCTGTTTCAATTGATCCATGTCCATTGCTCTTTCCTCCTTTCTGTTTCTAAAAATATATTTTTAACGCTCATAAATAAGCTTACGTGAAATAGCAACGTGTATTATGATAAACTATTTTAAAACAAATGTGGAGGGAAAATAAGTGGAAATCACGATTGATTCATCCATTACGAGTAAAATCCCTGATTTTAAAATAGGGTTCATCCAATACCATCATATCGAAGTCGGCTCTTCTCCTCAAATGCTAAAAGGCAGACTCCAGTTGTTTCAGGAATCGATTTTCTTCGACCTTCATGATAAGAACGTAACGGAAATCGAAGGAATAGCAGCCTGGAGGGAGATCTTCAAGAAAACGGGTAAAGATCCGAACCGCTATCGTCATTCAGCCGAAGCCCTTTTCCGCCGGGTCAAGAAACAGAACTACCTGACGACCATTAACTCAGCCATCGACTTGAACAACTTCTTCTCCCTTCAATACGAAGTACCCATCGGCGTCTATGACAGCGCTATGCTGACTGGAGAAACCATTGTATTGAAAGTTGGAGAAACAGGTCAAACCTACATAGGACTGAACGGGAGGGAAAATTCAGTAGAGAATCTCATCGTCGCCTGTGACGGGGACGGACCTTTCGGAAGTCCATTTGTTGATTCAGACCGTGCCCCGGTTGGCGAAGAAACGAGGAATGCAGTGCAGATCATCTTTCTGAAGCCTTCCCTTTCCTTAGAAGAAAGCGAAAAACTGACGAAATCATTGATGGAAATGTTCGTTGGGATTCACGGAGGTGAAGGATCGTTTCAGGTTGTGAGTAGATAGATAAGTGTGCAGGATCCCCGTTTTGTCGGGATCCTGTTTTTTTATGGTTACTATCACATTCTTTCACGCATCTTAGTCCATAGTGTACAAGAAAGCCGTTTCCATTCATTTGCCATTTCATATAATGATTAAATAGTACTTTCCTTCGCTTTCCTCGGGCGGAAGGCGAGCCTCCTCACAGCTTTCGCTCCTGATTAGGTCTCACCTATTCCGCTTTTCCCGCAGGAGTCTTCGTCTTGCACTCCAATCAACAGCTAGAACCTGCAAAATACATATTATACGCTTTGAAAAAATAATAAAAATCCGAACGAATTCGATTCTGATCAAAGAATTTCGAATGATCGTTCGGATTTTCATTTGGCTAAAACCCTTTTGTCCCAGCCTCTTCCCTCTAAATCTTACTATTTATACCCACCACATATCCGACGGCTGTTCTTCAATCAGTATCGATTTCAAATTCTTCACGGCTCGGCCGAAACCTTCTTCGATCGACATGATCGGATCTTCATGCTCGATGCTGACTACATAATCGTATCCATAAGTGCGCAGGGCACTCATCATATCGGACCATTCCTGCAGGCTGTGTCCACAACCCACTGAACGGAAGGACCAGGCTCTTGTTTGGATACTTCCGTAAGGCTGCATATCCGTCAGACCATACATATTGACGTTGTCCTGGTCGATATACGTATCTTTCGCATGGAAATGGTGAATCGCATTCTCTTTCCCCAGAATCTTGATTGCTGCAACCGGATCGATTCCTTGCCACCAAAGATGACTTGGATCAAGGTTTGCCCCGATTGCCTCACATGTTTCTTCACGTAGCTTCAATAAAGTATAAGGTGTATGAACGAGGAAACCTCCGTGTAGCTCGAGACCGATTTTAACATGATGTTCCTCTGCAAGTTTCCCCATCTCTCTCCAATAAGGAATTAACTTTTCTTCCCACTGCCATTTCAGGATATCCCCGTATTCGTTCGGCCACGGAGATACCGGCCAGTTCGGGTGCTTCGCTCCCTCATGATCCCCTGCCGTCCCGGAAAAGCAATTGACAACCGAAACATTCATCAATCCGGCAAGCTTAATCGTTTTCTGAAGGGCTGCATGGGATTCTTCTGCAAAAGCTGCGTCTGGTGAAATCGGATTTCCGTGACAGCTGAAGGCACTGATTTCCAACCCCCTTGAGGTCACTTTCTCTAAGTATTCAATTCTTTTTTGTTCGTTCTCTAAAAGGGTGTCAAGGTCACAGTGAGCATTCCCTGGATATCCTCCTGTTCCGATTTCCACAGCGTGGAGTCCGGATTCTTTAACATAATCAAGCATTTCATCAAGGTTCTTCTGTGAAAATAATACCGTAAATACACCAAGTTTCATTTTGTACTTCCTCCTATTTCAACCGGATGCTTTGTCCGGTTTCACTGCTTTTATAGATTGCATCGATGATCACGGATACCTGCATCGCTTCTTTCGGCTTTACAACTAGCTCCTCGATCCCGAGGCAGCTGTTGATGAAGTTTTGGGCTTGAGGCAGACTTGGATCATCCTCCCCCGGTGCCCAATTCGCTTCACTATTCAGGAGCATCCCATGCTTCATCTGGTTCATATGGAACGGGAATAGGTCGATGCCCCCGATTTCCCCTGAGATGCTCATGCTTTCTTCATCATTCTTTACGTTAGCAGACCATGATGTTTCGAAAAGCATGGACGCACCATTATTGAACCGGATATAGGCGGTCACATGATCATCCACTTCAAAGGTCTCTTTATCATAATCTCCCCACTGATTCACTTGTTCTGGCATTCTACTAAGCTTGTTGTAGGTGGTCCCGGTCACTTCAACAGGTGTTGGGTTTCCAAGCAGCCATAGGGATAAATCCAAGAAGTGACAGCCGTAGTCGATCAAACTTCCACCACCTTGAAGCTCCTTATTGGTGAACACTCCCCATCCAGGAACTTTACGACGCCTGATCGCTCTTGCTCTTGCCACGAACGGCTCTCCGATTTCATCTTCCATAATGACGCGTTTCGCAGCACGAGAGTCCTTCATGAAACGATAATGATACGCAATAGCTAGGACCTTTCCTGATTCCTCAGCCGCGTCGATCATCCTTTCGCATTCTTCTGGAGTCATTGCCATCGGTTTCTCACAAAACACATGAAGTCCTGCTTTGAGAGCGGCAATCGTGATTTCCGCATGAAATTTATTAGGTGTGCAAATCGTTACGGCGTCGACCTGACCGAACATGTCCCTATAATCACTGAACACATGTGGGATGTTGAACGTTTCTGCCACGGTTTGTGCAGTGACAGGGTTAATATCACTGATCGCTTCAATCGATACAGAATCTGATAGTTTAATAAAAGTAGGGATGTGACGGGTTTGGGCAATTCCCCCTACGCCAATCACGCCCATTCGAAGTTTGGTCATCGCTAACATTCACCTCTATGACAATTTTACAATTCTCTTTGTTTCACTTGATTCAAGGGCGGATAAAACCACCTCTAAGGATTTCTTCCCTTCTACCCCTGTTACCGGTGGTTCCTCATTGTGTTGGATGCTGTGTACAAATTGGTCAATCACTCGTGAGTTCGTCTGACCGCCCTCATCATTTGTTTGAATGCCGCCAAGCTCATACTTCACTACTTCCCCTGTTATATATTGGATGATAAGGGAATTGACTGGATCATCCTCTAAACGGAGGATCGCTTTCTCTCCATAAATGATCGTAGAGTTATCTTCTTTCGACACATAGGACCAGCTCGCAGCAAGGGTACCGATTGTACCGCTCATGGTTTTCAAAACACAGACGGCCGTATCATCCACATCAGCATTTTCCTTAGCACTTGTCTCCACAAAGGCACCGACTTCCACAAACTCTTCTCCAAGGATGTACCTTAGAAGATCTGTTTTATGAACTCCAAGGTCTCCCATGGCACCGATGAAAGCTTCATCTTTCTTGAAGAACCAGCTATCCTTCCCGTCAGCACTCCACCCCTCTGGACCACCGTGCCCAAATGCGGAGCGGAAGCTGTAGATTTTACCGACTTCTCCACTTTCGATTAGCTGCTTCGCTTTTTGGTGAGAGGGAACAAACCGTTGATTGTGGGCAATCATCAGCTTTTTCCCACCCTTTGCAGCAGCATCAATCATGGACTGGGCTTCTTCACTGGAAGTTGCCATCGGCTTTTCACATAAGACATGCTTTCCCGCGTTCAATGCATCGATGGAAATCGATGCGTGGAGGTAGTTAGGCGTACACACACTCACAGCGTCGACTTCAGCGTTGGCCAGCAGTTCTTTATAATTGGTGTAGGCTTTAGCGCCCACAGCATCAGCAATCTTCCATGCACGCTCTTCCACGATGTCACATACTGCCACCACTTCAACATTCTCATTGTTTGCATATTCCGGGAGATGGCGGTGCTGCGCGATGCTTCCACATCCAATAACTCCTATTTTCAATCGATTCATGATTTTTCCTCCTCTTATCCCCTAGTTTGATCCTTTGATTTCTTCTAGTGGTTGTGCATTTCCATATACCGGTCTTGCATGCTCTACAGGAGATGCCCATTTCACGGCATTTACAATCACCTTTTGAATATTTTCATTGTAATAGGTTGGATACGTTTCATGCCCAGGACGGAAGTAGAATACTTTCCCGTTACCACGCTGATACGTGCATCCGCTCCTGAATACTTCTCCACCTTCGAACCAGCTTACCATCACAAGCTGATCTGGGGCAGGGATGTCAAAATGCTCTCCGTACATCTCCTCTTTCTCAAGCTCGATATATTCTCCAAGTCCCGCTGTAATCGGGTGGCTTGGATCGACAATCCAGATGCGTTCCTTCTCATCAGCCTCACGCCACTTCAGATCGCAGGATGTCCCCATCAACGTTTTAAAGATCTTTGAGAAATGACCAGAATGGAGAACAATTAGCCCCATTCCATCCAGCACACGCTGCTTTACTCGTTCCACCACTTCATCCGATACTTCCTCATGAGCGATATGCCCCCACCAAACCAATACATCTGTTTCATTCAGCACATCTTCCGGTAACCCATGCTCACTTTCGTCTAATGTAGCCGTTTTCACATTGAATGAAGCATCTCCAAGGAAAGACGCGATGGCACCATGAATTCCTTCAGGGTATACTTCTCTCACTTTCGGATTCTTCTGTTCATGACGATTTTCATTCCATACAGTAACGTTTACCATTGTAAAACCTCCAAGTTATGTGTTTGATTGTTTATGCCGGTATTCATTTGGTGTAACACCGGTATGCTTCTTAAATACTTTGCTGAAATACTTTTCATTCCCATACCCTACGCCGTAAGCAACCTCATAGATTTTCAAATACGAGTTCCAAAGGAGCTTCTTAGCTTTTTCCATCCGGATGGTCGTGACGTAATCGGTGATCGTCGCTCCGTAATCCTGCTTAAACTTACGGGAAATGTATTCCCTGCTTAAGTAGAACCGATCCGCAATGTCCTGAAGATTGATTTCCTCCTGATAATGTTGCTGCAGAAATTCTTCAATATGCTGCATATTGTTTTTTTCCTTCTGATACTTTGCCTGACTGAGGGTCTCAATGAGTTCGATAAACTCTTTCGCTTTTTCCTCTTTAAATTTCCTGAAAGAAAATGAGCCATCTTCGTTCCAATAATCCATGCCCCTGTAGAATGGTTGCTGACGCCTGATTTCATACTCTTTCAACCAATTATTCCGTAATTGTTCAAACTGATCTTCCCATATCTGTAACTGCTCAAGGGACAGAGTATGCTTTCTATCTAATTGTGAGAAGATCTCTTCCAATTGCTCCTGAACCTGATTCATGCTTCCTGAGCGAATCGCCCATTTCAATTCATTGGAATGATCTAATAAATGAAGGAGAGGGACTGTCAACAAATCTTGATGTGTGACAATCTTTCTCTGATCAAGCAAGGTGTGCTTCGAATACACTTCCAGTGCAGAATTGTACGCTTCCTTCACCTTCTTTGACTTCTTACCGAGTGCCATAACCGTAAAGACTTTACTATATTGATAGATTAATGAGTAAATTTCTTCTAACAAATACCCCACATTTTTATCATTCCAGAAGAGAACCACCAGCTCCTCTTCTTTATTGCTATTCCGGAAACAAACTCCATCATTCTGTTTTCGCAAGAGCTCGTTGCATATATTGATAAGGGTAAAAAATGCCAAATCACGGTCCCCTTGAAAGGACTTCATTACAATCGGCTTGATGGGAAGGAGGGCAACGGTCTTTTCCAGTTTGGTAATCACCACACCGAACTCTTTTTCAACCTTTTCTACCATCTCTGGGGTAATGCCCTCCATTGCACAAAGGCTTGAGAATAATCGATCCCAATAAAGGGGCTTTGCCTCATTCATGACTCGATTTTCCTCCACCTGATATTGCCTTGATCGTGCCTGATCATTCCATTCCTTCACCGCTTTATCCAGGGTTTCATTTAACACATCCGGTTCAATCGGTTTCAGGATATAATCGAAGCTTTTATAGAAAATCGCATTTCTCATATATTCGAAATCATCATATCCGCTGACGACGATGGTTTTGCTCTTAAGATCAGAGGTATGAAGCCACTTTAACAAAGTGATGCCATCCCGCTTAGGCATCCTCATATCTGTGAAGATGATTTCCGGTCTATGCTCCGTGATCAATTGGATGGCTTCATCTCCATCTTCCGCCTCTAGAATAGTGTGAATGCCATGCTTATCCCATTCCGCTAATAAAAGTAACCCTTCACGTACATGTTTCTCGTCATCAATGATGATTGCTTTCACTTGCTTCACCTTCCATTCGGATTGGCAGCCTCATAGTGACCATAAAGCCTCCTGTTTCATGATTCTCAAGCTTCAGACTCGCCTGCTGATTATAATAGAGCTTTAATCGCACATACACATTTTTGAGACCGATGTTCGTCTCAATTCCCGTTTTATTCCATGCATTCACTTTAAAATGGTCTTCGATTTCCTGAAGTCTCTTATCCGTTACACCCACACCGTTATCACGGACGATCAATACCAGTTCTTCCCCATCTTGAAAGCCATTCAGCCAGATACGTCCAACCCCATCACGGATATCGAAACCATGCTTGAAATAATTTTCTATCAGGGGCTGAAGGATCATCTTTGGAACCTGGATTCCTCTCAACTCTTCTTCTATTTCAACTTTGTATTCCAGGTTCTCCCCAAACCGCTCTTTCTGTAAAAGAAGATAGGCGTTGGTGTAATTAATTTCCTTACTTAGCGGAACCACATCCTCCTCCATATTCATCCCATATCTCATAATTTTAGATAGATGGGTAATCAAGGAATAGATTTGCGGCACCTTGTTCTTTAACGCTATCGTCCCAATAGACTGAAGGGCATTGTAGAGAAAATGGGGATTGATTTGAGACTGGAGAACCTTTAATTGATTCGTCTTGTTCTCAAGTTCCAGTTTGTACTCCCGATTGATCAGATGATTAACCCGCTCGATCATCTGCTGAAAACGGAAGCCCAGTATGCCAATTTCATCGGCTCCGAACGATTCGGCTTGTACCTTCATATTCCCTTTCTCTACCTCTTGAATATTTGCAAGCAGGATACGGATCGGTGATGTGATTTTAAATGAAACAAACAGCGTCGCCATCACCACAAGACTTAAGCCGAGGACCCCGAACAAAATATTGATTTTCGCCACACTAAATGCGCTTTCGTAAAGGTTTGTATATGAGACCCTTTTCACGAGTAACCATCCACCGGCTGAAGCAGGGAGCTGGTCGTACATCATGACACCATTGAATGAATCTTCCTTCCACTCAACCGTCCCTGATACATCCTTTGACTCCATAATCCTCTTTATCCATTTCTGATTGTTCCCATCATCCGATACGTCCTGATCGGAGCTATAAATCATTTCCCCTTCTGAAGACAGGAGGTAAAACTCCTCGGAGTCAGGATTATATAAATTCCTGCTCAGATCGATAATTTTATCAGGTGAAATTTCCAGGGATATATACGCCAGCACCTCATCTCCCGGAACGTTTCGGAATGCCCGGTGAATCGTGATGATTTCCTTCGACCGGTTAATATTCTCCTCTTCTTGACTATAGGTTGGTTCGATGTACATGTTATAAGGGCTTCGTTCTGCTTTTCTGAAGTATTCCCACTGTGAATCTTTTATTCTATTCGAAAATACAACGGTCGAACGTTTCGTGGCGGAAATGACACTGTCACCGTCTGCAAAAGAAATGCGCACCCCATTGATCGTGTCCCCTGTGTAGAGAATCGTTTGCACAATATTCTTCACAATACCGATTGTTAAGTAATTATTCTCCTGACTTGGTGACCTCATAAAATTAATAAAATCAGGATTATTATAGAGTGAGAGTGTCAGCCCATTAAGCTCATTGATATAGCTCTCCAGGTTCACCTTCCCCTGATAGAGAAGGTTGCTGCTCTCCTCCACCACCTGCTCCTCTATCGAATCCTTCGTATACAAATATGTAATGATGATCGAACTGCCAAAGGGCACAATCGTCGTAATCATCAACAGCACAATCAACTTATTCCGAATACTTTTCTTTAACATGAGGGACGGACCTCCCAGGTCTCACTTATACACTAGTATAAAGTGTTTTCCCCTGCTCTTGAAGGTATTTTTTCTAAATATTCTTACTTATCTTATAAAATAGAAAGCATGCCTTTAGTAGACATGCTTTCTATTATTCTGTTTACTTCAAGTTATCCCATGTTTGTTGGAATCGCTCCAGTACAGTATCGTAATCAATTTTTCCAGCTGCATATTCCTGGATGGTTGCAGCGAATTCTTTGTTTGCTCCATCCGGCCATTTGAACCAAGTCCAAGGAATCGTTTTCTCATCCTTAGAGTAGTCAAGGATAGACTGACCTAAGTCACCAAGACCATTCGGCTCGATATTATCAAATGCCGGGATGAACGCAAATTCTTCCGTGATATAACGTTTTCCAGTTTCAGAGGAAACCATCCAATCTAAGAATGTTTTCGCTTCATCAAGGTGTTTGGAGTTCTTGTTCAGCACCCAGTTATTCGGTACACCGACAGGGAGGCGGTCCGCGCTGTCGTCATTGCTGACAGGAATCGGAAGGAAGCCCATGTTAATATCAGGATTGATCTCCGTGATCATATTCTCAGTCCAGTTTCCTTGTTGAAGCATAGCTGTTTCACCAGAGGCAAACAGCGTTACTTGCGTATTGTAATCCGTCGTTAGAGGATTATCGTTTGCATATTTAAGCTCAGTGTCCAGAACCTCTTTGAACTGCTTGAACTTTTCGTTTCCTACGATTTTCTCAGATCCTTCATAAAGCCCGGCGATGAACGCATCCGGATCTTCCTGTTGAGCAAAAGGAATGTTCAGTAAATGCTGACCAATTACCCACCACTCACCGTAACCTGCTGAGAAAGGAGTGATTTTCTTCGCTTCTAGCTTTTTCGCTGCGTCTTTCAACTCATCAATCGTTGCAGGAGGCTCAGTGATCCCTGCTTTTTCAAATAAATCTTTGTTATAAACAAATCCATAACCTTCTAAGTTAACCGGCATACCATACAGTTTGCCGTCTTCATCCGTCATCGGAACTTTACCGATAGGAAGGACATGCTCTACCCATGGCTCACCAGAAAGATCCGCAAGCTTCTCTTTCCAAAGCTCTAACTCTTTAAATCCACCGTTGTTAAAAATATCAGGCTCTTCTCCAGAAGCAAATTTAGCTTTAAGGGCTGCACCGTAATCGGCACCTCCTCCAACTGTTTCAAGCTTGACCTTAATGTTTGGATGCTCTGCTTCGAATTCCTTGATCATTTCTTGCAGCTGATCGGCAATTTCAACCTTGAACTGGAAGAAATTAAGTGTTACAACATCATCTGAACCGGAATCTCCACCGGAACTGCTGGTTTTGTCTTTAGAAGAACAACCGGCAATAATTCCAAATACTAACACCAAAGACATACAAAGTAATAACATTCGTTTCATAAATGGATTGACCTCCCTGATATAAAATATTTTATATAAATTTCTGTACCAATGATAGGCCATCTCGACAGAAATTTAATATCTACTTGATTGAACCTGAAGCAATCCCTTTGATGATATGCTTCTGTAAGAATAAGAAGAAAATGACGATCGGCGTAATACCAAGAACCAACGCTGCAAGCCCCATATCCCATTGCTTCGTATACTGTGCAAAGAAAGAACTTGCTGCCAGAGGAATTGTTCTTAGCTCCGAATCCTGTAATACAAGAAGTGGCAACAGGTAATCATTCCAAATCCATAATGTGTTCAAAATGATCACGGTGACAGTGATTGGTTTCAGTAATGGGAAGACAATTCTCCAAAACACACCAAACTGACTACAGCCGTCGATCATCGCTGATTCCTCGATTTCGATCGGTACGGTTTTCACAAACCCGTGGTACAAGAATAGAGAAAGTGGAACCCCGAAGCCGAAGTACATGATGATCAGTCCTGGAATGCTATTTGTAATCCCTAACGTCCCCCCGACCTTCATGAGGGGAATCATCACCGTCTGGAACGGAATCACCATGGCTGATACAAAGATGACAAACAGGATTTTACTGAACTTCCCTGGCGTACGTACCATTTTCCAAGCCGCCATGGAGCTGATGATCACTAAACCAAGGTTACTAAAAACCGTGATGACCAGGGAATTCCAGAATGCTCGGGGGAAGTTGATGATCTCCCACACCTTCGCATAGTTAGAAAACATAAATTCCTTCGGCCACGCTGCCGCATCAATCAAAATCGCAGCGAATGGTTTCACCGAGTTGACCAGTACGAAGTAAAAAGGGATTAGGAAAATGAGCCCGATCACAATCCCGATAATCTCTAATACAAACGTTCTCTTCGTATAGCGGTTGCCCATTACGCCTCAACCTCCTTCTTCTTCGTCACCATCACCTGAATTGTCGTAAACACGGCTACTACCACAAAGAACAGAATCGATTTCGCCGTTCCAAGCCCATAACGGTTATTCTGGAATGCTTCCTGATAAATGTTAATCGCAACAGATTGCGTAGAGTTGAAAGGTCCTCCACCTGTTAGCGAGATATTAAGGTCGAATATCTTAAATGCCATTGAGATCGTCAAGAAGAAACAAATCGTGAACGCTGGTAGAATCAATGGAATGATGATCTTTGTGAGAAGCGTCCAGTTCGATGCCCCATCCATCTTCGCGGCTTCCAAAAGGGAATTATCCACCCCTTGCAACGCTGCCACGTAGATGACCATCATATACCCCGAGATCTGCCAAGCAAATACGATGACAATTCCCCAGAAAGCGGTCTTCTCATCACCAAGCCACGGCATTTTAAAGAATCCGATATCTGTCATATTCCCGAGTGATGCAAATCCTTTTACAAAGATGAACTGCCAGATGAACCCGAGTAACAATCCACCAATGACGTTAGGAATAAAAAACACAGTCCGCAATATATTTCTTGTCTTCAATGCTGCATTGAGCAGCAAAGCAAACCCGAAACCTATCAAATTACTAATGATCACTGCCGCAAACATAAACTTCGTCGTGAACATGAACGAATTAAAAAACGTCTTATCACCTGTGAAGATCTTTTTGTAGTTATCGAATCCAACCCACTCGACTACCGAGCTTACACCATTCCATGAGGTAAACGAATAATACACACCCATCAAGAAGGGAACGATCTGAATCACTAAAAAGAATAAAAGTGCCGGTCCTACAAAGGCAGCATACGTCAGTAAGCTCTTATACTTAAACTTCTTCTTCGTCACTGCCTTTAATTGCGCCTCTTTACTTACTGGCCCAGTCTGAATCTTGGTTTCCACCCGTATCACCACCTCTATGTATGTAATCGCTTTCTTTCATTATAATAGGAGGGCTTTCTTGATAAGGGAGACTGTATTGACAAAGAAGGTGCAATATTTTGACTATATCGGTTTTGGATTAATGGAGTGGTGGGTAAATGAAAAGGTTGGAAGATGGGGAGAAAGTGTGTAGGGCGGGGGACCAGGTTGTGAAAACGTAGTGTGAATTGGTGAAACGCTTGTTTAAAAATTTTTGAAAATAAAATCGTGGATTTGAAAATAAATATACCAGAATTGAAAATATATAAGCGAAAGGCAGACTACGGGGATCCAGATGGAGTGAAATAATGCTTATTTGGTAATGAGTAAATACAAAAAAAGCTTTCTCATAATGAGAAAGCTTGTCGTATATAATTTGGAGCGGGTGAAGGGAATCGAACCCTCATCATCAGCTTGGAAGGCTGAGGTTTTACCACTAAACTACACCCGCAGATGTGGTACCGGTGGCCGGGATCGAACCGGCACTCCAGAGGAACACGATTTTGAGTCGTGCGCGTCTGCCAATTCCGCCACACCGGCATTACATTTGGAGGCGGCAACCGGATTTGAACCGGTGATCAGGGTTTTGCAGACCCATGCCTTACCACTTGGCTATGCCGCCTTAATATTGGAGCGGAAGACGGGATTCGAACCCGCGACCCCCACCTTGGCAAGGTGGTGTTCTACCACTGAACTACTTCCGCACTACTGGGCTAGCTGGATTCGAACCAACGCATGTCGCAGTCAAAGTGCGATGCCTTACCGCTTGGCTATAGCCCATTGATAGTATATGTCACGGAAACTTAAATGTGACTTTAATGGGGCGACTGATGGGAATCGAACCCACGAATGCCTGAACCACAATCAGGTGCGTTAACCACTTCGCCACAACCGCCATGATAAAATTGGCAGGGGTAGTAGGAATCGAACCCACACCAAAGGTTTTGGAGACCTTCGTTCTACCTTTAAACTATACCCCTAAGAAATGTATTTATTCCAGTGAATCGTCATAGTATTTGCTTTGAAGCATAATGGTCTGCTTCGATCCGCAAAGTTTAAGGAAGATTATTTCACTTCGCTGACGCTCCGTGAAAAATCTTGGTGGAGGGGGGCAGATTCGAACTGCCGAACCCGAAGGAGCGGATTTACAGTCCGCCGCGTTTAGCCACTTCGCTACCCCTCCATTTAAATCACTCGTGTGGTGCCGGCAAGAGGACTTGAACCCCCAACCTACTGATTACAAGTCAGTTGCTCTACCAGTTGAGCTACACCGGCATCAAGTAATAAATGGTGGCTCAGGACGGAATCGAACCGCCGACACATGGATTTTCAGTCCATTGCTCTACCAACTGAGCTACTGAGCCATATTTAGTATGCATCCTAAAGTTAGAATGTTGTAGTCCATCGTCCAGCTCTCAGGAAGATGAATCAAGCAGTTGCTCGAGCTGTACGCTGATGTTTACTCGGGTGAAGCTTATTCACCGTGCTCTACCAACTGAGCTACTGAGCCATATAATTTTTGGCTTCCGCTAAGCTTTGATCGCTTCCTTGACCTTCTCGCTTATCGAAACCCTTTTCCTTTTCAAGAAACACTATCAAAACAAATAAAAATGGCGGTCCGGACGGGACTCGAACCCGCGACCTCCTGCGTGACAGGCAGGCATTCTAACCAACTGAACTACCGGACCAGAGTTTTTTTGCGCTAGCAAAAATAACTTTCCTTACCTTGCGCTAGCAAAAATAACTATCCATGCGTGACTCATCAAAAGTTAGGTTTAACCCCTTCTAAAAACAAGCCCAAAATGGTATTGCGGGGACAGGATTTGAACCTGCGACCTTCGGGTTATGAGCCCGACGAGCTACCGAACTGCTCCACCCCGCGACGATAAGAATGATTAAGTTTAGACTATCCCATGGTGGATTAATTAGAACCACCCCGACTTCAGTAAGCTTATTCAAGCTGCTGTTCAGTCAGTGCGCTGATGTGTACGCTCCGAAGATTATTCGGTCGTGCTCCACCCCGCGACGATAAAATATAAATTCATTCTCCAAAATAAAATAAAGGAGGTTTATTTTGCTTTCGCAAAAAAACTTGGTGGAGGATGACGGGATCGAACCGCCGACCCTCTGCTTGTAAGGCAGATGCTCTCCCAGCTGAGCTAATCCTCCATATGTAAATAATAAGTTGTTTTACTTCCGTGAAAAACGTTGGTGACCCATACGGGATTCGAACCCGTGTTACCGCCGTGAAAGGGCGGTGTCTTAACCGCTTGACCAATGGGCCTTGAAAAGAAGTGTTATGGCGGAGAGCAAGGGATTTGAACCCTTGAGACAGGGTTACCCGTCTACACGATTTCCAATCGTGCTCCTTCGGCCACTCGGACAGCTCTCCATATATTGGCTCCGCAGGCAAGACTCGAACTTGCGACCGATCGGTTAACAGCCGATAGCTCTACCACTGAGCTACTGCGGAACGATATGCCTGGCGACGTCCTACTCTCACAGGGGGAGATCCCCCAACTACCATCGGCGCTGAAGAGCTTAACTTCCGTGTTCGGCATGGGAACGGGTGTGACCTCTTCGCCTTAGTCACCAGACTATTTCTTGTCTCTTTTTAAGGACAAGTTCTATTATATCGTGTAGATATTTTTTTTCAAGGCTTTTTTTATACTTTCGCATAAAATTTATTCCCTGAAAACTAGATAAAGAATTGATGTCAAGAAAGCCGAATATCGACCAGTTGTTGCAATCTAGCTCCGGCGGCTAGAGACTCGAGGTCATTTCAGTTCAATCAGCTGAGGGTAAAAGGCACCCTCTTCTGATTGCCCAGAAATGCTTGTCGTCTCTGTTCAAGCCGCCTCCGCTTTATCATGTGGTTAAGTCCTCGATCGATTAGTATCAGTCAACTCCACATGTCGCCATGCTTCCATCTCTGACCTATCTACCTAGTCATCTTCTAGGGATCTTACTCACTTACGTGATGGGAAATCTCATCTCGAGGGGGGCTTCATGCTTAGATGCTTTCAGCACTTATCCCTTCCGCACATAGCTACCCAGCGATGCCTTTGGCAAGACAACTGGTACACCAGCGGTGCGTCCATCCCGGTCCTCTCGTACTAAGGACAGCTCCTCTCAAATTTCCTGCGCCCACGACGGATAGGGACCGAACTGTCTCACGACGTTCTGAACCCAGCTCGCGTACCGCTTTAATGGGCGAACAGCCCAACCCTTGGGACCGACTACAGCCCCAGGATGCGATGAGCCGACATCGAGGTGCCAAACCTCCCCGTCGATGTGGACTCTTGGGGGAGATAAGCCTGTTATCCCCGGGGTAGCTTTTATCCGTTGAGCGATGGCCCTTCCATGCGGAACCACCGGATCACTAAGCCCGACTTTCGTCCCTGCTCGACTTGTAGGTCTCGCAGTCAAGCTCCCTTGTGCCTTTACACTCTGCGAATGATTTCCAACCATTCTGAGGGAACCTTTGGGCGCCTCCGTTACTCTTTAGGAGGCGACCGCCCCAGTCAAACTGCCCACCTGACACTGTCTCCCACCCCGATAAGGGGCGTGGGTTAGAATTTCAATACAGCCAGGGTAGTATCCCACCATTGCCTCCACCGAAGCTAGCGCTCCGGCTTCCAAGGCTCCTACCTATCCTGTACAAGCTGTACCAAAATTCAATATCAGGCTACAGTAAAGCTCCACGGGGTCTTTCCGTCCTGTCGCGGGTAACCTGCATCTTCACAGGTACTATAATTTCACCGAGTCTCTCGTTGAGACAGTGCCCAGATCGTTACGCCTTTCGTGCGGGTCGGAACTTACCCGACAAGGAATTTCGCTACCTTAGGACCGTTATAGTTACGGCCGCCGTTTACTGGGGCTTCGATTCGCACCTTCGCTTGCGCTAAGCACTCCTCTTAACCTTCCAGCACCGGGCAGGCGTCAGCCCCTATACTTCGCCTTACGGCTTCGCAGAGACCTGTGTTTTTGCTAAACAGTCGCCTGGGCCTATTCACTGCGGCTCTCTCGGGCTTGCACCCTACCAGAGCACCCCTTCTCCCGAAGTTACGGGGTCATTTTGCCGAGTTCCTTAACGAGAGTTCTCTCGCTCACCTTAGGATTCTCTCCTCGCCTACCTGTGTCGGTTTGCGGTACGGGCACCTTTTTCCTCGCTAGAGGCTTTTCTTGGCAGTGTGGAATCAGGAACTTCGCTACTATAATTCGCTCGCTATCACAGCTCAGCCTTATAGGATGACGGGATTTGCCTCATCATCAGCCTAACTGCTTAGACGCACATATCCAGCAGTGCGCTTACCCTATCCTCCTGCGTCCCCCCATTGCTCAAACGGAAAAGAGGTGGTACAGGAATATCAACCTGTTGTCCATCGTCTACGCCTATCGGCCTCGACTTAGGTCCCGACTAACCCTGAGCGGACGAGCCTTCCTCAGGAAACCTTAGGCATTCGGTGGATGGGATTCTCACCCATCTTTCGCTACTCATACCGGCATTCTCACTTCTAAGCACTCCACCAGTCCTTACGGTCTAGCTTCGCAGTCCTTAGAACGCTCTCCTACCACTGACACCAATCGGTGTCAATCCACAGCTTCGGTGATACGTTTAGCCCCGGTACATTTTCGGCGCAGAGTCACTCGACCAGTGAGCTATTACGCACTCTTTAAATGGTGGCTGCTTCTAAGCCAACATCCTGGTTGTCTAAGCAACTCCACATCCTTTTCCACTTAACGTATACTTTGGGACCTTAGCTGGTGGTCTGGGCTGTTTCCCTTTCGACTACGGATCTTATCACTCGCAGTCTGACTCCCATGGATAAGTCTTTGGCATTCGGAGTTTGTCTGAATTCGGTAACCCGATGAGGGCCCCTAGTCCAAACAGTGCTCTACCTCCAAGACTCTTACGCATGAGGCTAGCCCTAAAGCTATTTCGGAGAGAACCAGCTATCTCCAAGTTCGATTGGAATTTCTCCGCTACCCACACCTCATCCCCGCACTTTTCAACGTGCGTGGGTTCGGACCTCCATTCAGTGTTACCTGAACTTCATCCTGGACATGGGTAGATCACCTGGTTTCGGGTCTACGACCACATACTTATTCGCCCTATTCAGACTCGCTTTCGCTACGGCTCCGTCTTATCAACTTAACCTTGCATGGGATCGTAACTCGCCGGTTCATTCTACAAAAGGCACGCCATCACCCGTTAACGGGCTCTGACTACTTGTAGGCACACGGTTTCAGGATCTATTTCACTCCCCTTCCGGGGTGCTTTTCACCTTTCCCTCACGGTACTGGTTCACTATCGGTCACTAGGGAGTATTTAGCCTTGGGAGATGGTCCTCCCAGCTTCCGACGGGATTTCACGTGTCCCGCCGTACTCAGGATCCACTCAAGAGAGAATGAAGTTTCAACTACAGGGTTGTTACCTTCTTTGACGAGCCTTTCCAGACTTCTTCGTCTACTTCATTCCTTTGTAACTCCGTATAGAGTGTCCTACAACCCCAAGAGGCAAGCCTCTTGGTTTGGGCTATATCCCGTTTCGCTCGCCGCTACTCAGGGAATCGCAATTGCTTTCTCTTCCTCCAGGTACTTAGATGTTTCAGTTCCCTGGGTCTGCCTTCCATACTCTATGTATTCAAATATGGATATTGTTCCATTACGAACAATGGGTTCCCCCATTCGGAAATCTCTGGATCAAAGCTCACTTACAGCTCCCCAAAGCATATCGGTGTTAGTCCCGTCCTTCGTCGGCTCCTAGTGCCAAGGCATCCACCGTGCGCCCTTCATAACTTAACCTAAATCTTGTTCAACAGCTAGGCTGCTAAATTGAAATTTGATCACTTACTACTTAAGGTTTAAAACCTAAAATGGCGATACTCGGTAATTTCTTGACTATCAATTTATCTTTATCTAGTTTTCAAAGAACAAACACAAATTCTCATCTCGTTAGAGATAAAAAATGTTTTGATGGTTGAACCATCAAAACTGAACAAAACTTCGACGCGTCAAACGTTTAGTAAATCTTCCTTAGAAAGGAGGTGATCCAGCCGCACCTTCCGATACGGCTACCTTGTTACGACTTCACCCCAATCATCTGTCCCACCTTAGGCGGCTGGCTCCAAAAGGTTACCTCACCGACTTCGGGTGTTACAAACTCTCGTGGTGTGACGGGCGGTGTGTACAAGGCCCGGGAACGTATTCACCGCGGCATGCTGATCCGCGATTACTAGCGATTCCAGCTTCATGTAGGCGAGTTGCAGCCTACAATCCGAACTGAGAACGGTTTTATGGGATTGGCTAAACCTCGCGGTCTTGCTGCCCTTTGTACCGTCCATTGTAGCACGTGTGTAGCCCAGGTCATAAGGGGCATGATGATTTGACGTCATCCCCACCTTCCTCCGGTTTGTCACCGGCAGTCATCCTAGAGTGCCCAACTGAATGCTGGCAACTAAGATCAAGGGTTGCGCTCGTTGCGGGACTTAACCCAACATCTCACGACACGAGCTGACGACAACCATGCACCACCTGTCACTCTGTCCCCCGAAGGGGAAAGCCCTATCTCTAGGGTTGTCAGAGGATGTCAAGACCTGGTAAGGTTCTTCGCGTTGCTTCGAATTAAACCACATGCTCCACCGCTTGTGCGGGCCCCCGTCAATTCCTTTGAGTTTCAGTCTTGCGACCGTACTCCCCAGGCGGAGTGCTTAATGCGTTAGCTGCAGCACTAAGGGGCGGAAACCCCCTAACACTTAGCACTCATCGTTTACGGCGTGGACTACCAGGGTATCTAATCCTGTTTGCTCCCCACGCTTTCGCGCCTCAGTGTCAGTTACAGACCAGAAAGTCGCCTTCGCCACTGGTGTTCCTCCAAATATCTACGCATTTCACCGCTACACTTGGAATTCCACTTTCCTCTTCTGCACTCAAGTTCCCCAGTTTCCAATGACCCTCCACGGTTGAGCCGTGGGCTTTCACATCAGACTTAAGGAACCACCTGCGCGCGCTTTACGCCCAATAATTCCGGACAACGCTTGCCACCTACGTATTACCGCGGCTGCTGGCACGTAGTTAGCCGTGGCTTTCTGGTTAGGTACCGTCAAGGCGCCGCCCTATTCGAACGGCACTTGTTCTTCCCTAACAACAGAGCTTTACGATCCGAAAACCTTCATCACTCACGCGGCGTTGCTCCGTCAGACTTTCGTCCATTGCGGAAGATTCCCTACTGCTGCCTCCCGTAGGAGTCTGGGCCGTGTCTCAGTCCCAGTGTGGCCGATCACCCTCTCAGGTCGGCTACGCATCGTGGCCTTGGTGAGCCGTTACCTCACCAACTAGCTAATGCGCCGCGGGTCCATCTGTAAGTGGTAGCTAAAAGCCACCTTTCAACATTTCCTCATGCGAGGAAATGAATTATCCGGTATTAGCCCCGGTTTCCCGGAGTTATCCCAGTCTTACAGGCAGGTTACCCACGTGTTACTCACCCGTCCGCCGCTGATATCAGGGAGCAAGCTCCCATCAATCCGCTCGACTTGCATGTATTAGGCACGCCGCCAGCGTTCGTCCTGAGCCAGGATCAAACTCTCCGATAAAAGTTTGAATAGCTCTTTAAAAATAAATCTAGAATTTACGTTGACGTATTGTCTTGTTTTGTTCAGTTTTCAAGGTTCAATGTGTAATCGCTTCGTTTAAGCGACTTTTTTATCTTATCAAGCTGAGACCATAATGTCAACAACTTTTTAAGTCTTTTTCAAGTCGCCACTGACCGCTCGTTGTCGTCGTTCAGCAGCGACATTTACTAATATATCAAGCTTCAAGTATGAAGTCAACGAAAAAATAATATTTTACTATAATTATTTCGCAACGCGATAATAGCGGTGATAGACCCCTTGTCCCTTTGTCTCCACATCTACGATTTCAACGAAACCCTTATCAGTTAAATATTCGATAAGCATACTTAAATCCACGGAATAATGTTTGGCTTCTGAATGATTGAGTAGATCTTGGAATGTCCAATGTTCTTTTTGATCAAGGATGTTTAATAGATGCTCGGTAGAAACCTTTGTTCTTGAGTGAATGAGAAACTCACTTGCAAGAAAGAGCAGTTCGAGTCGTTTATCGATTTCTTCATCACTTGTAACCAGTTCTTCATATAACTTATAAATCTCAGGCTCTATTTGTTTGACTTGATTCCACACGGTCACTTCGGGATGGAATCCGTTTTCGATTACCGCCAGTCTCGCTAAATGATGCAATGAATGAACGATATGATTGTAGGCATCTAAATAATGCTTACTTTCAAAGAATTCTTTACCGTCCAGGTAACGACGGATCAATTTGGCGAATTCCATCCCCATCTTTATCTTTCTTCCATAGAAAGGGAAATCTCGCAGCTCTGTTTTTAGATTATAAATATATTCGTTGCGATCGAAAAGGACTTTTCCATTTAAAAGCCAATCGATTACTTTGCGGTTGGATCCAAGTAAAATCCACTCGTTCAGTTTGGCTTCGGTCACGACATGCAAGGCTGCCTTTTGTCCTTTATAGGAATAATGCTTGATGAAGACCGGCTCATCGCTTTCTTTCACAACCAGAAAAAGGACGATATCAAAGGTATCGGTCAACGGACTTGATTTCTTGCTTTGTTCTATTAGAAGCGCTCCTAAAGTATTGGGGTGACTTGTACGCTCTTGGTATATCGGTCGTAAAATGTCTTCCATTTCATACTCCTCCACATCACTCATTGGTTGGTTACTAATTCGACATCCATAGGGAATTTCCTTCTCTTATTATAGTCATTTTTCGACAAAATGGTTTCGTATCCCTCTTCTTACAACAAATATGGTATAGTATTTTTTTAGGAGGGACAAACAAATGGCTAAAAATTACTCGAGTAAAATCAATAAAATCCGTACGTTTGCCTTAAGTTTAGTTTTCATCGGGTTCATCATTATGTACGTAGGTATATATTTTAGAGAACATCCGTGGATTATGACAACATTTATGATGCTGGGTTTTTTGGGGATTATCGGAAGCACGGTTGTCTACTTCTGGATTGGAATGCTATCCACTAAGGCTGTTCAGGTGACATGTCCTAATTGTGGAAAGGTCACCAAGGTCCTGGGACGTGTCGACATGTGTATGTACTGCAATGAACCTCTTACTCTTGACCCGAACCTTGAAGGCGAAGCGTTTAATGAAGACTACAATAAAAAGAAAAGATAAATCTCCATGAGAAAAGACCTTCATCTGAAGGTCTTTTTTTATCTCCATCAAAATAAAAGAATGGTTCTGAATTCAGAACCATTCTCAACTAGTGTGTTTCTTTTATAGAGCATTCAGAGCAGGTTCCGTAGATTTCCATTCGGTGGTTGCTCACTTTGAATCCCGTGACATGGGAAGCGAGGTGTTCCACTTCGTCCAGGCCGGGATAATGAAAGTCGACGATTTTCCCGCAGTCATCACAAATGACATGATAATGATCTGTTGTCACAAAGTCGAAGCGACTGGAAGCATCACCATAGGTCAACTCTTTTACTAATCCTATTTCACGAAATACGCGCAAGTTATTGTATACAGTCGCAACACTCATGTTAGGGAATTTCCCTTCGAGTGCTTTATATATGTCATCAGCAGTTGGATGGGCCATTGAATCAATGAGATACTCTAATATCGCATGACGTTGAGGAGTGATACGGACTCCCGTTTCCTTCAATGTCGAAATCGCTTCTTTTAATTGTCCTTCTTCAGACATCGTCATGCACCTCTTTTCATAAGAATTATTATTTTATAATCTTTATAAATAGTGTACTAATCACCGGTCCCTTTTGTCAATCTTTCTCACTGTTCACCCATGTAAGTTTTGCTCTTTTTCCCCCAGCTGCTGGTTGATGTAACGTCCGGCAACGAAAAGGTAATCGGAAAGTCGATTCAAATAAGACATGACCAATGGATTAATCTCTTCATCAATCCCGACAGCTTCCCTTTCGGCTCTTCTCACAATCGTCCGGGCTGTATGAAGTGCTGCACCTGACGGGTGACCTCCGGGAAGAATAAAATTACTAAGTGGAGAAAGAGATCCATCGAGAAAATCGATTTGTTCTTCTAATTCTTTTATATGTAAATCTTCCAGTTTCCACTTTACTTCTTTCCCTAGAGGAGTAGCAAGCTCCGCTCCAACGTGAAACAGAATGGTTTGCACCTTATGAAAAAACCCCTCGAATTGTTCTTTCCCATCAAAATATTCGGATTTAATGTAACTTAGACCTAAACCGATCATGGAATTTGCCTCATCGCATGTTCCATAAGCTTCCACACGCTGATCTTTTTTGGAAACGCGCGTACCGTATACCAATGAAGTGGTTCCTTTGTCTCCCGTTTTCGTATAAATTTTCATACTAATATCCCCTCTCTATATCAATCACGTTAATAAAGTTTTCCCTATTTTCACTGTATGTAGATAAATTCTTTTTAAAAATATCAAATGCTCTTGGCATATACGCTGTTGTGATGCTTGATAGGTGAGGTGTCACGGTTATTCCTTCAGCTTTCCAAAACGGATGCTCTTTAGGGAGTGGCTCTTTATCAAACACATCAAGATACATATGACCGATTAACTTGTTTTCAGTTGCTTCAAGGATAACGGATTCTTCTACCAGGTCGCCCCGTCCTATGTTGATAAAAACAGTTGTTTCTTTCATCTGCTCAAAATGGTCAATGGTGAGGATGTGTTTCGTTTCATCTGTGCTCGGTAATACAGATACGATGTAATCGGCGTTTGACAGCTGGTCCCTCAATGTTTCCAGGGTGAACATTTTATCGAAATATTCTCTCGTTTCCCCTGTAGAGTTCACACCAATCACCTTCATCTGAAACGCTTGTGCAAGGCGGGCAATTTCCCCTCCGATGGCACCTGCTCCCAATATAAGAAGAGTTGCTTCATGAATCTCTGAGGTAGGAAGTCTCCTGCTCCATAGGGCATCTTTCTCCTGTTTCCATACTTCCTGAAGTTGTTTCGCATGCTGAAGCATTAGTCCAATCGTAAATTCCGCCATTGGAGTTTTATGGATTCCTCTTGCATTAGTCACCAATATACCCTTCTTCCCGATGGCTTCGAATGGCATCTTTTCTAAACCTGCCGAGGTGACCATGATCCATTTACATTTTTTACTCATGTTTATATGATCACTCGTTAAATCTTCCCCCATTGTCACAATCACTTCTCCGTTAGGAAGCTCACTTTCTGCTTCACGGATATTTTTATAAAAGAGAAATTCAACCTCTGGAAAGCTACTCTTCAAGTCTGACATGTATTCTTCCTTAGGTTGAAATGTACTAATGATTTTCATGAGGCTCTCCTCCCGTCCCTATTGCCCATTATTTTACCATATAGATGAGACGGCTCCCTAGTATTAACCACATTTGCGCATAAAAAAAGAGGATCGACATGGTCGACCCTACTACACGGATGAGACTGACTTTTTTTGAGGAGGTTGCCCTACTCTTACTATATGTCCATACGGCTTTTGTGAATGGACAAAAGCCTCACACGAGTTAAAATAGGCTTAAAAATAGGCTTATGAAAGGTTCTCCTGAATATACTCCAGAGCTTCTTCCACATGTCCCTTTACTTTCACCTTTCTCCATTCCTTCGATAAGTTCCCATTTTTATCGATGATGAAGGTGGAACGTTCGATTCCCATGTATTCTTTCCCGAAGTTTTTCTTCAGCTTCCACACGCCGTATTCCTCTGCCACCAAATGATCCTCATCAACAAGAAGCAGGAACGGCAGTCCATGTTTGTCTACAAATTTTTCATGTTTATCAACCGGATCTGGACTCACTCCAAGGATAACAGCATCAAGATCTTCAAAGTTCTCATGTTGATCCCTGAAATCACACGCTTCTGTTGTGCAGCCAGGTGTCATGTCCTTCGGGTAAAAATAAAGGACTACATTTTTCCCTTGAAAATCTGAAAGCTTCACTTTTTCTCCATTGCTTGCAAGTAGTTCGAATTCAGGTGCTTTTTGACCAACTGTCATATGTCTTCCCCTCCTATTGGATTGTGTACTGACCTTAGCGTACCCAATGGGAGAGGAAAACTCAAACCATACGCTACTTGCTTTCGAAGTTGAGGAAGGATTTCACGACAAAGGCTGCGGGAATCGTATAACCAAGCCACGACTCTATAAGGGCAATCCCTCTACCGATCCCCACAGGCGTTACATCTCCGTACCCAACAGAGAAGAGGGTGATGCCACTGAAATACATCGTCGTAAAAAAATGATCGAGAAAATCTCCCTCTATCGGGATCCCTCCTTCTACAAGGATCGGAATTCCCTCGAGCTCAAGCAGGGTGAACAATAGGCCAAAACCGATCATAATGGTAATGTAGCTCATCCCCAAAAAGAGAAAATGATGAAGGGAAACATGATGCTCTTTCCACCTTGAAGGATAAAATAATGCACGGAGGCTCATGACCATACAGAAAAGAATAAAAAAGCTAATGATATAAAGCATGTACATACCCTCTTTTTTCTGCTTGTCTTAGTATATGTACGCTTATCTTATCGAAATCATTCTAATTACCTGCACCTCGGTACCGTTTCACACCTTCATTCCATAACACAATCGAAAAAATAAAAAATCCGATTCCGACGAATGGGGTGAGAAACGAATACGTGTACCATTCTGTCTTTTCAAGGAAAAAAGCAGCTGGATATACGCCCACAAATGCGAAAGGAAGAATCCAGGTCAATACAAACCGGATCACATTGTTATAAATGTCGACCGGGTACCTTCCATAATTTCCGATATTGTACATCATCGGCATAATAGATGTTTTCGCATCTGACCAGAAGGCAATGCTTGCAAGGGCAATAAAGATCCCCGCATAAACGAGCGCACCTCCGAGAACAAATGTGATGAACAGAAGCGGTTCAAACCATTCAAAGGTAATATCAAGTCTGCCCCCTGCATAAAACATGACAGCCATTCCGGTGATCACTCCGAAAAGAGACTCTAACTCCATCCGTTCTAAAATCACTTGAAATAAGCTGTGGATGGGTCTGGTCAGAATCCTGTCGAACTCTCCTTTCACCACATATCTGTCATTAAAATCCCATATATTGAAGAACGAACTAAACAGAGCAAACGGAACCAGGAAAAACCCATATATGAAAATGATTTCGTCCCTGGTCCAACCACTCAACATCTGCGTGTGTCCGAATACAACCAGGATAAATACGAGATTCACAGCTTGAAATAGTAAATCAGACAGAATCTCCACGATCAAATCGGCTCTATATTGCAGCCTGATCTTCATGTACTGGGCGACGTATTGAAAGAACATCTTCACATAAAACATCGGTCACCCTCCTTGAATAATCATTTGTTTTTTTGCAATGACCCAGAGCACTTTAATGGGTATAAGAAGAAGCAATGACCAGACGCCTTGCATCATTATGGCATTGAAGGCTTCTGATGTTGAAAATCCATTGGTGAAAATCATGCTCGGAACATAACTGATACTCTGAAACGGCAAGTACTCCATCACGTTCTGCGCCCACAATGGAAAGAAGTGAATCGGTAGCAATAGCCCTGAGAACAAGTCGATCACAACCCGCTTTGCCCTGATCAGACCATCATTATTGAATAAGAAGAAGGTGGTAATACCCGTCAGTAAATTGATCTGAGTATTAATGATGAAACTGAACAGGATCGAAATGGCAAATAAACCTATCGTGTCAAATCCTGTACCGATTTGAAGCGGGAAAATCAAGCTCACGACGATCATCCCCGGGAATGAAAAGAACACCAATCTGAAGACTCCTTCTCCCAGTCCCTGCATCGTTTTCATCCCAAGGTAGTTATAGGGTCGGATAAATTCAACGGCCACCTTCCCCTCTTTTATTTCTTGTGCAATTTCCCTATCAATATTATTAAAGTAAAATGCCCTCGCCATCCAGGAGACAGCTACATAAGTGGTCATTTGAATGATCGATAAACCTTCAATATCCTGTTTCCCACCGTAGATGGCCTGCCATAAGAAATAGTAGGCGCCGATATTGATGCTGTAAATTAATATTCCACTATAATAGTTAGTTCGATAGGCAAGCATCATCAGGAATCGGATGCGAATCATTTCGATATACTTAGCCATGATAACCTCCTTGACCTGATCTTCCGAATGGAATGACTACTTCTATTCCATTGCTCATCTTGCCACAGCTCCTTTTTCATAAATGTTCCGAATGATCTCCTCAGTGGTCGTTTCTTCTATCTTCATGTCCTTCACTTTAAAGTTCGCAACAACTCTGGTTATAAGCTGTGAAATGATTTCTTCATCCGCTTCTGTAACTGCTGAATAGGTCTGCTTTTTCTCATCAAAAGACCACGAGATGTTCTGATTTTTTGTGAGATCGGTTAAGGCAGTCAGGGACGTATCATCGAGGAATTGAAATACGACTTCCTTTTGGTCCCCCCAATTTTCTTTCAACCGGCTCAGTTCTCCGTCGTAAATGATTTTCCCTTCATCTAACATCACGACACGCTCACATAGAGCTTCAATGTCGGTTAAATCATGGGTGGTCAATAGAATCGTGGTATTGTATTTCTCGTTGATTTCTTTTAAGAACTGGCGGATTTTCAGCTTCACGAGAACATCTAACCCGATTGTCGGTTCATCAAGGAAGAGTAAAGGCGGATTATGGACTAGTGCCGCTGCTAATTCACATCTCATTCGCTGCCCAAGGGACAGCTTACGGACAGGCTTGTCCAGGAGCGGAGCAATATCCAACGTTTCAATCACATGATCCATATGCTCCTTGTATTGTTGATCCGATACTTTGTACACCTTCTTCAACAACTGAAAGGATTCTTGTACCGCAATATCCCACCAGAGCTGTGAACGTTGCCCGAATACTACGCCGATGGTCTGGACGAATTTTTCACGATCGCGATGAGGGTTCATTCCGTTTACGGTCACCTCTCCTGCTGTCGGGGTCAATATCCCAGTCATCATTTTGATTGTCGTGGACTTTCCAGCTCCATTCTCACCAATGTATCCGACCATCTCACCCTGTTTCACATGAAATGAAATATCGTTCACAGCAGGAACAATTTTATAATTACGGGTAAACAAATCCCTAAAAGCACCCTTCAGTCCCGAACGACTGGAAAAAGCTTTGAATTCTTTACGCAAATGATTCACTTCAATTGCATTCATCTTGCGTCCTCCTAGATTAAATTAGAATAGGTGTATCTTTAACAAACAAAGAATAGTGTACCACATAGATCTATGTCCAATTGAACAGTCTGCTTTTGAAATTAGTGTACCCTTTGATTCCCTATTTGCTAAAGTGGAAAAGACCGTACTACAATAGAAGACGTACTACATAGAAAAATACATTCTTTCCGGGAGGACACACATGAAATTCACTGAATCAGAAACTTTACATACAGAAGCGCTGGAGCATATTGTCGGAGGGGTGAACAGCCCATCTCGTTCCTATAAAGGAGTAGGTGGCGGTTTCCCTGTTGCCATGGAAAGAGGACAAGGTGCTTACTTCTGGGATGTTGATGGAAACAAATATATCGATTACCTTGCAGCATACGGTCCTATCATAACCGGTCATGCCCACCCTCATATTACAGAGGCGATTACGAAAGCAGCAGAAAATGGGGTTCTTTACGGAACGCCTACCCGTCATGAAGTGAAATTTGCCAAAATGATCAAAGAAGCCATGCCTTACATGGACAAAGTCCGATTCGTAAACTCAGGTACAGAAGCTGTCATGACCACAATCAGGGTGGCAAGAGCGTACACAGGGAAAGACAAAGTCATCAAGTTTGCAGGTTGTTACCATGGCCACTCAGATTTAGTCTTGGTCGCAGCAGGTTCTGGTCCTGCAACCCTCGGGACCCCAGATTCTGCAGGTGTTCCAAAGAGCATCGCGCAGGAAGTCATCACTGTCCCATTTAACGACATTGAACCCTTTAAAGCAGCAATGGAGAAATGGGGCGATGAAATTGCGGCGGTTCTTGTAGAGCCGATCGTCGGAAACTTTGGAATTGTAGAGCCGAAGGAAGGCTTCCTTGAACAAGTGAATGACATCGCTCATAATGCCAGTTCCCTTGTCATTTATGATGAAGTCATCACGGCATTCCGCTTCATGTATGGCGGCGCACAAGACATGTTAAAAGTGAAGCCGGATTTAACAGCCCTCGGAAAAATCATCGGCGGTGGTCTCCCTATCGGTGCATACGGAGGAAAGAAAGAAATCATGGAACAAGTGGCACCATTAGGACCTGCTTATCAAGCAGGAACAATGGCAGGTAACCCAGCATCGATTCTTTCAGGGATCGCTTGTCTTGAAGTGCTGAAAGAAGATGGAGTGTACGAGGAATTAGACCGACTTGGGGATATGCTCGAAAAGGGTATATTGGCTGCAGCTGAAAAGCATAACACGCCAATCTCCATCAACAGGCTGAAGGGTGCTCTTACACTCTACTTCACAACAGAGAAAGTGGAAAACTATGATCAAGCGGAAGCAACCGATGGAGAAATGTTCGCCAAGTTCTTTAAGCTGATGCTGAATCAAGGAATCAATCTTGCTCCTTCCAAATACGAAGCATGGTTCCTTACGACGGCTCATACTGAACAGGATATCCATGAAACGCTTGAAGCAGTTGATCGTGCTTTCGGACAATTATAATAGAAGAATATCGAAAAAAAGACTGGCCGCCCCGGGGATCATACCCGGAGCGGGCAGTCTTTTCTGTTATCATGCCGAATAATCCCTCTTTTTCTTGCATATCTATAAACGTTGTAGTAGATAGATTGAATCCGATTGGTTTATGCCTACCCCGAAAAAGGTACATATTTTGTATGAACTTATTTAAAATTGCCTATTGATATTGCTTGTAAGTACATGTATAGTACAGTATTGTTTATAAATACGTTACACAAGAAAGGACCCTAATTCCATGAAACTTGGTGCTCGCATCCTTAAGACAGGAATTGCGATTGTATTAGCATTACTTGTATCCCAGTTACTAGGCATCCCGTCTCCAGTGTTCGCTGGAATTGCAGCGGTCTTTGCCGTCCAGCCCACCATTTACCGTTCTTATTTATCCATTATCGAACAAATTCAAGCAAACTTGATTGGTGCCGGTATTGCCGTTTTATTCGTCCTATTATTTGGGAGCAACCCACTGATTGTCGGTCTTGCAGCCGTGATTGCCATTGCTATTATTCTAAAATTAAAATTACAAAATACGATCGGTTTGGCGTTAGTGACGATGATTGCCATCATGGAAGTGACGGATCAGGACTTTATTCAATTCGCATTTATCCGTTTCTCAACCATTATGATCGGGGTTTTCTCATCATTTTTTGTGAATTTGATCTTCCTTCCACCAAAATATGAGACAAAGCTTTATCATAAAGTATCAGATTCTACGGAGGAAATCTTAAAGTGGATCAGGTTAAGCACAAGGCATGCGACAGAATTTCATCTGCTAAAAAAAGATCTGGAACGAATTAAAGAAAAGCTGATAAAAGTCGATCAACTATATCTTCTCTACAAAGAAGAACGTGATTACTTCAAGAAGAATTCGATTGGAAAAAGTCGAAAGCTCGTTATCTTCAGACAAATGATTTCCTCAACCAATCGTAGCTTCGAAATCTTGAAGCGTTTAAATCGATATGAAAATGAAATCTTTCAATTACCTGATGAATTACGAGGTGTCATTAAAAATCAACTTGATTGTTTGCTTACTTACCATGAACAGCTTCTATTGAAGTTCCTTGGTAAAATGCACCCACATGCAGAATCGGAAGCTCAACAAGACGTGTGTCTCCATCGTAAAGAGCTTATGAAAATCATGCTTGAGGAAGTTAATCAGCATAAAAAAGACGACAATATCCACAACTTCCATCTGCTTCATATTTTCTCAGCCATCTTTGAATACGATGAGCATCTCGAACATTTGGAGAAGCTTATTACAAGTTTCCAATCATATCATAAAGAAGATAATGAAGTGATGATCGGGGAAGAAGAAGAATAAATAGACAAAAACGGAGCCAGGTTCATATCCCGGCTCCGTTTTTATATTGTTTAGTTTTTCATTTTAGGGTCCAGAGCATCTCGAAGCCCATCCCCCATCAGATTAAACCCTAATACCGTCAACATGATGGCAAGTCCCGGGAAAATCATCGTCCAAGGGGCTTGAAGCATATACTGCCTGGCATCAGACAGCATTTTCCCCCATTCTGGTTCAGGTGCCTGTGCCCCGAGACCAAGGAAGCCAAGTGCCGCAGCTTCAATGATGGCAGTTGCAATGGCAAGGGTTCCTTGCACGATGATCGGAGCCATACTGTTTGGTAACACGTGACTGAAGAGGATACGACTATCGCTCATCCCGATTGCTTTCGCAGCCATCACATACTCTTCCTGCTTTACACTCAACACCCTTGAACGGATGAGTCGTCCAAAGTTAGGGATATTTATGATAGCAATTGCGATTAGTGCATTTCTTAGGGACGGCCCCAGAGCCGCTACAACGGCGATTGCTAACAGGATACTAGGAAACGCAAGCATGATGTCAAAAATACGGGAGATGATGGTATCGACCCATCTTCCGTAATAACCTGCTACAATCCCCAACAAACTCCCTATTACAGAAGATCCAATTACAGCGAAGAATCCAACCCATAAGGAGATACGTGATCCATGAATGATTCTTGATAAAATATCCCTTCCAAAGTCATCCGTTCCTAACCAGTGTTCAGAAGATGGGGCTTTCAGGCGTTGGGATAAATCTTGTTCATTTATACCTTGTGGTGCAATGACCGGAGCTGCAATAGCCAGGATAATGAAGAACAAGACAATACAAAAACCGACTAAAGCAATCTTATTCTTCGTGAAGCTTTTCCATGCTTCCTTCCAGGGAGAGACCGTTTCTTCCTCCTTAGAAGGATGAAACTCTTTTTGCGGTTCTGCTATTTCTGCCATAAGTGTTCACCTCTTTTTTTCTATTGATGTTAGTTATATTTAATTCGAGGATCGACAGCCGCATAAAGAAGGTCAACAATTAAATTAATCGTGACGAAAATCGTAGCGACCACCAGAATACCTGATTGAACGACAGGATAATCCCGGTAACCAATCGCTTCATAAATATAGCGACCGATTCCAGGCCAGCCGAAGATGGTCTCTGTCAAGATCGCACCCCCAAGCAATAAGCCCATTTGCAGGCCAATTACGGTTAATACAGGAATGATGGCATTCTTCAACGAATGCTTGTACACTACCCAGAACATCTTAAGACCCTTGGCACGGGCAGTACGAATGTAATCCGAACGCATTACCTCCAACATACTCGAACGTGTCATACGTGCAATGATCGCCATCGGGATGGTTGCTAATGCGACTCCCGGCAGAATGATGTGTTTAATTACATCTCCTAACTGATCAAATCGCCCTTGCATGATCGTATCCAGGATATAGAAGTTCGTGATGGAATCGACAGGATTTCGGATATTCTCCCGACCCGTAGTAGGAAGCATGTCAAGCTGAATGCCGAATGTCCACTGCTCCATTAACCCTAACCAGAAAATCGGTACCGATACCCCGATTAGTGCCAGAATCATGGCCGTATAATCAAACCAGGAATTTTGGAACCATGCACTGATTATACCGGCATTCACACCAATGACAATTGCGATGATGATGGCTACAATCGCCAATTCGGCCGTTGCAGCCAAGTATGGCCAAATTTCAGTAGAAACTTCCGTCTTCGTTCTCAAGGAACTGCCTAAGTCTCCCGTTAACAACCCTTTTAAATAATCAATGTATTGGATATACCAGGCGTTATCCAGCCCAAGCTGATCCCTTAATGCCGCAACGGCTTCTTTGGTAGCCTGCTGCCCCAAAATGACCTGGGCGGGGTCCCCTGGAATGGCACGGATGATTGAAAAAACGATAAGAGTCATCCCCAGTAAAACAGGAATGAGCTGAAGTAATCGACGAATGGTGTATTGGAACATCATGTTCACCTCTCTAAGTGGAGATTCTGATTTAGATAGAATAATAAAATTGCATAGCAGTTGTTACTTGTTTACTTGTCGGGCAACAGTCGGCTCCGCTTTTCTACTTGTCCAGCTGCGGGGCTTAGAGGCTCGAGGTCATAAGTCCAGCCCACCAAAAAGGCAAAAGGCGCCTTTCCGGTGGACTTGCCTTATGCTTGTCGCCTCTGGGCAAAGCCCCTCCGCTTTTCTACTTGTCCAGCTGCGCCTCCTAGTCCCTCGAGGTCATTTCCAATCAAGCAGTTGAGGGCAAAGAACGCCCTCATCTGCTTGCTCAGAAATGCTTGTCGGGCCTGAACAGTCGGCTCCGCTTTTCTATGTACAAAGGGGAGAAATCGTAGATGTCTCCCCTTTGGGTTGTTGCTTATTACTCCATGTCCACTGCGCCTAACCAGTCGGAACCAGTTGGATGTGGCTTGAAGTTTTTAAGTGCAGCGCTTCCTGCTAGTAATGGTGTAGAGTGAGCAAGTGGTACCCACGGAGCATCCTCATGGATCATTTCCTGGGCTTTCTTATACAGCTCTTCACGTTTTGCAGGATCTACTTCTGTTTGAGCATCGATCAGGATTTTGTGTACCTCATCGTTTTTGTAGTAAGAGTAGTTATTGCTTCCGATATTGTCTTGATCAAGAAGGACATAAAGGAAGTTATCAGCGTCGCCATTGTCCCCTGTCCAGCCAAGTAAGAATGCGTCAGCTTCTCCGTTTTTCGCTTTTTCCAAGTAAGTCGCCCACTCGTAAGAAACGATTTTGGCTTTTACTCCTACTTCAGCAAGATCCGCTTGAATCGCTTCCGCTACTTTTTGGCCATCCGGCATATATGGACGAGGTACAGGCATAGCCCATAGTTCCATTTCAAATCCGTCTTTATGGCCTGCTTCAGCAAGAAGTTCTTTCGCTTTTTCAGGATTGTACTCATAAGGCTCGATATCGTCATTGTACCCACCAATTACTGGAGGCATTGGATTTTTCGCCATTTCTGCTTTTCCTTCGAAGAACGCGTCAATGATTTCTTGCTTGTTGATTGCATAGTTGATTGCCTGGCGTACTTTCGGATCATCGAAAGGCTTACGGGTAGATGTTAAACCTAAGTACCCGACGTTCATAGATGGACGTTCGAATAATTGCAGGTTGTCATCGCCTTCGACTTTACTTGCATCACTTGGATTCACCCCATCAGCAAGATCGATTTCACCTGAAATCAATGCATTCAGACGAGCAGAGTTTTCTGGGATTGACTTAAATACAACCTGATCTAACTTTGGTAAATCTTTGTTCCAGTAATCTTCATTTTTCTCAAGTACGATTTTGTCATTACGCTTCCACTCAACAAATTTGAAAGGACCAGTCCCTGCATCTGTCGGTGTTTCTGCTAGCTTATCACCTAATTCATCAATTGCTTTAGGGCTTACGATTGCGAAAGGACTCATTGCGATGTTCTTCAGGAATGGGGCTTGTGGACGTTTTAGCGTGAATTCAACCGTCATATCATCAGCGGCTTTCACTTCTTTAATAACGTGACCTTCATCTCCTTTGAAACCGCCAAACATGGAGCCGTAGTAAGGGAATTGATCTGCATTCCCGTTCATCCAGCGCTCGAAGTTTTTCACAACAGCATCTGCATTGAAATCTGTGCCATCTTGGAATTTAACTCCTTCACGCAGCATGAATGTATACGTTAATCCATCATCGGAAACTTTCCAATCTTCTGCTAATCCCTCATTAACTTCTGTATCTTGTTCTCCGAATTTAACAAGTGTTTCGAAAATGTTCTTCGTTACTTTGAATGATTCCCCATCCGTTACTGTTCCTGGGTCAAGTCCTACAGAGTCTCCTCCGCGTCCAAAGATCAATACTTTAGGATCTCCTTTGTCTCCACTTTCCCCTTCTCCTGATGAGCTTTCATTTCCTCCACACCCGTAAAGAACAGATGATACGAGAAGGATGAGCAGCATTAAAATTGACCAGCCTTTTTTCCTCAACTAAATCCCCTCCTGAATAATGTTTATATACTTATGAGTCTTGCCTTCTAGTAAAGATGGCAAGCTACATAATGCCCTGGTTGGTGTTCCTTGAACTCCGGTGTTTTTTGTTTGCAAATCTCCGTTGCATGTGGACATCTGGTGTGGAATGTACATCCACTTGGTGGATTGGACGGACTCGGAATATCACCCTGTAAGAGAATCGTTTCCCTTTTAAAATCCGGATCTGGCACCGGAACCGCCGATAGAAGTGCCTGAGTATATGGATGAAGCGGTTTTTCATAGAGATTTTCACTATTGCTCAGCTCCACCATTTTTCCTAAGTACATCACGCCTACCCTGTCACTTATATGTCTAACGACACCCAGATCATGCGCAATGAAGATATAGGTGAGTCCAAACTCTTTTTGTAAATCCTGCATCAGGTTCAACACCTGGGACTGAATCGAAACGTCCAGAGCTGATACAGGCTCGTCGGCTATGATAAGTTTCGGCTTCGTCATCAATGCTCTCGCAATCCCGATCCTCTGTCTTTGTCCTCCACTGAATTGATGTGGATAACGTTTGGCATGATAACTGCTCAGACCGACAATGTTGAGTAATTCATGCACTCTCTTCTTTCTTTCCTTTGCTGAACCCATTCCGTGAACCTTTAATGGTTCTTCGAGAATTTTTTCAACAGTATGCCGTGGATTCAAGGAAGCGAAAGGGTCTTGAAAGACCATTTGCATTTCCCTGCGAACCTTCCTCATATCTGAGTTTGATAGACTTGTAAGCTCCCGGTCTTCGAATGTCACTTTTCCTTCGGACGGATCGATTAGTCTCATGAGCATCCTGCCTGTCGTCGACTTCCCGCATCCGCTTTCTCCCACGATTCCAAGAGTTTCTCCCTTATTCACTGTAAACGATACCCCATCTACTGCTTTTACAGAACTGACAGGTCGTCCGAGAATTCCACCGGTAATCGGAAAATGTTTCTTAAGATTCTCAACCTTTAGCAACGGTTCCGTCATAAACTCCCTCCTCCACTTCATCGAACAGGAAGCATCGTGTGCAATGTCCTTGTGATGTTTCATATAATTCTGGTGTTTCAACTAGACAACGATCGAATGCGGAATCACAGCGGGCAGCAAAACGGCATCCGGTCTTAATTGAACCCGGCTTCGGAACATTTCCTTGAATCGAGTGCAGTCGCTGCTGCTTGATCCGCATATCAGGAACAGACTGAATCAGTCCTTTCGTGTATGGGTGCTGAGGGTTTTTGAAGATTTCCTCAACAGTCCCTTCCTCTACCACTTTTCCTGAATACATCACGACCACCCGCTCACACGTTTCTGCTACAACGCCTAAATCATGGGTGATCAGGAGAACTGCTGTATTCAGCTCTTTGTTTAATCGCTTCATCAATTTTAAAATCTGCGCTTGAATCGTCACATCTAGTGCCGTGGTCGGCTCATCTGCAATCAGTACACGGGGATCGCATACCATCGCCATGGCAATCATGACCCTTTGTCTCATCCCCCCTGATAATTGGTGGGGATATTCTTTGATCAATTCTTCCGATCTCGGCAATCCGACCATCTTCATAATGTCGACGGCCTTTTCCCTCGCTTGTTTCTTTCCAACTTTCGTATGTATGCGTATTGCTTCCGTTAATTGGTCACCTATGGTAAAAACAGGGTTTAAAGATGTCATTGGTTCTTGGAAGATCATCGCAATATCATTGCCCCTGATATCTCTCATTCGCTTTTCAGATGCTTGTGTCAGGTCCTCATCTTTATAAAGAATCTTCCCACCTATTATTTTCCCCGGTGGTTTCGGTACGAGACCCATGATGGATAAGGAGGTCACACTTTTTCCACACCCACTTTCACCAACGATCCCCAGCACCTCTCCTTCATTCACATGAAAACTGACTCCATCGACTGCAGGAACTTCTCCATCATCAGTAAAAAAGGAGGTCCTTAAATCTTCAACTTTTAGTAAAGGACGCATTTCGCTCATTCAAATCCTCCTCTTCGAAACTATCTCTCTTTTCATAATAGTGTTTATTTTCTAAATTTAATATGTCTCTTATTATACAAGATGTTACAAATGTTGCAATCCATTTTCAGAATTTTCTACATAAAGTCGATATTCCTAATTCAATTCAATATATGTCCAATTACCCTTTTCATTCCTTCCAGATAAAGTTATTTAGCCCTACTTTCTTCATAACGAATCTGAAATAAGTTTTATTTATATTTTTAAAGCACAAAAAAAGTCATGACTTTTATCACAGTAACTGTGATAGGTCATGACTTTCTGTATTACGTATCGAGCTGTTGTACTTGGAAGAGCTTATGGTAATGGCCTTGTTTCGCCATCAGCTCTTCATGTGTCCCCATTTCGACAACCTCACCGTGCTCCATGTGAATGATTCTGTTCGCATGAGTGATGGTTGACAAACGATGGGCCACAATGAATGTCGTTCGATCCTTCGCAAGAATCTCCAAGGATTCCTGGATCAAATGTTCACTTTCCAAATCAAGGGCAGATGTCGCCTCATCCAAAATGAGGATCGGAGGATTCTTAAGGAATACCCTCGCAATCGCGACCCTTTGCTTCTGGCCTCCAGATAGCTTCACGCCACGCTCCCCTACACGGGTATCATATCCTTGAGGTAATTTCATAATGAAATCATGTGCATTTGCTGCTTTGGCAGCTTCAATGACATCTTCATCCGTAGCCTCTGGATTACCGAATTTGATGTTCATTTTAACGGATTCACTAAACAAGATATTATCCTGAAGGACCATTCCGATGTTGTCCCGTAATGACCTTACTTGAAATTGACGGATGTCTGTCCCATCCAATAGAATTTCACCTTCGGTCACATCATAGAAGCGTGGAATAAGACTGACTAAGGAAGACTTTCCTCCACCGCTCATTCCGACAAGTGCGACAGTTTCACCGGTTTTGATATCCAGGTCGAGCTTACGTAGCACCTCTTCCTCCTCATCTTCATAACGGAAGGAGACGTTTTTAAATCGAATATCTCCACGAACATCATTACATGGAACCGCTCCCGGCTCATCATCAATATCATACTTCTCGTCCATGAACTCAAATACACGGTCCATGGAAGCAATCGATTGAGTAAGTGTGGTGGAAGAGTTCACCAGTCTTCTGAGAGGACCGTAAAGACGATCGATATAGGCTATAAAAGCTGCCATGGTCCCTATCGTAAGATCCCCATCAATGACCTGAAGCCCTGCATACCCAATGATGATCAGCGGCGAAATATCCGTAATTGTATTCACAACCGCGAACGCTTTCGCATTCCAGCTTGTTTGCTTTAGAGCTTTCGTTAAGAAGTTGCTATTCTGATCCTGAAATTGTTTCTGCTCATAATCTTCAACTGCAAAGCTCTTGATCACCGCCATCCCTTGCACTCTTTCATGTAAATGACTTTGTACTTCGGCCAATGCCTGGGAACGATCTCGCGTTAAGCCCCTGAGTCTTCCGAAGAAATACCGAACAGAAAAGGCATAGAACGGAAAAGCAATGAGGGATACAAGTGTGAGCGAAACATCCATTGTAAACATGATAGATAAGGCAATCACAATCGTTGCTGCATCCAACCAAAGATTCATCAGACCGGTAATGACGAAATTCTTCGTCTGTTCCACGTCATTGATGACCCTTGAAATGACCTCTCCCGCTCTTGTATTCGAATAATATTTAAAGCTTAAACGTTGTATATGAGAGAATAAATGGTCCCTCAGGTCATACAGGATCTTGTTCGCCGTCCACTGGGCAAAGTACTGTCGATAGTATTCGACAGGCGGTCTGACGAGTAAGAAAAGACCGAGCATGACTCCCATGATCATGAGTAATTGATTGGTCTTTTCTTGAGAAGATAACCCTGATGCCCCTACAATGTCATCAATGACATATTTGATCAAAATCGGGATCAATAAGGGAATCGTAAATTTGATAATTCCTATGATTAATGTACCTATAATTTGCCACCGATACGGCTTAACAAATTGAAGATACCGTTTAATACTATCCAAGTGATTACTCCTTTCTAAGGTGTGAGTTCCAATAAAAAGGGGTGACCCTGTATGGAAAGCAACACTGTTCTTCAAACCCCTAATGAGAATTTGAAAAGGTTGCTCCTTACTGGGTCAGCCCTATGAAACCTATACAATTTTGTTTGTTACCCCCTGTGAGTCAAATAACGCTCGTACCAAATATCGATAAAGTCCGGAGCAAAAGGTCCCTTCCTTTGTCGAATCCAGCGAACAAGCTTCTCAACATTCCGCTTGAGGATGTGGTCGATCACATCCGGGTAACCGTATAGTTTCCGATGAGCTTCATACTCATCCTCATCCAATAATGTATATGTCATATCAGGAAACACTTTAATATCCAAGTCATAGTCGATATACTTGATTGCTTCATGATCATATACAAATGGTGAACTTAAATTACAATAATAATAAATACCGTCCTCACGAATCATACAAATAATGTTGAACCATAACTCCGAATGAAAATAGCATATGGCCGGCTCACGGGTCATCCATGTCCTTCCGTCTGATTCCGTCACCATCGTCCGGTCATTACCACCAATGATTTGATTCGACGTTCCTTTCAGGACCGTTGTCTCATTCCAAATGCGGTGAATGTTTCCATCATGCTTAAAGCTATGTATTTGTACAGATTTTCCTTCAGTGGGAACCGCCACCCGTATCCCCTTCTTTCATTTCAAAATTACCTTTATATATACTTGTCTATTTTACCATTATAACGTTTCCTCAGAAAATTTAAAACAAAAGGGCTATTCTTAAAGAAAATATCCTTTAAGAATGGCCCTATTTTCTTTAAATATGGTTACATGAGACCTGTATGGAAACCTGTTTATGGGGAAATCCGTTTACGTCGTAACCCTGAATTGCTCCTTTTGGTAAGAACGGATTACTTCATCGGTTTTTTCCTGAAAGATCCGTTGAATCTCTTTAAGTTCCTTCTTCTTTAATCCAATCTCACCCTTTATTGACTCTGCCTTCGTCATCTCCTGTAGCTGTATTAATTCCTCTTTCAAATCCTGACAACGCTCTATCTCTGACTGAAGATATAACAACTTATCCATCGTCTCCAACTGCTCTGTAACCAACTCATTAAATCGTTGCTGCATCAACTCAAACCAACTCCTCTAAACAAGCTCTCCTAAAACATTCTCCCTGGCCCCACAAAACCCTTTGACAACTTCTGTCACAATCCCACCAGTTTTGTCGATGGAGGGACGGACCTCTCTTTTTTGTAGAGGATGTCAGTATTGGAGGGATTAATGATCGGTTGAGATGACGAAATAGAGGTCCGTCCCTCGAACAAATGAAAAAAAAGCACCCAGATGAATGGGTGCTTTTCTGTCAAGAACAATTCAACTATTGTTGTTGACCGTATTTACCAGAAGCTTTCGCTTTGTTAGCTTCTGCTTGTTGGTTTTGTTGCTTCACGTGTTTAGCCGCTGTTGTTTCTGAAGCGAATTCAGTACCGAATTGTTGTTGCTGAGTTGCACCAGCTTGAGCGTTTTGTTGTTTCACGTGTTGAACGCTTGTACCAGCTTGGGTTTTGTTTGGTTGTTTTGCCATTGTAATCACCTCCACGCTTATTAAGATAACCAAGCGTGGATTTCACTATTCGAACAATTTCAGGAAATACATTCCATTAAACGAGAAGTGAGCGACCACCATCTACAATGATGGTTTGACCACGGATCATGGAAGAATCGTCTGAAACGAGGAACATGACAGACTTCACAAGATCATCGATTTCCACCATGCGTCCGGCTGGGGTCTTACTGCGGGCATCTTCGAGAAGCTCTTCCCGGTTGGGGAAGTGCTTCAGGGCATCAGTATCGATTGCACCTCCGGATACAGCATTTACAATAATGTCACGAGGTGCAAGCTCGACTGCAAGATAACGGGTAAGGGCTTCTACAGCGGCTTTCGAAACACCCACTGTCGTGTAATTATCTAAATAACGAATGGAGCCCAATGAGCTGATACTCACGATGCGTCCGCCTTTATCCATTAATTTAGCCGCTTCCTGGGCACAAAATAATAGAGCTTTGCTGTTAATGTTCATGGTCCAATCCCAGTGAGATTCTTCAAGTTCCATCACTGGGCGCAGAACTCCTGACGCTGCGTTACTAACCAACACGTCTAAACGACCGAATTCTTCTTTGATCTGTTCGAACATGGATTTAATTTTATCAACGTCACCTACATTTGCCCGAACAACAAATGCTTTTCGGCCAAGCTTTTCTATTTGTTCAGCTGTTTCGAGTGCACCTTTTTTGCTTCGTGCATAATTGACCACAATATCATACCCTTTTTGGGCGAGCTGAATGGCGATTTCTCTTCCAAGTCCACGGCTGCTGCCTGTGACTAATGCTACTTTCTGACTCATGTTTCATCATCCTTTCAATTTCATTTTCCAATTCGTCCAAAGCATAATCAAACTCTGAACACGCAAACTAATAAGAGCATATCAGTAAAATGGAGGAATGAGTTATGTATGTAGGTAGAGATATGACCGAACTTTCAATGATTCCTAAAGATGAATGGAAGAAAAGTGAACTTGCTTTCTTTCACCATTCACTACAACAAATAGTACCCTATTTGAACACAGAAGGACAATCGATTCACCGAGAAATTGTTGAAGAAATTGAAAACCGCGGCGGGTTGAACCGTGGAGAAGCCGATTATACCCATGGTACGAAAGTTAGTTACGACTGATTAAACTAACAGGAAAGGAGCAACCGGATCGGCTGCTCCTCTTTATTTTAGCAAGAGACCTTCTCCCGCTTCCTTCCAAATTTTCTGGTGAGAAACAGGAAAAGCGTATGCATCTAATTCTTCTCGTGTTACAGCAATCAGGTCACTGTCGTTGAGAATAGCGCTGTCGATTGAACCCACATAAACTTCAATATCCCAAATAATGTGAGAGAAAATATGTTGGATTTTTGTTACAACTCCTGCTTTTAACGAGCACTCAACTTTGTACTCTTCCTCTATGAGATCAAGCAATTGCTTACGTCCACTGCTTGAAGTGCCCACTTCAAAATTGGGGAATTCCCATAAATTAGCAAGGAGACCCTTACTAGGACGCTTATGAATCACAACCTTGTCATCCTCTGTGAACAGGACAGCTGCTGTCATATTCAGTTTGCGGGCCGCTTTTTTCTTCGATTTAATAGGAAGTTCAGTCTGTACCCCTTCTTCAAATGCCTGACAATGCTCCCGAACAGGGCAAAGCAGACAGGATGGAGAAGTAGGCGTACAAATCAGAGCTCCAAGCTCCATCAATGCTTGATTGAAAAAGGATGGGTTTTCTTCAGAAATCAAGTTTCTCACCGCTTCTTCAAACACTTTTCTTGAGGACGGCTTGGCAATATCCAGCCAAATGGACAGTATGCGTGAAAACACTCTCATCACATTTCCGTCAACAGCAGGCTCAGGCTTGCTATAGGCGATACTTAAAATCGCCCCTGCAGTATATGGCCCGACCCCTTTTAAAGAGGAGATTTCCTTCTGAGTATCCGGGACGATCCCCTCATACTTTTCGTTTACTTCTTTCACAGCAGTCTGTAAATTTCTGACCCTTGAGTAATAGCCGAGTCCTTCCCAAGCTTTCAGTACATCTTCTTCATCTGCTGTAGCAAGAGCGTCGATAGTAGGAAACTTCTCAATGAATCGGTTAAAATAAGGAATGACCGTATCCACTCTCGTTTGCTGGAGCATGATTTCAGATACCCAGACTTTATATGGGTCCTGGTCCTTTCTCCAAGGCAAGTCACGTTGTTCTCTTTGAAACCATGAAATCAAATCTTCCTGAAATTCATCACGGTTGATGGTTTGTAAATGCTTTAATGGTTCTTCTATCAATTTTGTACCTCCAGGATGTTAAATGTTACATTGAATAGGGAATAAATAATTAAGGTTGTGTTTTTAAGCAAATCAAGTTTATTTCTTTTACTCCACCGCATATACATTCGTCCAATAATCCGAATAATAAATGACATGGGGACGTCCGCATGCGCCTTAATACATGAAAGTGGGATTCGGTTGGAACAATGAATCTTTCGATGTAGCGATTCGATTGATCCTCGGACTTTTCCCAATGAATATCAAAAGCATCATATTGTGGTAATGACTCGACGATATTGTTCATAATCTGCTTATATTGAGGCTGGGAATTTTGTTTTACTTCATATTCCAAATATATGTGTAATGAGTTTTTCATTGAAATAATCTCCTTTTAACCATATCATGTTCAACCGTGAATACAAGTCATATACAATTCTTAGAAATGAAGAGCCAAGGGAGGACTTTTTTTGGATACAGGCACTCATATTGTCATGGGCTTTGCTCTTGGGGGCTTAGCTACTTTAGATCCGGTTGTAGCCGAAAGCGCCGCTACGTCTCAAAGCGTGTTAGTGGCAGCAGTCATCGGCTCTCAAATACCCGATATCGATACCGTTTTGAAATTGCGAAATAACGCTGTATATATACGGCACCACCGTGGAATCACCCATAGTATCCCCGCGGTTGCTCTCTGGCCTCTCTTAATTATTGCTTGTCTTTATCCATTTTTTCCTGAGGCAAATGTGCTTCATCTATGGATTTGGACATTTATAGCCGTATTCCTCCATGTTTTTGTCGACATTTTCAACGCATATGGAACACAGGCTATCAGGCCGATCTCGTCGAAATGGGTCGCATTAGGGGTCATCAACACGTTTGATGCAATTATTTTCGGCATTCATGTGGTTGGATTGATTTTGTGGGGCCTTGGATTACCACCAGGAAAGACCTTTTTGGTCATGTACCTTGTGATTTTTGCTTATTATGTATTGAGGTTTCAGGTTCAAAAGGCCGTAAAAAATGCCGTGAAGAGAAGAATTCCAAAAGCGGAAAAAATTATCGTTTCACCGACAATCCGATTCTTCCAGTGGCGGTTGGCGATTGTGACGAAGGAGCATTTTTATGTCGCACGTGCATTTAGACGCTCCATCACCATCTTTGATAAATTCAAACGGGTTCCGATACCAGAGAATCCAGTGATCGATGCAGCAAAAAAAGATAAGAACCTGGCAGCCTTTCTTTCCTTTTCCCCCGTTTACAGGTGGGAAGTGGATGAATATGATGATCATTTTGAGGTTCGCTTCATTGATTTACGATACAGAAACAATGGACACTATCCATTTGTCGCCCTCGTACAGCTCGACAAAGATCTAAACGTCGTCAGCTCATACACAGGCTGGGTCTTCAGCGAAGAAAAGCTCAGATCCAAAGTCGACATCGACATTTTAATCGATTAAAGCAGTGAGGGACGGACCTCTTAAAGGTCCGTCCCTCACTTTGTTTCATTAGTGCACCTGATTGTCGTCGTTATCATCAATAAGGTGTTTGTATTTTGGGTTTTGGGCAGCAAATTCATGGATTTGTTCTCCATATGTATTCACCCATTGACGAACGACCTTCTCCGTTACGACTTTCCCTTTATAATCGTACCCTGCTTTCGCGTAGGTGGCTTCGAAATCCTCCCACACAAGCTCGATCCAGGTTCTGGCTTTTTCATATGTCAGTTGATTATTTTTCCCCATTAACAATTGTGTTAATTCGTGGAATGTTGACTCCATTTTGTCTCCTCCATTTCCATATATTTAGTACCTGCATTTATGATAATGTCCACCATTTCACCCATACTAAAGGTACGTGGTTAAGCTTAGTTGTGAACCTTTGCTTCTTCACGGTATAAGTCAGTAAATTTCACCTTTTAGGAGGCACATTATGCGAAATAAATCGACAGGGTTCCCCAACATGAATAACAATAAATTCGAAGGTGAACCGAGAGCAAAAGCGGAATATGCATCTAAAAGGGCTAACGGCACCATCAATACCCATCCACAAGAACGCATGAAATCTTCTGGAGAAAGAGATCACGACTCACTTTAATGAAGTAGGGGGTAGTTACGATGGCAAACATGAAAAACAACTTCTACCGAAATAAGTACAGCAGTCCATTTAACAAGGCATTCTACAATCCGAAGCATGCCCATTCCCAAGCAAATGGACAAACGACACAAACTCAAGACTTAATCATTCTAGAGAACCAAACACGCAAGCGCTCCTAGCCTTTTTCAGAGGTCCGTCCCTCTTGACGGACCTCTTCCTTATTTCTTTTCCCCTGCTAAAAGGGAAATGGGCAGAGCCTCTTCTTTTCCGTCTCCACCCAGGCGATATCCCCATGCGAATACTCCATTTAAGTAATCCAATTTGAAATAGGTACCTGGATCTCCTTCTATAGCATAGATCCCACCAGGCTTGTAAGCATCAGGATCCATTAAATAAGACTGTGCCATCAGAGCCTTACGCTCCAATACAGCAAACTCATTCACAATCCCCAACTGCTCAGCTTTTCTCGCCTTCTCTTTCAATGAAGCAATCTCCTGCTTCAACTCATGCTCTGTCATCTCACTATATCTTCTCTCTTGTTCCATCCTCATCACCTCTACTAATAGTAGTATAGAGAAAATGATACAATAAGAAAAGCGGAAGCGGCTGGGTAGGCCTGACAAGCACTTTTCGCAAAACCATTACCATCAAACTCCACACACAAGAAAGGATGTCATCAATATGAAAACAGCCATCATAACAGGCGGGGGCTCCGGCTTAGGAAAAGAATTAGGTAAACTTCTAAGTCAGCAGGGGTTTCATATCTTCCTGCTTGGGAGAACTCCAGACCGCTTAAAAGAAGCAGCTGCAGAAATTAAAGGCATAGGCGGGGAAGTATCTTATGATGCAGTGGATATTCGATCCTTGGACGACATTGAACAGTTCATTGAAAACCACCTTAAGGATCATACTGTTCAATTACTCATACATAACGCAGGCGTAGGCTTTTTCGGTCCATTCAAAGATTCCAGCGAGGATGAATTGGTCAGTATGTTCGAGACCAATGTACTAGGGCCGATTCGGTTAACGAAGGCGTTACTGAATAAACTGCAACCAGGTAGCACCATCATGAACATTATTTCTACAGCCGGCCTTAGAGGGAAGAAGAATGAATCATTGTATGTAGCGAGCAAGTTTGCACTCAGAGGTTTCGGTGAGAGCCTACAAAAGGAATATGAAGGTTCCGACCTGCGTATTGTAAATGCGTATATGGGGGGAATGAATACACCATTCTGGGAAAACAGCGATCATATCAGCGATCCTTCCAGACTTCGCTCTCCTAAAGAAGTGGCCGAATTGATCATAAATGAATATGAGGAAAAAAACGAAATTGTCATCGAATCAAAAAAATAATGATAAAAGGCAGTCTTCGATGAGAGAAGGCTGTCTTTTTGAGAGTGTGTGAAAAGTGAGGTTCACCGATAAAATCGAGATTTCGCCGTTATAATGACAATTTCGCCGTTATATCCAGGATTTCACCGTTAAATTTAACATTTCGCCGATATATATAAATCCAGCTGACTCATAGAAGGATTTTCTACTGTAAAAGTAGAATACATGTAGTACAAAACCTGATTGGAGTGATGAAATGATTGAAAAAGAACGAGTCATGCCTCGAATGATCCTCATGTTGCAAGCTTTACTCCGCCGATTGCCCCTCAATCATCCAAAAAAGCAATTAATATCGGATGAACTTGGTAAAAGAATGGCTGGATACAAAGGTGAGACCGCTTTAGACTATACATTAAGCTTTTTAGACCCGCGAAACCACTTCATTCTCCACGATCTTAGAATTCCTTTAAAAGATAGCTTCTTTCAAATAGACACTCTCCTCATCACGAGAACATTCATTTTAATAATCGAAGTGAAGTATCTTGCGGGAGTGGTATATTTCGATCCTGTATTTAACCAGTTGATCCAAACAAAAGATGGGAGCGAATTTGCTTTACCTGACCCCACCCTTCAGATTAAAAGACAAGAAAGCCAGCTGGTGAAATGGTTAAATAAGCTCGGATTCCCCTCGATTCCCATCTACTCTTATGTCGTCATGAGCAACGATCGCACAATCATCAAAACCTCTCCAGATAACAAGTCCCTTAATAAAGTCGTCATCCATCGACATTCTCTATTGGACAAGATAAATAGGCTTGAGAATGCTTGTGGTGGGATCGAGAACGTCTCAAATAAGAATATTAAAAAGTTAATTCGGACATTTAAAAGACAACACCAGGAAGCAAATCCCTCAATTCTAGAGAGATTTAACATTATGGAAAAAGATTTATTAAAGGGAGTAATTTGTGAAGCATGCAATCACCTTCCTTTAGTAAGAAAGCACGGTACATGGGTTTGTTTGAAATGTGAAAATAAAAATAGGAATGGCCATATTCAAGCAATTAAAGATTACGAACTTTTGATTTCACCGACGATCACGAATACTAAATTAAGAAAATTCCTGGCAATTGAATCTCCTTATGTCGCCAAAGGACTCCTCCAATCCCTCAACCTCCCCACTACAGGCACCAAAAAAGGCACAACTTATACCCTGACATTCATTGAAAGACCCAAATGAACAACCTGTACATGTTCTGACTCACCCCATCCATTATGGAGACGTATCCCATTAAGGCGAGAGGGACGGACCTCTCTCGCCTCAATCAAAAGGCAGCCTTCCATAATGGAGGGCTGCCTTTTGAGGGTGTGTGTGGCGTTCGCCGATAAAATCGAGATTTGGCCGTTATTTTCAGGGTTTCGCCGTTAAATTTGAGATTTCGCCGTTATATCCAGGATTTCCCCGTTAAATTTCAAATTCCGCCGTTATATCCAAGTATTTCCCCGTTAAATTTCAAATTCCGCCGTTATATCCAGGATTTCCCCGTTAAATTTCAAATTCCGCCGTTATATCCAGGATTTCCCCGTTAAATTTCAAATTCCTCCGTTATAAGTATAACAAGGGCTGCCATTTCATTACGGTGCAAACGGATAAAACATAAAGGCAACGACAAACAAAAGGAAGGGGACTATAAAGACAGCGAATACATCAATCACTACAACGAATGCAATCCACATCCAGCGCGTACCATCTTTCTTGTTGAGATACTGCCGGATCATCCGGATGTTCACCAGGATCAGGAATATTGCCACACCTAAGATAAAGAATGGAATGACCCATTTCCCCATATCTTCAGCGTATCCCCCGTTAAGCCATTCATGCTTCCCTAACGAATAGAAACCTGTTTGAATTTTTATAATGATTTCCCCTATTATAAAAATCAAGGCTGATCCAATCACTATTCCTCCAGCATACATCTTAAACCTTCTTGTTGTACCGATGAGCAGAAGCAGCGTTACACCAACAAACAGAATCGTGACAATCTCCACAAGATGTCCCCCTTGTCATACACTTTTCGTTTTAGAAGAAATCATTCTTCATTTTCTTTAATCTCTTCCAATAGTCTTTCAATGTCCTCCATTGAGAAACCCTTCCGATACAGAGTTTGTTTCATCTTTTGCACATACTCATAGCCTTCATACTTTGAACTAAGCTTTCTGTGAGCCTTCAATCCCTGATGATAAACGGCATCCCATCTTTCATCATCATCCCGTTCAGATTCAACGGTTTCCCATACGATCTTCATAACAGAACCGGGATAGCCTTTTCTCATCAGATTTTGTTCAATCTTTTGCTTGGCAATCATCTTGGAATCTTTCCGGTATTTATGGAGAAGCTTTTCTGTCAGGGCGACCGCTTTGTCTACCTGCTTTTCTAGTGTAAAAGCGGCGAGTGCCTCTTCAATATGAGCGTCACCTACACCTTTTCTTCTCAATTCCCCACGGATCCATGTCGGTCCCTTATCAGCGGTATTCATCTGTGTCCCTACAAAGGCATGTGCGAATTCTAAATCATTAATGTATTTAATTTCATTTAATTTATGAATTACTTCCTGGATGACGCCATCCTCAGGGTCACCTTCTTGTAAATGATCACGGATTTCTTTTTCTGTTCTCATGCGATAAGCTAAATACTGAATGGCTTTATTGAATGCTTTTTTCACATCATCTTCATACTGTAGCTCTGAAATCTCCAGTTCATCGACTTCCAAGCCTTTTCTGAGCTGAAACTTCGCCAGTACCGCTTCATCCACACTGAAGGAATACTTCCCATCTATAAATAAATTGTAACGCTCTTCGTTCTTCACTTGCTTCGTTATTTTCGTAATCTTACCCATTTTTTCCACCTCATCATAATCCTAACACATTCAACGTATGTTTTTTATTCTGAAGATAGGTAAAATAAGTAGTATAACTGGAGGGATGATGATGAAGATTGCCATAACAGGTGGAACAGGTTTTGTCGGTCAAGCTCTGACTGAGGAACTTCTCGAACACCACCATGAAGTAATGATCCTTACTCGGAACCCGGATAAATACAATGATCGCCCAGGGATTACCTATGTCAAATGGTTATCCGACGGGGCAAAACCCGAAGAAGAGCTAGAAGGAATTCACGCATTCATCAACCTTGCAGGCGAATCGATCAACAGCGGGCGCTGGACGGATGAGCGAAAGAAGCGCATCATCAATAGCCGGATCAATTCCACTCACGAAGTCATCAATATTATTATGGCTTTAAAGGACAAACCTTCATGCCTCATCAATGCAAGTGCGATCGGCTACTACCCTTCTTCAACAACCAATACGTTTACAGAAGCATCAACAGAAACAGCAGACAACTTCCTCGGCGAAACCGTTCAAATATGGGAAAAGGAAGCGCAGAAAGCAAGTCAGCTTGGTATCCGGGTGGCTTACTCACGTTTCGGAATCATTCTTGGTGAAAACGAAGGTGCCCTGCCTCGAATCGCACTCCCATACAAACTGTTTGCTGGAGGCACGGTTGGATCAGGAGAACAGTGGATGTCATGGGTTCATATTAAAGATATCGCTAGAGCGGTCCATTTCATCGCTGTAACAGAAGACATTTCAGGTCCCGTAAATGTGACAGCACCATCACCGGTCACCATGAAAGAATTCGGGAAAACTCTCGGTGCCGTCCTTGGCAGACCACACTGGATCCCTGTTCCATCACTAGCTTTAAAGGTAGCCATGGGTGAAATGAGTGCCCTTGTGTTAGAAGGACAAAAAGTATTACCAAGTGTCCTATCAGAGCATGGCTTCCACTTCAAATACCCTGAATTAAAAAGTGCCCTGATTGACATTTATCATTAAATCACATGTATGTCCCTTCTTTTTCAAGGCGAAAATAGAAGTAATCTTGAAAAGAAGGGATGTACATAGGTATGGATAATAAGAAAAAGAAAGACAAAGCCAAATCGGCTCTATCAAGCGCACAGGAAGTAACATACTCCAGGGAATTTAAAGCAGCAGACCGTGCAGCAGGATTTAGCCCAAAAGCACATCGATAGTCAATTATTACCTAACTAAAAATCCTTATTTTGAAGAAAGATAAAGGTACAGGTTTGAGTCAGAGCCTGTACCTTTATTTTTTTAACCAAAAGGGGATGTTCATATTGGGCAGATCACGCGGCCATAACAAAAGAGGAAATAAGAACAGCCTGCCACAAACACCCGCTCAGCTCAAATCTGACGGTGTTGACGAAGAGTTCTCACGTGAACTTGCCGACCAGGCTGACATGGAAGCACAAGCTCGCGCCAATGCTGCAAACCAGCGTGCACGAGTGAAGAAAAACCAGTAGGAAAATCCCGGTAGTTAAAAAAGATTGGTTTGAGGAATTCAGCATTAAAACGACCCATGATGTGAATCATGGGTCGTTTCATTTGCATTCATACTACAATCTGATTTTTTTGCTGTTTGTGCTTATGATGGACCAGTAGTTTCATGTATGGCACTATCCAGCGATCCGCTCCCCAATAATAAGCTCCTTGACCAGCGAATAGAAGAATGACGGCAGCTGTATAAAGGATCGGATTTGTGCTTACTGTTCCTGCTAATAAGAAGTTCAAGTTCATGAATGCCCCTGTCAAGAGTGCCGGTATTGTCATGAAACCAGCAATCAATCCAATGCCCACTAATAGTTCCCCCCAAGGAATCAAGGCATTAAATAGTTCTACATTTGGAATCGCAAATCCTTCAAGAAATTCTGCATACCATCCTTGAACAGCTGGATGCTCTCCTGTCGCTTTTGCTAATGCTCCTTGCAAGAAACCACCTGCATCAAAACCATCAGTCACTTTATGCCAGCCTGCCTCCAACCATTGAACACCCAACCAAATTCTTAATACGGTCCAAACAACGCTCACCATTTGATTTTCCCACCATCTCATAATGGATCATCTCCTTTGGGGTATATATTGTGAATATCTTCACAAACTAGAGTGCATTGAGTTACCTTTGTGCAGTTGATGATTGTGTTTGTTTATTTGTTTGTTTTGTCTGTTTGTGAATGTTTTCACATTATCTTTACACTTATAATATACCCCTTCTCGCGGCTTATTACAATGGGTTTTCGTGTCGTTCACAAAGGTGTCAAATCAGGTGCATTTTCCGGTGGAGAATGGATTGTTTTCGTTCTAATTTGTCTCGGGTTCAGCTACTGAATTTGAAGCAAAAATCAGCAGCTGAAGGTTTGGTTCATTTCAGTTGCTGATTTCATTGCAACACTTCCTCCCCAAGCATCCCACATATCGAACAATGCACACGCTTGAATTCCCGCACAATCGATTTCATATCGGCATATTTCTACATCTTTACATCGATTTGCGTTTCCACACTATTTCGATTAATTTTAATACCAAATAAATGCTCAAAGCCGAAACAGCCATGAGAAGGAATGAGTTCGTGATCAAATTAAAATCCATTTCCTTCATGGTACTTTCAATTTCTCCCTCAGGACTGATTTTGTGGATGATCCAACCGTTGTACTTCAAAAATTTAAATGAAAGGATCAATCCTACAATCAAACCGCCAATAACGGAAATCCAGCCTTTTTTCAAAAGACGTCCACTCCCCTTTAGTGATTGATATAAACTTTACCATAAAACACCATTTATTGAACGGAAGTTTCTGATTATCCCAATGATAGAAACTTTCTTATTTCTCATGTATATTACATAATAGGATTAAACAGTCCGGTTACGGGGGATGACATGATGAAGTCACAGAATAAGCTATGGAGAATGTGGAAGATATTATCCTTGGCATTATCGATTGTGGTAAGGGTCTATTGGTATCGTCTGCGTGGAAAATCCCAATGGGAGAAAGATCAGCTTTGGGAGAGAATAGGAAAAGAATTTAAAGAAACTCTATTTGAATTGAACGGTGTCTTGATTAAGGTCGGGCAACTGTTAAGTATTCGTGAGGATTTGCTTCCGAGAGGGTTTATTAATCAAATACAAGATCTTGTTGACCATGTACCTCCTTCTCCTTGGGAAAAAATAGAGGAAGTCTTGGAACATGAATGGGACGCCTCGGTTACGTCCAAAGTACAGGCGATTGACCATGAAGCCATTGCTTCAGCTTCCATCGGAGAAGTGTACAAAGCGTCGCTTCCTGATGGAACACAAGCGGCCATCAAGGTCCAGCGACCGGAAATCCCTTCTCTTGTGAAGACTGATTTCAGGTCCCTTGCCATCATTATTTGGTTTGCCAGACGTTTCGCTCCAGTACCAAAAGGATTCATTGATTTTAAGATGCTTTATAAAGAACTAAAGCAGGTGATTGAACAGGAGCTCGATTTTTCCAAAGAAATGAATACGGCTATTTCATTTAAGCAGCGGTTCAAAAACCATTCTAAAGTGAAAATTCCAGCTATGTACCCTGAGCTTTGTACCGATAAAGTGTTGGTGATGGAGTGGGTGGACGGCGTTCGACTGAATGATCGGGAAGCGATCGATTCGTATGGATTAGACGGACAGACGTTAGCACAAGACTTGTTCCGGCTCTTCCTCCCTCAGTGGCTTGAACAAGGAATCTTTCATGCCGATCCTCACGCAGGGAATATTCTCCTTCAGCCTGATGGTACCTTCGTCCTATTGGATTACGGAATGATCGGTGAAATATCCAAGCGGGATTCGGTACATTTTCAAGACCTGTTGGAAGGGGTCCTTTTGAAAAATTTCAGGAAAGCAGCCGAATCGCTGGCTCAATTGGGTTTTTTACTTCCAGACGCAAGCCCGAAAGCAATCGAGTCCGTTTTGAAGGAATTTATCACTCTCGATATGGAACAGTTCAAACAGATGGATTTGATTGCAGTAAAGAAAGAAATCAACGATATGGTGAAATCACTGCCAGTACAAGTGCCTACCCGCTTTATCTTTTTGGGCCGTTCATTTGCGACCATTGAGGGACTTGTCCATACACTGAGCCCGGATGAGGAAACCCTTGATGTCGTCAAACCAGCCTTTATGGATTGGGTGAAGGACAGTAACACAAACAAGTGGGACCTGCTCATGAAATGGGTCAGTGCACAACCATTGTTTCAAACGGTACAAAAAGTTCATCAACTGTTGGATTTTCCCGAAAAATCACTTGAACAAAAAGATCATCGCCAGCAGAACGACTTTCAATTTGAGATATTTGAAAGTCGCAAAAAGCAAGCCTTTACCCTGCTGCTATTAGGGTGTGCAGGTGGATTCACAGGCATGGGATTTGCCCTGGAATTCATTTCACAAGGGAGTTTTGCACTTGCCGGATTAGGTTTAGTCGGGTATTTTGTTACTGACTCAAAGCAAAGAAAATGGTTGATGAGAATGAAGAACGGACAACTCCATTAATGAAAAAAGGTAACCTCGCATAAAGGTTACCTTTTTATAGGAAAATATAAAAAAGAAGGAGTATCATGACTACTAAAAAACCATTTAATGATGCTACCGATCATATGTCAAAAATCGAAGGTGCGCCAATGCATAATCCCTATATGAACGGTCTGCCCTTGGGCATCCGGATCATTATCATTGGCTATGTACTCATTGGTTTTACAGCCATCACGGCGTTATGTGGAATTGTGCTGGCCCTTTTTGATTGAAATGAACAGATTCTTTCATTCACTGGATCTCATTGGAAATCCCACCGTGTTCATTGTCCTTATGGCGTGAAAGAGATTGATGGTAGATCTATTTATGCGTCGGTTTATTTTTTAATGCGTCACTTTGCGCTTTTTTGCGTCACTTTCATGATTTATGCTTCGTTCGACTCTGATTATGCGTCACTTGGAGAGTATACGCATATCATATCCCCCTCTCATTAAATGTTCTACTCCTCCTCGGCTTCAGGCTCATACTGAAACTTCCCGAGCTCAACTCTGTTATCCCCAATAAACTGGATTCCTTCAGCTTCCAAGGAAAGCCTTTGCGTCATCATCTGCTCTTCATCACGAAAGCCGATTTCCCCTTTGCTATTCAAAACCCGGTGCCATGGAAGACCATATTTTCCACTCATGGAATGGAGAATCCTTACGACCTGTCTTGCTGCTCTCGGACTCCCTGCTCTAGCTGCAACTTGACCATACGTCATCACTTTCCCAGCCGGAATGTTCTGTATGATCTTCACCGTCATTTCGGTAAAAGGCTTCATTTCAGTTCACCTCCCATTACAGATTGATTGCCTACTCATAGTGGCGGTAAGGCAAATCACGCTATTCCAAAAAGGATCCCGGAAGGATCGGTTTCCTTGCATCACGAAATTAGCTTCTTCCATTAACCACTTCTTCTTCGTTATGTACTTATTCCATTGTAATACGAAGTTCGGTATAGAGGAAATAATACCATTAACAAGTCGGGGTTCTAGAAGAATCGCTCCATTTATATTAGACTGTATTATGAATGAAAAGAAGGACGTGAGAGAGAAATGGATATAAAGCTGATTGCACTTGATATGGACGGGACTCTCGTCAATCATGAAGGAGAAGTATCACCGGAGAATGAGCAAGCCATCCAGCGAGCAAAGGATAAAGGCATTCATGTTGTGTTAAGTACCGGCCGCTCCCTTTTTACTTGTCGGGACATCTCTGATGAACTTGGACGTTCATCGTATCTTGTAACCGTGAACGGCGGGGAGATTTATGATTATGAATACAACTTAGTTGACAGCATCCCCCTTGATATTGACCTTGTGAAGCAACTTTGGGCGTTAAAAAAAGAGCATGATGTATATTTTTGGTCCTCTACCTCCCAAGGGTTATTCAATAGTAAAAAGCCTTTTGATCAGAATATTGAATCCTATAATTGGCTGAAATTCGGATTCGATATACAGGATGATGACGTCCGCAAAGTAGTGATGGATGAACTTGTAAAAAATGAAGCGCTTGAAATAACGAATTCATCGCCTACGAATATCGAAATTAATCCTGCTGGTGTCAATAAAGCAGCTGCTTTGGTGAAGGTATGCAAATGGCTTGACCTTTCCATGGAGCAAGTCATGGCAGTGGGTGATAGTATGAATGACATTGCCATGATCCGCGAGGCCGGTTTCGGTGTGGCTATGGGGAACGCGCAGGAAGCAGTAAAAGAGGCAGCTAACTGGGTAACGGGTATCAATACCGATCATGGTGTGGCTCAAGCGATCGATAAAGTGCTCGAAGAAATGGAATAAACAACTAGAAAGTGCCTGATTCTGGAAGAATCAGGCACTTTCTAGTTCATTAAGGTCTATACCTTTTCTGTTACGTCTATACTAGGTAACAAAAACAAGGATGGAACCCATTATGTATCTAATATTCGTAGTTGTGGTTTACATACTGTTTGCAAAGTTCTTTATTGATTGGAAAAGGTGGAAGGATTTTTACCCAACGATCCAATTTTATATCATTTGCAATCTTCTATATAACGTCATCTTTTATAACCATACATTATGGGAATATAAAGCCGTGACGGTGGACTGGTTGAATCATACGTTGATTGACCTGGTCTTCTCCTTTTTCATCATTCCAGTGGTTATTATGATATTTTTACGTTTCTATCCTTATGGGAAAAAGAAATTCCTTTATATTACTTGCTGGATAATCTATTTTACCTTCCTGGAATATTTGTTTTTGAAAAAAGGGCTGTTCCTCTATGAAAATGGATGGACGATAGGATGGTCGGCCATATTCAATATCATCATGTTTTCGATTTTGGGATTGCACCATAAAAAACCGCTTTTTGCACTCATACTATCGGTCCCGATCATCGCCATTCTACTATGGATCTTCCATCCATCTTTTCATGATTTGAAGTGAGGGTGTTTCTATGAGTTCTTTTTCTACACCTTTTTTTATTGTCCTGGTTTTAGGAGTATATGTAACCATGGCCATTTATCTCATAATCTTGAAACGGAAAGAATAAATCAAGGTGATCGATTCAATATCTCTAAACAGATAATGAAGAAGAAGCATCCATTCCGGATGCTTCTTCTTCACTTATTTCACGATGATTTCATCATTTTCCATCGTCACCGTTAGATCGGTCACTCCTTCTTCATCAAGAAGGAAATCGGCAATCTTATCTTCCACTCTTTCCTGAATCACACGACGTAATGGACGTGCACCAAACTCAGGGTGGTAGCCCAGCTCAACGAGTTTGTGCTTCGCTGCTTCATCGACGGTCATGTGAATCTCTTGCTCCTTAAGTTCAATCTGCAATTCATTCAGCATGAGCTCAAGAATCTGGAGGAGTTCTTCTTTTTCCAGAGATTTAAATTCAATGATACTGTCAAATCGGTTCAGGAACTCAGGTTTAAAGTAAGCTCCTAGTGATTGTAGAATATTCGTTTCTTTAATCGCATCTGTGCCTCCAGTGTTAAATCCGACCACTGCTTCCTTCTTGTCTGTCACACCTGCGTTACTTGTCATGATGATCACAGTCTCTTTGAAGCTGACCGTTCTCCCTTGACTGTCAGTAAGACGTCCATCCTCAAGGATTTGCAGGAACATATGCTGAACATCCGGATGTGCTTTCTCAATCTCATCAAGAAGAATGATGGAGTAAGGGTTTCTTCGCACTTTTTCAGTGAGTTGGCCTGATTCCTCATGACCTACATAACCTGGAGGTGAACCGATCAGTTTAGACACAGAGTGTTTTTCCATGTACTCACTCATATCCAATCGTAGCATGGCATCCTTAGATCCGAACATTTCTTCAGCGAGTGTTTTCGTTAATTCTGTTTTCCCTACCCCGGTTGGTCCGACGAATAGGAACGTACCGATCGGACGATGCTTCGCCTTTAGTCCTGCACGGCTCCGGCGGATCGCTTTCGCTACTTTCTTCACTGCCTCTTCTTGTCCGATGACCTTTTGGGCCAGGTTATTTTCCAATGATTTCATTCGTGTTCGATCGTCACTTTGCAGTTTTCCCACAGGAATGCCTGTTTTCGATTCGATGATGGTTTGGATCAGTTCTTTTTCAACAACCGCTTTGGAGTCAGAAGAATCTTCTCCTATTTGTTTTTCAATGGTTGCTTCCTGATCACGAAGAATGGCTGCTTGTTCGTAATTTTCGTCTTTCGTTGCCTGTGCTTTTTTCGCCCTTATATCATTAAGTTTCTTATGAAGTGCTGACTGGTCTTTCGCTTCTGAAAGCAAGTTGACTTTTGATCCTGCTTCATCCATTAAATCAATGGCTTTATCTGGTAAGAATCGATCTTGAATATATCTGTCGGAAAGTTTCACGCAAGCCTCCAAGGCCTCTTCTGTAAAATTCACTCCATGATAGTCTTCATATCGCTCTTTCAACCCTTTCAATATCTCAATGGCTTCAAGAGGAGTCGGCTCGTTCACCATCACAGGTTGAAACCGGCGTTCTAGTGCCGCATCTTTTTCAATTTGACGGTACTCCTTCAGCGTCGTAGCGCCAATCACTTGTAGCTCCCCACGGGCAAGTGAAGGCTTTAGAATATTTCCGGCATCCATTGAGCCTTCTGCAGATCCGGCACCTACTAATTGATGGATCTCATCAATAAAGAGCATGACGTTTTTTCGGTTTTGCAGTTCGCTGATGATTGCCTTCAATCGCTCCTCGAATGAACCGCGTACACCTGTACCAGCTGTTAATGATGCAACATCCATCACGTACACTTCTTTATTTAATAGTTTAGAGGGAACATCACCTGCTACGATTTTACGTGCCAACCCTTCAGCAATCGCTGTTTTCCCGACTCCAGGCTCACCGATCAATACCGGATTGTTTTTATTTCTGCGATTTAGAATCTCGATGACACGTTCCACTTCTTTGTCCCGACCAATGACCGGGTCGATCAGACCTGCTTTGGCAGCCCCTGTCACATTATGTCCAAACTGATCAAGAATCCCGTTGTTACCATTTCCACTTTTGGTGTGGGAAGAAGGTTGACTATGCTCAGAGCCAGCTCCCATATTCATACCTTTAAATAATTCATCAAAGGGGAAACCACCGTGCATTCCAGAAGGTGCCTCCTGCTTTTGAAAGCAAGTTGAACACATTTTTATACTGAACTTCTTACCATTCACTTGTGAATATACTTCCACAGTTGCTTGATTATGTTGACATACTTGGCATTTCATCTGAACATGACCTCCTAAGTCTCTTTTATATAAATTCATTTAGTATTGGAATAATTGATAGGGTCTTCCGTCAAATTTCTACTTTGACTTTCTTTGACCTTATACTCATAGTATACTTTGACCTTTTTTGACTTTCAATCTTTTTGCTCATGGGAATTTTTAGCTTATTGTAGAATTTCTTTCATTTGTTGATTGAAGAGTATAGTAGGGGTAGGTGGTTAAATTCAAGTGTTTGATTTGGTCAAACAAAAAAAGCTGGCTTTTACCCCAGCTTTCCCTTCTTAATACCAGTGCTCCCAGTTCTCTTTATAGCAATGATGCTTTTTATAGCAAGTACACTTTTTAATGTATTTCAATTCGTCTAAAATCTCTTCCAGTAATTTTTCGATATCTTTACGTCCATTTTGATGATTGTCTTTTTTATCGCAGTCTTTTTGTTTATAATTCATACGTTGATTCACCACCTTTTCGACCATCGGGAGAACATTCATCATGTCCGCTACCTGTTCGAGATTCTCAAGTGCCCCAAGTGGTCCATTTTTTTGTGAATCCAGAAGACCCTTTAATGAATCACTGTTTAATAGGGAACTTAATTTATTTTTCGCTGAATCTATCTTACTTATATCTTCATTGGTATATTGTTTGATAAGATCCAGAATACCTTCAATTGGATTATTTTTTTCACTCATCGATTTCCCCTCCATTCCTACCATATATTCTTGTCAATAAACTCCTTGAAAACGATCGGCCTCTCCGTTTTCAAGGAGTTGCAATTACTCACATTTTTGTTACATAATCGTATCAACGGCTAGTAGAATTAAAAGTGCGATGCCGATCACAATTGCTGCAACAAATTCACCTAATCCTAAAAGAATTAGAAAAGCTACAATCAATAGAACCAATAGCAAACTGAAAAAATCAAATTGGTCATGAGTATGACTGGTACCCATCCATAATCACCTCACTTATACAATACTTGTAAAGCACTTTACATGGTTATCTTATGACTGAAATGCTAGTTTCGTATCATCGAAACGTCTATTACTAGTAAAAAGGGCTCAAACAGCAACAAAAAATGCTAGACCTGATTGATCAGATCTAGCATTTTTTCTATTAACTCTATTCTATTAGAGGTCTTACTATCATTTATACTAATTCCCTGTTCCAATGACGATGGGCCGCTATGGCAGCTGTGAATTGTTTGGTAAATGACTTCATGTCATCTCCTGTTACAACGCCGGGACCGCTAATGGATGCATCTTTCAACCAGTTCATGCCTGCGTGAGTCGCACCTACCGGTTTAAAGTGAGAATACGCTTCTTTCACGAAATATGTCGTGTCTTGAGAGAACTTTTTATCAACATCCTCTCCACCTACAACATAAAGGCTATCAAATAAAACCGATTCTCCTGTTAGGAAGGTATGATCGACCTCAAGCTCGGTGCCGTCATCCCCTTTTCTCATTCCCAGCTTGTCACTAATGATTTCAGGCTGGATTCCATCTTCTTTAAGTGCAGATAGTACCGTATTCACTTCTTCTCCCTTAAAGCCGTTGCCAACGATAACACCGACTTTACGGGTAGCCGGATTCTTAATCGTATTTTCCTGACTTAAGGCAGGAGATGACTTTGTTACTTTCGAATCTTCCCTTTCTGGAACTTCTACATTGATCGCTTCAGCAAAGCCTTTTGCCAGATCCATGCTAACGTTGGCAAACATATCGACAATCTGTTTCTGAACCGATTTACTCTTCACCTTGCCAAGCTCAAAGCTGAAGGCTTGCACGATATGCTCTTTCTCGGGCTCACTCATACTATTCCAGAATAGCGTGGCTTGGGAGAAATGATCCTTAAAGCTTTCACTTCTTGCACGGACCTTTCGTCCTTCCATTTTCTCCTGATAATGAGTGTAGCCTCCCTCTTCCTTTGAAGCAGGGGCCGGTGTATTGTGAGCAAGTGAGTTGTTGTGATAGCTCACTTGTCCTTTATTGATTGTGTGACGACCATGGCCATCACGCTGGTTATTGTGGAATGGACACACCGGACGATTTACCGGTAGTTCGTGGAAGTTCGGTCCTCCCAGTCGAATCAATTGTGTATCCGTATAGGAGAATAAACGCCCTTGTAATAACGGATCATTGGAGAAATCGATTCCAGGTACTACAGATCCGGGATGGAAAGCTGCTTGTTCCGTTTCTGCAAATACATTATCCACATTCCGGTTCAACGTCATTTTCCCGACGATTTTCACCGGAACTTCTTCTTCAGGCCATAGCTTGGTAGGATCAAGGAGATCAAAGTCAAAATTAAACTCATCTTCCTCTTTAATCAGTTGAACCCCAAGCTCGTACTCCGGGTAATCTCCATTTTCGATGGATTCATATAAATCACGGCGATGGAAATCAGGATCTTTCCCATTGATTTTCTGGGCTTCATCCCACACGAGTGAGTGAGTACCCAGTACAGGCTTCCAATGGAATTTCACAAAATGAGCCTTGCCTTCCTCATTCACCAGGCGGAATGTATGAACGCCGAATCCTTCCATCATGCGCAGGCTTCGGGGGATCGCACGGTCTGACATAGCCCACATGACCATATGAGCAGACTCCTGGTTGTTCCCTACAAAATCCCAGAACGTATCGTGGGCAGAAGCCGCTTGTGGCATTTCATTATGTGGTTCCGGTTTAAGTGCATGTACCAAATCAGGGAACTTGATCGCATCCTGAATGAAAAACACCGGGATATTGTTTCCTACGAGGTCATAATTGCCCTCTTCTGTATAAAATTTCGTTGCAAATCCCCGTGCATCACGTACTGCCTCTGCAGAGCCCTTGGATCCCGCTACAGTGGAAAAGCGGACAAAGACAGGAGTTTTCGTTGAAGGATCCTGAAGAAATTTCGCTCGGGTATATTCTTTCATAGAGTCATAGAGTTCGAATTCACCATGTGCCGCGAAACCTCGTGCATGGACAATTCGCTCAGGAATGCGTTCATGGTCAAAGTGAGTCATTTTCTCACGAAAGTGGAAATCTTCCATTAGGGTAGGTCCCCGGTCTCCTGCTTTCAAGGAGAACTCATCCTCTGATACCTTCAGCCCCTGATTCGTGGTAAGATGCTTTCCTTCGTCCTCTACTCGGTACTGTTCAAGCTGTTCATTCTTGCTATTGCCATTCACTTTCGTACGACGATCGTCTCCCATTCTTTCATCCCTCTCTATGGATATTAATGTTTATTATGTAAAACATTCCTGTTTCAATAATACCCATGATCATACCTCTTAAACATTTTTGGGATGGTTTTGGATTGGTGATGAATGATGGTATTCACGGGGAAGATACGTTAACGTGAAGAGAGCCAAACCCAGGTAAAGGTTTAGCTCTTGAGTTTCAGTCCTGCAAACGGAAAACAACATCTTTATAAAGCTTAGATTCAATTCATTTAATGGTTGTTTTCAATGAATTCCACAGGTCCGGTAATGTCTACACCCTCAGGTATACGAAGATAAAGAATGTCGTTTCCTATTAGATTTTCATGCTCACCATCCCACACCTTTTCACCATTGAATTGTCGGGTTGTGAAACCATTTGTATAGAAAGAAAAATTCATTTCCACTGGATCTGGAGATTTGAGGTATAGTGAATCTCCCTCTAGATGTAAATCTGGTGAGGGCATTTTCCCTGTTACGTCTATTCCGTTAAGAATAGTTCTTGTTACGTAATGCTCTACTTTCAAGACAGTCCCTTTGTTCGTTCTTTCTGCCAGGATAAATGGCTCCCCTTGGAACTTTCCAAATGTGCCATCTTCAATCGAAATGCGCAAATCCGTATCCTTTAATGGAAACTCCCATTCTTTTTTTAAAACACCTTCAGGACTTTCATCAATCTTGCCTTTATTTGCTGCATCAAAGAAGGATATCTCTGCATGAGACTCATCCTGGATCGAAACATCCACTTCTTCCAAAGAATGACCGGCAGGAAGGAAATAGTACAGAACAACTGAAAGGAGAAGGAGAATGAAGTATCCTGCGAAGACCCATTGAAACCCTATTAGCTTTCTCATCCTTGTGAATGGTTTGAAGACAATGAAGCATATAACCAGAACCACCCAAAAAAGGAGGGGTAAAATAGCACCAAATGCACTCATGTTCTAACCTCCATTCTATTTGTAATGTACGTCACAATTGAAAATAATGGGACGACTGTCAGTACGATCTTTGCAAAAAAGAACATAAAGGATGATTCTTGTAAGAATACACTTCCAATTTCAACTAGTGTTACCGGTTCCCCTAATAAGAAAGAACTAATAAAAGAAGTCCCGAATAATACGGCCGGGATCAAAATAATGAAGATTCTGTTGATTTGAACCAGCATTCCGCATACATATCCGAATGAACAAAATAGGAAAAGATAAAGGATGATCCCCATGACACCGAATAAAGATGGGGTTGAGTCCGTAAAGACATACTCCGATTTGCTTATAAAGATAAGAATATCCTTTACAAGATAATCAGCTAGAAATGAGGTGATTCCCCCCACTATACTTGCAAACAATAAGAACAGGATCGTTGACATATGACTGGTGAAACGATTTGACACAAAAGTGAAATCATCGTACCTGTATGCTTTAGTCGTCACGATGATGGAAATGATAAATGCCCATATCATCATAAACGCGATAATCATACTGTTGGAATACGTATGGATCTCGTAGGTAAGGGTCCTTGAACTACCGCCGCTCATCCCCGTTCCAATTACCGAAAATAATATGGCAAGGAGCTGAATCACCATCAGTGATGAATAAACGCCCCTATAGGCTTTCATTTTGTAGAAAAATTGTTTTATCACAATCTCCCGCCTGTTCATTTCAGCTAAAAACATCGTCAATCCCTCCTGTTGTTTTATTTGTTAAATACACGCATAAATCTTCTGTTGAGACAGAAGATAGCTGAAATTCACCCATCCATCCCGGCTCATGGGATTCATTCTTTACAACGGCATAAGTAGAATCCATGCCGACATCTCTCCTATAGAGGATGGATTCCTCGGGCACATACTGTTTCATCAACTCCGTTTTTCCAGTCAATCCTACAGCATAGTGTTGTAACTCATCCAGTGGAAGGTGGAGACACTTCCCTCCATCTTTAATAAGAAGTACATCTTCCAATAAGTCCTCTATTTCAGTAAGTAAATGACTTGATAATATGATTGTACGGGGATAGGCGATGTAATCTTTCAGGAGGGCACGGTAAAAATCTTTTCTAACCGCTGCGTCCATTCCTGTTGTCGGCTCATCCAATATGGTAAGGGGACACCTGGCTGCCAGACCTACAATCATATTAAAGGTACTTTTCATCCCTTTTGATAGCGATGCATGATGCTGATTCGTATCAAAAGCGAAATAAGAGAACAATCGTTTGGCAATGTCCATATCCCAATTATGATAAAAAGAACTCATAGTATTTAAAATTTCACCTAGATTTAAATATGGAGAGAAACTCATCTCGTCATCAATGTAGATCGTATTGGCTGAAACCTTCACGCTATTAAAAGGCTTTTGTGAAAACACCCGAATCTCCCCAGATGTTTCACGGATGAAGCCTGCCATGATTTTTAATAAAGTCGTTTTTCCTGCCCCATTCCTTCCTATCAATCCAGTAATCTTATTTTCTCCTAACGAAATGGATAGGTCATTCAATGCTTTTTGGCGACCATAGGTTTTCACAAGACCCTTACATTCCATTACACTCACTTCGAATCCCCCGCTTTCATCTCTTCTTGGATCATAGAAATCAATTCTTTATCTGATACATTCAAGTGGGCCGCTTCCTTCACTATTTCTTTCACGAGTGTTGATAACGTTTGATTCTTTCGTTTCATCTGAATGATGCTTTTCGCATCAGATGAGACAAACATGCCAAGCCCCCTTTTTTTGTATAATATCTGTTCATCCACTAGGACGGTTAACCCCTTTGCAGCTGTTGCAGGATTGATATTATACATTTCTGCCAGCTGATATTGGGAATATACTTTATCTTCAGGAAGAAAGTTTTGTGCCAGAATTTCAGTTTCCAACCATTCTGAAATTTGAATATAAATTGGTTTCATACTATGCGAATCGAGAATCAAACGAACACCTCCTCACTAAACAACCATAGTGCATTACTGTTGTAATGTACTATATATTAATTAGATGAAAATAACAATGGTCATATGCCTATTTTAGAAAAAATTTCAAATTCCCTTTGCGAACGTAACATTGTTCTGTTACACTATTCTTAAAGTAACGTAACAATGTTTTGTTACGAAAAGAGGTGACCACCCTCATTGGAAACAAATTTGATATCGAAGAAGGAAGTATTGGAATTGACCGGCATTTCGTATGGGCAGCTATATCGCTGGAAAAGAAAGAACATCATCCCTGAAGAATGGTTTATCAAGAAATCCAGCTATACAGGTCAAGAAACGTTCTTTCCAAGGGATAAGATGCTCTCCAGGATCGATACCATCAAAGAGATGAAAGACGGGTACTCACTCGATGAGCTTTCGGATTTCTTCTCACCCAATCCTACAAAGATTGAAATTGGGGCAGGGGAACTGCGCTCATCTACCATTCTTTCAGAGCACACCCTTGCTCTCTGTACATCCCTTTTGCAGGCGCAAGACACTTTCGAGTTTCCGGCACTATTAAATATGATGGTTATTGAAAAAACGCAAATGTTACATGTTCCAAGAGAAGATCAGCAAACCTTATTTCTTTTTCTTCATGAGAAGTTTACTCCACTGAAAGAATCTTCCCTTGAGCTTGTTGGAATCCGGAAAGGTGAGGCCTTTACTTGGATGCTTCTGCCCCTTCATTCCAATTTTCATGCAGACCATTTAGCTCAAGTCGTACTGAGATTCGATTTACAACAAATGATGGAGGAATTGAAAATCACTTTACAGAATACTCAAGGGATGTAACGTCCCTAAATTGGAGGAAAACAGGATGAATACAGTGGAAAAGAAAGAATTGCATGACTTGAAGATAAGCGGGTCGGGAACATCCGGCGGAGGACAATTTGATGCCGTGAAAATCAGCGGTAGCGGAAAGATCGCTGGTGACATCGACTGCCATGAATTGAAAATTTCAGGTTCCGGCACCATTTTAGGAGACGTAAAAGCGGGTTGCATCAAAACGAGCGGTTCTTCTACCATCAAAGGGGAAACAAAGGCAGAAAAGATTACCACAAGTGGAAGCTCAAAATACAATGGTTCTGTGATGGCTGCCGAAATGAGCACAAGTGGATCGACCAAGGTGGATAAGGATCTTGTCTTTAAGAGCTTCAAGGTGAGCGGGTCCTGTAAGGTCGGCGGGAAAATCCAAGGTGGCTCAATTAAAACGAGCGGTTCATTACGGGTAGAAAGGGATTGTGAAGTGGAATCCTTCTCCTCTTCAGGTTCTGTTCACATAGAAGGGTTGCTGAACGCAGACAAAGTTCAAATTGAAATCAATCATGAATCCTCCATTAAAGAAATAGGCGGCGAAACGATTTCTGTGACTCATCACAATTCCACCAGGTTGATCAAGCAGGTGGTCAACTTCTTCCTACAAAAAGAAGATTATTTATTTTCCGAGTTGATCGAAGGTGACGAAGTGTATCTTGAGAACACGTTGGCCAAACTCGTCCGGGGAAAAAACGTTGTGATCGGAGAAAATTGCACTATTGATACAGTTGAGTATTCTGGAAAACTCGATGTAAAAAAAGATAGTCGTATCGGAAATAAAGTAAAGATTTAATTCGCGATCAAAAACAGGGATGTTTTCAAATCCCTGTTTTTTCATACGTTCCATTCGTATTTACGGATTCTTAACTCCTTCATCATCGAAATTTCATATTTTTATTCTGAATAGTCTGCTATATTAATAGGTATATAGTACAATCTTTCGAGAAAGCTGGGGACCATTATGGAACGTTTGACCGATCACTTGATTATCATTTCTTTCGATTGTTTATCTGCTTTGGATTATCCGCTCCTAAAGGATCTTCCCCACTTCCAGGAACTGCTTACTCATGGATCCTTTTGCAAAAGGGTTGAGACTATCTATCCCTCTGTGACTTATCCATGTCACGCAACCATCGTCACCGGGAAGTACCCTAATCGCCACGGTGTGGTGAATAATACCCTCCTTCAACCAGGCTATGACTCTCCCGACTGGCACTGGCACCGGCAATCGATCAAAGGGACTACCTTATATGACGAAGCAAGAAAATCGGGGATGACCACCGCTGCCCTGCTCTGGCCTGTGACAGCCAAAGCGGAAATTGATTTTAACATGCCGGAGATCTTTGCTAATCGCCCTTGGCATAATCAAATCCTTGTTTCCCTTCTAAATGGCAGTCCTCTCTACCAATTGCAAATGAATCGCCTCTTTGGACATATCCGTAATGGCCTGAATCAGCCTGAACTGGATGATTTCGTTGTCGAATCCACGATTGAAACAATCAAAAAGAAGCCCGACCTATTGCTTGTCCACTTTACCGACCTGGATACACAGCGTCATTATCATGGATTTTCTTCTGAAGAAGCACATGCTGCCTTACTCCGCCATGATGCCCGGTTAGGGAAAATCATGAAAGCGTTAAAGGAAAACGGAATTTATGACAAATCGACAATCGTCGCCCTCGGTGATCATAGTGCCCTGGATGAATCGAAGGCCATTCAACTCAACGTCCTTCTAAAGGAAAAGGGGTTAATCACCGTAACCAAGCGGGGGAAAGTAACCGACTGGAAAGCGTATTGTAAAGGGTGCGATGGTTCTGCTTATGTGTATACAAAGGATAAGGAAACAGCACTAATTGTAAAGTCCCTTCTGGTTGAGTTACAGAAGAATCCTTTAAATGGTATCGAAACCATACTTACCGGTGAAGAAGCGGGAAGTAAAGGGGCAGATGAACATTGTTCGTTTATGATCGAAGCCCGACTCGGTTTTTACTTTAAAGATGTCATTGAAGGTGACTTCATCCATACGATAACCCCGGAGGATGTGAAGGCAGGGCGTTATACGTACGGATCCCATGGCTATTCACCAGAAAAAGAGAACTACTCAACCATCTTCATGGCAGCCGGAAGCGGGATTCGACGCCACTGTGAAATTCCATCTATGCACCTAGTAGATGAAGGACCAACTTTCGCTCGATTACTCGGTCTCAGCTTAGAAGATATAGACGGAAAACTCATCGAAGACCTACTGGAAGTTTAAAGAAGATTTTGTTTCCTTAGGGGGAAAAACAATGAAACGCTTTTCGAAAGAAGAAAATAGCTGGATTTTTTATGATTGGGCAAATTCTGCGTATTCCATTATTATTTCAACAGCCGTCTTTCCACTTTTTTATAAAGCGGCCGCTACCAACGCAGGAGTAAGTGCCCCTGATTCAACTGCCTATTTAGGTTATACGATTGCCATCGCTACATTTATCCTCGCCATGATCGGTCCGATATTGGGGACAATCGCCGATTATGAAGGCTACAAGAAGAAGTTCTTTACGTTTTTCTTTGCCTTAGGTGTCACCTTCACAGCCCTCCTTGCTTTCGTTCCGAGCGATCAGTGGCTACTGCTCTTGATCTTTTATACTGTGGCAGCCGTCGGTTCAGCCGGTTCGAACGTCTTTTATGATGCATTCTTGACCGACGTTACGACAGAAGAACGAATGAACCGTGTATCGTCCCGGGGATTTGGATTTGGCTATATTGGAAGCACGATTCCATTTATCATCAGCATCGCCATCATCATACTATCTCAAAATGGAATTCTTCCCTTCACTGTGACCATTGCCAGTAAGATTGCTTTTGTAATTACTGCAATATGGTGGGGACTCTTCTCTATTCCTCTATTAAAAAACGTACATCAGCGCTACTTTATCCAACGGGAAAAGAGCCCTGTGGCAAATAGCTTTAAACGACTCGGAAAAACAATAAAAGAAATCAGGAAATACCGGGCATTATTTTTATTCCTTCTTGCGTATTTCTTTTATATCGACGGAGTTGGAACGATCATTACCATGTCCACCGCCTACGGGAGCGACCTTGGCATCACTTCAACAAACCTCTTGATCATTCTGTTTGTGACTCAGGTTGTGGCCGGACCATTTGCTATTCTATACGGAAGACTCGCTGAGAAATTCACAGGTAAAAAGATGCTATATGTAGGGATTTCCGTGTATATTATCGTTTGCATCTACGCTTACTTCCTGGAAACGACCATGGATTTCTGGATCTTGGCTATGCTTGTCGCTTCTTCACAAGGAGGAATCCAGGCATTGAGTCGGGCCTATTTCGCTAAGCTGATTCCGAAGAAAAATGCCAATGAATTCTTCGGTTTTTACAATATATTTGGTAAATTCGCATCGATTCTCGGACCTTTGTTAGTCGCCGTTACGGCACAAGTGACAGGTGCGTCAAACAGTGGCGTCTTCAGCCTGGTCATCCTGTTTATTATCGGGCTTGTAATTCTTGCGTTTGTTCCAGAACCGAAAGGAAACGAGATTGAAAAGCCTACCATTGTATAAAGAATAAGCCTGAAGTCAATGACTTCAGGCTTATTTTTTCATTAAAATGTTTGTGCTTCAGTCTTCGCCCTGTCAATCGCATCTCTCTTGATTTCATCGGCTTTATTCGGCATGGCTGCATGCCCTTCTACAAAGACCCCTTCGAAGGAAGGAACACCGAAAAACTGCATCACAATGCTTAAATAACGATGGCCCATTTCCATGCCTGCTGCAGGCCCTTCAGAGTAAATGCCTCCCCTGGCTTGAATATGCATGGCTTTCTTGTTCGTTAATAACCCTACTGGACCTTGCTCTGTATACTTAAATGATTTCCCTGCCACAGCAACGGAATCAATATACGCTTTCATCACCGGTGGGAATGAGAAATTCCATAGGGGAGTGACAAACACATATTTATCTGCACTGATGAACTGGTCTGATAACTCATTAAGGCGATTCACTTTCTTCTGTTCTTCCGGAGAAAGTTCCTCAAACCCTTTCCCCGATTGAAGCTTCCCCCATCCACTGAATACATCGGCATCAATATGGGGAATATGCTCACGATACAAATCAATCTGAACCACTTCATCGTCAGGATTCACTTCCTTGTATGTATCGATGAATGCTCTCGCCACCGCCATGCTGTATGATTGGGTATCATCATGGGGATGGGCCGTAATATATAACACTTGTGCCATTATTCATCCATCCTTTTCTTTGTTATGTCGACCATGTTATTTTGTGAAGATGCGGATGAAATTATCCTCGTTCAAATAAAAAAAAGAATGCTGTCTGCTCTAGACAACATTCCATTTTGCTGGTATTTACTCTTCTTCACGTAGTGATTCAAAAGGGTTTCCCCCGATATTCTTTCTCATCTCGTCAGTGAGTTCAAATGGCGTATTCTCTTGCATTTCCCCTGTAGCGAAGTGATGACTTCCATCAAAGTGAACTGGTTTACCTTCCAATATGACACCTCCATTTTCCTGTAGTATGACCTATGTGTAAGGCGATATTCAGATTACATGTACCAGAATAAGCCTTTTATCTAGTAGTATTTACTCATTATAGTATTCTTCATTTTCATGTTTTATCCTCTTTTCCGGTCTTAAATTGATATTTTTTATTTTCTAATACAACCAGTTGATCATGTGATGCCTTTGCCACTTGTTTTGTTTCCTGAACGAGATGATAAATGGTTTCATGGTGTATTGGAGAACTCCTATGTTAGAAAACAACAATCTTTGCGAATAGAGCCTAAGAAAAAACGTTCTCTTCAAATTGAACTCAATGAGAAAAGTGTATTCCTTCCCGATATCATTTACGAAAAAAGGCCTGCCCCCGTAATGTGAGAGCAGGTTTTTCCACTTGGATCAGCCACCAGCAGGAGCGGCGGTTCTCTGCCCCAGCTCTTGATCCAGTACTAATAGAGCTGCAGGATTATCCCGGGCAATTTTCATCCGGTCCACAATCGTCTGTGCCTGAGCTTCTTCATCAATTTGTTCCCTTAAAAATTCCTGAATGATTACCGCTGTTTGTTGATCACTTTGTGCCGCATAATCATATGCTTGCTGGTACGATTTCGTAACAAATTGTTCGTGTTCCAACACTTTTTGGAAGGTTTCAAGCGGTGACCCATACTCCTTCGGCTGTGAAGGGAGCTGTTGAAGATCAACCATACCTCCTCTGTTGGTCATATAATCGATCAACTTTAGCATGTGCGTACGCTCTTCCTCCGACTGAAGCCTCAGCCAGCTTGCCATCCCCGTATAATTTTGGTTAGCCATATAGGCAGACATGGCAAGATACAAGGTAGTCGACACATGCTCAATTTGAATTAAGTTATTCACTAGCTTTTGGATTTGATCGTTCATCATAACCGTCCTCCTAACATTATATTGACCATTTATTTTATTAATAAGATTCCATAAATATGTTAAATAAAAAAGCAGAGACACCTACATCTGATGTCTCTGTTTATCTTCAAGGTAGCGCTTTTGTTTTCTTCTCATGACGAATTCTTCAAGGGTCCCGGATCCACACACGACTCCAAGAACGATGAATATCAATCCAATCAGGTGGTAGAACGTCACGGTTTCATTAAGAAATAGTGCCGCTCCAACCAGGGAGAAAAACGTATTGAGATTCAAGAAAATCGAGGTTTCCGCGGCCCCGATTTTTCCAATGGAGTGGTTGTAAATCATATGCCCCATCGCTGTTGCCAAAATGGCAGAAGCAAAGAACAGAATCCAAATCGAACCCGGTGCATTCCCTAATTGTTTCAGACCATCCGGCTCTGTGATGAGACTGATGACAAACAGAACAATTGAACCGAACACGAGCATATACCCTGTCAGCAATCGGGGATCCAACGTCTTCGCTGCCCGGCTGATGATGATGAAGCTGAGCGCCTGAGAAAATATGGAGATAAAGATGAATAAATCCCCCATCCTCAATCCACCGAGCCCCTCCCCACCTGACAGCACAATGATCGTCACTCCCACACTGCCTGAAAGGAATCCCATGACCTTTATCACGGTCGGACGGTTACGAAGGATGACCGTCGCCATCAACGCCGTTAACAACGGGCCGGTTCCCAGTATCAATCCTCCGTTTGTTGACGACGTCCCGGTTAACCCGACAGATAAAAAATAGTGATGACTCACAACATTCAATAGTCCTCCCGCAATGATATAAGAGAGCTCCTTAGCAGTAGGTTTCCTGATTTTTCTCATAAAACCTAAAACAATGAATACCGTGATCCCTGCGGTGAAAATACGGAGAGAAGTGATCGTTACAGGCGTAAACTCACTTACCAGCGTTTTTAATGCAGGCACATTAAAGCCCCATATCAACATGATAAACACTAAAGTCAAATACGTTTGCCATTTTTTCAAAACTCCCGATGCCTACTTTCTATTTCGTATAGTCACCCAATCATAGCACCCTCAGTGCTGCCCCGCTAGAAAAAAAGGAATCATTTTCTGAAACGAAATAGAAATTTATTTCGTTAAATATGTAGAAACCTAAGGAGGATCTTTCCTTTGAAAAACTTTATGAAAGTACCGTTGTTTACCTTGCTTTGCTTCACCATTCTATACGGATGTTCCAATCCGGAAAAACTGAAAGAGAATACACCTGCCTTCACTCTTGAAGAATTTAACAGAGTGACAAAAGGAATGGAAATCGAAGAGGTCATTGCACTAATTGGTGGGGAAGGAAAAAGCTGTTCGTCCTTAATTCGGCTTGGTTTCTATAAGACACACTTATAGAAACCCTTTTTTTAAAGCCACATCCTTCCTTGCCCGCGACTATGCTATAGTATAGGTTGAAAGGAGTTTTTAAAATGACAAATCAAGAACTGCCACCAAAAACGTGTACAATCGAACGTCTTGTTACGAAGAAAGAGGACGTTGAAAAAGTAAATCAAGGTACGAAAACAGCGACTCGCAGAAATGGAAGATACGCTGATATTGGAGAAATCATGGAGCTTGAAGGGAAGAAATACATAGTGAATAGCGTTTATTCACAATCACTTGGTGAACTGACAGACGTTCACGCCAAACAGGAGGGCTTTCAAACGGTTGAAGAATATAAAGACGCCATCCTCTCCTATCATCCTGGAATGCCTTGGCACCCAAGCATGAGAGTGTGGGTTCACGAATTTAGTTTAGTGACAGAGTAGGGCATTTCTCATGGAGACTCTACTTTACAGGACACTGATCTACCTTCATGTGATTAGTGTCGTTGCCTCAATTGGGCCATTTTTCATTCTATTGCCGATGATAAAGAAGTTACGGACAGCTTCTGAATTCATACTTCCTTCGTACTTAGATACGTTTCGTTTCACCGTCCGACTCTCCAAGCACTCAGGGCACGTACTAGTCGGAACAGGCATTCTTCTAGTTCTCCTCGGGCCTTGGACATGGACGACACCGTGGATCATCATGACCCTCTTTATCATGTTCTGCTCCCTGTTCTTTCTCGCACGGGCATTTTCACCGACTTTGAAGAAATTCGGGGAGGATGACGCTGATCGTGAATGGCTGGTTGGGAAATTGAAACGGACCGTTTGGATTTATCTCATACTGTTACTCGCCATGCTTTGGTTTATGGTCGTGAAGCCTAGTTTGTGGGTGTAATGGGGATTAATTGTAGCGTGAACCCGGTGAGAATATCGGGTTCACGCTTTTTCAATCCTTTTGTACTTCTTCTAAATAGCGTTTACTAAATACCTTTGTGAGTATTAAACAGGTTACTTATGCCTTATTGGGCCACTATAGTGGTTTATTGGGCCACTTTCGGTTGAAATTGGGCCACTTTAGCGTTTAATCGGGCCACTTTCAAGAAAAATTGTGCCAATTTGTGAACAAGACACCGTCTCTTGAGCTACATACCCTCACCATCCTGCACTTCTATGTCAACTATTCCTCCTTTGCAGAGGAAACTTCTATTCGTTCTTCCCTTTAGAATCTAGAACCTTCATAAAATATGCTGTCGGCAACAGCAATCCGATGGCTGCTTCAAGCAATGCAAAGAATCTGAGATGACCTGTTGGAATATAATCCCCGTATCCGACAGATAAAATCGTCACACCGCTATAATAGAGATAATTGAGAAATGAATGGTCGACAGGCTTTCCACTTGGTGAACTAACCCTGAGCATAGGATGATGGAATGACATAGCATAATAAAGTACAGCAAACGCGATCATGATACTAAAAAGTACAAAGAACAGCTTATAAAATAACGGCGTACTGAAATAACTATATTTGAAATGCTTATCCTTAAAGAAATAAATTAAATTTACTAAGATAAATAGAATAGCTCCTATTGTAACGATGCTAGCCAAAACGTAATGAATCCTCCTCTTAAAATATGCTATGTTTTATTTACCACGTGCTGTATGTTTAAAACTCACCTATGGTTCATTTTCTTCTTTCAATACTCGTTTCCTTTTGCATCCATCATTTCTCCCTCCCCTTATTCATTAAACACTTTTCATTACATAACGCTTACGAGACTTACTCCTGTCCACGTCACCAGTTAAGACTTTCTATTCCGTTTCAAAAAAATCTACATATGATAAACCAACTTCCTTATTTTGAGAAAGGTGAGAATAATAGTGAAACAACCATTCAATATGTATAGGCCCGCTCATGGCGGTGGAGGGCATGCAGGCTGGAGCAATGGACATGGGCATGCTTCCTGGGGACACGGAACAAGTTGGAATCAGGGAGGAAATTGGAATCATGGTGGCGGAAACTGGAATCATGGCTTTGGATACCCTGGTTTTGCCGCAGGGACTGTAACCGGCTTAGCCGTCGGGGCTGCTGTCTCACCCGGGCCATACCCGGTACCTGCCTATCCTTATCCATATCCATACCCGTACCCGCCACCTTATCCACAATATTAATGAAAACAAAAAATCCCCGACTCTTTCGTATAGAGCCGGGGATTTCTTTATAGTTGGATTCCTTCATGAAAAATCAGCTTATTCCCAAACGGGTCGATGATTTGAAACTCTTTTGTTTGCCAAGGGGTCTGTTTTATTTCGGGATTGGCAAACGTGTACTTCTTTTTAATAATCATCGAATGAAACTCCTCTATCCCTCCTACTTCTATTCTGATCGCTGCTCCCGGACTACAATCTCCATGGTGTTCTGAGAGGTGAAGCATGCAATCGCTTTTTGACACTTGCATATAAAGAGGTAGTGATTCTTCAAATGCATGCTCCCAATCAAGATTGTATCCCAGAATTTTTATGTAAAACTCTTTTGCCTTTTCAACATCGAAGATTCTCAGGATCGGAATCGGGCTTTTCAAATCGATCTGCTCGTTCAATTCTGTCACACCCTTCCATTTCACTTCTTCTTACTCAGTTCCCCTATTCTCCATGAAATTCCTCCTATGGATATAGAAAAGCCTGCAAAAAGAATGTTGGCCGTTTATAAAACTACCATTTGTGGTACTATAGATTAGTTAGAATTTTGGAGTTTAGTATAATCAAGGAGGAACTAATATGGATTTCTTATTTCCACTTGGACTTGCCATTTCAACAGGTGCGATCATCGCCCTTTTAAAAATTGTGGCCATCGATATTATTTTATCTGGAGATAATGCGATTGTCATTGCCATGGCAACAAGAAGATTACCGAAAGACCTTCAAAATAAAGCGATTTTCTGGGGAACGGCCGGTGCCGTGATCCTGCGTATATTATTTGCCGCTGTTATTGTTTATTTACTGCAAATTCCCTACGTGCATCTTGTCGGCGGAATCCTGCTATTATGGATTGCCTATCAAGTACTCGTTGAAGGGGATGACGAAGCGAATATCAAATCGCATAGCGGACTTATGCAAGCTATCACCACCATCATCGTGGCCGATGCCGCTATGAGCCTTGATAATGTCGTGGCAGTTGCAGGTGCAGCCCATGGACATATCGGCATGATTGCCCTTGGCGTTTTCATCTCGATTCCGATCATGATTTTCGGAGCCAAAGCCATTGTGAAAGTATTGGAACGATACCGCTGGATTTCGTATCTTGGAGCAGGGATCCTGTCCTATACTGCTGGTGAAATGATTGTATCAGATGAGAAATTCTTAAACCTGATCAATATTGAAGATGGAGCCATCACCACTATTATTACCATCGGGTTAATGATCCTGATCTTACTATTAGGTTTCATCGCCAACAAACGAACTGGTTCCAGCCACAACAAAAATGTCGAACAATATAACACATAACCCATCCAAAGATGCTTACACCCGTAAGCATCTTTTTTTTGAGATAGTTTTGAGGGACGGACCTCCTAATTTGTTACTAAAAGTCTGTCATAGCTGGGATACCTAGTGAAAAAGGGAGGTCCGTCCCTCTTCTTTATTTCATCATCTGCTTCACCAGTTCTTTATTTTTCTGTTTGAAGGCGTGGTTGTGGGAGGATACCATAGCTTTGCTGTTGGCTTCTGGCTGGATGTATTGCTTGGCTTTGTTGATGGCGTTTGCTGCGTCCTGGAAAGCGCCTGCAATCAGGTTTACTTTACCATCATGCTTTAAGATATCTCCAGCAGCATAGAGACCGTTAATCGATGATTCACTGCTTGGGGAACCGGATATGTAATATTGATCGACCATATCGATGCCCAATGAACTGTTTTTAAGAAGGGATGCATCGATTTCGTAGCCGTGGTTGATGATGACTTCATCGATGGATAAAGATGAAATCTCTCCTGTGCGATGATTGGTCACTTCTACCTTATCAATGAATGAGTGATCTGCAGACGCAAAGAGTTTGGATATAGACGAATTGGATAAGAGAGTGACAGTGCTGTTCATGAGCTGTGCACATTGGGATTCATGACCGCTAAGAGCGTCTTTCCTATAGGTTAGGTAGACTTTTTTTGCCACAGGCTCCAATTCATTTGCCCAATCGACCGCCGAGTTCCCTCCCCCGGAAATGATGACGGTTTTGTCTTTGAAACGTTTCAATGATTGAACCGTATAATGTAAATTTGTTACCTCAAATCTTTCCGCCCCTTCGATATCAAGCTTTTGAGGATTAATGATGCCACTCCCCACTGCGACGATGACCGTCTTTGAAAGGTGTTTCTGTCCAGACGAACCTTCCAGAATGAAAATCCCATCTTCATTCCTTGTAATGGTATCCACTTTTTCATTCAAGACGACTGTTGGATCAAAGGTCAATCCTTGTTGAACGAGCTGTTTGATTAGCTGAGCTCCTGGTGTCGGTGTAACCCCACCAACATCCCAAATCATTTTCTCAGGATAGACGTGAATCTTCCCACCCAATGCCGGTTGATACTCAATGATCTTTGTTTTCATTTCTCTCAAACCACTATAAAAAGCAGAGTAAAGTCCAGCAGGTCCCCCTCCAATAACCGTTACATCAAATAGAACATCATGACTCATTTCCGTTCACTCCTCCAACAATCAAATTTTAATTGATTATCATTCTCAATTACATCCTACAATTTTTTTTCACCAATGACAATACAAAATTCTATTGACAATAGTAAAAAAGGATAATAGTATGGGAATTGTTCGAGAATGATAATCATTATCAATTTATTTTTTTATAAACGGAGGGCTTAAAATGGTTCGCCTCGTTACGAATGATTTAAGCGTCGGCTACGGTGATCGCTTGATCGTGAGAAATCTCAGTGTCACCATCCCTGATAAAAAAATCACCACCATCATCGGATCCAATGGATGTGGGAAATCCACTTTACTGAAAGCCGTTACCCGCCTCATCCCCCATCAGTCGGGTAACGTCCTCCTAGATGGTGAAGACATTTCAAAAGGTCATACGAAGGAATTAGCGAAGAAAATGGCGATTCTTCCCCAATCACCTGAAAGTGCCAGTGGGTTAACAGTTGGTGAATTGGTTTCGTATGGACGCTTTCCCCATCAAAAAGGGATGGGTCGCTTAACGAAGAGAGATTACGATGTCATCAATTGGTCCCTTGAAGTCACTGGTACGCTCGGATTCAAATACAGAGAAGTCGATTCCTTATCTGGAGGTCAGCGGCAACGGGTGTGGATCGCCATGGCTCTTGCCCAGGAAACAGAGATTATCTTCCTCGATGAACCCACTACATATTTAGACATGGCCCATCAGCTTGAAGTATTGGAACTCTTGCAAAAGTTGAATAGGGAACAGGAACGCACCATCGTAATGGTGCTACACGATTTAAATCAGGCTGCACGATTTGCTGATTATATCGTTGCCTTGAAAGAAGGGGAAATCGTGAAATCAGGAAGGTGTGAAGAAGTCATAACCCATGAGGTCCTGAAAAGAGTTTTCCAAATTGATGCCGAGATCGGAAGGGATCCTCGAACAGATAAACCAATGTGCATTACATACAATCTACTAAAAGGAGAAGATCAACATGAAAAAATGGATAATCCCGTTTACTCTACTGTTGGTGCTACTTATTAGTGCCTGCAGCAACAGCTCTTCATCAGAAGAGGGGTCAGATTCAGTGAAGAAGGAAAACAAATCAGATACCATCACCTATCAATCCGAGAATGGTCCGGTTGAAGTCCCAGCAAATCCACAGCGTATCGTCGTTCTATCATCATTTGCAGGGAATGTCATGGCGTTGGGCGGAAATCTTGTCGGTGTCGATTCCTGGTCCAAAATGAATCCCCGTTGGGAGAAAGACCTGAAAGACATTGAAGAAGTAACCGATGAGAACCTGGAAAAAATCATCGAGCTTGATCCTGATTTAATCATCGGTCTTTCCACTATTAAAAATGTGGATAAATTGAATGAAATTGCCCCTACGGTTACATATACATATGGAAAAATGGATTATTTAACACAGCACATTGAAATTGGAAAACTATTAAATAAAGAAAAAGAAGCTCAAAAATGGGTGGACGACTTCAAGAAGCGTGCCCAAACAACAGGGGATGATATCAAAGCAAAAATCGGCGAAGATACTACTGTCTCTGTGATTGAAAGCTTTAATAAACAATTATACGTATATGGAAACAATTGGGGTCGCGGGACAGAGATCCTTTATCAGGAAATGGACTTAAAGATGCCTGATAAAGTAAAAGAACAAGCCTTGGAACCAGGATATTTTGCTCTTTCTACAGAAGTAATGCCAGAATTTGCAGGAGACTATCTGATCTTGAGTAAAGATCCAAAAGCAGATAATTCCTTTATGGAAACAGAAACATACAGAAACATTCCGGCAGTGAAGAATAATCATGTGTTTGAAGTGAATATGATGGAATTCTACTTTAATGATCCGCTTACACTGGATTACCAGTTGGACTTCTTCAAAGAGAAATTTCTAGGCAATTAATTTTTAAAGGGGAATTCTTATGATAAGAATTCCCCTTTCCTATCCTATCAAAGAAAAGATGACTGATGATGACAACTCAAAAACAGCGAATTCCATTTATCTATAAATTGATCGGTGCATCCCTCTTATTTGTTACTGCCTTCTTTCTATCTGTAGTATTGGGCGCTGCCGAAACAACAGTGAAGGATGTTTGGCAGGCCCTTACCCTGTCAGGTAAAGGAGATAAGATCAACATACTACAAGAGATCCGTTTCCCCCGTGAAGTCGCTGCCGTTGTGGTTGGAGCTTCCTTAGCGGTATCCGGAGCCATCATGCAGGGCATGACGCGAAATCCCCTGGCCGATCCAGGATTACTCGGACTTACGGCAGGGGCGAACGCCGCCTTGGCCATCGCTCTTGCCGTACTCCCTTCCATAAGTTACTTCGGAATCATGATTGCCTGCTTCATCGGTTCTTTTGCAGGTGCCTTGATGGTATTCGGTATCAGCTCAATGAAACGGGGAGGTTTCTCACCGTTTAGAATCGTTCTTGCAGGAGCAGCTGTTTCCGCATTTTTATTTGCCATATCAGAAGGAGTGGGACTATTCTTCAAGCTTTCGAAAGATGTTTCGATGTGGACGGCGGGAGGGATGATCGGGACAACGTGGAATCAGTTACAGGTGATAGTTCCGGTTATTGTGATAGGGATATTGGTGTCTTTATTTTTATCCAGACAGCTGACAATCTTAAGTTTGAATGAGGAAGTTGCGATAGGATTGGGACAACGAACGGTGTTTGTCAAAACGCTTCTGTTCATTGTGATTGTGTTGCTCGCAGGTGCAGCAGTAGCCCTAGTCGGGAATATGGTATTCATCGGATTGATGATTCCCCATATGGTCCGGGCTCTTGTAGGGACGGACTACCGGTTCATCATTCCCGTCTCCACCCTGATTGGAGCATCGTTTATGCTCCTTGCAGACACCCTTGGGCGCACGATCAACGCTCCCTTCGAGACACCTGTTGCTGCAATTGTCGCGATGATGGGTTTACCCTTTTTCTTATTTATCGTCCATAAAGGAGGCAAAGGCTTCTCATGATACATCCTGATTTGCTTAAAAAACAACGATTTCTTCTTATAGCATTATTCATACTTATCGCAGTAACAGCATTTATGAGCATTGGGTTGGGTTACTCTTCTGTATCCTATAGTCGATTTCTCCCCACTCTATTAGGTGAAGGTTCTTTTAAAGAAGAATTCATCCTATTTTCGATTCGATTGCCAAGAATCATCATTACTATTCTCGCAGGGATGGCCCTTGCTCTATCCGGATCAATCTTACAAGGCATTACCCGCAATGACTTAGCTGACCCAGGCATCATTGGAATTAACGGGGGAGCAGGCGTTTCCATCGCTATCTTTTTTTTATTTTTCCCGATCGACGCCGCCTCCTTTGCGTATATGCTACCGATTGTGGCTTTCGCGGGTGCGCTTCTTACAGCCTGCATGATTTACTTGTTTTCATATAGTAAGAGAAATGGGATTCAACCTGTCAGGTTAGTCTTAGTGGGCGTCGGATTCTCCATGGCATTATCCGGACTCATGATTATCTTGATCTCAAGTGCTGAGCGGACAAAAGTCGATTTCATTGCCAAGTGGCTTGCTGGGAACGTATGGGGGACAGATTGGCCATTCATTTGGGCCCTGCTACCATGGCTAGTCATTTTGATTCCACTGGCACTCTATAAATCTCACATGTTGAATATACTGGGATTAAGTGAGCAGGTATCCGTAGGGGCAGGGGTCTCCATTAACCGGGAACGTTTCGTCATGCTGCTAGTGGCTGTAGCCCTTGCCGCCTCGGCAGTCTCTGTTACAGGGGGCATCGCCTTTATCGGATTAATGGCCCCTCATATGGCCAAAGCACTGGTCGGCCCGCGGAATCAACTGTTCATTCCCATCGCCATACTGCTCGGAGGATGGCTCTTACTCCTAGCCGACACCATCGGACGGAACATCTCCCAACCCGACGGCATCCCAGCAGGCATTATGATCGCCCTAATCGGTGCCCCCTACTTTATGTATCTGTTATTGAAAAAGTAAGCGTCAGGGACGGACCTCTGATTTCCAGGAGGAATGTGATAGGGACGGGATTTCATATATGAATAATGAGGTCCGTCCCTCAAAAAGTTCCTCCAAAAAAACGGTATCGTCCAAATTCATTGCCTTACAGTTGTACTGGCCGGGTTTCCGACAAACTCGTCATCTTTTCCGCTTTTCTTCACAGGCTTCTTACTCCAGAACGTTGCGAGGATCGGTCCTGAAATATTATGCCACACCGCCGCAATCACACTCGGCAATGCAGCTAGCGGACCAAAGTGGGCGGACGCCAATGCCACTCCCAGTCCCGAGTTCTGCATCCCTACTTCGATCGAGATGGCTCGTCTCGTTCCTTCGTCTAACTTCATGAGCGTCCCTGTTCCATACCCGAGACCAAGTCCGAATAGATTATGAAGGATCACTGCTGAGAAAATGACCGCTCCAGAGGTAGCGATATTCTCGACATTTGCCGATACCACTGCTGACACGATTATAATGATTGCCAATACGGAAATGAGTGGGACCACATGTAAGCTTTTTTCCACTGTATTTGGAAATAATTTACGAATGACTAACCCAAGTGTGATCGGAAGGATGATCACTTGAACGATCGACAGGAACATGGCAATCGGATCCACTGGCAGCCACTGACCTGCTAAAGTAAGTAGAATCAGCGGGGTCAGAATTGGGGCAAGTAGCGTAGACAAGGAAGTCATCGCAACAGATAATGCCAGATTCCCTTTTGCTAAATACACCATGACATTGGATGCCGTCCCACCAGGAACCGACCCGAGTAAAACCAATCCGGCAGCCAAATCATTCGGCAGATTCAGGAGATAGGCTATTAATAGGGCACCTAATGGCATGAGGATGAACTGCGCCATTACCCCCGTGATGACAGGGAGCGGTTTTTTCAGGACCAACTGAAAATCAACGGGCTTTAACGTCAGCCCCATCCCGAACATCACGACTCCAAGTAGAATCGTAATATAGCCGCCTAATGATAAGAATGGAGCAGGAACTATATAGGCTACTGTTGCTACCAGTATGACCCAAATCGCAAAATACTTTCCGGCTAGATTACTGATCGTTTCGAGTAGTTTCACTTATGTTCCTCCTCCTTTTTATGTACGAGTTTATGAGGGTTGAAGATCTCATGGGGGTCAATTGCCAGCTTAATTTTCTCCATGACCTGTAGGGCACCGCCATGTTCCCGCTGTTGATACTTCATCTTACCAACCCCTACTCCGTGTTCACCAGTACATGTCCCGTTTCGTTCAAGAGCATATTCTACGATTTCTTCGTTGTATTTTTCCGCCCTCATCACTTCTTCCGGATCCTGTAAATCGATCATGAGTGAGGTATGGTAATTTCCATCACCCACATGACCAAGGATGCCTCCTATCAGCTGTAACTCTTCAAGCCTTTTCCGTGCGAATCCAATCGCACCAGACAATTCTGAGATCGGTACGCACACGTCCGTCACCATGAGTTTCCTCCCAGGATTCCCATGAACATAGGCGTAGGCAAGATTATGTCTCGCTTCCCACAGTTTGTTTCTGGCCGCTGTGTCTTTTTCAAAGATGATTTCTTCACATTGGTGGTCTGCCACGATCTCTTTCGTAAATGCAACATCCTGCTCTAGTCCCGCTTCATTCCCGTGAAACTCAAGGAAGAGAGTAGGTTTCTCTTTATAATCGGTATCACTGAATACATTCACCTGTACCATAGAGGGTTCATCTACTAGCTCCACTCTTGCAATCGGAATGCCTGCCTGCAAAATAGACACGACCGCTTCCACCGCATCATCCACTTGATTGAACGAAGCACGGGCTGCCACAATATGTTCTGGAATGCCATATACGCGGAGAGTCAGCTCAGTGATACACCCCAACGTTCCTTCTGACCCTACAAACAAACTGTTTAGGTTATAACCTGATGACGATTTTTGCGCCATGTTTCCTGTGTGAATCACTTCTCCATCAGGGAGAACCACTTCTAAATCACGGACCTGATCGCGCATGACTCCATATTTAACAGAAGTCGTGCCACTCGCATTCGTGGCAGCCATTCCCCCGAGAGTTGCATCTGCCCCTGGATCAACCGAGAAAAACAGACCGTACTTCTTCAATTCTTTATTCAATTGTGTGCGGGTAACCCCAGGTTGAACCTTCACGAGAAAATCTTTCTCCCTTACCTCAAGGATTTTATTCATCTGAGAGAAATCAATCGTGATCCCTTTATCATATGGAATCACGTGCCCCTCAAGACTGGTACCAAGCCCAAATGGAATGATGGGTGTATGATGGGCTGTTGCGACCTTCACAATCCCACTCACCTCGCTAACACTCTCAGGGAACACAACCACATCGGGAGAACTTGGAATATGATACGATTCATCCTTCCCATGCTGCTCTAAAACCGTTTCATTCACCGTCACCTGATGACTCCCAACCACTTCCCTCAAATCATCTACCAATCGACCATCCCTCACACTCATGCGACCACTCCCCTTCTAAAAAATGTAGAATGTATCGAATTATACCCAATAATCAGAATATTTCAATAGTAAAATGGGACTTTACACGAGGGACGGACCTCCATTCAAGCAGTTTCCGAGCAGATAAATGCTGTAATGACGCAAATTCGGAATGAAATAAAGAGGTCCGTCCCTCAAAAAAAACGATGAAAAAAGTATCGGGACAGGTCCGATACTTTTTTGTTTTCTTATTTATGAGGGAGGTTCTGCAATTTCTCATTGAGTAGGGTAAAGAAATTCTTTATTTCTTCTTTCGGTACGTTCTGGTATTGGTCCCCTATGCTTACTTCATACGCACATTCGTTTTCACTTACTTCCTTTACGTATCCCGTCAGGCCTAAGCCGGTCCTTTCATATAAATCGATTAACAACGATTCCACTCTTTTTTGAGGATAGTGGAAGAAAACGTGAAACATGTTGGAAACAGGGATTTCCGGAAGCGTAGAGACCCCTTCCGATCGATTAAAACGGGAAGCCAGCTCCTTTGCTCCTTCATAATATTCATCCATTTTACTGACTCGTTTATCAAAATAATAATCAGCACTTAGAATATATGGATAAAGGCTTATTAGATCGCCTCCGTACCGTCTTTTCCATACTTTGGATTCTTCCGTGAAGTCCTCGTTCCCTGCCAGGATCGCTCCTGCAAGTCCACCAATTCCTTTGTAAAAAGAAATATAAACACTATCGAACAGAGAGCATATCTCCCCTGCTGACTTTCCGTAGTGAGGGAGGATTTCATAGAGTCTGGCACCATCCAAATGCAGCTTGATTCCCTTTTCATGGCAGTGGCGAGAAATCGATTCAAGGGTTTCATATGTTGGCAGTTGCCCCCCCATTTCCCTTTGAGGCAGCTCCAATAATAAGCAAGCAATTTCTTCATTAAGACCAACGACGTCCTCCAGGCTGATCACCCGATCTTTTTCCGCCAGTAAAATCGGCTCGATGCCATGCAACTTCTTCAGACCATCCTCTTCATGTATTTCCAAATGACATAACGGATGGTATGCCACTTTGTTAACTCGCTTTTGATCACACCAGATGCGCAAGGCAATCTGTTGGGCCATCGTTCCGCTCGGGAAAAATACAGCACGCTCTTTCCCGAGGTAGTCTGCCATTTTCTTTTGAAAGTCGTCAATTATTTTCCCAGAACCGTAAATATCGCTTTCCATCTCACCACTCAGAGGTTCTAATGACTCTTTCAACACATCAAGATTTCTCTTCCCATGCCCTTGTAACGGATGCGCAACTTTTTTATATGCTTCAACTAACGTTTCTGCTTCCATTATCCTGCTCCTTTTCTTATACTCTTCTTTTTGTGACCGGCCACTTTTAAAAGCTTAGTGTTCCATTTAGTCCTAATCTAAGCCATGACGTTACTGCTTTTATTCCACCTATTCACCTGAGCTTTTTCGATAAACTCTCGTCTTTCCCCATAGATTCGAATCACATCCCGGATCTCCTCAGCCAGGTATTTTTCATTCCGGGCATGGGCGAGCGATTCATAGCCTGATCCCCGTTGTAAATAATCAGAAGAGGCAACGGAATACCATGTCTCATCTTCTAATGGAACATTCCCAATAAGGATTTCTGAAACATGTTTCCCATCATGAATGATCTGCGCCCCGGAAACATGAAGCCTACCGACGAATTTCCCGCGGAAACCAGGCCCCCTGCCATCCGCCAAACAAATTTGGGCATCCAGGGAATCCTCGATCGCCTTTTTGATATGTTTTCCTTGAATATCAAAAGACGTCGGGTTTAACGGTGATGGACAAATTTCAATAAGTTTTTTATTGCTGATGGAATGAAAAGCTCCAGCATTCACAATTCCACTATTGATTAACCCGAGATCGCATTTCAACATGTCCTGAAGTCCATCAGCAATCAAGTTCGTGATCGGATTCTCTTCGATCACGTCATGCCAAAGAGGCTGGTGCAACGAGTATAGCGGTTCGCTTAACACGTCAATCGCTGTTTCTTTATTTCTTTCTAAAATCTTAACGATTTCTGGGTCCACGGGGGACGATTGAGTGGAGATCGTCTCTCCACGGAGCAGTTCCACACCATTATTTGTGACGTTTACTTCAATCAGCCCAATGTGCTCTCCATAGCAACCGGCGCTATTCATCACTGTTCCATTTACAACCTTGGCTTGTGGATAAAGCTCGTGATCATGAGCTGAAAGGATGATATCGACCCCTTCCAGCTCATTCACAAGCTCATCATCGGCAAATGTCCCGACATGATTGAGGAGAATACACACATCATACTGTCCTCGATGCCGTTCCATCTCCACCTCAATGGCCTTTTTGTAATCCGATATATGTACACCCAGTCCAGCATTGAACCCCTGTAAGTCAGGAGATGCTCCGGTAATGAAAATACGGATACCATTTTTCTCGAGAATGACGCTAGGATTCACCCCTTTGATCTCTGTTTTATCTTTGCTTAAGAGGTTGTTACTTATAAAAGGGAAAGGACTATTGCCTGCCATATATTCAAGGGTGTCGAAACCATTGAACATTTCGTTATTCCCAATGGTCAATGCATCATACCCTACAGCTTGAAGCAGTTCAATCGCAGCCATCCCTCTTGTTCCTTGAAGCTCGATGCTTCTGAAATCAGCGAAATCTCCCCCATCAAGGATAATCGTGTTCTCATCTGTATGCTCTTTGAGTAAGGATGCAGCTCTTGAAAAAGCTTCAAAATGGCTGTGTAGATCATTCGTATGTAGAATTTTTAGTTTCATCATAACCTCCAGGATATTTTTTCAGAAAACTCTCTCTTTTAATAGTAAAGGAAATGAAGACAGTGTAAAGGATTTTTGTGGAAAAAAGAGAGCTTTCTTCCCTATCATGGGGGAAAAGCTCTCCATTTCATTATTCGAACATCGGCACACGTGGGTCCATATCATAGCAGTGAACAAGCATGGCTTGAAGCTGTCCCCGATGATGATAAAGATGAGCGACGATCTCTACCAGCCATTCGAATTTCGTGTAAGTCACTCCCCAATAGGATGTGGATTCCAATGAAAGCATGTCTCCGGTCAACTCCAAGACCTCTTCTTTTAAAAGGCTGAAATTGTGGATAAGTTCTTCTCTCATTTCCTCCAGGGTATGCAAGCTTTTACTTGAATAAAAAGCATCCATTTCTTCTTGACCCGCTCCTCCTGCAATGAGGGAATCCGCCCGGCAGATGAGAGCCATATGGGAAAGGAGTTCCCCGATCGAATGCTTCGATGGGCTAGGTCTCCTATCTAGATCCTCCTCCGTTAGTCCCTCCATGATTTTCATGGTGGATGTAATGGCAACTTCAATTTGATGCAACACACTTCGACAATATGAGTTCATATGCAGCCCCCTAACGTACCTTATATCACTCATTATACAAGGAGTTACTCCATTGACACATTCCTTTCGATACATATAAAATGTGAATAAATCATTTCATCTATATACTCGTATAATATTGGAAATATGGTCCAAACGTTTCTACCAAACTACCGTAAATGGTTTGACTACGAGAGAGAGCAGCGACAGAAGTCCATGCTCTTCTCTCTCTATGTCAAACCCCGGGTGGATTCCCGGGGTTTTTTATTCGATAAGGAGAGGATTTCATGAGTACACAGAAAGAAACACTAAAAAAACGAATTGCAGCTGCGAATAAAGACATTCCCGCAGATCTGGTCATTAAAAATGCAAAAATCATCGATGTCTTCAACCTCTCAATCCTCGAAGGAGATGTAGCGATTTCAGATGGAATGTTCGTCGGCATCGGAGAATACGATGGGAAACATGTGATGGATGCGAAAGGAAAATATATAAGTCCGTCCTTCATTGATGCCCACGTCCATATTGAATCCTCTATGGTCCCACCTTCCGAGTTCGCCAAAGTCGTCCTTCCCCATGGCGTCACGACGGTCATCACAGATCCTCATGAAATTGGAAACGTTGCCGGAGAAGAGGGAATTCAATTCATGCTGGACGATTCCGAGAAGATTCCATTAGATGTGTTCACCATGCTCCCCTCCTGTGTCCCTGCAACCCCTTTTGAAAATTCAGGAGCCATATTAACCGCCCATTCGTTGCAACCTTTCTATCAACATACACGTGTCCTTGGACTTGCTGAGGTAATGGACTACCCTTCCCTCCAAAACGGGGCTGATTCAATTGTAGATAAAATCATCGCCACCACCCCATTCACTCCTCATTTGGACGGGCATCTAGCAGGATTGGATACAAATGCCATCAATGTGTATAAAGCGGCTGGAATCCGAACCGATCATGAATGTACCACCGTCCCTGAAGCATTGGAACGCTTGCAGCGGGGGATGTACCTCTTGATTCGGGAGGGGTCCGTTGCAAAGGATTTAAAATCACTAATCGGAGTCGTGAACGAACGAAATGCCCGTCGCTGTCTTTTCTGTACCGATGATAAGCATCTGGATGACTTAATCGAAGAAGGCAGCATCGATCACAATATCCGGTTAGCGATCCGAGAAGGTCTCGATCCATTATTGGCGATTTCCATGGCGTCCCTGAATGCAGCTGAATGCTACGGTTTACACCAAAAAGGAGCAATCGCACCCGGGTACGATGCTGATTTCATCCTTCTTGATGACCTTGATACAATCGCAATATCCGAAGTGTACAAAGCAGGAAAGCAAGTGGCGGCCCATGGTCAATTTACCGGTGGAGACATCAAGAAACATGTTCCAAAACCATCTCTTACATCAACCGTGCACATTCCTGAAATAACTGAACAAGATTTGCATATTACTATTGGCAGCACAAAAAAAGCCCATATCATCGAAATCATTCCAAACCAACTAAGAACGAATAAACGGATTGAAACGGTTCAAGTGGAAAATGGATCCTTCACTCCTTCCGCTAAGGATCACCTGAAAATGGTGGTTGTTGAAAGGCATAAACTCACAGGTAACATTGGCCTCGGTATCGTAAAGGGATTCGGACTGAAAGAAGGAGCGATCGCCACCACCATTGCCCATGACTCCCATAACGTCGTGGCAACGGGCACGAATGACGAAGATATCCTAAAAGCCGTCCATACGCTGAAGGAAATGAACGGTGGCGTGGTGATGGTGAAGCGTGGAAAGATTCTTGCCTCCCTCCCTTTACCGATTGCAGGCTTAATGTCTGATGGAGGATATAAGGAAGTGGCTGCAGGACTTCATCAGTTGAAGGCTGCCTTCGCCGGGTTGGGATTCACCGGGCGGTTCAATCCATTTTTAACACTCTCTTTCCTGACCTTGCCTGTGATTCCCGAGCTTAAGCTGACCGATTTGGGCTTATTCGATGTCAAGACCGTCCGGCATATTGAGGTTGGAGTCCTGGAGTGAAGGTGATGGGTGGAGTGGCTGTTTTTAGAGTGAACGCTGACTTTCTCATATTTTTCAGCAGCTGAAAGAAAATAAGAAATCAACTCTACTAAGTACCCTTCCTTTTTCCAGGCAAAAAAAGAGATGTCTCATTTTTTCGAGACATCTCTTTTTTTCTACTCATTTACTTCCCCTGACCTGATTCTACGGGCTCTTTTTCCTGTTCTTCATTTGTTGCCGCCACTTCCTTGTCCGCTGACTCGGAAATCGTCTGCTGATAAGGTCTTTCGTGAGCTCTGCCGGCATACGATTTCAGTAATTCTCCTACATCGATGCCTGTCATTTCACGCAATGGTTCTTGCATATCAAGCATCGTTCTTGTGATGCTTTTTCCAAAGGAAGGCACTCCCTGGCCATTCCCGGAATCGATGATCTTGACCGAATCAATGTTGTTAAGCGGCTGAGCGATCTTCTCTGCGAAGACTGGCAGCATTTCGATGAGTTTCTCTGTGATGATGACATCGCCATGCTTTTCCATCGCTTCTGCAAGGAGCTTACGTGATTCGGCTTCCGCTTTACCACGTTCACGGATAACATCGGCTTCTGCTGAACCTTCTTCTCTCCTAATCTTCGCTTTTGCTTCTCCGTCGATTTCAGATTTTCGGGCTTCCGCTTCTGCTCTACGGGTCGTTTCGTAGTAATCTGAATCGGCTTTCGTTTTACGAACCTTGGATTCTTCTGCTTCCAGCTTAACGGCACGCTCCCGCTCCAGGAATTGAAGGGTTAATTCTTCTTCTTTTACTTCCTTGGCAAGTTTGGCTCTTTCAAGCTCGTAGGATTGTTCGGATTTTGCTCTGGCACGTTCTGTTTCTTCTTTAAATGCAGCGTCTTTGATATCCTTTTCTTTTTTAGACTCTGCTATCGTGATTTGGCGTTTGTATTCTTCTTCCTTCGCTTCCTGATCGGTTTGTGCTCGGTGAATACGTGTTTCTCGTTCTGTGTTCGCTTCCGCAATTTCCGCTTGTTTGCGAACCTCTGCGATACGTGGACGACCGAGATTTTCTAAGTATCCATTCTCTTCGTCGGCATCCCTTATGTCTGTAAGTCCAAGTGACGTGATTTTGAAGCCCATTAAATCAAGCTGTTGCTGGGCGATTTCTGACACATCGGCGTTGAATTTTTCACGGTTGCTGTTAATGTCTTCAACGGTCATTTTTGATAAAATCGCGCGCAGATTACTTCCGAGCACCTCTATGATTTCATCTTCAATTTCTTTTTGATCTTTACCGAGGAACTGCTCTGCGTAGTTGGCGATCCCGTTCAACGTATCGGCAACCTTTACCATGGCTACTGCATGGGCGACGATCGGTACCCCACCATTTGTATAGACTCTCGGAGTCGATAATTTTAATTGGAAGGAGGTAAGATTTACTGGTGTGGAAGTTTGGAAACGTCTTAATCTGTACCCGCCTCCACGGATGATCTTCATGGAACGGCCTTCCTGGTCAGTGAAAATATTCGATTCCTTTTCAGGATCCCCCAATTTCGGTCCGGTAATGATCAATGCCTGATTCGATTTCGCGGTACGATAGCGGAACCTCATCCAGAAATAATATGCGATTCCTACAATAGCTGCAATAACCAGTACAGGAATCAAGAAAACGAAAAAGCCAATCACACTTAATGATCCTAGCATTCTGACAACCCCTCTCAACAATTTGTTTAAATCAGCATCGAATCTGATTTAATTCTTAAATAAAAGTGCTAGCTACACTATTATATACGGACCAGAAGATGAAAAAGTTTCAATATATTAGGTGATTCTCCTAATTTTATATAAAAAAAGCCCGAACCAGTAAAAGGTTCAGACAGTTAATCTATAGGAACAATCCGTGTACGGCCCCAAGCAGGGTGAATATGACGAGATGATCTCCTATCGCGATAAGAAACATACGTTTTGACAGTATTCCAAATAAAGCATTTTTCAAATAAACAAGGGCAATGAGAATTCCGATGATCCCACCAAACAAAGCCCCTTCTGCTATACCACTTGCTCCGGCCGCGCGAACGAGCATGCCGACCAGGAGTGAGCTGATAATCGCTACCAACACAGCCACTACATATTTGACCGGACCCACATTGTCCTGATCTTTCTTTCCTAGTAAACTTGAATAATAAATTCCACCGTATACCATATACAATCCAGCACCTGCCAGTAGTGCAGGTAAATTCACATCTAATGTCATCCCTATTCCTCCATTAATTCGGTTCAATGGCTAAAGCGATCCCTTTAATGCTGCATCCAATTTCAAGAGTTCCTGGAACGACCTCAAAGCCTATGAGTTCAACCGGATTTCCAAGGTACCTGTAACCACTTTGTGGCAGCCAGTAGCTATAAAGCTCTGAATAGCACTCGATTAACTTGCCTCTTTCCCGGTAATGGACAGGTTCATCGAATTCATACACTACATGCCTGCCACCTCTGAAATGCATGAGGTCTTCTCCTTCTTCTATGCAGTTGCCATGATTGACGGCTATCCGACACTCATACCTGTTCTTTTCAGGAGGTGTAATATAAGGATTGCTCTTTGGTACACCGAATATCAAAGGGCTTTCCTCTATTAGATTTCTTGCATTTCCAAAGCGGTAAAGGTCTTGCCACGTTTCCGGGATTCCTTCGATATAGGAACCCCTATGATACCGGTTGACCGTCTGACACTCTGGAAAATAGACAGTTTTCACTTTGGATAAATCCAGCCATTTAAACTTATTATAGGATTCTTCGTGATGGAATTCTTTCACTTTTGTGCTGAAAGGTTTAGATTTCTTGCTATTTAGATATTCCCGGGGGAACCGTTCTAAATAAGCCCCTTCCCTCCAGCTTTTTGGACTGATTTGGAAATAAGCATTAAATGAATAGGTGAAATAAGATGGGGTAGAAAAACCACACCTCAAGGCAATTTCCGTTACGGGAAGCTGAGGTTCATAAATCAACATATGGGCCGCTTGTTCCAAACGGAGCCTTTTCACATATCCTGCAGGGGTCTCTCCGATGTTACCTTTAAACAGCCGTTGAAAATGATAGGGTGAATAGGTAGATACGCTCGCTAACCGATTTAATGAAAGGTCCTCATTAAGATGATGGTCTATGTAGTGGACTACTCTGTTGATTTGTCTAAGTTGATCACTATGCGTCATTCATTTCCACGCTCCCGAAGCTTTTACTTCCATCTTTCAAGTTTGTGGATATTTTTCACAAACATACCTGTTAGAAATGATGGAACTCCCATTTCATTGCATTTCTCTTTGACGAACACCTTCATACCATCCACCGTGATCTCTTTTTGAGTGAACTCTCCTTCTTGATAACAATGTCTACAATACATTGTACTGGTTTCAAGATTCTTCTCTGTTCCGCGTACTTCCGTATTCCTTAAGGGCATCCCACAACTCTGACATTTTTTATATTGTTTCATATCAGCCTGCCTCCTATTTTTCTTCATTTTACCATAATGGTTGATTCCGGTTTGACATTCTATGATAAAATAAAAGCGTTCACAATTTAATACTTGCTCATTGGTGAAAATGAATACATATCATTTTCTTAAAAGGGAAGTTGGTGAAAATCCAGCGCGGTCCCGCCACTGTAAGGCTGAGATTTCATATGAATCCACTGTTTCACTTTGGAAATGGGAAGGAGTATGATATCAATGAAGCCGAGCCAGGAGACCTGCCAATTCGAGAAGAACACAGAAGTTCCTACGGGAGATAGGAGGGTGTTGCGCTACATGTTGAATCATTCGAAGAATCACACGGTTCTGGACGTTCGCTTGGAATAGCTGCATCTTCTTTTTTTAAAAAGGAAGATGCTTTTTTTGTTTCTATTAAACGAACAGGAGATGAGAAAATGGAACAAGCCTATTCAGTAGAACGTTCACGAACCATCCAAACGAAATTGGTGCTGCCGCCGGACACCAATCATATGCAAACCATCTTTGGAGGGAAAGTCCTCTCCTATATTGATGAAATCGCGGCACTATCCGCCATGAAGCACTCAAGCTCTGTCGTTGTGACGGCATCGATCGATTCTGTGGACTTTTTATCGTCTGCGGGGGTCGGAGATGCATTGAGCCTTGAAGCGTATGTCACATCTACAGGAAGGACATCCATGGAAGTGTATGTGAAGGTGTATTCAACCAACCTTGTGACAAGTGTAAAAACATTAACGACGGAATCATTTTTGACGATGGTGGCCATAGATGAGGTAGGAAAACCTAAGCCGGTTCCAAAGGTCATTCCACAATCGGAAGAAGAAACAAGACTGTTCAAAACCGCTCCACTTCGGAAAGAACATAGGAAGAATCGGGCATTCATTCTTTAAACAGACCAAACACATTATTCCAAAAAGCAGCCTGAGGAATCGTCCTCAGGCTGAGAGTGTGGAAAAAGTGGAGTTCGCCGATAAAATGGAGATTTCGCCGTTATATCCTGGATTTCGCCGTTAAATTTGAAATTTCGCCGTTATATCCTGGATTTCGCCGTTAAAATTATTATTTCGCTGATATAGTCATTGCAGCCTTCAAAAAGGAAGGCTGCAATGACTATTTCTTCATATTGGTGACGTTCGATTGATTCTTCAATCGTTCCGGCACTTCCCTCATGAAAATAAGGGGAGGTCGCCCAAACATAGTAACTAGCTCCTTCCGTAATGTACCCGTTCATGATAACTCGTCGCTGACGCTCCTGCTTAGGTCTCACCTTTTCCGCTTTTCCCGCAGGAGTCTTCGTCTTGCACTCCAATCAACAGCTAGAACCTGCAAAATACACATCATACGCTTTGAAAAAAACAAAAAATCCTTTTATCCCAGCCTCTTTACTGTTTCAAAGTAAAAAGATCTTTTGAAGCCACAACCGATTTCCCCTCAATGGGCGCCTTTCCCTTTTTCTTCACTTTGCCTCCCTCACCTTCAATCAATGCCCTTCTTAAGGTAGCGCTGATTGAGTTCACACACAGGATCAAGATGGCAAATAGAGTCAATGGAACAACCACAAGCATCGGCCGTAAAAAGATTTGCTGAATATTGATGGCGATTGTCGCAGCCCATTCGTTGGTTTCAGAGAAATAAACGGGAATGCTTTCCATGATGCCAAAATTCGCGATCTTCAGTCCCCCCAAGCACATATGTAGAACCCCGAGCTGTATGAGCAGGGCCAATGTCTGGGAAACCTGTTCTGAAAACAATACGATGGAGTGTCTCCTGAACTGAGGAAGCAGATGCTGCTTGAAAAGGTGGAACCTTCCTGCCCCCATCGTCTGGGAAACATGTATGAATTCATTCTTCATAAAGAGTTTCATCTCTTCTCCTAAATAGATTCCTAGAGAGGGGATCGTCACCATGGCGATCGCAATCACTTGAATGAAGAAGTACCGGTTCGAAGGAAGCACATCGGACTGAAATGCTCCTTCCAACGGGATCAGTAACGCAAATACGATGATGGCTAGGGGGATATACTGAAACGACTCCCCCAGCCCTTTAATGAATCTTCCCACAAAAGCCGGCATGAACGTATATATGACGGCAAAGAAAAACCCTAAAACCATCCGTACTAAAGCAATGGCCAATGCTGCAAAAACGGTATATTTCGCTCCGACTAAAAGCAGCAGCAGAAAGTTTCTCCCCAGTTTATCACTCCCTAAAGGAGGCATTTCACCCGGAGTGAATGGCGGTGCTGCTATGACTCTTCCATTTTCATCTGAGAGATAATTTACCGTCTCGTTATAGTCAGGATTCATCACTGGAACCAGAAAACTGAGAACAATGAAACCAATCATGATCAAAATCGGAAGTGCCAGTCGTTTGGACATCCAGCTATTCATTCTGTTCCCCTCCTTTCAACCATTTTGATAGAATGTGAGACCCTATCGTGAATACGATAAAGAACGGGACAAATATGAGAAGCATCCCGAGAAAGAATGCAGCAGGCGAACTGGTTGCCGTTCGAAGCAGCGTTTGCATGAACCCGTTAATATTAAAAAGAAGTTCGATGATTAATAGATTGGAAAGCATCAGTAAAAAGATCGGTTTCAGATGAAAAAAGAAGTGAACCCACACATTCCGGAACAGATGATGCCAGACCGTATAGGATTTTCTAAATCCCTTTGAATACGAAAACTCAACATATGGCTTACTTTCTTCTTCTTTCAATTGGTACAGGAACTGTTTTAATAGAAACACTACTGGTAACACAGACAAACAAAGGATGGGTAAAAAGTAAATTCGCTCTTCTCCGAGGGCATAAATATCGAACACTAACAAGTTCGTCTTTTTAAACAACCAGATGATGAAAAGCTGAAATAAGACAACGATGAACACATCTGGTAAGGCATCCAGTACATTGACAATCTTAGTGGAGAAGCGATAGGCTTTCTGAGGTAGTAACATAAGACAATAACTCAAAACAACTGCTATGCCAATCGCTAAGAAGAAGGAACTGAATAAGATCAGAAAAGAGTATGTATACGTTTTAGAAAAAACGTCTAAAATGCTATATTGCTTATTTCCCTCTCCCCAATAAATATAGATGGATGAGGGATGCATGATTTCGAACCATGTCTGCTTCAACCTTTCACCATAGGACGCCAGATTTATCAAAAGCTCTGTATCATAAGCAAGCAGCGAGCCGATTCCGCTAAGTAAATACAACCCTAATACAACAACTAGAAAATGAAACGGAGTCTCAAACACCCTTTTCATACAATCCCTCCAAACAGTTTCCAAATTGATACATTTTTCTAGATTAATGTTACAATAATGTAATATAATTGTAAATAAAATTCTGAAAACGAATGAGGGAGGGAAGCTTTTGTCTAAAATAAAGTACCTTTTTCTATGTGCAAGTATCGTAACTTTACTTAGCATGTTAACTGGATGTCGTGTCGTTTTGACCCAGGAAGCTTCAGGTGAAAAGGCAAAACCGATACCGCCTCAACTGGTAAAGATCGATGCCACGGTCAATTTAAAATCTCAAAAAATCATCATCCGGGGGAATACCACTCTCCCAGCCGGTGCCAAATTGGATGTGCGATTAATGCCATACAGTGATGATGCCCCCCGGGAAGAAATCGAACCGTATCTTATTGAACCTGAAGACACAATTATGGCGTCTGCCAACACCAAGGTGAATGAGGATGGGTCTATTGAATTAACTGTTCTGAAACGGCCTGATCCCGCAAAAAGGTACCGATTGGATCTTCTATTCATTCCAGACAGACAGCCGGAAGAAGTAAAACTTGAAGAGAATATAGATGAAAGCGAAGGCTTTACACCCCTTCAAGTCGATGGAGAGACTGTTACGGGTCTACTCATGAATGTGAATATTTTCAAAGAGGATGAGTTCTTTGGTGACAATATTACAATGGAGTTTATTCCAAAACAAAATCGGCCATAAAAAAGCTTGAGGACATGTATCCTCAAGCTTTTTTATAGGTATATTAATCAAGGGAGCGCACATAATCGGCTATCTTTGACATTTCGATCTTACTGAGCTCCGATTTTTCTTCATATTGATGACGCTCAATAGACTCTTCGATCGTATTCGCGCTTCCATCATGAAAATAAGGTGGAGTCGCCCACACACCAACAAGGCTTGGCGTATCAAAGCTTTTCCCATCACGTGGATTCGCGAAGTTTGCTCTAGGGTCTCCTTCTGATTGAACGTCGAGACGGTTAACAGTGCCAATATCATGGAGGTAGCTTGTCACGCCTGTTGTTAGCTTCCCATTCTCATCCACCGCTTTTACACTGTCTGTAAACTGACTGCCGCTATGACAGGAAATACAGGAGGCCTTGCCTTCAAACAGAACCTTTCCATCCTTCGCTTGGCTTGTTAATTCCCCGTCGGCTTTATAAGGGCTCTCAGGTACAGGAAATGAAGAGGGCTCTTTTAGAAAGGCAAAAAGATCATCATACATCTTTTCAACTTCTGCAGGCAATTCTTCACCAGGCTCATACTTCATCATCCCGCCCATTTCACCTTGAACCGTCAAGAGGTAATCCGTAAAGTCATCACGGCTGCCATCCCATAGAAAGAGGCCGGTCTCTGAGGTACGGGTATTGGTGGGAACATTCCTCTGCCCCTTCCCTGTCATCAACGTCAAGCCATTGATTTCACCATCGCTATGACAAGAGGCACAACTCATCCAGTTGTTCCCTGTGATATCCGCTTCAAACTCGTCGCTGTTGGCACTGTAGAAAATCGTCTTTCCTTTACGCACGTCAGGGTCGAGTGGATCTTTTTTGATCAAGGAAATATTGTCATGCACTTTTTTCGCCCTTGAGTGCGTGGAGGCACCTCCTGAATCGATGGTTGCAATATCATGACTCATGGCATTATGGACATAAAGGATTTCTCCACCTTTGCCTAATACGATTCCACGGGGATTGTCGCCATCGATTCTTCGTAAGATTTGAGTAGCATTCCCCCCGCGTTTCAGATCAAAGATGACTAGATCCTCACTTCCTGACATCACCACGTACGCCTTTGATCCATCCTTTTGGAACGTCACATCATAAGGATTCGATACGATCATCGTTTCATTTTTAGAATCAAGCACATTGATTTCATCAAAAAGTTCTTTTCTCTGCTCCACTAATTCTTCATTTTTTTCAAGATCGATGATGGAGATTGCAGGAAAGATGGTTTCTTCAAATTGGATGGCCGTATCGACATTGGTTACTAAATGCGGAACCCATGCCGTTTTCCCATCAGGTGCAATCACGAATTGTTCAAGGGTATTCGGGATTCCCTGACTCTTTTTTCGATCAGAAGCATCAGGGGAATTTGCTAGTTTAATCGTTTTCATAACCTTCTTCTTTTCTGTATCGAAAACGGATATTTCACCTGATAAATAATGGGGAATGTATAATTTCTTCCCGTCAGCTGTAAGAGCTATCGTTCTCGGGCGATCGTGCACGGGAATCGTATCTGTGACATCACCACTCTTTACGTCTACCATCATTATCGTGCTCTCCCGATAATTGGATACATACAACGTCTTCCCATCCTGACTCGTCATCAGTCCAAAGGGTTCCGATCCCACTTCAAAGGAATCTACTACCTTCTCTTCTTTTAGTGAAATGACATCAATTTGGTTTTCGTACCTGCATGACACATAAAGCCGGTCTTCATCTGGCGATAACGCAACTTGTACAGGTTCTTTCCCGACAGGAATTTCCTTTTCTACCTTTTGTGTCGACTGATTCACAACGGAGACCGTATTTGCATCAAGATTCGCTACATAAAGCTCAGTACCTTCTTTATTCTGAATGATATTATCGCTATTCACAGCTTCCTTTCGGACAGAATCAAAGCTCGGCTTACCGTTGGTTGTGGTTTGAATGGAACATGCAACAAGCGTTCCTACTATGAGAAACGCCACCGCATATCCTATCATCTTTTTCATAGGATCCCTTCTTTATCGTTTTTCGACTGTGACCGGAAGTAAAACAGGGGCGATCCCGTTTTCACCATGTCCAGCTTGAATTTGTGGAACGTTGTCTCCATCTGTATTTCCAGATGAGTCTTTGCTGTCATAATAATCACCCGTGTCCCAGAATTCACTTGCCTGCATTCCTTCTTCAAGGGACGGACCATCGATGACCGTATCATAGAAATCACTGTAGCGTGAAGTGATCGTGTCTATTTCCAAACTTTCAGGGGTTTCAGTATCAGACTCTTTATTGCTTAAGTTTTGCAGAGCAACACGGTACGTTGCAGAAAGTGCGCCTGCTGTATATGGAGTGTAGTCCATTTTCCCTTTGGATGTTTCATATGCGTTCATATTTTTGTGCCATAGCTGTGAATCCATGGCGTCATAGATCGAACGGGCTGCTTCCCGATACTTCTCATCATCAGTTGCTAAATAAGCTGCAGTCAATCCTCTGATAGCACCTAATTGAGCATCTAATGCAGCTTCATTGTCGGCACCATTTTCCATATCAAAGCCTTTGGCTACAAGGCCTGAATCCATTACGAGGTTGTCAATCATAAAGTCTGCCTGCTTACGGATCATTTCCAATGCCCGTTTTCCTTCTGCTGTCTTCAATCCTTCAGCAGATTCCCCTGAAGCATATCCGACAGGCAAACCATCTATGGCACGTTGGAAGATTCTCATGGACTCCATTGTGTATCCTGCTTGGTATGTATCCATATACGTTCCTTGGTCTTTTCCATCATTTTCAGTGACAAACACGCCTTTCTCATCATTGAAATGCATGGCATCTATATTCTTGAACACATGAAGCATCACATTCTGATTGGCAGTGAATGGATCTGTTCCGTTCACATCGTTATCCGATGTATCATCTGTATTTTCTTTAGGTGCTGAAGGATATGGGGCACCGTCAAATAATGCCTGGAAGGAAGGTGTCTTGTTTGGATTGCTTTCTCTTTGATCGGTCATGCCGAAGAATTCTGAACTTGGCCAAAGCATCATCCACTGATCTTGAAGGACACTGTTTGAATCTTGGACAGCAAGCGACTTCGCCATCGGTGCCTGCTCTTTACCCTCGGTTACTTCGACACTATGTGGTAAGTAAACAAAACCATTACTGGGATCATACTGGCTTCCAAGTCCCGCTGCCGTCAATTCCCCTGTCGAGCCATCAACAAACAGTTCATTCGAAATGTAATTGACTTTGTTCCATATTTCTTCTGTCAGAACAGCTCCTTGGAATCCATCCGCTGAACTTACTCCGATTGCAACATTTTGATCATCGTCATCCTTTGATGTTTCTCCTGCGAGCTCTTCGTCCCCATCAACCGTATGGAAGCCGCCCATGAAGTCACCTGCCCAAAGTGCCTGCTTCAAGAACGTTGCTCCATATGCTGAAGGCACAAGAGTCTTCTCCATTTTCTCACGGTCCCACCGGAGTGATTCGAAGTTTACTTGATACATAGGTACATAGCTGCCATCATCATTTGATGCATACTCACTCGTATCTACTTTGTTCTTATAATGAGGATCACCCGCAGCGTATTCAATAAATGTCGGATACATGTTCCTGAATATTTCATCTTTCGGATATCCGACAGCATCGGCCAACTCGTAAAAACGATTGCCTAATTTTTCATCGGACGTTTTTCCATTTTGAAGAGTATCAACAGCAGGACCATTTATCAGGTGTAAGCCCAGTCCCGATTTTTCGACTACTTCATACATGGCTTCCTCTGAGTATTCATACGATTCAACGCCTGCAGTATAATCAAACGGTGTTGGCTCATCGATTGTATGAATATCCAATATATCTAAATCCAGTCCCAGGCTTTCTGCAAGTGGCTCGCCGGATAATTCAAACTCTGCATAAGCAAACATGTTGCCGGCTGTATCAAATGAATAATCAGATACACTTACTTTGCTTGCTCCCTTGCTTGTTTCTTCTGATTTACTTCCATCTGTCTTCGATCCTTCTTCTTTGTCATTAAAACAACCTGCAAGCACTAATGATGAAGCCAGTACAGATGCAGAAAGTACTTTCCATGGTCTTTTCATTCTATGTAACCCCTCTCAACTACCGGAACCATTCGAGAATGATTCTCATTATTATTTACTAGTATAGTTTAATTGAGAAGGAATCTCAATAGGGTTTTTAAGAAGAACAAATATTGCGTCATTGACAGGCAGAAAACCTTTTATCATAAAACAACATTTTTGGGAAAATATCCATTATATTGAAACCTCAGCCTTTTCTATCCGTATCCATAGTAACAAGATAAAAAGGAAGGCTGATTGTATTGAAGAAAAATATTGTCCTAATGGATTTATTGATTTATGTGGCACTGCCACTGTTGATGTGGAATGTGATGAGGGATTATACAGGGGATTATTATGCGATGCTCCTTTCATCTGTTCCAGGAATCATTTATACCATCTACCGCTTTATTGAAATGAAGAAAGTGAATACGTTCGGCCTGTTTATTTTGGTCACTTTGATTGTCGGCACCCTGATAGACGTACTCGCCGGTTCGTCCTTACAGCTTCTTTGGAATAACGTTTATTATGCCGCAGCACTAAGCCTGTTTTTCTTTTTCACCATGATCATCAGAAAACCCATTCCCCTTTACTTTGGACTTGATTTCGCCGAGCTTCAGGGGTTCGATCGCTCATTCAGTAAGCGCCTCTATTATAAGAAGCCCGTTTATCGCATCTTCCAATTGATCACCCTTTGCTTCGCTTTAAGAAGTGGGATTCTTGCCATCTTCAAAACATGGCTGATTTTAGAATACGGAGTTGAAGCCTTTGATAAAGGAATCCTCCTACGTCAAGCTTTCAGTTGGATCATGACTGGGATTACAGTGGCTGGCTTCATTTACATAGGGAAAATCATCAAGGATTCACCACAAATGGTGAAAGAGGTTCAGGAAGAAATGGATGGGGACCAGAGAAAGATGGTTTAGTCCTTCAAAATCTCATAACCTAATAGACTCTGGTCCAATGTGCTCCGTTGCAGTCGACAGTTATTTTTTTCCGTGAGCATCATCTTCTCCTCTCTTCATACATATAATGCATTGAGAGGAGGAATGACAAAATGGATCGTTTTATTCTTTTATTACTTTCGGGAATCCTTTCCGGTTTCGCCTTATTGAAGCTTCCATTAGCTGGCACGTTCTTAGAAAGCGTTGCCCCAGTCACAGACATCATCGGTATCTTAGCAATTCTTATATTCTCTCTCTTCCTTATCTTTAAAGGCATCATGGCCATACTTGGTAAGTAAGCGTGTAGACTCAGATGTTTATCTGAGTCTTTTTTGTTGGCTATGGACCAAACCATAAATTCAAATGTTTGTTATATCCCTCTTGAGTGATTTCCTCCTTTGTCATTTCACCATCCTTCCACTGTGTAAAGGACGTGGCCGTTAACGTTACACTTCCGTTTGATGTCCGTTTAGTCAGTAGCGGATGCTTGTTAAAAGGCGAATCCTGATGGTCTGAAATAATGGCCTGCACTTCATTCAATAAAGTCACATCCATTATTGGATCATTCGAATCGAAAGCATACCCGATTTTCCACTCCATATGCTTATAATGCAATTTCATTTCTAACACATAATCACCATGTGGAGTTGCCGTCTTCTTGATTCTGAACTCCCCGTTTGGAGAGGAGACGGGCTCTCCCGATAGTGGGACGGGCTTCAATGGGAGGTTTCCTCCAAAACCCGTATCAATGAGGTAGGTTTTATCTTTATAGTATACTAAGATTAATACATGAGTCCTTCCAAGGGATTGATACTTCATTGCAACAGGATCATAAACGACTCCCCTAACGAGAATCGCATCATAATGGTTTTCGAGCAAAAATAAATAGAACAGTGAATTCAATTCATAACAAAGACCACCCTCACCCTTCACCAGCATCTTATCTATTAAATTCTCTTTTGTGATGGCAAGACATCTATTCTCCATTACCCTCAAATTTTCGAAAGGTACGCATTCAGCCGTTTTTTCTAAAATAGTATCCAGCTGTTGAAAAGATATGGTTGTGGCGTTCGGATAATGAATCCTTTTACGAAATAATGTATTTAGATCGTTAATAGTGATTCCGCCTTTCTTGTCGGTTACTCTTTGAAGTTTAGTTGCTTTTCATTTACATATTCTTGAATCCTGACGACTGCTCTTCATCTGTTCTTCCTGACTCTACAATTAAAATGACTCATTCCACCCCATCATTTTTCCCATAATTCAATCAATCTACCTTCCGGATCTTTAATCCATACAAACTGACCAAATTCACTCACTTCTTTTTCCTTTACAAGAGGTACTCCCATTTGTTCAAAATGCTTAATCGTCTCGCTTAAATTATAAACTTGGAAATTCAACATCACTTGCTGTTCGGTTGGGAAGTAAGGGTCATCTTCTGTAAAGAAAGAAAAGATCGTTTCATTTTCTTGGTGGGGTTTAATAATGGCCCCATTCCAACTTTCTATTTCAATCTTCAACACTTCACTGTACCATTTTTTAAGCGCCTCCAGATTTTTAGTCCTCCAAAATATTCCCCCGAAACCTTTTATCAACATACTAAATCCGCTCCTTTTCATTTTTCGATTATAGTAGAAATTCAAGATATAAAGTCATATTCCTTCTTAACTCATAAGTCCTCATCACTTTCTTCGTTATTCTTAATTGAGTCTATTAGATAATGAATAAATAGATAACCGATAATCGCATTACGAGCAGCAAGTATAAGGACTATCATCCAGGTTGAATTTTATAATTCAATTCTAGGGATGAATCCTCACTATATAGTTCCTCTTATTCACAATCCTGCCCAATTGCTTAATACCAATTATTTCAAATTCCAACATCATACTCAAGACGAATTTCAAGAAGAAAAGAGCTTACCCTCTTCTGGATAAGCCCCTTTGAATATTTTATCACCTTATTGGATACACCAACTTAATACCTTTCTCAAACTGTAGCGATTGATAATACCAATAGTTATGGTCAGCTCCGTGTATGCAAAGTATTCTTTTATTTGGATACTTCTTAGCAGCATTTTTCACCCTTGCAGCCATAATATAGTGTCTGGCATTCCATACAATATTTTGAACGTTCGGATTAACTGAATGTAACCAGTTATACATTTCATTTGTAATCGCATCATATTCGAATGAGTTAAAAGGGATATTCCCTTCATTCCATGCAGATAGTTTTTTATCATTCCAACTCTGTAATTCTTTCTCTAACTTACTCTTTGTTTCTGTATCATACATATCAAAAGGACCTTCTTCAAATACATCCTCTTCAAACCAATTCACTGGAACAAACTTTATACCCTTTTCATGACATAAGGGGAAGATCAAATTAGGATACTCATTTTGTGTCTCTCCTAGAATACCCAATGGTTCACCTTTATTTAAATAGAGATTCCAGCTTAAAGGGTGAACTTCTCCACAAATTACATCAGGCTTAAATTCTTCTATTAATTCTTCCAATAGTGACAACGGAAAATTATACTTTTTTTGCATTTCTTCATCATGAGTCATCCCTAAAATACCTACAACTGACATATTTACACACCCTCTATAGTAGTAGTGCATGAAACTTTTATTCCATTAACCCCTTAACGGAAGAATAGCTGAAGATCAGCTGCCGAATCTTCAGCTATTCCTCTGTTACCTTAAAAAAGGCAGTAAAATAAGTCACAAAAACTTTCGATACACCTGTGTATTATGAAGCGGTTTGAAGCCTAAAGAAGTATATAATTTTTTAGCATTTTTATTTCCCTCAATAAAACAAATACGGATTTCATTACACCTCATAAATATTTTTTTGAACAGAACGTCTTTTTTTATGTAACGCTATATATGTAATCTGCATTTTCTATAGGTCTTTCTTCATTAAGATCGTAATCTTCAGCTAACCAATATCTTCTTTTATATTTATTAACCCTTGCTTGATAGTCAACAAGATATACATCACGTCCTAAAACTCTCTTAAATCACAATTCTTGAGTACAATCAAGAAAAATCTTAAAATCAAAGTAACTCCGCCATTGTTTTCTTTGTAAAAATACCCCCTCGACAATAATAATTGCACTAGTCGGCATCTTCACTTTTCTATTGAGTATGGTGTTACTTGAATTATCATAAAAAGGTAAAGTTAAAAGATTAATGTTACTATGCAATTACTTGAACAATTCTGCTTGAATCAAATCAACCTCCCATTGTAGATAGTAGTATTCGTACCATTCTTCTTACATTCTTTCACATGTTAGATAGTGTTCAATAGACCTTTTATCCTTATCATTTAATTTATGTGGTAACCTATCCGGTGAGAAATACTCCATTTTTTCCGACTCACTATAATCAATCTTCATATCTCCACTTACATCCTTAGTATAATAAACGGCAGTTGCGGAATATAATTCATCGCCGTTTGGGACTTTCAGATAATATTCCGAGCCAGAGCGTACATTTAGTAGCCTTAAGTCTTCAACTACTAATCCAGTTTCTTCAAAAACCTCTCTCTTAGCCACTTCTTCGAAACTTTCCCCCAAATCCATTAAACCTCCCGGTAAACCCCAATATCCATCGTTTCTTTTTTGCAATAACACCTCATTTTGGCCATTTAAAATTATAACCACAGAACCAGGTAAAATAATAGGTTTGTGCCCTACATACTGTCTCAGATATTTAAAGTATTCCAATTATTACTCCTCCTATGTACTATAATATAGAATTAAACTCTTTTATAATCGCAATGAAACTATGTGAAGAAGTCTTACAACATCAAAATTCAATGAAAACTGCCTGGAGACTGGAGTAGAATCTTCCTTCTTCCAAATTGCCTGATGAAAGATAATCTACTCACACCTGTTAAGAGTAACAGCACCCCGATCCACCTAAACACTACAAGCACACCAAGATGTTGAATCTGCACACCACCAAGGATCGGCCCAACAATAAACAAGATACTGAACTTCGAATCCACTATGCCGGATACCCTGCCAACCGCCTCTCTCGGGTGCTCTTTCTGTATCATGTAGTTCACTACGGTTAGGGTGATCCCTGTGCCCATTCCACCTATAAACGGATAAAGCAGACCTATGGTGAGAGGGCTTGCACTAGTTAGAAATCCGAATCCACCTGCCATTACTCCAATCATCACACTACCACTTCCGAAAAACCACCCGTGTCGCTCGATCGTATCTTTCTTTGTCAGGATTAGTACAGCCAGCAGTGCTCCGACTCCGATGGCCGATATGGTCCAGCCTGTCATTTCTGGTTTTTCAGGAAACAATTCGCTGAATAATGTGACAAACTGAGCGTCATTCATATGTATGGTCAGTGTTATGATCATTCCGTAAAGGATACTGACCAATAGGATTCTATTCTTTAAGACTAGTTCCCAGCCTTCTTTCCATGAACGAGAGAATGGAATGTCTAGGCTCGGCCCTTCAGATTTCACTTGTTTCCTTTGGTGGTCCTTGAAAAAATCATTTCTGAAATAAAGTAAGAAGCATTTTTTGAACAGCAAAAAAAATGGAAACCTGTTAGTAAAATGCAAGGAATTTTAGGGGAAATTGGTTGTTGGAATATAAAGCAGCATTAACAGCTTGTGCCTATTCACTCTGGGAGTATAAAACAGATTATTAAACATTCTCCTATTTGTTGATACTCCACCCATTAATCCCAATTATTTCAAATGAAGCTTATAAAATGCAAGAAAAATTTAACAATGGCTTCCAAAGCTAGAACCTTGGAGAATAAGTTAAGGTTCTGGCAGGTCAAACAGTATTTTTGTCGAAATTTATACATAATACGTATTTAAATGGGGGCGTAAATGATGGCAGAAGTTTTGTTGTTCCACCATGTTTTAGGCAAAACGAAGGGGATTGAAGCATTCGCAGATCAACTGAGAGATGCGGGGCATATTGTACATGTGCCTGATTTATTTGGTGGCCGCACATTTTCTTCACTGGAGGAAGGCTTAGGATTTGTGAAGGAGATCGGATTTAGAGAAGTGACCGAACGTGGCATTTGGGCCGCCGGCGACCTTTCTCAGGACGTCGTCTATGCTGGTTTTTCACTAGGTGTCCCGGCAGCACAGCAGCTCGCTCAAACACGCAAAGGCTCTAAAGGTGCACTGTTTTTTCATGCCTGCCTCCCGACCTCGGAGTTTGAAACTCCATGGCCAGCCGACTTGCCCGTGCAAATTCATGCCATGGAAGAAGATCCTTTCTTCGTTGAAGACGGCGACATCCACGCAGCACGTGAACTTGTGAAGTCTGCTACTCATGCTGAGCTTTTTCTGTACGAAGGCAAGGAACACCTCTTCACCGACAGCAGTATACCTTCTTACGATGCTGATGCGACGAAGCATGTGATCAAACGGGTTCTCGACTTTCTCGCATAGTCATCAGGAAGCGCAGGGACGGTTCTTAAAGGGGTCAATCGGAAGTTTTGCGCGCAAAAAGGCACCACTAGGGTATTAATTTAGTGGTGCCTTTCCACTATATATTTGTAATAACTATGCCCGCAAAATTTTTGATTGCCAGGAAGAAGGAAGTCGCGGTCCCTGGCTATGGGAAATAAATTAAGATTCAATGTTCATAAATTATTCACAAAATAAAGTAATGGCCATGCGTAATGCTTTCAAGACAAGCTCTTTTTTCATCGAATCTCCAAGACTCCATCCTACAATTTTTCGAGAAAAGAGGTCCATAATAGACGCAAGATAGACCCATCCCTTTAGTGTGCGGATGTACGTGATATCAGCCACCCAAATGGTATTTGGCGTGTCTATATCGAACTGTCTTCTGACTAAATTAGGATAGATCGTAGATCGTGATTTGAGTCTGTGGTGACGACATACTTCTCCAATGGAGTGGCTCTGAGGTCCAGCTCCTGCATATACCGTGCCACCGTTTTTTGTGAAATGGTGTACCCCCACTCAATTAAATCATCGTGTACTCTTGGGCTACCATACGTTCCTTGACTTTCATGAAATGACTTACAGATTTTTTGTTTTATCTCTTGTTTCTTCTTTTCGTGTTCAGTCTCTTCTTGAGTCTGTCGATTCGCCCAATCATAGTAACCGCTCGTTGATACATTCAGAACGCTGCAATTAAAGGAATATTATATTGTGTAACGAAATATTGAATTTCAATCTTTTTGCTCTTTTCTTGCGCTTTTTTCCACATTTCACTCTCTATTATACTTTAAATGAACCTAAATATCTTCGGGAAATATTCTTTAGCCATCGCGATAGCGATGGCTTAAAAGATTCCTTCCACCTAGGGAAGATGTCCTTAGGCTTCTCAACTCGTGTCGAAACATTAAGCATAAGGCCATTTTCTATTTAATCTATAGTAGTGGGCTTCCCGTAAGCGAAGTCGCCCGACTGAGGATCAAGGATATATGTAGTAAATCCATGAGTATCCGGGTTGACCCTGTATACATTCAACAAATGCTTGGTCATAAAAACCTTAATACGACACTTGGTTATTTAAACATGACCTCAAAAAGTTTGATGGGCGTGAAGAGTCCTTTAGATAATCTGTGGAAAGATCGACGATGAGTACGGTTCAAGAACTGTTTCATACCTTCTATCCCATTTTTGATCTATCATAACCAGAAACTCCTTTATGATCTGATGTACAAAGCTATCGCCGAAACGCTAACCGAGCTGGCAGATGAAAAAAACACTTAGGAGCACAGATTGGGTTCTTCTCGGTTTTACACACATGGGGACAAAACCTTCATTACCACCACCACATCCATACCTCACATTTGGTGATAAACACATTTCTATGTATTGCAGGTATAGACCCGTACTTCCAGAAGTTTGTCAGCTTAACCTTTTCTTTAGGTCATTTAAGCATTCTCACCATATTCAATCAACCTAAGCATCATGATTTACACCACCTCCGCAGGGAGGCTTTCGTCAGCCGAAACTGGTACGGTAAATTCTTACGCCTTTTCATCGAGCTCTTAACACTATCTTCCTTACTAAATCCAGTGCTAATCGACTAAGAGAGAACCCTTCCAAGCGTTACCTCTTCATTTGTTCTTCGATATAATCCTTCAATTCCAAAAAGAATTATCTACCTTTTACTTGAGTAATGTATAACCACTCTCAGCTGTAGTAGAAACATTTCGCACCATTAACCTCCCTAATAATTGAAGATGGGCAATAGCGGGATTGATTAGCTGATCATCAGTTATTGCCCCTATAATGGAAGAAAGCCTAAGAATCGTATATGAGGTCGTCGTAATAACAGTTCCATTCAGCTCCTAAAAATCTAGCTCTTGCTACATTTTCAACAGAAGATGGAGACCAAGACTCTAATTCCTTTAACTTGTCTAGTTCAAAAATCTCTTTTTCACTATTTATTATGTTCCCTAAATAATCTATTAACTGGTATCCTTCTTCGACTTCTTCTTTATAATGAGGAAAATGAATCGCTGGAGTAGATTCATTCCCTAACACTTCCCATAAACCATCCTCTATTCTTGATACAACTGTTGGAACAAGAAAAACAATTTTTCCCTTAGGAATTTCTTTGACTGGTGGATGCTCATTACTCACCAAATCAAAGATAATTAAAAAGTCGCAAATTGTTCCTATGGAGAGAACTTGCCCGTATGAAAATCGGTTCTCGTCTATTCTTATTGAAAAAATATCTCCTATCTTAACTTTTACTTTTTTTCTTATAGCCACAATTAAAAACACCTGCTTCTATTTTAATGGGGAAATATCTTATACAGTAGTAGCTTTTGTTCCGTTAACCTGCCCAATAATTGAAGAGGGGCAATAGCCGAATCAACTAGCTGATCTTCGGTTATTGCCCCATTAGTTCAATAAGTACACAACTCTATATAATCAATAATTGGTTTAAATAAACTATACTGTTCAATAAATCTATTCACATTCTTTCCCGAGAAAATAGCTTCAACAGCTAATCGGAACACTACAGCTCTAATAATCATTTCTTTATAAAATTCATTATTGGAAAGAACATCTATCTCAGAAACTTTACTCCCTTGCCAAGCAATACAATCACATACTAATATAGCTTCCGCATATTCAACTGGTGCTACAGTTGGAGAGAAATCAATGACTAAAGGTGGCAAAACTTCCTCAAAAAGAATGTTTCCTGATAAATCTGCATGAACAATTTGTACTTTATAATGCTCGTTTAAGCTTACTTTTAGAAGCAAATCATTGATTATTTTTCTTGTTTTATTAGGTAGCTCTTTCGATATCTCTTCCGTTTGCCATGCTATTCGATGAGCCTTAGCCCAACGATTATCAACTTGTACCATGTCTTTGACGTTGATATTAGATAAGTCATGGTGAAATAATCTTGCTACCTGAAGTTTCTCTTTGATACGACCGTTTTCTTCCTCACCGCATTCAAACTGAGTACAAATCCAACCTCCACTCACAAATGTACCTTTATTGCTTCTAACAGGCTTCGATAGCCTATAACCTTGAGGATTAAACCTTTCAATAATAGTTAACAACCACTCATAATGCAGAACTTCTTCTACTGGTTTTAATACAGCGTCATTCACTCTTACCGATGTATTCTGTCCACCCAATAGTGGGACAATTTCACCATTTAAATTAAATGAATGAACTGTCTCTTCAGACAGCATCATTTATTCACCTTCATTTCCAGAGTATATTTGAAATTCTAAAACGTAATTTTTATTTATTTTACTCAATCTAGGCTTGTTAAACTATCCTGCCCTATACTGGAACAAAGGGCGGCTGCTTGTTCAGCAAACGCTCCAGTTTATTCAGTAACTTCGTTTTCAATTTTTTGTTGAAGTATAAAGTAAGTAACTAGGGTTAAACAAATGAAAATTAGCACCATACCTATTCCGATTATTATCGAAGCGTTAAATCCTTGTATTAGTGAATAAACGTTTCCCAATCCGATAATTGCAAGGAAAACAAATCCTTTTGTTCTATTTTTAAGGTATATAGAAGTGAAAATAGCAAGTCCCAAAGAAACACCGACTAATTGTGCTAAAAAAATCGTAATATACATCCAAATACTAAAGTCCATATATTATCGCCCCTTAAAAAATATTTAGTTCGCCGATACCTTCCCTTCAATACATTTTCAAGCAAGAATAGTAAAAGTTTCAACAAATGCCTTATGCTTTTTAACGGATAAAGATCTTATCTGTTCGCATTATATAGACTTTTCTAAGTATTGTTACTCAGTTATTAACATTTATACTACTATTATATCACTAGTATCACATCTCGATGTATATATTGATAGAGAATGTTATATATAGGTTAGATAACTTTAACCTTGTATAAAAGAAACACATATTAGACATATCTAAAGTTGTGGTTTATTTTGATCTCATCTTCAACTAACGCCTTTGGATAATGATTAAGCAGAGTGTAAAAAGTAAATCTATAAGGATAAGCATAGTGAACAATATGACAACTAATAGTCGTCTCAACTTCTAACCCCTATATTGAATTCTAAAATCATATTTATCTATTTTCAGATACCTCATATTTCCCTCTTTAACTAAGGGCTAATGTTTGTTCAGCAAACGCTCCCTTATCTGGAATAAGTCATTACAGTACATTTTTATAATCTCATTAAAACAAGACAGTCAATAGAATTGCTACGATGAAGTTTGGGGTTCCAAATAATGCGAACGCATACATATTCTTTGTTCTTTTCTTTCTCTCTTGACTATTTTCAATTGAGGTATTTGCCTTATTTTATCTCCACTAATAAAAACCCCTGAAAATAACCCAGAAATCAAGAGGCTAATTAAACCCACACCACCAGAAATTAAAGCGAACGCTTCTAAACCAGTTAAAAGCCCACATATGAAGAGAATAAAGCCTGATAAAATACCTATAATAAAAAACTTTTTCAATTTACTCATCTCCTTTCCCTTTTATAAATACTTACGTTGTTGACCATAATTAGTTTCATAATATTCTGATTTTATTCAATAAACCTGCCCAATAGTTGAAGAATAACTTACTTATTTTCTACATCTTCTATTCGTTTTTCTAAGTTAGTAATCCTCTCATTTGTTTCAGTAATTGAGTTCTTCATTCGACTGGATAGCATTTTAAACAATGAAATAAAGAGTAAGACAATGACAAAAGCACCTAGTAAATATCCGATAATGATTTCCATCTAATCACTCCTTCATTTCTTTAATGAACTATCCTTCCCATTAATTGAAGAAGGGCAATAGCAGGAGCTTATCGCCTAATTTTCAGTTATTGTCTCCGTTATTTAAAGAAAGATTAAGGATTTTTATTCGAAATATTTATCATCAAAATGGATGAAACAAGGTAACAGACAAGAGGATAGTAAACTAAAGGTAGAGTATCCGGGAAGATAAATGGCTTAACTCCAATATATTTTATTAAGGGTAAACTAATTAGAAAGGCTAATAGCATTAAATGCTTTTTACGAAAAACTAATCCAACCAAAGCTATGCAACTTGGTATATAGAGAAAAATAACGTACTTCAATCTTAATATCCATATCCAATCTTCAATAGTATCTCCGGTTGATTTTGGTAAATAGTCTTTCCATATATATAGCCCCATTAAAGAACCGACTATCCCTATGATAGATGCAAACAAAAACCTATTCTCTTTCACTGAGACAACCCCCTTCTTAGTAAAACTGTATTCACTACTAAGAAGAGAAATAACACTTATTTAAATATCCCGCTTATTCAAGTAAACTGCCCCTTTACTTGAATAAAGGGCTGATGCTTCTTCAGCAAACGCCCCCGTTTCCTTGAATACGGATTTATTCGTCCTCGTATTCATCCTCACTCTCTTCCTCTGATATTGAAATTATAAATTCTTTCAAATCAGGAGCATACTCTTCAAGTTCTCCATCTTCGTGATACCAAAGATAAATTTTATCCTCCATTATTCCGTCATTTACTTTTAGGCATAACTTATCTCCAGACCCGTCGTCACCTATCGCAATTAAATCTTCCGACAAATATTCTTCTCGGACCTGAGTGTTTTGTCTAACAATATCATCCCAAGTCTTTTTAAGATTTCTATTGTCCTTGATAGGATAAAGTGTCCATTCACCTATTTCTGCATTATTAACTAACTTGAAAAGCTCTTTATATAACTCTGGGAAAACTGCACCTAACTTATCTTCTACTGCTTTTATATCAGATTCATCTACCCCAAGTTTCCTTGTATGGATTAGTTCTCTAACATCTTTCATCTAAAAAGCACCTACCCTATTAGTCTAAAGAGAGAATCTAACATTTATTTTGCTTTATCCTTTTTCCGTTAACCTGCCCTTTAATCGAATAAACGAAAAGCTGTAGACCTAATGCCTGATCTTCAGCTATCGCCCCCGTTAGTTTAAGATATATGGATTGTTGTTTACCAATTTCATCTAAGTTAATTCTTTTTCCAAACATATCTTTTACCAACTAAATTAAACCCAACTGTCTCGTAAAGTTTATTGGGTGCTGGGTATTTTTCTGGCATAGCAGTATATACAGTAGCTTTTTCTGCACCAAGTTCTTTGGCAACATTTAACTCATGTAATAATAATGCTTTACTAATACCTTTCCCTCTATAATCATGATAGCAAGATACTGCTTCAATAGTAACTAGCCCATTCTTTTCATCATACCTTCCACTACTTAGAGCCACTACATTATTATCTGGACCCAAAACTACTAAGTCTAACTCTTTTCTATAAGTTGAAGTTTCATAAAAATTATGAAGAATACTCTTATTGAATAATATTCCATAACATAGCTTATAGGCTATATACACCTCATCAAGCTCTTTCAGGTTCGGTACTGATTCTATGTAAAATCCTTCAGGTAATTCTAAGCGCATCACTGAATTTTTAAGGTTAACATCCCTTCTTACCCAGTATTCATCCGACTTGTAATATCCATTTTCCGATAAAACATTTTCATAGTCGGTGTCCTTGTCGTATATCTCCCATTCGATTTTGTTATCAGTATCGGAATAAAAATTTTCTGCAACTTTTACAACTTCATCATAGATAAACCTGTAATTAGTGGCTATACAAAAGGATCCTTCTTCAAGAATTCCAACTAATTTATCAATATCAAACCATAGAAAAACGTTCTCTAAGGATTCACCGATTGTCTTATTTGGTTCTTCCAATCCAGATGACAATGCACATTGAAATTCAAATAAGCTTAAATTAATATCGAACCTTGTTCCATAACTTTCATAGCTTTTCTCTAAGAAAGTACATATCTTTTCGTAGTCACTGATATCTTTATATCTTCTATAAGTTATTGTCATTTTTTGCTCTCCGTCCCTTAGTTTTTCAAAAGAAATTCCTTCTTCAATAAACCTCCCGTTTCTGGAATATCCCGTTAATAGTTAGACGGAGCCCCAAAGATTAAGTTTCAAATTATTCAGTTAAACTGCCCAATAATTGAAGATGGGCAATAGCCGGAGATCAATAAGCTGATCTTCAGTTATTGCCCCGTTTGTTGAATAGCAAATATTTAAAAAGGATAAGCATTGTAGACTTCACCAATAATACCTTTTAATTGATGAACACCTAGATCGGTATTTATCATTATGACTAATCCCGTTTCTAAATAAGGATAAGCCACCATCATAGATTGAAAACCAACACCCCAACCAAGAGATGAAATTTCAATCCTCTTTTCATTTTCATCTAGGAAAACTCCTAGCCCAGTCCACTCCTTACAACCTTGGGGATTTATAACTTCAATTGCTTTACTTACTGAAAGCTTAAGCTTACTTTCACCATTTAAAGAATTCATTAATTCAATGACCAAAAGAGCTAAATCTGTGGGAGTTGTCCATAACCCAGAAGCTGCTGGATATGGATAAATTGGATATTTTTCATTTACTAATTTTCCACTTTTGTTGTGACCACAAGAATAATATTTTTTGGTTGCTTCTGATGTAGGAAGTTCAAATGTGCTATTTTCCATATTTAATGGGTGAAAAATTTGTTCATTCATTACTTCCTTAAAAGATTTTCCAGTAACGTCTTCTATCAAAAGCTGTATAATGCAAAAACCTGCGTCTGAATATTGAAAGGTGCTTCCAGGCTCATACTTAGTTTCAATATGAGTTTTACAATAAGGTGTTCTTCCTTCTAATATCTCGACCATTGTGGGGTTACCTATCCTCGAATTGAGTTCAAAAAAACTTCCTTCGGGATCAATAACACCAGATTGATGACTAAGTAAATTTCTTAGGGAAACTTTCTTATTTTTATTTAGTTCATTATGAGGAACCTTCCAAGATAAAAGTTTTTCATTTACATTCTCATCTAAATCAAGAATACTTTGTTCCGTCAACACTAGAATGGAGGTTAAAAATTTACTGATTGAA
>CAWBBM010000041.1:0-17010 GCA_963787015.1 uncultured Bacillaceae bacterium
TCAGTGAGTAAAAATGACGCATAAACGGTAAAAGTGACGCAATAAATCGAAAACGACGCATAAATGTAAAAAGTGACGCAAATAAGCCCCCAAAAGACGCAATAATTTTAGATGGTCCATTTTATTCTATGAATACAGCGAACTATTCTATGAATCCTTACTTTCCAATACACATTTCCAATAAAAATGGCCTCTGAACGTTCAATCTAAACCAATAACAATGTATGCTATCGAAATACGAGTAAGAATCAATCTAATAATTAATAAGGGATAATAAATTAGAAACATGTTTACTATTTCACAAAATGATTATCCCACTAGCTCAGAATAGGTAACTGTTCTTGACGATGCACAAAGTGCCCCTAATCGATGGAACCATTCGCCTTTGAATTTTCGTCGATTAAATCGATTACAAAATTCGTCTAAATAGGCTTGGAGATGCTTTGAATCGAGGCCGTGATACGTTCCACCAACAAAGGCTTTGGCATTTGAAAGAACAGTATGCAGCCAGTGTAGATGATCTGGACTTTCTTTGGCATTGTATACCTGATACTCGTGTCTAAAACCAGCATCTTTGAATGACCGATACGAATGCGGAACTGTGATGGAAAAAACAAGAACTGATTTAATTAAATGGTTCTTAGCCATCTATATAATCGCTCATGATAAACGTGGTGTATCTATCTGTGACAAGGCTTTCTGAAGAACTTGAAGTGACGTATAAAACCGCATGGCTCATGCTTCATAAAATCCGCCAAGCAATGAGAAAACGTGATGCAAACTATACGCTATCAGGAATTGCAGAGCTAGATGATGCCTTCTTTGGTGCGCCGTCCGAAGGGGGAAAGCGCGGAAGAGGCACAGACAAAACCAAGGTATTAGTAGGGTTATCCTTGAACAAACAAGGGCATCCGCTTTTCCTAAAAATGAAGGTCGTTCCTAACATCAAAGGGGAAACCTTAATTGATTTCGCTGAGAACAACATCCAGCCAGGCTCACCGTTACAGTTGCTTAATACCGGCACATTTTACATCCATAAAGCTTGTGCTTCCGCGTTTTTGGTTAAAAATACGCATCGTGACCACACTTTTCACAACAAAAGCATTCGACCACTTTAATGAAAAGAGATGATCATGACAAGCTTCTTTGGTCGAAAACTGTTTTTGGAAAGAAATCAGACTCATTTTATGGTATCTGGACATACTAAACTCCCTTTCAAGAACGATTGTTAGTAACCATTATTACCAAACGTTAGTTCTTGATATACATCATTCTGAGTAAAGGGGATACCCATTTTTCACAAATAAAAACAACCATTTCAATCACCCATCCCATATCATTCCTAATTCAATCCACCCTCCCAATCCTTTATCAACTTGTATGGGAAAATATTCAATTAATTAAATGTCTCATGAGCATAGTAGGGAATCGACAAAGAATAAAAAAAAGACCACACCGCTAAAAATACTCTATTCTTATGTTTATTATGTTCTCCATGAATAACCAAACACTCTTGACACTCATAAATCCTACAACAAATACATAAAAACCCATATTACATATTCGGAGAAGTTGACTTCTTCATCTATAAGTTCTACGATACTAGTAAATAGAGGTTTGATTCGAAAGGGTGGTACTCTTGCAAGGATCTTCTAGTACTACGATTGAGCAGTTTTTAACATGGCTTGAACATGAAGGCAAATCAACAAATACCATCTCGACCTACCAACAAGAACTAAACAAATATGAGAAATGGCTTCAGGATCATCATCATGAACTTTTAGACATAACTCAGAAGGATGTTCAGGAATATATAGAATTTTTAGAGGAAAATGGTAAGAGTCCTACTACGACGGACAAAGTTCTGGGGGTGATTCGAACATTTGCTAAATATTTAAAGAAACCTGACATTACGTTTGATATAAAAATAATACATGGAAATAAAAAGGATGAAATTGAAACACTTTCTAAAGAGGAGTGTAAAATCGTTTTATCGGAAGTGAGAGAAAGTGAAAATGAAAGAAACATAGCGATTGTATATATGCTGCTTCATACGGGAATTCGGGTATCAGAACTTTGTGCCCTGAATATATCAGATATAGATTTTCGAACGAAACAGGTAAGCGTTTTGGATACTCAGGGAGATAGACGAATTATCCCTTTATCAGAGGAACTAAGCGTTTATCTTTTTGACTATATGGATGATATTCAACCGAAAAAAGCTTTGTTTGTTTCAAAAACAAAAGAACGTTTAACCGAGCGATCAGTGCAATATATGCTTAAGAAGTTTCAAATTAGTGCTCAAAAGCTCCGTCATACATTTTGTCAACATCTTATCAATCAGGGTGTCAGCCTTGAAGTGGTATCTAAGTTGGCAGGACATAGGGATATCAATGTAACAAAAAGGTATGCGAGGTCACGAGTACCTGAAACGGAATTTGAGAATGCAATTCGAAGAACTTTTTCTTAAGGTTTAAAACTAATATGTAATGAGTAGATGTTCGAATGATGAAGTAGCCAATAAAAAAAGGAAGGCAAAATCTGTTCACACTCGGAAGAAACTCGAAGGGAAACATCTTTTGTCGAAACTGTGGTGTCACAACAATCGTAGATTATATTGTGGATGCTGAAGACCATAAGGCAAATGTGAAAAGTGAGCAGGTTAATTGATTGATCCATGTAAGAACCTCTGTATCAGAACAGTGATAAAGAGGTTTTTTCGTGAGAATTAAAGAAATATACTTGAATCATAATCATTTAGCATCCTTACTAAGCTCTTAATAGGAGATTCCTTACTTAATTTGTCGGAACATTTGGTACGGTTATCTACATATTTATACAAAATATAAAAGCCTCCTTCTGTACCATAGAGTTAGTAAATGATAGGTTATGGGGGGAGTCCAGGTGAAAAAATTTCTGTAAATCGTTCTAGCCAGTATGACCATTTCGACCGTAATAGGAGGGAAATACCACTGGAATCAAAAGGTTAGTGCTGTTCAGGCAAAGGTAAATGTAAATGAAGAACAGAGTGATGGGGGTATTGTAGAGGAATCGAAATCTATAGAAAGTCAGAAGGTGTATGCAGAGCCGGACAAAGATAGATTGGTAAAGCTTGATAAGGTTAATTTCTTACCAAAAGAACTGCAGCATATCTTTCAAAAGGCAATTGAAGTACAGCGTCCTGTACACCTTATAATCACCGGTTCTTCCTCCACTTCACACAAGAACGGAGCATGGCCCCGGTTACTGGAAAGGGAATTACTCGATACATATGGGGATTCGTTAATCGATGTAACGATTAAGGAAATCGGCGGCAAAGCATCTCAACAAGTAGTGAAGGAAAGTATATATAAAGAAATGGTAAATATGAAGCCTGACATTCTTTTGCTGGAACCTTTTTTACTCTATGATAATGGAGAAATCAGAATGTCTGAAAGACTTAAAAACATTTCAAAAATTATCAAGTCTTTCAAAAAAGCGAATCCGGACCTGGTCATCTTGATTCAGCCAGCGAATCCCATTTATGGAGCCCATTCCTATCCAGATGAAGAGAATGATTTAGAACGGTATGCTAAACAAAATAACTATACTTATTTGGATCATTGGAAAGCTTGGCCAGATAATAATAAGAGAGAGATTGAAGATTATCTTACTGAAGGAAATGTACCAAATGATAAAGGGAATGAGATTTGGGCTAAGTATTTGAAGGAGTATTTTATGAGGGATGGCAAGATAGAGTAGTAACTTGAATTTATAGATTTGTTAAGTTCTCATAGAATTGAGGGCTTTTTTATGCACCTTTTTAGGCTGTGAATTTAGATTCATGAAATTTTAGTTTTTGTTTAAACTGATCCTTCATTTTTTCATCCATACAACTTTGAATAAGGGTGAAGTAATAAGTAGTAATAAGCTTATGAAACATTTTCAAGACGTACCTCCATTCTTTATGATTATCGTTCAAAGACATCGTGTGTTGGATGATTATACTGGGAGTTACCCCTATTCTCTCCTATATATTCTTCAAAATATATAGGGAATCGTATGTATCTTTCTTACAAAATTCGCCGCCATTTTCTTTGCAATATTTCGGTCAAACAGTCTAACCATTTCTAATGGATTATCCGTTAGTTGTCATTAAAGAATAGAATGGGAGAATGGTAATGAAACAGGGGGAACGTTTGTCACGAAATGTCGAGGGGTAACTACACTGAATAGGTGAAGAGTGTGAGACAGATGACATTTTAATCAAACGTTTGTTTAAAGGAGGAAGAATTACTGATAAACGAGTGGATCTGGTTAAACGAATGTTCAATGCTCATCAAATTCCTACATTAAGGACTTATTTCATCATTCTAATGAAATTTTGAGGTATACATTCACATGATGTGCAAGGAGGGACATGGTGAGAAAGGAACATAAGAAGGTCTTAGTCATTACCTTACTGACATTGGTCATTTTTATAGTAACTGTAAGTTAGCAGATAAATGGGAAATCTTCATATGAGACTTATTCAACGATTTGGATTGTTCACTTCTTTTTATGAAGAGTACTCAAAAGTGTGTGATCGATTATCGTAATTGGAAATTTACAAATGCCTAAACGTTGCGGAGCATGAATCGTGTCATTTAAAGAAGTTCCGTTAAAAGAAGCCTCCTTATAAGAGTATCCGGTTCCGTTCTAAGGTACAAACAAAATATGGTTAGGGAGTGAAATCTCAAAGATTTCGCTCTTTTACTTTTGTTAAAAGATTTCTCGAGTTGTATAAATTAAAAATGATAATCAACCAACTATATAGAAACAATTTAGTATGAGATGATTATTTTAGAATAGATTCTGTTAAATAAAATGAGAGGTGTATTGATTGGAAAGAAATAAGCTAAAGGTATTTACTGAAATCTCATTCTTTATTTCACTGGCTACAATTATTGTTATTCCTATATCCATATATACATCTATACCAAATGTGTTTGCATTACTCTTATTTCTCCTTTCATTGATTGGCATCCCTTTGAGTATCATTTCAATGTTCAGCAAAGAAAATTTAGCTAAAAGAATGTTTGCTCTGATTGTAAATCTGTTGCCAATAAGCCTTATTATTTACGCGTTAATGTTGGAATTCACAGATGAATTTCTTCGAACCGCACCATAGTTGACATCAAACAGGGAAACGGCATCGAAATCGCTGCTGTTCCCTGTTTAAATAACTCGATACCATAGGATAAGTCTTTTTTTATATGTTATTCTTTTGGATAGAATGATTTACGATAGCTGGTCTTCCAATCGAATAATAGTTCACTGTTGTCTTCTTCGCTTCATCGAGAGAAAAACAGTTACGTCCATCAAACATATTCGGTGTTTTCATCAGTTTGGCAATGGTAGAAAGTCTTAAGACTTTAAATTCTTCCCACTCGGTTGCGATGAAGAGCATTTCTTGCTCTTCAATCGCTGCAAAGCAATCTTCAGCGTAGGAAACGGTATCGCCTAATATACATTTTGCTTTATCTTGAGCAACCGGGTCATAAACTGTGACTTGAACTCCAGCTTTCAGCAGGGCATGTATGATTTCTATGGAGGCTGCTTCACGAATATCATCTGTATTCGGTTTGAAGGAAAGCCCGAGTATTCCGGCTTTTTTTCCTTTAATGTCTTTTATATGTTCTTTGGCGAGTTCAACAAGTTTCACCTGTTGCTTTGCATTGACGTGAATGACCGATTCAAGTAAGTCGAATTGGTGGTGAAGATTGCCCGCCATTTGAACAAGGGCATTGGTATCTTTCGGAAAGCACGATCCTCCATAACCGATTCCGGCATTGAGAAATTGGTGACCGATCCGCTGGTCCATCCCCATTCCCTTCGCTACTTCTTCTACATTTGCACCTAGTTTCTCACAGAGATTCGCTATTTCATTAATAAAACTGATTTTAGTGGCTAAGAAAGCATTGGAGGAGTATTTGATCATTTCAGCACTTTCGATAGACGTCTGGAGAAATGGAACCCCAAATGGTGTAAGCATTTCTTTCAATTTTAATGCGGCCTTGTTATCCTCGGTTCCGAGAACGATTCGATCCCCATTGAACGTATCGTGTATGGCTGAACCTTCCCGGAGAAATTCTGGATTGGAAGCAATCATGACGCGCACATTTTGTTTCAAATTGCTTGTTACCCAAGCTTTAATCTTTTTATTTGTCCCAACAGGAACTGTGCTTTTTGTGACAATGATAGTATCCTCATTCTTGACAAATGAACCTATATTTTCGGAGACTTCTCGAATAGCAGAAAGATTGGCAGAGCCATCAGCATTGGATGGGGTTCCTACGGCAATGATGATGACTTCAGCATCTTTACATGCAGTTTCGTAGCATGAAGTAAAGGAAATGGTTTGTTTCGTAAGATGGTTTTGCAGAATAGCTTCCAGTCCAGGTTCATAGATTGGTGATATTCCTTGTTTCAATTGATTTATTTTTTTATGATCAATATCCAGGCACGTCACGTGGTGGCCAATTTCTGCAAGACAAGCGCCTGTCACAAGTCCAACATACCCAACACCGATTACGGAAATCTTCATTGTCTCACTCCTTATTCAGTAGGTCTTTAAGATATTGAGTTACGTTATGTTGAAGTTCTGGTCTTTTCATAGCAAATTCAATGGTGGCTTTAATAAATCCGAGTTTATCCCCTATATCATATCGAATTCCATCAAATACCTTTGCATAAACAGGGGATTCCTGACAGTACTGATTGAGGGCATCTGTCAGTTGGTATTCTCCACCTGCACCGACTTTTAACTGTTCTAAATGTAAAAAAATATCAGGTGTCAGGATATATCTTCCCATGATCGCTAAACGGGAGGGAGCTTCATCTTGATGGGGTTTTTCAACCAGTCCTGCAATAGGGGATGTTATCTGATCTGCTTCCTCGTTTACACCTGGACTTACAATTCCATACTTTGATACTTCATCGGGATTTACTTCCTGTACACCAAGAATCGGTGCTTTATAATGGTCAAATGCTTGAATCAATTGCTTCAGGCAAGGTAAATCCGAATCGATGACATCGTCCCCCAACATAACGGCGAAAGGATCTTCCCCTATAAAGGCACGTGCACATAGTATGGCATGCCCTAATCCAAGTGGTTCCTTCTGTCTGATATAATGAATGTTTGCGAGATTGGCAATCGATTGAACCTCTTCTAATGCAGTCCATTTTTGTTTTTTCTCCAATGTGGCTTCTAATTCGTAGGATTTATCAAAATGATCTTCAATACTCCGCTTTCCTCGTCCTGTAATAATGATAATATCCGTAATCCCAGATTGAACAGCCTCTTCAATAATATATTGGATGGTAGGTTTATCGACAATGGGAAGCATTTCCTTCGGCTGCGCTTTCGTTGCCGGAAGGAATCGTGTTCCTAGTCCCGCTGCTGGAATGATGGCTTTTTTTACCTGTTTTTTATTGTTTGAAAATACAGAATTATTCATGCTATCAGCCTCCTATATGTATATAGATTTATCTTATCAGAATACACGGTCAGATATTCTGATGGATGTAGGAGTTTACGCAGGTTTAACATTGAGAAAATACATGAACCAATGTTCTTAATAAAGATAATATTTCCCTTGATAAAAAGCAAAAGAATAAGAAACAGGAAGATAATTCGAGATAAAGAACAATAAACGTTCTTTTTAATGTAAAAACGACCATTTTTAACCATTTCCAAGCTGGGTATTCTATCATATACTTCAAATGTAAGTTCGTTAAAAAGAACAAAAAATTTGATGCGAACTATATAGTTGAAAACGAGGAGGAATTTTGGATGGGTATTAAACAAAAATTAGGTTTAGGTGTAGCTTCAGCGGTTTTAGGTGTATCACTAATTGGTGGGGGTACATATGCGTATTTTAGTGACACAGCCGAAACATCAGGAACATTTGCTTCAGGGACATTGGATTTGAATGCAAATCCTACAACTATTATTAATGTTGATAACATTAAACCAGGTGACACTATGCTTCGGTCATTCCAGCTGAAAAATGATGGAACATTAGATATTAAACAAGTTCTTCTTCATACTGCGTATACGGTAACTAAAAACAATGGTTCTGCTGTTACAAATGCATTAGCTAATCAGTATGCAGATGCTTTGGAAGTTGTTTTTTTAACAAATACTGGAGAATTCATTCTTGACGGAAATGGAGTAATTTATAAAAAATCGCTTCTCGAATTACGTGATATGACTCCTGATGATTTAGCTAAAGAATGGGAAAAGTTAGGACGGAGAGATTGGGCTTTGGTCGATGGTATAAAAGCTGGAACCGGATCTAATTCTACAGATAACTTTTATGTAATGTTCAAATTCAAAGATTCTGGTTCACCTCAAAACGAACTTCAAGATTTAAAATTAAATCTTCAATGGACATTTGAAGGTATTCAAGAGGATGGCGAAAGACGCTAAATGTTTTATGAGAGGGTGGAGAGTAGTATGCCACCCTTTCTTTCAAATAAAACTAGATACATAGATTAATGCATTGTTTACTCAATGGAAAAAGGATGTGATTCCCATTCGATTTAAGAGACAGAGAAAGTTTAAGAACAACAAGAATTTTAGGCTAGCGTGGGAACTCGTAGGTATCATTTATCTATTATTATTTACATTATCTTATTTACTTTCAAACGGGTGCTTACTTTAATGATCAAGAACAATCAACTATTGTCATCAGCAGTGGGAAGTGGTTAGAGGAGTGGGATAAAAGTTCTCTTACTTTTACTAATAAGTCATCCTCACAGAAGGTAGAGGGCTGTGGAAAAACAGAAGTCTCTTCCTTACTAAAAAATGGGTCACAAAACGATATGAAAGGAACTTCTGAGTATGAAGTTTACTTCAGTCAAACAGGTAATCCTAAGGATGGAAAAAAAGTAGCTGAAGGGACGATAGAATCACTTCAATCCAACCAATCAACTACATTGACATATAAAACAGATGTTACAGGGAATTATAAATTCAGAGCTTTTCAGCGTCCTGGTCATGGAAATAAATATGATGAGCGCCAAGATTTATGGAGTGAAACAATTACAGTTACATGCAAAGAGACAAAACCAGATAAAAAAGAACAAGAGAAATCGATTGAACAACCCACAACGACTCCTGAGCCTACTATAAAGAAAGAAGAACCAAAGGCACCCGTCAAAGAACAAATTACAGAACCTGAAAATCCGCCTGGTGAAAGTGAAAAACCAATCGAAACGAAAAAAGAAGAAAGCGATACAAAGGGAGATGTAGTGACCAAAGAAAATAGTACACCGAAAACTGAAAATGTAGAAAAAAAAGAAACCCCTGTCAATGAGAAAAGTCAGGATGAGTCTGGAAATATAGAGTCAGATGAAAGGCAGGTAAATGAAAATGAAAATTGACTTCAAAAGGTTGAAAAAATGGGTGAGTTTGAGTGTGACTGTCACTTTATATGCCGTTTTAATCATTTTGGTATTTGTAGTGGTCGTATCTTCAAAAGCAGCTGGAGGAGAACCTGAAATATTTGGGAAAGCAGATAAAAACCGTCCTATCTGGATCAATGGAGCCTGGCATTCAAACAGGATCCATCATTACGGTGAAACCAGGCGGGGATATGACCAGGTTCAAAAAAGGTGACGTCATCACTTTCAAAAAAGAAGAGAATATTCTTGTTACTCATCGTATTGTCGAGGTAACCAAGAATGGGGAACATGTCATGTATAAAACAAAAGGGGACAATAATGATGCTGCAGATTTAGAGCCTGTCTTATCAGAAAATGTTGTAGGTGAATATACAGGGCTCACCATCCCTTATCTAGGTTATTTTATGAATATCATGAATTCCAAAAACGGTGCCTTCCTCTTCATCATCCCAGGCCTTTTACTCCTTTGCTATTCAGGATTTGTCATCGGTAAAACCCTTTCACAGATAGAGATAAAGAAAACATCAGAGCCTATTGATAAAAATGTATCGTAAAGAATGTTTAGAAGGAAGTGGAGACTATGGGTAATAAACGTTTCACTCTGTTAACAATAAGTGTGGTTTTCCTGCTTGGATTCTTTGTTTTCTCAATGGAGAGGGTGCAAGCGGATCAAGGGGATGCCTCGAATGAAGTGGATATTGCAACATCACCAACTGGAGTATTTTTTCAAGTGGATAATATGAAACCTGGTGATTGGACAACGAAAACCATCAAGGTCAAAAATCAGGGATTGAAAGATTTTCAATATACGATGTCATCGGAATTAAAATCCGGATCAGATCAATTATATAACGGTCTAATGATGACGGTGTCCGATAATAAGGGGGTCCTTTATGAGGGGAAGGTTTCTGGATTCAAAGGGTTTGATGCCCGTAAACTAGCAAGTTCAGGGGAAGAAAATATGACCTTTAAGATCGAGTTTCCTGAACATCTGGGGAATGAATTTCAAGGACTCATGTCAGAAGTGAAATTCACTTTTCAAGCGGAGGGTATTATAGGGGAATCTCTTCCGGTAGGTGGAATGACACTTCCGAATACGGGAACATTCATTTATAAACTTCTCCTGATAGGAGGAATACTCTTTTTTAGCGGACTCGGGGTTTATGTCTATCAATACCGGAGAAGAATGAATATGGTGAATGGATAAAGCCTTGATAAGAAGTGTATCAAGGCTTTCTTTTTTGGTTTTTTTCAGGGAGGTGGAAAAATCCTTCCTATGAAACCTAAAAATGGATAGAGGTGAAAGTATGAAGAAACTATTCCTATGTTTGGCACTTTTGAATATGGCAGATGGAATTATTTCCTATATCGGTCTTAAAGGTTCGTTCATGGAAGAAGCGAATCCGCTGATGAATGAGGTGTATAGTGTGAGCCCTATTCTATTTTTAGGTATAAAACTGCTATTGTCCTTCATCCTGATTCTTGTAGTTTATTATGATAAGATTCCACGTCTTAAATGGGTAACGTCACTCACTTATATCATCAGTATTATCTACTTTATTACTTTTTTCCTGCACGGAGTTTGGATGATCCAATCGATCTTGTAGTATTATTCTTGACAGTATGACCTCCAATATATTTAAAAATAGTAACGTGATAATAAAGTACATATGCTTTCTAGAATCAAGATTGGAAAGGTTAATGAAATATTTTTCCCGGATTTAATCTCCCATGTGGATCTAATAATGATTTAATGGATTTCATCACCTCAACCGCAGGACCATGCTCCATTTCCTGATACTTCATCTTACCAAGCCCAACCCCATGCTCTCCAGTCCAAGTTCCTCCAACTTCTATCGCTTTTAAAACGAGTTTTTCATTAATGATATCAGTCTTTTTTACTTCGGTTACATCACCTGGGTCATAGACAATACTCGTATGGAAGTTACCATCTCCTACATGTCCGAAAACTCCTCCCACTAATCCACTTTTCTCTATTAGATCACGGGCAAACACGACTAAGTCAGCTAGTTTTGAAATCGGCACACAAACGTCTGAGCCTGAAACGGCCGTTCCCTTGATGTGTCTAAATGCGTAAGCGAGTTCGTGTCTGGCCCTCCATATCAAACTCCTTATGGAACCGTCGCACTTTATAATGTGTTTACAATGAAACAAACCGCTGCAGATGTGATGAATCTTTTTGAAAAAGTAGCCGTTTCGGCGGCAGAGGAATGTAACGAATGGTACCGTCAACTATGTGAAAGAGAGGAGATTCCCTCGGTAGGAGAAGTTCGGGTTCTCCGCTATTCGGAATTAATCGACTATGCTGAAAAGAAGCTCGGTAAAGAATATATAGAAGCATTGAAACATGATATTGGCAACAATCAAGGCGATGATCGTGAGAAATCATTTCGAATCGCAGACACACTCTTAATCAACTGTCAGGAACTTTCACCTGCCATTGTATTAATGTTTACACCCCCTTATTATCCAGCTGTAAATACGTCTGACCATCCTTTAGTATCAAGATGTATTCAGAAAGTAACAGAGGTAGCCGAAGAACTGTTTCATTTGCCTGTTGAACAAGCCCATTACTTTAATGGAATTTCAGACCTTAGCTATGTGAACTATAAGGACGAAAATAAAGGCTGGGCGGTTTATGAGGATAATACCCCGGTTTGGGATACCACCTATAGCATCCCATTTAAGGAAATGCATAAGTTAGAGGGCCCTGTTTTAAACGTAGGACCATTTGGGAAGGACGCACATAAACGAACGGAACGCCTGCATATTGAAAGTGCTTTTGTGAAGACCCCGATTTTTGTGGAAGAAGTGATTAAAGAAGTAATTCGTTACGAAAGTAAAGGGGCGGTTGTTGGTACTGGTTTATTAGGAGATTGATGGGTTATTTGCAAGTGGCTGAAAAAAAGAGTTTTAGTCGAAGGGAAATCCGAACGATCATTCGAAATTCTTTTAGTAGAATCGAATGCATTCGGATTTTTTTATTGGATTTGTTCAAGCGGTTGATTGGAGTGCAAGGCGAAGAATCCTTCGGGAAAAGCGGAATAAGTGAAACCCGCAGGAGCAATTGGCAAGGAGGATCACCGGCGGCCCGAGGAAAGCGAAGTCTTGCACGGATATCAACAGCGGTGTCTTAATAAATTCTAACCATATGATTTTCCAAATAGTTTCCCCTTTAGATTGAAGAGATACGTCTGATCGGATTCGTTTTCGACATTATCCCCCAGGAAATATTCTATTTCCTTGAATTATGAGATTTTTCCCCAAAAATCTGCAAATAAAAATAGATATTTTCCATAATTAGTATATAATGGTAATTAAGTCTCGTATTTAAGAAGATTCAGATAATATGGACTTATAATAAAAGAGGAGAAGGATGGTGTTTAGATTGAAAGGTTTTGAACTACTGGTTACTCGAAGGACGATGGCGATCGGGCCAGCTTATGATGGGATTCATCAATCGGTCGTGTATGACTACTCGGGAAGGAAAATGTTCAGCATGAAAGCCCCTATGGATATTTTAGAAGAGTCGTGCATGACGTACCGGTCCACCTATGATGGTAGGATTAAAGCCGTGCGGCATGCGTTCGACTACTTTAGAAAAACACCTCTTATGGTTTGCCCGCAACAATACATCTATGCGATACCCACTATTGCCCCAACCGATTATGATTGTATCTGGTTATTCTGCCAGCATATTGAATCATGCACAACTTCAGAAGGAAAAACCTATGTCCACTTTAAAAATGGAGGGCAGTTAGAAATCAATTGCTCTCGGAAAGTATTCACGAAACAAAGGGAACGGGCTGCTGTCACCATGAATCACTTTTCAACCATCCCGAACCTTTCAACACGCAACAGAAGTGACACCGAACTCTTTCTGCCAGGATTCCAATCCGGACTCATGGACTCAACAGAATTCGGCGAGGATACTTCCTTCGATTATTGAGGGACGGACCTCTAAATAGGATAGCTAAAACAGGAGTAGGAAGCTTGTTCCAACTCCTATTTGTCGTTGAATCGATTTTTGCAAAAAGTTAAAACTTCTCTTCATCGGTCTATTTTATAGGCTCTTTTCGTCAACATTGTTGCTATTGGAGGTAGCGAGTGGAGGTGCCCTGCGGGGTCTCAGCTGTCTAGCCCCTCGAGGTCATAAGCTAAATGGTCCTAAGAAGGAGAAAACACCATATTAAGCCCATTTAACTTATGCTTGTCAGGCCCGAACGAGCCGCCTCAGCTTTTCGAATTTCCCGCAATTCCCTCAGGATCCCTACACCTGCAGCGTAAATCAACTTTATAAGCATGAGGCTAATCTACTACCATACAAGGCTAGAAAATATTAATATTCGACCTGTGCAGTGGTCGATTTTAGCTTGAATAGTAAGATACTAGTTCATTCAATTTTTTAAATTATAAAGCTCTGTCACGAAAATCTCTTTAGATGGTGAGGGGAACGGCGGAGACTCCTGCGGAAAAACGGGCGCGCCGAGACCCCGGAAGCGCAGCTGAGGAGGCTCGGCCGTTCGTCCGCCGGAAAGCGTAGCCGTTCCCCTCACGATCTATCTCACATTCATAGACAGAGCCTTGGCAACTCCTATGTTAGAAAACAACAATCTTTGCGAAAAGGAGTATCTTAAAATAATATTTCATAAATTATAAAATACAATTGAAATTTAATTTTAAAAGTGGTATGTATATAAGTAATGAAAACGCATACAGATTTTTGGAGGAATGATGGATGAAAGACAATGTTTTTGAATTATCGACTGAAAAGGTGAATCAGAATACGCTTAAAATCGATACAGCGAGTAGTGGCGAGATTCTGCGCATGATGAATAAAGAGGATCAGAAAGTAGCATCAGCGGTTAAAGATGTGATCCCTGAAGTGGAGAAAGTAGTCGATGCAGTAGTGAAGTCCATTTCGAGTGGTGGGAGATTGATTTACATGGGTGCCGGTACTAGTGGAAGGCTCGGGGTACTTGACGCGGTGGAGTGTCCACCGACTTTCAGTGTGGGCAGTGACGTCGTCGTAGGCTTGATTGCAGGCGGGGAGAAAGCATTCGTGAAAGCCGTTGAAGGCGCCGAAGATGACGAAGGGCTGGGTGCATCTGATCTGAAGGAAATCGGTTTGACGAGCGGGGACACTGTGGTTGGAATCGCAGCAAGCGGACGTACTCCCTATGTCATCGGGGGCTTACGTTATGCAAAGGAAATAGGGGCGACGACAGTGGCGCTGTCCTGTAATACAGGTTCTAAAATCTCTGCTGAAGCGGAGATGGCGATCGAAGTGGATGCAGGACCGGAAGCATTGACGGGATCCACCCGCTTAAAGGCAGGAACAGCACAGAAAATGGTCCTCAATATGATTTCGACAGCGGCTATGATTAAGCTGGGTAAAGCATATGGAAACCTGATGGTCGATGTGAATATTAGCAACTATAAGCTTGAACAGCGGGCGATCGGAATCATTGAAAGCATCACCGGGGCAGATAAGGAAACGGCAGCCGCAACGTTGAAGAAGGCGAATAATGAGGTGAAGACGTCGATTGTGATGATCACCCTTGGTTGTGAGTACGAGGAAGCAAAAAGCCGGTTAGAGGATGCGGACGGATATGTTCGTTTAGCCATTGAGAAATAGTTGAGTGATTTTGTGATCTTTCATAAATCGAGAGTGAGAAAGGGGTAGGTGAAATTGACGAACAAGGAATTGGCTGGAGTACTTTTAGAAATGTTTGGCGGTGCTGGCAATATCGCAAGCTATGAAAACTGTATGACGAGACTGAGAGTGAAAGTATACAACGAAGAGCTTGTGCAGAAAGTGGACATAAAGAAGACTGAGGGAGTATTGGGGTTTGTGGAGGATGAAACCTACCAGGTGATATTGGGACCGGGAAAGGTCAATCGTGTGACCGAGGAATTTGGCAAGCTGGTGTCATCAGACGAGCTTGATTTGAAGGCACGGGCGGCAGAGAAAAAGGCCGGTTTGAAGAAAAAGAATGCAACACCATTCAAGTTGCTTCTAAGACGTGTCGCGAATATATTCATCCCACTAATTCCTGCTTTGATTGCGTCAGGATTGATTACAGGATTCACGAAGTTCTTCGTCCAGGCCGGCTGGTTAAACGGGGAATCCCAGCTTGTCATGATGCTCTCCATTATCGGTAGTGGACTATTCGGTTATCTCGGTATCCTTGTCGGGATGAATGCGGCGAAGGAGTTCGGCGGCTCAGCGGCTCTTGGCGGCTTGGCTGGTATCTTGATTATCAACCCGGCGATTGGGGACGTGACACTGTTTGGAGAAAATCTGCTGCCAGGCCGTGGTGGATTAATCGGGGTCTTGATTGCGGCGATTTTCATTGCCTTTGTTGAGAAGAATGTACGCAAGGTGATTCCTCAGGCAATCGATATCATTGTGACGCCTACGATTGCATTACTGGTAACAGGGTTATTAACGTATACCGTGTTTATGCCGGTGGGAGGATTCATTTCAGATATCATTACAAACGGTCTTCTTTCACTGATTGATATGGGTGGAATCGTTGCCGGATTCGTGCTCGGAGCGACCTTCCTACCCCTTGTGGTAACGGGCTTGCATCAAGGCTTGACCCCTGTTCATTTAGAGCTGATCAACACGCTTGGGGACGATCCGCTTCTTCCTATCCTTGCGATGGGTGGAGCAGGTCAGGTTGGGGCGGCTTTTGCCATCTTTATGAAAACGAAGAAGAAAAAGTTGAAGAGAGCGATCGGCGGAGCACTGCCGGCCGGGATGCTTGGGATCGGTGAGCCATTGATCTTCGGTGTGACCCTGCCGTTAGGAAGACCATTCCTCACCGCTTGTCTAGGTGCCGGATTCGGTGGGGCATTCCAGGCTTACTTCGATGTCGCAACGTTTGCGATCGGTGTATCGGGATTGCCGCTGATTTTCCTGGTGAACGCAGGTGAAATTCTCTATTATACTCTTGGACTATTGATTGCGTATGCTGCAGGCTTTGCCTTGACCTACCTGTTTGGGTTCAAGGATGAAATGGCGAGTGAGTTTGAATGATCGGGATATCCGTTTATTTGTCTGATGAAGGAGCGGGAGAAAGTATTCTTCAGGCTTCTTTAGCGGGCATCAAGCTTGCGTTTACGTCGCTTCATATTCCTGAAGAGTCAGGGGTGAGTCCTGAAGGAGTAAGGGAACTACTATCTCTTTTTAAAAATAGAAGGATTTGAGGTGTTCGCTGATGTATCGAAGTGTACACCTGGCCACGCTTGGGGCTGAATCATTTTGATGATTTGATAGGAATTGGGCGTCACCTCCTTTAAGACTGGATGATGGATTTACAACAGATGATATGTTGGAATTGTCCCATCACTTTCAGATTGCCATCAATGCTAGTACGATTGGAGTGGAAGGAACTTCTAGCATTGGATTGGATATGGGGACGGAAACAGAAGAATACGATTGCCTGGCATAATTTTTATCCAAAGCCCGAAACGGGATCAGATAAGGAATAGATTCGGAAGAAGAAAGCTCTCTATGATGAATTGGGTATTCCCGTTTATGCGTTTATACCA